>NZ_JAGKSP010000001.1 GCF_017942085.1 Paenibacillus lignilyticus
AGCCGTGCGCGCAGCGGCGCAGCGGCAGCTTCGGCGGCCGCTGCTGCGCGGTCGCCGAGCGCGTCGATGAGCGGCATCGCGCTCTTGCGGAACAGCCCCTTCACAGCCGCTGCAAGCTCGCGGCTGTAGGTCATCGTATACTCGTTCCCCATGACAGCCCCAGGGTTAACGAGTGAGATCAATAAGTCCGGCGTCAATAACCCGCCGAACGTTTCCTTCAACTGCTTCTCTAGCGCTTCGTCCCGCCAGCCCAAACGATCCGCTGTACGTCTCATCAGGTCAATGACGTGCCACTCGATTCCAGCCTGGACAAGATCGGCCAAATCGTTGAAGAAAGCTTGAAGCCGGCGCTCTTGTTCGGCCGCGGTTTTGGCTCCCGCAAACAGAAGCCCTGCTTTAAAACCGGTCTTACGGCTTTCCAGGAAAGTTTGCGCCAGATCCCGCGTAGCCGCCGGCGTAATATTCGCATTATCGAGGATGCTTTGCACATCCAGACGGGTCTTGACGCGCAGGCTCTCCGCTTCAGCCGCGTGAACACGCAGCTGCTCCTCAAGTCCCGCGATTTCATCGCGAACCCGCTCAGCTTCGCCTTCGCCGCCTGCTTCTTCCAGCAGCCGCTCGCGTTCAGGTTCTGCCTGCTCATCCATCGCTTTTCCGTGCATCCGAACGACATAACGGGCGGATGCATCTACGCTGCACAGCGCCAGCGGTCCCCGAATATCGGCAAGCGAATCGAACAATCCTTCAAGTGCTGCCCATTCCGAATGCGGATGATTAGGTTCGCGCAACGACAAATAGACGATACCGCTCGGCTCCAAATGCCAGTTCCCGAACGCTTCGTCAACGCTTTGTTTATACGCCTCAAATGTAAGCTCGTTCTCGCGATGCTTATCTATTTGATTCACAATCAGATATAAGGGCTTGCCCCACTCCTTGAGTTGTTTGGCAAACGTGAAATTGATTTCGGACTGCACGTGATTGTAGTCCATGACATAAAAAACGACGTCTGCCAAATGAAGCGCCGATTCGGTCGCCATCCGGTGCGCGTCGTCAGTGGAATCAATACCCGGCGTATCAAGCAGCACAGTGTGCGTGCCCAGACGCGGGATCGGATAGGACAAGGAAATGGACAATACGGTTTCGCCGTCTTTGCAATACTCATTGACTTCGTTAACAGGCACCTCTAGCGTTTGCTCTTGCCCGTTTACCAGCTTCTTAATGGTCGCTTTCGCTTCCCCGTTCACAATACTGACGACATTCGCACTCGTCGGTATCGGACTTGACGGCAGCAACTGCGTGCCGCATAGCCGATTGACGAGAGTAGATTTCCCCGCTGAGAAATGTCCGCAGAAGGCTACGGTCAACTTCCCGTTCCCCAGCTTATCTCGCAGCTCAAGCAGCCGCGCTGCGTCTTGCGCATCCCCGGCGGCTGCCATGATCGGCGATATTTCTGCAAGCGAGGTGTCCAGCGAATGAGCAGCTTTTTCAATCGTTTGGCTCATTTCTCTCTCTCCCTGTTTCCTACTCATTCAAACGAATTTCAACGTACCGGCTGTTATACCAGTTGTACCGCAGGCACGCAAATCTCAAACACTTCGCCATGTTGAAGAATCGTGATGTTGCGCTCTTTCTCTTTCATGACGACACATTCAGGTTTAAGTCTCATACGTTCAATATATTGATCCGGAACGTCGCCTGCTCCGCTTACTGTCACGCCTTCCACAATAATTTCTTCATTTTCTTGCGGTGGGGACTCCATGATTTGCTCATAGATATCAGAGAATAAAGCGAAGTCTTTCGTGTATACGGAAATGCATTTCATGTGGGATCATCCTTATCCATTATGTTTTGGGTCAAACGTCTTATTACTTAGCCTTTCGGTTTAGAGCAGGTTTCATACGCTGTTTGCCTTCTTTGCATTCATCTACCATTGGACAAACCGGACAATTCGGATTCTGAGCCTTGCAATGGTATCGTCCGAAGAAAATCAATCGATGATGGGTTTCGGTCCATAAGGCTCGCGGAACCAGCTTCATCAATTTCTTCTCGACTTCAAGCACGCTATCATCAGCCTTGGCAAAACCAAGCCTCTTGGATACACGCTCCACATGCGTATCCACTGCAATTGCCGGTACCCCAAACGCATTGGATACTACGACATTTGCTGTTTTTCGGCCTACGCCCGGCAATTTCGTCAGTTCCTCATGCTGCTGCGGTATTTCTCCGCCATAGTCTTCTAAGAGCATCCGGCATAGCTTCTGGATAAACAGAGCCTTGTTGCGAAAAAGCCCAATGCGCCTAATGTCGTGCTCCAGCTCATCCAGCGGAACAGCCAAATAATCGGCAGGCGTCTGGTACTTTTGGAACAAATCCGCCGTTACTTTGTTGACTGTTTCATCCGTGCATTGCGCAGACAACAGAACTGCGATCGTTAGCTCGAACGGATTGCGGTGATGGAGCTCGCAATGTGCGTCAGGGAACATCTCGCCGACCACACTCAAAAAATGATCCATTTTCTCTTTCGCCTTCAACCGATCTCTCACTCCTAATTGAACCATCGAATCAAAGTGTAGCGAATATTGTCGCATTAATCAACCGCAAATGAACCTTAAATGACTGAATTCGTGCAGGATTTCACAGAATTGCAAAATAAAAATGTCCCGGCCGAATACACCGGGACATCCGTCATTCATGCTGTGTCTACACCTTCGCGATTTCTACCAATACGTTCTGGTAGAAATACAGCAGAATCGCATCGCCATCTTTCAATTGAGAGATCGCGATTTGCTGGTCGCCTTGGGTAACTTTCGTAGCCGACGTTACGGCATACGTGTTTAGCTCTGTTAGCGTAGCTCGCTTCACGGAAAGCTCGCCTGTAGCCGCATTATATTTCCAGAACTTCTTGCTAATCCCGCTGTTTACCGTAACGACGACACGGTCTTTAGCATCCTTCTTCACTTCGACGCGGTCGCCGACTTGAAGAACTGCGGAAGAGCTGCCTGTTAGTCCGTTCTTCACTACGGTATAAGAATCGCCCAGCGTCACGCTGGTAACAACTCCGCTATTGTCAACGATCGCCAAGGAACTTGCGTTCACTGCAGTAAGCTTGCCGTATGTGACTTTTACGAGCTTGTACGCAACGGGAGTCAAGCCGACATATTGAACATTGCCGGTTTGGCCGGCTTTCAAATCAGCCAGTGTGATTTTGTCACCGCGTTCATTGTAAATATCCATCGCAGCCGCATTCAAATCCAGAATGGAACCATCCGATGTTTTCACCCTCAAACGTTTGCCAGCGACATCTGTTGAGAATACACTCGATTGCAGAGACGTGTGAACCTGCAAAGTGATCACTTTGTCTTGATTCGCATTCAACAAACCGGTTACGGTATCGCCTGCTTTAACATCGGATACAGTAGAGGATGATTTACCGGCAATTTCAATACTATTCGGCAGCTCTAGCGGCAATGTGATGATGGCACCATTGCTTTGCGTAATCGAAACTTGGCTCGTATTAATAGCTGCCACTGTTCCGCTATATTTGTATACGAATTGTATGAGAACCGCTTTATTGTCCGTTACTCCGATGGTCAGCTTCCTGTTCTTAACCAGCAACGAACCGGCAGCACTCACGGCAACGGTGGATCCGTTTAGATCAATTCTTGTTTTGTCCGTTAAATACACCGACATCGGATTACCGTCTTTATCTTTAAAATCCAGAATCCGCGTGTCGCTTTCATAATTGCGAACCGTTGCGCCAATCATCAGCGTTACATTACGATTCACTACTTTGATCGCAACAACTTGATCATTGGAATTGAGCGAGATATCCAGGATATCCCCTTTGACAAGGTCAGCAATGGTTGTACCCGTCAGACCATCGATGGTTACATCGACTAGAATAGATACAAACTTCGCTTCCAGAGCGCTTTGAGCAGTTCCGGAATTTTTCACATACTGGATCGTCTTCCCGTCGCTGCTCGCGGAATAGAATTCGCCGCGGATCAATTTTGCCGAAGTTTGTGTAATCGTGATTTTGGTCACCAGCGAATTTTTCACTTCATATGAAATCGCATCGCCAACACGGAGCTGAGACAAGCCGCCGTCCAAAATCTGTCCTTGCCAAATGACATCCACTTGCGGAGAAACATTATATTTGTATTCGGTTCCCGTTACGCTGTCTTTCACGGTTACTGCGGATGAAGCCGTATCAACCGTGCTGATTGTACCTTGACCATTATTGTTAATCGGTGCAGATTGGACTTTAATGGAGAGCGCTTGTGGTTTCGTTCGGTATGTATCGCGCGTAATCTCCACTTCGCTGTCTTTCGCAAGTGCACTTGGTTTAATGACTGCTCCCGCTCCATCCGTCACGACTGTCGCGCTGTTATACGTAATGGCTACCGGCTCATCATTAATCCATACCCAAATCTTACTATCGTTTACGAGGACGCGATCTACTGTCCCTTTAAGCTTCTCAACTTGCTTAGCGGCATCCAGCTGCTCGACATAAAGGGCTTTGTTCCCGCTCGATATAACGAGAAGTTTCGTGTTTGGTTCAAGATCTGCCACCTTCGACGGTTTCTCGGAATCGAAGCGGTACACGTAAGTGTCAGGCGTCATCTCAATTGCAGAATCTTTGTCGTTTTGATAGAGATGAACCGAGGTTGCATCTATGCTAGTCATGACAGCGGTTTGCTGACCCGTGTAATTAACCGGGAATTGCGTTTCTGCTCTGCTGAAGATCGTGGCAATTGATGCGCGCGTAATGAATCCTTTCGGATCAAAACGATCCGCTGTAATTCCTTTAATCAACTGCAAGGATACGGCAGCATTCACATACCCCTTGTAGTCGGATCCTACTTTACTTCCATCGGAGAAGCTAATCGCGTCATTGGCAAGCGCTTCGGCTTCCTTTTGCTTGCCGATCGCCTTCACGATCAGCTTCGTAATCCATTCACGCGTTGCTTTCTGCGTTCCCCATGCCGATTTCGGGTTCGCCTCCGCCAGTTCGAATTCTTCCTTCTGATCCAGCAAGCCTGCTTGGAAAGCAAGAATGATATAAGGTTTAAAATAAGTGCTGACTTCGAACGTATCCGGGAAGACGATGGCATCATCCACCTTTACGTCCTGCTCTTTACCGATAAAACGGATGGCAAGCGCGATCGCTTCTTGCTGCGACACATTATCAGACGGCTTGAATGCGCCATTCGTTCCCTTGACGATCCCTTGTGTCGCTAGCTTAGCAATATGCTTCTCTGCCCAGTGGCCGGAAGGAACATCGCTAAATCGTGAAGGCAAAGCTGAATCCGCATACGCTAACGAACCGCCTACCGCAGAAAACCCTGTAAGTACTGAGAAAACCAACATCGATGAAACTACTTTGACCCATTTCTTCTGCTGCGGCATATTCTGAGAGCTCCTCCTTATGGTTTAGTAATGGGATGATCGATTTCTTCATGGCCCATTAAACTATCGACTGCTTCCCCATCGACCAACAGATCGATGGACGTAACGTCCTGCAATTGGAAATAGGTACGTGTCAGTGCTTGAATGGCAAGCATCTCACCCGGCGCGCCAAGCCTTGCTTCGTCAGGCAAATGAAGGTCAAGGGTAACCGCCGCTCCTTCTTGTTTTGCGCTAAGCAGCTCGGCATGTTTCCATAAGGAAGCTTCGCCTTTTAATCCATCTTGCTGGAGCGCCGTAAACATCGCTTTCAACTTCTCCTGCGGATCGCCGTATTCGATGTCCGACTTCTGCTCATGGAGCTCCATCATATCGTCATCCGTATAGAATACAGATATCTGCTCTTTAACAAGCGCAGGTGCTTCCGGCTGTGCTGGATCCGTTTGAGCGTTATTGGCTTCCTGATCTTGATCCTGTTCTGGGTCAGTTGAAGTATTGTTCGTTCCTTCTGCCGGCTGTTCTTGAACTGCTCCGCCTTGCGTCAGCGGTTCTGTCCGATTGCCGCAAGCGCTAAGTGGTACGATAAGTGCGGCAGCAACGATTACCGATAATAATGATGTAGTAATATGACGTTTCATCGGCATTCTCCTAGCTTAGTTTTAAATATTCTTTAATCCCCGCTACGATTTCCGCAGCAATCTTGTTCTGTTTCGCATCATTGAAGAGTACGGAAGAATCTCCGCTGTTCGAGAGATAACCAGCTTCAAGCAATACGGCCGGCATCGTCGTCTTCTTAATTACTCTGAAATCAGCTTGTCTTACTCCGCGATCCTTGAAGCCTGTCCCTATAACCAAATACTTGTGCAAAATTTTCGCCAACGCGATACTGTCCCCGCGTGAGTAATACGTCTCTGATCCGGTAACCGTTGCACTTTCCGTCTTGTTCGCATGGAATGAGATAAACAGATCGGCTTTGAGATTGTTTGCAAAAGCTGCGCGATCGTCAAGCTCCACGAATGTATCGTTGGAACGCGTCAGATATGGCTTGATCTTCGTTTCTCGATCAAGGAGCGCCTTCACCTTCAATGTAATGGCAAGGTTGTATTCCTTCTCCTGACGACCGTTTACACTGAGTGCGCCCGGATCTTTTGCCCCATGACCTGCATCCAGTACAACTTTATACACCTTATCCCCCGGCGTTACCGGCGGAGTAACGGGCGGTGGACCGGTTTGCTCCAAGACATCGATCCGAATGGCTTGATCTTCTTCAACCGTTTGCACATTTGTCGGTGCCAGCAGGTCAAGAACGATCCTAACCGTATCCGGCTTGTCCGAATAATAAGAATAACGTACCTTCTGAAGAGTCGGGTGCGAATCGATTAAGATTTCGCCAAGCTTCGTAGCGCTGTTCAGCTGCGTGAAGGCAGGCGTAAAAGCAGAATTAAAGTTCATATAAGGCAGATCGATGACAACACGCTCTGGGTTATGCAGCACTTCTGTTTTGACATCTTTGAAATCGCCTTCATAGGATAGGTAAATACTGCCTAAACCATTATACTCGATTGATTTGAGACTTGCAGAACTATCTGTCGGCGGCGGATCTACTACCGGGCCTTCTCCGTTACCTGGATCCGTTCCCGGGTCCGGTGTTTCAGTCGGCGGATCTACAACAGGCGGTGTCACTACGGTTTGCTGAAAGAGATGGACGGAACGGGATAGCTTGTCCCAATATACACTTAACCCGAATTGCTCACTGACAAAACGCAGCGGTACCATCGTAGAGCCATCTGTATTGAGAGCCGGCGCGTCAAGAGAGACTTCCCGGTCGTTCACAATGGCATTCTTACCGCCAATTGTCAGTACCATGTTCGTTTCGCCATTGGAGATTGTTACGTTCGGCTTCTCCCATGCCACATCAAAACCAAGCCCTTCCGTCACCGTTCGGATTGGAACGAGTGTCGAATCGCCAACAATGCGGGGCTCCGCGGCACTTTGAAGCTGTTTTCCATTCAGATAAAGCTTTGGTGCTTCCGCTGCTCCCACTAGACTGGGGAACATAGAGATCAAGAGCGACAACAGCAACACAGCGGACACAAACTTCTTCATCTTTCACCTCTAAAACTATTTATTTCGCCCTGACAGCCAGCCTAATAGTGACGCAAACTGTAGACATTAGTTAGACGCAGTTTGTCAGAAAAAGTTGCGTATTCAGGAAATTTGTAACTATTGCTTATGAATTATGCTTATTGTGCGTTTTACGCCTGTGAAGAGTGGTTTTTCGCGGTCCAGCGAAGTGTTAGAGCGCATGTCGATATCACGGAGAAAACAGCTGGTTTGGGTTCTGTAAACGGAGCAATATCCACTACAGTAATCAAATTGCCGTTCTGCCTTTCTTCGTGGCGAAGTTAGTACCGAGAGTCGGTTTTTCCGACTCTCAACCAGTTTTATCGCCGTTTTCTCCTCCGAGAATCGGTTTTTCCGACTTTCACCATCAATCTGGCAGTAAAGTTGAGGCCAAAACAGGCTGAGAGTCGGGTTTCCCGACTCTCAGCCTGTTTTATCGCCGTTTACACTACCGAGAGTCGGTTTTTCCGACTCTCAACCCGTTTTATCGCCGATTTCTCCGCTTAGAGTTCGATTTCAGCACTCTCAGCGGTACGAAGGTGATGAAATCGAACTTCTATCAGCCTGAGAGATCAATTCTCGAACTCTCGACCTGTTATTTCGCCGTTTTCTCCACTGAGAGATCGATTTCGGCACTCTCAGCGGCACAAAGGCAGTGAAATCGTGGCTCGCTTCACCTGAGAGTTCGATTTCCGAACTTTCAGACTCCCACCAACCGCGAAATCGAGCCACAAAAAAAGCTGCCCTATTTGGGCAGCTTTCCTTCAATTAAAATGCGACGCGGCTTGCTTCGTATGCGGAGATTTTGTCTTCGTGCTGAAGCGTTAGGCCGATGTCATCCAAGCCTTGAAGCAGGAATTGACGGCGGTGCTCATCGAGGTCGAAGTCGATGTGCAGACCAGCATCATCAGTCAGTGTTTTATTTTCCAAGTCAACGTTCAGCTTGTAGCCTTCTGTCTTCGTCGTGCGTTGGAACAAGTCTTCTACTTGCTCTTCGCTCAAACGAATTGGAAGAATGCCGTTCTTGAAGCAGTTGTTATAGAAGATATCCGCGAACGAAGGCGCGATAACCACTTTGAAGCCATAATCGAGAATCGCCCACGGCGCATGCTCACGTGAAGATCCGCAGCCGAAGTTAGCACGGGAAATCAATACTTCCGATCCTTGGTAACGAGGCTGGTTAAGGCTGAATGAATCAATGACGTTACCTTGCTCATCCCAGCGCCATTCGAAGAAGAGGAACTGGCCGAAACCGCTGCGCTCAATGCGCTTCAAAAATTGTTTAGGGATAATGGCATCTGTATCTACGTTTACACGATCTACCGGGGCAACAAGACCCGTTAGCTGTTTAAATTCTTCCATGATCGTTAACTCCTCTCGTCTCTCTTGCTACTAGTTCAGTACTTCGGATTTGATTTTCCAGTCGCGAACGTCTGTGAATTTACCCATGATCGCAGCAGCTGCGGCCATTGCCGGGGAAACCAAGTGCGTACGTCCGCCGCGGCCTTGACGGCCTTCGAAGTTACGATTGGATGTCGATGCGCAGCGTTGGCCCGGTTGCAGAACGTCTGGGTTCATCGCAAGACACATGGAGCAGCCGGCGTCGCGCCATTCGAAGCCTGCTTCGGTGAAGATCACATCAAGGCCTTCTTTTTCAGCCTGAATCTTAACGCGGCCCGAACCTGGAACGACAATCGCCGTAACGCGGTCGCTTACTTTATAGCCTTTGGCAATTTCAGCAGCGGCGCGCAAATCTTCAATCCGACCATTGGTGCAAGAACCGATAAAGACGTAGTCGATGTCGATCTCACTCATTGGCGTACCCGGAGTAAGTCCCATATATTCAAGTGCTTTCTCAGCCGCTTTACGCTCGTTCTCAGTTGGAAGCTCAGCAGGTACCGGTACGTTCTTCGTGATGTCTGTACCCATCCCCGGGCTTGTACCCCAAGTTACTTGCGGGATCAAAGAATCAACATCGAACTCAAGAACGGTATCGAACTCAGCGCCTTCATCCGTTGCAAGCTCTTTCCAAATTGCGATTGCACGATCAAACGCCTCGCCTTGCGGTGCGTATTCACGGCCACGAAGGTAGTTGAAAGTTGTGTCGTCTGGAGCGATCAAACCAGCGCGTGCGCCTGCTTCGATGGACATGTTGCAAACCGTCATACGCTCTTCCATCGACAGGCTGCTGATCGCTTCGCCTGTGAATTCCATTACATAACCGGTACCGAAATCCGTACCGTATTTTGCAATGACGCCAAGAATCATATCTTTAGCGGTTACGCCGGGCTTACGGTTGCCCGTGAAACGGATTTCCATTGTTTTTGCTTTGGATTGCTGCAAGCACTGCGTTGCAAGAACATGCTCAACCTCGGAAGTACCGATACCGAAAGCAAGAGCTCCGAAAGCGCCGTGCGTGGAAGTATGGCTGTCGCCGCAAACGATTGTTTTACCCGGATGCGTAAGGCCAAGCTCAGGTCCCATAACGTGAACTACGCCTTGGTCGATGCTGTCGAGGTCAAACAACGTAACGCCGAAATCTTTACAGTTTTGCGTCAGCGTATCAATTTGCTGCTTCGAAATCGGATCTGTAATGTTGAAACGGTCTTTCGTAGGGACGTTGTGGTCCATTGTTGCGAATGTAAGGTCCGGACGTCGTACTTTGCGGCCCGTCATGCGGAGGCCTTCAAACGCTTGCGGAGAAGTAACCTCATGGACAAGCTGCAAATCGATATAGATTACGCTCGGTTTACCTGCATCCGAATGAATGACGTGATTATCCCAAATTTTCTCAAACATCGTTCTTTTCGTCATTATATTCACCTCATAAGTTCATTTGCTCGTAGCAATAATTCAATGAAGTCATCATAACATTTCTTTCTTCATTGATCTAAGATATAATATCTATAACAGCAATAGGTACGGCCTATGAAGATGAAACCTGTAAAAACTTGGTTCTGGAGTGGTCAATCATGGAATTTCGTCAACTGCAATACGTGATCCAAATTGCCAAAGAAAAGAATTTCTCGCGCGCGGCGGAGAAGCTGCATATCGCACAGCCTTCGCTCAGCCAGCAGCTGTCTAAGCTGGAGAAGGAAATCGGCGTGCTCTTATTCCGCCGGACCACAAACTCCGTTGAGCTGACGCATGCAGGGGCTGTGTTTGTAGATAAAGCGCAGAACATTTTAGACAACATCGAACAATTGAAGCAGGAGCTCGATGACCTTGCTCATATGCGCAAAGGAAAGCTCGTTGTGGGGAGTTTATCCATTACCGGCTCCCACGTGCTGCCAACCGTATTGCCAATCTTCAATAAAAGGTATCCCGAAATCGAAGTCGTCCTCGTCGAAGATACGCCGTCCAAGCTGGAGCAATTAACCGCAAGCGGTCAAACCGATCTCAGCTTACTTGCGCTGCCGCTATTCGAGCCTTCGCTGGAGTGGGTTCCGATTATTGAAGAGGAAATCGTGCTGGCGGTTCCTCCTGATCACCCTCTGGCCAAGCTGAATGAACCGATTCATATTGAAAGGCTGATTGCCGAACCTTTTATCGTATTGAAGAAAGGCCAAGGCTTCCGGCAAAATGTATTGGAGCTGTGCGAACGAGCGGGCTTCGAGCCGCGCATCGTATTTGAGAGCACGAATATCGAAACCATCCAATCCCTCGTCGCAGCAGGCATGGGGATCACTTTCGTACCGAAGATGCTCATCAGGGATAAAGGCGACGAACGAACACCTGTCTACTTGCCGATTTCCGCTCCCACACCGATTCGCACGCTTGTCATAGCAAGCCGTAAAGGCCGCTATCTGTCGAGAGCGGCCGAGGCTTTTATCGAAACCATGAAAGCTGCATTAATAAAGTGACGGACGGCGGTCTTCGAATACCGGAATCTTGGCGCGGACGGCGTCTACGAGGTCCAAATCGATTTCCGCCCTCATGATGACTTCCTCTTCTCCCGCTTCCGCCACAATTTCGCCCCAAGGATCAATGATTAAGGAATGGCCGAAGAACGTGCTCGTTCCGCTCGTACCGCAGCGATTGCAAGCAATCACATACATTTGATTCTCAATGGCTCTTGCCGTTAGCAGAGTCCGCCAATGATGCAATCTGGGATTCGGCCACTGCGCCGGAACGAATAATACTTTAGCGCCGCCAAGCGCGAGCTTGCGTGCCAGCTCCGGGAATCGAATGTCGTAGCAAATCATCATTCCGGCATCGGAGCCGGCCACTTCAAGGGTTCCTAGCTTCTCCCCTGCCAGCAAGTGTTTCTCTTCATCCATAAGACGGAACAAATGAATTTTGGAATAATCCGACACCACTTCTCCGTTCTCATTGAACGCGTAAATCGTATTATAAACGCCGCCATCGCGCTTCTCCGCAATAGAGCCCCCAATAATCTGAACCTGATGCCCGCGGGCAAAAGCAGACAGCAACGCCTTTGTGCGCTCTCCGTCTTGATCCGCGATCTGTTCGATCTGCTCAAGCGCGTAACCGGTGTTCCACATCTCCGGGAACATGATCAGATCCGGTTTAACCGGCCCTTGAACGGCTTCGCGCAGCCTCTCCTCCAGCCTTGCAAAATTCGCCTCGGGATATCCCGCATCGACGTGCATTTGCACGATCGCAAGCTTTAATTTCCTCTCACTCATTCGATTGCCTCCTGAATTGCTCAGTTTTACCTAATCATATCGTCTCATGCTTCGCTGTCAAGATGGGCACTGTAAGGAGGAAACTATCCTGTATCGATTAAGGAGACTGCGTAAATGAGAAAATGGAGTACAAAAATTGTATCAGCCTTGGCACTGCTTTTGTTTCTGGTTCTTCCTGCTGTGGCCAGTGCCGGAGCACTGGATGACGGCGGTGCTATGCAGCGGCCGGTGCAGGCTTTCGATGTCGTTGCGGGCAAGGTTGTTAAGAGCGTCCCGAACAATGCCGAGTTTCAAGGCTACGCGAAGTCATGGTTAAACTCCGTTACCGGCTTATCGCCAAGACTGCAGGCCGAAGACAAATGCGGGTATGTGTTCCGTATTCCGCTTGATCAACCGACTGCTGTCAAAGCAGGAGCGCTGCAGGTAATGACGCAGGATGTGTTCCTGTTCTATTGTCCGAAGAAACCGCAGCTGCTGCTTATTTTTGACGAGAACCGTAAGCCGTATTTGCTCCAATTCAAAGCGAATATCAAGCCTTTCCTAAAAGCGATGGATTTGTAGGAGGTTTGCACAGCTCTATAACATCGTTCACTCCACCTCGCCGCTTTAGGAACCGGGCGCTCGACACTCATTCCAACATTATGCTACATTTAGGCTTAGATTAACGGTGGAGTGATAACAATGGATGGAATCAAAACAGTTCAAATCAGTCCGGCAGACCGGATGACCGGTTTGCCGGCACAATTCTTTGCCGGACTCGTCCGCAAAGCGAATGCACAAGCAGCCAAAGGCCGCGATGTCATCAATTTGGGGCAGGGCAATCCCGATCAGCCTACACCGCCTCATATTGTAGCTGCACTTCAAGAGGCAGCTCCGAACCCGATGTACCATCGTTACCCGCCTTTCAGCGGATATCCTTTCCTCAAACAAGCGGTCGCGCAGCGGTATAAGGAAGATTATGGCGTGGAACTCGATCCGGAGAAAGAAGTCGCCATCTTGTTCGGCGGAAAAACAGGACTTATCGAAATAAGCCAATGTTTGCTGAATCCGGGCGATATTTGCCTCGTACCTGATCCCGGCTATCCGGATTATTGGTCCGGCGTTGCACTTGCGGGCGGCAAGATGGAATATATGCCGCTGACGGCAGACAATGCTTTCCTTCCGGATTACAGCGCGGTATCTCCGGACATTGCGGATAAAGCAAAGCTTATGTTCATCAACTATCCGAACAATCCGACCGGAGCAACAGCCGGTCCGGAGTTTTACAAGCAAACCGTCGAATTCGCGGCAAAGCATGGCATCGTTGTGGCGAGCGATTTTGCTTACGGGGCTATCGGTTTTGACGGAAAACAACCCGTAAGCTTCCTGCAAACACCCGGAGCCAAAGAAGTTGGCGTTGAATTCTATACGCTGTCGAAAACTTACAACATGGCCGGCTGGCGCGTCGGCTTTGCGCTCGGCAATCCCGAAATCATTTCATTGATCAATCTCATTCAAGATCACTACTACTGCAGTTTGTTCGGCGGCATTCAAGCTGCCGCAGCTGCTGCGCTGACAGGGCCGCAGCAATGCGTAACGGATCTTGCTGCTGCCTATGAGAGCAGGCGTAACGCGTTATTCGGCGCAATGGGCGAGATTGGCTGGAAGGCTTCGAAGCCAAGCGGTTCTTTCTTCTGCTGGCTGCCGGTGCCTAAAGGCTATACCTCCTCTTCCTTCTCCGATCTGGTATTGGAGAAAGCTGATGTCGTACTTGCGCCGGGAGTCGGATTCGGCACGCATGGTGAGAACTACGTGCGTTTGGGTCTGCTTGCCCCTGAAGAACGGCTGCAAGAAGCCATTCGCCGCATCGGTAAACTGGGTCTGTTCGAATAATCAAAAAATAATCTTCCCTTCGCCCATAAAGCCTGTCTTTATGGGCTTTTCTTTACTTTACAGTACGAGGCAGAACATGGTATGATTCTCTTTAATTAAAAACCATTAACGTCTTGATGGGGCCAAGTATGCACTCCGCAATGCGACCAGAGAGTAAATTCGTTCGCTGTGAGAATTTACCGTTATTGCTGCAGAAACCTTCCCCGGAACGGCCGGCGATGAGTCGGACAGCGACCTGCTGTTATCAGGTCTAAGAAAGCGGAACGGCATGCCAAACATAGCCGTTAATAAAGGTGGTACCGCGGAAGTTAAACTTTCGTCCTTTGTATATACAAGGATGAGAGTTTTTTTTATTTTCTAGGAAAGGTTTGGGGAGACATATGACAGATACCATTGTAGTCAAAATCGGCAGCAGCTCCTTAACCTCCGATGAAGGCGGCATTAATCGGGAACGAATCGCCTTCTTTGCGCACGAGCTCGCTGCCCTCCATGAAGCAGGCTACCAAGTACTGCTTGTCACCTCCGGTGCCATCGCCGCCGGATTCAAGAAAATCGGCTATCATACCCGTCCGAAGCTCGTCCATGAGAAACAAGCGGCCGCGGCCGTCGGTCAAGCCCTTCTCATGCAAGCGTATCAAGAAGCCTTCGCGTCGTATGGCGGTAATGGCGGAGTGGGCGTTGCCCAAATTTTGCTTACCCGGGCCGATTTCTCCAATCGCAAACGGATTCAGAATGCACTGATGACCATTGAAGAGCTGCTCCATCGGCGCATGCTCCCGATCGTGAACGAGAACGACACCGTGGCAACGGATGAATTGAAGTTCAGCGAGAACGATACGTTATCCGCGCTTGTCGGCAATCTCGTGAAAGCGAAACGGCTCATTATTTTGACCGATATGGATGGCCTGTATTCGGAAGATCCTCGTAAGAATCCGAATGCGGTTCGTTACGACCGAGTCGAGCAAATATCCGATGACATTCTGCGTGTCGCAGGCGGAGCAGGATCATCCGTCGGAACGGGCGGCATGCGCTCGAAGATTGAAGCGGCACGTATCGCGATGCGCGGCGGCGTTCCGGTATTCATCGGCCGTGTCGTAGAGCCCGGCGATTTGAATCTAGCCGTATCCGGTGTAGGCAAAGGGACGTATTTCGAAACGAGTCAGCACAATCTGACGACAAAGAAACAATGGCTTGGCTTCCATTCCATGCCGCAAGGCCGTATCTTCGTTGATCATGGGGCTGAACGAGCATTGCTCGAAGGCGGCAAAAGCTTGCTGCCTGCCGGCATTCGAGCCATTGAAGGTGATTTTCATCCCGGCGATGTCGTCGAAGTGTTTAATGAACAGCAGCAATCGCTTGGCCGCGGTGTCGTCAACTATGCAGCCTGGCAGGTCCAAGCCGTTGCCGGTTTAAGTACGGAGGAAGTTCGCAGACGCGTTGAAGTAACTCGAATAGAAGTCATCCACCGTGATGAGTGGGTCACGCTAAGAGCATAAACGACAAGGACTTATGAGGGAGAGAGACCATATGAGCGAAGTGCGGGAGAAAGCGGCCCTTGCCAAACAGGCAGCGGGCATTATGAACCGATTGACGACGAATCAGAAGAATGAAGCCCTGCTCGAAATGGCGCATGCGCTCATCCGCCATCAAGATTCAATTATCGAGGCGAACCGGATCGACATCGAACGCGGACGCGCTAACGGCACGAGCGAATCCTTATTGGACCGGCTGACGCTTACATCGGCACGGGTGGAAGATATTGCTGAAGGACTTCGCCAGGTTGTGAGGCTGAGCGATCCTGTCGGCATTACTTTGGAATCATTCGAACGCCCTAACGGACTTCGCGTTGACAAAATCTCTGTACCGCTCGGCGTTATCGGGATGATCTATGAAGCTCGTCCCAATGTAACGGTCGATGCGGCCGGGTTATGCCTCAAGACAGGCAACTCGGTCGTCCTTCGAGGCGGCTCTGCTGCGCTGGAATCCAACCGCCGTATCGTCGAAGTGCTGCGCGGTGCGCTTGCCTCCACTTCAATGCCTGCTGAAGCGCTCCAATTGATTGAAGACCCATCGCGCGCTTCCGTCGACGAGATGCTGAAGTTAAACGGCTTGCTTGACGTTGTGATCCCCCGCGGAGGAGCCTCGTTAATTCGAAATGTTGTTGAAAATGCGACCGTACCTGTCATTGAAACAGGTGCCGGCATTTGTCATACTTATTTGGACGAAAGCGCACAGCCTGCTATGGCATCGGATATCGCATTCAACGCCAAGGTGCAGCGCCCTTCCGTCTGTAATTCCATGGAGACGCTGCTTGTCCATGAAGCTTTCGCCGAACGTCATCTTCGTGAATTGGCTGACCGGTTCCTTCGGGCTAACGTCGAGCTCCGCGGTTGTGAACGAACGCGCGCCATCATTCCTGAAGCTAACGAGGTTACCGAAACGGATTATGCAACGGAATATAATGATTACATTATGAATATTCATATCGTTTCCGGCATCGATGAAGCCATGCAGCATATTGGCAAATACGGCACGATGCATTCTGAATGTATCGTTACGGAGAATCAAGAGCACGCGGATCAGTTCATGCAGCAGATCGATGCGGCTGCGGTATACCATAACGCATCCACTCGTTTCACGGATGGTTTCGAATTCGGCTACGGCGCCGAAATCGGCATTAGCACGCAAAAGCTCCATGCCAGGGGACCAATGGGACTCCCTGCACTGACATCAACCAAATTCCGCATTTACGGCAGCGGACAAATTCGCGGATAGAACAGGAGGATTCACGATCATGACGATACTTTCATCTTCTAGTGTTTCAACTGCAATCGGATCGCTCAAAATGTGTTTTTACGGTGCAGGCTCCATAGCGGAAGCGATGGTTCGCGGGTTGCTCGACCGCGGCTTGACCGAGCCGGGTCAAATCAGCATGATGAATCGGCAAAACGTGGCTCGGATGGAAGAGCTCGCGTCTCGATACGGCGTGAACACCTCCTCGCTGGAAGCGGAGAAATCCGTCATGCTGCAGGATGCCGATATTGTTTTTCTTATGATGAAACCGAAGGATGCTGCGGAAGCGATCTCTCAAGTGCGTGACCTCCTTCATCCCGGCCAATTGGTTATCTCCGTTATTGCCGGCATGACCATTCGCACCTTGGAAACACTGCTTGGCAAGCCGATGCCGATTGTACGTACAATGCCTAATACATCAAGCACAATCGGACTTGGCGCGACCGGAATCAGCTTCTCCGCTTCCGTCACAGGCAATCAGCGCGACCTCGCCGAGACGATGTTTCAAGCGGTAGGTTTAACGGCAGTCGTGGAAGAACAGCTGCTTGAAGTGGTTACCGGGTTATCAGGCAGTGGACCTGCCTATGTCTATTACCTAATGGAAGCTATGATTGTTGCCGGCAGCCAGCTTGGACTGACTGAGGAAGCCGCGCGCGAACTGACCGTTCAAACCGTACTAGGAGCCGCACATATGGTGAAAGCTACTGGGGAGAACCCGGCGGATCTGCGCCGTAAAGTGACTTCGCCTAACGGCACGACACAAGCCGCAATTGAGAAACTAGATGCAAACCATTTCTCGCAAGCCGTGATCAGTGCGATTGCGCGCGCTGCGGAACGTGCTGCAGAGATGGGTGCAGAAATTGAAAGGAAAGCGACATCATGAGTGAGCAAGCTGTATGTATAGCAACTTATCGTTGTTACGATCACAAAGCAGATTTTCATAAAAAAGCACAGGGCATTGCCGTTGGCCTGACGGTCGGCAGCTGGACAGATTTGCCGGAAGCGCGTAAAGCCGAGATGGAGAAACATCTGGGCCGCGTCATTTCCGTGGACGTTCATGAAGGTTCCGCGCCGGAAGAGCGTTATGCCGACCTGCGCATCGCCTATCCGGATGTGAACTTCAGCCGTGACCTCCCTGCCCTTCTCGTTACGGTATTTGGAAAGCTGTCCATGGATGGCAAAATCAAGCTGCTCGATCTCGATTTCTCAAGCAGCTTTGTTTCTGCTTTTCCGGGACCGAAATTCGGAATCGAGGGTGTCCGTAAGCTGTTAGCTGCGAATGAACGTCCGCTGTTAATGAGCATTTTCAAATCCGTTATCGGTCATGATTTGCCTAACCTGCGGGAGCAGTTCTATCAACAAGCGCTAGGCGGCGTAGACCTGATCAAGGACGACGAAATCCTGTTCGAGAACCCGCTCACCCCGCTAGAGAAACGGGTAGAAGCCTGTATGGAAGCCGCACGCCAAGCCGAACAAGTTACAGGGCAGAAACTGCTTTACGCCGTGAACTTGACCGGCCCCACTTCCAAGCTTGCTTCGCAAGCGAAAAAGGCGATCAATGCCGGCGCGAATGCACTCCTGTTCAACGTGCTTGCCTACGGCTACGATGTCCTGCACGAGCTGAGCGGCGATCCGGAAATTTCGGTTCCCATTGCGGCTCACCCTGCAATGGCCGGCGCCTTATACCCTTCCGTTCACTACGGCATCGCCGCACCTTTGCTGCTTGGCAAGCTGATGAGACTTGCCGGTGCCGATCTCGTTCTCTTCCCTTCGCCTTACGGCTCTGTCGTCATGCCGCGAGAAGAGAATTTAGCCGTGCAAGCTGCTTTAATTGATCCTTCATTGCCGGTAGCGCCGAGCTTCCCGGTTCCATCAGCAGGCATTCATCCCGGACTAGTCCCGCTTATTCTTCGGGACTTCGGCACCGATGTCGTCGTCAATGCAGGCGGCGGCATCCATGGTCATCCGATGGGAACAGCGGCTGGCGGACATGCGTTCCGTATGGCGATTGAAGCCGCAAGAGCAGGCATTTCGCTGCCCGAAGCCGCAGCGAAGCCGGGTAACGAAGCGCTGCAAGCGGCGATCGACAGCTGGGGGTACAAAGAATAATGAGCATGAACAACATGACATCCAGAGCACCGCAGCGCGTTATTTTTTGCGATTTCGACGGCACGATTACCGAGAACGATAACATCGTTGCAATCATCAAACATTTCAATCCGCCCGGCTGGGAAGCGATCGTGAACGACATCGTCGGACAGCGCAAGACGATTCGTCAAGGTGTCGGTGAGCTGTTCCAATTGCTGCCCTCATCGATGAAACGGGAAGTTGTCGACTATGCCATCTCGAATGCGACCATCCGCGCCGGTTTTGCCGATTTGCTGCAATACTGCAAAGATCATGATATTGAATTCTACGTGACGAGCGGCGGCATCGACTTCTTCGTCTACCCGCTTCTGGCGCAGTTTAACATTCCGGAGAATCATATTTACTGCAACGGCAGTGATTTCTCCGGCGAACAGATCGCGATTACATGGCCTCACCCATGCGAAGGCGAATGTAAAACCGACTGCGGCATGTGCAAAACAACCATTATTCGCCGCTTCCCAAAAAGTCAGTACGAGCGCATTCTAATCGGCGACAGCGTGACGGATTTCGAAGGAGCAAAGCTTGCTGATGTGGTATTCGCACGCTCTCATTTAACGCAGAAATGCAAAGAACTCGGACTTTCCTATCACGAGTTCAAGACGTTCCACGACGTCATCGATGTATTGAAATTGCAGGAGGCGACAACTTAACGATGTCATTTGCACAGATTGCATTAGAAGACAAGCAACGCGTGCTTGCTGAGCTTACTGAAGTGAAGAGCCTTTTCGCTTCCCGCGGCTGGTTCCCGGGAACGAGCGGCAATCTTTCGATCCGAGTCGGCGACTACTCGCCGGAGGACTTTAATTTCGCCATTACGGCAAGCGGCAAGGATAAATCGCTGTCGACGCCGGAGGATTTTCTGTTCGTGGATCAAGCCGGTAAACCGAGTGAGCCCACTCGCCTCAAGCCTTCGGCTGAAACATTGATCCATTGCGAAATCTACCGTCAAACGGGCTGCGGCGCTATTTTCCACATTCATTCCGTCTATAACAGTATCGTATCCGAGCTATTCTGGGAGCGTAAAGCGATCCCGGTTGACGGCGTTGAGCTCATAAAAGCTTTCAATATTTGGGAAGATGAAGCCCATATTGATATCCCGATTGTGTCCAACTTTACGCATATCCCAAGCATCGTACCGGAAGTTACGGAACGGCTTGATCCGCGTATACCGGGCATTATGCTGCGAAAGCATGGCATTTACGCTTGGGGCGCAAACGCTTTTGAAGCGAAACGCCATCTGGAAGCGTTCGAGTTTCTGTTCGAATACGTGTACCGCTGGGAATTGCTGCACCGCAAAGGTTAATTACCGCGCAAATCAAAAAGGCGATAGAGACAAGCTGTTTGCAGCTGATCTTTATCGCCTTTTATCTTGTGCCGAGCTCGGCTTCAGCCGCTGCGCAGCCAATACGGCCAGCTCGATTTTGTTTATCGCGCGACAGTGCTCTTCAGAAATGACAAACACCTCCGGTATCAGCAGCTGTTCGAAGTAGCCTTCCACCTCGCTTGTTTCCTGAAACCAATCTTCTCGGCCGCCAATCTCTACCGGTACATCCTGCCAAGCTGCGGTCAGCTCCGGACTCGCTAATTTCTTCGCTCCCCGCTTCAGCTTACAGCCGTCCAGCTTCTCCACATAACTTCTCGTCGATTGGGAGCGCAATTGCTTCGTAAATAGATGCGGGGCATAATCGGCTCTTGAGCCGGAATGATGCACGGCCCGCACAAATGCCAGTACACCTCGATGCACTTCCGGAACGCCATAGAGAATGGCATACAATCGTTTACCGAATTCGATCCGCTCCTCCAAGCTGCGGAAATTCTCAAGCACCAGCCCCGCAAGCTTCATAGCTCCTTCGTTCGGCGCGCCATATGGCATAAATACGGCATTGGTTTGGAGCGGCGTCTGCAAGAGGAAGGCAGGCTTGCGAGTGACATGCTCCTTGAAGTACGCGCTGCGGACAAGGGGAACTTCAATGACATGCTGCTCATTGACAATAAGCGCGGTGGTTAGCATGGCAGCATCCTTGCGACGCCAGAACTGAGACCAAACCGGACGCATGAATCCAGACACGCCGAAGGCAGGCAACAACGAGAAGAGCTCACGCCCTTCCTTCCGCGAAGCCTCGTAAAGCAACAGCTGCGGATAAGCATCTTGAAAAATCATGGCATTCGCCCGTTCCAGCATCAGAAATGTCTGCTTGCGATAAGCGCGATCAAGCAGCCGCGGCAGCAGCTCCCCTTGCAAATCGGTCATATTCCAGCCGCCATTGCGGGAAACCAGATGGGCCAGCAACGCCCAGTGCAGTTCCGGACAGCGAAAATATACCGCGCGATACGCCTCCGTTCGCGTTACATTGTTCTGATTGGCGATCTCCGTTTCGTGGCGAATCCGATGAATGATTGCTCGTTCCTGCTCGTTATATATCTCGGATAAAGCCTCAATAGGTGATTCTGTGCGCTGCTCGCCAAGTGACTTCCAACCTGCTCGCAGCTCTCGGACGAATTCTTGCTTGAGCTCCATTGGAATCGCGTGCTGAGCCAGCTTTGAGGACGCTCGTTTCGCCCACCGTTTCGCTGCTACATAAGCGACAATATGAGCAGGCAATCTTCGCAGTACAAGTATGACGCGCTTCATTACTGAAGGGTTAGTGCTACCTTGATGCTCCATGCGCTTCGCCACTCCTTTCATTCTGGGGCGACATCCGTTTCTTCTTGTCCACGGGTATACATTTTAGTATGGGCTTCTCTACAATCAATTAGCCGCCCGTAGTATACTGAAGAGAATAGGACGAATATGTGCAGGAGGTCTGCAGACGATGTGTGGACGATATACCATTACAGTATCTTTGGAAGAGCTAATGTTACGTTATTGGATTTCTTCCACGAATGTGCCTTATCATCAGCCCAAATATAATGTTGCCCCAGGTCAAATGGTATTCGCCATCGTTAGTGACGGAACGCAGAACCGGCTCGGTGAGCTCAAATGGGGACTTGTCCCTTCCTGGGCCGACAGTCCGAAGGTCGGTAACAAAATGCTCAATGCCCGCTCCGAAACGGTATGGGAGAAACCTGCCTTCAAGCAGCTCATACGCCGCAAACGCTGCATCATTCCGGCTGATGGCTTCTACGAATGGCGTCAGGACGAGAAGGACAAGCAGCCGATGCGCATCGTAAAGCGAGACCGCAAGCTTTTCAGCATGGCGGGGCTATATGATACTTGGGTTTCCCCGGACGGGATTAAACTGAGCACCTGTACGATTCTCACAACTTCGCCAAATGAACTGATGGCTCCAATCCATAATCGGATGCCGGTGATCCTCCATGAAGAGCATGAAGCGATGTGGCTTAACCGTTCGATGCAAGATCAACAACAGCTTCATGCGCTCCTTACCCCTTATCCATCAGAACTTCTGGAGGCATATCCGGTTGGCAAAACGGTCGGCAGCGTGGCGAATAACGATGC
This sequence comes from Paenibacillus lignilyticus, assembly GCF_017942085.1. Classification (GTDB taxonomy): domain Bacteria; phylum Bacillota; class Bacilli; order Paenibacillales; family Paenibacillaceae; genus Paenibacillus_Z; species Paenibacillus_Z lignilyticus. The sequence continues at coordinate 22,453 of NZ_JAGKSP010000001.1, forward strand.
ATCTTGCATCGCGCCTATTTGAACGCACTTGAAGAAAAAAAACCGCCGATCCAAGGATCAGCGGAACATCGCCCATAGTTTGATGAGGTGGATTGTGTTTGAAGGATCGATTTTCTGACCAAGTATGAATGCAATTAATTGCTCTTCCTGCTGCTCCGTAAGCGACTCTTGTAAGATGCCCGATGACGTCTTGACGAGTTTCTTTACTTTCGTGCGATCCTGTAAATCATATTTGGTCACACCATTTAACAGCATCTTCATACGATCCTTCACGACCGGATTCTTCATTTTCAATTTCACGCGCTCGACCAGCTCGGGCCGAATACCATATTTCGTGTAGCTCATCTTATGGCTAGCACCTCCGTCCGGCTTCTTAAAGCCATTCGTTGTACTATATGCCAAGACAGACGCTTTCAAAACTAGTCCAAGAGTTCCCCTTGAAAAAGTTGCTCTTTCTTGAGCAAGTCGCGCAGTCTCGCATAGGCCGCTGCCGTCCAGAAATCCGGCTTCGCCGTCATGTCAGCCGCATCATCCCGAGCTTCCTCAAGCACCGCAAAGTCGGCCGCCATATCGGCCAGCTTAAAGTCCGGTACGCCGCTTTGCTTCGTCCCGAAGAAGTCCCCTGGCCCTCTCAGCTCCAAATCCCGTCTCGATACCTCGAAGCCATCATTCGTCTCCGTCATGATTTTCATCCGTTCCCGACCGATTTCCGACTTCGGATCGGCTATCAAGACACAGTAGGACTGGTGCCCGCCGCGTCCTACCCGCCCGCGCAGCTGATGCAGCTGCGACAAGCCAAACCGCTCCGCATCCATAATGACCATCAATGTTGCGTTCGGCACGTCGACCCCGACTTCTACGACAGTGGTCGCAACGAGTACATGCACTTCATTCTCGCTGAATGCGCGCATGACTTCATCTTTGTCCGGGGTCGTTAGTCGTCCGTGCAGCAGTCCAATTCGCAAATCCGGAAAGGCTTGCTGAATTTGAATATGTAGGTCGATCGCATTCTGCACATCCAGCTTCTCGGACTCTTCGATGAGCGGGCATATAAAATAACACTGTCGCCCTGCCTCCACCTCTCGTCGAATAAAGCCGAGCACCCGGTCCAACATATTGTGTTTCACCCAATTCGTCTGAATCGGCTTACGGCCTTGCGGACGTTCACGCAACGTAGACACGTCAAGGTCGCCGAATGCCGTAATGGCGAGCGTTCTTGGAATCGGTGTCGCTGTCATCGTGAGCACATCCGGATTCATCCCTTTGCGGCGCAGTACACTCCGCTGGTTAACGCCAAATCGGTGCTGTTCATCCGTAACAACCAACCCGAGACTGCGGAAGTTCACGCCTTCCTGAATAATGGCCTGCGTGCCAACGATTACATCAATAAGACCCATTTGCAGCCCTGCCAGCACATCTCTTCGTTTCTTCTCCGTCAAACTGCCTGTCAATAAGGCTACCTGCAGCCCAACGCCGCCCAGCAGCTTCTGTAAGGAACGGTAGTGCTGCTCCGCTAATATCTCCGTCGGCACCATCAACGCCCCCTGGTGGCCCGCTTTGTAAGCGGCAAACAGCGCGATAGCCGCTACGACGGTTTTCCCGGATCCAACATCGCCCTGCAACAGCCGGTTCATACAGGAAGGATGACGCATATCGATCAAGATTTCGTTGACAACCTTCTTCTGCGAATCCGTCAGCTCGAAGGGCAGCGTACGAACGAAAACCCGAATCGATTCCGCATCAACCACATGTGCGACGCCATCCATACGTTTACGATTAAGCGTTCGGTATGCTTGCAGCTTTAATTGAAACAAGAACAGCTCCTCATAAACGAGTCGCCGCCGGGCAGCTTGCCCTTGCGCAATATCCTCAGGCTGGTGAATTTGTTTCACCGCATCGCGGCGCAGCATAAGGCCATGCTTGTCCATCAATTCGACTGGCAGAATCTCTTCCACCATCGGCCCGTATTGAAGCAGCGCCTGCGTCATGATTTTGCGTATCCACGGCTGTGTCACACTGCCTCCAACGGAGTAGACGGATTGGAGTGTCCCTGAGCGGGAAGCGCCTTTATCAGGGAACTCGGACTCCGACACGGTAATTTGCAGCCGCTGCTGCTCCCACTTGCCCGTCAGCACGATATCCCGGCCGGGAATCAGCTGCTCCTGCAGAAAATGCCGATTAAACCATACCGCCGTTACTAATATGCCGTCGATCACTATTTTACAGGTTAAGCGAGTCTTGGAACGGCCAAGCCGCTGCAGAAGCGGATTGCCCATAATCTTGCCTTCCACGGTCGCTTTCTCCCCATCCTTCGTTTCCCCTAAGCTCCGAATCCGATAGTCTTCATATCGAAACGGAAAATAATCCAGCAAATCTGCGATCGTATGAACGCCAAAGGCGTGAAGCTCTAATTCCTTCTGAGCACTCACGCCTTTCATTTGCCGGACCGTTATTTGATCCAGCTTCATCCCCATTACCTCACACCCGCGTAATAAATAATGCAGCGGCACCCGGACCGGCGTGTGTTCCGATAACAGAGCCGATCTCTGTTTGCCGGATGCTGCGTATGTTCAGCTGTCCTTGCGCAAGAGCTGCAAGCTCAAGCGCCAGCTCATTCTTATGTGTCCACCCAACTGTCATTTCAATCGGATCATTGCCAAAGTCGTTCTTGAACAAATCGATGATGCGCTGCATCGCTTTCTTCGTCCCGCGCACTTTGTCAACGGCCATTACTTCGCCTTCGCCGTCGATCGTCAAAATCGGCTTGATGTTGAGAATCGAACCGAACAAAGCCGCTGCCTTGCCGATTCGACCACCTTTCTGCAAATACTCAAGCGTATCCAGCAAGAAATACATTTTGCGGTCTTTAATCATGTTCTCCACTTTAGTGACAATGGCTTCTTTGGTTTCACCCGCCGCTGCCATCTCAGCTGCTTTAACAGCCAACATACCGCAGCCATAGGATGCGGATTTGGAATCGATCACCGTAATATCGCCCGGCATATCAAGTAAGGTTGAGCCCAGAACCGCCGATTGATAAGTGCCGCTTAGCGCAGAAGACAGATGAATGGAAATAATGGATGTATCACTACCTGTACCAAGCACACGCTCGTACGCTTCCATAAACTCTACCGGTGAGGGCTGTGAAGTGGTTGGCAGCATATCCGCTTTGGCCAATCGCTCATAGAACTGATTGTTCGTAATGGTGACTGAATCGAGATACGTGTCCTCGCCGAAAAGCACCTTAAGCGGTACCATTTCGATATTATGCTGCTCACGAACACGCTTTGGAATATCCGCCGTACTGTCCGTTATGATCTTGATCGCACCCATTCCAGCACCCCCTATTCCACTGCAAATAGATATGGATAAAGCGGTTGTCCGCCTTCGTGTACTTCAAGCTCTGCATGCGCAAAGGTATCGGTTACCCATTGCACGAATTCCGCAGTTACCGCTGCGTCTGCTTGTTCGCCTGTGAGAATCGTAACCAGCTCACCGCCGTCTTCAAGCATTCTGGCGAGCAGCTCCCGGCAAGTTTCCTGTAAGCTCGGGGAAGCCGTCACAATGGCTTTCTCCATGATGCCGATATAATCGCCTTCATGAATCGTAATGCCGTCGATCGAAGTATTCCGTACCGCATTCGTTACTTGGCCCGAACGTACCTGCTTCGCAGCTTCGCCCATCGCTTCCGTATTCTCTTCTGCAGTACCGTCTTCCTTAAAGGCCAGGACAGCTGCCAGACCCTGCGGGATATTCTTCGTTTGGATAACGGTTACATTCCGCTCGCATAGTTCTGCGGCTTGCTGCGCAGCCAAGATGATGTTGCCGTTATTCGGCAGTAAATAGATATGCTCGGCCGACAGCGATTCGATCGCATTGACGAAATCCTCCGTCGATGGGTTCATCGATTGTCCGCCGGATAGCACGACATCCACATTGTTATCCATGAAGATCGATGCAATCCCTTCGCCCATAGCGACTGCAATGATGCCGAATGCTGCCCACTCATGAGCCGATTCCGCCGTGATGGACGCTGCCGGCGTGCCTGTCAGCACTTCCGAAACCGCAAGACCAAGCGCAGCTTCCTCTACGATTGCCGTTTCCTTCAATGGATCCTCTTGGATTGCAGGTGTTGTTGATGAGCTGCTGTTTAAATGAGCGGCTTCTTCATGAAGAAGCTCACGATGCTGCTCGCGCATATTAAGAATATGAATTTCAGTTAGCTCTCCGTAGGGCAGCGCGTAATTCAGCACATCCCCCGGTTTGCGCGTATGAACATGAACTTTAATGATTTCATCGTCCGCAATGACAAGAATCGAATCCCCGTCCCTGCTTAGCATGCCTTTGAACAAAGCTTCATCGAAGCGAAGTGCATTGCGAGCCGCGAGCTTTCGATTAATGAAAAATTCCATATCGTATAAAAATTCAATATTCTCGGTTTCCAAGCGCGATTGCGCGCTGGATAGCACTTGGTTGGGACGCGGAACCGATGGTGCCGGTACAGCCTTCATTGCCGGGAACAGCTCAGGTGATGCTGCCTCCGAACCGAAATGGCTGTCATCCGCAGAGCCCACGTTTTCGTTTAATGCCTGTAGGAAACCCTCATAAATACATACAAGTCCCTGACCGCCGGAATCCACTACACCTACTTGTTTAAGTACCGGCAGTAAATCAGGTGTACGTGCAAGCGATTCATTTGATTTGGTAACAACCTCGCGCATCATCTCTGTCATATCTGTCGTGCGCTTGGCGATCGACACTGCATGTTTAGCCGTATCTTTCGCGACGGTTAGAATCGTCCCTTCAACCGGCTTGACGACAGCCTTGTAAGCCATGTCTACACCGTTCTGAAGTGCTGCAGCAAACTGCACCGGATCGATCTGATCCGAGTTGACGATACTTTTGGCGAACCCCCGGAATAACTGTGACAAAATAACGCCGGAATTCCCGCGTGCACCCATCAGCAATCCCTTAGAAAGCGCTTCCGCAACTTTGCCTATTGCTGGGGAGGATTTGCTCTGCAGCTCGCGTTTTCCTGACGTCATCGTTAAATTCATATTCGTCCCGGTATCACCGTCCGGAACCGGGAACACATTCAGCGCATTGATGCGCTCAACATTTCTTTGCAAACTTTCCGCTCCGCTCAGTACCATACTCGCAAAGTCTGAGCCGTTAATAAAGCGTTTAATCAAACGTATTACCCCTTCCTACCGAGATACCCGTACGCCCTGGACAAAAATATTGATGACGTCTACCTTGACGCCGATGACCTCATTCATCACATATTTCACTTTCGACTGAATATTATGTGCGACCTCGGAAATTTTTGTGCCGTAGCTAACGATGATGTACAAATCAATGTGTAAGTAGTCGTTCTCTCGGTGGACTTCAACACCGCGCGATAAATTATCTCGACCAAGCAGCTCGGCAATGCCGTCTTTCAGCTGCTTTCTTGAAGCCATACCTACCAGTCCATAACAATCCAGTGCCGCTGAGCCGGCAAGAACGGAGATAACATGGTCGGTTATGAATACATTGCCTAATTCCGAATTAATCTGCAGGGGCATGGAAAACCACTCCTTCACCGTTATTATTATGGACTAAACAACATTGTACTATAAATAATGACGATTTTGAAGCCCAATGCCCATTTTACGACCATTTTCTGCATTTTAAGCGCTTTATATACCTTAGGGATGGAATCTTCAAATGCTTGATGAATGTGATTTGTTATGTTATTATATTGGAGTCTGTTTATTTGCAGTGATTCTTCAAGGGAGGTGTATTTCATGTCTCGCAAATGTTTCATTACTGGCAAAGGTCCAGGGGTAGGCAATCATGTTTCGCACGCTAACAACAAAACTCGCCGCACTTGGGGCGTTAACGTTCAAAAAGTTAGAATTCTTGTTGACGGCAAACCAAAACGTGTTTATGTCAGCACTCGTGCTCTGAAAGCCGGCAAAGTGACTCGTGTATAACGGCATTAAGCCATGGACAAAAAGCACCTGATTCCATCAGGTGCTTTTTTGCATGTCTAGGCACAGGAGGGACCAAATGCTGTGCTCTGTGCTCAGGATGCTGCATGTCGAACCGTTCCTTAGCGCGACTTCATACCTTGCCAGCAGCCGCTAGTTCTTTTGGAACGTATTCAGAATCGCCTTCACGAAGCCACCCAAAAACTTCGGCAGCTTGATCGTGTAAAATTTCATGCTCCACCCCTCCTAAGAGTTTTGCCTCAGCAAAACCGTTCATAAGCATAAGCTCTAGTTTTGCATGTGCGTGTGCGTGAGCAAAACGTTCTTCGTATGCTGAATAAACATCCGTAACGGTCCTCTCAGCCTTCATCAGACAAATAAAAAAGGCTACAAGAACGTTCGTTCATGTAACCATCCTATGCGATCTATGTTTGTCCTATTCCAAACAAGGGGTCATCCGCCGGCTCTAGGCAGTAGTCATTGGATGCGCCCTAGCGTAAAGCACAACGGCGATCACAATGGTAAAGAACAGAAAGAACAGCAACGACATCACACCAAATACGATTCGCGACCGCAATGATGTAAACCGCTTAAAATAGAAGATTGCAATAACCAGTGCAAGAATGGAGAACAGAAAATTGACGCCGGTCTTTACATTCGGAAATATCGCCAGCATCAGTCCGCAGCCCATACTGAACAGCGTGCATAGCAGACCTTTCTTTAACCAATCGGGCATCTTTAGTCGTCCTCCTAACGCAGTGCTGAAATAGCCGCTGCGCGATCCTGTTCAGTGAATACGGCATTGCCGGCAACGAATACATCAGCACCCGCTTCTCTGACAAGCTTCGCAGTCGTTGCGTTAATGCCGCCATCGACCTGGATGAGCATGTCTCCAAGACCGCGTGATTCAAGCAGCCCACGCAGCTGGCGGATCTTCTGCAGAGATTGAGGAATGAACTGCTGTCCCCCGAAGCCCGGGTTTACGGTCATAATTAACACCATATCCAGATCGTCCAGCACATTCTCCAGCACGTTAATCGGCGTAGCCGGATTCAGCGCAACGCCGACAGGCAATCCGGCTTCTTTGATTTGGTGAATAACGCGGTGCAAATGAACGCATGCCTCGGCATGTACCGTAATACGGTCAGCTCCTGCAGCCACATAAGACGCAATGTGCAGCTCCGGACGCTCGATCATCAGATGCACATCGAACACAAGCTTCGTGGATGGACGAACGGCGCTAATGACCAGGGGGCCAAACGTCAGTGTCGGGACGAAATGGCCGTCCATGACATCAATATGAATCCAATCCGCTCCGGCACGCTCCACGTCTTTGATTTCGTCTGCAAGTGTCGCAAAATTAGCCGACAATATCGATGGTGCTATGATAGACATTTCAGTACCTCCGCTTTTTCTCTTTCATTTCCTCCATGAACAGCACGTAATTGCTATGGCGGCTGGGCGCGATTTCCCCGCGCTCCAGCGCTTCCAGCACCGCGCATTCCGGTTCATGAATATGTGTGCAGCCGCGGAATTTGCATCCCGAAGAAAGCTCGCGCATCTCCCTGAAACAAGTTCCTAATTCTTCGATGCCAAGCTCGGCAAAATCAAGCTGGCTAAAGCCGGGTGTATCCGCAACATAACCGCCGCCAATGTCGACAAGCTCTACATGGCGGGTAGTATGTTTACCGCGGCCAAGTCGGCTACTGATAGCGTTTGTCTCGAGCGTGAGACCGGGTACGAGCGCATTAAGCAGCGAAGACTTCCCAACACCCGATTGACCGGCGAACACCGCCAGATGGCCTTGCAGGCGCTCTGACAGTGCCGGGGTTCCCTCCCCTTGCCTTGAGCTCGTCACCAGAACCTCGTATCCGATCGGCTGATAAATGCGAAGCACGTCGCTCATGGCAGTACGTGCTTCCTCTGAATCCTCGCCGTCCTCAGCGAGATCCTGCTTGCTAAGGCAAAGTACCGCTTGGATGCCGGCATGCTCAATATGAACAAGAAACTTATCAAGAAGCTGCAGGTTCAGCGCCGGCTCCGTCACCGAGAAGACCAGTACGGCAAGATCAATATTCACGACAGGCGGCCGAATCAGCTCCGAGCTGCGCGGCAGAATTCGGTTTACGGCTCCTTCGCCGTTCTCCGTCTCTTCATATGCGACAACATCACCTACGAGCGGCGATTCGCCGCGTTTCTTGAAGATGCCGCGGGCTCTGCACTGGATCGGCGCTACATCTGAGGCAGCATCGAGCGGCCTTACATAATAATAGCCGCTCAACGCTTTGACGATTCTTCCTGTCAACTCGGTCTTGTTATTGGACGGTCTCGTTTGTGGTCGTATTGCCATCAGTCGGATTCTCCTCAGTTTGCGCCGGCTGATCTGCCGGCGGCGTTTCAGTGCCTGGGACCGTTTCCGGCGCTCCAGTTTCACCTGATTTTACATCTTCATACGTTTTGGAGAAGGTGTCGGTAAATTGATTGTCTCGATAAATGGTAACCATCGCTTCCGTGTTCGGATCGAGCACGACCTTAACCGGGAAGGACTGCGTATCTTTAATTTTCCGTTTACCCCACTCAATATTCTCACCGCGGGCATCGGTATACGTAATGCGAATTTCGCTCGTTTTGCCGGCCACCGCCGGTGAAATGACGATATTGAACGTGTATTCGATCGCTTCCTCCGGCAATCCGGAGCTAACCGTTAGTGTGATATCGGCTCCCTCGGATACAGGTGCCTCGGGATCGAAAGGATACTGTGCAATAACGGTGCCTTTCTCTTTGTAGCTTGGTTCACGTACGATGTCGGCCTCGTTAATTTTAAGACCTTTGGACTTGATGAGCGCAATTGCATCTTTCTCCGACTTATCAATCAATTTCGGCATCGGGAACGTTTCTTTCCCTTGGCTGACCGTTAAATTGAATTTCACCGTCTTCGGATCAAATTCGGCGCCTTCCTCAGGGCTCTGTTCCAATACGGTACCAGGTGTCTCATCGCTGAAAATTTCATCTTTGGTAATGCTGTCTTGGGCTACGCCCAGAGCAACCAGCGCTGCGACCGTATCTTCATAAGACTTGCCCGCGTAGTTGCTGGCCGTCGCCAGCTTCGGCCCTTTACTAACGTACAGCTTTATGAATGAGCCTACCTTCACCCGTTGATTCGGTTTCGATTGCTCATAGACGATGTCCTTCGCAACCCCTTCTTTATCGGTATAAATCGAGGGCTCTTCCACTTTGAGGCCGGCCCCTTCCAGCGTGGTGCGGGCTTCCGCTTCCGTCATGTTGACCACATACGGCACATCTACCTCTTCAATATCGAACCAGCTTAGAACGGTCATGGCCCCCCAATAAACAAGAGCAATGATAATCAATGTTGATGCCACCGTCACGACAGGCTTGACCCATCTGCGTTTGCGCGGCTCCTCTTCAAGACCGCTTGAATTCCAACGATCCTGATCCGACTGATCGGCTGATATTTTCGCTTTCTCAATCGGTGCGCCATTCTGCTCGGTTCTTACACTCGAAATCGTGTCTGTCATCGTATCGGCAATGCTGCCGCGAATGGCAGGCATGACACGGGTCTCGTCAAAATCCGAATTAGCGAATGTAGCCTTCGGCTCTTTCAACCGCTCAGGCTGCAAGCAAGTTTCCAGATCGAGGAGCATCTCCTTGGCGGACGCGTATCGTTCACCCGGATTCTTCCGCATCGCGCGCAAAATGACATTCTCTACACTTTGCGGTATGTACGGGTTAATGGTTCTTGGCTCGGCGAACGTTTCTTGCAAATGCTTCAGCGCTACGCTGATCGGGCTCTCACCTAAGAAAGGCAGCTTTCCCGTCACCATTTGGTACAGCACGATGCCAAGCGAATACAAGTCGGACTTCTCTCCGGTTACGACACCTTTCGCATGTTCCGGTGAGAAATAATGGACAGAGCCCACCACAGAACCGGTTTGGGTAATCGTCGAAGAGGTTACCGCGCGTGCAATGCCGAAATCGGTTACTTTCACGCGTCCATTCTTACCGATGAGTATATTATGTGGTTTGATATCACGATGAATGATTTGATTATAATGCGCGTGCTCAAGTGCATCGCAAATTTGAATGGCTATACGAACGGCTTCCTCCGTTTGCAAAGGTGCGCGTTCTTTTATGATCTCATTAAGATTGTTGCCTTCAACGTACTCCATCACGATGTAATGCGTATCATCTTCTTGTCCAACATCATAGATGCTTACGACATTGGAATGCGACAAAGAGGCAGCCGATTGCGCCTCGCGTCTGAAGCGACGAATAAACTCCTCGTCATGTACAAACTGCTGACGCAGCACTTTAACCGCAACATTACGATTGAGCAGGATATCGTGGGCTTTATAAACAAGCGCCATCCCGCCTCCGCCGATGCGCGTAATAATTTCATATCTTCCGCCTAATTCATGTCCTATCATGTCGATCACCCCTCGAGCTCTGTGTCTTCGGCATGATGCAGCAGCACTACTGTAATATTGTCGTCTCCGCCGGCTTCCAATGCCAGCTGAACGAGCCGATCTGCTTTTTGATCCAAATTGAGATCATCCTGCCCTAATGTCTCCATGATTGCCGAAGTACTCGCCATAGTCGTCAGCCCATCGCTGCATAACATAAGCAAATCACCGGCTCGCCAGGACGTGCAAATGATATCTACTTCAACCTCTTCATCTGTGCCGAGTGCACGCGTAATGACATTCCTTCTCGGATGGACCGCCGCTTCTTCAAGCGTGATCTGACCCGATTTCACCAGTTCTTGAACAAGCGTATGATCCTCAGTCAGCTGAGTCAGTACGCCTTCTCTCCATTTGTAAACCCGGCTGTCCCCGATATGACCGATGACTCCGTTATCGTCTTGTATAAGTGCGGCAACTACTGTTGTTCCCATATTATGAAATTGCTCGTTATTGGACGCCATGTCAAAAACAACTTCGTTCGCTTGCAGAATAGCCTGGCTCATCAGCAGCTTACGCTCTTCCAAAGACAGCGCAGCAGAAACGCCCTGGAGCGCCTCCCGGAAGGTATCTACCGCCAACTGGCTTGCCACTTCACCTGCTTTGTGACCGCCCATGCCATCGGCAACTATGGCCACAGTCAGGCCGAACTCGTAAGAGTCCGACCAAGCCGTGTCTTCATTAATGGATCGAATACGCCCAACATCGCTCCGATAAGCGATTTTCACAACTCATCACCCCGCCGTAGACTCCATATGTTTAGCACGTAGTTGTCCGCAAGCTGCTGCAATGTCATGACCTTGTTCTCTGCGGATGGTGGCATTGATATTGTTCTTCTCCAGAATGCGGTGGAACTCGAAAATCTGCTCGCGCGGGGTCCGCACATAGTCGCGCTCCGGCACATGGTTGACCGGAATCAAATTCACGTGGCAAAGCATGCCTTTCAGTACGTCCGCCAGCTCTTGAGCATGCTCGCTTTGATCATTCACGCTGCCGATTAATGCATACTCAAACGTGATTCGGCGGCCGGTCTTGGCGATATAGTAGCGGCAAGCTTCCATCACTTCTTCGAACGGGAAGCGGCGGTTAACCGGCATCAGCTTCGAACGGAGCTTATCGTTAGGCGCGTGAATGGAAATCGCCAAATTGATCTGCGTGTTCTCTTCGGCGAATTTGTACATGCTTGGCACGATGCCGCTTGTCGAAACCGTAATGTGACGCTGGCCGATATTCAGCCCTTTCTCGTGAATCATGTTGCGAAGGAACGTCATTGTCGCGTCATAGTTCTCGAACGGCTCACCGGAACCCATGATGACGATGCTCGATACGCGTTCTTTCGTCGCGTCAAGCATTTGCTGAGCAACGACTACTTGCGCCACGATTTCACCGGCCGTTAGGTTGCGTTTCAGACCGCCAAGCGTCGAAGCACAGAACGTGCAGCCGATCCGGCAGCCGACCTGCGTCGTCACACAGATGCTGTTTCCGTAGTTGTGACGCATAATAACCGTTTCGATCGCATGATTGTCATGCAGACCGAATAGGAACTTCACCGTACCGTCCTTCGATTCGAATTTCGTAATCTCAGTTAACGTAACGAACGCAAATTGCTCCTCCAGCTTCTGGCGGAGCCCCTTCGAGAGATTGCTCATCTCTTCAAAACTCTTCACACGTTTCGCATAAAGCCACTCAAACAGCTGCGTGCCACGGAAAGCGGGCTCGCCATTCTCTTTCATCCAGTCTTGCAATTGATCTAACGTATAGTCGTAGATGAACGGTTTCATCGTTTTTACACCTGTTTCTTTTATCAAAATATGTGCTGAGCCCTCTTGATAGGAGTGCCCCTGATTATTTTACCACAAACGCCCATAACAGGCCACTTGATGCTGTCATGGGCGTTTTTTACGGTTTGTAACGGTTTATCGAACTCGCTTCAAACGAGCAATGAAAAACCCGTCGCTGCCAAACTGCTGCGGCAGCAGCTGAACCATGCCACTAAAGCTTTCATCTATAACTTGACCTTCTTTAAGCGGCTGCAGAATGTGGGAAGACCAATCCGCATCGAGTTTATACGCAGGCTGATTCGCGAGAAACTTCTCGATTTGCCCTTCGTTCTCTTCCCGTTCTATCGTGCACGTACTGTACACGAGCGTACCGCCCGGCTTTACGAGCTTGGCCGCTACCCGAAGCAGATCCGTCTGCAAATCAGCAATCGCGTGAACATCCGCTTCGCTCTTCGTCCATTTGATTTCCGGCTTGCGTCTGATAACACCGAAGCCGGAGCATGGCGCATCCAGCAATACCAGATCGAAGCTTTGCGGCTCGAAGCGTGAAGCAAGCTCCAAAGCATCGCCGGTAATCGCTTCTACTGCGTTCAGTCCGAGGCGCGCGGCTTGCTCTTCAATGAGCTGCTTCTTGTGCGGATGAACGTCGTTTGCGAATACGTGTCCGCGATCCTCCATCAGCTCCGCCAGATGCGTCGTCTTGCCTCCGGGGGCCGCGCAGCAATCCAGCACTTTCATGCCCGGCGCCGGCGCGCACACTTCAGCAACAAGCATCGAGCTCTCGTCTTGGAGTGTCCAGAGTCCGGATTGATAACCCTCTGACTGAGCAAGGTTTCCGCCACCGTTAACGATGACCGCCGCATCAGAGAGCTTCGATGCAACTGCGTCGTAACCATTGTCCGTGAGAAGGCTAATCGCTTTGTCACGAGATAAGCGCAATGGATTCACGCGCAAGCTGCTGTGAGGCGGTTCATTGCCGGATGCGCAAATTTGCTCCGCTACAGTCTCGCCATAGCTGTCGATCCAGCGTTTGACGAGCCAATCCGGATATGAATGCGTAATGCCGATCCGTTTGACCGGATTCGCATTTTCAATCGGCTCTTTCAGCTCGGACAAGCTGCGCTCCAAATTGCGGAGCACGCCATTGACCATGCCCGATATCCCGCTATGGCCGCGCCGCTTTGCAATGGTAACCGCTTCGTTCACGGCAGCATGCGCCGGTATCCGATCAAGCAGGAGCAATTGGTATGCACTCATGCGAAGCAATACGAGCACCCAAGGTGTCAGCTTGTTGAATCCTTTCGTTACAAGGATGTTCAGCCTGTCATCGAGCAGACGCTGATGCTGGATGGTGCCGTAAACCAGCTCCGTTGCCAGCCCGGCATCTTGCCGCGAAAGCTGAGCGTCCTGAAGCGCGCGATTGAGCTGCAAGTTGCTGTACGCTCCGGCTTCTGCCACCTTGACAAGCGTATCAAGCGCAACCTCGCGCGCCGTTTTACGTCTTGGCTGCTGTTGTTTCTGCTGTTTCACGCCATTAGCTGCGCCGTTTGGTTTCTTGCCGTTCCGACCTTGCCCGGTTGCGACGCCTCCGGATCCTTTACCGCGATTGTTCGGTCCGCTGCTCATGCTTCGCCACCGCCGAACACAGTGCCTGCTTCAAGCCTTGCACCTTTCAGCCATTCCACGGCATCCATCGCTTTCTTCCCGGCAGGTTGAATATTCGTCAAAAGCAGTGATCCTTTGCCTGTTTGGACAAGGATACCTTCATCGGACAGGTTCGTTACCGTGCCGGGCGCTGCTGCAGCATGGCTGCGATCGACTGCTCGGCAGCCCCACACCTTGAACGGCTCTCCATTCCACATCGTGAAACCGCCTGCCATCGGGGAAAGTCCGCGAACCTGATTATAAATCTGACCTGCCTCTCGGCTCCAGTCGATCCGTTCATCCTCCCGTGACAGATTTGGCGCATATGTAGCTTCATCATGATTTTGTACGATTCGATTCGCCGTTCCGGCCTCGATAGCCGGCAATGTTTCGGCCAGCAGCTTCGCGCCGGCTGCCGTTAACTTCTCGAACAGCGTGCCTGAAGTATCATCGTCCGCTATCGGAACTTCAACTACGCTGATCATGTCGCCGGTATCCAATCCTTCTGCCATATACATAATGGTCACGCCGGTCACGCGCTCGCCATTGATAATGGAGCGCTGGATCGGAGCGCCGCCGCGATAACGCGGAAGCAAGGAGCCGTGAACATTAATGCAGCCAAGACGCGGTACTTCCAACACGGCTTTCGGCAGAATTTGTCCGTATGCCGCGGTAACGATGAGATCCGGCTGCAGCTCGGCAATTTGCTGCACGGTATCGGATCCGCGCAGACGTTCCGGCTGTGCGACAGGCAGGCCGCGAAGAAGAGCCGCTTCCTTAACCGGAGGCGGCGTCAACGTTTTTTTGCGGCCTTTCGGGCGATCAGGCTGTGTGACCACCAGCTCTACGGTATGTCCTGCGGCAAGAATAGCCTCTAAAGATGGAACGGCAAATTCAGGCGTTCCCATAAATACGATTCGCATCTATTCACTCTCATTTCGGGGAGGACGGCTCGCCGTATCGTAGATCGAAACCGCAATATCCGTAAACAATACGCCATTTAAATGGTCGACCTCATGCTGAAAAGCGCGCGCCAAAAAATCAGTCGCTTCCATCTCAAACGTTACGCCGTTGCGGTCCTGCCCTCTTAGTTTAATGCGCTGGGCGCGGTTAACGTCACCGCTGATTTTGGCAATGCTGAGGCAGCCCTCCGGTCCAAGCTGTTCTCCCTCGGACTCGATGATCTCCGGGTTGACCATTTCAATTAAGCCGTGATCATCCCCAACATCAACAACGATTACGCGTTTGGAGATGCCTACCTGCGGTGCAGCCAGACCTACCCCGTCCGCGTCGTACATCGTCTCCGCCATATCGCGAAGCAATTTATGCAAATTCGCATTAAATTTGGTCACCACTACCGCGCGCTCGCGCAATACCGGATCGGGATCTTGAACAATCAGTCGAATAGCCAATCTTATGACCTCCTATTATAAAATTCTACTTATAATATCACTTGCGGATCTACATCAACGCTGATCTGTACCGGCGGTTGACCCTGCGGTCCCGATATCATGCTGATCGCCTGCTTCAACAGGTCGATGGCCCCGACGTTTCCACGATATTTTATCATACATTGAAAACGATAGCGATCTTTCATGCGCGGAATGGGAGATGCCACCGGCCCCAAAATATCAATAAAACGGCTGCCGTCGCTATCGATCCAGCCTTTCACGCCGGACTCATAGGCCAGCTGTCGCAGCGTGGATGCGAGTTTATCGCCTGCCGTAATGAGAAGGGTCAGCTGTTCATCCGATAAGGTCACTACAATAAGCCTGCAAAATGGCGGATACGACATGAAGCGACGATGCTTCAGCTCCTCTTGCACGAATGCGGCATAATCATGATGCTGGGCAGAAACGATCGCATAATGCTCCGGATTGTACGTCTGCACGATAACTTCGCCAAGCAGTTCATGCCGCCCGGCCCGGCCCGCAACCTGCGTCAGCAGCTGGAACGTTTTCTCCGCGGCGCGGAAATCAGGCAAGTGCAGCGATGTATCTGCGGCAATAACGCCTACTAAAGTAACGTATGGAAAATCAAGCCCCTTGGCTACCATCTGAGTGCCGAGCAGCACATCTGCTTTGCGCTCGCCAAACATGGTCAGCCATTTCTCATGGGAGCCTTTCTCGGTCGTCGTATCCACATCCATCCGGATGACGCGAATGCCGGGAAACAGCTTGGCCAGCTCCTCTTCCACCCGCTGCGTGCCCGTTCCGAAGAAACGTATATGCTCGCTTTCGCAAGTCGGGCATTTCTCAGGCGCCTGTTCGGCATGACCGCAATAGTGACAGCGCATCACGCGCGACTTCTGATGGAAGGTGAGCGAAATGTCGCAATGCGGGCATTGCGCCGTATAACCGCATGAGCGGCACATAACAAAGGTCGAATAACCTCTGCGGTTGAGTAGCAGCACCGACTGTTCGCCTTTCTCCAAGCGATCGAGCAGCGCCTCATGGAGCTGCCGGCTGAACATGGAGCGATTCCCTGCTTTGAGCTCGTCTCGCATATCAATCAGATGAACCTTGGGCATAGGCCGATTGCCGACCCGGTGAGGCATCGGCAGAAGTGCGGCTCCGCCTGATGATTTAGCACTATCATCTGACACGGAGAAAGCCGAAGCCGCCGATAGTATTCTTGAAGCAGCAGCGAAGCTTTCCAATGAAGGGGTTGCAGATCCCAGTACAACCGCAGCACCGTGCTGCCTGGCACGTCTTACCGCAACGTCTCGCGCATGATACTTCGGACTTTCCTCTTGCTTATAGGAAGACTCATGTTCTTCGTCAATGATAATTAAGCCTACTCGCTGGAACGGAGCGAATACGGCCGATCTCGCACCGACCGCAACTTGTGCGCGGCCTTCGCGAATTTTCCGCCATTCATCGTAACGCTCCCCGTTAGAAAGGCGGCTATGTAAGACGGCAACCGAATCGCCGAAACGGCCTTTGAAGCGCTCCACCATCTGCGGTGTGAGGGCAATTTCCGGCACGAGCACGATTGCTTGCCGTTCATATTGCAAGCAGCGCTCGATCGTTTGCAAATACACTTCTGTTTTGCCGCTGCCTGTTACACCATGGAGCAGAAATACGCGCGACGCCTCCGCATCCAGCGCTTCCGCGATTTCTTCATAAACGGCCTGCTGGCCTTCCGTTAACGGAAGCGGCTCGGTACGTTTGAAATTGCGCCCTGCGTACGGATCGCGCTGCGTCTCGACTTCCCGCAGCGTAATCAAGCCTTTATCCGCAACTGCGCGAATGGTGCCGGATGTCGTGGACAGCGTCTCTACCAGCGCTGACATCGTAATCGGTTCGCGGTTTTCCAGCATGTAGCGAAGCACCTCTTGCTGTTTGGCAGCACGGGCAGAGTAATTCGCTAACGCTTCTTGAGCCAATGCTTCATTATCCGGTGGATATACCGTCAGCACTTTACGTACGGACAACCGATCCTTAATCGAAACCTGCTCCGTCAAAATCCCCAGTTTAATCGCCTGCTTGATAGCGGCTGCGTCATCCGGGAAACGTTCCTGCAGCGCTGCCATGCGAACCGGTCCGCCGCTGGCACGAATAAACGCAAGCCATGGAGCATCGCCTTCACCCGCATGAAGCCAAGAATAATCCTGTTCTTCCTCCGAAATCGTCACGACGGAGTCGGCTTTCCCTTTGAGCGCTGCAGGAATCATCACTTGAAGGGCGGTGGTAAGCGCGCAGAAATACTTCTCGCTAATCCATTGCGCCAGCTCGACTAAGTCAGGTGATAAAGGCGGGACGTGGTCTAATAGCTCGGCAATCGGCTTTAGCTTGCTTACGTCGACATCCGCGTAATCAGCGAGCCCAATTACGAAACCTTGCAATACGCGTCCTCCGAATGGGACACCTACCCGGCTGCCAATCTCCACCCAACCAATCAGACCAGCGGGTATCGTATAGTCAAAAGGCCGATCCGTCGCGCGGCTCGGCACATCTACGATGACTTTGGCAATCATTCAGCGGCCCCCTTGGCCGCTGCAGCCTTGGCTTGCATCCGCTGTGTAATGATGCTCATCAAACGGTCGGCCACTTCACGTTTGCGAAGCATCGGCATCGCTTCCAGAAGTCCTTCCTCACCGAACAGCTGCACAATATTCGTATCCACATTGAAGCCTGCGCCTTCTTGCGATACATCGTTTGCAACGATGAGATCGCAATGCTTGCGAACCAGCTTATCCATCGCATAATGCGCCACTTGTTCGGTCTCGGCCGCAAAGCCAACCAGAAATTGATGTTTCTTCTTCTCGCCAAGCGTCTTTAGGATGTCCGTCGTCCGCTCCAGCTCGATGACGAGCTTCTCTTCGCTTTTCTTGATTTTGTGATTCGCCCGTGCAACCGGCCGATAATCCGCGACTGCCGCTGCTTTAATGACCAAATCAGCTGAATCATATCGCTCCAGCACAGCCTGCAGCATCTGCTCCGCCGATTCAACGTGGACGATGTTCACGCCTTGTATGGGCTCCGCGCTTGTACGAGCTGCGATTAGCGTGACATTCGCTCCGCGATTCGCTGCCGCTTCCGCAAGAGCAAAGCCCATTTTCCCGGAGGAGTCATTGGTCAAGAAGCGCACCGGATCCAGACGCTCCACGGTTCCGCCCGCCGTAACGATGACTTGCTTGCCGGCTAAATCTTGGCTCTGCTCGAACCACTGCTTAACAGCCTGTACGATATCTTCCGGCTCCGCAAGACGACCCTTGCCAACATAGCCGCACGCAAGCAAACCTGTTCCCGGCTCCACGAAGCGTGCCCCGCGTTCCGCGAGCAGCGCCATATTATGAGCGACAGCAGGATGATCGTACATATGGACGTTCATAGCGGGTGCGATAAGAATCGGCGCTGTCGTTGCCAGAAGCGTCGTACTCAGCATATCATCGCCGATGCCATGCGCCATTTTCGCCAATACGTTGGCTGTAGCCGGCGCGATCACGACCAAATCCGCACTGTCCGCCACGTTGATGTGCGCGACAACCGATGGATCGAATTCGTCAAAGGTATCCGTATATACGGTATGCCGCGACAAGGTTTGAAGCGTAAGCGGCGCAATGAACTTCGTTGCCGATTCCGTCATGATGACTCGCACATTCGCACCCGTTTGCACCAACCTGCTGCACACGGTCGCCGCTTTGTAGGCCGCGATTCCGCCGGAGATGCCAAGTACAATTGTTTTCCCTTTCAGCACCTATGATCACTCCTCTTACGCTGTAGCATCATGGATTGATAAATCCGAAAATGTTAAAAAAATAACAACCGCAAGGGTTGTTATCGTTGTTCTTCATCAATTTCTTAGTCTTTCTTGTTCAGCGTGCTCTCTACCACAAGAATATCTTGGTAGATTTCTTCGAGGGCAATACCCACGTACTTATGGGATCTTGGGGAACGAATTTCTGTTTTGCTTCCGTCACGAAGCATTCTTGCACGACGCGATGCTGCGACAACCAAGGAATACTTGCTGTCGACCTTCTTCATCATTTCATCAATAGATGGATATAACAACGTTCCTTCACCTCACTCATGCTAGGCTTTCTCGGAAGCTTCCTTCACTTCCCCAAGCTCTGCGATAAATCGGTCACGCCGGCAATGCTCTGCTACGATGATGCTCTGTATGCGATGACACGCAGCGTCAATCTGATCATTCACGACTGCATAATCGTAATAATGAATAAGATTCATTTCTTCCACCGCTACGTTCATGCGATGGTCAATAATATCGGCATTCTCTGTTCCGCGTCCGGTAATGCGCTGTTTAAGGACATCAAGAGAAGGCGGCACCAAGAAAATAAAGACACCTTGCGGAAACTTCTCTTTTACTTTTAACGCGCCTTGCACTTCAATTTCAAGAATGATATCTTTGCCCGAAGCAAGCGTACGCTCAACAAAATCACGCGGCGTGCCGTAGTAATTACCGACATATTCCGCATACTCCAGAAGCGCATCCTTCGCGATCATATCTTGGAACTGTTCTCTTGATTTAAAAAAATAATTAATGCCGTCGATCTCACCTTGACGGGGTGAGCGTGTGGTTGCCGAAACGGAATAAATAAGGTCACTCTGCTTATGCCGAAGTTCGGAACAAACCGTTCCCTTGCCGACGCCCGATGGGCCGGATAATACAATTAACAATCCTCTGTTCATAATACTCCCCGTCACTATTCGTCGTGATCGTCATCCTTAGTCGACAACCGATGAGCAACCGTCTCCGGTTGTACGGCCGAAAGAATAACGTGATCGCTGTCCGTAATAATAACAGCGCGTGTGCGGCGTCCATATGTAGCATCAATAAGCATATGACGGTCGCGAGCTTCTTGGATAATCCGTTTAATCGGCGCCGATTCCGGACTTACAATCGAGATGATTCGATTGGCGGAAACGATATTTCCGAAACCGATATTAATGAGCTTAATGGCCATTTCTGTTCCCCTCCGGTATCTCCCGTGCATGATCATGCAATTAAACACGATGTATAGATAAGCGCAAGAATGATGGAGTCGAATCTTCTGCCGGAACCTAAAAGTTTGATGACAGAATATTGCATTATTCTTGACGAAAAATGTCCGGAGCATACGTTCGGCCAGCCGATTGCTTACAAGTGATGAAGCGATAGTCAGGTCCCCTATTCTATCGCATCCGAAGCGGCATGGCAAGTGCATCCAAGGACTATTCTAATTCATTTTTACAATACGAACAAGTGTTATTGCATAAACACAAGAAGAAACGGCTGGCGCCGTCCATAAACGATGCAGCAAGTTTCTTCTTGGAGTCCATTCAGCGCCGTTTCGGATAGGTCGGGATCCGGTCTGAAATATGGAGAAAAAACGGGCTTAACCCGTTTTCCCGCTCGTTTTTCTCCAGACATAGTCTGTCAGTTGCACCGTCATCTCGTAGAACATGAACGGCGTGATCAGATAAATGCCCTTGAAGTATTCCAATGCGGTATCCAGCAATTCCTCAGCGATTCGTACGCCTTCCGCTCGTCCTTCCTCGCCTTCCAATCCCGCCATCCGTCTGCGAACATCATCGGATAGCTGAATACCGGGTACCTCATTATGCAAATATTCCGCGTTACGTCCGCTTGCCAGCGGCATGATGCCGATGAAGATAGGGACGGACAAATGCTTTGTTGCTTCCGCGATGCGGACGATCAGCTCTTTATCATAAACCGGCTGCGTCATGATGTAATCAGCACCGGAATCGATTTTCTTCTCCAGACGGGCAATCGCCTTGTCCAAATATTTGACGTTCGGATTGAAGGCTGCGCCCGTGATGAAGTTTGCTTTCTGCTTAAGCGCTTTGCCCGAGAATGCGACACCTTCATTCAGCTGTTTAATCATCCGAATCATTTCGAAGGAAGTGAGATCGTACACGGAGCTGGAATCCGGCAAATCACCGAAACGAGCCGGGTCGCCGGTCACGGCCAGGACATGATCGATGCCAAGCGCATCAAGCCCCATCATGTGCGACTGCGTTCCGATCAAGTTGCGATCGCGGCAAGCGATATGCACAAGCGGACGAATGCCGACTTGATGCTGAACGAGCGACGCGAGCGCGATGTTGCTCATCCGAGTAACTGCCAGCGAGTTGTCTGCCATTGTCACGGCATCCGCTTTGATTTCCTTGAGCGCTCTCGCGCCATCCATAAACTTCTGAATGTTGAGGTCCCTCGGCGGATCAAGCTCTACGATTACGGTATGGCGTTCTTGCACCAAATCCACAATCGTTGGTTCCGAAACAGGCTGCTGCTCCGATTGCAAGGTGATACGTTCCCGTTGAACCGGAAGTTGCTGGGCCTCCGGTTGAACCGGTTGCGGAGTGTATCCTTCCAGCGACTTGGCAATGGCCGCGATATGCTCCGGCGTTGTACCGCAGCAGCCGCCGATAATCCGAGCACCTCGGTCCGCGAATTTACGGGCCGATTGCGCAAAATATTCCGGCGTCGCCGAAAACATGTACTTGCCATCCACATAATCCGGAATACCCGCATTCGGAAAAACAGAGAGCGGCAAGACGATGTCGCCGACGATCGAATCAATTGCACGCATAATGCCGTTCGGGCCGCTTCTGCAGTTGAAGCCTACCACGTCTGCGCCTTCTTGCTTCAATTGGTTGAACGCGATGGCCAGCGGATGACCGTCTTGGGTAACCGCTTCTTTCTCCACCGCAAATTGGGCGATGACCGGAACGTCCGAGAGTTTGCGAGCGATTCGCAGCGCCAGCAATGCTTCCTCGAGATCGTAGAACGTCTCGAGCAAAATGCCATCAACGCCGGCATTCAGAAGAGCATCCATTTGCTGATGAAACAGCTGTTCCAGCTGCGTTGTTGCGATGTTCTTGCGTTTACCCGCACGGATAGAACCGACGGCTCCGACTACATAGGCATCGCTGCCCACCGCGTCTCTGGCAATCTGAACACCTGCGCGATTGATCGCCTCGACTTCATGATCCAGTCCATAATGCGAGAGGCTTGCCAGATTCGCCGAGAACGTATTCGTCTCGATGACACGAGCTCCCGCTTCATAATAACGACGGTGCACATCTGCGATGACCTCCGGACGCAAGACATTAAATTCTTCGTATGAAACGCCGACAGGGAACCCCATCCCGTAGAGATAGGTTCCCATCGCGCCGTCCCCGGTCAAGATGCGCGCTTGTAGCGCTTCCCGTAAATCCGGTTTCATTTTCAAAACTCCTTCATTTCAATCCTTATACTGTACCACGGAAAACTTCTGCTGCCGGGCCAGTCATGTAGACATGATTGTTTTCCTCGTTCCACTCGATCAACAGGTCTCCGCCTTTCAGCGATACCGTTGCCGTACGATCTGTGTATCCGTTCAACACGGATGCGACCACTGTCGCGCACGCTCCGGTTCCACATGCAAGAGTAGGTCCAGCGCCGCGTTCCCATACCCGCATATCGGTGAAGTCTTTGGAGCGAACCGTTACGAACTCGACATTGATTTTGCGAGGGAACATCGGATGAACTTCAAGCTTCGGCCCCCATGCTGCCAGATCAAAATTCACGGCATCGTCCACATAAATGACACAATGCGGGTTGCCCATCGATACGGCCGTGAATTTGAACTCGCGTCCATCCACTTCGATCGATTGATTAATGACCGGATTGGCATCAATTGTTGTGGGTACTTTCAAGCCTTCAAGGATCGGTTGTCCCATGTTGACCCGCACCAGCACGGCTTTGCCGTTCTCGACTGTCAGCTGCACCTCTTGGACACCTGCTCCAAGCGTTTCTATGGTCAACGTTTCTTTATCTGTTAAACCGTTATCATATACATATTTCGCTACGCAGCGAATGGCATTGCCGCATTGCTCCGCTTCGGAGCCGTCGGAGTTCATGATGCGCATCCGAAAATCAGCTTGCTCAGATGGTAAAATATAAACAAGTCCGTCGGCACCAATGCCGAAAAAGCGATTGCAAAGCTGTACTGCGAGCTCGGCTGCGTTATCCGGTAATTTCGTTTCTCCTTCGACAACAATAAAGTCATTGCCCAGTCCATGCATCTTCGTGAAATTCATCTACTCGCACTCCCTTTTGTCCGATCGAAATCAAATAAATTCTATTATTCACTCCATTATAATTTATTTAGTGTACCTTAATCTTTGCATTATTGCATCACTTTGTTGTACTAACATCCCCCTAAATCCCCCTTGGAAAGGGGGACCCCGAGGACTCCCGCCCTCTGGACACCCGGAATGAATAACGTCTGTGCAGCAGAGAAGCGCTCCCGTGATCATACGTGCTAGTCCTCGCTTTCGTCCCATTCGGGAAACGCCTTTACTTCTGGCGCTTACTATCCACCTGGTGTCCCTTCGGGACCATCATAACGTAGTCCGCCTTAGAGGCGCATCAGATCCCGTGCGTGCTGGGGTCGCTTTCGTCCCATTCGGGACACGCTTAACTTTTGGCGCATGGAAAGGCGAGGGGCACAGGGCTGGATTGCCAGTGGCCGACTTCGCCGACCAGGCAATCGTTGGCCGCCTGTTATTCTGGCGGCTTTTGGTTGGATTGCCGACTCGGCCTCTACGCGGCCGGGCGGCAATCCTACGGGCCGCCTGTTACCTGGCGGAGAAGTTGGTTGGGGTAGATTGCCGGGCGGCCTTTGCGCAGCCTGGCAATCTATGTGCCGATGTTACTTTCGTTTCGGCACACAAGAAAAGGGAGTCGCTATAATTGCGACTCCCGGATTCTATAGCTTCAGGCACGGCACGCGAGCAAACTTTAGAATTTGGTGTACATCCGCGATGATCACATGCTTTGTCGCATTCCAACTTTAACGGTTGTGACAGCGGTTATTTGGCATCAATTTACCCAATTATTCAGTCAACGGTTGCCAGCGAGCTTATTTGAACGTTTTCCACTGGGAATCGACCGATTTGCCCCAAATAACGTCTGTCACATCCGTTAGGTGTTTTCAAAAAGGCTTATTTTCACCAAATAGCCACGCTGACAACCTTTAAAGCTTTGTACATGAAGCTTGGACAAGAAAATGGCTGTCGAGACTTTCTCGAGCAGCCCGGGATTCGGTACTTTAGCTTATCCGCTCTTTCGCTCTTACCTAATCAAACCTCTTCCACCAGACGCCGGTCCATTCCTCGACCGATGGGCTGTTGTTGGCTTGCACCTGTGCGCTGAGCCAATCGCCGAAGAAGAAGTCGGTGATGGAGACGGCATCGGCTACGGAGTCGAATAGATAATCGGTTCGTATGGCTTCGTGCTCGAAGCCATATTCGTTTACGAGAGCCGCATAGTAGGCTCTCAAGAAGTCCGGCGGATTCGGGACCGAAGAGCCGGTGCCGAAGTTTTCGAAGATGATACAGGTTCCTCCGGGTTTCAATATTCTGCGGATTTCTTCCATAATCGCGGATAGATTCCCGCTCCAGCCCTCAACATTGCTGCTCGCGGCATAACAAATGGTCCAGCCTGCCGTTACCAGGTCTACACTATTATCCTGTAAAGGTAACTGATCATGCTGGGCAACCGCAGTCTGCCAATTCGTTAAACCAAGGGCTGAGAGCTTACTTGACGCCACTTCGAGCATTGCGCCGGAGGCGTCGGTTGCGGTAATGGATGCCGCAAGCGGTGCAAGCATGGTCGTTAATCGGCCTGTCCCGGCGCCGATATCGAGTATCGCTGCCTCGGAAAGATGGGGCACGATTCGATTGATCGTTTTCAGCAGATTGTGCTGGACATCCTCGAACGAAATAAGCTGGTCGTA
The DNA here is from genome assembly GCF_017942085.1 of Paenibacillus lignilyticus. Classification (GTDB taxonomy): domain Bacteria; phylum Bacillota; class Bacilli; order Paenibacillales; family Paenibacillaceae; genus Paenibacillus_Z; species Paenibacillus_Z lignilyticus. The sequence continues at coordinate 47,585 of NZ_JAGKSP010000001.1, forward strand.
ACGTTCCGCTTCACTTTGATAAATATGGTCATGGTCAGGCATGCGTTTCCCTCCTAAATTAGCTTTCGACGCAAGCTTAAGGGCTGACGCAGGGTGAAGGTCAACTCAATGTTTTCGTACCGCATAGACGACGTGTATCCACGGATTCACGGCTTGGGATACGGTGATAAAGTCACGGTTTCTAAACCATTCGAGCAGCTCCTGCCGATTCGTTGAATGTTTCGTAGTATCCGGCGGCATGGAACTTGAACTCCATTCTCCCTCATACATGAGACCCGCAATACATATTCTGCCGCCCGGCGCCAGCACCCGATCCATTTGATCAAGCGCTAGCAGCTGCTGCTGCCCATTCAGATGATGCAGCGCGAAGGCCGACACAATTAGCGTGAATTGCTTGTCCATAAAAGGAAGAGCCAGTGCATTCCCCAGCTTAGCGGTCATCGCCGGATACCTTTCCCTGCATTTAGCCAGCATTTCTTTGGACTGATCCAAGGCCGACATGGCTGCTCCAAGAGCTAACAGCTTGCCCGCCAGATTGCCTGTGCCTGTCCCGATATCAAGCCCCTGCTCGCCTGACTTGGGCGACACCCACTGTACAATGAAATCAAGCGCCGTTTCATATTCGGCTTGGGATAACACGGATCCCGTCGAGAGCATCGCCTCAGAGCGATCGTAGACGGCTGCGAGCCGATCGAAGTCCCATGTATCCATCCAAGTAGATTGGCTGTGCTGAATCCCCTTCAGCTCCCCTGTCAATTGAAACAGATCTTCCACATCCAGCTGCTGCTTCTGCTCGAACCTTGCGATTAGCTCATCCAGCATGCCAATCGCATATTTCCACTCCACCCACTTGGCGGTAAGCGCCATTCGCTGTAATTCGAGATAGTGGTGCACGGTAGCCGAATCCCCTTGATCCAGCTTTGTCATTAATGCTTTTATCTGTTCGATACTTAGCCCCAGCTCGCGCAAAGAGGATATCGTTTGCAATCGCCATGCTTCGCTTTCCGAGTAGTAGCGGTACCCATTCTCTTGTCCGCGTTCCGGCTTCATAAGCCCCTTCGATTCGTACAATCGAATGGCTCGGGGTGTGACATTCAATCTTTTCGCCAAGTCGTTGATTTTCATGCTCCGCCTCCTTCACCCAGTATAAACTATAACCTAAGGTGAAGGTTAATCGATCGCAAAAGAAACCGGCAGCGCGCGGCTGCCGGTTTCGACACTTATCTGGTCACTGATTTTGGCCCGCTAAGCGGCCAATTTGATTTTTTCTTCTTCTCGGTTGTGCCGAGTACGCTGCCGATCCCCATCATGAAGGTCGGAATGCCCGCTGCCACAATGACGAGGCACCAATCGCGGAAACCGAGCGGAACGGTCTTGAAGATCGGCTGCAGAGCTTCGATGTAGAGCACGCCGAGCATCAGCAGAACGGACGACAGTACCGCGAACAGCAAGTATTTATTTTGCAAAATATTACGGTGGAAGATCGAACGAGAGCTGCGGCAGTCAAAGACATGAATCAGCTGCGCCATAACGAGCGTGGCAAAAGCTACCGTTTGGGCATGGATGAGATTAGTCGGACTGTTAGGCGCTGTTCGGAGCGTGATCCAGAAAGCTGCCAGCGTACAAACACCGATCAGAATGCCTCGACTGATGATTTTCCAGCCCAATCGCCTTGCGAAAATATTCTCTTTCGCCGAACGCGGCTTCTGCTGCATGAGATCCTTCTCGGCTTGGTCGACACCGAGCGCCATCGCAGGTAACCCGTCTGTAACAAGGTTGACCCAGAGGATCTGAATCGGCACGAGCGGAAGCGGAAGCCCGGCCATCATGGCCAAGAACATCGTCAAAATCTCGCCCACGTTGGAAGCCAGCAGATAGCGGATAAATTTGCGGATGTTCTCATAGATGCCGCGGCCTTCCTCGATTGCTGCCACGATGCTGCTGAAATTATCATCGCTGAGCACAAGCGACGATGCTTCTTTGGATACATCAGTGCCGGTGATGCCCATCGCAATTCCGATATCCGCGGCTTTGATGGCAGGTGCGTCATTAACGCCGTCACCCGTCATGGCAACAACATGGCCTTTGCGCTGCAGCGCTTTGACAATACGAAGCTTATGCTCCGGAGACACCCTTGCATACACATAGATATTATCGATCAAGCGATCCAGCTGTTCTTCGTTCATTCCGTTCAATTGCTGCCCGCTGATCGCGATGCCGCCTCTTGGCATGATGCCAAGCTGTCCGGCAATCGCTTCCGCGGTAAGCTGATGATCGCCCGTGATCATTACGGTCTTGATTCCGGCGCGGCGGCAATTTGCAATCGATTCACGAACTTCACGGCGCGGCGGATCGATCATACCGGAGAGACCTACGAAGATCAGCTGATTCTCTACATCGGCTTCGTCTTCGGCTGCATCATGGGACCGCAGATCCCGGTAGGCGAAACCCAAGACACGCAATGCCGCTTGCGCCATGTCCTCGCTGGCGTTGTTAACCTTCTGCTTCAATGTAGCCGTGAAAGGAACGACTTTGCCGTCCCATAGAATATACGTACATTGCTCCATAAGCACATCGGGCGCCCCTTTGGTGCATACCAGGCGGCCGCCTTGGTGACTGACGAGCACGGACATCCGTTTCCGTTCCGAATCAAACGGAAATTCTTTTACCCGCTGATACAATCCTTCGAGTGACTTCATCGTGACGCCGAGCTTCGATGCAAGGACAGTCAAAGCTCCTTCTGTCGGATCGCCCTTTAGCACCCACTCGTCCTGAACGAATGTCGTCTTGGACTTCTTGCGTTTCGCATCCTGCTCCTCATCGATGCGGGTAACAGATGCGTTGTTGCACAGAGCCGCGATTTGCAGCAGCCTGCGCAGCGGTTGATGCTGCTTGAGATCGACTGCTTTGCCGCCTTCGAAGCAAGAACCTGTCGGCTCGTAGCCGTCTCCGGTAACATCCATGCCCTGACCGCCGATCCATAGCTTCGTCACGGTCATTTTGTTCTGCGTAAGCGTTCCTGTCTTGTCCGAACAAATAACCGACGCGCAGCCGAGGGTTTCCACGGAAGGCAGCTTACGAACGATGGCTCGGCGTTTAATCATGCGCTGAACGCCAAGGGCGAGTGCGATGGTCACGATTGCCGGCAAGCCTTCCGGAATCGCGGCAACGGCCAAGCTGACTCCCGCCAGGAACATCTCATATGCAGGTTGTCCGTGCAATATCCCTGCAACAACCACCATGACGGTCAATGCCAGAGCGACGACGATGAGAATTTTGCCGAGCTGCTCCAGACGATGCTGAAGCGGTGTTTCCATGGTTTCCGTCTGCTGGATGAGATTTGCGATTTTGCCCATCTCGGTGTTCATGCCGGTACGAATGACGATCCCCTTTGCCGTGCCTCGGGTAACCATCGTTCCCATAAAGCCGATGTTGCGCATATCTCCGAGTGGAAGCTCATCGGCCTGAATCACGACGCAGTGCTTGTTGACCGGAACGGACTCGCCTGTCAGAGCCGATTCCTCCGCGTAACAGCTGTTCGCCTCGATGAAGCGAATGTCGGCCGGAATTCGATCTCCGCTCTCAAGCTCGACCAAGTCCCCTGGCACCAACTCGCTTGCAGGAACAACTACGGACTCGCCGCCACGCAGCGTCTTCGCCAGCGGTGCGGATAATGCCTTAAGTGCGCGGAGCGATTTTTCTGCCCGGAATTCCTGCACAAACCCCAATATCGCGTTGATGACGATAATGGCCACAATCGTAATTGCATCCAAGTATTCGCCAAGCAAACCGGATATTAATGTCGCCCCCATGAGCACAAGCACCATAAAATCTTTGAACTGACCGAGGAACAGCATAATCGGAGGAACCTTCTTCCCCTCCGTCAGCTCATTTCGACCGACTTCACGCAAACGTTCTGCTGCCGCACTTGGTGTAAGTCCGGTATCCAAAGAAGCTTGAAGCGCCTCAGCGAGTTCGCTTGTTTCCATCTGGTGCCACTTACCTTGTTCCATGCCCCGCCCTCCTCCTGTTACTTGCCGCCTGACGGACAGCCTATATGGCCTAAATGTATTCGGACAAACTGCAAAATATCCCAGCTTGGGACTTAAGTTTTTGTCTCGAATATGGCATGATAGTGAAATGAAACAGAAACAAAGGGGATAAAGAGCATCATGGCCTTAGATGGAATCGTTACACGCGCCGTCACGCATGACCTGCAAACCTTAATCGGTGCGCGCATTTATAAAATACATCAGCCCACTTCACATGACCTGGTCTTGCAAATACGAGGGAACGGTGCGCAGGGCAAGCTGCTGCTGTCGGCAAACCCAACCTATCCGCGTGTCCACTGGACCGAGCAGTCTTATATCAATCCGCTGGAAGCGCCGATGTTCTGTATGCTGCTTCGCAAATATTGCGAAGGCGGCGTCATTGAAGCGGTGCGTCAAGTCGGCAACGAGCGAATCATCCACTTCGATATCCGCCAGCGGGACGAGCTTGGCGATATGTTTTATAAACGAATCGTCATCGAACTGATGGGGCGACACAGTAATATTATTTTGGTGGATGTTGCTTCGGAGACGATTCATGACGGTATTCATCATGTTACGCCCGCGATCAGCAGCTTCCGCGTCGTCATGCCCGGTACTGCCTATGTAGCGCCGCCTGAACAGGGGAAGGATGATCCGCTGTCCGTTCGCGATGTCGAGCAATTCACGCAATCGCTGATTACTGCGGCAGATACGCTGCTTAACCCGCCGGTTCCGGACGAGGATAGCATCCACTTCGGTACAGCACCAAAGCCGCTTCCGCCAAGCTCCCTCACGGCGGATATGCTGCTGGTCGCGGCATTTAGCGGGATCAGCCCATTGCTTGCCAAAGAGCTGGTTTACCGCGCGTCGAACGGCAGCTTGGCACATGCCAATGAGCCCAGTGGAGACGTAAAGGCTGCGGCGCTGCTGATCTGGCCGGCATTCCGCGAAATGATGCAGCAATTCACGGAGCATAAGTACGAGCCGCAGCTTGTCACGATTTCCGGCAACGGCAAAGCTTCTTTCTCCGTCACCGCTCTCTCCCATGTAGCCGGCGAGAAGACGGATTATCCGTCCGTTAGCGCCTTACTGGAAGCCTTCTATGGCGATAAAGCGCTGCGCGATACGGTAAAGCAGCGTGTTTCGGATCTCATTCGTTTCCTCCAGAATGAGCGTAACAAGAATGAGAAGAAACTGGAGAAGCTGCAAGAAACGCTTCGAGAAGCGAGCGACGCCGATCATTTGCGCATTATAGGCGAGCTGCTGACGACAAACCTGCATACTTTGAAGCGCGGAGACAGTTCCTTGGAAACGATCAATTATTACGAGGAAGAGCAGCCGATGATCACCATTGCGCTAGATCCTCAGCTTACGCCTTCTCAGAATGCGCAGCGGTACTTCAAGAAATATGCGAAGTATCGAAACAGTCTTACGATCGTTGCCGAGCAAATGCAGCGCACGCGCGAGGAAATTCAATATTTGGCCTCGCTGCTTCAGCAGCTCGAAAGCGCGTCGTTGTCGGATATCGACGAAATTCGTGACGAGCTCGCCGAACAAGGCTATATGCGCGCTCGCGAGAAGCGCGGTGCGAAGAAGAAGAAACCGAAGCAGCCTGCGCTGCTATGTTATACGTCATCTGAGGGCGTGGCCATCTATGTGGGCAAGAACAACACTCAGAATGATTTCTTAACGAATAAGACCGCAGCTCCGAATGACACCTGGCTGCATACCAAAGATATTCCCGGCTCCCATGTGGTCATTCGCGGCACGGCTTTCAATGATCAAACCCTGGAAGAAGCCGCGATGCTTGCCGCTCATTTCAGCCAAGCCAAATCTTCCAGCTCCGTGCCTGTCGATTACACGCTGATTCGCCACGTGAAGAAGCCAAGCGGAGCTAAGCCGGGGTACGTTATCTACGATCATCAGAAAACATTGTATATCACGCCGGATGAACAGCGCTTGAAAGACCTGCCTTCCCACATCAAGGCATAGGTTGACGGACAAAAGCAAAAAAAAGGGGTTATCTCACCTGCCGAATAAACGCCGGCATGGCTCAGATAACCCCTTTTCTTATTCCCTGCCAATTCTGCTTGTCATGACAACCTCACGGATATATTGACTGCAGAAGCATGCTTTGCAGTCGTATAACTCGCCACGCTCAAACTTCTCTCCGAGCTCAAGCAGCGCTGGCTTAATCACTTGTGAAACCAGCTGTTCCATGGAATGAAGTGCTCTCACTTGTCGATACACCTGATCTGCGCCGCGCAGATCTACTTTATCCAAATAATGCATCAGAATATCGACGGGACCTCCGGCATCCACTTCTGCTTTTACTGCGGAGAATCCTCTTGACTCCTTCGAGTCTGAGTCGCCCATATTCCGCTTACGCTCCGCAACCGCCATACCAATTGGTCTGCCTTCTTCGACCCGGGACTTCAACCAACGAATGATTTCAATATCCTGCGCTGTATAACCGCGATAGCCATTAGGCATACGCAGCGGACTCACCGCCTCATACCTCTTCTCCCACTTCCTGATGAGCTGCGTAGACAGCCCAGTCAGCAAGGAGACTTCTTTGATTGTGTAAAGCCCGTCAATCATGGCATCTACCTCCGTGAAGGATTGAGTTGACTCAGTACGTCCAACGGGGCAGTTTTGCTTCCCATTTCGCCGTGAAATACGACGCCATGGCGTTCGCCGTGAAAATCGGATCCTCCGGTAACGATCAGATTATATTGTGATGCCAGCTTTAGATATCGCTCTTCATCTTCGGCCGAGTGATCCGGATGATAGACCTCGATTCCCTTTGCCCCTTGATTAATGATCGACTCCACAAGCACATCATTTCCATAGATTCCGGGATGCGCAATAACACTCGTTCCGCCTGCTTCCCGAATCCATTCCAATGCTTCAAAGGGATGCAGTCTCGGCGGGTTGGCATATGCTGCACCTTCATCCCCGAGGTACCGGTCGAAAGCCTCCTGCATCGTGCTGACATAGGCTTTGGCTACAAGCACCGCTGCGATATGAGGACGACCGATCGAGCCGCCATCCTTCCCTTGCTCACGAGCCGCTTCCATGACTTCTTCCATCGTTATGGGGAGACCGAGTTCACATAACTTAGCAATAATCATCACGTTTCTCTGTTCTCGGGTATCGCCCAACGATGCTAATTTCGTTTTCCAAACTTTCGTATCCCAGTTAATGTAATATCCCAGTATATGTATGTCGCGTCCTTCTGCGACAGTACTTATTTCTACGCCGGGCACAACCGTAACCCCAAGCCGATCTCCCGCTTCAAGCGCTTCGGCCAGTCCGTCCACGGTGTCATGGTCTGTGATCGCGATGGCTCCAAGGCCGCGGGCCTTAGCCATTTCAACATTATCCGCCGGCCGCTGCATGCCGTCGGAAGCTGTTGTATGCGTGTGCAAATCTGCACGTAAGCGCATTACAGCCATTGATTTAAATCTCTTTCTCTCAAGAAGCTGAGGAAGGTCACCGCAGATATCGGCAGCAGCGCCGATTTCAAAAAGATGGAATAAAACTGCCGTTTAAATCGAACATCCCTAATCGGGATCGCCTTGATTAAACCTAAGGCAACTTCATGTTTGATGGAAGAGCTCGATACAAAGGAAATGCCCAGTCCTGCTTCCACGGCGGACTTTACGGCTCCCGTACTGCCAAGCTCCATGACGATCTTCATTTCTGACAGATCCATGTTCTTCACTCTGAGCTGTTCCTCCATCACAAGACGAGTACCCGAGCCTTGCTCACGCAGGACGAACGGATAGCTCATCACTTCCTCCAGATCGACGATTTCCGCATCGGCCAGAGGGTGCGACTTGCCGACAATGAGCTGCAGCTCATCGCTCATTACCGCTTCCATATGCATGTCCGGATGATTGACCGGCGCTTCGATCAACCCGAAATTCAACTGGTGATTGACGATTTCTTCCATGATCTGCGCCGTATTCATTACTTTCATGCTAATGGAGATATGCGGGTATTCCTGTCCGAACGGCCCCAGCAGACGCGGCAAAATATATTCGCCAATCGTTAAGCTGGCTCCGAGCTGCAGCCTGCCTTTGAGCTGCGTCGTAAATTTGGACATTTGAACGTCCGTGTCGCGTATCAGATCAATGCTGCGCTGGGCATAAGGCATTAAGGCACGCCCTGCTTCCGTTAATTCGATTCGCTTCGTGGAACGCTGAAGCAGCTTCGTGCCGAAATAATCTTCGAGCGACTGCACCTGCATCGTCACGGCCGGCTGAGTCATATGCAGCGCTTGCGCGGCCGCCGAGAAGCTTCCGCGTTCTGCGACCGTATAGAAAATATGGAGTTGATGAAAATTGAGCGCCATGAAGGGCATCCCTTCCTTTCTGTTAACACTCATTATACAACAAACCGCGGCGAAAACTCGCTCTCAAATTAAAAAGCATGAGTGCGAACACTCATGCTTTTTCTATAATTGAGAAATATTATTTCCGTTTCCTACTATTTTTAATTAATGTCATTCTTCTGGAATGTCTGAGCCAAGAGTAATAGGACTTCAAGTCACGTAGTTCAATAGTCTCAGACATTCGGCCGAGAAACGTGACTACAATCATCTTGTGCAGCGGGTTCCCGGTCAAATCGGTTTCTTTCTCCAGCACCGCAAACTCGGCAACAAAAACGAGATCGTCATCGATAAGGTACACATCCTGCTCATTCCGGTAATAAGGCTCAATTCTCCCTTGTTTCAAGCATTGCCACATATAGTCCGCAATATCTTCAAAGCCGGTCTTAGCGCTTTCAACGCGATCTGACCATCGGCTCTTGGCATGGTTCGTGATGACGATATCTGCCACTTTCTTGTCTCCAAGCACGACGTGGAACGACTCATAAGTGTTCCATCTATCCGTCATCTTGTCTTTCATCGCGATCCACCCCTCCTCCCCGGCAGTAGGCCTTATGATCTATATGTACTTTCCATTTAATTGTAGCATGCCTGTCACATTTTTCAATATTAAAATAAAGTCTCACCAAAAATGTAATTATATGGCTGTTATAAATATAGGAAAAAACCCCAACTGCAATTACAGTCAGGGCTTCTTCCTACAAACTATAGAATCGCGTCTTGTCCGGCACGCCTTGCGTATACTCGGTCTTAATTTCATTCCGGTATGAACGTTCGATTCGCTTCACGAACGGAAGGCGCCCCATGTTGCGAACGACCTCGTCAGCGCGGTCTGCGTTCATATACATGACTACATAGTGCATTTTGCGAGACATGTAATGCACTGTTCCATATTTCTCCAGCGAACGGGCAGCCTTGAGATCACTGACCCATACAATATATCCGACGCGTTCCGAAAACATGCAAGCTCCCCCGTTTCTCTCTCTTTGCTTATCCGCAGCCCCCGCTGCTGCAGCTGCAAGAACCGCCGCTGCCACAGCTGCCGCCACCCTTCGGAAGCGGATCATTGCTCGGCACCTTAATCGTTTCCGAGACCGAGCTCGCGATTTGCTTGGCAATTTCGTGCAGCAAATCATCAACCTGCTGCTCGGCGGCCTTAAATCGGCTGACGCATTCAATCTCATTCAATTGCCGCTGAATCGCTTCCACTTTATCTTTAGCGGCATTGAAATCCGGATGAAAACGTCCGAACCGCTCGCAATCGACGAACTGCTCTTTCGCTTTATCAAATTGCTTGACGAGCTGATGAACTTGCTCATCTTGATCTACTACTGTCTTCCAATATGCATATTCGGCCACTTCGACCGATTGGTTTACCATATCGCCAATTTCATAGGCGTTTAATAACAGCTGTCCCATATCAAGCGAGGAATGATCATTCATTTCAAGCTCTATAGGGTCTGATAATGGCATGGTTTGCATGATATCCGCCCCTTTATGAACACTCGGCTTGTGCCTAATTGTTATCATACCATATCAATCACCGAAAAAGGTAGAGGAAGGCTGTAGCCCCGAGCTAAAAACTACCAATTTCAGTTGGAAGAACAAGCATCATTTCCTGCCACATCTCTGGCAAAAGGTTTGCGGGAGCATAACTCTCTTCAAGAACAAAATGTCCCATCACACTCCATCGGCCGTCCACATCCACGATACGTTCGGGAACAAACGGCTTTACAGCGCCTTCACAGCTTAGTTTAACCGGAGTTCGCCAGCTTAACGCCAGTTCCATCAGTTCCCTTCGCGTGGAGCTGTGATACGCTCTGAATTGCTTCAGCCACATCGTCGGCACATCCTCAATGCCGCTGAACATGGCTTTCAAAGGCTGCCTTTCGGTTAACAATTCAAAGGTCTGCACGACATTGCCATTTTGAATCAGCGGCAGTGGTTCTATGTATTCAGAGATATCTACAGTTTTAATCGGGTTGTTTCCGGGACGCCCGCTTGTAGGTGTTGTAGCTGCGAATGCTTGCAGGATGATGGCCCGAACGGTTACAGGCAGCGCTTCCCCTGATGCGCTCTCCAAGAAACCAATTACCCCTTCACCGGCCTCTTGAAGCAGCGCATCTTGTTTAAAGCCTCGAGAATCCAGCCGATACACAGCCATGTGGTCGGTACGTTTCCGCGTTACCAGCCGTTCAATCTGCCAGATTGTGCGATATGCGCAATCACTTGGAACATAAACATCGCCATCCGGCGTAATTTGCACCTGACCCTCTGGTCTGGCTTGCCCCTCCAATAAAGCATCGCCAGTCTTCGAGGCGCTTGGGGGTATGAGCCAACGGAGTACTTTGCCGCCCTGCTCGTCGAACGCAGCTTCCATCCACCCTAATGCGCATAACAAACCGCACCATGCGGAAATGGCTGAAGACTGCGGCTTTGAGAGGAATTCCTGTCGGAGCATGTGCTGTACATCTAAATCCGTGATTCGAAACCACCGGTAAGGAGGCAGCATGCAAAGCAATGCCATTCCTGTTGCTGCTGATGGACTTCTCTCCAGAAAAATCCCGATAATCTGCTTAAGCAGCTCCGTTTCCCGCTCCAATGGATCGCAATCAAGCCAACTGTTCCACATTTCTTCATGGATGGCGTACGAGTTCTGCAGCTCATACAGCCACTGATTTTTCCAGGCGATATCGAGAAAAAAAGCCAGCTGCAGCGGATAAACCTCTCCGGATGCAGCAAGCGATAATTCAGCGACTGCGTTCAGCTGACTGCTATCCACAGCAAGCTGCTCCGTGCATTTTAAGATCGTGCGTTTCGTCAGGATGCCTTTCGTTGTTCGTTTCATGCCGGTATGGAGCAGCTCTGCCATCACATGTAAGCATTGAAGGCTTAGAGGCGGCGTATAACCGCTCTCCTCCATGGAAACGATATGCCTCGATTCAATCTCCATCGGAACAGGTATGATCTCGGACCTGCGCTTGTGCTGCATGCTGATCATCGTTTCGTACCAGGTAAGATACATATCACTCGGCAGCAAATATTGCTTCTCTCCCCAGCCCTTGCGCACTGCAAAGATAATTCCCGCTTCCATGAGCTGAAGCAGTCCGTGGCGCAATTCCGCTCCCGCTACTCCCGAACGAGCTGCAAGGAGCAGCTGCTCCTCGCTAAACGGCAACGGACCGAACGCGCAGAGCACCACCTCTAAAGCAATCGCAGCTTGCTTCGATAAAGCCGCCCATGCTGACTCAGAACCCGATCGGCTCATCATGACATTCGGCCACGTTTCAGTTTCACTCGAATGCCATACGGGACAAGCGCTAATTTCCCCGATTTGCGTTTCAGTAAGGCGATTCACTATTTCTTGAACCTTCACAGCGCGGCCTCCCGAAGACCCTCAATCGACTTTTCTTGCAATAACTGCTCCATATCAGACCATTCGTGAAGTGCATACCTGTAGCCTTGTTCGAGCAGGAAGAGCTGTCTTCTGCTTGCATAGTCCGTTTCCTTGGTTCCCTGGGATACAATCGTATAGAACCAGGCTTGGTTATCCCCGCGCTTCGGACGAAGGATCCGGCCTATCCGCTGCGCTTCCTCCTGGCGCGAACCGTAGCTTCCCGATACTTGAATGGCTACGGCGGCATCAGGCAGGTCAACGGCAAAGTTGGCCACCTTCGAAACGACCAGAACGGGAATTTGACCGGCCTTGAATGCTTCATATAGCACTGCACGCTCTTCATGAGGCAGCTCGCCGGTTAAGACAGGTGCGCCTAATTCCTCGGCCAGCAGATGCAATTGCGTTAAATATTGACCGATAACGAGCGCCGGCTTCCCTTCATGGAATTGAAGCAGCTCTCGAACAACTTTGATTTTGGCTTTGTTCTCGCCTGCTATTCTTACTTTCTCCTTCTCGGTAGCTGCGACATATCGTTCGACTTCCTCATGAGCCAGAGGCAGCCGAATTTCCGTGCAGGCTAACGATGCGATCCACTGACGAGACTCCAGCGTCTTCCAAGGCAGGTCAAAGCGCTTCGGGCCAATTAACGAGAAAACGTCTTCCTCATGGCCATCCTCGCGCACGAGAGTCGCCGTTAAGCCCAGACGCCGCGTCGCCTGTAAGTCCGCCGTCATGCGAAACACCGGGGCAGGGAGCAAATGTACCTCATCGTAGATAATTAGCCCCCAATTCCGCTCTCCGAACAGTCTCATATTGCTGTATTCATCGCCTTTTCGCCGGCGGCTGGTCAGAATTTGATAGGTGGCAATCGTCACGGGACGTACTTCTTTGGCTGCCGCGGCGTACGTTCCGATTTCCTGATCGGTTAACGTCGTCTTATCGATAAGCTCCGCTTTCCACTGGTTAACCGAAGTCACGTTTGACGTCAGAATTAACGTGTCACAGTGCAATCGCGCAAGAGCCGCAATGCCGATAATCGTCTTGCCCGCGCCGCATGGCAGCACTAGTACGCCGCTCCCGCCATCAGCTTGACCTTCGCGGTAGAACAGATTAACGGCTCGTTCCTGATAATCGCGCAATTGAAATGATTTGCCGCTCACGGCTTTCTCCCGAATTTCCACATCGAGCGCTTCACCATGCCGATACCCGGCCAAATCGATAACCGGATACCCCGATCGAATGAGCTCCTGCTTAAGCAGTCCCCTGGCTTCCGGCCGGACCGCTCTCTTCTCTTCGCTGCCGGCAGGCAGCAGAAATGCAGAGATCGTCTTATTTGAACTAAGCAGCTTCAGCAATTCCTCTTCACCCAGCAGCAGCAGCTCTCCTTCTGTGGTTTGCTGCAGCATGAGCTTGCCATATCGATCTGCCAGCTTTCTTATCCCGCTTGCCACTTGAAGCGGAATCTCGTAGCAGCTATGTTCCGTGAGTGCTTGAATCATATCCTGAGGCGTCATCCCTGCGGAAGCTGCGTTCCAGAGCGACATCGGCGTAATTCGGTACGTATGTAGATGTCCGGGCCTTTTCACCAGATCGGCAAACCGGCTTAGCTGTTCCCTGGCTGCTTCCGCATCCTGATGCCTTTCATCAAGAAGCACGGTAAAATCAGCCTGGACACATAAGGGGCGAAGCTCGCGTTTATACATCCCATCATCTCCTTGACTCGCGCATTTGGCATGCATGTCGCCTAATGTTTCTTCCCTCAGTATTGAAAGTTTCCGGCCGGATTATGCATACAAAAAAAGCGATTCGGCAGTTAATGCCAAATCGCTTGTTCTTGCATTAATGGACAATCGTTTGCTGCTCATTATGCATCTCCTGCGAAATGCTGCTGAGTGCATCGCCCGCCTCATCGACGAATACTTCTCGAACCGCCAAGTCGCCGATCGCAACAATTCCGACCAAATTCCCATTCTCGACCACCGGCAGACGGCGAATTTGATGGGAAGCCATCAGTTTGCCCGCTTCATCTACCGTCGTCTTCGCATCGATTGTCACGACATCCTTCGTGATGACCTCCGCTACTGCTGTAGAACCGGAATGTTTCTCGGCGTAGCCGCGAACAACCAAGTCGCGGTCCGTTACAACGCCAATTAATTTCTTCCCATCCACGATGGGGACAAAGCCGATATTATGATCCTTCATCAATACGGCAAGCTCATACACATTATCCAGCAGTGTCGCAGTCACACAGTCGGTAGACATTAATTCCTTCACCAGTCGCGCCATAATTGCAGTTCCCTCCTTGATGAATCGCACGTACACGTTCGACGTATGCATGGACTTCAACACTAGGGTTGCCGTTTGTCGACTTTTTATGAATGAAGCTTTGACGTTCTTACTCTTGTGCCGCAAAGTCCTCCGCCATTGCAATCATGAGCTTCGCCGCTTTCAGCATCGCCCGTTCGTCCAAATCGAACTTCGGATGGTGATGCGGATAAGCAGCTCCGCAAGCTTCATTGCCAGCGCCTACGAACATGAAGCAGCCCGGAACTTCGCGCAAATAGTAGGTGAAGTCTTCCCCAGCCATAATCAGCGCGGATTCCTGTACACCTTCATTGCCAAATACCTCAGGTGCCACCTTGAAGAATCGTGCTGCTTCTTCCGGATCATTCACTACGGGAGGATACCCATCCCGGTACTCCAGTTCTGCCGTTGCGCCATAGATCGCCGCAGTTTGTGTCACGATCGTTCTCAGCCTGCTTTGAATAAAGGATCGGACCTCATCGGTGAACGTGCGAACTGTCCCCGTCATCCGGCAACGTTCCGCAATGACATTGGCCGTCGAGCCTGCATGGATCGAACCGATCGACACAACGGCAGGATCTAACGGGTTCACGTTTCGGCTTACGATCGACTGGATCGCTTGTACAATGGCCGATGCGACCAAGACTGCGTCGACGGTTTCATGCGGTAGTCCGCCATGTCCGCCTTTGCCAGTAATATCGATATAAATTTCATCCGGCGCTGCCATGAACGGCCCCGGTTTCGTTGCGGCCAGACCATATGGAAGCGGTGTCCAGAGATGTACGCCATAGATAGCATCAACGCCGTCGAGCGCCCCGCCCGCGATCATCCCCATCGCACCGCCGGGCGATACTTCTTCGGCAGGCTGGAAGATCAATCTTCTTTCCCCTGCGAAATGTTCTTTATTTTCACTATAGAAGCGGGCAATAGCAAGCATCGTTGCTGTATGCGCGTCATGACCGCAAGCATGCATAACACCGGGTACCTTCGAAATGTACGCCGTTTGTTTCTCATCTTGGATGGGAAGTGCATCGATATCGGTTCGAAGTGCAATGACCGGTCCCGGCTTATCGCCATATATGGAAGCGACCAATCCGTAACCTCCGCCGACTCTGGTCTTCACTTCACAGCCTATCTCTGCCAGCTGCTGCTCGATCCAGCGAGATGTTTCCTTCTCATGAAAAGATAATTCCGGATGCTGATGCATATACCTGCGCCACTGCACCATATTCGGATAGACAGTTTGCAGCTGTGCTTCCATCTTGTTTGTTATACTCACGCTTACAAACCCCCTCGCTCACAATTGACTTATGCTCTATTGTACCAGAATGAGAGAGTGAACTGAAATTTGTTTTTTGGCGATTTTAGGCAACATTTTTCGTAAATATGTCACTTTTTGCGCCTTGAGGCAACGGGAGTTAGGCTTGCACTGGTGCATGAAAAATACTATCATGAATAAGAAGAAAACCTGTTCTGAAGCTTGAAGGAGGATCACCCTATGATTATTGAGAATACAGGCCTGAACGGCATGACTAGCGAACTCGCGCACCTTGACGAGTCGGCGGAGAAGCTTGGCTTTGTTCGCTGGCAATGGGAATATTACCGCGCTACGTACGACCTGAAGCTGGAAGACCGCACAAATCGTGAAGAATACTTCCTGCGCTTCAATGTCCGCGCAATTGAAGGTAAGCTGGAGTCCTCTCACGCTGTGCTGCAAGTGGAATCCGTTTATATCGGACGAGCTACGTTCCCGCATGGTCTGGACTATGAATCGCCTGTACCTCAGCCGATTCTGAATGCGGCAACTCAACGTCTGCAAGAATTGAAGAAATTGCTTGCCTAGTTGGCTATGAAGCCACAAACGACGAAAACAAAGACACTCGGCCTGCGCGGCAGGCCGGATTTCTTGCTTCTGGTGCTCACGCTGCTTTTAGTCGGCTTTGGTCTTGTTATGGTGTTCAGCGCAAGTTCAAACACGGCTGTGATTTCGAAAGCCTCGAATTTCGACGCCTTGTATTATACGAAGCGACAGCTGATGTGGGCCGTCTTAGGAACGATCTCGATGTTCGTAGTGATGAACATCCCCTATACCGTGTTCAAAAAAGGCTTCATCCTCTACTTCATCCCCGTTATGATTACGCTCATTTTGGTCCCTTTTGTCGGCAAAGAATTAAACGGTGCTCAAAGCTGGCTCTATATCGGGCCGATCGGCATTCAGCCCACCGAATTCGTCAAGCTGGGTCTCATCCTTTATTTAGGCTCACTGATTGCCAAGAAAGGCGAGAAGTTTAGAGATTTCAAAAAAGGGCTCGTCCCGGTCTTCGTCATTATCGGAATCATTTGCTTAATCATCATGATGCAGCCCGATTTGGGTGCTTGTATCGTTATCGGTGCTTGCTCCATAATTATCATCGTTGCCGGCGGGGCCAACCTAAAGCAATTATTTCTCGCAGGCATTATTATTTGTTCCGTTGTCGCATCCTGGGCCAGCATTTCAATCATGAATGATCATGACGACTGGCAGTACCGGATCAATCGTTTCACGGCGTTTATGGATCCGCTATCGGATGAACAGAACAGCACCTTTCACTTATCGCGCTCTCTGCAAGCGCTTGGGCACGGCGGCATTACCGGCGCTGGCTTCGGGCACAGCGTACAGAAGCTGAAATATTTGCCTTATCCTTACAGCGACTTCATCTTCTCCATCATCGCCGAAGAATTCGGCTTTATCGGAAGTCTGCTCTTCCTGCTCTTCTATTTATTTTTCCTCTGGCGAGGATTACTCGTTGCCGTTCGATGTCCCGATAGCTACGGTACCATCGTCGGGGTCGGCATCGTCGGGTTGTTCGCCGTTCAAACACTCGTTAACATCGGCGGTGTGACCGGCGCAATTCCGATCACGGGTGTAACGCTCCCGTTTGTCAGCCATGGCGGCTCCTCGCTCATTGTTTCATTGCTAAGCATGGGCATACTGCTCAGCATCTCGCGTGAATATAACAAGCCGGATAAGCCGCAGCAACAGCGACGCAGTCGATAATACAAGAAAGGCATGCCCCCAGGGGCATGCCTTTCTTGTTCCAATCCATTATTTCAGCCTTGCAAGCTCTTCGATTTCTTCTTCCTTGAAGGCTACGCCTTCAACCTTGATGTTCACTTCAACGACGTGAAGTCCTGTCATGTTCGCAACCGTTTCGCGTACATTCTCCTGCAGTTGACGGCAAACTTCTTGAATCGGAATGCCATATTTCACGATGATTCTTAAATCGATCGCGGCTTCCAGCTGGCCCACTTCGACCGATACGCCTTTTTGTGCGTTCTTCCCGCTCAGGCGTTTCGCCAGCCCTTCGGAAATACCTCCAGACATAGCAGCAATGCCCGGAGTCTCAAGTGCAGCCAGTCCCGCGATGGTGGCGACTACGTCGTCTGAAATACGTATGATGCCGGTTTGAAGCTCTTCTGTCATGCCACTCACTCCTCGTTCACCTTATGTTTCCATTGTAATGGAACGGCACATCCGAAGCAAGGCAAATACAATGTTGTTTGGTTGTTTCCGGATGATTTAGGAAGCAATCTGAATCGTCTGCTCATCCTGATCCCAACTAACGGTATAACCGAAGCTCTCCCCTACGAATCTTAACGGAATCATCATATGACCGTTTAACAGTTTGCCCGGTGCATCTAATGTGACGCTCCTTCCATTTACTACGGCCTGCAATTTTCCAATCGTTAAAGTAATGACCGTACTGCCTCTCTTAGCCGTAATCGTTTTGCTGCGTACATCATAATTCACTGTAGCTCCCAGCGCTGTGAACAGTTCTCTCATCGGCAAGTACAGCCTCCCTCGCGCGACGACCGGTTCGGTTGTTAAACGCAGCGGCTGACCGTCGAGCAACAGCTTTAACCCATTATTAGCCTGAGGCTGCTTAACGGAAGTATCTTTGAAGGCCATAATATGGCTGCTTGATTGACCGGAGTATACCGTAAAATACGTTCCGTCTTCATCCAGTACGAGTGAGCCGGATGGGTAGCCCGAATCCGGCGTCAACAATATTCGCCAGGATCCGTCTTGATTGACCATTAGAATTCTTCCGAATTCTTGCCAGAACACAATCCGTCCCGCACTATCCTTAACGGCGTTGCCGGCAACGCCGCCTGTATGTAACGTCGTCAATCGTTTGCCTGTCATATCGAACGTTTCGATCTGGTTCCCGGATGGATAATATAACACGCCGTCAATCAACCTCGTCTGTCCGGGATTTGATGGAGAAATCGTCTCCGGCTTATACAGCACTTGACCGTTATCCGAGACGATGTAAAAGGCTTCTCCACCGATTGCAAAACCGCCGTCAATTGCAAGAGGCGCCTCCCTGAGCACTCCCATGCCACGGAGCTCAGTTCGCCATAACGGGAACCCATCTTGATCAAAAGCATGCAGAGTGGAAATATCCACAAAGGATTTGGTGGACCCATCCTCCTGATAGATTTGATACGCCAATGGATCTTTTGCATCGACTTCTACTCGCAGAACCGTCCGCAGGACCACCGTTATACCTGAGTCGGACACGGCTACAGGCGATAATACACCAGCCTCCGTTATCTGATCCTTCCAAAGCAGCTTCCCATTACGATCAACCGCATAGACTGTGCCTGTTAAGTTCGAGACCGTAAAGATCACATCATGATCGACGGTAGGCACTCCGGTCGTCGTATCATTAGGCGGCGCAAAGGACCACAGCAGCTCGCCTGTTGCTGCATCCAATGCCCGCAGTGCACCGTCAGCTACATATATACGTTTAGTGCTATCATCTATGGTCGGCGTTCTGGATGCCAGAGGCAAGTAGCGCTTCCATACAATCTTGCCGTCCTTTGTGATTGCATATAAGGTTCCTGCTTCATGATCCTCTGAACTGATAACATATAGCAGACCGTGCGATGACATCTTCAGATTGCCTATGTATCCGGGAACCGCGATATTCCATTCCTGGCGGATAAATGGATCATTTCCGGAGGCGTCCCCAGCTGCCTCCTCGCCAGGTATCAACAGTGTTCCGAGCAGCAGAATAATTGCGATGAATATTCCTCCGACTTTACGTGAGAATAACGAATGATCATACAAGAAACTCAGCTCTCCCTTTCCATTACCTGTTATATTATTCCAACATAAATGTCTCCCCCTGAAATTGTCAATCTTCTTTGAATGTTGTCGATTACCAAGTTTACACATTCGCCATTTTCAGCTATAGTGTTAACAGATTTCCAATATTACCACTTGAAGAACGAGGTGCCTTGACTGTGAATCAGAAATTGTTTTTTACTTTGCTAATCGGACTGTTTGTATTAAGCGGAATAAGTCACTATGCGCATTTCGGCACGACCGTTGAATTTATCATTTCAGCAGCTGCGATCTTGTTTGTAGCCGGCTTTCTGGGCAAAGCTACCGAGAGCGTCGCGCACTATGCCGGTCAGCGGCTTGGCGGCTTCCTGAATGCTACGTTCGGAAATGCGGCGGAATTGATCATTGCGATATTCCTTGTCCGCGAAGGACTATTCGATATGGTAAAAGCCAGCATCACCGGTTCCATTATCGGTAACCTTCTACTCGTACTGGGTGCCAGCGTTCTGCTTGGCGGCTTGAAGTATAAAGAGCAGAAATTCAATGTGCAGCTTGCCAGCCATAACTCTTCGCTCATGATCCTGGCTGTCATCGCGCTTGCCATTCCTGCGATCTTTATTACCAATCAGCATTTCTCAGCGGACAGCACCAAATTCCTCAGCATTACGATTGCGATCATTCTCATAGTCGCTTATGTGCTCTGGCTCATTTTCTCAATGGTCACGCACAAGGACATTCTCGAGGATGTCGAAGAAACTACACCCGATCACGGCGAAGAACCCGCTTGGTCGAAAAATACGTCCGTCATATTCCTCATCCTTGCGACCGTTATGACGGCTTTCGTCAGCGAATGGCTCGTTAGCACCCTACATACGTTTACAGCTGATTTCGGCTTCTCTGAAGTGTTTGTCGGTGCCTTCCTGATTGCGATCGTCGGTAATGCGGCAGAACACAGTGCAGCCGTCTTGCTCGCGATGAAGAACAAAATCGGAGCCGCAGTAGAAATTGCAGTCGGCAGCAGTTTGCAAATCGCCTTGTTTGTTGCCCCGGTTCTTATCCTGGTCAGTACACTGTTTGGACCTACGATGGATATCGTGTTCACTCCGATTGAGCTTACAGCGATTGCCGTATCCGTCTTTATTGCCAAGTCCATCTCCAAGGACGGCAAGACGAACTGGTATGAAGGCGCGTTGCTCTTGATCGTTTACATCATTCTGGGTATTTCATTCTACCTGGTCTAGCCTGCAAAAAGACGTTCCGTCATTTGACGGAACGTCTTTTTGGTTTAGTATAAAAAAAGAGCAGCTGCGAAATCGCGGCTACCCGTTTAACGCCTCATACAACTGCGCCAAGTTTCTTTCCAATTTGTTGATAATTTCTTTGCCGACCGTTTCGCCGACAAGTCCTGCACGAATCGCAAAATCGATTTCTCTGGAAAAGCCGTATATTTGAGTGTCCAATACTTCTTCATAAAGCGGACATTTTCTCGTCGCCAAATTTTCCATTTGCACTTCGATCAACTTTTCGATTTTGGTGGCATCCTCGTGAAGGAGATTGAGCGCTTTTTGATGCAGATGAATAAGAACATCGGATGAAGACATCGTACTCCTCCTTAATGCGTGATACTAATCCATTTATCTATTCTTTATATTAGTCGAAATCAACGGAATGTACAAGGTCAAAACAATAAGCGCCTCGCCGATATCTCGGCGAGGCGCTATATGTGATTATAAGGAACAGCTATTCAACTACGTTTACTTTAAGATTATGTTTCTCGAACACTGCTGCCAGTGCCGCTTTCGCTTCTTCAGCGTCAGCACCATGGACGTGGAGCTCATAGGAATGTCCGCCGACCAATGTCGTGAATAGACCGAGGATGCTCTTAACGTCAATGTATTTATTCTCGGCTTGGAGTACAATGGACGATTGGAATTTGTTGGCCGTTTGGGAAATATCAACGATTGCCGCGTTATTGGACATGGGAATCCCTCCATAATTTAGTTATTTTCGCTAGCTTCATTCATCATAACCCGATTCTTGTATTCCTTCAAGGGAATTTTACTTTAAGTTTTCCGGATTGAGGCCTTCCAGTTCAGGAATGACGAAATGCCCGTCCTTACGGATCAAACGATCATCGAAATACACTTCGCCGCCGCCGTATTCCGGTCTTTGAATGAGGACAAGATCCCAGTGAACTGCGGAACGATTACCGTTATCGGTTTCCTCGTAAGCTTGTCCCGGAGTAAAGTGCAGGCTGCCTGCGATTTTCTCATCGAACAAAATATCTTTCATCGGATGCAGAATGTACGGGTTAAAGCCAAGGCTGAACTCGCCAATGTAACGCGCACCTTCATCCATGTCCAGAATTTCGTTCAGCTTCTCGGTATTGTTGCTTGTCGCTTCGACGATTTTGCCGTCTTTGAACGTAAACTTAATGTTCTCGAACGTGACGCCGGAATATACCGATGGCGAGTTGTATGTGATCGTACCTTGGACGGAATCACGAATCGGACAGCTGAACACTTCGCCGTCCGGAATGTTCTTCTGACCGGAACATTTCTCTGCACCGATCCCTTTAATCGAGAACGTCAGATCCGTTCCCGGGGAAACGATGCGTACTTTGTCGGTTTTCTTCATCAGCTCTTCGAGCGGGTCCATCGCCTTGTCCATCTTCGCATAGTCAAGGTTGCATACGTTAAAGTAGAAGTCCTCGAACGCTTCCGTGCTCATGTTCGCCAATTGCGCCATGGAATCGTTCGGGTAACGCAGAACTACCCACTTCGTATGCTTTACACGCTGCTCGGAGTGGATCGGGTGACGGTAATATTTTTCGTACAGGTTCATCTTGTCACTCGGCACATCAGCCAGGGAATTAATGTTCTCTCCGGCGCGAATCGCTATGTATCCATCCATGGCTTCCATTCGTTTCAAGTCAAACGATGCCCACAGCTTAATTTGCTCTTCTGTCGCATTCATCAGCATCGAACGCAATACGGAACGGTCACTTGTCTCAACGAAAGGACGTCCGCCTTTCTTAGCCACTTCTTCGACGATGCATTTCGCAAGCTCTCGCTCCGATCCAATCATATCGATAAGGACATTCTCTCCAGGCTGTACATTGATGGAGTATCCGACTAAATTTTCTGCAAGCTTCTGCATACGAGGATCGCGCATTGTTCAATAACCTCCAGTTAATAAATTCATAACCTATCCTACCATTTTTCAAGCTGTGATGCACGAAGGCTACAGTTGGCCCCCTCCGAGACGGGTAAACACGATCTTCGTGACGCGTGACTCTTTTCGGTCCTGCCCTTCTGCTTTATACTGGAGCGTCGTCTTCTCCTCTAATTGCAGAGGCAGCAGTTTCTTGCGGTCAATGACCATGCGGCAGCTGGATTGCACGCGAAGCGTGGACAGCATCGCTTCAAGCTGTGCTTTGGAACGGCTGAGTTCTTCATTCCACTCTCTCTCAAGCGAACCTTCAGCTCCTGATGCCTGTTTCCTTTGCATGGTATTCTTGGAAGCAGAAGCAGCGGGCACTTTCTTCTCAAGAACGCTAAATTCGTCTCGCAGCGTTTGTACCCAAGTCGCCTTCGCTTTCGCCTCATTCGAAGTAATGCGTAGTACCGCGGTGCGATTTCCTGATTCTGAGGGCACTAATTCCGTAGTCTGAGCATTATTTTCCACTTGTCTGAGATAATCGAGCGGATGGATCGATCCCCCAAGCGAATCCGGATTGTTAGCTTTCACTTTCACATTGTTATGATTTTCAACCGTTCCTTGAAATGTCATCGCCTTTATCGGTGATAAGCCGGTTAGACCGATGCCCGTATCCCCTGTAAATGCATACCGATCAACGCCGGACAAGCCTGATACGGATAAGGAAAGCAGCTCTCCCGGCGATTTATTGTCTACTGCTGAATTGCAGCCGATTACCGTAATCATAATTAAACAACATGTCATCCATTTCATTATTTTCATTCCATTCGCCTCCAGCCCATCCCTTTGTGCCTATCTTACTTAGCGTCTGTTGCATCGCTTGTCTTTATGTAACGAAACAACAAAAAAACGGCAGCCATAAAAGTCGCCGCCGTTACTCGTTTAACCGCTATTATCCGATCATGATGCGATTGCGCCCATTCTTCTTCGCCTCGTACAGCGCCATATCCGCCCGATAAAATAAAGATTCGACGCTGATTTTCTCCTCCTCGAACGTCCACTCCGAAAGTCCGCAGGATACGGTCACCTTCGGCTCTGTGTGCTCTTCCACCATATTGCGGATACGCTCTGCGATACGGTAAGCTTGCATCGATCTAATTTGAGGCAAATAAACGGCAAGCTCCTCGCCGCCCCATCTCGCAGCAATATCGCTGTCGCGAATACAGGAGCGAATCACTTCGCTCACGATCACGAGAATGCTGTCTCCGATGAGATGGCCGTATGTATCGTTCACTTTCTTGAAGTGATCGATATCCACCAAGACGAGCGAGCCGCAAGGATCCTTCCGCTGACGATATTGAATTTGCTCATTCAAATAATTCCGGGCATATAATCCGGTCAAGTTATCCGTAATGACCATCCGCCTTACTTCGGCATGCAAGGATGCATTGGAAATCGCCAGTCCGATGTGGGTGGTCAGCACCTGAAGCAGCTTGTAGTTCTCGTAAGAGAAATAGTTTGCGCTCTTATCGGAGACCATGATCACACCAAACAGTTCCGAACCGGACAAGACCGGCGCAGCAATAAGTGATCTCGAGCCTGTTTCGTCCATCAGCTTCGATTCAACCACTCGCGTAGCCAAGTAGTCGGATATGATGAGCGGCTCTTTCGTGCTATGAACGATTCCGCAGAAACCGTAAGCTGTGGGACACTTCTCACCTACCACGGAAGGCAAATTGCTCGCCGCGATTTGGAAGCTTTGCTGTTCATTGGTCAATTGGATCAAATGGCAGTAATCCGCTTTGAAAATATGCAGCAGTTCCGTCAACGCGAAATCGAATACTTCATTGAGACGAAGCGATTGATTAAGTCGTTTCGCTAACTCATTAATGAGCTGCAATTCGCTGATTAACAAGTTGGATTGCTCAAAAAGCTTGGCATTCTCAAATGCAGAGCCTGCCGTATCTGCCAACATGACAAGCGCCCGAATCTCGGCATCTTCCCAGTGTGCAGCTTGCATAACTAAGCTAAGAACGCCGTATACGGCTTGTTTGCCGCTCATCGGGATCGCTACCTTCGTGCTGTTCTCCTCAGAGCTGACGATCGGCTGTCCGGAAAGAAACGATCTCGCATAGATATCTTCCGTACTGTGCCTAAGCATAAGCGGTTTGACCCGCGGATCATTATTCACATGGTCTTGCGACAAATATAAATTCACGTCTGCGAGCGGATACAGTTCGGCCATATCCTGCAGTAAAACCTGAAGCACCATCGAAACGTCATTCTGATCATGCAGTCTCTTCGCAACATTGAACATCGTATCTTGATGCCTGGCTTCCTTCTCGCTCAGCTTCTGTCTGTTATGCAAATCCCTGACGACCCTCACATCGAACCGGTGATAGAACATTTGGCGAATCAAGAGCGCGGACGTATGCAGCAGGGAATGAAGCGCATCGCTCTTCTCACGTTTAACGAGCACCAATGTCGCAATGCTTTGCGGCTCGGTCGAACGATTAAGTAACGAAACCTCCAACCGAACGGACTGAATCTCATTTACCGCTTGCCCATGTTGCGCAATAACTTGTCCGGCAGCGCTATACAGAGCAAGCTCATAATCAAGCAAGGGCGACTTCATTGCCTTCGCTTCCTCCAACCAATGTTGGAAGCTTTCCTTTAGTAGGGAAATGACCGTTGAATCGCTGCTTTCATGGATATCACCTGGAGGAAATGATGACGTTGGCTGCTGCGTATTCAAGCGAATATCAGCCTTATAGTTCGTATTATTCATCCAATCAGAATCGATGGATTTCACCGCAGCATCACCTCATTCCATATTCGATTTCCATGTTGAAATTTGTCACTACCATTCTACAACTATACTTGATAAATTATTGAAATGCACTACTTTTGGCACTAGATAAGTAGGTCTTGCGATACAGCGAATTTCCGGGATGCGATTCATGAAATTCCCTGGCAAGTTTCTAAGCCGATTCGCTTGACATTCGACGCTCAACTTATATAATATTTATAGTTGAATACATGGGAACGGTTTTGTGTCACCCTCAAGAGACTGTCGCTACCAGGTCTGCGGCTGAACATACCTGATAGGACTTCATTGTGCAAACAATGCAGCGTAGACAGCACTCGGCGAAACACCCATTTCAAACATCCCATTTGAAGAAGGAGTTTTACGACACATGTCAAGATATACAGGTCCTAAATTTAAACTTAGCCGTCGCCTCGGCATTTCCCTAAGCGGTACAGGTAAAGAATTGAAACGCGCATTCCCACCAGGCCAACACGGTCCGGGACAACGCAAGAAAATGAGCGGTTACGGCATTCAATTGCAAGAAAAACAAAAGCTTCGTCACATGTACGGCATGAACGAAAAACAATTCCGTAACCTGTTTGACAAAGCTTCGAAACAAAAAGGTATTGCCGGTGAAAACTTCATGGCGCTTCTTGAGAGCCGTCTGGACAACCTGGTTTACCGTCTTGGTTTCGCAAACTCCCGTGCAGGCGCTCGTCAGCTTGTATCCCACGGTCACGTTACTGTAAACGGTAAGAAAGTCGACATCGCTTCTTACACAGTATCGATCGGCGATGTAATCGGTCTTCGTGAGCGCAGCCGTGCATTGAAATCGATCAAAGAAGCTTTGGCAGGACGTAACTTCCTACCGAACTACCTTGAGTTCAACGACAGCGCTGTTGAAGGTAAATTCGTTCGTCTTCCAGAACGTGCTGAACTTCCACAAGAGATCGACGAGAAACAAATCGTCGAGTTCTACAGCCGTTAATTAATCGAGCGGTCCGAATATTCGGACCGCTCTTTTTTATGCTTATTCGGTTGGTTTTGCTAATTTAGCCGCTACTTCTTGGACTAGGGAATCGGGTAATACTGCAGTTGCCGCAGCATCGGAAGTAAGCTGCGATTTGTTTGTTAACCCTCTTACGAAGGCGTTCAGATCGATTCCGGAGACGCTCTTCAGCATTTCCGGCGCTGTTGCCATCAAAGAAGTCACGTAGTTGCTTAAACGTGCCGCACCTTCCCCGTGTCCGGTATCCACGATCGTCAGCTTGTCGATCGCGCGAATCGGATCGGCCACTTTACCGGCCAATTCAGGAAGCATCTTCACAATGATGTCGAGAACGGCTGCTTCGCCGAAGAGTTCGAACGCTCTCGCCAGCTTTTCTTTCGCTTCCGCTTCTGCCAAACCGCGAAGACGGATAACCTCTGCCTCAGCAGTACCTTTGGCACGCTCCGCATCTGCTATCGCCATACCTTCAAGTCGCTTCTGCTCCGCATTTGCACGCGCTTCGGCTTCGATCTTGTACTGCGCAGCATCTGCTTCGCGCATCCGCTTCGATTTGTCCGCTTCAGCGGCTTGTTCCACTGCATAGCGGTCCGCATCCGCCTTCTTCTTCACTTCCGCATCGTACTGTTTCTCGCGGCGCAAAATCTCTTTGCCTTCGATATCGATCTCACGCTCTTTACGGACGATCTCCACCTGCATTTGCTCTTCGACCACTTGCTGCTTCGCTTTCGCTTCTTGAATCGCGTAAGCTTGGTCCGCTTCCGCTTTAGCGGAATCCTGCTCTTTCTTAAAGGAAGCTACCTTAAGCTCCTTCGCTTTGGACGCTTCCGCGATGTTCGTATCCCGAAGCAGCTCGGCCTTCTGTCCTTGTTCTTCCGCTTTCGCCTTCTGAATCCGCGAATCCCGAACGGCTTCCGCTTCCGCAATGTCTGCGTCTCGCTTTACAGCTGCGATACGCGGCTTACCCAGTGCATCCAGATAACCATGCTTATCGCGAACATCCTTGATTGTGAACGAAACGATTTGCAGCCCCATTTTCTTCAAATCAAGCGCTGCAATCCCTTGTACCTCCTGCGCGAATTTATCGCGGTTCCGGTACACTTCTTCCACGGTCATCGAGCCGAGAATGGCACGAAGATGACCTTCCAATACTTCTTGCGCCTCGCCTTTGAGCGATTCTGTAGGCTTGCCGAGAAACTGCTCTGCTGCCGTGGCAACATCTTCTACTGTGCCGCCGATCTTAATGATGGCAACACCATCACAGATAACCGGAACACCCTGCTCGGTATATACTTCAGGCGTCGATACATCCAGCTTATGAGAGAGCAGCGAGAGGAAATCTGCTTTTTGGAATACCGGCAGAATGAATGCCCCGCCGCCGCGTACGATTTTGATCCGGCGTCCGGTCTCGTCAATGGCTGCGTTGCGACCGCCAAGGAATGTACCCGTAACAATCATCGCTTTGTCAGGGCCAACGGTGCGGTAACGCGCCCAAAAGGCAAGGCCAAGCACGATGAGAACACCAACTACGACTGCTGGAATGACTAAGTAATCTGGAATCAAATAAAAATCCCCTCTCGGTTGTAAAATTACAGCTCCAATAATGAAACCATTAACGAATGACCTTCAACGTTAATCACAACGACGCGTGAACCATTCGGAATCAAGACGCCATCATGACTGGAAGCAATATGACTGGTAAGGCCCGCACCTACGCGAATCATTACTTCCCCATACCCTTTCGCCGGTATCGGAACGGAAACTTCCCCAATCGTACCTGCAAGCTCCTTCATCGAATACCCGGTTGAATTCTCAGTCTTCTGCATCGGGCGTACATAGAAGTAATACACGCCCAGTGCGGCCGCAACCGCACACAGAATCGATAAAACCAGTACAATTGCCGGTCCCAGTCCGGTATGTCTATCCAGAAGCAGGCCGGCGCCGCCGAATACCGTAATGCCGCCGACGATGGCCATCGGCTGCAAGATCGGATGTCCATCCAGGGACAAGAAATCAAGCATACCGTCGAGCGAAGCGCTAAGCCAGTCGCCAAGAACGACACTTACAATCGCAAATAAAATGCCGCCAACCAGGCAGCCCATGAATAAACCTTCCAAAGCAGTCCCCCCTTCATTTATAAAATGAACCATATTCTAGCAGAACATCCGGTATTTATTACGCAGGTTCTTCGCATAAGTTTCGATGGACAACGACAACACGGACAAGCCTTGTCGAAAAATAGAAAAAGCCCGCCTGCGAATCGCTTCGTCAAACGGGCTTCTATTATTTGTTATTCCAGCACGATTTTAACAATTTTACGTTTGCCAACTTGCACGATATCACCGGACACCGGAGTAATCGCGACTGACCAGTCTTCAACCTTAACCTCGTTGATACGCACAGCGCCTTGCTGAACGCTCCTCTTCGCCTCACTGGAAGAGGTCTGCAGTCCAAGGGTCGTAAGCAGCTTGAAGATACTGATGGAGCCTTCTTCAAGGATATGGCTTGAAAGCGGCACTTCTTCAATATCAGTAGGAAGCGCGCGTTTCTGGAATACGGTTATAAAATGCTGCTCTGCCGTTTCAGCGGCCTCTTCGCCATGATACATTCGTACTAGCGTCCGACCAAGCCTCATCTTTGCATCACGCGGATGTACGCTGCCTCCTTCCAGTCCGTCTCTCAATGCTTGCAGCTCTTCATTGGTCATATCCGTTGCGAGCTCATAGTATTTGATCATCAGCTCATCCGGAATGGACATGGATTTCCCGTAAATTTGATTCGGCTCCTCATCGATCCCGATGTAGTTGCCAAGGCTCTTGCTCATCTTGTTGACGCCGTCCAAACCTTCGAGAAGCGGTGTCATAATGGCGACCTGAGCGTTCTTGCCATATTCTCTCTGCAGGGTACGCCCCATGAGCAGATTGAACTTCTGATCGGTTCCGCCAAGCTCAACATCGCTTTCCAGCGCGACTGAGTCATAACCTTGCATCAGGGGGTAGAAAAACTCGTGGATGCTGATCGGCTGGCCGGATTGGTAGCGTTTTGTAAAATCATCCCGTTCGAGCATACGCGCAACCGTGACTTTCGCCGACAAGGTTACGACATCTGCAAAATGCAGCGGGCTAAGCCACTCCGAGTTGTAGTAAACGGTCGTTTTCGCCGGATCCAGCAGCTTGAAAATTTGCTTCTTATACGTCTCCGCGTTGCGCTTTACGTCTTCTTCGGTCAATTGCTTGCGTGTCTCGGATTTACCGGTAGGATCCCCGATCCGTCCGGTGAAATCGCCGATAATGAGCTGCACCGTATGGCCAAGCTGTTGAAATTGTCTTAACTTGTGAAGCACAACCGTGTGTCCGATATGAATGTCCGGTGCTGAAGGATCAAGCCCCAGCTTTACTTTCAGCGGCGTGCCCGTCGCAACCGCGGCCGCTACCTTCGCTTTCAGTTCATCCTCCGGTACAATTTCAACGACACCACGGCGGATGACGTTCAGTTGTCTTTCTACTTCCTGCTGCTGTTCTGGCGTAAGCTGATCCCATTTTACCATTACGATGCACTCCCTCCGCGAAATAACAAAAAATCCTTCTGTCCTCAAGGGACGAGAAGGATTTGCTCGCGGTACCACCCTCGTTAGTGCCGCCGGCACCGGACGTCAGTTGGACTGACGCGGATGCCCATATGGCGGCTCTCACTTCATTTCATAACGGATTCTATCCGGAAACAGACTACTGGCAGAGCCTCTTTAATAACGACTTAAAAGAGGCCTCGTTCGTCCGATCAGCTCGAGGCGGTAATTCAAACTGCAGCGCGTGCCGGTTCACACCACCCACCGGCTCTCTGGAATCGTCGATCAGCAGCTCTACTGATGCCTGTCAACACGTTTCAATATGAACTTTTCTTGTTTTAGGTTATATCATACGGCCTTAGCAAAAGTCAACGGAAAGCTGGTTTGTCTTTAAGTTTGGACAAAAACACGTTCTCCACTGCAAACCGTATGGCGATTTATGCTATAATAGCACTGTTAATCGGAGGAGGCTAATCATTTTATGAATCAAGACCGTCAACAGAAAACAAAAGGATACAGCAAATGGCGGACTTTTGGAATCGTGACGCTCGTAACCTTCAAATGGCTATTCATTTTCGGATTATTAATCGGATTGTTTGCCGGAGCGACCGTCGCAGGTTACGTCGCATCCTTCGTTAAGGATGAACCCGTACGCCCCCGCACTGATATTGAAACCAAAATAAACGAGAACGCCATAACGGGCTTTGTCTATTTTAATGATGGACAAACACCTGTCGGACAATTACGTACGCAAGAGGACCGCCGGCTCATTAAGCGAGCTGACATCCCTCCACAAGTCGTAAATGCCGTCCTCGCTACGGAGGACAACAATTTCTACTCACATATCGGCGTGGATTTCAATGGTTTGGCGCGCGCCGTGAAACAGAAAGTACTTAACGAAGAAACACAAACAGGCGGCAGTACGCTCACGCAGCAGCTGGCTCGCCAAGTGTTTCTCACCTTGGACAAGACGGACAGTCGTAAAGCGAAAGAAATCTTCCTCGCCCTGCGGCTGGAACGGTTTATGACCAAGGATGAAATTTTGACGGCTTACTTGAACAAGGTACAGTTCGGTACAGGTAACAGCGGCTATAATCTATATGGTATTAAAGCAGCCGCTAAAGGGATCTTCAATATTACGGACCTGAATCAACTGAACACGGCACAATCCGCCTATTTGGCCGGATTGCCGCAGCGACCGTCCGCCTATACGGCATTCACCAGCAAAGGCAAATTCAACGAATCCGGCTTCGCGCTTTCGATCGACCGCCAGCACATTGTGCTTAAGCGGATGCTCGAAACGGGCCGAATCAGCGCAGAACAATACGATGAGGCGCTAGCCTTCGATATCAAAGGCTCGCTGGCCAAGCCTACGGAGAAAGCGTACTCTACCTTCCCGTACTTGATGCTCGAAGCAGAACGTCAGGGAGCGGAGATTTTGCTCATGCAGGAGAATCCGAACCTGACCATTGCGGATGTCCGCAAGAAGGAGAACGCGCCTCTTATTGAAGAAGCGCGGGAGCGCCTGCTGCGCGGCGGTTATCACATCTATACGACGATCGACAAGCGTGTGTATAATGCCATGCATAAAGTAGGCACAAACCCGGAGAACTTCGATCCGGACAGCGAAGAGAAAGGCATGGAGCAAACGGCTGCCGTTATGCTCGATCATAAGACGGGCGCCATTCTGGGGATGCTGGAAGGCCGCGACTTCTACACCGAGCAGATGAACCATGCCACTCAGATGACAAGGCAGCCCGGTTCTACGATGAAGCCAATCGCGGCTTACCTTCCTGCCATCGAGAAGGGCTTAATTCAACCGGCCAGCGTGCTGGATGATGCTCCGATGGTGCTTAAAGATGGACAGAAGGGCTTCCATATTCCGATGAACTTCAATAAGAAGTTCTATGGACTCGTTACAGCGCGTGAAGCGTTAAACCGCTCCTTGAACTTGCCGGCACTTAAGCTGTTCAACCAAGTGGTGACGATTCCGGAAGCTTGGAAGTTCGCCAGAAAGCTCGGCATTACTTCACTGAAACCTGAAGATGAGTATGCGCAAACCGGCGTAATCGGCGGTCTGAGCATCGGTGTTTCGGTTGAAGAGCTTACGAATGCATACGGCGCTATTGCGAATGACGGCGTCTTTAACGATGCTTACATGATCAGCAAAATTACCGATGCCAACGGCGATATTGTCTTTAAGCATGAAGCGAAGCCGCTTCGGGTATTCTCGCAGCAAACCGCCTTCCTTATGACGGATATGCTCAAAACAGTCATTTCTGATCCGAACGGATCCGGTCATGCCGTGGCGTCCAAGTTCAAAAATTACGGAAAAATCCCAGTCGTCGGTAAAACAGGCTCCACGCAAAGTTATGGCGATGTTTGGTTCGAGGGCTACACCCCGGATGTCACGCTTGGCGTGTGGGTCGGATATGAGAAGCAAGCTTACTCGCTGTCGAAAGACGGAAGAAATCATGCCAAGAACATCTGGTCCCTCATTATGAATGAAGTGACGGATGAACGGCCTGAGTTATTCCCTACGAAACAGTTCAGCATGCCTTCAGGCATTGTTAAATCTACGGTATCGAGCGTTAGCGGCAAGCTTCCTACTGAGCTTACGCGGAGCAGCGGCAGGCTTGTAACCGATTGGTTCAACAGCAAATTCCTGCCGAAGGAATCCGATGACGCGCTTGTCAAAATGGCCGTGATCTCATTCAACGGAGTCAACTACATTCCGCAGCCTTCAACGCCGGCGGATATGATCAAGGAACTCACGGTCGTCAAACGCGAGAAGCCGCTTGACGTGCTCATGCAGGAAATCGAGGCTGCTCAAGCCAAATTGCCGGAAGACAGCCGCAGGCCGATGAGCATGTACCTGCCGCCGGATGCGGGGCAGGATGCGCCATCGATCGTCGATCCGCGAGTTGAAGACGGCAAAGCTCCTTCGGCTCCATCTAATGTGCGGCTCGAAACCGTGAGCAAGTCGAATGCGTACCGTATCGTATTTGCTCCGGCTCATGAGAAGGATATTGTCGGCTACCGTTTATACCGCGCTATTAACGACGGGCCTTTCACTTACACCGGAAGTCCGGTTATGACGGGCCAGGAAAGCCGTTTCGTCAATTACGTGAGCGGTTCGGCAACGTTCAGCTATTATGTCACATCCGTTGATGTAGCGGGCAGAGAATCTGCACCGAGCGGCATCGTAGCGTCAGGCAGCGGAAGCAATCCGCTTCCGCCTACTCCGGACTTCACGGATGAAGGTAATGTTCAAGGTACGGGCGATGATACGGGCGGAATTCTGCTTCCTGATCCCGGGTCAACGACCGGCGAGAGCGGCTTAGCCGCTCCTTCGGTCCCGATGAACGTGAAGCTTGAAAGCACCGATATCGGTATTAAGCTCACCTGGGCCGATAACGCAACCTCAGAGCAAGTCATGCAGTACAATGTCTACTACAGCACGACCGAGAACGGCAGATATCGTAAAATCGGCTCCACCGATGAGGCCAGATTCGAATATGTCTCCCCCATGTCCGCAGGTTACTTCCAAGTGAGCGCGGTCAACGAAGCAGGCGAATCCGGCACATCCACTCCGGTCGGAATCAAATAGGTACAAACAAGAAAGCCGCCAAGCGCATCATTCCGATGCACTTGGCGGCTTTTGTTTACTTCGAAGCTTAGTCTTCAATTGTCGACAGGTCACCTGTCGGGAGGTTAAGCTCCCATGCCTTCAGGACGCGGCGCATAATCTTCCCGCTGCGCGTCTTCGGCAATTTATCTTTGAACTCGATTTCGCGAGGGGCTGCATGAGCGGACAACCCTTCTTTGACAAACTTCGCGATATCCGCTTTCAGTTCATCCGATGGTGTATAGCCTTCACGAAGAGCAACGAATGCTTTGATGATCTCGCCGCGCATCGGATCCGGTTTGCCGATTACACCTGCTTCGGCAACGGCCGGATGCTCGACGAGCTTGCTCTCTACCTCGAATGGTCCAACACGCTCGCCCGCTGTATTGATAACGTCATCAATACGGCCTTGGAACCAGAAGTAGCCGTCTTCGTCTTGATAAGCGGAGTCGCCTGAAATGTACCAGCCTTCTAAACGGAAATACTCTTCGTATTTGGCCGGATTATTCCACACTTTGCGCATCATGGATGGCCAAGGTGTGCGAATCGCCAGGTTACCCATCCGGTATGGAGGAAGCTCGTTTCCGCTGTCATCGATGATCGCGGCTTGCACGCCCGGAATCGGTTTACCCATGGAGCCCGGTTTAATATCCATGCTCGGATAGTTACAGATCAGCTGCGCGCCGGTTTCGGTCATCCACCACGTATCGTGGATACGCTGGTTGTAGACTTTAAGCCCCCAGCGAACAACCTCCGGATTAAGCGGCTCACCGACACTAAGTACATGACGCAGGCTGGAGAGGTCGAATTTCTGAACGACATCGTCTCCTGCACCCATCAGCATGCGGAACGCCGTTGGTGCGCTGTACCATACGGTAACGCCGTATTTCTGTATGGTGGAATACCAGTCCTGCGGGCTGAAACGTCCGCCGCGAATGACATTGGCAGCACCGTTAAGCCAAGGCGCGAAGATACCGTATGATGTCCCTGTTACCCAGCCCGGATCGGCTGTACACCAGTACACATCGTTAGGCTTCAAATCAAGCACAACTTGTCCTGTGAAGTAGTGCTGAATCATCGCATTATGGACATGGAAAATACCTTTAGGTTTGCCTGTGGAGCCCGATGTATAGTGAAGCAGAAGGCCATCTTCACGATCAAGCCATTCGATCTCGGCTTCATCCGCTGCCTTTGCCATCTCTTCTTTGAAATCAACGATGCCTTCTCCCGCTTGAACGCCTTCACCATAAACGATGATATGCTTCAAATCCGGCAATTCACTGCGCGGAATTCGTGAGAGCAATGCCGGTGTCGTCACAATGGCAGTTGCGCCGCTGTCAAGCAAGCGATCTCTGACGGCCGTTTCCATGAACGCTTCGAATAGAGGGCCGACCACCGCACCGACTTTAAGCGAGCCAAGCAGACTGAAATAAAGCTCGGGCGTACGCGGCATGAAAATGAATACCCGCTCGCCTTTCCCGATTCCAAGTCCGCGAAGCACATTGGCAAAACGGTTAGACTGACTGGATAATTCTTGGAACGTATACGATTCGTCTCTATTGTTATCGCTATAGTAGAGAGCGACATTGTCGCCTCGTCCCGCTGCTACATGACGATCGATCGCTTCATAGGCCATATTGACCTTGCCTGTTTCAGACCATGAAAACTGTTGTTCAAGCTGTTCAAAACTAAAGTTACCGTATGTTTCATCGTAGCTTGTCATGTTGGAGCCGGATGCCGTAGCCGGAATCCGTTCTTGATGCATGTTAGTCATTCTTTCATCATCCTCCTGCCCATTGTGCAACATTTTCTAGCGAGGTCGGCCTCCGTAACGGCTTCCTCTTAGGAATACGCTTTCATATTATATCACGCTGTGTCTCGTTCAACCATGCTTTTCAACTTGACTTTTTTTTGTTATAAGTTAAATAGAACGCGAAAGGAGCCAACATCATTGGAACATCGCAAAAGGATGCAAGCGCAGCGATTGCCTTATCAGGATCGAGAAATCGTCGTGGAAGGGCCATTGCCCGCAGATGCGCTGAAACGGCTTAAGCTTCATCCCCAATTGGATGCATTTCGCAGACCGGAAGAACAAATGAAAGCACTTATCGAGATTGCTGAGCTGCCGGAAGGACGAATTATTGCCGCCCGCGATGGCGAAATCATCATCGGTTATGTCACCTTCCACTATCCGGACGAACTGGAACGCTGGTCCGAGGGCGGAATGATCGATCTCATCGAGCTGGGTGCGGTGGAAGTTTCCGATGATTACCGCTCGCTTGGACTCGGCAAACGGATGATCAGGCTCGCCTTCTCGCAGGAACAACTAGAGAACGTCATCGTATATACGACGGAATATTATTGGCACTGGGATCTGGAAGGCACGAAGCTGAGCGTCTGGGAATACCGTGCTATGATGGAGAAGCTGATGAAATCCGTCGAGATGGAGTGGGTAGCAACCGATGACCCTGAAATATGCGCGCATCCTGCGAATTGTTTAATGGTCAGAGTCGGTAAAGAAGTTCCTATCAGCTCGATCGAGCAATTCGACCGTGTCCGCTTCAGGCAGCGGTTTATGTATTAGCAGGCTGCAGCAAGCGGCGGAAAGGAAGATCGGACGCATCATGGCGGATAAATCCGTATACATACATCATCCCGAGGCAGGACGGTATAAATTCAATAAAGACCACCCGTTCGACCCGATTCGCTTGGCGCTTACGCAAGATTTATTGGAAGCAGCAGACGCGATTGATGCTTCGCAATACATGGCTTCCGAGACCGCGTCAGAGGAGCTAATCAAGCTTGTTCACCGTGCAGACTATATTGACGCCGTACGCGAGCTTAGCCGCGATACACCGGCTCCTGAAGCCGTTAAACGAGCTGCTCAATACGGATTGGATTCAGAAGACACCCCTTTCTTCCCCGGGATGCATGAAGCAGCATCTGCAATTGTCGGCGGTTCCGTTCTTGCCGCAGACCTGGTGATGCGTGGAGAAGCTAAACACGCCTATCATATGGCCGGCGGACTGCATCATGCGTTTCCTGAGCGGGGATCCGGCTTCTGCGTCTACAACGATGCAGCGATAGCGATCGCACATATTCGCAAGCAGTATGGCGCGCGTGTCTTATATATCGATACGGACGTCCATCATGGCGACGGCGTGCAATGGACATTCTATGCGGATCCCGACGTGTGTACCTATTCGATCCATGAGACCGGGAAGTTTCTATTCCCCGGAACCGGCTTCGTCCATGAACGAGGTATCGATGCAGGCTACGGAACGAGTATTAACGTTCCGGTTGATCCTTACACGGAAGATGAATCCTGGCTTGCATGCTTTAGTGAAACCGTTGCCAAAGCCGCCGAGGTGTTCAAACCGGATGTCATCGTAAGCCAGCATGGCTGCGATGCCCATGCCTATGATCCCCTCTCGCACATTCATTGCAGCATGCGCATTTATCAAGCCATGCCAGCCATTATCCATCAATTGGCCCATACCTATGCGGCCGGTCGATGGATTGCGATCGGAGGCGGCGGCTACGACCTCTGGCGCGTCGTTCCACGGGCGTGGGCACTCGTCTGGCTGGAGATGTCCGATCACCCACTGGCCGCCGTCCTGCGCGATTCTGACGCGAATGAGCCGCTGCCTGCGAAGTGGCTGGCCAAATGGTCTCAACAGAGCAGCGATCCCTTGCCAACGCATTGGATGGACAATAGTAAGGATTGGCAGCCTATGCCTCGCAGACAAGAGATTGAAGCACGTAATAAAGCGACCGCAGAGCTTGCGTTATCGCAGTTATAACAAAAAAGGCAGTTCCACTTGAATTCCCCCGCGTGTGCGAGGGAATTCAGGTGAAACTGCCTTTCTATATAGCACCACTTACATGTGCTGAATCATTTCATCAATAATGCGGTGCGAATTAACCGAAGCTTGTACCGTGAATTCTGCAAAGTTCACATGAGCGGATCCGTCTGCTTTGTCGGACATGGAACGAATGACGACAAACGGAATGTTATTCATCACGCACACCTGCGCAAGCGAAGCACCTTCCATCTCTGTGCATGCGCCGCCAAGCTCTTCGTGCATCTTCTGCACTTCAGCGCGATCGGCGACAAATTGATCGCCGGAAAGTACTTTGCCCGTCACGCTGCGTCCCGGGAATAGAGACTCGCACGCATGGTTCGCAAGTTCTACGAGATCGGCAGCGGCTTGAAATTCCCATACCTCTTGAAACGGAATTTGACCGCGCGCGAACCCAAGCGGTGTAACATCCATATCATGCTGCAGGCATGACGTCGAAACGACAATGTCTCCAACGTTCAAGCTAGGCTCAACAGCACCGGCAACTCCCGTGAACAATACGCAATCAACACCGGCATCAATAAGCAACTGTGTACATACCGCAGCATTCACTTTACCTACGCCGGATTTGCAGAACACGACATTGCGGCCGTGCAGCGTACCCTCTACATATTCAATCCCTGCTTTCACAAACGAGCCTGTCTTCTCGACATGCTTGTGCAGCAGATCGATCTCTTCTACCATGGCACCCATGATGCCGATTCTGTTATACGATGCTGTCATTATTTACTCCCTACCGACTGACGGTTCACAATTTCATGCGGAAGCACAACTCTTGGGTTCTCAACGGCTTCCTTCTTCATCAGCTTCGTCAGCAATCGCATCGAAACGGCGCCGATGTCATACATCGGTTGGGCAACTGCAGTAAGCTGCGGTCTAACCATGGATGCCATACGGCTGTTATCCACGCTGATGACCGAGATTTGCTCCGGCACTTTCAGACCGGCATCTTGAATGCAGTGAATCGCACCGATTGCCATTTCATCCGTAGCGGAGAATACAGCTGTCGGAACGGTTTCCAGCTCCAAGAAATATTTCATCGCATCAACACCGGATTCATAGCGATAGTTGCCAATGCGTACAAGAGTTTCGTCGTAAGGCAAGCCTGCTGCTTCCAGGGCACGTTTGTAGCCTTGGAAACGGGCATAGCCGTTCGATGGATCCTGCAACGTACCGCAAATCATCGCAATGCGCGTATGTCCGCTCTTAATGAGCGTTTGAACCGCATCGAATGCAGCACCTTCGTGATCGATATCAACCGAAGGAATCGTACCGTTCTCGTCAGTCGTAGCACAAAGCACGATCGGCACATTAGCTGTCTTAAACGCCTGCAAATGCTCGTCCGTTACAGCGCCGCCCATGAACAGCAAACCATCCACCTGCTTCTCAAGCAAGGTGTTGATGACGCGAATCTCTTTATCTTTCTTCTTATCGGCATTGCACAAAATAATATTGTAGTGATACATATTAGCAATATCTTCGATGCCCCGTGCCACTTCAGCAAAGATCGCATTCGAAATATCCGGAATTACTACGCCTACGGTCGTTGTTTTCTTACTTGCCAGGCCGCGCGCTACAGCATTTGGACGATAGCCAAGACGTTCGATGGCTTCAAATACTTTCTTCCGTGTCTGAGGCTTGACGTTTGGATTGTTATTGACAACCCGCGACACTGTCGCCATGGAAACGCCTGCTTCTCTTGCTACATCATAAATGGTTACCGTCACAGTCCTTCTCTCCATTAGTTCAAATTTTTATCTCGCGCCGCATTACTTTACCGTAATGATACGACAAAATATTACTTTTCGCA
The DNA here is from genome assembly GCF_017942085.1 of Paenibacillus lignilyticus. Taxonomy (GTDB): domain Bacteria; phylum Bacillota; class Bacilli; order Paenibacillales; family Paenibacillaceae; genus Paenibacillus_Z; species Paenibacillus_Z lignilyticus. The sequence continues at coordinate 86,666 of NZ_JAGKSP010000001.1, forward strand.
ATGAGTACCGAGATGCTCGTCTAATGTTGAGTAGGTAATGCGCCAGTGAGATGCATGCCAGGACACCTTGCCGTCGATCACTAATATAAGCTGGGGTGACTCGTGTTTGAGGCTGAGTTTCTCTGAAATGAGGGTTGAAAGCGGACGATTGTCCGGCACTAAAACCATCACAGGCCGGAGTGAAAGCGTTGCCGCATCTTCCAACCAATTGGATAATTCGTCATAGGCACCGCTGCTGATCGAGCAGCTTGTACTATGTTTAAAGACCAGCAAAGGCTGTTGGAAAGAACCGCTGTACGCCTCTTCCCACTGCGCTTCGGTTGTCATCGGAGGGGGTAACTTCATTCCCTCACTCCCTTCAGGTTCGGCTTCCGTACTGCAGCATGCTGCGGCTCAATTGAGCCAGCCGCTTATGTATTTCAGCAGTCCAAGCTTCGTCGCCCGCAGCTTGCGCCACAGCAAACAAATCCAGAAGCATATCGATCCTCTCTTCGGTCATGCGCCGCATAATAGAAGGATCGGTCAGCTTGCGATCGTGATAAGCCTCTACCAACAAATTTGCCCATTCATTCCATTCGTTAAACAGAAACGTCTGTTTTACTGGATGAGCACCTAGTTTTCCGATTAAACCGGTCAAATCCGGCTTCACTTCCGGAAACACTTCACTGCGGTTGCACGACTTGCATGAGTAGATCGGAACATTATCGATTTCAACCTTATTCGAATAAATAACGGTACGCAGCTTCATTGGCATGTCGTCGCCGCAAGAACAGCGCTTTTGCAAAGTGGTCCACTCCTTCTCTTAAACAGCAGCAACACCTTAAAGAGTTCAACAGGTGCTGCTCGACGTTAAAGATATTCGACCATTTGCGAAAAAAGTCCTGCTTCTAAGCGAGTTGTAATTTTTGCATCATTCGGATATCGCAACCAGTCTGCGCCATGGCTTACGGATGAGTGGAAGCGCTACAAGAACGACGGCAAGTGCCGCGCCGATCCCGTCATGCCGGATATCCGCAATATCAGGTGTTCGTCCGGAAACGAACGATTGATGATACTCATCCGTAAGACCGTACAGCACACATAGGAGCACGATTGCCAATTTGAAGGTCCAACGCCTTGCTCGACGTGCAAATCCATAATCAAAAGCTAAAGCGAGCACGAAATAAGCGATAAAATGTCCCCAATCAAAGCTGCTCATCTGAGGGAAAAGCTTCTGGAACCATGGGAGAAACGTATTCAATTCATCATTCGTACGTGAAGAAAGCAGAAAAATGGTTGCCATAATGATTATCGCCGGGAGGAAGCGAAGCCGCCTCATTGTCGTTTGCTTCATACTATCACCTTCGTTACAATGGATAAGAGCTTGATGAATCTATGAATGTAAACCACTACGCAACTGCCAAAGGAGGAAAACAGGTGTCCTTACAAGGAAAAACAATTATTTGCCTGCTCGACGACGAGTTCGAGGATTTGGAACTATGGTACCCCGTTTACCGAGTTCGCGAGGAAGGCGCAACCGTCCTGTTCGCAGGTCCTGAGAAAGGCCGCACTCATATTGGAAAATACGGCGTTCCTGCCACAGCGGACCTGTCCTTCGACGAAGTCGACGGCAGCAAGATCGACGGTCTGCTCGTACCCGGAGGCTGGGCACCGGACAAGCTCCGCCGCTACCCGAAGGTGCTGCAGCTGGTGAAAGAGATGGATACGGCGCAGAAGCCGATCGGTCAGATCTGCCACGCCGGCTGGGTGCTGATCTCCGCGAAAATTCTGCAAGGCCGCAAGGTTACATCCACCCCGGGCATTCGCGATGACATGGAGAATGCCGGCGCAACATGGATTGATGAGCCGGTCGTCGTAGACGGACATATCGTATCGTCGCGTCGTCCGCCGGACTTGCCGCCTTATGCGAAAGCTTTCGTGGACGCGCTTCGCGGCAACTAAAACTCGTTTACCAGAGGCTTCCAAGTAGCGTTGTCCGATATCAACGATGGCGCAGAAGAAGGGCGGCAACCCAAGGGTTGCCGCCCTTCTCAACGTTCGAGCTTATAACGGCTTCGAAACGGCGGCGCGTTCACGTGCCGCAGCGATTGGCGCATCCTGCGAAACGTCCAGCAGCTCATGAATTTCTGCGCTCGTTCTGCAGCGTAGCAGCTCATCGAACAAGGCGCGGCATTCCTCCTGCTTCAGGGAGAGAAGCCGCTCCTTTACAGGCAATATCGCATGGGCGGACATACTCAGCTCGTCGACATCCAGTGCGAGCCAGATCGGCAATGCATGAAGATCGCCGGCCATCTCGCCGCAGACGCCTACGTGGATGCCGCTGCGTTTGGCCGCTTCGATCGTCAGCTTCAGCATCCGCAGGACGGCTGGGTGATACGGCTCATACAGATGAGAAATTTGCTCATTCATCCGGTCGACGGCAAGCGTGAATTGGACCAAATCGTTCGTGCCGATGCTGAAGAAGTCGACTTCTTCGGCAAGAATGTCCGCGATAAGAACGGCGGCGGGCAGCTCAATCATAATGCCGACTTCGATATTTTCAGCAAAGCGGATATCTTCCGCCTTCAATTCCGATTTGCATTCTTCCAGCAGGGCATTGGCTGCTCTCACCTCTTCAACCGAAGAGATGAGCGGGTACATGATCTTCACGTTGCCGTAGTGACTCGCGCGGAGAATCGCTCTTAATTGTGTTTTGAACAAATCCTTCTTGTCGAGACAAATCCGAATGGCCCGGTAACCCAGAAACGGATTGCTCTCTTCCGGCAGTTCGAAGTAATCCAGCTGCTTGTCGCCGCCGATATCCAGCGTTCGAATAATGAGCGGTTTATGATCCAGCTTCTCCGCGACCGAGCGGTATACTTCAAATTGCTCCTCTTCCTTCGGAAGTCGGTTGCGGTCCATATAGAGAAACTCCGTCCGAAACAGCCCTACGCCATTGGTTCCGCTGCTTAAAGCGACATCCAGCTCCTTCAGAGAGCTGATATTGGCGCTGAGCTCGAATTCCTTACCATCCTGCGTAACCGGCTTGACGCTGACAATCTGTTTGAGCTGCTGCTTCTTCTCCCGTTGACGAAGCTGCTTCCCTGTATAATGATCGACCAGCGATTCCTCAGGATGCATATGAACGACGCCCAGGTCTCCATCGATAATAAGCAAATCGCCGGTTTGGATCGTCTCTTCAAGCTTAGATTCAATACCGACTACTAACGGAACACCCAGCGCTCTTGCCATGATGGAAGAATGCGAGGTCGTGCTTCCCGCCAAAGTTGCAATGCCCAGAACGTGATTGGGATTCAAATGAGCCAACTGCGATGGGGAGAGCTCTCTGGCGATGAGCAGGAAAGGCTGTGTATCGGAAGGCAGCGTAATTTCCGGTGCGCCAAGCAAATGCTTGAGCAGCCGGTTACCTACGTCCTTGATATCCAGCGCGCGTTCTTTCATATATTCATCGTCCAATAGATCGAACATCGTCACAAAATGATCAATGGCTTCTTTTACCGCCACTTCCGCTGCTTTATATTGACGCTGGATGATACCCTGGATCTCGTTCATAAAGACCGGATCATCCAATATCGCTAAATGGGCATCGAAGATGCTCGTTTCCTCAGGTCCGACAACCTCGCGCAGCTCATCTTTCATTTGCTCGATTTCGACCTTCGAGGTGCGAATGCCTTCATACAATCGATCAAACTCGCGCGCCAGATCAGCGACATCGATTTTCTGCTCCGGCAAATCCCATTCCCAGTTCGGCAGTACGAACGCCTTGCCGATTGCAATGCCGGATGATGCTCCAATTCCTTGAATCACGCTGTTTCCCCTCCACCGCTTCTCTCTTTTAGCACAACTGACATGACGGAAGCCTGGCCCTTTTTAACCCCTTTAAACGGAGCAAAGCTCCAAGAACTGACCAAATCGGAGTTCGTAATGACCATTGGTGTAGCGAGCGACTTGCTCCCTTTGCGTATTTTCTGCATGTCAAAGGTAATAAGCAATTGACCCGGTTTCACCTGATCCCCTTCTTGGACGACAGCATGGAAACCATGTCCTTTCATCTGGGAGGTATCGATGCCAATGTGCAGCAGCACCTCGAGCCCTTCCGGCGTGCGAATGCCGATGGCATGCATCGATGGATATACATGAATGACTTTCCCTTGGACAGGCGAGACGAGCTCGCCTTTATCCGGCATGAACGCTACGCCATCTCCGACAAGCTTCCCCGCAAAAATCGGATCCGGCACTTCGGAGAGCGGCAGCATCCGTCCTTGAACAGGGGAACAAAACAGAACCCTAGATATATCCCTTCGTATTGCTTTGTCCATTTCCTCCCGTATCAGTTCGGAATAGGTACCGAATACGATCTGGACATTGCCCCCGCCCAGCCGGATGACGCCTGCCGCGCCTAAATGTTTAAGAGCGTTGATGTCTACCAGCTTATCGCTGGATACCTTCAAGCGAAGACGAGTGATGCAAGCTTCCATCTGCACAATGTTTTCTTTGCCGCCGATGGCTTGCAGGATGAGCGGTGCGCGATAAGGGATATCTCCTGCCCATTCGTCCAGCTGCGAACCTTCTTCCCGCCCGGGAGTTGGAATTTGGAAACGCTGAATCGCCCATCGGAATAAGAAATAATAGAGCAAACCGAACAGAATTCCGATCGGGATGAGCAGCCAGCCCCTAGTGGCCAGATGCTCATTAATGAGGAAGTCGATCGCTCCTGCTGAGAACGAGAAGCCATGCCTGATGCCAAGCTCGTATGTAAACCACATCATCGCGCCTGACAGAAGCGCGTGGATAACGAATAAGTAAGGCGCTACAAAGAGAAATGCAAACTCAATGGGCTCCGTGACTCCGGTTAGGAATGAAGCAAGTGCTGCCGTGGTAAACGTTTTGCGAATTTTCGGCTTCAAATCCTCGCGCGCCTCGTGAATAATCGCAAACGCGATCGCAGGCAGCGCAAACATCATTGTCGGATACAAGCCTGCCATAAATCCACCGGCTGTAGGATCCCCTGCGAAGAAACGGGGCAAATCTCCGAAAACGACGGAACCGTCCGGAGTACTGTAGCCTCCGACTTGGAACCAGAAAACGTGGCTGACCAGATGATGCAGCCCGAACACAACCAGAATGCGAAGAACGAAACCGAACAGAAACACGCCGAAGCCGCCGCCGGAATCGATAATTTCGCCAAGCTCGATTAAAGCGCTGTGAATATAAGGTGCGAGCTGCACCATGACGATGGCCCATATCGTGGAGAATACGCTCACGATGAGCGGAATAAACCGCGGCCCGCCAAAAAACTGTATATACTCCGGGAATTTAATCGACTTGAAGCGTTCATTAAATATACTGGTCACGATCCCGATTATGACCCCCGTAAACACGGTTGGTTCCAGCTCATAATGGCTCGCATTGATGATGCTTGTATAAATAAACATGCCGGCAATGGCTGCCAACCCTGCCGCACCCGCATTGCTCGTCATCCCCATTGCGATGCCAAATGCAAATAAATAGGGCAGAAACGTAAACAGCGTATCCCCTGCGGTTTGCAGATGGGTATGGATGCTGGGAAGTCCCATCGCGTCCCATGGCAAAGCGCTCAAACTCAGGAATATGGCTGCGCCTGGCAGCACGATCGTCGGAAGCATGAAGGAACGGCCAAGCTGCTGCAGTTGCCCCATTATGTTCATAGGTTCCCCCCTCTCTTGAATCTGACATTTCCCAAAAAACCTCTACTCCTGATCGTAAGGGTTGTTACCGTCTTTGTCAAAATAAAACGGCAGACCTCGTGGTCCGCCGCTTCATTCGATTATGAGCCGAAAACTTCTATCCTTTGGACTTCCCTTGCGGCAGCAAGATGGAGTCTTCTACCTTGATGCAGCGGTCCATAATGACGTTCAGCCCGCCGCGTTCCGCAATTTCCGCCGCTTCCTCATTAGAGATGCCCAGCTGCAGCCATAAGGTCTTCGCTCCGATTGCGACTGCTTCTTCCGCAACAGGAGGTGTATGCTCGCTGCGCCGGAAGACATTAACCACATCAACCGGAAACGGAATATCCTTCAGCGAGGCGTAATTCTTCTCGCCGAGAATCGTATCCGCCCCTGCCGGGTTAACGGGAATGATGCGGTAGCCTTTCGCTTGCATCGCTTCCGAAACCATGTGTGACGTACGGTCCGGTTTGTCAGATAAACCGACTACCGCGATAACCGAGCTTGCTTCGAGAATCCCTTTGATTTCATCTCTTGAAGGATTAGTATGGGCCATGTGAATCCCTTCCCTTCTAACGTTTCGTTTCCTTAGCTTAGACTGCCAATTTCCTACTCAATCCATTCGACATTCGCGCCGAGCGCCTTCAAATGATCGAAGAAGATCGGATAGGACTTCGCCACATGATGGGCATCACGAATGCGAAGCGGTTGTTTGGCACGCAGACCAACGACGGTAAGCGCCATAATAACGCGGTGATCGTAGTGCGCATTGATTTCCACGCCGCCTTCCACGCCTTCCGGACGACCGTGAACGATAATTTCGCTCTGACGCTCTTCGACGTTCGCGCCGGCTTTGCGCAGCTCATTCAAGTAATCCGTTATGCGGTCGCACTCTTTATAACGCAGGTTCTCAACATCGTAGAATCGGGAAGTTCCTTCTGCGAATACCGCTGCAGCAACCATGGCAAGTACAGCATCCGTTGCTTTATCGCCATCGAACTCAACCGCTTTCAGCTTGCCGGTCCCTTGCACATGCACGATGCCATTCTCGTGCGTCAGCGGTACTTCCATCATACGCAGCACGTCGACAATGGCGCGTTCGCCTTGCTTGCTGTTCTCCTCCAGGCGATGCAGAATGACATCGGATTGCGTAACTGCCGCAGCTGCCAGAACGGCTGCGGAACCCGGATAGTCGCCTTGAACGACGTATTTCTTCGCTTCATAACGTTGTCCGCCCGCAATGCGATAGTGCATCAAGTCTTCGCTTGCTTCTATCACGATGCCTGCTTGTGCAAGAACTTCAAGGGTTTGTCCCACAACAACCTTGGATTTCAGGTCATGCAGCACTTCGATTTCGCTGTCTTCCTCCAGCAGCGGCGTCAAGAACAGCAATGCGCTGAGGAACTGCGAGCTCACGTTGCCGGATACTTGAATTTTGCCGCCTTTGGCTGCGCCGCCGCGAATCGTAATCGGCAGTCTGCCATTCTGATGTTGAACATCTACGCCGATTTGGCCAAGCGCGTCGATCAGATCATCATGCGGGCGTTTGCCCAATGAATCCGGGTACCGGTTGATGAATGTAACATCAGGCGCAAGGGCGGTAATGGCCATGAGGAAACGAAGCACGGCTCCCGCATTTCCCACATCCAGCTCTTTCACGTCTTTGGGATTGCGACCAAAGCCTGTAATCGTAATTTTCTCGTCATCTTCTTCAATAACTGCGCCAAGATCGCGAATACAACGGCGCATCGCATCGCTGTCTTCACTATGCGCGGGGTAATAAATGGTGCTGGTGCCTTCCGCGAGAGCGGCAACAAGCAGGTAACGCGTCGTGTAGTTCTTCGAAGATAGCGCTTGAAGCTCGCCTTGCAGCTTCGGTGTCGGGGTTACGAGTACATCCATCTTAAGTCGGTCTCCTTTATATGTAAGTGTTAGAAACGCATCTTGATGCCGTGCTCAATTAGCTCTACAACCTGCCGGACGCTGAGATCTGACGTGTCAACCGTCAAATGGGCAAACGCATACGCATGTTTCCGGTCTTCGAGCAATTTATAAACTCGTTCGCGCACGTCGCCTTGAAGCAGCGGACGTGCGGCATCTTCGCTCACACGGGCAATAATTTGCTCCGGATCTGCCGTTAAAGCAACCACGAAGCTATCTTGCAGCATCATCGCACGGTTGCGCTCCGACAAGACAGCACCGCCGCCCGTCGCGATCACTAAGGGATCTGAGCTCCCCAGTACTTCTGCCAGTGCGGCAGTCTCGGCAAGCCGGAAATCCGCCTCGCCACGCGCTGCGAAAATATCCGCAATCGCCTGTCCTTCACGCCGGACAATCTCGGCGTCAATGTCAGCCGTACCGCATTTCAGAAGCTCTGCCAGCTGCTTGCTGACCGTCGATTTGCCGGTTCCCATAAAGCCGATGAGGACAACATGATGAAGCGGTTTTTCCTTCGTCATTGAAAAAACACCATCCCAATCTATGCGATAACAAAAAACATTTTCCCGTGATTATATCATTATTACAGATTAACGGGTATAAAAAAATGGTTTCTTCCGTAGAGTTGATAGTACCGATGCCTATAAATCCATGAAGGAGTGACCTCGATATGGCTCCAATCCCCGAGCCTTTCTCCGCCCAGTATCGCGTGGACAGGATTTTTAATCCCGATTATCCGCTTTCCCGAGAAGACGTGCTGTGGACCCTAGAGTATATGAAAAAGAAAATGGCTGACGAAGCGCCTGAATTACTCAGTCTTCCTCAGCCACTCTTATTAAAAAAATTTCAAAGCTTTGCAGAAGCCTCGTTATTCCTGCTTAAGCAGCAGCGCAGCGGTTGCGGGCAAGAGTCCGACAGGCTGCGAAGCTGCTTACAGGATGTAATAACGGGTCTTACGATTGAATCCAATTGAAGTGGAATGATCCTTCTTTGTCCACACGCTTGAACGTGTGTGCGCCGAAGTAGTCGCGCTGCGCTTGAAGCAGGTTCGCAGGCAGACGCTCTGTGCGGTAGCTGTCGTAGTAGGACAGCGCGCTCGAGAATGCCGGTACCGGAATCCCTTGCGTTACCGCGGTTGCGATTACTTCACGCCATGCGCCTTGGTACGATTCCACGATTTCTTTGAAGTGGTCGTCAAGAAGCAGGTTTGTCAATCCCGGGTTTTTGTCGTACGCATCTTTGATGTTTTGCAGGAAGCCTGCACGGATGATGCAGCCGCCGCGGAAAATCATCGCGATATCGCCGTAACGCAGGTTCCAGCCATACTCGTCGCTAGCTGCGCGCATTTGTGCGAAGCCTTGTGCGTACGAGCAAATTTTGCTTGCGAACAACGCTTTGCGAACCGCTTCGATGAAAGCAGCTTTGTCGCCTTGGTAAGGAGCCGATTGCGGTCCTTTCAGCAGTTTGCTTGCTGCTACGCGCTCGTCTTTAAGTGCGGACAAGAAACGGGAGAAGACGGATTCCGTAATGATCGACAGCGGCACGCCAAGATCAAGCGCGCTTTGGCTTGTCCATTTACCGGTACCCTTCTGTCCAGCGGAGTCAAGGATGACGTCAACCATAGGCTGTTTCGTTTCCGGATCATATTTGGAGAAAATATCAGCTGTAATTTCGATCAGGTAGCTGTCGAGCTCCCCTTTGTTCCATTCCGTGAAGATCGACTGCAATTCTTCCGTGCTAACGCCAAGAACCCGGTTGAGCAGGTCATACGCTTCGCAGATCAGCTGCATATCGCCGTACTCGATACCGTTATGCACCATTTTCACGTAGTGGCCGGCACCGTCCGGTCCGATGTATGTGCAGCAAGCGTCGCCGCCAACTTTCGCGGAGATCGCTGTAAGGATAGGCTCAACAAGTTTATAAGCAGACTCTTGACCGCCTGGCATAATGGACGGTCCTTTCAGTGCGCCTTCTTCGCCGCCGGAAACGCCTGTACCGATGAAACGAAGACCGCGTGCTTCAAGGGCTTTGCTGCGGCGCTGCGTATCAGGGAAATAAGCGTTGCCGCCGTCAATAATAATATCGCCTTCATCCAGAAGCGGAACGAGTGCATCAATTGTTGCATCTGTGCCTGCGCCGGCTTGGACCATGATTAGAATTTTGCGAGGGACTTCAAGCGATGCTACAAACTCCTCGACCGTATATGTACCGACGAGGTTTTTGCCAACCGATTCATTCAAGAGATCGTCTGTTTTCTCGCGGGAACGGTTATAAACCGATACCGTAAATCCTCTGCTCTCAATATTAAGTGCAAGGTTCTTACCCATTACGGCAAGACCGATAACGCCGATTTGCTGCTTAGACATTTGATTCTCCACACCTTTTCTCTGTTATAGTAATGACACAGTACGGCGAAGCAACAACCTTCGCTTGCGGATACAATGATCCTATTTTACTCCTTTTGGACAGGAATGAAAACCTTCTTCATCAGAAAAATGTCGATTCCCCCTATATATTACCACACAAACAAAATAAACCCCCGGTTTGCTGGCATCCCGGAGGTTTATTTCCTATCTTTAATCTTGGTTATTTCAAAGCTCAAGCTGTATCATCTCAGTTCTAAGGGATTGCAGTCTTTCCTTGGACTGCGTCATGTCTGCTTCTCGTCCCTCCGTGATCGCTTCATGGAGGACCGATAGCTCATAATCAAGCTCATATCGTAGCACTGACGCTCGCTCCTCAGCCCTTTTCGACTGAAACGCCTGAATGACTTCTTCTACCGTAACAAAAGGTTTCTTCTGATAGATGATGCGATGTTCCATGCCGGACACCTCCACAAGTCGAATAATTTCACCAAACATAATGCTTTCAATGACAATTTGCCTGTCTTTGAACCGTTTGACGACTGCATGACCGCGGGAATCGTTAATCAGCTTCTCCAATAAATCCGACAACTTCTCATCCTTGATTAGATAATCACCGACGATTTTGTACCGATTGCGGACCCGTTGAAACCGAAGCTTCACAAGCTTGCGCCCGCTGCGTACAGAGATGAGAAAATAGACGTCCGTTTCGCTCCAATAAAGCGAATATCCCTCCTGGATTAAATCCCGAATGAGATTTTGGATTTGCCGTCTGTCGAAACGCAGCTCCAAATTGCAGTATTCAACTTCATAACTTTTGTTCATCGGCAATCCCTCCCTTCGTTTGGCCTCATTGACGAAATGTTCTGAATATTCTCTCATATGATTATCTTATACTCCATCTTATGTTCTGGCAACTTGGATTATTGACTATTTTTCGCCTTTTCGAGCCCAATTGGACAAACAAACTTTTTCGCGCAAAAAGGCTGCCCCAGACTTAGTGAATAAGTCGCTGAGACAGCCTGCTTTGTACCAATATTCCGCCTATTTCCGGATCAAACAAACCATTCTTTCAAAATAATGCCAAACGAAACCGCGCTGACAACCGCTCCGGCAAAGCTGTATACGCCTGCACGAATGCGCTGCTCGAACATCTTCACGATGCCGAAGCTCAGCAATCCGAATATCAGCATAATAAACACCGCGCCCGTAATAAACAAGGCTGCAGATATGGCACTAACGTCAACCAGAGTCACGAATAACACTCCCTATGCAAGTCTTTACTTGCATTATAGCCAAGCCTGTGAGGTATAGCCAGCAGGGGATCATAGGAAGTTCGAACAAATTGGTGACAATTCTATGATGAAAGGCTCCCTTACAGCCCATGAATGGTTGCATGATGTACGCGTTTGCTTGACGGGCGCTTACGCAGCTTAATTTTAAGCACTGCGCCATCGTACTCAGCATGGCAGGAACGCGGCAGCACAAGCTTCGGCAGTTTAATGGTTTCATCACTTTTGCCGGCGATACCGCTTAGTTTCACGCGATCTTCCTTCACGACCAGACGGATGTCAGACAGATCTGCCGATTCTCCGAGCGGATACGTTAGGATGACATATCTCTTCGTTTCTACAATATTAGATGAAGCAGGATTTAGCGCCGAGGATACGGCGGGCAATGCTTTGTTCATCATACTGCGGACGTAATTCTCGATCCAATCGGATTGGCGGAAGATGTCGAATCCTTTGGGCAGCTGCTGCCCATCCATCCAGTCCTCCAGCTCTTCCCACTTTGATTTCGAAGACATACCGACGCACCTCCGCCTAATGCCGTTATAGCATCCAGTTTATGCGGGCAGCTTTATAGGCGCTACTGCAGGATTGTGATTTGGCGTAACCGTTAGGGTGAAGGTGCCGAAAAGTCACATCTGGGCATTTGCCGCATACGATGTAACAAATGCTCGCTGAAAACCAGACTAGGGAGAGTGAGTCATCATGCCCGCTATTGTAGGCTTCGTCAAAGTAATCAGTGTCGGATCCAGCGCTGTCGTTCAATTCGGCGATTCTGTGCAAATCTCTCCGTCCAGCTCATCCAAAACGTATGCGGGATCAGGCTCCTTCCTCACCGGCGGTTTGACCAACTCGAACAATGCCGTCAGTTCGACGAATACCAGCGATCCTGATGTCCAAGACAATACGAATAATGAGGTTGCTAACGGAGTGAACATCTAATGCAGCTTACGGTTCATCAAACCATTACGATCCACCAGCTTCGCGTAGACAGCGTAGCAAACTCCTCCGTCCTGCAGGTTGGGACGGCTGGAGCGATTTCTTCCCTCTCGCAGATGTACAACTCAGGGGGATTTAAAGAGCCGGCACCGCTTCTTAACGAAGAGCTCAGCACAGAGAATCCGCTGAACTTCGTTCCGTTGCCAAATCCGAATTAACAAGGAGGTGCCTACGAGCGTATGCAACCGGCTAACACACCGCCTACTCCTTGGCAACTATGGAACGCGTTTCACCAGCATATTCATAAGCTGCAATGCCAGCTTGACGAGCAGCAGGCTGTCATCAACCGGCTTTGCAAGCAGCTCGAGGCGCTGAATGCCCGTTTGGATGCCGCGGAGTCGAAGCCAAGCTACCATATCGATACCATTCAATATCATTTCGACCAGTTAAAGGTCGAGAAGCTCGATGGTACGCTGAACATCGGGCTGACGCCGCCTAACGAGGAACAGATCAAAGAAATCGGCCAAATTGTGATGCCTAACGGAAACAGCACGGTAGTTGTCAACGATCCCGGCCATCAAGCGATCAACGACAACCCGCCCATGAACAATCTCAAGCCCAACGTATTCCCGGCACAGCCCGGAAACACCGTTCCCGGCCCCGGATCCGTTTTACCCGATTCGCCCTATCCGGAAATCCGCTTAGTGATTGATCGCTACTTGGATCAGAATGCCCTGCAGCAGCTCAGCGAGCTCGAAGCGGAGCTCGGGATCTCACTCGATCCGTATCACCGCAAACTCATCATTGAAGATATTCGCAAGCAAATGAGTGCCCGAATCCAATTCTACATTCAAGCCGCAGAACATGAGAGAAAGGGCAGCTCTTCCTCTGAAGGAAATCACACGCTAAGCGATGCCCAAATCCAAGAGACGATCATCGGGAAGACGACGCGCGACATCCATGCCGCGCTCCGCGGCTACTTGTCCCGATTGCAAAATTCGTAAGAAGGAGCTTTCTTACTATGCAGATGCATGTAGTGAATCATGTGCTCGCTGTCGGCAGTATTCAATTAACCGGCGTAGCGAGCGCATCGATACTTCAAATCGGCGATACCGAGGAGATTACGCTCATCTCCATGTTCGATACGCCGCCGGAATCCGTTATCGTCGGTCCGATTGCGCCGCTTGACGAACCGCAAGGCGCAAGCCGTGCCGAAGGGGAAGCGGATGTGTTCAAGAAAGAAACGATCGAGAAGCTGGAGGAGCTGGGATTATGAGAAGCAATCCCCCTCTTCCTTCTTACAGCGAAGAAAATTCGGACTACCCCGTTAGGGTTTCCGAGGTAGGCGGGCTATACTTAACGAGCGTGGGCAGTGCTTCTGTGGTGCAAATCGGCGATCGGGCAGAAGTGAACGCTTCGCTTCGCGCTCTGGCTGTACAACGCGCGGCGGATCATATCGAATCGGGCAAAGTTTATTTCGAATCGTATTCCATATTCGATCGCGCAACGCCGAGCTGGGACCCGCTTGGCATTGCGTCCGATGACGTGCCTGCGTTCATTCGGACAACCAACCTGAAGCCAACCATCAGCGTCGGCTGCATCGAAATCATAGCTGTAAGCAGCGCGGCCAATGTGCTTATCGGCAACGGGCTGAAGATGCGCGCGGAATCGAGAGTCAAACATATCCGGCAATATGCACGTTCGATGCCAACCGGCAGTTCTGTTGCCGGACCTCCGCGCTAATGTTTTTATAGGCTGCTGTCGCAGCAGGCTGATTCCCCCGCATAGCCGCTATTGTCCCAATTGGGCGAATGCGTAATTACGAATGCACCCCGTACAAACGTCCAATCGATTCCGTCTCAAAGGCATATATTACAAATGTGATATGAAACATCACAAATTAACCACTCAGGAGGTATGTACAGTGGGATATATGCAAGGTGTAGGCGGCGCAGGAGTAGGTTGCGGTGGCGGACCGGGCGTGCTTTGGACTAGTGCAGGCGTAATTCTTGTACTTTATATTTTGCTCGTTATCGTTCTTCGCGGCGGCTTCTATTGATCCCGTTAGTCCCATAAACAAAAACCGGTCTTGCCTTCGGGCAAGACCGGTTTTTGCATTTATCGTACGATCGCGGTGGGCGTTGGTGCATCCGAACTTGCTATAGCAACGGAATATACACGTCCACCTCAGACGGCCAGAGCGGCTTGTGTACTTGATAAACTTCAAGTGACAGTCCGCGCTTGTTATTCCCTAATCCTTTCGCCTTGATATAGGCATGGAGAAGCTCGTAAGGATCGCCTTGTTCCACGCGGACCTTGACATAACGCTGCGCCGGAATCGTAAACCCGATCATGCCTTCGGGAACCGCAGGCAAGGCGTGAACCTCCATGCAGGATAAATAAGTGAACAGCTGATCGCTGGCGAACGATGGACAAACATAGGAGCCGGCATCCACGAGATGCTTGATTTCGAATCTGCGGGCGATAAAAGCCTTCAAGTGCTGCTCGATCCGCTTCGGATCGTGATTGGCAAAAACGGATGTAATCGCCATCCCGACATAATGCCGCTCGGGAAGCGCAACTTCCTGTACATCATCAATTGAATTCACAGCACAATACCCCCATTCGCGAGATAAGCCGAGTTTTTCCAATCTTTGGTGTTCAGCAATAGACTAGCTTCCATCACCTTGTCCGTCAAGCTTAAATTTAGCAGCGGAAGCCCCGCCGTTTATTTCGCAGGGCTCCGTACTTCATTCACTACGTCTTGTATCATCACTTCTTTAAAGAAATCTCCTCACGCAACCGCTCGATCAATGCTTCGATTCGCATGGAGCCGATATCCCCATGCCCCCGCTGCCTTACCGCAACCGAGTTGGAATGGCGCTCCGCTTCACCGAGCACCAGCATATAAGGCACTTTCTCTAGCTGCGCCTCTCGAATCTTGTAACCCAGTTTCTCGCTGCGGAAATCCACTTCTGCACGCACGCCTGACTGCTCGAGCACCTGTTTCAGCTCATACGCGTAGTCTTGATCAATCCCTGAGACCGGTATGATCTTCACCTGAACCGGCGCCAGCCACAGCGGGAACGCTCCGGCATAATGCTCTGTCAAGATGCCGATGAAGCGGTCGATTGATCCATAGACGGCTCGGTGGATGACGATCGGGCGACGCTTCTGACCATCCTCCCCAATGTACGACAGATCAAATTTCTCCGGCATTTGAAAATCAAGCTGAATTGTCGCGCACTGCCAGCTCCTCTTAAGCGCATCGAGAATATGGAAATCAATCTTCGGTCCATAGAATGCGCCATCGCCTTCATTCACGCGATAAGCAATTCCGCGATTGTTCAGCACCTGTGCAAGCGCGGCTTCTGCTTGATCCCACAGCTCCGGCTCCCCCATCGAATCCTCCGGCCGAGTCGAGAGCTCGATCCGATACTCGAAACCGAAAACGGCGTAAATGTCGTCGATAAGCGATATGACGCGTCCGATCTCAGCTTCGATCTGATCCGGTCTCACGAAGAGATGGGCGTCATCCTGGCAAAAAGTCCGCACGCGCATCATTCCGTTTAGCGCGCCGGAATACTCATGGCGATGCACTTGGCCGAATTCAGCGATTCGAATCGGCAGCTCCCGATAGGAGTGCAGGCTGTTTTTGTAAATTAACATATGGCCCGGACAATTCATGGGCTTAAGCGCAAACGCAGTTTCATCCACCTTTGTGAAATACATATTATCTTTGTAGTGGTCCCAATGCCCTGATTGCTCCCACAGCCGTTGATTCAGCATTAACGGCGTCCGCACCTCGTCGTAATCGCGCTCCCGCTGCAGCTCCCGCGAGAACTGCTCCAGCTCATTGCGCAATGTCATTCCTTTGGGCAAATAAAACGGCATGCCCGGCGCCTCTTCCGAGAACATGAACAGCCCGAGTTCTTTGCCTAACTTGCGATGATCTCGTTTCTTCGCTTCCTCGAGCCTGTTCAGATGCTCTTCAAGCTGCGCCTTCTTCGGGAACGCTGTACCGTAAATTCGCTGAAGCACGGTGTTCTCTGCGTCTCCCCGCCAGTAAGCGCCTGCGACCGACAACAGCTTAAACGACTTTATCCGGCCAGTGGACGGCAGATGAGGTCCGCGGCATAAATCAGCGAACTCGCCTTGATCATAGATCGAAATGGCTGCCGATTCCGGCAAGTCGCGGATCAACTCCACTTTCAGAAACTCTCCCTGCGCTTCAAAACAAGCAAGCGCATCCTCTCGTTCAACTACTCGGCGAACAATCGGCAGATTCTGCTGCACGATGCGGTCCATTTCTTTCTCGATGCCCAGCAAATCAGCAGGCGTGAGCGGACGCTCAATCGCGACATCGTAGTAAAACCCGTCTTCGATTACCGGCCCTACGCCCAGCTGCACCGCCTCGTCACCGTAAATCCGCTTGATCGCCTGCGCCATCAGATGCGCTGTACTGTGACGCAGGATGGCTGCCCCCGCATCGCTATCGGGCGTAATCAGCTCAACCTCGCAATTCGCTTCCAGCCGATAACTTAAATCGACCTCTCTTCCATTCACCTTGCCTGCCACCGCGTTCTTCCCCAGCGCTGAACTGATTGCCTTCGCCACGTCCGCAACCGAAACGCCTGCATCAAAGCTTCTTACACCGCCGTCTTGCAGCTTTACCTTAATCCCATTTTCCACGAGTCTTCCTCCATTCGATAAATTGAACGCAAAAAAACGCACATGTCCCAAGGGACGAGTGCGTTCAGACTCGTGGTTCCACCCTAATTCGACCCAGCCGATCGCGATCAGGCGCGGGGTCCTTCTTAGCATCCGGTAACGGGGATTAATCGGTGCCATTTACAACCGCGACACGGAATCGACGGGTTCAATGTTACGGCTGCAAAGGGGTAACTCCGCATCTCAGGACGGAAGGAGCTTGCAGCAATCGCCCCTCTCTCTGTGCAGCCTGACGTATGGGAATCATGTCTTTGGTCTTCGCCTGCTATGTTGCTGTGTTCCATATTATAGAGTCCATCCGAACAAAGTTCAAGAGGTATTCGCATAATTTTCAGATTACTTCAAGTTAGGCAATATGCTCTGTTCATTCGCCAGCAGCACCATATTCGCTGCATGCCGCTTCCGGAATCCGATTTTGAACCGATAATCTTGCACATCCATAAACGATTCGAACCGGCTCGACACTTCTCCAAGCTCAAGCTGCTCTTCGCACAGCTTCAGATATTGCTCCGAAACTTCCGCCCGATGCATGATTTCATCCTGATCGGATGTCACGCTGCCATGACTGGGAAGCAATTGCAGATGAGGAACCGACCATGCATAGGATGCGATTTTCTCCAATGTGCTCCGGTAAGAGGCGAAGGTGTCGAACACGAACGGGAATTCGATATCCGATACATAATCACCGGTAATGAGCGCCCCAATCGGTTCAACGAGGCACATCAACCCGTCTCCGTTATGTCCGTATGCCGTGCGGAAGGTCAGGATTGTTTCACCGATGACGAGCCGCTCGCCTTCTTGCTCGATGACATGGTCCACTCGCGGAAATACGATGCCGTATGGCCGGCTAATATAGAATTCATCATCCAGCCGCTCAACAACCGATACCCGTTCCGCCTTATCCGGATGATTGGCAAACGCCGTCCCTGCAATGATCCTGCAATCCGTGAAGGAGCCATAACCGACGATATGGTCAAAATCAGTATGGGTGAAAAACAGATACAGCGGCCGATTTCCCTTCACTGCATCCACATGCTTCCGAATCGCGGCAAGCTCAGATGGCAAGTAATTCGGATCTACGATCAGCACAAGATCTTCCGTCTCGATAACAAAGCAGTTGGTCTGATAGAGCTCGCTTTGAAATACAGAGATGCCCTCTGTTTGATACGTTAGCATGACTCCCTCTCCTCCTTGCGTTCATTTTTCTCGGCAGGCGGAGGAATATCCGCGCTAAACGGATAGGGTTCAAGCGGCGTTTGCAGCAGGGAAGAATACATGTCCGCATGCTGCCACGTCAAGCTCTCCAGTGACAATGGATCAAGACTTACTTGCAGGCCGAGCCCATTGGATATAATCTCCAGCCGCTCCCCGTTGCGCGTTCTAATCTTCCGAACCGTCACGCTGGCAAATTCATTGGCAATCCGAATTTCTTGTTCAGCAGACATCCTGCCACCCCCTTCTACAAGAAAATACCTAAACTGCTGATGCCCATCGTCGTATGATCCAGCCTTACGAACCGTTTCGCCAGTTTCCAGCCGCCTGCGCTGCCGGATCCGCGAATGGTATCTTCGCGTTCGCCTGACACCAAGTCGTATGCAGGGCTGTCAAAGCGGCTGCGGAACAGCAGCAAGTTGCTGACGACGACCATTTCAACCGCACCTTCACTGCTCTCGCGCACTTCGGCCATCCGGAAATTCGTCAGAAAATGTCTCGTCCGGGACGGAGGATCCTCCGCCCAATTGTAATCAGAGAATGTACGCTCCACACGCATTTGGATGGATGCCAGGTTCTCGTTCATATGAAAGGCTTGATCGCTGAACGGGCTTGGCGCATGACGTTCGCGGGTCAGCCTGATCGGGATTTGATAGCGGATATCACTCGTCAGCAGCGCCATCCATTCGGCGTATTTACCGTTGTCCAGCAGCTCAGCCTCGTGGATCAGGAAATGCTGCCCCTCCTGCAACAACTGTTCGGTCCCACGTTCAACGATCACTGTTTCTTCTCCCATCACAGCCCCAATCCTTCCCCCAGATGCTAGATTCATTCTTCATCGTCAAGCATCGTATTCACATACGATTCATAGAAATAGCGCTGATTGCCTTCCCCATATCGCGGATAGTAAGCGATCCCCGGAAGCGGCCATTCTTCGTCTCGTTTGGCCTTGCCCATCCCATTCATCCCCATTTGGAAATTGAGCTTCAAATGGTTCTTCGCAAATCGATTGCCTGCCGTCTGCGTAATGGTTTCCCATGTCATCGAATCATCCATCTCGAATATCCCCGCCAGGCTGAACGTTGCCGAGCCGGCGCGATAGGAAGCTTCCTTGAATTCCTGCGGCGTATTCTTAAACATGAGGAACCAGTTCCATATTTCGATTTGATCCGGGCCCTTCGGACGCCACTGGCGCATGCTGATGAACGGTACGGGGGGCAAATCCCGCTCAGGCGTAACGGTCATTAGCAAAAATGAACTGTTTGGAAATATGTTGCCGAGCATTTCCTTGGAGTCCCGGACGATCTCCAGCCCCTTCGGCTCCAGCCGATCCAGCCGGAAGGTGTCGACGATTTCCTGCGGAAAATTCCAATATGGCATCTCGATGACCTGCTCCGTCTTATCCAGCGAAATGTCGACGCAATGTCCGTTGCCGGCAAGGATTTGTTCGCCGTTCATATTCGCCAGCATGGAGAATGGCGAGGATCCCACTTCATACGCGGAATGGTGAAGGAATATCAGATGATACGCATCGCCGCTGAAGTTCTCCGCCGCAACCTTCCAATTCGCGTTCACGATCCAGCGCTGAGGTTCGCCGATGACTTCAAGCCCTTCATCCTGCAAACCGAACAGCAGATCCAGGTAGTACTTGCTGTCTGCAAGATATTCCTCGAGCGGCGGCGTCTCCTTATCCAAGCAGGCGAAAATCAACCCGTGAATCGTATCGCAGCGCGCCGCAAGCAACCCCCAATCCTTCTTGTTCAGCCCGTTGTAAGCATGCTGCTGAGCAGGCATTCCGATCAGGTTCCCGTTATTTTTATAGATAAAGCCATGGTAGGGACAGCGAAAATGCGAGGCATTCCCCTTCTCCGCCCGGCATACCCGAACGCCGCGATGAACGCAGGCATCCAGCATGACGCGAATCTCTCCGGACTCGTCGCGATTCACGATAAACGGATCTTCGCCAATATAACGAAGAACGTAATCGCCGGCGGATGGAATTTCCGATTCATGCCCGACATAGATCCACTTTTTCGTAAAAATCTTCTCCATTTCAAGCTCATAAAGCTCGCGGTCATTGAAGATGCCAACGGGAATAATCCCTTCCTTCAAGCTCTCCCGCATTTCGCGGAGCAGCGATTTGGCATGGCTGTAAGCCGGCGCACCCTTCGTCTCTGTTTTCATCGTCTGGCACCTCGCTCTTCTAATGGGTTAATAGGGATTGAACTCCAGCCAACCAGCATATTCGCGCACACTTTCATAGAATGGCCGCGAAGGCACGTAGCCGATTTCTTCGCGCGCTTTCGTAATGTCGAAGGTGCCGTAATGATCCAATTCCGAGAAGCGGCCTTCTCCGACTTCGATTACAGCATCCGGGTATAGCTCCTGCACGAATGCGATCAACTCGCCGAACGTTGTTTTATAGCCGGCAGTTATGCTGTATACGTAGCTTTTCATGTCTTCCGCTTCCATCGCACAGATACAGGCCTGCGCCACATCCTTCACATGCACGTACTGGAAGCCGTAGTCCCGGCCTTCCTTCAGGTAGGTTGGCACTCCCTTAATCGCATTTACGATCAGATCCTTCATGTAGCACTGCATAAACTGTCCCGGCCCGTACAGCCAGCCCGGTCGCAGCGATGGGATTTCCAAGCCGTACAGATTACGATAGCCGTAGGCTAGCTTCTCCGTGAACACCTTCGTAGCCCCGTACACGCCGCTCGGATGAAGCGGCACATCCTCGGTCACCGTGCCCAGCTCAGCATTGTTGCCGTAGGCGTACTCCGAGCTCAGGTTGACCACTCGTTTAATACCGGAAAGCCTCGCCGCTTCGAATATATTCGTCGTGCCGACCGCATTGGTCATGACCGTCTGATACGGTATATCTATGGCAGTCACGGGATGGGAGATTGCGGCCGTATGAATAATGCGGTCGATCTTATACGTGCGGATCGTCTCCAGAATGAGAGGCAAATCCAGCAAATCGCCTTGGATATAGGTGAGCGATTCATCTCCTCCGTTATCCTTCACTCTGCGGTCGTAGCTGACGACACGGTAGTCTTTCTCTCTCAGCATCGGAACCAGATTCGAACCTAAGAACCCCATACCGCCGGTTACTAAAATATTCATGTGTTATTCCTCCCTATTTCTCATCAGCCAGTTGATTGATAAAAGATGGATTGTACAGCTTGCTCATATCCGGCAGCTCATCGATAAATTTCAAATCCTTCAGGAAAGCGCCGACCTGCTCGCCGTTATATTTGACGGACGTATACGCCTCTTCTTCCTTCTGTGCTGCCACGTTATCGTTCAAATCGTATACTTTCACGCCTTCAAGGGAGATCTTGAATTCCTCCGGCGTAATCTCTGCGTGTTTCGCCATAATTGCGATCGCTTCGTCCGGACTGTCCTTCAGGAAGCTTACGGCGTCAAACCATGCGGCCATCACGTTCTTCACGTCCTCTGGGCGATCCTTGATGATGCTTTCGCGAAAAGCGATGGCGTCCATCAGCAATCCCGGCGTTTCTTTGGAGGAGAAGAGCAGCTTCCCCTTGCCGGAGCTTAACGTTTCACTCAGGAATGGCTCCCAGATGACAGCGGCGTCGATTTTCCCCGCAAGGAAGGATGAGCCTGCGTCCGCAATTGCCATGTTGAAGTAGTTAATATCCTTTTCCGTTAAACCGTGCTGTTTAAGGACTGTCAGCATGAAGAACTGATCCACCGTGCCCAGCTCCGTGGCAATTCGCATCCCTTTCAAATCCTCGAAGCTCTTGATCGAGGGGTCGACGACAAAACCATCAGCGCCGTCCGAGTAATCGATAATCATCGGAATCTGCAGCTTAATTCCTTTACCAACCGGCGGCAGGGTGTCACTGAGAGTTTGGCTGTTGGCGTCTACATTGCCGGAATTCAGAGCCGACAAACCGTCGCTGTAACTGGGGAACCATTCGAGCTCTACATCAACATCGTGTTTCTCGAAGTACCCCTTCTCTTGCGCCACATACCAGAGGAAATAGGTCGGGAACGGATTCAGGCCGATTTTGAGCGGATCGCCGGATTTCTCCGTGCCGCCGCCATTGTTGCTCGCGCAGCTGCTGAGCAGAAAACCTGCCATCATGCATGTTGTAAGGATGGATAATACACGCTTTTTCATGGTTTGTTCCCTCCACTCGATTAACTTAAAGCGATTGTAAACCTTTGTGCTACACAAAAGTCAATCGCAATGTTATATTTTATAACATGAGTGGTGAAGTTGAGCTGTAAAGGGGGAATTCGCCGATGAAAGAACGGCTTTCGATTAGCGAAATGGCACAACTGCGCGGGATTTCTGCCGAAACGCTTCGTCATTATGACCGAATCGATCTGTTTAAGCCGCAACATGTCGATCCCCATACCGGCTACAGGTACTATTCGATTTTTCAATACGAGGTGCTTGGCACGATTAAAGAGCTGCGTCAGCTGGGGATGAACACAAACGAAGTGAAACAGTATTTCAATGAACGCAATATTAAAAATTCAACCGATATATTAGCGGCCAAACACGAAGAGCTCGTCCGTAAGCTCAAAGAAATGACGGCACTCGAGGAGAATATCCGGGATAAGCTGGCTTTTCTTAGGGAGGTCATCGCCGAGGTAGGCAGCCCGGCCGTCACCATTCGACAGTTGGGGCGCAGGAAGCTATTCACGCTGCATCAGAAGATTAACAGTAACCTGGAGCTGTGTTATGGCGTGCTGGGGCTGGAGAACAGGCTTACGGAGACAGCTCCGATACTAGCCAGCAACAGACTTGGCGTCCTGCTCTCGCAGGAAGACCTCGAAGCTCGCCGGTTCGAATCACCGTCAACGATCTTCGTAGTGGCCAAGCGGGCTACATCACTTCCGAAGGTGAATCTCGTAACCATCCCGGCAGGATCGTTCGCCTGTATTCGCTATTACGGGGAACTGTGGAATCGCAGCGAGAGTCTCGACACCTTATGCCGCAAGCTTGTAGAGGACGGTTATGTAATAACGGGGGATGCGCTGCAAATCATGCAGGTAGACATTACGATTACCGATAATCCGAATGAGGTTATGTTTGAGATTCAAGTCCCGATTCGGAAGCAAACGGCAAACAGCAGCTACCACGGCGTATGAGCCGCAATAGCTGCTGTTTGCTGTTTGTTCTATGCCTTGGCGGAGAGTTCCGCATACTTCTCTGCGTACCGCGTCACCGTCTGCACGTAAGTCGCATGGGACCATGTGAGCGGCGCTACGGAGAGCGGGCTGCCGTCAAGCGGATGAAGCTGTTCTGGCAGGACTCCGCTTGAAAGCGCATGTTCGACCACCCAATTGATCGTTTCGCGAGGACGAACAAGATCGCTTAATTGCTTCGCCGATTCGATTTCGAAGTTTGCAATCCACAGCGTACAGATAATCCATGGATTACCCGGCACATTCTCGATATCTCCGGACTGCTGGAAGTAATAGTCGTTCGTGTAACGCGCAACGCCTCCGACGCTTGTTCGGATTGTCAGCCCGTCGCGAATCGCATTCATCGTCTTGATGACGCGCACGTCCTCGACAGGCAGCACGCCGAATTCCCAGACGCCGAACAAGCTGCTCTCCAGGGTCATATCCTTCACCCAGCGGTTATCCTTCTGGATTAAGCCGCGCGCGAATCTGCCTGACTCTTCATCCCAGAGATGCGTAAGCATGCCGTGTTTGATGGATTGCGCCGTGTTGCGAAGATGGTCGCTTCGTTCGTAATCCCCAAACAGCTCCGTGAAGAAGGCCGCCGCCATTAATCCACCGTATACGGAAGCAACGGTATAGGTCCATATCCCGTAACGTTCTTCCCACAGATCATAGCTGGGCTTAGGCAGTGACAAGCTATGCTCCATATACTGGCTCAAGAAAGCTGCGCCTTTGCGGATCAAATTGTTATAGAGCGACTGCGGCAGCTCGATGACTTGATGCCGCGTGTAGTCCCTCCACAGGGCGAAGAGCACCAGCGCAGTTTCATCCTCTTGTATCGGCAAGCGCCGGCTGCCCTGCACAATATACGGGTGCCAGCTGGAGCCTACCGTTCCGTCGGGATTGTATTTGTGAAACAAATACCCGTCCGGCGACAGCGTCTGCGCGCAGAACTGGAAGAACGGCGCGATCACGCTCTGGAACCCTGCAGCGGACATCGCATCGGCGATCAACGCTCCGTCGCGCGGCCACATATAGCTGTAGTGGTCGCGGTTGTACTGCAGAATATCGGTGTCATTCGCCGCGACGATGGCTCCCCGCTCATCGGTTTGCGTCCGAACGAGCAGCAAGCTTAAGCGGAACATATTCGCCGCTTCCTCATTCAGATCACCCAGATTATTCTCCGCACGATGGAGCCAGTGCTTCCAGTAGATCACGATCCGGCTTAGCAATTTCTCCGGATGACTCTCCTGCACATATTGATTCAGCGATTTGACCTCTTCCAAGTTCTTGCCGATCGACATCCAGTAATAGACTGTCTTCTCACCGCCTGCCGGCACTACCGTTCGGAAGCTGATTGTGCTATCAACGGAACCTTGCGCGATAGAGTTGCCCATCAGCGTTCCGTCCTCGGCATCCCGCCATGTTCCTTCTGCGGATTGGAATCGTTTGATCCCGGTCGTGTACTGCATGATGCCGCCTTCGTCCGAAAACCCGTTGAACATGAAGTATGACGAGCGTTTGTAATGATAGAGCGTATGGTTCTCCGGATAATATGCGGCCGTGTCCCCTACCTCCGAGCCATCAATCATGAGATCATGATGGAAGAACAAACGGATTTCACGCGGATCCGAACCCAGGTTACGCACGACCACGCGCTTAATGTAGATGCATTCCCGCTGATGGATGCCGTCGTTCATATGCAGCTCTACAGCAAGGCGTTCATTGCGCGCGATAACGTTCGTCACGAGCGAATCCTCGATGTAAGACAGCTCAAACTTCCATTCCGGATCTTCCAGCCAAGAGAATTGACCGCCTGCCCAAATCCCAAATCGACAATATTGGCCGCCCACATGATTCAGTTGACCGACGAATGGATAGTAGATGTCACGGATGTAATTGTTTCGGTCCAAATTAATCAGTATTTTACCATTGCCAATTACGAGATGACGGGCCATGGATGACTCTCCTTTCGATTAGGCGCAATCGCGCTATACAACGACATATAGGCTTTCGCTGAACGCGTCCAACTGATATCGTCTTTGGCGCCGTTGGCCACAATGCGCTGCCACACTTCTTCATCCCGATAGAATTGGAGCGCTCTGCGGATCGTATAAAGAAGATCGTGCGCGTTATAGTTCGTAAAGCTGAATCCGTTGCCTTCACCGGTAAACTCGTTATATGCCTTAACCGTGTCTTTTAATCCACCTGTCTCGCGAACAATCGGCACAGACCGATAACGCAGCGCCAGAAGCTGGCTAAGTCCGCAAGGTTCAAACTGCGAAGGCATTAAGTACATGTCACTGCCGGCGTAGATTCTGCGAGCCAGACCATCGTTGAACCCAAACCAAGTCGTGACTTGACCCGGCTTCTTCTGCTCGGCACGGCGGAACATTTGCTCGAAATGCCAATCGCCGGAACCAAGCACGACGAGCTGCACATCTTCCTTCAAGATCTGCTCCAGCACCGCTTCAATCAGATCAAGACCCTTCTGATCGACCAACCTGGAAACGATACCGATTAGCGGCGTTGTCTCCGATTCCTTCAGTCCCAGCTCACGCTGCAGCGCAAGCTTATTCTTCCGTTTGCGAGGCAATGAGCCTCGATACGGAACTTCCACAGCCGGGTCATTCATCGGATCAAACAGCTCCGTATCGATTCCGTTCACGATACCGACCAAGTCCTCCGAGCGGTAACGCAGCAGCCCTTCGAGCTTCTCCCCATAGGCTTCCGTCTTGATTTCCTCCGCATAGGTAGGGCTTACGGTCGTCAGCTTGTCCGCGTACCGCAAACCTCCCATCATGCAGTTGCCCGCCCCATAGAAATCAATGCCTTCCGAGCCAAACAATTCGTCCCCGGAACCAAGCAGGTCCTTCAGCAGCTCTCTGCCGAACACCCCTTGATATCTCAGGTTATGTATGGTGTACACGGAAGCGATGTCGCGGCATGCCGGGTCGTGTTTGTATCTGGTTTTGAGCAGGAACGGAATAAGTCCGGTTTGCCAATCATGGCAGTGAATTATAGCCGGCCGGAAATCCATATGGTAGAGCGACTCCATTACGGCAAAGCAGAAAAATACGAACCGCTCCGCATCGTCGCCATATCCATACAACACGCCGCGCTTGAAATAAAATTCGTTATCGATCAAATAGTAGACAATGCCGTCGATCTCGGCCTTGAGCAGGCCGCAGTACTGGTCCCGCCAGCCAAGCCGTACGTTAAACGTGGCGATCGTCTCGAATTGTTCCGCCATCTCGGCCGGGATCGTATCGTACTTGGGCAGAATGACGCGGACATCCGCGCCGACTTTAGAACGCAGTGCTTTCGGCAGTGCGCCGGCTACATCAGCGAGGCCGCCCGTCTTAACGAGCGGCACCGCTTCAGAAGCAGCGAATAATACATTCATCGTATGGTTTCACCTCTACTCAACTTTCTATCTCTCTATAGTTGCAACTAATACCGACAACGATAGGGTTTAGATTACTTTCCGCTTAACGGCCAGGAATGGCGATACTTCGGCACCGCGCAGCTCGCGACTGCGTTCCACGGTGACATCTTTGTCGAGGATGACATGATCCACGAAGCTATGTTCTCCGATGACACCGTTCTGCATCACGATGCTGTTGCGCACTACGGCTCCTTTGCGTACATGAACGCCTCGGAACAAGATGCTGTTGATTACCGTTCCTTCGATGATGCAGCCGTTGGCAACGAGGGAATTTGAAGTCTTAGCCCCTTCTGCGTAGCGGGCAGGAGGCTCATCCTTGACCTTCGTGTAGATCGGACCCGGCTCAAAGAACAGGCTCCTCCACACTTCCGGACGAAGCAGCTGCATGTTGTTTTTGTAATAGCTGTTCAGCGTATTCACGATGCCGAGATAACCGTCATAGGCATAACTCTGAATATGAAGCTCGTTCACTCGCGACATAATCGCGTGGCGGACAAGATGATCTTGCCCTTGCGCAAGCGAAGTGTCCACAAGCTCAAGCAGCAGCTCCTTGCGCATCAAATACATTTCCATCGAGATCAGATCGCTCTCCAGCCGGCCATAATGATCCTGCATAGCCGTGACGCGTCCTTTCTCGTCGGTTTGCAGCTTGCGCGCTTTACCGCCAAACAGTTCCGTTTGCTCTTTCGTCACGACCGTAATGTCCGCCCCGCTCGCTTTATGCGAAGACAGCATGGCGTCAAAATCCACATTACAAACCATATGACTGCGAGTTATCAATACATACTCTTGCGAAGAGCGCGTGAAGTAATCGCGGTGCTGATAGAAGTGATACAAGTCTCCGCGGCGTACTTCATTCACGTCATCCGTGACAGGGGGCATGATGAACAGCCCGCTCTGACGATGATGTAAATCCCAATGCTTGCCGGAGCCCAAATGGTCAATAAGAGAACGGTATTTGGTTTGCGCGAACACGCCTACCTTCGTAATCCCGGAATTCACCATGCTGGAAAGCGTGAAATCGATAAGCCGAAACCGCGCTCCAAACGGAACAGTAGCCAAGCAGCGGCTTGTCGTCAAAGTCTCTAGTTCATCTGATTCGTGTATAAGATTTATGACACCTAGTATGTTGGAGTTCATGACTGCTCTACCTCCTGCAACGAATGAGTAGCCGTAACGAGTTCATCACTTCCTATAACCGTAACCGAGCTGGAATCCGGACTTCCGATCACGACCCCGTCCCCGATGATCGCCCCTTCGCCGATGATGGCGCGGTAGATTCGAGCCCCTTTGCCAATCTTAACGTTCGGCATAATGACCGATTCTCGCACTTGACTGTCGAGGCCGGACTGCACCCCATGGAACAGCACCGATCGATGGACCAGCCCTTCTATTAAGCAGCCCTCCGTAATGAGCGAGTCTACGATATCCGCTGTAGACGCGGAATAATGAGCCGGCCGATTCGGGTTAACGGAGTAAATCCGCCAATCGCGGTCGTTCAGATCAAGCGCAGGCTTCTCCGACAGCAGATCCATATTGGCTTCCCACAAACTCTCAAGCGTACCGACATCTTTCCAATATCCGTTGAACGTATAGGACTGCAGCTTCACGCCGTCTTGCAGCATAGCCGGGATGATGTCTTTGCCGAAGTCGTTGCCGGACAGCCGATTCGCTTCATCGCGAACCAAATACTGCTGCAATACCGGCCAGGAGAAAATATAAACACCCATCGATGCCAAATTGCTCGTAGGCACTTTCGGTTTCTCTTCAAACGAAGTGATGGCACCTTCATCGTCAACATGCATGATCCCGAAGCGGCTTGCTTCCTTCCAGCCCACTTCAATGCATGCGATCGTCACATCGGCACCACGCTCCTCATGCTCTCTCAGCATGAGCTCATAATCCATTTTATAAATGTGATCGCCTGAGATCACTAATACATAGTCGGGGTCGTACCGATCGATGAACCCCATATTTTGATAGATTGCATTTGCGGTGCCTTTATACCACATACCGCCCTTTTGCTTGACATAAGGAGGAAGTATTGCCATTCCGCCGTCGCGTCGGTCTAATCCCCAAGGAGTGCCGATTCCGAGATAGGTGTTCAGGACCAGCGGCTGATATTGCGTCAGAACGCCGATTGTGTCGATGCCCGAATGTGCACAGTTGCTTAAAGTAAAATCGATAATTCGGTACTTCCCGCCAAAATGGACCGCCGGCTTTGCCACATCTTTCGTCAGCACGCCGAGCCTTTTCCCTTCTCCTCCGGCAAGAAGCATGGCCACCATACGTTTTCTGCCCATGGACACACTCTCCTTCTTTACTGCAACGGCTAGCTGCAGTAGGTGTAATGATTGCTGTCAATCCGTGCTACGTGGTAAAGCGATCATTGCGGTCAAGTGAACCCTTGGCAACCACCAGCAATTGTATGGATAGCGGCGGAAGTTCAAGCGAGATGCTGCAAGGCCTTCCATGCCAAGGTGTCGGCTTGCTATATAGAACTTCCGGAATGTCCGTTAAGACACCACCGAAGGTTGCCGCCTCACTGTGCAAAGCGATCCGGTATTCGCCGGATTCCGGTACGCCGATTCGATAGTCGGAGTAGTGATGATAGGAGAAATTGCAGACAACAATCATGAACTCGTCAGTCGCATGTCCGCGGCGCATGAAGACGATGACGCTCTGGGCGGCGTTGTGGACGTCGATCCATTCAAATCCGCCGGGATCGCAATCCCTCTCCCAAAGGGAAGGCTGCGCGCTGTAAATATGATTAAGGGTTTTTACATAATGGTGCATGCTCCCGTGAGCTTGATAGTCAAGAAGCTGCCAATCCAGTGCCTCAGCGTCTTTCCATTCGTCAAACTGCCCCCACTCACCGCCCATAAAGAGCAGTTTCTTGCCCGGATGCGTCATCCAATAGCCGTAGAATAAGCGGAGCTGCGCAAATTTCTGTTCATAGGTGCCGGACATTTTGTTCAAGAGCGAACGCTTTCCGTGAACGACCTCGTCGTGTGAAAGCGGCAATACGAAATTTTCAGAGAATGCATATACGAGAGAGAAGGTGATGAGGTTATGGTGACGCATGCGATCATTCGGATCAAGCGCCATGTAGCGTAGCATGTCGTTCATCCAACCCATATTCCATTTGAAGTTGAAGCCGAGTCCGCCCATGTAGGTTGGTGAGGTGACGGCCGGCCAAGAAGAAGAGTCTTCGGCAATCATTAAGGCATCCGGGAAATACTGAAAAACGGTTTCGTTCAATCGTTTCAGAAAACGGATGGCATCGGTATTCTCCGTGCCGCCAAATGCGTTATAGGTGTAAAGCTCAGGAGGTTTGTCAAAATGAAGATCGATCATGCTGGCAACGGCATCTACGCGCAGACCGTCGATATGGAATACATCCATCCAATAGATCGCATTGGAAATGAGAAAACTTTGCACTTCCGTACAGCTAAAGTCGAAAGCCAGCGTTCCCCATAGCGGTTTCTCAGCCAGCTTCCAGTTCTTTCCTTCGAAAATCGGCGTCCCGTCAAACAGCCGCAATCCATGATCATCCTTGCAAAAATGACCGGGAACCCAGTCCAAGATGACGCCGATGCCGCGCTGATGGCAGCGGTCGACGAGATGCATGAGCTGCTCGGGTGTACCATACCTGCTCGTTGGCGCATAATAGCCGGTTGCTTGATACCCCCATGATTGGTCGAGCGGATGCTCGGTAATGGGAAGCAGCTCGATATGGGTATACCCCATCTCGGCGACGTAATCAACAAGCGCGCCTGCCATCTCATCGTAGGTCCAGAACAGCTCCTTGCCCCGGTTGCGCCATGAACCGAGGTGGACTTCATACGTGAGCATCGCTTCGTGATAAGGACTGTCTTCTAGCTTACGCTGATGCCAGTCTCCATCATTCCAGTTAAAATGGAATACTTCCGCAACAACCGATGCCGTGCTTGGCCGCAGCTCGGATTGAAACGCATACGGA
This sequence comes from Paenibacillus lignilyticus, assembly GCF_017942085.1. Taxonomy (GTDB): domain Bacteria; phylum Bacillota; class Bacilli; order Paenibacillales; family Paenibacillaceae; genus Paenibacillus_Z; species Paenibacillus_Z lignilyticus. Next base: position 117,445 of record NZ_JAGKSP010000001.1, read on the forward strand.
TCCGATTTCAGCAGCAGAGCGCCGTCAGGGGTTTGAATTTCATACTTATACACCGTTCCCGGCCCGATGCTCGGAACAAATAAGCTCCATACGCCTGTTTCGCCAATAAGCTCCATTTCATGCTGGTACCCGTTCCAATCGTTAAACGAACCAACAATTCGGACGCGCTTGGCATTAGGTGCCCAAACGGTGAATCGTACGCCGGTTTCGTCGCCGAGTCGGATCGGATGCGCGCCGAAAGTACGGTAACTATGAAACAAATTTCCTTTGTTAAAAAGATATAAATCGCGCAAAGAAAGTCCGATTGCAGCCGCATTAGCCATAGTGGCATGCACCTCCCTAGTGTAGCTACTTGTAAAGGTATTGTCATGTTTACTAACGCAGGCGCGATTTTTATTTCATTATACACTCTCTTTTTAAAGTTGGCACCCTATTTTCAGAAAATTTTGATTCGTCCACTATTTCACCCTTTGTTATCTAGATGTTATATTTGTCAAGAAAAAATTTTGTAAAAATATGGCGTAAATGAATAAAAAACTGCCCCGAAAAGGACAGTTAATATTTTAATATAATGGGAGAATCAGGACAATATTTTCTTCATTCGATACTCGCGCGGCGTCGTGCCGAACCTTTTCTTGAACAATCTAAAGAAATGGCTTTGATTGCTAAATCCGGCAAGCTCCATAATTTCATTGACGGTGAAATTCCCCTTCTCCAGCAGCAGCATCGTTTGCTGCAGCCGCACGTCGTTGATATACTCCGCTACGGATTGATTCTCCGCTTTCTTGAACAGTCTGCCGACGTATACGGAGGACATCTTGAGCATATCGGAAATGCTCTGCAACGAAAGATTCATATCGCGGTAATTGGCGCTGACAATCTCTTTGATCGTCTCCATCAGGATATCATTATGATCAAGATTCTGTTCTTCCTTCCTCGTCAAACACAGCTCTTGCACAATCCGACGGTACACCTCATGCATGCCGCTCAACGTTTCCTGCTCCAGCACGGCGGCATGCAGCCGGTACAAATCAAGCGAGATCGGTCTAAGCTTGTTCTCATTGACTTCCGCAACCGTTCGCTTGATCAGCATCGTTAGATTCGACAACGCGTGCATGCAAGGATCATACGCCATCTTGCCCGCCAGCTCGAAGAAGCGATCCAACGCGGCCTCCAGCTGATCACCGTTTCCGGAACGAATTCCCTCGACCAATCTGCGTTCAAGCTCAAGCGGAACAGCCGGATCGCCGCCTGTTCGCTCACGCTCGGCTATGTGCTCCGAATCCATAACCGATTCTTGGCCATAAAACAGACGGTACTGGACATATTCAAGCGTTTGTGCGTAGGTTGCCGACCATTGGCGGCAGTCTGTGAAGAGGTCGCTCACCGCGACGGAGAACGAAACGCGGTAATACAGCTTCACCACCTGCTGAATCTCCTTCAGCATAGCCGTTAACCGCTCGCCATCGCCCTCTTGTGCTTCCTTCGCTTGAAGGAGAATTACGAGATGATCCGGCCTTAGATCCACAATCTCTATCCGGTAGCTTCTTGCCAGAATCTCTTCCGAGATGTTCGAGATGGCGTAATGAATTAGCTTGTGCTCGGAGTATTCCTCGCCTGAAAACCGTTTTGCCGCTTCATCCACCCTCGCAACGCACAGGCGGAATTCTCCTTCTGCCGATATGGCTAAACCGTTCTTCATGGCTTCCTCTCGCCATTCCTCCGGCGATAACCCGCGGCTTTCCTGCACCAGTCTGCGCAGCGCATACCGTTTCAGGATCCATTTGTTCGCAGACAGGCTCGAATCCGCAGTTTTCAACCGATCCAGCATATGGCCGTACAGCCCGCTGAGCACGGCAATTTCATCTGCTTGTTTCCCGGCTGTCTCTTCGGAATACATATCTTTAGGCGTATTAGAGACGATCGAACGAAACATGAGGTCAAACGGACGGTACAACCGCTTCGATATAATCACCGTTACGAGCAGCGCCAAGATCAGGAAGCCGACGGTCAGGAGCAGAATCGTCCAGCGGAGCCGCTGCACTTGGCTTAGTACCTCGGAGTAGGGCTGCGTATGAATAATCGTCCAATTTTGAAATCCGGTCTGCATGTACGAAACGACCTGTTTCTCCCCATCGATCTTCATGATCCGGTATCCGCTCGTTATCCCGTTCTTAACGGAAGGCAGCAGGCCGCTTGTCAGCTCGGGCAAGGAAGATTCCACTTTGCTTCTTGCGTTCAGGATTTGTCCTTGATCATCCATAAGATATGCTTGGCCCGTCTGTTTCCCTTCATCTCGCGCCATAATATCGAGATTATCGAATAACCACTTGGATTTGACATTAAGTATCATCAAATCGTTCGGATTCTTGCCGCTGTAGCCATCAAACATGATATAGGAGAAGAAGTCCACCTTCTGAAACCCGCTTCCGCTCCGGTCGAGATCGACGGGAATCAGCTGCATCTTCTTCCATTCGTCAGGTTTCGCCAGCAAGGCATTGAATTTGATCTCATAAGGCTTCGACACCGCCCGAATCGTACCGTTACCAATGTACCAACGCCCTACGCTTCCGTTGTAGATAAATACGGAATGCAGGAAAGAAGACATGCCGACAAACGTGTCCAAATCATTGATCCGCTGATAGAGCAGCTCGTCGTCGCCTTTGTTATAGCGCAGCACCTTAACATCGCTGTTCAGAAACAACGACTGCGCCGTATCGCCTACGACTTCGTTCATCTGCAGCACGTTATACCGAATTTGACCCATGACTTTCTCGCTGGCGGTCTGCTGCACACGAAGCACGGTCTTCTCGGACGTGAACATAATGGAGAACGATGTGCCAAGCAGCAGTATTACCGTCAACAGTGTAACGGTCAACCAAATACGAGTTAAATACCGTTTCGATTTGAATGCCGAGATCAAAGACATGTGCCTCACCCGATTCTTAGTAGTGGTTGCAGAACAAAGCTCAAGGGCCGTCTCCCGAAGGAAACGCCCCTGAACCTTTCCTATTTCTTGCCGTTTGCGGCAGCCCATTCGTCAATTTGCTTCTGTCTGTCTTTCATCACGGTATCCAAGCCCGCTTTCTTCATTTTCTCGACCAACAGAGGCACGTATTTGTTCGGATCGATCGTACCGGTTTCGAGCCCCGGCGCATACTCCTTGTAAACGGAATCCATGTTCGCGCCTTCCGCCTTCGTATTCTCGCCATTGTAGTTAAATCCGCTGAGCGCGGGAACCGTAGCCGTATCATTCAGCTTCTTCACGCGTTCCCATGTATCTGCCGGTTGTCCTTCAATTAAATACCCGTTCGTCACATTTCCGAATATCCAGCCCGTGTTGTTCGTGTATCCGCTGTTATCGATAATCTTGATCGTGTTGTCACCTACTTTGGTGTAATGTTTGCCTTCGACGCCGAAAGTGAGCAGGTTAAACAAATCCGAGTTGTTATTCAAGAGCTCCAGCAGCATTAGCGCACGATCGGCATGCTTGGAATTGTAGCTGATCGCATTCATCGTCGGTGTTACGCCTGTGAAAGTCGGCTCAGCAATCGGAGCGTACACAACCTCGTTACCGCCAAAGTCGTTCTTCTTACCAGCTTCGCTTCCCGGAGCTAGTGTGAAGTCCTGTGCAACCGCAACCTTGCCGGATGCAAGCATCGGCTTCAAATCGGCGACGGAAGCGGCATCCTCGTTGATGTACCCTTTCTCATTCCAGCTTTTCATCAAATCGACATGCGTCTTATATTCCGGTGTTTCCAGAATATCGACCGCTTTGAACGGATCGCTCACATAATAATGAACACCGCCGAGCCATTGCAATCCATAGGCTTCGTTTAGCATGGATTGGTCTTTGTTCATCGCAAACGGCACAATATCCGGCTCATCTTTCTTGATTTGTTCAAGCAGCGGCTCCAAATCGGCATAGGTCTTCACCTTCGTGGTATCGAAGCCGTATTTGTCCACGAAACGCTTCTGAATGACGAAGCCCGGTGTCTTCGTGAAGGTTTGGAAGTTCGGAATGGCATAGGTTTTGCCGTTGACCTTCGTATCGTTCCATGCGACTTGACTGAAGCTGCTCTTGATGGTCGGTGCGTATTTGTCCAACATCTCGTCTGTAATTTCCATAAACGCGCCTTTGTTCACGTTATCGTTATACTTGAACGCCCAGCTCGACGTCCAGACCAAGTCGAACTCCTCGTTGGAGGCAACGAGCGTATTCATTTTGTTCTCGTAATCGCCAAAATCAATCGGAACCAGCTCAACCGTCGTATTGATCAGCTTTTGCGTCATCTCGTTAAAGGCTTTCGCAACGGTTTCCTGATCCTGCGGCAGTCCAAACTGCACGTAGTACCATTTCAAAGTAACCGGCTCCAATGCCGGTGCCGCTTCCGCTTCAGGCTCCGCAGCAGCGGCGTTCGTTTCTTCTGCCGTATTCTCTGTTGTTGCAGCTGTCGAATTGTCGCTTCCCTTGTTCGAGGCACTGCCTCCGTTGTTGTTGTTGTTGCCACCGCAAGCGCTTGCAATAAGAGTAAAAACAACGAGCGAGATAAGGACCAGATACCACTTTTTCAATTAAACAACCTCCCTGATCTATTTTTATTATGTTGGAAAATGTCCGGATTGACAATCCGTCATCGATTCCTGAAGTGAACTCAGCCTTTGAGGGAGCCAAGCGTCAGCCCTGCCACGAAGTAGCGCTGGAACATGGGGAATACGCAGAGCATCGGTCCGGCTGCCAGAATAGCCATTGCCATGCGGACGCTGTATTTAGGCAGCTCAGCCGACTGGATGTTCAGCTGCTTGACGAATTCGGCATTCGAGGTCAAATATTCGATCGTCGAGAGCATGCGAACGAGCAGAAGCTGCAGGGTAACCAAATTGGGTTTGTCGATAAACAGCATGGCGTTAAACCATTCGTTCCAATAGTTGAATGAAATCGTCAGTCCAAGCGTGGCCAGTGCAGGCGTGGAGAGCGGCAGCACCATCGTGAAGAAGATGCGTATTTCGCTAGCGCCGTCGACTTTGGCAGACTCGATCATTTCGTAAGGCAGCTTCGACAAAAAACCTTTCATGATCATGATGTAGAACGGATTCAGCAAGCCCGGAATGATCACTGCGAGCAAGCTGTCCTTCAGATGCAAATATTGGGTCATGAGGATGTAGAACGGCACAAGACCACCGCTGAACAGCATCGTGAAGAATACATAGAACGTTGCTTGTCTGTTATATCGATAATCACGCCGCGAGAGCACCCATCCGGTCATCGCCGTCAACAGCAAACCCGCTATCGTGCCGATCGCCGTGATCACAATTGTGATGCCGTATGCCTTGAGCAGCAGCGTCGGCGATTGAAAGACCAGTTTATAGCCCTCGATGGACCACCGCTCCGGAATGAACCGATATCCGTTATGAATGATGGATTGCTCATCCGAGAACGAAGAAATCACAACAAGCAGAAACGGAATAAAGACAAGTGCCGAAATGAAACAGAAGAAAACGTTAATGACATGCCGGTGAACCGCTTGTCCCGTGATTTGTGAGGCACGGGAGAGTGGTCGGATTGTAATTTGAGCATGCTCCATTGTCGGTTGGTTCACCCCTTACCATAGCGAATTTTCATCATTTATTTTTCTGACGATTAAGTTCGACGCCAGCACCAGCACCAGCCCGACGATAGACTGGAAGAAGCCGACGGCAGCCGACATGGAGATGTCTCCGATCGTGCGCAGCGCACGGAATACATACGTATCGATGACGTCTGTCGTGGAATAGATGAGCCCCGTATTGTTCGTCACAAAATAGTGGAGCCCGAAGTCGCCTCGGAACATGCTGCCGATCGATAGAATCAACAGAATCGTAATGAGCGGCGTTAGGAGCGGAATCGTAATATATCGCACCATCTGCAGCTTTCCTGCCCCGTCGATTCTCGCGGCCTCATAATAGGATTGATCGATGCCCATGATGCCCGCATAATACATGAGTGTCGCAAACCCTACAGCTTTCCACAGATGTGCCAAGTTAAGAATGACAGGCCAGTAATTGGGGCTGAAATACCACTTGATCTTCTCCATCCCCATTGCGAGCAGAGCGCCGTTGAGAAAGCCGCTTTGATGATCGAGGAATGCATTGGCGATGTAAGAGACAAGCACCCAGGATAGAAAATACGGCAGGAACAGCACGGTTTGATGGACTTTGATCCAGCGCCTTGACAGCTCGTTCAGCATGATGGCGAAAGCAAGTGCAACAACAGTACTAATTGCGATGTAGCTCGTACTGTAGAGCAGCGTATTGCGCGTGACCCTCCACGCTGTTTCGCTGGCGAAGAAAAACTTGAAATTCTGAAATCCGACCCATTCGCTGCCAAAGATGCCTAAGCGAAGGTTGTAATCCTTAAAGGCAATAATGACGCCGACCATCGGCACATAAGCCAGAATGAGGAAATACAGAAATCCGGGTAGAAACAGCAGGTTGAGCTCGCCTGTTTTGCCAAAGGGAAATAATCGTTTGAGCATTTGTTTGGTGGTCACCTCTTTCTGATGTCGGGGTTCGTTTCTGTGCCGCCTTGGCTGATTCCAATATGCAATGAATTCGCCGGTTTCCGATACTGTACGAAATGAAGTTTACGCGCTGCGTCTACTGTACAAAATGCACTTTGCTGTTTGGCAGGCGCTATTCGGCTGTATAGTCGCGTTTCGTGCATGAAAAAAGCCGCCTCAAAGTCGTAAATCGCACTTTTGAGACAGCCTCAACTTCTATCTTGGCTCGAAAATTTGCTGCTCACACGAACGTCTGACCAATCATTATTCCATGCTATTTGCTCGTAGGTCTGCCTTTTGAATATACGCACCTACTTTGACACCTCATGAAATTCTAACGAATCCAGGAGGTCTTATTTGGCCCAAAATGGGATATTTAAAATTCTAACGAATCCCACAGGTCTTATTTAGCGTATATCCCATGCCCAGCCGCCATTTTTAGCCGAATAGCGTCTCTACGATTCGTTAGCATTTCCGAGAGGCCATTTTCTTCGAAATAAGGCTTGTACGATTCGTTAGCACTTACGATGCCACATTTGCCGATCCCGCAGGCTCGTTCACTCCCCTCAGCATAAAGAAAAGATGGCCTCCTCAACATAAAAGGAGCCATCTTCATCTTCTCGAGCAGCGATGAGCTCGCAGCAACCTGCTCTCCGCACTATTTTGCCTTCATCACGGCCCTGTGTAAATCTCCATGCCCATGATGATCGGATCGTTCGTAGCCTTGATCAGATCCATATCGAGTACACCATCACTGACCGTTACATTGTAAGGACCGTACCGTTGATAGCCCCCTGCCGCCAATGAGCCGATCGGAGAGGAAGTAACTTGTGTCCCTTCCAAATTGACATGAAACGCACGATAGTTATTTTGATAGTTTTCCATCACCCACAGATAAACCTTATAGGTGCCGTTAGCAAGCGCTTGGTCTACGGAGAAATTCGCATTATACCATATCGCCGTGTTCAGCATGCCGCTCGTAGCGCTGTCTGCGGCAGGTGAAGGCGTTACTGTTGTCGAAGCGCGGTTTACCGTGCTGAGCGTCAAGCCTGCGGCACTCTCGGCGAGCCAGGCATTGCCATTGATCGTAACCGCGCCGCCGTTAAAATTAATCCCTTTGACGAAGCTGCTCACAGGAGCCGAGTTCGTGGTCACGCTCAGCACACTGCTGGCCGCGGACTCATTGCCTGCCGCATCTTTGGCCTTCACGGTGAATGTATACGCCGTACTTGCCGTAAGGCCCGTTACCGAATAGCTCGTCGCCCCTGTGATGAGCGAAGTATTTACTTTTGTCGTTCCTCGATAGACATCGTAGCCGGATACACCAACATTGTCTGTAGAAGCGGTCCATGTCAGAGCTACCGTCGTATCGGTCTTACTCGGAGATGCCAGATTCGAAGGCGCTGTCGGCGCTTGCGTATCGGCTCCTCCGCCTCCGCTCCCATAGATCTCCATGCCCATCAGATGCGGATCATTTGTCACTTTGATGACATCCATGTCGAGCACGCCGTCGCTGACGGTGATTGCATAAGGTCCGTAACGCTGCCATCCGCCAAGAGCGAGTGAGCCGATCGGCGACGGATTTGCCAGTGCGCCTTCAAGGTTGACATTGAAGGAGCGGTAGTTATTCTGATGGTTTTCCATGACCCACAAATACACGCTATAGGAGCCGTTAGCCAGCGCTTGATCCACGGAGAAATTCGCGCTATTCCAAATGGCCGTATTCAGCATGCCGCTTGCAGCACTGTCCACTGCCGGGGATGGCGTAACAGATGTCGATGCGCGACTGACCGTGCTAAGCGTTAATCCCGCGGCGCTCTCAGCGAGCCAAGCATTGCCGTTAATCGTAGCTGCAGCTCCGTTAAAATTGATCCCTTTCACAAAGCCGACCGCAGATGCTGCATTCGTTGTGACCGCAATCGAACCGCTAGCCGCTGATTCGTTGCCCGCTGCGTCTTTCGCCTTAACCGTGAACGTGTAAGCCGTGCTTGCGGTTAGGCCGGTAACGGTATAATTCGTCGCTCCCGCGATGAGCGAAGTGTTTACTTTGGTTGTCCCCCGGTAAACATCGTAGCCCGCTACGCCGACATTATCGGTTGAAGCAGACCACGTCAGCGACACCGTCGTATCCGTTTTGCCAGGTGCAGCGAGGCTGGTTGGAGCCGTTGGAGCCTGTGTATCCCCGCCGCCTGCGCCGCTCCATTCATAGCGACCGATGTCAGGCGCAGAGCCGCTGTACGGCAGACCGACATTTGTTCCGGCATCCACAACGAGACTAGCCGCTGACGCAGGACGGAAATAAGGATCCGGCTTTGCGCCTGTTCCTGTCAGACCGGGATTCCCTACCGGATTGTTCGACATGACAAGGTTGACCGGTGTTCCGCCGAACGCTCGAATGAGCGGAGTTGGCACATTGTGCAGCACGTTATTCGTCATCGTCGTATTGCTCAGATATTCCGTGTTGCTCGCAGTCAGGATGAAAGCATATTGCATATCCGTCACGATATTATTTTGGAATTTCGTGTTCGTAATTGGCGCATTGCCGACGCATTTATACCATACAGCCTGCTCGAAGCGGGTAAATAAATTATTAAAAATTTGGTTGTTATCATAAGCATAGCCGACATTCGCATTCTCGAAATAAACCCCGGAGTTCCACTCTTCAGACGGCAGAACTCGATTATAGAACACATTGTTATACACCATGTTGTTGCTGTTGTATTTCTCCTGCCAGAAGCCGACGCCCCAGCGGGTTTGCTCGAAGTAGTTATTGTAAACCTTCGTATTGCCCGCAGCCACTTCGATACCGGCCGTCTTATTGTTATCGTTCGTAACGATTTCGGTGTTGTCATGGAAGAGCAACGTCGTGCCCGTTCCTGCAAAACGGTTCACGATCGATACCCAGTTGTTCAAGTTGTTATTGTAAATTTCGCTGTTGTCATAAATATTCCAAAACTCGATTGTCGCATCCGAGGCCCAAAGCGCATCAATATTGTTCGTGTTAATCGTGTTATTGTACACCTTGATGCCCTTGAACCAGCCATTATTCTCGAACTTGATGCCGTAGCCTTGATTCTCATTAATGGTGTTATGATGAATTAACGCTCCATTCAGTCCTCCGAGTGAAAGCGCACCGGAAGTCCAGCCCGCCAGATCATGAGACGTGTTTGTCAGCGTACAGTTGTAAACCTCGATGCCTGTTAAGTAAAACGGCGGAGCCACCGTATCCGTCGCGCTCCATCCGGCAATAACGCGAATCGCCGTATGGGCCGTGTTCGTCACATTCACGTCGCGGATGACGACATTATCGCGGCCTTGCACATGAATGCCGCCTTCCAGCGCCTTGCTCTGGCCGTTAATCGTGAAGCCGCCGAGAGACTGGTTGCCTGCCTCATGCGAAGTAGAGACAAGCTGGAATAATAACGAATTTCCGGTGCCCGGACTGGAGAGGGAACCGGCATTAACTGTCGTTTGCGAAGTTCCCGCTCCTACTACGTTGACTCCCAAGGGAAGCAGAATCGCTTGTGTCTCGGTGAATGTTCCTGCTGTCAGCACAATCGTGTTGCCTGCACCTGCCGGTACATGAGCCGCCGCGTACGCGATCGTTTTCCACGGACTTCCCTGTGTCCCTGTTCCTGTAGAGTCACTTCCGCTGGGACTCACATAATAGTTGCCGGCAGCAGATGCGGCCGAAACAAACATCCCGAGCGACATCCCCAATACGAGCACAAGCGAGAGTAAAGACAAACTAACACGGCGAATAGGTACTGCTTGAATCATGACTTCATTCCTCCTCCGTTTCTTTTGTGAAGCGCTTTCATTTTGTCATACTTTTCATCGCAGCGGAAACAGTACAAAATGTACTTTGCTATATTTCGGGCTGTTAATCGCGCATTTAGCCATACCAAGCGGCCAGCTTGAGTATTGAATCATAGCCTGCGGCTGTAATTCATGCAGTACAACGCCCGGTTTTCCGTCTCCTTGACTTCACTCCTCCACTATCGATAAGATAAGCATGGTGTAACCAACTTATGGAGGTGCGACATGAATTCATTTACTTTTCAAAACCCAACGAAAATCGTCTTCGGCAGCGGTACGGTCAGTCAATTAGGCAAGCTGACGGAAGCTTACGGCAAGTCGATTCTTCTCGTTTACGGATCCGGCAGCATTAAGAAAACCGGCTTATATGATGAAGTCATGGCGCAATTGAAATCCATCGACGCGAAGGTCGTGGAACTGTCCGGTATCGAGCCGAACCCTCGCCTGACCTCCGTGAACCGCGGGATCGAGCTGTGCCGCAGCGAGAAGGTCGACCTCGTGCTTGCTGTCGGCGGCGGAAGCGTGCTCGATGCAGCCAAAGCGATTGCAGCCGGCGCGCTGTACGATGGTGATGTTTGGGATTTCATGATGCAAAAAGCCGTTATTCGCGACGCCCTCCCTATCGGCACGATCCTGACCTTATCGGCTACAGGCTCCGAGATGAACGGCAATGCCGTTATTTCGAACTGGGAAACAAAGCAGAAGCGTGCATTCGGCAGCATACATGCGTATCCGCGTTTCTCGATTTTGGATCCGACGCTTACGTTCTCGGTACCACGCGACCAAACGGTAAACGGCGTAGTGGACATCATGTCGCATGTATTTGAACAGTACTTTACGCTAACGCCGAATGCTCCGCTGCAAGAACGTCTCTGCGAATCGATCCTTCTGACGGTTATCGAGAATGCGGAGATTGCGATGGAGAACCCGCAGAACTACGAGGCGCGCGCGAACCTGATGCTTTGCGGTACACTGGCTCTAAACGGCGGTTTGATCAGTGTCGGCACGCAGAATGATTGGGCTTCTCACGGCATCGAGCATGAAATCAGCGCCATCTATGACATCCCGCACGGCGCCGGACTGTCCATTGTGTTCCCGAACTGGATGAAATATGTGTATCAGGAGCGGATTGACCGCTTCACGCAATATGCAGAACGCGTATGGGGCATTGAACGCGGAAACAAAACGGACGAGGAGCTGGCACTTGCCGGCATCGAAGCAACCCGTGCATTCTTCACGCGTATCGGCGCACCTGCAACGCTGGCTTACTACAACATCGGCCGCGATAACTTAGACACGATGGCCAAAGAAGCCGTTCTCTTCGGGCCGCTTGGCAACTTCAAGAAGCTAAACGAAGCAGATGTGCGTCAAATTCTGGAGCTGTCGCTGTAAAATCAAGACTGTAAACAATAAGGCTGTCCCGAACACTCCATCCTGATGGATACGGTTCGGGACAGCCTTTATTTGCTTAGATTTGAAGCTGCTTCAGGTGATAGAACTCCCCTTTGCTCGCGATCAGCTCATCGAATGTACCGATCTCGGCAATGCGGCCTTGCTTCATCACGACGATGCGATCGGCATCGCGAATCGTGGATAACCGATGGGCGACGATGAACGTCGTTCTGCCTTTGATCAGCTCCTGCATCGCTTTCTGCACATGGTACTCCGAGGCATTATCGAGCGCTGATGTTGCTTCATCCAGGATGATCACTTTCGGATTACGAATGAGTGCCCTTGCAATCGCAATCCGCTGGCGCTGTCCGCCGGACAGCTTGCCGCCATGCTCGCCAACCTTCGTATGGATGCCGGCCGGCAATCGCTTTACCATCTCAGACAAGTTCGCCATTTCAATCGCGGCATAGATTTGCTCATCTGTTATATCCGGCAAGCCGTACACGATATTGTCGCGGATCGTACCGGAGAACAAAATGTTCGTTTGCGGCACAACCGAAATGAATTTCCGGTATTCCCGAAGATCGATATCATCGATGTTCACGCCGTCGATCGTCAGCTTGCCGCCCGTAGGCCGGAGGAAGCCGGTGACCAGATTGAGAATGGTCGACTTCCCTGCCCCCGACTCCCCGACGAAAGCGATACATTCGCCGGCTCTTACCGTCAGCGTCACTTCCTCCAAGACATGATGCTCAGAGCCCGGATAAACAAGCTGAATATCCTCGAAAGCGATCTCTCCGCTTATCTCGCGAAGTTTTAGCTTGCCATCGTTACGTTCGATCTCCTGCGAGTTGAGAATTTCCGTGATGGAGTAAATCGACTCGAAACCTTTGGCCATATTCGGGTAGGTCGTAATCAATGCAGAGACCGAGCCAAGGATCATGCTGAAGAACCCTTGGTACATCACAATATTGCCAACCTCGATCTGCCCTTTGTAAGCCAGAAAGGCAGTGAACAGTAAGCAGAACACCTGGAACAGCTGGAACGTTACCCAGTTGGAAGCGCCAAAATACGCCTCGGCAATATCCAGCCTAAGCCCCTTACCTTGCAGCTTTCGCAGCGTCCCGTCAATGCGCTCGATCTCCACTTCTTCCAAACCATGTGCTCTCGTGACCGGAATCATCTCGACCATCTCTGACATTTTGGAGGACATCTTCTCGATTTCTTTACGGAATTCCTTATTGGTCGAACTGATTTTCTTGCGGAATATCCGAACCAGCAGAATGGCTGCCGGAATCGTCATCACGAAGAAGAGCGAGACCGACCAGCTGTTGCGCACGGTAATCACGATCGAAACGATAATATTGATGAGTGCAGGCATTAGCGTCAGCATCACTTGCTTGGATAGCTGCTCCACTGCCTCAACGTCCCGAAGCACCTTCGACTGCAGCCTCCCCGCTTGAAGGTCGCGGTGATATGTAATCGACAGCTGCTGCAGCTTGCGGACTAGCGCGCTGCGAATTCCGGCTTCGACATGTCGGATCGCACGGCTCATGTACGAGACATACCAAGTATGGGTCGGGATATTTTGCAGGATGACAACTACGATGACGGCGAAGTTTATCCATAATTCCCGTTCCGAATGCGAGCTAGGCTGGCTGACAATGTTGATGATGTTGGCTGTAACAATCGGCAACACGAAAATCGGCGCGCTCTTCACGATGTAAAATAACAACGAAAGCAGCAGGTTCGTGAAATTGCCGCGATATAGGGCAATCAGAAATTTCACGGGGCTTTTCTCTTCCAGCGTAGCAGCCTGCTGAAAGGTATGTTCATAATTCAGTCGGGCTTTCTCTATTTTCTCCAATGTACTCCCATCCCTCATCCCTCATCCGGCAACAAATACGAAAACGTCTTTGGTTATCTTAAATGAAAACGCCAGCTTCGTAAACAGGCAAAACACAAGGGAAGCCGCTCGATCAATGTAAAACAAAAAACCTGCCAGCCCTCATAAGCGAGGACCCGCAGGCCGCGTGTTTCTATTACTCTCGATCAAGCGCGTGATTTCGCATATCCAGCATCGTTTGCTTATCCCTGCTGCTTCCTGTAAATCGCTTTCGATAGGAAAGCGGCGTAATCCCGACATGCTCGGCGAAAGAGCGCGAGAAATGCGGGGTTTGCTTAAATCCGGTTTCATCGGCGATTTTGGAAATCGGCCAATTGGTTTTCATGAGCATCAGCTTCGCTTGATCCATCCGATAAGAAAGCAAGTACTGCTGAGGCGTGCAATCAAACACTTCGCCCATGCAGCGCGCAATATAGTTCGGATGCAATCCCATCACTTCGCCGAGCTTCGAATTCGTTACGGTTGTTCGGAAATGCATCTTCAAGTAGGCGGCTGCCTCTTCAGCTACGGCAATCGGAGCTTTGGCCGCATCGCTGCGCCAGCCCTCATCGAACAGCTGCAGCAGATGGAGGAACCACTGCTGTCTCTGCCAGAACGCTGCATGCGAAGTTCCCATAGCCGCATCATGCAGCTTGCTGAAGAGCGAGATGGCTTCATCCGGATACGAGAACGTCATCGTCTTCGGCAGCCGGATGGCGTACGAATAATAATCGCCGCGAAGCGTACCGCAGTTCGTTTCGTTTAACTCTTCCCAAGGTCCCGCGGTTTGAAAATGAACCCAATCAAACACGGTTTCCTCTGTACATGGTTTCGTTGGATAATGCCATAAGTCCGGTCTTAATATAAGCATCTGTCCCGGACCGATTGCCCAGGAATTCGATTCCTCGCCAATGTATAACGTTCCGCTATGCACAAACAGCAAGTCGAACACGCCGATATTCCGACGGTTTGGATGTTCGCCGCCCGGCCCATAAGAGCCGCGGTTGGATTCGATGAAGTAAGGCAGCGGCGGTGATAGAAAGGTGAGCAGCGGTTCGGACGACAAGGTAAGGCCTCCTAGCAAAAGAGTTGAGTCCGTATATTTTAACAGACATTCGCTAATGGAGATACATCTTTTCTACGATTCTTGATAATTGTTTATCTAGTCAGCCACATTCAACGCAAGCAGCTGCTCATTCGTCCAATCTGCCAGCTCCAGCAGCTTCAAATAGGGATCTCCTTCCAGCTTGAGCGCCTTCGCGAAAGCCGGTTCCGTTTTGAAGCCATTCTCTTTCAGTTGTATGATCTCCGCTCGAAAAGCATGACCGAACAACGCCAACAGCCGTGCTTCGACAACCATGTGACGGTAACCGTTCTGCTCAGTAGTCCGTATGGATTGCGCGAATATCTCGATCGGCCAACGCTCGAGCGTGAAATTCACCTTGATGCGTTCCAGGCCTGCCACAACTCTTCGAACGATTGTAAAGTGCTGCTCCTGCTTGAACGCCGCAAACATCTCGGCTTCGAAGGCATTGAAGTCCGTCACTTCGCAGATCAGGTCCAGATCGCTGCCTGCTACGTTAATCCCGATCGGTACAGTTCCCACTAGTATGGGCGAATATGGACGAAGCTTCTCGAAGAGAAAGTAATTCCTCAGCAGGTTATGCACTTCGATTTGGACAGGACTTCCGTCCAGCAAATAAGAAAGGTCCTTCCAATTCACGAAATGGAATGACTCTTCAGCATATCTAGTGCTCATGTCTTTGCTTTAACGGAGCGGTCTCTCCGCCTTCCTTAATGCCGCCCAGCTGCGTTGCCAGGAACAGGATGAAGAGGAGCAGGACGAGTCCAATCCCGATGACAGAGCCGTTAACGGACACATTCATCTGGCTGAGCGTCAAATAAATCACAAGTCCGCTGACCGTAAGAATGTTCTCCACGAAGTTCTGCACCGCAATTGTCTTTCCGGATCCGATCAGCGCTTTGCCCTCCTCCTGCAGCATCGTATTCAGCGGAATAACGAAGATGCCGCCGAAGACGCCAATTAAGAAGAGCAAGAGAATCGTCATCCACAGTACATAAGTTAACGACGCGACCATAACGGACGCGACCATAAAGAGACCATAATAGAATGCGCGATGCAGCCTGCCTGCCGGAACGAGCCTCGGCGTTAGGAACGCACTGCATACGACGCCGATTGCCGTTACGCCAATC
Source organism: Paenibacillus lignilyticus (assembly GCF_017942085.1). Classification (GTDB taxonomy): domain Bacteria; phylum Bacillota; class Bacilli; order Paenibacillales; family Paenibacillaceae; genus Paenibacillus_Z; species Paenibacillus_Z lignilyticus. The sequence goes on from NZ_JAGKSP010000001.1 coordinate 133,294, forward strand.
ATCATCGACTGCTGATCGGTATCTTCGATCCCAAGATTGAGCGGCAGCCAAGCAATAAGCGCAATGCGCAGCACTGCAGCGGTGAGCCAGAATGATCCGGTGCCGATTAAGGAGAAACGAGCACGGGCATTGCGAAACAGCAAGGCGAAATCACGCAGAAATTGTACCGCTTCTTTGCCGTAACGCAAAGAGTTGTTTCCTGCTTTGGCCGGAATCATCAGCGTCATGAACAACGACGACAGATAGACGGCCAAACATGTCAGTACGGCCGGCAGATCCGAGTTCTGCGCGAGGAAACCGCCAGCCACTGTGCCAAGCAGAATCGCCAGTATGGTCGAACCCTCGACTTTGGCATTCGCTCGCAGCAGTTCGCTTTCATTCGAGGTAAGCTCGGTGAGGATGCCATATTTACCGGGTGAATAGACAACAGCCCCTATACCGACAAACACATAACAAAGTGCGGGCGGTAACCCGAAGAGCAGCAGCCCAATCCCGATCGCTTTCAGAATATTGCCTAGCAGCAGCACATTCGATTTCGCCTTCTTATCCGCAAATGCGCCAACGACCGGAGCAAGGAATACGTAGGCGCAGAGGAATGCGATCTGTATGTAATTGACGGCGATATCCGGATTGTCGACCCCTTGCCGCTTAACCATGCCTACAATAAGAAAAAAGTTCAAATTATCCGCGAATGCGCTCAGAAATTGCGTGAGAACGACCGTATTCAGCGGTGTCAGCAAACGTTTCATTTCAGTTCCCCTTCCTATTACAAGCAGCCATAATGATCTCTCCATCATACCTAATGCCGCATTCGAATTAAAGTAAGAACATGCAAAACCAGCAAAAAAAGACCGGTATAAGCAGCACTAAGTCTGCAGTACCGGTCTTCGTTTATCGTCGCCTTGTGACTCTGCCGAATCCGACTCTGGTCTTCGGTTTCGAGGATTTGCGCGGCGTAAGCCAGCTGCCTGACTTCTTGCCGTCGCCCGAATCACGCGTAATTTTACCGGTTTTGGGGGGAGCTTTGTTGAAGAGCCCGCCTTCGCCCACCTTGCTGGTATCCGCATTCTTCGAACGTTTGAAGATTGATCCGGTCCGACTAACCGTCATCGGTGGAACGGCTTTCTTCTCCTGAACCGACGGCGCATGATACGTGCCGCCTTTCGGCTTGTACTTATCCCGATCCGTATAACCGCGATAAGTGCCATGGCCATAACGGCCGTTATCGAACAAATCGCCTAAAATGCTGGCGATCAAATAACCTTGTAAGAAGCTGGAGCTGTAATTGTTGCGGACGTACTCTTTGGAATCCACTTCAATCAGCGTATCTTCCGGCTTAGCTGCATCCTGCTGCAGATGGACTACGCGATCCGAATAGACCAGAAACATATGGTCCGTTTTCTCGGGCGATTGCTGCTGCGGCTTGGACTCATCGATGAGCGCCTTCGCCACCTCTGGTACGCTCACGCCCGCTGCGCGATACACATAGGAAGTTTCATTCCCGCTGCCGTTGACGGACTCAAGGGGATAGTTCTCTTCTATGGTCTTATTCATGCCGCAAGCGGCAAGAAGCGGAACAATGAGCGTTACAACAAGCAATAATTTGATTAAATAACTGGCTTTGCGCATCCCACTCATCATCTCCTAACTGCCGCGGAGAACGCGAACATCGGCCGGAAGCACATCTTCACCTTCATAAAGCATGAATCGGCCATCCTGCCATTCAATACGCAGCAGCTTCATATCATCAGATTGATACTGCCAGACGTATTGCTCTCCGCCTTGTACAAACGGCGTCTTGCCTGTTGCCGTAACGAGGCCTGAATACTGCTCCTCCAAATGGAACACACGGTCATCCAATTCTAATTCTGTCGGTACTTCCTCGACCGAATCAAGCCGCCCATCGATGGAATTGTACATAGCATACTCGGTACGCTCCCGCTCTTCAATGGTTAAGTATTGGATAGCGGAACCGTCTTGAAGCGTTAATACGATAAGATTCCGCTGACGGTTATGCAGCCTGCCGACAACCTGATACGTAACGAGCGACACTTCGACTACGTCGCCGGGGCCGATGGTCAGGACGCTTTTCTCCACCTTTGCCGGCTCCGGCTTGGCCATTATATTCTTAATTCGTTTGAATAAGCTCATGACGATAACTCCCTATTGTTCAAGTTTACAGACACGAACCGATGATCAGTGCGCCTGCAACGTGAAGCGATCCCGCCAGCAGCGCATGCGACAGCTTGTTGTCCTTCGTGCCTTCGCTCAGATCAAGTCCTGCCGTAGAACGCAATACGAATTCCACCAAACTCTCCACAAGCAATAAGATGACGAACGAAATGACGGATACGAGCAGCGCTTCACCGAGATGATTCGAAGTCGAGATCGACTGCGACAGGATATAAGCCTGCGCGAGCAGTTTCATGACAAAACGACTCGTCACCGCGACGTTACCCTTCTTGATTTCTTCCAGATCCTTATACCGGGTAAACAAGGAATCCACTGCCATCAGTACAACTAACAGCACCGCTCCGGCCCCGGTCCATACGAATATTGCTACCATCTCATTCAATGTCATTCGATTATTCCTCCGCATCCATTGTGCCGCAGCCTATCTGCAAAGAAAAAACGCCGCAGGGCGTGGAATCAAGCAATGTGCATGATTCCGGCCGGCAGACGTTCTTCCCTAAGCAGCCACTTGCGGATAAAGCTCCACCCGTTACTCTTTGTTCTCGTATTTCTTCATCAGCGCCGCAAGCTCATCGTCAACGGCTTTATTCTTGCCGAGCGCTTCGAACTCATCGTCCAGCGACTTGGCTTTGCTGTTCATCTCATTGCTTGCTTCCGCTTGTGCTTCAGCCTGCAGCATTTTCTCTTCCATGCGCTTCAATCCGGACATCGCCGTATCGGAGCTGAAGCCCGCCATCGATTTGTTAATTTCAGCTTGTGCTTTCGCTGCTTTGTAACGAGCAACGAGCGTTTCACGCTTGTTCTTCATTTCAGTCAGCTGCTCGCGCATTTCACCCAGCTTGGAGCGAAGATTGTCTGCGGATGCTTTGTTCTGATCGTAGCTGATTTTGTATTCATCACGTTTCTGTTCAGCTGCTTTCTTCTCTTCCAGTGCACGTCTTGCCAGCTCGATATTTTGCATGGAAGCGGCTGTGTGCGCTTGTTCTTCACGTTTCTTAACAAGTGCATCCTGCTCTTCGTACAGCTGCTTGAACCGTTTCTCGATCGCGATTTGGGATGCAACGGCTTTCTCCGCATCCTCCAGATCCGCTTGCATATCGCGGATATATTGATCAGTCAGTTTAATCGGATCTTCGGCTTTCTCAATAAGAGAATATACGTTCGACAAGGTAAGGTCCCGCAATCGTTTAAATACAGACATGTTTCGTTTCCTCCTCAAAATGGTGTTCGCATGCGTTCATGTTCTCTAATACGACAAGTGAATCCATTCGTTTCAATATTCTGTCTTGTTTATTTTACCTATTGGATGACATTGCCGGCTTCGAGCAAATAGTCTTGCCCATCTGCACTCTTCTCCTCATTGCAGCCTTCCCCTAATTTACCATAGTAGCGTCAGACAAGAAAGAGCCTTTCGCAGTTACAACCGCGAAAGACTCCTGATCATTCTTATACGCCCCACTTCGCTCTTGCATCCTCCATGCTGACCGTCGGGCCCGCATGCCAGCCATAATGGCCTTTCGGCTTCACGCCGATCCAGCGCTCATCGACCGGCTCCGACTTGAGCTGGTATCTCGTATCCGCGCTGAACCGGTAACGGTTCGTTTGATTCGTAAGGGAGCCGTGCATCGTATACATGCCGAACAGAATCGCATCCCCGGCTCTAAACTCCGCTGTCGCCCAGCGGCCGCCATATCGGTTGATCAACTCCAACGGATCCGACGAGAACCAGCCATCCACGCGATCGCGATCCACATCCATCTGGCCATACGTTTCACGAATGCGATCGAAATGCTGGGAGCCTAGCAATATCGCAAGTCCGCCTAATTCATACGGAATATCGTCAAGAGGTGTCCATAGCGTATATAAATTTTTCGTGCCGCGCCCCATGTAGACGATATCGTAATGGGCACCGGTGAATCCGCCCGTCTCAACAGCACGCACCCATTTGTAATCGTAGGTGATGCATTCGCCGCCGAGGAATCGTTCGAAGAACTGCATCGTCGACTCACTGTTCACAACATCAAGCAGCTCCTGCGGTTGATTCTCGCTCCCTTGGAAACCTGCAGCCTTATTGCTTGCATTAATGACGCCTTCTTCCAGCGCCGTGCCAGGCATCAGCTTGCCTTGCTCATTGATGCGCTGCAGGAAAGCCAGCCTTGCCTGCTGGACTATCGAGCGATTATGAAAATCTCTGATGAACAGATAGCCGTCTTCTTTCAGCCTTTCGCGCAGCTTCGCTTCGTCGTCAAGGATATCATTGGAGTCTCTCAGTTCCGTCAAATACGGACCGTTCATTTCCAACTCGCATTCGCCGATTTTCACCTTTACTGTCAAAGCAATTACCTCCCAAATCATTGTCGTTGATCCTTCTAATTGTAAGTATAGAAAATCGGCAGATAATAACCGTACATCACTTCATCTTTATTGTAGATAAATTCACGGTCATGCAGAAGTAAGAATGTTGCTATTAACTCCTATTATCCTGCTATATGAGTGTCAGATGATTGAGCCTGACGTGAACACTAAGGGACCCGCATCACCCTCCTATATCAAGGAACAAGGTGGAAATTGGGTCATCGCCAACCAGCTCCAACAGACTGACGACTACTCCGTTAAACCGCTGGAAGGTATGGGGGATTTGCTCATTGAAGCAAGGCGTGGCCAGTCTTATCGATGGGCGCGGCTATGCGCCGGGATTATTCGGTTTCAGCAGCATATTTAGCTGTTCCAACAGACCGCCGCCGCTGCTTCCCATGAGCGAGATCGTACCGATCTTCTCGCAGATCTTCTCGAGATATTCCAGCTCTTTCAGGCGAAGCAGCGTCTGATTCTCATCCATAAGCTTCGCCGTGTTCAGCAAGCTCCGGGTTGCCGCCGTTTCCTCTCTTCTCGTGATGAAGTTAGCCTGTGCCCGTTTCTCAGCCAGAATAACCGTGTTTAGAATCTCCTTCACGTCTCCGGGGAGAATGATATCCTTCACTCCGGCAGATAGAAACTCTACCCCGTAATCCCCTTGCTTCTCGCGAAGCCGTTGAAGCACGAAATCGCTTACCTCCCGCTTCATCTGCAGCAATTCATCGAGCTTCAATGTACCCACATACTCTCGCAATACGAGCTGTAAGGTTATGTAAAGCTGCTCTTCGACAGTACGGATTCGAATGGTTTGAAGCGGGTCTGTTACTTGATACTGGCAAACAAAGTTAAGCCGGAGCGGCACTTTGTCCTGCGTCAGCATCTCTTGACCTGTCAAATCAAGCTGAAGCCTCCGCAGATCGATCGTTTTCACGATAACCTGAACATTGCTTCTCCAGAAATGATATTTCCCCGGTCCGAGCTGCCGCTCTAATAAGTTGTTGTAATAGAGCAGACCTGTTTCCTGCGCGCCAACATCAAATGTCTGTACCGAGTTGCCTAGATGAGGCAATATTGCTAAGTCAATTTGGGGTGTCAGCTCCGGTTTGGTCAAGTCAACACGCACAAACGTGTGTTGCTTGAGTACATTCCAAAAGGCATACTTCCCCGTGCGATATAAGCCAGCGAACTTACCGTCCTCGTACCTTAGCGCCAACTGTGCGTCCGACACATCCAGAACGATGAGGTCCGCACGCAGCCGCTCGTCATGCAGGAAGAGTTCCAGATCTTTACCGGGAACATGAAAAGGCTTCGTAATGTCAAGTACCTCTACCTTTACATCACTGAAAGGGGAGAAACGGTAAACTCCCGGCTCCAAGTACCGTACGTAGCTACCTTTTTGGAATAGTATTCCGCGTTGGTCGCTTTGAATGTTGATTTTCGTGAACATGTATATCAGACCTCCTAGGGGTTGTTGAAGAACGAGAAGTTGAATCTGATCGAGAGCTCTCCCGCTATCAGGCAGCGGAGTTGCGCTTAAGCATGAAAGGCTGTGCACCGTCTCTGAGGTTTTCCGGTGGCAGGGGCTGCCTCATCAAGCATCAGGGCTGCTCTGCCATCCCTATTCATCTCCAGGACAACGTGCAAGGCGAGTTCATGCGGTATCCGCGAACTGCAAGCTCCTGCTTCGGTGTCCATTTCGGACTGAGAGCTCCGTCATCAGAATCGTGTAGGTTCGACTTGACGTCGAATTCAGCTAAACCATAGTCGCTTTACAGGCGATCGGGGAATCGAACCCCTTTTCAGTGCTTGAAGTCATTCCCGGCCTACAGCACACTTCAGCACATCGTGCCAAGTACTGCGGGATGAACAGACATCCTCGCCCGGTTAAGCCGGTTGAGCAGCAAGCTCCTTTATTATCATGCACGCGCCGCTTCGCGAACATGGCACAAGTATTACGACGACTTCGAAAACAAAAAAAAAACCGACTGTTTCTTCAGTCGGTTTCATGCCTGATATGGCTGCTTCCATCACTGAACTACTCTCGTTTGCTGTCTTTCTCATTGCCACGTTTGAAATTTCCAGTCACCTTTGCCATGACGAGCTGAACGGCTTTGAAATCCTGTCCGCTGATTCGGGTCAAAAACTTGTCCGCTTCTTTACCAACTAACGACGTAACCTGCCTTCCCATATACGAAATAAACACCTTATTGTCCTTCGTCACCCGATAAGTGAAAACTTCCTCATCCAGACGATTCCGTTTGTCGATGTTACTCATTGCAATCCCCTTCTCCGGTTATACATCATTGCGCAATCCTTATGTTTAACGAATTCGATCCTATGTAGTCGAATTCCTTGAACGATCTGTAATGGCTTGGAAAATAAAGACACTAAAAACGTCTCGGAATCATCCGAGACGCTGCGCAAGCTATCCTTGTCCTTGAGTCAATAAGAGAGTGGACCAATACTTCCGTGCATTGGCATTCCGCAGATGGAGCGTCGTCAGTTTGGCGTTCCCTGCCTCACCGGGAGGCGCGAGAAGCAGTTTGTCGCCGCTTAAATCCTCGATGACGCTGACGATGCGGTATCCCTGCTCCAAATACCCGTCGATGGCCGCTTTCTCCGCCAGAAACTCGCTGTGCTCCGACATAGCGCCGATTCACCCTTTCTCGCTCAAGCTGTCGCTAGTGTTACCGAACTTATTGCGTCGCAGATAGTTGCCTCTTCCCGGCGTGCCGACAAACTGCTGATCTCGGATAATAAACTCCCCGCGGCTAAGAACGGATACCGGAACACCCGTTACGGCAATCCCTTCAAACGGATTGTAATCGACATTCATATGATGCGTTTCGGAAGAAATAACCCGCTTGACAGTCGGATCGAAAATGACGATGTCCGCATCGCTGCCGACGGCAATCGTCCCTTTCTGAGGGAAAATGCCGAATAGCTTCGCAGCTCGGGTAGCGATAATATCAACAAACTGGCTGAGACCAAGCCTGCCTTTCTCGACTCCCTCGGAATAGAGCAAGCTGAATCTGTCTTCGATGATCGGGCCGCCGTTTGGTATTTTGCTGAAGTCGCCTAAGCCAAGCTCTTTCTGTCCGCTGAAATTAAAAGAACATTGATCCGAGCCGACCGTCTGCAGCTGCCCGTTCTTCAGCGCATTCCATAACGCCTCTTGATGCTCCTTCGCGCGCAGCGGAGGCGACCACACATACTTGGCTCCCTCGAAATCCGGCTTCTCTAAGTACGAGATATCGAGGAGCAAATACTGCGGGCAGGTTTCTCCCCATACGCGCAGTCCTTCCAACCGTCCGTCCGCAATTTGCCGCACCGCTTCCTCGCAAGTCACATGTACGACATACAGCTGCGAATCCGCTAATCCGGTCAACCGGACAGCTCGCCCGGTCGCCTCGCCTTCCAATACGGAAGGACGCGTCAAAGCATGATAGATCGGCTCCGTATGCCCTGCCGCCAATGCTTGGCGGATCAAATAATCGATGACGTCACCATTCTCCGCATGCACCATAACCAAAGCGCCGTGCTCCTTAGCACTAAGCAAGGTACGATAAAGTATGCCGTCATCGGCTTGAAGGACGTTTTTGTAAGCCATGAACACTTTGAACGATGTAATCCCTTCGTCGTTGATGATGGCCGGCAGTTCCTCCAGCACCTCATCCGTAATCTCACTGATCATGAGATGAAAGCCGTAATCGATGACGGCTTTCGCCCGCGCCTTCTCATGCCATGTCCGAATCGCGCTGCTGAGCGGCTTCCCCTTGACTGTCAGGCAGAAGTCGATGATCGTCGTCGTACCGCCGTAAGCGGCAGCGATGGTGCCGGTCTCGAAATCATCAGCGGTAATCGTACCGCCAAATGGCATATCCAGATGCGTATGGGGATCGACGCCTCCGGGGAACAGATAACAGCCCGCAGCATCGATAACTTCCGCTTGAGGCGCTAACCGAAGCAAATCGCTGCCGATTGCGGTTACAATCCCGTTCTCGATAAGCAGATCCGCGCGGCTAACGTCCGCTGCGGTTACGATTGTACCGTTTTGAATGATTTTGGCCATCCTGCTCATGCCTCCTTCCGCTGCTTAAGCGTCGCAATCGCCGCTTGACGTTCATTCCATGTCATGGAGATGCCTGACGCAGGCTGCTCGATCATTTCGATTGCGCCTTCGACCGGACAGACGATCGCGCATAAATTGCAGCCGACGCAATCCTCTTCCCGCACCTTCAAATAACTCCGACCCGTATCATCCGTCAATCGGTCAATACATTGATGAGACGTATCCTCGCAAGCGATATAACATTTGTTGCAGGAGATGCAGACTTCGGTATCGATCTGCGCCGTTACGGCATAGTTCAAATCCAGGTTCCCCCACTCGGTGTAACGCTCCACCGAGCGCCCGGTGAGCTCGCTGACGCTAGCAATCCCTTTGCTGTCGAGGTAATTGTTCAAGCCGTCAATCATATCCTCGACGATTCGAAAACCGTGGTGCATCGCAGCCGTGCAGATCTGCACGCCGGTTGCGCCCATCAGCATGAATTCGACGGCATCCCGCCAATCCGAAATGCCGCCGATGCCGGAGATCGGCACATCGATACGCGGATGCCTTGCACATTCCGCAACCATGTTCAGCGCGATCGGCTTCACGGCAGGACCGCAGTATCCGCCATGCGAGCCCTTGCCGCCAACATGCGGTATCGTATTCCAGGTGTCGAGATCGACGCCTGCGAGCGAATTTATCGTGTTAATAAGCGATATCGCATCGGCACAGCCTCTGACGGCTGCCAGCGCCGTCGCCGTAATATCGGTAATATTCGGCGTCAGCTTCACGATTACCGGCGTGCGTGCCGCTTCCTTCGCCCAGTAGGTTTGCTTCTCAACCAAGTCGGGCTGCTGACCTGACGCAGAGCCCATCCCGCGTTCAGCCATGCCATGCGGACAGCCGAAATTCAGCTCAAGCCCGTCGACGCCGACGGCCTCCACCTTCTTGACGATTTCATGCCACTTATCCCGCTTCGGCTCCACCATCAGAGACACGACAAGCGCGCGATCGGGGAACAGCTTCTTCGTCTCCGCGATTTCCTTCAAATTCACTTCAAGCGGCCGATCCGTAATCAGCTCGATATTGTTGAAGCCCGCGACCCGTTGTCCGTTAAAATGAACGGCGGCGAATCGAGAGGATGTATTGATTATGGGATCGCCGAGCGTCTTCCACACCGCGCCGCCCCAGCCTGCTTCAAACGCGCGCTGCACCTGATATCCGGTATTCGTAGGCGGAGCAGATGCAAGCCAGAACGGGTTCGGTGATTCGATGCCAGCCAAATTAATCCGCAAGTCAGCCATCGGAACGCCCTGCCTCTCCTTAAAATTTAGACGCTGTCCGCCGCAAGCTGACGATAGATTGCATAAGCAGCAAGTTTTCCTTGCTGAGCAGCCGAGACGACCATCGCTTCCCCTTGCCCATCGCCGAAAATAATATCGCCTGCCGCGTAGATGCGAGGGTTCGAGGTTAAATAAGTCGTTGAATCAACCGTTACAATGCCACGTTTATGCGCCAATCCAAACTGATCGATCAACGACACGTGCCTGGACTGTCCGATCGCTTTCACGACCGCATCTGCCTCAATGATGAACTCACTGCCCGGTATTTCAACCGGCCGCGCTCTGCCGCCTTCTTCAGAGGCTTCGAGCCTCATGCGAATACACTCGATTCCTTTCACACGGCCCTGCTCGTCTCCAATAATGCGAAGCGGCGCGGTCAGCCAACGAAAAGCAACGCCGTCGCTCTTCGCAAACTCATACTCAAACTCATAGGCCGTCATCTCCTGCTGCGAGCGGCGATAGCAAATCTCTACGCGAGATGCGCCCATTCGTACGGAGCAGGTTGCCGCATCAATTGCGGTGTTGCCCGCGCCGATGACGACGACATTGCGGCCGCCAAGCTCCGCGGTGAGCGATATTTTCGTTAACTCCACAAGCTCGATTGCATCGTATACACCTGCCAGCTCTTCGCCGGGTATGCCCAGCATTGGCACCTTCGACATGCCCGCCGACAGCAGAATCGCGTCAAATCCGTCGAGGAGCTCCTCAGCGGAGATGTCGCGGCCGACTGCCGTGTTCGTGCGGATCTCCACGCCTAACCGGCGCACCTGCTCGACCTCCCACAACGCGATCGGCTGCGGAAGCCGGAACGACACGATGCCATACGTGTTCAGCCCGCCTGCTTGCTCCTTCGCTTCAAACACGGTCACGGCAAACCCGAACCGGGCCAGCTCCCGCGCAGCCGACAATCCTGCCGGCCCGCCTCCGACGACAGCTACAGACCGCCCGTTTCGCTTGCCGGCAGTGAACAGCTGCTGTTCATTCTTGATCGCCCAGTCGGTTGCGTAACGCTGTAAATCGCCAATCCTTATCGGCTTGGAGGAATGATTAAGCACGCATGCGCCTTCGCAGAGTTCCTCTGTCGGGCAAACACGCGAGCAGCTGGCCCCAACGGGATTCGCATCCATGATGGTACGGGCCGAACCGGTCAGGTTGCCCGTTGCGATTTTTTTGATGAAGGAGGGGATGTTAATGCCTGTCGGGCAAGCTTGTATGCAAGGCGCGTCGTAGCAGTACAGACAGCGGTTGGACTCTTCGACGGCTTCCTTCGGCCGCATCCCCGCCTTAACTTCGGCAAAATTTCGCTTTAACGCTTCAACCGAAATAAACAAGGCTTATCCCCCTTCCCTTTCAACCTTAGACATTCGTACCATTGTGCGATACAGCAGCTCTACTCCCAGCTCAATATCCTCCGGCGTGGAATACTCCAGCGGATTATGGCTGATTCCATCCTTGCACCTGACGAAAATCATCCCATACTCGCATACATTAGACATCGCCAGCGAATCATGAAACGGACCGCTCATCAGCTCAGGCGGCGTGTGCTCAAGCAGCTGGGCCGCTTCTTCATGCATCACTTGCTTGATTCGCTCCGCACAATATCTCGCCTCGCTGTTCGTATCCTCGCGCACCGTGTAGGTTAAACCGTGCTCCTGTGCCACCTCTTCAAGAATCCGCCAAAGCTGCGTCTCCCGTTCTCTTCTGCGCTCCATATCGATATCCCGGAGATCGATTGTGAATGTCACTTTCTCCGGAATGATGTTGCGTGAATTCGGGAATACGGTCAATGCGCCTACAGTTCCAACAGTTGACGCTCCGGGCTCTGAGCGAGCCAGTGCATTCAGCGCCGTAATGACGCTGGCTGCCCCAACCAGAGCGTCTCTTCGCATCGGCATCGGCACGGAACCGGCATGGCCTGCGAAACCCGTCATCTCGACCGTCAGCCAGAGCGGACCGGATATCCCGCTTACAATGCCGATCGGGCGGCCCAGCGCTTCCAGTACCGGTCCCTGCTCAATATGCAGCTCCAGAAAGGCACCAACAGCTCCTTCTTGATAACGGGCCGCCTCGAAACCTTCCGGGTCACCGCCAAAAGCAAGCAGCGCCTCGCGTCTGGTCACACCTGCGGCGTCTATCCGCTCAAGCTCCCCTTCTTCCAACTTTCCGGTGATGCCCCGGACTCCGAACAATCCTTTGTTGAATCGGCAGCCTTCTTCATCGCAGAAAGCAGCAATCTCGATTGGCATCTCTGGTACAAAGCCTTGCTCTGCCATGGATTGTACCGCCTCCAGCGCGCCGAGCACGCCGATGACGCCGTCGAATCTTCCGCCGTAAGGCTGCGAATCGATGTGCGAGCCGGCCATCAGCAGCGGCTTTCCGGCATCCTTGCCCGGAAGACGTCCGAATAAATTGCCGAACGCATCGATTCGAGTCTGCAATCCGGCCTCTTCCATCCATCGTTTGACAAGCAGCACACCTTGCAAATCCTCCTGCGACAGCGCGAGGCGGCAAACACCGGTATCGCCAAGCTTGCCGATCTGTGCCAATTCATCGATTCTGCGATGCAGTCGCTCTCTGTTGATCGCCGGGCTCCCGGATGCTGTCATACGCCTTCGACCCCTTTCTTGTTCAGCTGACAGGCTGGGAAGCGGTTAAAGCCTCGATTGCCGCAATGACGGTTCCCGCTATAAATTCAAGCTCGTCATCCGATGTAATCAGCGGCGGACATAGCGTGATAATGTTGTTGAAGCCCGGAACGGTATCGCCGTTCTTGCCAACAAGCAGACCCCGGCGCCTGCATTCCCCGATGACGCTGAGCATCTTATCTGCCGCCGCCGGGACCTTCGAAGCATGATCCTCCACAAGCTCAATGCCGCATGCCGAACCGAACAATCGAATGTCGCCGACATGCGGATGCGTTCGCAGCACTTGAAGCCGCTGACCCAGCTCTTGACCCAAATAGGCTGACCGCTCCACCAACCGTTCCTCTTCCAAAATCGCCAAGTTCGCCAGCGCAACCGCACACGATACTTGATTCCCTCCGAATGTGTTCACATGCCGGAAGTGACTGTTCGCCTCCTTCGCTTTGAAGCTGTCGTACAAACCCGCACGGACAGCCGTTGCGGAGAGCGGCGAGTACCCGCTGGTCAGTCCTTTCGCCATCGTGACGATGTCCGGCACGACACCGTAGTTGTGATGTCCGAACCGCTCTCCCGATCGGCCAAACCCGCAAATGACCTCGTCAATAATGAGCAGTACGCCATATTTATCACAAATTTCGCGTACCTTCGGCAAATATTCAGGCGGCGGGACGATCATTCCCCCACCGGTTATGACCGGCTCCATGATGACGCCTGCGACGGAATCCGCACCTTCCCAATTAATCGCATCCTCGATGGCTTCGGCGCATTCCAGCTTGCAATTGCCATAGGTTTGTCCAAAAGGGCAGCGATAGCAATACGGCGGCGGTACATGCTCGAAGCCTGCGCCTAGCGGCTCGTATTTCAGCTTGCGCTGTGCTTGACCGGTTGCGCTGAGTGCGCCGAAGGAGCTGCCATGATAGGCCCGATGCCTCGCAATAAATTTGTGGCGGGACGGCTCCCCATTTTGATGAAAATGCTGCCTAGCAATCTTGAAAGCTACTTCGTTCGCGTCCGAGCCGGAATTGGAATAGAAAATACGATAATCGCTGCCCAGCCATTCGTTGATCTTCTCCGCCAGCTCAATGGCCGGAACATGGGACTGCATCATTGGCGAATATGCGATGGTCTTCATCTGCTCATAGGCAGCCCGCGCAATCGTCTCTCTGCCATGGCCGACGTTTACGCACCAGAGTCCCGACATGCCGTCGAAATACCTTTTGCCCTCCGCATCCGTTATCCAGCAGCCATCCCCGGAAACAAAAATCAGCGGGTTATCATTATGAGGCGAGATATGATGCCAAACATACTTCCGATCCTTCGAAAGCCATTCCTCCGCGCCGGATACCGGTTGTTCGCCGCTCATCTTTTTCCACCCTTTCGCCCAGTTCACTCTACTTCTTAGTTCAGTTTATTCGGCCACTTTCGTCGATATGGCAATAGGTTGTCATTTCTTATTCCGCCCTACATAATATGTACATACAAGAATGCTCATCCAAACCGGGAGGTCACTGATGATGATCGAAGACTGCATCCATACGCAGATTGAGCTCATTTCAACCGACAATTGTTACGTACACCGGATTGTGCAAACGAGGCAGGGCGATACCGTCATTCTGTACTCCCCGACCGGAGGTTTTGATATCCATGCGAGAATTGTGTTCGCAACGGGGATTGCAACCAAACGTCATCTTAATGACCTCAATATGTACATCACACCTGTTGATGGTCGGCGTGCTTGGAATCTACAGTACATTCGCATTTTGGGAGAGAAAATCAATCAAGGCTACGGTTCATTAATGATGGAACAGTTATTAACGCGGGCTGTGGAGGAGAATATTCGTTCTATCGTGGGACGTATGCAGGCCGCCGAACATAAGGAGCATCTGGAGAGACTCCGTCATTTCTACACCAAGTTCGGCTTCACAATCGATGAGCAAAATCAAATTCATTGGGCCAATAAAAATTTTTAAAAAGGGACTTGCATAAATTATTTTTTCTGTGGTAAGATACGTCTTGTGTTTCGGTAATAACGCGCGCCGGTGTAGCTCAGTTGGTAGAGCAACTGACTTGTAATCAGTAGGTCGGGGGTTCGAATCCTCTCGCCGGCACCACTTACCGCGGGACGTAGCTCAGCTTGGTAGAGCACCTGGTTTGGGACCAGGGGGTCGCATGTTCAAATCGTGTCGTCCCGACCATATATACATAATGTATCATAGAATAGAGTTATAGAAGAGAACCTTGAGCCCTAAGCTCAAGTTTTTTTTTATTTCGCCTTGGTTATTTAGCATGTATGATTCGTGGAGGCGAGAACCCTCGGGGTTCGCCCGCGCGGGCGGAGCTTAGCGAATGAGCTCGGCGTCTGAATCTATCGCTATAGGTCCTCTTCGAGTAAGCATCGTCATTTAGTAATTCGGGCTTCGGACATCCCTTTCGGAGGTGGCCATGCATGTGTCATCCCCAGACTTCAAGGAGGCATGTGGAGAGAACCCCTCAAGGCTTCTATTTCGGACATTAATGTCCGTTAACATCGAATAATTGAAATGTTAGCATTCTTGCGGTCATTAGTGTCCACAAGCGAGGGAAATGTCATAGAAAACCGTGAAGTATTCTTTCTAATGGTCATTGGTGTCCATAAATACAGAGAATGTACTTTATTTTTATTCTAATGGTCAAAATTGACCGCTTGCGCTTGCTAGGTCCGATAACGCTGTTGTCCATTCTGAACAAGGAATAGATTCATTGCTACAAACTTGTCTTGTATACCTTTCGTCTGTTTAGTGGTTATATTCAGGTACAAGGAAGGTTCATCTGAGCGAAAAGGTCGAATGACTCCGCGCGCAAAGCGCAATAAATGTCAATATGGCGCATTGACGCTTCAATTTAGCACATGCTATATTCAGGAAATGATAGAAACGCTTACATCAGCTTCGCATGAAAGGATGACCATTGTGGCAAAGCAGCCCAAGATATCGGTAGCAGGAAGCTTGAATATGGACCTTGTTCTGAAAATGCAGCGGATGCCGAAGGTTGGCGAAACCGTGCAAGGCGATGAGATTCACTACATTTCCGGCGGCAAAGGCGCGAATCAGGCCGTCGGCTGTGCACGGCTCGGAGCTGAAGTTAAGATGATCGGTGCCGTTGGCGGGGATGCCTTCGGATCGGAAATCATGGAACGGATGCGGAATTTCGGTGTCCACACGGAAGCAATCTCCAAGCTGGAAGGTGCATCGACAGGCACGGCGACCATCATGCACACGTCAGAGGATAATTGCATCGTAATCGTACCTGGCGCAAACGGGCACAACACCGCGGAAAGCATCGCGGCGCATGCTGAGTTGATCCGCCGATCGGATGTGCTCATCGTTCAGCTGGAAATCCCGATGCCTGCTGTCGAGACAGCGCTTCGGATCGCGCGTGAAGCCGGCGTTCGCACGATTCTGAACCCGGCCCCTGCCCTTCCGCTTACGGAAGAGCAAATCGCGATGGCGGACTATTTTACGCCGAACGAGACTGAATTCGAGCTCTATTGCGGCACTTCGATTACATCGGAGGAGCAGCTGTTCGAGCGCATGACCGCGTGGCAGAAGCAATACCCCGAGCAAACCTTGATTGTGACGCGCGGTAAACATGGCATTTCATGCGCAACCGCGGATGGCATCGTCACGGTGCCTGCACCGATCGTGAAGGTCGTAGACACGACCGGCGCAGGAGACTCGTTTAATGCCGCGCTGTGCTTCGGCATCGCAAGCGGCTGGTCGCTGGACCAAACGCTGCCACTGGCCGTAAAAGCAGCCTCCTACTCCGTCACCGTATTCGGCGCTCAGGACGGCATGCCGACGCTGCAGAACTTGAATTAGATTGTTTGATGAGAAGGAGCTAAGCGACTTAGATCGCTTAGCTCCTTTTTGGCATGTCTCAGATTTCCATGTATCCCTCACATGTCCGCCGATGTAGATCCCTAGACGAGCTACTTTCTCGCATCCCCCCGACTTCCCACTAATGTAGACTCCCAGGTGTGCTACTTAACCCCATTTCCTCACAATTCCGCTAATGTAGATCCCTAGACGAGCTACTTTCTCGCATCCCCCCGACTTCCCACTAAAGTAGACTTCCAGGTGTGCTACTTTAGCCCTTTTCCCCACACATCCACCGATGTAGATCCCTAGACGAGCTACTTTCTCGCATCCCCCCGACTTCCCACTAATGTAGACTCCCAGGTGTGCTACTTAACCCCATTTCCTCACAATTCCGCTAATGTAGATCCCTAGACGAGCTACTTTCTCGCATCCCCCCGACTTCCCACTAAAGTAGACTTCCAGGTGTGCTACTTTAGCCCTTTTCCCCACACATCCACCAATGTAGATCCCTAGACGAGCTACTTTCTCGCTCATTAGCGGTACCCAGTACCTCTCTTCGACCACATACCATCATTCCACGTTCATGTACGGTATTCAGTACCTCTCATTAGCCCCAATCCAACTCACAACACAAAAAAAGACCCTCTCAAAAGCCGCCAAACCGCTTTTGAGAGGGTCCCTACCCAAAACCTATATAAAGCTCTTCAATGAAGGCGCCCTGCGTACCTTGCTGCGCTGCTCGTAGGCATAGGCCAGTTGAATGAGCCGCGGTTCGCTATATGCCTTGCCTGAGAAGGTAACGCCGAATGGGACACCGGCGGAGGTGTAGCCAGCCGGAACAATAATGGATGGATATCCGGCCCGGGCGGTTATGCGTGAGCCAAAGTCAGCCGGGAACAGCAGTGCATCCAGCCGATGCTCGCTCATTACGGCATCGATCCCTTCAACTTGGCAAAGCCGCAAATCCGTTAGTCGATCCCTTAAATATTGCGTCTCCGTTAATGTGCCGGAAGTGTTATTTTCAGCGAGCAGCAGCAAGGTTTGCCCGTATTTCAACGTTTGCTCCGGATGCGCTTCATTGAACGCGATGATTTCCGCCAAGGAGCGTGCCGGTGCGTTCGATGGCAGCGCGGACAGATACGCATGAAGTGAAGCTTTGAACTCATTCAGGATAACTGAGGAATAAACAATTTGCCTAGCTGTTGGAATGTTGGCAGGGTCAATGATTTCGGCACCAAGCTCACACATCGTTCTAAGCGCTTGGTCGAAGATGTCGAGCTGCTCAGGCGTCAATTCTTCAAAATAATAATCGCGCGGGACGCCGATTCGAGCCCCTCCCAAACCGCCTAATTGAAGAAACTGTGCATAGTTCGCCTGACGTTTCCCTAAGCTGCTGCCCATTGCCGAATCAGCGTCGTCCACCTGCACAAGCGCATCTAACAGCAAAACAGAATCCGTTACGGTTCGTGCCATCGGGCCTGCCGTGTCCTGACTATTGGAGAGCGGAAGAATGCCTGAGCGGCTAACGAGTCCAACTGTCGGCTTAATACCGACGGTAGAGCTCAAATTAGCGGGATTGATGATGGAGCCGGATGTTTCCGTGCCGATTGCCGCCATGCAGAAATTGCAAGAGACCGCTACGCCTGAGCCAGAACTCGACCCACCGGTTGGCTCCGAAATATTATACGCATTTAATACTTGTCCACCTCGCGAGCTGTACCCGGAGGGCATGCCTTCAGTCATAAAATTCGCAAACTCGGTCATGTTCGCTTTACCCAGTATTACTGCACCTGCTTTACGAAGCTGCTTCACAATGAAGGCATCTTCTCCGGCGTACAGGTCAGCGAGCGCGAGCGAGCCTGCGCTTGTGTGCATTTTGTCGCCGGTATTAATATTGTCCTTCAACAGGATGGGGATACCGTGCAGCGGTCCTCTTGACCCGCGCGAGGCCCGTTCGGCGTCCAAGGCATCCGCGATAAACAACGCATCGGGATTCAGCTCGAGCACGGAATTGATGGTGAGGCCATTCTTATCGTGATCAGCAATGCGCTCCATGTAGAGCAGAACTAATTCTCTGGAGGTAATGTCACCTTGTTCCATCGCAGCCTGGATATCGGCTATGGTTGCTTCTACGATTTCTATGCTCATCTTCTTCCCTCCGGATTAGCTATGGGTAAACGCCATTCATTCGCAATCTAGTTCTATTGTACATGATCGCTATGAAACTTGTGGAAAGAAAAAGAGCCTGGATTCGATTGTTTACCGCATCCGGTCTGAATGGTCTTGCTTCTCTCTCTCTCGTATCACTGGTTCAAGTTCATTTTTAATGTTTTCTTTCAGAAACAGATCAACTTCTTTTGTTGGTTTATAATCATGCTGCTTCAAAACTCCCATAAACGCTTGCAACTTCATCAAGAATCGCTCGAAGTTGGTTTGTTACTAAGGAGCGCCGCTTCGAAAGCTTTCTTAGCATTCGGCACTAAACGATTCGTCTCCGGATCAAATAGTGGTGTGTTACTCACGCCATTGAAAGGAAGCCCTTTATAAATTCGAATGAAGTCTTTCACTTGATCGGATTGACTCGAGTCGGGATGCTGATTCAGAAAACGCTCAAAACGGAGTACTCTGTTTATTAGTTCTGTATAGCTTATCTGGAAACCGTCATGTTTCACTGCAGGTGCGGAAGACTCCGTTATTTTGAGCGAAATATAGTCCACTAGATCCGGACTGACGAACAGATTATATTGCTTAAAAAATTTATAGTCCACCACCGGGAAATAATAACCTTCCTCCGTCTCCAGCTTGAAGCCTCTCGACGCGGAAGCAAGCAATAGAATTTTGAGATCTTTGTCTGATGTTCGATTCATGAGTTGGGACATACTTTCTCCGGATCGGAATAACCGTTGCAGTTTCTTCTGAACGGATGGTTTTGCGAAATTTTGTTCCATCGGTAAGCGATTTCTAAGCATCATGCTCTCTAACATGACAACCATAGCTGAGGCGTGCGATGCGCGCAATCTGACTCTAACGGTTGTGACTGTGGTTATTAGGAGTCAATTATCCCTTTGTATAAGCTAACGGTTGCCAGCCACCTCGCTGACAACCGTTAAAGTTTTGATTATGAAGTATAGACAAAAAAGCGGCTGCCGTGCAGAAACTTTCTCGAATAGCCAGAAAAAAATCCCTCTTGCGAGGGATTTTTCGTTTGATTTAGAACGTGCTCGCAGGCGTTGTATCCGAACACCAGCGCGTATTGAACAGCTCATGAATCAGCACTTCATGGGCTTCCGGCGTACCGATATAGCGCAGTGCTTCAAGTGCATGGCCGCGAACGTAACGGTTCTCGTGCGCCAGCTGCTCTGCCAGAGCAGGAACGGCTTCCGCAGCATCCTTCCCGATTCGAACAAGCGACAGGCCTGCCGTGAAGCGAACCTGCGTATCCTCGTCCTGCAAGCCTTTGATCAGAGCGGGAACGACCAGCTTCGCATTGGCGCTGATGATGCCAAGCGCGTCAACTGCCGTGCGTCTGATCTTCGCGGATGGGTGATCGAGCTGAGCCGCTATGTGAGACACAGCCTGATCGGCGTGACCTCTTAGCTCCGACAAAGCGAAGATGGCATGGTTCACGACATCCTCATTCTCTGCGCGAAGCGCTTGCAGCAATCCTTCAACAGCTCCCTTGCCGGCTACGGACAATCCGTATGAAGCGATGCGGGATACTTTCTTCTCTTGCTCGAGCGCGCCGATCAAGGCTTGAATGCCTGCTTCGCCTCTTGTTGCAAGCTCGTAAGCTGCATTCAACGCATCCGGCTCTTCGCTTCCGCCCAAACGCGCGGAGAGGCTGGCGATTTCCGCAGCATCGGCGGATTTCGTATTAGCTAGCGCCGCGGTACGGCCGGACATCCAGTTCCAAACCTCTTCCGCGATCGGATCGTTGCTTTCCTCGCCCGCAACAGCTGCCCAGGACTGCTCTTGATTGTCCCATGTCGGCGATTGCGGAGCCTCGGTGCGCATGAATTCGAACTTCAGCATGAAGCGCGGCTTGCCGATCAAGTTCGGCGTCGAACGATGCCAGATATCATAGTGGATCAGCGCAAACGTACCCGCTTCTCCGTTTGCAGTCGCTTCCTCTTCCGTTTCATCCGACACAAAGTTGCGGCTGTCTTGATATTGCGTGCCCGGCATAACGCCCGTTGGCCCGAGCTCAATCGGAGTATCTTGCGGGAAGTACATAATCATCGCCCACCACGGGTGATGGTTGCGCAGCCGGTTGTAGCCCCAGTAGCTGTCTTTGTGCCAGCCGCCCGGCTTCGGTACGGAGTTATAATGGCCGTGTCTGTGCGTATGGAGCAAATAATTCGGGCCAAGCACGCTTGTCAACGCCCCCGTGATAACCGGGTTCTCAAATACGCGCTGCAAATCGCGGATGCGCGGTAGAATGTTGTTGCCGGGATTGCCTTCGCTATCATAAATCGTATTGAGTTGCTCTACTAAACGCTCGTGAAATTCGCGCGGGAAGTCGGTCTTCAAAATAAGAAAACCATCTGTAATAAACGATTTGATTTGTTCATCTGTCAACAAAAGGGGTTGTGCAGTCGTCATTTCTGTTGAGCCTCCTATAGAATTACTTTTACAACTTGATTATAGGAGGATGCTGTCAGCGATGTAATGGCTAGAAATAAGAATGAAGGTGCTAAAACTAAGATTGCGGTTTCATCCGCCAACGAAATGCTCTATGATAAGAGAAAATCATTCAATGCTTTACAGCCGGGAGACTTCCAATGACGATATTACGTGCAGATCATGCCTTAACCGATCTCTTGCGCGCCCTTCAAATCGACGTCATCACCGCTCACCGAACACAAGTGACCACCGAGTGGGTCGATATGGACTACGTGCCCGAATATAATAAACTCTACTATATTATGGACGGAGAAGGCTGGCTGAAGGTAGATAGTCAGGAGATGCTGCCATCCCCTGGCGAGATCTGCTTAATGCCTGCTTTCACGAAACAATCCTATTCCGTAATCAAAGGGAAAAAGCCGTTCCTCAAGTATTGGTGCCACTTCACGGCCTCGATCGGTCCGTTCGACTTGTTCCAATGGATCGGCGTCCCGCTGCGCATCGTCCTTGCCGATCAAGAAGAAATGACCGCCATGTTCAAGCTGCTGGTCAGCCTGCGACAAAGCGACTCGGTTATCTCGCGGCTGCGTGAGAAAGCCATTATGCTGGAGATTATTGCGCGGTATTTGGAGCATGTGCCGATTACGATTTTGCAGCACCGCTCGGAGGATCTGAAACGAATTCAGTTCATTCAAGCGTATATAGACAGCCATATGGCCGGCCATTTGCGCGTCGAGGATATGGCGAAGGCGGCTCATTTGCATCCGAACTATTTTATCGCCTATTTCAAGAAGCATTTCGGTGTGCCGCCGCTTAAGTACGTCAGCCGCAAACGAGTCGATAAAGCGAAGATCTTATTGTCGACCACGACGCAAAGTATTAAGGAAATCGCCGATCAGATCGGTTTTAAGGAAACCAACCATTTCGCTAAATTTTTCCGCAAAGAAACAGGGCAAAGCCCCACGGAATATCGCACCCTCCACACCTAAAACAAGGCGTTCCGCTGCAGATCTGAAGCTGCAGATTGGAACGCTTTTGTCGTTTGTTCTATAAGCTAAAGATTCTTCATTGTAGATACCATGACTTCGCCTGTCAGCCATTTGCGCATCAACAGGAGTATCAACAGCGTTGGCAGCGATAATAAGGCGCCGGAGAGCAGCAAATCAGCCTGCGTATACGCGGGTCCGGCTTCGCCGATTTCATTCATCGCGTTAACAAACGTCATAAGCGGCGGAAATGTCTGCGGATTCGTGAGATGAATGAAGGCTTGCGTGAACGAGCTCCACAGCATGACGAAATGAAGGGCTCCAAGCGCAAGGAGCGGCTTCCAAATCGAAGGGATATAAACGCAGAAGAAGATATACGTCTCTCCTCGACCTGCCGCGGCTGCCTCTTCCCTGCGACTGCTATATTTGCTGTTAAAGATGCTCTTCAAGATGAAGATAGGCAGAATGGAGTAAAACCCTGTCAAGAATAACGGGAATATTGTATTGCTCATATGTAAATCCCGATAAAACAAATATTCATGAAACGTTGAGCCGCTAAGAGTCAGCAGTGCCAGCAGCAAAAGCTTATACAGCCCCCTGCCCGGCAAGCCCTTGACGGTTAAAGGAAAAGCAAGCGCAGCCGTAATCATCATAAAGATCGTGACTGCCCCCAAGTCCATGATCATGTAAACCGCATACCGATAGGGAGAAAGCAGCGTATGCAGTGCGGAACCGGACAATTGGAACGAAAACGGATAAATGAACAGCAAGTACAGTAGAATCAACACGGCGAAGGATAACACAATGCTGATAAGGATGCCCGTACTATTTTTCCCTTTGCCGGTAGATTGGATAGCAGCTGTTCCGCCCGTAGATGTAAACAAATCACGCGCGAACAGACCTTTAATGAGAAAGTAAGCTAGCAGAGAGCATGTAAATTGAACGATAAACTGAAAAACAGCCAGAGGTCCGGCCAGATTGTATTCGGCATTCATAAACACCGTTCGGAAGCCGAAGCTATCCAAGGTGTCCCCGGTCTCAAATACGAGCGGATTGACCAGTAATCGCTGCAGCTCTGAATCCATTGTCAGAAGCGAGCCGAGCTGCATCAGCATAAATGCGGTAACCGCCTTCATTGCCGGAATGACGTTGCCTTGCAAATAGGTACTGCGGACCCGAATGCTTCTGTTATCCATCGCCGCTTGTCTCGCTCCAATCGCCGTAAGCGCGATAAGGATGGGAATACCGCAGGTTTTAAACACTTCTGCCGCAACTAGTACCATCGGAAACAGTTCCGAATGTGCGAGCGGCATCGCTTTGATGCCAAACGGAGATTGGCTTTGCGATAGAGCGAGCATCGTAACATAGACGATAACAGCCGATGGAATGAAGTAAGGAATCAGAAACAAGGTGGCGAATCCGCCTCGGAGCCAGCGGATACCTATACCGCTAAGCGCGAGCGCTGCACCCAGTGCGAAGATGCCGCTGACTGCCGTATAAAGAAGCTTCAACGTTAACGTGTTGCCGAGAACAGACGTAAACGCAGGCAGATTAAATAGGTTACGATAATTGTCCAGCCCAACCCAGTCGCTGCTGAATAGCCCTTTAAAGATGACAAAATCGACGAATGAACCGTACAGCGTCATGAAGTGCGGAATTCCTTTGAAAATAAACCAGAGCAATAACGGCGGGATTACGAGTAAATAATGCATCCTGTACTTCCAAATTCGTTGCAGCATTGCAGTAACTTCCTCCTAATGAATAATCATCCAGATCTTCCTCTCTTATATTCGATAATAAAGAGGATTGTCCCTCCGTCACCTTCCGATGACTTTGGGACAATCCTCTTTATGATGACAAACTATCTGCGAATACGGTTACCGAAGTATTCTTTGGTATCGGAGCTAAAGCCCAGTGTAAGCGGCCCAAGAAGCTGGTCGTCGTCTGTTTTATAAGTAACAAGAACAACGTTGCCTTTCTTAGCTACATAATCCTCGTATGCTTTCTTCTTGTCATCTTGCGGGAAGAGCGCTGCGTCGGAAGCAGGTACGATTGTTACTTCTGCTTCGTCTTTCTTCGTTACCACATGTTTCTTCTGATCATCGGAAAGCTGTTTCCAAGCAAGCTCGCGATATTCAGTTACTTGTGCCGGGGACAAGGCGGCGGATTGGTCTGCCACAACCAGGAAGTGAAGCGCGCTGATTGGCGGAATGCTCTTTGTCGTCGCAGGACCGTAGTAAGTCGTAACTTTCATGCCGGCTTTCAAAGCCGACCATTCGATCGGTTGACGCTCGGTATCGCGGATCGTTGTTTCTTTACCGGAGTTAAGAACCAGCGTAGTTTCTTTACCGTCGCCAAATTTCACTTGCCAGCCGTCGCTTGTTTTCTCAACGGATTGAATAACATCCGTTTTAACCAGACGTTCAGAACCGACTACAACCTTCACGGCATGCGATTGACCTGGGTAGCTCATCGCGACGATTGGGCCGTATTCAGCTGTAAGCTCCAAGCCTGCTTTCAAATCTTTAGCGGCAAATGATTTGCCTTCTTGATTCGTAAGTACGGTTTCTTTATCGACAGTAAGTACGATCCAATTGTTTTGGCCTCTGCCAAGTACGCTGATTTGAACGGAACCGTCTTTGGTAGGACGAACATCTTCGATAATGCCGGACACATTAATCAAATTGGACTCGCCTTCCTCCGGTTGGTCCTTGGAAGTAATCTCCAGAACTTTGTTTCTTGCGTTATAGTGCAGCTCGTAACCAAGCGCTTCCGCTTCGGAACGTGCTGGAAGATAAGCTTGGCCATTAATGAAAACAGGCTCTAAGGAAGTCGCTTTTCCGTCTACCGTAACGTCGATGTCACCGCGCAGGAACCCATTCACTTTCTTCATGAAACCGGATGCCTCTACTGCTGCTGTCGTACCTAGTAGCCCAGCTATCGTGGCTACAATGATGATTTTCTTCTTATTCATCATTTCTTGCTCCCTTCGCGATCTGTTCTATTGGTTGTAAGGCCCTACATGATCTCCAGACGTGCCTACCTACGGAAAGGTTGCACAAAATAATAAAAAACGATCTGGACGCTATCGTCCAGACCGAATCAAGTTATCCATCATCGTTCTCATACCAAGGATTTAAGTGAACCAATACTTCATCCACCTCCGGATGTGCGTCCATCAATTTCTTCTTGATGGTTCTGATAATATCATGACCTTCTTGTATGGTAAGGGTCCCGAGGACCGCGACTCTGGCATCGACCAAAACATAATGGCCGTGTTCCCTCGCACGCAGCCGATCAATGCGTTTCACTTCGGGAACTTCGCGCAAATGCTCCGTTATATCCTCGATTTTTTCCGGGCTTAGACTCTTGTCCATCAGAACGTCGGCCGTCTCGCGCGCCATATCAACCCCGAGCTTCAATACTAGGAGCGATACGATAACCCCTGCGGCGGGATCACCGTAGCTGAGCCAGCCAATATCCATTTTTTCGCCCAACCAGCCAAGACCGATCCCGACCGTTGCTGCCAGGGAGGCGTAGACATCTGCAAGGTGGTCGTACGCGGTAGCGAGCATCGCTTTGCTCTTCGATTCCTTCCCGATGCGCATCGTGTACATATATAGAATTTGCTTGGCGATCAAGGAAACGACGGCAGCTGCAAGCGCGATGAGATGCGCTTTCGTCGGCGGCTCGAAGAACGTGAGAACGGCATGATACCCCATATATAAAGCTGCTGCAATTAAGATAAAAGCAACGATTCCCGCTCCAAGCACCTCAGCCTTGCCATGTCCGTAAGGATGATCCTCATCCGGCGGCTTGCCTGACACTCGCATGGAGCTGTACGCTGTCGCAGTGGCGATAACGTCGCCTGCATTGTGAATACCGTCCGCAATGAGAACCTGACTCTGAAACAAAATACCGACAATGAGCTTGATTCCGGTCAGAAGCACATTGCTGATCAGAGAGATCCACATCGCGACGATCGATGCTTTGCTTTCCATGTGTCCCTCTTCATTCCCCTCTTCTGCCATAGTTCATAATAATGGAGATATTACACTTTATGACATTCAAACGCAAGGTACGGAAGCGCAAAACAGGCTCTTCCGGCAAAGTCGGAAAAGCCTGTTTTTAAGGAGTTGGCTATGACCGGGTTGCGGCTGCTTTCGCTTGTCTCGCGAGCTCGGGCAAATGCGCTTGATTCTCTTGAATCTGACGCAGATGGCGCAGCCGCTCGCTGCTTGCGTTACGCAGCACGGCTTCGCCATGGAGCTCCTCCACCCAATAAGGGGCAAAGGTACTCACATACTCATGCAGCTCGGCCATATGCTCTTCGGTGTAATGTCTGGAGAAATTAATCAACAGCACGCGTCGATTATTTCCTCCGCCAAAAGCAGCATGCTTCATATAGTTATTGAAGACAAGCAAGTCCCCCGGTCTAATATCGAGCGGCACGGCCGGCAAGTCCGCGCGGTCAATGCCCCACTGTGCCTGCATATCAGCCGCATGAATTTGCTCTTTGAGAATTTCGGTAAACTGATCCCCGATATAATGGCTGCCCGGGATGACGCGCAGCGCACCGGTTTCTTTCGTTACCGGATCTAAGTAGAAGGACACGTTAAGGCTCTTAAGATTCCCCGGCCACTGCTTATCCATCGAAGTGTCAGAATGCCAGCCGGTGTCTCCGACATATTTATTGCCTGCACTCGTTAAATAATTGTAGTCATCGCCGAGCAGCGCGGAACAAATCGCGTGTATGCGCGGATCATCCAATAACGAAGCCAGCTTCTCACTGTGGCCGAGAAAAGCAACGATCGTGGATGTTTTCTTGAACGTATGCGGCTTCCCGTCGAAGTTGCCCCCATGTTTCGTAAATACGGCGTCAAACTCTTCCGTAATCTCCATGATGCGGTCTTGCATCAACCCCCGAAACACCAAATACCCGAACGTGTCGAAGAATGCTTTCTGCTGGCTTGTCACTTTGAAATCCCGCATAATCGCTATGCACACTCCCGCCAAAGAAATGAGAATCGACTTCTTGCAAAAAGATTCATTGTCTATTCTCAACCTATTTCGACTCCTACAAGAGTATTCCTGCAGCTAGTCTATGCCGGGTTGATTGCGTTAGGCGTAAGGTGCCGGCTTACCGATGAACCAACTGTTCTCGGCGCGGCCCAACGGAGACCGTCGACACCCGAACGCCAATCGAAGCTTCGACAAATAGAACGTACTCCCGCGCTTCAAGCGGCAGCTCTTCAAAGGTTCTCGCCTCTGAAATATCGCACTTCCAGCCGGGCAGCGAGGTTAAGACCGGTGTCGCATGTTCAAGCTGCGACGTAACGGGAAAACGCTCCGTCTTCGATCCATCTGCCAGCAAATAACCGGTACAGACCGGAATTTGTTCCAGGTAGCCGAGCACGTCGAGGTTGGTTAGTGCAACTTCGGTTGCACCCTGCACCATACAGCCATATCTGGTCGCAACGGCGTCGAACCAGCCTACTCGTCTCGGTCTCCCCGTAGTCGCGCCAAACTCACCTGCGTCGCCGCCGCGCAACCGAAGCTCCTGTGCTATTTCGCCGCTTAACTCAGCTACAAACGGTCCGGCACCTACGCAGCTGGAGTAAGCTTTAGTAACCGCAATGACATGGCCAATGGCATAAGGCGGAATTCCGGCCCCTACAGCCGCAAATCCGGATAAAGTCGAAGAGGAAGTCGAGTAAGGATAAATGCCGTGATCGGGATCGCGGAGGGCGCCAAGCTGGCCTTCAACCAGAATGGACTCGCCTCTCATCCATGCTTCATGCAGCAGACTTGTCGTGTCCGCCAAGTAAGGACGAAGCTGTTCCCCATACGCCACGAGCTCCGAGATATAATCGTCAGCGCTCACAGGGCTTTCCCCATACAAGTGCTGCAGCGTCACGTTCTTCGCTGCGAGCATCTGATCCAAGCGTCGATACAGACGCTCTTTATCGAACAGCTCCGACGCTTGAATACCCAGCTTCGCATATTTATCCGCATAGAAGGGTGCGATTCCGCGTTTGGTCGACCCAAAGCTGCGCTCGGCAAGCCGATCTTCCTCCAGCTCATCAAAGCGAACATGGATAGGCACCACAACCTGCGCACGCTCCGAAACGACCACCTTCGGTTTCGGCACGCCGCGAGCTTGCAGCTCTTCGATTTCTCGCAGCAGCATCCTCACGTCAACAGCCGTACCCGGACCAATCACATTCGTTACATTGGGATAAAATACCCCGGAGGGCAGCATGTGTAATGCGAACTTCCCATAGTTGTTAATGATCGTATGACCTGCGTTGCTGCCTCCTTGAAACCGCACGACATAAGAAGACTGTGCAGCTAATACATCCGTCAGCTTTCCTTTGCCTTCATCTCCCCAATTCGCGCCTACAATGGCCGTTACCGTCATAAAGCCACGCCTCCCAATTGTTGTTCCTTCCTTGCTAATTTGATTATAATGAAACTATCGACATCAAAATAATTGATATTGCTAATATCAGATATTAGGAGAACTAATGACGATTAATTCAGAATGGTATCGCAGCTTCTATTGGACAGCCAAGACAGGCAGTCTGTCGCGCGCCGCGGAAAAGCTGCATATTACGCAGCCCGCAGTCAGCCATATTTTAAAACAGCTGGAAGGCGCACTGGGCGGACAGCTCTTCTTCCGCTCTGCTAAAGGCGTTGTATTGACAGCGGAGGGCGAAGTGTTATTTCGTTATATCGAGCAGGCGTTCAGCTTCATTGAATCCGGCGAGAAACGGATCGCGGAGATGCATAACCTGGAGAGCGGAGAAATACGAATCGGGGCGAGCGATACGTTATGCAAGCATTACTTAATGCCTTATTTGGAGCAGTTTCATCAACAATATCCCCAGATACGCATCCATGTCACCAATCGGACGACTCCGGAAACGATTGGGCTGTTAACCGATGGCAAGATCGATTTCGGCATTATTAATCTACCGGCAGGCAACGCCAAAATCGACATTAAGCGAAGCCTTCCTCAGCAGGATTGTTTGGTAGGCAGCAAGAAATACGCGGATTTAGCAGGCTCGGGGCCGCTGGATGCACAGGAGATGCATCGGTATCCGTTGTTAATGTTAGAGCCCGGCGGCAGCACCAGACACCACCTCAGCGAATGGGCGGCTGCGCAAGGCATCCGGCTGCAGCCGGAGCTTGAGCTTGGCAGTATTGACCTGCTCTTGCAATTCGCGATCCGAGGGTTCGGACTTGCCTTCGTCATCCGCAACTATATCGAGCATGAATTGGCCGCAGGCGAGCTGGTGGAAATCCCGCTCCAGCCACCGCTTCCGGAGCGATATATCGGAATCGCTACCTTGCGAGGCGTTCCGCTGTCGGCAGCCTCCAACCGATTTCTGTCGATGCTGCCTTTAACCTGAAAAAAAATCCACCTAGCGGCATCTAGCACGGTGCCGTTGCAGGTGGATTCATTTTGGCGGAAGCGGTGGAAGCCACTCCCCTTGTTTTATGATCCGAACGCCTGCTTCGCAGACGCCGTAGCTCCGCCACTGGCAGGTGTAACACAACGTATGTATATCTTCAGGGACTACGTTCGTCCTTACCCGTTCAATAACGTCTGACCAGAGCAGCTCCATACCATAATCAAACCCGAGTTTTTGTAAGATCCGCTCATCATGCTGCGCTACGGAAACATGATGGCAGTGCGGCTCCACATCGGATGGAAAACACGCGCATAAATCATCAGGACCTCTGACAATGGTAATCCGAGACGCCGGCTCATCTCGCAGTTTGTTGTATACAATCGTCATATTCGCAGAGAAGTCCGCAGAATACCCCATGCCCCGAAAACCTAATAAACATAATAAATGATGCCCACGCAATTGAATCGTCATTAGCTCCCACCTCAACATAGCTTACCGTTTCTTCACTCGATACCAATAGGGATAACTCTCTCGATAATTCAGCTTCCGATACAGCCGGTTCGCAGCTGCATTGCTTTGAACAACAAGCAAATACCCCTTCTCGGCGCCATTCTCTCTCGCCCAATGAAGCATATGACGAATCAGCTGCTCCCCATGTCCCCGATTGCGATGCGCTTCCGCCGTAACAATATCATACAACCCTATGTAACCTCGTTCTACTACGCCCAGTCCGCATGCGACGGGCTCATCGTTTACCGCTAATGTGAAGTAACCTTGCTTCGGTTTCGTGCTTGTTATGATTTGAGCTGCAAGCTGCTTGTTTGTTCCTGTTATCCGATTCATCTCGCACATCGTATCGAGCCACGATTCGCTCATCGCGTCTTCTATCTTCATGCCATGCAGCTCCGGTGCCGGCACGCCGGCTAAGCTTTCTATTATCATAACACGGGATGGGTCTGCGATGGCATACCCGCGCTGATCCAGGGTTTGATCCAGATCCGGAGGAGCGAAAGGCGTGATTTTGAAAATCGTATCCAGGTCCGCTTCGTTATACATCGCTTCGCATGCTGCAAATCGTTCTTCTAAATGATGATCGTTGGCGGAGTATAGCGCGCTCACGGAATTGGACCGTTTCGTATAACCCGCAGCAAACCGGAGCACCCATCCGTCATAAACGACCGTCTGCAGGGACGGCCATGCGTTCAGCGTCAATTCTTCTAGCATTTTATCCATAGGTCAGCAAGCCCCTCTCATTAGAAATTAAGTATAAATATACATACTATTGTTTAATTATTCAACACTTCTTTACTTCATCCTACACTAAAAAAATGTTAAAATGAGACAAGCATCCACTAAGAAAGGCGGAGAACAAATGGCACAACTGATCGCGCCAGCTACATATACTCCCTTCGAGAATGAAGAAGAGCAAATACAGAAATTGAAAGAATGGGGCCTTCTCTCCGAGAAAGCTTCCAAATCAAAAACGTTTATCTACAAAAACAACGGCGTTCATACCGTTTGTTCTATTGTCGGTTACGTCGATAAAATGACAGCCGTCTTAGAGCTTGATGACAAACAGCACTGCATTCACCCTTCCTACTTGAAGGAAATGCAAACGGCAAGCTTCGGACAAAGACAAGCGGCAGCGACTGAGGACGAAGCCGGTGAAACGGAAGATGCAGCAGCCGTCAGCGCTCAGACGGTCGAAGCAGAGTCGGCAGAACCGTTAGAAGCGATTTCGGCAACGGTCGCCGCCGCCTCGGCAATTGAAGAGCCGGCTGTCGATGCGTCAACCGCGAAGCCTGAAGAGAAGCCTGCCAAGAAAGCGAAGAAAGAGAAAGCGCCGAAGCTGGAACTGCCTGAAGAGAAGGTGAAGATGAGAGCAACGGTCAAGGAGTTCACCACCGTTCCGAACAACTTCTCCGATACGGATGATGAGGTGGTCATCTATGAGGAAGTATCCGTTGAAGAGCCGGCTCTGGAACTTGGCGCAGCTTGGTCGAGTCACAGCAATACGCTGAAGAAGCTGGAACTGGCCATCGGGGATACGATCACGTTCGAATGTAAAATCGTGGCCAAGAAATTAACGAAACATCCCGTTGCCTACAAGATTAACAATCCCGGTAAAATTCAAAAGGAACAATCCCAATAAGCTCGATTCACCCTTCGAATGTTCAGAGAAGCCATGTCATATGGCTTCTCTTTTTTAGGTTTCACAGCTTTTTCGACCTTTTTCATGCTTTATCTTATGAAAATGCAGCTGCAAGGAAATACTACTACCTACGAAGGATAACCATTTTGCAAGTCCGTAAGTCGATGCTTTCCGATCGGTCAGAGAAAGGAGCTCCTCCAACCTATGCAATCGAACTATGATCCCGTAACCGGAGAAAATCTTTCAGGCCCCGCTTCAAGCCCGGGCTCAGCTTCTGCCGTAAAACGCAAGCTGCACCCGAGCGTAGATTTGCAATTTGATCGCACATGGCTTCATCAATTGCAAGAACGCGTCGACCGTAACGGTCCTTGGGACGAGTGGACGATGTACCAATTGGCTATTGAAGCCGAACAATCGAAGCTGGTTGAGAGCTTCGATGATTTGCAATGCTTGCGCAGCCTCCCTTCCTTCGAGCCGATGCCGCATCAAATCAGCACAGCTCGCAAAGTGCTGCATGAAATGAGCGGCCGCGCCATCCTCGCCGATGAGGTCGGTCTAGGCAAAACAATCGAAGCCGGCTTAGTGCTGAAAGAATATATGGTACGCGGGCTTGTGAAGCGCGCGCTCATTTTGGTTCCGGCCTCCCTTGTGCTGCAATGGGTGCGGGAGCTGAACACCAAGTTCGGCATCTCTGCGGTTGCGCAGAAGAAGGATCACTCTTGGGCCTATGATGTCGTCGTCGCATCTATGGATACCGCGAAACGCGAGCCGCATCGCGAGAAGCTGCTCGGACAAGATTACGATATGATCATCATCGACGAGGCACACAAGCTGAAGAACAAGAAAACAACCAACTATCAATTCGTGAACCTGCTGCGTAAGAAGTACTGCCTCCTGCTTACTGCGACGCCGGTTCAGAATGATCTGGACGAGCTGTATAACTTAATTACCCTGCTTAAGCCGGGACAATTAGGCGGTCAGAGCGAGTTTGCCGCCAACTTCGTCGTGGACAAGCGGTTGCCGAAGAACGAGGAGCAGCTGCATGAAGCGTTATCCTCCGTCATGATTCGGAATCGCCGCGGAGACGGCGGCATCCAATTCACGAAACGAATCGTGAAGAACATCCCGCTTTCGCTCTCTGCGGAGGAGCAAGCCTTATATGATGCGGTAACCAAATTCGTGCGCGATCGCGTCGATGAGAGCCAAGGCGATTGGTCCAGCCTCCTCTCCCTCGTTACGCTGCAACGAGAGGTTTGCAGCAGCCGCGATGCCGTGTTCCTTACGCTCGTCAATATGTTCAAGAAGACGGCTGAAGACTCTCCGCTGCGCCCGAAAATTTGGGAGCTGGTTGAGGTCATCCGCGGCATCAACGCCAACACCAAAGCAGAGAAAACGATGGAGCTCGTACGCGAGATGAACGATAAAGTGATCATATTCACGGAGTACCGGGCTACGCAGGAATATCTGCTTCAATATTTCCGCTCCAATAATATGGTCGCCGTCCCCTACCGAGGCGGGATGAACCGCGGCAAGAAAGATTGGATGATGGATCTGTTCCGCGGACGCGCGCAGGTGCTGATCGCAACGGAGGCCGGCGGTGAAGGCATCAACCTGCAGTTCTGCCACCATATGATCAATTTCGATCTGCCTTGGAACCCTATGCGGGTCGAACAGCGGATCGGCCGTGTTCATCGACTCGGGCAAACGAGCGACGTACGCATCTATAACCTTTGTACGATCGGTACAATTGAAGAACATATCGTCAGTTTGCTGCATGAGAAAATCAATCTGTTCGAGCTCGTAATCGGAGAGCTGGATCATATTCTGGAGCGGTTCGAGAAGAGCGAAACGCTGGAACAGCGGCTTGCCCGTTTAATGCTGGAATCCGGCGGCAACCAAGATAAACTCCGCATGCAGATCGACGAGCTTGGCAATTCACTTAGCCGTATTCGGGACGAAGTTGAATTGGAAGAGCCCATGGATATGGGGGCGATTAATGCCGTCATGAACGCCGTAGGACAGACGATTGAGGTGAGACCATGAACGAACGTCAAATCCATAAGTTTATTCAACGCTATCTGGAGACGACCAACTGTCAAATTATCGAGAAATCGCCGGCCCATTTTCAAGTCAAACTGTCGCCTCGCGCTGATCGTGATCTGACAAATCGGCCATACTACTGGAGCTTCGTCGACCGCACAGGCGCCGATCCGGAAACGATGTCCATGCTGTTCGTTACCGATAAGCAGAAATATGAGCAGGCGCAGGCAGCGGTACCGCCTCCTCCTGCCCCCAATGCCGCGAACGCTGCGGCAGATGCGGCATTAAGCCGCTCCTTCGGCCATATTCATGGCACGCTGAATACGAATATCCGCGTTCCGCGCGAGGATTTGTACTATGGCTCCCGCCGGCTGAATCAGCTTTTCGAGTCTGCTCGCAGCGGCGGAAGCTACCTCTGTTTGTTTCAAGAACCGGAGAAACGAAGCGCCCACCCGCTTCACTCCACTGCTTACAGCGCGTGGCTTGGGGTTAATATGAAAGTAGAGTTCGCCTGCGACATGAAACGCGAGGAAATCCATTCCTTCGGCGTTTCGCTTGCGACGGGACAATGCATCGAGCAATTTCATGATCGGCTGCTGACACATCGCATGACCCCTAAGCTGCCGCCTAACGTGCATACGGCCAAAAACGCGCTTTCTCTGAATAAGGCGGCTACCATTGCAGAACAAACCTTGGAGCGTAAGCTTCGAAGCTACGACTACTCTTGGGCACAAGCAGCAGCTGAACGATTAGCTGATGAGCTGTCGACCATCAAACATTATTACGAGCCTCTTCTGGCTTCGGCCGAAGAGGAGAATAAGCAGCTTATCACGGAACAGTTCGAACGCAGGCAAGAAGAAATCCGCTGGCAATATGAGCCTCGCGTCACGGCTTCTGCCATTAACTGCGGTATTTTCTATCTTCAGGGCATTGGCTAACAAGATCTCTCTTTATCCGGCAAAAATAGAACGGAGCTTGTCCCAATCCCCTGACACGTTCCTACATCCTTTTCAACTGCAGGAAGGTACAATGACGGTGAATCGGCTTTCCCATTCTACAGGAAGCAGCAGGTGATGCAGATGATGCACAGATGCAGATGGTGGTTATCGCTTTTTGCCATAGCAGCCGCTTTCCTCTTGACGAGCACGCAGGTCTCCGCAGCATCGCTTTCTTTCACAACAGCCCCAAGCGTACAGCATGCCTCCAAGCTCGAGCAGCAAGTTCAAACTTGGGCGGATGCGCTGTCGGATCAGCCCAAATTTCAATCTTGGAAAAACGCTGCGGCCACCATTATTCCCCTCGGACCGGGTACGCATGGTTGGCTGGTTACATTTCGACTGGATCGTCTGCCCGTCGGGTATATGATTGTTCATGCAACCGCAGAAGGAGGTTTCGTCCTAGGGGAATACGGGACAGGCTCACACCCTGCTTTCGACCCGAATACGTTGTACAGCTCCATGGTGCGGCAAGGGTTGTTCACCACCTTCGCGGAAGCCATAAAAAAACCGCTCCACTTGGAACGGCTCTACGTATCGCCTGTACTTGCAGTTTGGAAATATGTGGCGTCTAATCAGGAAACCTATTATTTGGATGCCTGGACCGGAGAAGCCTTGCCCATTACAGATCAGTTGTGGCAGGAGCAAACCAAGGCACTCGCTGCGATCGCGGACAAGCCTGCATTAAGTGCGGCGACGGCAAAGGCGTCTACCGGCGCAGTTCACCTTACGAAACTGTCTGCTGCTAAAGCGAACCAAGCGTTCGATCCTTATGAACGGCTGCCTTGGCTGACTAAAGCACCTTTGTCCAAGGAGCAAATCAAGCATTTGCCTGATTTGCTTGACCAGCGCAATCAAATTCGGTTCACTGCAGAGCTGTTTCGAGATACGGTATTGTTCGTGTATCCGGCAATCGGGTACCATAGCTGGGATAATCAAAGCTTGTTTGTCGCTTTCGACTCCGTAGGCACCCGATATATCCCGGTCGACCTGCTTAATCAAGAAGGCCACTTCTATAATTGATGGGGCCGGATCGTTAGCCCTCTTCTCGAGGTTTAGAACGGATCAGCTGCATGACGCCTAATCCTCCCATACCAAACCAGCGTGTCAGCCAAGGCTCTCTTGCAGCTTTGGCTTGTTTGCGTCTTTCCTTCCGCGCTTCCTGCGGCGTGTCAATGATCTCGATCATTTTACCGGTCATGAACTTAATGTACTCTTCGGGTTTCTCAACAGCCATGTCCTTCATCTCCTCGTTAAATTCTAGTGTACCTACAGTGTCCCCGTTAATCATTTACTTCAAACATGAATGAGTTTCCTTGGTCTGTGCCACGCTAACGATAGCCATTATGGAATTGGAGGTAGGGTACAGCATGCTGGAGTATCGATCTGGACGAGTAAAGACTCGATTGTTCCTGATGTTCTGTTCTGTTTTATTTGGCTCGTTTACATTAGGTTCGACCGATATACTGGCAGCCTATCCGCTGGATGCGCCTACGAACGATATCCATCTGCAAGCAGAAGCTCCGCCAAGCTATCAACGCGCGCTTCCCACTGCAGAAGTCCTGATCGATGTCGGTCATGGAGGAATCGACGGCGGTGCGCACCATGAGGATATTCTGGAGAAAGATATTAACTTAGCCGTAGCCAAGAAACTGTACTTGCTGTTAAGCGCCAATGGCATCCGAGCCATCCTTAATCGCGATGCCGATTATGCACTAAGCGACGATAACCGCTGGAATCCTTCCGGTTCCCGGCATCGGAGGGATTTGTCTCAGCGCAGCCAGCTGACAAAAGAAATTCAGACGAAGATTCTCGTGAGCATCCATGTGAATTGGGCGCCGGACAAAACGGAACACGGTCCGCTCGTCCTCCATCAAAACGAGGGAGAAAGCGCGCTGCTCGCGTTCTGCATCCAAGATGCACTGAATCGCAAGCATAATACGCACCAACTCCCCCGCGTAGGTTCGCCGTTTTATTTGCTTAATGTCGTGAAGCAGCCTGCCGTTATCGTCGAGATGGGTTTTCTAAGCCACGAAGGCGACCGGACGATGCTGTTGAATCCTCGCAAGCAGCTCCAACTGGCCGAGGCGATTTCTTCAGGAGTGCGGAATTATATCCTTCTCCGCTGAAGGCACGACCATTTCGGATAGTTTGACGAAGCTGGTCGTTGACTGCAGCCGCGGAATGGCGTCTTTGAGCACCGCGGCTGTCAGTTTACCCGGAGGTCCGACATGCCCGATAATGACGCAGCTGTCATTGGTCTCCAGATATTTCTTAAGCACGCCGACCTGCTTGGAGATATGAGTCGTCGTGTACACATCGTCAAGGAAAACTTGATTGGATAGCAGCGGAACACCGAGCTCTGCCGTCAATTTAGGCAAAACGGTCTTATAGGTCGTTCTGCTATCCAAGAAGAACATCCCGTGTTTCTTGACGACGGACAGCACCGCTCGCATAACACGCTCATCCGCCGTAACTTTAGAACCCATATGGTTGTTCATGCCTACGGCATGCGGGACGGCTGCAATGGCTTCCTCTACCCGTTTGCTAATTTCAGCATCGCTCATGCTTGTCGTAATCGCGCCAGGCCCCAGCCACTCCGGCTTGCCGCGAACCGGCTCCATCGGCATATGGACGATAACGTCATCGCCCCGTTTGAACGCAAGCTCCGCATCTTGTTTCGTTGTCGGCATGAACGGCATTACGGCAACGGTAAATCGTACCGGTAGCTCCATCATCTCCGGCGTGCCTGTCATGCCGTTGCCGAAATCATCGATGACAATCGCTACCTGGCGATGTCCCTTGATCTCTGATTGTTTCGTGACAGCTCCCGCCGTTAACCCGGTATTCGGGGCCAGAAGTAACGCAGCGGCCGTGATGATACCCGCTAGCACAGTTTTATGTTGCATCTTTATACTACTCCTTCTGTTCATAAAGGTAATTACCATACCATCATTGTTTGTAAATGATGGGAAATGTATGTAATGGAAACAAGAAAGACGAGGTTGTCCTCGTCCTTCAAGCATACTCAACTTCGTTTATTAAACCGCATAAACGGTTGCGCTGAGATTAATTGGGCCAATGACGGCAGCTTCGCCGCCCGCGTTAAGCTTCTCCACATAAAGCGAATAGCCATGTGCGCCGGTTGGCACATTGATGTCGATGACTTGTAACGTTACCACACCGTAATGCTCAAATCCTGTCTCAAGGCCTTGCAATGCATAGTAGATTTCTTGCGTGCCGCGGAAAACACGGAACAAGACATCTACAACACTAGAAGTGCCGGATGCGCCGATTGTAGCAATCAGTTCAACGCGATTGTTATGGTTTTCATGCGGGATGAAGATACCCAGCTCAGCCAATATGGTTTTGGCAGGTGTTTGCGGTACCGGAATATGCACTTGGTTCGTAACGACTGCCGGTACACTTACGTTATAATCAATGATTTTCACCATGAATAATCAACTCCTTTCCTACCAGATACACTATTCTATGAAAATGATTTTGCTTTGGTGTGGACGAGTTGTGTTCCATGATTCGAATTATAAAAAAACTGCCGGGTTCATTGGGAACCGGCAGTTTTAGCTTGTATTTGAGACGCTATGTATAAGTACACGTTGACGATTTCATGTTCATAGTTTTCGTCAATTTCAAAGTAGGCAACACCGCTCATCATTCTCCTTGACTTTCTTTATTTGTAGAAATGAAATGGATATTTCAATTACAATTATAAAAGGCAATTATTTTACTGGCAGGCATTGCAGTGCTTGTTTTGTGTATCCGCTTGCCTGGGATAGCCGT
This sequence comes from Paenibacillus lignilyticus, assembly GCF_017942085.1. GTDB lineage: Bacteria > Bacillota > Bacilli > Paenibacillales > Paenibacillaceae > Paenibacillus_Z > Paenibacillus_Z lignilyticus. The sequence continues at coordinate 171,750 of NZ_JAGKSP010000001.1, forward strand.
TAAAGATGCAAGGGTACATCCGGATACGGCTTGCTTTCTAATCCCCTTTTTAGTATGTGCATACGGATTCTGTATTGCGTTTTCCGTTGCGTTGTATCAAGCCTATAAACTATTGACCTACATCGAACAGAACAATGCTTTCTCTGAATTATCTTTTAAAGCTTTGAAGATTATCAAGAAATGTGCTTTTACAGTCATTTTCCTCATCTTAGTAGGAATAGTTAGTTTGAGGGTGCTTGCTCAAGTTACAGACAGCGATGATGCGGCAGGACCTACATCATTATGTCGTCTAATGGGTATTTTTAGCAACAAGCATCATCGCAGCCATTGTGGACGCACTTCAGAAGCCATTAATAAATGCCCCGACATAAAGTCAAAATAACCGGGTGATTGGGGCCAATAAAAATAAACCCTTCGATCTTCATCGAAGGGTTGTCGTTGTAAGGTTGGTGCGGTCGAGAGGACTCGAACCTCCACGGCTGTTACACCACTAGAACCTGAATCTAGCGCGTCTGCCAATTCCGCCACGACCGCATCTGGCAGTTCCTGTTTCAATCTATCGTTTGAAGCAGTAAAAACACTTTACCACGAATAGAATCACAGTGTCAAACATGAATATGCATTCGCACTATTTGGCCACAGCACTACTGTTTCCTAAGCCCTTGTGAATCGCGTCCAACAACCGGAAAGTAGTATCGCAGCAGTACTCCCAGAACATCACACCTGCCAGTTCTTCATGCTTAACAAATTGGCATTTATGGTGCAGCGATTCCTCATCCTCGTACGAAATAAATTGATTGCCATTATACAAGAATGGCGCCTTCGCTTCATCATCCCAGTGACGAACGTACCCGTTCTTCTCGATGTAGTCTGCAGCTAAACGTGTGAAATCCGGACCGTAGCCGCCCGCTCCGGCGGTCATCTGAAGGAAGCCATGATTGACGTCCGGAACATCCTTCCACATCCGTGAATAGAAAGCCGCGCCAATGACGATCTTCTCGCGAGGCACACCGGCTGCAAGGAACAACCGAACAGATGCCTCAACGCTGATGCGGAACAAATCACCTGTCGATGTATGCAGGTTCGTATGGTGACCGGTCAAGGTTTGAAATCCGCCGCGCATGTCGTAGGTCATCAATTGCACAAAATCCAAATAACGCTGAACCTGGTCCATTTCGGTTCCGTCGATGTAGTACTGATCGGCCCCGGCTGCGATGGTCAGCAAGTAATGCCGCTTCGTCTCAGACCCTAATTGGTCGAACGCTTCTCTAAGTTCTTTCAAGAGCAGCGTGAAATTCGTTTTGTCCGCTGGGCTCGAAACAATCCCCGCTACGCCGTAACAAGGGTATTCCCAATCCAGATCAATGCCGTCGATTGGATGCTGCCGCAATATGTCCACGGCTGTGTCTGCCATCCGTTTTCTCCCCTCCGGCGTGGAAGCCGCTTCAGAGAACCCGCCTGCACTCCATCCGCCGACGGACAACAAGATCGATAAATCCGGATTATAGGCTTTGAGCGTTGGCAAACTGCCCAGATGCTTCAAGTGAGCAATTGAAATCCCATCGTTCACAACATGGCCGAATGCGATGTTAATATGGGTTAGTTTTAATGCGTTTTCTTCCGTTAATTTCGGAAGCCATGAATCTCCGACATAACCTGCCGCGATATAGTTAGCTGTCATTGATGATTCCTCCTCATTTCTGTTGGCTTAACCGAATCCCTGTTTGAAGTACTTCTCTACCGATACCCAGTTTATAGCCGGCCGTGGTATATCGAATTCTGCCTTCACTATCTACGACCAATACGAATGGCAGAGCCCCCGTATCCGTTCCCGGCAGTTTTCCGGCTGCCTGCTGAATGACTAAGTCACGATCGCGAACAAAGGTAACGTCGGCAAGGAAACCTTCATAAGCAGCGGGATCGAAGGATGCCGTCCACCCTTCCTCGGGGACAGCCAAAATAATAGGCATGCCAAGAGCATCATAGCCGCTTGCCAGCTCTTTGATCTCGCGGAGCAAATGCTTGGAAGGCTCGCGTTCCGGCTCAATCCATGCCAGCACTGCATTTCTCCCGCGAGTTAATTCATCCATTGATGCATGGGTTCCATCACGGCGAGTAAACCTCCAAGCCGAATCGACCTCACCAATGACTGGCACTTCAGTGACGGGATACCTGAATGACAGGGGCAATTCCCCATGCATGCCATCCGGCACTGTGAAATAAGTAAAACGAACCAGCACGGAACCGTCCTTCAGTCTTGTTCCGGCAGTCATGCGATAGCTACCCGCTTCGAGCTCAAACGGCTGATCGTATACATTGGTTTGGCCATGCGGATAAAATAACGATTGGTACCAGCCATTCTCCAGTCTTGCAAAGGAGAAGTTGCGGAAATAGGCCGCCTCTTCCGCCTCGGCCGGAGCTCCCGGATTACGCTTAAGAAGCACCCTACCAATTCCTGCAGCCGGTGTAAGCTTGCTTACTTGTTCAAAACAGGCATCATGCCAGACGGCATTCATCCAGTACTGCGGCTTACGCTCGCTTGGGTGAAGCCGCGCCGGAATACCGATGCTGCGGCAGAGCGCCACGAACAGAATGTCACGCGATATCCGATCACCCTTCAGTAGGCGATAACTGCCGGCAGGCATCGCGGATCCCTGATAGTACGTCATATCCTCGACAACCTCAAACTTCTCCAGCAGATGGCTGACAAGCCCGGATGGAGCCAGCCGATAGTCCGCGATATCCGCGGCAAGCAACGTTTCTTGGAAAAACTGCTTATACGGACCAATCATTTCGAACAAGACACGTGGACAAAGCACGTAACGCGAGAACAATTCAACATCGTATAAGTCCGCATAAGGCAGCGAGCCTTTCAAATGATCGAACAGCGCAGGGCGGAACGTATCGGTCAAATCTTTCTCGTTTAAGCTCTCTAACAGGCGCAGCGGCCATTCTCCATACGTTTCTGTTTGCTCCTGAAGAAAAGCAGCGATTTCATGGCTGTTCCCACGCGCCTTGCGAAGAACCTGCCATACGCGCTCTGCCGGAAGGTCAAGATCCAAAGCAATCTCGCCTGCGCGCGACTCACTGACAAACGTATCCGCGAAGCGTTTACGGATTGCTGCTCCTTGCTGCATGCGGCTGCGGTGCTGTTGAAGCACCTCGTCTGTTACTGCAGAAGCCTCATCGGCAGGCAGCTCCGGCGGAGGAACCATATCGAATTCGGTGATGCCATCTTGCTGCTCATATTCATCGATTGTGATCGTAAACGCGTCTTGTTCCGATACAGATAATTTGCTTTCGCCCCATCTTGAACCCTCTACGGCACGGACAAGCAGATCTCCAAATCCTGTCGTTAGCGTAACTTCGCCCCTAGCATCTGTCGTTAGTTTGGCGATCGGTGTGAATTCAGCGAAATTATACACTTGGAACGATACGGCAGCGCCTGAAACCGGCTGACCTTCACTGTCACGGATACGAACAACAATGTTGCGGCATGGTGCATAGCCATCCAGCAAATTTATTTCGGTGTACCATTCATGCGCGAGCGTTATCGATTCCGGCCCCGGATATTGCGAAGGAACACGCGTGTTAATGAGCATCGCTCTACGAGCCGGACCGCTGAACCATCCTTCATTGAGGCGAGGTTCAGGCTCACATGCCCCGATAAAGTGCCAGCTGCCATCCGCCCAAGCTTCAACCCAGGCATGGTTGGAGTCCGAATGTGCCCAGCGCGGCGTATAGCACTGCCTCGCCGGAATGCAAAGGCTGCGCAGCGCGGCAACGGCTAAAGTCGACTCTTCCCCGCACCGCCCCAGCGTTGTACGAATCAGTGTCAGTGGTGAAACTGTGCGAGGATCATTGCCGATGTACGTCGCTTTCTCGTAGCACCAATGATTCGTTTCCAAGATCGCGTCTCCCATGGATAGAAGCTTCACACGACTGTACAGCTCATCGAACAAAATACCGCGGCTGTCCTCAATGTTCTCATTGTTAACGCGGTACGGGAGTACAAAATGAAGAAACAGATGATCGGGCACCCGATTGCCCCAAGGCATCTCACGGCGAATCTCCAATGTCTTCCGGACATGGCTCAGAAACAGGCTGCCCTCGTAATCAGCCAGGTCGTTCAGCGGCATATAGGCGTAAAGAAACTTGAGCGCCAATCGTTCTTCCTCGCTGAGCTCTTCCTCAAATACGCTAAACAGCTCTGTCTTCCTCGCGCTGGCAAGCTGCTCCTTCTCCTTGAACTTGCGCTCGATCGTGATGCGTGTTTCTTCATCTAATGAACAACCTGCCGCTGTTAAGGACATCTCCCCTCACTCCTTCCATAGCTTCCCATCTTCACGAATGTAATAGGTCGAGCCGCCATCTACCGAAGGCGCGGACATTTGAAAGAACCGCGAAGTCCGTTCGATTTGAGGTTGAATCATCCATGTGTCCTCCCCCATTAGCAGGGACAGGTCCTCGCTAAACACACCGGATTCCGCAAAATGGTTGCGTTGACGATAATACAACTTGCGCAGCTGCCACTTGATCGTTTCATCCTGCGGAAGTGCAAAGCTATCGGCGCCCTCTTCTCCGGCAAATACAACATACCCCCACAATTCCGGGTAATGCATATTGACGATTCCCATCGGCGACCACACCCAATTGTCTTCCGGGAATGACTTGCCGGTAGCAGGGTTGATCACTTTCTCATAACGTCCGTCTCTCACTTCTGCCTGCCATTCCACGCGAGAAAAATTCACGCGCCAGAATTGTCCGGCTGTCGGACGGCGTCCCTCAGAGGCACATTCCAGCAGGCTCTTCCACGGCATGGCCACTTCGACGCTCCAGCTGCGATTGGCAGCGAGTGGATTGCCCAGTTCTCCATCGATATGAACCGCTGTTTTCAAGCCGGCGATGTCCCATGCGTTAACGGCCGGGCCGCCATCACGGTACGGCTTCACAAGCAGCAAATCCCAAACGGTGTTCAAAGCATTGATTTCAAATTCGTAATAGTGGTGCGAATCACCGTCAGGATCAATGAAAATCTCAAAGTCGTTATCGTAGAAGATCACGGAGTCCCGCTCCGTAAGCGTAGCCCAGATTTGGTCTTCCACCAATTCGGCACCGAAATAGAAATACTCGTCATCCCATAACATCTTGACTCTCGTCTGTTTACTTGGCTTTGGTCTCAGGTCCCCTTCGATATCGACAAAATCAGCCGTCCAAGGCGCATCCGCCCAAAACGATTTATCCAGTCTGCCATCCAGCACGAGCGGCTTTGTCGCTCTTCGGCATAGGTAATGCTCGGGTGAATACTTCTTGATGTGTGGTTCCGGTACTCCGCTGAGATTCATGAATCTGGCCTCCAGCCTATATTATGTTATATCTTCTTCAATCATTACAATCATTTTCCTCTCTTATTATACCGTTCATTTGCCAAAAGTGTAAATATTAGATATAACAAATGACATCTATAATTCCACAGAGTATATCTTAAATGCAAAAAAGCCTCCTTGAGAGCATCAAGCTCACAAGAAGGCGAACATCGGACCTGCTCTTAGTCATTCAGGTCCGGCCCTTGCCCGATCGACTGTCTTGGGATCCATTTGACCGGAATAACAGCACGTTCCCGTTGTATAACATGGTTCTCCAATTGATCGATAATCATCATTGCAGCGCGTTTTCCGATTTCATCGTAATTTTGCTCGATGGTCGTAATCTGAATATCGCCTTGCTGCGACATATCGTTGTTATCGAAGCCTACAATCGACAGTTCCTCCGGAATTTTGATCCCCAAATCAATAGCCGCCTTCGAACAGTCATAAGCGACCATATCATGTTCGGTTTGAATCGCCGTCACGCGCAGCTTCATCAATTTCCCAAGCAAATCCTTGTAGAATTCGCGCCGAGTCGCCGGAGCCCCCTCCGCTTCCCGCGGCAAGTCGCTGAAGATCAGCTCAATATCCACCGGTAGTCCGTTATCCGTAAGCGCTTTACTATATCCGAAGAAGCGGTCACGAACCGTACTGCGGTACTGAATGCCGATCGTGGAGATGAAAGCGATACGCGAATGCCCCAGTTCAATCAGCTTGGATGCCGCTTGGTAACCACCCGCATAATTATCCGATACCGCGCTTCCCATGGTCAGCAAGCTGTAATATTGGTCGACGGTTACGATCGGATATTCGCTGAGATGAAGCGCATGGACAACATCCAAATTCTTTTGCGTGCTGACCGGGTATAAAATAATGCCTGACGTACCTCGTTTAGGGAGCGAATGCAGCAACTCGCGCTCACGTTCACTGCTCCAGTCGCTGTTATGGATACTGAGGTAATATCCTTTGGATTCGACGTATTTGGCCGCACCCTGCATATGCTCGAGCGTATTGTGAGCGGTAACAAAAGGAAGGATCATGGAAACGATTCGGCTGGAGGGAGCGGCCTCCCTCACTTCCGTTTCAGGACGGGCTTCATCTTGTTTCTTCACGAAGCTGCCGCTGCCCCTTCTGCGATAGATCAGACCTTCTCTTTCGAGTTCAATCAATGCACGTTTGGATGTAATGCGGCTGACGCCGAACTGCTCCGCTAGCTCAAGTTCCGTTGGAAGCTGCTGACCGGTGACGTATTCCCCTTGAGAGATGCGTTCGCGCAAAACCCCGAGTATTTGACTGTATAACGGCTTATTATCGCTCAGCACAGAATTCACACCTCAGCCTAATTAGTTCTATTTTTTTCAGTATAGCTATTATTGTCTTACTAATCCAACAGATTTTATACGAATTACGGACTAGCCCGTAATCCCGGTCCGCTCCACGCTTTCCACAAAGTATCGCTGCACAAACAGGTACATGGCAATAAGCGGCGCGATCGTCAGGAGTACCCCGGTATTAAGCAGCATTGACGTGTATACGGGGTCCGGTTCTTTAAGGCCAACGCCCATATCCATGAGGCTTGTGGACAGCACTTTCACTTGCTTCAAGAACAAGCTGACGTAATAGCTGTCATTCCATTGCCAGACGAAGGAGAACAGAAGCACCGTAATGATGGCGGGAATGGCGTTGGGCAGCATGATGCGGGAGAACGTGCGAAGCACCCCTGCTCCGTCAACCAATGCAGCTTCCTCGACTTCCTTCGGAATCCCTCTAAAGAACTGCCGGAAAATATAGATATAGAGACCGTTCTTGAGTCCCATCGCCGTCCCCGCCGAAATAATAAACGGCCAGAAGGTATCGATCAAATTCAGCCCTTTCTTGCCTGTAAACAAATGAATGAGACCAAACAGATCAAAGTACCGATACGTCAAGTAAAGCGGAATCATAATCGTTTGCGGCGGCACAACAATGGTAAAGATGACGAGCGCGAATAAGATCTCGCTGCCTTTAAACTTCAGTCGCGCAAACGCATAGGCAGCCAGCGTGCAGGACGCCATTTGGATAATGGTCGTACTGGATGTGATATAGAGCGTATTCAGCAATGAAGTCAAGTAATGCGCGGACTCCATGGCGATTTTGAAATTATCGAGCGTAAAATGCCTCGGAATCCAGAGCACAGTCGGATCGTAGATATCGACCTTGCTGCGAAATGCGATGGAGATCCGCAAGAATAGCGGAAACAAAATGACGAAACAAAACCCGAGAATGAGGACAGCTCGTATCAATCTCCATACGAATCCTTTCGTTTTCTCCACCGGATTGTACCGTCTTACGAATAAATCGGCGTAAGCTGTAGGCGATTTCATCGACTCACCTCCCCATTTAGTCATAGTAGAACACTTTGCGTGAGATCAGGCCGACTGAGACGGCAAGTATCAGGCCGACGCATAGGAAGAACACCCACGACATCGCGGCGCTAAGACCGAAATCGAATACTTTGAAGGCTGTTTCCGAGATCAACAAGTTGATCTGGTTGCTGCTGAACGTATCGGTTATCGAATAGACCATGTTCGTTAGAATAAGCGGCGTAACCATCGGAAACGTAATTTTCCAGAAGCTCTCGTACCCTGTCGCGCCTTCGATCTTGGAGGCCTCGTACAAGGAAGGAGAGATCGATTGCAAGCCGGCTAAGAAAATAAGAATTTGCACGCCGGATGAGCTGATAATCTCGTAAATCCGATCCACCGCACCTGTAATATAATTCACGATAACCGGCGACAGACCCGACTCGATCATCATTTTACTTAGCTCGAAGCTTTGCAGGGCATTCGATCCCCCCTCACCTCCATTGCCTGCCGGAATCGCGCCGCCGCCGACAAAGCTGCTGATATCCAGATTCGCGATTGCGCTGGAGGCCAGAATGACCGGCAGGAAGAAGATCGCTCTGGCGAACGGACGCCCTACAAACTTCTGATTGAGCAGCACTGCTGCAAACAAACTGAAAATTAGAATGAGCGGCACGTTCACGACCATGTTTCCGATCGACTCCGCCAAGGTCCGAGGGAAGTCCGGATTGGAAGTGAATAGGCTCGAATAATTTTCGAAGCCTTCGTAGGTTACATCAAAGCCTCCTTCGACCATATCAAGGGAGCTTAAGCTGTAACGAAACGATTGAATCAACGGCAAAATGAACAGCAGGATCATCCCGAACATGAGCGGCGATGCAAACAGAACACCGAACCATGCATTTTTCTGTTTTAGTGTCATTGGTTTCTTAAACATCGTCATTCACCGCCTACCCGGTAGCTTTCGGCGCCGATCTCCATGCCGTTCACCTGTACTGCCGTTTGATTATAGTTCACGATAATCGTCATGCCATTCTCGAACGTCGTCTCCACGACTCGATCAGCAAGATTGCGATGGCCGGTAATGACCTGATTACGCACTTGCTTCAATATGGGGTTCGCCTCGTTGTATAATTTGGCTGCTTCGTCCAACCAATCCGCATAATGAAGAGCGTACAAATCGTTATAAGCGGTATCTTTGACAACCGATGCTTCGTTATAGTACCAAGCGTAATATATGTTCGAGCCCGTTTCCAGCGCCTTGAGCATGGAAGCGCGCGGGTTCTGATACGCATCCATATTGAACGGCGCACCGGCCAGATCCACATAACCGTGAAGAGCAATTTGATAGAACATGACATCCTCATCGGTAATGTTTAATCGATTGCTGGAAGTAGGTGCATTGACCACGACATCGGCATATGGAAGGGTGTAAGCATTACCTCCGCTTATCATGAGCCTGCCGTTTTGCTGCTTCAACTTGTCCGTTTCATGCAAGATCGTATTTCGTGCTGCCTGACGGTCGACCGATGCTTGCGGGTTAAAGTCGGAATTCACTTCATTCCCCATATCCCGCAACGATAAGCCGCTTATCCCAAACTTCGCATAATCGTCCATAAAGGCGTCCACCGTGCTCGGAAGCTTGTTCGGGGACAATTTGTAATGCGAGAATGAATCTCCGTCTTGCACGTACATGACCGGATTGTAATTATAGACAGCTGCGCTGCGGCGATCAAGCAAGTCCGCGCTGTCTTTGGCTCCTTTATATTTCTCAAGGAATGCCACGTCCGGATACAAGCCGATCCCATTCTGTTTCGTGAAATCGATCAGACGTTGAAGCCCTTTCTTGCCTCCGAGCGCCCCTTCGAGCTCGACATCTTTCGGTGAGCTGTGACGGATGCCATCGTTAAACCAGCCTACATAACGCAGCGCTATCGTATCGATTCCCTGCGTTTTCAGCAGTTTAAGCATGGAGCCTGCTTCGTCATACGTCGTTAACGATTCCGTTGCCGAATAAGGAATGCCAAGGAATGATTTCTTCTTGCGGAACGCCCCTTCAACCTCAAGAATGAAAGGCGCATTGGCCTGTTCATCGAGCTTCTTCAGCTTGTGCTTATCGATTAAATAATTCCGATACGCACCTGCCATCCCAACATAATCGGCAGCACTGCCGGAGAGGAAGCTGTAGCGGACGCGAAGATCTCCTTGATAAGGCTGCTGTTGGAACATGGGAACAGAGCTGGTCTTCGTCCCTGAGCTGAGCGTATAATAGTCCATCGCGACAAATTGAAACTCGGAATTGACAGTATTATAGCTATCATGTCTGCCGCTAATATCGGCGAGCACGCTGGACAACGCGTCTCCGTCCTCGATAATGCCCAGCACTGCATGATCATTCTGCTTTAAGCCAAACACGGGCAATCGGACCGGAGAGCTGGTCACCACGCGCTCCTTCACATCGAACGTTCCGTCCTCACCGTAAACCGGCATGTTGAAAGGCTCCGCGCTTAATTTCTTGTTGTTCAATTGAATCAATGCGCCTGAACCATCCGGAACGAAGATATATCCCTGCTTCTTATCCGTTGCCGCCCCGAAATGCTTCAGCACCTGGACGGAGGCAAGCGGAAATTCCGGACTATAGCGGACATCCTTCGCCGCGATGGAGACAACGAATTGATCCGCGTCCAAGGCATATTCAACCGGTATCGTAAACGCGGCCTGCTCGTCGGAAGCTGCCGCTTCAGCGCCGTTCTCCTGGTTATCCTGAGCAGCATCTTCCTTTGAATATCCCGCTTGGGTCAGATAACCTGCAAGCTCTTGCTTCACGTTATCCTGCAAATTACGGATCTCATAGACCTGTTTCTCCGGATTGAGACGGAACTTATAGGTGACCTGCTTACGAGCATCGTCATCGGGCAGCTTGTCCAAGATGAGCTTCTGGAACCGTTCCTCGCTGATCACCGCCGGAATGTTCTCGGTACCGCCGGAAGCTTTGCCGAACCGGTAAACGATTCGCACTCCGTTCTTCGCGGCTGAAATCTCGAACTGTTTCTTCTCCACGCTGTCATCATGGCTGTTGAAACGATAGACTTGGCCCTTCTCGTTATAGTAAGTAAGCAGCAGCTGCGAAGAAAGCTCCGATTGATAAAGCGGTGAAGCGAGTGTGTCCTTCTGATGACCGATCGGGTTAGAGAACCATACATATCCGTCTCGTTTGTCCTTCACCGCTATCTCTGCTGTTTCTTTATTGATGAATAATGCGAGCGCATCCGTCTCCGATACCTGCTCCATCTGATTAAGTGCATTCAACTCTTCTGGTGTGTTTATCGTACGCACAGCCGTATCCGAAGCAGGATTCAAGGAGGCAACGGAAACTTCCCCATTCGATGACTTTCCTCTACCGGCAGCTGTTGATCCTACTGTCGCTTCTCCCGTTATTGAGCCGACATTTGCGTTAGCCCCATCAGCGTAATTGATAATGGCAGTGCCAGCTGCCAAGCATCCGCAGAGGGCAGCAATGACGACATGCTTTCTATTGATCACAACCGTTCCCCTCCAAATAAACAAGATTCCTCGGCAATCATCGTCCTCTAAACGAAAGCTCATGATAGAGTGACATAATGAAACTGATCATCTGCTGCAGCATACTGAAGAACAGAACGCCAAGGAACAACATGATCCCGATGACAACGAGCGTAAGCAGCATCGTTAGAACCGTTTTACCAGCCGAGTATTGATGAATCGTCATCGTGCCCACGAACAGCAATGCGATGAACCAGACAATCGCAACGGTGTCCAGCAAATAATAAAAGGAGCTCTCGTCAGCTGTGATGACTCTGCTGTACAGCGTTTGCGGCAAATAAAGGATGACAAACGGCATCAAGGAGTACCCGGTAGCCATTATAATTTCTTTGAATTTGCCTTCGCCGTCCATGAGCGTCGTAAGCGACCAGTTGGCCACACACCAGAGCAGGAACGGCAGTAGGATGTACTTCAGTTCATTGATGCTGTTCAGATCGGCGGGATTATTGAAATTGACAACGAATCCGCTGTACTGTCGCTTCACGATGGTGAGCAAGACGAGTAAAAACAAGATGACGGCTGCGATCTTGACTCTTCCCTGCTTCTCAAACTTCATCTCCCAGAAGCCGTTAAATGGATGCAGCATCGTGTAGAACGGGTTCTTGAGCGGGCCGACTTCTTTATAATAGCCGCTCGCAGCCCTTCTTCTGGCAAGCTTAACGATCGCGATAATGATACCGATTGCAGCTGCGATGCTGAGCACGATGGAACCGAAACGATCCATGACGATCTCTTTTCGGTACCGTTTGAAGGCCTCCGAATAGTTCTCCCGGTTGTTGCCAAGCTCGAAATACGCCATCGCTTCTTTGTTAGCGCCTTGCTTCAGCAGTGATTTTCCGATGCCGATGTACGCGACCTCGAAGTTGCTGTTCAGTTTAAGCACTTGCTGCCACGCGCTGGTAGATTGCTCCACTTTGCCGTTGTAGAGCGAAGTAACCGCATCCCGAATCAAACTTCCGTAACGCGTCGGCTCAAAAACAGTCAACCGATTGTTGTCCTTATCCAGTACGATGACGCGATCACCCTGCAGGCCAATAGCCGAAGGCGTACGGAATTTCCCTTGCTCCGCGCCTAATCCGCCGAACATGTAGAGCAAATTACCGTCTTTGTCATACGTGAAAACACGTCCGCGCTTCGAATCCAGCGCACTATACATGCCGCCGACATCCTGTGTGACATCGACGAAGATCGAGCTGCCCGGGAAGCTCCCCACTTCCAATGTGCCGATATCCCCTTTGGGCGGGAAATATCCTTTGCTCCGCAAAATATCGACGCCGGACGGATTCAGCTTCTTGATCGGACTGTTCGAGTTTTCTTCCACCGTTGTCGTATACATGAAACCATCATTGTCGATGGCGATATTATTGAACTCCAGCGGAATAAACTGCTCCATCTGATCGCGCTGTTTCTTAGTCGAGATCCGCTTCCAGAACAGATCCATCGGACTGAATTTCACGCGGTTCGTTCCGATAAATCCGCTGAACACGCCATCGGAATCAAATTCCATGATCCCTTCATAAGAACCGCGGCTGATCAGATACAACCTCTCCGCTTTATCAACGACCAGTTTAATCGGCGTAAATTGAAACCCCTGCCGGATCAGCGTCGATTTGGGCTCGTTGATCTCGCGCACAAACTCGCCTTTGGCTGTAAGCTCAATAATTCGGCGATTTTGCGTATCTGCCACGAAGAGATGGCCTTTCGCATCGGCGAAAACCCCCTCGGGCTGATTAAATGTATCTTGCTTGCCTGCATGGTCGAATGCAGCGATAACGCGCTCTACGCCTAGGTTCTTGTCGAGCACGACAATTCGGTTGTTTCCTGTATCCGCGATATAAATAAGGCCCGCACTCGAAATATACATATCCTGCGGTGAAACCAAGGGTCCGATATTCAAATCCGGCCCGTAGATGACTTCAGCAGCGCGGTATGGATCCGGCGCCGGCACCGCTTCTCCCCAGTAGGAGTAGTTATACCCATCCGATGAGGCAGCGGACGCAGGAGCGCATACACCGAGCATGAGCATAACCAGCATTAACGTTACGATCGTTCTTTTGGCTGTCAAAATCCGGCTCCCCCCTGCTTACTCTTTCAGCCCCGATGTAGACATCGTTTGAATGACTTTGCTTTGCGTGATGATGAATACCGCAATCGGAACAGACATCATGAGCAGCGTCACAGCTGCAACAGGGCCCGTTCTTGCTATTCCCCCGCTTGCTATTTGTCCGAAGACGGCATCCACCGTACGAAGCTGTTCGCTGTATATATATTTGTGGCTCGTTACGGATCCGTTCGTCCACAAGCTCTGCAGCGAGAAGATAATGAGCGTCATCCAAGCCGGTTTCACGATTGGCATGACAATTTGCCAGAATATCCGGTATTCCGTCGCGCCGTCGATCTTGGCGGCTTCGATTAAAGCATCCGGAATTTGTTCCATAAACTGCTTCATCAAATAAAGTCCCAGTGTGGAACCGAATGCCGGAAGCAAGATCGCCCAGTACGTATTGATCATGCCAAGCCAAGAGATCGTCATATAGTTCGGCACCTGGGTCACGTAAGGCGTGAACATAAGCGACATGACGACAAGGCTGAACAGCGCGTTCCGGAAAGGGAATTTCACCTTCGCAAGCGGATAGGCAGCTGCCGAAGCAATAATGACATGCCCCGTCGTTCCCGTTATCGCGATAAAGAAGGTATTAAATACATACCGCGAGAACGGTACCCAGGAGTCCGCGAAGATGCCGACTAGATCGGTGAAATTTTTCATCTCCGGGTGACGCACGATAAATCTTGGCGGGAATGCGAAAATTTCGTCCAGCGGCATAAAGGCTCTGTTAATCGTATATACCAGCGGAACCGCCATAAATGCCGCGACGCCTGCCAGCAGAATAAAGAGCAGAATATCGACGGACCAGGAGCGATTAAGCCGTTTTCTCAATAGGAACTTCAATGCCATCGGACTTATTCACCTACTTTTTTCAGAAGCTTCTGCGTAATCAAGTTCGTTAACATCATAATCGCGAACAATATCGTCGCGATTGCCGAGGCATAACCCATCTGGAAACGGATGGTTCCGTAGTCGACCAAATGCGTAACGATCGTATGAGCGGCATAATCCACGCTCGGGAATCCGATCATATAAATCGAAATTTCGGCTACCGCAAATGCCGATGTAATCTGGATAACGGCACCGAACATCAATTGCGGACGCATCGCCGGAAGGGTAATAAACCACAGCTCCTGCCACCGATTCCGAATCCCGTCGATCGCACCCGCTTCATACAAGGTTCGATCGACATTTTGCAAGCCGGCGATAAAGGCAAGGAAGGATGTCCCTAAGCTGAGCCACAATTGAACGGCCATCAGAATCGGAAGCATATACCGCGGATCCTGCAGCCATTGAATCGGTTCCAGAATAAAGCCCCATTTCATCAGAAACGAGTTCATGAATCCGTAGGAATCACTGGAGAACAGCGTCTGCCAAATCAAATAGGTATTCCCCGCGATGGATGGCGCGTACAGGATGAGCGTCAGCACTGCACGCAGCTTAGGCGGCAATTCATTGATCAGCCATGCGAAAATAAAGCAAGCCACATAGCTGATCGGACCTGTAATAAAGGCGAATAAGAACGTGTTCTTTACGGCAATGAGAAACACATCATCCGCAACGAACAGCTGCGCGTAATTGTCCCAGCCCACAAATCGCGGAAATTCCAGCATATTGAAATACGTGAAGCTGAGAAGGACCGACATGAATACCGGTATGACGGTAAACACGGTGAAGATTAGAAAATAGGGAGCCATCAAGACAAGCGCATGCTTGTTCTTGACCAACTCGGTCTTGATATGGCTTAGTTTCTTAAACGTCGTCGCACTAATTGGGAATCCCCTCACTTCTCATAGGGAAGATTGAATTCTTTTCGTCTGGCGTTGATCTCTTCATTCATGTAGCGAACGTAGAAGTCCATCGTTTCACGCGGATCTTCGCCTTGCACCACTACTCGGCGGAAGGCATTGTCAATGTTCCGGCCGGTTAAATACCCGCCGGGCACTTCCGGAATCCCCCGCGTCCATTCCATTTGTTCGAGCAGCGTGTTTAAATCTTGGACCGGCCATGAAAGCAGCTTCAGCGCCTCGATATTCGCGGTCGGATAACGGGCCGATGTTCCTAAACGAACTTCCATCTCGCGGCCAAACGCCAGTTGCGTTTCTTTGGAGGTCCACCATTTCATAAAGGACCATGCCGATTCCTTGTCATTCGTATGCTCGAACATGACGGCTGCCGTGCCTCCCGTACCCACATCGCGACGAATCGTTCCATCGGGCTGCTTCGTTCCGGGAACAGGAGCAAATCCCCAGAGCCCCTTAATTTCCGGTGCATACACGGATAGCTTGTTATACATCGTATAATCCACGATGCCGATTGGCATCTCGCCGGTACGGAAACGGTTCGCAAAATCAGTCTGGATCGGAATCTTGTAATTCACGTACAGATCCGTCCATTTCTTGAACTGCTCGACAGCCGTTTCTTCGTCCAATCCCGTGGCCATATCATTATGCTTATAGAACTGCCCGTCATTCTGATAGAGCAGCATGGCAAACGTAGGGCTTGGCGGAAGCGTAATGATATCGGTCGTAACGACATCATTCCCTTGCGCATTAAGACCTCTCTGCGGCAATCCGAATTGCAGGTTATGCTTCTGCAGCTCCGGTATGAGGGCATACACATCGTCCCAGGTTTGGGGAATCTTCAGATGCAGTTCATCTTCGATGATGTCTTTCCGATAGAACAATACCGGGAACGTCTGCTGCTCAGGCAGTCCATAATACTTCTCGTTGTACTCGTAAGGCACCATCACGCTGCTCTTAAACCGCTCGGTAACCTCACGGAAGTCAGAGAATACGGACAAATCCTGGAGCGCATTACGTGTTGCGAAATTAACCGGAACCTCATTCCCTACTTGCAGCGCAACATCAGGACCTTTGCCCGCTACAGTGGAAGGCAGCAATATATCCGCGGAAACCAGCTTAAGGCTCACTTTGATTCCCGTGTCATGGGTGAAATTGTCATCGACCAACCGTTTCAGAATCTGCGCTTGGTCGCGTCCGGATGTCACCCAGACGGTAATGACCTTCTCCCCTGCGTCATTGCTGCTGAAATCGTCATAGTTCTCATAGAACGAGGCGGTGAACGAAGCTAGGCTGGATTTGAACTTTGCCCAGGTTGTCGCTTCCGGACTCGGAAGCTCCGCACCGGGTTCCGAGACGATTAAATAATCGATCGCAACCGGCTGTTCATTAATCATCAGCATCCAGGTACCCAGTGCACCGACATTGCTCTTGAATGCATCGATTCGGCTTGGCACCGTATCCGGCCGATCCGCCATGTCTTTCAACTGATATGCCAGCGTATTCAATAGGGCAGAACGGTCATTGCCCCCATCCTCGGGACCTTGAATCATGCGCGCGATCGCATAGAGGCGGTCGCTTTCCTCGCGGAAAACGTTAGCCATCTCCGGAATACGCTTGTCCAGCGCATAGTCCCGGAACTGATCCGGCACGACGCCCGTAAAGCTAATGACCTTCCGATACATCGCATTCAGGTTCAGCACGCTGTTCTCCACGGTCCGCAGCACAGGCGCCAGCTCGCCAAGCGTTACTTCAAGCCGGATGGTATGTTTGCCCGCGGTCATATAAAACAAGTAAGGCTTATCGTTCTGCTTGCCCAGTACCTTCATCTGCCAATCGCGGTCATATGCGAAACCGATCCGCTGCGCTTCCTTGAAAGGAAGCCGTCCGTCGATCGTCAGCGTTCGCAGCGCCGACATCGCAGTCAAATAGTTCTGCCGGTTCTTGAAGGCGATTTGATATAACCCGTCCTTCTCCACTTCGACTTCCCATTCTATCCACTGTCCGGGCATACGCCAGGTCCACCCGCCCATCGCATTGTTACGCAGCTTGGATGCGTGGAAAGGCTCGACAGCCGGGCTTGAGCGGTCATTGTAAGGGAGGAGCATTGGCGTGGATTTCAGCGAAGAGGCTTCCCCTTGAATTTTCATAAAAGAGCCTTCGACAGGTGTATAGCCATGCTGCTGGTATTGTTTCTCCAGTTCATCGTAGGCAATGGTCTTACTCGGCTTAGTTAATTTCAGGTAATCGATGACCAGCGGTTCTTTACTGGAGGTCAACGTCAGCTCATGTTTCCCTTTACTAAGAAAAAATTGATAGGGCTGCTCATAATAGCCGCTTGCATCTTCAAACAGCGATTCCTGCCACATTGACACTTCGATCTGCTTCGGCGCCAAATCATTGCCATTGTCATCACGGTCAAATACAGCCTTCTCATCCTTCCAAATGCGGCTGAAGACAAGGCTTCTCGCTTCATTAAAAGGGGTTTCCCCGTCGATCTTCAGACCTCTCTCGATGTCCGAATCTTTGCCCTTCACGGTAAAATACTTCATCTCGATCTGGTATAAGCCGCTTTGCTCAACGTCCACGGACCATGAAATCGATCCCGTCTCTTCCGTCGAGACCATCTTCCCTTGCTCGCCTTCGTAGTTCTCGACAATGGCTGCATTCATGCCTGATGCCTCATTGAAGCTTTCGGCTTCTATCAGGATGTCGGACTTTGGCTCGGGAGTGTCTTTGTGCTTGGACAAATATTCATCGTAGCTGCCTTTCTTGAACGAAGACGACAGCTTCATTAAGCTTGCACTGTCAAGCGGGCGATCTTCGGCGGAAGCCGTTTGATCGGAGCCGCCCCCTATCGTTGTTGCCGCAAAACAGATGATGGCAGATAAGATTACGAGTGCCGAAATAAGTTTGGTATAGGATCGCCTCATAGTTCCCCTCACAAAAACGGACCCCCAAATCGTCTTCATATGAAAATCAAAGCCGATTCGAGGGTATCCCGTTCAAATTACATGAAATATGCTAATTGCGTTACTTCAAGTCCGCTTGCAGCTTCGCGATGCCTGCATCAAATTGATTTTTGACTTTCTCTACTGCTGTAGCAGGCGCTACTTTACCTTCCGTAATATCTTTCAGTACGCTGTCAACCAATTTGTCTGCATCCGGAATGGCGATGTAGCTGCCGCTGTAATCGATTTTGTCGTACATTTGCGTACGCGTATCAAGTGCATCCGGCGTATATTGGTTTTTCCAGCTTTCTACTGCAAGCTCTTTGTTTTTTCCGTGCAAGCTGATTTCATCCATGATTTTCATAGCGATTTCAGGATTCTTGGAGTATTTGGAAACCATGTACATGTTGCCGTAAGGCGTGTAGGATGTGTAATCTGATGCGTTAGGCGCTTTCGGGAAGAAGACATAACCAAGCTCCGTATCCTTCATGTTGTCCTTCAAGCCGCCAAGCTCCCAGCTAAAACCGCCATACATGACGCTTTTGCCGGCGATAAATGCTTTGTCATTGCCGTCTTTGGGAGCCGGCTGCAGGATCGATTTATCCACATTGTACATATCCGCTACCAATTGAAGACCTTGGATCGAGTTTGCGCTGTCCATCGAGAACTTCATGTTGCCGCTCTCGTCTTTATCGAACGAGCCTTTATTCCCGTATACGAATTGCTCCGTACTTACTTTCATATCGCCGATGTATCCGAATACGTCTGTTTTGCCGTCGCCGTCTTGATCTTTCGTTGCGGCTTTAGCAAGCTCGCGGAATTTATCCCAAGTCCATGCGCCGCTCTTCTGCAATTCGTATGGATCTTCAACGCCAAGCTGTTGCACGAGCTTCTTATTATAGAAAATGCCGTATGGAGAAGGAGGAGAATCAATGAATCCGTATTGTTTGCCTTGGAAGCTGCCGCCGTTCTTCATCCAAGGTATGTACTTGGAATCGCTCAGATCCAGCATATCGTCGATTGGCAGGATGAAGTTCTTGTTTACGAGTCCCGGGAATGACCAGAACAGCTCAAGCACGACTACATCCGCGAACGGATCGCCTGCAAGCGAGGTCGTTGTCAGGTTCTCTACATATTTGCCGTAATCGCCGAACTTCACGAATTCGATTTTGCCGTTATATTTCTTCTCTGCAGCTTCGATTAACGCGATTTGCTCGTCTTCCGCAGGACCACGATCTTTCTCTTCCATCAGACGCGGGTCAGCGCCGTCCCACCACAGACCGATTTTGATTGTTGCGCCTTTCAGATCGCCGGCACTCTCTGCAGGAGCGTTTTCAGCTGTGTTCGCGGCATTGGTTTCGTTCGTCGTTGCCGCCGCGTCTGTATTTGCTGCTCCTTCAGAAGTCGTGTTATTCGTTGTGTTATTCGTTGTGTTGTTTGCGCCACATCCTGCCACCGAAAAAGCTACCATCAATGCTGCTGCCGAGACCATCAAACTACGTTTGTTTCCATTACGCATTTTGTTTTGTCCTCCCCTTGGTTAGAAAAAGTAGTTACTTGCATCTAAACCCTTGCTGAGCTGCTAAAGTATGGATGGCCTCCTCTCTGGACGCACTGCTCGAAGGTATACCTTGACTATATTAAATAGGTATAACCTGACATTTGTTTGCGTTTTCATTTTATGACTAATTTACTGAATTGTAAATAGTGAATATATCTTTTTATGAAATTTTTAATAGATTTGACAATTTCGAACTGAAAATCGATATAAATATACAGGTTTTGTCGATAAAGATATACTCCATTTGCAAAAGGTACATTTGGATATGGTATATAGGTCAGATGTACAAGATTGTTTACAGAGTGGCTATCGAGTTAGATGAAGGGGAAAAGGCATATCATTCATTCTGTTCGAGGCAACAAAAAAAGGGCTCCGCAAGCTCGATTGAGCTTGCCGAAACCCTTGTTCGTTAGCGTATGGTGCGGTCGAGAGGACTCGAACCTCCACGGCTGTTACACCACTAGAACCTGAATCTAGCGCGTCTGCCAATTCCGCCACGACCGCATCTGGCAGTTGTCGCTTCATAAGAGAAGCAGCGTTTATTAAAATACCATATTTGTTAAGGCGAAGTCAATATTTTCTTGAAATCCGCCATCAATGCTCCAACAGCGCCAGCACGCGAAGCCAATTCCCGATGCTTCGCTCATCCTTCCGTGCAGTATTGCGCACCCTAATCCGCATCGGCTCTGCCTGCGCATGTGCCACCAGTTGGACAGGCACCGGCCTCTGGAACAACGGACACCACTCATCGAACGGATTCACGAGTCGGAACGGTCCTCCGTTGACGGAGAATTCCAGCATACCGGAATCCGGCCCGCATAGGAGCAGCAAACCCGCTCCATGTCCATTCACGTCGAAGCTGAACGCTGCCTCCTGTGAATCTGAGGCCAGATGATCCGCAGCATATCGCCAGTTGACCATGTTGTCCGGTCTCCCCTGTTTCCGGAGCAGCTTCACGTCGTAGGCTTCGGACATGTTTCTCATAGCAGCTTGCTCATAAGATCCTTCAAGCAATGGTACCGGAAGGTCGAATGAAATCTCGTTCATCGTCCCAGTCGTATTTTCCTCTAAAGCAGCCTCCAGAAACGCCAGCAATAAATCCGCATAGAAAGCATAGCCGGCATCATTCGGATGCGTGCGATCCGGCGCAAGCTGCTCCCATGTCCCTCCGCCTGCCCACAGCCAATCACGCACCCTCGCGAAGAACGACACCGAAGGCAGACCGTAATGAGCTGCAACCTCTTCATGTGCAGAGATGAAGAAAGGTTCCTTCTCCCTGAGGTTGTTCTCGTCCGCGGAATAGAGAAACACAATGTCGGCCCGCGGCGACAGCCGGCGGCATTGTCTCACGATCCCCTCCATGCCACGGATTGTCTCCGCTCTTCCTTCAGCGGTTTGCTCGCGGTGCTGGCTGTCATTCACCGCAAACTCGATGAACAGCAGGTCAATGTCTTGCTCCGACATGACATGGGCTTGCAGTCGATGCGCGCCGAGCGTAGAGTTCGTCCCCCCGACCCCCGCATTAATGAAGGTCCATTCAGCAGATGCGTAGGCGGTCTGCAAGTATTGCTCCGTGAGCGCTCGCCAGCTGGATTGATCAGGATCAGAGGCGCCGTAGCCTTCCGTAATTGACCCTCCGAGGAAAGCGACGGTAACGGGTTCGTTCAGACTCAGCTTCTTCCGAAAATGCGGCAAACCTTCGCGCACAGTACAATATGGATTGATGTTCATCATGTTATTCATCCCTGATCCTCCAACAAGGCAGGCCCTCCGCATAAGAACGTCCATAAAATGTTGTAAAAATCGCAACATTTCCTCCACGGAGCTCGCTAATCCATAGAAATGTTGCATAACTGGCAGCATTTCAACTCGCGAAGAGCCGCCTGCATTCTATTAAGGTGTAACTCGGAGCGAATCCAGCAGCATATACGTCCCCGTTTTCTTTACGGCTTTAAACGTGTGGCTGCCCGAAGTCAAACCGGTGATTTGGTAGACGACCTGGTTCGCAAGCCGGGTCGCATTATACGTGCTGACTGTCGCCTTGAAGACGTTATCGATATAAATATCAACATCGCCTTGTCCCGCTTCCTTCTCCGTGATGTATTCAATGCCGGTTCCCGTAAACGTATACTGGACGTAATCATTGTTCGTTTGCGTAAAATGAACGTCATTGTTGAAATCGCCGAAGCCTCGGTTTCCGTTCAACGACCATGCTCCGGAGTACGTAAGACCTGCGTCCGAATTGTTGATTTGAGTTTTATTCGTGGTCACCTTGAACGCGTCGATAAGCATGTAAGTACCTGACTTCTTCACGACCTTGATCGTATGGCTGCCGTTCGTTAGGCCGGAAATCCGGTACACGCTTTGCTGCGTCAGTCGGGTTGCATTATAGGTGCTTACCGTGCCTTTGAAGACGTTATCGATATAAATATCGATATCCCCTTGTCCCGCTTCTTTCTCCGTAATCAGCTCAACACCGGTTCCGTTAAACGTATACTGAGCGTAGTTGTTATTCGTGGACGTATAATGCACATCGTCCTGATAATCGCCAAATCCTCTGCTGCCGTTATACGTCCACGTACCGGAGTAAGTGATCGATGTATCGGTGTCATTGACAGCGATGTCGGCCGGAACGCTGAAGCGCAATTTGTCCACTAGCATATAGGTACCCGATTTCTTAACCGCCTTCAGCGTATGCGCTCCGTTTGCGAGCCCGCTGATGGCATATACGGACTGCTGCAGCTGCCTGGTTGCGTTATACGTACTGACCGTCCCTTTAAAGACATTATCGACGTAAATATCGATATTACCTTGGGACGAGTCCTTCTCCGTAATCAGTTCTACGCCTGTTCCGTTAAACGAGTATTCGAAATAATCGTTGTTTGTTTGCGTGAAATGGACATCGTCCTGGTAATCGCCGAGTCCGCGGTTGTAGCTGCGCTGCCAGCTGCCCGAATACTTGATGCCTGTATCGTCGTCATTAGCCGTAACCGATCCGCCCGCAGCTCTTACCTTCAGAAGCCGCGAGCCATGAGCAGGCAGATTGATTGAGCTGTAACCGGTATTATAAGAGCCCAGATCGGTATGCGACCACAAGTCGCGGACGTTTGCCGCGCCGTTCAACCCGATGTCGGTCCAGTTCACCGTCACCGTTGCCGCCGCGCTGCCGAGATTCACCAAGCCAACCGTGTAGGTGCCGTCTCCGTTGTTGGCGTACCAAACCTGCTGATTCGTTGCCGTCGACACGGGATGCGCCGGCCGGCCCGCTTGGTTGACGGCGATGACTTCATCGTTAGTCAGCAGACTAATGCCGAAGCTGTCCAGATTCGTCAGGTCATTGCCGGTATACAGCTGCGCAGAAGACATAGCCCACAGCGTCATGGCCGTACGGCGTTCATCCTGCGTCAAGCCGTCCATTGCGCCATTACCGACGTTCAGCGAATCGAAATCATTCCAACCGCCGGGTCCTGCGTCCCGCCACCATGTAGCCGCATCCGGAAATAACCGAGCGATATTCGGCCACGAAGTCAATGCGGTATTCGTGCAATAGCACTCCACATCCCAGTCGACCCGCCAGCCGTTTGCATACTGCTTCCAAGTGTCAACGTAATTGTGATCCAGTGCCCAAGAAAGCTCGAACCAGATGCCATGCGGAGCAAGCGCTTGCGACCAAGCGGCAACATCGCCGCGGGAATCGATGGACGTATCGTTATGTCCGGATCCCGGCGTAACGCTATCGAACTTCAAGAAGTCAACGCCCCATGAATCCAGCAGATTCGCGATCGAATCAATATATTTCTGCGCGCATGGGTTCGAGAAGTCGATTTTGTAGCCGAGCCCCCAGTAATCTGCCGTCGTCAAAGGCAGTACCGCGATGTCCTGCATCGAGCAGCCAGGTGCGTTATAAATAGGCAAATCCGCGGTATACGCCTGCGGCGCCAAACCCGGAATCATGTACAACCCGATCTTCTGGCCGTTGTTGTGCACATAATCGATCACCTCGCCGAGACCGTTCGGGTAAAGCGTCGCGCTCGGCACCGGCCGCCCATAGCCGTCCATGCCGCCGTTCCAGCCGGCATCGATGTTGATGTACTCGTAGCCATGCGATTGCAGCGTCGTATGCATCGCATCGGACTGCACCTTAATCTGCGCTGCCGTAATCCAAGCAGAGTTGCCGCTGTACACCTGCATGCTGTAGCTGCTCCAGCCCATGTACGGTTTAGCGCCCAGCCCGTTGTTTGCTGCGTATGCTGTGTTTTCTCTAGGTGCGATTACGGCAAGCTGTGCAACGATTAACAACACAACAATCACCCACACGCGTAAAGCTCTGCCTGCCCGAACCTGAATCACATCATTCATCCCCTTTGCATCATTGGCATTAAAAAAACCGGGCGCCTATGCATCGATAATGCGCCCGGTTGTCTTGCCATGCTTATTTCTTGAACGTGGAGGAATCATACGCTTTTTGCAAAATTTCCAGGTAACGATTGAGCTTCAGATCTTCAAGACCTTTTACGTAGCTGTCCCAATCTTTATCCAGGCTCTTGTGACCCGTGATGAATTGCAGCGAGTTCTCATCGATGTACGTTTTGATGTTCGTTTGCAGCATTGTAGCTTCATCTACTTCGGAAGGATCAAGCCAGATTGCCCACAGCGGGAACAGCTCTTGCGGCTCATGACCTTGGTATTGCAGCGTTGCTTGATACAAACGACGCTCATAGTTCGCGGAGTCGTAGATGTCTGTGCCTTGTACATAGCTGTCACGGTATTCTTTCGGCATGTAGAAGTGAGCCATACCGCTCCAACCGGCGTTACGAGGCGCTTCGCCTTCCGCTCTCGGAATCGGTGCAACCATCGGTTTCACGCCTTCGCCAAGCGCTACCTCGCCGTCTTTCGGATCTCTCCAGTCAATGTCTTTCATACCGGATGCGCCGTTTGTTTGACCTTCAGGAGAGAACATGTAATCAACAAGCTGAATCAGTGCAACTTGCGCTTCTTTGCTTGCTTTGCTGGTGATTGCGAATTTCGCGCCGGGGGAAACACCGCCGCCGTCATGTGTAGCCAGCGATACGCCGTTTGGTCCTGTAAGCGGTGGTACCGGGTTGTAGTCTTTGGAGTTTTTGTTGCCGTGATCGATGTTTACGAATATAGCCGGGTGCATCCCTGCGCCTGCGCCGAGAATTTGCGCATCGCCGTTTTCGCCGATTTTCTTGAAGGCTTCCGCATTTTGCGTGAAAGCGCCCGGATCGATCAGACCTTCATCGAACAACGATTTAATGTACGTCAAACCTTGTTTCCATTCGTTCGTTACAGCCGCGGAGCCTACTTTACCGTCTTTCATCAACAAGTGGTTGCGGTCGTCATCATACACGAATGCATCCATCAAATAAGGAACGACGCGAACGCCGAAATCCTCTGTCGAGCCGCTGAGCGGTACTTCGTCTTTTTTGCCGTTGCCGTTAGGATCTTGGTTTTTAAACGCTTCCAAAACCTTCTTGAAATCTTCCGTCGTTTTCGGCATATCCAGCTTCAGCTTCTCCAGCCAGCCCGTGTTCAGCCACATTTTGTTCGGGTACGAACAGTGGAAACATTGGGAGTAAGCAGGAAGACCGTAGATGTTGCCGTCCGGCGCTACGCTGAATGCTTTGAAATCCGCATTGCTGTCCAGAGCTGCCTTAATGTTCGGTGCATATTGATCGATTAGATCGTTCAGCGGAATCAATACGCCTTGCTTACCGTATTTAATTAGGTCCGCTTGGGAGAATTGATCGATATACGCCGTCAGCATATATGCATCCGGGAAATCGCCGCTCGCCAAGGAAATTTGACGTTTCTCTTTAGCGCCATCGCCTGGAATGGCTTCGAACGTGAATTTAATGTTGAATTTATCTTCCACGAATTTCGTGAACTTGTTCGTTTCCAGGTTAATGTCCTGTTCTTGTACTGCGAACAGCTTGATGTCGACCGGTTCTGCAGGCGTAGCCGTGTTTGTTTCGGCAGGCTCGTTCGTATTCGTCGCTGCGGCATTTGTCGGTTCGGTGTTCGAAGACGTATTACTGTTTCCGTTGTCTTTGGAGCAAGCCGACATCACCATGGTGGTCATCATGACGATTGCGAGCAAGCTTACCATTCTCTTTTTTAACACGTGTAATCGCTCCCTTTTAGTAGATCTGCTTGGTTTATTGCCATCACCAATACCATCACGTTCAAGCACAGCCTGTGAACAGATGCGCTTGTAAACGGCATCACCCCTTTCATAGCCTCCATTACAATCAGCCCTTAACCGACCCTACCAGCATCCCTTGCACAAAATAACGCTGTACGAACGGATAAATAATCAGCACCGGAAGTGTGGCTACGACAATCAGCGAGTATTTCAGTAGCTCTGCCAGCTGCTGCTTCTCCACCTGCTTCATGGCATCCATGTTGGAGCCGCTGTTGTTCTGGATGATGATACTTCGCAGGATCAGCTGCAAGGGGTACTTACTTGATGTTTTGAGATAAATAAGGGCATCAAAGTATGCATTCCACTGACCGACCGCGTACATGATGACGAGTACGGCAATGATCGGCTTGGACAGTGACAGCACGACACTGCGAATGAAGCGGATATCCGTACAGCCGTCGATTTCGCTCGCTTCCACAAGCTCAGCCGGTATGGACTGCTGGAAGAAGGACCTTGCAATGATAACCTGCCATACCCAAACGGCGTTCGGAATGATTAGCGCCCATCTTGTGTCGATCATCCCCATGCTCTTCACGACCAAATAAGTCGGAATCAGTCCTCCGCTGAACAGCATCGTGAACGTAATGAGCATCATAATGACGTTTCGTCCGAAGAACGTCGACCGCGAAAGCGGGTACGCCAGCATGACCGTCAACATGACACTGATCAATGTGCCTGCCGCCGTGTACAGCAAGGAATTGCCGTAGCCGGTCAATACTTGCGGATTCTTAAACAAGGCTTCGTAGCCCTTTATCGAGAAATCGACCGGCCACAGCCAGACACGTCCCGCAGAAACGGCAGCCGGACTGCTGAATGAGCTGCTGAAAATGTAGATTAACGGATAAAGCACCGCCACCAGCACGAGGGCCAGAATGATGTAAATGACGGTTAGGAACACTTTATCGCCTGATGATTCTTTGATTCGAGTCGCTACCTTAGCCACGTGAACACCTCTTCATTACCAGATGCTGGATTTCAAAAACCGCCGTGCCATTGCGTTTACCGTAAATAACAGAACCAGATTGATGACGGAGTTAAACAAACCTACCGCCGTCGCAAAGCTGTAATTCGCATTCAGCAAACCGATTTGATACACATATGTCGCGATAATCTCTGAGCTGGCGATATTTAATTTATTTTGAAGCAGATACACTTTCTCGAAGCCGATTGCCATGACGTTGCCGACATTCAGAATCAAGATGATGGAGATTGTGGGCATAATACCTGGCAAATCAACGTTCCAAATCTTCTGGAAGCGAGATGCGCCGTCCACCTTGGCTGCTTCATATAGCGTTGGATCAACCCCGGCAAGCGCTGCCAAATAGATAACGGCGGAATAACCGGCTGTTTGCCAAATATCCGACCATACATAAATGGAGGTAAACATGTTCGGGTTACCCAGGAAGTTCACGGATTCAAGCCCCAAATGATTCATGAATACGTTTACAAATCCAAGCCTCGGTGCTAGGAAAAGCATAATAATCGAGACCATGACGACCGTGGAAATAAAGTACGGCGCAAAGGTGACGAGCTGCACGAAACGCTTGAACTTCTGAGCGCGTACTTCATTTAACATGAGCGCCAGTATAATCGGAACCGGGAATCCGGCAAGCAGCAGATAGAAGCTAAGTGTGAGCGTATTCTTCACGATCGTACCGAACACCGGGTTCTCAAAGAACAATCTGAAGTTATGAAAGCCCACCCACGGGCTTCCCCAGATGCCCTTGGTCACGTAGTAGTCTTTGAAGGCTAATACCGCGTTCAGCATCGGGTAGTATTTGAAAATAATAAAGAACAACAGCGGTGGCGTGACGACGAGATACAATTGCCAATGTCTTGCGAAACTTCTTCTTGCGCCGAGACGTTTGCCAGCGGCTTCCAAAACAATCCCCTCCTATGAATCGAACCTTGATGTGTGACAGCGCTTTCTACAGGATCGATCATAGGTGATTTCAGGTACCTCAAGGAAGGTACAATTGCGTCTTTTAGCGTACAGATCTCCCGAATTTAGGGGGACATTTCCGCATAAAACGGCCATCTGGGCAATCGCGCCTCGCAAAAAGGCGCAAAAAAACCGACCGCATCTGCCGCGGCCGGTTAACGTGCTTATTTCGTATTTTCTTGTGCAAGCCATTTGTTGTACGCCTGCTGCAAAATCGTCACGTAGCGATTGGAGCCAAGCGCATTTAGACCTTTAACATATGCACTCCAGTCCTTATCGAGGTCTAATTGACCTGTTATGAACGCCATTGCGCTTTCATCAATCTCGTGTTTGATATTCGATTGGAGAAGACTCTCTTCATCTGCATTAGAGGAGTCGATCCAAACGGACCATATCGGAAAAAATTCCTTAGGCTCATGTCCTGCGTATAATTCCGTCGCCTGATACAGCCTTCTCTCGTAGCCGGCCGGCGAGTAAATGTCCATATCCTGCACCCAGCTGTTCCTGTAGGACTTCGGCATATAGAAATGGCCCATCCCGCTCCATCTCGTATTATGGTGAGCTTCCGACTCTTTCACTACAATACTTGCGAACTTCGCCGGGATATTGGGGTCAAGCGCTTGCTCTCCATCGAGCGGTCTTCGCCAATCCAGTCCTTCCTTGCCTATTTCCGCACCGGCTTGACCTTCCGGCGTATACAGATAATCCGCAATTCGAATGAGCGCAATGCGCGCTTGCGGACTTGCTTTGTCCGTAATTGCGAATTTGGCTCCCGGCGTGCTGCCGGACTGATAATAAACGGCGTAAGAAGCGTGCGGTCCTTGAAGCGGAGGAACGGCCACATAATCGCTGCCTCGTTCGTTGCCAAGTCCCGTGTCAACGAAGATCGCCGGATGCATAGCCGTCCCCGATCCCAAGATCTGCGCGCCGGCATTCTCGCCCAGCTGTTTATAGGCATCGGCATTTTGCGTAAAAGCACCTACATCGATTAAACCTTCATCATATAAAGATTTGACGTATTTCAGTCCCTCGCGCCATTCAGGCTTGTCCGCTGCCAAGCTGACTTTCCCATTGGCAACTTCAACGTAAGTGCGATCATCATCGTAAACGAACCCGTTCATTAAATACGGAAGCACCCGCACGCCGAAATCCTCTGTCGATCCGCTGAGCGGAACTTCGTCGGCCAGACCGTTGCCATTGGGGTCACCGTTCTTGAACGCCCTAAGCACTTCGCGTAAATCCTCGGTCGTCTTCGGCATATCCAGGTGGAGCTTCTTAAGCCACTTCTCGTTCAACCACAGCTTATAGGGGTAAGAGCAATGAAAACAATCGCTGAATGCGGCCAATCCATAGATATTGCCGTCCGGCGCCGTATTGAGCGCGCGAAGCCCCGGCTCTCGATCGAAAGCTGCTTTGATATTCGGCGCATATTGGTCGATCAGATCATTCAGAGGATAGAAGATACCCTGTTTGCCGTAACGAAGAACATCCGCCTGCGTGAACTGATCAATATAGCTTGTCAAAATATAAGCATCCGGATAATTGCCGCTCGCCAGCGATATTTGTCTCTTTTCCTTAGCGCCTTCATATCGAATTGTCCTCCAATCGAAGGAGACGTTAAACTTCTGCTCCAGCGAAAGCGAGAAATCATTCGTTTTCAAATTTTGATCCGAATCCTGCTGCGCGAAAATGCTGATTCGGATCGGTTTAGCAGCGGATTTGTCCTGCTGCTTCATATGATCGCATGCAGGAAGTGCGAAGAGGATTGCGCATAGTGAAATTGCGGTACAAGCTGACCGAGCAAACATCTTCAATGCAAATCCTCCTTTCAACCCTCGGCAATCTGCCGGTACGAGCTTGGTGACACACCTGTGACGCGTTTGAACGCCCTGCGGAATGAATGGGAACTGTTATAGCCGACACGCGATGAAATTTCATCGACCGTATACCGATTCTCACGAAGCAGTGACACCGCGTGTTCCATTCGCACCTGCTCCAAATAATCCGACAGATTAGAGCCGGTTACTTCCTTAAACAGCTGCGAAATGTATTTCTCCGGCCGCTCCACTTGCTCCGCAATCCGGTATAACGTAAGCTCGGAATCCGAAAAATGTTCGCCGATATAAGCTTTGATGCCGTCAACCGTTCTCGTATGACTGTCATTCTTGCGGCTGACGACTACCGCGCACAGCGCATCGGCAATATCCTCGATTTCCGTCTGGAAGCTGCGTTTATCCTGCGCTTGAATGGCAATAATCCGATCCTTCAACTGCTCGAATATGCCGGATTCCATAAATGTTTTCTGATCAAGCAGCTTCAGAAGCGTTCCCTTAACCTCTCCGACCAGCTGCTGCCACATTTCTACCGACAGCTCGCGCTGTTCTGTATTAAGCGAAAGCACGGATCGGACGATGCGCCTTGCTTCATCTGTTTCCCCGGCCCGGATCGTCCCGATTAGACGAAGCTCCAATTCAAGCGGGTAATAGTAGGTTGCGCTCTCCATGCTCGTTTCGTCATACCAAACGACACCTTTGCGATCGGCGTGCAGCGCATGCTCCAGCGTCTGCTTGGCCTGCTCATAGGAAACGCTGACTTCCGTTTCCGAGCCGAAATGATCGCCGAGCGCAGCCGTAAATGTAATCCGATATTCCGCAAAAGCCTGCCGAGACAGCTGTTCCAGCAGTGCGGCAATCTCGCTGCGTCCAAGCGTATTACCCGTCTCCGCTTCTTTGGAAGCGAACACGATAACGATCCTGTCCGAACCCCAATCGGTTGTCAGCATGAAGCCGGCAATATCAAGAAGCGCTTGCTTCAAGATAAGTCTCGCGGCATGCAGCTCATTGAGCACCTCGACACTGTCCATTCCGGTATAGCCCTGTACATGAAGAATGCACACATACCCGGAATGGCCGTAAATCCCGGTATTCGCTTGGGAAGCAGCGGCAAAAATCTCCTCCCGTGTCTGCAGCTCCCCGGAAATTAACCGCTTCAAGAAAGCATCGCGAATGAGCGGCAGCTGCCGGTGCAGCTCGGACTCCAGCTGATTGCTGCTGCGAATCATTTCCGCGATATTCCCGTGTAGAAAATCGTATTCATTGCGATCGGCCGTCTCCACCTTGCCGAATTGCTCCTTCACGACCGACACCAATTTATGAATAGGCACGCTGTTGCGATAGGCGAGCAATAGGCCGACCAGCAGTCCGATAGCCAGCGCAATGCCGGTAATGGTCCAGGTCATGAACTTGATCTGATTCGCGTTCTCCAACAAGACATGTCTCGGAATACCCGAACGGTACACCCAGCCGTTCGTCTCCGAATGAATCGTAATGACGAGGTCATCGTCGTAAAATTGACTGGTTTGATTCGGATCAAATTTAGGGTCCTTGGACAACGCCTTCATGTCCGGCAACCCGGTTCCTTGAGATGCTATCGTTTCACCGTTGGCATCGCTGATCTGCGTCCAACCGCCGTATTTGTCGGTGATACCCGTCAATAGATTTGCGATCGTTTTCTCATCAATAATAACGACGGCGACGGCAGGTGATGAACCGCTGAAGCTGTCGAGCGGGAAGGACTGCATATACGTCACTACCGATGTTGCCGTCCCTTTATTATTGAATTTGCGAAGGGGCATGATTTCACTGCGATGTGTTTTCCCCAATATAGACTGCTTCCACTCCGCCAGCGTCTGGTCCGTATAACGGAAGTTATCATAATAATGCTCCGGACGGAAATAGGCTGAGCCGGGCGTCAGAATCACGTTGTAGTTGCCCAAATAAATATAAAACTGCTGCAGGAAATCATTGGTTTGTCCGAACGTAAGGACGCTGCGCAGCATTTTCCATATCCCATATACATTCGTTTGGTCACCCGCGCTCTTCTCATTCATCAATATACTTAAATCCGGATTGATGGCGAGCTGTCTCGTGAAGCCCTCAACCTCGGCCATCCGCCGCTCCAACAATTCCTTGCTCTTCTGGAGCTGTATCACATTGTTCTGGATGGACAGCTTCTCTGTAACCGAGATGGAGGTGCGATAAGATATGAATCCCGCGATGCTGGGAATAATTAAGATAACGATATAAGAAACCAGGAAGCTGCGAAACACGCTCGAAAACTTCTTCATCAGACCTCCCCCCTCCCTCTATATGTTAGCGCTGTCACGCCTCTGCACTCTATTATCGTACAAATTCCGGCTTATCGCACGACATTTATATAAAAGAAAAGCAACCGAAAGGATCTTTTCCTTCAGCCGCTCACCTCAATTTCCCAGCTATTCCGCTCATTTCCTCTTATTTTACAATCACACCCAGTTAATGCGAATTACTTGCATTAGAGCAAAAAAAAGAAGCCTTGCATCGGCAAGGCTTCTCTGAGTTTGTATAGTTGGTGCGGTCGAGAGGACTCGAACCTCCACGGCTGTTACACCACTAGAACCTGAATCTAGCGCGTCTGCCAATTCCGCCACGACCGCATCTGGCAGATGTATTTGCGGTACAAGCCGCAACCACGTTTTTTATTATGGCATCCGCTTCATGCGAAGTCAAGATGATGAACTAAAGTTGAAATTTTCTAACTATAGCTTAATCAAACAAGTCGCCGAAAACATCAAGCATCGTTTTCTTCTTGCGCGGCTTCCCGTATTTGTCGTAGCCATGTTTATCATACCCATGCGAGTCATATCCGCTTTGGCTGTAGCCTTTGCCGGTGTTGTAATTGTGGTCCTGGCTCCGGTGCCGATCGTGATCTTGATCGTAATGCGTTTCATTCGGCGGATAAGCAGGATTGACATGAACGCTGCGCTCCAAGCGATCGTAGTCATCGCGAACCTCTTTGACACCGCGTACAAGCTTGTCCAGCTCGCCGCGATCCAGCCAAACCCCTTTGCAATCCGGGCAAACGTCGATCAGAACGCCGTCTTTCTCTATCTCGCGCATGCGAACATCAGAACATACAGGACATTTCATCGGAATAACCTCCAGTAACGTTTGTTACACCTATACGGATGAACCAGCAATTTGTTTCAACTTTTTCGGTTACAGCTCTGTTCGAGGTGCCGTCACCGGTTCATATACATAGCTTCTGCTTAGTTTCACCACTCTGCGGCTGCGCTTGCGAATGACGACGGAGTCCGCATCCCAGGCGACGACAATACCGAGTACATCATTTGCTTCCATGCCATCTCTTACTACGCGAACCGATGTACCTTCAACTCGAAATTGATTCAGCTGTTCTTCTGATATCATTCTCAATCGCTCCATTTCTATAAAAAAACCTCAATACGGCAGGGAATGCCAGCATTGAGGTCTTTCCATTCTCTTGTATCCATCTGCGCTCAGCTAACATGTTCCTTCGAATCATTCGTTTCGTACCATTCATCAAGAACGCGAGAAGACATCACACGGCTCGTGATATACTCCGCTTGCTTCTCGGTGAATTGCTCTTTCCAATCCATCTCAAGCTCTGTAGAGAGCTTCACAATCGTAAGGAGTTCGGACCATGCAACATACCGTTTATACCAGAAAAACTGCGGATGCTCAATCATATAAGGGTACAAGTCATCAAAATCCGTATGCTTGCAATCAAGAGCACGTTCGAAATGGTTCTTCGCTTCCGACAATTTGGTTACTAAATAATCAGCAGATAATTGTCCCATATGTTGTGCCTCCAATCCGTCACTTACGATCATTATAAGCCAATTCATTCAACTCGAAAAGATGATGTTCATGGTATTTAACTGGATATTATTCGAAACGAATCTGTCCGCCATCCAGCGAAGCAATTCGCACCAGCGATTCTACGCGAATGCCTTGTTCGCGAATCGTGCGTGCGCCGGCTTGGAATGATTTCTCCACGACGATGCCAAGTCCTGCCAAGGTAGCGCCGGAACGTTCGATAATTTTGATCAGACCGCGGGCTGCATCGCCGTTCGCGATAATATCGTCGATGAACAGCACGTTATCGTCAGGCGTTAGGAATTGACGGGAAACCATAATGTCCGTTACAATGCCTTTCGTGAATGACGGAACACGTTCGCAATAGGCGTCCGGATCCGCGATGAGCGTTTTCTTCCGACGCGCAAATACGAGCGGCACCCCAAGAGCCAGAGCTGTCGTAAACGCAACCGGTATGCCGGAGGATTCCACCGTGATGACTTTCGTGATCGGCGATTCTGCATATAGACGCGCGAATTCTTTCCCCATCTCTTGCGTAAGAATCGGGTCGACCTGGTGATTCAACAGGGCATCCAGCTTGAGTACATCTTGATTTAGAATAGAGGCTTCACGCAGTATGCGTTCTTTTAGCAGTTCCATTCGCTTTCCCTCCACCAAAAAAATCTTTTCCGTTAAAGGTATCATATGGAACACCGACAGCGCAACTAATCGGCAAAAAATATACCGAAACAGCGGCTATTCATTGCAACTTTTTTCCATTACAAACGTCTAACTGTATAACAACGAAAGTGATCGGATGCCGGACGAACATCTGGGAGGTGTGACACGAATGATAACTACCTTAACTACCAAACAAATCGCCTATGCTGCCGCTGCCTGCACGATGCTTGTCCTGCTTTCAAGCTGCTCGCTTGGCGTCACAGGGCTTGAAAGTGCGAACACGAGTCGATTAACTGCCGAGCAAGACGGAACGCAGGTCAACGACCATTCCGACAGCCCTCAGAAAGCGTATGTTTCGAAAGGCGATGCCCAAGAAGCTTTATTCGAGGAGAATTCCTCGCAAGACACGACGATCGCAGATGCAACGACGGAATCCTCCACGGGAAAAGCCGGCACGAAGCAGGCTGTCGTGAAGGAAGAGCCGAAGTGGGATTCGAAAGCACCCAAGCTCCACGGAATTTCGGTTGGCGATGCCAAGTTTGTTTTAGATACCAGACTGGGCAAGCAAGCGGACAGCTATACGATCGAAGATGAGAAAGAGACGATTACCGTACTCGAATATCCCGGCTTCTCCGTCGGATACGGTGCGGATAAGAAAGTTCGCTTCGTTGAAGTATTCGAGAAAACCGTAGCAAGCGGCTTGAGCGGGCTGCGCGTCGGCGACAGCGAGAACGCCGTGACTACAGCATTAGGAAAACCGACGACGCATACCGCAAGCGTACTCGCTTATCAAGCGACCGGGGCATTGCTGAAGCTGGACCTTGATCCTCAAACGAAAAAGGTACTTTCGATGAAGCTCTTTTTATTAGTAGATAAGCCATAAGGTGACAAGTGCACTAAACAGAATCGGCACGGTTAACAGCAGCCCGTATTTGGCGTATTCCCGCCAAGACATTTCGATGCCGCCTCTGCGCAGCAGCTGCAGCCACAGAAGCGTCGCGAGCGAACCGATCGGCGTCAGCTTCGCGCCGACAGAAGTACCGAGTAAGCTGGCGTACGGCAAATAATGCGGCCCTGCCATCTGCTCAATGGCTAGCGAGGATACGAGCACGGCCGGCAAATTATTCACGGCCGCGCTGAGCAAGGAGAACAGAGCACCGGAGCCGAGAATGCCAATCAAAGGCCCTTGTTCCGTCAAAGGTTCGATTGCGTGAGGGAACCAGCTCACAGCACCGTGCAGATACATACTGTAGACGATAAGATTCATCGACAATGCGAATACGACGATTAGCCAAGGCGCTCCGCGGAGCGTCTTTTTCACATTTCCTTGGCCGACAGCCATACTCGCCAGCCACTGGACCGCTGCTCCCGTTAAGGCAATCGCCGCAACCGGAACCCCTATTTTATCCGCTACCAAATATCCTCCCATGATTGCAGCGATGTTGACCCAGGATAAATAGAATAACCCTTTATGCCCGATCGCCGAAGTCGGATCAGGAAAGGATTCGGGCGCGTGGGGCCTCTCTTCTTCCGCTCGAATGCTGCGTCCAAAATAACCTGCCGTCACCGCAATCGTGACCACAATCGCTACGATTCCCGGAAGAATCATCGTTCTGGCATATTCTCCAAAGGACAGATCAAAGAAATCCGCGGTCAAAATATTCGTCAAATTGCTCATCATGAGCGGTGCGCTTGCTGTGTCTGCCATTAAGCCTACACCAAGAAGGAACGCAATACGGCTTCTGCGAGACAGCTGAAGCAATGCCGTAACTTCCAGCACAATCGGAATCATAATTAAGATCGTGCCGTCATTGTTGAAGAATACCGTAATTGCCGCGGCGAGCGCGCATAATCCGATTAACAGGCGCAGCTGCTTATGATGAAAGGTTCGAACGATATGGAGCGCTGCCCATCGAAAAAATCCATTCGCGTCCAGCAGCGCCGTAAACAGCATGATGCCGATTAAAGAGAAGGTCGCATTCCAAACAAAGCTCCATATATAAGCCGCATCCCCCGGTGTAAGCAGCCTGGCTACGAATAGCAATGCCGCACCCAGAAGGGCGACGATTGCTTCGTGAATTCCTTTCGGCTTCCATACAATCAGCACGAGGGATGCAGAGAAAACACTAATGGCAACAACCATGGCCATAACAGCAAATCCACCGCTTTCTCTTATAAGAAGGATAATAGTCATGCCTGTCCCTGATTGGACATACCTTTACTAGTAGGTATTGTACGAAAGGCAGGTTATGTGAACGTATGAAAAGAGCGAATAAAATCATGCAAATCGCGTTTACGTATATGGGTACGGTAGTTGGCGCAGGTTTTGCAACCGGACAAGAGATTTTGCAGTTTTTTACTCGATTTGGCTTCCTTGGAGCCGTTACCATTCTAATGGCCACGATCATGTTTGTATGGCTCGGTGCCAAAATGATGCTGATTGCCAGTGACGTAAGGGCAAAATCCTATGAAGATGTCAATAAAGTGCTGTTCGGCGATCGGTACGGCCGCTGGATCAGCCATTTCATGATTATTGTGTTATTCGGCGTATGTGCCGTTATGCTCGCAGGCGCAGGCTCCATATTCTCGGAGAACTGGAATATCTCCTATCAATCCGGCCTGCTGATTACGATGGTCGGCTGCTTCTTCCTGCTGCGCAAAGGGATGAATGCCATATTGACCGTAAACTCAATCGTGGTACCGGTCATGCTGCTCTTCACGGTGCTCATTATTATCGATACGGTCAAAACGCCGGGCTCGGATCGGTGGCTGCTCCTAACGAGCGACCATTCGCCGATCTCTATCTGGGCTTCGCCCTTCCTTTATGCCGCATTCAATTTATCGATGGCTCAAGCCGTGCTCGTGCCGCTCGGCGCCGAAATGCGAGATCGCAAAACGATCGTGTACGGCTCATGGTTCGGCGGCATCGGAATCGGCTTCATGCTGCTTGCCGGCCACATCGCTCTGTCCGTGTACATGCCGGGCATCCAGCAATTTGCCATTCCAATGGGAGGGATCGCGCGCCAGCTCGGCCATGGCATTCAGTGGATTTATATTTTCCTGATTTTTGCCGAGATCTTCACCACGCTGATTGCGGATGTGTACGGACTGACGCTGCAAATGCAGGAACGACTCAAGCTCTCCCGAACTCTGCTCACGATCCTGACGCTGGCTTCTTGTTATGTGGCGAGCCAAATCGGGTTCGGCCCGCTCCTCTCCACGCTCTACCCGCTGTTCGGCTTGATCAGCCTCGGCTGGCTGGTGCTTCTGATTAAGCATAGGCCTCCGGTTGGGGAATAGCGGTAAAACCTACATACTTAAGATAGTTGAATCAGTTCGGCTTGCGGAATAATTGTCCGTATCAAGTCTCTCATGTGATCATGGCAGGTGAACAGGATGATTTGGCGGCGCTCTGCCAGCTCGCCGAGCACTTCGACGGCGGCTTTCTGCCTTATCAGATCAAAGTTAACGAGTGGATCGTCAAGTAATAACGGCAGTTCGTTCGAAGCAGCCGCTTCATCCGCGAGCGCCAGGCGCATCGCCAGATATAACTGCTCAGCGGTCCCTCTGCTGAGCAGTTTGCTTTCTACCAGCCTGCCGTCACTCGTCTCCAGCGAGATCGCTTGCTCTCCCTCCGGAATCGAAATCCGCTTGTAGCCTCCTTGCGACAGTCGGCCCATCATTCGCGACGCTTCGCGAAGCACGCCGGGCTGACGCTGTTCCTCCATGATTCGTTTGGTACGCCGAATCATCGTCATGCTAATCGCACCTACCGCATACTGCTCTATCAGCTGTTCCAGCGCAGCCGTTGCCTGCTCACGCTCCATAATGAGGCGCGATCTGCCGCTGCTCTGCAGCAGCTGCTCGAGCTGCTGGCGCTTGCGGCCGCTCTGCTCAATCCGCTCGCTTCTGCGCTGCTCCAGCTGCTCCAGCTCGCGCTTCGCTTCCTCTTGCATCTGTGCAAGCTGATTGCCATCGTAAGAGGAATACCACGTCTCCAGCAGTTCGCGCTGTCCACTTGTTAAACCCGCTGTCAGCTCCGCATCGAGGCGATAGCGCTCCGCTTCGATTTCCGCTAATCGCTCGGAGTGCTGCAGGGCTTCCAGCCATTCCAGCTCATAGCTCACCCGCGCGGCAGCAAACCACCGCTGCTGCTTCGCTTCCAAGTCGAGCGTGAGCCGGGCCAGCTGCGAAGCCTGCTGCTCCAGCTCCGCCAGACGCGCTTGCAGCTCCTCGGCCCGGCTGGCTGCCGCCGCGTGCCGGCTCGCTTCCGCGTGCAGCATCCGGACGGCTGCGGCCGCGTCGCCATGCGCGAGATTCACCGCCGCGGGGAACGCCGCGCTCAGCTGCAGGGCCGCGTCTTCGAAGGCGGCTATCTCCGCCTGCAGCCGTGCAGCCTTGCCCGCTGCTCGGTCATACGATTGCAGCCGCAGCAGCGCTTGCTCGGCCAGATCGAAGGTTTCCGCGGCCGCTTCCGGCGTTAACGCAGCCGGAAGGCCGCAATCGCGCAGCCAATCGCGCCATCTTGCCGCGATGGCTGCAGCCGCCTCGGCCGCGTGGTCCACCTCGGCGAGGCCGGCGTCCTCTTGCGCGCGCAGCCGCGCATGGCGGCGCGCAAGCTCTCCGCGGCGCTCAGCGGTGCCGGCGCGCGCGCGGAGCTCGTCCTGCCGCGCGTCGACGGCAGCGCGCAGGCGCGAGAGCACTTGCGCAGCTGCGCCGCGAAGCGACGCCGGCGCCGACGAGGCGCGGCCTTCGCTCGCCGCGGCGGTCTGCCGCCAAGCCGCAGACAGCTCAGCCTCCTGCTCCTGTGCAAGCAACGCGGCTACGAGAGCCGCCGGCTCGCGGACAAGCTGCTGCACCGCGGCAACGACGCGCTTCTCCGCGTCAGCAAGCAGCGCATCAGCCGCAGCCGTCCTCTCGGAGGTGGCTTCCTCCCGTACACGCCCGCGTCCTGCTCGGCTGCGCCCGCCGGCTCGGCCACGCGATGCGCTGCCCGGCGGCTTCGCAAGTCTCTTCAACCCCGGCGCCGCAAGTACAATTGCGGCAACACCAGAGACTGCCGCTGCAACCGGCTCGCCGACAGCGACAAGCACGGCAGCACCGACTGCTGTAGCGGCTGCCGCTGCCCAATAAGCGCCGCTTCCAACCCGCAGCAGTGCCGCGGACTGGATCTCTTCCCCCATACGCGCCTCGCCCGAACGGAGCGACGACGAAGCTGCGTCATGTGCGGCGCGAAGCCGCGCCAATTCCAGCTCATGCCACGCTTCTTCGAACTGACGTGCGGCATGCCGAAGCGCTTCCGAAGAATCCGGAAGCAATGCCATAGCTGCCGAAGCTCCAAACGAACTCGCGGCACCGCTGTCCGCATTCAGCTCAGAAAGCTGTGCGGCCGCTTCCTTAACCTGCTGCGAGGCTGCGCGCAGCTCTGCTTCCGCTTGCCCGCACGCCTTGGAGCTCTCCTGAAGCGCGGCGCGAAATACACGCACCTGCTCCCGATCCGCAACTCCGATCGGAAACGAACGCAGCTCCGTCTCGGTCCATGTCGGTGAGATACGATGGATCAGGCGGCGAGCCGTCTCTCCGTGCTCGCGCATTTCTGCCGAGAGCTCGGCAGCACTCTGCCTAGATGCTGCAATATGCTCCGCAGAGAGCAGCAAGGCTTCAATCTCGTGCTCGCGAGCGATCAGCTGCTCGTCGTAAGACAATAAATCAAGCTGCCGCATGTGCCTCTGCGCTGATTCGCGATTCTGCTGCCGTTCATCATGCAAACGAATAAGTTCAGCCGCTATAGCTTCCGTCTTGGCGCGTGCATCCGCCACCAGCCTCGGTGCGTCGCCGTAAGTCTCCTGCTCCTGCACCAGGGCAAGCCTATCGATCCACGCTTGGCGAAGGTGAACCGCTCTTGTCAGCAGCGCTTCCTTCTCTCGCGATGATGGAAGCCGCTCTTCTACCTGCGCCTGATCGCCCTCTATCTCCGCAAGCGACGAGCACAGCTCATTAAATACGGCAATGCTATCCTCCGACTGGCGTAACTGCACATCGATTTCTTCTATGGTCTTGATCAGCTTGTTCATTTGCTGCGTACTTCCTCGCGGACGATATAAACCGTCCAGCTGTGCATGCAGCAGCTTCTCTGTCTTGGCAATCGCGCTGCCGCCATTCCAGCCGGCGTGATACAGCTGTTTGCCAAGCTCATCCCCCTCAAGCATGCCGATGGCCTGCAGCTCCGATAACGAGATCGCAAACAGCTCACGGAACAATCGCTCATTTACGCCGCCGAGAAACAACCGCTCCCACATCGACTGCGTAAGTGTTTCAACCCCACCGCCTCCGGTGTTTCCGCTATTTCCTCCGTCACCAATGCTTCCGCTGCTTCCTTGGATTCCGTGGCTCCCACGGCTTCCTTCCGTCTCAAGCCGGCGAATATTCACCTTCCCTTGAGCACTGCTGTAACGCTCCAGCACATAAGGTTGTCCTGCGCCATTTTCGAAGAACAATCGTCCTCCGTGCCGGCCGCCATTAACGGGCTCCTGCCGTTCAGCGGGATTGCCCTTATGGGCAAAACCAAACAGCATCGCGCGGATGAACCCGAGCATGGTGCTTTTGCCTGCCTCATTATGTCCGTAAACAATGGTCACAGGCGCATCAAATTTGCAGTGAAGGTCGCTCAGCTTTCCGAAGCCTTCTACATGAAGTCCTTGAAGCTTCACTTTCGCTCGCCTCCTTGTTCTGCATCTTGCTCGGGCAACGAAACGCTCTGACCGTCCATATCCTCCGTCAACATCCCGGCCGCAAGCTCCCTTGCTTGCACGAACCAACCTGCAGCTCGTTCGGTTTGCATGACTCGTATCATTTTTCGAATTCTCGCATTCCCATTTAAGGATTGAAGCGCTTCATCCAGCAGCTGCTGCAGCGCCTGCTCGTCCGCTTGCACGTTATTGCTGTTCCGAATCAGTTCTCCTGTAAAACTATCTTCTACGGACAGAGCTTCCAGATCCAAATCCGCTCCGGTAGCAGCTTCTAAACGATAAATCCAGCTCCATTGTGCCCCTGGTATGTAAGCTGCGCTTGAATCCATATCGCCGATTCGTTCTCTTAATCCACCCAGCAGCTCCGTAATTACGCCTGCATTCGTGAATACGCGATGCATCGGACCTCTGCCTTCTAAACGCAG
Organism: Paenibacillus lignilyticus; assembly: GCF_017942085.1. Taxonomy (GTDB): domain Bacteria; phylum Bacillota; class Bacilli; order Paenibacillales; family Paenibacillaceae; genus Paenibacillus_Z; species Paenibacillus_Z lignilyticus. The sequence goes on from NZ_JAGKSP010000001.1 coordinate 213,138, forward strand.
CTTGATCATGAGCGATCTGCCCTCGCTGGCAGCCGCAGCTGATGTGACAGCTTGTTCCATGGCGGAAAGCAATGCTTGTTCGGACGTAATTCCGGCAATGGATACATGCAAAGTCGCCCACCGAATCGTGTCTAATGGGAGAAATTGCAGCTTAGTCTCGAATGAATCGCTTACATCAACGAGATAACAACCTTTCGCGCCCGTCTCGTTGGCATGTCTGCCCTGCGTATTGCCGGCATAGACAACATGCGGATAACTGTGGAGCACGGCACGCTGATGGATATGTCCGAGCGCCCAGTAATGGAAGCCCGCTCCAACCAGCTCCGCCAGGCTGCACGGCGCATAAGGATCATGTCCGGCATGGCCATCCACAGTGCCGTGCAGCAGCGCAATTTGATACGAGCCGTCGGCTGCCGGCTTGTAGCGCGAAGCCAAATTAGCGGTTACAGCTCTTGTCCCATAGGAGATTCCATGCACATGAGCGGCCAACTCTCCATTTCTCGCGAAAACGGGTACTGCTTCTACTTGATCCGCTCCGAAGAAATGGACGGACGAAGGCCACTCCAAATTAGCCTGCGCACCCGACAACGGATCATGATTGCCATGAATAACAAATAGCCGCACGCCTTGGGCATGCAGCTTCTGCCACTCTCGCTGCAACGCTAATTGCGCACGGAGCGATCGGTCAGCCATATCATAGAGATCTCCGGAAATGACTACAAAATCAACGGCTTCGCGCAATGCCGCCTCTACCAAATGACGAACTGCCTGAAAGGTCGAGGATCCAAGTCCCTCCCGCACATGGGGAGGCACCTCCGTCAATCCGCGGAAAGGACTGTCGACATGCAAATCCGCTGCATGAATAAATCGAAATGAGACTCCCATGTCCTAACTCCCTATTCTGTCGCGTCCGCTTCCGGATTTATTTCCGTATACACTTGTTTCAATTGCGCGATTACCCGCTGCAAGGAATAAACGCGTTTTGCTTTATTCCATGCCGCTCGGGCCATATTGTAGCGGAAGTCTTGATCGGATACGACCTTCTCGAGCGCGTTCGCGAGCGCTGTCGGGTTCTCCGGTTCTACCAATAAACCGTTGATGCCATCGTCGATCTGCTCGGCAATACCGCCAACATTCGTACCGACCAGTGCCAACCAGCATAATGCGGCCTCAGCGAATACGGAACCGAATGCCTCTGCCCGTGACGGCAGTACAAAGACGTCGAAGAAAGGCATAAACTCTTCAGGATGCAGCATGTAGCCATAAAAGATAATGTCATCGTATAAGTTAAGTTTCTGTGCAAGCTGCTCCAGTTCCGGTCTGCTTGGGCCGTCGCCGATGATATGAAGGACGAAATTCTGTCCGCGCGCTTTCAGCTGGGCGCAAGCATGAAGCAGAATATCCAACCCTTTTGCGGGAACAAGGCGGCATACCGTAATCAACTGTACGACCTCGTTCTCGTGAGAAATCGGTTTGAAACGTTTCTCATCAAACCCGTTCGGAATCACCTGAATGCGATCCGCATCGTTTACATAAGGCCGCATATAGCTGCGGAATGCTTCGGAAGGCGTCAATATCCGGTCCGCCTTCAGCTCAAGCTCTTTATAAATTGAAGTTAGGAACCGATGCTCCATACCGCCTTCAATGATTTTGCCGTTCAGAATCAGCTCTCGTTCATAACTGGAATGAATCGTCATCACTAGCGGCGTATCCGGATAAAGCTGTTTCATCACCAGCGCGGGAATCGGATGATGCGCATGAATGAGATCGTAGGATTTCTGAATGCGCAGCTTCGTCCACCAGACGTAATCGCGATATGTTTGCAAATATTTATCGATAATGGGATTACCCTCGTAATAGCTAATATCGAATGTTTCGAACGTAACGGGCTCTTGGCCTTTGCCCCTCACCCGTTTCGGAAGGGAGAATAATTCCATGGGCCAACCAATCTTGTTAAATCGCTCTTGAATGTAAGGAACCATTGAGGACACGCCGCCCGGTTGCTCCGGCGGAAAAAACAATGCCTGCAAAATGTTCATGTGCAAAGCCTCCTCAATCAAACTTGCATGATACTTCTCGACCTGCCAAAAACATGATATACTAGAACATACGTTTCTGTAAAGCTGAGTTAAACACACTTTACGCCATACCTATTTCCTGCGTTTACCCTCTTCTTAGGTGGTCTAAACATGACGATTCTTCAGTGGCTTGCCGGATCGACCGGACAAATTTTCGCATCTGCTTGTGTAATGACCATACTTGTTCTCATGCTCTTTATGGCCGTCAAGCTCTATAAGAGCTACAGACGCAATCGCACCTACTTAATTCTGATCATCGTACTGCCTATTGTTATCTTGCAGAACGGCATTCTCATCGGGCTGTCGTTTCCCGGTCAATCGATATCGCCTTACTTGGATCTGACGCAATCGGTTGTCAGTCTGCTCTCATTTATTATTATAAACTTTGTTTTCATGAAATTGTATACCGGACCCAGCACAAGATTGAAAGGCATGCCTTTTCTGCTTATGTTTATCGGACTGATTCTTGTAGCCGGCGCCCAGATTTCGCTCTCCCCTGAATCCATGAAGGCATCCATCGGAACGACGCAAACTCAGCTGCTGGCCATTGATTTCTACGGACTCATTTTGAACTTTATTATTTTGCTTAATTTACGCGGCATCGATCAACGCTTCAACTACTCGGCCAGTCTGATAGTCTACTTCATTTATCAGCTGTCCGATTTGGCGGACGGCTATGTATTTCACGGGACTGTCCCGATGCTTGTCATTCTGAGCCACTTGCTCCCTGTTGTCTATTATACGCTTCTTTTCCTGCTCTTGTTCGAGTGGGTGCTGGAGCGGTTGCTGATGACCTTCCAATCTTCGATCACGGACGGCTTGACAAGCTTGTACAATCGGCGCCATTTCAATAAGAAAGCCGAACAGCTGCTGCGGGATACGAAGCGGATAGCCATCATTTTCTGCGATATCGACAACTTCAAGAAGCTGAATGATACGCAAGGACATCATAAAGCGGACGGCGTCCTTAAACAGGTCGCTGAAATATTGAGAGAAGAAACGGCAAGCATCGGCACGGCCGGCCGATACGGCGGCGAAGAGCTGCTCGGTCTCGTCGCTGCTCCCAACGTAAAGCCGGAGGTCGTAGCGGAAACCATCCGCAGCCGGGTCGAGAAAGAAACAATGGTCACAATCAGCATCGGCGTTAGCGCAAGTCGGGAAGGTGCTTCTATAGGAGAGATTATTAGTCAAGCCGATGAAGCGATGTATCAGTCGAAGACGACCGGTAAGAACAAAGTGACCCTCCACTCCTCGATGCGTCAGCGGACACGCAGCTCCGGTTCCGATGAAACAGCCAAAAAAAGCCCTCAGCAAGCTTAATCCTCTTCGCCGCTGAAGCTCACACAATAAAAGACAGTTCACGCGGTAGGGATACTCCCTCCCATGCATGAACTGTCTTTTTATTAGGATTTATAAGGAATCGGATCGGTCGTTCCTGCTTCGGCGAACCCTTTCAAACGCAGGCGGCAGCTGTCGCACTCGCCACAAGCCTCTGGTTCCCCGTTATAGCATGAGGTAGTCAGGTTATAAGGAACGCCCATACGCATACCTTCTGCAACGATGCCGGCTTTCGTTAGATGAATGAGCGGCGTCTCGATGGAAATCGGCTTGCCTTCTACACCTACTTTAGTCGCGATTGCAATAACCTCTTCCACCTTCGCGATGAACTCCGGACGGCAATCCGGGTAACCGCTGTAATCCAGCGCATTTACGCCGATGTAGATCGCTTCAGCGCCAACGCTTTCCGCAAACGATGTAGCAATGGACAAGAACAATAGGTTACGTCCGGGTACATAGGTAACCGGAATTTCGCCGACTTCATCCGGAACCGGATCCGCCCCCATCTTAGGCACGTCGATCGTGTCGTCCGTCAGTGCGCTTCCGCCAAAATCACGCAAGAAGCCAAGCTCAATGATTTTGAAGCGATCGCTTACGCCATAAAACTCAGCAACCGCGCGTGCATTGTTCAGCTCCATAATATGACGCTGTCCGTAGTTAAATGTGATCGGGTATAGCTCGTACCCCGCTTCTTTGGCATATCCCATGCAAGTCGTACTATCCAAACCGCCGCTCAATATAATAACCGCTTTCTTCATATCCCTTACACACCTCTCTTAGCCGGGTCCCAAATAATCTTATGCAGCTGTAAGTTCAGCTTCACGCCTGTTAGTCCGCTTGCGAGCATCTTCTCCACCAGCTTCGCCGGCGGCATGCTTTCCCACACGGGACTAAACAGCGCAAGCGCAGCTGTCGGATAATCCTTCAGCGTTTGCACAGCAGCATCAAAGTCTCGGTCCGTAGCAATTACAAATTTCACTTCATCCTGCTCCCGCAGCAATGCGAAGTTATCATGCAGCATCGCGAAATTCTCCCCCGAATCCGGAAGCTTATAATCCATAATGTATCGAGCTTTTGAAGAATGGATATCGCGAAGGAACGGTGCAAGATCAATCGCTCCGTTTGTCTCCACATGTACATCTTTGATCCGCTCGATATCACATAACGCCTGCAGCAGCGCTGCCGAGCGACTGCCGTATAACAGCGGCTCGCCGCCGGTCATGCAAATATGCTCGGCTTTATATTGCAGTTCCACTTGGGACACAATATCTTCAATCGTCATCGTAAATTCTGCTTCTGCCGGTGGATAGCTGTACTTCGTATCGCACCAAACACAGCGCAAATTACAGCCAAACAGACGTACAAAAACGGTCGGAAACCCGGCACGTGTGCCTTCGCCTTCGACCGTTTCGAAAATTTCCACCATAGGAAGCCGAATGGAGCGCCCCTCAGTCGGCGCTGTATCCTTATCCGGCATTCTCGTCCGCCTCCATCATATCGCGTGTTACAGCCGCATAGCTCGTCGGTGTTTCCCATAAGCGAATTTCTTCAATGCGGATATTCGGATGATGCCCTTCTTCAAGAAGCGCATCGTGGATTTGCTCATAAATCCAAACGACCATGTTCTCTGCCGTCGTATTCATCGGAGGCAGCACTTCGTTCAGATAACGATGATCGAGCTTGTCGATGACCCGCTCTTTCGCAATTCGTTTCATATCGGCAAAATCGATGGTTAGTCCACGATGATCCGTCTTCCCGGACATAATCGTCTGAAGCTTATAAGTATGGCCGTGCAGACTTTTGCACTTGCCTTCATATAAATGCAAATGATGCGCGCTATCAAAAGTAAATTCCTTGGAAACGATCACCCGTCGGTTATGATATCTGAGCTCATGCTCCTGAATATCTTCGCCGAACTGCTCGATATGTTTCGGAATCTCGTAAGTCACGTTCCACACCTTCCCCTTTATGCAATTGCAATATGCAATTATAGCACAAGTTGCAGCTTGTATCCAGATAGGGATTTTTACCTACTTACCGGTAAGCTGCCCTTGTACAACCGTTATCGCCTGACCCGACAACAGTACTCGGTCATTCTGAAGCTCGATGAACAGCTCTCCTCCTCTTGGAGATGCCTGGTAAGCCATAAAGCTGGTCTGGCGCAAACGTCTTTGCCAGTATGGAGCAAGCGCGCAATGGGCTGACCCGGTTACCGGATCCTCGTCGCATCCGGATGCCGGATAGAAGCAGCGTGATACGAAATCATAATCGCCCGGCTTGCCCGTTCCTTTGCTTGTCACGATAATCCCTCTGGCTTCTACCTTTGCCAACATTGCATAATCAGGCTTTAATGTCTGAACGGTCTGGACGCTGTCGACCTCAACCAAAAAGTCCATACGGTTCTTCCCCACATACCTTGGAATTAAGCCTAGCCCTTGTATGAGTTCTTCCGGCGCTTTCATCGGTTGAGCGGGCTCAGAAGGAAGATTCAGTCTGATTCCCTCCTCTGTCCGTTCTGCCGTGAGCAACCCGCTGCGTGTATGGAAGGATGCTATACGATCAAGTGCTACATGTTGATTTTCCCATAAGAAATGGGCGCTCGCCAAAGTGGCATGACCGCATAGATCCACTTCTATTGTCGGAGTAAACCAACGCAGATCGTAGCTTCCATCGTCTCTCCGCTGTAAGAAAGCAGTCTCGGACAAATTCATCTCCGCAGCCACGTCTTGCATCCACTGCTCATCACGCACCTCATCAAGCAGGCATACGGCAGCCGGGTTTCCACGGAAGGGTACGGACGTAAATGCATCTACGATCGAAATCGGAATGGACATCGGAACATTCACCTCTTCACCATAATGTTGTTGCCTATCCTACCGCGACTCTGTAAGGAGCAAATAAGAGCAAGCCCTAATCCATAACAGATATGGCCAAGGAGCCACAATAGTAGAGCCGCCAGGTCAGTCGCTGCAGGAACACGATCAGATATCGCAGTTAACGGAAACCAAGTAACCGCCGTAAGTAGTCCGAAAAGGAGTCCAACCATCCAACGCCGGGGAGTTGTCATTCTCTTAGTCAACGATACATAAAGAATGCCGATCGGTACCGAAACGACAAGATGGAGCGCAAGCTCCACGGTTTCCGGCAGTCGATTCGGCATGTTCGGCACCCAATCTATATTCAGCAGCAGCGTGTACACTTGCTTGCCGGTTAAAGATTGGAACCCTTTAAGCACCATAGCGAGCAGCAGACCTGCGATCAGTCCCGCTGTTATGCCTAGCTTGAATCCATTAAGCGGCTTGATCGGCCTTCACCTCTCGTTTGCGCCGATTCACGATGACGATTCCTGCGCTGACTAGCGCCAAAGCTCCCAGTACAGCAGCGGACAGCGGCTCCCCTAGGAACATTGCCGATTGCAGCACACCGAATACCGGAATCAGGAACAGGTACATCGATACGCTGCCTACGCTGTTGTATTTCATAACATTATTCCAGAGCATGAACGCCAGTGCCGATACGAGTGCTAAATGAAGAAGCATGAGCAGCGCGATACCGTCAAAATGAAACGGTGCCAAGCCCGGCTTCCATGCGCCGATGACGGTGAGCACAATTCCGCCGACGAGCATTTGATAGCCGTTAATGTATGGAATGCTGTATGAAGCCGCGGCGCGTTTGGATAGTAAATTCGCAATCGCATTAAACAATGTTGCCGCAATGAGCAATACCTCGCCTAACGAGAAATGCAATCCGCTGTTGCCGTCATGCTTGGATAAGCCGAGCACCAGCAGTCCCAAGAAGCCGACAAGAAGTCCGAGACCTTTAGTACCGTTGATGCGATCATTTTTATACAGGAAATGCGCCAATGCAATTTGGAAGAACGAGATCGTCCCGGCAATGACCGCACCTACGACGCCTGCGCTCTTCGATAATCCCGCATAGAAGAAAATGTATTGCAGAACGGTTTGAAACAACGCAATCGACGCAACCATGCCGCCGCTGCCCCGCTGATATCGAAGCGTTTCCTTCCGGATGAGCATATACGCCAGAATAAGCAGACCTGCCAATGTAAAACGGTAGCCTGCGAATAAAATTTGTTCCAGCGTGTCATGCGAGCCAATGCCCAGCCTTGCGTAACTTAGTTTAATAAACGGATAAGAGCTTCCCCAGAGCAAAGTTGCGCTGATGGAAGCTCCGATTATGCCTAACGGGTGAGTAAAAAATTTGGCTGCTGTCATGATGGATTCCAGTTCTCCTTATTACGGTGCAGGCAGCCAGCTGAACGAAGCTTTATTGTTCTACAATGGGAATCAGCAGTTCGACCTGCTCCTCCTCCAAGTGTTCATCAATATAAAAGATTTCAAGGGATACCGCATTTTCCCTCTTCAACAGCTTCTCCTCGTTCATCCAAGCCGATAGCTGCTCGTAGCCTTCACCGATGCGTTTATTTGTACATGCTGCCATGGCGTAGGTGCGCTGCGGAATTGTAAATTGCACCATGCCATCCGGCACCTGACTTAGATGTGGGACCTCAAAACATGCCCAATACGTCGCAAATACTTCGTTGCCGAAATAAGGACTGTAAAGCACGGTTGTCTTTACTTCGCCTTCAATTTCATGCTTTCTGGAGAGAAACTCGCTTTGCAGATGAATCGCTTCATCCGGAAACGATGAATATGGACCGCAGTAGCTGATTCCGACCATGTTTAAGGCAGGTTTCGTAACTAAAGTGCAATTATGCATCGCGAATGACCTCCCACAAAGTGTAGTACGCTTTTAGGTTGACCCGTAATCAGTTTACCATGTCCACGGGTTCGTTTGGTAACTATTTATTGCCTTTCTTACGGATATATGACAAACAAAAAAGCAACCATCCTGAGCGGAATTGTTTGCTCTCCAATTATCAATCAATTAGTTCTGTTGGACGATATGCGTGAGTTCATGACTGAGCAGCTGAAGCCCACTTGCCGTAGCCGGTTTGTATTCGCCTTGACGGAAGAAGATATCGTTGCCGGTTGTGAACGCTCTTGCGCCGACCTTCTTCGCGAGATCATCTGCTGCATTGTCCGTGTGAATGGAAACCTTGCTGAAATCTGCGCCGAAGGAATCTTCAAGCTGCTTGCGCAGACGATCAGGCAGGGGCTGTCCCTTGCCGCGAAGCTCGTTTATCGTTTCCTCCACGCCCGGGCTGGCTTCTTTAGGAGCGCCATCCTCCGAACGCTGGATAACCGAGAACGGATCACGCTTCAGCTGCAGCTCTTCTTCTTCGCTCTCGCCCTGCTCCTCACGCTGAATCGCTCCGGCGCTGTCGGCCTTCAGCTGCAGCTCTTCTTCTTCGCTCTCGCCCTGCTCCTCACGCTGGATCGCTCCGGCGCTGTCGGCCTTCAGCTGCAGCTCTTCTTCTTCGCTCTCGCCCTGCTCCTCACGCTGAATTGCTCCGGCGCTGTCGGCCTTCAGCTGCAGTTCTTCTTCTTCGCTCTCGCCCTGCTCCTCACGCTGAATTGCTCCGGCGCTGTCGGCCTTCAGCTGCAGCTCTTCTTCCTCGCTCTCGCCCTGCTCCTCCGTCCGCTGAGCAGCCGACTCGCCATCCTTTGAATCGGACTGCAGGTCGCTAGCTACGCGAAACGCGACTTGATCCGCTTCCAGCTCGTACGCATCGGTTGGCTGATTGACCGTCATTTTGGCCATGATTGGCTTTCCGGCACCTGCGTTCAGCTGTCTGGCAGCCGAGTTGCCTATCGATCGCTGCAGCGTGTGCATGTCTGCTGCCTGGAGCGGCGCTCCGCTAGCCAGTGCACGCTGCACTTGAGCCATGGAATTGAATTTGGCACGTTGGGCCGGAGCTTGCTCAAACGTGCTTTTGTCCATTTTACGAATCGATTTGCCTGAACCGAAAGTTCTCACTGAAAGATTTCCTCCCCGAATCCGCTAACAAGCCGCTTTTCTCTTAATATACCATAATTTATTAAAAGTTTCGCCACGATTCACTAGTTTCTGCAGCCATCCTACGGATGCGCTCTTGCGCAATACACATCGAATCCGCACGCGGCGAGCCCAGTTTGGCTAGTTTCACCGCTGTGAGTTCCATTTCTGAACTCTCAGCTCTACTTCGACGCGGTTTCGAAGGTGAAAGTTCGTTTTTCGAACGCTCAACCCCTCACACGAGCCCAGATTGGCTAGTTTCACCTCTGAGAGTTCCATTTGTGAACTATCAGTTCTATTTCGACACGGTTTCGACGGTGAAAGTTCGTTTTTCGAACGCTCACCATTCGGCTGAAGCCGTTTGGGATGATTTCTGGGGCTGAGAGATGGATTTCCCTACTCTCAGCTCTTTTTTGTGCCGTTTCACCGCTGAGAGTCGGATTTGCCGACTCTCAGCCTTCGGCTGGGGCTGTTTGGGATGGTTTCTGAAGCTGAGAGATGGATTTTCCTACTCTCAGCTCTTGTATTGTTCAGATTCGCCGCTGAGAGTCGGATTTTCCGACTCTCAGCCCTCGGCTGGGGCTGTTTGGGATGGTTTCTGAAGCTGAGAGATGGATTTTCCTACTCTCAGCTCATGTATTGTTCAGATTCGCCGCTGAGAGTCGGATTTTCCGACTCTCAGCCCTCGGCGGCTAGCCTTTTGGGAGAGTTACTGGAGTCGAGAGGCGGATATTAGTAAGTTTGTCCGCTGAGCGTTCCATTTCTGAACTCTCAGCTCTACTTCGACGCGGTTTCGACGGTGAGAGTTCGTTGTTCGAACGCTCAACCCCCTTACACGAGCCCAGAATAGTAAGTTTCTTCGCTGAGCGTTCCATTTCTGAACTCTCAGCTCTACTTCGACGCCTGTTTCGACGGTGAGAGTTCATTTTCGAACTCTCAACTCCTTCTTAGCGCCTAACCGCGTCCGCCTGCTCCAAACAAAAAGCTGCCTCAAAAGTCACGATCAACTTTTGAGGCAGCATATTAGCGTTCGATTAGCGACGGACAGAGCCGTGCGGATCGATTACGAACTTCTTGGAAGCACCTTGATCGAATGCCGAGTAAGCTTCCGGAGCTTGATCGAGCGAGATCAGTGTCGCGTTGACCGCTTTCGCAATTTGCGCTCTGCCGCTAAGAATTGCCGTCATCAGATCGCGATTATATTGCATAACCGGCGTTTGACCTGTGACGAACGTATGGGATTTCGCCCAGCCTAAGCCGAAACGGATTTTGAGTGTGCCGATTTTAGCATCCTCATCCACCGCACCCGGATCGCCAGTTACATACAAGCCCGGAATACCCAGTCTACCGCCGGCACGCGTAACTTCCATGATGGAGTTCAGCACAGTTGCTGGTGCTTCACCATGCGATTTACCGTGACCATGCGCTTCGAAGCCTACGCAGTCAACAGCGCAATCCACTTCCGGCACGCCTAGAATTTGGTCGATTTGTTCAGCCAAGTTCGCATGCTCACGCAAGTTGACGGTTTCACAACCGAAGCTTCTGGCTTGAGCAAGACGTTCGCTGTTCAGATCGCCGACGATAACAACAGCTGCGCCAAGCAATTGAGCGGAGTGAGCCGCAGCAAGGCCGACAGGGCCTGCGCCTGCGATATAAACCGTGGAGCCCGGCTTCACGCCTGCGCTAACCGCACCATGGTAACCCGTTGGGAAAATATCGGAGAGCATGGTCAAATCAAGGATTTTCTCCATTGCGCGTTCTTTATCCGGGAACTTCAGCAATTGGAAGTCCGCATAAGGCACCATTACATATTCCGATTGGCCGCCGACCCAGCCGCCCATATCTACGTAGCCGTAAGCCGAGCCCGGACGATCCGGATTCACGTTCGAACATACGTTAGTGTTGCGTTCTTTACAGTTACGGCAGCGTCCGCAGGCAATATTGAAAGGCACGGATACGAGATCGCCTTTCTTGATAAACTCTACATCGCGGCCGACTTCAATAACCTCGCCCGTGATTTCATGACCCAGCACGAGACCGCTCGGTGCTGTTGTACGACCGCGCACCATGTGCTGGTCACTTCCGCATATGTTAGTAGTAATTACTTTAAGGATGACGCCGTGATCGCATTTTCTGCCGACATTAAGCGGATTAACACCGGGGCCGTCACGCAAAACCAGATCAGGATAAGAAATATCCCGTACTTCAACTTTACCGGATTCTACATACACTACTGCACGATTTCCTGCCATTCGTCAGCCTCTCCTCTTATACTGGAATAAATAATCAGAAAAATATCACCCTATCATTGTAATCGCTTGCAGGTTGAAAAGCTATGCTTATTCTCCTGTTTTTCACAATCCGTATAAACCGTTCCAATTTCAGCAATTCCTCAATTTGGGCTATACTGTATCTATGAAGGCAGGCAATTCATAGTTGATGCTGCCAGGCACATGCGACGCCACTATTTAGCTTAAAGGAGAACAAATATGACCGAGATTTGGGAATCGAGTTTTGTTCAGAATCAAATGATGTGGGGCTTTGAGCCTGCAGATGCTGCTATTGTGACGAAGGACTTTTTCCTTGCGGAGAAAGTAAAAGATATATTGATCCCCGGCATTGGATATGGTAGAAACGCAAAGGTTTTTATAGACAACGGCATTCATGTAACGGGGATTGAGATATCACAAACCGCGATTGATCTGGCACGGCGGGAAGGTCTCGCTATCGATATTTATCATGGATCCGTAACGGAGATGCCGTTTGATAACAAGCTCTACGACGGTATTTTTAGCTATGCATTAATTCACCTATTGAATAAGCAGGAAAGAGCGAAGTTTATTCAAGATTGCTGCAACCAATTAAAACCCGGCGGTTATATGATTTTTACTGCGATTTCGAAAGACGCCCCCATGTTTGGGAAAGGCATACAGCTGGATAAAGACTATTTCGAGATTATGGATGGCATGAAAATGTTTTTTTATGACGCCGACTCCATCCAGCAAGAATTTGGGCATGTCGGACGCTTAGAATTATCGGAAATTGTGGAGCCCCATAAGAATATGGAAGGTAAACCACCCTTTCCATTCATCATGATTAAATGTCAAAAATAAAGGGAACTCTTGACGAGTTCCCTTTATTTCCGTTTCTATATCCTACTCAATCAGCCTGTTTGAGCGATCATCTGCTCCAGCATACGGACGCGGGCGAGCGATGCTTTCAGCAACCCCATTCCAATCTCGGGATGAAGCCGAATGAGCTTCGCCATTTCTTCGCCCAGCAATGTCAAGATGCGAACTTCCCCTACGGATCGAGCCGTCGTTGTAGCTGCCGTCGCATCGATGGCCGACGTTTCGCCGAATACATCCTTCGGACCAAGCTCGGCAATCATCCCGTGCTTACTGCCCGACGCCAGCAACTGCACAGAACCTTCCACGATTACGCCCAGCTTATTGTTGATCTCCCCGCTGGCGACCAATCGGGTACCGGCCGAATGTTTTTCTTCCACCGCAATACCGGCGATATAACCGAGCTCCTCCAATGATAGATCACTGAAGAACGGCACTTGCTTCAAAAATACAACTTTATCCAGCATCCCCATTAACGCCTGTTGTCCACTCAACGGTTCGTTCTCCTCTCGTCGCAGCGCATCGGAAGCAAGCAGCTGCAGCCACATATCCTGTAAACCGGCCGCTGCTCGGAGCACTTGAATGGCCTGTTCATGAGGCATATCGGTATGCGGAGCGCTCCAGCCTTGGAACAAAGCGAGCAGTGCGGCGGTCAACCGTTTGTCCGCCGATCCTTCGGCCAATGCTTCGAGCCCGCTCTCTCTGATCTCCTCGTCCTCATCCTCAATCGCTCTGCGAACTGCGATTACTACATCCCCTTCGGCAATTCGTTCCATAACGGTCCAAACCCCATCGAGCAGGAAGGATTTGTGCTCGGTCAGACGCATCCGCGCCAGCTCCGCCCTTGTGCTTAGCTCCATTTTGTACAAGGCCGCCTCTATATCGCGACTCTTCCATAACTCCTCCAGCTTCAATAGCGCAGCTCCCAGCAGCTCCGACTGGCATTCCGCTTCATCCAGCAGGGCTGCAAGCGCGCGAATCGCAGCACTCCATACCTTCGGCTGAGCTTGCTGCAGGACATCCGTCAGCGGTTCGATGGCGCCGCTTCCCATGGCGATGAAAGCATCTATCGTAACCTCATATAAAGCCGGCTCTGCCCACTCCAGCTGCTCTAGCAGCCACGGAATAGCGGCGAAATGCCTCAGTTTTCCCATACAGGCAATGGCCTCGGCCCGAACGGCAGGGTCGGTATGGCCAAGCAGCTGCTCGACATCCGGTAGAAAACTGTACATTTCCAGTTCGGCAATAACGCGGCAGATGTAGACGGTCTGTTCTCCGCCTTCTTTCAAGTATCGCTGAATGACCTCGTAACAAGCTTCGAAGCTTTGTTCATATTGCAAATAATAGAGTGCTTTGACCGCTTCGGCTACGACCTTAGGGCTCGAATCGAGCAGCTTCAGCCTGACGAAATATACGGCTTGATGCCGCATATGATCAGCTCTGCCTAACAAACGGACACCGGCAGCCCGCACCTCATAGTCGGGATCCTCCAGGAATGAAGCTACTTTGACCAAAGCTTGGAGCTCTGCCCGTTCGAGATTCATCGCCCTTAGCGAAGCGATACGAATACGAGCGCTGCGATCATCTACCAGAGCCAGCAGCTTCGGCAGATAGGTATCATCTCCGGTTCGGCCAATCATCCCAAGTGCGACCTCGCGGGCATAGTCATTGCTGTTCGCCAGCAGTTGATCCAGCATCAGTGGCGATTTGTTCTCTCGCATATACTCATCGAAGGCCAATGCGAGATCCTGCCTCGTATCCGACATCGTCTGAACGCTGCGAATCAATTCCCGAATGTATAAGGATTTGCCGATGTAAGTCAGCAGCACGAGCAGTACGGCTCCGCCTCCTCCGATCCAAGCAAGCAGCCTTAGACTAAGCCCAAGCTCAGCATGCAGCGATTGCAGGAGTGCCCCAATCAGAATACCTGACGACGCCGCAACCCCCTGTGCAATATAGCGGTATCCATCTCGCTGAAGCATCGGCAGCAGCTTGAAGAACAGCTGATTGGCAGGCTCCGCGAAGTAATAGAGCAATAGATAGAGGAACATGTACCCGATCGACAACGAATAGAGGATAAACGATGTTCCGAACGTAGCCGCCGCTGCCACAAACCCACAAGTAAATACAATCGCGATCGCAGGCAGCATGTTACTTTGTCCAAGCCAAGCCATTAAGCGATTCGAGAAGAGCTGAAGCAGCAACGCAATCGTAAACAGCAGCGTGGTCATAAGTCCGAAGAAGGAAGCAAACTCCGATTCGGTCTTGTAGATCGTACGAGTCACATTCAGAAAGACATATTCCATCAAGAAATACAAGGCTGGCATTAACGTCATAATCCCGATTGCTACCAGCAAATAAGGCGTGGTGAACGAGCGTTTGAGATAATCTCCGGGAGACAGTCCACCTTCTACAGCTCCAGATGCCACGCTTCGCTCCTGCTTCAACGTCAGCGGAACTAGGTAGTTTGCAATAGATTTCCAATAGTTCACTCCGCCTGCCAGGAGGAAGAGCGGCGCTAACATGTAAACTGCATCTGCACCCAGCCATTTGCTCACAACCTGCGCAAGCCCCCCTGCAGCAATGCCGCCAAGCGCGGCAGAGGAGACAAAGACAGGCATCAGCCGTTTGGCTTGCTGAGTCGGACATAGATCTACCGCCAGACTCCAGAGCAGTATCGTTTGCTGCCTTACTACGAAGCTGGAGCTAAGGAACAGAAACGGATAATAGGCGCGCGGACTGATGTCCATGCTGTTAAACAGAAGCAATGCGACCGCATTAACGCCGATAATGACGCCCATGATGGCAAAGAGCGTACGCATGAGCTGCGGTTTGGTGAGACGGCTCGTCAGCCACGACATCAACCAAGCCTCGAGCGGCATGATAACCGCTTCCGCTCCGTACACATAAGGCAAATATTCACTTCCGAAGCGCTGGTTGAACAAGGTCATATACCCGTTATAGTTCAAGAGCTCTGAAATGCCGCACAGAAAAAAAACAGGCGCCATCAATGCCAGCTTTCGCCGATCCTCGAATTTGACGCCGATCCATCGCAGTAACATTGCATTCATCGTTTAAGCACCATTTTACTTCTGTATTTGTTTACGCTCATGATCCGATAATTTCCTCGTAACGGATGCTGTTCAGTTTTAGGCTGTAGATTAACCGGTCTTCCCCTTCAAAATAATAATCGGGACAGCGGCCTGCCAGCGTAAAACCTTGACGCTCAAACAATCTGCGCACCGGCATGTAAATATCCGTGTCGCAAGTATACGTCAATATGTAACGAGCTGCCCTGGAACGCAGCACCTCGATCATGTCGGTCAGCAGCAGTGAGGCGATGCCGTGATTGCGGTACTTCTTATGGACGACAAGATAATCCAAGTAGTAACCGCCCGTCTGCTGTTCATTTTGCAAATACCCGATTACGCCGATCATTTCGTTCTGTTCATTTTGAACAAAACGGTATTCATAGTCGGATGTCAGCGCATGGAGCGGATTGGTCAGATAATGCTGGATTTCACCCGGCGTATGGTTGACATCGTCGAACGAGTCATCCGACAGAAAGAACGAGCTGATTTTCCTTGCTTCTACTTCCAGCTTGAGCGGTCGCACCTGAAAGATCGTTTGTCGTATCATTCGTTAATCCTCCCTTCGCCTTATGAAACGGCCAGCGTCCCATTCCAATCGACAGCAGTGCCCCTTTGGAAATATTCATCGCATAGATAGAAGTACAGCTTGGCTGTTTTATCGAGACGGTTCCACTTAATCACTTCAACGAAGGTCTCCCTAGCATCGAAGAACCGGCCTTCCTGATACAGCTGAATGCCCCGCTCGAACAGCTTCTTCGTCTTGTCCTTACCGGAGCGAAGCGCCTCCGTATCGCCTTCATAGACATCGTAAAGCTCGATTGGATCTGGATTGCCTTCGATATGAACGCGGCCAAGCCAGCGGAATTGGAACCGTTCCGGCGCTTCCATCGACTCCAACGCGGATCGCGTCACAAGAATGGAAACCCCCAGCGTCTCCGAAAGCTCTTCCAAACGCGAGGTCAACGTCACATCGTCCGAAATGACATTGCTCTCCATCTTCGTCTCTTCTCCGATAATACCGAGCATAAGCGGCCCTTTATGAATCGCGATGCCGATTTCGACCGGAATATAATTCACTTTGGCTCTGTGACCGTTATAGACGAGCAATTCTTTCCGAATGGCGATTGCCGCTTTAATCGCATCCTCGGTTCGACTCGGGAACAAGGTCATGAACCCTGCACCCAGGTAATTGCTAATGAGACCGTTCTCCTTACGCACAAGAGGTCCGAAGCGACTCAGAAACGAGTTCATGAAATTGAAATTCTCTTTGGGCGTCAACCCTTTCGACATTTCATAGAACTGTCTCAGCTTCGTCACCATGACGACCATGTTCTGCTGCACCTGATCGCCGAGATGCACATCGAGAATGCCTCGTTTGCCCAAATATTTAAATACCTGCTGAGGCACGAAGCGGAACGATGCCTCGCTGAAAGCTGTGATATCGCTGATATATTGCCGAATATGGCGCACCATGAGATTAAACTGCTCACCGAGGTCTGCTACTTCATCGCGCGAGCGAATATGGACTTCTGCGTCCCAATTGCCATTCGTAATATCGGTAACGCTCTTGCGCAGCTTCCGCAAGGACGCGAGCAGGAAGTAGGACGATAACATAAAGACTAATAGGATGAGTACCGTAATGATCGTAATATTTTTGAATATCGTTTGATTAATCGTCGCATTCTCCGCCCGTAAGACGTTCAAATCGCGGCCAGTCTCGTAAATGCCGACAATATCGCCTTTCGAGTTGTACACCGGCGCAATCGCATAGGTCCATTGCCCATTCGCATCTACCCAGCTGCCGCTCATGACCTGCCCCTGCTCTACGACAGGAAGGTTGTCCTCCGATAACGGGAACGGTTTAAACATGTTTACGCCATCGTCATCATCTGCAATGATATAGAGCTTGCCGTTCTCGTATTTGTAAACCGTGCTGTACAAGCCTCTGCGGTCAATGCTGTTATCATGCTGGAACAGCACGTTCATGCGCTTTTTGATCTCTTGATAGTCAGCGCTCATGAAATCATTCGGTGATGTGAGCTTCTCCAGCCGATCCCCATCGATGATGTATTTGCCGCTCTGCGCCAGCACAGACAGTTCTCGCTTCATTTCCTCTTCCATTTTGCCGGAGAAACCGTCGTAGATGGAATTAGAAAGCAGCACCATTGATATCGTAACCAGAGGTACAAAAACGACCATTTGCTTGAGGAAAAACGAAATGCGACGGCGCATGATATGGATGTACACAAGACGCGCCGATGCTGCCAGCAACAGCAAACTTGCGGCGGCGGCACCCCAGACGAGCCACTGCTGCGTTCGTTCTTGATTGCTGAAATGCAGCTGTGCAAAAGACGGCGTTACTGCCCCGTTGCTGCTCTGTTTCATCAATCGGTCAGCCAACAGCAGCTCAATGGTCCCATCCGCATGCAGGGAATAGTCCGCAAGCTCCAAGCTCTCCGCTTCCGGAGCAGCCGCTGACAGTGCAGGTTCTTCCAGCAGCAAAGTGATCGGGTTCGCTGTATCAGGCGAAAGTTTCGTTAATGCGTTTATGGATCGATCGATGAACAAGATATTTCCGTTGCCGTCCAGCTTCAGACGCTCCGGGAAGTTTTTGCGTGTTTTCTCCATGCCTGCGACCGGATAGAGCGACTTGCTCGTCCCGTCTGCAGCCACTTGGTAAATCGCGCCTCGCTTAGTTGTGAAATAAATGGAGCCCGGCTCTGTTCCATACACCTCAGAGAGGAATCGGTTTGGCGGGAGTTTAAATGCGAAGGGCTGTGTCCACTTCCCGTTTTCCAGAGAAAGCTGCTTTTGCTGAACTTCGTTTGCCTTGCTTATGTAGAAGGTTAATAGATTATCTTTTATTTGAAGCGCTCTTAGCTGGCCGATTCGCTTGCTCGTCTGGCCGCCTTTCCACATGAAGAGCTGTTTATCGAACTTGCCCTCTTGGGTATAGCGTACAATTTCCTCGGAATCCACATACAAGCCGTATTGATCGAGTACCGTATTGATGGTATAAACCCGGCCCTGCTCATCCACGGCCAGCTCGCTGAAATTGCCGCGATTATTACTCGATTGTTTGATCCTGTACTTAAGCTTGCCATCGCTGTCAATGGCTTGAATTTGCTGCTTCGCATCGCTAATTACGTAGACATCGCCATTGTTTCCGGGTGCAATAGCCGACAAATTCGAAAGTGCAGTCGCATCCTTCGTCGGATTCCGGGTGAGCTCGTTTCGATGCAGAAACAAGTATACCGACAATCCTAGTAAACCGCATAAAAGTATAGTCAACCATAGACGGGGAAAGCTGCTTCTGTTCGAGGATTTAATAGGCCTTTGCTGATTCATCTGTAGGACGCTCCCTTTCAGAGAGAAAAATAGCGATTTACTACCATACTACTACAAAGTGCGCCAAGAGACATCAAAAAACTGCATAATTTCGCCAAAAACCGACATCTCTTATTGAAGCCGGGAAATGCTTTATAGTACTATTAACTATAGAGAATATAGTTCGGAAGACATCATTGAAAGTCTATCAGACAAAGGGGAACGATTATGGGTCAGCTTGTTTGTCAAGGCGCGATGCTGCAGTGCTCATTTGGTGTAGCACCGAGTGCGCTCAACGTCTTGCCCGCGAATCGGGTCATGACTGCGATGCCGATTGCCAACATTATGGACAATAAGCCAATGGTCAATATTATGCCCTTCGGTATGTGCAGCTCGCTCGCGAATCCCCAGGTTGCGGCAGCTACTGCGGCGGCGCTCGGGGCATTGACGCCAATGCCCTGCATCCCGGTTACGGCCGCCCCTTGGGCGCCCGGTTCTCCGACGGTCTTAGTCGCTAATATGCCGGCATTAAACAATTCTTCCAAATGTCTGTGCAACTGGGGCGGCATGATTCAAATTACAGTGCCCGGTCAGTTCACGATCCAGGTGCCCTGATGAAGATGCTGGAGCAATTCCTCAAACCGTTTATTAAACCATTCAAGAAACTCTTCATGATCCCCATGAAGTATGCGAAGCAGCTGCCCAAGTTTCTGCTCGTGTTCCTTGGCAAATGGGTCAAATCGATTCTTAATCCGGCGGAACAATCGGTCAAAAACTATATTCCGTTCGGCCGCTTCTTCATTGCGAAGAAGCTTGTAGTCATCATTGTGCTAGTCGGGCTCGTCATCTTCTATTTCGGCTTCATCAAGCCGCCGAAGATCCTGAATAAGCTGCTTGCACGCACCCCTAAGATTGAAGCAACCGCAGCAAGCTTGGCTTCCTTCACGGGCACGGCCAAGATCGTTAATGCGGATGGTTCGCTGCTCTACGAGGGCGGCATCGCTGCCGGATTATATGAAGGTCCCGGCAAGTTATATAGCAAGGATGGCAAACTCCTCTACCAAGGAGACTTTGCAAAAGGGCTCAAGAACGGCATGGGCGAGCTGTTCGATCAAGACGGCAAGCTGCTCTACCGCGGAACGTTCGCTCTTGATCAATATGGCGGTCCCGGGACTTTGTTCTTCAGCGATGGGAAGACGCATTATGCAGGCGACTTTGTCGGAGGTAAATTCGAAGGCAATGGCACGCTCTACAACGAGCTTGGCGGGATGCTGTATGCAGGCGGTTTCCTGCAAGGCGCTTACGGAGGCGTTGGCAAATCGTACGATACAGGCGGTGCTGTCGTCTATGACGGCAACTGGGCTAACAATGTGTATGAAGGCGCCGGGAAGCTGATGAGGCCGGACCAGACGGTGCAGGTCGAAGGCGAATTCAAGAACGGG
This sequence comes from Paenibacillus lignilyticus, assembly GCF_017942085.1. Taxonomy (GTDB): domain Bacteria; phylum Bacillota; class Bacilli; order Paenibacillales; family Paenibacillaceae; genus Paenibacillus_Z; species Paenibacillus_Z lignilyticus. The sequence continues at coordinate 233,462 of NZ_JAGKSP010000001.1, forward strand.
GCGCTCTCCGGTGATGGCACCGAATATTATCCCAATGGGGTCGTGAAATACAAAGGCGCCTTCCAGCTTGGTTTATACAACGGTCTCGGCTCCTTGTTCACTGAGAAAGGAACCATAGCTTACACCGGCGGCTTCAGCAGCGGCGTGAAGCACGGAGACGGGCAATCATTCGATATCGCTACGGGAACCGTGCTCTATGCCGGCAAATATAAGAACGGTCGTTATGACGGCGTTGGCGCGCTTAATGACGCGGATGGCAATACCGTGTACAAAGGATTTTTCCAAGGCGGCAAGATCAACCTAGCCGGTTTCATCAGCCTCACACGCAAGAAGCTGCAAGATGTGCTCGGCGAAGCGGATGCTCCGGCTGAAACGGCGGCCACGGAAGGCGCTGAAGAAGCAGGCGCATTGGTTGATCCTCCTGTTGAAGAGCTGGCCCCCGCTGAGGACGGAGCCGGTGCGGTTCAAGATAATGCAAATGGAAGCACTTCAGGTAGCGGTACAGATGCTGGCGCTGGAACTGAATCAAGTCCGGGAACTGAAGCTGATGCAGGAACAGGAACAGGCGGAGATGCCGGTGCGAAAGCAAGCGATGGGAAAGGAGCAGCCAGCACCCCTCCTGTAAGTGATGATAAAGCTGCAGAGGGCGATAAATCAAAACCGGTGAAGACGGCATCTGCCGAGAAGTCGTCGACAACGGAGCAAACTGCGACAACTAACGAGACTTCCACTCCAGAGTCTTCAACTACTGAGCCGCCAACCGCCCCTGAAGAGCTTCCTGCCGGCGATGCTGAGGCGACATTACCAGCCGGTCCATCGTTAATGACCTATGCCGCTTATCAGCTGTCGTTCATGCTGGAGCCGGACGAAGCGAATCCCGAAGAGGCCTATGTAGCCGAGGTGAACCTCTGGAACAAATTCATTATTGCCGAGCTCCTGAAACAAGTCCAAGCCTTGAAGATTGAAGGCAAGAAAGAAACCATCGATGCCGACAAATCCATCATGGTTTATAAGCTCGGCGACTTCTATCTCACCTTTACTTATTTTAAAGCGGAGAAAGTACCGGTCCGACTCAGCGTGACGAAATCGATGCTGCAAACCGAATAATAGCTCCACGGCAAAAAGGCGGCGCAGCGTTCAACCTCTGCACCGCCTTTTTTATTGTCAAATGATCGGAGTGGCAGCTGATTACATGCGTGTCGAGTAAATACTGCATGAAAATGCAACATAAGCAACTATATACGGTAGGGAAGGTAGATATGCTGCGTAATACGCAACATTTAGGCTTTATATGGCTTTTGGGGGCTCGTATTCTAAGAGAATGTTGCCTTTTCGGCAACATTAGTGCTGTATTGCTGTTGGGTAGGGGAATATGTTGCAAATCGTATCGTGCAGTATTTGGAGCACGCTATCCCATGCCAAACAAAAGCTGTCTCAAAAGTCACTACTCCACTTTTGAGACAGCCCTTCACTTTGCATTCCATATCTATTTATCAGTTGATGCCGCTGCTTCCTTCATCCCCGCTTGGATCACCTTCGCAGCTGTCGTTGCTGCCGATTCGACCACTACAGCCGTTTCCGTTCCCGGCAGTTTCTTGAACGCCCACCAGCGCAGCTTGATCGCCGAAGCTTCTGTCGCTTGTCCGAGTTTCATCCCGATGCGGAACGTCCCTTTGCTTGGATAAACCACTGTGCCGAACGTAACGTTAGGCAGCTGGGATTCAAATTCGCTTCCTTTGAACACATCGGAAGATCCATAATATACCTGATCACTTGCTTGCAGCAGATCGGATGTAATATTCACATCCTTATCTTCGAGACCGACCATTACGTAAAGTTGCCCTTCGCCAAGCCCGCTCTCAATTTCGCCTGTCACATAATTCTTCTGCCCGCGAGAGAAGAAATAAAGACCGCTCTTGGCATTCGGCTCCAACTCCACCGTTACCGTACCGGTAGCCATCTCATCTTGCAAATGCTGCGGCTGCGGAACGCCGAGCTTGAAGGAGAATTCACTCCGCTCCGGATTGTAATCCACATCCAGTCGAGGTTCTTCGCCGAACGGCACGGTAAAAGCTTCCGATGAAGTGAAGAACTTAGACAGCTGTTCATTCGTTCCGAAAGCGCCTACTCGCTGCAATAGCGATGGATTGTACACATATTCGCCGAATGGCACGCGCTCGACGCCTTCGATCATATAAGTCGGTCCCATCTGAAGCAAGCTGATCTTCGCGAGACAGATGCTTTGCTCAGCAACGCCATCGACCGCTTGATCCAGCGTCCGATCAAAATAATCCCGCATGATGCGTTCAACCGCCGACTCGCTAATTATCTCAACTTCATGTGTCGGATTACTATCGATCGGAACGCGCAGGTCTCCGATATTTAGGACGAAACTCTGACTATCGATGCGCAGCGATGCTTTCCGCCCATTCGCCCAATTTGCCGCTTTCACGGAATACGTGTAGGTATATTCGGTTTCCTGGCCATCCCCCGGCTCTGAGAACGAAACCAAACCATCCGCCAGCCCGACCGGCGTCAGACCGTCCGCTTCCACTTGATATTCCAGCGAAATGCGCGGTGTTTGCAGCGTTTTCTCTACAACAAGCGTCACATCGACTACCGCTTCCTGTCCTGCATACTTCGGCATACGCTGATAGATGCGAACTTGTCCATCCTGATAGATTGGCGCAATGACCTCAGACAGACGAACATGCTCGAAGGAGGCCGGATCCGGCGCCTCTTCCTTGATAAATAAACGGTAGCTCTCCAGTACGCGATTATATTCGCTGACATCCTCGGATCGAACCGCGGAATTCGCAATCGCATGGACCGGCTCTTTGCCTTTCTCATCATAAGCCGCGTAGAGATAAACGTTCTTCTTATACTCGTTATTCGTGAAACCTTCGATCATCGACAGCTTCAGCGTCGTCGGGGATGGAATAACGATCTCACGGCCGGCATAATCGATTGCCACGCCCATCTCAACCGTAATGGATTTGTCGTCGACCGCCACGACATGCATGCCGGACACGACCCCGCTTCCAACAAGAAGCCGATTCAGCAGACGGCGCTTATCGCCGACATATTTTTGCTCGGATTCGAAATCCCGAACCGTTAGCAGCTTCCCATAGAAATAACGATTCCGTTCAAACGGGTAATACCTGCTTTTTTTCACTCCATCAGCTCCTAATCAATTAGTCGAGGATCATACGTCTGTTCATGCTCTATTCCATCTCTGAATCCAAGCCTAAGCGGGTATGCAGATCAAGCCGTCTGTCGCGGTCGACGTCGACGATGATCGTGTCGCTTGGCATCGAACGGTTCGGATCGATTCGCAGCAGCGACGGCTCCGATAACAAGGTGTTGACCTCCAGATACGTATGCATATCGAGGTACATCCACGGCTGAAGCACAATCAGATGCGCATCCGTAAACGCCGGCTTATGTTCATTGAGCATCCGCTCAAGCATGAGCCTCTGCTTCTCGGTATTCGCCTGTTCTGTCGTGACCAGCACGGAGAAGCTGCAAGGATGCATCCCGTATAATAAATCGGTCAGCTCGCGAAGCTCCGCGGATTCCCGCATCATTTTATATTGAAAATATTCCACGATAAACGGTTTGCTGCCCGTGTAAATCTCGACCATCTTCTCAATTCCCCGACGGGTACCTCTGTACCGGTACAACTGCGGCGCCTCTCGGATGAACCGGCGAATTTGCTCATCGCTCCAATGCTCATCCACCTCGATGCCAAGCCAGCTGCCCAGCCACTTCAAATACGGTCCCTCCGTCAGATCGCTGTCCAAGTGGCGCGGAATATCTTGAACCTGCGTCTCGATACTATCGAACATCGTGCCGAACAGGGCAAGGAATCGTTCTGTGAAACCCGTCGAATCCTCCTGGTAAACGGCAGGCAGATGACTCAAATACGTACTGCGCGGGAATACAACCCGAAGTTTTGAAAGGCAAGGTGTTTTCCGCTCGCTGCCGATCCATTCGATCTTCAGCCACATGTACCGGCCTTTGGCATCGAAGAACAGCGCGTCCTTCGGATTGGTAACCGGCGCCGACCAGAACGATTCCAGCGTTCGCGATTTCTCCAGCATGTCACGGCTCGGATCCCGCAAGAAATCATCCATCGCCATGAATCTGCCGCCGATGATCATCTGCTTCTGATCGGAGCAGAAATACGAGATACGCAGCTGCGTTTCGTCCGGAATGTCCGCTTCCAGCACCATCTTGTGCCACACCGTCTCTGCTTCCGTGCTGTCTAATGCCGTTGTCAGGCAAATGCCTTCGAGGGCGCCCGTTTCCATCCGCTCCATCGTCCTTGGCTGAAGCTCAAGCACCGTGACCGTGCCTTCTTCGGCATTCAGAATATACATGCGGTCGCGTGCGTCGAACATCAGCTTATCCGTTTTGCCCCTGGAACCCGGTACCTTGGTAATGAATTCCCCCGTTTCACCGAGATTCAATACGAACCGATCGTCTTCCCCCTCATCGGCGATATGCCTGGAGTCACCGATGTAGAGCTGATTCATCGAATCGACAGCCAGTCCGGCAAATTTCAAGGATGGGAGAAACATCCGAGAGAGCATGTCCCCTTCATAATTGAAGCCGCGCAGCGTATGCGCCTCACTATCAAACACATACACGCTTCGTTCCTTAGAGACTGCAACGTAGAAGCGCTTATATAAGTAATGCAGCTTCACGGCTGTAGGCAGAACCCACTTCTCCTCCGAAACGATGCCTGCACAATGTCCGTTCCGGTCGATCTTCACAATCCCAATTCCGGTGCCTGCCGGAACGATTAGGTCGCCTGCCGGGTTCCGCTCTACTGCCAGCGGGGTTACCACATAGAAATAATGATCATCAGAAGCCGCGGCGATGGGATAGAGCCCGACTCCATTACATTCGCTTAAGCTCCAATACGTCTGGGAGTTCCCGATGGCATAAGCCGAGCATTGCTGCCTCTCCGGATCCGCCACCAGAAGCGTATCGCCGATGACTGCAAGCAACGATCGGATGCCAAACAGTCCATGACCGCTCGGAAACAGCTTCTCGTGATGATGGTACTCCGAATCATATAGCCAAACGTCACTGGCTGCATCCAGGACATAAAGTCTGCCGTAAGGCCCGATGACGAACTCGTGCACATCGCGGATGCCGTCTAATTCGTTTAGATGCAGTGTGCTGCGAATGCCGTATTTTTGCGTTTGAGTAATGCGAAGTCCGGCCTCTGTCCATTCCAAGTTAGCCTTACTGCTCGCGGCCCAGTCACTTTCCTTATTCAGTGAGAAAAACAGCGTCCCCTGCTCCAGCCCGTTTCCCCCCTTATGCTTTCTGATGTCCTACTCCGCTCCAATGCAAGGTTTCATTCTTACAGGTTCGTTCTGCTGATTAGCTCGATCTCATGCCCGGCCGAGTACGCCAATCCGTATGGAGGAAGCTCGATATCGCCGCCGGAAGTTTTGGTCCAGCCCTGCCCTTCAGCGTCCAGCCACAGTTCCTGAATATAGGCGACGCCTTTCATTTCATTCATGAGTCCGAACAAATCTCCTTTGTATACCGTTCTGCCAAATGGCCAGCCCTTCGACCCGTCACGGCCATCAAGCGGCTTCAGCAGCCGATTGAGCGCCGTTACGATCTGTTTGCTTTCATCGACAAAATGAGGCTCGACGACGATGATCGCATGCACCGTAATCCCGATATATTCAGGTGCAATGACATGAACCTCAGTCGTAATCAATCTTCGTTCATCCAGATGGCGCCTCACGCTCTCCCGAAACCCCATGCTCGGCGTCGGCGTAACTGCAGGACTGTACGGAACAACCGCTACCGTTAACTGGCCCGGCGCTTGGTTGCGAGGATAATCCTTTAACCCTTTCATATAGAGCGGCAGCGCCTTAACTCTTGCTACCCGCAGTCCGGGCGTATGTCGAACGATATGCTCGACATCCTCTGCCGTAACCGCGCGAAACGGCTCATGGAGTTCTCTGCGAACGCGCTCGATGCAGGCTTCAAGCGATTCCGCTTCAGTTCCGCCTACAGCAAACTGATAGTTCGTTACGGTTAGCTGTTCGAGCAGTTGTTCGCTTGCCTCATTGAGCGAGGTGATTTCTGTAATCAGATGGGGCTTCACGTTACCGCGAGTTCCGCCGCCCAGTAAGCAGGCAATCACCCAAATATTAGGCTCATCGCAGGCTTGAGGCACGCTTCCTCGCTCATTATCGCCAAATTTAATCTCATGCTCCGCTGCGTCGAACAAGAAGTGCCGATCCGTGGAGGTCGAGTTGTCGAAGTTATCCACTTCGGTCCAATCCTCCCACAGCCAGCTTCCGTCTTGAAGCCTACGTCCGATCTGAAGTGTAAATCGATCATTCTGCAACGGATAATCATAGACAACCAGCTTCTGCCCCGGCAAACCGTTGCTCTGCCCGATGATACACTGCTCCCGGAAAGTCTCGGTCTGGGCGATCACCCTCAAGGTCGTCTTCCTTTGCTCTGGAAGTGATGCCCGACTTGGACTTCCATCCCCGGTTCTCAAAGCGACAACCGCTTCACCCGTTTCAATATTCTGTTGCAGCTCGTAGTCTGAAGCTTCCAACAGATCGATCCAGCCGCCTGACTCATGCGGGGATTGCACGCGTATGAAGCCGTTAGCGGCAAGGTAGGACGAAACGATTATTTCATCCTTATCCCCGCCTGTCAGATCGGCGTGGAACAATTCACTGAATGTATACTGTTGAACGGCTTTCACCGTATTAAACGCAATATGTTCGATGCGCGGCGGATTCTCATAGCCCGATTGCTCAACGGTGCAGCAGAACCAGTAGCGCCCTCTGTCATTCGCCGGATGGACCATGACCGGTCTCATTCCATGAGGGACGCGGAATGTGATCATTCCGCTGTACATCAGCTGAACGGTATCATCATGGACAAGCTCGAGCGGCATCCACGCGGAAGGTCCGCTGCCGGCAGCGCCGATCTCACTTGCTTGTTGACCGTTCTCTGCTCCTGTTAGTTCAGGCGGCGTACCGTTATTTCCATAAAATTTCCACGATACCTTGGCAGAAGGTACGATTGCCTTGCTTGCGTCATCTAAGGGGATAAGCGGAACCAGCCCATCGTCGAATAACGAGATCGCCATGGTCAGCTCATCCCCAGGCATCAGCTCAAGGTCAAAAGCGATGTACAGTCTGCTGCCTTGACGAGCTTCAGGGCCGAATGCGTAGAACGAAACGCCGACATGGTCGTTAGTGGATGTGTAATCATTGGCCTCTTTATCCGTTCGAACGATAATGCGGTCGATCCGGGCCGGATGCAGCCGGATCGGTTCCGTCGTTTCGAAAGGTTGATCCTGTGCCTGCAGCTTCGTGCCCTTCGGCAGCATTAGCGGCCGATTCGCGCCTTGGAAGCTGACCTGCGTATGCGCGCGATGGGCAAGCTGCGGCTTAGCGCCAAGCAGCTTCAGAAACTTGAGCTGGTTGCGCTCCGGCACCCGATTGATATAGAACTGCTGCATTTCGCTTAACCATGCGAACAGTTCAATCATCGTAATACCGGGATCATGCGCATTCTCATCCGTCCACTCCGGCATAAACTTCGGAATCGCTTTACGCGCTTCTTCCACGATTTGCTGAAAACGACGGTCGTCTAAATTGGGAATCGGCAGCAAGACATGCACCTCCTTTCTTATTCAGTGCCTGAAGGCACGCTCGTATTAGCTCGTTGTCACTTTCACGGTATGCATGCCGCTGCAGAGCAAAGCATGCGGATACATAGATTGTTTGGACGGATCAATTTCGATCGTTGTGCCGTCCTCCTTCTTTAACATGGACATATAAAGCTTATCTATATTTTTGATCGTACGAACGGATTTGAGCAGGGAATAGAAGAGCGATTCATGCAAGGTTTCGCCAATCTCCCAGCCTCGTCCGTCCAGCTTGCCGCGAATCGGATCCAGAAATTGGGCAAGCCTGGTTTGGCATGCCGCCTCCGTAGGCAGCACATCCTCAAGCGATTCAACTGTAACTGAAACCGTGATAGATACGTACAGAAATGCCGGAGCAATGACTTGAACCGAAGGTTGATGTGAAACCGTGTTTGCCGCACGTTCAATCAAATACGCTTCGATCTGACGTTTCAACGCGGGAAACAATGCATAACCGGAATCGCCCGGCTCCGATAAGGCTACGAGTGTAATCGAACCTAAGCTGCGTTCCAGATGCACGTTCCGATTAGGCAGACATTTCACTTTAGCCAGTCCCGGATATGCCTCTCTTGCAAGCCATTCGAAATCCTCAGCCGTTACGGCGCGACCTTGATGCTTCAGTCGCTGCGGCCCGCGCAGCAGAGCAGCATCGAGGCTCTCAGTGTGACAGCCGCCGCCGGCTGCGCTTGGGTTCGTTGCGCCGGCTATGAACGCGATGGATTGCAGCAGTCCTGTAATCTCGCCGGCCCCAACATTACCTTCTGCTCCTGCCGTTACTTTGTAATTCACGCGAATGCTATCCGGACCGCCGCCTGGGACAGCGCGACCTCTAATCCCTTCGCCGAAGGTAACGGTCCCTGCAGAACCGTCAAGTACAAAATGACGATCCAGCGCCGAAGAAGTAAGGAATGACTCTACCCCGCTCCATTTGACCCACACGCGCTGCACTTGCCCTTCGCTGTCATATAAAACCTCGATATCGGCGGGAGCTTGCAGCAACATCTCGTCCAGCTCATGCTTGGGCATCGTTTCGGTCTCATCGACCCAAACTTCCTCCGCAATGACCGGCGACCTGGATAGTCTGTACACGCCGCGTGTTCGCTCCGGCGTCTCTCCGGTAATGGTTCGCTGCTGCAGCACTTGAACGGCGTTCATATCCAGCCGTTTGGCAGCAGGTTTTAATTGATCTGCCAAGTCATAACAGCCATCACGATTGACCGCGCGCAACCAATAACGTTCTCTGCCATAGAGCAGCGTCTGATGAAGCTCCGGCGGACCCGCAAATTGGACTAGGCCGCTTTCGGTAAATCCGTTCGTTTCATCTAGGACAGATAGAGGCTTCCAATGCACCGTAGTACCTTCGCGGACGAGTGCCTCCCACTCGATCCATGGCCGCTTCGATGCATCCCACTTCGAAGGCTGGAGCGTAACTTGCATCGTAATCGGCCCTTTGAGCGGAGGTGAATCAAAGCCGAATATAACGGCGGGATAGCTGCAATCAATAGGCTCAAACGGACGGATCGGCTTGCCGCCGCCGCTTGCCTCTCTCGTCACTTCCTTCATCGCTGCATTATTGAACACGATGGCGGAAGCTGCCGGGAAAGTCCGGTCCTCGTAATGATATTGAAGCTTCAATTGGTCCAACCAGGGCGTGACATAAATCATTTCCGGCGCGTACATGTTATCCATCGCCACGACACGGACACGAATCCAATAGTCAAACTGTGCATTGACGAAGGTTTGCTCTAAATCCTGCGGGCAATGCAGGGAAACATGGCAGCGTAGATCTTCATGCTCAGGCAGCTCGCTAAACAAGGATTCGTAACGTTCGCTTCCGGGTATTCGCACCCATCCGCTGCCGTTCCAATATTCCCACAGGACGCGCTGAATCCGAATTTTCGGCGGATCCTTCTTCTCCAGCTCTGAACGGCGCATAATCATCCGCCAGCGGATTTCCGGATCCGGTGCCGTGCGCAGCGCACTCGGCAATGTTTTCATCCTGAAGCTCACATCAAGTCTGCCATTTCTCTTGCAGAATGCTTCTTCGCTGCTGATATAAAACGTAGAGTATGGCGCAAAATGCTCTCCGAACGGATAAAATCCGTCGCTGCTCAGCTCCATATCGTTGTGAATAATCATCGTTGGCGGAATGCCGTCAACGCCCTGGTTCGGGTCGAACGCAGACGTTAACGATAGCTGATCCAGTTCTAAATCTTGAGCCAGCAGCGGATTGGCGCTTGTCTCCTTCACTTTGAGCCTGCACCGAATATAGCGGCCTCCGATACCGCCAACTTCCACCGGTTCGATCGGTCGAACTTTTGTTTTATGTAAGAAAACCGTGTTTCCCATGCTCGTAATATCGTCAAAAGGCACCCATTCGCCTTCGGAATGATACGTCCATTCGAGCAGCTCCGTATCTGCCATAGCAGCAGCTAACTGCGGCTGCTTGTACCGCTTGGCGGAATGGAATAGATTTACACGGATGATCGCGGGATGCGTCGCTAAGAATAGGTCATCCTCGCGCAAGTAGATGGCGTGCTCCTGCAGGTTAAGGCCATAAGCTGCTTGGAAGAGCGGTACATCCCCTTTTCCTTCGGCAAGCTTCTCCGTATAGGATTCTGCAGATAACGTAATCGCATCAAGTGCCGGGCTAACGCTAATGACGTCCGTCAGTTTGGCGGGCGTTACGAGCATCGCGCGTTCACTTTCGAAGAGCAGCTCTTCGCCGCCGCTAGGCGACGGAGCCGTTAATTGCGTGCCTCTCGGAATCCATACCGGCTCAGTGGCTCCTTCATTGATGCGAAATACGACATGGGTACGTGCAGGTCGTGCCGACTGTAGCTTCGTTTCCAGCATATTTAGGAACGCGATAAAATTCTTCTCAGGCGTCCGGTTAAGCCGTTTCGCATTCTCTTGCAGCATATTCGCCGCCAAATAGAATAGCGCCGTACCGGGGTCCGGGTCTTCAGGCGAGAAACGCCACTCCGGGGTATAAAAGGGGGCCGTTTCCTTCATCCAGCGGGCAAGAGCAGCCAGATCGCGCTTATCAATTGCCTGCGGCGCGCCTGCCCCGCTTCGGGTATTGTTCATCATGGTCTCCTGCTCCACCCTTTGTCATCTACTTCGTGCCTTCCTCCAAATAGAAAGGATAGACCTGATTGAACAGATTGTTCGTGCTCCGGACGACATACGAAATATGGAGCAGCAGCTTGCCGGCCCCAGCACCGTCCCGCTCTGCGTGAACCTCGACCTCATGCACGCGAGGCTCCCAGATTCGGATCGCCTCTTGAATGTTGGTCTCCAATAATCGCAGCGTCGTTTCGTCCGTCGTCTCGAACACGAACTCTTGAATGCCGCAGCCGAAGTCGGGGCGCATGACACGCTCCCCTTTATTCGTCCACAGTATAATGCGAATGGCCTCCGCGATGTCGTCTTCTTTCTCCGCCGTCTTGATTCGTCCCGTGGTGGAGTCGACTTCTATGGGGAATTTCCAGCCTCTACCCAGAAATGATGCCATAACCGCCATCCCCCTTCTGCCTGTCGCAGCCTAATTGATTTTGACCATCGCGCCTTTGATGTTGACGATGCCGTCCGATTTGATATCGACGGTTCCGCCGCCTTTAAGGTTCAGTGCTGCACTTGCTTCAATCTTAATCTGCGTCGATTTAATCGTGACTTCCTTCGAACTCGAGATCGTCACATCGCCGCCGCCGGAAATTTCGATCTTGGTGGATGAGCTTGTTAAAGTCAGCTTCCCTGTTCCGCTTCCCACGATGGTAAGATTGTTCTTACCACTCTTGTCGGTCAGCTTGATTTCCTCGGTGCTGTCGGTGAATTCGATCTTGCTGCCCTTCTTCGTCTGCAGCGTTACTTTCTCTTTGGAAGACGTATCGTCGAAAATAAACTCATGTCCCGCTTTGGATTTGATTTTGCGGATATTGTTGTTCTCATCGCCGGCCGGCGCCGGATTGCTCTTGTTCCACAAAGAACCGATGACATACGGCTGATTGAAGTCGCCCATATGAAACGCGACCAACACCTCGTCGTTCACTTCGGGAACAAACAGACTTCCTCGATCTTTGCCGCCCATAAAGGTAATGCAGCGAACCCAGTCCGTCTCTTGCGTAATTTCGCGATGTGGAAACTTCAGCTTCACGCGGCCGATTTTGTCAGGGTCCTTATTATTCGTGACGACTGCGAGCATAACCCCTTCTATACCGCCTGAACCGCCGGAGCCGCCGCCGTACATGCCGTTACTCATATTGCATTTCCCCCTACCTCAAAGCTTGTCGTATATCCGGATGCGGAGATGGAGTGGCTGACTTCAGTGAGATACATCGGTTGATTGAATTTCGCGCCAAGCCCGTCCAGTTTGATATAGCGGCCGGCACGGATTTCAGGAATCCCGATGCTTTCGCCTGAGCCTGTGACCAGATCCATGGCCCGTTCATTCATCATCGCGTCTGCCAGATCCTGCGCTTCCTGCATCGTCGTCGCATTCGTGTAGACATATTCCTTGGTGTAGTCCGCCAGCGAGCGCATAATGTCCTTCCCTGTGCGGGAATTCGAACCGATAATATCGACTTGACCGGATGTAGCTTCGATAGCTGTGGACGTTTTCGGATCAAACCCTCTGACGATAACTTGGCTCACCTGGTTGGTGATATCGACGCTGGTGGAGTAGCTGCGCAAGTTTTTACCGTACATCAGCGTGATGACCGGTGTCTTGGAATTCTTCGATTCGCGAAAATATAGCGTCTTGCCGACCACAAAAAAATCATAATCGTTCGACTTGGCCAGCTGTTTCAGAAACTGGTAATCCGTCATCCGAATTTGCTCGATGATCGGCCTCATCACCGTCGTTGTATCGACGGAAAGCTTCGCGCCATATTTCGCTCCGATAACTTTCACCACGTCGCTGTCCTTCTTTTCCTTCCATGAATTCGAATGGGAGCCCTTCATCATGAGGAAAGAAATATCCATGCCCGATACGCTAACTGTCGGATTGCCGTCAGACGGATATTCCAGATCCACCGACGTAATGATGCCATAGAACACGGTCTCGAGCTTATCGGTGTAGCCCATCTTAATTTCCACGTACTTGCCGACAGCAAGAAAACTGTTGATCCATTGAAATTCACGGCGAACCGGATCAAATGCGTTCTGTACTGTAAAATGAAAAGAATCCGCTTTCTGATTCACCGTCGTATTCACCTTTACCGATGAAATGGCGACACTTTGCCGTATCATGCTGTTGCCATCAATGACGATTTCAAAAGCCGGCGCAAAGAAATTGCGATACTTCTGCTCCAGCGAATCGAATTGATAGGTGCTGTTATCGAACTTTACGTCTGCCATATGCTAGTCCAACCTCGGAACGATGATTTTGCGGCCTGTCCGCAGCTGTCTTGGATTGTCGATCCCATTCGCTTCCGCTATCGCCCGCCATTCCCCCGGATCCTCGTACTCTTCAGCAGCAATCATCCAGAGCTGGTCTCCTTGCTTCAGCGTCTTCTGCTTCGTCCGGTCAGCGGACTGGCGCGGAATGTTCTGGTACTGCTCCTTCATGCTTTGCAAGGCACGGAAGGTAACGTTTAATGTAGCCCGAACCGGAAGTCCCGAATCGAGAAACATCGTGAATTTCTGCGAAACGCGTTCCACTACGCCTTTAAAATCCAACGACCCCCATACGAAGCGGCAGCTCGGCGGTGCATGCAAATCCTTATCAACATCGAGCAGTCTGGATACCTTAGCCGTAAGTAAACGTACATCCGTTGCTTTCTCGTACGTGTCGAAGAACAGGTCCATGCTGAGCGTAGTCGCTTCACCGCTAATAAATTGGGCAATCGGAGTTTGCAGCCCCGGTATGGTCTGCCAAGCAAAATTATTCGCTGATTCCAGCGAATACTCGCTGGGATTGAACAGCACTTCAAGCTGCTCTTGACCTGTACCCTTGGTAACGATGATTTTCGCTTTCTTCAGTGCCATACCGTAATCGCTCCTCCTATCCCGTTATTGCTAGTAACCGCTTCTGCGCTGCTCGAATTTCATTTTCTTCTCGAATACTTTAAAGACTTTATCCGCAATGGCATCCGGCTGGAGCTGCGGCATATTCATGAGCATCTGCTGCACTTGCTTCACATCGATGGTTGGTGCAGCAGGCGGCTTCATTGCGGCAACACTCTGCCTCACCGTTTCGGCTGCTGCGGCCGCGACGGCTGCCTTAGAAGCATGATGCTGCATTGCCGGTGAAGCGATGCTTCGCGTGAAGTCGGGCTCTGCCTGATTTGAAGGCTTCGCAGCATAATGAAGCGTAGGCTGAGCCGGTAGATTCGTAGACTTGTTCTGTGATTGTAAGTCCGCTTGTCGCCGGACGAACAGAGCTTGTGAAGATGACATCGATTGCTGCGACGATGATTGATTCTTTACCAGCAAACTAGCAGGCTTGGATGACGTCGATGCTGCTTGCGTACGCGAAGCAATTTGACGCTGGATCAGATTGCCGGCACGTTGAGCTGCAGTTGCCGATGCAGGAAATGCCGGTATCGAGGCAGCTGCCGGCATGTTCGACGAAGCTGCGTTCCGCTGTGCAGCAGAAATTCGCGATGTCGCGGCTGCCCCCACTCCGGCCGCACCGGGAGCTTGTGCAATTGCACGATGCTGAAGCATTCTCCCCGGTGGAGCTAATACTGAACGCTGCAACGATACTGTAGGTGCAGCTTGATTAGGCGATCTTTGTTGCCTTGCTTGGCTGGAGCTGGCAGTCGATAGAGCTTGACCACGGACCATGGTGCCGCTCATAACGTCTGATTGTGCAACCGCGCGTCGCTGTATGAGCTGACTGCTTGGTTGAGAACCACTTTGCGCAGCAGTCCCCGTTTTCGATTGATAGATCACCTGTGGAGCCTGACTCGCGCTGGTTGCTTCCATTAGAGCCGATTCTCTCGACACTGGCATCGCTTGTCGTCGCTGTACAAGAATGGATCGTGGCGAACCAAGTTCTGTGGCGCCTGATTGTGAGTCGAGATTCCTCTGTCGACGCTGTACAAGTCTACCTATGAATTTAGGGGCAGCGGATTGATTCGTTTCGTTACGCTGCTGCGTATTGATAGATTGCATAAGCTTACCGGATCTATAAATGATTCTGCCTGAAGATACAGAGTCAAGGTCAGTTGCACTCGCTGCATTTGCACGCCGTTGAACTAGTGTCACAGCCGGGTCAGAAGCAGATAGAACTGAAGCTGAGCCGGGCTTTAATTGTGCATTCGTTCGAATATCGATGTTTTGCTGTCCCTGAGCTTGGTGCTCCAACCTGGATACCCTGTTAGCTTCACTTGGTTGAACGATTCGTTGAATTTGCTGACTAGAATCGCCAGGTGAAGAGGCTATTCTTCGTTGCTTCGCCGCAAGGACAGGTGGGATCGCACTTGCCTGAGCGGACAGACGGCGCTGTATCAAAGCCAGCGCTTTATCTCCCGCGCTACGAGCGCGACTAACGAACGAGCCTCGCACAGATGCTGCTTTTATCTCTATACCATCATTGAACTGCAGTTTGCTTGCAGAAGCAGCCCGTGCCTGCGATTGCTTCAATCCCGAAACAGCTGAGCCATTACTTGTTTGATTTCTTGCTGCTTGCTGACTAGGTACACTTGAAGGCGGTGGAGCTTGGAGGCTGGAGCTCAGTGTTGGCGCTTGCTCATTAGACGGTGCGGCAGAAGTCTTCCGTTGTACCAGGATTAACCCCTGATCACCAGCTTGTCTCACTCTTTCTGCAAGCGTACCGCGAGCGCGATCCAACACGATCTCCGGTTCTCCATGCTCGTTCTGTCCTTCAGCTTCCGAATCGTTGGGCAGCATTCTACTTTGCTTCTTGCCTGTGATAGCTAAGGATGGAGCTTCCACGATCTGCTGTTTATCTCTACGATCGAAATCTTTTGTTTTGTTCTGCATCTTCTCATCATCTGAGCGTGCTGAATCTATATGTATTGATTTCGGTGTCGTATGGTTGCCCGCTAATAGACGGTTGACAATCCGTTCCGTACGAACGCCCCCCGGCGTTGTTGGAGTTGTCGCTGTCAATAAGCGAAGGCGATTGACAAACAGGATCGTGCCCCAATTTGCTCCACCCGTTAATGCCCCTTTTGCCGAAGGCCCAGCGTTTATTTGTCTTGCAGGTGTCTCTTCGGCAGTAAGAGTGCTGAAAATTTGTTGTTTAGAGTTGTTCGGCAGATCGAATCTCTGTATAGCACTGGTTCGGCTCGATTTTGCTCTAATGACTTGATTAGAGGCACTAGATTCGGAACCGTTTGCCGAAGTATGACTCGCGCCTTGTTCAACTGGACCTGAATCCACAGGAGGCAACTTCGGGTTTTCTCGCTTTACCGAGAAGGGATGTAGCGCTATCGGCCGATCGCGATGAAGAATATGCGTTGGAGCGATTCTTCTCATTTCTGAAATGATCAGCTTGCCGTGAACCGTCTGAAGCTCACGACGAACAGCTTCATGGCGTGATGAATCCGTAAGTAGGGTATCCTTTCGTGCCGAAGCAGCCTGAAGAACTCGGATGTGCTTTCCTGACGCAGGCAGTATAACAGGACTGTCTAATCTGGTTGCGCTTCTGCGCTGAATAATCTCAGATGCAGGATGAACTCTTCGATCAGCAGCTCTATCGGTATTCGCTTGCTGAACCGGAGAATGGTTATGGTTGGCTGCATTTGGAAGCATTGGGGCAGTAGCGCGATCAGAGCGATTAGCCCTATCTTCATGAAGCTGTTTCAAAGACCTGCGAACCATCGACAGCCTCTCAGCCGCCAAATCGTGGTAGGTAGAGTCAGACTCCTCCAACCTTCTGCGGAGTGTCATCGTTACCGGTTTGCGATTGAGTCTTTGCTCACGCTTAGCAGTAGCATATATTGGCTGCAGTTGCATCGCATCGGGAGGTGCTGTTCCAACAATTGGCACCACCTCGGATGTACCGGCAGCTGCTTGTCTATTGCCCGGCACTAGAACAGCATTACCACTCTCTTTTGTTTGCGGTTCCAAAGCCTGTTGAGCATCTTGAATCGGTATAGCGGCAGTCCGAGTAGTTCCGGAAGCAGCCTGTTGTCTATCTCGAACCAAAGGCTGTGCTTGCTTCGCCTTCTCATCACGCGCGGCCAACGCTGCAGCTAAAGGCAATCCTGCATCGCCGATGCGCCCCAGCAATACGCGAACCGCGCCTTCCATCCAATTCGGCTGTTGATGTTGTTCGCCGATAGAAGCCATCCGCCAAACCATGCCGCTGGCATCACGCTGCCATAACGGCTTCTGCGTCTGCCAGTTCAGTTCTCCGCGAACGCTACCGACTTCAGCCTCTGATTGATCATCGGATTTCAAGACTGGACTTCGACGGCTTCCGCTTATTCGGTTAAGAGGAGAGAGAGACATTCCCGTTCCGCTGTATCGGTTAAGTAGAGCCCCAATTTGAAGCAAAAGTACAGCTGCTTTCCCTTCATCCTCCTGCGCCAAACGTTGACCGGTTACCGGAGAAGCTGCTAATGCTCGGAGTCTGCCCGCCATCCTCTTCGTTTCCGTCCAGTCCAGCACATCACCGAACAAATCCGCTACGCGAATGTCCTGTTCAAACTCCGCCTGCTCATTCAGCGTGCGACCGCGAACATCATCCCTGGCTCGATCAGAACCTCGAAACTCAGCCCTTGCTGAAGCCAAATCCGTTTCCGGCCGTGCCTGTTCGGTTCGCTCCGCTTCCGTATTCGCATGCTTAGTTCGCGTCTGTTCCGACTTTGCCGCTTCTGACTTCGTCTGCTCAGCACGTGGCGCGTCCGGCTTCACTTGCTCCGCCCGTACCGCTTCCTCCCCAGACAAACCGCTCCGCGACTGCGAGGCATTAGCGCTGTTCGCAACTGTCCGTTCCGCTCTATCCCGTTCAGTCCTCGCAATAGCATCAGCACCTATGGCCTTCCGATCAGACTCCTGCCTAGCTTGCACAGACGCATGGCGAATGATCTTCTGCGCCAGTGTCAACCATTCGCGCTCTTTGGCCTCCCACTGTACATGGAGCGGCATGAGCAGCTGCAGCTTCAAAGCAATTTGCTGCAGGATCGTCGGCGGCAATTGAGGAACAGCCTCCCCGCCGGAATCAGGCTCGCGCAGCGTTAACGGTAATCGTCCCCACTGGTCTCGGCGCACTAGACGATACTTATCGCGGATCGATGCTCCGAAAGCCTGATGTGCTTCTGCACCATCTTGTCGCAATAGGAACGGATTCCCTTTTCTTCCGCGCTGTTCTCGTCTCATTCGCTCGCCTCCTTCCGGCCTGCACGCGCTGGCTGTCTTCTATCTCGATTTACTTCTTATAAATGGTTTTCAACCCGTTATGAACGAGTTCTAACGTTTCAATCGCGACATCACTCTGCGACGCGTTCAATGTTGGCCCGCTCCATTTGACCGGATAGGCATCAAAGAAATTCCATCGGCATAGCTCTTCCCCCGACAAATGCTGCAAAATAATAGAACCGCTCTTGCGCACCACCTTGCCGGCCATAACGCCCGCATACCAATCCCATAAACTGCTGGAGCTTGTAATGCCGCGTCTGAGCAAAATAGGCGAGAATCGGGTAGACTTTGGCAGCTTATGTACGAAACCGTTCTGCCCGCCTTCGCGAAATTCTTCGATTTCGACCTCAGCCTCCAGACCGCTGACTTCGGTGAAACCGCCCGCAAGAATTCCGTCCAGCTCTACCCAGAAACGAAATACGCCTCCGACAACATTAACTCCATGCGCTGCAGCACTCAACCGTTATCACCTCTTCTTAAACACATCAAATACGTTCGGTTTCTCGGAATCGTCATTAAGCTTCCGGTTAATCCGCGAAATTTCTTCACACCATCTGCGCCGCTCCCGATGCTCCATATTCATGATGTCATCATGCGGCCAATGGAAGTAATACGCGATAAAGCCGGATTCCTCATACAATTTCTCGATCGGATAGCCCGTTAAAGGCTTTCCGTTACGGACAAAAAATCCACATCCACCTCAAAATCATGCTCGCATTTCGGGCAAGCGGTATGCACCTTCGGTGCTTCCATATCATTGATTTGACGGTACACATGCTGTAGGTAAGCGAGATCGGCCGTGAACAGCCGCTCGATAATTTTCGTATCAATATGTTTCAAATCGCCTAATCGCGTGATGACGCGAGCAAGCAAAATGACAGTCAAATAACCCGGGTTTTGCTGAACGCGCGGGTCGCGCATCGGTAAAATTTCATCAGCTGCGGTAGCAAGCCGAATAACGCCGCGCTTATGCAGCGTGCCATTATCATCCACATAGCCCCGAGGGAGCTCAAATTCATATTCCGTTTGAAACGCCATGCTTGGTTCCCTCCGTTATCTTTCATCAAAATGCAAATTACCAAGATACACCATGAACGAGGCAGAAGCGGAAAACAAGAGATGCGCGGAGCTTCGATACGCCCCGCAACCATCCCTTGTTCTCGTCAAAAAGCTTCTGTATTATCGTTGCTGCTACGCTGTGCGAGTCATGCCTTCATGCGCCAATTCCACGAATTCAATCGCGACTTCAGCGCCGGTACCGTTAAAGCTCGGAGCGGAATATTTGACCGGCCATGCTTCAATAACCTGCCATGTAGCAACGTCGCCGCCTTCTTCATCAATGGCGATAATCGTTACGGTTTTGCGCTCAATCGTGCCTTCGATGCACTCCTGCATCCAATCGTACAGATCCATCGAATCTGTTGCGCCCCATTTAAGCGAAATGTTACCGTATTTCGCTAGGCCCGGAAGTTTGCGCGGAGTGATGACTTCATTGCCTTCGCGGTATTCGATGACGTCAAGTGACGCCTCAAATCCGGATACTTCGCTGAAGCCGGCTTGTTGAATGCCTTCAATTTCAATTCGGAATCTAAAATTGCGGTATGGATCATTACGTTCGCCTGGCATGGTTATCCCCTTCCATCAAAATGAACTGAACTGCACCAATCGTCTATTCGGAGCCGGTTTTCTGAGTGATGCGGAAAATAACGAACTCTGCCGGTTTCACGGGAGCGACACCGATCACACAAACAAGCCGGCCGTTGTCGATATCATCTTGTGTCATCGTTTCGCGGCCAATGTTGATGTAGAACGCTTCCGAAGCACTGTTGCCTAGCAAAGCGCCGTCACGCCAAACGCGTGTCAAGAAGGCGTCAATCGTCCGTTGTACGCGTGCCCACAGCTGATCATTGTTCGGTTCGAAGACCACCCAGTTCGTGCCGTTCTTGATGGATTCTTCCAAGAAGATAAACAAGCGGCGTACGTTGACATATTTCCATAAGCCATTGGACGAACAGGTACGTGCACCCCATACGCGCGTGCCTTGACCGGTAAAGTGACGGATCAAGTTAACGCCGGCCGGGTTCAGAATATCCTGTTCCCCTTTGTTGTACTGCACTTCCAAACCCACTACGCCGCGAAGCACCTCGTTGGCCGGAGCTTTCTGAACGCCGCGCGTCTGATCGGAACGGGAGTAAATCCCAGCAACCGTGCCGGATGGCGGAATGAAGATATTGCGCTTGTCCAGCGGATCAAACACTTGCAGCCAAGGGTTGTACATCGCGCAATAGCTGGAATCGAAAATATTCCGGTGCGTCATGACGTCCGCTACTTTTGTTTTCTCGCGCGGGATATCAAGAATCGCGAAGCGGCTGCCAAGATTCTCGCAATGGGCAACGAGTGCCAATTGTACATTAGGATCGGTTACACCCGGTACAGCCATGATGCTGACCACGTCGTTATCGATGAACGCCTGGATACCCGTTCTCTTACCCGGACCACGGTCTTCACCCATAAAGTCGCCTGCGCTGAGGTTAGCAAGGGAGCCGTCGCTGCCACCGCCGAAGATTACATCGTATTTGCCCGATTCTTCAGGCAAGCCGCTGATGACAGTGAAAGGAGCGATTGCTTCTCCTGCCGTACCTTGGCTCAAATCTTGGGCCGTGACGATTCCGGAACGGGCCAGAATTTTGTCGACATGGTTAGCGGCGGAAACGTTCAGCGACAGCTTCTCGAAGGTCTCGATTTCGTCGCCGGAGAAAATATGAATCGTAAACTCGCTTGTCGTCAGCACTTTGCTCGGAAGCAGCTGGTTGTCAACAACGTCTGCTTCGCCGGCAAGCGGCGACTCAAGCTCGATTAGGTTGTCTTGTGAGGAGAGGATGCGATTGTATTGCTTGCCTGTGCCGTCATCGAATGCAACAACATCGCCGGGGTTAAAGCCAGCATTGTTCTTGACGCGGTAACGCTTCGACTCGCCCGGCGTACCGAGCACTTCATAAATTTGTGTCTTTGCTTTGCTTGACGGAACGATTCCGATGCGAATCTGATTGCCCCACGCACCCGGGTTCTTAGCCGTAAATGCCAGAACTGCCGATTCCGGCGTAGTGTTGCTGGCCGGCTTAGCATCCGAAGGTGCTACGCGCATGACATAACAACGTGAGCCCCCGTTCGTAAAGAACTGATCAACTGCGTAAGCTAGAAAACGATACGATCCGAAAGCATTCTCGGACAAGTAAGAGCCGAACACACGCTGGAATTCAGCGATACTTGTTACGAGCTGCGGCAAGCCTTCCACGGCACCGCGTTGCGCAAGACCAATAAATCCGGCCGTGCTAGTGCTTGCCCCTTCAAGCGGCTGAGCACCACTCTCAAACTCTTCGACATACACTCCAGGCGACAAATATTCTGCCATATGCCCCTCCCGCTTACTGTACTTTATTTAAGATAAACTGATACCCCGCACCCACGGGCACTGGACGGCATCAATGAACCTACACACATGTCAGATGCTGCTCTATGTAAGAATGAATGGATCTTGAACTCGATTACGCCTTGCTTGAAGAATGTGCACGCTCTCATGATGGAGCTGTTGGCTGCCGGCACGAACTTCAACCTTGAATGCGGAGCTGGGTAAGGGAGGTCTAAAGACGATATGGAACTCTCCTGCAGCATCGCTGATTGCGGTTATAACCGGCAGAAGCACGCTTCCTCTGGGAACGGCGGATTGAAGCGGATTGGATAACTTCAGCTTTCGTCTGTCCGTACCGAAGCCTACAATCTTGCATTCTTCTATCAATTGCCCATCTCTGCTGCGAATCTCGTAACGATCCCCTTCGGCAACAATCCCGAGTATGGGAGCCGTTTCAATTTCGGCTGAACCGGGTAATGCATCAGCAGTAAGTCTGGCCTTCCAGCCGCGCTCGTCACAGAGAGCGGCCTGCACCGAAACGCAATCAAGGGGCTTTCCTGCTGCGCTATTCAAATACCCTGATAACACAACGGCATCAGACGGCAGCGGATACGAACGTCCGGGTAGCAGTGCGACCGTAACAAGCGGATCAAGCGGGTCAAGCTCTGCCAGACGAATCGTGAGCACCTGCTTGCTATAGATCGGCGAGTTAATTGTGATGATTGCCTGATCCTGCACCAAATCGGCAAATACCCATAGTCCTTCTGCCATTTTCACAATCGGTTTGGCTGAATGAGCACCTTCCACTTGAAGAGAAACGGAAGATGGAGCAGGCTTCAAGCCGGTGTATGCATCCCGCAGCAGAAGCACTACAGAGCAGCGCGTCTTGTGTATTCCCAACGAAACGCCCTCCTTACCCTTTCTCTTCGAGCTTGATATGACGTTCCACGACACGTGTAGTCGATTTCAATCTGGTGGAATCAATGTTCACCGGTCCTACTCGTATAGGCAGTGACATCTTGTAAGGCATATCGCCGAAGTTCCAAAGCCCTGTCAGAATATCTACGGGAAGCGATTCCACGACGACCCTCAATTCTTCATTGCTTTCGGCGAGCGATCCTTGCAAGTAGCCCCCGCGAACGATTGCATGATCATGCAGCACCTGCATGGCACGTCCGATTATGACATGCTCGTCAAGCGTTCTGGAATGTAAATCTGCGCTGGAATAGGGAGTCAAGATATAGTGCAAATCTACTGCCATTGGCGGGAATTGCAGCATACCGCTTCCCCGCGCTTGCATCTCGTTGCGCCTTGCCTCGCTGTTCTCCGTAATTCGGTAGAGATAGAGCGATAGAACAAGATCGCCTTTATCGGCAGGCGATGCCATTCCGATCAGTTCGGATTGCGCGACCGGCTCCGGTGTCATATTCTCTCGCAGCAGCTTAAGCACCGATGCGCCGGCATCTGCGATTGCGGAATAAGTCCCGATAACGATCCCTCCGTAGCCGCCGTAGCAGGCAATATGTAATGCAATTAGCGATTCGTCAATATTCAACAAAGTTCAGCAAAATATACCAAACTATTTTCCTATTATATCGCTTAAAATGTCGGATGACCACGGAAATTTACTAGATTGCTGGCAATTATTAAAAAAAGCTGTCCCACTCACTGTTCACAAGAATTTTTCCTGTTTTTTTCAGTTCTTGGCGTGCGGAAGCGACCAATTCTCGCATACCGACGGGGCGTCCCGCGGCCGCGGCCATGAAGGCTGCCGTAAGCACAATATTTTTGATATTGCCGCCCGCAACTTCAATTCTGGCAGCTAAAGCAGCGAAATCCACATCGCTCGCAAGCGGCGTCGCTGCCGGGAACATCGTACGCCACAGCTTCTCCCGATGCTCGGCGTCCGGAAACGGAAACTTAACGACAATATTGATTCTTCGCAGGAAAGCGTCATCTATATTTTGTTGAAAATTCGTTGCCAGAATGGACACGCCCTCGTATTCTTCCATCTTTTGAAGCAGGTACGCGGTCTCCACATTGGCATATTTGTCATGTGCGTCTTTTACCTCGGATCGTTTGCCAAACAGGGCGTCAGACTCATCGAAGAATAGGATCGCATTCGTTCGCTGGGCCTCCTTGAAAATGTCATGCAGGTTCTTCTCGGTCTCCCCGATATATTTGCTAATCACCTGCGAGAGATCGATTTTGTATGCTTCAAGTCCCAGTTCGTTGGCCGCAACTTCAGCTGCCATCGTTTTACCCGTTCCGGGCGGTCCGGCGAACATCATGCTGAGACCTTTGCCATAGGACAGCTTCCGATCGAATCCCCATGTCCCATACACATCGCGCCGGTACTTCATCATATTACAAGCCTGCCGCAGCAAATCGAGATGCTCGTGCGGGAGAATGAGATCCTCGAACGTGTAGCGCGGATTCAGCTTCTTCGCTTTCTTCTCGAGCTCGTGGTTCAACTGCACGGCAGCCCCCCGCTCGAAATGCACCTCTTCCGTATAATCGGCACCTTCATGCTCGGCAAGCCGCTTCGCCTCAAGAACAGCGCGATTGATTTGACCCGGAGAGAGTCGAAACTTATCGGCCATCGCTTCCGCTGATTCGGATGCTGCCGCGCTTTCCTCCCCCCAGATCCGCCAAAGCATACGCTGCTCTTCGATTGTCGGCGGCGTCAGCTCTACCTGATAGATAACGGACCGGCTCGGCACGGGCAGCTCGCTGTAATGAGCCCGTTCCCGCGAAAGCCACAACAACAGCCCGCCGCTTCTGCGGATCCACTGCTCGATTACGGTCCGGTACATCGTGAGCTTGCCGTCCGGTGCCATGAAGTGATCGCCTCCGGCAATGCCGACAATGGAATCCGTCAGCTTCGCTTCCCGGAATAATTGATGCAATACCGTAACCGTCTTCATACGCTCGGCTTCCAAGCTATCCCCTTGCAGCAGAAGCAACGGACGGTTTAATGACGCGGCCAAATGCTTCGCATGCAATTGCTTCCCTGACCCGCCGGCACCATACAGATGAAGCACGGCAGGTTTGCCTGCCTCAAGATGCAGCTCCGCAAAGCGGCGCATTTCACCTTGCTTGGAAGCACCGATTAGAAGCGGTTGAAGCTCCTCACCTTTGCCGTCATCTTCGCTTTCGCCGTCGCCGTTGACACCGCCTTCGAAGCGACTGACCCACCCTTCCAGCCGGCCATCGCTGCGCTCCGCCTCGAGCAAGAAGGAAACGATTCGTCCATCCAACCGCAGCGGCCGGGCAAGCGTCGATGTCGCATCTCCCTCATCAGCTGCGAGAAGCCAGCGCTGCAGCGGCTGCTCCGCCTGGAAAGATGACCGTGCCGCATAACGCTCCGATTCGTTATCGCATAACAGCCGCAACGCCAAATCAACCGTCGGAAGCTTGCTTGTCACATCATCCTGCAAATAGCCATACAGCTTCTCATATTTGCGGTTATACTCCGGCGCAAGCGCCATAACAATAACTTCCTGTTCGAACCGATTGAGCTTAAACCGCTTCACAAGCCGCATTAATGCAGACTGCCAGCCGGCTGTTGATTCAACGGCTAAACTTAACCGCTCTGCAATGACTTCATTGAGCTCTGCAATTTCGTCTTGCATCCCGGCAAGTGTCGGCGGAAGCTCCCCGTTGCTCCCCGCTTTGCCATTGGTCCGGAGCAGACGCATCACTTCATCGTCCGTAATGAGCAGCCCTCGCATGGGATCGAGCGGATTCTCATCGCCTTCCAGCTCTATCTTGCATTGCAGCTTAAATGCAATCATGAGATCGAGCTTACGAAGCTCGTCACTCCAATGCTCAAAGCCGCTCGTATAAGGTTGTAGCTTCATCACTCTTCATCGACTCCATTCGTGCAATTGGGCATAAATTTACCCTTTTTATATTCTAACGGTTGCCAGTGAGCTTATTTGAACCTTTTCCACCAGGAATCGACCAATTTGGTGCAAATAACTTCTGTTACAACCGTTAGAGCAGAAAAAAAAGGCTGTCGAGACAATCTCGGGCAGCCTGTGCGCTCATCAAGTCATTGATTCCGTTCATTCCCAACCATCAGCTCAGCTTGAATCCGTTTAGAACGGCATGCAAATCATCAGCCAGCTTCGTCAGCTCCAGCGAAGCCGATGAAATCTCCTGCATCGTAGCCAGCTGCTCTTCGGTTGCCGCCGAATTGTTCTGACAAGATGCAGCTACTTCATGGCTTGCCGCAGCAACGGCCTCCGCCATCCGAACGATGCTGCGGCTCGATTCGGCTAGTTCGCCGGTCGTATCCGACGTATTCTGAACACGGGTAGATACGGCTTCGATGCTTGTCTCGATGGATTGGAACAACCGGTCAACCTGAGTTGTTTTCACAAGTCCGCTGCCCGCTTTCTTCGAAACCGTGTTCATACTAGCAACAGCCTGATTCACACGGCTTAATATCTCTTGAATCAGCTCCGTAATTTGCTGAGCCGACACTTTCGACTGCTCGGCCAGCTTCCGAATTTCAAGCGCGACTACCGCAAAACCTTTGCCATGCTCGCCGGCTCGCGAAGCTTCGATCGATGCATTAAGCGCGAGCAGATTCGTCCGGTTAGCGACTTCGGAGATCATGCTCGTAATGCCGCCAATCTCTTGGGACTGCTTCTCTAACGATAGAATAACGCCGGAAGCATCCTGTACATGGTCATGGATATCTTTCATCTCATGCAGCACTTCTTTAATCGAATGGGTCCCCTGCGTAGAAGATTCGGATGCGGCGGAGGCAAGCTTGGCTACTTCCTCGTTCGCTTCCGATACCCGGCTAATGCCTTCGGACATTTGGGCAATTGCGCTAATCGCAGACGCCAGCTGCTCCTGCTCACGTTCCGCGCGAATGGCAATAAACTGCGTCGCCTCTACGATATTCTCCGTTGCCCGCGTGGTCTGTTCCGCGCTCTCACTAAGCTGTACGGAAGAGAACGACACCTGCTTCGCTGTAGCCATCGCCCGGGTAAGTATCGTTCTTAGATTTGCAATCATAAGATTGAAGGATTGCGCCAGCTCAGCAAGCTCACCCTGTGTACGAATCTCCAGATCCCGGCTTAAATCGCCGCGACCATCGGCAATATCACGGAGTTGCGTATTAATTAATTTAAGAGGTCTTGTAATGGAGCGAGTGAGCAATAAACCGAGCATGATTGCAGAGAGCAAAGCAGCTGCGAATAAACTCATGATCCACCTATTTTGTGCTTTTGCCTCGTGATCACGGTCTACAACATCAGCCGCCATCTCGGAATCGAGGCCCGCGAGCAGCTCATCGTTAATCTTCTCGATTTCTTTGCGCGTCGACCGTTCCTCGCCAAAATGAAGCGCCAGCGCTTCCTTGCTCTTGCCCGCATGCATTAGCTCCAGCGTTTGAGTACTGGAATGCCCGAATTTCTCAAATGTCGCTTTAATTTGTTCAATGACTTGCCTGTTCTCATCATCTAAAGTCGGATTCGCGAGAATCTTCGCAAGCAAACCTTCAACTGCTTTGTACTTATCCGCGATTTGACTTTCAAACTGCTCATCCTGTGACAGTAAATAAGCCCGTTCATCATTGGACATGCCGGTAATCGTATTTTCCAATGATTTAAGCTGATACCGAACTTCCCCATCCTGCAGCATCTCCGTATAAGCCGACTTCGTGTGAGTCATATGCGTATAAGCAAGAAGACCCAGCGCAACCATCAGAACAATTACAAGTGCAAATGACCCAAGCAGCTTCGTACGAATATTCATACCCAATTACCCCCTATTGTTGACTGACTGGTTTAGCATTGTAATTCCTCGGGAATGGAATCTATGGTCTCCCGCAACACGCGTTGAACCTCGAGCAATTGCGATTTGAAGTTGGCCGTGTCCTCGATCAATACCTCCTCGAAGAGCACTGCAGCTTGCGCGAGCTCATCCGCCATTAAATTACGGGCAACCCCGATTAATGTATGTACATCCCGTTTCACTTTCGTTATGTTTCCTTCTTCCAAATCAACAAGTACATGTCCGGTAAAATGTTCGTATTCCTTCTTAAACAGCTTCAGCACATGATCCATGATGGCTGTGTTGCCATCCAACCGCTCTCGCAATTTATCCAGTGGAATTCCCGCTGGAGCACTCTTCATCGGAAGCCATTTCTGAATCACGGACAGCAGCTGGTTAATATCAAGCGGCTTAAGTATGACTTCATTCATACCTGACGCGATGTACAGGTCATGATCTTCTTTGAGCACATTAGCTGTCAGAGCCACGATCGGAATCTGTTTAAAGGCATCATTGCAGCGAATTTGCGTGGTTGTCTCCACGCCATCCATTTCCGGCATGAAAATATCCATCAGAACCAGATCCACCTTGGTCGTATCCAGCAGCTTAATCGCTTCTTGCCCGGAACTGGCCACGGTTACTTGAAAACCATGCATAAGCAGTGTCTCGCGCGCTACCTGCTGATTAATATAGTTGTCTTCAACGAGCAGCAAATGGATCGACTTGCTCTTTACGATGAATGATGCGCTATGTTCTGAACGATGCTTCAGCGATGGATACAGCAGCGAGTTTAAAGTGCGGAACAGCTCCTTGCGGCTTATCGGCTTGATCAGCATATCGTCGGGATAATCATTCTTCATCATGGACAGCAGTTCTTCTCGCGCATAGGCCGTCGATAACGTAATGATATGTATCCCTCTTTTTCGGCTGATGCGTATCAGCTCTTCCCACGAATAATGGCCATACATATCATCGATTTCCATATCCAGTACGATACACGAAACCGGTCCAAGCGCCTCGTTCTTCTCTTCCAGCTTCTTGAACATAGCGCTCCAATTGCTTGCTGCCGTGACCAGGCAGGAGAAGGACTCCAGCATCTGACTCAAGCTCTCTTGCGCGACCTCATGGTCCTCGACTACAAGGACATGGAGCGGACCGCCGATTAGGGTGAGATCCCAGCTGTCGGGATTGCATTTTTGCACAATCGGAAACTCCAAAGTAAACGTAAACTTGCTCCCGACTCCCCACATACTCTCTACTTGCAGCTCACCGCCCATCAAGCTGACAAGCTGATAAGCAATCGATAAGCCAAGTCCCGTCCCGCTATGTTGATTCAAATAATTACCCTGCCAAAAGGGTTCGAACAGTCTGCTGATCTGCTCGTCCGATATGCCGATTCCGGTATCCTCCACTAGGAAACGCAGTGACAGCGAACTGTCTGTCTGCTTCACAAGCTCCACTCGAATGCGAACATAACCAAGCTCCGTAAACTTAATCGCATTGCTGCATAAGTTCAGCAGTGTTTGCTTCATTCGAAGCGGATCCCCCAATACAAGGTCAGGAAGCTCCGCAGGGGTGTCCAAAATAATTTCGATTTGCTTTTTGTCCATTAACACACTGAGCGTATTTGTAATTTCACTTAGCATGTCATCCATATTGAACGAAATTTGCTCCAGCATCATCTTGTTCGCTTCGAGCTTGGAAAGGTCCAAAATATCGTTTATCAATCCGAGCAGCAAATGCGAGGAAGTAATGATTTTATCCGTGTAATCCTTCTGTACAAAAGACAAATCCGTATTGAGCAGCAATCGTGATAGTCCGATAATGCCATTGAGCGGCGTGCGAATCTCATGGCTCACTTTGGCCATGATTTGGCTTTTGGCGTTATTGGCTTGATCGGCTTCCTGTCTTCGCTTTAACGCTGATAGGTCATGCAATGTCGCCGTTAGGCCGACAACAGCCAGATCAGATCCCAGAATTGGCGAGAGCGTGACATAATAATCGATCGTTTGCCCTTTTTTCACTCTTAATTTTGCTTCAAAGACTTCTACTTGTAAGTTGGATAGCGCGCTTGCAAATTTCGCGTCCCAACCCGCCCAATCCTCAATGTCGAGCACCTCATGCAGATTGCTGAATGGCGGCATTTCATCGCATTCGAACACGCTCATGCCTTTCGCATTAATGGAGATAATCTCTCCTTGCGGAGTTAAGCTTACGATGCAATCCTGGGAGCTCTCTACAATGACCTTATAACGCTCCTCGCTCTCCTTGATTCGATCTTGCGCTTCTTTCAGCTCCGTAATATCGGTTACAGAGCCTATCACGCTGGTAACGACTCCATTGGTATAGACAGGGCACAATCGTGTCATGAAAATGCCGCCTTGAATGCTCAATTCATAGCTTTGCTTGCTTCCCTTCCAGGCATCGATATAACGCTCTTCGAGGAAACGGTTCGTTTCTTGAGAAAGGGCTGTTACTTCTTCTATCGATTTACCCAGAAAGTCGGATGGCTTTAATGCGATATGCGGCAGCAGCTGTCCCCCCATAACGGAGAAAACGAAGCTGTTTGGACTGCGGATCAACTTAAAGGAGAATCCGGGCTGATTGTTCAGCATTTCGGATAAATCGGTTTTGACCCCTTGAAGTTCCGCTCGATAGGCATCTGAACGCAGCAGATAATGCAAGAACGACGCAACAAGAGCACCTCCAAGCAACACATAAAAAGACCAAATCAACAAGCCGGATTCTGTCGTGATCGCATCAAAGAGCAAATCATAAATGAGAATAATCAGTAGAGGGGATATAATCATCAGACACCAGCGTGTCCAATAATGTACAACATAGCGGAGAAGAAGAATACAGCTTAATAGGATGAAGAAACCGACGCTTACGATGTGGTAGAAGTAATTGGCGTTGTTCACGGCTCGATACACCATCATCGAGGCAAAAGCGAGAATAGCCGCATACGGCCCGCCAAGTTCTGCGGCTATGAAGACGGCAATCGTCTTCAGGTCGACGGTAATGCCGCGTCCAATTTCATGACCGAACTGGCTTAACAAGATACCGGCGAAGCCGTTGGCAATTCCCATGGCGATGATGAGCCGCAAACGTGAGCCGGCCTTTAGTTTTACATATAACCTCGTAATGAGAAAAACACATAGTCCCAATAAGGTAAAATTAAACAATAAATCCTGATACATGTAATTCCCTCCTCTTATTCGACGCGAAAGGAGATAGACTGACACGATTCGACATTATATAATGATACATACAACGATACTTAACCTGTCCGAAAAATACAAGACTATGTTTAAGTGCAAGGGGATGTTATTGTTTGACGAATTTGTTGATTGTTGAAGACGATATCATTTTCGGCGATATGCTCTCTCTTTATTTAAGAGAAGAAGGCTATAACGTGACGCGGGTTCCGACTGCCGCGAGTGGAATTGCTTCCCTACAGTCTGAGCCTCCGGATCTCATTGTGCTTGATTTGATTTTGCCGGACACCCAGGATGCTAATCCTTGTATTTTGTTTAGACAATTTACCCCTATCCCCATTATCGTCATTTCCAGCGAAACGAAAGTTTCCATGAAGATCCATTCTCTGACCGAAGGGGCTGACGATTTCATATGCAAGCCTTTCAGTTTGCAGGAATTGAAAGCTCGTATAGAAACCGTGCTGCGCCGGACCTCTCCTAAGCCGCTTGAAGCCGACAATGAACGTCCGGCTAACGATGCCACCCAACGTATTAACTTGGATATGGACAGCAGACATATTCTCATTCATGGCGATATGATCGAAACCACCTTCTCCGAATTCGAAATCATGCGTCTGATGTTCCACTCTCCCGGGAAAGTCTTCAGCAGAGAGGCCCTCGTGAACAGCCTGCGCGGATATGATTCCTTTATAAATGAACGCTCCATTGACTTCCATGTGACGAATCTGCGCAAGAAGATCGAAGAGAATCCGAAGCAACCCGTCATCATTAAGACGGTCTGGGGCGTCGGTTATAAACTAATCATGTAACAAGAAGACCGATATTGCTGCTCATCTAAACAAAGAATCCAGTAACATACCGTTACTGGATTCTCGTGTACTACCGATACAACTTTCACTGCTAGACAAGCTGTTCCAGAGCCAGCAGCTCCGATACAGCTCCCGACTCCATCGGATGGCCAAACATGTAGCCTTGCATGGTCATGCAGCCGTATTGGAGCAGCAGCCTGCACTCTTCTTCCGTTTCGACCCCTTCGGCAATAACCTGCAGATTCAAGTTCTCCGCCATAGTAATAATGGTATTGACGATGGAAGCATTTACGTTATGCAGGTCCATCCCCTTCACGAACGACTGATCTATCTTCAGCTTGTCGATCGGCAATTCGCTAAGATAGCTAAGTGAGCTATAGCCGGTTCCGAAATCGTCGATGGCAATCGACACGCCCAGTTTCTTTAAGTTACGCAAGAGCGTCAATGCATGATGTTTATTCATCGTCATGCTCTCCGTGATTTCGATGACCAAATACTCCGCTGCCAAACCGGTCTCATTCAATATATTCTCGATGCGTTCGATGATTTTCCCGTCATTGAATTGCTGTGTCGATAAGTTGACCGCGATCGGAATTTTCGGCAACCCTTCATTCTGCCACCGTTTGTTTTGCCGGCAGGCTTCCAGCAGCACCCATTCCCCAATCGAATGAATCAATCCCGTTTCTTCCGCAATCGGAATGAATTCAGCCGGCGATACCCTTCCGAGCTCCGGGCTTTGCCAGCGAATTAAACATTCGAGGCCTGTAATAATGCGATCTCTGCCATTGAGGATCGGCTGAAAATGCAACAGAAATTCCTTCCGTTCAATCGCTTTGCGAAGACGGCTCTCAATATCCATTTTACGATGGATTTGTTCATGGAAACGCGGCTCATAGAATTGCAGTCGGTTGCCGCCGTCACCTTTTGCAATATTCATCGCCATATGGGCATAACGAATGAGCATCTCTTTGTCTCTGTGATCGCCCGGATATTGGCTGATCCCAATACTTGCCGTCATATGGATTTCTTGACCGTCAAGCATGACCGGCGTACGAATCGTATCCAATAAATTCTGCGCCTTCTGGTAGGTTATTTCCGCGGAAGCGTCGCCTATAATGCAAATAAATTCATCGGTGCCTGCCCGAATGATCATTGTTTTATCATCCGTAATCCGCTTCAATCGTCTGGAGAACAGCTGAAGCAACGAATCGCTCTTCTGATGTCCGATAGAATCATTGATCAGCTTAAAGTGATCGAAATTGAAATACATGACGGCAAAGCGATCATAGAGCGTAATGACGCGATCCATTTCATCATGAAGCTGATTCCGGTTAGGCAGACCTGTGAGCTGGTCATGATTCAACAGGAAATGAACCTTCTCTTCCATTCGCTTCTGATCCGTCACTTCGAAACAAACGCCGATAAGCTCCTTCACTACCCCATTGACTCGCAAGGGCCGCAACACGAGCAGGAAACAGGCTTTCTTCCATTCCATCTCAAAGCTGATACACCGATCGCTCTCCCATGCCCGTTGAAACTGCTCATTCAATACGGAAGCATTCTCAGGCTGAAACACACGATCAATCGGTTGTCCGACAAAACTTTGACTGGATTTGCCAAAGCGGTACAACAATTCCCCTTTGAAGTCCATGAACGTAAATTGGCCATTCACCTTAATCACCGAAGCATAGATACCATTCAACAATCTCATCGTTCGGTTTAATTCTTCATGAACCGTATTCTCGCCCACAAGACAGCCCGTCATAAACTCCAGCAGCAGCTTGAATTCGCGATTGGTCAGTTCATCCTGCTCAAGTTTCTTCCAGAATGGTTTCGCCTCGATTGCCGCATGGCAGCGAAGCAGAAACTCTTCTTCTACCTGCTCGTTGTGAGGGAATTGAAACAGCGTATCTTTATGAAAGAAATCTGCGGCACCTTTCGAAAGTGCCGTAAGCGCCGGTGATGACCCTTCATCCGTATAGCTGCTAAGCATAATGACGGGGATCGGATAATGGATCATCAATTGGCTTAAGGTTGTAAGCCCATCGAGCACAGGCATTTCGATATCCATCGTCACGAGGTCAGGCTGGAGCTCAACCAATTGGTCGAGCGCCTCCTGTCCGTTTGCCGCTGTGCCCATGACCCACAATTTCGGATCTTTCTCGATTAACATCGTTATCATGCGCCGCATAACGGCGGAATCATCAACGACCAATACACCGTATTTCTCCGGTCGTTCCATCAGACCCAAAAATTTACGCATGGATTAGATCCCAGCCCCTCGACCTCAGCATTCTATCGAGTTTCAAGATGATAACAAGTTGGTCATCGGTTTTGCATATGCCACCAATATATTGTTCCGATATCATCGCGAAATCCTTTGGTGCTGATTCTATCTGATTTTGCCGTACGTGCAGCACTTCCTTCACGCGATCGACCAAAATACCGATGTCCCGTCCATCCTCGTTTAAGATAATAATGCGAGAATGCTGGTCGGGTTCGGTCGGATACATACCGAGGCAGGTTTTGATGTCTATAACCGGTAACAGCTCACCCCGTAAATTCATCAAGCCGAGTACTTCGGCAGGCGCATTAGCCATTCTAAGAATCGACGGTACCTTGATGATCTCTTTCGCGCGGTTAATATCAAGCGCATAATGCTCTTTCTCCAGATCAAAGGTGACTAGTTTAACTTTGCGGGCGGAAGCCTGCTGTTCGCTGCTATCGCTCTTCCTGATCGTTGCGCCGGAATCGCGAATGACGGCATTTACATCCAGAATTAATGCAATTCGGCCGTCACCGAGAATCGTCGCACCAGAAACGTAAGCGACTTGTCCCAAAAATGAACCGAGCGATTTCATGACGATTTCTTGATTGGCGATCAGCTTATCCACATAGAGACAAACGCGCTTCTCGGCCAACCCGATCATAACCGCATACCCTTTGGCATTGCTATCATTCTCAGTGGTGCCTAAGCGACGATGCATGCGAACGAGCGGCAATATTTCACCGCGAACGACGCAGACTTCCTCCCCATTCACGATCTGCACGTCATTTGGTGTTAAACGGAAGGTTTCCACTACGTTCGTTAGCGGAATTGCCAGCGTATGCTTGCCCATCTGTACAAGCAGGGAACGTGAGATCGCTAAGGTTAGCGGCAGCTTGATCGTAAATACGGTACCTTCGCCGGGCGTTGTCTCAATATTGATAATGCCGTTCAGCTTCTCGATATGGGAACGGACGATATCCATGCCGACCCCGCGTCCCGACAGCTCTGTCACTTGTTCCGCCGTCGACATGCCCGAGTGGAATATCAGACTGATCGTTTCTTTATCCGAGAGCCGTGCTGCTTCCTCTTCGGTAATAAACCCCTTCTGAATCGCTTTCTGCTTGATCCGGTTCAGGTCAATTCCTCGTCCGTCATCCGCTAGCGTAATTACGATGGCATTCTCTTGATGACTGGCACGAAGCAAGAGATTCCCTTTGCGGTTCTTGCCAAGCTTCTCGCGTATATCAGGCGTTTCCAAGCCGTGATCGATCGCATTACGAATGATGTGAATGAGCGGATCGCCGATTTCTTCGATAAGCGTACGATCCAGCTCTGTTTCTTTTCCTTCCAGGACAAACGAAACTTCTTTGCCGGATTGATCAGCTACGTCACGCACCAGGCGTGGGAATCGATTGAACAGCTGTTCAATCGGCATCATTCTTGTCTTCATCGTACCTTCTTGCAGCTCAGCGATCACGCGGCCCAAATGATCCGTAATTTCGCCTAATAACACCGTCTCCGGCTCTTGTTTGAACCGTTCCTCGAACCGTCTGCGCACTTCCCTGATGCGTGTATTGTCAATAATCAGCTCTCCGACCAAATTGAGCAGATGCTCCAACCGATTGACATCTACACGTACCGTATGTTGAATTTGCACTTTGGTATCTGATTGCACGGCTCCGGCCGCTGATTGATCACCTAAAGAGGATACGCCGGGTGCTGCTGCAAATTGCTCCACGCTCAGAATAGGCTGATTCACAATTTTCGTCGGGCTTGCAGCCTGCGCGCCTTCTGCCAGCATCGACTTCACGCTAAATTCAGAGATTTGCGATGCTTCTTCAACTTTACGAATAATGTCCGATTCCGAGGATACCGTGGCAAGCAGGAAATATATCGGTTCCGCGCGCAGAAGATCCTCTTGCTCCCACATGCCGATTGGCGGGGTAGTTCCTATCACTTCGCCCAGTTCGCCGAGATTTCGCAGAATAACCATAGCTTTCACCGTCGGCATGTCCACATGCTCCGCCAACGTAATACTTACCTCGTACGAAGGAATACCTTCGCTCTGCTTCTCATTGCGAAGCGAGATCTCCGAGTCGCTCCACCCTTGAAAGAGATGCGGCTTCGCTTCATTCCCCGTGTTAGAATTACCGGCAGACGCATGAACCGTTTCGGGCTGGTCGTTCATAATGCCGTCCAGCAGCTCGACAAGTGTTTCAATCGGTTCATCGTTAAAATCGCCTTTACGCAGCGTTTCTTTCTTTGCCTTCAAATAATCGATGCATTGGAATAGCACGTTGATTAACGGCTTGCTGACCAGAAGGCGATTCTGGCGCAGCAATTCGAACACACTTTCAACCTTGTGAGTCACTTCTTTCATGGAGTGGAAGCCCATTGCAGCGGATGAACCTTTCAATGTATGCGCTGCTCGGAAAATCGTTTGAATCGTCTCGGGTGAATTACCGCCATTCTCAAGCTCAAGGATCGATTCATCCAGCACCTGCAGCTGTTCTTCCAATTCATCCAGGAATACGCCCAGATAAGTCATGGCGAAAGTTTCGTTCATCCCAGTCCACCTCCGGTATTAAGAATGGCCGGCAAATGAAGGATGCTGACCAATTGATCGTTGATTTTTCCAATCCCGGACAAATAGCCGGCGTTAGCACCGCCGATACCGTCCGGCGTAGGCAATATTTCCGAGAAGAAAGCCACTTGCTCGACACGATCAACATAAAGTCCAACCGGTTCCCCATCCGGTGTCTGCACGATAACGATTCTCGAAGCAGCTGAAGGAGCACTCTCCATCATACGGAATTTGGATCGAAGTCCGATGACCGGCACTATCGTCCCTCGCAGGTTAATGACCCCCCTGACATGCGCCCTCGCAGCCGGAATCTCAGTAACTGGCATATCCTTAATGATTTCTTGAATAGCTGTGATCGGAAGCGCAAACTTCTCTTCATTCAACCCTACTACGATATAATTCGACACCGTCCGGACCTCCTACTGGTTATTATGGAATGCTTATGGAATGTATCTCTCGGAATCTTTCATATGAGCGACGTCCACTGTCAATATCGCACAATCGAATATGTTCATGATCTCGCTTCTGGCACGATGCACAAAACCCAATATGGAATGCTCCATCTTACTGGTGCATAACGAGGCATTGACCCAAATCTTCTGGTTCATGATGACGATCGACATCTCATTGTGCGTCGGATAGCGATATACCTCATCAAACACATTCGTTTCGGCGTACATATCGGGCAAGGCAACCGAGAACATGAGAATCGGGGGTTCGTCCCCCATATCCGTAATGCGAAACTGCTCATGAATCGGGTAATTTTCTTTGGTCCATCTGAACCCATGCGTATAATCTTCGTCGATTTGCCAAACAGGTTCAAACCGACTCGTAGCTTCATCAAACAGGTCTTTGTAGAAATCCAGCAGCTTCATAACCGTTCACCTATACGCATGCTCTTTTGTGTCAAGATTGCGTACCTCCTTCGAATGACCACTACACTGATTATAGAACCTAAATATTTGGTAAGTTCTTAATCGTCGTTTGAATTGTGTGATATTGCGACGATTTTATTTGGAAAGTGTTAGTATAAGGTCCGCAAAGCAAAAAAAGCCCGAGCCTCTTCTGCGAGGTTCGGACTAACTCATTGAAAACGTTACATCTAGCCTAGCCTATCGTTGAAAACCTAGGTACCGGGTACCTTGAAATGTGAGCTTTCCATAGTCGCCTTCAGCCAGCAAGCCGGATTCCTGACCGCTCACTTCGAACTCCATGCGATCGCCGCTCTCGACTTGGAAAGTGATGTAATAGTCCGTACTCGTGCCGGAAGAATGATTGTGAATCCCATCGTTGTCGTGGTGATGATGCGTGGTGCTTCTCACATTCGTCCGCTTATTCACGATGTTCGCCTGAACAGTTAAGATCGGCTGCTTGTTATTGCGCTGCGACTGACGAATCGAAGCAATGATGCCGTAGATGATCAAACCAAACACAAGTAGAAACATCAGAGGAAAAACAATGCTCATGAAGCTGAACATGCGATCTCCCGCTGTAAAAGGATCCATCGAACCCATTTGATCACCCCTCCCTCATTTGTAAGAATATACCTCTATTACGAGCGATTCCCGCAGAAGGTTACAACTTCATCGTAAGACAAATTGCCGCCAAAAATATCGAGCGCACTGCCAATGGTAATATCAAGCTTACCCGACGTTAACGAACGGAACAGTTCCAAATCCTCGAACGACCTGGCCCCACCGGCATATGTCGTAGGAATGGTCACCCAGTCGGCAAGCTGCTGCGCCAAGTCTGCCAAGATACCCGTACGTTTACCTTCGACATCCACGGCATGAACCAGGTACTCGTCGCAATATTGAGCCAGCTCGCGAAGATGCGCTTCATTGACGCGGAACTCGCTGAACGTTTTCCACTGATTGGTTACGACGAACCATTCGTCTTCCCGCTTCTTGCAGCTTAAATCGATTACCAGCCGTTCTTTGCCTACTTCGGAGACGATCTTCTGCAAGTGATTCATATCGAGCTCACCGTCTCGGAATATATACGAGGTTACGATGACGTGAGTAGCTCCTGCTTCCAAGTATTGCGCCGCATTCTCAGCGTGAATGCCGCCGCCAATCTGCAACCCGCCGGGATACGCGCGCAATGCGGATAAAGCCGCTTCCTCGTTGCCGCCGCCCAGCATGATGACATGACCGCCGGTCAGCTTATCGCGTTTAAACATCGCTGCGTAATAGCCCGAATCATACTCGGATACAAAGTTCTCGACCACCTGCTTATTGCCCGCTCCAAGCGTTTCTCCGACAATTTGTTTTACTTTGCCGTGATGCAAATCAATACAAGGTCTGAATTTCATGGATGTCCTCTTCCTCTCTCTACTACTCGTTCTTCTTCATCGCTAATAAAGCATTCAACTCAGATAAGGAATGAATGATGAAAGTCGGTTGGATCGTCGGATCCACCGATCCTCTGCCGGGATTAAAGTAGCAGAAATCGATTTCCGCATTCCGTGCCCCAGCGTAATCATCGGTTAAAGAATCACCGACAAACAGCACCTGCTGCCGATCCACGCCAAGCGCTTGTATGGCGAGATCGAATATTTGCCGCTCCGGCTTCCGGCAGTCTACTTCATCCGAAATAAACAGATGATCAAAGTAATGCGACAGACCTCCCGCAAGAAGCCGTCTTCGCTGCGCCTCCCCAACTCCGTTAGAAATGACGCCAAGCGGATATCGGCCGTGCAGCGCGGAGAGCAGGCCCTGCGTTCCATCCATTAGATGACAGTTGGAACAGAAGAACTCCCAATACGTCTCTGCTAAATCGATCGACAAGGTGTCGTCATGCCCCATTTGTACGAGTGTATCACGAAAGGAGTAGTTCAGCACTTGCGAGATATGAAGCTTTCTCTCCGTTCGCTCGCTCCAATAGGTCCAATTAATCGGTGCATACATGGAACGAAATCGTTCTTCTTCGAATCCGGCAAGTTCGAAGAGCCGATGATGCATGATCGTGTTTTGCATCGACTCGAACTCGCTTGCATTATAGTCCAGCAGCGTTTGGTCCAAATCAAACAGAATCGCTTTATACATAGCTAGCTCACCCGCCTCCGAATCAAGCTGTAGAGTCCCGCTCCGACAAGCACTCCCACCGTATTCAACAGAATATCATCAATATCGAAGCTGCCTCGATGAAGAAGCAGCTGCAGCAGCTCGAGTATGAACAAAACTGCGACGCTAAGCAGCGTTAATCGTACGATTCGAATACGGTATAAATAAGGAATTGAAAGTCCGAATGGGACGAACACCGCCACATTGCCTACGATATTAACGAGCCAGTGGGTAGGCGTAAAGCTGTCCGCATGATCGAAATACAGTCTGATCGTTCGCATCGGAACGAGATTATAGCGGTAGCCGGACCACTGCGTTCCCGAGCGGCCAAAGCCGATAAACATCCAATATAAAAGCAGTATTAAGTAGAGTATTGTAATAAGGCCGACCAGCTTCTTCGCCCTAACATCCGTCCTATTAATCGACATCGACAATTTTCCAGCCGGAATTATTCACATTCGACAGAGAATAGGCATCCACCTCGTCATCCGCCTTGAATGCAAAGACGCCCATGATTCGATTCGAAATGCCCGGCTTCATATAGGTAGTTTCTCCTTGATAGGTCAGCTTGGCATACGAGAGTTCCGGTCGTGAAAGGATGGCATCGATAAACCATTTCATTCGCTCATTATCGGCAAAATAGTCGCCCCATATTGGGGCTGAAGCGTCTGGCTTTAATTGAACCGTATGTAAATAATTAAAAAAGAACGCAATGACATCACCGGGAATTTCCTTATCGATGAGCGCCGCTTGCTCACTTTCCTTGGTAAGCTGCTCTTTCTCTGCCGTTAATGCCGCAACCTTACCATCGGATTCCATCAACCGGGCTGCGAGCTTGTCGCTTGCTGCCTGCAAATCCGTTAGCTGTTTCTGCTGAGATATGACCTGCTGCTCCAGCTGTTCCGACTTGTCGCTGCAGCCGGCAGCTACTAAGAGAATAGCGGCTGTAAATGCAAGCCTACTTGCGATGCTTTTTGGATTGCCTTGAATCATATAGCATCCCGCCCATACAAGTCATTTTCGAATGCGCGTTACCTCAATAGCTTCTGAAAGGAAGCCAAGTCAAGCCAGCGGTCGAATTTGTACGCAATTTCTTTATAGCATGCAACTTGTTCGTAGCCGAGCTTCTTAAACAACGCCATACTGCTTTCGTTCTCCGTGCAAATTAGAGCCACCAAGGAATGAAACTTCAATTCCCTCGCAACACCTTCAATAAACACCATGGCTTCACGGCCAATTCCTTTACCGGTAAATTCCGGATTCAGATAGATGGTTACATCGGCCGTCACATTAAACGCCGGGCGCTTCTTATGCTGCGTCAGCAGTGCATACCCCGCATATTGCCCATTCAGCTTCACAATATAGGAACGATAGATATCGGCCGTCGGCTCGATTAACTGCTTCATCTGTTCCGAAGAATACGGATACATATCGAACGAAACGGTCGTATTTTCCACAAAATAATTGTAGGTCCGGCGAACTTGTTCCAAATATTGGTCCGTATAGTTCTCAAACGCTAGTTCTCTCATGATAGTTGCACCTCGTAATTCGAATCTAGTTTAGTTGCAAGGAAGGCAGGCAGACCGCTCCGTTGGAGCTGCCACCTGCCCGCCTATGTTTTATTCATTCTATTCCCAACGTTCAATGCTGTAAACCTTGAACGACTTATTGCTCGTATTCTCGGTAACCGTATAGATCCAATTGTACTCATTGATAGAGGAGCGGCCATCCGCATAATAGATGCCTATTTTCTCGATGATATAAAACTTGTATTCACCGTTGATTTTCTGGATGTTCATAATTTGATAGCGAATGAGCTTTTCTTTAATATTCTTATCGCTTAGCCGTCTTACCAGGCTTTCTTGCTGCTTATAGAGGGGACCGGCCGGATCCAGCAGTCCTTCCACCAGAGAGAACCGTTTCTTATTGATAGCCTCTACCATCGATTCTTCATAAGCGTTCATGACGCGATTGGCGCCCGTCTCTTGATAGTCGATTGGATCCCCGGTAACAGGCCCTTGTTCATTATCAGGTTTTTCTTTTGCTGTACAGGCGCTAAGCAGAAGAATTAAGCTTAGCAGCAAGCAAAGCGTCGCCGTTCTGTACATGTCATGTATGCTCCCGTCTTCTAATTTCTTTGTCACCCATCTAAATCGACGGTTCGTTCATAAATCATAATGTCTTTACCGTCAGGCAGCACGGCAGGTTTAACGGGTACACAGCCATTTCGCTGCCAGAAAGCATGCGCTGCCGCATTCGAAGCCAGTACACCGAGCCTGTGGGAGGATACGCCTCGTTCTCGCATAATGGTATCGTAAAGTTCCAGCGCAGCTTTTCCGTAACCGCGGCCTTTGTAGGCCCCATGAATAACAAGCAGCCCAATCCACGGACAGGAATCATTGGGGTTAATCATGAGAAACTCGAGAATACCAACAGTGTTCCCTTGCTCGCGAATGATATATCGTTCAGCTCCGACATGCTCCGCATCTTTCAAATCAGCGGCAATGTCTTCTTCGGTCAGCCGTTCTTTATCTTTGGAAATGAAATTAAAATACGGATTGGAGTTCAATACCGCAAGCTCACTTGCTATATGTTCATGCGTTGATTTCATCAGTGAGAGCATGTCAACGTTACCTTCGCTTCCTGGTTATCAAACTAATACACGTGATCTATTTTAACACGAAATTCGCTGCAACAGGAATGCCCTTAAGATGCATTCTCGCGCTCCATCCATCGTTATTGCTCTTCCCAATAAGGATTCAGCAGCACCATATGAATATGGTCCTCCCATTCCCCGTTTATACGGAGGTAATCGTGCGCCAATCCTTCTTGCTTGAAACCAAGCTTCTCCACCGCTCTGAGAGAAGCGGTATTTCGCGGCATAATATTCGCCTCGATGCGGTGCAAATTCAACTCTTCCCATGCATAAGAAATCGTACGGGCCAACGCTTCTTTCATATACCCTTTGCTGCGCTCCGCAATATCCATCCGATACCCAAGGTGACAGGATTGGAACGCCCCTCTGACGATATTGTTAAGGGTGACGGTCCCGATGAGATCCCCTTGCGGCTGATCGTTTTTGCATATCCAGAACTTTACGCTTTGCCCGCTGTGAATGCTTTGCATATCGCTTTGTACAAGCTGTTTCTGAAACGCCATCGTATAATATTCGTCACTTCTGGCCGGTTCCCATGGAATAAGCGCTTCTTTGTTCCGCATGACAAATTCATGCACTTTCGAAATATCGGATTCGTCAATCATCCGCAGCGTCAGATGTTTCGTCCGCAGCGTTACATTTATTTTGTTCATTGGTCATCATCCTTCATGTTGCTTGTTGATTACATATGGTGTCGTGATATTACGAAGAGAATACCCGATAAAGTGAATATACCCCGAACGCCAGTAAGACGGACGCCGAAAATTGATTGATGACGCGCATGGCACCAGCATTCAAGGTTTGCCTGATAGCTCCGATGATTACACTCAAGAACATCCACCATAGCATAGAGCCTATAAACACTCCGAGTACAAGCGATACGGACTCCGCAGTTGAAGACTGCATGATGTTAAGCCCTGCAAAAATACCCAGGAAAGACAAGATCGTCATCGGATTTGTAATGGTCAGCAAGAAGGTCGTAAAATAAGCTGCTGCAGCATTGCGACTCAGTCACGGTTCTACGCTGGCATCTGCCGCGCTGGAGCGGAAGGATTGGTAGCCCAAATAACAGAGGAATAACCCGCCGATCAATCGAATCCACAGCTGCTGTGCGACTAACCCGCTCGTAATCGCATCGAATCCGAAAGCTGCAATCAGCCCATAGATGCCATCGGCTGTCGCTGCTCCCATACCGGCAATCGCGCCATATAGGCGTCCTTGATTAATCGTTTTCTTCATGCACAGAATGCCGATCGGTCCAACCGGTGCCGCAATCGATAATCCAATTATCATTCCTTTTACAACCATGCTCATTTCGTAAGACCCCTGTATCTATCTGGATGTATATATTTTTAAACTTACTCTTATTGTAACCGAAAATCATACCAATGAGCATCTACTTCCCATATCTCTCACTCCACGACGATTAACTTCGGCCAGAGCGTGCGCCAAGCTTTCCGCCCAATACGTTCCAAATAATAGGCACGATCTTCAAAATAGCGGCTTTGCCTCACCTGCATCCGGAACAGATCGGATAATCCATTCGGGCAGCACAGCTCCAATTGACCTTTATCATTCAGCTTCGCACCGATTGAAGTGACCGTCTCCGGCCAGCGCATGAGCGCATCTTCCGTTGAGAGATACGGTGCATTGCCGTTACGAATATGCATTCTGGCTTGATTCTTGACCGACCATTTCACATTTCCGGTGCCGCTCACTAAGTGATGCTCTATTTCACGATCCTTCTCTTCATCGAGATGCTCCGGATCAAAGTAAACAACATCAATATCATCA
Source organism: Paenibacillus lignilyticus (assembly GCF_017942085.1). Classification (GTDB taxonomy): domain Bacteria; phylum Bacillota; class Bacilli; order Paenibacillales; family Paenibacillaceae; genus Paenibacillus_Z; species Paenibacillus_Z lignilyticus. The sequence continues at coordinate 277,105 of NZ_JAGKSP010000001.1, forward strand.
TGTGCCGCCCGGTAAGGATAACGATGCAGATGATCCCAAACCATATTACGGATGTAACCCGCTGCTATGTAACATTGCGGAAGCTGTAAGCTTGCTACGATCTGAAGATCATGCATGAAGGATTCATTTGACCGTAATATCCGCTTTAACTGTTCCGCAAGTTCAACTTCATTGTCCATGTCGAGTTCTCCATGCAGCTGAATATCGCTACTTGGGATATTCCTATTATCGCTCTTCATCTGCTGCCAGTTCCGCCCCTATCGGTGTCAGATAGCCATCCATGCTGGTACTGTTCTTGTTAGCGCGATATTGCACCAGCTTCTCTTCTCCTTGGTTAGCCGCCCATTTGAGAAGCAAATCGCGTTCACCCTCATACGAATAATACGGAATACTGAAGCCGCACGACGTTTTCACAATATCAATATCAGCCACAATAATTTGCCTGTAGCCGGGGTACAATTGGAACGGCGCCGCTGTCTCCTCCCACTCCGGGGAGCTTGGAAGCACAACACGGCCCGTGCCATACAATCTTAGAATGAGCGGTTTCCCTTCAAAGGCTGCGAACATAAAAGTAATCCGCCCGGTAGCCGTCAGATGAGCGCTCGTCTCGTTCCCGCTTCCGGTCAAATCCAGATAAGCCACTTGATTAGGCGACAAAATGCGGAAGGCATCATGGCCTTTCGGAGATAGATTGACATGACCTTCAGCAGCGGCCGTACCGACAAAGAACATTTTCTGATTCGAAATAAACTCGGCATGCTCAGGAAGAATGGATGAATAGGCAGTTCCCATATGATCACCTCAATGAATTAGTCGTCCTCATGCGATTGTTCTTGCTTTCGCCTTGCTCGCAAATCCCGCTTCAAGGCCTCTTTGCCCGGGTCACGTTTCGGTGGTTTCGGCAATTTGCTGTTTATTTCAATTAACAAGATAACTATGAAAATGAGTAAAATGACAATAATAACGTTCATATTACCGCCCCCATGCTCCTACAAACGTTAGAGCTCCTTCACACAGCATTTACGGAATCCCGAGCATTCAAAAAATCGCGGATCGCCTCGTAACAACCCTCTCTCTCCGTCCCCATTAGGTCATGGCCCGAGCGATGAAATTCCTCCACTTTCAGATGCCGGAACTTGTTACGATATCGCTGCATGTCCAAATCGTTAATTAGCGATCCTTCCAGTGTTCCCCGCAGAATGAGTGCCGGCAACGGAGACGGAGAATCGAGAGCAACAAGCCGGGATTCGCGCGCAATGCCCCATACAGCCTCTGTTCGGATATTCGAGGTCCGCTGATAAGGAATCAAATAATCATGGATGTATTCATCGGCCCAGCCGCTTGGCATTTGACGGTGCTCCGGCGGGTAATCGCCTAGCAGGAGAGAGCGCATATGTTGTTCGTTGCGAGCGGCGGCGCAGCCAAGCGCATAAGAGGCGCCTCTCGAATGACCGAACAGATGAAACTGCTGTAGTCCGAGCGTACGAATGACGGCTTCAATATCACGCCTATGCTCATCCAAATCATAGCCGCGTTCCGGCGTGTCACTATTCCCCCTGCCTCTGAACGAGAGGACTATACATCGTCTGGGCAGCAGAAATTCGAGTAAATCTATATATTCTTCCGCCGTTTCCGATAAGCCGGGACATATAATAAGGGGAGCTATGTCTGGATCGGCGAGGTTGTTTGAATCCAAATAATGAATGCGAACACCGTCGTTATCGGCAAATCCGGCTATGAATTGCACGCGCCTCTCCTCCTCACAAACAAATTTCTTTCACTTCCCGCGCTCTTCCGCGATGCGTTTCACCTGTAAATTCCGATCCTCAAGGAATCGACGCATATAACGTTTAAGTACAAGCCGTTCCACAGCCCAACCGAGCGGGCCAAGCGGAGCGGCAAAGGTTAATCGATCTTTCATAAGCGTTTTGCCTTCTACCGTTTCGAGCCTATGTTCATGGCGCAAATACTTGAAAGCGCCGCGCTGCGTCTCGTCCACAAAGAAATACGGGGCGCGAAATTCCGTAATTTTTGAAGTCAGCCTCTGTCTCACGAAGAAGTGGGTAGCTTCGAAGGTGACCGTCTCATTGAGTCCGATCGGACCGCTTGTTACACCGGCGACTGCTTTCTCCTTCGTATGCTGCCATACGGTGCGGGTATGCACATCGATATCTCTGGCTAAGTCAAAACACACCTCAATAGGCGCGTCGATCAGTACTTCCGTCTCTACGGTTACCATTGCGAAGTCACCTCGTTCATGATTGCCGGAACGTTTCTTTTTCTAGCTGCGAAAGAACGCATCAGGATATCTCAATTCTCCACCCTGCAAAGCCAGTAATGCGCCATCCGTCAATTCTACTGCCATGAATACTTCATCCGACACTTCAAACTGCTTGAGGACAAGTCCGAATGTACGTGCTTGACGAAACCCGAATCGAGGATAATAGTCCGGATGCCCAATGAGCAGCACGCCGGGATATCCAAGCTCACGGCTGCGCGATAACCCCTCTTCAATCAACTGTTTGCCTGAACCTTGCTTCTGAAATGCGGGAAGAACCGCAATCGGTGCGAGCACGATGACTTCATGGTCCTTATCCCCTACTACGATGCTCGCTTTACTGAATAATGCATGGCCGACTATGCCCCCCTCCGATTCGGCAACCAGAGATAACGACGCGATAAATGAATCCGACTTCCGAATGCGCTCCACCAGCTTGGCTTCCTCTTCCCGGTTGCCGAAAGCTTCCACATTCACCTGCCACACCGCTCCACGATCGGCTGACGTTTCCGTACGTAACGTGTTCAATCCGTAGGTTCACTCCTCATCCTTAAACGACTAATCATTCCCACTAATTACCTGTTTTCCTAGCATACTTGACCACTCCGCAAACGTCTATAGGCATTGTAACACCATCATCTGTCTCAGGTACCAATGTCTCAAACCGAAGACATTCACCCTAAGGCAAATGCCCAATTGTGAGTGAACGAGGGCATCTGTCCAATCGTTGTACCTTAGTTTTCATACAATACTGTATACCGAGTGCCAAGAAAACCAACCACAAGTTGCACCATCTGGCGCCGGAAATCACCTTTAAGGGAGGAATTTGCATGTCCGGTGTACACGGAGGCTTTACTTCTGCTGGCGTGATCCTGGTACTTTTCATTCTACTGGTCATCGTATCCCGCGGGTTTATGTACTAATCCTGTAGGAATATAGCCACGAACTGATATGCAAAAACCGTCGAGGGAAGTAAACCCTTCGACGGTTTTTCATGTTAAACGAACGCATACGTTTGTAATGCAGCTGCAACGCCATCTTCTTCGTTTGAACGTGTAACGACATCCGCCGCTTCCTTCACGCCGTCCGGCGAATTGGCAACTGCAACGCCGAGACCCGCAAACTTCAGCATACCCACATCGTTGAAATAGTTGCCGATCGCCATGACCCGGCTTGGATCGACACCTCGCACTTCGGCCAGCTTACGCAGCGCCGTTCCTTTGCTTGCTTCCTTGTGCTGTACATCGATGAAATAGTCGCCGCTTCGGATATGCTGCAGCCCATGCTCCCAGCCATTCCACTCCGCCTCTATGAGATTGAGATCTTCGATGCTGCCGAACAACGTAAATTTTACAAGTCCGTCCGGCAACGGATCCTTCGGATCACGCATGACCGGCTTTGCTTCGTACTTCCTGTACATTTCCGCCGCTTCCGGGCTTATCCCTTCCACCAACATGTCAAATGCGGTATTAATGTCAAAATGATGGCCGCCTTGCAAGCTATAATCACGGAAACGAGCGACTTCGGACGCGTCAATGCTATATTGGTGCAGCACTTTGCGCTGCGCCGCATCGATGGTTGCAGCACCATTGTGAGTAATCATCGTGCCCGATAACCCGAGTGCATCCAGTACAGGCAGCGCATTGGCCGGTCCCCTGCCCGTGCATAAGACGATTTCTGCGCCTCGCGCGTGAGCTTCCCTGACGGCTTCTCTCACGGCAGGTGTCAGTACATGATTGTCCGTTAACAGCGTCCCGTCAACATCCAGTGCGATAATATCATAGTTTATCTTTCCCATCTTGTTGTCAGCCTCTTCTCTTTGTCTCAGTTAATCTTCCGATGCATCTGCCTTCTTATGGACGGATTGCAGCTGCAATAATTCTTCTTCCGTGAGCGGACGATAGGAGCCAAGCGGCAATTCCGGATCGAGCTGCAGCGGTCCCATGGCATTGCGGCGAAGATAGACAACCTTCTTCCCGACTGCTTCGAACATCCGCTTGACCTGATGAAATTTGCCTTCATGAATGGTCAGCGTGATCCGGCTATATACGCCGTCTTCCTTGGTTTCCTTCTCGCCGATGACAAGCTCTGCCGGCATGGTCTCATAACCATCATCCAGCGTTACGCCGACAGCGAACGCTTCTTGATCACGCGCATCCACGTCACCGTGTACGATCGCCTCATACAGCTTCGGAACATGCTTCTTCGGGGATAACAGATCATGTGCGAGCTTCCCATCGTTTGTCAGCAGCAGCAATCCCTCTGTATCCTTATCCAGCCTACCGACCGGAAACGGCTGCAGCACCCGATCCTCAGGATCCAATAAGTCGATTACAGTGCGGTCCCGCGTATCCTCCGTCGCGGAAACAACACCTTGCGGTTTATGCAGCATGACATAGATCGTTTCGCGGTAGATTACTTCCTCATCATCGAAGCGCACTGCCGCTGCCTCCGGATCCAGCTGCAAACCAAAATCTTTGACCACCGCGCCATCCACGGTCACTCTTCCCAGCTTCACGGCTCGTCTGATTTCACTGCGCGTACCAAATCCCATATTTGCCAGCAGCTTATCCAGCCGCATACGTTTCGCCATTCCCTTTACGCCTCCAACATCCTTCATCTTCAACCATTGTATAATAAAGCCGCTATCTTGACCAACACCTGCCCCATTACTCCCTATCCAAACAAAACAGCCCCCGTCTGCAAACTAGCGCAAACGGGGACTATCCTTTTTAACTGCTTGCGCTCGTATAAGCCCGCAATGCCCGCTTCCATAACAATCTAGCAGCCAATAGAAACAGCATAGCCAGCAGCAGCGCGCCAATTGCGTGCGAAGCGTCGAAGCGGCCGATCAACGCCTCAGCCGGAACCGTCGTCACGAGTCCGATAGGCAAGACATATAAGAGTGCGAGCCGCAGAGCTCCCTTATAGACGCTTACCGGATAACGCGAGGTCTCGAATAACGAACCGAACAAGAAAGCCAAATTATCGACCTTCACCGCCCAGAAGGACATCACCATCATGCCTGTCCATAACGCATAGATAATGACGAGCGAAGCAATAAACAGTAAACCGAACATCACTACACCGCCAAAGCTTGGCAGTCCCATTAACCGCCATACGGCAAAACCGGTCAACCCAAGTCCTAAACCAATATCGGCGAAACGCCACAGTACGATATGCCGGAAGCTGACGAAAAACTGGCTGTCCACCGGTTTCAGCAAGACGAAGTCGAGCGTCCCTTGCCGGATATGCGCGACCAGCCGCGACATATTCGGCTGCAGAAACAGCTCCACGAAGCCATAAAGGGCATTGAATACGCCAAGAAGGGCAAGCACTTCATCAAAGGACCAGCCCCCGAGCGAAGGAGAACGATAGAAAAACAATACGACCGTCAGTATCGACATCGCCAGCGAAAACAAGGTAGAGCCCAAGTTTGCCGCGAAGTTAGCCCGATACTCAAATTCTTCTGCCAGACACGCATGGAAGAATGTCCGAAACAATCGATAAGCCCGCCTCATGTCCGCATCATCCTCCCGACGCTCCGTATCGTTTAAGTCCTTGCCTCCACATGACACGGAATAAGAGCAGCAATGCGAGGAGCCACCCCAGCTGCTGTGCAAAACCAACTATGATTTGCTGCGGCTCTCCTTGCAATCGGCCTGTAAGCAAATCGACAGGGAACGCAACCGTTACATAGAACGGCAAATACTTGGCCGCATAGGTAACCCAATCCGGAAACATCGACAGCGGCGCGATTCTTCCCGATAGAAACAGATGAACGCCTTCATATAAGGCATAAATCGCAGTCGCCCGATTACTCCAGAACGCGAGCAGGCCGAACATGTATCCGATCATAAACCGTAATGCCGACGAAAGCGCAACAGCGAGCAGCACCAGTCCGAACATCCCAAGACCTACCGTCGTGCGCATTGAAGGAACGAATAAGGCAAGAACAAGCCAAGACGGAATCATCAGCGCGGCGAAAAATACTTTGTAGACGAGATTTCCGTTAATGCTCCAATGAATCGGATGAAAAGGCCGTAGCAGCTTACCGGAGAAGGTACCCTGCCGGATATCATTATCCAGCTCGTAGACATCCCACGAACGCGTAAGTCGATCTACAACCAGCACCGCGCAGAAATAGAGCACGTAATCCGACGCTCGATACCCGGCAATGGAACCGCTGCCGCTGAGTGATGTCCATACGGCCAAGCTGACAAGCGGCTGTACAAACGCACCGAACATCCAGATCAGACTTTCGCTGCGATAGGCCATCATGATCGCCCAATCCGCTTTGAATACGACCGCATACTTACGCCAGAATGCCCCTGCCGCAAGCATCATACCCCAATCTCCTTCGGCAGCCGAGCCTGCTCCTGCTGCGGTTCTTCTACATTCGCATAGGCCATTCCGATGACCGATTCCAATGAAGGATCTTCGATCGTCAAGTCAACGACCGGCAGCGAAGTGAGCAGCTTCGCCGATAAGCCGGTCACATCCTCGCGCGGTGCTTCCACTTCGAGCTGCGGATACACATAGGATACAAGTCTTCCGCCGCCGCTGCGTACCGCGGCCTCAACGATTTCAGCCGCAACCGGGTCACCCAATACCAGGGCAATCCGCTTATAAGGCGAGAAGCGATCGATGAGCTTGCTAATCGCACCGTCATAGAGGAGCTTGCCATGATTGATGACCAGCACCCGCTCGCATAACGCTGATACGTCCGCCATATAGTGGCTTGTCAGTAGAATCGTTGCTTTATAATCTCGGTTATAGGAGGAGATAAACCTGCGCATCGCTTCCTGCATGTTCACATCGAGTCCGATCGTCGGCTCGTCGAGAAACACCAGGTCTGGCCGGTGCAGCAGGGCGGCTACCAGCTCGCATTTCATTCTCTCCCCCAGTGACAGCTGCCGTACCGGCTTATCGATCACCGCCGAGAGATCGAGCATTTCTGTAAAATAATCAATCCGCTGGCGGTAATCGGGCGGTGCGATGTCGTACACTTCCTTATGGATCAGAAATGTCTCTGAAGCCGGAATGTCCCAGATCAGCTGGCTTTTCTGCCCCATCACGAGACTTACGCGTTTCTTGAACGCATTTTGCTGCTGAAACGGAATAAAGCCGCCTACTTTGATCTGTCCCGAAGTCGGATGCAGAAGACCTGTCAGCAGCTTCATTGTCGTTGTTTTACCCGCCCCGTTCGGCCCAAGAAATCCAACAATCTGTCCCTCCGGGATATGGAAATCGATACCGTCTACCGCACGCACTTCGCGATATTCGCGGTGCCACAAGCTTCGAAGGGAAGCGGCAAAGCCGGGCTTCCTGACATGAACACGGTACACCTTCGTTAACCCTTGCACATCAATCATCGGTTAATCCTCTCCATGAAGACGAATATCAAACGGAATTTCCGCAAGCGCTTTCGTGAGTTCGCGCAGCTGGGCATCGAGCACAACAAGGCGGAAAGGAGCAAAAGCAGGCGGCGCCTCCCCAGAGGACGCAGCCCCTCGCTCCTGCCACGCACGAAGCGGCGCCAAGCTTTCGGCGATGTCAGCCCGAAGCTGCTTTAAGTCCAGTCCCATCAGCTCGTCCGGATAATGGACAAGCTTGTTCTCCGCCTGCGTGAACAGCTTTACCGCGCCGGAGAAATTGTCATTGCGGAAGTGGTGCAGACCAACTGCCGCCTGCAGAAGCCCTTGATAGAGGACGTTGCGGCCCTCCTCGAGCCACAGTTCCTCCATCACTTCATGGCATTCGAAATAATCTTCGTCTACATTAAACAGCACGACAAAGTGAACGAACCTCTCATCATACGCATGATCCGTTCCCACTTAGCTCGTGCCGCCTTTCTTCGCCCGATTGATCGCTGTACGAACTTCATCGGACAGCATCCGGATGCCATAGGCGTCTTCCTGCTCCCATAGCTCGTTAAACCGCAGCTGGAACTGAACGGCTTCGCGGACGCGGTGGAAGAAATACAGCTCCTGAATATCGCTAAGTACGCTGGATACCATATTCGACTTCTCTTCAAATTCCCGCTGCGCGTTAAGAATTTCTTTGTGAATGCTGGACATTTCCGTATCCAGGACCGATGCCGCTTCAGCTGCTTTCTTCAGTCGATCGCGAACCTCATCCGGCAAGCTCTCTTTATATTTATAATTGAGCGAGTGTTCGATCGTCGCCCAGAAATTCATAGCCAGCGTACGAATTTGAATTTCAGCCAATACTTGCTTGAGCCCGATTGCCGTTTGAACCGGGTACTCAATAATCATATGGTAGCTGCGATAACCGCTGTCTTTGAAATTCGTAATATAGTCCTTCTCGTAGACAAGCTTCAAATCTTTGCGTAACCGAATAAATGACGCTACGCGATGAATATCATCGACGAATTGACACATGATGCGGATGCCCGCTATATCTTCTATGCCCGTATCGATATTCTCCATCGGCACCGACAACCGCTTCGCCTTCTCCAATATACTGGAGATCCGCTTAACCCGACCGGTTACGAACTCAATCGGCGAATAAGCTTCCCTGTTCTTGAGTTCCGTGCGAAGCGTCTTCAGCTTCACCTTTAATTCTTCTACCGCTTGCTCGTAAGGCTGCAAAAAAAGTCCCCAGTCTCTACCGTCCATCCGGCCGCCTCCTGTCTAAGACCGATGATCTGCTCCTACTGCTTCAATAATCGATTTAAATCCATCTCTGCGCAAGGCATCTTTCAGCCCGTCCGCAAGTTCGCGCAGCAATTCCGGCCCTCGATAGATGAGTGCCGTGTAGATTTCAACAAGACTTGCACCTGCGCGAATTTTATCGTATGCGTCTGCCGCGGTAAAGATGCCGCCTGATCCAATAATAGGCAGTTTGCCGCCTGTTTGTCGATATACCTCGCGAATGACCTCCGTTGATCGGTCCTTCAACGGCTTTCCGCTTAAGCCGCCCGTTTCCTTAGCATTCGCATGCTGCAGGCCATCTCGGCTAATTGTCGTATTAGTTGCAATAATACCGTTAACGCCGCTCGCTTTTATCGTATCTACAGTATAGCCGAGCTGCTCGTCCGTCATATCCGGTGCGATTTTGACCAGAACCGCCTTGCGGGTGCCGCCGTTCTTCTTCGCTTGAACAGCCATTTCTTCCATTACGGTCGACAATAGAAGTCTCAATTCATCACCATGCTGCAGCGCGCGTAAATCCGGGGTGTTCGGCGAACTGATGTTGACGACAAAGAAGTCGCCGTATGTATATAAGGCTTGCAAGCAAGCACGGTAATCCTCGTGAGCGAGTTCGTTCGGTGTTGTTTTGTTTTTACCTATGTTGACGGCTATCGGTATACGTCTGTTCGTATCCTGTGCCAGTCTTGCCGCCATCGCGGCTGCGCCTTCATTATTAAAGCCCATTCGGTTAATGAGCGCTTCATCGGAAGGTAACCGGAACAATCGCGGGAGATCATTGCCGATCTGCCCTTTAGGTGTAACCGTACCTACCTCTGCAAATCCGAAGCCGATATTGGCAAACATATCGACAGCTTTTGCATTCTTATCCAGTCCTGCCGCCAGTCCGATCGGATGGGCAAAATGGAGGCCAAACAGATCGACTTCAAGCTCCTTCGCTTCCGGTACACCGTACATCGCGCGCATCAGAGCCGGTATTCCCGGTACTCGGCTTGCGGAATGAAGGCCATCGATGACCATATGATGGGCTTTCTCGGGGTCCATTCGGAAGAAATAAGGCTTGGCCAATTTTGAATACAACAACGTAACTCACTCCGTTCTTCGTGTTAGCTCTACCGAACAGTTTAACGTGTTGGAAGGGAAAAAGAAAGAGCCTGCCGCGGCTTTCCTGCGTGCAAGCCCCCTATTTACATGCGGCAGAGTAGTTGTATCCAAGCAAGAAAACGATTACAATAAGGGTACAAACCCACTTATAGTAAAAGAAAGGTTGATCCACGTGAGCCAAGCCAAGAAGAGACCCCCAATTATGAAGAGCAAGCCCAAGGAACAAATCAATAAGAAGGCGCTCATTTGGATTGGATCAATTTTCAGTGTTGTCGTCATCGTGATGGCTGTGCTGCTAATTCTTGATAATAAATAGCATCGCATTAGGTTAACCAGCGATAAACAACAGCGGTGTTCGTCTCGTCCTGCACCGGCTTCAAGCGGAAACGCTCAGCAGCCGGAGTCGCAGCGCCGGGGAGGACATCGCTTTTTATTTCTACCTTTGTTCCGAGCGGCACCAGATCATATAGTTCCTCCAGGTCCTTCTTATTCATCCGCACGCACCCATGTGACTCATCCTTCCCAATGCTATCCGGTTCATCCGTACCGTGAATCGCATAAAGGGTATTGGAGAGCGTCATGCCGCGGCTCCCGAATTCGCTGTCATCCCGGCCATTCGGATTTTTCACCTTCTCGCTGATGAAGAACTGGCCAGACGGTGTTTTCTTACCGCCAAGACCAACGGTATAGCTGCGGACAACAACATCACCGGAGACCACGGCAAGCTGATGACTGTCTTTATCTACAATAATCGATAAAGGCGCTTCGGAGAGCTTCGACTCAGACGCATTCGCTGCGGTGGATGGTGAGGCAGAAGTGGAATTGGAGCTTTCACCGCCTGCTTTGCCCGCATTCGCATCAGCATCTCCACTTGGGGGCTTGCCGGATTTTCGTTGCTTCGCTGCCTGCAGCAACTCAGGGAACAGCTTCTTCATCTGCGGGGATGTTCCTGACAGGACATTATTCGGATACGAGCGTGTCAGATCATCCATGCCGGAGGGCCAAGACTTCGTTCGTTCGTGGTAGTGGACAATCGCACTTGACAGCGTCCAGCGCATTTCCTGCTCACGGCTCCACTCGCCATACGCTTTGAAGGCCGAAGATGCATTTCCCGGCTGACAATCGCAAGTTTGACCATCAAGAAGTCGGACCGCTGCCGCATCCGCTTTCCCATCCCGCTTCGCCTCAGCCAATATCCGAGTCTTCCCGGTCCATTTGCGCCATTTCCCGTCCTGCTGCAGCATAACGGCTAACCCTGTTTGCGACGTATTCCCTTCGCCTGTTAACAAAGCCCCCAGTGCATTTCCTAATGTTTTCTCCCTTGCCGGTTTAATGAAGGCCACTCTAAGACCATTCTTAGCGGCAGAAAGCGACTTCATTTGGACGGTTTCCTTGCCGCTATCTTGCTCTGCCTCATCCTTTGCCAAGCCGAAGGGTGCTGCCAATATAATCCCGAGAAAGACTACGGAAGCCACAGAGATGCGGGTCAAGAGCCGGCTAATCCTTCGCTTCTTGTTCCACTGCTCGAGGATAACGCTCGGATCCTGAGCCAGCTCATGCTGTTTGCGTTCATATGCTTCATACACGCTGCCGGACTGCAGAAAACAGTAATTGGCTTTTGCTTCCTTGCCTTCTTCCATATATTGTTTGCCAAGTAGATACCATGCCATTCGATTGGTAGGATGGTTCTGTACGTAGCGCTTCAAATAGGATTTATCATTCTGATCCTCAAACATGAAACTGAACCTCCGATTCTTCGCATTGTTGTAGCTACTATATCGGCAAAAAAAGCTGTACGGTTTGCACCGTACAGCTTTTTTGTGAAAATTTTAATGTTCGCCCTTAGAACTTCTTATCGCGCAGCAAGACTGCCCGGGTATCGGATAACCACTGGACATCAAGGCCAAGCTCCTCCGCGAAGAAACGGACCGGCAGGAACAATCTGCTGTCTGACGTGAACGTTGCTGAACGAAGCGTCAATGTTTCAGTCGCTCCGCTTGGAAGCTTCTTCACGATTTGAGCAGAACCGCTCTTCACCGTATAGCTGACACCGTTTTGCTCCAGAACGGCCGAGCCACCTGCATAATTCACTTTGAAACCAAGCTTCTCCGTCAGCACTCTAAGCGGCACGAACGTCGTTCCCGCCTTAATGGTCGGTGCTACATTGGCGTCCAGCACGTTCTGATGGTAGAGCAGATGGATGCGTCCATCCGCTTTCAATTGCTCCGGAACCGTATAGGGGATCACGACTCGAATCGTATTACTGCCTGCATCGGCAATTGCGAATGCGCCGTGTTCCATCAAAGCAACATCGGTCGGCCGATTTAGCGTCGCACTTCCCGCAACTCCGCTGGTTCTGCCTTCTTCTCCGGGTGTACCCGCAATTGTGGATACCATCCCTTTATACAAATAGCGGATAACATGATTAAGCGAATCCGCAATCAGAACGCCGCCTTCCGGCGTAACGACCAAACCACGCGGTGTTTGGAACTTCGCACTGGCTGCATGTCCATCCGCATATCCCCCTGCGCTGTAAGGATCATTGGTTTCGTAGCTGACTGCGGTTCCGGTTACCCCGCCTGCAACGGTTGTAACCGTCTGTGTTTTGAAATCAATATAACGAATGCGATTATTCCCTGTATCGCTTACGTATAAATTGCCTTTCGCATCTAAAGCTAGGCCGCTCGGTTCATTGAACTTCGCTTGACTGAGCGGGCCGTCCGCATAATCGCCGACTCCTTCAACGACACCGGGGAAATACTCGACTATACGTGTAGAAGCCGCGTTCAACGTCGTCACTTTACCTGCTTTGATTTGACGAATGACATGATTTAACGTATCCGCTACATAAATGACCCCATCACCCGAAACGGCTACATCCAGCGGATGATAGAAGCGAGCTGCTTCGCCACTGCCATCAGCCGAACCCATTACCCCATTACCCGCAATCGTGATTACTTTACCTTCATTCGTAATTTTGCGGATGGCATTGTTCTCGGCATCCGCGACATATACGGCACCGCTCGCATCTTCAGCCAAACCGGACGGACGATTGAATGCCGCTTCCGCAGCGGAACCATCAAGCAAGCTTCCCATCGGTGAGTTAAGCTCATCGTCTCCAATGTAAATCCCGGCTGCCGTTGCTGTCTGCGAAGGTGTTACAACGCGCAAATTCTGATTACGGGAATCTGCCACCAGGAAGGCATCCGCGCCGGAATCATACAGCAGCGAGGTAGGTTCGCGAAATGCTGCGGCAGCGGGTTTGCCGTTTGTTAATTCAGAAGCGCCGGTACCTGCTGCCGTATAGACCTCGTAAAGCGGTTTGTTTCTGAGCACGGAATCGGCCGCAGCAGCGGCGGATGTGGATGAAGCAGCATGCGCGCTGCCGCTGAACGAACCAAGCAGTACAGCCGCTGCAAGTGTCAGCGCGGCTGTTTTCTGTTTATTGATCATGAGATGCTTTTCCCCTTACGTCAATTTTTGGCGGGTTTAACTTGGAGCGTCAACTCCGGCCCTTTAACCGTTGCCACCGGAACACCGGCAGCATCTACGGCAGTAATGGACTTGATGCGGAAATGAACCGGTGCTGCCATTGTATCCGGACCGATCTCTTCATTAACAGGCAGTATCGCTCTGACCAAGAACGGCAGCTTCACGACCGATGCAGCATTCCTGATTTCAACAGAATCCCCTGCGAATTTCGCAACCGTATAAACTAACGTATTGCTCGTTTCGCCTTCCACGATCCGGTAGTCGTCTACACTGTTGGCGCCGGTTACATGCTGTCCATCAGGCTCCACTACGAAGCCTCCTCCGCCTGAACGGTAATTCAGCGAAGTGGATACACCGTCAAAGCTGCTCGTATCGAAAGTGGCTGTCCATGCATCGTACTCGATCTCGATTTGATAACCTTTGATTTTACGTGAATCGCTAAAACCGCTGAACTCGACTTCAAGATCGACTGCTCCGGTAGGACCTGACATAATGAGCGGCGAGGTAGCGTAGCCGGCTTGGCTGAATTTCAAGCTCGCAAACGCATTCGGTGTTGTAGTCCCTACATTACCGCCGCCCGTGCTATCTTCCTTGATCGGCGGTTTCTCGATTTCTTCACGTTTTTCATTAAACTTATCCTGTTCGGCTTTCGTCAATTTCTCGAAGTAGAGCAGCTCCAGCTTCTTCGTGAACTCTTCCAAAGCCTTCCTATTCTCTTCTGCGATCCTGGCCTGATTTTCTTGTGCCTTCTTTACGGCCTCTGCCAGTTTATCCTTCTGCTCTTGAAGCTGTTTCTCTTTGGCTTCGCCCAGCTTCTTCTGCTTCTCCTTAAGCTCTTCGGCTGCTTTCTGCTTCAGCTTATCCGCTTCGGAGAGCTTCAGTTCGGCAGCCGTGTCGAGATCCAGCAGCTTCTCTTTGGCGTCCTTATTGATTTGATCGATTTGGGATTTATCAATCTTGTGCTGTTCCAACGCTTCGCGAGCTATGAGCGACAGGAGGTTCGTCAGATTATTGGCCGCAGCCTCCAGATCCTCTTCCGAATTAATCGTCCCGCCGAAGTTATCCTTGCTCGCGGCTTCACCCAGACTGTCTTTGGCTTTCTCCAGCATTTCATCTTGCTCCTTGCGAATGTTAGCTGCGTCCGCCAAGATAGCTTTGATGATGTCCGGAGATGCTCCATTAATGAAGTTGGTGATATCCATAATCGAAACGGAAGTCATCAGCCCTTGTCCGTCTTCATTGTTGGCTTCATCAAGCTGCTCCGCCGGGTACAACGTAACCGTGTTATCCTTCGCCGGTGTTCCATCGGTCTCAAGACGAATACCGCCGGTAATAGCCTCAATAACACCTGCTGCCAAGAAAACGCTCGTCAGCCCCGTTCTCGGATTGACGCCGACATAGAACTGCGTGCCGCGAACACCCATGATGGAGGTTGGCGTTTCCACTTCGAATTGATCATTCGCATTCGATACGGATTTCACTTTCACCCACAGCGAACCCGCCCACACACTCATCTTGGTTTTGGTACCGCCGGATTCCTTTAGTTTCGTGAATGTAACTTGTGAGCTGGGACCAATCGTAACGCTGTCCTTGTCCGCATCATCGCTCGCCAGCTGGAGTACCACGCTTCCGTCTTTACTCGTGGCAATTTGGTCGCCTTCATTTAAGCTCATGTTTTTAAATGCCGCGAATGGCTTGGCTCCGCCTGATTTAAGGACCGTAACGGAACCTTTCATCGAATCGACAATGGCAACGCGCATCACTTGAGCCGAAGCTTTGCCTGCACCAGCAAAAAAAGATGCCGGCCCGATTGCGAGCAGCAAGCATAGCATCGTGAGCAGCCTGCGGTTGTTTGTGCTGATCATGTTCCTACTCTCCCTCTCAGCTGATCATTCATGATCGCTTCCTTATTCGTTGTTTCCGTTTGCGTATGTTCCTCAGCCTCGCCTAACACTTCCGTAACCAGGACAGGCCGCTCTTTCCCTTTCACTTTCACTTCGCCGATGGATTGCGTAATGAACTTCCCCTTCACCCGGGCGAGTGTTTCTTCACTGATCAAAATTTGCCCCGGCTTCGCATTAGACTCCAACCGAGCCGCCAAATTGACGGTGTCGCCTATCGCCGTATAATCAAGCCGAAGCATCTGAGAGCCGATGTTGCCGACGACGGCAGGGCCGCTGTTAACGCCGACGCCGAAACGAACGGGAACGCCGATCTCTCGCAGACATCGTTCCTCGAGCTCCGCTGATTGGCGTTTCATCTCCAGTGCCGCACGTACGGCGAGCTCAGGATGGTTCGGTTGCGTGATCGGTGCTCCGAAGATTGCCATGACGCCATCGCCGATGAACTTATCGAGCGTGCCGTTCCAATTGAACACAGCCTTCGTACAAATATCCAAGTATTCATTAAGCACTTGAATGACCTGCTCCGGCTCCAGCTTCTCTGACATCGGAGTAAACCCGCGAATGTCGACGAATATAACGCTGATGTCACGGCGTTGACCGCCTACCGTCACTTCCTCGCCGGAAGCAAGCATTTCATCCACGACCGTTCGCGGTACGAATCGGCCGAAAATATTCGTAACCCGGCTGCGCTCGCGTCGTTCCGCAAGATAATGACTGACGACGGACCAAATGAAGACCGTTGTTAAGGCCAAGAACGGATATGTAAAGGTAATAAATAATGATTTAAGCTGATAGAGCTCGATCCACACCAATATAAATACGGCTGCGAGCACTCCATATACAGCAAACGCCTTATTACCGGTAAACCGTTCAAACAGAATCGTAGAAAGGAATGTCAGCAATATAATCAAAGCGTAGTTCACCACAGGACTTGCTTTCGTCGAGAATTTTCCGGCAACCAGCGATTGAATCATGTTCGCATGAATCTCGACTCCGTACATCTTCAGCGTCGTGCTGAGCGGAGTTAAATACTCGTCCTGCAGGCCGGGTGCGAAAGGTCCGATCAGAACAACATCGCCTTGATAGTAATCTGCGGGGATGTTTCCCGACAGCACGTCGAAGAAGGATTGCGAATCATACCCCGTTGCAAGGCTCATCTCTTCGCGAGGCTCCGTGTAGAACTCCGTGGCAATCTGATTGCGGCTGTCAGCCGGAATCCATTGCTCTCCTCGATACCAGCCCTTCTTCTCCTCACTCCATACGATCTGATGCTCTTGATCCAGCAAATAGTTGGCCAGCTTCACGCTGAAAGCCGGCATTACTTGGCCTTTATCATCTTTCAATCCGATCGTCAGCTTACGGACTGTACCGTCTTTATCCTGCAGTACATTGATATGTCCTAATTGCTCCGGACCTGCTCCAATCGTCTCGGCAGGATAGGAAATCGATTCCGTCTCCAGTTCGCCGGCTTCATCTTGTCTGGCCTTGAAGTTAAAGACGACAGGTAAGATGACATTGGGGTACTTCTTCATCGTTTCCGCCATCAGCTTGTCGCTCTCCGGATCATTCCCCGGCTCTGCCAGCACAACGTCCAGCGCGATCGCTTTGGCGCCTGCGTCCGCCAGCATCGAGATAAGCTGTGCATAGAGTCCGCGATCCCAGGGGAATTGACCTAAATTGTCGAGCGAGGCTTGGTCGATCTTAATGAGTTTAATGTTCACATTAGGTGCACGATCCGCGTCTGCCTTCTGCATGATCTTATCCTGTAAAACGGACTCTACCAGTCCCAGTGTGCCGCCTGTTCCCAAACTGCTTAGAAACGACCAGAACAAACAGATCAACAGCCCTAGGGCTGTTGTAATCAACCACTTTCGCCTAAGCATATTTTCCCCCTAGTTCCTCAAAAATCAGTAAATTTTTCCTAGTAATCTTCCTTCTATTCTAGTTCACTTTCAGAAGAGAAGGCAATATAAACATGTCGAAACAACGAGAAAAATCCCATCCCTTGTCGAAACAAGAAATGGGATTATTCTTCAATCCTATTTAGCTGAATTAGTTATTAAAAGGAGCGTCTGCGATTTTGATGGAATCCGTCGGGCAGCCGTCTGCCGCGTCTTGCAAATCATCATATAGATCCGATGGGATTTCTGTATTGCCGTGGTTACCGTCACTGCCGAAAATAACCTCTGCTAGACCTTCATCGTCGTAGTCATAAATGTCCGGTGCCGTTGCTCCGCATGCTCCGCAAGCAATGCACGTATCTTTTTCAACCCAAGTAAACTTCGACATCGTATTCCCTCCTATTAATTGTAAGCCAAGAAACTTACGATTGTGTGGTTTTTTAGCGAACAACCCTCACTCATCACTATATAACATATGCTCGTCTGTTTGCAAGGATGTCCCCCTAATTCGTTTGTTGCGAATTAACGCCGACGGGTCGTCTCCGAGCATGCCCGCTGTAAGCACCGCATCCTCGCCAAACTTATCGCGAAGCATATCCATAGCCTTCGTTAAAGCGGCTTTCTTAGGCTGTTCTTTATATTCGAACAAGTCTAGCTGCACCGCCGTTTCATCCTGCAATGATAGATTCTGCAGCGTAATTCCCAGCAGTCTGACGGGCTCGCCAAGCGGCCAGTGTTTATAGAATAGTTTACAAGCTTCCTTATGAATATCTGCTGCGGAATCGGTCGGTACGGGAAGTGTAATAGATCTGCTTACCGTTGTCATATCCGGTTTGCGGATGACGATCTGAACGGTGGATGCCATCATTTTCTGATGACGCATTCTGCGTCCGGTTTGATCAGCCAAGTTCAGCAGTATTCGATGCACTTCCGTGCGGTCTTTCACATCGTTAGGCAATGTCGTCGTATGTCCGACGGATTTGTTCCGTTCTCTGGCCGCATTGACCGGTGAATGATCATTTCCGTAGGATGCCGACTTCATCCAAGATCCGAGTACGCCAAAATGTTTCGTCAGCATGGCTTCATCGGCTTCTGCCAATTGCCCGATTGTTCGTATATTCAGTTTCGTGAGTTTGTCGGCCGTCTTCCGTCCGATACCGAACAGCGAGTCACAGGGTTTATCCCACAGCAGCTTCGGAACATCTCGAATTCGGAGCACGGTGAACCCGTTCGGCTTCTGCATATCGGAGGCCATCTTGGCCAGCAGCTTATTCGGCGCTACGCCTATCGAGCATGGAAGGTTCCATTCGGTCCGAATTCGATCCTGAATGGCGTGCGCAATCTCCAGCGGTTCACCAAATGCGGATGAGCCCGTTATATCCATATAGCATTCATCGATAGACATCGCTTCAACTAATGGTGTGTACTGCCGGGCAATCGACATAAACCCACGCGAATAGGTCCGGTACAGATCAAAGTCAGGGCGAATGAGTATCAAATCCGGGCAGCGCCGCATCCCTTCGCGGACCGTCATCCCCGTCCTAACCCCTTGCTTGCGGGCCGCATAGGAAGAAGTGACGATAATGCCTTTGCGCAGCTCCACGCTGCCGGCGACCGCTGTTGGCTTTCCTTTATAGAGATGCGGTTCTTCCGCTTCATGCACGGAGCAATAGAATGCATTCATGTCCAGGTGTAAAATAATGCGGTTCTTGGCAGCTGGTTTCTGATGATCCGTGGGCATGACCGACTTCCTCCTATTCCGCAAAAAATGCTTCTAATCTCAGCATACAATTGCCGATAGAGGCAGTCAACTTGCGGCATTACGGCGCGTTAACCTAACATTTACGCACCGCACAAGTAATGCTATAATAAAAAATTATGACTATGCATAGGATTAGTAGTGAAGGGGGCTTCTGCAAATGATGGCAAACACAATCTCCATTTTCGACACTACGCTGAGAGACGGCACGCAAGGCGAAGGAATCAGCCTCTCCGCAGACGACAAAATAAAAATTGCCCAGAAGCTTGATTTACTTGGCGTTCATTATATTGAAGGCGGAAATCCAGGCAGCAACAGCAAGGATATCGAGTTCTTTCAACGTGTCAAGCATTTGAAGCTGGGAGCCAAGATCACCGCATTCGGCAGCACAAGACGCAAAAATTCACTGGCAGAGCAAGATAGCAGCCTGCTGCGAATCGTCGAGTCCGGTGTACCTGCTGCGACGCTGGTCGGCAAGTCATGGGATTTCCATGTACATACCGCTCTGCAGACGACGCTTGAAGAGAATTTGGCAATGATCTACGATTCCTTTGCCTTCCTTAAACGCAATGACGTTGAAGCGATCTTCGATGCGGAGCATTTCTTTGATGGGTACAAGCATAACCCTGAATATGCACTCTCTGTCCTGCGCAAAGCGCAAGACGCAGGTGCGGACTGGATCGTGCTTTGCGACACGAATGGCGGCACATTGCCGTCCGAAGTACATGATATCGTCACACGCATCCGAATGGAGCTCAACGCGCCAATTGGTATTCATACGCACAATGACTGCGAGCTTGCCGTAGCCAACACTTTAGCTGCCGTACAAGCCGGCGCTCGTCAAGTGCAAGGAACGATCAACGGTTACGGCGAACGCTGCGGCAACGCCAATCTGTGCTCGATCATTCCGAATCTTCAAATCAAAATGAACTATCGCTGCGTGAGTGATGATCAGCTTCAATCCCTTACGAACACAGCCCGCTACATCAGCGAGATCGCGAATGTCCATATGCCTGTTGCGCAGCCGTATGTCGGCAACGCAGCTTTCGCGCATAAAGGCGGCATCCACGTTTCCGCCATTATGAAAGACTCCAAGACGTACGAGCATATCCGTCCCGAGCTGGTCGGCAATAAGCAGCGCGTACTCGTCTCTGAGCTTGCCGGTCAAAGCAATATCATTTCCAAAGCGCAAGAGCTCGGACTTGACATTAACGCGAATAACGACAAGACCAAAGAAATTATGGAACGGATCAAAGACCTGGAGCATCAAGGCTACCAATTCGAGGGTGCTGATGCATCGCTCGAGCTGCTGCTGCGCGATGCCTTCGGCGAAATGAAAGAAATTTTCAAGCTGGAATCGCTCAAAATGATCGTTGAGAAAACAAACGGCAACCACATGAACGCCGAAGCGATCGTTAAAGTAAATGTCGAAGGCCA
Source organism: Paenibacillus lignilyticus (assembly GCF_017942085.1). Lineage (GTDB taxonomy): Bacteria > Bacillota > Bacilli > Paenibacillales > Paenibacillaceae > Paenibacillus_Z > Paenibacillus_Z lignilyticus. The sequence continues at coordinate 297,654 of NZ_JAGKSP010000001.1, forward strand.
AACCGTATATATGGCGGCTGAAGGCAACGGTCCGGTTAATGCATTGAATAACGCCCTTCGCAAATCGCTGGAGCAGTTCTATCCAAGCATCAATGACTTCCACCTCTCCGACTATAAAGTCCGGGTCATCGACGAGAAGGACGCAACGGCGGCTAAAGTACGCGTGTTAATGGAATCCACAGACTTCAAGAACACTTGGAACACGGTCGGCGTCTCGAACAACGTGATTGAAGCGAGCTGGGAAGCGCTGGTCGACAGCATCCGTTATGCGCTGCTCAATATGTCTAGGATAGATAATGCTATGGATGAGCCTCGCGAACAGTTCGGATTGGTTAATCACTAAACGGCAAGAACGCCGTATCCGCCTTTATTGGCTGATACGGCGTTCTTTATTTTACGCTGGAATGGTGGTTATGTGCCTGTATGCTGCTCTTCTTGAACGTCAATCCACTTGTCGATGATCGCTTCCCATTTGCTCTTAGAGATGACCCCGCCTATCCGCTCTCTTACAATCCCATTGCTGTCAATCAAGAGCGTGGTTGGGAACGTGTTCACTTTGTACAAGTCAGTCGCTTTGCCGTCCCGATCCATCAGGATAGGGAATTTCAGCTTTTGCTCCGTGACAAATTCTCTTGCCTGACGCTCTTTATCCAGGCTTGTTGCATTGATGCCGTAAAGCTCCAGCTTATCGCCATACTTCTCCGAAAGTGCCTGCATATCCGGCGCCTCCATCTCACAAGGCCAGCACCATGAAGCCCAGAAATTCACCATCAGCAGCTTCTCGCGTTTACCGCCGATCGCGGTTACTTGGTCCGTTAAGTTCGGAAGCTCCAGAGTGGGAGCCGTATAACCCGGTTTGGGCAGCATATCGCCTGAAGCGGCAAGCGCTTCGTTATGTTTTCCTTTATTTTGGTAGACTGCGGCACCGGCCAACACCAGCACGATGACGATCAGTACAATCGAACGTTTCATCCTTGCGCCTTCTTTCTTATATGCAATATCTGTTTCGGACAACCTCCCTACATGTTACCACGCTTGGGAATGGATGCTCAAGTTCGTGGGAACATTACCGTCGAGATGACACAATTTCGCCATGGGAGCTGTTCTAATGAAGCAAGCAACAAAATCCGGTTGGGCCCAAGGGAAACCGGGAAAGCTGCGCACAAGCGGATCGAGCAGCGGCAGCAAGAACAAGAATAATCAAAGCGAACAAGGTAAAGGCAAATGGCTTCAATACTGCGCGCTCGCTACTGTACCGCTCGTGCTTGTTTTAGGTAACTCCATGCTCGTCCCGATTTTGCCGGATATGGAGAAGGAGCTTGGCATTTCAGGATTCCAAGCCAGTCTGGTCATTACGTTGTTTTCAGTTGCAGCCGGTCTTATCATCCCAATCTCTGGATACTTATCCGATCGCTTCACGCGTAAAGCCGTTATTTTGCCCTCTCTTGCACTCTATGGGATAGCCGGTATAGTAGCGGGCATCGGAGCGGTTACGCATGCCTATTGGCTTCTCATTACGGCACGCGCGCTTCAAGGAATCGGCGCTGCCGGCACTTCCCCGATTGCGATGGCTCTTGTAGGAGACATGTACAAGGACGGCAGTGAAAGCGAAGCTTTAGGCCTCATAGAAGCTTCCAACGGCGCAGGCAAGGTAATAAGTCCGATTATCGGCTCTCTACTCGCCTTGATGGCTTGGTACGCCCCATTGTTTGCTTTTCCATTATTCTGTGCAGGGTCATTCTTCGCCATGATGTTCTTGATTAAAGAACCGCCCAATGAAAAAAAAGAGAAAACACCGGTTAAGCAGTATATTGGGGGTATCGCGAAAGTCTTCAAGGAGAAGGGGCGCTGGCTCATTTCTGCATTCGTATCCGGTTCCCTCGGGCTTTTTATTCTGTTCGGTGTCCTCTTCCGGCTATCTGACGTATTGGAAGAAGCTCCCTATAATATTGACGGTGTAGCTAAGGGCGGCGTTCTGGCGATCCCGCTCCTCTTCTTGGTTATTACCGCATACGTGACCGGCCGCAAAATCAAAAACAACGGCACGCTCATGCGGCATCTAATGATCATCGGATTAGCTGTTATGGGCTCGGCATTGGCAGCCGCGGCTTTCATCCACAACAGTGTATATGCGTTAATCGGCTTCGCGGCGCTCAGCAGCGCCGGCACCGGCCTCTTGCTTCCCTGTCTGAATACGCTCATCACCGGCTCTGTGGATCGCGAGCATCGAGGCATGGTCACTTCCCTCTACAGCAGCTTACGATTCTTCGGAGTAGCCTTCGGACCCCCTTTATTCGGCTGGATGGCCAAACGTTCCGATACGCTGCTGTACAGTGTTGTAGCCGCGCTTTCATTCGGCGCTTTACTCATCATTATTTTCATGGTCCATCCGCCTAAGACAGCCGGAGATGCTTAATGCCAGTTACTGTCTTCCGAGGATCGGAAACGATATAATGAGACAATGACCTTCGATATGAAAAGAGGCATTGTATGAAGAACACCATCATCCATGCTAACGAGCCAGAACTCGATTCTGCTCCGGCCCAAGTATTCATTACGACCGAAGCCTATCAATCCCTGATCGAATGCTGTCTCCGAGCATTACCGGAGGAGGCATGCGGGATATTGAGCGGTACTGCCGGGCAGGCACAGCAGCCATTCGTAACCGTAACAGGCATCCAAGGTGTTCGTAATAGATCGCAGCAGCCGCTCAATCGGTTCGCGTTCGACCCCGAGGAATGGATTCAGGCTTATTACAGCATGCAAAAAAACCGACAATCGCTTGTCGGCTACTTTCACTCCCATCCATCGTCCATGCCGATCCCAAGCACTGCGGATTGGAATGGTCTGTACACGACGGCAACGGGCATCAATTATTGGATTGTTTCGCTCAAACAGGAAGACAAGCCGTTCATTCAGCCCTATTGGGCAGAGAAAGGCAGCTTCACACCTTTAATGCTGACTCAAATAAGCATATAAGTCCTCAAGCGTAATGACGTTTCGATCATGCATGCGCCGTAAATAATGTACCCACAGCTTGGCTGTCATAAGGGAATCCTCCAGCGCATGATGCCGCTGTGTAATCTCGATCCCGCTTAATGTCAACATATCGTCCAAGTTATACGTCAGCCGGTTAGGCTCCAGCCATTTCGCTACCAGCATCGTATCCAGCACGCGATGCGTCAGATTCACTTTCGATGTCCGCCACAGCGCTGCATTGAGAAACTGCTTGTCATGGCCGCTGGCGTGGGCGATCAGCAATCTTTTGCCGACGAACTCCATGAAATCATGAAGCACCTGCATGAGATCCGGCGCATCCTGGGCCATTTCATTCGTAATTCCGGTTAGCTCCGTTATATGCTTGGGCACTTTCCGTTTAGGATTCACTAAGCTGTAGAAGGTTCCGCCTTCCCCTTCCACAAGCTGATCTCCTTTCACGAGCACGGCTCCAACCGATAGAATCTCATCCCCGTTCGTCGGATAGAACCCGGTCGTCTCCAGGTCGAAGACAACGACCTCCATATCGTGCAGGGACTGATCCATCATCGATTCCTTGCGCTGCTCCTTCGACATCGAGCGGATGAAAGCCATTTGCTGCGCGTTTTGAGCGCCCATCATCGAAGCAATCGCCGGTGTAATTCCGCCCATTTTGTATAAATGCCACATCCTGCCTACACTTTTCTGCTCCTTCATGGTTCTCCCTCCGCTGCTCTAGAGCCTTCCCGTCGTCTGCTTTTGAACGAAGCGTTGCAGCTTCTTTACTCCCTTGAGTCCGGATTTCAGCTCCTCGATTAATTCCTTCGTTAGCTTCACATGCGGCAGCTTCCCATTGTTCATGTACAGCCCGTCTTCACGTTTCTCCGTGCTCATCAGCCGAAGACGCATGAACAAACGAAAAATGTCCGCGTACATGACGCAGTCTTCTTCCGATAGGACCTCCAATTGGCGTAAACGATTAATTCGTGCAAGCGTGGAAGTCTCTCGAACACCTGCTTGAATGCTTAATAATCGCATCGCATTGACCATTGGAATATAGGCGCCGTATTTCAGATCCAAACTGCCGGCGTCTGTGCCGTATTGTTCTTTAAGCAGCTGGCCGAACACGCCAATCAGCACCTTATGACGCATCGTATTATTAAGCATGTGACGCACGATAACACGGTGATTTAACATATCGGTATAATAATGATCCTTCAACAATTGCAGCAGCCGGTGCTGCCCATAAATCATCCGGCTATCGGCTACGATGAGAAGATACCTGACACATTCCCAATCCGGATCTTCAAACCAGCTGTCCAGCTTCTCTTTCCACTGTGAGAGGGATTGGCACCAGATCGGATTGGAGCTGATAACCTCACCTTCACATGGCGGATAACCGAGCTTCTGCAGCATATCGACAATCGTGTCGGCAAAGGTTCGAAAATAAGCCGTGACTTCCTTCCGCTCCGATTCTTCTTCCGGATCGTCGTAAATCATTCCGCTGTCCTGGTCGCTTGACAGCGTTTGTTCCGCCCTGCCTCCGCTGCCGAACAATAAATACGCGTAAGGCACGGGTGGGGAACCGTGCCCCAGCCGTGCCATTTGCGCTTCTGATAATGAGATCGCCCGACGAATAAACGCATCATGTACCTCATTCAGATCCGTATTAAATTGTTCAATCGGCTGCTTCGCGTGCAGAGCTTCCATCCGCTCGTGGATTTGATCCCGCAAGCCGCGCAGCGTCACCACATCGTCGGTAGTCCCGATGCGTGTAAGCAGCTTCGCACGAACCGGATCGCTCATGCTGTGCTCACCCCTATGTCAGTATCGAACAACTTATTCAGGCTGTTATTTTGCCGCTTACAAGCTTTGTTGTGCTTTTTTCATTTGCTCCGGATAGCCGAATGTACCATGCTCGGAAAGGTCAAGACCGATAATTTCTTGCTCTTCCGTAACACGAAGACCCATAACGACTTTCATGATTCCGAGCAATACGAAGGAAACGACGAGTACGTAGCCGCCGCAAACGAGTACGGATTCAAGCTGTACCCACATTTGATGCCAGTTGCCTGTGTCGATGATACCGCCTTTACCTACATTAAGCTTTGTTGCAAGCTCATCCGTTGCAAAGATACCATTCGCCAGCGTACCCCAAACCCCTGCTGCGCCGTGAACGGAAAGTGCATAGATTGGATCGTCGACTTTGATTTTCTCGAAAAACTTAGCACTGAAGAATACGAGTACACCTGCAAGCAAACCGATTACAACAGCTGCCCAAGGATCTACGAACGCGCAGCTTGCAGTGATGGCTACGAGACCGGCAAGCGCACCGTTCAATGTTGTAGGAATGTCTGCTTTGCCGTTTACAAGCCAGGAAATCAGAAGCGCTGCTACTGCGCCGCCAGCTGCGCCGAGTTGGGTGTTGAATGCAACGTATCCGAAGAAGCCGTCGCCTACACCAAGTGCGCTACCTGCGTTAAAGCCGAACCAGCCAACCCATAGTATAAGAACGGACAAAGCACCAAATACTTGGTTATGACCTAGAATTTCATTTGCGGAGCCGTCTTTATTGAAGCGGCCGATACGCGGCTTCAGAAGTACGGTTGCCGCAAAGGCTGCAAGCGCACCGGTCAAGTGAACTACCGTGGAACCTGCATAGTCTTGTGCGCCTTCAGCGAACAACCAGCCTGTTGGGCTCCAGATCCAGTGGGCGATAACCGGATAGATGAGTGCAGTAAACAATACGGTAAATACGAGGTATGCGGAAAGCTTAGCGCGTTCTGCGAAACCGCCCCATGCGATGGAAAGCGATACTGCAGCGAAAGCCAGTTGGAATACGAAGAAGATCGTGGATGGAAGTGCTTCGCCTTCTGCCGCAGATACGGCAGGAGCGAATAAGTAGCTGCCCCATCCGATAAATTTACTGATTGAATTCTCAGCGTTATCTGCGCCGAAAGCAAATGCATAACCTACTGCCCAGTAAACCAAGGTACAAAGTCCCAATGTGAAGATTGTTTTACCGGCAATATGCCCGGCATTCTTCATGCGTGTCGAACCGGATTCGAGAAGAATAAATCCACCTTGCATCAAGATAACTAACACTGCCGCGACCAGAACCCAGATCGAGTTCAACCCCATGTTCAGTGTTCCTGCAGACGGGTCGTCTGCGAAAGCCATTGCTGGAAATAACAACATAAGAGCACCTAAAGATAAAATCAACTTTTTGACCACTACGACCACTCCCTAATGTAATGTTTCTTGACATGCTAGGAAAGACTTAATGTCATTATAGTCAGAAGTACCACATTTGACAATACAGTTTTTTCATTTTCTCGAAAAAAATCTAACATTCGCTTCTCCAAATGAATCGAATGTTAAGTTTTTTCACAATTTTAACACCGAAACCGCCTTTTCACCGCCTTATCCTTCGCGTTTTGATCGTTTTTCTTTCCTATCCTATGTCACACTCCCCCTATAAATTACGAATATCCTTCCTAGTAGTAAGGTCACATGTTAGGTTTTATACTAACAAAATTCGTCAAAGCATTACGTTTGACTGTATGGTTATAGATTCTGTATCATAGGTACTAGAAGAATTAACGTCCATCCCCGTTCCAAGAGAGAGGTGATTCCATTGTCCGAACATGTGCTGCACCGGATTGGCGAACTATCGAAGTTAGCCGGCGTAAGTTCACGTACGATCGATTTCTACACATCAATGGGTCTGATCGAACCCGAACGCCGCTCAGCCAAAAATTATCGTCTTTACAGTGATGAAACCTTGAATCGGCTCAAACGTATAGTACAGTTGAAGAAAGACAAATATACGCTCGATGAAATCAAGGCAAATATGGCAGGCTGGCGCAAGGTTTCTACCGAGGAGCAAGTGTCAGGAAGGCTTATGGAGCTCCAGCTTCATCTAGAACAACTGCAACGAGAAGTTCAGGAGATTGAACCTGTCCTGAACCAATTGAAGCCTCAACAGGCGAAGCAGGTGTTTAAACGGCTGGTGCCCCAAACAGCCGCCTGCGTTGAAGCCTTGATGCTTCTCATTAACAAAGGCGGCATTATGTAGGATTTCAACACTAATGGAGGGAACTATTTATGTTTTTTCACCCAATGGATTTTCTAATCATCATTGCCTTCATTTTATCGTTATGGGCACAGTTTAGAGTTCGCGGAACATTTAACCGCTGGTCAGAGGTTCCAATCAATAGCGGCCTCACAGGATATCAAGCCGCAAGGATGATGCTCGATCGCAACGGACTGCATGATGTACCGGTTGAACCCGTACCTGGAACGCTCTCTGACCACTACGACCCGATTCACCGCGTCGTAAGGCTGTCAGAGCCCGTCTACTACGAGAATTCAATCTCAGCCGTTTCCGTAGCCTGTCACGAGGTCGGCCACGCCATCCAGCATAGCGTGCACTACCCGATGCTGACGCTGCGCCATAAGATCTTCCCGATCGTGAACTTCGCTTCCGGTGTTGCACCTTTCTTGTTAATCGCCGGTTTTCTGTTTCAAGCCACTGGGCTGATTGGTATTGGTATTTTGTTCTTCTCTTGTGCGGTAGCCTTCCAGCTCGTTACACTGCCTGTAGAGTTCAATGCCAGCAGCCGTGCTCGTGAAATCATGATTTCCGAAGGTTTCATCACGAATGAAGAAGAACGCGGAGTAGCGAAAGTCCTTAATGCCGCAGCGTTAACGTATGTTGCAGCAGCATTGATTTCCCTGCTTGAGCTAGTCAAGTACATTATGATTTTTACGCAAAGCCGAGATTAAATAATTAGTTAAAATTGTAAAGAGGCAGGGGATTTGATTCCCCCGCCTCTTTCTAATATTCCCATGCAAAAAGGCTGACATCGGACAATCGATGTCAGCCTTCCTCGTTTTCTTAGGTACGGAAACGGCTAAGCGTTTCTTTCAGCCCGGATGATACCGTCTCAAGTTTATCGGACAGGCGAACAAGTCCCTCACTGATACTGTTTTGCTCATTGCTCAGCGATGCCACTTCCTCGGAAGTAGCGGATGACTCTTCAGCTACTGCGCTAACATTACCCATCGCTTCGGAGAGAACCACCTGCGAACGCTCCAGCATGCTGATGGAATCTGTAACCGAGCTTAAGCTGCCGACAAAGTCGCCCATTTGACCTTGAACGGTCAAGAAAATTTGGTTCGCTTCTTTAACGGATTGAATTTGCTCCTGGAAGATCGGATATGCATCAGACAAGACATGTACGGTTTCGTCGATTTCCTTCTGGATGGTCTCTGTAATTTGACCAACAACATCGATGGACTGACGGGATTGATCCGCCAATTTGCGAATTTCATCAGCGACGACCATGAAGCCTTTGCCTGCCGCACCTGCACGAGCTGCTTCAATGGTTGCATTCAGAGACAAAATGTTTGTTTGTTTCGTCATATTATTGAGAACTTCCAGAATCTTACGAATGGAACGCGTGCTTTCTTTGAGGCGGTCGACTTTCTCCACCATCGAACGCGTCATTTCTTCCGTCATCCCAGTTTTCTCAATTAAGCTATTCATGTAAGCCGTACCTTGGCGACTTGCTTTCTCTACCTCGCTGGCAGCCTGTCCCATGTCCTGGTTCGCCGTCATCACCTGCTGCATCTGCTGGCTGATTTCCGAAGTCAGGTCACTGCCTTTCTCGGCTTCCATCGCAAGGCTCGTTGCACCGTTTGCGATTTCTTCAGTCGCTACAGCGATTTCGCGAGCGGATACCGCTGTTTTCTTCGAAGCATCCGATAGCTCCCCTGCTGTAGCCAGAACATCCTGCGCGGACTGATTCGTCTGCGCGACGAGCACTGTGATTTGCGTCATCATCTGGTTGAAGCTTTGGGCCAACTGGCCGATTTCGTCTTTCTTATTGATCGTCGAACGAACGGTCAAATTACCGCGTTCACCTTCGTTCATCAGGTTGCGCAAACTAACAAGCGGCAGTGCAACCATACGGATGACGAGCAGACCGATACCAATTGCAAGCAGCGCTGCGATACCAGCAATAATATAAGTTGCGTTGCGGATCTGCTTCGCATCCTTAACAAGCTCATCTACCGGAATCGATCCAACCAACTTCCAATTCACCGTAGCGAACTGGTTGTACATCGCAAGCACTTCTCCGCTGGCAAGTTCAACTGTAGTTGAACCGGACTTTTCTTTCTCAGAAAGCGCAATCGGAGATGGTTTGCCGATTTGCTCCAGGTCTTTGGTGTAAACCAAATTATTCTCACTGTCAACAATCGTGACATCACTGCCTTCGCCGATCTTGAGATCCTCGAGCTGCTTGGAGAATTCTTTCAAATAGATCTCAACGATCATAACAAACTTGCCTTCATTCGTCACCGTGTTCTTCATCACACGGCCCATCGCGATCGTTGCCTCCGAAGCACTGCCGCTGTAGCCTTTCACTTCAGCCGGAAGCCACATCAATTTACCGCCGCCATCAATAATCGTCTTCATCCACTTCGTATCTTTCGCGTCTTCTGTACTGATACTGGAGGATCCAACCGTTACGGAAGCTGCATCACCGCCAATCGGGATAATCGCCGCTCCGACAACAGTCGAGTTACCTAGTATGTAAGATTGAATGGAATCACTTAGTTTCTTCATCACATCGAAACGCTCGTAGTCATCAGTAGTTTGGTCGTATTTCAACAAATTGTCTTGAACGATCTTATCGAGCAGAATCTGCATCGACAGAGCTTCATAGTTCTTAAACATTAAATCAAGCTTGCCCTTGGACTGAGAAATGGCCACCGCGCTCGAATCCGCTACTTTTTTCTTGATGATGCTCTTCGAGGTCGAGTAGGAGAATAATCCGACTACGAGCACGCAGACGAGAATCGCGCTGAAAATAATAAGGAATAACATAAGTCCGACAGACTTAATGGGATTCGTCAGCTTCACATTCTTGATCCCATTTATGGAGGAAGAATATAAGGCTTTCACGTTCGCCCCTTTGCCTTCGCCTTCTGATTGCGTTTTCATCTTATCTTTCTTCTCATTCAACTTCAATTTCACTTCATGACACCACCTAATCTGAGGATAATTTCCGTGTGTGGAGCTGGTGCGTTCGTGTGGGTATGTGTCTGATGACTTACACTAGCTGCTAAATGCCTACGTCACGCAAATCCATAATTCGACAATATACACGCAATATCCTTAATATCGGCTTTACATCTCCGTATTGTTAGGGAAACAGGGAATATTTTCTCAAAAAAAAATAATCCCAATCGATCGCTCGATTAGGATTATTTGGGTCCAAATGCTTATTAACGCACGCGTTTACGCATCATATCCATCGGTTTTACCGGATGCTCCGTCTTCAGCACGATGTGCTGCAGCGGATGTCTTGCTGCATCCAGCGCATTGCCGCTTTCGTCCGTGATGGAACCAACGGATTGTTTGAAGAAAGTGCCGTTCGGTCCGAAGAATTCCACTTCTTGCCCCGGCTTGAAATGATTCCTCTGCTGAACCACGGCAAGTCCGGTCGCCTCATCATAAGAAATAACGACACCTGCGAAATCATAAGGAGCGGCTTTGTCTTCCGGCCCATAAATATGGTCTTCAGGACCCGGAGTATCGTAGAAAAAGCCGGTATTTACCGGACGGTTAGCAGCTTTCTGAATGTCATCCAGCCACACTTGCTTCAACTCGTAATGATCCGGATCAGCCATGTACGAATCAATCGCTTGACGGTAAGCATTCACGACTGTTGCAACGTAATGCAAACTCTTCATCCGGCCTTCGATCTTGAAGCTGTCAACGCCAACCTCGATTAAGTCCGGAATATGCTCGATCATACATAAGTCTTTGGAGCCCATCGTAAATTTATCCGCTTCGGGACCAACCATTTGCAGGTCGTCTTCATAGATGTCATACTTCCAGCGGCAGGACTGGCAACAGCCGCCGCGGTTAGAATCTCGGTCCGTGAAATGGTTCGAAAGCACACAACGACCCGAGAAGGAAGAACACATTGCGCCATGAATGAACGCTTCGATCTCAATATCGACATGCGCTTTAATTTGCGATATCTCTTCGAGGCTCGTCTCGCGGCCTAACACGACACGCGGCAGCCCCTCGTCTTTCCAGAACTGCACTGCCTGCCAATTCAGCGTCGATTGCTGCGTGCTCAAATGAACCTCGAGCTTAGGCGCTACCCGCTGCGCGGTCTCGATAATGATCGGATCTGCAGCAATAATCGCTGCAATGCCGGCTGCTTCGAGCTCGCGCAAGTACTCTTCCAGACCGCCAATATCCTCATTATGGGCATAAATATTGGTTGCCACAAACACTTTCGCGCCATAACGTTCCGCGAACTCCACGCCTTCTTTCATCTCGGCAAACGTGAAATTGTCGGCATTGGAACGAAGGCCGTACTTCTGGCCGCCAATATAAACGGCATCTGCGCCGTAATGGACGGCAAACTTCAGTTTCTCCAAATTACCTGCCGGAGCAAGCAGCTCGGGCTTATCTAAACGATTTCTCTTCCCCGTAAAGCGGGGGGATGTTTTTGTGGTCACCTGCTTCACCTCCACAACTTCCTTAGGTGACGATTAATATACTTGTTCCTTATAGAAAAATCCGTACGATAGCTCACGGGACGGATCCTGTACTTTCACAATGCTATCGAGCCATTCTTCGTTGAAGGCATAACCTTCCGGATCCTCGAAATAGGCATCAATTGCAGCACGATACGCTTTAACGATCGTTTCATTGTACTCAATTGATTTTAACAGTCCTTCAATCCGAAAGCTATCGATATTAACTTCCATTAGCTCATGTAAATTCTCGAGCATGCATAGATCATCAGAGCTCATAATATGAGTTCCGCCAGCATCCTCATAAATCGGGAAACGTTCATCTGGCCGTTCCGTTTCCACTAAATACAAGCCATCTTCCCGCTTGCCGTGAACCGGAACCTCGGTCGTTTCACCATCTTTCGTCTGATGCTGGAAATAATTTTGAACAAGCGGACGCTTGGAATGATAAATATTGGTTAAACCGTGCACCTGTACCTGTACTTCAAGCGTCGTATTGGTTTTCACATCGATCACTTGATCCATGTTCAGCTCTCGCGCCAGAACGAACCTCGTGGCGCCGCGGCGTCCCCAATAATTCGCTGTCGCATAGTTCGTGGAAGTCATCTCCGCGTTCCAGTGCAGCTTCATGTTTGGCGCTTCAACGCGCGCAACCATCAATACTGCAGGGTCGCCGAATACTAAGCCGTCTACACCCGCTTCAGCCAAATCTCGAATGTAGCCAGGTAAAGCATCGACGGTTTCATTGTCCATTAAGTTATTGACTGCTGCATAAACGGAAACTTGATGCGAATGGGCAAGCTTTACTGCTTCTGCCATTAGGGCCAGATCAAATTCACCCGACAGGCGCATGCCATAACGGGATTCACCAAGAATGAACGCATTCGCACCCGCAGCGATGAGCCGCTCCATATCAGCTAGAGAACCCGCATCAACGAGCAGCTCCGGTTTTGTAGCCATTGTAAATCCTCCTATTGTCCAGCCGTTTGATTGCTCTTCTCGATGTTGCGGTTATGCTCCTTGAGCGTTTCCGCAAACAGATGCTCGTGGCTGCCGTCTTTCTTCGTTACATAGAAATAGTATTCCGTCTCTTTCGGGAAAAGCGCAGCTTCGATCGATTTCAAGCTCGGAGATGCGATCGGTCCCGGAGGGAGACCATCCACTTTGTACGTATTGTAAGGGCTGTCCACCTGCAAATCGTCAATCAGCAGCCGTTCCTTCTGTTTATCAAGCAAATACTGTACGGTCGCATCGATTTGAAGCGGCATGCCTTTCTTCAGTCGATTGTAGATAATGCCTGCAACGATTGGACGTTCTGCATCCACGACAACCTCACGCTCCACGAGAGAAGCAATGGTCATCATGCCATGAAAATCCACGTTATTGGTCGCAAGCGAATCCTCCCAATTCTCAGGAAGTGTATCCAGCTTATGATCCAGCTCTTGAAGCAGACGCTTGATGATTTCCTCCGGCTTGCTTGCTTTCACAAGCTCATACGTGTCCGGGAATAAGTACCCTTCCAATCGATGGCGGAGGTCAGGATTCTTCGGGATTTTCTTCACTGCATCCACGTCGCTCCATACTTGATCCTTATCCGCAAGCGCCATGAAATCCGCTTTCTTCGCATAGCCTGCTTTATCCAGTGTTTCCGCTATTTGCTCAACCGTAAACCCTTCCGGAATCGTGAAACGCATCGTTTCTTCCTTCAACGTCTCTCCGGCGTTTAATTTAGCAATAATGGCATCCTTGTCCATGCCCGGTGACAGCTCGTACACGCCGGCTTGAAACCGCGGTCCTTCGTTCTTGTAGCGCAAGTAATATTTAAAAATAAATGCATTCCGAATAACCCCTTGATCTTCGAGCACTTCAGCAAATCCGAATGGAGATGTCCCTTTCTTAAGCTCTACTTGAACAACATCGCCTGTCGGTGCAGGGCGCAAGCCATTCCAGATGTAGAGATAAAGACTTCCCGCGGTAATAAGCATTAAGCCGAGTATGGTCACAATTACCCAGAACGTAATGCGTCCGCGTCTTGGTCCGGAAGGCCGTACGGCTCCCTCTTCCGGAAAATCTTCTGAATTCTGATGCTCTGCTCTTCTCAAGCGACCTATCCTCCATTTCTATATCAGCGCGGAAAAAGGGCGGTCGGCGCCGCCCTTCCGTACTCCTATAAGTAAAACCGGGCTCTTGCTGCCCTGTTTAAAGCTAGAGGTGCATGTTAAGGCTGATCTTCGCCTTCGAACAACAAATCGTCATACGCTTCAGAAACAAGCTCCCACTCTTCATCGCTTTCAATGGATTCCAGCTCCGGATCGGAGCCTTCCTTGAAAGTAATGCGGAAGAATGCGATTTCGTCTTCTTTCTGCATATCATGCGATTGCAAGCCAGCATAGGAACTGTCTCCCATTTGGAATTCGGCGATAATTTGGAATGGTTCCGTAGCGCCTTCTTCCCCAATGAGATCCACTTCCGTGCCGTAGATGTCCTTCAGGACTGAAATACGTTTTACTTCAGACACGCGTTAAGCTCCCTTCGACTATGGCTAACTAGTCGTTATCGTCAATTTCAGCAAGAAGTGTGTTAAAGGTTTCTTCTACCATGTTCCACTCTTCTTCGTCTTCAATGGTATACAGTTTCAAATCATCGCCGTCTTCTTCATAACGGAAAGCGTAGACTTCATCGGAGTCTTCGTCTTGCTCGTCTTCGGAATCCACGTTGAGCGGAACTACCATCATATATTTCTGATCGGAGCCGTCTACCTCGAACTTCATGACTACCTCGAATTCTTCTTCGTTGCCGTCCTCATCCGGAATGTAGATGATTTCCGGCTCTTCAAACTGCATGTTGTCCTTTGTCATCGTTACCCTCACCTTTTCGTTTTAGAATCGAGATAATTTTGCAAAATTAGCGCTGCCGCCATTTTGTCCACCACTAACTTTCGCTTCTTACGGCTAACGTCGGCCTCGAGCAACGTACGCTCCGCGGCTACGGTCGTGAGCCGTTCGTCCCAAAGGTGTACGGGTACATTTAGCTTTTGCTGCAAATGTTGTGCGAATGCGATGCAAATTTCGCCACGCGGCCCGATGGTGCCATTCATGTTCTTCGGTAAACCGACTACGATCTCGGATACTTCATGTTCAACCATAAGCTTGGCAATGACTTCGTCTTCGCTGTTATCGCGGCGTTTCTCAACGACGCCTAAACCTTGCGCGGTCCAGCGGAATGCATCACTGACGGCAACGCCGATTCTGCGATCACCGTAATCCAATCCCATAAGACGCATACGACAGATTGCCTCATTTCCTTGAAGGTAATTATTTGCTGTGCTGACTTAAGTAGGAACGGACTAGTTCTTCAATTAGCTCGTCTCGCTCTTTCCTGCGAATTAAACTTCTGGCATTGTTATGCCGTGGAATGTATGCGGGATCTCCGGACAATAGATAACCCACGATCTGGTTAATCGGGTTATAGTCCTTCTCGAGCAACGCATCGTATACAGACAGCATAATTTCCCTCGAGGAAGCTTGAAGCCCTTCCGCCTTCACGTCGAATTTCATTGTCTTGTCCATCGAATTCATCGCCAGCACCTCACTTTCCAAGCCGCTTAACAGCCGTTTAATACTCTTATCATATCACATTTGTCTGTGATAGAACCAGTTCTTCGGCAATTTGGAGCGCTTCACCCAATTTAGATGGATCTTTGCCCCCGGCTTGGGCCATATCAGGGCGCCCGCCGCCGCCGCCGCCGCATGCCGCGGCTGCTTCTTTGATGATTTTACCGGCATGGAAGCCCTGCTTCACAAGCTCAGGCGAAACAGCTGCAACAAGGTTTACTTTATCCTCTGCAACTGCACCAAGCACGATTACCGCTTTGCCCAGCTTCGTTTTCAGCTCATCCACGATACCGCGGAGCGCATCCATCGACGGAGCATTAACCTCTGCAGCTAGCAGAGTGACGTCGCCTACTACCTTCGCTTTCGATTCCAGGGAACCCGCTTCGATACGGCTAAGCTTGCTTTGCAGCGATTCGTTGTCACGCGCCAGCTCTTTCACTTGACCGTGCAGCGCTTCGATGCGTTTAGGCACATCGGCCAGGTTCGACTTCAGCTGCGCAGCCGCTTGCTTCAACAGATCAAGCTGACTTTCCATGTATAGGTACGCATTGCGGCCGGTTACAGCCTCAATACGACGCACACCTGAACCGATACCGCTCTCGCTCACAAGCTTGAACAAACCGATTTGCGCCGTGCTGGTAACGTGGCAGCCTCCGCATAGCTCAAGGCTGTAATCGCCAACGCGAACGACCCGGACAACATCGCCGTACTTCTCGCCGAAGAGTGCCATAGCACCCATTTCTTTCGCCTCAGCAAGCGATTTGTAGTCGATCTGGAGCGTTGTGCCCAGCCAAATTTGTTGATTGACGCGGCGTTCGATTTCAGTAAGCTCCTCTTGGCTGATGCTGCCAAAATGCGAGAAGTCAAAACGAAGTCGATCCGGTTCTACCAAGGAGCCTGCTTGATTAACATGCTCGCCGAGTACGTCTTTGAGCGCGCGGTGCAGCAAATGCGTTGCCGTATGGTTCTTGATCGTATCTTCGCGCGTTTGCGTCGAAACAGCCGCTTGCACCTGATCACCAACAGATACGGTACCGCTTGCCACAACGGCATGATGAACCGATTGGCCATGCGGAGCTTTTGTGACATTCTCAACCGTCAGCGTGAAGCCTTGGCCAGTAATCGTACCGCTATCGCCTACTTGACCGCCGCTCTCTGCATAGAACGTTGTACGATCCAAGATAACAAGTACGTGGCTGCCTTCAACGGCAGCGTTCACAAGAGCATCGCCATTAACGATCGCAATCACCTTAGCGCCTTCCAGCGTCAGATCCTGATAGCCCACAAATTCCGATTTCACGGTGAAATCAGCAAGCGGCCCGCCTTGAACATTCATACCGCCAGTGTCCTGTCGAGCTGCACGCGCGCGTGTACGCTGCTCGTCCATCGAAGCATCGAAGCCGTCACGGTCGACGGTCATGCCGTGTTCAGCTGCATAGTCTTCGGTCAAATCGAATGGGAAGCCATACGTATCGTAAAGCTTGAACGCATCGGGACCGCTGATCAGCGTTTCTCCGCCGGCCTTTGCCGTCTTCACAAGCTCGCCAAGAAGCGCTAAGCCGTCCGAAAGCGTTTCGTGGAAACGTTCTTCCTCTGTACGGATAACCTTCTCGATAAACTCGCGTTTCTCCACAACCTCCGGATAGTGGCCGCCCATAATGTCGCCGACTACTTTCACCAGATCATGCAGGAACGGACGATCTACGCCGAGTGTTTTGCCGTAACGCACTGCGCGGCGAAGCAAACGCCGGATGACATAACCGCGACCCTCGTTGGAAGGCATTACGCCATCACCGACTGCGAATGCCACGGTACGGATATGATCGGCAATGACTTTCAGCGCGATGTCCGTGTCCGCGTTCGTATGGTACGTTACTCTTGCAATTTCGCAAGTGCGGTCAATAATCGGACGGAACAAATCCGTATCGAAGTTGGAGTCCACATTTTGCAGAATCGAAGTTATCCGCTCCAGACCTGCGCCTGTATCGATGTTTTTATTCGGAAGCGGAGTGTAGCTGCCGTCTTTATTATGATTATATTGCGAAAATACAAGGTTCCATACTTCCAGGAAACGTTCGTTTTCTCCGCCGGGCCAGCATTCCGGATCATTCAGATCACCGAAAGCTTCGCCGCGGTCAAAGAAAATCTCGGTACAAGGACCGCATGGACCTTCGCCGATATCCCAGAAGTTATCCTGCAGACGATAAATCCGCTTCTCCGGAAGGCCGATTTTCTCATTCCAGAAGCGGAATGCTTCTTCATCCTCAGGATAAACCGTGACGGACAGACGCTCGGGATCGAAGCCGATCCATTCTTTGCTGGTCAGAAACTCCCATGCCCAAGTGATCGCTTCTTCCTTGAAGTAATCGCCAATCGAGAAGTTGCCCAGCATCTCAAACATCGTTTGGTGACGACGTGTTTTACCGACATTCTCAATATCATTCGTACGAATACACTTCTGTGAGTTCGTAATCCGCGGATTGTCAGGAATAACGCGACCATCAAAATAGGACTTAAGCGGTGCCATCCCTGCATTAATCCATAGCAAGGAAGGGTCATTATGAGGAACTAATGAAGCGCTGGGCTCAATCTTGTGCCCTTTGCTCTCAAAAAATGCGAGCCACTTGGAACGGATTTCACTTGCTTTCATCACGGTTCAACCTCCAATTTTATAATAAAAACAAAAAAACGCCCCTAAAAAACAGGGACGAATCATTCGCGGTACCACCCTGGTTATCGCCCTAGCCGCTCACGATGAGCAGGCACAAACGATCTCCTTAGACAGACGTTAACGGGTCTGATCCGGTGAAGTTCATTCACACTCCGAAACCAGCCTTCAGTCATCCTTCACCCCTAGAATTCTCTCAGCCAACGCGGAGCCTAATCGGCAATCGCGAAGGAATTCTTTCTCTGCTTGGCGGTCTATGACCTACTACGGTTTCATCAACGTTTTAATTGATAGTCAGGCGTAATTGTCATAAGTATAGCGACTGTTGGCATGGTCTGTCAAATCGTCTTTCGCCTAACATAATACGCGAAGATATGCTGCACAATGACCTTCACCGCGGCAAAGATCGGCACTGCCAATATCATACCGACAATGCCTGCTAGCTCGCCTCCGACCAGCAGGGCAAAAATGATCGACAGCGGATGCATATGCAGCGTTCTTCCGACCACTTGCGGCGAGATGATGTTGCCCTCGAGGATTTGGCAAACGGAGTTCACAACCGCCACCAGCAGCATCATTTTGATCGAAACGGTAGAAGCCACAATGAGCGCAGGTGCTGCCCCGAAGAACGGTCCCAGATACGGAATGATGTTCGTCACCGCGACAACACTCGCCAGCAGGAGCGGATACGGAATGCCGATGATCAAGTAGCCGACATAGGCCAGCGTACCGACAATGACGCATACGAGAAACTGCCCCCGAATATAACTGCCAAGCGCATGATCGATATCCTTGAGCAGCCTGACCGCATGCTTACGATGTGATTTCGGCACATAAGTGAGCAATGTTCGTTCAAACACCTCGAAATCCTTCAAGATGTAGAACGCGAGGAACGGGATAATAAACGCAATAAAGATCACGTTAATCATTTCCCCAATATTGTTGATGAATGCAAATATGGCATCGGAGCCCTGCTTTTCCAGCTTGTACAGCGACTTCTCGATTCCTGACCGGATGCTCTCCGGGAGAAAGGAGGAATTGTTCAGGTCGTTCACCATACTCCGCGCCTGCATGGTGATATCCGGCATATGCCGGTTCAATTCCTTAAGCTGGTCCATAAACATCGGAATGGCATTCACGAGCACAACCGTAAGCGACGCACAGAAAACGGCATAAATAAGCAGCACCGCGATTGTGCGCGGCACTTTTCGTTCATTCAGAAGGCTGACTATCGGATTGAGTACATACGATATAATCATCGCAATGAGAAACGGAGCCAGCACCGCGCGCAAAAAAACGTAAATGTGGATGATGATCGGTTTCAACAGCAGCAATAGATATAGAGCCGTCAGCCCCAATATGAGATAGACAAGCCATGCAAAAAGACGGTTATTCGTAAACCGTTCCACGG
This sequence comes from Paenibacillus lignilyticus, assembly GCF_017942085.1. Classification (GTDB taxonomy): domain Bacteria; phylum Bacillota; class Bacilli; order Paenibacillales; family Paenibacillaceae; genus Paenibacillus_Z; species Paenibacillus_Z lignilyticus. The sequence continues at coordinate 316,888 of NZ_JAGKSP010000001.1, forward strand.
CTTCACTCCCCCTCGACTCGCGATACCCTTTACTGTCAGTATATGTACAAGTTGTTCGATTCATCCTTCGGATTCTTCCGGTTCGCCCGTAAACACAAAAAAGGCGACCCCGGCAAGGTCGCCTCATTGACTATTCTCCGCTTAGTTCGCGTGAACCTGCGGCATTTCGTCTTCAAAAAACAGATCGTCCAGTGAGCTCAGAGTGCCGTCTTCTTCAACTTGATAGACCGACATTTTGTCACCGTTAACCGTCAATTCAATGAAGCAGCCCCAGCAGTAATACTGGTGTGATCCGATCTTTCCGATATCCTTGGAACTACAATTTGGGCATTTCATCATTCATTTCTCCCTATATCCGACTCAGAAACTGCGACCGGCGAGAGAAAAGCCTCACTTCCGGCCGGTACTATGATTACATTTTCACCAAGCATAACATCATCAGCTTGCCGCGGAGCAGGAAGCCACTTGCGACCTTCCATAATATCCGCGATAAATCCGTCAGTCAGCTCATATCCTACTATTTGTGTACCCTGTATCTCGTCAAAATAAACATCAGATACACGACCAAGTTGTTCTCCATCCACCGTAATGACGGGCAGATCCTTCAATCGGATCGATCCGGTATGAAAAGAGCGCTGAATTTCGGCTTGTTTGGTCTTCCGGACGGATGCTTCATTCATGATGATTACCGCATCCTCACCGCAAACCATTACTTCATTCCAGATCACTGATTTCATTGCAGTCAGAAAACGTCTGCCGGCGTCCAAAATGATTCCGCCAAGCTGCCAATGCTCGTCAAACCATGCATCTTTCACATGTCCGACTAGCTTGCCGGCATTCATTTCGATGACAGGAAGACCAATCAAATGCTGTAAACGCAACATCGATGGCAGAGCCTCCTAGGCATTAGTACGAACACGCTCCATAAAAGTTTCAACTTTCTTGGCAGCCCGTTCGAGTTCCTCCATAGTATTTCCCAAACCAAAGCTGAAACGTACAGCGGATGCTTGCCTTTCTTCCGAAACATTCATCGCTACAAGCACATACGAGGGTTCGATGGCTCCCGACGTGCAAGCAGACCCACCGGATGCCGCAATTCCGGCTAAATCCAAATTCATCAGCATCGACTCCGTGCTTACTCCTATAAAGCTCACATTCAGAATATGAGGAGCATAGTGTTCGGCATGGCCGTTGACGATAAGTCGGTCTGCCCCTGCGATCTCACGCAACCGTTCTATCCATGTATAACGAAGCTTGTCCAAGAAAAGTTTCCGTTCTTCCATCGAATTCACAGAAAGTTCAAACGCTTTGCCGAATCCGACGATGCCGGCGATGTTCTCGGTCCCTGCACGCCGTTTGCGCTCTTGTGAACCGCCGCTAAGCAACGGTTCCACAGCCGTGCCTTTACGGATATACAAAGCGCCGATACCTTGAGGCCCGTTAATCTTGTGAGCAGAGAAGCTCATGAGGTCGACGGGAAGCTGACGCAAATCGATCGGAATAGTGCCTAACGCTTGTACCGCATCAACATGTACAAGCACGCCACGAGACCGGGCGAGTTCACCGATCTCAGCAATCGGTTGAATCGTTCCGGTCTCATTGTTTACATACATGACGCTAATAAGCGCTGTATCAGCTTCAATAGCTTGTTCTACATCCGAAACCTTCACAAGGCCCTGCTCGTCTACCGGCAGAAGCGTCACGCGAAATCCTTCGCGCTGCAACGCTTTGCAAGATTGGAGCACTGCCTGATGTTCGGTTGAGGACGTAATGATATGGGACTTGCCTTGTTTGCGGGCAGCTCTGGCAGCGCCGATGAGCGCTGTATTGTCACTTTCCGTTCCACCGCCGGTAAAAACCAGCTCAGCGGCCGTACAGCCGATTCCTTGCGCAATCACATCGCGCGAACGATTCACAAGCTGTCTAGCCGCACGGCCAAAGCTATGCGTACTTGAAGCATTGCCGTAATTGCCGGTCAATACTTCAAGCATGGCTTTCGCCGCTTCGGGGTGCATGGGCGAAGTTGCTGCATGATCATAGTAAATGCGTTCCATTATACAATCATCCTTAAATATAGAACATGTAGGAGTCCTGAGGCTCCTCTTCTTTATAGGTTACGAGATCCGCGAGCGTTGTCGAATCAAGCACTTCTGCAATGCTGTCACGGATTCTGAGCCAGAGATTCCGCTTCGCCGGGTCATCCTCTTCCGTAAAATCGACAGGCGAAATAGGTCCTTCCAGAATACGAATGACGTCGCCTGACGTAATTTCCTGCGGTTCCTTCGATAGAATATAACCGCCGTAAGCGCCGCGGATACTCTTAACTAGCCCCGCATTACGCAATGGCGCAATAAGCTGCTCGAGATAATGCTCTGATAGATGATTCCGCTCTGCGATGCTCTTCAGTGATGTTGGACCTTCTCCGAACTTACCTGCAAGCTCCATCATGATGGTTAGACCGTACCGGCCTTTGGTTGAAATTTTCAACTACGACACCTCTTCCCGGGCTAAACTGTATCTTATTTAAAGGCTGGAGCAATCATGGATTACAATTCATGGTATTCCCATATCATATCTATGTTAACATACCGGAAACAGAATTTGTTGAAAAAACGATGACACTTTCATGAAAATCATTCGCAATCTATGCTACAATAGATAAATTGAATCGGTCGCACGGTGGAATTGACCTCCGCAGCGGCTTTGAACTATCAAGGTGGTGGCATTTGAGATGAGCAATTCTTCTATTCGAGTCGTTGTCGGCATGTCCGGCGGTGTGGATTCGTCCGTTACCGCATTGCTGCTTAAACAGCAGGGTTATGATGTCATCGGCATATTTATGAAAAACTGGGATGATACCGACGAGTTCGGCCATTGCACGGCTGAAGAGGACGCGGAAGATGTTCGCCGCGTCTGCGATCAAATCGGCATTCCTTATTATACGGTAAATTTCGAGAAAGCCTATTTCGATAAGGTGTTTGCCTATTTCCTCGATGAATATCGTAACGGCCGCACGCCAAATCCGGATGTCATGTGCAATCGCGAAATCAAATTCGGCGACTTCCTGCAGAAAGCGATGGAGCTTGGCGCCGATTATTTGGCAACCGGCCACTACGCTCGCTTGGAACGTACAGCTGATGGAGAAGCTAAGCTGCTGCGAGGCGTAGACTCCAACAAAGACCAAACTTACTTCCTGCACGCCCTTCGTCAGGATCAGCTGGCCAAAGCGATGTTTCCAATCGGCCATCTTCCGAAGCCGGAAGTCAGAAGGATCGCCGAAGAATTCGGTCTTCATACGGCAAAGAAGAAAGACAGCACAGGCGTCTGCTTTATCGGCGAACGCAATTTCAAAGAGTTCCTCAGCGGCTACCTGCCTGCTCAGCCCGGTCCGATGATTGACATTGAATCGGGCGAAACGAAAGGCCGTCATGACGGCCTTATGTATTACACGCTTGGTCAGCGGCAAGGACTTGGCATCGGCGGGTCCGGCAATGGCGAGCCTTGGTTCGTAGCTGACAAGGATTTGAAAGAAAACATTCTGTACGTCGTGCAAGGCGATCAGCATGCAAGTTTGTATTCCACTAGCCTGACTGCAACCGGAATCAACTGGATTTCCCCGGTTAAACCGGAAGTTCCAATTACGGTGACGGCGAAATTCCGGTACAGACAAGCCGACCAAACCGTCACATTGACGCTGCGCGAAGATGGCACAACAGGCGATGTTGTATTCGAGAAACCGCAGAAAGCCATCACACCGGGACAAGCTGCAGTCTTCTACGACGGCGAAGTCTGTCTGGGCGGCGGAACCATCGATATCGTGAATAAGTAAGCTTGAATGTAAACGAGGAAGCATCTCCGATCCTACGATCGGAGATGCTTTTATTTTGCATTGCTGCGTCAAATATTTCACTTAATCGTTTAAGTTAATTGCGAAATATGTTATCCTACTACTTGATATCAGGGACTGCGTCGTCAGTTCAATTGAAAGCGAGATGATTAAGACTTATGCGTAAAGCAACGATGAAAGATATTGCGGAACAAGCCGGCGTCTCTGTCGCAACCGTCAGTTACATCATTAATAATGCCAGCAACCAATCCATACCGGAATCCACGCGGGTGAAAGTGCTGCAAATCGCAAAGGAAATCGGGTATGTGCCCAATTTGGCTGCCCGTTCGCTGATCAAGAACAAAACGGGCCTGGCAGGGATACTCATTAACAAAACCGGCATGCCCTCTTCGAGAGCAACGTTTGAGCAATTGGCATTCATAAGCGAGTTGGAGCGTCTCCTCACCGCCGCAGGCTATCATTTGATCATGTTCACTTTTGACGGGACAGATCCTGCCTCCTTGAACGTTATTACGGAACGGAAGCTCGACGTCGTGTTTCTGCTCGATGTCATGGACGATATTTTCTACACGGTATCCGGTAATTTCGGAATAGGCGTCCCTTTAATTCTAATTGACAGTCTCATTTCGGATAACCTGTTCAAACAAGTTATTTACGACTACGAGGCTGCACTGAGTAAGGCCGTTGAAGCACTCGATGCTCCGCACTGCTTGTTTATCGAGAAGAGCAATAATGCCGGTTACATGACATACATTGAGGAGTGTGCGACTGCCCTCCGGATTCCCACTTATCCTTATGGAAACATGGATGAACTGGATGCCTTGCTATATGCCGTTGCACCCTATCGACAAGCAATCGTCATGAATGAATTTACCGCGAACCATATCCGAAACAAGGAGATTATGGAGAAGCTTGCCGTAATTTGCTCATGCGGCTGTCCCGAAATGCTAAGAAACGACATCATTCCCATCACCTTCGCCAGCAAAGCAGCACTTGCTTATTCAGTAATGACCAAGTTGCTGGCTAGGGACGAACAGTCCATACTCGACGAACAAACTGTGTTTAGAGTAGCTGTACAATAGATTTTTTTGATAGTGGCTTAAACGTTTAAGCTGTTATTCAACAGGAGGTATCCCTAACTAATGTCCATCCCTGCAGCAATTTCAATGGCATCCCAACAGCCGACTTTATCTCGCAACATTCCGTTCATCCATCTATTTACCGCATACACGTTATCGATATTCGGCAATTCCTTCCACAGCATAGCCATTAATTTATGGGTTCTCAGCGTTACCGGGAGCGCGAAGCTGATGACCGTCATGATGGTGACCAATCTCGTACTCGGCGCTTTGCTCGGAACCGTTGCCGGAACCGTAACTGATCGTATGAACAGGCGGACCGTTATTATGGTCGCTGATCTGCTGCGCTTTGCCGTCGTGCTGCTCATCGCGTTCTGCGTCGCGATGCCGCATACACCTTTTGCAATCATTGCCGTCTTATCTGCATTTGTCACCGTATTGGGTTTGTTTCAATCCCCGGCCTTGCAAGCCTCAATCACGCCTATCGTCGGAAAAGCGCACGTTCAGCGCGCCGTAGGCTTGATGAACATTTCAGATAACATTGCTCGCACAATCGGCTTTGCGGTCGGTGGCATATTCGTAGCCGCTTTCGGCGGTGCTTGGGCCATCGCCATTGATGCTGTAATGTACTTGGCATCCTTCCTGCTTGTATGGAGCGCCGGATCCCTGACCCGTATATCCGTTTCAGATCAAACAATGCCGAACACATCTGGCTCCTCATTCCGAGCAGCCTTTATGGATGGCCTCCGCAGCGTACGGAGCAATCCATTCGCGAAGTCCGTTATGATCCTTATACCGAGCTTGCTTCTGTTCTTCATGACTGCTTTCATGCTGACTCAAGTGATGGCCGTCAAGATCTGGCATGCTTCCCCTTTTGAATTCGGCCTTATAGAGGCCTGTATCCCCATCGGCTATATGGCCGGATCCGGCCTTATTGTGATGCTTGGGAGCCGTATGCGGCATCGGGGGAAATGGATTATGATCAATCTCATGCTGCTTGGTCCGCTCTATATGCTGCTCGCAAGAACAGAATCAGCTGCGGCTGCGTTTCCTCTAATCGTGCTCATCGGATTTATGTTTTCATTCTGCACGCTTCTTATTAACATCATTCTGCGCGTTGAAGTGGCTGAAGAGCTGCAGGGCCGCATGTTTGGCGCTTTAGGCTCGCTTACAGGTGTTGCGCCTTCGTTAGGACTTGTTCTGTCTTCCTATTACGCAGATCTGTATGGTTCAGGATTGATCATGCTGATCGTCGGCGGTTTAATGCTTCTGTTCGGCTTGGCCGCGAATTGGCGGCTGTCTGTAATAAGAAATTATCATTGATCCGACCAAAAAAAAGCTGCCCCAAAAGTCATCTTGCACTTTTGGGGCAGCCTGTTATAGGTATGATGGCAGTTAGCCGGTTTCGGCTTGCAATTCGATACTCTCTTCTTCGATTTGACTTCCTTGCTTGCGGATGATGATTCTGGATATCCGCAAGTGGTCTGTCTCTTCGATTACAAACTCGAAGCCGTCCGGATGCACGACACGTTGGCCTTTAGACGGAGGATTCTCGATTTGTGCATAGAACCAGCCGCCGATCGTATCGTAATCGTCGCTTTCGATTTCCAATCCGAAGTAGCTGTTCACCTCTTCAATCAACATCATGCCGTTGATGGAATGGGATTGGTCATCTCTTGGCTCGATATCGGGGCGTTCTTCATCAAATTCATCCTGAATTTCACCGACGATTTCTTCCATGATGTCTTCGAGCGTTACCAGACCGGACGTGCCGCCATACTCATCGATAAGGATGGCGATTTGAGTCTTCTTCTTCTGCATCAGCTTAAGCAAGTTGCTGATTTGCATAGAATCAGGCACCGTTGTCATTGGTCGCGTAATCGTTCGAATATCAAGCAAGCCCTGATGCGTGACTTTAAGTAAATCTTTAATGTGGACAAAACCGATGATATTGTCCTTGTCGCCGTCGCAAACCGGATATCGAGTATGCATTTCTTTAAGCGCAATAGCCTGGTTCTCGTCGAACGTCAGATTGGCATACAAGCATGTCATCTCGGTACGTGGAATCATAATCTCCCGCGCATGGGTTTCGGCAAAATCAAATATATTATCGACAAGCGTTAGCTCCGTATTATCAATTAGTCCGGATTTATGGCTTTCTTTCATTAGGATGCGAATTTCTTCTTCGGTATGGGCGGATTCATGTTCTGCCGCAGGCTCGATACCAACGCGCATAAGCAACCAGTTGGCTGTACCATTGAGCAGATAGATAAACGGATACATGATTTTGTGAAAACCTATGAGCGGCATAGCCGTCCACATCGTTACCGTTTCAGCTTTGCGAATCGCAAACGTCTTGGGAGCCAATTCTCCAAGTACAATGTGAAGCACCGTAATGATCGTAAACGCGATAATAAAGGCAATCGTATGAATGGCGACTGGGCTAAAATGGAACTTCTCAAGCACAGGCTCAAGCATCGCTGCAATGGCAGGTTCACCAACCCAACCAAGACCAAGTGATGCCAGCGTAATTCCAAGCTGACAGGCCGACAGATACGCATCCAAATTGCTAGTTAGCCTGGATGCAAAATGAGCACGGCGATTGCCGTCCAGCGCCAGTGAATCAATCCGGCTGCTTCTTACTTTTACCATGGCGAATTCCGCAGCTACGAAAAAACCATTCAGAAAAACGAGAAAAACGATTAAAAGTAAGTTTAAAAATATGGGTAACGGGTCACTACTCAACGATTCCCTGTTTGCCGCGATTGCGACGAACAGGTGCACCTCCTTCTGGGACTTAAAATTATAAAGAAACGTTATAATACTAGAGTAGTCGATGAAGCAAGTTTACGTCAAATGCCGTCATCCCACCTTCTGGCCCGTATTCGCGGTTCTAGTTATGTTTATTCCATAAAGGTCGGCCTTTATGCGCTATTTTCTAGCTCCTGCTAACGTTTTTGGGGATTCAGATGCTTTTTCGTCATTTCCGCCGCTCCTGATTTTGTCGAATCTTGTCCTCCATCCCCTGATTGGTGGCATGATAGAATGTTTTCATCGCAATTCGTTCAGGCAAATACACCTGTTTCACATAGTGTCCGGGGTAATCGTGCGGATACTTATAGCCTACATGCCCAAGACGAGCAGCACCGCTGTAGTGGGTATCTCTCAAATGATGGGGTACTTCGGCTGCTCCAAGCTGCTCAATGGCATTCATGGCATTACCGATCGCAACCGCGGCGGCATTGGACTTCGGACTTTCCACGGCAAACAGAATCGCCTGGGTGATATTATATTTCGCTTCCGGCCAGCCAATTTTGTGATACGCGTCCATGGCCGTCACCGCTTGAACCATCGCCTGCGGATTCGCAAGCCCGATATCCTCGCTGCAAGCCACAATCAGCCGCCTTATGAATGTCATGGGATCCATGCCCAGCTTCTCAACCGCATACAGAAACCAAAATAAAGCCGCGTCGCTGGAGCCCCTAACACTCTTGTGAAAAGCGGACAGCACATCGTATTGTGTCGATTCATCTGCCCGAATGGTCGGCTTGCGAATGGACTCTTCCGCTACTGCCAAGGTGACAATAACCGAACCATCCGGCTGTGACGGCGTCGTCACCGCTGCAAGCTCAAGCGCATTCAGCGCGCGGCGAATATCTCCGCCTGCCATGGATGCCATATGCTGCAGCGCATCATCCTCGACATTCAAATCCATGAAGCCGAGCCCTCGATCACGGTCTGCCAGCGCACGGCGCATCGCAGTAAGGGCATCCTCGCGCGTCAGAGCCTCCAGCTGAAACAGCGTCGATCTCGAAAGCAGAGCTCCGTTCACATAATGAAACGGATTCTCCGTAGTAGCCCCAATGAAGATGATAATCCCCTGCTCGACGGCCGGCAACAAAGCGTCCTGCCTGGCCGAATTGAAACGATGAACCTCGTCTAAGAAGAGGATTGTCTTTCGGCCATACATCGACTTGGTTATCCTAGCCTGCTCGATCACTTCCCGCACGTCTTTAACGGACGCATCTACGGCATTCAGCTTCACAAATTCCCCTTGCGTTCGTTTCGAAATGATATGTGCAAGCGTTGTTTTGCCGCAGCCCGGAGGTCCATACAGCAGAATGGAGGTGATTTGATCCGCTTCAATCGCGCGCCGAAGCAGCTTGCCCGGTCCGACAATGTCGGACTGGCCTATATATTCTTCAATCGTTTGAGGACGCATACGGTCTGCGAGCAGCTTTGCTCTTGGCGCTTGCTCCTCATTCTGATAGGTAAATAAATCCATCGCTCACCCGTTCCTTTCCTGCTTATCATAGCACACTAGCACAAACGTTCGCTATTGCTGCGCGTGGCTTCATGCAAGAAGACCTTCCCCCGTGCGGAGAAGGTCTTCGGATTCGATTGGTTTTATTAACCGAAAAACGTCTGGAAAAGCAAATAAATATTCAATCCGGCAATGACGATTGCAACAAACCAAGCGAGCACTTGAAGCCAAAGCGGATTTGCAAACTTACCCATCTTCTGTTTGTCGCTTGTGAATTTAACAAGAGGTATGACGGCGAATGAAAGCTGCAGCGACAAGATGACTTGACTCAGAATGAGCAGCTGCGCCGTTCCGCTTGCGCCGTACAGCCAAGTTACGATAACAGCAGGGATGATCGCGATAAGCCGCGTAATCAGTCGTCTCAGCCATGGAGCCAATCGGATGTTCAGGAACCCTTCCATGACGATCTGACCTGCGAGCGTGCCGGTCAAGGTTGAATTCTGGCCTGCTGCGAGCAGCGCGACGCCAAACAATACGCTTGCTGCTGTTGTTCCCAGCATTGGTGCCAGCAGGTGGTAGGCTTCACCGATCTCCGCGATCTCGGTATGTCCTGCCTTGTAGAAGCTTGCCGCAGCGATGATGAGAATAGCTGCATTAATGAATAATGCGAAAAATAAAGCAATGGTGGAATCCCAAGTTGCATATTTGATCGCTTGGCGTTTACCAAGCTCTGTTTGTTCGAATTGACGCGTTTGTACGATAGACGAGTGCAAATACAGATTATGCGGCATAACCGTCGCACCCAGTATACCAATCGCGATATAGAGCATCGCCGGGTTCGAAATAATCTCCGTGCTTGGAATGAAGCCTCTCATCACTTCGCCCACTTGAGGCTGCGACCAGAAGAGTTCAACCAAGAAACAACCGCCGATAGTAACGATCAGAACGATAACAAGTGCTTCAATATATCGGAATCCCTTATTTTGCAGAAGCAGTATTAGCAGTACATCCAATACCGTTATGATGACCCCCGCTATAAGCGGTATGCCAAACAATAAATTCAGAGCGATCGCAGTTCCGATTACTTCTGCAAGATCGCAAGCAGCTATTGCGAGCTCACAGAGCACCCATAGCGTCATGGCAACCGGTTTGCTGTAATGGTCCTTACAAGCTTGCGCTAAGTCGCGTCCTGTGACAATACCCAGCTTCCCAGCAAGTGCTTGGAGTAGAATCGCCATTAGGTTGGATAATAAGATTACGGATAAGAGCGTATATCCGAACTTTGAGCCTCCCGCCAGGTCGGTCGCCCAGTTGCCCGGATCCATGTAGCCAACGGCTACGAGGTAACCCGGTCCGGCAAAAGCAAGAAACTTGCGAAACCACGAACCGGTCTTTGGAATCTTCATGGAACGATACACTTCAGGAAGTGTATTCGATGTCCTTCTATGTCGCCAGCCTTTCTCTTGTGCGGCCGATTGATCACTCATTGTTCTCACCTCATGTAAACATCAAATGTATCGTACACTCCTTACACATATGCAGGAGTGAAACTGTTGTTGCCTAATTTCATTGTACACATACAAAAAAGTTTGTCAAAGGCAACTTTTGTTGACTAGGACAAAACTCTGGCATAAAAAAGCCCGAATATGCAGATAATGCTGCATAATTCGGGCTTTTTCACGTTATTTATCCGAGGGACGCTTATGCTGTTTCGCCAGCTTTTCCGCCATTTCATTGATCCGTTTCGCGCGCGTCACTTCTTGCTTCGCTTCATTGATCCAGCGAATGTATTCTTTGCGATGCGAAGGAGCGAGCTCTGCGAAGAACGCTGCCGCTTCCGGTTTCAGCGTAAGTGCTGCAGTGACATCATCCGGAATAACCAGTTCCTTCACCGCTGTAGTCGTTGTACGACCGATATCGGCCGCGCGGCTGGCTCTCGCAGAAGTCTGAGCCATCCCTACCGGGCGGAAACGCATGGCAGACCATGTCTCGTCGACCGAAACGAGGGCAACGCCTTCCCAGCCTTCTTCCTTAACGACTTTCCAGCCGCGGTCACGGTTGATGTCCGTCCGAATCTTAGCCGTTCCTTTCGGGTAACAGATCCAGAGGAGCCCCTCTTTCTTAACCGCTTTGAGCGCCTTAGGCGCATGTTCGTTCAAGCTTGCAATGTCTTTGGCGAACAGCATGACAAAATCATACGTACCGGCGTCCATTTCGTCAAATGGCTCGTGATCTTCAACACCGAGCTCTTCCTCGTAGGAAGGAGCAGGCGCTTCCAGTACCGCGATGCGCATATCGAGCGATAGACGTAATTTGTTAACGAGTTCCGCATTCATCTAGGAAATACCTCCTTTAGCGAGCAAGTCTTTCACCACTACACTCACCATGATTAGTCCCGCAACCGGAGGGACAAAAGCATTGCTGGACGGCGGCTGCTTCGCCTTGCGAATTTCAGGCGCATTCTCAGGCACGATACGCTGCGTGACATCCTCCCGCGGCTTCATCGGCTCTTCGGTCGAGAATACGACCTTTACGCCCTTCTTAATGCCGTCTTTGCGCAATTTCTGGCGGACGACGCGTGCGATCGGGTCCATCGAGGTTTTGGAAATATCCGCTACCTGGAATTTGGTCGGATCCATTTTGTTCGCCGCACCCATGCTGGAGATGATCGGGATATTGCGCTCCAAGCATTGTTTGATCAAATGGATCTTGTAGGATATCGTATCCGAAGCATCCACAACATAATCGAGCGGATATTCGAAAAGCTTCTCGTATGTTTCTTCCGTATAGAACATCCGCAGCGAAATCGCATCGCATTCCGGATTGATTAGCTTAATGCGGTCACGCATGAGGTCCGCTTTGGGCTGGCCGACCGTCGTCGTAAGCGCATGGATTTGACGATTAACGTTCGTAATATCCACGACATCTTTGTCGATCAGGATAATGCGGCCTACGCCTGTCCGCGCGAGCGCTTCTGCGGCAATGGCGCCGACGCCGCCGATTCCGAGCACGGCAATCGTGCTGCCTTTCATCAGTTCCAGACCTTCCGGACCGATAGCGAGCTCCGTTCGTGAAAATTGGTGCAGCATAATGGAAATACACCTCTTGGCTTTAATTTGTACCTGCTATAAACATAAATAATCCGGCTCTCGCCGCTACACGCGGACGAAAGCCGGTCGTTGGATTAGTTAGTTTGCTGTGCGGAAGCACCGGCTGCCGCAGCCTCAGGCTGTTTCGCAGGCTTCTGAATAGTACGGATATGCAGCTGTTGGAGCTGAGAGATATCCACTTCGGATGGCGCATCGCTGAGCAAGTCGGTTGCACTTGCTGTTTTAGGGAACGCGATCGTTTCACGAAGATTCGTGCGTCCGGCAAGCAGCATTACCAGGCGGTCAAATCCGAATGCAAATCCGCCGTGAGGAGGCGTTCCGTAATCGAATGCATCGAGCAGGAAGCCGAATTTCTCGTGTGCCTCTTCAAGGGAGAAGCCAAGTGCTTTAAACATAAGCTCTTGAACGTCACGTTTGTAGATCCGCATCGAACCGCCGCCTACTTCGTAGCCGTTAAGGACAAGGTCGTAAGCTTGTGCGCGGATTGCGCCCGGATCTGTCTCGAACAACGGCAGATCGTCATCGTTCGGGCGTGTGAACGGATGGTGTTCCGCTACATAACGCTTCGCTTCTTCATCGTAGCCGAGCAGCGGGAAGTCTACAACCCACTCCAGCTTGAATTTGGACTCATCGATCAAACCAAGCTGTTTACCGATTTTAAGACGCAGGTTGCCAAGTACATCCGCAACGACTTTCTTCTTGTCCGCGGAGAACAGCAGCAAGTCGCCTTCTTCAACGCCAAGACGCTCGGTCATCGCTGCGATTTCTTCAGGCTTGAAGAATTTCACGATCGGGCCGCGCCATTCGCCTTCCTTCACCGTTACCCAAGCCAGTCCTTTACCGCCGTAACGCGCTGCAAACGGCTGCAGATCGTCAAGCTCTTTACGGCTCCAGCTCGCACAGCCCTTCGCGTTCAGTACTTTAACAACGCCGCCGCTTGCGCTGACGGATGCAAATACTTTCACGTCACTGTTGGCCACGATATCCGTGATGTCTTCCATTTCCATGCCAAAACGAAGGTCAGGCTTATCGGAGCCGTATTTGTTCATTGCATCCGCATACGTGATGCGTTGGAATGGAGTTGGAATTTCAACGCCAACCGTTTCGCGGAACAATTTCACAACGAGCTCTTCCATCAGGTTCAGCAATTGATCCTGCGACAAGAAGGAAGTCTCGATATCGACTTGCGTGAACTCCGGCTGACGGTCTGCGCGAAGATCCTCATCGCGGAAGCAGCGTGCGATTTGGTAGTAGCGCTCAAGTCCGCTTACCATCAGGAGCTGTTTGAAAATTTGCGGCGATTGCGGCAGCGCGAAGAATTCGCCCGGATGAACACGGCTTGGCACCAAGTAATCACGTGCGCCTTCCGGCGTGCTCTTCGTCAAGATCGGCGTTTCCACGTCGATGAAGCCTTGACCGTCCAAGTAGTCGCGGAACACTTTAGCCGCTTTGGAGCGAAGCAGCAATGTCTTCTGCATTTCAGGGCGACGCAGATCCAGGTAACGATATTTGAGGCGAAGCGACTCATCCACTTCAACGCCATCTTCGATTGGGAATGGAGGCGTCTTCGCTGCATTCATAATTTCGATTTCCGTCACGCGGATTTCAATTTCACCGGTCGAAATGTTTTTGTTAACCGTCTCGGCATCACGTTCTACGACTTGACCGCGAACGGCAAGCACGAATTCGTTACGAGCGCGGTCAGCGATTGCAAGTGCATCGCCGGAGAAATCAGGGTTGAATACGATTTGCACGATACCTGTACGGTCGCGCAGGTCGATAAACAATACTCCGCCAAGGTCGCGGCGGCGTTGTACCCAGCCGTTCAACGTAACCGTTTGTCCTACTTCCGCTTTCGTCAATGTTCCACAAGAATGAGTTTTCAACATCATGATAGGTTAGTGGCTCCTTTTATAATGGGATTATGGGGCGTTGCCTTATTTCAGAATTTCATCTGCGAGCTGATCAAGCGCAACAGACTGCTGTTCACCGGTCGTCATGTTCTTCAGCATGATCTCCCCGCGTTCCAGTTCATCGTCGCCGAGAATAGCTGTAAATCGAACTTGAAGGCGGTCGGCAGACTTCATTTGCGCCTTCATTTTGCGACCTTGATAATCCCGCTCCGCTGAGATGCCCCGCATTCTCAGACCGTGCAGCAGCCGCGTCACTTCGCGATCGGCCGCCTCGCCAAGACCTACCATGTACACATCGACCTGATGCAAATTAGCCAGCTGCACGCCTTGACTCTCAAGCAGCATAACCGTACGCTCCAGACCAAGTCCAAGACCTACGCCCGGCTGATCCGGTCCTCCGATATCGGCCACAAGCCCGTTGTAGCGGCCGCCGCCGCCGATCGTATCGATGGCGCCGATGCCTTCGGCTTTGTACTCAAAGGCTGTGTGCGTGTAATAATCAAGACCGCGCACCAGGCGTGGATTGATGGAATATGGAATGTTCATTCCCGTCAAATGCATTTGCAGCGCTTCGAAGTGCGTGCTGCACTCTTCATCCAAGCTATCCAGAATGGAAGGCGCACCTTCAAAATGATGCTGATCATTCTTACAATCCAGCACCCGCAGCGGATTACGATCCATACGCGATTGGCAATCCTTGCACAGGATTTCGCGTTTGGGCTCCAAGAAACCAAGCAGCTTCTCGCGGAACGCTGCCCGAACAGCCGGTGTGCCGACAGAATTGATTTCCACGCGAACGTCTTTCAATCCCACTTCGGAGTAGAACGTATAGCCAAGTGCAATCACTTCAGCATCCAGCGCAGCATCTACGGCACCAAGCGCCTCAATGCCGAATTGGTGGAACTGACGATAGCGCCCAGCTTGCTGACGCTCATAACGGAACATCGGCCCGATATAATATAGCTTCGTCAGATCAGGCTCGCCATACAGCTTGTTCTCGACATACGCACGTACCGCGCCTGCCGTACCTTCCGGACGCAGCGTTAAACTGCGGTTGCCGCGGTCGGTGAAGGTGTACATTTCTTTCTCCACGATATCGGTCGTTTCGCCGACGCCGCGCTTATACAGCTCCGTCATTTCAAACATCGGCGTGCGGATCTCACGGAAGTTAAAGCGACGGCAAATCTCACGCGCTTTGCTCTCGACAAACTGCCATTTCTCTACCGAGCCCGGCAAAAAGTCCTGCGTGCCCGGAGGCTTCTGAAAGCCCATGTCCATTCCCCCTAAAAGTACTGCAATCCAGGATAATCATCAAAAAAAGCCCTCGTCCTCCGCCTCAAAAAGGCAAAGGGACGAGAGCTTGTTAGATACAAAGCTACCGTGGTACCACCCACATTCCGAATCACCAAGTGATTCGCTTCAATCGGTTAACGCCCCGACTACGCATTACAGCTAATGAGCAAGCGCGTAAAGCTCTTGCAGGTTCACCGCATGTCCTCTGGGAAGTCTGTCCGCTCAAGCACGCCAAGGATTCTTCCAGCCAAGGAATCCCTCTCTGAATCGGTGCGGGTAGAACGAATCGGTCCCTTCAACGGATCGACATAATATAACCTTTATTGTATCGTTCACTTCACCATGTGTCAAGAGATCAACACACAATCATTTCCACTCATTATTCCCGCCTTGCGGAATTGCATACCTCTCGCCCTTGCCCTATGGTCGCGATAGCGGCCATGCTCTTCGCTCTTGCCCTTAGGTCGCGATTGCGGCCGTCGCCTTTCGCTCTTTGGTCGCGATTGCGACCATACTCTTCGCTCTTGCCCTTAGGTCGCGATTGCGGCCGTCGCCTTTCGCTCTTTGGTCGCGATTGCGACCATACTCTTCGCTCTTGCCCTTAGGTCGCGATTGCGGCCGTCGCCCTTGGCTCTTCGGTCGCGATAGCGACCAAACCAACTAACATCCCCGCGGGCTACGAGCGGGCCTCCAGGTTACCGTGCGAGCGGCAAAGCCGCGAGCACCTGGTAACCTGTCGCGCCGAACGTAAAGCGTGTCCCGAACGGGACGAAAGCGAGCACTAGCACGCACCCGATCACATGCGCCTCTGAGGCGGACTACGTTATGATGGTCCCGTGAGGGACACCAGGTCGATAAACCCGGCCAAAAGTTAAGCGTGTCCCGTATGGGACGAAAGCGATCCTACACCAAACACGACTCGCGAGCGCTTCTCTGTAACTCCAACGTTAGTCAACTTCCGGGTGTCCAGAGGGACGGGTCCCTCGGGGTCCCCCTTGTAGGGGGATTTAGGGGGTCTCCACCACAAAGAAAAAGAACCCACAAACAAGTTGTAGGTTCATCAAAGTAATATATTCAAAAAAGGGGGTCGGGTTTCATTATAGCCCGCCTATGTTAGAGTATCATTTTAAACACATTACAGTTTGGTTACAAAATATAAAGCGATTTCTTGCCGTTTCCACAGCAACCGACAGCAACCGACAGCAACGGACGGAGCGCTTCGACGAAGAGGCAGCCCGTCCTTCCTGCTTCGTTACCTATGCTCGCCAACCGGCGAACGTCTGGGTGTTGCAGCGAAGCCGCCAAAGTCAGCGGATGCTTCAATATTTTCTTCCATCTCTGCGAATATAAGCGCTTCGCGTCGATCCGCATGAAGCAGTCTCCGCGAAATCCTTTCGACACTCTGCTCTTTACGCGACTGATGCATAACGAGAATCCCTCCACCGTTGTCGTGCACGAATAAAGCTGTGCACTTCTAACGCTAGTGTTCCCGTTCGAAGCTATTCTAACACTTAAACCAACAGAAGCCCGGCTTAAGCTTTACTGTCGATAATCAAGGTAACCGGTCCCCAGTTGATCAAGGATACGTCCATCATCGCACCGAATTTGCCGGTCTCCACAGCCAGCCCATTCGATTGAAGCTGCTTGTTGAATGCATCATACAGCGCTTCCGCCTGTTCCGGTCGTGCGGCAGCCATGAAATTCGGCCGTCTGCCTTTACGGCAGTCGCCATATAAAGTAAACTGCGATACCGAAAGAATTGCGCCGCCCACTTCCTTGACGGAATGATTCATCTTGCCTTCTTCGTCCTCAAAAATGCGCAAGCCCGCAATCTTCTCCGCCATCCAGCGAATATCGGATTCATCATCCTCATGAGTAATGCCCACCAGCAGCATCAGCCCCATATCGATCGAGCCGACCGTTTCTCCATCTACGGTAACGGACGCCTGTTTGCTTCGTTGTACAACAACTTTCATAACCTTACGAACTCTCCCTGCCAAACGTAATCAAAAATCAGATCTACCGTTATTGCATAATCCGCTGCACGGAATAAATATCTTTCACCCGTTTGATGCGCTCCACCACAGACTGTAAATGCTCGATGTTCCGAATCAAAACCGTCATATGAATCATGGCGAGCTTATTCTTATCCGAACGTCCGGAGACGGCGGATATATTCGTTTTACTCTCAGACACGGCTTGCAGCACTTCGTTGAGCAAACCCGGGCGATCATGTCCGGTAATTTCGATATCAACGCTGTAGTTCGCCTCGACCGATTGTTCCCAATCCACCTCAATAACGCGAGCAGCCTCTTCGCCATCAGCGCTTGGACTCACATTCAGACAATCCAAACGGTGAACCGACACGCCGCGCCCGCGCGTGATATAGCCCACAATAGCATCGCCGGGCACCGGATTACAGCAACGAGCAAACCGGACAAGCAGATTGTCTACCCCTTTAACGGATACACCATGCGTCGGACGAGATTTACGGAGCGAAGGGGAGGATTTCATCTCCTTCATCTCATTCGTCAGCTCGATCTGATTCGCTTCTTCCGCTTCCTTGCGCATTTTCTCTGTCAGCTTCGTCACGATCTGAGCAGCGGTAATCCCGCCGAACCCGACAGCAGACAGCATATCGTCGATATCGTTAAACGTAAATTTATAGGCGGCTTCCTGCAGCTGAGAATCCGACATAAAGGCTGACGCTTCAAGTCCGAGGCGTTTGAGCTCGCGCTCAATGTTGTCACGGCCTTTAACTACGTTCTCTTCGCGTCTTTCTTTCTTAAACCACTGCTTGATCTTGCTTCGCGCATGAGACGATTGCGCAATCTTGATCCAGTCCTGGCTAGGGCCATACGAATGCTTCGAGGTCAAGATCTCAACGATATCCCCGGTCTTCAGCTTATAGTCGAGCGGAACGATTCGGCCATTAACCTTGGAGCCGATGGTGCGATTCCCGACCTCAGTATGAATCCGATAGGCAAAATCAAGCGGCACCGCGCCGGCAGGAAGCTCGAATACTTCTCCCTTTGGCGTAAACACAAATACAAGATCGGAGAAAAAGTCCATCTTCAGCGATTCGACAAATTCGGAGGCATCGCTGGCTTCATGCTGAAGCTCGATGATCTCGCGGAATAACGTCATTTTCTCTTCGAATGAACCGCCCGGAACGACGCCGCCTTCTTTGTAAGCCCAGTGGGCAGCAATCCCGAATTCAGACGTGCGATGCATATCCCATGTCCGAATCTGCACTTCCGTCGGCTCACCGGTAGGACCGATGACTGTCGTATGGAGAGACTGATACATGTTTGCTTTAGGCATCGCGATATAATCTTTGAAACGGCCGGGCATCGGTTTCCATAACGTATGAATGATACCGAGCGTTGCGTAACAGTCTTTTATATTATCAACGATGATCCGAATGGCGAGCAGATCGTAAATTTCCGTAAACTGCTTGCTGCGCGCGGTCATCTTCTTATAAATGCTGTATATGTGCTTCGGACGACCGGAGATATCGCCTTCGATCCCCATATCCTCAAGCTTCTCCGTGATCCGGGTAATGACATCTGCGATGTATTGCTCCCGCTCCGCGCGTTTCTTCTTCATGAGATTGGCGATGCGATAGTATTGCTGCGGATTCAAATAACGAAGCGCAATATCCTCCATCTCCCACTTGATGGCCGAGATGCCGAGCCGGTGTGCGATCGGGCAGAAAATTTCCAGCGTCTCGTACGCGATACGCCGCTGCGCCTCCTCGGATTGATATTTCAGCGTCCGCATATTATGAAGGCGGTCAGCCAGCTTAATTAGGATAACCCGCATGTCCTGTGCCATCGCAACGAACATTTTGCGGTAGTTCTCGTTCTGCTGCTCTTCCTTGGAGCGGAATTGAATCTTCTCCAACTTCGTAAGTCCGTCTACTACAGCGGCACAAGCCTCACCGAAACGGGTTCTGACCTCTTCAAGCGGGACAGTTGTATCTTCAACGACATCATGAAGAAGCGCAGCGATAATCGACAACACATCCATCTGCATGTTGACGAGAATTTCAGCTACGGCGACAGGATGTAAAATATACGGCTCTCCCGATTTACGCACTTGCCCGTGATGGGCTTGATCGGCAAACTCGTATGCTTCTTTGATCCGTGTCAGATCTTGCTCCTTCATATAGGTCGATGCTTTGTCGAGTAACTGCTCTATGCCCATGAATGTCCCTTTCCGGAAAAGCACGCTGCCTCGCGTTTTGCTTCCCAAATCAATAAAAGTGATGAACCTGACTTCGATAATCAGATTCGCCCGAGTTTTCCTATTATTATGCCTGTTTTAAAGCCTTTCCGTCAACCTCTCGCTATCCGGCCGTAAAGGCAGGTATAGAGAACGCCGGACAGCAGAAGGATGACCCTTCCGTGTCCGGCGTTATCGTGTCTGGCAGAGATTAATAAGTCATTAGCGAGAAAATATCGATTCCGTCAAGCTTCTTGCGGCCATCCAGGTAGCCCAGCTCGATCAAGAATGCGGCTCCAACCACTTCGCCGCCAAGCTGGCGAATCAGGTTGATCGTGGTTGCAATCGTTCCGCCCGTAGCAAGAAGGTCATCTGCAATCAGCACGCGCTGACCCGGCTTGATCGCATCCTTATGAATAGCCAGCTTGTCATTGCCATACTCCAAATCGTAGCTGGCTTCAATGACTTCGCCCGGCAGCTTGCCGCTCTTGCGAATAGGGACAAAACCGGCGCCAAGCGTTACGGCAAGGGGAGCACCGATAATAAAACCGCGGGCTTCCGGACCGGCGACCAAATCGATTTGTTTGTCGGCAACGGCTTGACGAATAGCGTCAATTGCATGCGCGTAGACAGGACCGTTATTGGTCAATGTGGTGATGTCCTTGAAACGGATACCCGGCTGCGGGTAGTCAGGGATAATGCGGATGTAGTCTTTGTAGTTCATGAAATAACGACTCCTTCGTTTAAGTGTAATAATGAGTTCTGAACTTCCTTGATAATCCAATCGGTTAACCCTTTGATCGGCGCGCTGATGATTTCGTTGAGTTCGGCAGAACGCTGTGCATCGCGGTACTCCGCCGAATGCGACAGCTCTCGCTTCACCGTAACAGGGCTCAGCTGAACCAGCCCTTCTTCCGAGTGAATAAATTCCAATTCCGTAAACACCTTTAACATGAACGAAACGGTGGACTCGGTAATTCCGCTTAGCTTCGATGCCAATTGTTTACTTATGCCCTCTTCATCCATCGGGCATTCGCGGCGCAGCAGCTTATACATGTCCCCGAATTGTTCCCGTGTTGGAAATGCCGGTAGGGTTCGGCTTGTATCGTAATGAAGATGGACCGCTTCAAGTCCTTCACAAGCCGCCAGGGCATAGGATAGTTTCTCTGCGGATGGAGGACGGCCGAAAACGAATAAGTGGGAGCATGAGACCTTCTGCTGCTTCACAAATGCATCATAAGTCATGAAAGAGACATCCGCTGCTTCCTGCGACGGTTGAGCTGCTTCGAGCCAAACCTCGCTCGGAACCAGAACTATAGGTACTCTGTACTTGCCTGCAGCAAGCTGTTTCCTCAGTGCTGGAAGCGACTCACTGCCGGTATCCCCGCGTTTATCGAAAACTTGAATATGCGGCACTCGCAAATCGTTCACCATAAACTGTGCTTTTCGCTGACCGTTCCACTCGTTAACCGAAAGCTCCCCGACCAGCTCGATGGCAGCGCCATGGGAGAGATGCTCCGTAAGATGTCCGCTGCCGAAACAAACCGCATCGAGCATTTTGCCTTGCCCGCTTATGGACAGCTTCAAATGTTTGCTTTCTTTCCCCATCGCTTTGCGATCGGCAAGCGTAACACCGGTGAGCAGCAGCTTAGGGGCTTCGTTGCCGATTCCGAATGGTTCCAGGTGAGCGAGCTGCTCCCTGACGCGCAAAGTCGCATCTTCCATTTTGCAGGTCAGATCGATCATCGTTTTCGGAATCCAGTCTTCTTCCGTAAGCCAGCTGTCCGCAAGCGCGCTAAGCTTCGCTTCAAAGGCTTCCAGGTTGTCGCGGTGCAAGGTCATGCCGGCCGCAGCTTGATGGCCCCCGTAATGGTCCAGCAAGGCATCGCATTCGGTTAATGCCGCATGCAGGTCATACCCTTCAATGGAACGGGCTGAGCCTTTGCTTTTGCCCGTTTCGCCGTCGATGCCGAGGATCAGTGTCGGTTTATAGTATTTCTCGATGAACTTCGATGCCACGATGCCGACAACGCCAACGTTCCAGCCTTCGCCTGCAAGCACGATAACAGAGGGCTCCGGTAGGCCTGCTTCTGCGGCAGCTTTACATTTGGCCGCCCACATGTCCTGCGCTTCCTGCACGATCGTCTCCACAATGAGCTGTCTTTGGCGGTTTAACGCATCTAAGCTGATGGCACTCGCTGCTGCCGATTCATGATCGGTTGACGTGAGCAGTTCCACCGCCTGCTTGGCATGCTCCAGTCTGCCCGCTGCATTGATGCGAGGCGCCATTCCAAATGCGACATTGGATGACTGCATAGATGCAAGCTCGATACCCCCGACCTCGGCCAACGCCCGGAAGCCCGGCTTCTCGGTTTGACGAAGCTGTTCCAGACCCAGTCTGACGAGCACGCGATTCTCATCCTTAAGCGGCATCAGGTCGGCAATTGTGCCGAGCGCAACGACATCCGTCCATTCAATCGGAGGCTCGTCCAGCAAAGCTTGCGCAAGCTTGAACGCAACCCCAACTCCGGCCAGCCCTTTGAACGGATAACTGCAATCCTCTTGTTTCGGATTAACGATGGCGTAAGCTTCGGGAAGCTGATGAGGCGGCTCGTGGTGGTCCGTGACGACAATATCGATGCCAAGCTCGTTCGCGTACGCGATTTCTTCTACCGCACTAATACCGGTATCGACGGTAACGACAAGGGTAATCCCGCTATCGGCAGCGGCACGTAATGCAGCTTTATTGAGTCCATACCCTTCCAGCGTCCGATGGGGAATATAATAATCAAAATTCAGCTCCAGCCGCGTAAACAAGTAGGTCATGAGTGTGGTCGACGAGACGCCGTCGCAATCATAATCGCCATAAATCCGCACTCGTTCGCCGTTCTGGGCCGCCGCTCGAATACGAGATACGGCTTCATTCATGCCCTTTAGCAGAAAAGGATCATGCAGACATTCGATGCCCCCGTTCAAAAACTGACGCGCAGATTCAACCCGGTCATAGCCGCGCTGAACCAGCAGTCTCGCGACAAGCGGTGAGAGGGACAAGCTGCGCGCTAAACCTGCTGCACGCGCCTCTCCCTCCAAATCAAACGAAGCGAGACTCCAGCGTGTTTTGGATTGCATCAATTGGCCTGACACCTCTTTTCTCAAAAAAAATCAACGCTGCTGCTATTGCAGTAGCGTCGGTAGTTGTTCCTGACTTGGATCATGATTTGTTTTGTACGGATAACCCGGATCATACGGCTCCACGTGCACGGTGACTTCCGTCATGTGACTAAACCGTTTCATCAGAAAATATTTCACGCGTTTCGCGATCTCATTGCCTTCCAACACTGAAATGCGAGGATTGACGCTGATGACCACATCAGCAACTGCATAGTGACCATGCTCTCTGGCACGAAGCACCTCGACGCCGATTACACCTTCCATGCGAAGCACGACTGCCTTAAGCTCCGACATATCTGCCGGCTCTACTTCCAGGTATCGGCTGCGCATGACGGAAGCGGAAGCGACCCGGTACCCGCTGGAGAAAACAATCACGACGATGATGAGCGAAGCTGCCGGATCCAAGTAGTACATGACGGGCATGCCAAGCGGCTTGCCCAGCATCGCACCGCCTGTTCCGACAAGCGCCGCAAGCGAAGCGTATAAGTCCGCTCCCCGCTCCTTGATCGGGAAGCGAACCTCTTTAAGAATAAATGCAAGAAACACGACAAGAGCTGCCGGCCAGCCAGGTGCTTCATCAACACCGTCTGCGATGGATTTGATGGCAGAGATGCCAATTTCCAAACCGATAATCATAAGCAGAATGGATGCCAATACGCCGGTTGCTGCCTCCGTTCGCCCTCTGGTAGCCGGTACAGGCGCGTGTGGTGATCCCAGCTGCCTGCAGCGACGGACACCTGTTAAGGAGACGAATGAGGCTGCTGCATCCGAAGCGGAACGGCATGCATCGGCCATTAACGCTTTGCTGCCTGCCAACATGCCGATTCCGCCTTTAATTACTGCTATACAACCGTTACCTATAAGTCCGGTCCATGCGGCAGACTCGGCTTTGGCATAACGTTGGGTCGCTGTCATGGACGCCTCCTGTTCAAGCCTGTTCGCTTAAGTTTTGTACCTGTGGATGAGCCCGGTTCGGCCACCCTCTACTTATCATACTACGATGCAGCCGGAGACTTGACTGCTGCTTTCGGTTTTTGTTTGTTTTTCAGGACAAGCCAGAGCTGACTCGCGATAAAGATGGACGAATAGGCTCCGCTTACGAGTCCAAACAAGATAGCCAGCGAGAACAGTCTGATGGACTCGCTTCCGAAGATAAGCAAGCAAAGCGCAGCCACGACAACGGTCATAACCGTATTAATGGAACGCGTCAACGTTTGCCAGATGCTCTCATTGACCAGTTTAGCGATATCCGCAGCATTTTTGAGTTTCGCGAATCGCAAGTTCTCACGGATCCGGTCAAAGATAACGATCGTATCGTTGATGGAGTAACCGATAATAGTCAAGATCGCCACGATGAATGGCAGATTCACTTCCAATTCGAAGATCGAGAACAAGCTGATGACGATAAATGCATCATGCAGCAAAGCAACGATCGCCGCAATGGCAAAGCGCCACTCAAACCGGATGCTGACATAAATAACAATCCCGATGCTCGCAACCAGCATGGCATACAATGCATTCGTCTGAAGCTCTTTGGCAATTTCAACGTCTACCGTATTGACTTCGGCAGAAGCGTCCTTGTCAAATTTCTCGTTAAAGCCTTCCTTCAGCGTCTTTTCCTTCGCATCTGTCAGTACATCGTCGAAACGAAGCGTAACACGGCTTGTCCCAACTGTTAAACCAGGTTCACCGAACCCGCTATCCTTAAGGTACTTCTCAATCTCATCCTTCTGACCCGTCAAATCTTTCTTCACTGCAATATCAACGCTGGAGCCTGCACGGAAGTCAACTCCGTAATTCAAGCCATGGATACCAAGTGTAATAATACCAAGCACCGTAATAACAATCGAGAAAATGAAAAAGTATCGAGCCTTCTTCACGAAATCGAATTTACGATCCGAAGCCTCTGCAAATCCACTAAAGCGCACGTACTTCACTCTCCTTGACACCGAAGTAGGATTTCTTCTTCACAAGACCGCTGCGGATAATCAAAGTTAGGAGCAGGCGCGAGAAGAACACGTTCGTTAATACACTGATGATGATACTTAGAAGCAGGATTACCGCAAACCCTTTAACGGAACCAACACCGATAAAGAACAGCACGAGAGCAGCGATTGTAGTTGTAACGTGCGCATCGATAATGGTGCGGAACGAATTCTTGGAGCCTGCTTTCTGCGAGGACAGAATGCTCTTGCCGCTGCGCATCTCTTCTTTGATCCGCTCGGCCATAATGATATTGGCGTCCACCGCCATCCCGATTCCGAGAATGAAGGCTGCGATACCCGGCAAGGTCAGCGTGGCATCAATCAAGTTAAAGCCAAGCAGCAGCAGCCAAATGTATACGATGATGCAGAAGCTCGCAATAAGGCCAGGCAACCGGTAAAACACCATCATGAAGAGTAAAATCAGCACGGTACCGATGGCACCGGCAATAATCGTCTCTTGCAGGGACAATTTACCCAGTGTCGCACCGACGCTCTGTGTGTATTTCTCGGTCAGCTTAAGCGGCAGCGCCCCTAAGTTGATTGTATTTTTAAGGTCATTCGCTTCTTCACGCGTGTAGTTACCCGTAATAACCGCTTCGTTGCTGTTAATTTCAGCAGCAACGTTCGGCGCAGACAACTGCGTTTCATCCAAATAGATGGCAAGCTGGTTGTTCGGGCTCAGCTTGGCAATTTCGCGTGTAATTTCAGCGAACTGACTTGCGCTTTTAAGCTTAATCGCAATTTCGTAAGCATTCAGGTTCGTTTGGTGAACGGAAGCTCCGTTCTGTTTGAAGTCGCTGCCGTGAAGTTCGATTTTACAGTATCCTTTATCAGCCGCGCAGCCGCGCGCGCTGCGGAAAGTCAATTCGGCAGGTTTCTTGAGGATGTCCCTTACTTTGTTCTCATCAGAAACTCCGGCAATCTTGACGCGAATCCGATTGCTGCCCTCGGTCGTAACTTCCGGCTCTGTTACCCCTGTTGCATTGGCACGCGACTCAAGGCTCTTAGCCGTCTCGATCAGAGACTCCTTCGTCACTTTCCCGCCTGCCTCTATAGGCTGGGCTTCATACAGGATTTCAAATCCGCCTTTCAAATCAAGTCCTAGTTTCACGTCGTTGAAAAGCCAAGAGCTTGTTCCCGCTACTACGCCGGCAGATAGCACGACGATGAGTACGAATGCTAACAGACGATTCATAATACCCTCAGTTCCCCCTTAAATTCTCTTGTGTCAACATTCCTATTATAGCGATGCCTGAAAAACGAGTCAAAAAAAAGAGCCCACTCGTTAAAAATGGGTCCCTTTATAGGCACTTACCGTCAAAAAGTTCATAAATTTTGTCACTTTCAGCGACAAAATATCGTTGACGACCTGATGCATGGCCGGCTCGCCTGTTTTGGTATACCGGTCCTTGACACACTGCCAAATATCATTCCCGGATACATGCTCGTAACCGATCAATCGGAATTCATCCGCTTTGCTATCACATAAATGCTCGATGGTCGCGATCCATTCTTCATTCGTTAATGGTATTAGTTCGCCTGTCATACTCACGACCTCCTCACGTTACTATGCCCTTTATCCTATATTCATTCGCTGCCCGCTCGCCACTTTCCTGCTTCTCGGATCAGCATTTGAAAAATTGACATGGATTCGGACATGCTGCGCATAAGCATAAGGATAGAACAGGACAGGTCTTGCTGGTAATCGGAAGTGAAGGAAAGGGATCGAACGTAAAGGGAGAGGAACCGACTGTGACCAAGCAATCTTTTATTAAAGGTGCGTTAATTCTGCTGCTTGCAGGCATTGTGAATCGAATCCTTGCCTTCGTACCGCGTATTGCGCTTCCCCGCATTATCGGTGCCGAGGGAGTAGGCTTGTACCAGCTCGGTTATCCGTTTCTGATCGTCTTGCTCACTTTGATTACCGGCGGTATTCCACTGGCAGTTGCCAAATGGATTGCTGAAGCCGAATCCAAGGGCGATTCCAAGCGGGTCAAACAGATATTCCGTTCCGCGATGGCGCTTACGGTACTGCTCTCCCTCCTGCTAACCGGTTTATTCGTGTGGCTGACGCCATGGATCACGACGCGGTTAATGACGGATCCGCGTGTTTATCAAACCTTCCTCATGATGAGCCCGCTATTGCTTATAATCGGGATCTCTTCGGTGTATCGGGGCTATTTTCAAGGGAAGCAAAACATGATCCCAACCGCTCTTTCTCAGACGCTCGAAACGTTGATTCGCATCGTATTCGCACTGTTATTCGCAAAATGGCTGCTGCCATATGGACTAGCCTGGGGCGCTGCGGGAGCGATGCTCGGCGTGGTCGTCGGTGAAATCGGGGGGCTGGTTGTTCTGCTCTGGCAATATGCGATTGACCGTAAACGAGTGAAGCTTGCAATCATTCGCGAGGATTCCGTTTCTGAGCTCGCCTCATCAGACCTTCCGCCTGCTGCAGCGAAACCACGATTTCATATTCCCTTTCATAAACGGCGTGTTCCGGTAATGCGCCGATTGATCAGTTTGTCTGTGCCGGTAACGGGCAGCCGGATGATCGGCTCATTATCCTACCTTCTCGAATCCATATTGACTGCAAGAGCTTTGCTCGCTGCAGGGATAGCCGTCGGAGCGGCAACCTCTCAATATGGTGCGCTGCAAGGGATGATTATCCCGATCCTCCTGCTTCCGACAGCACTCACTTATTCCCTTGCCGTTTCGCTCGTTCCTTCCCTCTCGGAAGCCGCTGCCAAAGGAGACCGCGCAACAATCCATAAACGACTCCATCAATCCATGCGCCTCTCCCTTGTTACGGGAGCTCCTTTCGTAGTGGTGATGCTCCTATTCGCAGAGCCGCTTTGCCGTATCCTCTACAATCATGTGGAAATTGCTCCAATGCTGCAATGGATGGCCCCTGTGGGTTTATTCATTTATTTACAGGCACCGCTTCAAGCGGCGCTGCAGGCGCTCGATAAGCCGACCACTGCACTCCTGAACACCTTTATCGGCGCTGTCGTGAAGCTGGTCCTCATCGTTGAGCTCGCATCCAATCCATCCCTCGGGATATACGGCGCCTTAATTGCCATCAATGTCAATATCGTCCTTGTTACCGCGCTGCACTGGATCGCCGTTGTTCGCTCCGTCGGTTTCAGCATGGATCTGCTTGATTTCCTAAAAGTCGGCGCCGCGATGTTCATCATGGGTGCCGCGTCGTTATGGGTGATGAATCTGCAGGCGCTTCCTGCCTTGTGGCATAACTTGATTCTCGCTTGCACCGCTGGCATCGTCGTCTATCTCGTCCTCATGGTGATGATGCGCATCATCGACCGTTATGATGCGGAGCGCATCCCGTATCTCGGCAGATGGTTCAAATCCTAAGAAAACACCGGCTTCAATGAGCCGGTGTTCGTCACTTACTTATGTGGATTTCTGCCTCGTCTTGCATCGAGAAAGATTTTGCCCCGGTGATCAATCGTGCATAGGAAGACTTGCTTCACATCGGTAATTCCGCGCTGACGCAGCTGATTATTCAACCAGAAGCGGTCTTTGCCGAGCTGCTCCAAATTCGTTTTCTGAATCTCGCCGTCCATGATGAGCGGGACGGGCAGCGTTTCGAAGCGGTAATTCTTAGGAAACGGCTTAGGGAAATGGGCTTCATGGCTTTGCCCTTGTCCCCCATGCTCACCGCCCGATGATCCCGGATGGTGATGCTCTTGCCGATCCTTCTGGATAATGGATAGTTTGCCTGTCGTCTCTAAGATGGCAAACTCGACATCGGCGATATTCGTTTTATTTTCCCGAAACTGAAGCATCAAGTCATCCAGATTATAGCGCTGCTTGCGCATCGCTTCTCGATTGAGCTTACCGTGCTCCACGAGTACAACCGGTTTACCGTCAAACAGGATGCGCAGCTTACGGCTTTTCAGCGTAATGACGGCAATGACAATCTGAATGATGAGCAGAAATACCATTGGCAAAA
The DNA here is from genome assembly GCF_017942085.1 of Paenibacillus lignilyticus. GTDB lineage: Bacteria > Bacillota > Bacilli > Paenibacillales > Paenibacillaceae > Paenibacillus_Z > Paenibacillus_Z lignilyticus. The sequence goes on from NZ_JAGKSP010000001.1 coordinate 345,753, forward strand.
TACCGTGAAGTAACGGGCGTTGCGTATCCTCGATGACGAATACGGCAATCTCGGCAATCATGACGGAGATGACTAAATCAAAAACGGACAGCTTGCCGATTTCCCTCTTCCCCATAAGCCGCATAATGAGAAACACGATAAAGTAGATGAGAAGCGTCCGGAACATCAGTGTCAAGTATTCCACTTGAGCCGCCCTCCTTGGATGTAGTGCGAGGCTGCTGCATCCCCGCATTCGCATCTGGCTGATTTATCGCTGCCAGCTGTAGTTGTTTCATGCCAGCACAAAGTACAACTATTGTCACCGGATGCAAAGTACATCATACGAAGGATGATGTTCGAATATTTGGTAATCAAGCGGAGTGCCTGCTGCTGCGGGCCAACTTGTACTAATCTGCTCAGCTTGACCATATCTTGTAATAATCGTGAACGCGACCGTAAATAATTGGAGGGATAACGATATGAAACCGATCAATGCCATGAAAAATGTTCCTAAGGTACACATGGCTTCACCGATGCTCGCAGGCATTTTGTATGCATCCATTTGGCTTGCATTAGGGGCGATTCTGCTTTCTTCTATGCTGAGATGGGGCAGCATGCAGGAAACCCAGCTTCCGCTTTACAGTTTGATCGTACACGGCTGCGCTTCACTTGCGGGCGGTTTCGTATCCGGCAGAAGATCCGGAATGCGCGGTTGGTATTATGGCGGCATGCTCGGCATTGCCTACGGTCTGTTGATTCTGCTTGTCAGCTTTCTTTCCACGAACACCGGTATTAGTGGCAGAACGTTTACAATGCTGGTCGAAACCTTGCTTTGCGGCGCGTTCGGCGGCATGATCGGCGTGAACACCAAGCGGTCCTGACAGCTTGTCCCGTTTGTGAACACTTTTGGAAATGGTCTCACTTGGGTATAGTTTATGATATACTAGATCGAGCTGAAATTACGAAGGTGCTTTTAGGAGGAAAGAACGTATCATGACTTTGTTTGACAACATGACGACGGTCGCGATCTATTCGGCCATTACGGTGACGCTTCTGATCTGGTATGGAGCTGCAACGAACCCGTTCAAGGTTGGTGGATTGTTTCTCAGAGAGATGGCACTAAACCGCAAATATTTGCTGCATTTCGGCGCTTTGATGTTGATTCTGTTCCTCAACAAGCTGGAGATGCGCATCGAACATCATATGACCTATACTTATGATTTCGCAACGTTCTTCCAATCGATCGAAGGAAACTTCGTCGCCAATCTTCAACATATGTTCGAGAATCGTTATTTGACTGTATTTCTGGCTTTCATGTATGTGGTTGTCTTTCAAGCGATGCTTATTGCATCCATCGGGATTTATTCCAAACGCAGCAAAGACAAGCGGATGTTTTACGCTTTATGTTACGCGATTATGATTAACTATTTAGTCGCGATTCCGTTCTATTTGTTCCTGCCGGTCAATGAAGTTTGGTATCATGATCCGACGAACGTTTCATTCCTTATGCTGAACGTGTTCCCGGATTTCGAGAACCAGTATCGGGCTTTATCGGGCCTTGATAACTGCTTCCCAAGCTTGCATACGTCGATATCGGTTACGCTTGCGATATTGGCCGTGCGTTCCGGTATCAAACGATGGGCATGGTTCTGCTGCATCACTGCCGTCATCATTATCTTTGCGATCTTCTATCTGGGGATCCACTGGTTTATCGATATGTGCGGCGGAGTGGTGCTTGCTACATTTGCTTCCACGATGGGCATGCGCCTAAGCGCGATGAACCTGTCCCTGCGCCGTGGTCGCCGCAGCGGTTCCGTTACCCCAGGGAACATTACTTATCTTCGCGAGGATGCGAAATAAACAAAAGAGAGACCGTCGGTTGATTGTGATAACCGGCGGTCTCTTTTTTATTGATAAATAAGCGGTCTAACCTCATCAATTAATTGCTGAAGTTGCTTGGAGCAGGCAGCATATTTCCGCTTCTCGTCTTCGTCCGCCGTCAGCAGTCCGTACATCTCCATATCCGCTTCGCATTTCTTCAATGCCGCAAGCAGCGTAGCTTGATTCTGGCTCTTCGGCTGCTTGACCTTGTCATCGTACAGATCGATCGTCAGCGTGCCGAAATCATCAATTTGGGCCAGAAACACATCCTCGACGCGAAGATCCGATTTCTTGAGCTCTTTGGCCAGCCAGGCTTCGTTAAACCCTCTCACTTGAAGCGGATCCGCCAGCACGACACCATCCATGACTACCGCGATTGGCTCTCGCTCAGGTGTCACTTTAATCCCAAGCTGCTTCGGGGTTAGGGGTAAATTCTCGGTCTTGAGGAGCACATTGATCGCTCCGCTCGCCTCCATGATGGCAAACTCGACGTCGGCTGCTTTGAACACATCCTTCATTCGCAGCTGCTGCATCAGCTCATCCGTGGTCAAGCGCTCTTTCTTTAAGTTCTTCTCTAGTATTTTGCCCTTCTGAATCAATACGGTCGGGGTCCCGTCAATCCAATTACGGACTCTCTTGCTCTTTAATTGAAGCAGCTCAATGCCGAGCGACACCGCTACCCATACGCCTAAGGACAAAAAGCCCAAATACCATTTCTCATCCGTATCCAGCGAAATATACCCTGCCAAGTTACCCATAGTGATGCCTGTGATATATTCAAATACGGACAGCTCGGTAACCTGGCGTTTCCCAAGCAGCTTCGTCATAAGGAGCAAAAAGACGACTGCCATTAACGTCCGCCACGTGATCTCCAACCAATTACCCACTGTTCTCCACCTCCATCGGCGCCTGGCATGTACGTTCATTATGTGCGTAAATGCTGGAAATTATGAATGAATCTCCATCTATGTCCAATCGCTTATAAATAACAGAAGCCGGAACGATTAGGGCTCTACGTCCCCCCTCGTTCCGGCTTCTGTTACAGCTGGATTAAGCTTTAATATTCTCTGCTTGATCTTCTTTCTTCTCTACTACAGGCGCAGATGGTGCTGCAGATACTGCCGCGCTTGTTGTAATCGTGTTAATCGCGCTGCGGTCGAATGTAATCTTCGTTGCATCGTTGACGCGAAGGACAACGACATCATCCGAGATTTCCATAATCGTTCCGTGCATACCGCCGATCGTTACGATTTTATCGCCTTTCTTCAGCGAGCTAAGCATCGAGTTGCGCTGCTTTGATTTACGCTGCTGCGGACGAATCAGAAGGAAATAAAATACCGCAAACATAAGTACAAACGGGAGTAAAGATGCTGCTGATCCCATATTAGTTCACCCCTTTCCTTAAAATCCTTTATCATTCTCGTGCAAGCCGTACTTATTAAAGAAGTCATCACGGAAGTCAAGTAATCTGTCATCCATGATTGCTTGTCTCACGCCTCGCATCATTTCCAGAAGGAAGTGCAGATTGTGAATCGTAGTCAATCGAATTCCGAACGTCTCGTCAGCCTTAATGAGGTGGCGCAAGTACGAACGGGAGTAATTCGTACAGGTATAGCAGCTGCATTCCGGGTCCAGCGGACCGAAATCTTCCGTGAATTTCGCATTGCGGATAACTAATCGACCCGAGCTCGTCATCGTTGTACCGTTACGGGCAATTCGAGTAGGCAGTACGCAATCAAACATATCGATTCCGCGAATAGAGCCTTCAAGCAATGCATCCGGTGAACCTACGCCCATTAAATAGCGCGGTTTGTTAGATGGCAGCAGCGGAACCGTACAATCAAGCACATTGTACATGAGATTCTTCGGTTCTCCGACGCTCAATCCTCCAATAGCATACCCCGGGAAATCCATGGAAGTCAACTCTGCCGCGCTCTGGCGGCGCAAGTCTTCGTACATGCCGCCTTGCACAATCGCGAACAATCCTTGATCATGCGGACGTGCATGAGCGGCTAAGCAGCGCTCGGCCCAGCGGGTCGTACGCTCCAGCGATTTCTTAACATAATCATAGTCGGCCGGGTAGGGTGCACATTCATCGAATGCCATCATAATGTCGGAGCCGAGCGCATTTTGGATCTCCATCGCCACTTCCGGTGACAAGAACAGCTTGTCGCCGCTGAGATGACTGCGGAACTCTACGCCTTCTTCTTTGATCTTACGCATGTTGCTTAAGCTGAATACTTGAAATCCGCCGCTGTCCGTCAGAATCGGGCGATCCCAATTCATGAATTTATGCAGGCCGCCCGCTTTGCGAACAATTTCATGTCCGGGCCGGATAAACAGATGGTAGGTATTGCTCAGAATAATATGAGCATCCATCGTCTTCAGCTCTTCCGGGCTGATCGTCTTGACTGTAGCTTGCGTGCCTACCGGCATGAAAGCAGGTGTTTCAATAACTCCGTGAGGCGTATGTACGCGTCCAAGGCGCGCTCCTGATTGCTTGCAAGTTTTAATTAACTCGTATGTGATTGCCACTCGTGCACTTCCTCTTTCTGTCCTAGTAAATAAACATGGCGTCGCCGAAGCTGAAGAACCGATATTCCTGTTCAATCGCTTCCTTATACGCATTCATAATTGCCGTCCGTCCGGCTAATGCACTGACGAGCATCACCAGCGTCGACTTCGGCAGGTGGAAATTCGTTAATAAAGCATTAACCAGCTTGAACTTGTAGCCCGGGAAAATAAAAATGTCCGTCCAGCCGCTGCAAGCTTGTACATCCTCATACGTAAACCGAGATGCAACGGTTTCAAGAGTTCTTGCGGAAGTTGTGCCAACGGCTACAATTCTGCTTTCTCGTTCCTTTGCGGAGCGGAGCATTGCTGCTGTTTCTTCGCTTAACTCGTAATATTCGGAGTGCATGGTATGTTCTTCGATGGTATCCACTGACATCGGCCGGAACGTTCCGAGGCCAACATGCAGCGTAATATAACCGATATGTACTCCCTTGGCCTTCAACTGATCGAGAAACGGTCTGGTAAAATGCAGGCCGGCCGTCGGTGCCGCAGCGGATCCTTCATGCTTGGCATAGACCGTCTGATAACGCTCGCGATCGTCAAGACGCTCTTTAATATAAGGCGGCAACGGCATTTCGCCCAGTCGGTCCAGCAGTTCAGGGAAGATGCCTTCATAATGAAACTCGATCTCGCGACCGCCCATTTCACCTTCCGCTACCACCGTTGCTCGCAGCAGCGGATGACCGTTTCCGTCATCCCCGAAGGAAAGCTGTGCGCCAACCTTTAACCGCTTGCCCGGCTTCGCCAGCGTATCCCATCGATCCCCTTCAAGCTGCTTAAGCAGGAGCAGTTCGACTTTAGCGCCTGTATCGGATTTAATCCCCATCAATCGTGCCGGCATAACGCGAGTGTCGTTTAGGATTAGGGTATCCCCCGGCTGAAGCAGTTCAGCCAGCTTAGTAAACGTATGATGCTCCACTGCGCCCGACTCGCGATTAAGCGTCAGCAGCCGGGAGGACGTGCGGTCTGCAAGCGGAGTTTGTGCGATCAGATGCTCCGGTAACTCAAAATCAAATTCATTTACATTCATCGACTGGTTCTCATTCCTTAACGATCGTCACGTCTTTGTAATAGTATTGCATTATATATTTATAGTCATACCCAAGCTCTGCCAACCCGCGCGCTCCATATTGGGACAAGCCTACGCCATGCCCGTTGCCTGAACCGACGAATCGGAAGCCGGGATCTTTCGTTGCGGCTCGCAGTTCCCCATCGCCATTCAGGATGAAGATATTGCGGTCTTTCAATTCCTTTGTTTGACCATCTCCGCCGATGAGATACATCGTACCGTTATCGGTTACCGTCGGGCGTTCGCGTACTGCATGGTCTCCGCCTTCTATGGTCATTCTGGCTGTTTCATCAATTTTGAACAATGTGCTTGGCAATCCTCCGAAAGCGGCGCGATAAACATCCGGATATTTGACCTGCAGCTTCTGTCCGTTTACCAACAGCTCAATGGGACGCCCGGACGGTCCGCTCTGGCTGACTTCCAGTGTCGAGATCTTGCCTGTTATAGGCTTCTGAAGCTTACCGTTCGTGAATGCCAGGAGCTCTGCTGCCGTATACGTTCCTCTTACCCAAGACATCTCATTGGATTGCGGAACTTTCTCCAACCAGACAACCAGCGTGCCACGATTAGCCTGATCCACGACAGGTACATTCTCTTGAATAAGCGGGATTGGACGCAGCTTCGCTCCATCGGCATTTACCCGCAGAAGGGGTTGTCCCGCCTTTGATTTCTGATCGGTAGCATCCAGCAAATCCTCGCGCATGTAGCCGACGGATCCATTCGGGAGGGCTATTCGATACCATTGATACAGCCCTTTCTCGGAGGAGGAATCCGGACTCTGCGCACTCTTCAAGTAATTAATGCTATTGCCCCAGATCTCACTCGAATCGGCTGTAGCGCCTCCTGCGCTTGAAGAGAATACCGCCTCGATCACTTTGCCGTTATACATGGCCACTTCGCCGTTAGTCGCATCAACCGCTGCAATCGTTGTCGGTTTCTCTGAACCGATACCCCCATAGGCTTGACTGAGTGTAGTATCTACCACATGCGCGATTTGAAAGCCAAATCCCTGATAGATTGCATATGTACGCGCCGCAACCGCCTGCGACTTCAACGCTTCCGCCGGCCAAGATGCCGGCATCTCTGCACCGACAACGGCGTACAGATACTGTTCGAACGGTAATTCGTTAATGACAGCAAGCTTGTTGTTTAATCCGCTTACCTCGAACTGCCCGCGATAGCTTCGATTATATCGTTCCATGAGCTTAATGCCTGTAGAAGCCGAGGTTGAAATCCATAGCTTCGCTCCTGTGGTAGGTACCGAATAAAGCGAAACCGGCGGTTTAGAAGCAGAATCAACCGTCGTATAGTCGTCCCGGATCACGAAATAAGCGGAAGACGCATCCGTCTGCCGCAGCGCCAATGCACCGTTCACCTTCAGCGCTTGAGCTTTGACTTGACCGAGCGCAGTCTGATCGCTCTCCGAGCCGACCACGACGGTAAACACGCCTGCATCCATGCCGGATTGTTTGATGGCAGCATACGCCTCTACGCCGCTTGCTCCGAGAGACTGCGCTGCTTTCACAGCTTCGTCTTTGGAGGCATAAACCAAACCGGTATCCAAATGAAGCGGACCTACCAGCTCTGCTTTAGCTGATTTGCCGGCATAACCGGCAAGCGTAGCATCCTTCAGCCAGCGGTCTCCGGCAGCTTTCGCTTCTGCGGCTGTGGCATATGAACCTTCTTCGATTTGATAAACCTTACCGCGAGAGTCGTTCGCCGCTGTCATAAAACCCGCTGCCCCCATCGCCTTGAGCCGTTTATATGCGGCCAGTGCCGTCATATAATCGGTCGTCTCAAGCAGAAGTGGTTTATAGTCGTCCAGAGTAAACCGGGTCGTTTCTCCGTTTCCGCTTTGAAACATCGGGACTACGCCGGAAGGCTGGCGAACGCCGACTTGCAGTGCGGCAGCCGAACTGAAGGTGACTGCAGCCGTATCGAGCTTATACTTACTTGTATTCAGGAAGATGCCTACACGAATATTGTCGAGTTTAGGCACCGCCGCACCGTTTGACGGTACGGATGTCCAAACGGAGAGGCCTACAACCCCGGTCAACAGCAGCGTAAATGTTCGCATCGTCTTCGGCAGCCTTGATCGTTTCACTGCCGGCACTATGGACTCGTTCGATTGAACGACGTTTATGCCCTTCATCGGCAAAACATCCATTCCCCCTCGCCATTAATCTTTTTTGGGTAACGCACAGACTCCTTCATGACAGCTGTCATCCGTTCGGCCGAACCAGTCATAACGTTTCGCCGCAATCACGCGGTAGATTCCATCTGCGGCGATTCGCAGACCCGGCACACGGTACAGCCAAGCCAGCCATCTAAGGCCTCTGACCGTCCGCAAAATCCGAATGACGCCTGCAGCTCCCGCATGCAGCGTCCCATCCGCTTCAACGACATGCATCTTCGTCAGCAAGGTCTCTGTATTTAACGAAGCGAGACCGGGAATTGTTTCGTAGGTTTCGTCTAACGACTGAACCGGAATGAATCGCAGCACGGCAGTCGACTGCAGCTCCTTTAACTTACGAACGCTGCCCAGACATAAGTTGCAGGTACCATCATACAAGACAATAAGCTTCTCACGTTTGCTCTCATCCGTGCTGCGTTCTTTCTTGGCCATTATACGGAGCTCCCTCCCTCACCATTGTCGGCGTCAGCGCCGGGCTGCTGCGGCACAGGAAGACCCAGATGCCGATAGGCAAGCGGTGTTACCATGCGGCCGCGCGGAGTGCGCTGGAGGAAACCGATCTGCATCAGATAAGGCTCGTAGACATCTTCAATCGTTTGACTTTCTTCACCGATCGTGGCCGCTATCGTATCGAGCCCGACGGGACCACCGCGATAGATGGATATCATGGCACGGAGCATTTTGTGATCGATGCTGTCCAGACCAAGCGGATCCACTTGGATAAGTCCAAGCGCAGACTGGGCGAGTTCATGTGTAACAATTCCATCATTGCGCACTTGAGCGAAATCACGTACCCGCTTCAGCAGTCGGTTCGCAATCCGCGGCGTCCCACGGGAGCGCATCGCAATTTCTTGCGCCGCTTCACCGATAACGCTGACGCCGAGAATTTCGGCTGCCCGTGACACGATAAAAGCGAGTTCATCCACCGAATAGAACTCCAGTCGGCTCACTACACCGAAACGGTCGCGCAGCGGCGCGGACAATAGTCCGGCCCGCGTCGTAGCGCCGATCAGCGTGAACGGGGGCAGCTCAAGACGAACCGAACGCGCACTGGGGCCTTTGCCGATCATGATGTCGAGCGCAAAGTCCTCCATCGCCGGATAAAGCACTTCCTCTACCGTGCGGTGCAATCGGTGAATTTCATCAATAAACAAAACATCGCCTTCCTGCAAATTCGTCAGAAGCGCGGCGAGATCGCCGGGCCTCTCAATCGCAGGGCCGCTCGTGGTTCGCAGATTAACTCCCAGCTCGTTGGCGATGATATTCGATAACGTTGTTTTGCCAAGTCCCGGAGGACCGTAGAGCAATACATGGTCCAGCGCTTCTTTGCGCAGCTTTGCCGCCTCTATGAATACTTTCAGATTCTCTTTCACTTGAGTTTGACCGATATACTCGGCCAAATAGCGAGGGCGCAAACTCAGCTCCACCGCTTGATCTTCCATCATGAGGTTGGCGGAAATAATCCGATCGTCCATTCACGCGTACCCCTCTCTGCTAGCCTTTAAACAGTTGCTGCAATGCCCGTTTCATCAGGGCATCCACAGATTCATCGGCTGCCGCATGATCCTTCATGCCCTGCCATGCGCGATCCAGCTCAGCTGCCGTATAGCCGAGCGTCGTAAGCGCTTCGCGCGCTTCTTTCCAGTTCTGATTGCCGCCGAACAACGTTCCGCTGTCCGCATCATCGCCGAGTACAACGCTTGCCGCCGCGAAGCTGAAGCCTCCCGGAATTGCATCAAGCTTATCCTTCAAGTCAAGAACCATCCGCTGCGCCGTCTTCTTGCCAATGCCGGGCAGCTTGGTCAGAAACGTCAGGTTCTCCTGCTGGATGGCAGCCGCAATCGTCTCCGGTTTACCGCCTGCCAGAATGCCGAGCGCGACGCGCGGTCCAATGCCTGACACTTCAAGCAGCTTGCGGAACATCGCCTGTTCCTCGCGGGTTGCGAAACCGAAGAGCAGCGTCGCGTCTTCCCGAACATGATGATGGGTGTAGATGGTCACCGCATCATCACTCTTGGCAAAAGCATACGGGTTTGGCGTAAACACCCGGTAGCCGATATCTCGCACATCTACCACAACGAACTCTGTATCCAAATGGACGACGCGTCCTCGTACATAATCGATCATTTCCGGTTCACCCCGTTAATTTTATCCGTCAGAACGGAAGAATGGGCGTGGCAAATGGCCACGGCAAGCGCATCCGCTACGTCATCCGGCTTGGGTATCGCGCTCAGCTTCAGGAACATGCGTACCATCTCCTGTACCTGTCGTTTCTCCGCTTTGCCATATCCGACAACCGCCTGCTTCACCTGCAAAGGGGTATATTCCGTCACTGGCAATCCGCGCTGGGCCGCTGCCAAAATCATCACACCGCGTGCTTGACCAACTGAAAAAGCCGTCGTCACGTTCTTATTGAAAAACAGCTTCTCTACAGCGACGGTATCCGGTTTATAGCGATCCATCAGCGCACAAGTAGATTCATAGACCTGCTTAAGACGCTCCTCTTGAGGCGTATGCGCTTCGGTTTGAATACAGCCGTATTGGACGGGAACCAGCTTACTCCCGATTTTGTCAATGAAGCCAAATCCAACGATTGCAATCCCTGGATCAATCCCTAAAACACGCAAGCCTCTTCTCTCCCCATGCCAAAAAATAGTATGTTCAAAAATTGGCTTCCATCTATTATAGCAAATGATAGGCATGATGAGAACACGCGTTTTGTCTTTCGGGCAAGCTCCCCTACCAACATAAAAGACGAACGCTGCGTGCGTCCGTCTCTCCACTGTTTGAATATCGGGCTTAGCTTGAATTGGTATGACCTGGGGGCTAGAAGTCTCGTTTCATTACTTTCTCGGTCCGATCGACTGCATAATCGCTGAATGTGGACAATACACTGTTGTACTCGTCTTTGTCCGTTATCCGAATCCCGTTCACGAGCTCCTCGATCCGTTCCTTCGGCAAGCTGCTCTCCATGTAGTTGACATCCAGTTGAAAAAAGGTTCGCAGCACCTTCTCTTTCTTCGGCGAACCGTCGAATAACGTTAAATTGCCTGCCTTGTCCATGCTGATATAGCCGTTATGCTTGCAGGATTCCGACAAATCATCGATACGCTGCTCCATTACGACCGCTGATTCCGTATCAAGCACAGCCGTCCACTCCGGATGCCCTTTGAGCAACCGAAGCGCTTCTTTCGATGTCATCTGTCCAAGCGTGCTCTTCTCCTCACCGCATAAGAAAATACGATGAAGCTTGACGGTCACCTGCTCTGAAGGTGAAGCCAGCACGTCGATAACGCTTCTTGAAGGAGGATTCCCCTGCTTCATCGCTTGAACGGAACGAACGCTTGTAAGTGAGAGTAAGGTCACAGCAAGCAGGCAGCCTAATTGCCACATTGGCCGCCGATTCCGGAGCAGCTTTTTTTTTATTTTCTTCCAGAGGCTGAATTCCATCGTCGGGAACTCCCCTTTTTACCTTTTTTGTTAGTCTCTCACCTCAGCTGGAGAATTATGCACATCTTGCACGAATATGTAGAAAAGGCTGATACCGCCACATCACTTTACAAAAACAAGCCCGGCATCATCCGCGCATTTCTCCATGCGAGGACGGCCGGGCTTATTTCTCGACTTCGTTTAGCGATTAATCCACGGTAAACTTCCGCGGCGTTTCGGTTTCACGGTGCGTGTTTGACGAACGACAATCTTTTTGGCCGGTTTACGCGGAGGGGCCGATTTGCTCGGGGATGTACTCAGCGCATCCTCTTCTTCGAACTGATCGACTTCGTCCTCGCGTTTCTCATGGCAGCCGCAGTTGCAATTTTTCTTGCCTGTTGAAGCTCCTGCTACGACAGGCGCCATTTGACCGCCGCCCATGTAGCCGTAACCTCCTTGCGGTCCCATATTGGCCGGAGAGACCATCGACGGATCGTAGTAGCCGTAGCCGCCTTGTGGACCCATATTAGCCGGGGATACCATCGACGGATCGAAGTAACCGTAGCCGCCTTGCGGACCCATTTCGGCAGGGGATACCATCGACGGGTCATAGTAGCCATAGCCGCCTTGCGGACCCATGTTAGCCGGGGATACCATCGACGGATCATGGTAACCATAGCCGCCTTGCGGACCCATGTTAGCCGGGGATACCATCGACGGATCGAAGCCATAACCGCCTTGCGGACCCATCTCGGCAGGGGATACCGCCTGTGGACCCCAACCGTAGCTCGGTGCTCCCCATGGCAATGTTACGGGCGGACACCATTCCATGTCTTCCGCAGGACTAACTGCAGATGGATAGCCATATCCGCCTTGCGGACCCATCTCGGCAGGGGATACCGCTGACGGATAACCGTAGCCGCCTCCCATCGATGCAGGGGATACCGCTGACGGATATCCATAGCCGCCTCCCATCGATGCCGGAGATACCGCTGAAGGATAGCCGTAGCCGCCTCCCATCGACGCCGGAGATACGGCTGTCGGCTGCCCATAGCCGCCCCCCATCGATACCGGAGATACGGCAGTCGGCTGCCCATAGCCGCCTCCCATCGACACCGGAGATACGGCAGTCGGCTGCCCATAGCCGCCTCCCATCGATGCCGGAGATACCGCTTCTGGCATTTTCGGCATATCATAGAGCGACATGACCTCAGTAGCCGGAACGCCGTATTGTTTGAATAAATCAACATGCTGCTCATAAGAGTTGTAAACCGGATATTTCTTTTCTGCGACCGGCATGATTTCCGGCAGCGGCATCGGCATTGGAGCCGGCTCTGGCATCGGCGTCGGAGCAACTTGCTCCGGTATTGGCGTAGGCGTCGGTACCGGCATCGTGCTCGGCTTTTGCCCAGTAGGTTTCTTGCCGCCGAGCAAGGAAGGCGCAGTCGACATTTTGCCCATCAAGCCCTGAACACCTTGCATCACCGAGGAAGGGTGAAGCGGATGATGACCGGATCCCGAATTCTCGTTTCCACTTTGCATGTGCGTTTCGTGCATAGGATGTGCTGCGCCTGGCTTAGGTATATTTACAACTTCGCCGGTCAGCAGCACGTTTGGATTTTTCAGCTGCGGATTGGCTTTAATCATATCACTGAGCGGGATTCCCCATGCTTTGGAGAGCTTCCACAATGTATCACCCTGCTGAACAACATGCTGGTGCATAAAGTCCATATTTCCCGTATGAGAAGTAGGTACTTTGATCTTCATTCCGATGTCAATCATGTCCGGATTGGTGATAGTAGGATTCAGTTTCATGATTTCTTCCTGCGAAACATTATACTTCTGGGCAATGAGGTATAGTGTATCGCCTTTTTTGACAATATGAATTTTCACCCGTCAAAAACCTCCTGTCACGTTTGTACGCCTTGGGCAGACGTGGTAAACGCCCGTAATCAATCCCTACATCCTATGCATGAGATGGGCGAGTGTCACCCTTCCTTACAAAAAAAAGTTAAAGCCCCGCCTCCATTACACGAGGCAGAGCTTTAACTTTCCGAACGGAACAACCGCGTTTGAACATGTCCATGACACCATTGCGACTACTCAGACGCGGTATATTTGAAGCTTGGATAACTTCCCAGCACGCGGACCTGACAGCCAATCGCTTCGATTTCGGCAATTGCGGACGGCAGAAGAACCGTGTCCAGCGACATTTCGATGTCGATCAGGAAATAATAATTGCCAAGCTGCTTCTTCGTTGGACGGGATTCAATCCGCGAAAGGTTGATGCGGCGCCAAGAGAACGCTGAGAGCACCTGATGGAGCGCGCCCGGGTAGTCCTCCGGCATCGTAATGAGGATGCTCGTCTTATGGGACTGTGAATCACGAAGCGTAAACGGCTCAGATCCCACCAACAAGAAACGAGTAAAGTTGTTGTCATGGTCAGTTACCGCTGTCTCCAGAACGGCGAGTTCATTGTCGGCAGCAGCAGACACTTGTCCGATAGCCGCCCAGCCGCGTCCGGGATTATCGCGCACAATGCGCACCGCTTCCGAAGTACTGCCGACATGCTCAAGCTCCGCATGAGGGATATGCTTCTTCAGATACTGTGTACATTGCGCCATTGCCACCGGATGGCTGAGAACCTTAACGATCCTGTCGTAAGCAAGCTCGCCGTCAGTCGTTAGCTCCTTCGCTTCACCAATCAAGTTTTGAATGGAAGGGTAGACCCACTCCGCTTGAATCGGCAGGTTTACTTCATCCACGATCCAATCGGTATGCAGACCAACGGAACCATCGATCGTATTCTCAATCGGAATGATCGAGTAGGTTGTCTTGCCTTCCGCGGTGGAGAGAAACACATCGGCAATCATGCGATGATAGGAATAGTGAATATCGGCACCATGGCCGTTTAATAAGTACCGTGCTGCTTCGTCAGATGTTGAGCCTTTCGTCAAACATGCTACGCTAATCATGCCCTGACTTCTCCTTTGATCCGTTCCATGAATAATTGCTCCTGCTGTTTGCTGCTCACCGTGATCTCAGGACCTTCCGCACAAGGCTTCAGCCACATGGTCTGTGCTTGAATGCCATGTTTACCAAGGGTTTCACTGAGAAAAGCGTCCAGCTCCGCCTTGCGCGGGCTGTTCTTGTGAACGAGCGTAAGCAGCGTTGGACCCGCTCCGCTAAGCGCCACGCCTAAAGCACCGTGCTCCGTAGCTTGATCCAGAATTTCCTCCATGCCCGGAACCAATGCGGCCCGGTAAGGTTGGTGAAGGCGATCCCGCATCGCGAAAGCGATCAAATCCAGATTGCCGCTTGCGAATGCCGCCACGAGCAGCGAGCTGCTGCCTACATTAAAGACGGCATCCTTCATTGAAATTTGAGTTGGAAGCGCATGGCGTGCCTTCTCCGTCGATAACTGGAACGAAGGAATGGCTACCAGCACGTCCAAATCGGCGTGCGGTTCTATCCGAACCTTCTCCGCACGCGATCCGTCCCATGCCGAGACGACGATACCGCCGAACAGGGATGCACCGACATTATCCGGATGGCCTTCAAGCTCGCTGGCTATCTGAAACAAGGCATCGTCGCTAAGCGGGTTGCCGATTAACGCATTCGCGCAAGTTAACGCCCCGATGATGGCGGATGCACTGCTGCCAAGACCGCGAGTAAGCGGAATATCGCTGTACATCGCGATTTGCAGCTCCGGCACTTCCGCTCCGGCTGCCTCAAACACCTGCTGCGCAACTTTATAGATCAAATTGGATTTATCGGTTGGAATGCCCTCCAGCCCGTCTCCATGCAATTCAATCACCGTGCTTCCATCACTTGGGATCGTCATTTCGATCCAAGTGTACAGCGACAACGCCATTCCCAGCGTGTCAAAACCCGGACCGAGATTCGCCGTGCTGGCCGGGACCTTCACCATCACCCGGCGGTTCATCATTTTGCCGCACCCTCAAGCTGACGGATCGCGTTCATAACCGCTTCTTCGTTGTCTTCTACCACGATAGGCTCGGCTTGTACACTCTTTATGGCGATATTAGGATCCTTCAAGCCATGGCCCGTTAATACGCAAACTACCGTTTCGCCGCCTTTAAACTGCCCTTCGCGCTTCAGCTTCAATACGCCGGCAATGGATGCCGCCGATGCCGGCTCTGCAAAGATACCTTCGCGGCGTGCGATCAACTTGTACGCATCCAGAATATCCTCATCCGTCACATAGTTGATTTGGCCTTGGGATTCTTCCGCTGCAGCCACAGCTGTTTTCCAGCTTGCCGGGTTACCGATCCGGATAGCCGTTGCAATGGTTTCAGGCTCCGCGATCGGCTCGCCCTTCACGATTGCCATAGCGCCTTCCGCTTCAAAGCCGACCATCTTCGGCAGCGAAGAAATTTTGCCATGTGCGTGAAGCTCCTTGAAGCCTTTCCAGTACGCCGAGATATTGCCCGCGTTTCCAACCGGAATCGCCAAGTAGTCGGGCGCTTCGCCGCCAAGCTGGTCCACGACTTCAAATGCGGCCGTCTTCTGGCCTTCAATCCGATAAGGGTTGACGGAGTTCACGAGTGTAATCGGGTGCTTCGCCGTAATTTCACGAACGATTTCGAGCGCGCGGTCGAAGTTGCCGTTGATCGCGATAACTTTCGCACCGTAGATAATCGCCTGAGCCAGCTTCCCAAGCGCGATATTGTTATTCGGAATCAGTACGATACAGTTCAAACCGCCGCGCGCCGCATAAGCGGCAGCCGCTGCCGAAGTGTTGCCCGTAGACGCGCACATAATTGTAGTGCTGCCTTCTTCCATCGCTTTCGCAACCGCCATAACCATGCCGCGGTCTTTGAACGAACCTGTCGGGTTCAAGCCTTCATATTTGAAGAACAGGTTCAAGCCAAGCTCCTTGGACAGGTTCTCTGCGCGTACAAGAGGCGTATTGCCTTCTTGGAGTGTCAGCATCGGCGTGTTTTCATTGACGGGCAGAAATTCTTTATACGTTTCGAGCAAGCCTAGATATCTCATGGAAATAGGACTCCTTTATGTCAAATAATATTTAGCCTTCTACGCGGTACACACTCTTAATGGCTTTCACGACTTCCATGCCTTCCAGCGCTTGAAGCACTTTCTTCGCAGCTGCTTTGTTCGCATCATGCGTAATGATGATGATTTCCGCTTCCGGGATGTTCGGGTTCGGCTGTTGAAGCACGGACTCGAGGCTCACTTCGTACTCGGCAAAAGCTTGCGTAATGCGCGCAAGGACGCCTGCACGGTCATCCACATGGAGCAGCATAAAATATTTCGAAGCGATTTGCTCGTCGGTTTTGAGCTTCTTCTCTTTATAAGCAAGCTTCTCTTGTTTACCGTTCACACCGAGCTTCAAGTTCTTCACGACAGCGACAAGATCCGCTACTACGGAAGTGGCAGTCGGCAGTTCACCAGCGCCTGCTCCGTAGAACATCGTTTCGCCTACTGCTTCGCCATATACATAGACGGCGTTGAATACGCCGTTAACCGATGCGATCGGGTGAGAAAGCTTGACCATCGTTGGCTGCACGCTGACACTGATATAGTCGTCCTGGCGCTCAGCAATGCCAAGCAGCTTCACTTCGTAGCCAAGACGTTTCGCGTACAGGATGTCTTCCTTTGTAATCGAGGAAATCCCTTTTACATCCACATCTTCGAGTGCAACGTTAGCGCGGAAGCCGAGTGTCGCAAGAATGGTCATTTTACGAGCAGCATCCAATCCTTCAACATCCGATGTCGGATCGGACTCGGCATATCCAAGATCCTGTGCTTCCTTCAGCACATCGCCGTAAGCTGCGCCTTCTTTGCTCATTTTAGTAAGAATATAGTTTGTAGTACCGTTTACGATACCCATAATCTTCGTAATGCGATCGGACGAGAAGCCTTCCACCAGTGTACGAATGATGGGAATCCCGCCGGCAACACTCGCCTCGTAGAGGACGTCGCAGCCGTTCTCTTGTGCTTTGGCCAGAATTTCCGGTCCGTGCAAGGCCATCAAATCTTTGTTCGCCGTAACGATATGCTTGCCGCGCGACAACGCTTCAAGAATGTAGTTCTTCGTAAGTTCAATACCGCCCATAACCTCAACGATGACATCGATATCCGGATTATAGATGATTTCCCAAACGTCCTCTGTCAGCTTCTCCGTTGAAACGCTGATGGAACGGGCTTTGTTTTTATTCTGCACGAGTACTTTCTCGATGACGATCGGGGAACCCACTTGGCTTTCCAAATCGGATTGATGTCCTTCCACGATGCGTACCACACCTGTACCGACTGTTCCCAGCCCTAGCAAACCTACTCTGATCGGCTTCATTGTTCTGTTATCCTCCAGTTCAACTCTCAAATTCTCTATCCTTGCCCAATAATCGTCGCTTTGCGTACACCATCGTGCTTACGGATGCCGTCGATTAGCTCTGACAGCGCTCCGTTCATCATCGAGGTATCTACGGAAATAATGACATTGGCAAGTCCTTGCAGCGGGATGGTTTGGTGAATCGTAAGTACATTTCCTTCCGTGCCGGCTACAAGGCCAAGCACTTTCGAGAGGACGCCCGACCGGTGGTCCAGATCCATGGAAATGGTTACGATCGCTTCCCGTTTCAATTGATTCTGCGTGTAGACGCCGTCTTTATATTTGTAGAAGGCGCTTCGACTTAAGCCTACCCGTTCCGTCGCTTCATGAACGGTGGCGGCTTCGCCGCGCCGGAGCATCTCTTTCACTTGGATCGTCTTCACGATCGCTTCCGGCAACATGTCCTCGCGGACGACAAAATATCGTTCTTCCACTTGCCGTCCTCCCTCAAGAGACATTTGTTCTTCCATAGAGGACATTATATCGAATAATGGCGAATGCGGCAATAGGCAATCGAGAAACACAACATTCTCATTATACCTATTTTATCCTTGGAATGAACAAAAAACTGCCGCAGCGTGTCTGCATGTTCATGCACAGACACTGCCGCAGCAGTTTCACTTTATTTATTCGTGATAGGAGAAATCGCTGCCCTCGAAGAACTCGAACGTATAATCGCCGATACGAACGATATCGCCGTCCTTAGCTCCGATCTTACGAAGCTCCGCGTCAACGCCCATCTTACGCATCGTACGTGCAAACCGCATAATCGCATCGTAGGAATTGTTGAGGTTAACCCGCTTCATGAACTTCTCGATCGTGGCACTTTCCACGTAGAAGCCTTCGTTTTCCTTGCCTACTTTGAACGAACGATCTTCTTCTTGCTCGAGCGTGTACACTTTGCGCTCGGCTACATCCTTCACTTCCTCGATCAAGCGGGTGTCCGGAACGGTTGCCAGCAAATCGGCAGCCTTATAGAGCAGCTCTTGAACCCCTTGCTTCGTAAGAGAGGACATCGCAACCAGTTGATGCTTCTCGGCGTCGCCGCTTGCTTCAAGCTGTTCGCGGAACAAGGCAAGCTGTTCCTCCGCATCCGGCATATCCATCTTGTTCGCCACAATAATTTGCGGGCGTTCCGCCAGAATCGGATTGTACATCTTGAGCTCTTGGTTGATCTTCACCCAGTCATCGTAAGGATCGCGTCCCTCCGACCCCGACATATCAAGAATGTGCAAAATAATTCTCGTACGTTCGACGTGCCGCAGAAAATCATGACCGAGACCGACGCCTTCACTTGCGCCTTCAATCAAACCCGGAAGGTCCGCCATCACGAAGCTGCGCCCATCACCGACATCGACTACGCCTAGGTTAGGCGACAGTGTCGTAAAGTGATAAGCACCAATCTTCGGCGTTGCTGCCGAAACAACCGATAGCAGCGTCGATTTCCCTACACTCGGGAAGCCGACAAGCCCAATGTCCGCCATTACTTTAAGCTCAAGCGTAATGGTGCGCTCTTGGCCTTCCTCGCCGTTCTCGCAGAAATCCGGGGCCGGATTGGCCGCCGTCGCGAAACGGCAGTTGCCGCGTCCGCCGCGCCCGCCCTTTGCCACCACGATTTCCGAGCCGTGCTGCGTCATATCCGCGATAATGGATTCGGTTTCGTCATCGATGATGACCGTTCCCGGCGGGATACGAACGATCATATGCTCCGCGTTAGCGCCGTGCATCGTTTTCACTTTGCCGCGCTCGCCTCGCTCGCCTTTGAAATGCCGCTGGTAGCGGAAATCCATCAGGGTACGAAGCCCTTCGTCTACGCGGAAAATAACGTCGCCGCCTCTTCCGCCGTCACCGCCGGCCGGTCCGCCGTTCGGTACGTATTTCTCCCGGCGATAGGAAACGATTCCGTTTCCTCCGTCGCCGCCTTTTACGAATATCTTTGCTTTGTCGACAAACATGTCCTAGCCTCCGTTTATTTCCCAAGCTGCGCTTGCAGCATGACACTTGCTGATTGCAGGCCATTCTCCGCCAGCTTAAGCGGTGAATTATCAAGCGCCCGCTTGCATTTCATCTTCCAATCATCCATCTCTTTAATGATCCCTTCACAGTGGAAAGATACGCTTAGCTGCTGCTCGTCCTGCGAAATCCGTATAACGAGCCGCTCAGCATCACCCGTGCCCGGTCTGATGGCGAATCGATAGGCGTTGATAATGCCGACGATCGATTCCGCCGCAAGCTCGCCGTCAAGCGGCAGCTCCGCCAAATTCACATCACCGTCAATCTCCACATCAATTACCAATGAGTGCGATATCGTGCGAAACGACTGTATAAACAAGACAAGCGACGGAATTCCGAGCTTCGCGATCTTGCTCTCCGTTAACATCCGTTCTCTTATCTGTTCCACGTACTGAACGGTCTTATCCGCTTTGCCCATTCGAATATATCCGTATATGACCTGCAGATCATTCATCCAATCATGGCGATGATGATTCAGCGTTCGAATGGATGCTTGCTGCATCGCAGAAGCAGCCCTTGCCATGCGCGATTCTTGTTCCCTTCGTTCCGCAAGAACCCAGAACGCAGCTACAAGGACCAGCCAGACTGTAAACACAGCCAGCAGCCAGAGTTCCGCCGGCCAAATGAAAACAGCAGCAGCAGGAACCAAAAGGGATGCAGCCGCAAATTGTTTGGTCATTCCGATGCGATTCATAAGCCGAGCCTACTTTCCTGTTCTTTCCTAGCCTTAAACAGTATATCACGAGAAAGTAGAAAGATCATCTTTGCATATCGCTTTGTTCATAAAAAAAGAAAACCCCGGTCTGCATGCAGACCAGGGATCTTTCACTATTCTGCTGCCGCTACCGGAGCAAGTGTAACTGGGTAAACGCTGACTTTCTTACGATCGCGTCCCCAACGCTCATATTTCACAACGCCTTCCACTTTCGCGAATAGCGTGTCGTCTTTACCGATGCCAACATTGTTGCCCGGGTGAACTTTCGTTCCGCGTTGACGAACTAGGATGCTGCCAGCAGTTACCGTTTGACCGTCAGCGCGTTTAGCGCCAAGACGTTTGGATTGGCTGTCACGTCCGTTCTTCGTGGAACCTACACCTTTCTTCGAAGCGAAAAGCTGAAGATTCAGTTTCAACATGGATGTTCCCTCCTTTATTCCCGAAATTGTTGACGAATATCAACATACTTCCCGTACGAGGCTGCAATGGAATTCAGCATGACGATCATACCCTCCAGCAGCAGCTGCGCTTTCTCGTTAGAGCTCGCATCACTCGTTACCGGAATATCTGATCGGAGCCAGCCGCTCTTCATGGAAGCAGGGAGAGCAAGTCCCGCCAACTCCTCAATCGCGTTCACCGTACCGACCGAAACGGCCGATACACCAGCACAGACGATATCTTTGCCCGGCTTTGCAAACTTGGCATGTCCTTCTATTGCAAACGCTACGATCCGCGTATTAACGGCGGATTGCCGTTCAATGGTGACCGTAATCATAATTTAACCTCTTAAGCTTGGATTTTGCCAATCGTTACTTTGGAGTACGGCTGACGGTGACCTTGCTTACGGCGGTAGTTTTTCTTCGCTTTGTATTTATAAACGATGATTTTTTGACCTCTGCCGTGTTTTTCGACTTTAGCTGTTACAGTAGCGCCGGAAACAACCGGAGCGCCAGTTACCAGCTCGTCGCCTTTAGAAACAGCCAAGACGCGGTCAAACGTTACCTCTTCACCTTCAAAAGCATTCAGCTTCTCAAGAAATAGAACGTCGCCCTCTTGAACTTTGTACTGTTTTCCACCAGTTTCAATAATCGCAAACATATGTTGCACCTCCTTATATCGAAGACTCGCCTGATGCAGGTGCCGACCTCGGAAGGCCGAGCTTAGAAACCTGTTCTGCGCGGTATTTGACTGCAGATCATATATCCTCTGCAGACACCATAACATAATAGCACATTCAAACGCCCAATGGCAATTCCTTTTTATAAAATCATTCACATGTACGAATGATGGCTGCCGGGAATCGGAAGATTCGTTGATCTAAATGACGGGTGAAGTTGTCTGCTCCCGAACTTTCTTGCGGGTAATTTCGAGCAAACCAAGCCTTGTCCAGCCGACTACCTGGCATTTGGTTCGATCAGCGCGAACGAGCCGCTCAAGCAGCTGCATCACTTCGTCCCGATGTTCTTCTTTCTCCATGTCGATAAAATCCACGATAATGATGCCGCCGACATCTCGAATCCGCAGCAGCCGGGCGATCTGCTCCGCCGCTTCCAGATTCGTGCGAAATACCGTATCTTCTAAATTGCTCGTTCCGACGAATTTACCGGTGTTAACGTCGATTACCGTTAGAGCTTCCGTCTGATCCCAAACCAAATCACCGCCGCAGCCTAAGCGAACACGCCGCTCAAACGCTTCATGCAGCTGCTCATTGATGCGATAATGCTGAAACAGTCCCGCTTGCCCCTGTTTCTCGAACAGCCGCAGCCTTGGCAGCATCGCCGGTGCCATTTGCTTCATAAGCGCCTCCGTTTGGAGATAGGCCGTTCGATCATCGATCCATAGCTCGTCCATCTCCACTGTCAGCAAATCCCGCACCAAACGGTGAACGAGATCGGCTTCGCGATGGAGCAGTGCCGGCGCGGAAGCGGACTTCCCTCGCGCCTCGATACCTTGCCACAGTTCCCGCAAGAACTGCACATCATGCTGGAGCGAATCACTGCTCTCGCCGATTGCCGCGGTGCGCATAATGACGCCTTCTCCGGGAAATCGAATCTGTTCGCCAATGCCTCGCATTCGGAGGCGCTCCGCTTCTCCGATCACCTTCTTAGAGACGCCTATGTAATCGGCAGCTGGCATATAAACGAGAAATCTGCCGGGCAGCGAATAATGCGTCGTAACGCGGGCTCCTTTGCCGCCGAGCGGCTCCTTCATTACTTGGACAATCAGCTCTTGTCCGGCAGTAAGCAATTGATTAATTTGCGGTTTTTCCTTACTCTGCCGCTCTAGGTGAGGATGCAGCACATCGTCGATATATAGAAAAGCATTCTTCGTCAGCCCAATATCAACGAAAGCGGCCTGCATCCCCGGAAGCACGTTAATGACCTTGCCTTTGTAGACACTGCCCACTAGTTGACCGGCATCTTCGTTCTTTTCCATATAAAATTCGTGTAGTCGGTTATTGTCCACAACGGCAATTTGCAGCCAGTCCTTCTGCTTGTGTACCAGCATTCTTCTCATCTTTCGACCTCCCGTCCAGTCGGTCTTTACTGATACTTATATTACATGAAAAGCTCCAAGACTGCACGGTCAGCCTTCCCATCTTCAAGAAATCCGTTTACGAGTCGCTGCTCCGGCACGACACCGAGAATATCCCCTTTATCTTCCATAATGACGATTAAGTGATAGCTGTCCCGCTTAAACAGCTGTAATGTGCTTTGAACCGTATATCCCCTCGGAATAATGATGGGCATCGCCCATACCCCTCTCGCAACGATTCGCGATGATGCCATTGCCCTTGTCGTTAAAAACCGCAGAAACAAATAGGGGATATTCCGATAGGCTGTCCAATTTGTGAGCAGCAAAAACAACCCGACCGCGAACAAATTCATGTGAATATGGACGGCGTTTCTCTCCACCAAAGCGGGGACAAAGGCATAAAGAAGCATCATGCAGCTAAAGAGCAAGCTGACGCGCCCGCCCCAGATAAGCGTCCCATAGAAAGTAAGCGCGCGGCTAAGTGCCGCTTGCATCAGCTTCCCGCCATCCAGCGGCAGGATCGGCAGCAAATTAAACAGGCCAATCATGACGTTAGCTTGCCATACATAGTCCGCCCATTCATGACTCCATATCCCAAGCTGGCCTAAGAGCCAGGCAACGGCGGCCATCCATACATTCTGGAGCGGCCCTGCAATGGCGACGATGGCTTCTTCTTTAGCCGGCACGCCGCTGCCCTCTTCGACCTCCGCTACGCCGCCAAACGGCAGCAGCTTGACTTCTCGAATTCTCCAGCCGAAACCTTTTGCCATCATAACGTGGCCAAGCTCGTGAACCAGCACGATCGCAAATAAGGTCAGCAGCTCAACAAAATACCCGGTCACTACGGAGGCGAGCATGACCAGCACGAAGAGCGGATGAACGGACCAGCGGATGCCGCCAAGTTTAATCAATCGGGACGACGTCCGCTGGATCGACGTACTGGCCTTTTTCCTTCACAGCGAAATACAACAGGCTTTGCTGGCCTTCCTCCGCTACCGGCAGCTTACCTATCGTTTTTCCCGCTTCGATCCAATCATTCACGGCTACACGGACCAAGCCCAGATGTCCGTAGACCGATACTCGATCATTGGCATGCTGCACAACTACCGTTTCGCCCATTTCATCATCTTTGGATACGACAAGCACCCGGCCTGTCTCTACGGCAAGGACCTCTTGGCCCGGCTCACCGGCCAGTTCGATCCCGCTTAGCGTTTCCGCAAACGTTCTGACCACGGTACCGGAATGGAGCGGAGACACGATGGGTAGATCGACAGCGCCTTCGGCCAATTCGGACTCCTCGCCGCTGTGGTCGCCGAACAATGGGATGAAGGACGGCGCACCCGCAAACCAATCCTTGTACAATGCGGCAGCAGCATCGAAATTCATTTCCTCCGTCAGCGCAGACGTAACCACTTGCTGTCCTTGCTTGGCAGCAGGTACATCCAGCTTGAAAAGTGCAAACACGATAATGAATATAGCCCCTGCAATAGCCGTTTGGATGAACAGCCCTCGGACGATGAACCGAAAATCTCGAGGAGGCGGCGCTTGCGGCCCCCCTTGCTTACTCGCTTTCACATCTTTGCTTGGCAATGGCGCAATCCGCCAACCCGCGCTTTCCCACGGATTCGGGTTCGCTTTCCACAAACGCTCCGGATCATCTTCCGGATCTCGCTGTGCAGATGGGGAAATGGACGCCGTCTTCGTTGGGGAAATGGCTTGAAGTTCGGCAGGGCTGTGCAACGGTGCCAGATGTGCTTGAGCTTGGGACTGCTGCATAGCCTGTTTTAGCGGAAGCGTGCTGTTGTTATGTTCCATGATCCGGCGGATACGCTCTTGTCTGCGTTCGCGGATACTTTTTTTCGTATCCATACTAATCCCTCCATCTCTAATCGCTAATATATATGAGCATGTGGGACTAGTTATGTTGTGACACGTCCGTAAACAGCAAAAAGCCGCCAAGCTGGTTGCTTGAGCGGCTAAGTGGCCATTTCGTATTTCTCTTGATGCGCCTTCACGCTGAATACAAGACCGATACAAAGCATATTGAGCAGCAATGAAGTACCGCCATAGCTGATGAATGGCAGCGTAATGCCTGTTATCGGCATAAGCCCGATCATCATGCCAATGTTCTGGAAGACTTGAAAGACGTACATCGAGACGATCCCGATTACGATGAAAGAGCCCTTCAAGTCATAACACTGGAATGCAATGATAATCATGCGGTAAATCAGTAAGAAGTAGAGCATGAGCACGACGGCGGCTCCTTGAAACCCGAATTCCTCACCGATAACGACAAAGATCGCATCTGAATACGGATAAGGAATAAACTTTCGGTTCTTCGACTCGCCTTTCATATAACCATCGCCCGTTAATCCTCCGGAACCGATCGCAATCTTCGCCTTCTGGGCTTGATAGACTTCTTTCTCGGAGGCTGTTTCGGGATTGATGAATCCGTTTATACGCTCGTACCAGTGGGTCTTCTGGTGATCTTGCAAATAGTCGTGGATTTGCTTGTTATACGCATTGAACAGAAACATGAATAGGATTAGCGAGCCTACCGTTATCCCCAAACCAAGCAAAACATGCGTATATTTGACATTCCCGATCCATAGCATGCCAAGGACGATAACCAGATAGATGATGGCATTACCCAGATCCGGTTGAATCATGACCAGAGCGAAGGGGATAAAAGAGAAGAACGCGATGACCAGCAAATCCTGACGGACCCGCAGTGCATCTCCATTCCTTCTGCCCATGAGGTAAGCGACCGTGATGATCAGAATGATCTTCACCATCTCGGCAGGCTGGAACTGGAGCCCGCCGGGCAGCTCGAACCAGCTCTTGGCACCGTTAATCTCAACGGCCGTGAAGTAAACGACAACCAGCAATACAATCCCCAGGCCGTAAAGAAACATCCATGCTTTCAGAAACACCCGGTAATCGAACAAGGTGGCTACTAACGCTACGAAAAATCCCAATCCGTAAAATATGACCGTTTTCACGTCGTAATTGGCGTAATCGGGATTCCCGTAAGTTGCGCTGTGTACCAGCATCGTACTGACTACCATGAGTGCCAGCAGAATGATCAGCATGCCAAGGTCAACCTTTTTCAGTTTGTTTAGCACCTAGCAATCATCCTATTCCAAGAAACTTGCGGAACCGCTTAATGACGCCTGATTTCTCCTCGAGCGGCATCAGCGGCACCATATCGCCTAGCATGCGGCGCGAAATATTCCGGTAAGCAATCGCAGCGCGCGAGGAAGGATCCATCACCGTTGGTTCGCCTGCATTCGCCGAACGAATCACCTTCTCGTCATCCGGTACGATCCCCAGCAAATCAATAGCCAGCACTTGGCAGATTTCATCGATATCGAGCATCTCGCCGCTGCGTACCATATTGGCGCGAATGCGATTGATGACTAGTCTTGCAGGCACATGAATCTGCTCCAGCAAGCCAATAACACGGTCCGCATCGCGGACAGCCGCGTTCTCCGGAGTTGTCACAACGATAGCACGGTCAGCACCTGCCACTGCATTACGGAAGCCTTGCTCGATCCCCGCAGGGCAATCGATAATGACATAGTCGAAGTCTTTCTTCAGCTCCAGGATCATATCCCGAACTTGTTCCGGTGTCACGTCTGATTTATCTTTCGTCTGGGCAGCCGGGAGCATATAGAGCTCCTCGAACCGTTTATCTTTCACAAGCGCTTGATTCAGACGGCAGCGTCCTTCCGCTACATCGATCAAGTCATAAATAATCCGGTTCTCCAGCCCCATGACGACATCTAAATTGCGCAGGCCGATGTCGGTGTCGACCATGCAAACTTTTTTCCCCAATAACGCAAGCGCCGTTCCAATATTCGCTGAGGTCGTCGTCTTGCCAACGCCGCCTTTACCCGATGTGATTACGATCGCTTCTCCCATGACTCAACTCTCCCCGCTCCAGCCATTGGTACTGCTGCTATACAGACCTGCTGCAAAAATGATTTCCCGCTATTGCTGCGCTAGCTAGGCTCGAAACACGACCGGCAGCTTTCGCAGCCGCTGCAGCTGTGTCATTTTGTCGATTTTCATGACGCCTTCGCTTAAATACGCAAACTCCATCGTGGCATCACCGGTCATCCACTCATCCGGCGGTCGACTGATGACTTCGCTGATACGAAGCTGTGTCGGCCGAAGCAGCGATGCCGCGATAATCGAATCTTCTTTCCCTTTGTAGCCGGCATGCGCCAAGCCCCGAAGAGCGCCGAGCACATAAATATCGCCTGTGCAAAGCAGCGAGCCGCCCGGGTTCAAATCCCCCATAAGCAGCAAGTTGCCGTCATGCTCAAGTGTCTGGCCGGAACGGATAATCCCCGTCAATACCTTTAAATTGTTTCCGTCTTCCACCTTCGGCTCAGGGCGGGCTTCGCTTTCAATCGACTGCACAAGCAAATTGCCCTGATTCCGAATGGCCGTTCGAATTCGTTCCCTGTCTTCCTCATTCACTTGCCGGGTGCCGAGCTTCACTTGGACGTGAACAATGGGACCTGTCAGCAGCTGTTGGTGCGACTTTTCCAATTTGAATTGCAGCTCATCCAGCAATGCGGAAAAATCACATGTGTCGTCAAGAAGGAATATCAAACCGTCTTTGACGCCTTTGATCGTAATATGCTGCTTCTCGGCCACGCTCGTCTTCACCCCTTCTCTATACGATTCTTTCACGGATGCGTATTTTCCTGCCTGGCATTCGCTATTCTTCTTCCTCTTCCGACTTGGCATTGCTGCCCGTTCGTTCAAACCATCGCCTTGCTGGGACATAAATCACTAATGCAAACAGAATTTGCAGAAAAACGCTCGGAATGATGTGATGAGATACAGCCCATTCAAACGTCTGATCGGTCAACCGGAACACGCGGTAGATGAAATATACAATGGTATCGTAGGCAAGAGTGGACATGCAGATCATGAGCAGCGCCATCAGCAAGGTGCTTCTTTTGCGCTCCAGAAGAAAACCGGTCATATAACCGACCAGTCCCATAGAGAATGAGTGAACCCCGAGAATCCGGCCATAAAAGGCCAAATCCTGCAGAAGTCCAAACGCCAATCCAAGGATAAGCGCCGTATGCCTGCCACGATATAATCCGGCAAAGAGTACAAACGCTAATGTGAAATGAGGAATGATCCGTCCTACCATACTATCAGGCAGCAGCCAGTAGAACCATGTACCTTCGACAAGGAAGAACAGCAGAATGACGGCAACGATACGCTGCATGCTCATTCTGCGTTCTCTCCAGTCTCGGGCAATTGTACGACAAACACTTCCGTTAAATGGTCAAAATCCGCAGCCGGCGTAATCGTTGCCGTGTACGTTAAACCGAAGTCTCCGACCTGGCTGGAATCGACCGTGCCGATAACCATCCCCCGCGGGAATACATTGCCCTGTCCCGAAGTAATGATGGTATCGCCTTTAGTGAGCGGATCATGCTCGGAAATTTTGGACATGGACAGCTTGCCTGTATCGGAATGATAGTTATCCACGATCCCGAAGGAATCTTTCTCTTTGCCAAGCACGGTTGCGGCGATCGCCTTCGTATCCGGTGAAGTTTCACTTAGCTTCGTAATCGGCATCACCGATGAGAAGAAAGGATCTACACGATTGACAAGGCCGACAAGGCCTTTGTCTGTAACAACAACCATGTTTATCTTGATGCCGTCCTTGGAGCCCAAATTAATGCGGATCGTTTCCGAGTAGGGATCGTTGCCAACGGCAACAACCTGCGCGATCAAATACTTATAGTTATACAGCTGCTTCTGGCGTTCCGTAAAGTTCAGCATTTCCTGCAGCTCTTTGTTCTTGGCTTCGACAAAATTATACTTAATGCTGTCTCTTGCATAAGCAGCGGCCGCAATGCGCAGCTCCTCGTTCTCCTTGTAGATGGCGTGCAGGTTGGATAAATCCTTGAACAGTTCGGCCACATAGCCGGCTGGACGATACATCCACTCCTGCAAGAATGCCGTGGAATCGAGCGAGAAGTTTTCCGGCCATGTCAGCTTCTTCCGGTCACCGATGGAGAAGCCCATGACAGCCACGAATAGGATAAACACGATCATCAATACAAACATCCGCTTATTACGCATCCAATTAAACAACTTCTCTTCACCCGCCCATTCCACGCTCAATGCTCAACGACCCTGCGGTTCCTACAAACCAAACAGCGTCGCTCATCCGTTTCCCCTTGGAAAGCTATCCGGATATTATCGCTTCGAACGAGAAACCGGGCCTCCACGTGTCTTGAACAGTTCAATATTGTCCAGTGCGCGGCCGGTACCGATCGCAACACAGTCCAGCGGATTCTCAGCCACAATAACAGGCATGCCCGTTTCGCGGGAAAGCAGCTTGTCCAAGTTCTTCAGCAGCGCGCCGCCGCCTGTTAGGACAATACCGCGGTCCATAATATCCGCGGACAATTCCGGCGGACATTTCTCAAGCGTAATCTTAACTGCATCTACGATTGCATTAACCGTATCGGACAGCGCTTCGCAAATTTCCTCCGAAGAGATTGGCAATGTTTTCGGTAGTCCGGACACGAGGTCACGGCCGCGAATTTCGATCGTTTCCTGGCGGTCCAGGGACAGTGCGGAGCCGATCTCCATCTTCAGCTGCTCAGCTGTACGCTCACCGATCATAAGGTTGTACATCCGTTTGATGTACTGCATAATCGCCTCGTCCATCTCGTCACCTGCGATACGGATCGAACGGCTCGTTACGATACCGCCAAGCGAAATAACGGCTACTTCCGTCGTACCGCCGCCGATATCGACAACCATGCTGCCGGTCGGCTCCCATACCGGAAGATCAGCGCCGATCGCTGCCGCAAACGGCTCTTCAATGGTGAACGCTTCCCGCGCACCTGCTTGGACAGTCGCATCTTTAACCGCGCGCTGTTCTACCGCTGTAATACCGGACGGCACGCATACCATTACGTTCGGATGGCGAGGAAACAGAGAACGCTGCTTCTGTGCTTGACGGATAAAATATTTAATCATCGTTGACGTTGTTTCGAAGTCTGCAATAACGCCGTCCTTCATCGGACGAATCGCGCGAATGTTGCCGGGTGTACGGCCAATCATCTTCTTGGCATGCTCACCTACAGCCTCAATTGTTTTCGAATCTGTACGTATCGCGACTACGGAAGGCTCTCTTACCACAATGCCTTTGCCTTTCACATATACCAGCGTATTCGCTGTACCAAGGTCAATACCTAAATCTTTTGTGAATCCACCAAACATGTTTAATCTTCCTTTCTTCCTTAAGACAATACTTCTTATTATATTACATATGGCCTTGCTCCTTCAAACTTATAAAGCGATTGTCACCTATTACCAAATGATCGAGTACATCAATTCCGACAAGCTCTCCGGCTTCTATGAGACGCTGTGTCAGCGCTATGTCTTCCGAGCTCGGCGTGGGATCGCCGCTTGGATGGTTATGTACGCAAATGAGAGAGGCACTGCTGCATTTAATCGCGGCCCGAAATACTTCCCGCGGATGCACCAGTGTCGCATTCAGTGTTCCGATCGACAACGTTTCTTTTAAAATAACCTGATTCTTCGTATTTAAAAACAAACAGATGAAATGTTCCTGTTTCAAATAGCGAAGCTCCTCCATTAGGAGGTTCGCCGCATCTGCGGGCTTTCGAATTGTCGGCAGCTCTCCCTGCTGGCTTCTGGCAATGCGGCGGCCAAGCTCGATGCCGGCTCGCAGCTGAACGGCTTTCGCCGGACCGATGCCGCGAATCTTGGTCATCTCGGCCACGCTCATATCGACAAGTCCGTGCAGGCTGCCGCATTGACCGAGTATACGGGATGCGAGCAGCAGTGCGGATTCCCGCTTGGTGCCGGTACGAATTAAGATCGCGAGCAGCTCGGCATGGCTTAATGCTTCCGCCCCAACGGCCATCATCCGCTCTCTTGGCCTCTCGGTGCTCGGAATATCCTTCAGTACGTAGGGTTCTCGTTGCGATTCCATCTCTGTCCCCTGCCTTCCCGCGAACTGATCGGTCAAATAACCTCGATATGAAATTCAGCCAGCATGTCCGACAGCAAAGATAGAGAAAGTCCTACCACGTTAAAATAGCAGCCATCGATGCGGTCAACAAGTGTTGCGCCCAGTCCCTGTATGCCATAACTGCCGGCCTTGTCCATTGGCTCGCCGGAAGCGACATAACGTTTGATTTGATCATTATGCATAGA
The DNA here is from genome assembly GCF_017942085.1 of Paenibacillus lignilyticus. Classification (GTDB taxonomy): domain Bacteria; phylum Bacillota; class Bacilli; order Paenibacillales; family Paenibacillaceae; genus Paenibacillus_Z; species Paenibacillus_Z lignilyticus. The sequence goes on from NZ_JAGKSP010000001.1 coordinate 376,753, forward strand.
TTTCATCATTACCCGCGTCATGCGATGATGAACCAGCTCTCTTCCTGAAGACGTATCAACCAGAGCAATTCCTGTATATACTTCATGCTCCCGGCCCTGCAGCTCGGTCAGCATACGGATCGCATCCTGCTCGTCCGCCGGTTTGCCCAGCACTTGTCCATCGAGAACGACGATTGTATCCGCACCGATTACAAGCGAATGGGAAGCATCGTCATCTTGCAGCATCTCCGCAGATGCTCGTGCTTTACGCAGGCCAAGCTGCTCGACGATTTGAGCCGGCAGCCAATCTGTTGGGGTACTTTCATCGGTATCGCTTGACAAAATGAGAACCGGCAAGGAAAGGTCAAGAGCTGCGACCAATTCCCGCCGGCGAGGAGATGATGAAGCCAGCACAAGCCGGCGAACGTTCGATGAACTTGTAGGGGGTACAATCATGGATGCAGCGCTCCTTAACGCGTTGTGTCGGTTCCCTATAGCTTGCGGTAGATCCATATTGCTGCGATCAGTCCGATAATGCTTAAGAGACTAATCTCAATCCGCAGCGTAAACGAGTAGCTCAGAACGAGTAAATCCGCGGCCGGTGACCATACGACAGGTGACGTTTTGGTTAGGAAAGCCAGTCCCGGCACCTGAGACAACCAGCGGGATACAAGTGCGCCCGTGAGCAGCCCGATCAGTATGAAAAGCAGCAAAACCCAGAAGTTTTTCTTCATCTTCCAACGTCCCTCGCCATATTTTGACACGTATACTTTATTATACGCGCCACGGGAACGCTTTACAATGCATCCATCGATTCAAACCAGGCTTTCTCCGCGAATACGGCTTTCATCAGAGAAGCCTGCATCGACCATAGGTAAGCGTCGGATGGTTTCTTCGTATATTCCTCAGCAGCCACAGCCGCCGTGTTAATCAATTGGGTTAATTTCTGCAGCGACGACTTGTTCACTTTATCGGTTAAACCCGCTGCAAGCGCATTAGCCGAAGTAATCCACTGCCGGTGCAGCTCTTTCCAGTCTCCCGCATCGTTCGTCGTGCCGCTCAGCCGCTCTACCGTGAGGCGATCCAAACTTGCGATCAGTCCGTTCGTTTGCTCGAAGAAATCCTCCACCGCAGCAGCGTCACCCTTGAAAGCGATGCTGGTCACCGCGGGAAGATCGATTTGCTTGACATATACCTCCATGTTCGTCAGCAAATGTCCAAGCATCTGCGCTTCATCACGATCCGACGACATTCCTACATAGACCCGATAATCCTCTTGTGTTGTAAGCGGCGCAGCTGCCAGCCCTTTGGCGGCAAGCTCGTCGACCGCGGCATTCAAACCTTCTTGATTGCTGAATACGCCGTACTGAAGCATATAGTAGGAGCTCTCCGGAATGTTTACTTTAATCATCGATTGAGCTGCCGAAGAACCGCTTCCGCTTCCGTTATCGACCGCACCGTTGCTGTTAGTTGCTCCTGCAGACGATGGTTCGTTGACCTTATCGTTAGCAGCGGCGCTTCCGCTTGGACCGCCAGTTGATTCTGCCCCGTCTGTAATCGACCCGCTAACGGAAGCCCCCGGCTGATTCACGGAGCTATCCGATCCAAACGAGCCGTTCCCCGTGAACAACGCCAGCACAAAATATCCGAATAACGCACCCGTCGCAATCGCTCCGGTTACCGAAGCAAACACCTTAAACCATGAAGGGCCCTTGGATGGCCGTTGATTCGATCCGCCCATATAGGAGCCGAACGAGGTGCGGGCTTGCATTTGCAGCTCACTCCGTCTTCGTTCGCGCTCTTCCATTTCCTCATCGAGAATCGGATACATATCAATCACATTGGGATTCGCTTGGATCCGTTTGCGCGGCTCCTCATATTCATCGCCCAGCAGAATCGTTTCCGCCTGTTCCATATGCGGTGGCAGCTGCTCTTGCACTGCATCGTATAATGGATTGTCATGCTTCATCGTCCGTGCCGACTCGTTCGAGCTCGGTTTGCGCGTTTTCGGAACGTCTGCTTTCTGTCCGTCTGCTTCACGGATGAGCTGCTCCAAGGCATGGGCATCATTTTGAAATGGGCTGTTCCATGATCCTATTTCGGACGTGAATTTCATTTCCTCTTGAAAGAAAGGGATGACATTCGCGGAATTCCTCTGTTCTTGCTTCTGTTCCGGTTTCTGCTCTACCCGGGCACCGCTCTGCCGATCGAAACGGTACGTAATGCGTCCTTTAGCACTCATCGCATTCTCTCCTTGTCCACATACTCTAGTAACAGTCTATGAAAAAGTTAAGAGGAATATGACCCCCTCTCTCCGCGCTGCGATGTCGGACCGTCTGCATTCCTTGACCGGTATATTCCTTCTAAGGTATATTCAGTTTATGAATGCCACAATGAGCGCTCTTGCCGAGCCTAATCGGTTACGTATCGTCGAGCTCTTGCGGGACGGCCCGCTTACGGTTGGTGAAATCGCCGAACGGCTTAGCCTTCATCAGCCGCAAGTGTCTAAACATTTGCGCGTCCTTCTGGATGCCGGTCTCGTCGAGGTTCACCCCGTCGCCAACAAGCGTATCTATAAGCTCGGGACGCAACCTCTCCGGGAGCTCGACGATTGGTTAAGCTCCTTCCGCCGGACATGGGAAGAGAGATTCGATCAATTAGACGATTATTTAAAGAAACTGCAAGCGAAAGATGAGAATGCTGAAGAGTAGGAGGGGCGGGTCGTCGATTAACCATAGATAGGATATCTGCAGAGGCTGTCTCTAAAGTGCACTTATGGCTTTTGGGGCGGCTTTATTTTGTTCCTTACGAATCATCTCACGGCAGTAACCCTCTTTCACTTGTATTATTTTCTCTCTAAAAACCAAAGAGAACCCCCGCTCTCAAATAGGGAGTGGGGGTTCTACAATACTGGCATTCACGCCGATACTTACATCATGCTACTACGCTCTTGCCCGCAGCGTCTTCGCAAGCGAATCCGCTACCTTCCAAATATCGCCCGCCCCCATCGTAATTACGAGATCGCCCGGCTGCACTTGATCGGTCAGAACGGCTAGCACCTCATCCTTCGTAGGATAGTAGGTTGTGTTGGCATTACTGTTCTTAATGATAAGCTCTACGAGTTTCTTCGAGTTTACCCCTTCAATCTGCTGCTCGCCTGCCGGAGAATAAATATCCGTGATGAGCACTTCATCCGCTTCCGTGAAAGCGCGGCTGAACTGATCAAGCAGGAAGAAGGTTCTGGTGTAACGCTGCGGTTGAAAAACCGCGATAATCCGTTTGCCCGTTGACTTGGCTGCACTGATGGTAGCCTCGATCTCCGTCGGATGATGCGCGTAGTCGTCAATGACCAGAATATCATTAACTTCTCCGAGCACCTGGAATCTGCGTTTGGCACCGCGGAAATCAACGATCGCTGCCGCGATTGCCTCGAACGAAACGCCCGCTTCCAGACATGTAATAACGGTGGCCATCGCATTGTACACGTTATGACGCCCCGGAACAGACAGCTCGATTCGACCGAGCAGCTGCCCATGGCGCGTCATATCGAAGGAGGCCTTGCGATCACCGAGCGAGATGTTCTGGGCACGGTAGATGGCCTCTTGGTCGATACCGTACGTCAGTACGCCTTCAGTCCCGAGCGGGCCTGCAATCAGCTCAGGGAGCATCGCCTGCATGTTCGTGTCGTCCGAGCACACAATCGCGCTGCCGCCATCCTTCACCTGGCTTAGAAACTGCACGTAAGCCGCTTTCAATTTATTGAAATCACCGTCATAGTTTTCGAGATGATCCGGTTCAATGTTCGTTACGATTGCGATTGTGGGATGGTACTGCAAGAATGACCCGTCGCTCTCATCTGCTTCCGCCACGACATATTCGCCTTTGCCTGCCTTTGCATTCGTGCCGACATTGACGATTTCGCCGCCGATGATATACGTGGGGTCGAGTTTGCAGTTTTCCATGACCAGCGCGATCATAGAGGAAGTCGTCGTTTTACCGTGTGCTCCCGCAACTGCGACGCCTTTGCCGTTATTCATCAATCTTGCAAGCATTTGAGCGCGGTGCAAAATAGGAATATTCAGCTCTTCTGCCGCTCTTCGTTCTACATTGTCCCGAGACAGCGCCGTCGAATAAACGACCAGATCCGCTCCTTTGACATGCTCCGGCTCATGACCGATGTAAATGCGGGCGCCTTTAGCCGCAAGCTTCTCCGTAAGTTCTTGCCGAGCAACATCAGAGCCGGTCACTTTATAGCCCATCTCCAGCATAACGCGCGCGATTGCGCTCATGCCGTAACCGCCAATTCCGATGAAATGTACGTGTTCTGCCGTATTCAAAGACGGTTCACCAACCTTTTTCAGAATCCTTATTATAGAGCAATTGGGAGCGGACATCGGCAATCAAATAGAGCGTACCGGTTACGACTGCCAAATCATCCGCATTCGAGAGCGACTGCAGCCGCTCCAGTGCAAGCTTCCAATTCGGTTCGATGATGAGCTCGAAGGAACGGCCGATTGTCTCCTCCCGAATTTCCTGAACAAGCGCTGCCAGCTCTTGCGCCGGCAATGCTTTGCGAAAATCCGGCTCGGTCACGACAAGCGTATCCACTAGAGGTAGTATATGCCGCAATGTGTCACGATGATTCTTGTTCGCGAGCATCCCCATCATGAGATGAAGTTTGTCGTACTTGTACGTGCTTTTGAGCGACGCCGCCAGCATTTGCGCGCCTTCCGGATTATGCGCGCCGTCGATTAGAAGACGCGGCGAGGTAGCGATCATTTCAAGACGTCCGGGCCAGGCTGCAGCGCGAAGCCCTTCTCTTAAATCCTCATCTTCGAGAATAAGCGCATAGTATTGTCTCATAACTTCAAGCGTCATGACCGCAACAGCGGCATTCGACTGCTGATGTACACCGTTAAGGGTAATCGCGAGCGGCTCAATCGAACGGAACAGGCCTTCGAAACGGAAGGTTTGTTCATTCTCCTCCACATGCAGCGGCTGAATATGGAAATTCCCTCCGAGCATATAAAGCGAGCTATTCTTTGCTTGTGCCGTCTCTGTAATGATCGCGGCCGCTTCCGGCTGACTGACGGCACTGACGACCGGAACACCGGCTTTAATAATGCCGGCTTTCTCTCTTGTCACCGCCTCGATCGTATCGCCGAGAATATCCATATGGTCATGACCGACATTCGTAATGACCGAAACGAGCGGAGTCACGATGTTCGTCACGTCCAAACGGCCGCCAAGTCCGGTCTCCCACACGACAAAGTCCGGGTAAGCTACCGTGCCGTAATACAAAATGGCAAGCGCAGTAGATACCTCGAACATCGAAGGGGAACCGAGCTCCGTTGCCGCGATCTCTTCCACCAATGGTTTCAACCTGTTGGCGAGCAGCAGCAGCGTTTCTTCCGGAATATCCGCTCCGTTGTATTGGAAGCGGTTTGTGAATTTCGTGATATAAGGGGACGTAAACGTCCCCACATCATACCCGCAGCGAAGCAGGACACTTGTTAGATAGGCACATACTGACCCTTTGCCGTTCGTACCGGCGACATGTATAAATTTAAGCCGGCGCTCCGGATGACCCGTAAGCTCCATCAGCTTCTCAATTCGTTCCATGCCCGGACGGATGCCGAAGGCTACGAGTCCTTCGATCCAATCTCTTGCTTCTTCATAACTGGTAAGCGACGCCGACGCATCCGGCTCCGTAGTTAGCTGTTGTTCTGTCATGATTCTCTTCCTTCTTCCCGCGGTCAGGATTAACCTCTTAGCTCGGCAATCCGCGCTTTCACCATATCACGTTTTTCCGCATAATCAGCCATCTTGGCGCGCTCTTCCTCAATTACCTTAGCAGGAGCTTTCGCAACGAAGCCTTCATTGCCAAGCTTCTTCTCCACCCGCTCCACTTCGCTCGTCAGGTGAGCAATTTCTTTCTCGAGACGAGCAATCTCTTGCTCGATATCAATCAAGCCTGCCAGCGGCAAATACATTTGGGCTCCGGTTACGATCGCCGTCATCGCTTTGTCCGGCGCAGCCAGATCCAAGCTGATGGTAAGCTTCGACGTACCGCAGAAACGGATAATGAACTCTTCGTTGCGGGCCAGAATGGCAGCTTCGCTCTCGCTGGACGGTTTGATTTGAAGCTCGACCTTCTTGCTCATAGGGACATTAACCTCGGCACGGATATTCCGAACCGCGCGAATCATATCCATTAGCAGCTCCATCTCGGCAACTGCCTCAGGTGCTTCTAGCGCTTTGTCATAGACCGGCCACTCGGCGAGCGTAATGGTCTCGCCTTCATGCGGCAAGTGTTGCCATATTTCTTCGCTGATAAACGGCATGAACGGGTGGATCAGGCGCTGCGTGCGATCAAGCACGTAGGCAAGCACCGATTGCGTCGCGCGTTTGGCATGCGCATCTTGACCATTGAGGTTCAGCTTCGCGAACTCGATGTACCAGTCGCATAGATCATCCCAAATGAAGTTGTACAGTACGCGGCCGGTTTCGCCGAAATCATAGCTGTCAATCAGACGCGTAACGTCAGCAACTGCAGCATTCAAACGGTGCAGAATCCAGCGGTCGGCCGTGCCGAGCTTCACGTTAATATCGATATCCGCAGCGGTTACGCCTTCTAGGTTCATCAGCGCAAAACGGGATGCATTCCAGATCTTGTTCGCGAAGTTGCGCGCTTGCTCCACACGTTCCCAGCGGAAACGCAAATCCTGTCCAGGCGTGCTGCTGGTCGAAATCATATAACGCATCGCATCCGCACCGTATTTCTCAATCACGTCAAGCGGATCAACGCCATTGCCGAGCGACTTCGACATCTTCTTGCCGTTCTCATCGCGAACGAGACCGTGCATCAATACGTCTTTGAACGGAATTTCGTCCGTAAATTCAAGCGCGGTGAAGATCATGCGAGCAACCCAGAAATAGATAATGTCATAGCCGGTTACAAGCACGTCGGTCGGGTAGAACCGTTTCAGATCATTTGTTTGCTCCGGCCAGCCCAACGTTGAGAACGGCCATAGCGCCGAGCTGAACCACGTATCGAGCACGTCTTCATCTTGGCGAAGCGATTCGTTTCCGCAAGCGGAGCATGCGCTTTGATCTTCACGGGCAACATGCATAGCGCCGCAAGAATCGCAGTACCAAGCCGGGATGCGGTGTCCCCACCACAGCTGACGGGAAATACACCAGTCGCGTACGTTCTCGATCCATTGCAGGTAAATTTTCTCAAAGCGATCCGGAACGAAGTTTATGCCTTTACCGGACTGCTGTGCGTTAATGGCAGCTTCCGCGAGCGGCTTCATATCAACGAACCATTGTGTCGACAAGTACGGCTCAACTACGGCGCCGCTGCGCTCGCTGTGGCCGACTTGATGAACGTGATCTTCGATTTTGATGCAAACGCCGCTCTCTTGCATATCAGCTACGATTTTCTTGCGGCAATCCGCTCGATCCATGCCATTGTAAGGACCTGCTTCGGCATTCATCGTACCGCTCTCATCCATCACAACGATTTGCGGCAGGTCGTGACGCAGACCTACTTCAAAGTCATTCGGGTCGTGAGCCGGCGTAATCTTAACCGCGCCGGAACCGAACTCTTTCTCTACATACTCATCAGCGATGATCGGAATTTCTCTGCCGATAAACGGCAATACAATCATTTCGCCGATTAGGTGCTTGTAGCGCTCATCTTCCGGATGTACCGCAACCGCCGTATCGCCAAGCATCGTTTCAGGACGCGTTGTAGCAACCGTAATGAAGCCGGAACCGTTCTTCAGCGGGTATTGCAGGTGGTACAGGTGACCGTTAACCTCTTTATGTTCAACCTCGATATCCGATAACGCCGTGCGGGCGGCCGGATCCCAGTTAATGATTTTCTTGCCGCGGTAAATAAGGCCCTTCTCATAGAGGCGAACGAACACTTCACGCACCGCCTGCGACAAGCCTTCGTCCAGCGTGAAACGCTCGCGCGAATAATCGAGGGAGAAGCCCATTTTGGCCCATTGCTCGCGAATGGTTTCGTTGTACAGCGCCTTCCAATCCCATACCTTCTCCAGAAACTTCTCGCGGCCAAGGTCGTAACGGGACTGACCTTCCTCGCGCAGCTTCTGTTCTACTTTTGTTTGTGTAGCAATACCTGCATGGTCGCTGCCCGGCAGCCACAGTGCATCATAGCCCTGCATCCGCTTCGTACGAATCAGAATATCCTGCAGCGTAAAATCGAGCGCATGCCCGATATGCAGCATGCCGGTTACGTTTGGGGGCGGAATCACGATTGTATACGGCTCTGCCGAAGGGCGTTTGCCCGCTTCAAAAAACTTGCCTTCCATCCAATATGGATACCATTTCGCTTCTGCCGTCTTCGGATCGTACGTTGTCGGCATTTCAGTCGTTGCTTGTTTTTGTGTCATCTGCTTATCCTACCTCCACTGTATTTCTAAACCATTTAAGATTTCGAATACGCATAATTAACGAAAAAAAATAAACCTCTCGCCCTTAATTCAAAGGACGAAAGGTTTAGCTTCCGCGGTACCACCTTTGTTCCGAACCATGCGTGACGCAATTGGCTCGACAACTTTAAACAGATAACGGCTGCAGCCGGCCGGTACTTACGAAGAAAGACGCTTCGTTCATCCAGCAACTCCGGGGCGACAAATCGCAGTTCATATCCTACAGAACCTCTCAGCGCAGCGGTTCTGCTCTCTGAAGGCATTCCTGCCAATCTTCCCCATCAACGTTCATTATAATAAAGTATTACCCTATTTTTTCTATCATACACGTTATTATTTGCATACGTCAATCCCAGCAGGATAGCGGCCTAATTCAAGCTTTCCACAACTGGCAAAAAGCCCCTTCGGGGACCGGTTGAGGTCATTCCCAAAAGGGCTGGCAATTAAGTATAGCGAGTCATCGCAATTATGCCGGACTATGGAATATAAAGCACCTGTCCCTCACTGACGCTTTGATCCGAGAGTCGGTTGTATAGCGCGATCTCGCGGGCCTGCAGCTGGTAGCGCCCGGCTATGACGTCAAGCGTCTCTTCGCGCTGCACAATGCAAATGCGCAGCTTCCGGAACGATTGTTCGTCGCCTGCTCTGCCGTAGAACAAGTTCTTCCACTCAATTTCGTCGCCGCTCGATTTGCGGGCTTCCGCGGCCTTCGCTTCCGCGACCTGCTCGGCGGCGGCTCTGGCTTCCTGCTCCCTGCGGCTCGATTGCAGCAGCGCTCTGAACCCGACGCCGCCGGCAGATTGCTGATCGGCTTCATCCTCGGCTTGCTTGCTCGCGAGCGCGACGCGCATCTGCTTGCGGGCGGCTTCTGCCTCCGAAGCGGAAACATCGCCGTACTGCGGCACTTCCGCAGGCACCGCGGCGGCCTGTGCTTGAGGGCGAACCTGCGGTTGTTCCCGCTCAGCAGCAGCCGGAACGATGACCGCCTCCTCCTGTTCAGATGCACTCGCATTGACCGCGATCTGGCTCGGTTCATAAACAGTTGGCTCTGCGATTGGAACTTGAAACAAGGCAGCCTGCGATTCACGATTCAGTGCTTCCTGTCTCTCCTGCTCCCTCGCCCAAGCCGACGCTCGTGCCGCGATCGCCTCATTCTCGGCTGCCTCGCGCAAAGCGGCTTCTTCTACCGCTTGCCGTTCATATTCCGCCGCTAACCGCCGCTGCTCGTAATCATATTGAGTGAGTTGCGGCGCTTCCTCGGCTTCCCTGGAATGAACGACCGTTATGGGTTCTTCACGCTGCCAAGATTCTGCGGGCTCTGATTGTTCGATCTCGATACCTAATAAGGATAGAACCCCCGTAATGTTGAGCGTTCGGGTGGATAGCAAATCCACGTCAAAGTTATCGATCTCGACGGAAATGTCATCCAATCGATGAATACGATTCAAAGGCAGCGTAATTTCGACAGGAATCCAATGCTCCAGAGATTGTTCGGCTAAAGGCTCATCCTGTGCGCGATAAACGCCTGTAAGGAGCAAATGGCCTTTTAACAAAACCTGCTCGTCTTGCTGAACAATCCCGATTCGCGGCACTAGCTCGATCTCATCGAGCTCGTCGATCGCCGCTACCTCTTCGGGTAAATGTACACGTTCATAGATGTCAAATCGCAAACCACTAGACGGACTGGGCACGCTTGTCGTCCTCCTTTCCCCTTGTCAAGAAGCTTGGTTACAGCTTTCTTCCCTATTTATCTATATGGCAAGGGGTGGGTAGGCATGACTACGATTTTCACAGAGAAGCGTACCGTTCGCGGACCTCCGTAAACCAATCCGGCTCGAATGCGGACAATATCGTCTCCTCATTCGTCCAAGGGTGTCGAAATGTCAGCTGCTCGCCTCGGAGAGCCTGATGGCGAAGCTTGCTGTCTGAGCCGCCATAGAGGGTATCCCCGACAAGCGGATGACCCAGATGGCTCATATGTACGCGAATTTGATGCGTTCGCCCGGTCTCGAGCCAGACTCGGACAAGGGATGCGCGTTTGTAGACCGCAATCGTTTCATAATGCGTAATCGCGTGATCGCCTTGCGGCGAAACTCTTCGACGTCCATTAGAGTGACGGTCTTTGCCAATCGGCTCGTTTATCGTGCCTCGGCTCCGTTTCAATGTCCCTTGCACCAGTGCAACATACTGCCTGCCGATGGCTTTCTCTCGCATCGCCTCGTCCAGCCGCAGCTGCGCCAGTTCATTTCGCGCGTAAAGAACCGGTCCGGCCGTATCGTCGTCAAGCCGGTGTATATGCTTGGCAGGCAAACCATCCCCGCGAAGCAGCCCTGCACGCGCCGCTTCCTCGTCAAGAGTTCCTCGCTGACCGGGAGCAGAAGGATGTACCGGCATGCCAGCAGGTTTGTCCATCACAAGGCACCAATCATCGTAATAAAGAAGGCCGGCTTTCAGCGACGCACCAGCAACGGCATCTCCTTGCGAGAGCGTACGAAAGATAGCATCACTGCTTGCATCCGCAGCAATAAAGGTGCGCAGCAGAATGCTGCTCCCTTCCATCCGAATGCCGCCTACCGAGAACAGCCGGTTCAGCCATTTCTCAGGAAATAAACCAAGGGCCAGCAGCCACTGCCGCACATGATGCGGATGGCTGCCGGCCTCTATTACTCGAACGGCGGAACCGGCGAAGCTGGCCAGCGTTTCCGCCGACAGCTTCAGCCACTCTCCGCTGCGTTCATAGTTCATCGAATATCCCATTAGGGTTCAGCTCCTACAATACGCTTTCTTACAAGCGACGAAACGCCTCGTCATGCGCCGCAATGGTCGCATCAATGGCTGCTTCATCATGAATGCCGGAGACAAACATGCCTTCGAACTGGGAAGGGGCAATGCTGATACCGAGATCTAACATGGCAGCAAAATAAACCTTGAAGCGCTCGAGATCGGAAGTTTTCGCCGTATCGTAGTTGATGACATGCTGCTCTGTAAAGAACGGGCAAACCATCGATCCGACTCGGTTAATCGTGCTCGGAATACCGTGCTTCGCCGCATTCGCTTCGAAACCGCGCTGCAATCGAACCGCCATCCGCTCCATGTGCTCATAAGTCTCCGGTGTCAGCAGGCTAAGCGTTGTATAGCCGGCTGCCATCGCAAGCGGATTGCCCGAAAGCGTGCCTGCTTGATAGATCGGGCCGCTTGGCGCCATCATCTCCATAATTTCGCGCTTACCGCCGTATGCGCCTACCGGCAATCCGCCGCCGATTACTTTGCCGAGGCAAGTGAGATCCGGTGTTACGCCGTACAGACCTTGCGCACAGTTCATGTGAACGCGGAAGCCGGTCATCACCTCGTCGAAGATCAACAGACTGCCGTACTGCTCCGTCACCTCGCGCAGCCCTTGCAGGAAGCCGGGCAGCGGCGGAACAACGCCCATATTGCCGGCGACCGGCTCAACGATGATACATGCGATTTGTTCGCCGAAGCTTTCGAATGCCAGCTTGACCGAAGCAAGGTCATTGTAAGGCACCGTAATCGTATGGGATGCTACGCTTTCCGGTACGCCCGGGCTGTCTGGCAGCCCAAGTGTCGCTACGCCTGAACCTGCTTTAATAAGCAAGCTGTCGGCATGGCCGTGATAAGAGCCTTCGAATTTTAGAATTTTGCTGCGTTTCGTATAACCGCGAGCCAGGCGGAGCGCACTCATCGTCGCTTCTGTGCCGGAATTCACCATACGTACAATCTCTACGGATGGGACACGTTCGCAGACCAGCTCGGCCATAAGCGTCTCAATCTCAGTTGGGGCGCCAAAGCTGGTGCCTTTCTCCGCTGTTTTCTTAATCGCTTCGATCACTTCCGGATGGGCATGGCCCATAATTAGCGGACCCCAGGATGCCACGTAATCGATATAGCTGTTACCGTCGATATCATAGACTTTGTAGCCTTCGCCGCGGTCCATATAGATCGGATTTAAACCGACGGATTTAAATGCACGTACCGGAGAGTTCACGCCGCCCGGAATTACTTTTTTCGCGCGTGCAAAAGCTTCTTTGGAACGTTCATCCGTTCTTTTAGGATTCTTTTCGCTCATTTCTCGCACCTGCCTGTTAAATTGTGACTTCGGTATGGTAAACTGCTAGGAGATTATCAGGTTGAAACTGTCGTGCAATGGAGAGGGAGAGGCTGATCATACGTGCTTGAATTGCTTAAGAAAGTACAGCTCTTTGAAAATTTAAACGTCGAACAGCTTCAGCGTATAATGTCGATTGCCCGCAAGCAATGGTTCACAGCCGGCACAGTGCTCTTTCAAGAGAAAGACTTCGGCGCAGCCTTTTATATTTTGCTTAAAGGCTCCATTAAGATTTATACCCGCAGCACTTCCGGAGACGAGAAAGTATTATCGCTTCTCCAGTCCGGCGAAAGCTTCGGCGAGCTGTCTCTGCTCGACGGCCGTCCACGCTCGGCATCCGCTCAAACGCTGGAAGACTCGACCCTGCTGGTGATCTCCGGCAACGACTTCCACGAGCTGCTTCGCGAGCAATTCGAGATCACGCGCCACATTATGGCTCAGCTATGCCGCAGACTGCGTGATACCAATCAGCATGTCTACGATCTCACTTTCGTCGATTCACGTACGCGAGTGCTTAAGAATGTCATTCTGCTGGCTAATCGACATGGCTCACGAGCCGGTAACATCATTACGATTAAGATGCCCCTCAACTACGATGAACTCGCTCAGATGGCTGGTGTAGCCAAGCAGGAACTCTCCCAAGTGTTAAGGGACCTCGAAGATCGCCATATCTTAACGTTTAGTCCAAATGCATATAAGCTCGACTTGGCCCGCCTGAACGGTTAACCCGTCCGGGCTTTTTTTAATGGCCGGCCGTTTGTTAGGCTTCGCCTCTCAGCCAGCGGGCTGCATCCAAAGCATGATACGTAATGATCAAGTCAGCCCCTGCGCGTTTCATCCCCGTTAACGCCTCCAGGACAACTGCACGCTCATCGATCCACCCGTTTGCCGCGGCCGCTTTAACCATGGAATATTCGGCACTCACGTTGTACGCAGCAACCGGCAGGTCAAAATGCTCTTTCAGCATCCGGATGACATCCATATACGCAAGCGCCGGCTTCACCATTAGGAAGTCTGCCCCTTCCATGATGTCCGCCTCCGCCTCGCGCAGCGCTTCGCGCGCATTTGCGGGGTCCATTTGATACGTCTTGCGGTCGCCGAATTGCGGCGTGGAATGTGCGGCTTCACGGAACGGGCCGTAGAAAGCCGAAGCATATTTGACCGAGTAGGACATGATCGGCACCATTTCGTAGCCTGCCGCATCCAAACCTTCGCGGATCGCTCCGACAAATCCGTCCATCATATTGGATGGTGCGATAATATCTGCGCCGGCTTGTGCTTGCGAAACGGCTGTTTTAACCAGCAGCTCGAGCGATGAATCATTATCAATAAAAGCATTTCCCGTGCGAGCATCATGATGGATCATGCCGCAATGGCCATGGTCCGTAAATTGGCATAAGCATGTATCTGCAACAACCAGAAGCTGCGGCGCCCATTCTTTGATCGCTCTTGTTGCCTGCTGAACAATCCCGTTCGGATCGTACGCCGAAGAACCGACAGCGTCTTTCGAATCCGGTACGCCGAAGAGCAGCACGGCTTTCACGCCTGAATCAACTACTGCAGCTACTTCTTGCTGCAGCAGGTCAAGAGAAAGATGATAAACGCCCGGCATCGAAGATATTTCTTCCTTCACCCCGGTACCGTGTGTAACAAATAACGGATATATAAAGTCGTCTACGGACAAATGCGTTTCGCGCACCAGCGAGCGCAGCGCGCCTGATGAACGAAGTCTGCGGTTTCTTGTAATTGGAAAAGCCATATTCAGAAAGCCTCCTTCTTAGTTGCGATGCACGAGCCGTGATTCGGCTATAGCATCAATAAGTCCGTCAATGGTTGCATCCTCCGGTTGTATCGTAACCTTCAGACCGGCTTCTTCAGCCGTCTTCGCCGTAATCGGGCCGATACATGCGATCTCGATCCCTTGCAGCAGCTCAAGTGGATCATCTACCCCCATGCGACGCAATACTTCGAATAAATTGGTAACGGTAGAGGAGCTGGCAAACGTAATGACATGAACGCTTCGTTTCTGAAGCAGCTCAAGCGTCTCCTCATCCTGGTTGTCTGCCAGAATCGTTTCGTACACATCGATTTCAACAGGAGTCAGCCCCTTGGCCTTCAGCTCTCGCGGAAGAACTTCGCGAGCGAGATCACCTCTTGGCAGGAGCACTCGCTGACCTTCGACTAAGTACTCTGACAAGCTATCAAGCAAATCATCGGCTTGGAACTTTACCGGCAGCACATCGACGAACAATCCGCGCTTCTCCAGCGCTTCGGCTGTTTTAGGTCCGACTGCGGCGATGCGCGCCTTATGGAACCGTCTGATATCAATACGCAGCTTGTGCAGCCAGCTGAAGAAATAGTCTACGCCATTCACGCTCGTAAACATAATCCAGTCGTAGTTCTCTGCTTCATGTAACGCGCTGTTAACCGCATCAACGGATGTTGCATCCGTAGGCTCACGAGTCTCAATGACAGGGAACTCACATGGCTCTCCGCCCAGCTCTTCAATACGCTCAGCCAAATCGCTGCTTTGCGCTCTGGCCCTAGTAATCAGCACCCGAGTTCCGAACAGCGGCTTAAGTTCATACCACTTCAGTTTCTCACGCTGCTTGACTACGTCGCCGACGACAATGACTGCCGGCGGCTGGAAGTTGGCCGCTTTGACGATCTCCTCGATCGTTTCCAGCGTGCCTGTAATCGTTCGTTGTTCCACCCTTGTCCCCCAGCGAATGAGAGCTACGGGCGTGTGCGCGGGCTTACCGTGCTTGATAAGCTGCTCTGCTATATAGCCGATCTTAGCAACACCCATTAAGAAAACAAGCGTACCCGTGGCAAGGGTAACCTTATCCCAATGAATGGATTGATCAAGCTTGTCCGGACTTTCATGCCCGGTAATAATCGATAACGATGAAGCCAAATCTCGATGAGTGACAGGGATTCCCGCATAAGCAGGTACCGCAATGGCAGAGGTGATGCCCGGTACGATTTCGAACTCGATGTCATTATGGTACAGCAATTCAGCCTCTTCGCCGACACGGCCGAAGATGGTCGGATCGCCGCCCTTCAGACGGGTCACGATCTTGCCCTCCAGCGCCAAATCCACAAGCAGCTGATTAATGTCCTCTTGCTTCATGGTGTGCCGGTCCGGCAGCTTTCCCACGTATACTTTCTTCGCTCCCGGCTTTAAATACCGGAGCAGTCTTGGACTGGCCAGTCGATCATAAACCACGACATCACATTTACTGATGCATTCTTTTCCTCGCAGCGTAATCAGCTTTGGATCGCCGGGTCCGGCTCCAACCAAGTAGACTTTCCCTTTGCTCTTCCCCTTCAGCAAAACGTTCATCCCCTTACTTCTGCTAAAATACGATCTGCTCCTCTTGCCTTCAGTGCTTCTGCCGTTTGCAATCCCAATGCTATCGGATCTTGTCCGCGCAACGTTTCTTTGAGTAAAATACCGCCATCCGGCGAACCGACAATACCCGTCAGCTCGAGCAGACAAGTTTCACCATTCTCAGCTGTCTCCACGATCGTAGCATGTGCCCCTATCGGAATCTGACAGCCGCCATTGAGTGCTCCGAGGAAACTGCGTTCAGCGGATACCGTTAGTGCGGTAAGAGGATCATTCAGGAGCGACAGCAAGTGACGTACTTGTGCATCCTCAGTCCGGCATTCGATGCCAAGCGCACCTTGACCAACCGCGGGCACGCATAGATCTTCAGGCAGATAGGAAGAAATTTTCGATTCCCAGCTCATGCGGTGCAGCCCGGCTGCTGCCAGCACGATTGCATCGAACCCTTCACTCTCCAGCTTCTTGATTCTGGAATCGATATTGCCCCGAATGGATTCGATCTGCAAGTCCGGTCGCGCGTTCTTCAGCTGGCTGGAACGACGCAGACTGCTTGTTCCAACCTTTGCCCCTTCAGGCAGGTCGGAGAACGTAAAACCGTTCGCCGTAATGATGCAGTCCCTTGGGTCTACCCGCTTAGGAGTCGCGCCATTCATCAAACCGTCAGGAAGCTCGTACGGCATATCCTTCATACTATGTACTGCTAAATCGATCTCTTTATCGAACAGCGCCTGTTCGATCTCTTTCACAAACAGACCTTTCCCGCCGACCTTGGATAACGTTACATCCAGTATACGGTCGCCTTTGGTCACGATTTTGCGAATCTCGAACGTATACGGCAGCCCATGCTGCTCGCTTAGTGCTTTAAGCTGATCTATAACTTGACCGGTTTGCGTCAAAGCAAGTGCGCTCTGACGGGTTCCGACTACAATGACTCGGGGTTGTTCGTTTCTGTGGGACATCATTATTCGCTCCTCTCAGCCGCTTGCAGCAGCCTGCTCATCCATTCATCGATCTGACTTTCCGTATAGGTAAACCGTCCATCATTCCGTTCAGCTTGCGCCGCAACCTCTTCTGCAGCCATTCGCAATAGGGAGGTTCTGAGCTCCGGATTCAAGCTGCTCGACAGCACTCGTGCTCGCAGTAATCGAAGCCCTTCGACGGAATCTCCGAAGCTTTCGTCAAATTGCTTGGCCAGCCGCCGCTTCACGATTGCAGCCAAAGCCGGGCTTGCTCCCCCTGTCGTAACCGCTAGGAGCAGCTCGCCGCGCCGCACGATCGAAGGCGTAACGAAACTGCCTTCTTCGCCCAGATCAGCAACATTCACGAAAATACCAAGTCGCTCTCCCAAGGCTGCAAGCTCTTTATTTACGTGACGATTATTCGTCGCAGCAATAACAAGCATCGCTCCTTGAAGATCCCCTTCCCTGTATTCCCTTTGCACAAGCTCGATAGACCCTGCAAGGGCAAGCTCTTGAAGAGCAGAAGAAGCAGCGGGCGCAATAACCTCTACCTGATCGGCTCCCCCATCGAGCAGTCCTTGCACTTTACGCTCCGCAACAGAGCCGCCTCCAAATACAACACAGCGTTTCCCTTGAAGCTTCACCATCATGGGATAATAGGCTTTCACGAATGCAACCAACTCCTTGGCGCCCCTTAAGACCAGCTGTGAAAATTAGAGGCTTGATTCAGCAATACATTGAGCAGCATGACGCCGTAGCTGATCAAATTAAGCCTGGCGAACTTCCAGCCTGAACCGTCAAACCAGCGGTGCCCTAGCAAATTCCAGATGTAAATGGCCAATGCTATAAAAGATGAAATCACCTTTAAATCAAGCAAGAGTCCATAGCGCCCTTCTATAAGAATAGAAGTAACCGCCACTGCCAGCGATAACGTCAGCAGCGGCGTGCCGATCAGCGCGGCTCTGAACATGAAGCGATCCGCCACATCCAAACTCGGCATCCTCTGCATGCTCTTCGTCCATTGCTTGCCTTTGAGACGAGCGAACAGAAACATATACATCCCTGAGAATATCCCGCTGATCGTCAGCGCGGCATAGGCCAAGATCATCAGAATGATATGAACGACCAGCATGTTCTGCGCCAATTCCCATCTTTCGAGGGAAGCGCCTGAACCGATGCCGAACAAATTGACGGTTAGTACTGCGAATCCGATAACATTCACGAAGAACACGATAAACTCCATCCTAAAAAAACGGCTCATCACAAGTGAAACCGTGATAAGCAGCCAAGAAAAAACGAGCAAATATTCAAACAATGAGATGTTAGTCATGTCCAGATGCGAGATGATGCGATGTACGATGAAGCCCGTTTGCAGTACCCAGACGAAAATAAGCAGCCCTGTTCCCACTTGTTTCGCTTGCCGATTTCGATCCACGAAATCGGAGAAGTAAAACAGAAGGCTCAGGGCATAGATATACAGCATTCCATCATAAAACCAATTTTGTGTAACCATAGATGGCCTCCGCAAACTTTGAACAAGTTATCTGATAACCTACATGCCGCTGCTTATCTCCGGGATGTTAGGTTGTAATTGCCGCAATTGTACTTTTGAGTACCGGCATCGTATCTCCGCTTGGAGCGACTTCTTTAGTCCCAGCCGGATTACGCTGCTCTGCGTTGTTCTTTGTTTGTTCAAGCGTGTCTTCCAAGGCGAATAGTTTCACGAACATATCCATAGCCTCGTCAGCATGCTTCTCTCCTGCCATTTCTTTAATTCGCAGAATCGGATCATGCATCATTTGGTTCACGATGCTCTTCGTCAGCTTATGAATGACTTTAAGCTCACGTTCGCTTAAGTCCGGGAGCTTGTTCGCCAAGCTGTCCATGGTTTCCGCGTGAATGTCCGTCGCTTTATCCTGCAGCGCGCGAATCAGCGGGGCAACGCCTAATGTTTTGTACCAACCGCGGTACACATCCAGCTCAGCTGCAATCATCGTTTCAATCTTAGCAGCCTCTGTACGACGCTGCTCCATGTTGCTCTCCACGATGCCTTCCAGATCATCAATATCGTAGAGGAACACGTTCTTAACCGATGCAATAGCAGGATCAAGATCACGCGGTACCGCAATATCGATCATAAAGAGGGGACGGGATTTACGTTTCTGCATCGCAGCCGCAACCTGCTCGCGGCCCAGTACATAACCATCTGAGCCCGTAGAGCTGATCACGATATCCGCTTCATGCAAACGAGAAATCGCATCCGCCATCGACAGAGGGGTTCCGTTGAACTTATCCGCCAGCTGCACGGCACGGTCATAGGTACGGTTGACGACGAATACTCGTTCCACACCGTTCGCGTACAGATGCTTAGCTGTTAATTCACTCATCTTGCCGGCACCGACGATCATAACCGTCTTGCCGTTAAATTGTCCGAAGATCCGTTTGCCGAGCTCAACTGCAGCATAGCTGACCGAAACCGCAGCTTCACCGATTGCAGTATCGGAATGTGCCTTCTTCGCAAGCGTTACAGCTTGTTTAAAGATCGTATTAAACAATGTGCCTGTAGTCTTCTGCTGCTGTGCAAGAAGGAACGCATTCTTGACTTGACCCAGAATCTGAGTCTCGCCAATGACCATGGAATCAAGTCCACAGGTGACACGGAACAGATGGTCGATCGCCTTCTCATCCTCATACATATATAAATCCGAGGTAAACTGCTGTCTCGGCGTTTTAAACCATTTCTCCATGAAACTGCGTATATAATGTCCGCACAACGTCGGACGGTCAACAACAGCATACAATTCAGTGCGGTTACAGGTCGCAACAATGACACCTTCCATAATGCTCTTCGTTTGCTTCAACTGCTCAAGCGCCTCAGGCAGATCTCGTTCGGAGAATGTAAAACCTTCCCTGACTTCGACCGGTGCTGTGCGGTAATTAAGACCGACGACTATAATGTGCATGCGCGTTCACCTGCCCTTCACAAATCATTTTTTCATCATTTAGTATAGCACAGTTAGTCTTGATGTACCCCTGCAAATATGAAAATTGTTTGAAAACGCGCAGTTTGGTTTATGGCGTCAAAAAAGGCCACGGATTTCTCCATGGCCCCTCTTTTAGTCATATGAAAATGCTACACAAGCTCAACTTGCTTCATATCCGCTTCCACGACTTGCAGTTCACCCATACCGCGAACAAGTTTCTTAGCATGTGTTACTTTTGGTTTCAAAACAGACATCATGTAGTCAATCGCCAATTGCGGATCGACTGTTTCTCCACATGTATAGCAATCAAGAGCCGCAAAGCCTCTCTCAGGATACGTGTGAATGGAAAGATGACTTTCTGACAGCAGTACGAGCACTGTTGCGCCTTGTGGCTCAAATTGTTTCGCTTGAACTGAGAGTACTGTAGCGCCGCATGCCTCTGCAGCTTCTACCATTTGGGCTTGTAAAAATTCCGCGTTGTTGAGCAGGTCAAAATCTACACCCCAAGTGTCAACAGCAACGTGTCTTCCGAAAGTTGAATATTCCATCTCTCGGTTCCCCCTTCCTAGGAATAAAATGTTTTGTAATTTCATCCGCTAGGACCTACGTCATTCACTGCCCGAGGGACTTTCCTCTCGCAACATTACCATGTCCTGAGTGAATCCTGGTTCCTATTCATTGCAACGAAAATAAAAATAACATCTATCGCTCAGAAATGCAACAGTTTTTTTTGGGCAGATTTAAGTTGACAACATGCAGTAAACTCCAGTAAACAACGTATGTACGTTTAGTTGAGCTGGTGATGGTCCTCTGCAAAATTTAATATAAATAAAAAAAGCCGCAAATGAGCGGCTTTCGAAGTATGATGCTCTACGGCTTTGCTTAAGCTTCCATTAAGAACAGCGCTCTTGCATGCTGTGCCAGCCGTTGATCGATAAGCGATATTTGCCCGCGATCACTGCATTGGTTGCGTAAATCGAGCAATTGATTAATCGCACCTTGCACGATTTCAATTTCCTTCTCGATGTCGTTCACGCGGAAAGTCGCTTCAAGCTGGCCGACTGTATCTTTGAATTCAAAGATCACTCTCGACTCATTGTTCTTGATTTCGACAATTTTGCGAACAGTTCCTTCAGCATAATGATAGATCATCGTATAATGTGGATAAATGCGATTGACGACTGCATCTCCGCGGAACAACGATACCGCTTTGCGCATTGCGTTCGTAAGTCTCGGATGTACAATACGGCACGAAAGCGCGCATACGTACAAATCTTGCTTACGTTCGAAAGTAAGGCGGACTTCTTCTCGTCCTGCGTCGTCCTCGAGAACCATCTCGTGATTGCCGTTCTCTAGTACCCGCACCTGCTGCTTAATATGCTGGTCTTCAAAAAACCGGACAAATCCCGCCATCTCTTCAGCCGTTAATTGCAGAGAAGCATTGACATACTCCGTGGCTATCCGCTGAGCCATAAAAATCTCCTCAATTCTATAAAGTAACGCGTTTGTAAATCAGTTGCTTACCTATATTATACCCGATCGAAGCGGTTTATTCCTGCCGCCCATTCGCGATATTCACGCATATTTCTGAATAATCAAGGAGATTTTACGAAGAGTCGTTGCTTTTATGCGTTATCCTCACTTTTCGATTGAAACTTCTTCCGTTTCTTCCGCTTCTTCGCTTGTTTCCGCTATCGTTTGATTTATGATTGCCCAAAGCTCATCGCGGCCGAGGCCTGTCTCAGAAGAGAAGAGAACATGGTAATCCCCCGTCTGGAAGCCCAGCTTCTTTTTCACCATCTTCACATGCTTATCCCATTTGCTCTTCGGAATCTTGTCCGCCTTCGTCGTCACGACGCAAACCGGAATTTCATAATGCTTCAGCCAGTCGTACATGAGGCAGTCGTCCACGGATGGTTCATGGCGAATGTCGATGATAAGGAAAACCATCTTCAGCGGTTCACGGTCGCTTAGGAAGGTCTCGATCATCGTGCCGAACTGTGCACGCTGTACTTTCGATACTTTGGCATAGCCGTAGCCGGGGAAATCGACCAAGTACACTTCGTCGTTCACACGGTAATAGTTGAGCTGCTGCGTCTTGCCCGGCTGCGAGCTCGTTCTGGCTAACCCTTTGCGCATAATCATCTTATTGATGAGCGATGATTTGCCGACATTAGAACGCCCTGCCAGAGCGAACTCTGGCAAGGCATCCACAGGATATTGATCCGGCCTTACGGCGGAAATAACAAATTCTACATTCATAATCTTCACGTTTAAGCAACCTGCTTTCTTAATGCGTCTGTACCGGCGCTGCTGCCTCCACCTTGACAAGGGCGTGCTTGATAACCTCATCCATCGAGCTGACGGGAACGAACTCCAAATCGGCTCTGACGCTGTCTGGTACGTCGCGCAAGTCACGCTCGTTGTCTTTGGGAATCAGCACCTTCTTGATGCCCGCCCGGTGCGCTGCGAGCGATTTCTCTTTGAGACCGCCAATCGGCAGCACGCGGCCGCGCAGCGTAATCTCTCCGGTCATCGCCACTTCTTTATCCACCAGACGATTCGTTAGAGCAGAAATAAGTGCCGTCGCCATCGTAATGCCCGCTGACGGTCCATCTTTCGGAATCGCACCCTCAGGAATATGGATATGGATATCATTCTTCTCATGGAATAGCGGATCGATGCCAAGCTCATTGGCACGGGAGCGCGTGTAGCTGAAGGCTGCCTGCGCAGATTCCTTCATCACATCGCCGAGCTTGCCTGTCAGCGTGAGCTTCCCGCTGCCGGGCAGCACCGTTACCTCAATAACGAGCGTATCGCCGCCAACCTCGGTCCAAGCAAGGCCTGTAACGGCGCCGATTTGATCTTCGACCTCCGCCATGCCGTACCGGAACTTGGACGGCCCGAGCCATTCTTTTATTTTCGCGGAGTCGACCTTAATCGGCGTTACGTTCTCATCCGTCACGATGGCTTTCGCAGCTTTCCGGCACATCGCCGCAATTTGCTGCTCCAGATTACGCACACCGGATTCTCTTGTGTACTCGCGAATGATCTGCAATAACCCGTCTTCTCCGAGATCCACTTGCTCTTCAAGTAAGCCATGCTCACGTTTCTGTTTCGGAAGCAAGTAGCGATTCGCGATTTGGAGCTTCTCAAGCTCTGTATAACCGGGAATGTACAGCACTTCCATCCGATCGAGCAGCGGCCTTGGGATGTTGTGAATGGCATTGGCCGTCGTCACGAACATGACATTCGAGAGATCGAACGGCACTTCGATAAAATGATCGCTGAACGTATTGTTCTGTTCTGGATCGAGCACCTCAAGCAGTGCAGATGCAGGATCGCCGCGGAAATCCATCGCCATTTTATCGATCTCATCAAGCAAGAACACCGGATTGAGCGAACCTGCCGTCTTCATGCCTTGAATGATCCGGCCCGGCATCGCGCCGACGTATGTACGGCGATGACCGCGAATTTCAGCTTCGTCGCGCACGCCGCCAAGCGAGATTCGTACAAACTGTCTGCCAAGCGATTTCGCGATCGAACGAGCCATCGAGGTTTTACCAACCCCCGGAGGGCCAACCAAGCAGAGAATCGGGCCTTTCAGCTTCTTCACGAGCTGCTGTACCGCTAAGTATTCCAGCACGCGTTCCTTCGGCTTCTCGAGTCCGTAATGATCCTCGTTAAGAATAGCTTCCGCTTTTGCCACATTCAAATCATCTTCCGTCAGCTTGTTCCAAGGTAAGGAAAGGAGCCAATCAATATAATTGCGGATGACACCGCCCTCGGCCGAAGTCGATGGCATCTTCTCCAGACGGTCGATTTCCTTCTCGACCTTCTCTTTCACTTTATCCGGAATACCGGAGTCCGCCATCTGTGCACGAAGCTCTTCCACTTCGCCGGCACGGCCTTCTTTCTCGCCGAGCTCCTTCTGGATGGCTTTCATTTGCTCGCGCAAATAGTATTCCTTCTGTGTCTTCTCCATCTGCTTCTTCACGCGCTGACTGATCTTGCGTTCCAACTCCAGCACTTCGCGCTCGTTGTTCAGAATATCAAGCAAGCGCTCAAGCCGCTCCCGCACATCAATCGTTTCTAGAATATCCTGCTTATCCTTGATCTTCAGCGAAAGATGGCTGGAGATCACATCGGCAAGTCTGCCCGGCTCATCAATATCCGAAACTGCTGCCAATGTCTCCGGCGTCACTTTCTTCGACAAATTGATGTAGTGCTCGAACTGGTTAAGCACCGTCCGCATGAGAGCATCAATTTCCGGATCCGTCGATTCCGCCTCCGGCAGTTCTTTAATCGTGACCTCGTAGTAATCATCATTCGGCAAATAATCCACAATCTCGGCACGGACAACGCCTTCCACCAGCACGCGGATGGTACCGTTCGGCAGCTTAAGCATTTGTCTGACCCTTGCTGCCGTGCCGACGCGGTAGATATCTTCCTGCGACGGCTCTTCAATATTCACTTCCGATTGCGAACATAGCAAAATCATATGATCGTCCAGCATGGCGCGATCAAGCGCGCGCACCGATTTCTCCCTGCCTACATCCAGATGCAGCACCATGCTGGGGTATACAAGCAGCCCCCGTAGCGGCAGCAGGGGCATACGACGACCTTTCCATTTAGCAGGTCCCATTCCAGCACCTCCGTCTTTGAAGCTTCCTCACAGATCTTTCGTAACCGATTCCTTCGGCCTTAAGTCTTAGGGCTTTCATCCATTTTATCACTCAACGGAATCCGCCTGCAAATAGGGCAGTCCTGTTGCGATAAATACGTCGGCTGCAGGCGCTTGGGAAGCAGACTGCATTTGCGTATCTTCAGCACCAAACACATGGCGGAATACCTCATCCACATGCTCGACAGGAATTACCTGTACACCTTGCAAATCAGCGAAGATAGCCTGCCAATTTTCTCTTGGGATCAATACCGTATCTGCTCCGGCTTGGAAAGCCGCCTCGACTTTGGCCAGCACGCCGCCGACAGGCTTCACATTGCCATGGATGCCTACCTCACCGGTCATTGCAAGCTTATTGCTGATCGGCTCTCCTTTAATGGCAGATGCAATTGCCGTAGCCATCGCGATACCGGCAGACGGGCCGTCGATCGGTGTTCCGCCCGGAAAGTTAATGTGCAAATCGTAATTTTCCGGTTTCATGCCCATTCTTCTTAGAACCGTAAGGACGTTCTCGATGGAGCCTTTGGCCATGCTTTTGCGTCTGAGCGTTCTGCTGCTTCCGCCGCCCAGTTCTTCCTCGTCTACAACGCCAGTGATTGTATATACACCTTTTCCGGCTCTTGCCCCGATTGCGCTAACCTCGATCTCCAGCAGCGTTCCCATATTCGGTCCGTATACGGCCAGTCCGTTCACAAAACCTACTTGCGGCGCTGTCGGCACCTTACGGTCGGGACGCGGCGGGATTTGACTGCTGTTGACGACCCACTCAATGTCGGCGGCCGATATCGTATCGCGTTTCTCCGACAGCGCGAGCCCTGCTGCAAGCTGGATGACATTAACGGCTTCACGGCCATTCGTTGCATAACGCGTAACGACGTCAATGGCTTCTTGAGACGGCGGCAAGCCGATCTTCTTCAGTGCATTGACGGCAATTTGGGAGATCTCATCGGGCAGCAGCGGCCGGAAATAGATTTCCATGCAGCGCGAACGAAGCGCCGGCGGCAGCTCCTGCGGCGAACGCGTCGTAGCGCCAACAAGACGGAAATCAGCAGGCAAGCCATTTTGGAAAATGTCATGGATGTACATCGGGATATTGTTATCCTCGGAATTGTAATACGCGCTTTCCAGATACACCTTGCGATCTTCCAGTACTTTTAACAACTTATTCATCTGAATCGGATGCAATTCACCTATTTCATCAATAAACAGCATCCCGCCATGCGCTTTCGTGACTGCACCGGGCTTCGGCTGCGGAATACCGGCGACGCCCATTGCGCCTGCCCCTTGATAAATCGGATCATGCACAGAGCCGATAAGCGGATCCGCGATCCCGCGTTCGTCGAAGCGAGCTGTTGTCGCGTCGATCTCCGTAAATTTCGCATCCTGCAAGAACGGCGAGCTCGGATTCTTCTTCGCTTCCTCCAGCACCACCCGTGCCGCAGCGGTTTTCCCAACGCCCGGAGGACCATAGATAATGACATGCTGCGGATTCGCACTGCACATCGCCGCTTTGAGCGCACGCAGACCGTCCCGTTGCCCCACAATATCATTAATCGTTTGCGGCCGTGTTTTCTCAGACAAAGGTTTCGTCAGCGAAACCGAGCGCAGCTTACGTAATTTATCCATTTCTTTACGGGACTCCCGGTCGACAGCCGTTCGATTTGTTTTCTGATTGCGCAGCAAATTCCAGAAGTACAAACCAATCACGATAGCGAAAAACACCTGGATCAACATCAAAATCAAACTTAAACTCATAGCAATTACTCCTCTCTTAAGAAGACTAGCGGCGCGTGCGGTTTCGATCCTTCTCAGGCTGAAAAGAAAAGAAA
The DNA here is from genome assembly GCF_017942085.1 of Paenibacillus lignilyticus. Classification (GTDB taxonomy): domain Bacteria; phylum Bacillota; class Bacilli; order Paenibacillales; family Paenibacillaceae; genus Paenibacillus_Z; species Paenibacillus_Z lignilyticus. The sequence continues at coordinate 403,128 of NZ_JAGKSP010000001.1, forward strand.
CGGCTTACGCCGTTTTTCTTCATACAAAAAATCCGGCTTTACGGGGCTCATACTGTTCAGTATTGCCCCCGGCCGGATGGAATAATCGCTATGAATACGTAAAGTTTGAATGGCTTTCCTATGTCGTTACATGAGGTCCGGGCTGATGCTTGCGCCCCGGAATTTCGCCGGTCTCTTCAAATACGCGGACGATCTCGTCAATTTCCTTCTTCAGCTCGGAGAGTAGCTCGGCTTCAGGCACTTTACGAATCATCTCTCCGTAACGGAAGAGCATGCCTTCGCCTCTTGCGCCTGCAATCCCGATATCCGCTTCACGCGCTTCACCTGGGCCGTTAACTGCGCAGCCAAGAACGGAAACCTTAATCGGCACCTTGATTTTGCTGATGTACTCCTCCACCTCATTGGCGATTGAGAACAAGTCGATATCCAGTCTTCCGCATGTCGGGCAAGAAACCAGCGTTGCAGCGTTCGTAATCAGACCGAAGGTCTTCAGCAATTCACGCGCTACTTTCACTTCTTCTACCGGGTCCGCGCTAAGGCTGATCCGAACGGTGTTTCCGATGCCCATGGCGAGCAGTGCACCAATACCGGCCGAGCTCTTAATCGTGCCCGTATGAAGGGTTCCGGCTTCCGTAATGCCAAGGTGAAGCGGATAACGAATAACTTCGGCAGCCATACGGTAGGCTTCAATCGCCATCGGCACGTCAGAAGCTTTAAGCGATACGATAATATCGTGGAAATCAAGCTCTTCCAAAATTCCGATATGAAAAAGTGCGCTCTCCACCATTGCTTCGGGAGTAGGGTAACCATACTTCTCAAGTAAGTGGTTTTCCAGCGAGCCGGCATTAACTCCGATACGAATCGGAATGTTCTTCTCTTTGCACGCCTTCACGACAGCTTCGACTTTCTCGCGGCGTCCGATATTGCCCGGATTGATCCGAACCTTATCTACACCGTTCTCAATCGCAGCAAGGGCAAGGCGGTAATCGAAATGAATATCCGCTACAAGCGGAATATGAATGCGTTTCTTGATCTCTTTGATTGCCTCAGCAGCTTCCTTGTTGTTGACGGTAACCCGAACCACTTGGCAGCCCGCTTCTTCAAGGCGCAGGATCTCGGCAACGGTTGCCTCAACATCCGCTGTTTTGGTCGTGCACATACTTTGAATAATAACTTCATCACTGCCGCCAATCGTCAGCGGACCGACTTTGACCGGCACTGTATCTTTGCGCAAATACATCAGGTAACCTCTCCCATGAACGTCAAAGTCCACCCCTGCGGTTAGCGTTGCCGCGCCGCAGGGGTGGAAGCATTTGAGGTGTTATTTATTGGATCAGGCGCTTTCTTCCTTCTTCTTGCCCTTCTTGGAAACAAGCTCCGGCATGATCCGGTCTTGAACGACCTTCTCTGTAATCAGACAGCTGCTAACATCGTCACGTGAAGGTACTTCGTACATCACGTCGAGCATCAGCCCTTCAATAATCGCTCTCAATCCACGTGCACCTGTATTACGCTTGATCGCTTCTTTCGCGATTGCATCCAGTGCTGCGGCTTCGAACTCAAGCTTCACATTGTCCATCTCAAGCAGCTTCTGATACTGCTTCACGAGCGCATTCTTCGGCTCGGAGAGGATACGGACAAGCGCGCCTTCGTCAAGCGGCTCTAGAGTCGAGATGACAGGCAAACGGCCGACAAACTCCGGAATCAGACCGAATTTGAGCAAGTCTTCCGGAAGTACCATAGACAAATATTCGCCCGGTTTCAGATCCTTCTGACCGTCTCCGGCAGCGTTGAATCCGATAACCTTCTTGCCAATCCGGCGTTTGATCAACTGCTCAAGACCGTCAAATGCACCGCCGCAAATGAACAAGATATTTGTTGTATCGATTTGAATAAATTCTTGGTGCGGGTGCTTACGGCCGCCTTGCGGTGGTACGGAAGCAACTGTGCCTTCAAGAATTTTGAGGAGCGCTTGCTGGACGCCTTCACCGGAAACGTCACGTGTAATGGACGGATTCTCGGATTTGCGGGCTACTTTATCAATTTCATCGATGTAGATGATGCCGCGTTCAGCTTTCTCCACATCGTAATCTGCAGCTTGAATCAGTTTGAGCAAAATATTCTCAACGTCTTCACCGACATAACCGGCTTCCGTAAGGGAAGTCGCATCCGCGATAGCAAACGGAACGTTCAAAATTTTAGCCATCGTTTGAGCCAGAAGCGTTTTACCTGAGCCTGTAGGACCTACAAGCAAGATATTGCTCTTCTGCAATTCAACATCTTCCAGTTTATTCTGCGAGTTGACGCGTTTGTAGTGGTTGTATACCGCTACAGATAACGACTTCTTCGCTTGTTCTTGACCAATAACGTATTGATCCAAGATGTTGCGAATATCGCGCGGTTTCGGAATATCTTTCAGATCCAGCTCTTCTTCATGACCGAGCTCTTCTTCAACGATCTCCGTGCATAGTTCGATACATTCATCACATATATAGACGCCAGGTCCGGCTACGAGCTTGCGAACTTGATCTTGCGATTTGCCGCAGAACGAACATTTCAACTGGCCCTTCTCGTCGTTAAATTTGAACATGAGTTTTCACCCCTTCTTGTTGATTCGCGCGACCTACAGAGATGTTACGACCTTATCGATCAGACCGTAGTTCAACGCCTCTTCAGCACTCATGAAATAGTCACGATCCGTATCGCGGTCGATTCTGTCATAAGGCTGACCTGTACGATCCACTAAAATCTGATTGAGCTTCTGTTTGGTCTTCAGAATCCAATCCGCGTGAATCTTAATATCCGAAGCTTGACCACGCACGCCTCCAAGAGGCTGGTGAATCATAACTTCGCTGTTTGGCAGCGCGAAACGCTTGCCTTTGGCTCCTGCCGTAAGCAGAAGTGAACCCATGCTGGCAGCCAAGCCTACGCAGATCGTAGATACGTCCGGCTTGATAAACTGCATCGTATCATAAATACCCATTCCTGCGGTAACTGAACCGCCTGGCGAGTTAATGTACAGATGAATGTCCTTATCCGGGTCATCGGCTGCAAGGAAAAGCAACTGCGCAATGACGGCATTGGCAACATCGTCGTCGATCGCACTTCCTAGAAAAATAATCCGATCCTTCAATAAGCGGGAGTAGATGTCGTAAGAACGTTCTCCCCGATTCGTTTGCTCAACGACCATAGGCACCAGATTCATGCGATCAACCTTCTTTCGTAATCGACTTTTTGAAGAAATCCACCTTGCCGGCGATTAACCGCAAAAGCTTTTTCTTCTAATCCGTTCTTATTTTAACATGTTCCAGTTGTAATGTCATTTTTCTGACTATTACATTATACGATACGGGTAAATACATATGTATGTTTCGGTTTCCCCCCGCCTGCCGCGAAGCCGCGATGAGGATAAAATAAGGCACGTAAATACGTGCCTTATCGTTTCATTTCTTATGCAACTACTGAAGCTGTTTTGCTGTTGTCAAGCAAGAACTTGATTGTTTTGCGCAGAACAAGATCCTCTTGGATGTTTTCCAAGTTGCCGTTAGCTGTGAAAATCGAACGAATCTCTTCAACCGAACGGCTGTATTGTTTCGCAAGTTTCTCAAGCTCTTCGTTCAGATCTTCTTCGCTTGAAGTGATGCCTTCGTTCTTCGCGATTTGCTCAAGAACAAGGTTGTTGCGAACGCGTTTGATCGCGTCAGCGTGCATTTGAGAGCGAAGAGCTGCTTCGTCTTGGCCGGAGAACTGGTAGTACAGATCCAAGTTCATGCCTTGTTGGCGAAGACGATTCTCGAAATCGCGAAGCATGAACGAAGTTTCGGAATCAACCATTGCGTCCGGAATTTCAACTACCGCCGCTTCAGCTGCTTTCTCAACGACTGCTGTTTCACGAGCTGCTTCGTTTTCTTTTGCTTTTCTCTCAGCAAGTTTTGTTGCCAGATCTTGCTTGTACTCTTCAAGCGTATCGAACTCGCTTACGTCTTTCGCGAATTCATCGTCAAGCGCCGGCAGGCTCTTACGTTTGATTTCGTGAAGCTTCACTTTGAATACCGCAGGTTTGCCTGCAAGGTGAGCTGCATGGTATTCCTCAGGGAAAGTGATTTCGATATCCTTGAAATCGCCTGTAGCCATGCCAACAACTTGATCTTCAAAACCAGGGATGAACGCGCCGGAACCAAGCTCAAGGGAGTGACGCTCGCTCTTGCCGCCATCGAATGCTACACCGTCAACATAACCGTCAAAGTCGATTACGGCAGTGTCGCCGTTCTCAGCTGCGCCTTCTTCAACCACGTTCAGCTCAGCGTGACGTTGTTGCAGACGAGTAAGTTCAGCAGTAATTTCTTCTTCTGTTACTACTGCTTCAGCGGAAGGAATTTCGATGCCTTTGTACTCGCCAAGCTCAACTTCTGGCTTAACAGTTACTTTTGCAACATACTTGAACGTTTGGTCTTTCGCGAATTGCTCAACATCGATGTCAGGACGATCAACCGGGATTACGCCGGTTTCTTTCAGTGCTGCTGCATACGTGTCAGGAAGCAAAATGTCGATTGCATCTTGGTACAAGCTTTCGATTCCGAAACGCTTCTCGAAGATACCCCGTGGTACTTTACCTTTACGGAAACCAGGTACGTTTACTTTCTGAACAACCTTCTTAAATGCCTTGTCAATCGCTTCATTAACTTGTCCTGCCTCAACCTCTACGTTGATGGAGACAAGATTCTTGTCTATTTTTTCCCAAGTTGCTGTCATGTTATGCTTTCCCCTCCAAATTAAATAACGCTTCTGCGTCAGATCTTACCCGTAATAAACCATTCTATTATAATCAACATTTTCATTAATTTCAAGACTAGCCGCCATCACCGTCCAATTTTAATTGCGCGATCTGCCGAAGCGACCTGCAGGCCTGCTCATAACGGAACCGAAGAGCATCCGTAATTCCGTAAGTTTCCCGCACATCGTCGTCATCTACTCTTCCATAAAGTGACAGTTCAAGCACTTGATGGAGTGCGGCCGAATAGCAGTCCACGGTTTCATCGTCGTCCGACAGAAGCCGACTGTAAGCCGTCGTGCCGTACAAGCATTGCAAGCATTCTTTCCACAGCTCTCTTGCAAAATGGGGCATCGATGCTTCCTGCACCTCTGTTACCGATTCTACCCGTTCGACGACCCTTGTAACCACCGGCGGAAATTCATCCATCGAAAGCGGCGTCGCTTCGATCTCGAGATCCACCAGCTCCCCAAGACGATCCAGCCGGATTGCCCCGGTTACGCCGCGCTTCTTCAACGATTGCAGCGCTTTGAATTGAAGTGCCGGATGCAAATCCATTCGCGTCAGCCAAGTGATGATGGCTTCGTCGACACTCGGATGATTGAGATAAGCCGCGCGCTCCAATGCCAAAATTTGCTGATCGGCAACAGGGTGATGCTGCATAATATAAAGAACCTGCTGCACGTAAGCTTCATCGTGCTCCCCGGAACTCAGCGCTTCACGGCGAAGCGATTCCTCATCGCCCTGCGGATCGGCGGAGTCCATATGTAGGCTGTCGTTCGAGTCTCCATAGCCCGGAAAAGCAACATCCAGCCATGATAATAAATTGGTCCATTCTTCGTAATGACGCTTCTCTTCGCCTTGGCAATTCAGCAAGAAACGAAGCAGTCCTTTCGCTTCTCCATATTGTTCGGATTCAAGCATGCGCGTCAGTTGGTTCTGATATTGATCCAGCATATTCGGAAACAAATATACATTCTCTCTGTTATCACCCTGCGAGGGGCCTGAGGTTGTAATAGAATCACCGCCTTATCAGTCAAACTGCCTGCAGAAATGCGTATTATGTACAGTTAGAGTTCGATTATATCACTCTCTGCTGTTGATTTCCATTTTAGGCTGTGCTATTATTTGTCTACTTTGTTTTTTCCGTGCGGGTGTAGTTCAATGGCAGAACGCCAGCTTCCCAAGCTTGAGGCGAGGGTTCGATTCCCTTCACCCGCTCCATGATGTAACAAATACATAGTATTTAAATCCTTTTCAAAAAAGTAGTTGCACTACCGGAACACTCCGTGATATACTCCTTCTTACGTGTCCCAGTAGCTCAGTTGGATAGAGCACACGCCTTCTAAGCGTGTTGTCGGGGGTTCGAATCCCTCCTGGGACGCCATTTTTACCTAGCGTTTCAGACACTTCAAATTAAAGACAGCCTCCTGTTGGATGGTGCTTCGGCACTTTCCCAGGAGGCTTTTTTGTTTTCTGTTCATCTCCAGACAACGCGACAACTTCATTTATTGAGAAACAAGTTTTCGAGAAGGAGTGGCCGCAGTTTCCCAAAAATACGTCCCCTGCCACCTACCTAATAATAATATTTCCATTCACGCAACATTATTGGGTTTCTCTGGGCAGACGGCCCAAGTGTTGCTTGTTAGGCAACATTCCATCCTAAATATCGCATCCAAAAGCTCATATTCAGTGGCCTGTAAGCAGAGTCCGGCCACAAATTTCAGTTCCTTACACACTGCAATTATTCCCATGATTTCTCTCAAAATGTGGTACTATTAGTCTATCATTCTAGCGAATAATGACTTTCAATGTCGGAGGCTGTCGAAATGAGCTCATTTGCCGATTCAAATCGCCATACGCGTAAACCCGCTTCGCCCATTCAGCGTGAAAGTGCCGAGCAGAGCACCCGTGCAGCGGCCTCGTCGGCTAACAGTCGGGAAAGTGATTCGGAACCCGGAAAGCTGCTGCAGATGCAGCGCGCATCCGGCAATCAAGCTGTGCTGCAGATGATGCAGTCAGGTAAAGGCACGATCATGCGGCAGACCGGCGCGGCTCGTATGGGAAGACCTGACCGTGTAAACAGTCCGGCTTCATCTACGGTCCGAGCGACGCCGGCCGCAGCTCAAGCGCCAGCTTCGGCAGCGCCGGAGCAGCAAGCGCAAGAAGCCGCCGCTGCTCCGGTAACGGCTCCGACCGTTACGTCAAGCGCGCCGGCGGCTCCAGCCGCCCCTGCCGCGCCGGCGGCTCCGGCTGCGGCCGCTGCTCCGGCGGCGTTCACCCCACCGCCGATTCCCGCCAATTTGAGGGGCAAGGCAGGGTACAGCGAAGTCTACAGCTGGCTGAAAGAGCAAGCCGCGAAAGAGAAGAAAGCCACTCTCTTCGCTTACTTCGACGCCTTGACGCCGGAACAGAAAATGTCGGCGATACGCGCAATGAACGGCGGCACCAAACGATTCGTCGATCTGGATAACGTCAAGAAAGCGATGGTTAAAGGCCTCATTAGTAAATCGGTCGATTGGGATAAGTTCTCGGTCTTCTCTCGGGATGCCAGCAAAACCGATACCAAAAACTACAATGCGGATACGGACAAAGACTATCTCGGTTACGCTGCGATCGGCACTTCCGCTTCGACGGGCGGCGCCGGCGGTTCGGCTACCATCAGCGCAGGATTAGGGGCAAAGGATGCCCTGCCTGTTGCCGAAGGTATCGGACCTGCCGCCGGCGCGCTTAGCGGACTTGCTTCGATCTCGCAGATCTACAATGCCACCGACAACTACGATGAATCGCTGAGCAACACCGGCAAAGCGCAGCAAATCGTGGGAGAAGGAGGCGCCGGCGCGGCCGATCTCGCCCGTTTCAGCGCGGGCACGGTGAACAGCGTTCGTACCGTTGCAGACATGGGGCTCAACGCCGGAGCGACGGTCGCTGCCGGGGCTGCCGGTATTATCGGCGGCGCGGCCTATATGGTCAGCGGCGTAGCCGGCTACCGAGAGAACAAGAAGAACGCCAAGAACCTGCACGACATGGAAGACAAGATGAAGCAGGCCGGCGATAAACGTGCCACAGATCTTGGACATGCCGCTAACCTGGGCGGTTCGACGCAGGAAATGAACAAAGACAAGAACAAAGCAACAGCCGTCAAAGGAGCGCTCATGGTCGCAGGCGGCGCTGCCCTCTTAATCGCAGCCGCTTCCCCTGCCGGCCCAATCCTCATCGCGCTTGCCGCGATTCTTGGCGGCGTTGCGGCAATCGTGAAATTTTATAAGAAATATAAACGGAAAGAATCGTTCGTCGATCGCGTCCTTAAGGTCGATGAAGCGATGAAGAAACCGGAGAACGAGAAAACCGGCAAAGATAAAGTCAGGCAGCAGCTCATTGAAGAGAAGGGCTTTAACAGCGTCGATCAATGTTATGCTCAGATCGTCACGGATCTGGCAGGCATGCTGTTTGAATCCGGGGTACGCGGCGACGATGCGGACAGCAGATCGATTATCGAGAGCATCGGACTTCGCGTTGACAGCGCCAAGCAGAAACCAACGAAAGAAATGATTGCGAAGAAACTGCACAACTAGCCAAAGGAGACTGACCCGAATGTCCTTGCAAGAAGACGTGATCAGTATCGATTACTTGAAGCGAACGCTTCGTTTCTACGAAAATATTGATATCGCATCCCAACTGATGGGACCGACGGATGATGCGCCATACACCTCTCTCATCATCCGTTTTACCGAAATCGGCGAACGGGAAGCAACCATCGATTTAGAGATGAGCTTCCTGCCGGGCTTGCAGGAGCTGAATCAAGAAGGCGTGTATCTCTTCCAATCGTTCGCCGTGCTGGCTCCTCAAACTTCGAAGGAACATGAGGACGAGCTTCTGAAGGCGATCAGCATCCTCAACATTCAGCTTCCGCTCGGCACATTCGGTGTCTTCCCTGATGGCGGCGCCTTGTATTTGAAGCAAACCGCCATGTTGTCCCGCGAAGGGCTGGTAAGCGGTCATGCGGTTAAACTGTTGGATCAACAGAACGGCGTTCTGCTGCATCAGCTGCATCAATTTACCGATTACCTGCTGGATGTCTCCGCAGGCAAACGGAAAGCCGAATCAACACCGCTGTAATGACGCAAACTACTCCTTGGAAAGGAGTGGTTAACAAGATGACATCCAACCAACAAACACCACAAAGACCGAAGTCGTTTCCGCCGCAGCATCAGAATCGACAGCCCGGCCTTGAAAGCGAGATGACCCCTCGCCCGCAGTTTGAAGCACCGGCCTATAAAGCGGCAGGCAAGCTCTTGGGCAAAGTTGCCGTAATTACCGGAGGAGACAGCGGAATCGGCCGTGCAGTCGCGCTGATGTATGCCAAAGAAGGCGCAGATGTTGCGATCGTATACTTAGACGAAGATGGCGATGCGACTGAGATTCGAGGATTAATCGAAGGGTTAGGCCGAAAATGCTTGACCATCGCAGGCGATATAGGGGATCCCGAGTTTTGCAAGAAGGTCATCTATGATACGACCTCACAACTGGGAAGTCTTTCTATAGTCGTGAACAACGCCGCAGAACAGCATCCGAAGGATTCGCTGGAGCTCATTACGCCGCAACAGCTTGAACGAACGTTCAAAACCAACGTATTCGGCATGTTCTATCTGACTCAAGCCGCTTTGCCGCATCTGTCTCAAGGCGCGACCATCATTAACACGACATCGATAACGGCCTATCATGGCAGTGCGAATTTGCTCGATTACTCCTCCACCAAAGGAGCTCAGGTTGCGTTCACCCGCTCCCTCGCGATGAATCTTGCCCCTCAAGGCATTCGCGTTAACGCCGTTGCTCCGGGGCCGATATGGACGCCGCTTATTCCATCGACGTTCGATGAGAAGACCGTAGCCAAATTCGGCTCCGACACACCTATGAAACGCGCGGGACAACCCGAAGAACTCGCACCCGCGTATGTCTATCTCGCTTGCGAGGACTCCTCCTACATGAGCGGACAAGTCCTCCACGTGAATGGCGGGGAGATTGTGAACGGATAATCAACGTCCATACAAACAAAGGCCGACCGCCAAGTTAGCTCATCTCGAGTTAACGCGGCGGCCGGCCTTTTCTCTATCTCAAATTCGTTTTAACAGTCGTGCAATAGAACGGTCCGCCTCACGGAGCACCGTTCGTTTATCAACGGTTCTTACTTTCCCTCGTTCCACAACCATCTTGCCGTCGACCCATACATCGGACACATTGCTTCTTGAAGCCGCATAGACGACGCGTGAATATGGATCCGCATCATAGGATGGAAATGTATGAAAATCGTTCAAATCCAGCAGAACGAGATCTGCTTTCTTGCCCGGTTCAATACTGCCGATCAGATGATCCAGTCCAAGCGCCTCGGCCCCGCCGATCGTTGCCATACGCAGCACCGTTCTCGCATTCATTGACTCCGGACCACACCGCACTTTATGCAGCAGTGCCGTTAAACGCATCTCCTGAAACATATCCAGCGTATTGTTGCAAGGCGCGCCATCCGCACCAATTCCCATCCCAATCCCCTGCTCCAACAGCTCGGGCACTAATGCAATGCCAGATGACAGCTTCAGATTGGATCCCGGACAATGGGTCATTTTCGTCCCCGTCCGCCTTAGAATATCCTTCTCTTCATCATCCAGCCAAATGCAATGTGCGAGGACAAGCCGCGGCGAGGTCAGCCCGATATGATCCAAATACACGATATTGCGCATTCCGCGCTGGCGCATAACCAGATCGATTTCCTCGCGATTCTCAGCCGCATGCGTGTGGACGAGCACTTGATAGTGGAACGATAAATCCCGCACCTCTTTCAGCAGCTCTTCCGAACAGGAGACGACGAAACGCGGACAGTAGGCGTAACCGATTCGGCCATTGTCATAGCCATGCCATTTCTCGAGCAGCGCCGTGCTTTCTGCAACCGAACGTTTCGTATCTTCCTGCAAACCAGCCGGCACATCACCGCCTGCATCCATCATCACTTTGCCCGAGATCGCTCGGATCCCGCTGCTTGCAATGGCCTGGAAAGCAAAATCGGTATGGCTCACCGTCTCCATATCCAGAATTGTCGTTGTTCCGCTGCGCAATAATTCGCCGATGCCAAGCATCGCGGAGTAATAAACCGATTCCTCATCATGCGCCGCTTCCAGCGGCCAAACCCGAGTCCGCAGCCAATCCATAAGCGCCATATCGTCTGCGCGGCCGCGAAATAACGTCTGGCACAAATGAATATGCGTTTGCACGAAACCGGGCAGCAGCAGCCTTCCTTTGGCTTCAACGACCGTCGTATCGGCGGCATCATAACCGCTCGTTATCTGGCCGCCAACAGAGACAATGCGATCATCCTTGAACAGTACATCGCCCACTGCAATTTCGTCCTGTTTATTCATGGTGACAATCGTTGCATTTCGTACCAAGGTTGTTCCCATAGGCTGCCTCGCCTCCCTCACTTGGACTACGTGGTATGGTTTGTCAGTTATGCTTACATTGTACCATGAGGAAATGTGAAAAAGGCAGCATTTTACAGCATTAGGACCAATCCATTAATCGGCCGATCTCCGCTCGAATCCCCGGGAACGACAGCACCTGTTCCTTGAACGACTCCCGCTCCCCCCAATCGGTCTTCATCGTCGGCGTATCGAATAATTCATCGGTGACGTTAGTAAAGGCATTATGCATATTGTTGTCGTACCAATCGATTTCCGTCTTGGCATCATTCTTCACGACCGCAATCATATCGTAATCATTGTCTCGTGAAGCGCCAAAGTAAGCGAGCAATTCAGGCATGCCCGCATCATTGGTATGAACTTCAATTTCACAGCTGGGAACTCCCTCGCGCTTCACCGCGCGTCTGACGCGTGCATCCGTCACGATCATCTCAAACTCCCCTCTGGAAATAATCCCATCGTGGCAATATGATTCTTCGTCTCTGTTGTGCCCAGCTCGTACAATAGCCGATAGACATCGAGAAGAATCGCATCTACGCCTGCATTCATCTGCTTATCGCTTGCCGAACTAAACGGCGCTGTGGCATATTGGCTCGCTTGCAATTCATCCATCGACGCGTATTCCTCAAACAACTCTTGCAAACGGTTTAATTCTTCTTCATTTGCGGTAATCGCAAACTCAAACGCAGTCGCTTCTGGATCCACTAATATTGAGCCTGCCTGTACGGACACATAATAGGGTTTACGTGCGTAAAATGACTCATCGTGATCATTGACCATATCGAAAGACCCTCCTTCATTGCTCTAGCATCCCCCCACGGACAGACATTTTATCCATATTTTTCGCATAACCATCATAGTATCGCTGTTTGAAGCTCTAAGAGAAAGGAATGAGCACCATGTGTGGATTCACGGGCTGGATCGACTGGACCGATGACCTGACAAAACAATCCATCACTCTCGAGAAAATGACCGGAACGCTGGCAAACCGCGGCCCGGATGCATCGGGAACCTGGATCTCGCCGCATTGTGCGCTAGGCCACCGGAGACTCTCCGTTATCGATCCTGCGAACGGTGCACAACCAATGGTTCGTACGTCTGATGACGATACGTATGTCCTTGTTTATAACGGGGAGCTGTATAACGCACCCGAATTAAAGCGAGAGCTCGAAAGTCGAGGCAGACGGTTTACAACGACCTGCGACACGGAAGTATTGCTCGTTGCCTATATGGAATGGGGTCCTTCCTGCGTGGAGAAGTTTAACGGGATCTTTGCCTTTGCCCTATGGGATTCCAAGGAACAGCAGCTGTTCATCGCCAGAGACAGACTCGGTGTTAAACCGTTCTTCTACGCGAAACAGCTGGGGCGCTTCGTATTCGGCTCAGAGCCGAAGGCGCTGCTTGCGCATCCTGCTGTCAAACCGGAAATTGGCCCTGAAGGGTTAGCCGAAATCTTCATCGTCGGACCTGCTCGTACGCCGGGGGTCGGCGTCTACCGGGATATCGGTGAGCTGCTGCCGGGACACTGTGCCATCTATAACCGCTCCGGCTTAAGTGTCCGTACTTATTGGAAATTAGAAAGCAAGCCTCACGCCGAAACCGTGCAGGAGACGGCCAAAACAGTAGGCGATCTGCTGCAAGATACGGTAGAACGTCAGCTCGTATCCGATGTTCCGCTATGTACGCTGCTCTCAGGCGGCTTGGACTCCAGTGCGCTCACTTCACTTGCGGTGAATTACTACAATGAAACGGGGCAAGGCGTCGTCCATACGTTCTCCGTCGATTATGTAGATAACGATAAACACTTTAAAGCCCATGCGTTCCAGCCTAATGCGGATGCGCCTTGGATCGAACGAATGACCACCCATCTGGGCACGATACATCATTCGATGGTATTTGATACGCCTGATCTTGTCGCTTCGCTGCGTGAAGCCATGCAAGCCCGCGATATGCCGGGGATGGCAGACGTGGATTCGTCCCTGCTGCTCTTCTGCCGCGAAATCAAGAAGGAAGCCACCGTGGCGATTTCCGGTGAAGCCGCGGATGAAATCTTCGGCGGTTACCCGTGGTTCCACCGCGAGGAAGCGCTGAATGCAGGTACGTTCCCTTGGTCGCTTGCAGCAGGCATGAGGGCGGATCTGCTCTCGCAGGACGTTGCCGCATGGATTCGGCCGCTTGATTATCTCGGGGATCGGTATTCGGATGCGATTGCCGAGGTGCCGCACCTGGCCGGCGAAGACGCTGCTGCCCGCAAAATGCGTCAAATGTCCTATCTGAACATTACGCGATTCATGCCGACACTGCTCGACCGTAAAGACCGGATGAGCATGGCGGTTGGCCTTGAAGTACGCGTACCCTATTGCGATCACAGACTCGTGGAGTATGTATACAACATTCCATGGGCGGTCAAAACAGCCGGTGACCGGGAGAAAGGCATCCTCCGTATGGCACTGGAAGGCGTACTGCCTCATGATGTGCTCTATCGGAAGAAAAGCCCTTATCCGAAAACGCACAACCCGAACTACCTCAATGCAGTGCGCAAGCAGGTTCTGGAGATCATTCATGAAGGCACCTCCCCGCTGCTGCAGCTCATCAATGTGAAGAAGATTCGCGAGCTCGCAGAATCCGAAGCAGCGAGCAGCAATTTGCCATGGTTCGGCCAATTGATGTCCGGACCGCAGCTGTTCGCATATCTGCTGCAGGTTGATATGTGGCTGAGGGAATACAAGGTAGTTATACGCTGATTCACCGAACCGCTTAATATGAGGCCGTCTCCGAAGTGTGTATGCAACCACACTTTACGAGGCGGCTTTTTCGTTATTGAAACTGCATATAGCCGCGCTTCCGACGACGCAAAAAGACCGTCCCCCTGCCGGTAATGAGGCATAAGAAACGGTCCACTTTCGGTTAGGTCTTCATAAATGCCAGATACGCAAGCCTGATAAGGATGATCGACCCTCCGAAGCCGTAGACCATGAAGCAAAATTGCGAACTCTTTAAACTTAACGGATATGGCGTGCTGCCGCTATTCGCTTACTGCAATCTTCTTCAGCAATTCAACGAGTGCAGTGCCGCGGTGGCTGATCGCCTGCTTCTCCTCCGTCGTCAGCTCCGCCATGCTTCTGCCTTGCGATTTCAAATAAAACAACGGATCATACCCAAAGCCGCCACTGCCTCTGGGACGGTCCATCATATATCCGTTAACCAAGCCTTCACTTTCGATAAAGGCTTCTGCGGCTGGATCATATAATGCCAACGTGCAAATGAAACTCGCTTCGCTTAGCAGCTTCGTTCCATCAGCGAGCTGCTCCGGCTCGGAGTCTTCTGCGGTTAGACGAGCCAGCTCCTGCAGCAGCTTCTCATTATTGCGTGCATCTGTCGCACCTTCACCCGAGTACCTTGCGGAGTATACACCGGGTTCACCGCCGAGGCGCGTGACTTGAAGACCGGAATCGTCGGCAAGCACAGGCAGTCCCAGCGCCTCGGCAACTGTCTTCGCTTTCTTGCGGGCATTCTCCGCAAACGTCGTTCCGTCCTCTAGCACATCCGGCAGATTGGGGTAATCGAACATGCTGACGACCTGCATGCCAAGCTTGCCGAAGGCATGCGCAAACTCACGCACCTTGCCGGCGTTTTTGGTCGCTACAACTACCGTATCGCCCCGCTTCATGCTTTCGGATTCCCGATACGGCTGCCCATTGCACCGAGTGCATCGCGCTGTTTCGCAATCAGGCTGGCAATACCTTCTTCCGCGCTGGCCAGAAGCTCGTTAAACTCTTCACGCGAGAAAGGCGACTCCTCGCCTGTTCCCTGCACCTCTACGAATTTACCCGCTCCGGTCATGACCACATTCATATCGACCTTCGCTTTGGAATCCTCATCGTAATTCAGGTCAAGCAGCGTACGCTCACCAATCACCCCTACACTAACCGACGCAAGAAAATCTGTCAGCGGGTATTTGGCAAACTCATTGTTGCTGTTTATCTTATGTACGGCCAGCGCCAGAGCGACGAACGCCCCTGTGATCGATGTCGTGCGTGTTCCGCCATCTGCTTGCAGCACATCGCAATCAAGCGTAATCGTCCGCTCGCCAAGCGCTTGTAAATCCACAACCGATCGCAGTGCGCGGCCGATCAAGCGCTGAATTTCCATCGTGCGGCCCGTCAGCTTCCCTCTTGCCGATTCCCGTTGATTCCGGACTTGCGTGGCACGCGGGAGCATCGAATATTCCGCGTTGATCCAGCCTTTGCCTTGTCCTTTCATGAAAGGCGGAACGCGCTCTTCGATTGAAGCCGTGCAGAGCACTTTCGTATCGCCGAACTCAATCAGCACGGAGCCTTCCGCATATTTATTAGGATTCATCGTAATTGTAACCGGCCGCAGCTCGTTTGCCTGACGTCCATCTATTCTCATTATGTGTAGCCTCCATCTTTCTGCAGCAATTTCATGTGCCATATGTTGGCGCAAGCGCAATCTAACCCATTTTACCAAAATGACGCCCGAAAAGCACCCGTCCCCTGAAACAGGGCAAACGGGGGCACTTAAAAGGAATTCCTAACCCTAAACGGAACAAGCTGCCGATGAGCCGGCAGCTTGATTACGTCCTTATGATCGGGATTCAACGGATTAGAATCGGTTTCTGTAGACCCTCATCGCGAAGAAATAAGCGACGAGCAGAATGCCAACGCACCATGCAAGCGCGGTCCATATGTCATTTCCCACCGGCTGACCGGATAACAAGGCGCGAATGGCTGCAACGATCGACGTTACGGGTTGGTTTTCGGCAAATACGCGAACAGCTTTAGGCATCGTTTCTGTCGGCACGAATGCGGAACTGATGAATGGCAGGAAGATGATCGGGTAGGAGAAGGCGCTGGCACCGTCTACCGATTTAGCGGACAGTCCGGCAATTGCCGCGACCCAAGTCAAGGCCAGTGTGAATAATGCGAGTATGCCGGCTACGGCAAGCCAGTCTAGGATGCCGGCTGAGGAACGAAAGCCCATAATCAAGGCTACAAGGATGATGACGACAAGCGATATGGCGTTGGATACGAGCGATGTTAAGACATGCCCCCAAAGTAAAGTAGAACGCGAAATCGGCATAGAGTGAAATCGCTCGAATATCCCTCGCTGCACATCAATAAACAGACGGTAAGACGTGTAGGCAATTCCGCTGGCGATTGCGATGAGCAGAATGCCGGGCAGCAGGTAATTGACATAGCTGTCGGCTCCGGATTGAATCGCGCCGCCAAACACGTAGACGAATAGTAGCATGAGTGCAATCGGTGTGATGGTGACTGAAATGATGGTATCCAAACTGCGAGAAATATGACGCATGGAACGCCCGAGCATCACGCTTAGATCGCTGAAGAAATGTTTCTTGACCGTATCCATGTTATGCCCCCTCCTTCTTACCGATAATGGACAGGAATATCTCTTCCAAAGAAGGTTGTTTCTCCACGTACTCTACCTTCGCGGACGGGAACAGCTTCTTAAGCTCAGCCAGCGTACCGTTGGCAATAATTCTACCTTCATGCAAAATGGCGATTCGGTCCGCAAGCTGTTCCGCCTCTTCCAAATACTGCGTGGTGAGGAATACCGTAGTTCCGCTGTTTGCAAGGTCCTTCACAATCTTCCACACCTCGATGCGCGCTTCAGGATCAAGTCCCGTAGTCGGCTCATCAAGAAAAATGATTTGAGGTTTCCCGACCAAACTCAAGGAAATATCGAGTCTGCGGCGCATTCCGCCCGAATAAGTGGATACCTTCCGATCCGCTGCCTCCGTCAAGCCGAAGCTTTTGAGTAAATCGTCCGCTACCTGGCGCGGATTTGGGAGATAGCGCAGCTTGGCGATCATGATTAAATTTTCCCGTCCGGTCAAAATTTCGTCTACCGCAGCGAATTGCCCGGTTAAGCTTATTGCTTGCCGGACATGGTCCGGTTTGGACCCAACATCGAAACCGTTTATGGCGGCGCTCCCGCTGTCTTGTTTAAGCAGCGTGGTGAGGATCTTGACTACCGTTGTTTTGCCCGCGCCGTTGGAGCCGAGCAGCGCGAATATACTGCCCTTCTCCACCGCGAAATCAACGCCTTTCAGAACTTGAAGCTGCTTATAGGATTTTTGCAGACCCTTTACCTGGATGGCATGGTTTTGCATCCTTTACCCCTCCTTAGTTAACTGTAACTTTGGACAAATCGGCTCCCATTCCTTTGAGCGCGGCATAAGTCAACTTATCCATCGTCGCGCCGTCAAAGCAAATGGTTTTGATCATTTTATAGTACTTATTCGTGAGAACAAACCCGGGTTGAAACGATACATTTTTAAAGGTAGCGCCTCTGAACGAAGTTTCCGTTAAAGCTCCTTTATCAAACTTAACGCCGATAAACGTCTGTCCGTCCAAACGCTGCCCGCTCAAATCCGTGTACTTGAAGTCGACTCCATCAAATAAACAGCCTTCAAACACCGTTTTCCTCAGATCGGTCATCGTTAACGTGACATCTGTCATTCTTACGCCTATGAATTTCACTCCGTCCAGACCGGACTTGCTGAAATTGGTGCGTACAAGAATCGATTTATTGAAGCTTGCATTCGTCAGGTCAAGCGTTGAGAAGTTGCAGTCGGTTAGATTGGCGCCGTCAAAATTAGCTTCGCGCACGTCGCTGCTCTTAAATGTGCTGCCGGTCAAATCCGCGCCTGCAAAGTCGGAACCGCGCAATGCGCTCGCATTAAATTGTCCTTTACGTGCCGTAACACCCGCAAAATCGCTTTCAGCCAGGTTGCTCGCGCTAAAGTTCGTCAGCAGTTGACGCTCCAGGGAGCGAGAGAGGTTGGCAACCTCCAGAATGGTTTGCTCAATGTCGCCGATGCTCTCGATGGTTTTCTTCAAAGCTGTTTCTTCGTCTTTGCCCTCGGCTCTCAGTTCGTTGTACCGCTCCTGTAAATCGGAATGCAGGTCAGCCTTTAACTCAGCAACGCTTCTTACGCCTTCATAGGGTGTAAATACACCGTTCAAATAGTTGGTTAATTTCGAATTCATGGGATCATCTCTCCTTATAATAGGTTTTCGAGTACGCGCTGCGCATACTCCCAATTGCTTTTGTTATGAACATAGGTGTTCTTGCCCTTCTCGGTGATTCGAAAATACTTGCGTCTTCCGCCCTGCGATTCATCGCCCCAATACCACTCGATATCGCCGTCCGTCTCAAGCCGCCGGACGCTGGAGTACATCGTTGCTTCCTTTAATTCATATTCGCCGCCTGAACGTTCGGCAATCAGCTTGACGATTTCGTACCCATAACGATCCGCTTCGGAGAGGAGCCGTAGAATCATCGTATCGGTATGGCCGCGCAGGAGGTCGGATGTAATTTTGTTCTCGCTCATTTGATCACCTCTCATAATCACATAATACAGCACACTACTATGACTGTCAAGGTAGTATTTTTATTATAATACCCTGATTATGAAAAATGTATACTTCTGCGGATTTTGCGCCGACGAATTCGGCGATTGCTGCGCATGTGCGGCTCCCAGTGCAACACATGCGTTCCGCCAAAGTAAAGTATTAAGCTATCCCGGACACGCTCCCGCTTCATAACAAAAAAAGACCTGCCTTGATGCGCCATTGGCGCATCAAGGCAGGTCTTCTATTCAAGAGGATGGATTAAGATTTAAAGGCGTTCACGTGCTCAGGTCGGCTGACCGGCTCGCTGTAGGACTGGTTGTTCGTATCCACGAAGTCTGTTTTGCCATTGAGCTTGATTTGAACCTTGCTCATTCCCGTGTTCTCGGTCAGAGCGAGCACGACTGCCTGCAGCATTTCGGCCGGCTCCTGCTGACCTTGCTGGTAGCTGTCATCTTGCAGCTCGACGGTCACAACGTCATTCTTCTTCGTGACATTCTTGACCAGTACATCCGGCGTCATAACGGCTTTAAGCGGCAGATCATTTAGCGGGCCGCTAATCAGCTGCTCGATCGCTGTTTTCGCTTTGTTGTTCGAGCGCGTCACGAGTCTTGTTACAGGTACATAATATTGTACGTTATCCGGTGTAACAGCGGAGAAGTAGATCGTAACCGGCGTGGACTGGCTGTAATCCACGTTATCAGCAGCCTCAAGGTTAATGCCGACCGCACGAGTCAGCTGATCGTCGATTGGCAATCCATCCTGCGGCATTTCGCTCAGCTTCTGTCCTTCAAGATCGATTTCGACGTTTTGCACGCCTTCAAGGCTTGTCAGCGTCCAAGTAATGGCTTCAACGATTTTACGCTCGTCCGATACATTGTAGTCGGCGAATGATTTCGTGAAGTCAACAACGGCAAGCTTCTGATCCGGAACGATGTTCAGCCCCTTCACCGTCGTCCCTTTTGGCAGCACCGCTTCGAAGCCATCCGGAATTTCGCTTTCGTAAGCGCCGCCTTCCACCATCATCTCAAGCGCCTTCTGTCCCAGCTTCTCATCCGGACCGAGCGTTGCCATTACCGTGACCGGTGCCAGCAAGCCGTTGCGGTCCTTCAGATACAGCGTCATCTGCGATTGATCGCCCTCGGTTACAGTTTGTCCTGCATTAAGGTCGGCGTCTACGTTTTGCGTACTGTTTTGCGGTGGATCGATCGATTCACTGGCAGGCTGTGAGAATAATCCGCAGCCGGTCGTCAAAATGGGCAAAGCAAGCACTCCGGCGAGCGCAGCCCGGCGCAACAGTCGATTGTAAGTCATTGTTCATTTTCCTCCCCATTTGAATAGTTCGTTTGCTTTGGTACAAGTTCTGCTTTTGTAGTACTATATATACGAGCCCTCCAAATCAATTAGACCAGTTTTGTCCACCATTTTGATACAAGGGGTGTAGCGATGACGAAGTCCAGTGAATACCGCTTAAATAGTACGAAAATCGCAGAAGCGACGCGGGAATGGCTCACTAAACGCGGTGTCGAGGTCCCGCAGATCGCAGAGCTGGTTCTATTTCTGCAGAAGGATTATTATCCGGAACTCACGATGCAGGAATGCGAAATGTATGTGGAAGCCGTGCTCACCAAGCGCGAGGTGCAGAACGCCATCTTGACCGGCATCCAGCTGGATCTGCTTGCCGAGGAAGGCAAGCTGCTGTCGCCGCTTCAAGAAATGATAGAAAATGACGAAGGGCTCTACGGGTGCGATGAAATTCTCGCGCTGTCCATCGTGAACGTTTACGGCAGTATCGGCTTTACGAATTTCGGCTATGTCGACAAATTAAAACCAGGCATACTGAAGCATCTGAACGATAAAGAAGATGCGCAGTGCCACACGTTCCTCGATGATATCGTCGGCGCCATCGCCGCTGCCGCAAGCAGCCGGGTCGCTCACCGAAAGCAGGCGGAGCGTGAAGGGAGAGTTGGGCCTCCGATCGACTAATCGAAACCCCAAATCAAAGAAGCTTACCGCGCACCGATCATACCCGGCGAAGCGGTAAGCTTCTTCTTTTAACCCCAACAAGCTAATGTGGAGCCATGTCATTCATTCCGGAATGGAGGATATTCACCTGAACGTTCACCTTCTTCAAGGAATCCTCCGTCAACATCCGTTCACCGCTGATGCCCGATGCTCTCAGCCTTTTCCACTCTTTATTCTTATTCCGATATAGGGTCTGCTCCAAACCATACAGATCCACGTGTTTTGCGATCCCGCTCTTAAAGGTGTTTAGAACTTCATTGCGAATTCCCATTTCGGCCTTCTCCCTAATGATGTCGACCGGCGAATCGTCTAACATTTCCTCAATGATACCCGTAAACTTCAAATCCAGCGAAAATACCGGCTTTCCGCCTTCAACCGCTATATGGATTTTCTTCTTCGGATTGAATAGGGTAACCATTCCGATTGTTTTATGATTCCGTACAACGGGGATAACGGCTCGTTTCATCTGCGGTTGGATCCACTTCACGCCATTTAATTGCTTTTCGGTGAAGCTATGCTGCGCTTTGCCGTTATTCAATGCAAATGCACCGTTCATGAATATAACAGGCTGCGGTTTATCGTTATCCTCCCAGTCTTTCTTATCCATGCTTAATGTAGGAATTAAATCCGTTTCTCCCGGCTCCCCTTCATTGGCCAACACTTTATTGAGCCGAATCGGTGCGATGACCGACAATTGCTTATAAAGCACTAATGGATTGTGTAACAGATTGGAAATGGGGGAGAAATTAAAAAAAGTGGAGTGTTTAAATAACTCATCAATGGACTCATGCGTCCCGAAGATCCATGAATTATACCGAATCTGCGGAAATCGGGGGATCGAATCAATAAATCGGTTGATGTCTTTCTGCAGCACCCGATCGCTTAAAACGATCGCCATCAAATGATCCCAATACAAGCTTTGCTGCCCCGTTTTATATAATTCATTTATAGCCGCAAACAGCGTCTCTCCTTCGCTCTTGCCTACCCAGACCGTCGCTCGGTCTCCCCCGCCGTCTCCGCCTTCATCTTGATTACTGATCGAGCCGAAATCCATTAATTCCGTATAAATCTTATATTTGCCTTCCGAATAATCAATGCCAAGTGCAGTTACGAAATTATAGTCGGAGATCGTCTTCACATCCCAACATCCTGTAAGCAGTATACAGGCACATAGGGTCATACATAGAACTCCGACTAATCTGTTCATGTTCCTTTCTCCTTTCTATCGCTGTCTCCTGTTCTGTAAATGAGAGGTCTCGTGCGGTTAAGCGTTCTCGGTTTGGTCGTGAGAGCCATAAGCAAATCTTTAAATACCGGAGGCGACATAGGAGCCAAATACGGGACGCCAAAGGATTCGAGTGTAGATACGTACAAGAGAATCGCGAATAGCCCCAGAAAAAAACCGTACATACCCAAAAAAGCGGCACAACCTAAAACAAACAATCGCAGCGCCGTAACCAACCCGCCAAGTGATTGATTGACTAACGTATAGGTAGCGACCATCGACATCGCGGTAACGACCAGCATTGCCGGAGAGGTCAAACCTGCTTCGATTGCAGCTTGTCCGATAAACAGTCCGCCCACGACGGTAACTGTTTGTCCAACCCCTTTAGGAAGTCTGATTCCCGCTTCGCGAAACAATTCAAACGTGATTTGCATAAGGAAAGCTTCCAATGGCGCCGGAATTGGCAGTCCTCTTCGAACGTTTATTACGCTTGCTAAGGTTGTTATGGGGATTTGATCCATATGAAACGTAGTCAGTGCAATGTAGAAGCCGGGAACCAATATTCCCAAAAACAGTCCTATATACCTCAGCAGAGATTCGAAGGCTACATATAGATAGGAGGCATGGATATCTTCAGGCGTCTTCAGCAAGGAGGACAACGTAGTAGGCGCGATTAATACCATCGGCGTTCCATCCACAATTACGATAAATCGCCCCCGCAGCAGGGCTTCAACCGCAAAATCCGGACGTCCGATGTAATCGATTAAGGGGAACAGCCCAAATGGCGAATCCGAAATGGATTCGGCGAGCTCCTCACTGCTGACCAAAGCGTCAACATCAATCTTTTGAATTCGCTGGCGTGCCATCTCAATAATATCCGGATTAATAATATCGTCTTCATAAAGAAGAGCCACTTTGGTCCGAGATCTTCGGCCAATCACATAGCTCTCGCAGCACAACGATTCCGTACGAAGCCGTTTACGGATAAGCGCGATATTCGTAGAAATCTGTTCCGTAAAACCATCCCTTGGACCTTTAACCGATACCTCCGTGTTGGATTCCTCCGGCTGGCGCTGAGGGGGATTGGCAATATCCAGCATAAATAAGGAGCTGTTGTTATCGAACAATAGCAGGAGCTTTCCCGAGAATACGGCATCAACAATGGCTTGTTCCTTGTTTTCCAGCGGTTGGAAGGATAAGTTTCCGATCCTACCGTCTACCACTTGACCCACAGACAGCTTCTCCAGCTGCGGCATTACGATTTGATCGATCAGTTTGCCGTCCGATAACCCCTCGCAGTGAATCAACAGCACTTCCCAGCTCTCATCTTCGCTCAATAAACGAACACGCTGGATGATGACATCCGAGCTACGATTGAACAATGCACGTAACGCTTTTTCGATAGATTGATGGTCCAGAACAACCGTCATTACCTCGGATTCACCCTTTCTTTCAAGCGTACGATGATGGAGAACAGGAACAACAACGAAACCAGGGCCACGATAAGGAGCAATAAAAACGAATAGTAAAACTCACGCAAAAACCATACGAACCATGCATCGCTTATCGGCAGGAACGGAACGATAAACATAATGATCGTAATCGCAAAAAGCATCAGCTTGCGAATGGCAGCCTTCTTCAGTTGAAGAAGCTCAACCATCAAATACATACACAAGGAGATTCGGATAAAAGAACCGCTTAACCATTCGAAAATTGATATGAAATCTAAATGAGAGACATTTTTGCCCAGGGTGACAAGTCCCCACTGCTCGAAGGTCGGAAAACGCTGTCTGGCCGCTTCGGCGGGTCCGAAGTCAACGATGGATTCCAGCAGCGGCCCGAGGATCATACCAACGGTAATAATCAGCAGAATGATTAGTGAACTATAGCGCACCTTCTCCTTCAAGTGCTGCTGGATCAAGAGAAGGAGCAGGATCTCAAGCACCCCATTGGTTGAATAAATAAGACCATGTGACAGGGGAGCGATGCCATTTGCCAACATCGGCGTAATATAGTGAAAATTTTTAAATTTGATATTCGCAGTTACCATAAAACCTTCGAACACAAAAACAAACGGAAGCAAAATCCCCGCACAAACCGTGATGGACCATAGTCCTGCATAAGCGGCAAAGAAACAGATGGCGGTCAAAGCCGCGGCGATCACGAAACCGGGCGTCTCCGGCAAAAACGTCACATCAACCCAATTGGTCGTATCCTTTAATGCAATGAGAGAACTCGAGAATAAATAGAGGAAAAGAATGAGTCCGAGAAACACACTCGCGAAAGCGCCAAACTTGCGTTTTACCCAAGGGATAATGGCTTCTTGAGCGGTCGTTGTCATAATATGCTTGATTACACCTAACAAAAGCATGCCGGGGACAAAAGCCAACAGGACGCTAAACCACGCATCTCTTCCGGTAGAGTCCAAGAGCAGCGGGACGATAATATTTTGATTCGTTATCACCGTAGTGGTAAGAAGGAGTAGAACTACTTGTAAGACCGAGAGCTTCCTTTGGCGCATGGTTCGTTTCACACCTTAACGATATTTGTGTTTATGATTGCCTGATTTCCCAAATTAATCCGAATCCAGCAATCAAAGCGCACAAAAAAAAGAGCGTCGACGATGTCGACACTCTTTCGTTAGATATAACTTTGTGTAAGATCCCCGCCAATATCTTAATCGCGATGGCGACCTTCTATTTATATTCGCCCAACAGCGACTTGTAGACGCCTGAAGCGGCTTCTTTCCCTTGGCGGATGCAATCCGGCAGCCCGACACCATCGAATGCGGCGCCTGTTAACCATACGCCGGGCATCTCTGCACGCAGCTTCGTACGAAGCTGTGCGGTCTTCTGAAGATGACCGACCGGATATTGCGGCATGGAATGATGAAGACGCGTAATTTCGGTGAACAGCGGCTCAGCCGTTATTCCCATCACCAGCCGAATGTCGCTCCGAACGGCTTCTTTCAATACATCATCCGGCAGATCGACGACGGCTTCGTCGCCGGCGCGGCCGACATAGCAGCGCAGCAGCACTTTATTGCTTGGGCTGGCATGCAGCCATTTGGCCGATGTCCAAGTGCAAGCCGTAATCGTAGTCCCCTCCGAGCGCGGTACAACAAACCCCGAACCATCGAAATCTACGCCAAGCGATGCTTTATCGAAGGCCATGACGACGTTCGCTACCGATACGTATCGAATGTCGCGAAGCGCATCAACGTTCATGTGCGGCTCCAGTAAATCCGCTGCATCATAAGCAGGCGCTGTAATGACAATGCCATCCGCCTCCAGAATCTCGCCGTCGCTCAGCAGCACTTCGTAAGGCGCAGAATCTTCACCATGCTCGTCGGGATCGTTCTGGCGGAAAGCGACTGCCTTCCGCCCCATACGCCGCTCCACATTGGACAGCGCTGCATCCAGCGCTTCCAGCATCGTAGCAAGTCCGCCCTTAAACGTCAGGAACATGCTGTTCTTGACGGCTGCAGGCACTCTGCTCACACTTGGCGGCGCCAATGCCGCCTTCCGCTTATTGGCGCGCATCCCTCGAATCAAGCTGCCATGCTTGCGCTCCGCATCTCGAAACTGCGGGAATGTCGCGGCGAGGCTTAAATTCCGCAGCTCGCCTGCATAAATACCCGCTAGCAGCGGCTCCGCAACCCGCTCCATGACTTCGCTGCCCAATCGACGAGACAGAAAGTCCCCGATCGATTCGTCGCCTGTTTCTTTACTCGCGGGCAATACGAAATCCATCGCGGCACGAAGCTTGCCTTTCCATGTCAGCAGGCTCGTCTTGGCAAAAGGTGCAATTTCCGTTGGTATTCCAAGTACGAGACCCGGAGGCATCGCATGCAGCTTGCCATGATGCAGGATATATGTTTTCTTGGCAGCCGGGTTGGTGCCGGTCAATTCATGCTCGATGCCAAGATCGTAGGCCAAATCAATAATCGGCGTCTTGCGAGCCAGGAAGGAATCCGGGCCGCGCTCGATAATGAAGCCGTCGCGCCGAAGCGTATTGATTTTGCCGCCGATTCTCTCCGATGGATCCACGAGCGTAATGACCGCTTTCCGGCCGCGCTGCTTCGCTTCCTTGAGCAAATAAAAAGCGGAGCTGAGTCCGCTGATACCGCCTCCGATAACGACGAAGCGATCAAGCTTACCGTTCCCCCGCATGCGAGTCATCTCCTCTGTAATAACGCTATCCGCTAAGCGAAAACCGCTCTTGCCGCGTCCTGAACGGAATCGGCCAAGGTGTCCATATAGAGCGGATCTGTGCCCAGCATCTCAATACGCTGCAGCTTAATCCCGAGTTCACGGGCTTCGGCTTGCGCTTCGATATCAACATCGTAGAGCACTTCCAAGTGCTCGGATACGAAACCGATCGGGGCAGCCAGCACGCCTTTATAGCCTGCAGCAGCAGTTTCCTTCATCGTTTCGAGGATATCCGGTCCAAGCCATGGCTCACGGGTACGGCCCGCGCTTTGCCATGTAAACTGCCAATCCGTCACGCCGGCACCATCCGCGACAAGTTTGGAGGTCTCCAGCAATTGCTGTTCGTAAGGATCCTCCATCTCACGGATTTTGACCGGCAGGCTGTGCGCGCTGAACAGCACCTTCACAGGCTGAACGTCTTGCAGCTTTTTATAAGCGGTTTTGACGCGTGTCACAAGCGCTTCGATCAGCTTCGGATGGGTATGATAGCTTTCTACCGTCGCGAATTGAATGCCGAGCTCTTCCGCCTTCTCTTGCGCGCGCTTCATATAGCTGCCGACGCTCATTGTGGAGTAGTGCGGCGCCAGTACAATACCAACCGCGTGTTTAATGCCATCTGCGGCCATAGCGGTAACGCCATCTTCGATATAAGGCCTCGCATGCTTCAAGCCTTGATAGCAGCTGTAGCGACCGGGTGCTGCAGCGTCAAGTGCAGCCTGCAGGCCTGCAACTTGACGATTTGTATTCTCACGCAGCGGGAACACGCCGCCGACGATCGCTTCGTAACGACTGCTCAGCTCAGCCAGCTGTTCCGGTGTCGGCGCATGGCCTCTGCGGATATGGGTGTAATATTCTTCGATTCCGTCCATGCTCTCCGGCGTTCCGTACGACATCACGAGCACGCCGATTTTACCGTTAGCCATGGCGAAGCTCCTCCTGCTTGCCGCTTAACGCTTTGATCGCTTCAGCGGAGTAATCATGCACAAATTCGGTCAACTCGCGCAGCTTGTCGAGCGATGCTTCCGGGAACAAACCATGTCCCAGGTTAAACACGAAGCCCGGCTGCTTGATGCCTTCATCAATGATTGCTTTGGCATGTTCCTTGATGACTTCCATCGGTGCAGTGAGGACATACGGATCAAGATTACCCTGTACAGCGAAGGATCCGCCAAGTCTGCGTCGACCTTCATTAATCGGCACGCGCCAGTCCAATCCGATCACATCGGCTTTGACATTCGTCAGGGTTGGAAGCAGTTCGCCCGACGCAACGCCCGGGAAGTAAATTTTCGGCTGCGGCAAATCCGACAGCTCGCTGAAAATCCGTTCAATCGTCGGCAGCACGAACGTCTTGAAATCATGCGGAGCAAGCGCGCCTACCCAGCTGTCGAACAGCTGGAACGCCTTGCCGCCGGCGCCGATATGCGCGCGAAGATAAGCAATGACCATATCCCCAAGCTTGTCCATCAGCTTGAACCAAACAGCCGGTTCCGAGTACATGAGAGACTTTGTTCGGATATATGACTTCGATGGACGTCCCTCGATCAAGTAGCTGGCAATCGTAAAAGGTGCGCCTGCAAACGTGATCAGCGGCACGTCAAGCTCGCGATCCAAGATGCGAATCGTCTCCAGGACATGCGACAAATCGCCTTCCACATCGATCGGCTTCAGCTTATCCACGTCCGCTGCCGAACGGATCGGGTTCGCAATGACAGGGCCAACATTAGCCACAATGTCAAAATCGATACCGATTGACGCGACCGGGTTCATAATATCGGAATACAAAATAGCTGCATCCACACCGAGCTTCTTAATTGGCATGAGCGTTACCTCGGCAGCCAATTCCGGTCTCTTGCAAATTTCGAGCAGCGAGTAATTTTCTTTTATTTTACGGTAATCGGGATCGTAACGTCCCGCTTGTCGCATATACCAGACGGGTAAGCGATCGACTTGTTCTCCTCGGCACGCGCGGATGAATCGGTCGTTGTAGCTCATTGAAGTTCCCCATTTCTATCGTTTTCCCTACGTTTCCATTATGCCCTTTTTGCCGAAGTGTAACAACCGCCCGCCCCCTGCTATCATTGACAAACATATGACAATGTTAGGTTTCGGCTATGTTATACTGTCGTTATGATGTTTACAGCGCAACAAATCTGAGACTTATGATTGGAGAAACGCAATGGAACAGTGGAAGAAAAATCTGGCCGTCCTCTGGTTCGGTCAATTTCTCGTCATGGGCGGAATGACGATGATTATCCCTTTTTTGTCGCTCTATTTGCAGTCGGAACGCATCGGATTAACCAATAAGCATGAAATTGCGACTTGGGCTGGCGTCATTTTTGCAGGCAACTTTGTGACGGCTTTCCTCTTTCAACCGTTGTGGGGAAAACTATCAGACCGCTATGGACGCAAAATGATGCTGCTTCGCTCCGGCTTCGGTATGGCCATCGTCATGATCCTAATGGGTTTCGCTACGTCTCCCTGGCATTTGCTGCTGCTGCGGATGGTCAATGGCACCATTTCCGGCTTCAATCCGGCTGCTGTCTCCCTCATCTCGGTGTCGACGCCGAAGGAGCGGATGGGCTTCGCTATGGGGACGCTGCAGTCCGGCGGAATCGCGGGCAGCATCCTCGGGCCGTTCATGGGTGGATTGCTCGCGGATGCTGTCGGGTATCGACCGATTTTCTATTTAACCGGCAGCTTGCTGTTCTTAGCTTCCTTACTGGCCTATTTCATCGTTCGGGAGAGTTTCAATCGGCAAGAGGCGGCGGCTCGTCCGAACCTGTCGGTCATTGACGGCTTTCGCCAACTCTCACGAGTGCCGCAGCTGATGTCCCTCTTCGCCGTGACGTTCCTGCTGCAGTTTGCGATAATCGGCCCAATGCCGCTCATGCCGCTCTATGTGCAGGATTTGCACGGTACGGTCGTCAATCTGGCGTTCTGGGCCGGATTCGTCGGCTCCGCGGCGGGGCTCTCCAATATGGTCGCCGCGCCGCTGCTCGGGAGGCTGAGTGACCGAATCGGCCAAGAGCGCATCCTCGGTATCTCGCTTATTGGAGCTGCGATGATGTTCATCCCGCAAGCCTTTGCGGATTCCGTGTGGCAGCTGCTGCTCTTCCGATTGCTGCAAGGCTGCTTCTTGGGCGGCCTGATCCCGTCGGTCAATTCGCTCGTTCG
Source organism: Paenibacillus lignilyticus (assembly GCF_017942085.1). Taxonomy (GTDB): domain Bacteria; phylum Bacillota; class Bacilli; order Paenibacillales; family Paenibacillaceae; genus Paenibacillus_Z; species Paenibacillus_Z lignilyticus. The sequence goes on from NZ_JAGKSP010000001.1 coordinate 432,401, forward strand.
CCGATTCACGCCGGACGGCATGGAAAGCCGCGCGTTCAGCATCAACAGCAGCATGCTGTCGCTCGGCAACATGATCGGACCGATCGTGGGCGGCTTCATCTCAGGCTGGACAGGGATTCGCGGCGTGTTTCTCATCTCCTCGGCCTTGTTTGTGATCAATGCCGTATGGGTCAGACAGACGCTCGTATCCAAGCGGGCGGCGTCCGGTGGCGCAGAACAAGAATAGATAGCTGGCACGGGGGAGCCCTGTGCCGGCTTTTTGCTGTTGGCGAAACACTTCTCACATCACACATTCCCGCATCTCACTCCGCGTCTACATCACATCCCACATCTCACACTCCGCCTCCACTTCTCGCATCACACATTCCCACATCTCACACTCCACGTCCACTTCCCTGCGCTGGCATCCTCCGCTGCTCTCACTCTGAATTACGAATCGCGTTTCTCGCACCGTCATCTCTCCAGCCGCGAGGCGCTAACGAATCGTAGAAGCCTTAATCTTCACGATTTCGGAGCTTCGAGATTCTAACGAATCCTTGAAGCCTTATTTGGTGCCAGTTGACTCCTAACACCGCAAAAACCACCAAATAAAACCGCTACGATTCGTTAGCATTTTATCCAAGCCATTTATGGACAAATAAGCCCTGTACGATTCGTTAGCGCATTTTGCATACTGCATGCCCCGTGCACTAACCACTAGCCGAACGAAGCACCTCGCTTCCAAATCAAACAAAAAAGTGGCCGAGCATCGAATATGCTCAGCCACTTTTTTCACTCCAGAAACTTACTTCACAACCGCAACAGCGAGGCCGTCATAAGCCGGCAGCAGCGTACCGATGAGCCGCTCGTCACTCACCATCGATTCATTGAACTCGCGCATAGCGAGAACCGAAGGTCCGTTCTTCTCCGGGTCGATCGTTCTGCCGTGCAGCAGCGCATTGTCTCCCGTGATCACCGCGCCCGGGTTGGCGAGCTTGATCGCCCACTCCAGATAGAGCGGGTAGCTCTCTTTGTCCGCATCGATGAAGAAGAAGTCGAATTTGCGGCCTTCTTCCGCGAGTACAGCCAAACTCCCTTTGGCATCCCCGACACGGTATTCGACGCGATCCCCCAGACCTGCTGCTTCCAAGCTCCCGCGCGCCACATCCGCATAGTTCTGAAGCAGCTCTAGCGAAGTCAGGCGCCCGCCATCGGATAAGCCTCTGGCAAGGCAAATCCCGCTGTAACCGCCAAGCGCTCCGATTTCCAGCACATTTTTTGCGCCGGACATGCGAACAAGCATCGTTAGCAGACGGCCGTAACCGGCCGCAATCGAGATCTCCGGCATCCCTAATTGTTGAATCGTCTGATGCACCCGAGCCAAATCCGCATCTTCCCCAAGCAGTCGTTCCACATACTGTTCCGTCGACATCGTTCCTGCTCCTCTCCATAATAAGGAATGTAATGTTTGTAATTAATCCCTTGGATGACCTATACTTGATTGTATGATTTTTATGGACCGGAAACAACCGGAGTCGTGAAGGCGGAGTGATACACGAATGGACAAACTGCAGCTGATTGCAACAGCTCCCATGGGGCTGGAGGCGGTCGTCGCACGCGAATTGTTGGAACTTGGTTATACCGATCAGAAAGTGGAGAACGGACGCGTTATTTTTACAGGCGGGCTGGCTGATATTTGCCGCGCCAATCTATGGCTCCGTACCTCTGACCGCGTATTGATCAAAATGGCGGAATTTCCCGCCAGAACGTTTGAAGAATTGTTCGAAGGCACCAAAGCGGTCAATTGGCCGGACTGGATTCCCGAGGATGCCGAATTTCCGGTGGAAGGGCGCTCGCATAAGTCGCAGCTGACCAGCGTGCCTGCCTGCCAAAGCATCGTGAAGAAAGCTATTGTGGAAAAAATGAAATCGGTCTACGGCACCGAGTGGTTCCACGAGGACAACGGACAGCGTTACGTCATCGAAGTCTGGCTGCTGAATGACATCGCGATGCTGACGCTGGACACTACCGGCCCCGGCCTGCATAAGCGCGGATACCGCAAGCTTGTAACGGAAGCGCCGCTCAAAGAAACGATGGCGGCGGCAATGGTGCTGCTCAGCAGATGGCGCCCCGAACGGCCCTTGTATGATCCGTTCTGCGGTTCAGGCACCATCCCGATTGAAGCCGCCATGATCGGCTGGAACATTGCACCCGGACTTCGCCGCACGTTTAACAGCGAGGGCTGGTCCATCATCCCGGAAGAGCTGTGGGAGCACGCTCGCGAGGAAGCTTTCGACTCGGTGAAGGACAACGTCCCGCTTCACATTACAGGTTCGGATATCGACCCGCGCGCGCTTGAGATCGCAGAAGCTGCCGTGAAGAAAGCCGGCTTCGCGAAGGAAATCAAGCTGCAGCAGATGGCGGTTTCCCGTTTGAAACCGGAAGGCGACTATGGCTGCATCGTCACCAACCCTCCCTATGGAGCACGGCTTGGCGACGAAGACGAAGCAGAGAAAGCGATCAGACAGCTAGGACTGAGCTCGCTCTATATCCCGACATGGTCGATGTTCGCTTTGACGCAGTCGCGCACGTTCGAGGATACGATCGGCCGCAAAGCGGACAAGAAACGGAAACTATTCAACGGCCGCATTGAATGTACGTACTACCAGTATTTTGGACCGCTGCCTCCGCGCAACAAAACGGACAGTCCTTCCAAATCCTAGCTGTTGGGAAAGGAACTACGCAATCGATGACTATACCATCTCGAAGCATAAAACGGCGCCGGCAACGGACGTCGTTTTATGCTATTCCCCTCCTTATCGCGCTGGAGCCGCTGTTTTTCATCGGACTCATGCTCGTTAAGCTTGTTTTGTTCGACCGACTGGTCCATGTGCCTAACATGGCGATGAACCGCGAGGATGTAATGACCGCGGCCGGAACACTGGCGCTCGCGTCCTTCTGGACCTTATGGCTGCCGCCAAATGGCCGCAGAATTACGCTGATTTTGTTAAACGTCATCCTGACCGCAATCATCTACTCCGATCTCATCTACTTCCGTTACTTTCAGGATCTCATCTCGATTCCTGTACTGATGCAAGCCGGACAAGTAGGTGCACTCGGGGAAAGCATCGATTCCTTGCTCAGCCGTGTAGACCTGTGGTTTTTCGCGGATTGGGTGCCGCTGCTCCCTATTGCCGTGTTCACCTTCTTCCGGATACGCAGAAACACAAGAAACCAAGTGCAGCTCTCTTACCTTAAACCGAATCGGCTCCGAATCGCCATTCGCCGTTTGGCTGCAGGACTGGTCGTATTAGTAATCGGATTTATGCTCGTCTACGTGCCAGTTCATAAAGCCAAACAAACCTGGGCAGCGGAGCTCTTCACGGGCAACTGGTGGAACCTGTCGCTGTACAATGTGACCGGCGTCCTCGGCTTCCATGGCTATGATCTGTATCGCTATGCGAACGAGCATTGGTTGCAGGATAGCAGCGTTACTGCCGAGCAGGCGGCGGAAGCGAAACAGTGGTTTGAGACTCGCGCCGCTCAGCGCAAGGCACTCGAAACGGATGCTCTGTTTGGCAAATATAAAGGCAAGAATGTGATTCTGCTTCAGCTGGAAGCCTTTCAAAGCTTCGTCATCCACCAGCGCATTAACGGCGCCGAGGTAACGCCGAACATCAATAAGCTGCTTGGGTCATCGGTTTATTTCAGCAATTTCTATCATCAAACCGCTCAGGGGCGCACATCAGATGCTGATCTGGCGGCAAATGTGTCGCTTCAGCCGCTGCCCACGGGCTCAGTCTTCATCCGTTATGCCCAGCATGACTACGACAGTATGCCGCAGACGTTGAAAGACCACGGTTATACCGCCAACGTCTTTCATGCCTATGACGGGGGCTTCTGGAATCGCAACATGATGTATGACCGATTAGGATACGATACCTTCTTCAGCAAAAATGCCTATCGAATCGATGAGCCCATCGGCTGGTCGCTAGGCGATAAATCCTTCTTTAAACAGACCGTGGATCGGATGAAGGACGAGAAGCAGCCATTCTATTCGTTCCTCATTTCACTTTCAAGCCACCATCCCTACCAACTGCCGAAATCAGCGCAAACACTGGATGCAGGAAGCTTTAAGAACACCATCTTCGGCGACTATCTTGAGGCTGTTCACTATGTGGATGCTGCGATCGGAAGCTTGATCGATGAGCTCAAGGCAGCGGGATTGTGGGATCAATCGATATTCATGTTCTACGGCGACCACGATAATTCCATCCGGGAATGGGAACCCTTCGAAACGTTCCTGGGTCATCCGTTAAACGAGACCGAACGATTCCGGCTTCTGAAAGGGATTCCGTTCGTCGTGCATTTGCCCCATGATGAGAGGGCCGGCAGCTATGAGCAGGTCGGCGGGCAGCTGGACATTACACCAACCGTTCTCCATCTGCTCGGAATCTCCGGTGCCGATAAAACGATGATCGGAACGCCGCTCATTACTGCGCAGCCCGATACGCAGCAGCATCAGAAGCGGATCGTGTTCCGTAACGGCGCATTTACGGATGGAGCTGTCCTCTATCTGCCCGCTGAGGACGGACTGCCACAGCATAGTAAGTGTTACGCCTTCACTACGGGACTGGCCGTAACGGATCCGAGTGTGTGTACCGCAGGTGCCGCTGCCGCGAGGCTTGAGCTTGAAGCGTCAGATATTGTCATCGAGCATAACCTGGTCAAGTCGATTCACAAGCCATAACGTTCCGCCGTCGCATTAAAACAAGAAGAACCCCCGCAAGCTTCACTTCGGAAGCCTACGGGGGTTCTTCACTTTATTTCTTCACATATTTGCGTGCCTTCTCGATGACTTCATCCTCAGTAGGCGCCGTAATATAGCGGCCGTTAATGAAGACGAAAGCGAATCTCGAGCATGGACCGCAGTACGATTTGCACGCGACTTTGATTTCCGTGCCGGGTGCCATCTGCTCAAGCTTCGGCAGCATGGATTTCGTACGCATATGTTTGCATTTATCGCAAATGAGAATATCGTTAGCCATGTTTCTCTCCCTAACCGTTTACGAATTAATGGTCGCCGTGGTTGCCTTTAGTCGGGTTGGAAATCATGAAGCCTTCCTGAGGTACGTAGAAGTAGTCGATTCTGACACCGTCCAGCAGCTCTACACCTTTCTCCAGCACGACCTTGATGTCTTTATCCGTCTCAATGATTTCGTCATTGTCTGTAGCATCGTCCATCTTCATGCCGTAGTGGGCATGATCGCCGTGCGAATGCGTAATGAAAATACGCAGAAATTTACCTTCGTTCTCAGGGTTGTCCACTTCTTCACGAAGCACTTTCGCGGCGTTGCGCGTAATTTTGCATTTCATCTTCGAGTCATCTCCTTATTTATGGATGCAGCCGTATTGCGCTTATCCGGCGTTCCTGCTTTCTTCATCTCTCCTATTGTAAAGAAACGGGGAGCATTGTTCAACCGCTATCTCAATCGATCGCTGTACTTGCGTTCCATGTAGCGTGTATACCATTCGGCGGCAATCATCGTTACCGCGATATCATCGATAGGCAGAAACGGCAGCACATCAGGCATAACCCAGTACAGCAGCACAGGAATAATATAGAGCAGCTTGTCCGTCAGCCGAACTTCCCTTGCGATCAGCAAGCGGTAGATTCGGACAAACACCGTCCGCCAGTGGCGGAGCGAAAGCAATTTCCTCAAGGGAACCGCCTCCTTCTTCCGTCTATTATAGCATATCCGGAACGGCCGCCTCCATGGCAGTAATGAGCAGCGGTTTAAGCTCGTCGTACAGATCGTGAAACGATGACAGCGGCAACGGATTCACCCCGTAACCGACCTCAACGGTAAAACCCGGCTTCCGGTAGTCCTGAATAAACCAATCCTTGTAGCCGGCATCGCTGCCTGTCAGCTTCACCGATTTATAGCCGCTCGCTTTGGCCAGCTTCGCTGCAATCAGCTCCGCAGCAGGCGGTTCATAGCCGCGATAATTCCAATAGATCTCCTGCCCCTGCGTATGCAGCGCAACGACGAGATCGAATTGCTCCTCCTCGGTAAAGGCGGCAAGCGCCTGTGCCTCCGGCTCCGATAACGGCTGCGGCCCGGGATAATCCCGCGGACCCGGCCCTGCCGCGTCACGCCGCTCCGCTTCGACTTCCCAGAAGGCCGGAAATTGATCATTCAAATCGACGCCTCGAATGTTCGCCTTCCACTTCGAGAACCGGGTTGAACCGCGGTTCCAGTCCAGCAGCTCATGATAATACGGATGCTCCTCACTCATGCCTTCCTGGACCAGCTCCGCTCCGTCGGGATTAACAAGCGGCACAAGCCATAATGTCACAAGGCGCAGCAGCGACCTGATGTCGGCGCCGCATATTCTGGTCCCAGACGCTGCCGCCCGGGCCATATCCTCTGCGAATGTCATTAAGAGTGGTGTCGTGATCCATTCGTTTGCATGCATACCTGCATTGATATGCACTTTGGATGCTCCTTCGCCGAGGCTGATCGCGGTAATCGGTTTGCCCATGACGCTCTGCCCGATTCGTCTGCGCAGCAGAAACGGATAGCTGTTCCGAAGCTGTTCGATATCCGTCTCAAGTTCTCTTGCGCCATATTCAGCCCTTCCGTTCACGATGCGATCCGAGTCCCCGACCGGAATACAAATGAGCTGACCTTGCTGTAAGAAGGTGAGATCAATATGGCTGTTCACCGCTATGAGTGCATGAGTGGAGACAGCAAAAAGAGCCGCAATACGCAGCAAGGTATCACCGGCGTTGACCCGATAAGTAAAGGTTGGCTGCGCGGGTACTGCGAGCAGCAGCCCGGGAGTCAATCGTTCACTCGCAAGGACTCGCGGATTAGCGGCTAACAGAGCTTCCGGATTAATGCCATAACTGCGCGCAATCCGAAGCAGCGTATCACCGGTTTGAACAACATAAGGATGCAGCATGTGATCACCTCTGAATTGGTCTAGTCACATGCTATGCCAATGTTCCGCCCGGCATGCCAATTCATAGGAAAGAGCCGCCTCGGTCATCATGTGACTGTTCGAGGCGGCTCTGCTTGTTGGCGGAACATCTATACGATATTGGGCACCTGCCACACGACGGGCGTTAGCTCGATTTGCTCACCTAACCATTGTTGGGCTATCTTCCTAAACATGCGATGGTCGCCGCTGCAGAAGAATTGATGCACGGGAAGATCTCCGTCTCTCGTCAATCGATTGCGATCATGCAGAATCGTGCTGATTTCGCGAGCGGTTTCATCCGCCGAGCTGATCAGTGCCACATCGCTGCCCATTACCGAAGCAATCGTATCGGATAAGAACGGATAGTGGGTACACCCCAAAATTAACGTATCGATGTCGCGTTTCTTCAGTGGGGCCAATGACGATTCCACCACTTCTTGCGTTTCTTTCGAGCGGAAATTCCCCTGTTCGACAAGCGGAACAAACCGCGGACAAGCCAGGCTGATCACTTCAATGTTCGGCGACAGCTGCTTAAGCGCATATTCGTAGGCGCTGCTGCGAATCGTCCCTTCCGTGCCGATGACACCGACGATCCCTGTTTGTGTGCGGCCGTTTGCAGCGCGAGCGCCGGGATGAATGACGCCGACCACGGGAATAGCGACACGGGAGCGGATATCCTCAAGCGCGACGGCCGTTGCCGTATTACAGGCGATCACAATCATTTTCGGACGATATTGGATTAAATACTCAACGATTTGCCTTGTAAACCGAGTCACCTCTTCAGCGGGCCGCGGGCCGTACGGGGTCCGAGCGGTATCGCCGAAATACATGATTTTTTCCCGGGGAAGCTGGCGCATGACCTCTTTGACGACTGTTAAACCGCCTACACCAGAATCCAATATTGCGATCGGTTGTTGCACAGACACACCGCTTTCTTGAACGTTTTGGCAGGACTTCAATAGAATATGAATACGATGCTGAAAAGGTACCTACATCTTAGCGCAAAACTAGACAAGGTTCAACAATCGTCGCCATGCCGGTGAATCCCCGAAAATAAAGCAAAAGCCGCGCCAACTGCCAGAGCATCTGAATGAGCTCGAGCAGCCGGAGCGGCTTTGTCTATAGTTTTTGGCTTATTTGTAAGCTGGAAGCCAGTCGCCATGTGCCACGATCAAATCATCGCACATTGCTTTGATATCATCCATCGAAAGCTCTGCGCTTGTATGCGGATCAAGCATTGCGGCATGGTAGATATGCTCGCGTTTGCCTGTCATCGCAGCTTCGATTGTGAGCAGTTGAGTGTTGATGTTTGTGCGGTTTAGCGCGGCGCATTGCGGCGGCAGATCGCCAACGAATGTCGGCGTTACGCCATTGCGGTCAACCAGGCAGGAAACCTCAACGCAAGCTTCTTTCGGAAGGTTCGTGATTAGGCCCGTATTCATGACGTTACCGCCGATTTTGAACGGAACGTTCGTTTCGATCGCTTCGAAGATGTACGAAGCATACTCGTGCGTGCGTTTATGCTGCAGCTCCGGATTGCTGACAAGCTCTTGTTTCAGCTTCTTCCAGTTGCCGATTTGCTCGATGCAGCGGCGCGGATACTCGTCGAGCGGAATATTGAAGCGCTCGATCAGCTCCGGATAATTGCGCTTGATGAAGTACGGGTGATACTCGGCGTTGTGCTCGGACGATTCGGTAATGTAGTAACCGAAGTTGAGCATCATTTCGAAACGCACCATGTCCCAGTGCTTCTCGTTTTGCTTCTCGCGAGCGCGGCGCTTGATTTCCGGATACAGGTCTACGCCGTCCTTGGAAACTTCAAGCAGCCAAGCCATATGGTTGATGCCGGCGATTTTGGATTTAACGCCTGTCGCATCCATGCCGAGGTTGTCGAAGAGGTGATCCACGCAAACCTGAACGCTATGGCAGAGGCCGACCGTGTTGATGCCGCCGTACGTGTTCATCACGTTCGTCAGAACAGCCATCGGATTCGTATAATTCAGGAACAAAGCGTCCGGACAAACTTCTTGCATATCCTTAGCAAAATCAAGCATAACCGGAATCGTACGCAGGTTACGGAAAATACCGCCAATACCTACAGTGTCCGCGATCGTTTGGCGCAAGCCGTATTTCTTCGGAATTTCAAAGTCTGTAATCGTACATGGGTCGTAGCCGCCGACTTGAATGGCGTTAACGACGTATTTGGCACCGCGAAGCGCTTCTTTGCGATCCGTGTACGCTTTAATAGTGGAAGTGCTTCCGCACGTATTCTTGATATGGTTCAGCATCGTTTCGGAGTCGGACAGACGTTCTTGGTTAATGTCAAACAAAGCGATTTCGAATCCTTGGAGCGCAGGCGTGTGCAATACATCACCAAGTACGTTTTTTGCAAACACAGTGCTTCCTGCTCCGATAAAAGTAATTTTCGGCATCGTATCCTCCTTGAAAATGATCCGCCATGTAAGCGGATTAATGTCTTCTTCTCTTCTCTACTATAGTGCAGGGAATAGCGGATTGAGTAGGAAATAAAGCATGTTTTATATGTACATTTGTAGTTTTTTGATCTACAATTATCCTACTGAATTGATGAGGATTGGGGGCGCTGCACATGCCAGCTGCAAGCAGTAAGAATACAAATCAGCACCGCACTTCCGATCATTATAAATTTACGGATTATAACAATACGCAGCCGGCTCAGGGCGAATTGTCGCTGCTCTTCAGCGGGGAAGGCAAGCCGGTTGCCGGCCATTTCATCGGACCTGCCGTTCATAACTATTACCTCGTGCACACCGTTCTCTCGGGCCGCGGAACGTTCGAGATCGACGGTGTCCGATACTCGTGCGCAAAAGGCGATACCTTTATTATTTTTCCGGATGAGCTGTTCACGTATCGAGCCGACGAGAAAGAACCGTGGCATTACATGTGGGTGGCCTTCAAAGGCCATATCTCCGAGCATCTGCTGCTGACGCTCGGATTCTCCCCCTCACGCCCCATCGTTCATACGGACGATGTTCGTCCGCTCGCAGCGTTATATCGCAAGATTCGAGGTGCGCTGGAGTCAACTCCGTTCCCGGAGCTTGCCGATTTGGAAGCCAATGGGCTGCTGCGCATTTTCCTGAAGGAGCTTGGACTGTTGAATGCAGGCAATCTCGCCTTTAATTCCATTGCCATCGTGTCGGACATCGACAGGCAAATCAAACAGGCGGTTCGCTGGTTGTCTTACCAATATGCACAGCAAATTTCGATCGAGGATTTATCGCGAAGCTTAGGCTACCATCGCACGCATTTATCCAAAATGTTCAAGCAAGTTACAGGCGTGTCTCCGATGCAGTTTCTGCTCAAGGTACGGATGGAGCGAGCGAAGGAGCTGCTCAATGGCCAGTATCACTTGTCGATCGACCAGGTCGCATCCTCCGTCGGCTACACCGACGCCCTGTATTTCTCCAAGCAGTTTCGCAAAACATTCGGGTACTCGCCGTCCGAATACCGACTGCATGCCAGAAACTTCAAATAGCACATACACAAGAAGGCTTCGCCGCATGATCGATGCGGCGAAGCCTTCTTGGTCATTCACAATGTAAGTTGTTGGATTAGCTAATGGTTTGCAGCTCTTCTTTGCGGTCTTGCATTAACTCTTCAACCTTGTCTTGAACGGCTTCTCCCGCTTCTTGCACCAGGTCTCCGGCTTCATCCAGCACTTCTTCTGCTTCTTCTTTGCCGGCTTGGCGCCAGCTGCGAACATTGTCCAGGACAGTGCTTGCCGTTTCTTTCGCTTTGCTTGCCGCTACCGTTACGCCGCCGCTAACTTGTTTGGCGATACGAGTCGTTGAGTCGCCTACTTGACCGGCTATACGTACGGTGTGTTCGGAAACAACCTGTGTTCCGTCTGCGATATCTTTACGAAGCTCACGGCCTGATTTGGGAGCAAGCAACAGTGCTGTTACGGAACCAATTACGCCGCCTGCAATTGCACCAACCAAGAAACTTTTCTTTCCACTGACTTTTGCCATCTTCAATACACTCCTTTGGTACAGCGGCTTGCGCTGCTTTCGATCACGCAGCAGCATAGCGACTGTATTATTAGTTAGTAGTATCCTGCCCTTGGCCATAGCTCGAGCATGCAGAGGAGCGGCTATCTTTCCGTTTGTTTTGCCAAAACTGCCACACCGCATAACTGACCTCAGCCCAGTCAAGCGCTTCCGTGATACCATGCTTCACTTTCTCGCCTGACTTTGCAGCATGTCGTTCCACCGTTTCGTTCAGGTCTGTGGAAACCCGGTTCACGGTGAAGGACAATTGATTCGCCGCATCGCCGATTCGTTTCGTCGCTTCTGCCACTTTGGACATGCCGTCCAGCTGCTTCTGCACGGTTCTGACAGTTGCGGTCACCGGATCCATCAGCGCAGTCACCTGAGCTGCCGCATGCTGTGTATACTGCTCCATCGCTTCGGCTGTTTGAATCAACTTTCCCAGCTTGCGATCCGCTGATCGCAGCCAGAGCAAAATCCCAATTACCAATGCGACGAAAGCAGCGACTGCTGCTCCCTCAAGCCATATCCGATCCATGAGCGGACACCTCCTAACGTACTGCCTTGCGGGCTATTGCCCATTTCTTACTGACATAATACCCAGCATGGGCTTGTTTTGACACAACACTCGAAAAAAAAAGAGGCGTTAGGACCATCTCCTAACACCTCTTTATGCTTATAAGCCTGCGATTCGGTAGCTGCACTTGCCGCCGCCTTTAGCCAAACATTCCGTTCGTTCCACGTCCGTTCCAAGCAGCTGCCGGAATAACGACAGCTCACATTGGCAGGCCTGCTGATAACGATTCGCGACCTGAGCGATGGGACAATTGTATTCGTGCATCACAAGTCCGTTCTCGTCGTTCTCGAGCGATACCATGTAACCGCCCTCGTTCTGAATCGAAGCAAGCTCGGTTACTTTCTCCTCCAGCGACTTCCCATCCATGCGATAGGCATATCGTTCGATCAGCTTGCGTTTACGGCCTTCAAACAATCGGTCAACGATGACAGCCGTCTCGGGATCGTCCTCCAGCTCTTCCAGAAAGTCCAGTGCGAGAACATGGTAGTTCTTCGGGAATAACAGCTCGGCTTGCTCCGTTAGACGGAACATATGGGTCGGTCGCCCCATTGCCTGACGCACAATGGTCGGCGCAATAAGACCGTCCCGCTCAAGCGTGCTGAGATGGCGGCGTACAGCCATTTCCGTAATTTGCAGATGCTTTGCGAGCTCACCGGCATTCATCTGTCCGTTTGTTTTGAGCAGCGTAAGGACGGTTTGCCTTGTCGAGCCTTCCAGCCTAAATAGAGGCTCCTTCTGCATGCTCATCGGAGTTCCATCCTGTTCCATTCCCTCACCACCTTCGGCACTACAGCGCGTTCTAATGTCGTCATTGTAACGCATTTTCGCTGATTCGTAAATCGACAACAGCCTCCGGCAGTTAACTGCCCAGCTCTTGGACGAGATACGCTTCTACAGCGGATTTGAACGCCGTCAGCGTTACCGGCAGCAGCGTCGTTAAGGGATGGAGCTCAGCCCGGTTCCATTCAAAATAATCCTGTACAAGCGGTTTGCGCAGCCGAACAAGCTCAATCAGCGTCTCTTGCAGCTCCGCCGGGAATACGCGCTCCCCTTCAATAATCGTCACGATGTCTTCATAGCTGCTTGCGTCGCGCATAATAAATCCGTCAATCAGATAGCTTCCGATATCTGTCACGGCCTCAATGGCCAAATGCAATGCGCGCTCCTGAGCAAGACCTTGCATCAAGCCGCCATCCCAGTTCTTCTCCAGCTGCGTCAGCGCAGCTACGACGTCCGGAATGACGGACAGACGCACAGCCAGCTGCTCGCGGTTCACATAATACATACCTGCAAAACCCCTGTTCCGTTATTACCTCTTGTTCTTACGCGCTTTGCGTTTCAACCAGACCGTCATGACAATCGCGCTGATGATCACGACGATCAGGTAGGTCATCATTTCAAATACATCACCCATGATTTAAATCGCCCTTTACCCTTTTCTTAGCTCTCGTAGTCCACGGATGCGGATGCTTCACGAACCTCTGCCATATGCGCGATGACTTCCTTATGTACCGGATGAACCTGATAAGCAGCCAGCGTGTCCATCGATTCGAATTTCGTTACAAGCGCGATGTCATACGAACGTTCCGAATGCAGCACATCCGTACCCACTTCAATGGACAGCAGCTCATCGATTTTGCCTTCCATATTTTTGAGCACTTGAACGGTGCGGGCAACACTCTCAGGGCTGCCGTCCTTCAATTTGAACAATACGATATGCGTTATCATAATAAGTTCGCTCCTTCGATATTGGAATGGGATGCAAAGCATCCTTTTGTCACATAATAACCCAAGGTGCCGACGATCGGCAATCTTCCAGTAAAGGAGATTCAACGCATGCGCTATCCGGTAACGATTGCAGCAACGCTTATCGGCGTCGCTTTATGCCTTTATAACTCTACAGGCTACGATCCGCACAATCTGGTGTTCTTCATGTTCAGCGTCCCTGCTTGGATTACAGACATGATCGTGGATATTCATGAGGTTAACGTGTACCTCATGTATGTGCTAACGATTGCCAGCTGGGCTCTGCTTGGCTTCATCTGCGATTACGCTGTAGCCAGAGGGCGCAGAGGCCGTCGCCGCTCGTATGATTGAAATGGAAGTGAATTTTAAAAAAAGGAGCCGTTAGCGGGCTCCTTTTTGCTTGTTATTCAACGATTAGAACGGATTTCATATCCAGATGGCCTGTTCCGCAAGCAACGGCACAGTGCATCTCGTATTTACCCGGTTTATCGAATACCACTTCTTGCTCCATCTTGTCGCCTTGAAGATCAATGCCCAGATCAGGAATAGCAAGACCATGCACGCCACTCTTATTGATCAATTTGAGTTTTACTTTATCGCCTGCTTTTACTTTGTATTCTTCTTTGTCGAATACGAAGTCAGATGAGGCTTCAACTTTCAATAATGTAACGCCCGGCGGCAATGACGCTGCCTCGTCAACCGGCTTACCCGGAAGCTGAGTCGTCAGCAAGTATACGCCCAAAACCGAAGCTGCTGCGAAAACGATGAACATAATCCACTTATGCATTGCTTCTTGCTCCCCTTTTCATCAAATGTCTACTCCCTATATTACATAAGATCGTCCGTTCTTCTCAACCTTAAACCGCTTCTGCAAATAAACTTTTTTCGGCTTTTTGACAAAATGATGAACGTCACCTCGTCAAGTAGCTCTTCAGCAGCCGCTCGGATTCAGCCTTCACGAAGGTCCATGGCATAGAGAACGAGTGACGGTAGCCCATGCAGCTGTATTCCGCACAGAGCCCTGCCGTGCTTCGTTTCTCCTTATCCACGCCGATGCCGCTGTCCCGGAATTGTCTGCGCATGGCAGCCAGCTCCAGCAGCACTCGGTCTTGGAGCCCTCTGATCATCGATTCATAAAGCCTCGGCAGCTTCGTAGCTGTCGCGCCGATGATCCGAATATCATGGTCGAGAATTTGATTCACGATACCAAGCAGCACGTAGCGTTTCACTAATTCCAGCTCCTTGCCGATCTGAACGGGCGGTGAAGACCCCACCGTATCTACAGCCATATTGACCCCTCCAAGCACTGCGCATAAGAACATTTGTTCTCATTATAACAAGTGCCATTTGAAGTTGCAAGACGTGTCAGCGGTGCAAGGGGAAGAAAAAAAGACCATCCCAAACAGGATGGCCTCAAAACAAGCGAGCTATACTTTACTTTTTGTTCTTAAGGACTTCTATGAGTTGACGGAGGCGGTCGGGCATGGGAACGCCGATCCTGCCTAAATTTTCCGTGATGGAAATCAGCTCGTTCGCCAAATAGAAGTAAATGGCTCCACCCATTGCAATGCTGCTTAGCTCCAGTAATATGTCAATTCGGTGCGCCAGCAGAATCACGACGAGCATGATCCCTTTTCTGGCTATTCCCCATGAACCTATGGAACTGTTTAGTTTCTTTTCCTTAATGGCAGCCGTTATCCCCGTAATATAATCCGTTCCCATCGCAACGAGAAGGAGAGTCAAGGATTCCGGCCACATTCCGAAAGAGAAGGTTACAAGTGAACCAAACAAAGCCGAGATGGTGCAGACGATGGTGTGCGGCACAACCTCACTCTCCCTTCGTAGTGCGCTTACAATCTATCATATGCGGGAGAGTATAAGGTTGTCCGTCAAACAGCCCTGAAAACGTATATCGTTTGTATACGTTTTGGCGTGGATCTGATGAAAACTACGCTTGTGCCGTAAATCGATATACCGTGCTGTAAAAATCGCCATGCGGATTGGATTTGGCTACACCGGCATACATCAGCTCGTCGCCGAAGGCAACCTCGTCCGTTCCAATCCAGGCATAGCTGTAATCGCTGCGCAGTCCTTTAAGCTTCAGCCTGCTAAGCGGCGCATTCGGCTCATTAAGCTCGACAACATGGACGACCAGCACTTCACGCTGATCCGGCGACACGAACATCCAAGCCGTCTCGTTGCCCTCGAACGGGCTCAGGAGCCTGTAGAAGGTGCCGTACTGAACCAGCTCGCGCACTTCCTTCACGAGCTCGACTTGGCGTTTCACTTCTTCCTTCTCCGCTTCCGTAAATACCGTCAAATCAAGCTCATAACCGAAATTGCCGGACATCGCCACATCCCCTCGCGTCTTCAGCGGCGTAACACGGCCAACCTGATGGTTCGGCGATGCCGACACATGGGCGCCCATCGAACTGATCGGGTACACGATGCTTGTGCCGTATTGAATCTTCAGCCTGCTGATCGCGTCGGAGTTATCGCTTGTCCAGGTTTGCGGCATATAGTACAGCATGCCGGGATCGAAGCGGCCGCCGCCGCCGGAGCAGCTCTCAAACAGAACATGCGGGAATGCAGCCGTAATTTGCTCCAGCACGTTATACAGTCCAAGCATGTAACGGTGCGCCGTTTCACGCTGGCGTTCCGCCGGCAGCAGCGCCGAGCCGATCTCCGACATGTTGCGGTTCATATCCCATTTCACGTACGTGATCGGAGCGCTCTTCAGAATCGAGCCTACCGCCTCGATAATGTAAGTCTGAACGTCTTCGCGGGAGAGGTCGAGAATGAGCTGCTTTCTGCCCTCAGAACGGCGGCGTCCCGGGACATGCAGACACCAATCCGGATGCGCGCGATAGAGATCGCTGTCCGGCGATACCATCTCGGGCTCAAACCATAGGCCGAACTGCAAGCCGTGGCTGCGCACGCGCTCAGCCAAATCCTCCAAGCCCTGCGGCAGCTTCTTCGGATCGACGATCCAATCGCCTAGCGAGCAGTTATCGCCGTCGCGCTTGCCGAACCAGCCGTCATCGAGCACGAACAGCTCCAGTCCGAGCTCGCTGCCCGCTTTGGCAATCGCTTCGATTTTGTCGGCGTTAAAGTTAAAGTACGTCGCTTCCCAGTTGTTGACCAGGATGGGTCTTACCGCATCGCGGAAAGCGCCGCGGCACAGGCGAGTGCGGTACAATTCGTGGTACGTATGAGACATGGCCCCCAAGCCGGCCGAGGAGTAGACCATAACGGCTTCCGGAGTTTGGAACGAGGCTCCCGGCTCCAATCGCCATGAGAAATCAAACGGATTAATACCCATATAGGCGCGTGCCGTATGGTACTGATCCACCTCGACGCCTGCTGTGAAGCTGCCGCTGTACACCAAACTGAAGCCATATACGTCGCCATGATCTTCAGTCGCGCCTTCGCCAAGCAGCGCGAAGAACGGATTGTTGGCGTGGCTGCTTGATCCGCGGCGGCTCTCGATAGCCTGTACGCCCGGCGTAAGCGCGCGCTTATGGATATAACGCTCACGCGCCCATGTGCCCGATAGCTGCAGCAACTCGAATCCATCATGCGGCAGATCGACGCTGACGCTGAGCGCTCTGGTCAACTGCATAACGGATGGGCTGTCATTCGCGATCCGGGCGGAACGAATGACCGCGTCGAACGCCTCAAACACCGTATAGGAAAGTTCAACGGTAAGTCCGGCAAGCTTGTCCGCCAAGGTGACGATTAACGTCTGCGCTTCCTCATCGGATTCCGCATAAACGGCAGGCAGTCC
This sequence comes from Paenibacillus lignilyticus, assembly GCF_017942085.1. Classification (GTDB taxonomy): domain Bacteria; phylum Bacillota; class Bacilli; order Paenibacillales; family Paenibacillaceae; genus Paenibacillus_Z; species Paenibacillus_Z lignilyticus. The sequence goes on from NZ_JAGKSP010000001.1 coordinate 449,505, forward strand.
TTCCAGCGCCGGTTTGCCGTTAACGATACGATGCGAGACGTAGAGCAATTCCGTGACGGTTGTCCCGTTGGCAAGCTGCACCGCATAGGCCGGGTTTCTCAGATCGCTGGAACCATAGCCGGGATATTCCTGCGGAAGCGTATCGAGTGAAATCGTACGGTCTTCCGGAATTGGATTCGGACTGAACGAACACCGTTCCATGCGTTGCAGCAGGCGCGAAGCATCCGGATTAGTAAGCTTGCGACCCCAATAGAGATGAGTCGGGAACCCTTCCAATGCTTGGAAAACATAGCTCGTGGAACGAGTCTGAAGGTGAAAGAGATTGGTAGCGGATTGATAAATAATCGACATGAGCAGCTCTCCCTTTTATGGAATAAACGATTCTATTTAAAATTCGTTTGAAACGACTACACCGCAGTCGTCTACCAGTATAGGGCCTTCTGATCGTTTTCTATATGGATGCTTTTAGCCGTCATATGGATGAATGTAGGATACTGACCTAAGTTTACTTCATCTCGAAAACGCCTGCATGAACGATTTTGAAGGATACGCTCACCTTGAGGTCGTTCTCATGCGGATGCCACCCCCCGGCCGATGCCGTCTTCTTCCACTGCGGAAGATGGTAACGATACAGCGTCTCTTCTAAATTAAATAGATCCGCACCTTGTTTAACCCCGGCTATGTAAGTCTGATTAATCTCGGTTCGGATCATCTCTCGGATGTGCACTTCAAGCTGCGAAAGTGTCAGCGAGTTGCCCATTTCAGTCAATTCGCCTTTTGCTTTCACCTGCAGTTCGAATGTCGGCCGGCCATTGTTCATCCTTACTTTTTTCTTCACTTTCATATGCTTGATCGTAACGACATCGGTGCCATCCCCTTTGTTCTGCACCGCATAAACCGCTCGTTTAAAACGATTACTCGCCCAACGAACACCTAACGATTGTTTCAGTGGCAAATAAACCGGCTTTCTCTTGCCCTTGAACGCAAATACGCCTTCCAGCTCCTGCACGGTTATTGGTTTTGTATTCTCATGCCAAGTGTCTTTCGTCACACCAACGCTAGGCAGCAGTGCGGTAACCGCCTTCTCGTTATAATCCGCAACGAATGTCTGCATCGTAACCGGCGGCACCGAACTGCTCTGTTTCGCCTGTGTAAGAGGGCTGTATATGAGGCTGTACATCTGAGATAGATTAAAGAAAGCACTCGAGGTCAGCAATTCCATCATCTCGCCTCGCGTACCGAAAATCCACGAGGTATATCTGGTGACGCGTACGCGATTGACGGCATCCAAGATTTCATTCATTTTGGCCATCGCCGGTTCACGAACAATAACGACCTTTACTTGCTCGAAATTAAGCGTGCTTTGCGTCGCGATGGCAATTTGATTGGTTGCGGTATGGACGCTCTTCCCGCGGCCAATCCCTACCCAAACAGAAGGGTTCGTGGATTTGGGGCTCTCCGATTTTGCAATGGAAGAGAAGTCCAGCGTCTGCACGCTTACCACAAACTGCCCATCCTGATAGTCAATTCCCATTGCGGTGACAAACGCTTGCGCGCTAAGATCGGTCGTATCTCCGCAACCGCTCAGCATGCACGTCAGCAACAGCGTTGGCAGCAACAGCAACAGCGCCTTGCTTAGCCTAGTCATGATACATTTCGCTTGGCGCGGTATTTCCAAGGCAGCTGCCAAACCGCGGTAAGCATTTTCTTAAACTGGAAAGGAGCAATCGGCTTTAAGAACGGCATTCCAAACGACTCCAGCGTACAGTAATAGAGCATGACCGAAAACAGAGATAGAAAGAAACCAAACAGCCCCAAAAACGCGGCGGCTATAATGATATAAAAACGAATGACGGTGACCGAGCCGTTCAGCGATTGGTTTACGAGTGTAAACGTCGAAACGGCCGTTACAGCTGTAATGACCAGCATGGTCGGTGACGTTAAACCAGCTCGTATGGCAGCATCACCCACGATGAGCCCTCCAACAACCGTAACCGTCTGACCGACTGCCCGCGGCAGTCGTACCCCGGCTTCACGGAACATTTCAAACATCAGCATCATCATAATCAGCTCCATCTGCGGACTGAGAGGCAATCCAATTCTGGACATCGTTACCGTGGCAAGCAGCGCAAACGGTATTTGATCATTATTGAAGGCAAGCAAGCCCAGCCAGAAGCCGGGAAGCGTGCCGGCTATGAAAAAGCTGATAAACCGCAGTGTTCTTTCAAAGGCGACGAAGTAGAACGGCTGATACGCATCCTCCGGGGATTTGACCAACAAGGAAACATTAACCGGAGCGATCAATGCTGCCGGGCTGCCATCCACAAGAATAGCAATGCGTCCGTTCATCAAGGACTGGACGACGAAGTCCGGCCTTCCCACGTATTCGATAAGCGGCACGAATGCAATGGATCGGTCTGAGATGATGTCTTCCAGCTCTCCGGCTCCATGCAAGGCTGCAATATGAACCCCGTTCAGTCTCGTTCTCGCCTCATCTATGACGCTCTGCGAAGTAATGCCCTGCATGGAAAGCAAACAAATCTTCGTCTGCGACTCCGTTCCGATCGTGAACCACTCTGCGTGCATCTTCGGTGTGCGCAGCCGTTTTCGGATAAGCGCCAAATTGGTTACAATCTCTTCGACGAACCCATCGCGAGGCCCCTTTACCGACAATTCCAGCGTTGATTCTTCCGGGCTTCGTCCCGGCTGATGCGAACAATCGATGGCATAAAAGTGCTCGCTTTCCCACTTCCATATAATGACATGTCCGGAGAACAAACTTTCGAACAGCTTTTTCCCCTCGGGTCCCGGTTCTAATCTTGTGATAAGCGGGCTCTTCTCCGGATCGATCTGCAAACGGCTTTCATCTGACCCAAGCAGATTCTGCAAAAGATTAGTATCAATCATTCCGCCGGAATACATCATTGTAAAATGCTCGAGCTCACCGGTTCCGCCCAGATCGCGCTGTAATTGGTGGATTTCCACATCTCCGCATCTGCTGACTGCCTCATGCAGCCATTCAGAGGTTATTGGCTGCTCCGGTTTCAGCTCGTTGTTGCGACTTTTCATCAAGGCCGCCCTCCTTCGGTACTCCTTTGAACGATAACAACCATAACCACGTGGTCACGAATACAATGATCCCGATATCCAGGATAAAGGTAAGCTGGACGATCGACTGTGCAGCGTTTAGATGTGCTAAGAGGATTTTGCATAGCACGATATAAATCAAACTTACCGTAACGATGAAGGTCAACCGCGCCTTCGGTTTACGCAGCGGGATTAGTTCTAACACAAGTGCTATTCCAAGCGAAATCCTTACGAATGCTCCGGAAATCCATTGATATATGGCGAAGAAATCAACATGCTCGACATACTTCCCAATGGACACGAGCCGCCACTGCGAGAATGCCGGATAAAGCAGCTTATCCGCTTCAACGGGCCCGAACTCGGTAATGGCGCCTATAGCCGGCCCCAGCATGAGCAGCATAATAAAGCAAAGCTGCAGAAGCAGCTGCCAATTCTTCATCATGCCGCTGAAATAGTGCTGTATAAACAAAAGCATGAACAGCTCCATCAAACAGCTGGCGGCGTAAACGGCGCCTTGCAGCGGAACAAACCACCCGTTCTCCATCATCGGAAGCAAGAGCGCGTAATTCTTGTTCGGCATATTGGCGCTCATGACGAAATCACCCAGAAAAACGACTCCGGGCAGCAGCAAGCAAGACATATAAGCGATGGCCCGCAATCCATTCCAAACCGCAAAACCAATCAACGTCATGAAACAGATCATCACGACCAGTTGAGGCGTTTCCGGTAAATACGTGGAGGATGTCCACGAGGTGGTCTGAATAAAAGATTGAAAGCTCGTGTGCAGAAGGAAGAGAATAACAGGCGAAATAAGGATCCAAGCACCGAATGGGGATAACCGCGTTCGTAGCCACTGCCTTAAATTAATTTGTTTCGTCCGCTTCATCGTTCCGGTAATGAAAACCGTTGCCCACGGTACGAGTACAACTAAGGCGATAATGCCGCACATCCATGCATCCCTGCCGCATTGTTCAAGCACGGTCGGCAGCAGGATGACATGAGACGAAAGCCCGACCGATAAGGTCAGCATCATGAATACCGGCCAGAAGCCGAGTGATTTTTCCTTCATTGGGGGTCGGGCCCTCCTTCCATTTCGGCATAGTTTTTCCAAGCCGGCCACAAAAAAACCGACAGCCGCCGATTTATTCATCGGGGCGATCGGTTTAGTTCGTGCGAGTTAGGCGATGACGCCTTTCTTGAGAATGAGATTGGCATACAAGGCACTTTCGCTTGTGGCAATAATGGCATAGGCTTTGCGCGCACGATCGTAGAATTCGAAGCGCTCGATCATTTCGAATGTCTCGCTCTTCCCGGTCCGCTCGCGGATGATCGTTTCGAAGGTGCCCCAGATTGGCGTCTCTGCCTTGTCGCCTGGCACAACCTGCATGAGCGTTACCGGCTTCTCGACGTATTGATCCAGCGGGAACAATTGCAGAATGGCGTTCAGCACCTCCGGCACATTATGACCATCGCAGCGTACCAAACGCTGTGCGTTGCTGGCTGCCGGGTAGTTGCCGTCTCCGATGACGATTTCGTCGCCATGGCCCATTTCCATTAAGATCTTGAGCAATTCAGGCGAGATGATGTTAGGTATGCCGTATAACATGATTTATCCTCCCGGTAGTCGTTCTCTTATTTGTATAGGGCTCCGAAATTGCTGCATGCGCGATAGTCAGCGCTCTCCGGGTTGTCCGTGCCAAACAGCGACCAAGCGCGCGGACGGAAAATGTTCTCTTCAGGCACATTGTGCATATTGACCGGAATACGGAGCATGGAAGCGAGTGTGATCAGATCCGCACCGATATGGCCGTAGCTGATGGAGCCATGGTTCGCGCCCCAATTGTCCATGACATCATACACGCTGCGGAACGCGCCTTTGCCGGTCAGCGTTGGCGCAAACCATGTTGTCGGCCAAGTCGGATCCGTCCGTTTGTCGAGCGTATCATGGACATGCTCCGGCAGATCGACCGAATACCCCTCTGCGATTTGCAGAACCGGCCCGATCCCCTTCACCAGATTGATGCGGGACATCGTCATCGGCATACCGCCTCGGGTCAAATAATCCGAAGAATAACCGCCGCCTCGGAAATATTCCAGTGAAGCCGGGCGCCATGAAGTTGCATCCAAGCAGCGCTGCGCTTCCTCTTCGCTGATTTCCCAGAACGGCTTCATCGCCGGTTTGCCGTCGCGTTCTTGCTGACCGGTGCCGTCCAGCGTGGCGGGACCGGAATTGATCAGATGCAGAATGCCGTTCTCGGCATGGCCTTCCAAACGATGACCCGTCACGCGTTCAACGGAATCCGGGCTCCAGAACGTACGCACATCGGCGAAAATTTGAGCCGTATTCGTCAAGAGTGAGCCGAACAGCATCACCGCGCCGTTTAGGCTGTCATTCTCTGTGGCCACGATGTAAGGCGCACGAATGCCGTTCCAATCGAAGGAGGAATTGAGCATCGCCTCCAAGAAGTCGCCGTTCGGGAAATGGTCGGTCCACGCCCGCTGCCCCTGGAAGCCGGAAACGATGGCGTTATGACCCAGCGCTTCTTCGCCGTAACCAAGCTCGTCAAGCCGTGGATTGCCAACCATGAGGTCGCGGGCAATCTGGGTCATTTTGACAACCGTCTCCCAATCCTTGTCCTTCTGCTCGCGGGTTGTGCGGATGGAATCCGGATTGTTGTCCGGCCCCTCCAAGCAGTTCTTCTTCACCCATTCCAGAGCCAGCTCGTACTCGGCAGGATCATATATGCCCTGTTCCATGCGGCGGACAAACTCTGTCATATCCACATAGTCGGTACGCATGCCGAGGTATTCCTGGAAGAAAGCGTCGTTTACGATCGAGCCTGCAATCCCCATCGAAACCGAACCCATGGACAGATACGTCTTGCCTTTCATGTAGGCGACTACAAGACCCGCACGGGCAAAGCCGAGCAATTTATCACGAACATCCGACGGAATCGACATATCGCCGGTATCTTGCACTTCATTCCCGTAAATGCCGAACGCGGGAAGTCCCTTCTGTGCGTAACCGGACAGCACTGCTGCCAGATATACCGCACCCGGACGCTCTGTCCCGTTGAAGCCCCAGACGGCTTTCGGAATGGACGGGTCCAAATCGATCGTTTCCGTGCCATAACACCAGCAAGGCGTTACCGTGATGGAAACGCCAACATTCTCGCGCGCAAATTTGGTGCCGCAAGCCGCAGCTTCCGCCACGCCGCCGATGCATGTATCTGCAATAACGCATTCCACCGGTTCTCCGTTTGGATAGCGCAAGTTCTCCGAGAACAATTTTGCTACAGATCTCGCCATCTCCATCGTTTGCTCTTCGAGCGATTCGCGGATCCCCTTGCGTCTGCCATCAATTGCGGGTCTAATCCCGATCTTGGGAAATGAGGACTCAAATCGAGTACGGATATCTGCCACAGCTAACCCCTCCATTGTCCATGTTTTAAATAATGTTACCGATAACATTAAAATAGCAATGAAACCGCTTGCTGTCAATCCGTTTGTTGTATATTATTAGTGCATGATTTGTCGACAAGGAGTACGCCTAGCATGGTTACAATCTATGATATTGCGGCACAAGCGAATGTGTCGGCAATGACCGTTTCGAGAGTTATCAATAACACCGGCAAGATCAGCGAAAAAACCCGTTTGAAGGTCAAAAAGGTGATGGATGAGCTGGGGTATGTGCCTAATCAGATGGCGCGAAGCCTCGTGCTGCAGCAAACCCGTATCTTATTCCTGCTCATAACGGATATCATGAACCCTTTCTACACGACGCTCGCGCGCGGCGCCGAGGATGCTGCGCGCAAACACGGGTACCGCCTGCTGTTTGGCAACAGCGACGAGAGCTTGGATAAGGAAGGGGAATATATTAATACGATTCTGACGACACGGGTTGACGGAGCCCTTCTTGCGCCGGCAGGAGATCCCTCGCTCCCCCACTTGGAACAGCTGCGAAAGCACAATGTGCCGTTCGTTCTCCTCGATCGCGAAGTGCCCGGCATCGCTTGCGATATCGTGCTCGGCGACAGCAAGGACGGAGCCCGCTCGTTGGTTGAGCATCTGGTGAAGCAAGGCCATCGCCGTATTGCACTCGTGAACGGCTCTTCCTCGATCTCAAGCGCTCGTCTTCGATTGCAAGGCTTCCAAGAAGCGATGAAGCTGAACGATCTGACGCTGCGAGAAGAGGATATTCATGAAACCACCTTCGGCCCCCATCTGGATGTGGAGGCTATGGGACTATGGATTGATACTATAGTCATGGACTCGATGCCTACGGCCATTATGGCGGGAAACAATGTCCTTGCAGTCGTCCTGATCCGGCTGCTGCGCGCGCGGGGACTGCGCATACCGGAAGATATTTCGGTTGTCTGCTTCGATGATTTCGGATTAAACTCCGAAGTGGATCCGTTCATCACGGTGGCCGCCCAGCAAGCCTATCAATTCGGTTATCTCGGCATGCAGATGCTGATTGAGCGGATTCAGGAGCGGAACAGTCCGCCTCCGTGGAAGCGGATCATGTTGCCGGCGGAGCTCATTGTTCGGCGTTCGGTAAAGACGCAGGGTTAGCGAAATTGGCAGAGGCGGGTGACTGGGCAGCGATCGTTACGTTTCCGGCGATCGGCTGTGTCAGTTGCGCGTCTTTTTGGTTTGTCCGTATGACGAGGCTCAACGTATGTTGTGAAATGATGCGAAATGATGTCGTTTTCCGTAAAAGTATACTTTGATATTCGCTTTGTTTTTCCCTTATGTAAACTGTATTTTTTTTGCTCGTACGACGAATCCCGCATTGAAACCGCCTTCAATAAAGTATATATTAGTATGTGTAAGTATACTTGCAAGGAGGTTAATTATGAAGAGAGTTAAACGTTGGATGATTTGGATGACTTGCTTGACGGTTCTGATTCCGTTCATTCCTAGTCCAAAGGCAGCCGAAGCGGCTGTGCTGCAGACGGATATCGGAAGCTTCGAAGCCGGGACCGATGGCTGGCAATGGGGAAGCAACGTCACCGGGCTATCAAATGTAACGAGCAGCCTGAATGGTCCGCAAACGCCATACGGCGGTAACCGCATGGGCGAGCTGTCAACCTCATCCGCAGCGGGAACGGCTTGGCGTTCGACCTACAAGAACTTCTCCCCTGCCCTTAACGTCTCCGCAACACCTTACTTCCACGGCGCTTTCAACACCTACGGCATTAATCCATCGCATACGCAGTTTGAGGTTAGAATTACGTTCACCAGCGGCACCCAAACCTTAGTCTCTACGCAAGCCATTGCCGGCGACTCCTGGAATGAGCTAAGCGTCGACCTCAGCGGCTGGGCTTATCGAACCGGCATTACGCAGATTGAAGTTGCTTACCGCTCTGTCACTTACACGTCCGCATGGAACGGCAAACACCAGCTGGATAATATCGGCTTCTCCGCTTACCCCGCCACTTATCCCGGCTCCATAAGTTCCGTGTCCGCCAGCTCTGCGCAGATTACAGCTGCCGGAACCTACAACACCGCTTCTTCCGTCCAACTGGACCTCATCGAGCTTCAAACCTACGAACAATACAACATCAATACCACCTACACCCCTGATGCTACTCAAACCGTAACGCCCAGCGGCGGGGTTGCCAGCTTCTCACTCTCCACCGCACGGTACGTCTCCTCCCGCGACAAAGCCTACTCCAAGTTTGTAGTCATCAACCACACCACCAAGAAACTCGTGGCAAGCCCTACTTATGTCACGCAGCAGACTGCCTCCGTCAACACCTTCGCTTTTCCGACAGCAAGCTCGATCAAAGGCCTGCAAGTGCAAACGGTCGATGACGCGCAGAAGCTCGGCATCAGCCACGCAGCGCTGAACGTGTCCTTTAACGAGCTGTTCCTGGACAATGCGACAGGTGCCATACCGTTCGTGATGGACGGCACTACTTATTATTTCAAGCAATCTTACATTAACGGACTGGACCATGACATCAAGACCTTATCCGATGACGATGTGATCGTGAGTCTTATTCTGATTATGTACAATGCTGCAGGCACGATTAATTCGAAGCTCCTTCATCCCGATTATGCCGGCGGTACAGTAGCGGCCATCAATACGACCAATGCAGATGGCGTCCGGTATTGGAAAGCAGGCGCCGAGTTCCTCGCAAGCAGATACACGAGAAGCGATGAGCTATACGGAAGGGCCGTAAACTATATCGTCGGGAACGAAGTGAATTCTCAAGCCTATTGGTACGATATGGGCAACAAGCAGCTGCAGGATTTCGTAGAGCAGTACGCCCGAGCTTATCGTATTGCGGAGACTGCGGTGAAGAAGTACTATTCCAATGCCAGAACGTATATTTCCCTCGATCATTTCTGGAACGGAAGCGTCGGATCCGATGCGCTTCGCACCTACAAAGGCAAAGGCATTATGGACGAATTCAACAAGCGGATTACGGCGGAAGGCAATATCCCTTGGAATATCGCCTATCATCCGTATCCGGAGGATCTGTTCGATCCGGCGATCTGGAACGATACGTCCGTAACGAACAGTCCGAGCTCGGTCCGAATCAACTTTAAGAACCTGCAAGTGCTTACGGACTACATCGGAGCATCGAACTATTTGTATGGCGGGAATAAACGGCGCATTATTTTGTCGGAGCAAGGCTTTCACTCGCTCAGCAACTCGCTGGCGGATCAGAAAACGCAGGCAGCCGCTTACGCTTACTCCTACTACAAAGCGAAATTCCTCGGCGGCATCGACTCCTTCATCCTGCATCGCCATGTCGACCATGGCGGAGAAGGCGGCTTGAACCTCGGATTATGGACGCGAGATACGACCAAATCGGTGTTGTATGCGCCGAAGGATCCGAAGTACATCTACAATGTGTTCCAAAAAATCGATACGAGCGATTCCCAGGCGGTGACGGATTTCGCCAAAGCGATAATCGGCATTAGCGACTGGGCCACCGTCATCCCGGGTTATAACGCTTCCTTGCTGGCCGATCGGACACCTCCGGTCGTTGGAACGCTCTCGTCTGCAGGCTCCATCACGCCGACGGCAAACGTGTCTACCTTCGAATCCTCCACGGATGGTTGGTCCATCTCCGAGTATTCGCAATCGGCCGCGGCCGTTTCCAGCTTCGCCAATAGTCCGGGTACACCGTTCAGCGGCACCAAAGCATACGAGATTAACATGAATAATGCAACGACCGGCGACGGTGAGGGCGGTGCGCGGGCAGAGAAAGGCATCACGAAGGTATTCGCTTCGCCTATCAACGTGACGAGCACGCCGAAGTTCCAATTCGCGCTCGATTCGTACGGAGCTTGCCCGGGTGCCACGCAGTATAATGTAACCGTCCGGATTTACAGCGGCACCAAGATCATTGAAGGGAAAGCGACAGCGACACCGGATACGTGGAACAAGTATTCGATGGATCTCAGCGGCTGGGCGTACAAAGGCAGCATCGACAAAATCAAAATTTGGTATAGCGCCAATTCCACTTCGATCTGGAATGCGTACTACCAAGTGGATCAGATTGGATTTAGCTCTTAGGGGTTAGAACAACAATAAAGAGACCGGGAAAAGCTTCTAACGGCTTTCTCCCGGTCTCTTTCGCATCTACCTATTCACGTTCTCTAAGTACCTGAACATGCTGCTCTACATACTCTCGGACTGCATTCGCGTCTTCCAGCTCCAGCACTTTGTCGGCTAAGTCCGCAAGCTGCCCCCGATTAAGCGTAGAAATGAGCTCGCGAGCCGGCAATACCGCTGATGCGCTCATGCTGAACTCGTCGAGACCCATGCCGAGCAGGATGGGCAGCGCCACCGGCTGGCCGGCCATTTCACCGCACATGCCTACCCATTTCTTCTCCCTGTGGGCGGCCCGGATAACCATCTCGATTAGCCGCAGCACCGCCGGATGCAGCGGATCGGACAAGTAACCGAGCTTCGGATTCATCCGATCGGCAGCCATTGTGTACTGCACCAAATCGTTCGTGCCGATGCTGAAGAAATCAACCTCGAGCGCAAAGCGGTCAGCCAGCAAGGCTGCTGCGGGTATTTCGATCATAATGCCCGCCTCAATCCGCTCGTTATACGCGACTCCCTCCGCAGCCAGCTCTTGCTTGCACGTTTCCAGCTGCCCTTTGGCCCTTCGCCATTCATCCAGCGTGGCGATCATCGGGAACATCACTTTCAGATTGCCGTAGGCGCTGGCTCGCAGAATCGCCCGCAGCTGCGTCTTGAACAAGTCGGGGCGATCGAGCGAAATCCGAATTGCCCTGTAGCCGAGGAACGGGTTATCCTCCTGCTCGAGCTGCAGACTCGGCAGCTGTTTATCCCCGCCGATATCCATGGTGCGTATTACGATCGGCGCTTCGCCGCCGAACACTTCCGCCACCGCTCGGTAAGCAGCGAATTGCTCTTCTTCCGTCGGCAAATCCGGACGTCCCATATATAGAAACTCGGTGCGGAATAAGCCGATCCCTTCGGCGCCTTGCTGCCGTGCTTGCTGCGCATCCTGAACGGAGCCGATGTTGGCCACAAGTTCCGCGCGGTGACCGTCGGCACTTACCGTCGGCAAGCCGAGGAACGCTTTTAGCCGCTCCCGCCTTGCCGCCTGTTCGACCTGAAGCTCGCTAAATTGCGCCAACTCGCTATCCGTCGGCTCTACCAGCACAACGCCTGCTTTCCCGTCCACGATTACAAGCTGGCCATCCTTCACTTCGTCAAGCGCCGTGCCCGCGCCAACAATCGCGGGAATGCCAACCGATCGGGCGATAATCGCCGAATGCGACGTACGGCCGCCAATTGCGGTCACGAATCCGGCCACCGATGCCGGGTCAAGCTGCGCCGTATCGGATGGGGTCAAATCGTGCGCGACCAAGATTGACTTTTCGGCGCCATTCTGCCCGCTTGCGATGCCGGCAGTCTCCGCACCGCTTCCGCCGCGCAGCGCACGAAGCACTCGGCGGCTCACGTCCCGTATATCGGCCGCACGCTCCTTCAGATAAGCGTCATCCAAGCTTGCCAGCAGCGTCGCCACTTTCTCAGCCGCATCGGACATGGCCGACTCAGCCGTATAGCGCTCCGTGCGTACGGACTCTTGCGCTTGCCCAATCAGTTCCTCGTCCTCTAACAGCATGAGGTGCGCTTCGAAAATTTCGGCTTCTTGCTCACGTCCGTCCGACGCCATTCGGCTGCGCAGCAACTCCAGTTCATCAGCAGCCCGAGCGACCGCCGCAGCGAATCGCTTAAGCTCCGCTTCCTCTTGGCCAACCTCTATAAATGCTATTCCTTGAGGGCCGGCCTCCTCGTGCATTACAACCGCACGGCCGATCGCCAAGCCTTCAGACGCGGCAATTCCCTTCAATTCCCACTGTGCCATGACTCAGCCTCCTAGTGTACTTCCACGGCCGCGAAAACTGCTCCAATCGCCTCTACTGCCGCTTCCGCCTGCTCTCCTTCGGCGCTTACTATAACCGTATCCCCAAGCTTCGCACCGAGCGCAAGCACATTGACGAGGCTTTTCGCGCTTACCTTCTTGCCATCCTTTTCAAAGAACACCGTGCCGCCGCACAGTTTCGCGGCCTCTACGATTTTTTTAGCCGGACGGGCATGAATGCCCGTCGGGTTCACTACGACGAATGATTGTTCCATCCTCACTTTTCTCCTCCTCATTAAATCCTACTATGATCCACAACATCTATGATCGACAACATCTATGATCGACAACATCTTCTACATCTTGCGTTTGATTTGCTCTTTCAATCGCTCCGACTGCGTGCCGAAGATGGCTTGAACCGCGCCTTTGCCCAGCCTCATGACGCCTGAAGCGCCAAGCTTCTTGAGCTCCGAATCGTTGACGGCTTGATCGTCCTTCACGACCAGACGCAGACGGGTAATACACGCATCGATGCTCTCGATATTAGCCGAACCGCCAAGCGCCGCCAGCACCCGCTCGGCTTTATCATCCTCGGTAGCGCCGCCGGGCTTCGCAACCGCGGCTTCTTCGGCGGTATCGTCTTCACGTCCCGGCGTTTTCAGATTAAGCGCAACGATCATGACGCGGAACAGCACATAGTACACGATTGCATATACCAAGCCTATCGGAATCAACAGAAGCGGCTTGGTCGCGAGCGGATAGTTAATGGCATAATCCAGGAAGCCTGCCGAGAATCCGAACCCGTGATGGATGCCAAGCTCGGTGACGACCCACGCGGAAACCCCGGTTAGAATCGCATGCACAATGTAGAGCAGCGGTGCCACGAACATAAAGGCGAATTCCAGCGGCTCGGTAATGCCGGTCAAGAACGAACAAAGGGCCGTACCGATGAAAATCGAGGATACCATCTTCCGCTTCTCGGGTTTTGCCGTATGAATGATCGCGAATGCCGCTGCCGGCAAGGCAAACATCATAATCGGGAAGAAGCCCGTCATAAACATACCTGCCGACTTGTCCCCGGCGAAGAAGCGATGCAAGTCGCCGTGCACCACATTGCCTGCCGCATCCGTATAGTCGCCGATCTGGAACCACGCGATGGAATTAATAACATGATGAAGACCGAATGGAATCAACAATCTGTTGGCCGTCATGAAGATGAACGCGCCCAGGCCGCCAAGCCCAACGATCCATCGGCCGAATTCGTCCAGCGCCTCTTGTACCGGACCCCAGATCAAACCGAACACCAGACCGACCACGACCATAACGAACGAGGTGATAATCGGCACGAACCGTTTGCCGCCGAAGAAGCCCAGCCAATCCGGCAGCTTGATATCATGGTATCGCTTGTATAAATACGATGCGACCAGACCGGCAAGGATACCGCCGAGTACACCCATATTCAACTTCGTTTCCGGATCGACCATGGTCGTAAATACGGTCGGCACCTTCGTCAATACATTGGTCAACACCAAATAGGCAATGACCGCGGCCAGCGTAGCAACCGCATCGCCGACCATGCCAATGGCGACTCCGATTGCGAAGATAAGCGGCAAATTGTCGAATATCGCAGCGCCACCCGCAGCCAAGAACGGAGCAATGTACTTGTTCAGAAATTCGCCTGCCCCGGCCATATTGAAATCCTTTACATAATCGATATTACCGAATCGCAGCAGCAGCGCCGCTGCCGGTAATGCCGCCACGGGAAGCATCAACGACTTCCCTATTTTTTGCAGGAACGCTAACATGGGAATCTTTCCTCCTATATCCTCTCGAGTTTACGACGATTTCAACGTCACCTTAATGACTGCCGAATCGCCGGCATTTACCGTATGGAACGAACAATCCACCTTCTCCGCTCCATCTTCGTTAACGACAATGATCGGCGTTACCGTGGAATACCCGGAACTGCGAATGAAGTCCGGATCGAATTCGATGAGCGGTTGGCCGGACTTCACCTTATCGTCCGTATTTACCAGCGCTTTGAAGCCTTCACCCTTCAGTGCGACCGTATTAATGCCGATATGAATTAGCAATTGAAGCCCGGAAGAATGCTCCACGATAATAGCGTGATGCGTATCAATGATATGGCTGATTACGCCGTCGAACGGCGCAACGACCAGCCCCTCCGACGGTTCGATCGCAATGCCGTCTCCCATCAATCCTTGCGCGAATGCATCATCCGGCACGCTCTGCAAGGGAACAAGCTCCCCGGTCGCCGGTGCTGCGATGTCCACTGTTTTTTTCGAGGCTTTTCCGCCAAAAAGTTTGGAAATCATACTGCCCACTCCTTTATTCTTGTCTGTTTGTTATGATTGAGCGCCCATATCGATCGTGCGGTTTAAACGGTACAGGTGCATCATTAGATATCCGATTTCATCCTGAGGGACCTCCACGCCAAGCCCGTCATGAATCATCTGTGCTACTTGTCGTGCCAGCTTAAGCTCCTCCGGGAACTGATCCCACAGCTCCTTCACGAACGGATTGTCGACCACTTTATGCTGAATGATCCTCTCGAGCGCATACCTCAGGTGAGTGATAAGCCGCACATAATCGCCGCTTTCTCTGGAAACCGGATGTCCTCGCCAGCTCTCGATCCGCTCTACGATCGCATGCATCACTTCCGTCAGCCTAACGAGCTGCCCGGCCGATACGGCACCCGATGCCGAATGGATGTGAAACGTCAGAAAGCCGATTTCATCCTCAGGTATGACGACATCGAACCGGTTGCTGATCATTTCCGCCGCGCGGGTGGCGATGTCATAGTCCTGGGGATAGCACATTTTCGTTTCGTACAGGAAGGGATTCGTGATGTCCATGCCATTCCGAAGCCGATACACCGCAAATTGTATATGGCTCGGGAGCGCGAAATACACTTTCGGGTCAACCGGCGAGCCGCGCCGTTTCTGCACGTCGTCGATAATCTGCTCGGAAATTTGGATGACCGCCGGGTCCAGCTCCTCAAGCAAAGTGTGATACTGCCGGGCTTGATCTTTATCATCGAGCCGGTACCGTTTCTCAATTCGAGGGTCCTCCGCATCGATGTGCTCGAGTCCTTTGAAGGCAAACCCAATCCCTTTGCCAAACAGCACGTACTCGAGCGAAGATGCCGGGTCAATCGTTAGAAGGACATTATTGCCAACGATGCGATCAATCCCCAACAAACCCTTCAGCCCCACGTCGAAACCCTCCTTTGCCCTTAAAATCCCCACTTGAACGCAAAAAAACCAAGGAAAGAGACACCGGATTGCTCCGGTGTTCTCTTTCCTTGGCTCATGCCTAGTCGGGCTAGTAACACGCCAAATGGCTTGTGTATATGCACAATGAAATTAATATAGATGATGTAAGCGATATCGTCAAGTGTGATTTCGCGGATCGCCGCTCTGTTTGCATGCAATCCGAGCCCGGCTGGACAACCTACAACCATTGGCCTTGCAAGGAGTGTGGACATAACTATGAATGTGTTGACCTTTGATTCTCAGGAGAAATTTAACGAAGCCGGGGCAAATATTATCACCAGCCTCGTTCAGACGAATCCGCACGCGGTGCTTGGTTTAGCTACAGGCGGAACGCCGGTCGGCATTTATGAGCAGATCGTGAAGGATTACAAGCGCGGTCTTGTCAGTTTTCGCGGAATTACCTCGTTTAATTTGGACGAATACGTAGGATTACCGAGCAATCACTCCGAAAGCTATCGCACGTATATGCAGGAGCATTTGTTTGACCATGTGGACCTGCAGCCGGAGCAGACCCATATTCCAAACGGCAACGCCCCGGACCCGGAAGCGGAATGCCGCAGCTATGATGAGCTGATCGAGCGCGTCGGTCCGATCGATCTTCAGCTTCTCGGCATTGGCCATAACGGGCATATCGGCTTTAATGAACCGGCCCATGCCTTGCTGCGCGGCACGCACATCGTGGAGCTCGCCGAAGAGACGCGCAAAGCGAATGCCCGCTTCTTTGATCAGCCGGCGCAGGTTCCGCGCCAAGCCATCACCATGGGAGTCGGCACGATTTTACAGGCTAAGATGATCGTTCTCGCCGTCCGAGGCGCGGACAAGGCCGAAATCGTACATCGGGCACTGATCGGACCGATAACGACGGAGTGCCCCGCATCGTTGCTTCAAACACACCCTCATCTCGTGGTGCTGCTTGATGAAGCGGCCGGAAAACAAGTTAAGGGGCTCTTCAAGTAGCCTGGTTGTATTCATGCGTTTGCCCTGTGTGCAGCACTTAGAAGATAGAAAAAGAGCCGTGTTCCGGTCAGTCCGCTTTGGAAGCGGCTGGCACGGCACGGCTCTTCGTGTTTCAATCATAATTCATCGCCGATTCCGATATCGTCCATCATCACTTTGCCTTGAGTGCTCGTGAAATAGAAGGTAACTTGCGACAGCTCCGCAGGGTCGAATTCCGGATTGGCTTCCTCAAAGCGCTCGAATGGCAAATTGTACGTCTGAAATACGGCTTCAGTCGGCACTTTATACTTTCCGTTCTTGATCGTTTTCTCCAGCCACGGAAACCGAGTAAAGATGGTATAAGGCAGCGGCGTTACCGGCTTGAATTCGTCAAGCGGCAGGCGAACCGTTGCGCCATCCTCGCTCTTCAGCTCGACATCGATGTCAGGAAGCGGGATATCGAGCCCTTCATCATCATCCTTCAAGTCTTGCTCAAGATTGGTCATCGAGAAAATGAGCTGCTGGTCCTCGTCCGCTTCAGCTACCTGCTCCCCGACTGTGTCCGGCAATTCGAGTGTAAAGCTGCCATCTTCTTCTTTCCACTGAAGCACGACGCCGCGGGAGCCTTTCTTATTCCCGTCTCGGTCCTCTGCTCCCTCTTCCGACCACTGCAAATTCTCCGCCTTGGCCTTAACGCCGCCGCTCATCTTCGCCTTGTCATAGTCTTCGTCCATTCGAGCAAGCGGCAAGAAGCTGCCGTCCTCATATCGGTTAATATACGAAGCTTGCGGGAGCCACTCTAACCCTGTGCGATAATCGCTGAACAGCGGTTCGTATTCCTTCTTTCCATACAACGCCGCTTCCAGAAATGCGCTTATATACACTTTGGCAATTTCACGCTGATCTTCCGCCGGAATCATCCCGCTTCTTCGCAGCAGCAGACCGCCGGGCAGGCTATCGTCCATCGTTCCCCAGTCCGTGTTAAAGCGACTGTGGTTCGCTTCCCCTATATAGAGCGTCGCTTTGAAACGTTCCGAATCCGGTGAGAACGAGGTGCGAATAAATTGACGCTCCCCGTTAAAGGTATCCACGTCGCCGTCACTTGCGCCTTGCAGCGACAAATAATATTTGTCCTTCAACTCCGCCTTCATTTTATCGACATTCGTATCTGTCGGCGCGACGCCAACAACTGCCTGAATGTGGATGCCGTTCATGCTTGCCAACGTTTTGTCATCCTTAAACCATTTGTTGCGGTCCGCCGCCATCGCAACGGCCTGTCCGCCCCTGGAATGACCGATTAACGCTACTTGCTGCAGGTTCACCTCTTGATAGAACGGATTATCCTTCTGTTCACTGAATACGGCAATTTGCTGCAGATGCTTCAGCAGTATCCATGCCCGGACCTTCATATCATTGTTCGGGATGTTGCCCCAGAAGGAGTAATTGAGGAAATTCTCATCGACCGAAACGGCAATAAACCCTCTGCTCGCCAGCATTTCACCGAGGTACTCATAGCCGCCGTCCGAGAATTGCTCCATCAGATGATTTCCGTGAACGATGAGTACAAGCGGATAATTCCCTTTCTCCTCCGGCATCCATACACGGCCGTTCAAAGGCAGCTCTTGCTGATCGAAACCCCAGAAGAAATGACGCAGCCAATTCCAGCGTTTAATGTATGTCGATGCATCCACGGATTGCGATGTTAGATCTACACCTGAGCCGAATTCGTCGCGATGCGTATCATTCCCGCTGCCGTAGGTGAAGCTACGAACACGGTACAGTCCCGGCTCTGCCGGATTGTCGGCTTGCAGCAGCTCAACTCCCGCAGATCCTGCATCCTCGGATGGTATTACAGTTACAGGAAGCGCAGCAGACTGTACATTCATCGGCCACTTATCGAAGGTCAACCCGGTCAATGTAAGGGTAATTACAAGCGTCACCTTAACCAGAACAGCGATCCTCCGGCTTGCGATCATACCGATGATCAATCCGCCTAACAAGCCAATCAAGGCGAAGCTTGCACTCATAAGGATGGATAACGGATTACCGATATCCGTTTCATCGCAGATTTTATACATAATCGCTCCGGCAATGCCGAACACGGCTAGCGTGAGCCGCGGCACAGGCACATAACAAAGCGTCAGTAAATAAGCGCCTATCACACCTGCCGCACCTATTACGATTACACCGAGCAGAACGATAAGCACACAGTCGAAGAGGACACCAATCCCCGTCGGCATCCCGAGTGCTGCAATAATGAGTAATGTACTGCACACGATCCACACGCCGACTAAAGCATAGCGCCAAATGGCAGTGTCATATTGAAAGGTATGTGCAGCCCGATCCAGCAGCCAACTCGCAAGTCTCTTCAAGAAGCTCTCTCTCGCAGGAGGCGCCGGCATCGGCGTTATGAGTTCAAGTTCCATAGTTGGCTCCTCGGATTCACAGATTATATCTCGATTATACGCCGCATTTGAGACGCAACCAACAGCTATTTGTTGTCATTGCCGGGACTCGCGAAATTTACCTTAATGGATAAAATCTCGCTCCGGCTCCCAATCCGAATTGGCGGCCCCCACGTTCCGAACCCGGAAGAAACAAATGCGTGCAGCCCGCCTTTAAGCAAATAACCGTAATCCAGCTCAAATATCCGTCTGGTCACCAAATGATTCGGCGCCATCTGCCCCCGATGTGTATGACCGTGCACAGAAAGATCAACGACTCCCGTTTCGGCAATTTCGCGGATTGAGCTAGGCTGATGATCCATAAGAATGGACGGAAGAGAGTCATCCAGTCCCTCTACCAGCTCCGGGGCAGATTTTCGGTCATGATCGGATTTATCCTTGCGGCCGATGATATAGAATCGATTGTCGATGAGCTTTGCTTCATCCAGCAGCACCGGAATACCAACTTCCCGCATTTCGTTGACATAAACGGGAACGCCGCCGCCGTAATTCTCATGATTGCCGAGTATAGCGAACGTACCGTATTTCGCTCGGATTTCCGCCAGTTTGCGTCCATATTTATGTTTCACGAAAGGCTCCACGGCATCGTCCAATACATCGCCCGGCAGCAGCATAAGATCCGGCTTGAGCGCATTCACTTGATCCACAAGACGCTGTAAATGCCTTGCGCGCACGGTCGAACCGAGATGCAGATCCGAAGCTACTGCAATATGAAGCGGCAGCCCATCTCCCGCTGCCTTCGGAATCGTAACCTCATAGCGCCGAACAATCGGACTCCAGGCATTGAATGAGCCCACAGCCAGAATGATGCCAATTATCGCCATTACAGCAATGCCTGTGATTAGGATCGAATCTCCGTTTGAGTACGAACCAACGCGAAGCCCCCAAGCAGCCAAATCGGCAAAGGGAAGCAGCAGCACGCTATATTGCATCACAGCAATCCAGTAGGAACCGATCCATTTCAGCCCCTCCGCCATAAATCCCGGTAAAGCCCGGCGCAGCAGCCTCGCTAAGAGATAAGAGAAGGCTACAATACCAAACACCGGCCAAAACAACGCCGCCGGGATATCACCGCCCGCCGCTGAAATAAATAACTGCAAATGCCAACCGATGTAAATCTGCAAGCCTAGAAATATCGATAAAATGATGGTCAACCTGACTGCCATAGTGCCTCCCCGCATGGAGCTTCTCCACGATTTCTTTTTTCGCTGAACCTCTTAAACTCACTTCTAATAGTATACCGATTCCATATGAAAATAGCGATTTTACTACAGCCGCTAAGCTCTGTAAAATCACAAAAAATTGCGATCCACAACACCCAAATCCACGGTACACAGGTTCGTTGCTCGGTTCGTGAACGCAAATAACCGGCCAAGCTCTGCTGGGGGGCGAGAGCCGGACCGGGTGGTACCGCGGTTATGTTATTGTTTCCGGAATAGCCTTGGCGGCAAGCTGAATCGCTTCTTAAAGGCACGTTCAAAATGCGGCAGCGTATTAAAGCCTGATGCGAAACAAATTTCCGTGACAGGCAATTGCGTGGTCTTAAGCAAAGACTTGGCAAATTGCAGCCTCAGCTCCTGGACGTAGCTTTGGAACGTAGAGCCTGTCCCTTTTCGGAAGCATTCACTGAAATAATTAGCGGACAGTCCGCAATAGGATGCCACTTCCTCAAGTGGAATAGCCTCGCGGAAATGATGCTGGATATAAATCAGCGCTTTGCGCACCGATGATTGAACCGGCTGCATGGGATCGGGTGTCGAAACCAGTGTGGGCTGAGTTCCTTTGCATTTGCGTGACAAGTCGATGAGCAAGCGCTCCACACTGCCTTGGATCAACAAATCGCTTCCCGCTTGCCAGTGCAGCGTCTCATCCCAAATGCGCTCGTACTCCCGTTCAATCGCATCAATTTCTTCACCGACATACCAGTACGTATGCTCCGTATTCGGACCGAACAGCAGCTCGAACAGCGGTTCGCGGATGAATTGCTCTTTGAAGATAAAATCGTAAAGCTGGAGCGTCTCTCCCGGATCGGACTTTAAGCTATGGAAGTCGGCCGGAGTCAGCAGAAAAGCCGAGCCTCTCGTAAGTCGAGTAGGCACGCCATTGAGCACATGCGTACCGCTTCCGGATACAACATAGCCCATTTCAAAAAACTCATGCCAATGCGTATCGATCAATCCGTCTATGGAATGCTTGAAGAGGCGGAAGGGAGCAGACAAAGTCATATAACTGTCGTTTAATAATCGTTCTGGGCCTTTATAGACGCTCATCTCACTCTACCTTTCGCCTGTTGGTGTTGGTTTGATTTCGATTCGAAGTACCGAATTATTCAGATCGTTATCCGCATTATACGTTAACGAAGTCACTTCCCGCGATATCTTTACCGCGAGCAAGCCAAATCTTGAAGTTCGGGTTCTTCTCGGGAATCACGCGTGCTTCTGTCGAGAAGTAACGCATGGTGTATCCGCAGCGACGGAACGGGCTCGGGTTCGGCGTAGCGCCGTGAATAATCCGCGAATCGTGGATCGAGCATTGTCCCGGCTCAAGCTCGAAGTATACCGCCTTCGATTCATCAATATTCTTGATTTGCGTGTTGAAGATGCTGTCATCCGTATCCACGTCTTCATAATCGGAGAAGCCGTTGCTGTGAGTACCCGGAATAACGCGCATGCAGCCGTTTTCTTTCCAGCTGCGGTCAATCGCGAGCCATACGGTTGCGATTTTGTCATAGCGGCTCAGACGGCCTTTCCAATACGCGGAATCTTCATGCCAAGGCGTCTGTTTACCAATGAGCGGCTCCTTGCAGATAAAGTGACTCGACCACAAACCGATGTTCGGTCCAATAATCGGCTCCACCAAATCAAGCACTTCGTCGCTAAGCAGAAACTTCAACAGGCGCTCATCGCGGAAATGCGGCGTGTCGAGCTCGCTGTTCAAGCGACGGCCGACCAGTTCCCACTGTTCCTCGAAAATAGCGGATAATTCAGCTTGCTTCTCGGCGCTGAACAGTTGGTTCTTGTATAAGGTATACCCATTTGTATTGTAAAAATCCACTTCTGCTTGCGTCAATCGACCATTTGCGATATTGGACATGTGAATGCCTCCTAAGCGATATCATCTTTGAATCTATTATCGCTTGATCCGCACACTTCTGCTTCGCATCTTCACCGATAAACTATGCATATCTTCGGCAATGACTGCGAGCCGCAGCACCGTCCGGTGCTGCGGCTCGCATAATCAGCTCATTAATGATACGTAAATTCTCCCATTTCCAGGCCGCATGGACCGCCGTCCGGATTTCCTTCCAGCTCGACCTTTGTCCCGTCTGCTTTGTAGAGCGGGTTATAATGTACGTTTATCCGGCTCGCGGAAGAGTTCGCATAATGACAAATGAACGCACGGCGGAATTGGTCCTTCGTTTTGTTCCGGTAAGAGCCGTGGATCAAATTCCCATTAAAGAACAGCACATCGCCCTTCTCCATAATGACCGGCATGACAACGCCGTCTTTAGGCGGTTTCACATAATGGGTCGTGAAGGATTCCGTCGTATCCGCCTCATCCGGACATGAAATTTCATGTGCATGCGTCTTCGGAACAACGAGCAGGCCGCCATTCTCTTCATAAGCATCATCGACTGCGGTCCATGCCGCGATGCAGTTGCCGGGTTCCACCTGTAAATAGAAATTATCTTGGTGCAGCGCTTGGCCTCTGGAGCCCGGCGGCTTATAGTAGAACATACTTTGCGCCGCATACGCCTCTTCTCCGTATAGATCAGCCAGCACTTCCATAACCGGTTGATGGAGCATATATTTCATCGCCGTTTCGTTATACCGATGCGGATGCATGACACGCGGATAACGCTGCAGCGGATCGGTAACACCCGGCTGGAGGTTAGGTTCGAAATAACCCGGAATCGTCTCATGACTCATCGTATCAAAGTTCTCTACAATTTCAGACAGATCTGAAGGTGCGAATAACCCTTTCACAATGAGATAACCTTCCTTATCGAATTGCTGTTTTTGTTCTGCTGTGAGAACTCGCAAAGCGTCTGACATTCCTCTTCCCCCTAGTAAATAAGTAGATGATAACAGTGCATCGCTGTATCTTTATTGTAGTTAATTTCATGCGAATGCAGAAGTAAGAATGTTGCTAATTACTCCTACTATCCTGCTATAATGAGTGTCAGAGGAGTGATCCTGACATGAGTGCAAAGGGACCCGAATTGCCTTCCTATATCAAAGAACAAGGCGGAAACATGGTCATCGCCGAGCATTTTCAACAGACTGACAACTACACTATGAAACGGTCTGAAGGAATGGGAGATTGGCTCATCACCTACACGATTGCCGGCGAAGGCTATTTTCAGATTGATGGAGTGGAACGATTCTGCCAGACAGGCGATGTGACCTTGATGCAGCCCGGTGTGCCCCACCAATACGGCACGCGCAGAGGCAGCACATGGAATTTCGTATGGGCACACTTCACGCCGCGGTTCATGGAGACAAGCCTGATTCCAAACGAGAAGTTGCTTATTCATGCGATCGACAGCAACGTGGCCAGAAATCGTATCCATCAAGCTTTCAACCGGCTGATCTCCGATTCGATCGAGCGCAGCCTGTACTGGAACGAATTATGCGAGAGTACGATGCGCGAAATCCTGCTGCTGCTCGCTCAGCGGCTGTCCAAGCAGGTGGATCCCCGCATTGAGGAGATCCGGCACTTGCTCTCTACGCGTATGCAGGATCCGATTCGAATCGATGAGCTGGCCCGTGCAGTCGGCCTATCTCCATCGAGACTGTCGCACTTATATAAAGAATCCACCGGGTCATCTATAGTAGATTCGCTTAATGACATGCGCATCCGCCAAGCCGCCCTCCTGCTCGAGCATACCGACCGGCAGGCCTCCGAAGTCGCGCTCGATGTCGGCTTCCAGAACTACAATCACTTCGCAGGTCAATTCCGCAAACGATATGGCATGAATCCACGAGCGTATAAGAATCGCGAGTTGTAAGCTATGGGTGCTTGGCAGCGAAGAATGCCGAACGTGGAAGCGAGGAACGCAGATGTGCGGAAAGCTGGAGTAGCGGAAATCATCTAATGATAGAAATATTGCATAACATGCAGCATTTAACCGCAATATCCACTCCCCTCTCCCGGTTGTTGTTCAAAAAGCAACATTTCACGCCTAAGGTTACCTATAATGGTCTTGTTCAGCGAAAATGTTGTTTTTCACGCAACATTGGGTCCCGATAAGCAAGTTACAGTCTGAAATGTTGCATTATTAGCAACATTTATTACGGGCCTGACTACTCGCTGGCCGACAAGCTACCACCTTAAATGAACTTCCGATCGACCGTTCATTGTCTATCCTTCAGAAAAAGTCGCTTCCAACTGTTCATAAACGGCGACGCGGTTACGCGTCCTCTTCGCTTCATAGAGGCATTTGTCGGCGTAAGCGACCAACATCTCTTCGTCTTGCTCGATGGTCGGGATCAACGTCGCAGCTCCCAAACTGATCGTCAGATAACCGCTCACCGTCGACTTGCTGTGAGGGATGCGGTTATTCTCCACGCGTACCCTTACGAATTCCGCCAATTCAGCCGCCTCTTGTTTCGTTGTACTCGGAAGCACGATACCGAACTCTTCGCCGCCATAACGAGCGATGAAGGAATCCGGCATCAGCAGCGAATCCCGGATTTCTGAAGCTACCGTCTTGAGGCACATGTCGCCGCCTTGATGACCGTAAGTGTCATTGTAGCTTTTGAAGAAATCGATATCCAGCATAATGAGCGACAATGGCGCACGATCAACCCTATGCTTCTCCCACTCCGCACGCAGCTGCTCATTGAAATATCTGCGATTGTACACGCCTGTCAATCCATCCAAGGAGGACAGCTTCTTCAGCTCGTCGTTAGCCCGTTGAAGCTTGGATTCCACGGCGATTCGGCTGGTAATATCCGATAACGAAACCAGCACGCTTGTAATCTGCCCGCGGCTGTCCATAACCGGCGCTGCGTTGCAGGATACGATGACTGTGGACTGGTCAGCCCGTTTATACACGAATTCGGAATTGGCTACCACTTGCCCCGTACGAAACACGTGTGCGACCGGATAGTCCTCCTTCGGCATCAGATTTTCGCCAAAATCATACAGCACCCAAGCCTCATCCGCATAGGTCCGGCTGAGAATGGCTTCTTTATCCAGTCCGAAAATATCCTCTGCCATCTGGTTGGCCATCGTAATTTGTCCCGTATTGTCCACGACGACTATCGCATTCGGGACGGTTTCGATAATCGTGCTTAGACGCGATTCGCTGTCTTTGGCCGCTTGCTCGAGTTCCTTACGCTGCGTCACATTCTGGAAGTAGATGGACAACCCATCCTTCGAAGGATAAATATGCACGCCATACCATGCTTGCATGAACGGAAGATATTCCTCCGTAAAGACCGGCAGCTGCTTCTCCATCGCTTCGTGATAAGAGCTGAATATGGCAGTACCGACGATCTTAGGGAAACTATCCCACAGCAGCCTGCCCATAATTTGCTCGCGATTCTTGCCAAGAATCCGCTCAGCTTCACGATTTACGTAAGTGAACGTCCAGTCATTATTCAGTGCCATAAAGGCATCCGTAATGCTTTCCAAAATATTATTCAAACGGGTCTGTGTCACCTTGAACGCTTCTTCTGTTTGCTTCAACAGCGTAACTTCTCGGCTGACGGAAACGACACCTTTCACCTGACCGCCGTTATCCCGCAGCGGCGAATACGAGGTTTGATGGTAGGTAGAGCCGGTTGGCGAGCTGATCGACCAATCCAGCACGGTGTTTCTCTCGAGCAGTGCCTTCTGCTGGGCCTCTTCATGAAGCTTCGCGTTGTCTGCATTAAGCAGCTCATGGATGGTTTTGCCGGAATAGAACGCATGTGGATCGTGGATAATCGAATCCATGGCTCTGCCGTACACGCCGGTGAGCTTCAAATCCGCATCAAAAGTGGATACCACCTCGTCCATCGACCCAACCAGCAGTCGGATCCGCTCTTCATTCTCGATCAGTGCCTGCTCAACCGAACGCTGCTCCGTTACATCAATGCCGATGCTAATTATCGAATCACGTTCGCCCTGCGAGCCTTTCAGAATCGTATTCGACCAAGCAATCAGCCGAAGCTCTCCACTCCGTGTCCGCCAATGATTCTCATGGCGAGTCTTCCCGTTGTCATTTGCAAGGTTATTGAAATGCACCCGTACAGCCGGCTGTTCTTCCAGCGGAACGAGAAATTCAAAGATCGAAAGTCTATCCACATCTTCGAAAACATAGCCGGTAATCTGTTCGCAGCTTTGATTGAAACGAATGATATGACCATCCGGATCGATAACGACAACGAGAGAAGCAGCTGTCTCGATAATCGAAGAAACAAAGTTTCGTTCCGTCCTGAGAGCCCCGATCTGATCCAATATCGTATCCGACATCGAGTTATACAATCTGCACAGCTGCCGAAATTCCAGCGTCGCGTTACGGAACACTTCCGGTTCGATGCGGTAATGGTAACCGCCTTCTTTGATCTGTTTTACGCCCGTTAACAGATGGTTCAGCGGATCTGTGATCTTCCTTGCGGTTCTGAACATAATGAAGACCGATGCCGCCATCGCGAGTAATATGAACAGACTCGTATATTTGAGCTCCGTATACAGCGAGGCAAATACATCTGCCTTCGCCGCTTCACCGATGACAAGCCATCTGCCGTTATTCGCATATGTATACGCACCATAGACGGTTTCACCGCGGTAATTCGTATAAGCAGACTTGGACTTGCTGCTCGTCTTTGCCCTCTCTACAATGGCGGATTGAATGGGCTTCGAATCGAATTCGCCTGTCCCCGCGCCTGCTCCCGTAATTAACATCCCTGCCGAATCGACAAGATAGGTTTGTCCACTCTTCCCATAGGTGAATTGCTTCATTAAACCTTCAATTGTCGTCAGATCAACCGTTCCGGCGACAAGTCCGATAAATTGCCCTGTCGCATCTAGGACCGGAGCTGCGAACACGATGATCCTCTTTCCATCCATTCGAGACACAATCACATCCGATATGGATTCTTCGCCTTGCCGGGCAGCAATAAAATAAGCCCGGTCCTGCACGTTCAACTCACTTTCAGTTAAGGCGCTGAAGCCGTCTTTGTCGATCAAACTCAGCGCCTTAAAATCTGTATGTTTGCTTTGGGACAATTTCAGTATGGCTCCAATCTCATTTCTCTCCCACCTGGTTACTGTAGGCAGACTTGCGATCATGCTCATTTCCGACATCCGGTCGGACATCCATTTATCAATATACTGCTGCTGCAGTCTAATGGTTTGTTCCAGTTGATTATGAATATCGCGTTCTTGATGATCCATCTCGAAATAGGAGAAGATCGCCGTGCAGAATACGCCGACAAGGAGTACGAAGATGACACCCAGCATACGGAGTCTGCTGTTTAGCATGTTGATATTAAATCGATTAGGAAGAAAGGCTTTCATTGGCAGTCAACTCCCCCTGCTGTAAGTCGTAAACATATTTATCCTTCTTTTAGCATTTATTCGACATTTTCGAGTCCAATCCTCTAATACGGATTTACATTTCTGTCGACTTATGTCGAGTGAATAGGCATCAAAAAAGCCCGCACAAAGCGCGGGCCCCCACCTTCTATTTCTCGCAAGCAATGCCGTCACGATCTCCGTCAAGCTTCGTGCTGTAACCGGGATCCCCTTTGTGCAGCGGCGCTTTGCCGGCTTCCTTCACGGCAGCGCAGCTCCGATAAACAACGGCTTTGTCTGAGGCAGACTTTGCATCCTGTGCAGCATCGGAATTCTCTGCTTCATCCAGCGGCGAAGTCACTTCAAGCGCGTCCTCCGCGATGATCGGCGTTATCGCTTGGAACCCTCCCGTGTCTTCCCACATCTCTTGAAATTGCGCCGCGAAAGACTCCGCAACTTCGCTGTTTCGAAGCACCATCAATACCTCATCATTATCGGTGCTGGCTGATTTCGAATAATTGAACGAGCCGGTTGTCGCAATCGCGCCATCGGCAATCGTCATTTTCAAATGCATCAGCCCGCTGTGTTTGTTGATTTTCATCGGAATGCCTGCGCTGCCGAGCAGCTTGAGCGCTTCCTTCTGCGCTTTGCCGCCTGACTGCGTCTTATCGGTTATGATCCGAACGTTAACTCCGCGTTTCTTTGCTTTCTTGATCGCATCGACGATGTCCGGTTTCGTCAAGCTGTAGATCGCGATATCAAGCGAGGTTTCCGCGTCATTGATCACGCCTATCAGCAGTTGATCCGGCTGTCCGCCATCCTGCGTAAAAGCCCATTCCGCTTCGATATCCTTCACGGTAGCGGGCTGGGAGGACGAGGAAGAGGCATAGATGACGCCCACTGCAGCACAAGCTGCCAGAATAATAACAGAAAGGATATATTTCATGATTTTCATGCTGAAGAGACTCCTTCATTTACGCGTTTTATCCTAGTCTACCACGAAGCGGCAAAGATCAGCCAACGAACCGTTGCAGCTAATCCTACCTCATACAATGCTGACCCTTCTATTTGCATAAAAATCCCAGCCGATCTTCATACTAAAGCAAGGCCATTATAGGATACGAAGAAAGTGTGGAATTTGTTGTGAAGGATGCTGGGAAGAAAACGGAACCGGAATTGCTTAGCCGTACGCTTCAAGCGCTCGATCATTGTGCGGACCTCGTGCATCAGAAGTTTCCCCTTCATGCCATAGATCTGATTTATTTCGCTCATCTCACGGGAAAAGAACAACTGCGCAAAGATGTGCTGGAACCGTTCGGAGCAGTTGACAACCACGAGGCTGGAATCAAAGAGAAGCTTACGCAAAGCCAATATGTCCAAGCCGCTACTTCGGAGCAGGTAACGCAAGGCATACTTGGCGGACAAGTTGCCATTTACTACGGCGGTCAAGCTTTTCTGTACGACTCGTATTCGCCGGATGCCCGCTCCATCACGTCATCGGATACCGAAACCGTCATCAGCGGACCGCAGGATTCGTTCACGGAATCGCTAAGCACAAATTTATCCCTCATCCGCAGACGACTACAAGACGCGCGGTTAAAATCGCTCTCCTTCAAGCTCGGCAGTAAATCAGGCTCTACGATGTCGCTGCTCTATCTCGAAGGCGAAGCCGACCCTGACGATGTGCAGCTGATGTGCGAGAAACTGCGTGGCATTCACACGGATACCGTACTGGATACGAACACGCTCACGCAATATTTGGATCCCAGAAGTTTCACGGTTTTCCCGCAGTTTCTAACAACCGTACGTCCGGACGTAGCTGTAAGTAAGCTTGCTAAAGGCAAATTAGTCGGCCTGCTGGACGGAAGCCAGGTCGCATTCAGCGCACCGGCTACCTTCTATGAATTTTTCTCCTCAACGGACGATTACTATATGTCTTGGCTTGTCTCTTCCGCTATACGGCTTCTGCGGTATATCGCATTGTTTATTACGCTGGGCTTTACGGCGTTCTACGTTACTGTTGTCACCTATCACTACGAGATGATTCCGCCTTCGCTGCTAAATAACTTGATGGAGTCTCGTAACAAGGTTCCGTTTACGCCTTTAATGGAAGCCATTATTATGGAATTCACCATCGAGCTGCTGCGAGAAGCAGGAGCCCGACTGCCAACCAAGGTCGGGACAACCATCGGCACCGTCGGAGGAATCGTCATTGGCCAAGCTGCCGTACAAGCCGGGATAACAAGCAATATTCTCATTATTTCCGTTTCGATTTCCGCAATTGCCTCCTTCGTCATTCCGAGCTATTCCATGAGCTCGGCGATTCGGCTGTTTCGGTTTGGCATCATCATACTGGCCGGTTTGCTTGGCAACTTCGGATTCGTTATCGGGCTCGCATTGTTCGTCATCCAGCTGTCCGGTAAAAATGCCTTCGGCGGTGCAGGTGCGTACATGTCCCCCGGCAATTGGCTCGATATGATCGTACGCGCGCCGGTACAATGGATAGATAAAGCCAGAAAGCACGCCAAATCGCCCTTACGCTAGGAGTTCCTCATGAATGCGAAACTAACCTTTTCACAAGTCATTATCCTGGCCATTACGTTGCAGTACGGCATTATTTCGTTCGAAATGCCGCGCTATCTGGCTGAAGAATTTGGCTATAACGGGTGGCTTTCCCTGTTCGGATTCGGCGCGTTGGCATCGATTAATTTATGGCTGATCGCTTTAGTCTACCGTTTCGGCAAGGGGGTCAGTATATACAAGATCGCAAGACGCGTACTGCCTTCCGGTGTTGTGGTTCCTCTCTGCTCTTTGCTTATTCTGCTATGGACCGTGTTAGGGGTCCTGATTAGCAAACAATATTTACTAATCTTGCGCTCCACGTCGTTTCCGACAATTAACCCTCTCTACTTATATATCCTGCTCGGAGCTCTGGTTCTATTGATGTTGAGCAAAGACATCATTGGTATAGCTACGGCTACCGTGATTTTCTTTGTTTGTGTGTTTTGGCTGCTAATCCTGGTACCGGCAACGTTAAGCAATCATTTCAACTTTGCCCGCTTCACACCTTATTTGTTCAAAGATGCCGGGTTTACTTTACGGGGTATGCTCAACATCTATTTTGCATTCCTAGGCTATGAATTGTGTCTGCTGCTATTTCCCTATTCAGGCAAAAAGACTCGCTTAATGCAAGGTTTTCAAATTTCAAACCTCATTGTGACGCTTGTTTATTGTTTTATTGCGTTCCTTACCTTCAGCTTCTATAGCTTCGAACAGTTGAAGCAGCTGGCCTATCCTTCTTTAAATACATTATCGTTTATCCGCTTCCCGTTCGTGCAGCGGGTGGATGATTTCATCTTCAATCTCTTTCTGCTGCGGGCACTTATTATTACGACCATGTATCTTTGGGCGGCACTTGAATTGGTCAAAAATATGGTGGCAACCGCAAAGAATCGGCTGATTCCTTATGTGGCTGTGTCACTACTCGCAGCGATTATCGCGATGTGGGATCGCGGCGATTTGCAGAAAACCGAACGCTTGCTTCACTATATTGGAATTACAGAAATCGGAGTCGCGTTTCTACTGCCGGCATTGCTGCTTATTCTCATTTATATCCATCACCGGAAGGAGCGGCCGAAACATGTATAGACGAGGATTTATACTGCTTCTGCTCCTCCTGCTGTCAGGATGCATCAGGGAACAGAAGCTAGAGGACTTGGGAATGGTAAACAGCGCTGCCGTCGATGCAGCGAAACAAGAGGATGGCACTGCGAAAGGCAATAAGATCACGGTCGCCGTCGCAATCCCCCGAATTGGCCCCGGTGGTCAGACACAAGTGACGAATTTGCAGACGGAATCGGAGTCTACGAAGGAAGCACGCCGTAAGCTTTCACTGAAAACGAGCCAAATTCTCGTCTCCGGTCAGCTGCAGAATTTGATATTCGGCAATGAACTTGCAAAAAAAGGAATATGGAAATACTTGGACTCCTATCGCCGCGACTATTCGGTTGGCGAGAAAATCCGCATCATCATCGCTAATGGGAGCGCCGTTTCATTGCTCACCCATCCATACCCCGGTATCCCTTCCATTAGCGATCATATCAGCGCTCTCGTCGAGCAGGAAGGGAAAATAAACGAAGTTCCCGCCGGAGACCTCTACGAATTTGTACGCGACTATTACGATGACGGCATCGATCCGATTCTACCGCTGATCGCGCAAGAGAAGGACTACGTGCAAATTGACGGCATTGCACTGTTTAGGGATGACAGCTACAAGGGAAAGCTGGGATCCGATGAGGCTGTCCAGTTCTTATTGATGCTGAAGAACATGAAGAACGGCGAGATGCTTCTTAAATTTCGCAATAGCGTTACGGGCTTGCAGGAAAGAGCCATGCTCTCCCAATTGATTACGAAACGCTCGATTTCCGTTCATAAGGTCGGCTCCTCGCACGAGGTTACGTTAAACGTCCGCGTCAGCGGCATTATCCTCGAATATGACGGTAAACGGCACTTGGAGAAGGATACCCCCTTCACCCAGCTGGAGCAAGATACGTCGATGGCATTGCGTGAAGAATTACAGCTCATCGTTAACCGGCTGCAATCGCTTGGCACCGACAGTTTAGGTTTCGGCATCGCCGTGCGAAACAGCATGCCATACGAAGCTTGGAAACGTCTCGGTTGGAAAACCGTCTATCCTACAGTTCCCGTCAAAGTTAACGTCGTCATCAACGTCCGAGATGCGGGGATGATTGAATCCTAAGAGACAGCAAACAAGGATGGCCCAGGGCCATCCTTGTTCATTTCGCTTACATTAGTCATCCTCCCAAATTCATTCCCTCAACATAGAACTGCTCCGGTGCCACCGGACCATTCATCGAAGTAACAGTCAGTTGTTCTCCCGGAAGCAAAGTCAAATAATTGCGATCCAGATGGATCAACTGTCCGGCATCCCGCTGAATCAAATACACGCCGACCGCGGCCATCTCTGACAAATTGGCCACGACAAGCTCTTCCGGCCGGTCGCCTTGGCGCAATCGAACCTCTGCTGCAGGCAGTCTCCTGAGCGGCTCAAGCGGACAAGCCACGTTCATGGTAAACAGGTACTCATTTGTTGCAAGCTGCTGATTATGCTCGTCGCATACAGCCAACCGCAAGATCAGCACAGAACCCGGCACATCCTCTACTTGCCATTCCAGCTTGCCAATATAGCCGTTCAAGCGACCTGCCTCAGCCAAGAAACGCTGGCTTTGGATTACCGAACCGTCTGCCTGCACCAGTTGTGCTTCCACTGCAAATGGCAAAGACCGTTGATCCGCACGATCCGCATGCAGGAAAATCTCGCTGCCAAACGACTCGCCGGCGCGGTAAGAAAGGCGTTCATACTGCGCAGATACATGCAACCCGCCAAACACTTTCTTCATTGCATAGTAAACCGGCTTTGGCATCCCGTCATATTCAAGCAAGGAGGTATTGGCATTATTGGCGAACGGTTCATTGCCCATCCAAATAATGAAGCCCGAGGATCTGGGCTCTCTCCTACGTGTCGCCTCCGCCATGTACCGCAGCGATTCCAGCTGCAAATACCGGCTAGCCTGACAGTACTGCTCCAGCTCGTCCCGCTCCTTGTCCCAAGGACCAAACATATCGGAGAGCTGCTCCCACTGAATCCACCATGCGCCGCAGTGCAGCCAATAGGCATTTTCCCTAGTAGGCGGCCACGGTGGCATGCGATCAGCCAGCCCGCGAATCCGCTCCACCCTTGAGGTTCCGGGTGTTCCTGTCTCCGTCTGCATCAAGCTGTCATTGTGATTGAAGAATCGATAGTGGTTCCCTTCCCCCAGATAGAGCCATGGTCCATGAACATCATGATGAAGTCCTTTGCCGAACTCCTCTTCGGTCGCACCGAATCTCGGGCCGGACGCGCTTGACGGGAAGAACGGACGACCGGGGTCCAGCTCTTCAACCAGCTTCTTCAGCATTGCAATATTCCCATGCCTCTCGTCAACCGGAGAGAAATTCTCCCACATCAGCTCATTGCCGCCGCACCACGCCATCAGACTTGGATGCGAGCGCTTCTCGATGACAGCCGCCCGCGACACACGCGCCAGCTCTTTCAGAAAAGCAGCATTATCCGGCGGACAATTGTTCAGCCCGCTTGAGGACTGCAGAAACTCCTGCCAGACGAGCAGCCCATTCCGGTCACAGTACGCATAGAAGTCTTCCTTCTCCGTAATCGCGCCGCCCCAAACGCGAAGTACATTCACGTTCATCGCCTTAAAGCGACCAAGGTAATGCGCGTAATCTTCGCTCGTTACGCCTCCGAAGTAAGGAGAAATCGGCACCCAGTTCACGCCATTCAAGAATACCCGCTCTCCGTTCACCAGCAGCGTATAAGGCAGCGCACCCTCAGGGGAATCCTCGTTCTGAACGAACTGAAGCGTGCGAAAAGCAACTGTCTTCCCATCTGCCGCACATACTCGGCCTTCCGCATCATAAACCGTAATTCTCGCCTGGTATATCGGCTGCTCCCCATAGCCATTAGGCCACCAACGGCGAACCGCTTCAATGGACATCTCATACTCGATTCGATTTATTCCACCGCGGCGGAGCTCATATGTAAGCTCATCACTATGTACGATTTCGCCATCAGCATCGACTAATTCACTGGCCAGCGTGTAGCTGCCCGGCCCCCAAATTTCAGCTTCCAAACCATACTTCACCACGCCTCCCTCACCATCCTCGGCAGGAACAGCCTTCGGATAGAAATCAATCAGCTTCAGCGCGGAATAAGTCCGCAGACTTACATCCTTCCATATCCCAACCGGTACCATGCGGGGGCACCAGTCCCAGCCGTAATTGAAGCGCGACTTCACCTTGCTGATCTCATTCGAGTAGCCGATCTGCCCATCCACCTCGGGACTCGGCAGGAATACAAGCTGAAGCCTGTTCTCATTTCCCGCCCCTACATGCAGCTTAGCCGCAACATCTATCGTTACCGGAAGAAACATCCCATCGAAAGCGGCAATTTCCTCGCCGTTAAGATAGATGAATCCACTGTAATCCAATCCTTCGAACACCAATTCGCAGCGGTCCTGCACCCAGTCTTCCGGCACTTCGAACCTTCGTTCGTACACCCAGTCCCGATGGTTCACCCACTCCAGTTCCATGCTGCGCAAGCCCTCGTTCGGATCGGGCAGCCAGCCTGCCGCGATTAAATCTCTTTGCACTGCCCCCGGAACTACAGCCTTAACTGCCGGGAGCATCGGATTGATGCTAAAACCCAGCTCCATACTCATGCCGAGCTTCCACTGATTGCGATTCCATCC
Organism: Paenibacillus lignilyticus; assembly: GCF_017942085.1. GTDB lineage: Bacteria > Bacillota > Bacilli > Paenibacillales > Paenibacillaceae > Paenibacillus_Z > Paenibacillus_Z lignilyticus. Next base: position 484,490 of record NZ_JAGKSP010000001.1, read on the forward strand.
CGTCACTGTCCATTCCGTGCCGCTAAGCAAGATGCGATTAGTCATAAACAAGCCCCTCTCGAGAGTTCGTGTTCAAGGCGGAACTTATGTCCGCCTTCTTCTGCTGCTTGAAAGAAACATGGAAAAGGCGGGACAATGCCCCGCCCGCCTTCTCGCTTCCCTTACTTGCCTGCTGTAAACGCTGCATATTGCTTATTCAATTCGTCGACGATGACTTGTCCTCCTGCTTCTTTAGCCGCATCCACAGCAGATGCGAATCCTTTCGAGGAATCCAGCACGCCGAGTCCGAGCGGCTTCAGAATATCGGTTTCGATCGGCGTCGCTAACTACGGTTGTGATCAGCGGCATCTGCAATTCCTTCAACTCGCTCCATAGTTCGTATTCAGATGCTTTGGAACGTTCGAACGAGCGATTTAAAAGCGGCAGGGGGCGGATTTTCTTCCTGGAGGCGCAAAGCGAGGCTGCAGCTGACTATATTTATCCGGAGGAGCAAGAACGTGCCGTATTGGCTGCCCTGAGATTGGGACATCAAGAGGAGTGTATTTCCCATCTGGAGCAGTTTGTTAAACATTTGGTTCCTTATTCATACTCCGAGTCCAGACTTGCGTTAACGCATTTCATGATCAACCTGGGCAAGACCGTCCGGCAAATCAGGCATGATTACAGCGAACCTCATCTGTGGAGTCTGACGCATATCGAGATGCAGCTGGACAGTATAGAGACGATTGATAACGTCATGGAATGGCTGCATTCCGTTATCGCCTCCGTGCTGGAAACGAATCAGAATGCCAAATCAAACCGCCATTCCAAATTAATGAATGACATTCGCGCGATTGTAGAATCGAATATCGGCAATGTGAATCTCTCCTCCAAATTCGTAGCGGATGCGCTGGGAATGTCGGTTCCATACTTAAGACCGTTGTTCAAAGAAATCATGAATCAATCATTATCCGATTACATTACGGGGCTGCGGCTGGAAGAGGTCAAACGGCAGCTTGTCGAGACAAACCGCACGGTTGAAGATATTTCAAGGAATGCCGGATTCTCGGCATTGAATTCCTTCTATGCGATCTTCAAGAAAAACTACGGCATCACGCCTGCGCAATATCGAAAAGAGAACCAGCCTATCCGGGATGACATCCGTTCTCTTGGCAGTTAGACCAACGTAGGGTTACAGGTTCATAAAGAAAAGGATACAGCCTGGACGACATCGTCCCTGCTGTATCCTTTTTCTTCATTAATTGATCGTAATTTTATCGAGATTACCTGCCGTAATAAAGCTGCCGCCCATCGCGGAAGCATCGTCGGCATCGATTTGAATTTTAATCGTGCCTTGAACGGCTCCGTTCACCGTTACCGTGCTGAATGTATTCCAGCTTCCGGTCGGCGGCAGTACGATCTGCGCCACATCCACTCCGTTCACATATAGACTGGCTCGTCCCGTAATGGTGGAGCCATTCGCATAACGAACGGTAAGACTGCTGCCGCTCGCTGCTCCGGTGAACGTCAGTGAACCGCCTTGGTAGAAGCTGCCGACGATCTGTCCGCCGGATGCGCCTCCATTCGTGAAGATTGCAGCCCCGCCTGCCAGCGTAGCGTCCTCCGCCTCGAAGCTGCTTTGACCGCCGCCTCCGCCCGTGCCGGACACCGTGATTTTGTCGATGTTGCCTGCGGTCGTAAAGCTTCCGCCCATTGTCGCCGCATCATCGGCATCAATCTGAAGCTTGACGGTTCCGCCTACGGCGACATTCACCGTAACCGTGCTAAATGTGTCCCAGCTTCCGGTCGGCGGCAGCGTCACTTGCGCGACATCGGTGCCTCCCGCATATAAGCTGGCCTTCCCTTGCACAGTCGAGCCGTTCGCATACCGAATTTGTACCGAGCTGCCGGACGCGACATTGGCAAAGCTGATTGCGCCGCCTTGATAGAACGAGCCGGCAATTTGTCCACCTGAAGCATAGTTATTCGTATAGGTTGCTACCCCGCCGGTCAATGTTGCGCTTTCTGCCTCATAATTGCCTGACGGTGCAGTCGGTGACGAGTAAGCCTTCCATGTTGCCGCCAGATCGACCGGTCTTAAGAAATGATAATTTCGTCCGCCCGCATTGTTAAGCATGATCGCCTTCGCAAGTGCAGCATCCTCAGACGGATCCCCCGAGTGGCCTCCATCTCCAACCGAAACAACGACGAACGCAGGCGTTCCTGCAGCGGTGTGGTCGGCTACATATTTGGCGGCATTGGCAATCTCTTGCGGTGTTGCGGAAGATTGCGTGGAACCGCTTATGGTCGTATCCGGGATTTGACCGATGGACGACCAAGAAACCGGATTTCCGTTCGTTGCCCCTTGATAGCCGCGAATGGAGAAGTAGGGATTAATCGTGGTAATGATGCTATTCGACGCAGCCGAGGTGTCGAAATAGTTCATCGTTCTAAACAGTCCATTGGAATTGCTCAGATAATCTTTATAAGCGGTTGTGAATGCCGTTTCGCCTGCGGCCGTGTTCGGCGCGCTTCCATCATTGTAATTGGCAATCAGCTCATAGTTGTTATTGTAATTGTTCGCAGATAGCCACTGCAGCTTCTTCGGATACAGATCAAGCAGCATTGGCGGCAATGACCAGCCCATCGGCACTTGTCCTTTATATCCGGAATTGCGCCAATAGTTGTGATGGTTGTATTCCGCAATGCTCAAGTTGTCGCCGTCGGTGACGTAGAAGGCAACGAAGACGCCGTTATTGTCGATGGTCGACGCTGCCGGAGCAGCCGGCGCTGTAATCGCCGCAGGATCGGATGCGTACGAGCTATGGACGGAGTAATTCGCACCATCGAGGAAGGTGAAGAAATAACCGCGGTCCTCGATTTCCTGCAGCTCCGAAAGCTCGCCGTTAACTTCGCCAAGCACAGGTGTGCCTGCAGGATAATTGCTTGTATTCAGCAAGCTTGCAACCTCTGCCCTCTCATTGGTTTTATTCGAGTCAAGGCTGTAGATGAACGCTTTACTTGCCACATAATAGTCGAAGGTCATCGGAACAAGCGCCGGACTTCCGCCCCAATACTTAAAGCCATGTTTGGCTACGAAGGCTTTCGTCGTATTCGCATTCAAGTAGTTCGCTTTCGCCCAGCGGAATGCGTCGATTTCATTCGCAAAGCCTCGTGTATCCGCAAGCGATGTATACGTCTTGCCCTCCGTCGTTGACAAATAGCTCTGAATAGCCGAAGACAACGGAATCGCATCGGTTTGCGCTGCTGCCGTAATCGCCGCCATTACCGCGCTGTCATTGACGGTCGTGGACAAGCTTGGGTATAAGACGCTTCCTTTAATATAAGACGCATAATTTTGCACCAAGTAGCTGAGTACAGGGAACCGCTTGGATGGATTCAAGGTCGGGTACGTCTTCGTACCGGGTACGAGCCCATCATCGAGCGCCCACTGATCTGTCGCAGGCGGATTCCAGATCCCCGTCCATTTCTGCGGCGCGTTCACCAAGTAAATTTTCGTGCTGCTCGTACGATTGACGATCCCTTGAATCGTCGTGATTGCCAGCAGCGCCTCCGTGGATTCCCACGAATGCTCGCTTTTGTCCTTCGTAATGTCCAGAACAACGACGGCCGATGTCGCCGGCATTTTGGGCAGCTTGGCCGTGTAGCCGGCAGCTTCAGCTTTCGAGCCTTGATCTACGGTAAGACGAAAACCAAACAAGGTGAACACCATGGAGCAGGCCAATAAAACAAGCGTCATCTTCTTCATTGTTATTCTCCTTTGTGATTCATAGAGTTGGTCCATCCGTCCAATGCTTTCTTCCCTCCATGCACCGCCCTTCAGCATCTGCCAAAATGTTGCTATGTATACGCTTTCACAATCACATCATAGTTTTTATTTGGCAATCGCAGCAACTCTGTTTTCCATAGATTCATCAGTTTTCCGAAGCTCTTCTACTACGAATAACACGGTTTATGGCGGCGGATGCCTAAAAAATGCCGAGAAAGTCTCATGGACTCTCTCGACACACGTTCGTTAACCTAATCCTGCAAGAACTAGCGTAAGTACGCAGAGCAGCACATTGACAACCATAACGACTAGCTGTGTAGGTTTTCGCTTAACCGCAGCAATGAATGAAGCGAGCGAATCGTTACGAAGGTTCTGTTCCAGGTAGCTTTTGCAAGAAATTTGAAAAATTCCTGCAACCGTCAAGCTGTTTGCTCGCATGATCAGCCATAATCCCGGGTTCCACGCACCGAGCACGATTAGCATTGGTGCAATAAGGACAGCCATATGATAGAAACCGATTTGCTGCTTGAATTGGTAGATGACGAAGTTCCAATTCCATAGCGTGTAGGCAATCGCCCAATAGATCATCGCTTCGTTTGTCGTGACGTAATGCGTTCCGAGCCACTCTCCGTGAAGCACAAAAGATGAACCTATCAAAGCGATGCCTGAGATAACGTTGCAATAGCTTCGATTCTTGTAATCGGTCAGAGCCGCTTCCAAGATATTGAGGCGCAGCAGCCACACGATGGTTGGGACGAGCCAGTTGTCGGGGAAGAAACCTAAGAAGGTCACGACAACCAATATTCGGCCGATCAGCAGTGTGGAAAGCTTCATCTTTTCAAAGAAATCAGCCTTTAAGACCAATAAAATAACGATCGGTACGACGACATTAATAATACCGTTCCCATAAAGCGGCGAGAATGCGGTGATCACCGTTCCACCGACGATTACTGCCAGAATAAGCTCAAATAGTATGGATTGCGGAAGCGGTGCCGGCTTCATCGACATCTGGATTCCTCGCTGTTCATGTGTGTTGTGAAGCGATTCGATTGATATCATCGCTTTCAATGAACGGTGTTGCATAACCATGCCGCGAAACTGCGATCATGGCGCGTCCGACTTTATCCGAAGAGGTCATGGCGCTCTTGAACGCTCTCTCCAGCAGCGGATAGAACGGTCTCATAATGATGTATATCGCTTGATAAAGCTTGGTCTTCGACCTTACGCCATGCCGGGGAATAATTCCGCCGGGACGGAACATGTAGGCCGCTCTAAAGGGAAGCTTCAACAGATCGTTCTCCGTTTTCCCCTTTACTCGCGCCCACATGCTGCGTCCTTTCTCCGTGCTGTCCGTTCCCCTGCCCGTCACGTAGATGAACGTCATCTGCGGATTCAATCGCGCCAATGTCTTCGCCACGCTTAGCGTCAGATCATAGGTAATCGCAGTATATCGCTCCTCGCTCATCCCCGCCGACGATATGCCGAGGCAGAAGAAACAGGCGTCGAAGCCCGTTAATTGATTCTCGATAGTAGAGAGGTCGAGCAGATTAGCCTGCTTGATCTCAGTCAATTTAGCATGCTTCTGACCGGTCGCATTCCGACCGACGGAGGTGACCGCCGTAACTTGCGGATCGACAAGACATTCGCGAAGCGCGCTTTGCCCTACCATGCCCGTTGCGCCGAATAATAGTACTTTCATTATGAACTCCCCCTCTCGTTTCTTCATCTGTTATCTACCAACGATAGCAAATTAAACGATCGCTGAACAGTAGATTTCAAGGACCTGCAGGATTGCTAATCAAAATAAAAAAAGCCAAGCAGGTTTCCCCCTGCTCGGCCGGCCAATCAGCCATACATCTATCGCAATAGTTCTGCCTTCAATCGTTCCGTATCCTTCACCAGTGCATCCATCTCCTCCACGGCGGACGCCAGGACAGTTCGCTCCGGCGATAGCTGCGCGTAGCTCCGATGAATGCGATTCGCCAAGTCTACGGGACTAATAGGGAAACGCGCACAAGCGGCAACCGCACCTTTCTCGTTCAGCATATACGTCCGATTGAGTGCGAATAACACCTGTGCCATACAGCTCACCGCGCGAAACAGGTGGCCTGCAACATAAGAAACGTCGCCGCGCTTCACGCCTTTATGCGCATTGGCTATCGAGAAGCCTGCCTCCCACATGAAGGTATCCGCAACCGCCTTCTGAAGCGCATCGGGATAGGGACTACACAAGCTCTTCAACTGCTCGATCCGTCCTTGCGGGTCCCACAAGATGCGGCAAGCGGCTGCCTCACCCATGTAGATCGGACTGCAAAAGGCATGCGGATGCCCCGGCTGATAATGAACGGATAGGCTTCCACGCTGGCAATCCATCGCTACGGCTGTTACTTTATCCAGCTCCCGATATAGCAAATCGACGGCAATTCCCCCAATATGGAGCCAACCGCCGCCATTAATCCAAGGCCCCCACCCTCCGATTGGCGTAACGAGCTCTTCTCTCCCGGAGTCGTCCAACTCCGTCGCAACCACGGACAACGCTGCGATATCGAGGGGTTCAGCCGCATCATAATAGAGACCGATATCTACATCGGATTCCGCAGTATGCGTTCCCGTAGCCCGAGAGCCACCGAGTACAATGCCCGCAATGCCGGGAACCTGCTTCAATCGCTCTACGATATTCGTAAGTCTTTGCTCCATTTCCATCATCATCACCTCAAATAGCTGCGTTCTTCCTGTATATCATTATGCCCCTTCAATCCCAATCTCTTCAACGACGCGGATGTCCGGGTTGTAGAAGAACAGCTTCTTATCCAATATATGAATATAATACACCTTATCGTCGCTAAGCTTCTGCGTGGCGTGATCCGATAGATTCATCCGGTACAGTTTCTTGCTGTATTCGCTATAGTTGCTGAAATAGAGCCGGTCACCTTGCATATTAAGATTGCGCGCATCCAAATCCGAGAGTTTCGTTAAGGCCGTTCCATCTGTACGCATCGAGTACAGTTTCCCTTTGAAATTGAAATACAGCGACTGGCCCTGCACCTCAACCCAAGTAATGTAATTCCCGGTGAGCAGCTTCTTCTTATTGCGTCCATCGGCATCCATCACGAATAGCTTCTGCGCTTCGATCGTATAGTAGATTTTCCCATTCATCACCGCAATGCTGGATACCTGATGGTTCTCAAGCAGCTCTCCGGATGTCCCGTCCAGCTTCATGCGATAAAGCGGTTTATACATATAGGTGCCCTGCGTATAGTAGATCCAGTCTCCTTCAATAGATACAAGGTTTGCCCCCAGTCCAAAATCATGCACAAGCGCTCGGTTCGCCCCATCGATATCGATTGTGAACAGCTTATTGTCGCTTGTATAGTATAGCTTCTGCCCAACCAGATTCAGAGCACCAACATACTTATCGTCGCTGACCAGTTGATTCTCCGAGCTGTCATACTTCTCTTTGTACAGCCTGCCGCTATCATGCTGATTGTTGTAATAGATCCATTCTTCGTCGCTCACATACCAGCCGCCATTATTGAGATTGCCAATGGTATTGCCATGGATCGGTTCGGCGACCGCTGTGCGGATGAGAACTTGATGATTCGCATATTGAACGGTGGCTCCGAATACCTCAGAGAGAACGCGAAGCGGCACGAGCGTTCGCCCGTCTATTAATTTAGGCGCTGCTTGCAGCTCGAGCTGCGCCTCATTGATCATGATCGTCTTGGAACCAATCTTCATGCGGATCGTTGCGGTTCCTTTCGTGACGGTTACCTCTTTGTTGCTCCAGCTTGTTATTCGGCCGCCCAGCTCATCCGCGACAAAACGAAGCGGGACAAATACGGTGCCATGATCATTCATCGGTTCGGTATCAAAATCAATCAAGCGATCGTTGACAGTAACTGTGATGGCAGCGGCAGCTTGCGCCTCGGATGTTTGGGCTAAGCCGGTTCCGGTGCCGATGAGGCACGTGCATGCCAGCATGCCGATCAACCATTTCTTCATGTTTCGAACACCTCTTCTATTGGTATGGATAGGTCAGTCTCTTTCCTATCTAGACGAAGCTATGAGGAGATTGTTGCATAGCAAGGACATGGGCAAAACAAAAAGCCGTCCCGAATGCCGTAATCGGCACTTCCGGGACAGCCTTTCACTTGCTCCTATAGGGTGAACTCTTTGCCGCCCGCTCTGACTTTCACGCCGGAAGCATCACCATACAGCACCTTCACGTCGACTTCATACCCGCCATCAATCTGCTTTTGACTGTACGTTCCCCACGCTCGCCCTGTGCTCCAGAAGCCGGTATACTCGGCTTCATTAATGACAGGCGCAAACTTCATTTCGCCGCGAGCCATATCGAATTCGAAGCCGCTCAGCGCAATCAGAAGTCCCCAGCTGGACATCGACCTTGCATAGTGATGGCCGCATTCGACTTCATTCCAAGGGCTGCGGCGGAAACCGTCTTGACGATCGCGCACCGCTTTGACAATCGTGAGGCCTTCTTCTATGAACCCTTCGTAGATCAGATGTGTCGCCACATGATATTCGATACCGGTCCACACTTCATCGGAATAGACGAAAGGCAGCTTCGGACGGCCGCCTTCGGGCCACGAGCACAGCACCAAGCCTTTCTCATCATTAAGCGTGTACGTCCGCTGGCAATTGACATGGTTGTAGAAATCCTCTTTGAAGTTATGCTTGAACACCGCATGAATCGCGCTCTGCACGCGTTCCTTCGGCAGCAAATAACCGAGCCCGTACAGATGTGCAAGCTGCTGGCCGAGCAGCTGATCCGACAAACAGCCGATGCCATGCTGATACTTATGCGCATCCACATCATCAAGACGCTGCACATAGTACTCGCCGTTCCATGTCAGCTCATCAAGACGTTTGGAGCTCGTTTCGAACGCGGCTTCATATTTCTTCGCGGTTTCTTCTTCGCCAAGATAAGCCGCCATCTCTGTCCCCGCGCGAAGCGCGCCTAAGAAGAAAACGCCGGTCAGCGGGTTCGGTCCATAGAATTCGATATCATACGTGTTATGCTGCACCCCATCAAACACCAGGTCGCCATCGGTATCCCAGTGCAGAGGCGCGTAATTCAGCGTCTTCTGAATGGAAGGCCACAGCTCACGCAGAAAATCATCATCGCCTGTCAGTTTCCACTCGCGGTAGGCGCGCATGATCGTGCCCATCTGACCGTCGGCTGCGGCAGGTGCAGAAGTTCCTTGCCACGTCCATTCCGATTGGAACATCTTGAACGCTCGGAAATTCATTTTGCCGTCTTCTTCGACTTCCGTCAGGAACTCCGTTCTGCGCATGTTCTGCTCCAGCTCAGGGAAGAGGAACGCAAGCGTTTGAGCATAGTTCCACACATGCGTACAGCTTCCGTCGCAGCAGCCTTGATGATCGAAGCAGCCCTCGTAGCCGAAGAATCGCCCATCAATAAACCGGAAGCAGGTTGGACTGCGTAGCACCGTGATGTTGCTTGCTATGGCATCAAGTACATGCGATGGGAGCGTGGACGCGAACAGCGCACTGTGAAAGAGTTTCGTTTCTTGCGTCAGTCGAGCTTGATGGTTCACCAGATAAGAAGCCGCAGACCAAGCGCTGTCGAACAAACCTGCGTAGTAGTTTTGCTTAATTTGCCGTCCTTCTTCCTTCACGCAAATATGATCATTCCAGCCGTTGACGCGGTTAGGAAAATGCCATGCCAGCATGAAAGCAAATGTCTTCGTCTCTCCGGGCGCCAACGTCTCGCATACGCCAAGGGAGCCGGTATCCGTCCGGTTCTTCTCGGAAGGCGTATCGTAGCCGAGGTCATTCAGCTGGCCATCCTGGACAAAATCGTCCCAGAACTCTTGCAGAAAATCGTACCACCCGCCGCGAAACCACGCGCGTTTATAGGTTACCTTCGGATTCGTCGTCACCAGGGAAAGGCTGCCGAAATTCAGATCGCCCTCGCCGAATGCGTTAGAGGTAAAGTTCAAACCGGTGAAACCATGATCCTCGCGGAACTCGTTGAAATTTCCCCCGGCGTTTCGAACATCCAAGTTACCGAATGAATCATAATTCAATCCGCCGATCGGATTCATCAGTGAGCCTGCGATCGTGACATCAACCGGCTTATTCGACGTATTGGTGACGGTATAAGTCATGTATGCGCCGGGAATGCCGGAATCGTTCGTGTTGAGCGGAATAAACGGCGTGAAAGCTTCAAGCGAAACCTGTACGGGCAGCTCTTTATCTTCAAAATCGACCCACGCGAGCGGATACTCGCCGCGCATCCTCGACTTCTCAAGACGAGGCAATCCGGCGCCTGTAATGGGATGATAGCCATGCGATCGACTGTGAGGCAGCGGCAGTCTCGACTCCAGCACTTTCGCGACAGGCGCTTCGCCTTCTTGCTTCGCCCAGATGGAGAAATACGTATTCGGCAGCAGGTCTCCTTTGCCCGGACGGTTAAAGATCTCCCAATCTCTGAACTCGCCGCGGCTGCCGATTGAGATATTACCGGTCCCGATTCCGCCTAACAGAAAAGCCGCTTCCTTTGCTTCCTCCGAATACGTGCGCTGCCCCGTTGAATCGAATAATTGCTCTTTCGAATAAACCATTTGTCGATCGCTCCTTATAGGCTCGTTTAGGGTTCGGCTATTAATGAGGTGATGTTCGTTCGAGAATGAATGTAAAAATCGACGTGCACGGCGTCACCGTGCACGTGAACGTTTTTAATTGTAACAGCCATGTATATTTTTGTAAACGCTATTATTTTTTCGATAAAACTTGATTTTTGGCCTCTCGTGCACATGAACGGATTGACCTGAACCCGCATTCTATACTACGATTATCGCAAACGATGAATCCAAAGTCGGGGGCTGCCGGAAGCTGATGAAAGTGACAAGCAAACAAATCGCGGAGCTGTGCGGAGTAACTCGGGGAACGGTGGACCGTGCGCTTAATAACCGTCCCGGAATCAATGAAGCTACGCGTGAGAAAATCATGAAAGTTGCCGGTGAACTGGGATACCGACCGCATTTTCTGGCCCAAAGCTTAGTCAAAGGACAAACGAAGACGCTCGGCATCGTGCTGTTCGACATGTATAATCGCATCTTCTCGCAGCTGTTTCACGCCTTCGAGGCGGAAGCAAGAAGACACGGTTATTTTGTCTACCTCGTGCTGACCAATAAAGACAAAGCACTTGAAATCGAATATCTCAACAACCTGCTGGACCGCAAGGTCGATGGTATTGCGATGTCACCGGTCAATATGGGCCCGACATTAGATTCATTCTTGAAGGAATCCGGCGTACCGGTCGTCACCTTCACCAATCGGGTATCGGCTAAGGTGCCGTTCGTCTGGATCGATGACAAACAAGCGATGAAAACAGCCGTTCACCATATCGCATCCAAAGGCTATCAACGCATTCTGTATGTAAGTCCACCGCTGCGTTACAAGGGCAAGAGTAATATTTACGTGCCGGAGCAGCGCTATAAAGGGTTTATCGAGGCCTGTACCGAGCTGCCGGATATCTCTTATACCGTAATTACGGATTATGATTACTTGGAGAGCCTGCTCCGGCTGATAGCGGAATCGGACGAGAAGCCCGCCATTCTCTGCAGCAGCGATATCTACGCCCTCGACGTTATGCGGTTTCTGAAGGTGAATGATATTCGGATACCGGAGCAGGCGGGCGTGATGGGCTTTGATAATATCGATATTTTGCACTATGTGGATCCTGCGCTGACCACGATTGATTTTCACGTTGACGAGATCGGTCGCAGAGCCGCTGAACAATTGATTGCCAGCATTCAAGGCCGAGACATTCCGCGACGTACCCATGTTGGCTACGCAATTATTGAACGGGATTCGCTTTAGCGTCGGCGCATATACGGGGTGAAATTGGTCTTCTAGCCAGGCTGTCGCTCATACATATAGGGGATGTACCAGAGACGTATAGGAGGAATCGAGTTTATGACAAATCCTACCCCGGACGATTGGAAGCCATTTCACATTCCGCAGCCGATCAGAAGCGATGGCGCAGGCGGTCTTGATTTAGGGCCGCGCGATATTATGAGAGATATGGAGAATCCGGATATGCTTGTGCCTCCTGCAACCGATGCAGGCTTGGTGCCGAATTTGAAAATGTCGTTCTCCGATACCCACATGGTACTCAAAAAAGGCGGCTGGTCGCGTGAAATAACGGTACGGGATCTGCCCATCGCGACAACGCTCGCCGGCGTGAATATGAGTTTGACGCCCGGTGGCGTTCGAGAGCTGCATTGGCATCAACAATCGGAATGGTCCTACATGATACGGGGCTGCGCGCGCATTACGTCCATGGATTGGCAGGGGCGCAATTTTATTGCCGATGTCGGTCCGGGAGACCTGTGGTATTTTCCGGCGGGTTTGCCTCATTCCATTCAAGGGCTGGAAGAAGGCTGTGAATTTCTGCTTGTCTTCGATGACGGATCTTTCTCCGATTTGAATACCCTATCCATCTCCGACTGGTTTGCCCATACGCCCAAAGACGTGTTGTCCGCCAACTTCGGCGTACCGCAAAGCGCTTTTGACGCCATTCCGGACGATCAGGTTTATATCTTCCAAGATAATATTCCAGGTACGATCGCGGAACAGGCCATCCAATCGCCTTACGGCACCGTGCCTCTCACCTTCAAGCACAGCTTGCTCGCCCAAACCCCGGTCAAATCATCGGGAGGCAATGTCAGAATCGTGGACTCCACCAACTTCCCGATCTCTCGAACCGTAGCTGCGGCACTGGTCGAAATCGAACCCGGCGGCATGCGGGAGCTGCACTGGCATCCCAACAATGATGAGTGGCAGTATTATTTGACCGGCCAAGGGAGAATGACGGTATTCGCCGGCAACGGCGCAGCGCGGACCTTTGATTACAGAGCGGGCGATGTCGGCTACGTCCCTTTTGCCAATGGCCATTATATTCAGAACACTGGCAGCCAATCCTTGTGGTTTCTGGAAATTTTCAAAAGCGATCGATTTGAAGACATTTCCTTAAATCAATGGATGGCGCTGACCCCTCGGAATCTCGTAGCGCGTAATTTGAACGTCGGTTCCGAGGTACTCGATGCGCTGCGCAAGGAAGAACAAGCTGTCGTGAAATTCCCGGGTTTCACGTATTACCCGAAGTAAGTGTTGCGAGCTAACGGCGTCGCAGCCGATTATGATTCTGCTTCCTGCTTCTTCTGTTTCTTTAAGCTGTAATTGAACATCATCCGAAGAAGCGGCGGAACCGCGAAGAAGATAAAGAAGGTGCGAAACAGCTGATACCCCGCCACCATCGACAGGTCCGCCTGAATTTCATGCGCGATGATGCCCATCTGGTCCATGCCTCCCGGCGCAAGACTGAGCAGAGCTGTAGACATGGAGATCGGATGAAGTTTTGTCAGCACGGCGCCGAATCCCCATGCCCCTAAGATCAGCAGGAGCCCGCTTCCGAGAGCCAGCGATATCGTCCGCAGCTTATTCGGCAGCTGCTGCGGTTTCAAGAGCAGCCCTACATACGTTCCAATCATGAACTGAGCGGCATCGATCAGCAGCGAAGGCAGCGGTGGACCATGCAATCCGCTGAGCTGAAGGATCGCCGTTCCAAGAGCCGGCCCAAGCAAGTAGGCGGTTGGGAAGTTTACCTTGTTGCCAAATACCGCACATGCAACGCTAACCGGGGCGAAGAGAAGAATATTCGGAAACAAGCCGCCCCATTCTGCTGCTGCGGCCAGGGTTTGCGACACCGCTGCCGCTCCTTCCGAATGCGATTGGCCGAAGAACGGATTAAATACGAGCAACGGCACGCAAATAATGATCATCATGAGCCGGATCACCTGCGTCACCGTTACGATCGTCAGATTAACTCCTTTGGTCTCTTCCGCAAGCGCAAGAACCTGCGTTAACCCGCCTGGCACGCTGCCCAGCAAAGCCGTTTTGAAATCCGTATGCGATAGTTTAGATACGATATAAGCAATTCCCGTACAAAACAGCAATAATAATACGATCATCAGCATCATGGAAGGAAGCTGATAGGAGATCTCCCGCAGCGCTTCTGCTGTCATCGATAAGCCGATCGCATAACCGACGACGATCATGCCGGCATTTCTTGCTTGCACCGGCCACCTGTACGTTCTGCCCAGCAGATTCGATCCAATTAATACTGCGATCATCGGTCCGAGCAGCCACGGGATCGGGGCATGCATCAGCTTGAATGCGGCTCCTCCGATTAGTGCTGTGAGCAGCGTACTCCACATTCACTTCCACCTTCCTGCTTCTATAACGTCTTTTTACAATACAACGACTTCCCCTTTAACGCAAAAAGAACACGCCATTAGGCGCGTTCGACAAGTCACGGGACGATGCATTTTTTAGGAAGGGAAACACGTTCCATCCGCAGCCGACATAACATATCCCATGCCAAATGCCTATTATACAAAGAAAGCAGGGAGAGCTATGACGGTTTCATACATGGACTACACGTCTCCGTCGGTCCAATTCACGTATAATCTCAACAACAATACCACGTTCAGAAAAGATGCCCGCAATTATATTAATACATTATCCAATCAACAATTGAATACGCTTGTCGATGTGTCGCTGCTGGACATCTTCATGAGTAAAGGAAATGTCGTCGAGCCCCACTATCATCAGAATGCGGCCGAACTCGTTTATCTGATCTCCGGCGCCATGGTTGTCTCGTTAATCAATCCTTTTACGAACGAGCTGCTTAACTTTCCGATCAGCCAGCCGGGACAGGTGGTCAATATTCCGCAGGGATGGTGGCATTATGAAGTCGCAACGATGGATAATACCCATGTGTTGGCCATATTCGACGCACCGGTTCCTCAGTTCATTGGGGGATCCGACCTGCTAAGACTGACCCCGGCGAATATTCTTGCACATACCTATTGCCTCAACGAAGCGATGGTGAAGGAAACGCTGGCGCCAATTACGCAAACCGTACTTATCGGCCCGCCTAATACATGCAACAAAGCAGGACAAATGGTGCAAGGCGTGGCGGCAGCGGCTCCCAGCATACCTGCACCTGCACCTGCACCCGCACCCGTGCCTGTAACCGGCTATTCCTATCCGAAGCGAACCGTCATCGGGAACGGATGGTATCAGTACTAATTAGAGCTGAACAATTGGCGAGGCAAGCAGAACGGCTGCGATAAAAACAAGCTGGAGGAGCGTCCTGAGCGGGAGGCCCGGTACGGGTCTGCCGCCGATGGTGAGCTTCTCCCTTGCCGCGCGCACATTCGCCGGGAACATCGCAAGGAACAGAAGCGCCAAGCAGATGGCTGCGGCAGTCGCCGTCAGCGGAATTAGGATGGCCGCTGCACCGGCAAGCTCCAGCCATCCCGTCGCGGAAACGATCCATTCCCGCTTCGGCAAGGATGGCGGTACCATCCGGATCAGATCCGGCCGCCTGCTCCCCCAGTGCGCCGATGCGGTCAACAGCAGCATAAGGGCAACCGCAGCTTGAAGCGGCGTCTGCCAACCGTCAAAGTAGGACAAGCCTGCCAATCCCAAGCAACGAAACAATAACCATGAACCTGCCAATACAATAAAAGGTGCCATAACAACATTCCTCCTAATATTAGGTTGTAGGTTTAAGCATGCCGGTAATCAATTGCACGAATTGGGCAGCTGTGAATTGGCTGTTTACGATGGAGAATGAAGATCGGACCCGCAGCCCTAACGAAATCAAAACAAACAGCTCTGCCGTACGATCCGCATCGATTGCCGCCGGGATAACGCCACGCTGCTGACCCGCGGTAATCCAGCTTCGCGACAATTGAACGGAGCGCTCATAGAATTGATTCAGCGCCTCCGCTACGGCCGGCTCCTCTTCCTTGCCCAGCAAATAAACAAACACTTTATTGGTAACGTCATCCGATTCTTCCAAGCTGTTTAGACTACCGGCAATACTCCCCATCGGCCCCTCAAACTCGCCGCCTTTTCTCCCCACCTCGCTCATAAATCGGTTGTTTGTTTCCTCAAGCCGCTCCAGCAGCACCCAGGCAAACAATTCATCCTTGCTCTTCACATAATGAAAGATGGCCCCCTTCGAAAGCTCCGATCGCTCCATAATGTCCTTCAGCGTTAACGACGAGCAGCCTTTCTCTCGAACAAGCGATTTGGTTGCTTCCAGCAATAAGCGAATCGTTTGCTCTCTGCGTTCCTCTTGCTTCACCTTCGACACCGCCTTGTTGATGTAGTTGTGCGTGTATTTCCAGTTGTTGGTTGTTGTCTTTATTATAGAAACCGACCAGCGGTTTGTAAATAGGTAAAAAGCAAAGGCCAAGCATTTTTTTCAGATGCCTGGCCTTCCCATGCTGCTTCCGCTATCCAATCGTCACATATTCTCGTTTGCTGCCATTCACTTCAATTGTACAGTCGGCATCGCTAATAATTTCAACTACTCGGTTCCCCTTCAAACGTATGCCGACGAGAACGCCATCTGTAATCGTGATCTTATTGCCTCTAAAAGTAAAGCTGCAGTTGATCCGCGCTTCCCAGCGTCCTGTCAACGAGAGAACGGAATTGTCGCCATCGCAGGATACTTTGCTGATTGTATTCGGCGGGAGATCCAGCTCTCGCGCACGCGTAAGTGTAGCCATTAAGGTTTCAAAATACGACGTAAGAGGCATTTCAAACGAAAAATATTCCACGTTCGATTTGCTAACCCCGATGATGTCGCCATCATGAATCAGCGTTGTTTCGCCGTCTATTGGCGTTAGCGGGTACATTTGCATCTCGATTTTGGATTTGGCGAACCAAATATCCCACTCGACGTATTCATAATCGCCGGTATAGAGCTTGCCAGCGAACGGGTTCACGCTTTGGGCGCCGGTTAATTGCTCGAATTCACTGCGAATATCACGGCCTTCCACGGTACACTGCGCCGGCGGACCGATGAAGATCACTCTTCTCCCCGCAGCGGCATACCCTTGAATCGATTGCCACGCAGCCTCCGGCAACATCGTCGGCCATAACACGATTAACATATCGTAACGCGCCAAATCTGCTTCGCTTGTCGGAATCAGGTCGATCTCGATGTGCTCCTGCATCATTTTATCGAGAACAGCCTTCAGACTGAGCCTGTGGTAATGCATGTATTCATTGTTGAAGAACGCGACCGATTCCCAGACGTACATCATCGCAAGCTTTGGCTTGCTGACTGCTGTGCCAATGAACTGCTGGAACGTTTTCTGCCGCTCCAGGCAAATCTTCGTATCGGCCCAGGTGCTGTGGTCGGGATATCCGGGGCCAAAAGGCCCTACGTAGCCGTATGCATGGCCGACCCATCTCACATTGCGGACTGCCAGCAGCCGCTGGTAATAATCCAGCTTCTCCTTCGTAGTATTTCGATCCCAGCACATATTGTAGGCATGGCCGCTCGATGAATATTTGGCAAGCGACTCGGCAAGCATCGTCATGGAAACCATCGTTCGTTCGGCATCAAATTGTGCATCTACAAACCCGCCGCTCAAATTGTCCGTCAGCCTGAAATAGTCGATATTTCCTGCCCACAGATCGCCTGAGTTGCCTTCCCCCCACCATGTGCTGTGGAAGCCGCCGAACAGGTTCTCGCCGAAACGCTCCGTGTAGCGGTCTTTTACGTATTTCTGCAAGTCATAGGTCAGGTCGATCGTTAACTGATAGTAATCGTACCGCACTTTTCCAGCGCACGCATCGACCGCTTCATTCTTCAGCAGGTAGATTCGGTCCAGCAAATCATAGCCATATTTGGCCTTGAAAGCCGCTAGAAAATGGCTCCCGACAAAATACACGTCCTCGCTCGATCTGCAGCCCGCTCCGAATTCATCGATCGCATAGCCGTCCAGCGGCAACCCTTCATACTGCTCCAAGAACGAGTCCACCGATTTGTGCATCCCGCGATATGCAAAATCCATATAATCCGTATCATACCTCGCATAGACGAGAATTTCTCCATCCTGCTCATAGGCGCCGGCAAGTGTAGTCTCGATGTTCATGTCGATGGCGAACGTAATCCGGTCCGTAATGTCGGTGGCTTCTATAATGCGCCGACTTGCGTCTCGGATGATATGGAACGCTTTGGCAACGCCCCGGACTCTTGGATCGGTATGGACGAATCCGACATTATGCACGCGCTTGATCGCTATGGAGAACCGCTTATCGACGACTTGCCCCGTATGCTCAACCGCCCAAGATTGGCGCGCTTCCGGATGCTCCTTGACGATATTCGGACCGAGCATCGGCATGATCATCAGAAATTGCAAGCCAAGCCGCGTGCATGCCTCGGAAACGACTTGAACCGCCGCTTTGCCCTGCGGATCGTATTCATCATAAATATTGTTGCGGAATTCCACACAAACCGTATCGAAGCCCTTCTCGTAAATATCTGAAACCGCCTGCCGAATGCGATGATGATCCATTGTCATGCTGGTATCCAGCAATAGCATAATCGGTGCCGAGTACATGAACGTTCCCCTTCTCTCCCGCAGCATCAGCTGCTCCGCGTTAACTAATGATTAGCAGCCCATCCTTCTCAAAAGGCGAGCTGCCGACGAACTCATTGCCGTCGAACTGATCGGATGCCGCAATGCGCTCTCCCCTCTCCGGGTTCCACCAAATTGCCGTCTTCCCCTCCACTGCCAGCCCGCTTACATCCAGACAAATCTCACATTTCTCCGGCAAATAAGCCAGCAGCAGGCTGCCATCCTCCGTACTTGCCACCGATATTGTAAAAGGATGCTTGCTGCGCACTCTCTCAGATGTTGGCCGGAGGTTAAACCATGGCAATGTTGTAAGCAGCTGCATCATGCGAACCAGATCATAGGCGCCGGGCAGCTCTATTGCATCTTTCCAGCTGTATGCTGACGGGGCTCCGCCAAGCGGAGCTTCACCGATCTTCGCCCAATTCCAGATCCAATGGGCACCATAAGTGATCCCCGTTAACGATCCCTCCAGCACACTCCGCCAGCCGGCGCGCCGAACCCCATGACGGTCGAAGCGCCGCTCGCGTCCGCTCATGGGATGATGCTCGTAGCATGGCTCTGCATTAAGCACCGGCTTAGGCGGCTGTTTATCCCATTCCTCCCGAATAAGGCCCAGATTATATTCTTGATTCAGACCATGCCCGCTTTGCACCATATTAAAATCAAGCCAGCCCGCATGATGGTACGTATCGCCGGATTTATGCACCGGATGAGTCGTGATCAGTCGTCCGTATGGCTCGGCTTCTTTCATGGCAAGGCCGACCTCGTTATAGAATGCTGCGACGCCTTCGCCCTTGAATTCATCGTCTCCGCTAACGACCCATACAATATTCAACTCTTCCAGCTTCTCTATCAAATAAGATCCGTAACGGATCGCCTGCTGCACCGTCATGCCCGGATGAACGGGGATGACATCCAGCCTTGAATTCGGGACATGCTCGAACCACAGCACGATGAGCGCGATGACCATCCCTTTGTCATTGGCATACGCGATCATTTTCTTCAGCCTGTCAAAATACACATCCTGAATCGCATCATAATCCCAGTTGAAAATCCGGCCATCCGCGCTCTCATCATTAAGAAGTGCGAACGGTCGGCGTTCTCCTCGAAAAATCGGCTGAAATGCATCATGCTGGGGCAGCGAATTGAGCTGAATCACGTTAAAGCCTTGAGTGGACCTGATATCCACATAGTCCACCCATTCCTCCCACGTCGCTCGTCCCGGACACGCCCAAGCCGTATCCCCCAGCCAGAAAACCGGCTTCCCTTCTCCGTCTTGGAAGCTTCGCTGATCTGCTGCTATTTGCAAATACCCCTTAATTGCCACTGTCGTACACCTCCCCTTGATTAGACCTGTTGATTATCGAACTACTGGATAACCAGTTCCTCGCGTCGCCCCGCTTTCAGATCCACTTCCACGGTTGCTTTACCCGCCGCTGCATCATACAGGACGGACATGCTTTTGCCGCCGATTGTGACGACGGGCTCCCGCTGTGCGATCAGCTTCAACCTGCTCGTTCCCGCGCCTTCCATCTGCGCGCGAATGACGCCGTCTGCATAGGAATAGTCCGAAAGCTCGATGCCGAATGCTTTCTGAATGCTAAACGGATATGGGTTCGCTTGAACTCGGCGCACCGTTATCTGCGAAGCCCCACCCTGCCCGGCTCCCGCAGCATCCACAGGCAGCTTGTTAGTCGCTTCCAGCACGTGACCCTCCACTTCAATCGACTCCACATACGGCCCCGAGCCGATCATCGCAATATCTAGGCGTTGTTCGCCGAAATATAGCCCCTCCAGCGTCATCTCCTCGCCGGCATACGGATGGAAGGTGATGCCTCCCGCTTCCATCGAGACACCAACCACGCCATGAATCGCTGCTTGATACCAGCCTCTCATGGAATAGGCATGCCATGTGCCGTTCTCCGTATTCCAACGGTCCACGTCCGGTTCTGCCGTATCGATATAACAGGAAATGCCTTCCGGGCATGTCAGCTTCCCGGTCCAATAGCTCACCCAACCGATCCATTGCTCAATCAGATCAGGACGATTGCCGTCGTTAATCAGCTGCATGAAGTATTCGCCGGTTACCGGCCACCAGCAATGCAGCTGGTTCGCATCCATGTCAAAGGCATCCGACCAGATCGGAATTTCACGCAAGCCCGCTTTGCAGACGATGTGGTTCGCGAAGAATTCCAGCGCTCCCGCATTCACCTTTTCCATCAAATCACTTAAATAATGGCTCTCCCATTTGACCGCGTTGGCGTTGAAGGAATTGCGCTTCTGCAGCGTCCGCGAATCGATGGAACTAACGACGAACTGCTTTTCTTCATCATAGAATAGCGGCAGAAAGTTCTTCTCAATCCCGCTGAAGACGGCTTTCGCGCGATCCTTCGTCTCCTGGTCGCCTACGAGCTCAGCCAAGTACTCCATCGAACGCGCCGCACAGTAGAATATCGTGTTGTTCAAGCTGCTAATGTCGCTGGTCCCCGTTTCATGCATGAATGCCGGAAAGTCCGGAAACAAGGAAGCCCCTTCGCAAAAGCCCGTTCCTTGCACTTCCCGCGTCAGAATAAGGTTGAAGATCCGTTTGACAAAATCATATCGATCCAGCACATCCTGCTTATTGCCCGTTGTCGCATAATACTGCTGAAGCAGCGAAATATACATGCTCTGCGCCGGAAGCGCGCTGACGCTGTTCAAGCTCATGTCATGGCGGTAGCTGTGCGCAATGCCCCACTCCGCGTCTGCCGTCTCTTCGTAGAAGCGAAGCATGTCGCCGATAAACGCTTGATCGCCCCAATAGAGCGAGGCGTAATTGCTCGTAATGCCGTCCCAGCCCCATACCCAGTACTGCTTGTTTTTCGCTTTAATCGCGCCGGGAACGTCCGTAACTTTGCAGGATTCGTGGTACAGCGGAATCAGACTCATGAAATCATTTAACCCTTCATAAGGGCTGTTCAGAATGGGCGAGCGCTCCCGAATCCGTTCATACCGGGCATACTGCTTCGACACGGCTTCCTCGATTTCGGCTGACATCACATAGGCTTTATTCAGCAGCGCTTCCTTATCGCAATCAAAACTGATTATGAAGCTGTAAGTCCGGTTTGGTTCTAAAGCCTCGCCGCCAGTGAGAATATATTTCGAATTAAGCGGTCTCTTGGAATAGCCAATCGGAAAATCCGCGCCAATGCTAATAAATAGCGGAACCGGCTCCTCGCGGTCGTATTTACTCACATCCGGATTATTGATATTGATATCATCGGGATGGCCCGCTTCCCGCTCTTTCTGAATGTCCAGGAAAGAGCCGTGGAGCAGACCGGCTGCTTCATCATAGGACCATTCCTCCCACACACGACTTGTGCCGCCGGCGCTGAACCGGAAGTCCTGCGAATCCGCTGGGATTAAGGCGAAGTCCTTGTAGAACTCCATTTTGTAGCGAAAAGAAAGCGGGAGCTCCTGAGGTGTCGTCACTTGAAATACGATCGACTCTTCAACCGCCATCATCCGGTGCTGAAGCTTTACGCCATGCACCTCGCACTCGGATTCAACGCCAAACGGCCATAGTTTGGAATTCGAATAGGAGAGCTTCTGTGTTACGCCGTCCAACTCGACAAAATGTCTAAACCCATCCCATAACCGCTGCAGAAATATCGTGTTGCATCCGCGGATGGCAAGCGGGTTGTGATAATTCACCTGGGTCACGGCATTCTCATCGATTTGAAAATTCAATCGGCTGTCCGAGAACCATCTCGGCGATTCCGGGATGCCTTTCTCACTTTCGATTAAACCTCTGTTTACGCTATAAGTCGTTTTCATCTCGTCAGTTCTCCTCTTTCACTCGTTTTAAGCTAAGTATCCAATCCTCGTGATCCGGCGCGAACGTTCTCCACATCATCCCGCTGCCGTACCCGTGATACTGGAAGTCTTCATTTCGGACCGCATGCCACGCTCCCGTACGAGGATTCATCCATTTCCCTTCATAGGTTTCGCCGCCTTGTTTTGCGCCCAAGATCATGACGAGGACCGGAACCGGAGCTTGGCCGCCTGTACAATAGATGATGTATTGCTCCCTCAGAATGGCTGCGCAATACACATTGCTTTCCGCCACCGTACTCACCCACTCCGGATGAGGCTCAAGCTCCCACCAATTGACCGTTTCCATAAGATCACGTACATGCTTCATCTGTCCTGACCCGGGCAGATGCAAATCATCCTGCCATAAATCAGGCCTCATCTGATCCGTCCATTTATCCTTCTGCTCCCCGTTATATAAGGACCAAATCCCATGTGCTCCATACGTCTGCCCGATACAGCCCTGCAGCAGCGGAACATAGGTGGCGAAACGGATATGCTGATCGTTTATGCGAATGCCGTCATCCAGCACGCAGTTGGGATGATTCTCATACCAGGATTCGCTCATAATCGAGGGTTTGGGCGGCTGCATCTGATAATCGAGATAAGGCAGCATTTCCATGAAATTTTTGAATCCGAGCACATGCCCCACTTGAATGAGGTTGAAATCGTACCACTCTTCCGCATGGTAATGCCGGCTGCCGCTGTGCGGCGCGACGGAATGAACCGAGGTCGGATGACCGTACGGATCGCAGCGATGAATTTCGTTCCCCAGCTCGCGCCAGCCTTCCACGTCATCCGTGAACAGATATTCGCCTGCCGGCGACCACATCACGTTGAATGCCGCATATCGTGCGACAAGATAACGGAGATAATGTTTGCCGCCTTCCACCTTAATGCCTTGCAAATCCTGGCCCCACATGGCCATTAAACAAGGAACGAATCCCATGCTGAGCATGAGGCGAATGCGCAGATCCAAATGGCTGAAATAAGCCGGATTAATGAGCGAATACCGCTCCAGATAAGGCGCTCCGCCTTCATTGAGAAAATACTCCGGCTCATATCTGACGTAGCTGCTAGTTTCTTCGCCGAATTGGTCCGCTGTCGGATGGCCGACAACCAGCTGTATCACATTGAAGCCTTTTTTCCTGCGGTCTTCCAAATAGGCCGGAAGCGTTTTCTTCAAGTCGCAGCGCAGCGTATGCGCGGACCATAAAGTATCCCCCATCCAATAGAACGGCGTTCCATCCCCGTATTCGAACCATCTGCCCGATTCATGGATGCGCACGAAACCTCTTCGATTCGGATTATGCTGAAGCTCCTCTTCTTGCCAGGCGGCGGCGGTTACGATGCCCGTATGGCCGTGAAGTCCGGCATCCGCTTGATCGGAGCATATCGTCGTATAATGCCATTCTCCCGCAGTGACCGGAGCAAAACGGACCTTCCACAAACTGCCCCCGTCCCAGAAGCCGGGAATCATCAGCGTCTCTCCGTTAGGACCGACAAACTCAGCCTGCAGCTCCACTTCCAGGAAAGGATTATCGTACCCTTCCGCTGCTTTGAAAACTAGCTCTGCGCATTCCCATACTTTCGTGTCCACGTTGCGGTTCAAGCCCGTCACCTCCTCCAAAATAACTTCCGCTTACTTGTCGCCAACTCTATTCTAGTGCAAGCGCTATCAAGGAAAATAGTGAATATACGGCTAACTTATGCTGCAATCTGGAAATGTGAAAAACCAAAAAAAACAGCCACCCGGAACATTCCGGCTGGCTGTTTGGAAGAAAGCATTAGTTCGTAATAAGCGCTCTGTCCGCTACTACCCACGTGAAGGAAGAGCTCGCGTTCTTCGTTCCGGTAACGCGAACTTTAACGGTATGGCTGCCGCTCGAGAGCGTCGGGCTGGTGTAGATCAGCGTATTCTTAAGCAGCGTCGCATTGTAGAGATCCACCATGGTTTCGGTTCCGCCGTCAATGGAAATCGCTGCAATACCCGAAGAGTTGTATTTCTGGCCATACAGTTCTACCTTCGTTCCGGTGAAATCCACTTGATAATAATCGTTCGTATTGCCGGAGTAGTGCTCATCATCCAAGTACGCGCCTGTGCTCGCTCCGGAACCCCATGAGCCAACGAACTCGAACTGGTTCTGTCCCGTACCGGTCACAAAATCATTAACCGTTGTCGTAATCGTATACGCGGCACTTCCTATGGAAGAGTCCGACATGCCGGACTTGATGGCAATCGCCTTCAGCGTCATGCTCGACGAAACGCTTACCGGACCGGTGTACAGCGTGGAAGAAGCTGTCGGCGTGCTGCCGTTCGTTGTGTAACGAATATCAGCGCCGGAGGTTGCCGTCGAGATCGAAACCGATTGCGTACCGCTATACGTGCCTGCCGCAAGGCCAAATGTCGGCGTAGCCGCAGGCGTTGCTGAAGCGGTTACGACGATACGATCCGCAACGAGCCAGTAGGCCGATGAGCTGGCATTCTTCGTACCCGTTACGCGAAGCTTCACCGTATGCGTGCCGCTCGTTAACGTCGGGCTTGTGTAAATAAGCGTATTGAGCAGCAGTGTTGGATTGTAAAGATCGATGTTCGTTTCCGCTCCGCCGTCGATCGAAACCGCGGCAATGCCGGAAGAACTATACTTCTGCGCGTATACTTCTACCTTCGTTCCGGTGAAATCGAATTGATAGTAATCATTCGTGTTCCCGGAGTAGTGCTCATCGTTCATATAGGCTCCCGTGCTTGGACCCGAACCCCATGAGCCGACATACTCGAATTGATTTTGCCCCGTACCTGTTACGGTATCATTCACTGTAGTCGTTCCCGGCAAATTGATCGTATACGCTGCAGTGGCTACCGCAGAGTTCGTCATGCCCGCCTTGATGCCAATCGCCTTCAATGTCTGAGATGACGAGACGTTGACAGCTCCCGTATACAGTGTCGAAGAAGCTGTCGGAGTGCTTCCATCGGTTGTGTACCGGATATCAGCGCCGGAGGTAGAGCTTGAGATCGTAACCGACTGCGCAGAAGCATACGTTCCCGCTCCGGGGCTGAACGTCGGTGTTGCCACCGTTGCAACGGGAGCTACATAACCCGGAACCCAATCCGTGCCGCCAAACTCATAGGCTCCGATGTCCGGTGCAGTGCCGACATATCCGTCTGTTACACCGGAGATGACCGCTCCTGCATCTTTGGCCGGCGACGAAGTCGTGATGCGATACTGCAATCCGCCTGTACCGCTGCCTACGAATAGCGGGTTAGTCGTTTGGAAGATAGAAGTCGTCGATGGGTTATAGTTGATGACGTCATCGCGGAAAATATTATTTTTCATATTATCCGTCGCTTCATTGGAGTAGGTTACGTAGGATGCATAACCTGACGTTGCTAGCGTGTTGTTGAATATCTTCTGAACATCGGCGGAGGAAGTATGTTGAATATAAATATCCGCAACCACGTTGTTCCACAGCACGTTATGATCGATCTGAGCCAAGCCTGAACCTTGGTCAAAATAAATACCTACTTGGATGCCTTCCCCCGTCGACAGCGCCGAGGAGTCATGAATCCAGTTGTGGTGGATGCGCAATCCGTCCGTTACATAGTCTCGGGAGGAGTAGATCGCTCCCATATCCATATTCAGCATTCCGAAGTTATACATATCGTTGTAGCCGACATTCACGTTCTGGCTGTTCATGAAGTCAATGCTCGCACGGCCTGTGCGATAGATGGTATTGTTCGTAATCGTTTGGCCATTCGTGCCATCCACAGGCATGACTGCACTCGCGTACGTGCCCTCATAGTCAATGTCGTGGATCTTATTGTTGTTCGCTGTCGTGTTCGAGCCGAGTGCAATACCTACGCTTGAGCTGTACGCAATTTCGCTGTTCTGAATAATGCTGTTCGCACCCATCAAGCGAATTCCCGTACCTACGCCTGTCACAACTTGACCCGTATGCGTGTAGGTGACATCCGAATCTGTAATCGTAACCCCATGGTTGATATACTTCGCATTCAGTCCGTCAAGCGTAATGTTCGTGCTGCTGGTATTGGACGTAATGGAAGCCGCGAACAGTTTCAAATTCCGGATCGTAATATACGATCTGCCGCTAAGGTCAAACGCATAGTTCCGTTTCTTCACTTCCACGTTCGTCGGGCTTCCTCCTCCCGGCGCATACAGATATAGCTGCGTGCCATCGTAGAAAAATTCCTTCGCAACGTCCAGTGCGCCAAGGCGTCCCGTTAAGTAATAGTACTTCCGCAGTCTGTCGTCTCCGCCGATGATGCCGCCGGATAGGGTCAGCTGTGTTCCCGTTTGTGCCGTAATGGTACGGGTCTGCGAGATAAACCAGCCGTTTACCCAAATCGTACCGCCAACCCAGCCTCCGCTGATGCTTGGAATGCCGGAGTCATTTACCGTTTGCGCACCTGATGTTGACCAAGTGCCAAGGGTACCGTTGCGGAAATCGTTACGGTTAAACAGATCGTTCGAGTCCGGCAGGTTCGGCCAGCGGGCTTCGATCATCATTTGCCCGTTCACGAACACTTGATTGGCGAGCAGTGTCGTGTTGTTAGTCATATTCGCATTGTAGCCGTTCGTCATGGAGATCGTTTTCTTATAAATATTGCCGCTGTGCACCGACCAGCCGCCATCGGCTGTATCGGCACCGCTGACCGTAACATCCGCGCCGCCATCCGGCTCATAAATAATCGGATTGCCGGCCGAACCGGAATTCGTCGGCGTAATCGTTTCGCGGTAGATACCGGTGCGAATCTTAACCGTGTCGCCCGCAGTTGCAACTGTAGACGCTTTCTGAATGGTCGCGAACGGTTGGGACGAAGAGCCCGGATTGCTGTCCGAAGCGCCCGTACCGCCTACGTAAAAGGTGGCGCCTGCCGCGGCCGCATGCTGTGGAGGAGAAATAAAAGGAATGCTGAGTGTTGCGGTCATTGCCAATAAGACCATTTTGCGAAGAAAGCTGCTGCTTTTCATTGAAAAGTTCATACGCACATAATCCCCCTCGAATGATGTTATGCTTCACTTGGCCTTTCACTGTAAAACTACCACATCGCAATTCTCTCTCAAATGCAGAGAGCGGAAGCGCTTACTTCTTCTGGAATCTTTAAGAAAGCTGGTTCATTATTCACCCCCTTTATCGTTCTTTTTCATATAAAACGGGAGGTCCCATGCCCTACGATAATGACGCAGGACCTCCCGGTGAAGCTGCTCTCTACTAGTTCGTAGTGTTTAGCAGGATATCAATTACTGCAGCTGCTTGCGCTCTGGTGGCTTGAAGCTGCGGTCCAAAGCTGCCATCTGTGAAGCCTTTGAACAGGTTAAGCTGGGCAGCTAGTTGTACGGAATCGGAAGCCCAGCCGCTGATTGCCGCTTGATCCGCGAATGTGGAAGCTGCTGCCGGGTCAGGTTTCGCACCGCCGTTTGCGTAGAGATATGCTTGAACAACGATTTGAGCCATTTGTTCACGTGTAATGATGGCATCCGGCGCAAAGGTTGTGGCAGACGTGCCTTTAATGATGCCTGCTTGGCTCGCAGCATACACGCTGTCCATGTACCATGCAGAATGCGAAACATCCGTGAATGCTCCCATCGATGAAGCGGATGCAGCCGGAAGTTTCAACGCGCGTGCAATCATCGACACGAATTGAGCGCGAGTTACGGTAGCATTCGGCTGGAACAATTGCTCGGATACACCGTTCACGATTTGTTTGGCAGCCATTCGTTCAATAGCCGCTTGCGCCCAGTGCCCTTGAATATCGCTAAAGGTCTTATCGGATTCCAGTACGGCATATTTGGAGAAATGCGATAGCTGTACAAGGATCGTGTGATCATCCACTAGCGTGCCGCCAACATATTCCCACTGTTTTGTAGTCTCGTTGTAAAAGTAGACGCCGACTTTGTCTTTATCTGCAATCTTGGAAGCATCGACTGTGAAGCGGGCTTCTACATGGCCGCCAAACGAATGGATGGCATCTTGGCCTACCGTTAAGTTGAAATCGTAAATGTCAGATAATTGCTGCATGGTATCCGATGTCGGTTGGCTGTTTGTTGTTGACCAGCTCAATTTGACATTTTCGCCTTTCTTCGCAGCAATTGCGCTTGGGTCAAATTGCAGCTGCATGCCATTGCTTTGGATGACAATCGGCTTGCCAAGTTCAGTTGCCTTCGCAATGACTTCACCGGATAGATCAATTTGAACATGATCAACCTTTTCTGTTGTCGACACGTCGATTGTCAGCCTTTTATCCGTACCGCCGAGTTGATTAAGCAGGAATCCATCGTTTGTTGTCACTTTAAGTGACACACCATCGGCATCTCTGCTGATTGAATTCTGATAAGGTGTTTGCACTGGTGCCGGTGGAGCCGGTGGTGTCGGATCAATCGGTTCCTCGGGATCTGTAGGATCCGTCTCTTCCTCACCCGCAATGCTGATATAGTCGATGTTGATGAGACCCGTGTCGCCGGCATCCTTCTTAATGGCGATCGTGTTCTCTCCTTCGGCAAGTGTCAGCTTCACGGTTCGATTGCCCCATGTATCCCAGTTGCCGGTGCCGGAGAAGTGAACTTGCTTAATCTTCGTACCGTTTACGTAAAGCGATAATGTTCGATCATCGTCTCCATCAGCATAACGGATGGTCACATCTTTGCTGCCTGCGGCAGCTGCATGAACCGTAAAGGTAAGGGATGGACCGTCTCCGTTAAAGCTGTCAACAAATCCGGTTCCGGAATAACCGGGATGATCGGTGTTTTCTTTGACATTCCCACTAAATGCGGAAAGTTCCGCTTCATACTTCATGCCTGGTGCGTGTTCTTGATTCGCATCCAATGGAATGCTGATGTTATCGACGTTTACAGCACCGGTATCGCCTGCATCGTATTTGTAGGTGATCGTATTCTCACCTGCTTGCAGAACCAATTGCTCGGTTTTGTAACCCCAACCATCCCAGCCGCCGGTACCCATCAAACGCGTTTGTTTGATTTTCTCGCCATTGAGATAAACGCTGAGGGACCGGATATCCGAGTCTCCGTTGGCGTAACGCAGCGTAACATCCTTCGTCACGGTTGCGAAGGTATTTACGGTGAAGGTTACTGCTGCTCCTTGACCATTGAAACTGTCCACGAAGCCTGTGCCCGTAAAGTCGTCATGATTGGTTGCCAGAGCCGTTCCGCCTTCAAGCGTGGCAGCCTCCGCTTCATAGATTACACCTGGGTCCGGCTCCGTCTCTGCCGTCGGTACTGGCGGATCTGTCGGATCTGTTGGATCCGTCGGATCTTCCGGCGTTGGCACCGTCGTAGGCGTCGGCTCATCAATCGCTCCGCTAGTTGTAATGACGATTCGGTCTGCGGTCGTATAGGTGCCGCCCGAGTTCTCATTCTTCTTCCCTGTAATTCTCACTTTCACCGTATGCTGCTCAAGCGGTAAGCCTGGGCTTGTGTAAAGAAGCGTATTGGCATCGCGTGAAACATTATACAAATCAACGAGCGTTTCCAGCCCGCCGTCCACGGAGACCGCAATGATACCGAAGGCATTATTCTTCTCCCCATATACCTTCACTTGCGTACCCGTAAATTTAAATTGGTAGTAGTCATTTGTTGTCGCGTTAAAATGATCGGTTTCCATGTAAGCCTGACCATTCGCGCTTGCATTCCAAGAACCAACGAACTCATACTGGTTCTCGTCCGTACCTGTATCCGTATCGTCGAACGTTAATGTCTGCGCAGGCTCAGTATCACTGCTCGTAATCACAACACGGTCTGCCGTTGTATAGATGCCTTTCGATAATGCATTCTTAAGTCCGGTAATTCTGACTTTAAGTGTATGGCTTCCGTTAGACAACGTGTGGCTTGTGTAAAGCAGCGTATTGGCCTTACGTGTCGGATTGTAAAGATCGATCAGCACTTCAGGACCGCCGTCAATCGATGCGGCGACAATACCAAAGGCATCGTTCTTCTCGCCATACATTTCGATTTGGGTGCCCGTAAATCTCACTTGGTAATAGTCGTTTGCCGTTCCGCTGAAGTGGTCGGTTTGCAGATAAGCTTCAACATTTGCGCTTGCATTCCAAGAGCCCACAAATTCATATTGATTCTCATCTGTACCGGTATCATCATCGTCAACGGTTGTGGTTTGGGCATCGACAGATCCCAGGATCACGACAGCCTTATCCGCTGTATGCCAGTAACCCCCGGAACTCTCGTTCTTCGTTCCGGTCAATCTCACCTTCAGCGTATGCTCGCCCTTTGGCAGCTCCGCACTGGTGTAAAGCAGCGTATCTACAATTCTGGTAGCGCTGTAGCTGTCTACCAGCGTTTCTTCGCCACCGTCAATCGAAAAAGCCGCAATACTGAAGGAACTGTTTTTCTCCCCGTACACTTGAATTTGCGTGCCGTTAAATTTAACTTGATAGTAATCGTTAGTAGTTCCGCTGAAATGATCGGTCTGCATATAAGCTTGATCGTTCGGACTCAAGTTCCATCCGCCTACAAACTCATATTTATAAAGACCTGTACCTGTCTCATTGTCATCCACCGTCACCGTTCCCGTAGTGACGACTACGCGATCGGCAGTTACCCAGTTTCCGCCGGAGCTTGCATTCTTCTCTCCGGTCAGTCGGACTTTCAACGTATGGCTGCCAAGCGGAAGTGTCTCACTGGAGAACAGCAATGTATTAACCGACCGCGTTGCGCTATACGAATCGACCATGGTTTCCGGTCCGTCATCGATGGAAACGGCAGCAATGCCAAAGCCGTTGTTTTTCTCTCCGTACACGCGGATATGCGTTCCGGTAAATTTGACTTGGTAATAATCGTCAGCTTTGTTGTTGAAATGATCGGTTTCCATATAAGCTTTGTCATTTGCGCTTGCATTCCAATCGCCGACAAACTCGTATTTCAATTCAGCCGTCCCTGTCTCTGCATCGTCAATCGTGACCATGCCGAGCACCGGAGGAGGCGTCGGTGGCTGAGGCGTTGGTTCGAGCGGTTGTTCCGTAGCGTAATAAGCCGGTACATAACCGTCGGCCGTATAGCCCGGTACCCACTCGTCGCCGCCCAGCTCGTAAGCGCCGATGTCGGGAGCTGTACCGACAAAACCGTCCGTTACGCCGGCAACAACTCCGCCATGATCCACCGCGGGAGATTCTGCTTTCAAGCGGTATTTCAGCCCGCCATGGCCATCATTGACGAATTTAGGATCTGTTTTTTGTCTGATGGCATTGATCGCATTATCTACGGAAAGGATCGCGTCACGGTGAATGTTATTCTGATTCACATCGATCGCCGGGCTTGTGTAAGTGGTGTAAGACGCTGTAGCCATTGAACCGAATGTATTGTTATAGGTATTAAAAATCTTGATGGGCTTGCCCTCGCCAAATTCATGTTGGTTGTAATAATCAATCATATTATTCCAGAGGACATTGTGATCGACTTGTGCCGGACCCGATCCTTGATCGAGATAAACCCCTGTTTGGATCCCGGTATCCGGGATATTATAAGGTGCTTTGTTATCATGGATCCAATTGTGGTGGATTCGCGTTCCCGTCAGATCGGAAGATCTGGAAGAATAGACCGCACCTAAGTCCATATTGGCCAAGCCGTAGTCGTACATATCGTTATAGCCAATCTCGACATTCGGATTATTGTACATGTCGATGCTGGAACGACCTGTTCTGTAGATGGTGTTGTGCGTAATCGTTTGGTTGCCTGTAAAAGGTTTCGGCACGATACCGCTGGCATAGGTTCCATCATAGGCAATATCATGCACCAAGTTGTTGTTTGCCGAGTTGCCTTCACCAAGTACGATACCCGCTCCGGAGCTGTACTCGATAACACTGTTCTTAATGCTGCTTCCAGGACCAATCAGCCTGATTCCTGTTTCGTCCGAGTGAGAGTAAGTCAAGTCCGGACCAGGCAGCGTTACGCTGTGGTTGATATATTTTGCTTTCAGCCCGTCGATTGTGATGTTCGAACTGCTGACATTCGTCACCAATGAAGCTGCTTCTACATGGATGTTGTTGATTGTGATATTGGATTTGTTGTTTAAGTCAAAAGCGTAGTTGCGTTTCTTCACCTCAACATTCTCCGGACTGTTTCCATCTGGAGCCCAGAGGTAAAGCTTCGTGCCGTCATAGAACCATTCCTTTGCGCTGTCGAGTGCTCCCAGCTTACCCGTGAGATAGTAATAATCACGAAACGCTTCAACTGTGTTCTTCGACAGCGTCAACTTCGTGCCGCTCTGAGCC
The DNA here is from genome assembly GCF_017942085.1 of Paenibacillus lignilyticus. Taxonomy (GTDB): domain Bacteria; phylum Bacillota; class Bacilli; order Paenibacillales; family Paenibacillaceae; genus Paenibacillus_Z; species Paenibacillus_Z lignilyticus. The sequence continues at coordinate 516,870 of NZ_JAGKSP010000001.1, forward strand.
GTGATCTGTGCGGTAGACGGAATAAACCAGCCTGTCATCCACATTTGACCGCCAACCCAACCGCCATCAATATTCGGGATCTCGGCATCGTCTACGGTCATACCGGAACCTGCTGCAGCCCAAGTGCCATGCTCGGCGCCTCTCCAATCCGCGCGGTTCATCAGATCATCGGAGTTCGATACGTTCGGCCAGCGTGCTTCGATCATCATTTTGCCATCTACGAACACTTGGTTCGCCATCAGCGTATCGTTAGTGGTCATATGATCGTTATAGCCGTTCACAGGAAGAGAAATTGTCTTCTGATAGATGTTGCCTTGGTAGACCGACCAGTCGCCATCCGCAGCATCGGCACCGCTAATCGTTACAACCGCATCGCCGTCAGGCTGATACACGATCGGATTGCCTTCCGTTCCGGAATTGGCAGGCGTAACGGTTTCCCGATAAACCCCGCTTCGTATCCATACCGTGTCACCTGCCGCGGCTACACCGGCTGCTTTCTGAATCGTTGCGAACGGCTCCGCGGATGTTCCGGGGTTGCTGTCCGAGGCGTTGGCACCGCCTACATAATAACCAAGCTCTTCTGCTTGGACCTTCTCAATAGGTGCGAAATAGGGGACGATAATCGTCATTGCCAGCAGCGCGGAGCCTGCAGCTCGCAGCAGCTTCTTCTTATTTCGTTGCAATGCGGACATGCTCAAACCTCCTAAAAATTTGTAATCGCTTTCACGATCGAACGATTTTAAGGCCATTTTCGCGAAAAAAGGCAAAAGAGATCCCTGGCTCTACATGAAGTGAAAATTCATATAAAACCAGGGAGCGTCATTCTTAGAGGCTACTTGTTACGGCAACATACCTTCGTTGCTCTTCAAGAAGTAATCATTGATTTCTTTCAGCGTTTGATCATTTGCACCGTTCTTCGTTGCAATGCCGCTGAACGTTTTCCACAATTCTTCGAATTGAGCATCGTCTTTCGCAGCCATTGTTTTCGTCAGCGCTTTCTCGAATGCATCTCTGCCTTTCCAGAATTTATCCGCGCTCGGTACCGGACCAAAGAAATTCCAAATGGCCGGATCTACTTTAATCGTTGTTGTAATCGTTGAAGTTGAATTGTTAGGCAAGTTTCCTGGGTTAAAGAAGCTGAGGCCGTCGGCTGGGGACAGCACTCTTTCGTATGCATAGCTAGGTGTTACAGTGGAACCCCCCCCACATGTAAGTTGGGTATGGCGGCCATTGTTTAGACGAGGAACCTAATCTGTTGTTGTGCAGGTTGTATTTATTGTTGGCGCCGTTGTCTTTGTTGTACACCATTGCATCTTCAAGATCTTTATCCTTGAATACGCGCTTGCCGTCTTTCTCATCGAACAGTCCTGCACTTCTTGGACCCCAAGTGTACATTTTCTCACCGACTTCAGAGACCATGTAATCGAGGTAATGGATGATTTGCGGCAAATCTTCTTCCGCTACTTTATCTTTGAAGATCAAGATCGTTTGGTTATTGCCGCTAGGTCCTGCAGGGGAGATGAACTGATCGGTATTCGCCGGCGAATCCAGGAACACTTTTCTGTATCTGTACTTCTTGCCGGCCGCTTTCAATACGCTCTCATCCGGAGTATCCCACAGATAAGCGACCGCATATTGACCGTTATTCATTTTCTCCGTATGTGTCGCTTGGTTCTCAAGCAGCGATTTAGGATCCATTACTTTATCCCGAACCAGCTTATTGAACTCCAGCAGCGTTTGCTTAAACCATTCTTGTTGGAACATGAACTCGATTTCTTTCGTTTTCTTATCATAGTACGTGAAGTAGTTGTTATTTGCAGGAATACGGTTAAGGTAAGTTTGAAGCATGGTCAGCGTACTCCAGTTGTCGCCGCCGCCAAATGCATAGGTGGTTTCAACCGGCTTACCGTTTTCTTTAATGTTTTCTTTCTTTATCAGCGCCTGCATGTCATACAGGAACTTGTAGAAGTCATCCTTTGTTTTGAGCGGCACGTCGTACAGTTCTTCTTTGGAGAACTTACCGCCGTTCTTCACATATAGCGCATCGATTTCGTCCTGCGTTTTGGCTGTTGGGTACAGCTTCTTCAAGAGGTCGTCACGTACCCAGATGGAGCCCATTCCATCCGGCGCTTGTTGGGAGTTTGGACTGACGAACGATGGATCAAGGACCTTCAATGTGTTGTCCGGGTCACCAAGCTCCAGCGGGAACCCATAGGTTTTGCCATCCAAATTTTTGATCGTAATATTTTCCAGCACTTTTGGAAGTTTGTCGAAAGGCGTTCTCTTCGCTAAGTTCGGTGCGTACTTGGAGATGACTTCGGTCAAATCGTATACCTTTCCAGCCTTCACGAGCTCCGCCAATGCGGACGTATCCGAACTCATGACGACATCCGGCCAATCGTTGGCCGCGTTCAGCATGCCCATCTTCACGTTCAAATCCTGACCGCCGTTATCGAAGGAGTTTTCTTGGTCGATCTCAACGCCGGTTACACGCTTCGCTTCAGGTGTTACAACGTCTTGCTCAGCCGAATTATGAGTGGGCTCGCCAGTACCGTGGGAATACCACAACTTCAATTTCAGCTGTTTCCCTTTCCAATCCGGAAAGTCCGAGCTGTCTGTTACTTTATCATACATGTCATAGTAGAATTGCTCAGCCGGAGCTGCATTTTCAGTCGTGTTCGCTGCATTCGTTGTATTGTCTGCCGCAGCTTCCGTATTCGTATTAGCGGCAGCGCTTGTATCGTTTTTTGCAGGTTCATTATTATTGCTCGAGCAGCCGGCCAGCATGGCCACAGACAATGCTGCTGTCAGCGATAGGCGTACTCCTGTTGATAGTTGCTTCTTCACACATAATCCTCCCTTATTTATGTAGCCGTTTATAAAATTAGGTATGGAATGAGCTCGTAAAGATATGCGATAATAGAAGTGCTACAATCTCGAGAACATATTCATGAGATCGGCCGGCTAGTAGGTTTGGCGACAGATTAGCCCGCTTTCACTCTTTGATATGTTCTTTTTTCATGGCCTTGCAACCGTATGATCCCCTTATTCTTCCATGCTTGATTTCCCCATTACTACTCTATCACAGACAACTGTAGGCCTCACCACCTTAATGGAATTGAACGCGTTACTCCTTCACGGCTCCGAGCGTAATGCCTTGCACGAAATACTTCTGCAGGAATGGATAGATAATGACAATCGGGATGGTCGTAATGATGATATTAGCTGCCCGAATCGCAGCCGGCGTCATTTGGCGCGGCGAACTCGTTGCACCCATCGTGCCCATTCGAATGGCTTCCTCCATTAATTTCGTGACTCTCTCGCCTTCCCTCAAGATTTGCATCAATATATATTGAAGCGTATACAAATGCTTGTCGGTTATAAAATACAGCGTTGTCGTCCAATCATTCCAATGACCAACCGCACTCCATAAGGCCAGAACCGCGATAATCGGCATGGATAAGGGGACATAGACCCGGAACATAATGATGAACTCGTTCGCTCCGTCAATTCGTGCTGATTCTGCAAGACTTCCCGGGATACTGTACAGATACGACCGGATAATGACCATATTGTATAAGCTGAAGGAAACCGGAAGCACGTACACCAGAAAGCTGTTCAGCATGTGCATTTTGGAGAAGAGCAGGTATTGCGGGATCAGTCCACCGTTAAAATACATCGGGATCATCAAGAACATCAGGACTACCGCTTTGCCTTTGAAGTCCTTGATCGTAAAGGCGTAAGCGCACATGTATTGGACGACCAGCGCAATGAGCGTCCCGATGATCACCCGCAAGACCGATATGCCGGTCGCCGTAATCACGTCTTTGTTCTGAAGCAGCACTTTGAAATTATCGATGGTGAACACCCGCGGCCAGAACGTGATGCCTCCGAATTGCGAATCCATCGGATCGTTAAACGCTATCGCGAGTACATTCACATAAGGAAAAATCATCGCTACGACCAAGATAAACAGGAGGCTGATGTTCCCGTATTTAAATAGTTTGTATGCATTGGATTCGTGACTCATCTGGGCCTCCTACCATATCGATACGCCTGATATTTTCTTGGATATCTTGTTTGCAATGATGATTAGCAGCAATGCGACCAACCCTTGTGCGAATCCAACCGCGGTAGCCAATGAGTAGCTGCCTTGTTGAATACCCGAGGAGAAGATAACGGTTGCGATAACATCGAAGTTAATAAACGCGTTCTGCATCCCGTAGACAAGCTCGAAGTTGCTGGCGAACAACGTTCCGAGTGTGAACAGCAGCAGCAGAATCGTCGTTTGCTTCAGCCCCGGCAGCGTAATATGCAGATGCTGTTTGAACCGATTGGCACCATCCATCTTAGCGGCTTCATAGAGATGCGGGTCAATGGATGTAATCGTTGCGAGATATACGATCGTCCCCCAGCCGACTTCCTTCCACACGCTTAGCAGCAGCAGCAAGGGGAGGAACAAGCCTTGCTGGGACAAGTACATTTCCCGCTCCGTATCCGGTCCGAGCACCGCAACGCGCAGATCGTTCAGCGGTCCGTAGGAATCGAAGAAGGAGTAGCAGAGACCTACAACGGCGATCCAGGACAAGAAGTGAGGCAGATAAGTCAGCGTTTGAACACTTCGCTTGTACAAGCCGTTCTTCAACTCATTTATCATGAGCGCCAGTAAGATCGGCGCCGGGAATCCGACGAGAATAGTGAGCACGCTCAGTTTCAGCGTATTAATAATGGAGCCCCACAGCATTGGAATTTGGAAGATTTCCTTGAAATGAACCAATCCCACCCAATCGCTTTTCCATAATCCGGCGAACATATTGTAGTCTTGAAAGGCTGACAATAATCCGGGCATCGGCAAGTAGGAAAATATGAAAGTCAAAACGATGGAAGGCAGCATTAGCAGGTAACCAAACATATTCGTCTGAATGTTTTTCAGCATTCTGGCACGTACCGTTCTCTTCACAGGCACTTGAGTTGCAATCGTTTTCAACATATTCCCTCCTCTCTCGTCACTAGCTTTTCTCTTGTATGATTGAATTATAGAACGCTTTCATTTCTGGAAATAGTAAAAATACGGATTACAAATAACAGAATAAGGATCTCCTTATTTTCACAAAAATGACCTTATCCCGGTATCGCAATCGGAATAAGGTCATCGTTTATTACGCTGAAATGGCTTTCGCATCCATCCGATCGGCGCTGTAATTGGATGGTGTCGTCAGAATCACCTTCGTTCCTCGTCCGGGCTCGCTTTCGATTTCAAGGCCGTAGCCTGACCCGTAATAGGTTTCCATCCGATTGCGGACATTCTTCATCCCGTAGCCGCTGTATTTGCTTTCTTCCGCGCCTTCGAGTATGCGTTTAATCTTCTCGGGTCCCATTCCAAGTCCGTTATCTGCAATTTCGAAGCGGATCGTTTCGTTGTCGTCATTTGTGCTGACCCGAATCGTAATGAGACCGCCTGATTCGCGTCCGCTTATCCCATGCAGAAACGCATTCTCCACAATCGGCTGAAGTAAATTCTTGAGGACCAGCTGCTGTCCGGTGTCCTCTTCAATGTGGATGTCGTAATCAAAATCATTGCCGTACGCAAACATCTGCAAGCGCAAATACTCGCGGATCATTTCCGTTTCCTGCTCAATCGTAATGATACTGCTTCCTTTGTTCAATGCAATGCGGTAGTACTTCACCATCGAATCCACGACCTCATGAACCTTCGGATCGTTATAGATCCATCTGAAGGTCGAGAGCGTATTGTACAGAAAATGGGGATTGAACCGTTCCTGCAGCAGCTGCGTCTCCAATACGGTTTTCTCCAGCTCGTAGTCGGTAATTTTGCGATAATATTCCTTGATCCGCATCGTCAGCTCGTAGAAAATCCTTCCCATCTTCCCGAATTCATCCTCGGTTTCCTCGAAAGGCACGAAGCTGTCGCTGCTGATTAAGCTTTCGACATTGGTGTTCATTTTTCTAAAGAGTGCCTCCAGCTTCTTCGTCAGGAAATAAGAAACCATCTCGACCGTAACGAACAGAATACCGATGAGGAAAATGAAAATAACGAGCACCGTGATCAAATAACCCTTTAATCCCTCGAATACCAGGCTTTTCGGAACGAACATCGAGATATCGCCGATCCCCGGCTTCAGCTCTTTGTCGATGATATAATAGTCGTCTCCGGCCGAATCCCCCTCCGGGATCGTCTCTTCCTCCTCGCCTATCACCCATTGCTTCTTCCCATCGACCTCGTAAACGATATAACTGCCTTCCGGAATTTCATAGGTGAAGAAGTCCGTAATTTGTTGAATTGGAATTTGCAGCTCAATAATAGCCAGCGGCTTGCCGAGCGACATGATCTTCTTATAGCCGAACAGAAAGTTAGATTCCGCATCGCTGAATTGGGCTTTAATCGTCCGATATTTCCATAAAATCTGGGAGTCGTCATACTGCAAAATTTCATCCTTCAAACTGATGCCGTTCGTTCCCCGTACGTTCTCCAGGTTCTGAATGCTTCGCAAATAATCCCCATCATAGTTCGTATCTTCAATGGCATAAATCTGGAAATTCACATCCCGATTATCCGACTTCATTGCATTAATGACGCTCTGCAAATAGTCACTGAAATTCATAACCCCAACAAGGTTCTGATCGGTCTTGGTATCCAAATAATTAAAAATATAGAAGTTGTTGTTAATCGCCATCAGCTTATCCATGTTCGAAGACAGCAGACTGTTTATCCCGTTCACGCTGCTGGTCAGTTGAATGTCGTTCTTGTTAATAATCTCTTGTACTTTGGCGCTCCATACTTTCTGAATCATCAAGGAACCGAGAATAATCATAGGCAGAAAAGCAAACACGAAGATGATCGCGGCGATTTTGTGGCGATACGACAGCTTCCCGATCATAAGATAGCCTTACTCTTGTATTCAGCAGGCGTCATCCCGACGTTCTTCTTGAATGCAAGGCAGAAATACGACGTATTCATGTAGCCGACCTCTTCGGCAACGGACGCCACTCTGCTGTCTTTGTCCTTCAGCAGCTTCTTCGCCGCATCAATGCGCACTTCAATGACATAGTCGAAAATCGTTTTGCCAACTTCTTTCTTGAACAGCGCGTTGGCATATCTGCCGCTTAAGTAGACTGACTTTGAAATATCCTCGATCGTGATCTGCTCATGGTACTTCGCTTTGATGATCTCTTTGATCGTATCGACGACCTTCGTATTCTTACTCGTGTTCTTCTCAGACAAACGATCGATAATGGACATCAGCCATTGGTAGATCTTCTCGCTCACGTTGATCGGCGTATCCGGCTGGCTGAATTGTTTCCATACCTTCATATCATCCTCCGCCAGATCACGGAACGTTTGATTAGCTTCCTGTAGAATGATTCGCGTAATATTCACGACCATGAACGCAAAGCTCTTCACATAATTGGCATCATGCCGGGATACCCGATCGCCTAGGTATTTATCAACAAACTCTCTGACGTCCGCAGCCGTGCTGTAGATCATCAGTGTTTTCAAATCCTGATAAACCGCTTCGAGATTTGGGAGATCCTCGAATGGGACATCCGTGCGATCTTCGATTTCTTCAAAGGTGATGATCGGGTTGCTGCCGCTGTAGAATCGGGTGTGGACGGCTTTCTGTGCCTGCTTATATAGTGCCGAGATATCCGCGATCTCCTCGGAAACTTTACTGATGCCGGTAATAGCCGTAAGCTCGACTCTTCTGCTGATCTCCATACTGATTTCTACGGCTGTATTCATGATGTTGTCTTCATCATCCGCTTCGAAGATAATGGCGGCAAAATCCAGGGAGGAGAATTGAATCGGATAGATATAACGGTTGCCTGTGCTTAAGGAGGTAATGCTTCTCTTGACGGAATAGGAGACGAAGTACGCATCCGCCACGCCATGATCGATCGCTTTCTCTTCCGCTTCGTGAAGCTGGATCGACAGCACATGGATCCGGTCATGCGGCCGAACTGCAATCTTCAGGAACGCCATCCGTTTGATAATATCGGCTTCGTTATGGAAATTGCCGAGCAGCAGTTCTTTGAAGAACTGCTCTTGTACGAGCGGCAGCATCATTTCCAGCTGCTGCAGCATGCGTTCTTTCTCCATCGATTGCGAATGCTTGATATCAATATCGTGGACGAGCTTCTTGACCGCCGTCACGAGCTCATCGGCAATAATCGGTTTGAGAACATAGCCGTAGATGCCCAAGTCGACGGCGGACTTGGCGAATTCGAAATCGCTGTGGCAGCTGATGAAAATGACTTTTATATCGGGGTACCGCTGATAAATTTGCTCCGATAACTGGACGCCGTTCATAATCGGCATCGCGATATCGGTTACGATGAGATGCGGCTTGAGTTCGTCAATTCGTTCCAGCGCCTCCGCGCCATTCGGGAAAGTTGCCACCACTTCTATGCCTAGCGATGCCCAATCAATATGATTTTTAAGACCATTGCGCTCGTACTTGTTGTCATCCACGATGAACATCCTATACATGCTAGTCCCCCTCAAACCCTTTTTCTGATTCTGTTACCCTAAAAATATAGTGAAAGCGTTTTAATAGCAAGATGTTTTTGGCTCGCTGAATGGAGGTGAGAAGCTTAGCCTTTGACGAACACGAGCCGCGGTATCCTCGAAAGTGAAGCTGTCGAGTTGGTTCGGCGCGGTGCGAAATCTCTCACCATTCCGGATTCTCGCTAGTGAAGATCCCTAGGTGAGCTGCTTTCTCCCATTACTCCAAATTCACGCCGATGTAGATCTCTGGAGGATCTACTCTATTTCACATGCGCGGTACGCAGTACCTCTCTTCGACTCCAAATTACCAACTCTTACTCAAGAGCGGTACTAGGTACCTCTCTTCGACAGAGAACTACCATTTCGCGCCAATAAGCGGTAACTAGTACCGCTCTTCGTCTTCAAACCACCAACTATCGTATAAGAGCGGTAACCAGTACCTCTCTTCGATCATTATCCATTAAAAAAGCTGCCCCTATCATCTAAACGATGATAGAGACAGCTCTTGGATGAAAGTGAGAAGTAGATCATCACGAAACGCCTGGGATTACCCCAGGCGCTCCGATCCATATAAAGCGGCTCGCCGCTACACCAGCCGCTTGCCAATCTCCCAATGGTGCCCGAACGGATCAATCAGCCGTCCGATTCTCCAGCCGTGGCCTTCATTGACAGGTACAACTACCTCAGCACCTGCCGAGATCGCTTGCTCAAACAGTGTGTCCGGGTTAGCTACAGTAAGAATCATTCGAATGGAGCCCGGCACATCCGGCTTCGGACTTGATTCCGGGTCCTCCTGAATCCAGAAGCCCGCTCCTTGCACCGACAGTTCCGCTAGAATCGGCTTTCCCTCTTCTTCCTCCAGCCTGTAGAGCTCGACCGCGCCGAATGCAGCTTTATAGAACGTTAAAGCTTCAACCGCACTGCGAACCGAAATCCAAGGTGCGATTGATGTTGCTGTAGTTTGCGACCGTACCTGCGACATCCGATTCCCCCCTTATTGACAATCCTATTCACGTACAAGTGCTTTCCAGTAATTCCATGCTTCCAGATACGCCGGCAGATCATGAGGATGGTGAAGCAAGCACACCCCAATCCGGTAATAAAGCCCAACCACGACCTCCCAGACCAGCTCCTCGCGCTCCATCGGCTCATGGTCAAGAAGCTCCAATGCCGCAAGCAGCGTTTCCATCGTCAAGTCATCCGGCGAAGAAACGAATGCGAAGATGAAATCATAGAGCAGCGGTCCGGCCATCGGAGTCGGATCGATAACCCCCACCAGCTGCTGTTCACGGTACACGAAGTTATGAACACCGCAGTCGCCGTGTAGCCAATAATCGGGACGTGCTTCTCTGTACACGAGCAGCTTTATCGCAATCGAAACCACCAGTTCATAATCGGCTTCCGGGAGCAAGCTTCCCATTTCGTTTTTTGCAAAATCCAAACCATCCAGCGTATGATCATCCCACACTAAAGACGGGTCCGACTGCTCCACTTCCCGGTAATGATTCAACAGGTCTGCCGTTAAACGAGGCAACCAATCTTGCTTTAATCCGCGCTCGCCGCCTGTTGTGCCGCGCACGAATGCATAGACGATATAAGAGTTATCCGGGGCTGTAAAATGAACCTTAGGCAGCAGCGGACTAGCCGCGTAATCATTCAGAAATTGCGACACGACTGACAAATACTCCGCGTCTTCCAGCTTCAGCACATAACGCGGCTGCTCGTCCGCCATCAAGATGTAAACGCGCCCTTCTGTCGTGCCGCTCACCTGATGCATAAGCCGGGTATCCGGATGGATGATGTGTTTGCCTGCAAGCTCTTGAATGATTTTACAGATATCCGGACTCGCCGTCTGTTCTGCTTCCATCGTGTTCACACACTCCATTCCTTTATAGAATTTCAACCAGTCGATCTATCATTACCACGAAGCTATGCAACCGTCTGTTCTCGGTTCGGTTCCGCCAATCAGGACGCCATTCTCATCCCGCCATATAACCTGCCCACAGCCATACGCTTTACGATCTCGTACGATCTGAATCTCATGGCCTTTGCGCTTTAGCTCCTTTACAATATCGGTCGGCAGCTCACCTTCAACGGCAACCTGTTTGCCTTCCATCCACTGCCATCTAGGCGCATCAAGCGCAGCCTGCGGATTCTGATGATGATCCAATAACTGAGAGATTACCTGCAGATGACCCTGCGGCTGCATAAAGCCGCCCATTACGCCGAATGGGCCGATCGGTGCTCCGTCCTTCGTAATAAAACCCGGAATAATCGTATGATAAGGCCGTTTCCCCGGCTCCAGTACATTCGCATGCGCAGGATCGAGGGAGAAGGAAGCCCCTCTGTTCTGCAGGCTGATCCCGGTTCCCGGCACCACAATCCCCGAACCAAATCCCATGTAATTGCTTTGGATAAAAGAAACCATGTTCCCTTCTCCATCAGCAGTAGCCAAATAAACAGTTCCGCCCTTAGGCAATTGCCCCGGTTCAGGCATCAAAGCCCGTTCACCGATCAAGCTGCTGCGAAGTGCGGCATAGGAAGGGGACAGCAGCTGTTCCACGGTTGCTTTCATTCGGTTAGGATCCGTAATATAATGCTTCCCGTCTGCAAAAGCCAGCTTCAGCGCTTCGATCTGAACATGATGCCTGTCTGAGCTCTCATAACCGGAAAGATCCAGTCCATTCAACATATTCAAAGCCATCAAAGCGACAAGTCCTTGCCCATTCGGAGGCAGCTCCCATACGTCATAGCCTCGATAAGCCACTGAAATCGGGTCCACCCAGTCCGGTTGAAACGGTGCAAGATCCGTGCTGCGAAGCAGCCCCCCGCTCTCTCTGGCATACCGATCGATGATCTCTGCCAGCTCGCCACGGTAAAACGATTCACTGCCGGTTTCCGCAATCAGCCGAAGCGTCCGTGCATGATCCGGTGACCGCCATATCTCGCCGACCCTCGGTGCTCGTCCATTCGGGGCAAAGACACGAAACCACTCTGCGAAATCAGGATCATTCCCGCTTCTCTGCGAATACACCTCGTGAGCACGCTGCCATTTCACCGCGAGCTCCGGGGAAACCGGGTAACCGCCCTCGGCATAATCAATCGCGGATTCGAGCAGCTGCGCGAATGGCAATGCGCCGAATCGAGCGGATAAACCGGCCCAGGCTGCCGGCGCGCCGGGAACGGTCACCGGCAGCCATCCGCTTGACGGCATTTCCGCCTCAAATCCCCGCTGCCGAACCGCTTCCGGCGTCAACAGCTCAGGCGCTCCTCCACTCGCGTTCAATCCATACATTTGCCCTTTATACCAAACGATCGCGAACGCGTCGCTCCCAATGCCATTGCCTGTCGGCTCTACTACCGTAAGACATGCAGCGGCTGCAATCGCCGCATCAATGGCATTCCCGCCTTGCTGCAATACGCGAAGTCCCGCTTGAGAAGCGAGCGGCTGCGAGGCGGCAACCATTCCTTTCTTCGCTACGACTGCCGTCCTTCTGGATGGATATGGATACTCCGATAGATTGAACATGATAGGCTTCCCCCTTAACGTGTAGATCGTGAGATTTGCTCCCCTTAATTGGCATTACCCATTTCCTGCGACATCGCAATAAGCTTCGTCAGTGTATTCCAATTTCGTACGGTCACCGGCGCGTTCAGCTTGTCCACTTGTACGGAAAGCTTGGAATCCCGCACGCTTTGTCGAAATAACAGATAAACATCCCTGCCTGCGATCACATAACGATCCTCTTTAAAATCATAGCTCTCCAGCTTCTCTATTTTATTCGCCTGCGGTGTATCGAGCATCATCGCAATATAGAGGCATTCTCCTTCAAAAGAAGCTTCGGCTGCCGCAACTTCTTCATCCGAGAATGGCCGATTGGCAGCCATTGCTGCAAGCTCATCTGCTGTGCGAATAATGACGCGAATGGACAAACCAAACTTGCTCTCGATCAGAGCCTCGATTTTTCCGCGCAATGCCGGTTCATCTTCTTCCGACTCGAACAAAATATTGCCGCTCTGAATATACGTTTGAACTCGCGATAAACCCAGTGTTTCAAGCGCTTCCCGCAGCTCTGCCATCTTAATCTTGTTCTTCCCGCCAACGTTGATACCGCGCAACAAAGCAATCTGAATCGCCATCTACGCTTACACCACTTTCTGTAAAAGCTATTTTTCAATAGTCTACCATATCCGCGCTCTGGGGCGTATAGGATCAGCAGGAATTCATTGACAAATGCAATTGAGAACGATTATCATAATCGTCTCGGGTACGCTTAGCATCGCGTGGCTGCCGGTTGCGGCTATGGCAGGCGCAGGCATAACCTCGATCCTGATCTACTTGCTCGCTTGGAAGAAGGGCGTAACGCCAATTCGCCTCGTGCTCATCGGCATCGGCATCAATTTTCTGCTTGCCTCGGTTACGAAGGTCATGCTCGTTATGAATCCGATCTATACCGCTTCGCAAGCTTATGTCTGGCTTACGGGTACAGTCTACGGCACCGATTGGAAAATGGTATGGACCATCTTGCCATGGGTCTGCGTCTTTATCCCCCTCTCCTTCCTGTTCGCACGGAACGTCAATGTGCTGCAGATGGGCGATGATATTGCCAAAGGGGTAGGCAGCGCCGCGCAGCGTCAACGTTTCGTGCTGCTTATGATCAGCGTCGCGTTAGCCGGTGCGGCGGTTTCGGTCGGCGGAGCCATCTCTTTCGTCGGGTTGATCGCACCGCATATGACTCGCAAGCTCGTAGGCCCGGCCTTCGGCGGCGTACTTCCGATCGCTGCCTTGATCGGCGGACTCATGGTCGTCCTAGCGGATACAGTCGCCCGCACCGCTTTCTTGCCTTACGACATTCCGGTCGGCGTCTTTACAGCGGGCATCGGAGCGCCGTTCTTCATCTTCTTGCTCTATCGCAACAGAAACGCATAGCTCTGGCGCACCTGCTAGTTGAACAATCGCAAGTACAACCTTGCATAATCATACTGTAAACCTCGCAGCCAACCTGCGGTAAAAGCGCGCAAGACATTGAGTCCTGCGCGTTTTTAGTTGGGGGACAAGTAGCGCGTTATTTCGCCCGCGCTGCATGGCGCAACTCGCATTTTGCATCTCGCATTCCGCGTCATGCCGCTCGCTTCTCACACTCCTAATTCCACATCACGTCCCTCGCTCCTCTCATTCCTCATTCCGCGTCACGTCCCTCGCTCCTCTCAATTTGCAACCTGCTCACCGCAAATCACATTCCACGCGCGGCGCGAACAGCTAACGAATCGTGGAGGTCTTATTTTGCCGGTTTTCGAGGTTCCGAGAATCTAACGAATCGTAGAGGACTTATTTCGGTGAAATCGACTGCCAAACGCCCAAAAATCCTCAAATAAGACCTGTACAGTTCGTTAGAATTTTTTTTGGACTATTTAGGGACAAATAAGCCCTGTACGATTCGTTAGAATTTTTGAGCCTACTAAGTTAGGGCAAAAAGTGCATTTCGCATGCCGGAGTCCGCATTGTACAACTGACAAGAACTCGAAACTCCCATTACACAATAAACGTCACGCAGCTCGCACATCACAAATAAACCTACTAAATACCGCAACTCGCATTTTGCTTTTTGCATTCTATATTCCACCATCTACATCCAATACTCGCATTCCACATCACACGTCACGCAATCTACATCCAATATTCGCATCCCAAATCACACTTCACGCAATCTACATTCTACATTCGCCATCTACATCCAATATTCGCATTCCACATCACAAATCACACATTCTACATTCCGCAATCTACTTTTAGAACTCCCATTCCACGTGGCGCGAACAGCTAACGAATCGTAGAGGTCTTATTTTGTCGGATTTCGAGGTTCCGATAATCTAACGAATCGTGGAGGTCTTATTTCGGAGAAAACGACTGCCAAATCCCCAAAAACCCACAAATAAGACCTGTACGATTCGTTAGTTTTTTATTTGGGCTAATTTAGGGCAAATAAGACCTGTACGATTCGTTAGAATTTTTTTGGACTATTCGGGGGCAAATATGCGCATTACCACGACAACCTAACGAACCGCGGAGGCATTTGCTCGCCGGTTTACCGGGGTTGCGAAATTCAACGAACCGCGGAAGCCTTATTGGCCCAGGATTACCGGGATTCCGATATTCCAACGAACCGCGGAAGCACTAGCTTCGCCGGATTTTCGGAAGTTCCTCCTTAATGCCAATATAAAAAAGACGCGCCAACCGGCACGTCTTTTCCCTCTATTCCCGCATCGCGAGAACGATTAATATTTGAACTTCTCAACCGATTCATTAAGCTTCGCGGCCATATAGGACAGCTCCTGCGAGGAAGCGGCCGTCTCTTCTGCTGCTGCTGCGGATTGTTCGCTGATCGCCGCAACCGAGCTGATCGATTGCATAACCTCGCCTGATGCAGCGGCTTGTCCCTGGCTGTCCTTGAAGATTTCTTCGACTTTGCTTGAGGTCATTTGCACATTCATGACGATATCGCTGAAGGAATCTCTCGTTTTGGCAAACTGGGCCACACTCTCACCAACCGCAAGCACGCTCTTCTCCGCGCTGTTCTGCATGACTTTAATGATCCCTGCGATTTGTCTGGTCGCGTCACCGCTTCGTTCAGCCAATTTGCGCACTTCATCTGCAACAACCGCAAAGCCGCGTCCTTGTTCGCCTGCACGCGCTGCTTCAATTGCCGCATTCAAGGCCAACAGATTCGTTTGCTCCGCAATATCGTTGATAACCCCGCTAATATCCCCGATTTTGCGCGAATCGCTCTCCAGCTGTGCCATATGCCGGTTCACTTCGTCCATCTGACCGATCGTCTGATTGATCAGGTTCGTGCCTTCTTTTGCAATGTTCACCGTTTCGCCGGAAAGCGATTTCGCTTCCCTTGCGCTTGTCGAAACGGACCGGATGGAATTATCCAGACTACCGAACAATTCGGACATGACACCTGCTTGCGCTGCCTGATCTACACTGCCTTTGGCTACTTCATCCGTACTGATCGTAATTTGTTCAGCGGAAGATGCAACCCCCACGGAAGCTTTCGAAACCTGCTCGATCATGCTGGATAACCCATCCAGCATCCCGTTCATATGGGCGGCTAATTCACCCAGTTCATCCTTGGAGCGAATTTCGATTCTCGGACGGAAATCGCCGGTCGACAACTTCTTCACCATAGCAGTAATATAGATGATCGGCTTAACCATTCTGGTAGTAAACGCATAAATCGCGATCAAAGCGGCCAAAGCCACAACGAGTGCCGTGATCAGCGTAGTGCGCATCATTTTATTGATGGGTGCCATGAGTTCACTCTCTGGAACGGCAAGCATGGTCACAAAGCCGGTTTCGGTTCCGTAAGCGAAACCGATTTTCTTCACGCCGCCAAATTCATAGGAATAGGCGGTTGGTTTCCCTTGCTTCGCCGACTCAAACGCCGCAGTAATCTCAGGAACACCCAGATCAGCAATATTTTTCTTCATGATATAAGAGGAATCCGGATAATAGACGAATGTCCCGTTCATATCCAGAAGGATTGCGTAGCCGGTGTCGCCGACTTTCGTATCACGTATAACGCGGGTAGCTTCATTGATTTCAATAGCCGAGGAATAGAAACCGTAAGTAATGCCATCCTTCATCAGCGGAGCTGCAAAAGGAACAATCAAAGTCGAAGGATCGGCCTTGGAACGTGCAGGAGGCGCAATCGCCGACTCTCCGCGTCTCAGCTGCGGTATATAAGTTCTTCCCGATAGGTCGATGCTCAACCCCGTACTTAACACGGCGTTCTTGCCCTCCAGATCCATGGAGATGGAAACGCCTTGCCCAAATTCTTTGTGCTGCGAAGCAAAGGCTTTAACCAGCTCCAAATGGCGCGCTTTGTCAGGGCCAAGCAGTTGTGCGTAGCTTGCAATGGACTCCAGCTTGGTTAACTCTGCCTGCAGGTTATGATCAAATGAAGTGGCTATATTCTCTGTCGTTAACGCCAACTCTTGATCGATCTGATTATGAAACAAGGTGGAGTTGGGCAAGAAAAGTGCGATTGACATGGCTGCAACGATGGTAATCATGATGAATAGGGTTACTGCTGAGAACCGTGTTGCTAACTTGCGGAATGTGAACAGTTGAAGTGCTTTTCGAACCATCTCTTGATTTGCCCCCTACTTGAAGTGAATAGTTTCTGGTTAACTCCCAGCTATCTCCAAGTTTAAGCGGTAAATGTTTAAGAAGGTTATGCATAAAAATTAGATCAAAACGAGTTTTTACAAGAAAAGTTAAGAAAATGTTAGTTTATCATCGCATTATGTACGCTAACTGCCTATAGCAAGTCCATCTCCCCTTGGATCCGCCGCTCCGCTGATAATGCCGTCACAGCCAATGAGGATACCTTGCGCCTGGCCCATCATGCCGTCCCAGCCATCTACCACATCGACCTTATGCCCCCAAGCTTTCAATCGCTCAGCGGCATCGCCGAGATCGCGGTTCTCCAATCGAAGCCGATCACTATCGTCGCCCCAAGTGCGACCGTACACCCACCGCGGTAAGCTAATAGCTTCATGGATCGAGCAGCCGTAGTCCAATACTCCGGTAATAAGCGACAGCTGCGTCTGCGGCTGCCCTTCTCCTCCCTGCGTGCCCATCAGCATAATCGGCTTCCCATCCTTCAGCGCCATACCTGGCATAAGGGTGTGGAAGGGACGTTTTCCCGGTGCCAGCACATTAGGATGAGCATGATCCAGAGAAAAGTAGGAACCGCGATTTTGCAAAATAATGCCTGTCTGCCCTGCCGTATATGCGGAGCCGAAATCATAATAGAGGCTTTGAATGAATGACACGGCATTTCCCTCTTCGTCGACTACTGCCGCATATGCGGTGTCTTGACCTGCGGGCTCGGATTCGAATTCACTTGTCTGCGCAGGGTTTTTCCGTATCTCGTCGACCAGCTGCTCCGCCATTTCTCTGCTTAGCAGCAGCTCAAGCGGAATCGAGTTGAATGCCGGATCACTGAGATGCATATCCCGGTAACGAAATGCCCGCTTCACCACCTCGGTTACCAAATGATAGAAGGCTGAAGAGTTGCGCGGAATACGCTTCAGATCAAACAGCTCCAGCATATTCAACATCATAAGGAGGGAAAAGCCTTGCGAGTTGGGGGGCATTTGACAGACCTGCACCCCTCTATATTCTACAGCGAGCGGCTCCGCCCACTCGCTGCGGTGCGAGGTGAAATCCGATTCGGCAAGTAAACCGCCGTCCGCACGCACCGCATCGATGATCGCTTTCATCAGTGAACCTTCGTAGAAGGCATCGCGACCTTCCTGCATCAGCGTGCGCAGCGAATCGGCCAGCTGAGGCTGTTTGAGCTTCGCCCCTTCAGGCTTAATGGTGTTCATTAATGGATCGATGTACAAGTCGCGCAAAATAGGATCAGCTCGCAGCAACGGCTCATCGCGAGCCATCCATACATGCAAATTGCGCGAAATCGGTACGCCTTCTTCCGCATATCGGAGCGCAGGCCGCAGCAGATCTTCCCATGGCAGCTTGCCGTATTTCGACCACACTTCCCACCATGCATCCACCATGCCGGGAACCGTTATCGCGCTCTGCACACCGCGATCAGGAGGGCGACTCATCCCATCCCTAAGGAAATGAGCCGGATTCGCTGCCGCTGCTGCTCGACCGCTGCCGTTAAGGCCAACGAGCTTACCTGCTTGCGCGGAATAGATCATGAAGAAGCTGTCGCCGCCAAGCCCTGTCATATGCGGATACACGACTGCGAGTGCAGCGCTGACCGCCACGGCAGCGTCTATCGCATTGCCGCCTTGAATGAGAATCGCGCTTCCCACTTGACTCGCCAAGTAATGCGGCGTCGTCACCATATCGCGATAAGATCGCGGCATCAAGTTATGCATCCGGCTTCGCCCCTTCCGCATAAATAACGAGCGCCGCCGAAATTGCCGCACCCGGAACGATGCTTGCGCCGTGCAGCGGCAATACCGCTTCGAGCGCTGCCAAGCCAAGCAATATATTGGATTTGCGACAACTGTAGCCCATTGTGCCGATCCGCCAAATCTGACCCTTAAGCGGGCCGAATGAGCTCGCGATTTCGATGCCGAAATCCGCTAAGAGCTGGCTGCGTACCGCTTCTCCGTCCACGTTTGAGGGAATGCAAACACAAGTAACGACAGGCATCTTGCAGCTATCGTCGCCGTATCGCGTTAGTCCCATCGCTTCGAGTCCCGCAACCAGCGCACGCTCATGCAGGCGGTGACGCGCAAACCGCTCCTCCAGTCCTTCTTCCAGTACAAGACGCAGCCCTTCTCGAAGTCCATACAGCATCGCCGTCGCTTCGGTATGATGGTTCAGCCGCTGCGGACTCCAATAGTCCTGCAGCTGCGTCAGGTCCAAGTAATTGCTGCGAATGAATAAGGAGGGGTCCTTCTCGATGTATCCATCCGGCTGAATGCCCTTCTCAATTCTTTTGCGGCGCATTAGCTTCGCCTCTACCCGATCGTTATACGTGATAGGAGACATGCCGGATGGAACAGATAAGCATTTCTGCGTTCCGCCGATCACGGCGTCGAGCTGCCAGGCATCCGTCTCGACGGGAACGCCGCCGATTGTCGCAACCGCATCCACGATGAGCAGAAGCTCCCGTTCGCGGCAGGCTCGGCCAATCGCCTCAAGCGGCTGCATGCGGCCCGTCGAAGTCTCGCCATGTACGATGGCTATGAGATCCGGCTTGAGTCTGTCGATGGCATCGATGACTTCGCCCGGATCAAACACAGTGCCCCACTCCGTCTCGATGGTCACGACTTCCGCGCCGCAGCGCTCCGCGATTTCGGCGAGCAAATAGCCGAATCGGCCGAAGATCGGAACGAGCACCCGGTCTCCGGGCTCGATGAGTCCGGTTAGCACCGCCTCCAGCCCTGAACGGGAAGTACCGTCTACCGGGAAGGCCCATCGGTTGGACGTTCGGAAGAGCTCGCGCAGCATTTGCATCGTCTCATTCATGAGCGCCGTAAACTCCGGATCGAATTGACCGAGCATCGGATAGGATAGGGCTCTGGATACACGCGGATCAACCTCGACGGGACCCGGTGTCAGTATAATACGGGGCGAGGGAGATAAATCCTTATATCTCTTCATGGGACTCCTCCACATAGGCAAGTTGATAGAGTAGTTCAGTTAACAGTTCAGTGCCTCGCGCAATGGCTTCCGGGGCTGTATATTCCAGCGGTGAGTGACTGATGCCGCCCTGGCTCGGGATGAAGATCATCCCGCACGCACAGTGCGGCGCGAACAATCCAGCGTCATGGCCGGCTCCGCTGCTGAGCGTCATATGCGAATACCCTTTCCAATCGGCAATGCGAGCTATGCGCTCTTGTATCGCAGCGTCCATTGGCGCAGGACGTTCGTTCAGCCAACACGACATCGTCATACCGCAGCTATGACGAGCCGCTGCCTCATTGAATGCTTCAAACGTCCGCTCGCAGAAAGCGGTAATCACGGCTTCATCCCGGTGCCGAATGTCTACGGAGAAGCGAACTTTGCCGGGTATGACGTTGGCGATATTAGGCGAAACATCCATCTTCCCCACCGTTGCCACAAGACCATCCCCTTGCTCTACGGCAGCTTGGCGCAGCCAGACGAGCATTTCCGCTCCCGCTGCCAATGCATCCTCGCGGATCGCCATTGGCGTCGTGCCCGCATGGCCGCTGCGCCCTTCTATAGCTACGAAGTAGCGCCGCTGTCCGCAGATGGCATCTACGACACCGATATCGCATTGCGCCCGCTCCATCACTTCGCCTTGCTCGATATGCAGCTCGATGTACATGCCGATGTCCGTCCGCTTGCTTCGCCGATGCGCATCCGGCTCGAATCCCGCGCCTATCATCGCCTCGCGTAGCGAGATGCCCTCGGAATCCTTCGCTGCCAATGCTCCATCGAAGCGCTTGCTGCCCGTAACATTGCCCGATCCCCAATACGCCAGCGGGAAGCGGCTCCCTTCTTCCTCACAGAACGATACCACTTCAAGCGTGCGGCGGGGCTGTCCATGCTGCAGCTGCAGCTGTGAGAGCGCCGCGATGCCGGCTGCGATTCCCAGAGCGCCGTCATAGTGTCCTCCGCATGGCACCGTGTCGATATGCGACCCGGTCAGCACATGCGACGCTGCGGCATCAGATCCGGCCAGCGTCCCATATACATTGCCGACTTCATCGATGGCAACAGCGAGCCCGGCATCAGCCATCATGCGAGCAACCGCTTGCTGCGCTTGCCGCCAGGCTGAATCATACAGCAGCCGAGTGACGCCTCCGCGCGGATCTTCGCCAATCGTCGCGAGCTCCGCCAGCAGCTCTGATGTCCCTTTGCTTGCCTTCACAGTAGAGCCCCTCCCCGCCTATTCAAATCCCAGAAGCATGTGGCCGCAATCGCTGACCCATCGATCGGACAGTTGTATCCTTGTCACCTGCATCTGCGCTTCTGTTATAGAGGATATTCCCGCGCAGCAGAGTCATGTCTACTTGGCAGCCAAACGCATAACCGACGTATGCGCTATGCGGATGCCGATATTTCAAATGCCGCTCAGTAAGCACATAGGGAGAAGCCAAATCCACAATAGCCAAGTCGGCATCAAATCCGAGCGATATCTGCCCTTTCTTATCCCCGAATCCGAATCGTTCTGCCGGCGCTGCCGACATGGCCCTCGACAATACGTGAAGCGGAATGCCGCGTTTCAACCCGCCCTCGCTCACGATGCTTTCAAGCAAGCTCTGCGCGCCAAGTATGCCGCCCCAAACGCCGAAATAATTCCCATCCTTCACTTCCTTCATCCCCGGCGGGCAAGGAGAGTGATCGGAAGCGATACTATCAATTCTGCCTTCAGCAAGCTGTCCCCATAACCCTTCGCGTTCTCGATGGGATCGGATCGGTGGCGAGCATTTCGCGCCGGCGCCAATCCGTATCACATCCTCGTCCGTGAAAACCAAATAATGCGGACAGGTTTCCGCGGAGACATCGAGTCCCGATTGCTTAGCCTCGCTAATAAGATCAATCGCCTCAGGCGTACTGATATGGACAAAATGCAGCTTGCAGCCCGTTTGCTGCGCCATATGCAGCGCCTGCTTCACCGCTTCCCATTCAGCGGCCGGCGGCCTGGCATCCAAATAATCTCGCATGCTCACCTTGCCTTCCGCTTGCTTGGCAGCAGCCAGCGCCGATACAATCGTTTCATCCTCCGCATGAAGCGCCAAGATCCCGCCCAGCGAGGCGATAACTTTCATGCCTTCCAGCAATGTCTCGGCGTCTACATTCATGAAGCAGCCATCTCCCGTGTCACCGGGGTAGGACATGAATGCTTTGTACCCGACCACTCCCGCTTCCGATAGTGCCGCCAAATCGCCGATATTTCCAGGGACAAGCCCTCCCCAGACGGCAAAATCCACACGCGAACCGTTCTCTCCGGCTGCTGCATCCAGCTTCAATTTTAAAGCGGGTAGGTTTATGGTTGGAGGCAGTCCATTAAGCGGCATATCTATGAACGAGGTGCAGCCTCCGGCAGCCAGTGCCGCAGTCCCGGTAGCGAAACCTTCCCAATCTCCAAGCCCGGGCTCATTGAAATGCACATGGGCATCCACTACGCCGGCGAAAATATGCTTGCCTGCTGCTGAAATGACGAGCTTCGCGGCCTCCGTCGATAGATTCGATGCCAAGCCGGTTATTCGTCCATCTGTAATCCCGATGTCGAGTACCTCAACGCCGTCCGGCAGCACGACGCTGCCGCCTTTAATGAGGAGATCCCATTGCTTATCGCGCATCTCGTCTACCTCCTTATTTATACATAAAAGCGGCAAACCTCGCCTGAAACCACGCTCAAAGTTTGCCGCCTTGCTATACTTAAATCCGATGTGTCAGATTACATAACACAGTATTGCCAGTAAATTTATATTATCCTGATTATTTCGTAATGTCACTGCCTAATTCATACAAGTACTACCCTATGCGGCTAAATCATCAACTAGAACGAGCTTTTTCAAGGGCTATCAGGCAATTCAGCGTTATATAGTCTTACATAATAAAAAAGAAGAGTCACGAAACGCGACTCTTCTAAACGAAACTATTAGTGCAGCAGCCCGATCCACTTCCAATAAGGAACGGAAACGACAACGGCCAACAGTACGGCTAGCGCATACCCGAAAGCAACCTTTTGCCCCTGCCGATGACTGAACGCTCGCTCCTCTGAGCTAAAATAAGCGGTCAAATAAGTAGGCGACTGATAGCTGAAGAAGAATGGATCTGTCGATAGCAAGATGACAAACACCAAGATCCAAGGATGCACGCCTGCTTGCTGGGATAACGGAAGCAATGCCGTCACCAGCAAGATTACCGCAGGATCGTCTCTGACAATCAGAGTCACGATAAAGCACAATACAATAACAGCTGTCAGGAATAACGCAGGCGAGCTGATAAAGAAAGACATGTTGGAGCCCAGAAAATCTGTCAGCGACTCCACGATTCCAAGCTCATTGGCCACATTCGCGAAACTAAAGGCGATGCCAAGGAAGATGAGGAACGTCCAGTCGATGCCGCTGATGAGCGACTGCCTGTCAAGCACGCTGCTAATGACCAGAACCGAGAAGCCGATCAGCATAATCCACGTACTGTCTATGCCATGCAGTGGCTGCAGCATCATGAGCACGATACATCCGACCACGGTACAGACCGATATCCGTTCCTCGTTGGTCAGCGGCCCCAGCAGACGGATTTGCTCATCGAGCACTTTTCCGGAAACTTGTTTGACCGCAATCGTACTGCCACTAAACATGAGCGACAGCGCTACCAGCATAACGGTCCCGAAGACGGCGAAAGCAGGCAGCGCATAGAGCGCCCATTCCAACCAGGTGACCGGTACCGCGGCTCCCGCCAAGCTATACGCCATGACGTTGGTGTAGGATCCGGTTAGCACAAAAGGCGCCGTAAATCCGTAGAACACCATAGCCGCGAGTCCCAAACCGGCAGCGCCATGGCTTCGATCCTTAAAGCCCATCGACTCCGATAACGTTTGGGCGATCGGAACCCCTAAGGAAACTTTGGCCGAGGAGGATGGAATGAGCGGATTCAGCACGATGCCTCCCGCCACGATCCCCCAGAGCTGGCCGCGAAAATGCGGCGGAAATCTTTTTAAAGCATGCAAGGACAGCCGATAAAGAATGCCTGATTTCGTAATCACAACGCTGATCGACATGATGAAGATCATATACAGCCAAGTTGGGGAAGCGAATCCCGATAAGGCCACTTCCGGCTTAACGACGCCTCCGAGCACCCACAGCATCGCCATTCCCAACGCTACAATATAGTCCGGAATAATATTGACGATCCATAAAATAACCGCGGCGATGGCGATTCCGATGAACAGCATGCCTTTGTCGGTCAGACCGGCGGCCGGCGGCATGAAATAGAAGATCACAATCATGCTGAGCGCCATAACGAGGGCGAGCCAGCGAGCCCATTGACTCGGATTAATGAGACGGCTTGCCCGTTCCGCGAAGAACATGCTTTTGCGATTCGTCAGCTTCTGCTGGGCAAGCTGATATTCCCGTTCCTCGTCTTGAATCGCCTGCGGCCAGCGACCTGATAACACCTGTGCTGCCGCTTCTGCCAACTGCAGGTACTCCAGTGCCTTATGCCGATTATGCAGCAAGCGGCTTAACTCAGCTCCCCATTCGTATAGCGAAATGAGCTTCACTTTGTTGTCATTCAGCGTGCCTTCTCTCACGGCATGTTCCACGATCCGAAGGCCTTCTTCCGGGCCATGAACCAAACCTAAGCGAACAGCCAGCTCCAGTGCAGCATAACAGCGTAACAATACCTCGATCGGACATTCCAAGAGCAATCCGAATGTCTGCGTTTCTTCCGGCTCCGACATCGCTTGCTGCCGGATGACGGTGTGTACAACCTTATCCCAGTTGCCTTCTTCCTTGTACATAACCGCAAGTGCGAGCCACTGCTCCTGTTCGGTATAGAAGGCTTGCGCATCTTCGATCCATTGCCGTTTCTCCTTGTAGCTGTGCGCAGCGGTTGCCATTTCGATCAGGGCTGACTTGGCTTCGAGCTTGATTTTGCTCCACTGCGGCTCATTCATTCCATCATCATCTACGGATAGGAATTTGGTCAGGACCGGATATTGCTTCATCTTCTCTTGAAGAGAGAAGCCGAAACGAAGTTCGATCAGCCCGTTGTGAATCGTAGCCAAATGAGCGGACCAGAGCAGGAACTGGACAAGCGGCTCCGGCAGCTGCTTCAGCTCTTGCATGATCCATTGCGACCGCATTTCCTTCGAATCGCGCAATCGTTCATTCGTATGCGTTAAACGCTGCGAGATGAGTCTGATAAAATACGCCGAAATCGTCGGATGCTCCGTAATAAGCGCATCAAAGGTTTCCCGATCCAGCTGCATCAATACGACATTTGTTGTCGCGACCGCCATGGCCGAACGAGCCTCGCCGGTCAGCAGAGCCATCTCCCCAAGCGTGTCCCCTTCATGCAGAAAAGCAAGCGAATGCCGCATCCCATCCGAGCGTGTAAACAGCTCAATGGTACCGCTGTCGATAATGTACATCGTATCCCCGGGATCCCCTTGTTCAAACAAGGTAGCTCCGGCCTGCAGCGTAAGCCTCTCCAGCTTTCCGAGCAGCTTCGCCAGCTCCATATTGGAAAGCTGCTTAAACATTTCAATTTCAATTAGTTTCATGGACCCTCTTCCCAAACTTTTGACCTATAGCTTCAGATAATCTTCTATGATTTACGACATAATGCGCCTTGTTCCCTTCTTTTGCCCGCGATAATTTCGGAGCATCGCGGTTACCGCCTTAGAAAGCAACAAAAAACACGCCGCATTCGGCGTGTTCGATGGCTCCTCTATGGCCCGCTTAAGAAGGTATGCTTTCCAGCATCTCTTTGGCTCTTGCTTCCCGCTCTTCCGGCGTCATACGCGGACAGACATAACATTTGGTGCCTTCGACGCGGCGGTCAAACAAGCAGCAGGAGGAACGCATGACCCAGTTCTCGTGACAACCATTTTCCTACAATGAAATAAAGAAAAGTCCACGAATACGAGATCGTGGACTTCAACTTCTCTATTCCGCTCTGGCCCAAGTACACGGTTCCCCGTCTTTCAGGCCGAGTGCCGTACGTATCATGCGTTCCACAACCGAATAATCCTCGGGATTCTCCCGATTGAAATTCATTCGTTCATGCGTCGGCGCTACGCGGTTGCACATGAAACGCGGAACGCCCAGCTCATTGTCGGATGGAGCATGATACAGGAACGGATGGCAGATTACCATGTCGCCGGGTCCGCCTGTTGTCTCCACTACGCGAAGGGAGTATCCGTCCGGATCTTCGTAAGCTGTATCCATAAACTTCTGCAGGCGCTCCTTCTTCGCTTGACGATTGTCGGAAGGCGTCTCTGCATAGATGTCATCGGAGACAGGTTTGTTCTTGCCAAGCAAATCAGCAAGCCAAGGGTGCTTATTACACTCCCGAATCGCCTCGCCAAGACCGATTCCTTCGGGATGTTTCTCCAGCATCTTCGCTACGATATTATGCGAGCCTTCGGCCACCAACGTTCCCGATCCGCCCTTGCGCACCTCGGAGAATAAGCAAACGAGAAGCACGCCTTGTTCCCAGCTGTCCAGGTAATGGCGGAAGTGGCTGCCGTCGTAATGCCAGTTGCCCGGCACCTCCGGTCCGAAGTTAACGATGTAGCCGCCCCAGCTGACGTTCTCTCTTTCTTTGCCCAGCTGCCAGCGTCCTTCGCCGATTAAATCCTCAATTGCGCCTGTCAATCGATCCGAATTCAAGCCGTTGTGGATCGGATGGACATAGTCGCCGAGCCGTACGACAGGCTGCGTCCAGGTGTTTTGATCCTCTCTATGCACGCCGCGTTTCGCCAGCTCCTCCCACAGGAAATCCTGCACCTTGAGCGCTTCTTCCCGCGGATAAGCTTGCTCGACTTTTACCCAGCCTTTGTCTATAAAATGCTTCACTTGTTCTTCTGAAAGTACTTTAGGCAATCTAAACACTCCCTAAGTTGTGAGATGGTTGAACTTGCTTGTCCTTATGTTAGCGCTTTTAGAGGTTCAGAGGGAGAGAGGATTTTCATAAGCTACTGGGAATATCGTAGGAAGCTCTGCAAGACTTCTAACAATTATCGGAGGTTCTGGACACAAAATTCCTACCCTATGGGCTGATAACATTTCGCCATCCGGAACGTCTATAGTAATAGTGGAATACATGCAATGTAATAGGAGGAACACAATGAAACGCATCCCCAAGCCTGTAATTGCAACTTTCATCTGCTTTGCCGCCCTGCTCGCCGGACTTCTTCTGCTTGGCAATTATGTGCTGCAACTAGACATCGTCAAAGAGAATCGGGCTTTCTCTGTCCGAATTGATAACAAATCCAGCTACGACCTCGTCGCCGTTGAAACCGGTTTGCTGACAAGCGACGATGCCGGGAAAACGATCAAGGTACAGCCCAACTTCCATGCAGAGCCCATTCGCAGCGGGACAAGCCAGCACATCAAACCGAAGTTAAGCTCCGTCGGAGAAGGCGGCATCTACCTCAAATTTACCAATTCAAACGGGGAGTCCTTCGAGCGCTCTGTTTGCTCCTATACGGAACATGTCACCGGATATACGAAAGTGAAGGTAACCGATAAGGAAATCAAAGTTGATGAAAGCTGTTATTAAGGCTGTCCATCAGAACGCAAAAAAGCTGCCGGTACCAGCCGGCAGCTTTTTATTTTGCCCTTTTATGCTCTTGGATAATTCACTTGCATGATGTCCATGAACGGAACCTTCTGCAAGCCTTCGGCAGTTTCCACATGCACCCGACCTGTCCGTGAATCCATCGTGACGATTTGACCTTGGACAGCCTCTTCTCTTCCCCACACCGATAACACGATGATGGATTCCTCTTGGTACGCTTCAACCAATTGATTCCCCAATTCCTCCAGTACGAACTCGTCTCGAGTCGGCCTTTTTGGAACCTTAGCTTTTGCCACTGCCGTCACTCCCTATCTATATGAAACCGTCATTTCTGTTGTTGAATTGCTCACGAGACTCTATCAAGAGCCCAGACATCCTATTATACCAAATAATTTCTACTACAAATAAAAAACCTTTCAGCACTAGAAAGAGAACGAGATGGAAGTGCATAAATATCCCAATTTGTTGCAAAATAACCATATTGAGCGTATTGGGGGGGTGTTCAGCGATGGGGTTGTTCCGCAACATACTTCGAGGTAAGCGGCAACGCAGCCGGCATTACGATTCGGCACCGCAACCGAAGAAGCCGCAGGCTGCGAAGCCGATCTGCAGCGAAATGGACACCAATATATCTGATCTACAGGCATTGCTCACCGAAATTCCCGAACTCATTACACGCCGATTTCTAATTAAATCGACGCAAGAGCGTGCAGCCCTGGTCTATCTTGATAATATGTCCGACAAGGTTGCCATCAATAACGATATCCTTCGTCCGCTCATGCATGAAACCGCAGCCGATCCCCAGATCGAACATATCATTACCGTCGGCGGGATTCGTACAGCAACCGATTTATATCAAATCGAGCAAGCCGTTTTGCAAGGAACCAGTGTCTTATTCGTGGATCACAACAGCACGGCTACTCTTCTGGATACGCATGGCTGGCCGCAAAGAGCCATCGAAGATCCCCAAATGGAAGCTTCATTAAAAGGGGCTCACCAAGGGTTCGTGGAAACGGGCTGCCAGAATATCGCCCTTATTCGAAGATACATTCCGAACCGGGAATTGAAAATAAAAGAAACCAGCGTCGGAGAACGCGGGAGAACCAAAATCAGTATTTTATATTTGGCTGACGTGGCTAATCCGCAAGTGCTTCAAGAGTTACTCGACCGAATCGATCGAATCGATGTGGATGCAATCCTATCCTCGGGCGAGCTGGAGGAGTTCATCGAAGACAACTCGTTCTCTCCCTTTCCGCAATTTGTAACGACAGAACGACCGGACTCTGTAGCTTCGCAAATTCTGCAAGGCCGCTTAGCCATCGTAATCGATAAATCTCCGGAGGTTCTGATCGGTCCGGCCAATTTCGCGATGTTCTTCCAAACGATCGATGACTACAGCAATCGCTGGCAAGTGTCGTCCTTTATTCGGATACTGCGGTTTCTCGCCTTCTTTATTACGATCTTCTTGCCTTCGTTCTATATCGCCGTCATCTCGTACAACTTTGAGGTCATCCCGCTTCGACTGTTATTGTCGGTTGGGCAATCCAGGGCAAGCGTTCCGTTCCCCCCGATTCTCGAAGCTTTTATTATGGAAATTACGCTTGAAATGCTGAAAGAAGCCGGGATTCGACTGCCGGCTCCGATTGGTCAGACCGTTGGCATCGTCGGTGCGATCGTAATTGGACAAGCGACAGTGCAAGCAGGAGTCGTGAGCAATATCATGGTTATCGTCGTTTCGCTGACGGCATTGTCTTCCTTTATCATCCCAAATAACGACATGTCATCCGCCATCCGATTAATTCGCTTCCCCATGATGCTGGTTGCGTTCATCTATGGCCTGCTTGGCGTGGCCATTGGCATGCTGGTGCTGCTTATCCATTTGATTTCACTCGAGTCGCTTGGCACGCCTTACTTCAGCCCCTTCAGCCCGGTCAGGTTTAGAGATTTGAAGGATACGATCATCCGTTTACCGATATGGAAAATGACTACGCGTCCACTCAGTGCCAGAGGCATTCAGAGTAAGAAGCAAGCTTCTGACAGAGGTGATAAAAATTGAAAAAATATGCGCTGAACGAGATTACGGTACTGCAATATATCTTCATGATCCACGCGACGCAGTTAGGATTTGGTTTATTGTCGCTGCCAGCGGATTTAGCGATGTATGCGGGAACGGACGGCTGGATTTCCCTTCTGATCGGATGGGCACTTGCCGTTCTTGCCAGTCTCTTTATTGTCCAAGTGATGAAAAAACACCAGGATGATACGATCTATGATCTTATTCCTCGCTACTTCGGCAAAGTTCTGGGCTTTATCCTGAACAGCTGCATGATCGTCTTTTTCATGTTCGGTTTCTTTGTATCGTTCTTATCCGCCGTTGGCTTCTTCAAACTAGAGCTCTTGGCAAATACGCCGAATTTCTTATTGGTACTCTTGTTTGCCTTGCCTACCTACCAGCTCGCCCGTAACAATGTTCGCATTCTGGCGAGATATGCGGAAATCACGTTTTGGAGTTTCCTGTGGATTCTGCTTATCATCCTATATCCCTTGAAAGAATCGCACTGGTTGTACTTGTTGCCCGTTCTCAAAGAAGGATGGGGACCGGTCCTGAAAGCGGCAAACCCGACCGGACTCTCTTTCCTCGGATTTGAAATCAGCTTTATTCTTTACCCGTTCCTTAAACATAAAGAGAAGGCGGCAATGGGCATTATCGCAGGAAATACGATTACGCTTGTGATCTATATGATCGTGATCCTGATTTGTTTCCTATTTTTCTCGCCGGACGATATCACCTCTTACAAATATCCAACCTTAAAAGTATTAAAGATCATTGAATTTCGCTTCATGGAACGGATTGAAATTATTGTCTTGGTTGCCTACTTGTTCTTGATCTTCCGGGTATGGACCCATTATCTGTACGCATCAACGTTCGGCATTAGTCGACTGCTGGGGAAACAAGACCACAAACCCTTTGTTAGACTCGCCATAATCGGCATGCTTATTCTATCGACTTTCTATAGACCTTCCTCCTCTGAATTTGTATCTATGCTTAAGCTGTTCGGTAATGCGGGGTGGTACTTCGCATTTGCGCTGCCCCTAATCCTATTGGCGTACACAAGCGTGTTTAAGCCCAGAGGAGGATTACAATGACCGGTATTCGATTCATAAAAGTCCTCTTCACACTCACCATGTTTGTGATGCTGCTCCCCGGCTGCTTCGATCAGATGAATCTAGAGGATGCTTCCATCTCGCTCATGCTCGGCATTGATGTCGATGAGGATAATCAAATTGTCATTTACTCACAAAGTCCTGTCTTCTATAGAGAAGCCAAGGAAAAAACGGAATCCGCGTTCGTACGTGCCGATTCAATTAGGCTCGCCCGCGCTAAGTTTGACTCCATGTTAACCGGGATTACAACCGGCGGGAAGCTGCAATCGATTCTGGTTGGCAAACGACTGTTGCAGCAGAAGGATTGGTACGATATTTTCGATCTCTTCTATCGTGTGCCGAAGCAGACAGAAACGCCTATCATTGTCGTTGTTGACGGGCCGATCGAGAACATCTTTCACTATAAGCCGATTGATAAGCCACGGCTATCTCTTCATGTGAGGAAGCTCATCGAAACAGCGAATAAGGGCAACATCACGGTTTCGAGGAACTTGCAGGAGCTGCGGCGAGAAATGAAAGACAAAGGAATGACGGCCTCTTTAACGCAGTTGAAAAAAGAGAAGCAAAACGTGGTTGTAACCGGCACTGCATTGCTGAACAAGCAAGGTCAGTTGAAAGAGCATTTCTCGCTTCAAGAAACAACCTTATTTCTTCTCTTACAGCATCAATTCACAGGGACACCTTCGTTCATTCTCGAATTGGATGGCGTCCAAGAAGAAAGTGAGGATGGTAACCATGCCGTCAAGAATGCTGTAGCGTTCGAGATCTTAAAAAGCAGGTACGATGTAGGTACAAACGTACGGGATGGAAGGTTTATATTTGACGTAACCATGCAACTCAACATAATCGTAACGACGATGCAAACCGATGATCCCGAATACGCCAAGGAAACAACACCTAAATTACAGCGTCTAATTGCAACTAAACTTCAGCAGCAGTTCCAGCAGCTCATCCATAGATGT
Organism: Paenibacillus lignilyticus; assembly: GCF_017942085.1. Lineage (GTDB taxonomy): Bacteria > Bacillota > Bacilli > Paenibacillales > Paenibacillaceae > Paenibacillus_Z > Paenibacillus_Z lignilyticus. Next base: position 548,305 of record NZ_JAGKSP010000001.1, read on the forward strand.
CAGGACAAGCAAATTGATCCCTTCGGGTTCGGCATCTACGCCAGAGCTTACCAGTATAAAGCTTGGAAGCCTGTTCAGGATGATTGGGGAGCTGCGTTCGCGGATGCGAATGTGAATATCAAGCTGAAAGTGGCGATTAAGAGTACGGGTGTCGTCGATTTGTACAGTCCTTTGTAGCCTATATTTGGCGTGGCACTCTTCACCGCCATAGCCGGCATTGCCGATCACCGTGTTTTTAACTACTGTGGCGATCGCATGACCATCATCCAGAGGGCACTCCCACCGTGTGCAGTGCAAAATGTTGCTTTATATGCAATTACGTGCAACATCTCTCCGTCGGTTCTCATACTTAGGTCAGAATGTTGCAGATCATGCAGCATTCCACTGGTCAAAAATGTCCGTTACAAGCCAGTAAACCCAATAGAAGAAATTTGACGGTCAAAAATGTCCATTGGAATCAAAAACCTGCTTAAATCGCTTTTGATTCAGCTTTAACGGACAAAAATAACCGGTACAGTGGGACTAAAGCCGAAAACCGACTGTAATGTCCATTTATGACCGTTACAACAATTCAGGTTATGCCCGCTCGAGTCACATCACGAATACCCACATGAACCGAGACATCGCACGCTCTTGTTTCCGCCACCAACCATTTCGCATGCAAAAGAAAGCTGTCTCAAAAGTCGGATTGCCGGGGACTTTTGAGACAGCTTTCTTTATCGTTTTATTTGGCGAAGCGATGATGGCCTATAGTCGAAATTACTTCCAAGCTGGACCAGAACGATCCTTTGGAAACGGCAGGATTGAAGAAATAAACGGCATCCTTCACGTTATTCTTCCCATTGAGAGCATCCTTGGCTGCACGCAGCGCACCTGCATGCGGCTGGCTCTTGTCGAGCATCCCGTTGTGGGCCGGCGGAAATTGTCTTCCCGAATAAATAACATCGCGGATCGAATCCGGGAACTTCGAATCCTTCACTCGATTCAAAATCACGTTAGCTAGTGCAAGCTGACCTTCATACGACTCATAACCGGCTTCCACCATCGTAATCTTGGCAAGCAGCAAGAGATCCGCTTCCGTGAATGGTTTGGCCGCTTTATGAAAGAACGAAGGAACAACAACTTTTATCTTCTTGTTCGCGGCAATCTTCGACTCGCCGGATAGACCGTTACGCTTAAGGAGCTCTTCCTTCGTGACGCCGAATTGCTGGCTGATTTCGTCCAAACCATATTCGTCCTTAATCTCTGCAGGTTCAACAGTCTTCAGTTCGATAACATCTGTGTCGGCATTCCATTTCAACTCGGCGTGGAGCAATTCCGAGAGCTGACGCAATGGCACATAAAGTCTGTCATCCGCCAGAAATGGAAGCGCCTCCATGCGGTAACGTGCACCGTTGAAATAAACGACGGGAACTTCATTTCCAAGCACAATCTTATCGCCGAGCGCCGTGTTTATCGTTAATTCCTCATTCACTTTGTTCCAGCTTGTCTTAGCACCGAGCAGCCGCGCAACGCGAGCTACGGGTATGTAAGTTCTGTTCTCTACCATAATTGCAGGATCGGCCAGCTTCACCGTCTCGCCATTCAGTTCAATCGCAATAGGGGTCTTATTAGTAGTTTCCGCTGCTGAAACGATGGACATTGGCCCAATTCCAATCAGAAGTAATGCCAAAGCCATCGTTACGATAAGCGGCTTGAATGGTCTGATCATGAATACCTCCAAGCTCATCAGTAGTATAATCTGCCAAACTTGCTCTGGGCAAAATTATAACACAGCTAATTGCGCCTGTAGGATTAACATTTTCACAGAATTAATAAAAACTTTAACTTTGCGATGAAAAATTACCCTTCTTCGATGTCTGCCACGAGGTCGCTTGCGACTTCCACCATCTTCGGAATGACCGCTTCATTCGTACCGGAAACGTACAAATCCCCTTGATAATGACGGAAAGGGATCTGGATATCCCCATAGTTCCACATGAAGAAATCACCTTCTATGGACATGGTAGTCGCTCCTTTCACGGTAAAAACGGATGTATAGGTGAAATCCGGCTTGGACGCAAAATACTGCTTGCACTCCTCCAGCGAAATCGTTTGTGCGGCAGCATCCTCATGGGCTTGTAACGATCTCGTAATGCGGTAACGCTGACTCATAATCGGCCTCCAATCTTCGGGTAGACACCGCTTAAGCTGGCACCCTCTGCGAAGAAGCGCTTAATGTTCTCCTCCACTACAGGATCCTGCAGCAGCGGCGGTGCTTGATGCGGTTTCGTGCGAGCGTCGATAATCACATTATCGCATGCCCAATGCTTGAACTCGTAATAGCTGTTCACGCCATAGATATCATGGGAGGGATTGCTGCGCGTGAAGGTCACCCACAAGAAATTATTCAGCGTTTCGCTTACGAATCGGCTGTCGTCACAAACAATAATCATCGGACAGGCATGGATCGCGCCTCTGGCGTGAATCGCCTCGGACAACGCCTTGAATTGCTGCTCAGCTTCGGCGTAGTTGCTGAATGCAGACCCTTGGATGGCGACAATGCCCGGCATTACAAGCGAGGCATGCTCATATCCGGGAAGATCTCTCAGAACCTCTGGGACCTCTTGGCACAGCACTCTCTTCTTATCCCCCACCGCGGCGAAAATCACCTTGCTGCCGGTATTTAAGCCGGTTCCGGAATAATCCAGCGTATCGATAGTCGTATTCGTGTAGAAATGGATGTCGCGCCGGAGATCCATTCGTTCCAGAATATAGGTGAGGAACCCTTCAATATCATGCGTATCCACCGGTTGATCATCTTCTGCCGTAATAAACAAATACTTCGCCAGACTCAATTGCCCCGTTCCGAGAATGCGGTTCGCAATCGTGAGAATCTCCGCCGGCTGCTTGACTTGTGTATAGGGCGTGTACCTTTCACTCCCAATCGCAAATAGCAGCGGATGAACGCCTGCAGCATCGACAGCATGAACTTCTTTGACGCCGGGAATTTCCTGTTGAATCGCATCTCCCGTCAGTTCATGAATGAGCGCGCCGAATGCCGTATCCTCTTGAGGCGGGCGACCAACAACGGTGAACGGGAAGATCGCGCCCGGCCTGGCATATACTTTATGCACCTTCATGACCGGGAACTCATGGGTGAGGCTGTAATAGCCCAAATGATCGCCGAAAGGCCCTTCCGGCTTGGTCTCCCCTTGATGGATTTCACCGGTGATGACAAAATCGGCATCATTGCTGATACAGAAGCCATCGATATAGCTGTAGTGGAACCGACGCCCTGCGAGTAATCCCGCGAACGTAAGCTCGCTCATGCCTTCCGGCAGCGGCATGACCGCAGAAAGCGTATGCGCCGGAGGGCCGCCGATAAAGCAGCTTACCTTGAGCGGGACGCCAAGCTTGTTCGCTTTTTTCTGATGCACGCCGATTCCGCGATGAATTTGATAATGAACGCCAATTTCTTTATTCATCACATAATCGTTGCCGCTAAGCTGAATCCGGTACATCCCCAAATTGGAATTCATAATGCCCGGCTTCTCGGGATCTTCTGTATACACTTGCGGCAAGGTGACAAAGGCACCGCCGTCGTCCTGCCAATGTTTGATCAGCGGAAGATCGCTGATTTGAATTTCCTGCATGGCAACAGGCCCTCCACCGGACTTTCGTACCGGCAGCGCTTTCCGCGCAGCAAGGCCTGTCCCGATATGTTTGAACGGGTTCTTAAGAGCTTGCATAGGATCATTGCGCAGCGCAATGACGTTCTGAACCGAATCCCAGGTATGCCGAAAAATAAATTTACTGCGCTCCACCGTTCCGAAGAGGTTGGATACGGCCCGAAATTTCGAACCTTTGACATTCTCGAATAATAAGGCAGGACCGCCGATTTCGAACATTTTCATATGGATCGCCGCCATCTCCAGATGTGGATCCACTTCTTCCCGCACACGGACCAAATGGCCGTTTCGTTCCAGATCAGTAATGCATTCTTCCAAACTTCGATAGTTCATTGTATGACTCCAATCTCTGAGCTTCCTTTGCTATCTTTCATTATAGCCTTATCGTTAGGAAAATAAAGAGCGTGCCGAGTGGACTCGGAACGCTCCGTAAGAAGTGCTGGCCGATATTATACCGTAACCGCTTGCTGCTTCTGCTCCAGCCAAGCCGTCATATCCTGAGCCGACATCGGCTTACTGTAATAGAAGCCTTGCATGACATGGCAGCCTCTGGACTGCAGGATGTCGATTTGATCTTGCGTCTCCACGCCTTCGGCCACTACTTCGAGGTTCAAGTTCTTGGCGATGGCAATGATGTTGCTGATAATCGCTTGCTTGGACAGCTGCGCGCTCTTGTGAATAAAGATTTGATCGATCTTTAGCGTATCCACCGGCAGCTCGTCCAATGTGCCAAGCGAGGAATAGCCCGTTCCGAAATCATCCAGCGATACCTTCACTGCCAGATCGCGGATGCTGCGCAATTGCTCGATAATATCGTTAACATCACTCTTCGCAATGGATTCCGTTATCTCCAGCTCCAAATAGTGGCCCGGTAATCCCGATATCCGCAATGCCTCGTCCACCATCTCGAACAGCAGCTGGCTCTCGAAAATCCGAATCGACATGTTCACCGAGATACAGGTGTGAATGTTATCGTTCTCCTGCCAATATTTGTTCTGCTTGCACACCTCTTGCAGCATCCAGCGTGTCATCGGAATGATCATGCCCGTTTCCTCTGCTACTGCAATAAACTCGCTTGGCGATACGGAGCCCAGCTCAGGATGCTGCCAGCGCATCAAAGCTTCCATGCCGCTCAATTGGTCAGACCCGGTATCCCACTTCGGCTGATACATGATCGTGAACTCGCCGTGAACCATCGCTTTGCGCATATCTTTCTCCAGCACCAGCTTGCGGATCTGGTTGCGGCTCATCTCTTCATCGAAGATGCGGAATCTGTTCTTGCCATCCACCTTCGCCGCATACATCGCCGTATCCGCTGCTTTAAGCAGCGAAGATCGGTCAACGCCATGGAAAGGGGCATGGCTGATTCCGATGCTGCAGGTCACGTACAGCTCATGCGCTTCAATAAAGTACGCCTGTTTAATCTGGTTCAACAAATTATGAGCCAGCTGTTCCAATACGGTGATTTCCGGCGTTCTTGCTACGACCAGGAACTCGTCGCCTCCAAGTCGGAATATCATTTCCCCGTCGGTTACGCATAATCGCAGTCGATCCGCGACCTGCTGAAGCAGCATATCGCCGACATCATGTCCGAGCGTGTCGTTAATCATTTTAAACCGATCCAGATCAATAAAGAGAAAAGCGCCCTGCGTCAGGCGATCATTCTTCTCGTTGAAAAACCGCTGAAGGTCATGCCGATTAGGCAGATTGGTTAACTGATCGTAATAAGCCATCTTCTCCAGTACATGCCGATCGAAGAAAACCGCGCCCCACGAAACAGCCAATATAAAGAAGGTCGATACGGTTACGCCGAACAGCAGAAAAAACTGCGGTTCTCCGCTGCCCATCGCATGATGGATCTCCCCGCTTGAAGTAAATTTCGCTGCCGCCATGCCCGTGTAATGCATGCCGCAAATGGCGATACCCATTACGATTGCAGAAATGAGCTTCCATAAAGTGAAATCAGGAGAGTAGCGAAGTTTGTGGAACAAATAAAGTGCAGCGTAAGAGGCTGCCAGCGCGATGAAAGCAGATAGTAACCATAACGGTACATCATATGTAATTTCTCCCGGCATCCGCATCGCACTCATGCCTGCGTAATGCATCGCCACGATGCCGCATCCCATAATCAAACCGCCTAAAGCATACCTAAGCGGGCTGGACTGGCTTCTGGCCGTAATTCGAAAGGCGATAAACGATGCCAGGATGCTTCCAAGCGACGATAGAATCGTCGTAGTCGTATCGTATGTCACTGTCGTATCCATGTGATAGGCCAGCATCCCGACAAAATGCATCGACCATACGCCCATCCCCATGACCACTGAACCTGCTATCAACCAAATCGTACGTGTTCTGCCACTCGATCTTGTAATTTTACCTGCTAGATTCAATGCTGAATACGAGGCCATAACGGCAATCGCAAAAGATAGAAGGACAATCCATATGTTATAGTGACCCTGCATGCGCTCTATGGGAACCCCTTCTTTCCGGACGAAATAATATAAGTACTCCTATTATATGTTATTCGACATTTCTCTGATAGCAGAAATATTTGATGTCAAAATAGATCAAAAAAAGCCGCTTCTGATCGAAACGGCTTTCATGCATAACTTCCTCTATCCTCGGCTAACGAAAAACGGCAGTTTATCGATACCGGCTATTCGCAGATAGATAAACATTTGACCTTTGTGATGAATTTCATGATCCTTGGCATTCTGAAGCAAGACGCTGCCGCGAAGAACATTGCCGAAGAAATCGATCGGTTGATCCAATTGCTCCGGCGTAATCGTTCTCAGAATCGATTCCGTTTGCGCAGTTTCAGCCTCGATATTGGCTTTCAGCTCTTCAATTGTCGAGAAAGGTTTCGGCGGTACTGCCGGCGTATAGGCTCCGTTCTGTACCGTTGAAGCAAACATCCCCATCGATCCGGTGATATGCAGGACAAGACCCGATAGGGACATGCCTTTCTCCCACGGCTTCATCCGGAGCTGCTCGGTTGTTACATCCGTCAGCATGTGGTGCAAAACTCTGCGATGGCTCAGCCAGTCTGAAATAAATCCGTTGATCATTGTCATCTGAGGCGTGCTCCTTAGGTTTCTCAGCACGTAGTATATGCACTAAGTCCGGCGCATATAAGCTCTTACCGTAATTGGTGCAAATATGGCCACGATCACGGCAGCACCGATGAGGGAGATGACCAGATCCCAGCCTACCGTACCTTTGTTGGTTAAATCCCGGACGGCCGAAATGAGATGCGAGATGGGATTGATTTTAACAAACCATTGGAGCCAGTTCGGCATCGTCTCCGTCGGTACAAACGCATTGGATAAGAACGTAAGCGGAAACAGCACGAGCATCGATATCCCTTGTACGCTGGAAGCGGTACGGGCGATGACGCCGAAGAAGGCGAAGATCCAGCTCATTGCCCAAGAGCAAGCAATGACAAGTACAGCGGCTAAGGCAACGTGCTCCAAACCGCCTTCAGGTCGATACCCCATAATGTAACCCATGCTGAATGTAAGCACCGTCGCTATTGTATACCTTATGGTATCGGCCAGCAATGCTCCCGCAAGCGGCGCAATACGGGCGATCGGCAGCGATTTGAATCGGTCAAACACCCCTTTATCCATGTCCTCCCGCAGCTGCACCCCTGTGACGATGGAGGTTGTAATCACCGTCTGAACAAGAATACCGGGAATGATGACCGGCAAGTAGCTTGCAACGTCTCCGGAGATCGCGCCGCCGAAGATATAAGTGAACATCAGTGTGAAAATGATCGGTTGCAGCGTAACATCGAACAATTGCTCCGGCGTGCGCCGAATCTTCAGTAGTCCTCGGTAAGCCATGGTCAGTGAATTACGCAGTGTCTGTCCAAGGCTTGTGTGGTTCTTTAATTTAAGCTCTGCGGCTGATTTAATGGAAGTGCCACTCATGCTCTTGCCTCCTTCGCTTTATACATGTCATCGGATGCCTGCGTCGTTGAGGCATCTTCCTTTACGCCTTCCCCTGTAATCGTTAGGAATACTTCGTCAAGCGTCGGCTTCTGTACGCTCATCTCGGACAGGTGAATGCCGGCCGTACGCAACGCAATAAGCAGATCGGTAACGAGGTCGGCATTTGCCATCGGTGCCGTAATTTTGCCCGCTTCGGATGAGATTTTGGTCGGAACGCCCAGCACCTGTTCAATAATATGACGCGCACTGTTGTTATCCTCGAGATCCGCAAGCCGCAGATGCAGCGATGAAGTACCTACGGAAGCTTTCAATTCATCTACGGTACCTTCCGCGACTACTTTGCCGGTATCGATAACCGCTATCCGATCAGCCAATTGATCGGCCTCATCGAGATACTGCGTAGTCAGCAGGACCGTCGAGCCCGTCTTCACAAGCCGGCGGATCGTGTCCCACATCTGCGAACGAGTTCGCGGATCCAAGCCGGTAGTCGGCTCATCCAAGAAGATGAGAGGAGGCTGCGCGATCAAGCTTGCAGCCAGATCCAGCCGGCGCCGCATGCCGCCTGAGAAGTTCTTAAGCGGACGCTTGGCAGCCTCGGTCAAACCGAATTCCTCAAGCAGCTCTTCTGCTTTACGGCGCGATTCCGCCCGCCCCAGCCCAAGCAGCCGAGAGAAGATAATCAAGTTCTCGGTAGCGCTAAGGGACTCATCGACAGAGGCATACTGGCCGGTCACTCCGATCAATTGACGGACAATCTGTGATTCCTTCACCACATCGTGACCGAAAATTCTCGCCGAACCCGCGTCCGGCCGGAGCAGCGTTGCCAGCATGCGAATCGTTGTCGTTTTGCCTGCACCATTGGGACCGAGTACACCATAGATCGAACCGGTACGCACTTGCAGATCCACGCCATCTACTGCACGGTTATCGCCAAATGTTTTGACGAGCCCCTGTGCTTCAACGGCCCAATCGCCGTTTGACCCGCTTTTGTTTCCATAAACCATTGCAATTCCTCCTAGATAACTGATTACCTAGGATGTTAGCTCAACTTTATGAACTGAATGTGAACCATCAGCCGGCGGATCCGATTTTGAATAATTACCCTCTTCTCGTGACACAATTTATGGAGGAATTATAGTGAAAAGAGGGATTAGAAGTGAGTACGGTCCCAGAGTCTTGGAAGGAGCTTGGTGAGTCCGCGGATTTCGTATGTTACGAACATCAAATAAACGCGGGCACTTTGTACATCGGCTATTTTAAATCTCTCACGGAGGAAGAAGTCTTGCAGCAGCATATCCTTAGCTGCCTAAGCAACCATTCCGACATGTCCTTCGAGGACTTGTACCACTGTGTCCCCGTAGCGGAAAAAGAAATATCCTCCGATTGGGATCTTATCGAAAGCAAGATTTATCGGGGATATGTTGCGATTCAATTAGGCCGGCAAAGCCATCATTGTATCTTGATCAATGCGGCTGCATCCAAGGGGCGCAACGTCACGATTCCCGAGGTCGAATTCACGGTGGAAGGACCCAGAGAGGCCTTCGTTGAATCGTTGGATGTCAATCTTAACTTAGTACGCAAGCGCCTTCCCTATCCTGATTTACGTGTGAAAGAGCTCACTGTAGGGAGCATATCCAAGTCGAGGATTGCGATTGTTTACATAAAAGGCATAGCGAACGAACAATATTTACAAACATGCATACAGCGCATTGAGGATGTGCAGTTCGATCAAATCACGGACAGCACGCTGCTTCAACAAATGATCGAGGATAATTCCAATTCCATCTTTCCGCAGACGATCGGCACGGAAAGAGCGGACTACGTTGCCTGGGCCGTTTCCTCTGGGCAACTATGCGTAATGAAGGATGGGTCCCCGACTGCCTTTTTTGCCCCGGTCAACCTATGGTCGTTTTTCATTACTTATGAAGATTATTATTTGCCTTGGATCGTCGGTTCCTTATTACGGATGATTCGCGTGTTTGCGGTGCTGTTTTCCGTCTATGCCTCTTCGTTGTATGTTGCTGTTATGACCTATCACGGACAGGGAATTTCTAATGTCTTTCTGCCCACGATCGTTTCCTCGAGGATCAATGTCCCTTTTCCTCCAATCGTAGAAGTCCTCATTATGGAACTTGTCATTGAATTGTTACGGGAAGCCGGCGCAAGATTGCCTACGAAAATCGGACAAACCATTGGGATTGTCGGAGGTATCGTGCTCGGTACGGCAGCCGTAGAAGCCGCGCTTACAAGTAATTTTTTATTGATCATCGTGGCGTTATCGGCATTGGCTTCGTTCACGACACCTATCTTTCGAATGAGCTCAACGATCCGCATTTTGCGTTTTCCATTTATCTTCGCCGCGCAGATATGGGGCTTATTAGGCATTTTCATTTGCACGTTTGCCTTGGTTGCCCATTTATTGCGCTTAACCTCTCTCGGGATGCCTTACTTGGTTCCGATCTATCCATTCCGCACTTCAGACTTATATGATACGGTCGTTCGTCCGCCTTACTCGAAGTTTCATCATCGATTCAGCTTCTTGAGATCGCCTAAACCCGTAAGATTCGACAAGAAAAATGCAAACAAAAAGAGGGACCTAAAAAAGAGGGACATAGATGAATGATTAGCTCTGGGGGTGATGCAACCATGAAGTCAACGGAACATCTGCGTTTTACCATCTCCCCTTTTCTCGTTTTTATATTGATTCATGCCATGCAGTTCGGGCCGGAATATGTCTCTATGTCGACCAAACCCATTCAATTGGCAGGACAAGATTCATGGATTTCTGTCATCCTATGCGGAATCAGTTTCCATATTATTATTTGGATGATGTATCGCATTCTCAACCGGAATGAGACTGACCTTATCCAAATTCATAAACGATTTTTCGGGAAATTGTTAGGTGGAGGTCTTAATTTTATCTTTATCGGTTACTTCCTGCTTATAGCAACTTATCTACTACGCATGTTTATCGAGATTATCCAAGTCTGGCTGTTTCCTGATCTGAATACATGGCCGTTAGCGTTTGTGCTGCTCCTGCTCGTTTATTACATCGTCGCAGGAGGTTTTCGTGTGATCGTGGGCATATGTCTGTTTAGCATGCTGAGGTATATTACAATATTGTCTTTGTTTTTCCCTTCGACTTTTTATCATTTCAGCAATTTATCACCGGTTCTGGATCATTCGTTAAATGAAATCGTCCAAGCAGGTACGACGTTGACATTTCCTTATTTAGGCGTGGAAGTGCTCTTGTTCTGCTACACCTTCATCCGAATGCCAAGAAAATCCGAAAAGTGGGCTCATTTGGCCAATGGAATTACAACCGCTTCTTATTTAATCATTATTTTCTTTTCATTATTGTTGTTCAAACCCGAACAATTATCGACTGAAATATGGCCGCAGTTAAGCAAGTATAAATTCGTGCATTTTCCGTTCATTGAACGATTTGAATATATCGGAGCTACATCACAGATTTTATGGGTGATTCCGATCATATGCCTCAGTCTCTGGGCTTCAAGTCGAGTGTGCAAGCTGATTTTCTCCGTAAAACAATTGACTGTCCTTCCGGTCTTATTAATTGTGGTCTTCATTCTTGTATGTCTGATTCCGGGTCGGACTGGCATTGAGGCCTTACAAAACCTGTTATCCGAGATCGGATTCTACATGATTTATGCGTATATTCCATTCGTATTTATCGTCGACGTGGTCAGAATGAAAGTGAGAAGAACCGTATGATTCGATTTTTCCCCTTATTCCTGCTTACCTGTTTTCTGCTGTTGCTGAGTGGGTGCGTCAAGCAAGAAGTGTTGGAGAAAATAACCATTACTTTTGTTTGCGCATTCGATGAAGCGCCAAACGATGATATCGAATTTACGATAGCGGCGCCTAAATTTCAAGCCGGCAAATCCGCTACCGTTACCAATATCTTGTACTCCAAGGTTGGCCACACGACCAAGAACATTACAGAATTGATGGACATGCAATTAAACCGTCCCATTAAACCCGGAAAAGCTTCGGTAATCCTATTTGAACAAGAGTTGGCGGCAAAAGGATTGGCAGATCAATTGGATGTCGTTTTGCGGGATCCTCTTGCTTCAAGAAGGATGTATTTAGCTGTTGTTGATGGAAAAGCAAAGGAGCTATTGCAATCGAATTTCAGTTCCGATGAGGAGAAAGGCATGTTCTTGTTTAATTTGCTCGATACGAACGTGCGGAACGGACTTGTTCCGAGGCAAAATCTTCATGATTTCGAGTACGCTTATCTGGGAAAAGGAATGGACCCTTTTCTGCCGCTCATTAAACTGCAAAACAATCAAGTGATGATTTCCGGTATAGCGTTATTTAAGGATGACAAATATATCCTGTCACTGAACGAGAAGCAGATGCGAGTCATGAAGCTGCTTATGGAAAATGTGAAACATGGCGGTATTCTTGAAACCAAATTGGACAACGGATCTTACATCGCCTTGAAAAATGTAGGTTCGAAGGTGAAATATCGCGTGGGGAAAGATACGCAGCGTCCAAAGGTAACGATAAATTTAAACATGAACAGCGAATTAATTGATTCGAGGGGGATTCGCTTAACCTTGCATGAACAGCAGAAGATGGTAGAAAGCTTTGAAGCGGATATAACCTCAACCGGAATGGATCTGATACAAAGGTTTAAAAAAGAAGGGATCGACCCGTTTGGATTAGGGGATTTCGTTAGGAGCAAGACGAGAAATTGGAACGAAGCGGAATGGAATCAACAGTATCCAACGATAGACGTAAAGTTAAACGTTAAGGTGAAGCTTTCGGAAATGGGAATCAGGAAATAAATCGGTTAACCTCGCTTGGTCAGCATACAAAAAATCCGCCGAGAAGGCGGATTTTCGTTTATTCCTTATTCAGCATCATATCGAGAATCAGATTATCGATATCCGAGGTCGCTTCATTTCCGATCCGGCAGAAGTTATCGATCGTTTTCTCCGCATCGTTCTCGATAAAACCATTGGTCGATGAAATGGTCATCCCTTTGGAAGCCAGAAGCGCCGATTGAACGGCTGCGCTTGTGCAGGTCGCTACTTTCATGGCGCAGCCGCCTTTGGCACCATCACACATCATCCCGGTTACGTTGCCGAGCATGTTCTGGATCGCGCCTTTTATCTCCGATTTGCCACCGCCGAGCAAATAGGTGATGCCACAGCTTGCACCCGTACCGGATACCGTCACGCCGCATAATGCGGATAAACGGCCGAATTTCGATTTAATATAAATCGTGACTAGATGGCTGAGCGCAACCGCGCGGATCAATTTATCCTCCGATGTCCCCAGCTTCTCTGCCGCCGCAATGACAGGATTCGTCGCGGCAATGCCTTGATTGCCGCTTCCCGAATTCGCCATAACAGGCATCGAAGATCCGGCCATACGCGCATCCGATCCTGCCGCTGCCAGAGCCATCGCGTGAGAGATTAAATCATCGGACAGAATGCCTCTTTGCACATTTTCTTTAATCGTCTTCCCGACTTCAAGCCCATAGGAATGGGCTAATCCGTCCAGCCCGGCTTTTCGGTTCAGCTCGATGCTTTGCTTCACCAGACGGAGTTCTTCCGGATCGATCGTATTCACAAAATCCACAATAGCATCGATGGATAGCGCGCCGCGTTCTTCCTTGGAGCTCTTGAAGCTAACATTCGCGCAGCCGCCTGATTCTACGACCTTCCCATCTACTTCAATAAGGGTAATATTCGTGTGATTATCCGTAATCACAACCTTCGCATAGCGATCTTCCGTTTCGGCAATAACCTCTATATATAATTTCCGAGGCGTGTCCGCAAGCTCAAAAGTGGCCGTACCTTGCTCCACCATGGCTTGCGCCTCGGCGATATCCGCGGACGTAATGTCGGCGAGCACTTCCAGCTGCTTGTCGGCATTGCCGGCCAATGCACCTAACGCAGCGACAAAATCAATGCCGGTCAGCTCCGTGCCGGGTATTCCCACGGCCAACGCATTCTTAATGATACCTGCACTCGCTTTAACCGTGATGCGTACAATCGGATCAGGCAAGTAGGTTTTGGCTTTTGCCGCAGCTAAGGCGATCGCAACCGGTTCCGTACAGCCAAGCGCGACGACAAGCTCATTTTGCAAGATTTGAATGAAACTGTGCTTCTCCAATTCATGTCCTCCTAAAACACCTAAAGGCACCGTACACCTTCGCATAATTCTAAAAATATACTATAGGTTGCTCTTCGGAATCAATCATATTCTCCAGTAAGTTTTAACCTTTCTGAAAAATAAAAAAGGACTGCTTATCGCTAAGCAGTCCTTCTCGTTATTTCGTAACGCTTTGCTTCATCAATTCTTCCGCGTAAGCCGTTAATTCAATCGATTTGCCGCCATCAAGACGGGACGCTTCGGCAGCGAACGCCATCAGATGGCTGCGTACGGAAGCGACTGCTGATGTTAACGTCTCTTGACCGTGATAATTCCGCACATCGGTCAGGAAACTTCTGACGATACCGGCATCACCGCCGCCGTGTCCGCTCGATTGCGAAGGAATCGTAATTTCGGTTTTCTGATGCGTCAGGAAATCAAACAAGGTGATCTTATCGTCATCGCCGCGCAGCTCGCCGCGCGTGCCCATAATTTGAATTCTGCGTTCCTGCTCGAACGTAAAGCCGCACATGCTGAACATCGCCGTTGCCCCGTTCGCAAACTCCATGCCGACGACTTGATGATCGACCACGTTATTGTCGCTCTTATACACGCAGCGGCCGTAATTCGTTTCGCGCAAGCCTTGGACGATATTTTCTTTGGTAAGCTCCGGGGTAAAATGTCTGGCCCAGCCTTTAAATTGCTCGCTTAAATAGAAACGAGGCGCCGAATACGGACAAGTCGTTTCTACCGCACAATCGAGACAACGATCGGCCGACCCTTCCGGTGCGTTCGCTTCATTGAAGTGCATGAGCGACCCGTAGGAGTTCACCCGAACACAGGGCTGATCCATGAGCCAGGACAGAACGTCCATGTCGTGGCATGATTTCGCCAAGATCATCGGGCTGGAGGTTTCGGAATTGTTCCAGTTCCCTCTGACGAAGCTATGCGCGATATGCCAATAGCCCACATTCTCGTTGAGCTGGATGGATACGATATCGCCGATATGCCCATCGCTCAGAATTTGCTTAATCTTACTCCAGAACGGCGTATACCGCAGCACATGGCAGATGGATAACAAACAATTATTTTCGCGAGCCGCCTGTTCCATTTGCAGACACTCCAGCGGGTCCGGGGACATCGGCTTCTCGAGCAGAACATGGTATTTGTTGTTTAACGCCTGTAGCGTTGGGTGAAAATGCATCCGGTCCATCGTGCAAATAACGGCTATATCCGCAAGCTTCGGATTCGCCAGCAGCTGCTCCCAAGATTCGAAGGTCATCGCCTCCGGAATATTGTGCTGCTTCGCAAACTTCTCGCGGCGATTCGCATCCGGCTCGGCTACCGCAACGAATTTCAATTCATGCGGATAGTCCAGAGCAAAAGGAGCATAGCTGCCCGCTCCCCGTGCACCTGCCCCAATTAGTATTGCAGTAAGTTGAGCCATGTTGTCTCCCCCATTTGATTCCCAGAATGATTTCTCTTCCCTATTCCGCAGTTAGCCCAGCACTGCGCTGTCTTGCAACTTGACGACAGGCTCGTTACAGCCATGGAGCTCGAAAATAATCAGTTCATTCGCACCTTCACGAAGCAGCGGCGCCGGAATATATAACGTCTGCTGTGGTCCAATCTCCCAATAACGGCCCAGATTGAAGCCGTTCACATAGACAACGCCTTTCGTCCAACCGCTCAGCGCGAGGAAGGTATCCGCCGCTTCATCGACTTGGAAGGAAGACTTGTAGAACGTCGGCTGCTCCTGCTTCACGCTGCTCTCTTGATAGACAAGCTTGCGGAGGTCATCCAGCGGCAGCGGGCGGATCGTCCAATGGTACAGAAATTGCTGGCCAAGCCGTACGCCTTCCGTAATGCCCTTCGGATCTTTCATATAGGGACCATAATTAATGCGGCCCATGTTCTCGACCAGAATGTCCAGTGTCGCCCCTTCTGCCGGGATATCGAGCAGCACGTCATGGTTTTTGTTATTGCGTTCGATCGTGCCTTTGTACTCCCCATTTAAGAAAATAAGTGCGCGGTCATGCACATCCTGCAAATTAAGACGGGAAGCGGCAATCGGCCCGATCACGCGCGTCGAATACAGAATAAAACCGTAATCCTGCCCAAGCTGCTCCATCGTTTCCGGGCATGTACGCTCTACCGGAACGGAAAGCATGTCTAAGGACGCGAAGAGCGGAGCTTGCTCTGTCAAGGTAACGCTGCCGTAGGTTTTCTTCTTGATTGGCTCCGGGAGATTGAGCGGCCCAAGCTCGACATACTTCGAAATAACCTCGCGGAATTTATAGAATTTGTCCGTCAGATCGCCGGACTCGCTGATAGCCACGTCATAATCATAGCTTGTAATCGTCGGTTGGTGTTTCTCCTCGCCGAAGTTCGCGCCATTATAGAAACCGAAGTTCGTTCCGCCGTGATACATATAGGCATTCACCGAAGCGCCTGCAGCCATCATATCATCCAGCACGCGTGCCGCATCTTCCGAATCGCGTGTATGGTGCTGCTCGCCCCAATGGTCGAACCAGCCGTTCCAATACTCCATGCACATCAGCGGCTGATCTTGCTGATACTCGCCTAATTTATCGAATGACTCTTGCACGCGCGATCCGAAGTTCACGGTCGCCAGAACATCCTCCACCATTCCGCCCTGCAGATAGAAATCGCCCGGTCCATCGGAGGTGAACAGCAGCACGTCGATGCCTCTGTTCTTCATGCCATGCTCCAAATACTTCAAGTACTTCTTGTCGTTCCCGTAGCTGCCGTATTCATTCTCAATCTGCATCGCGATAATCGGACCGCCATTGGTCGAGAGAAGCGGTACCAGCTTAGGCAGCAGTACGTCGTAATACGCATCCACTTTATCGAGAAAAGGCTGATGATAGCAGCGCAGACGCATGCCCGGATCAGCAAGCAGCCAAGCAGGCAGACCGCCAAACTCCCACTCCGCGCAAATATAAGGACTCGGACGAACGATGACATGCAAGCCCAGCTCCCCTGCAATCGCAATGAATCGAACGAGATCCGCAATGCCCTCAAACGCGAATTGGCCTTCCTTGGGCTCGTGAATATTCCAGGCTACATAGGTTTCAACCGTATTGAAGCCGCCTTCCCTTAGCTTCCAAAGGCGGTCCCGCCAATATTCCGGTACAACGCGAAAATAGTGAATAGCCCCTGACAGGATGCGAAACAGCTCGCCATCGAGCAGGAATTGTTGTTTGTCAGTCGTCAATATTGGCATAGCGATACCCCTTTACATCATGATGCGAACAAGTTGTGACAGCCCGAACCGCGCAGGTTCGGGCTGTCTGTTATGGAATCACTTACGCTTACTTCCACTCGCCTTGGACATGGTTAGCTTCTAATTCTTTATTGACTTCGTCAATCATTTCTTTACCGCCTTTGGCCATGTACTCCTCGACCATTTTGTCCCAGTCGCTGAGCGGTCTTTCGCCGAAGATCATCTTCGTCGTTTCATCCGTAATATACGTCTGCAGCTCTCCGCTCTTCTCCATGAGCAGCGGCGAGATGATCCGGCTTGTCGGATTCACGTAAAACTTCATGCTATGCAGCCTGTCGGCTAACGTTTGTTGGAACTTCTGATCCTCGGGCGTCTTGGCGATCTTGGCAAACGTGAACAGATCTTCGTCGTTCATGAACCATCCGCCTTCGGTAATGTAAGCACCCGGAGCGACGTTCGAACGGTTCTCGGCGATTGGCTGTGCTACGCCATCCACCATTTGATAGCCTTTGCCTTCTCCGCCATAGAGCCAGTCGAAGTATTCGTTTTGCGGGTTACGCTCTTCGAACGTGACCGGTTTGTGGAAGTAATCGATCATTTCGAGAATGCGTTTGACTTTCTCCGGCTGATCCTTCAATTTCGCCGAGATCATATACATCCGGTACCAGCTGCCGTTGATGGTGAGTCCTTCTGAACCATCCGGAGCTTTGAACGGCGGAATCGGCTCCACGACTGCATTCGGAGCGTTTTGTTTCAGCACATCGAACAATACGCCGTTATTTCCGCTATTGCCCGGCTGTTCATACCAAATGCCGACTTTCCCCGCATTAAACGCTTTGAAAATATCCTTGTAAGCCGTTACTGCCCAGTCCGCCTGCAGGATGCCTTCTTTTTGCAGATCAGCAAGGAAAGTGACTTTCTCTTTATTACCGTCAGCGATAATGCCCGGGATCAGCTGCCCGCTGCTGTTCTTGTGATACCATACCGCATTGCCGTAATAAGCCCCAAACGATGGATCGTAATAAATACCTTTGGCCAGACCCAGACCGATCGTATCCGCTTTGCCGTTGCCGTCCGGATCGTCTTTGGTGAAGGCGATGGCAACCTTTTTAAGCTCTTCATAATTCGTTGGCATTTTTAGACCCAGCTTATCCAGCCAGTCCTTGCGGATGATCGGCTTCTTGCCGCCTTTCGAGGAGAAGTAGGTTGGGATGCCATACACTTTCCCTCCTACTTTCAAAGAGTCCCACGAATAATCGGGCACGGCCTTGGTCGACTCATACTGCTTCAAGAACTCGTCCAGCGGCAGGAATGCCCCTTGCTTCGCCCATTTCGTATAGTTCGCGTTTACTTCTTCCATCCCGATAACATCAGGAATATCGCCGGATGCCATTTTCACGGCAAGCTTCTCTTCATACGTATCAAAAGGAATGTATTGCGGTTTAAAATCGACATTGAATTTCTCGTTGATTTTATGCACGGCTTCGCTGTTCCCGGTTGGAACCGGATCTTCCCACGTGCCGTCGAACCAATCAATCGTCAACTTCTCGGCATGCGGGTCTGCTGTCGTCGCAGCACCATTGTTTGTCGTACCCGCGTTGGAGGACGTATTCGAATTGGTATCCTCATTCCCGGATGAACATGCTGCAAGAATAGAGCCGGATAGTGCAACTACCAGAACAGATGAAACTAGTTTGTTACGCATACTTTCGACCTCCTCTTTATGTTGGGCACAGCGATGATCCTCACTTACATGAAAGCTAGCCTTTCACGGAACCGAGCATCACCCCTTTCGCAAAATGCTTTTGCAGGAACGGGTAAAGCGCAAGAATCGGAATCGTTGCTATCAGAATCGCCGCCATGCCGATCGTTTCAGCCGGCGGAGAAGCATTCGCGAGTGCGGCTTGCTGCCCGTCCGAGAGAGAATCGAGACGCTGGCTCAAGATGACAATCTGCCGCAATATGACCTGTATGGTCCACTTGCTCGGATCGCTGATATAAATAAGTGCCGTAAAATAAGTGTTCCAGCTCGTCACCGCATAGAAAAGTCCGAATGCGGCGAGCGCGGGTTTGGACAGCGGAAGAATGATGCGCGAGAAAATCTGCAAGTCATTCGCGCCGTCGAGCACCGAGGCTTCCGTAAGATCATTGGGAATGCCAAGAAAGAACTGCCTGAGCACGATCAAATTAAAGGAATTGATGGCCCCCGGAATAATAAGCGCCCAGTAGGTATCCAGCAAATGCGTTTCCTTTACAACCATATAGGACGGAATAATACCCGCTCCGAAGACGAATGTAAACAACACTAGGAAAAGAAAAAATTTCTGCCCCGTAATTTTCCGCGACAGCGAATAGGCCATCATGGAGGTGAGCAATAAACTGAAGAGCGTACCTACCACCGTAACGCAGATGGTGACGATGAGCGCCCGGACAAACACCTTGGAATGGAAGATGTATTCGTAAGCATCCACGACCCATTTTTCAGGAAACAGGATAAACTGCTTGGCAGCGCTCTCCGAAACCGAAGTAAATGAGGTCGCGATCATGTAATAGAACGGAAACAGCATTGCAAGCCCGACCGCGGCAAGCAAGATCACGTTGAGGGCATTTGCTAATTTTTCCGAAATGGAATGCGTTTTAACCACTGCTCCACCGCCTCCTTAGTAGATTCCTTCTTCTCCGAATTTTTTGGATAACTTATTCGCTCCAACGATTAGAACTAACCCGACGAGCGACTTAAACAGCCCTACCGCCGTTGCGAAGCTGAAGTCCGAATTCTCGATCCCTTTGTAATACACGAACGTATCAAGCACATCCCCAATCTCCTTGTTGAGCGGGTTCAGCATGAGGAAGATTTGTTCAAATCCAACATCAAGCACGCTTCCGAGCCTTAGGATGAGCAAAATAATGATTGTACTGCGGATCGAAGGCAGCGTAATATGCCAGATCTGCCTCATTCGACTTGCGCCGTCGACGACGGCCGCTTCATACAGATGCGGGTTAACCCCGGCTAATGCCGCGAGAAAAATAATCGTCCCCCAGCCGGACTCTTTCCAAATCACCTCTAGCACGATGATTGGCATGAACCAATGAGCCGACGTCAGAAACGGAATCGGTTCGATTCCGAAAACCATTTGAATGAGTTGATTAATAATCCCCTCGGATTTCAGGAATGTCGTTACAATCCCGATTACAACGACCCAGGATAAGAAATGAGGCAAATAGACAAGCGATTGAATGACTCGCTTATATCGTTCGTTGCGCACCTCATTAAGCATGATCGCAAGCACGATCGACACCGGAAAGGCGAAGGCAATTTGCAGGAACGAGAGATAGAGCGTGTTCCAAATGACTCGGATGACTTCACTATCTTCGAAGATTTTCTTGAAATGCTTCAGTCCGACCCAATCGCTGTGCATGAAGCCTTGAAATGGACTGAAATCCTGGAAAGCGATAATGTTTCCCAGCATCGGAATATACCGATAAATGATAAAGTATAAAAGTCCCGGGAGGAGAAGCAGGAACAGGTAGCGCTCATTCCACAGCTTGTCCACGAAGGAACGTTTTCTTTCCCTGTGAGCCATAACTGTTGCCGGTGCGTTTGCACCTGGATTTGTGTAGTTATTCAATGATGATCCCCCTCTGATTATTTGTAGCGGATGAATCTTGATTTTTCATTCCTAGCGCTATACTATAAGAGTCACGCCTTGAAGAACATCGGAAATATGACCGATTTCCCGCGAATTTCAAGGTTTCCGTAAAATTGCACAGTTTTCGAAAATAAGATCAGACCAGGGCAAAAGGGGTTTATACATGAGGCAGATTTTGCAATGGAAGATTAGTACCCGTTCGATCTTATCCAAGATGGTACTCAGCTTTATGGCCATTATTTTGTTATTTGTTTCCTTTAATTTGATCTCCCTCACCTTGTTCAGAAAAAGCATTCACGGCGAGATTATTACGTATAACGATGCGAATCTGTCCCATACAACGAGCGGATTCGAACAGTACTTCGCGCTGCTGGATAACGTTATCGTGGGCATGTACTTAAATGATCATCTCAATGACTTGCAGAAATCGAAGCCTTATTATATGGCCGCCGGGAACATCATCGACGATTTAGAGCAAATCACGGTGAATCCGAGAATTTACTTGAACAATTTATTTATGTACGACGTGAAGCATCATTACATATTAGACAAGTATCGCGGCAGTTCGCTCGATGTCATGTTCACCGAACACTACGTGAATGGTACCTACACGCCCGCCTTCTGGGAAAAGGAACTGTCCACGGCCGGCTCCGCATCCAAGCTGTATCCGGCCGCTGTATTCAAGAGTCCGCCGCCGACCTATCAAGATTCTCAGCCCGGCATCGTCATCCCTTATTTGTTCCGAAGCCAGCTGTATCCCGATTTCAAGTTCCTTGCATTCATTGATGCCGATCAGCTGTATCGCAATTACCATCAATCGATTAACAACACGTTCTATATTCTCAGTCCGCAAGGGGACACGATCTATACCTCCGATCCGGCATTTCACGAAGCTTTACCGGAATTGAAGCCCGGGAGAAACTGGGTGAAGCAGAACGGCTACTATTTCTTCTATCAGAAAGGCACAACATCCGAGCTTACTTATGTGAATATCATTCCGGACAGCAGCGTATCGAGCAAAATCGTAAAGCTCACGGTTACCCTGATCGTGCTGCTCGTTGTCACCTCTGTAGTCAGCTTGGTCTTGTCCGTCATCTTCAGCAGACGATTCAACAATCCGGTTCGTAAAATCGTGGAGTCGATTCGGAATTTAAATGAGAATAAGGAGATCGTTCGCGGTGCAGCTAATGACTTTGAGCTGATCCATGCCAACATCGGCCACATGATCAAAGTGAATCAGGAAGCACAGCGCAGTCTCGAAAGCAGGAAAAACCATCTGCGCCATTATTCGCTCATGAATGTATTGAAACGCATCCGCATTGAATATGAGGACTCGGATCCGGCAGCCGAGCAGGACTACAGGCCGTTTCGTTTTGTTCTCTTCCAAATGAATTTCAAACAGCGATTCTGGGATGAGATGCCCGAAGAAGAAGAACGGACAATTGCTTTTATCCGCGAATATATGATTCAGGCGATCGGGCGGGAGATGGAAGGCGCGCAAACCTTCCAAATCGAGACCAACCAGATCTTATCCGTCATCTACTTGAACGATGAGGATGACAACCGCCTCTCCGCTGTCCTATCGGACATCAAGACGGTGCTGGAGACGGATAACGCCTATAGTTTCTGTACCATCGCCGTGAGCTCGTATTACCCTCATTCTTCTCAAATGACAAGTGCTTACGCGGAAGTGCTGAAGCTTGTGAAGCTGAGGCCTTTCGATGATACGACATACGTGTCTCAGGCCGGCGAAGCGAACGAGAAGCCGATGCTGACGACTTCCATTCTGGAACAGGAACTGAATGTGAGCCTGCAGGAAGGGAATGATCTGCTTGCCATGCAGTCGCTGCGCCGAATGCTGGCGAAGATGAAGAAACGGAACATCCCCGCAATCAAGTTCCATCGTTTCGCGGAGGAGACAACCGACAAGGTCATGCGCGTGCTTCATAGCATGCAAATCGATACGGATGCATTGTCCTGCATGCTGCCTTCCATTGAGAAGCAGCATACCATCGAAGAATTGGACTGTTATCTGGAGAAGCTGGTGAGCGAGGCCGGACGGCTTGTTCGATTGAAGAAAGAAGAACGCGATCCGATCATCAGCTTTACCGTCAGCTATACGGAGGCCCATTATGGGGAAGAGCTGTCCCTGGACCTCATCGCCGGCAAATTGAATATTAGCAGCGGTTATCTCTCCACCTATTTCAAAGAGAAAATGGGGACGAATTTCGTGGACTTCGTGAACGAGGTTCGCGTGAAGAAAGCGAAGGACTTATTGCTGCTGTCGGAGATGAAAATACAAGAGATCGCGACCTCAGTCGGCTATACGACGCTCAGCTCCTTCAACCGTTCCTTCAAGAAGATTTCCGGCGTTACGCCAACGGAGTTTAGACGCAATGCTGCTGTTGGCGAGCGGTAAAGCATGCTGCCGGATAAATTGAAAAGCGGTCTTCCATCGTCATGAGTTGACGATGGAAAACCGCTTTTCTGTTCTAGTGAAGCATGCCGCCAGCTAGTTCCAAGCTACTTGCTGAAACGTATTCGTATCCGCGGACTCGTTGGCTTTCAGGCAAAGCAGCGCGCTCAGAAGTCCATCGTCGAGCGAGGTCGATGAACGCTCTTCTCCGTTCACGATCCGGAAGAAGTTGCGCAGCAGCATGCCGTCTCCCCCGCCATGCCCATCCATCGCATTCAAGTCGAATTGATGGGTTTCCACTCGCGCCTCATGATGCATGAAGACCTTCAGTTCGCCTGTGTACCAGTCGAATTCCAGCGTTCCTTTATAACCTAACAGTCGCGCTCCGCGTCTCTGTGCGCCTCTTCTTGCGAAGAAGTTCTGCGAGTAGGTTACGTGCATGCCTGATTCGTAACGAATCAAGGCGCTGCCGGAATCTTCGTTGCCGGTATCCGTCGCAAAGCTGCAATAGCTCCCTCGATCACGATTCACCGGCTTGAGCGTGCTTTCCTCGCAGGAATGCTTCTCGTCGCAATCGCGGCACATCAGGCCGTCAGGCTTATCCCCTTTGAATATTTGTTTCGATTTCATGGCCGATATGGCGGTCGGATTCGCGCCCAGCAAATAGTTGATATAATCGAAATCATGTGTCGCCTTCTGCAGAAACAATCCTCCGGTTATGCTCTCGTCGCGGTACCAGCTATGATAGTAGACACCGCCGTAAGGTACATTGTTCACAGCCTGCACATGCTCTACGGTTCCGATTTTACCCGAATCTATGATTTCCTTGGCAAGCTTTACAAGCGGAGTATTGCGCAGCGGGAATGAAACCACTACCTGCGAGTCCGAAGCCTCGTAGCCTGCTTTCAATCGATATAAATCTTCATAGGTCGTGGCAACCGGTTTCTCCAGGAATAACGGCAGACTGCGTTTCAATACTTTAAGTGCCATCTCCGTATGCAAATTACATCGGGTTCCGATTACGACCCCATCCAGTCCGGCGTTATCCAGCATATCATCCGCGTCCGCGTACCATTCGATGTCGTTTGCTGCCTCGCCCATACGAGCGGCCAGCTCCTGCTCACGGGGATCCGCAATGGCGACGATTCGGCAGCCCGTTTCCTGTTCATCCAATTGGCCAAACAAGCCGCTGACTCTGAGTCCATACCCGATGATTCCAATTCGCTTTGCCATGTCGCAAATCCCCCATATTAATCAATTGTCTTAGTTATAGTTGTTTATTGTCGCTAACTAATTCGAATGATACTATAGGTTCCATAAGATGTATTTACTCTATATCGCTATAAAGTTGTCTATTATCGACTTTTATCCGGATTAAGGGGCATGGACGCAATGGCACTATCTTCCTCTGACAGCAGCAAGCAAGGTAACATGACTTGGATACCCAGCATTCACTGGGCCCAGTTCCAGGACTCTGCCTATTATCAAGGCAATGAGCGGCGTCTGTATGACTTCGAAGTGATGTACGTCATTTCCGGGGAAATGATCGTCCATTTCATCGATGAACCCGAGTCGATTCGTTACTTCCCCGGCGACCTCTTGTTTCTAAGCGCCCGGGAAAGACATCGCATTGAAATTCCAACTGCAGGCGGTGCCCAATTGCTCGGTGTCCATTTCGACTTCTATGATGAGTTCGAGCTGACGTCTGAGATCCATATGGTCGTAGATGAATCGCGTGTCCAAGAAGCGTTGTTCTGTCAGCAGCCGCTGGATCCAGGCGGGGAGCGGCTTTTCACCCGCAAATATTCATCGCTTTCCGTTGCTATCGTGAAAAGCATGGAATTGATCTGCGAAGAATTCACAATGGCAAGGGCCGGTTATGAGCTGGTCTGCCGAGGAGCCATGCTGCAGATGCTCGCGTCGATTCTAAGATTGCAGAGCGCTCCGCGACGAACCGCCTCCGCGACTTATTTGACGGCTCTTCGGGAGCTGGTCGACGAGCTCAGCGGCAGCTTGCATTTGACTTGGCCGAACACGGTGATGGCGGAGCGTTTGAACGTCAGCGAGGATCATTTTATCCGGCTGTTTAAAGAACAGTTCGGCGTAACCCCCAATCAATATGTTCAGCATCTCCGCCATCAAGAGGCCAAGCGGTGCCTGAGAGAAACGGATATGAAAATCGAGGCGATCGGCATGCGCATCGGCTACGACAGCCTGCACCATTTCAGCCATGTATTTAAACGTTGGCAAGGGGTTTCGCCGCGGGAGTACCGGAAGCTGTGCAGCATTTTATAGGAGGGTGCTCCCTTCCGCAGGGATTAGCTCATTCGTACGACCCCTTTGATGCCAATTCGATCGAATCGAACGGAAGCCACTTGTTCAGGAGTAAATTCATCTGTGATCAGGCTGCTCAACGTACCCGGATAGCAGCGCTCTACTTGCCCAATCCGATCGATCGCACGGATGAAATCCGGTTTGGAGGCATTAACCGAACCTACCATGCATTGATTGCCGATGACGAAATGCTGGTTAATCTGATCCATCGGCACCTCGATGTGGCGGTTCGTCGAAGAAATACCGAGCAACCCGATAATTCCGTTTCGGTTAAGCAAGTGAGCCGCTTCAACAAGCAGAGGGGTGAATCCGGTGCACTCCAGCACGATATCAAAATTCAGTTTTCGTTTGCTGCCATAGTGCCTTGCAAGTCCATGCTCGGCGGCACCAACCGAAGAGTCGTTATACGCGCTCTGGAATTGAGAGCCGATCTTGGACAACACGTTCGCTTGCAGACTGTCCACTGCATGCAGTGACCACACATGCGTTTCAATGCCCATGGTCCGGAGCGACAAGGCGGACAGCAAGCCCATCGGACCGGAACCCAGCACCAATGCCCGCTTAGGCTTCCAAACGAATCTTTGCTGGAAATGGGCGATTGTCGACCATAGTTTCTCGAATATGCTTTGCGGCTCTACCCATACGCCCAAATGGCTCATCCCATCCGGAACTTTTACGACATAGTCGGCATCCTCAACCACGTATTCGCACATGAATCCGTGAGAACCCTTGATGCCCCTTTCGATGTAGTTTCCGCTCTGGCAATAGTCAGATCGGTCTGCGCGGCAATTCTGACAATCCGGTTCCGGGCATGGCCTCCTTACCAACACGGTGACAGCGTCTCCAACGTTAAATCCGGAAGCGGCTCCGGCTTGTTCCACTACACCGATCAGCTCGTGGCCAATGATCAGGTCTTCCTCTCCCTCCGGCGGCACGCCGTAACGATGCATGATGATCTCTTTGTCGGTACCATCGAGTCCGACGCTAATCACTTTGATTAATACTTCGTGATCGGCCTTCAATTCCGGGCGAGGTTTTTCCGATAACGTGACTGCCGCTGATTCAGAATTGGCATTTTTCAATACAATCGCTTTCATCACTTCAGAATAGCTTAAATACCGCTTAATTTGATTTTTAATGAAATGAACGGATTCCTCCAGCTCTTCCAGCCCGTTCACGCCATCTTCGATGGAGATCCAGCCGGCGAACTTCTCTTCTTGAAGAATCCTGAAGATCATGCCGTAATCATTCATGCCCTTGCCAATGACGCCATGCTCGAGTGCATGGGAGTAGCCTTGGTCCATAAACTCCCGAATGTCATCCATCGAATAGCCTTCTTTTAAATAGCGGTCGCTGGCATGCATCGTTATCACTCTGGATCTGACCTGCTCTAACAATCGAATGGGCTCATAGCCGGCAACGATGGCATTGGAAGGATCATAATTCACTCCGAACCAAGGCGATTCGATCTGACTAATGATCTCTAAATAAATATCGCATGGCAAAGCGAATTCAGGCGCTGTCCAGTAACCGTCCTTATAGTGGTTCTCCATCACCAGGACAACCTTCTTCTCGGCGGCATACTCGAGCAGCTCTTGAATGCATTCCACGGTCCAGCGAATGCCGTCTTCCCTGGAAACTTCAATCCGCCTTTGTCCGGACAGCACTCTGCAGCTTCTGAAATCTTCCGGACCGAGTATCGCCATGACATCGATCATCGTCTTGATATGCTGAATTTCTTCTCTTCTTAACGCAGGATCCGGTTGCGTGAAATCCGGTGACGAGCACATCATCGGGATGGCTAAACGCACTTTGTCGCACGCCTCTCGAACAGCTAGAAGGTAGGACGGCTCCGTGCTTTCCAGAAAACGCGGATACATCTCCAGCCCATCTGCACCGAGCGTTCCGGCTATCTCGATCCATTCCCATAAACTCATCGTGCCATCCGACAACTCATTCATAAATCCTTTCGGAAAAAGCGCTACTCGGGCTGTCGTTGTCATCGCCTCACCCCTCCATCCGATTCGCTTTGACGCGGGACACGAATTGCTGCAAGATCCCTTTCAACTGCTCACGGTCTTGGCTTGGTTTGAACTCTTGCTTATCGATGACGAGGGGAGCGCCGATTACGACCAGCGGGGCGCCATTCTTCGGCATGTCGGCGGCTTGGTCGATCGTAAGTCCGCCAACCGCCTGTACAGGTACCTTCACCGCTTCGACTACGGCAGCCAGATGATCGTACGGCGTACGTTCCTTATCTTCGCCGCGCTCATCGAAACCGGTATGGACGATAATGAAGTCGACCCCATTTTCTTCCAACATTGTCGCGCATGCCACAGGATCCGGAGAAGCCATAATATCGCCCATTACCTGGATACCGTAATCGCGGGCTGCCTTAACAACGGCACGAATCGTCGCCGGATGAGCCACGCCCATGACGACTACGTGAGTAGCTCCGGCTTTTGCCATCATTTCGGCTTCAAGATAGCCGCCATCCATCGTTTTCAGATCGGCCACGATCGGGTGATCCGGGAAAGCTTGGCGTATTGCCGCAACTGCATGAAGACCCTCCCCAAGCAACAGCGGCGTCCCTGCTTCAATCCAATCCACGCCTGCTTCTACGGCAATCTCGGCCATTGCCAATGCTTCCTTGATGGTAGTCAAATCCAGTGAAATTTGTACGATCGGCTCCATGATAGTCGTATCCTCCCCTTCTATCGTGTAACTGCCTATAAATGGGAACGCTGCTCTTTCCGTATGAATTCCCCTTGTTTGTTATTTCAACGCGCGGCCGGACACGTACACATACCTCTCAAATCGCGCCATTACATGACTCTTCTGAGTAGGGAAATTCTCGTGCAAATAGTCGATGAAATGTCCCGGATGCTCCGTGTTCCCCTCGAACATGTCGTAATGCGCCGGAATAACGGTATCGATCCCGGCCGCGACCGCAAACTCGGCAGCCTCGCGGAAGTTCATGTTGCCGACGATATTACGCGCGAGCCGGAACGGATCGCGTCCGTTAATCGGCAGAAGCGCGCAGTCGACGTTTTCTGCTTTCACGGTATCAACGAGTCCGGGATAAACCGTCGTATCGCCCGCATGATAAAACGTCACCCCGTTTAAGTTCAGCACATAGCCGACGAACCGGTGATCAAGCGCGGAATCGTACTCCAATTCTTCATGAGCCGCCGGAATCGGTTTGTAGCGAAAACCTTTGAGCTCCCGCCATTCGCCTGTTATCGCATGAATACGCCGCTCCGGTGACACGCCGAATTCAGCGAGTGCATCGAGGCAGTATCCCGGCGCCACATATACCGTATCGCTGCGGTTCTTCGCCATCCCGGGTATCGTATCCGGATCCAAATGATCGATATGATCGTGTGTTATAAGCACGCAGTCGGCGTTCGCCGCCTCCTCCGGGCGAAGGGGCGGCTGAAACCGCCGATATGGAGAATCAGCCAAATACGGATCGATATAAACGATCTTATCGCCCCCTTTGACAATGACACTGACCTGCCCAAGAAACCAAATGGCGAGCATGCCGTATGGAACACGGGTTTCGTCAATCTCCCGAATTAGCGCCTCACCTGTACGTACGTTAGGGATATTCATGTTTCTTCTCCTCCGTTATTCAAGATCCGTACTCCTTCATCTTCTACACTGGATACAAGTAAACCTTCTCACTTGAAAAAGCCAGGACTCCGTCGTAAGGAGCCCTGGCTAATTAATTTCGCAGAATGGCAGATGACCATCCCCTTATTCGGCTGAACGCGTCAGCGTCTTCTCCAGCATGCCTCGGACCAGTCTCTCCAGCGCATCTTTATGAATGAATGGCGCTATAGCGGAGAGAATATCGGCACCCAGGAATCCGGACTCCACATGCAACAGCAGCTTCTCCATACTCCCCTTCGATAGGAACGGGGCGAGTCCAACAATTCGGCCGGCATCGATGCCACCGTCGGCAATGCGATCAACTAATCGGTCCAGCGTATCCCGGCTAATAAAAGGCGCCAACGCTTGAACGATATCCCAATCGACCGTGCCTTCCTCGGCTTGCCGGACAAGCCGGTCGATTTGTTCGGTGTCCAGGAAAGGTGCGAGTCCTACGAGCTGCCGCATGTCGAACGTTCCGACAATGGCCTTATCCACCAAACGGGCTAATGAGCCTTTGCTTATAAAAGGTGCCAAGCCCTGAATGGCGTCGGCGCTCAGACGACCTTCCTCTACGTAACGGAGCATCTCATCAATCGTGTCGCTCCCCAGAAACGGTGCAAGCTGCAAAATCGCGTGCAAACTCGGATGCGAGCCATCATCATCATCATCGGATGCGTCCGAACCATACTCCTGCTCTTCGTCCTGCTCTTCGTCCTGAGCTTCGGCAGGCTCACTATCTTCTACTTCTTCATCTGATCCTTCTATTTCCTGAGTTTTCTCGATACTGCGAAGCTCTTCACCTGCAGCAGCCTGCGCGGATGCTGTTTCCTGCGCAAGCACAATCCGGCTTTCACCGGCCAGCAGCTCATCAATGGACGTTTCGAGCAACCGGCTGATCGCCGGCAGCATCCCGATATCAGGCAGCGACTCGCCGCGCTCCCACTTTGATACGGCTTGATGACTTATTCCCAAACGCTCGGCGAATTCCGCCTGCGTCATCCCTTTTTCTTTTCTTAGACTGGAGATGAAAGCACCGATCTTACGCATTTCCATTGTAGAACGCCTCCGCTTATTCGATTGTACAGTGCGCACTGCCTGCAATCAGCATAGCACGCTCGGTGGCTCTACTCTATCAATAGTCAGTTGAACGCGTCAATTCAACTGACGGTTGAATCCATCCTATTCGGGGTGATTATGCGATTCCGTCCCAAGTGCAAAGGGTGTCGTAATCCCTTCATAGGCGAGATGCATCGACATGCCAACCTTGGCGTGATCCAGATTGTGACAATGATCCATCCATATCCCTGGATTATCCGCTAGAAACGCAACCTCATATCGCTCGCCCGGGCCGACATACAGCGTATCGGACCACCACGGACTGCCGCTTACCGACTTGCCGTTACGGCTCAATACCAGCATATGATGACCGTGCAAATGCATGGGATGCTCGACCATGCCGCGGTTAACAATGGTTGTTTTGACCAAATCCCCCTGTTTAACCATGTACATCGGCGTATTCGGGAACAGCTTGCCATTGATGGTGTACAAGGCGCCGAAGCTGCCGTTATAGAAACTGAATTGATTATCCAGGACCATCAGAAACTCTCTGTCGAAGCGACTGTCTAAACCAAATGGCAGCACTTCCGGTGTTCCGTAAACGGAAGGATCGAATATCGTAATGCTCTCTGGCAAATCAAGAGGTTCGCCATTGCCCTTCTGGCTAAAGAGAATGCCTTTCTTAGCATCATCGCCGATGTTAATAAAGACCGGCGTCTCCGGCATTACGAAGGTCACGTCATACCGGCCGCATGTCGTTACTTCAAGCCGCGTATTGCTGCTCAAATCCGTTGGTCCGTTTAGTTCCGTACCATCGATCGCCGCTACTTGAAAAGGAACGCCTACAACGGTGAATGCGCGCTGCACCCAGTTCTCGGTATTAATCAGGCGCAGCCGCACCGGCGTGCCCGGATCAGCCTGCACATGTTCGAGGAGCTTCGCATCCGCCCCTTCGCCAAAGGAGAATCCGCTATTCTTTAACGAATAGGTCAAGATCGTCCGATCAATTCCATACTTAGTTGCAGCATCAGCAGGATCCTCCACCACTAATGCACCGAACAACCCTTTCTTCACCGCCTCGGCTGAGTCTTGGTGAGAATGGTACCAGAAGGTACCGGTTTGTTCCGCGATGAATCGATACGTATGCATCTGCCCCGGCATGACCGCATTCTGGGTCGCGCCTGCGACGCCATCCTCCGCATTGGGAACATCCAGGCCATGCCAGTGTAACGTAACGCCTACATCAACGTTGTTATTGATCAATGTAACTTCGATCAGTTCCCCTTGCCGCATCCGCAGCTCCGGTCCGGGAATTTGACCGTTATACGTCCATGCCTCCACCATTTTGCCCGAGCTGCTTCGAACCAGCTTCTTCTCTGCCGTCAGCGTGAATCGGCGATCCGGTTCTCCCTCTTCGGGGCCGGTTAACGTCTCCACGCTGACATCGGCTTTCCCGCCCGTAGTTACAGCATGCTGATGAGCGTTCGCACTTCCACTACCTCCGCCGAAATCGGCTGATCCGGTCATCATGCTCATCGTTTCCGGGAGACGGCTTACATTCCTTTCATACATCCAGCCACCGACGACGATCAGCATCATGATCAGGATTTCGGCAACTCCTTTGGCCACACGCAGCTTACGTCCCAGAGGAACCCAATTCTCATGTTGATGAATGCTCTTGCTGCGATTAAGCACACGGTAAACCATAATCGTGATGAACACCAGCAGTACGAGTAGAACCGCCGCCGCGTCCAACCATCTAATCGGGACAACCGGAACGAAATAGAAAAACAAACTTGCCAATGCGGTGTATTTGATTGCTTTGAACGGAATGATCAGAGAGGAGTCGCCTGCCAGACGATAGGCTGCCGCATCGAGGGGCGTATCTTGATTCTCGGCCGACAACCGCAAGATGCGGACGATTCGTGGAATGCCGTAGACAACGCTTGCCAGCACTGCCATCAGAAGAGGCGGAAGCTGGAGGAGAATGCGATCTTGCGAGAATAGCCAGCCAAATTTTGTGTAGATCTGCTGCGCAATGAAGATTTTACCTGCGAACGCCAGCACAGATAGACTGAACAACACCATAATGGTTCTTGATTTATGTTTCAGCTTCTTGTACGACGAGCTGTAAACAAGTCGGCCTGCTTTGCCTCCGGCCATCCAGCCGAAGACTACCAGTAATACCGTAGCGAGGGCATCCAGCCCATAAAGTAAAGCATACATCGAACAAATCCCCTTTGGCATCTTGAGTTATGCCAACATATTACGGGAATTCGAGGATGGCTTTAACAGCCTGAGGTTTAGTTTTCCCCCAGTCTAAGGTCGGAACCGGGTCGGGTATCGTTCGAGCCTGGTCTTACGATTCGCCTAACCTGCTGCCCTATCGCACCACGTGTACCTGCACGGTCAGTTTGCTGTCTACGGTTGCTAATCACGTTTTTCACTAAAACGGGCTGAATTTCCGTCTCCAGCCATACATGGTCCTTGCATGGACGAAGACGGACAACGTACCGCCCGGCTCCCATGAAGCAAAAGCAACTTTCGTGATGTCTTCCACATTCGATTTGCGTAACTCTGCGTACAAGAATTCAATGGCGAGCTTCGCTTTCGAGAGATTCCGGTAATCAAGCTTCCCATTCTGGATAAGGGTAATCGCCGACGGATCGAAAAATTGTTTAAGCAGCGGCACCTTCAAGCTAAGCCAGATCGCTGCTAAGTACAGCAGCACAAGCGAAATCGTCGTAATCATCGATCCCTTGAGCCCGAGATGCTCATCCGACAGCGGATGGGCAATAATATTGCCGAGAGTCAGCGCGATAATGAAATCAAGGAACCGAAGCTGCGATATGGAACGCTGTCCCATCATTTTGGCAAATCCATACACATGGACTTTTCCGCTGCTCGTACGTCAGTTGCTTATCCGGAGCGGCTGGGTGAAGTGACTTTGATATTCAGCAGTCTGGTCTTCGTGACCATCCCCGCGCTTTCCAATGTTAATTTAGAAGCTTCATTATAATACCAACAGCCGCATATAGGCGTTAAATTGTGCTCATAACACCATTTTTTCATGTGCAGTATGATGGTCCTCCCAATCCCCTGCTTCCGAAACAGCGCATTGGTCATCATCCCAATGCTGGCCACGCCTGCAATCAGTTTGGATTGCTCCATAACTCCGATGCCAAGCAGCAATGAACCTCGATAATAAGCGAATAGTTCCCCGTTATGGATACGCCGCTCATAGTGATCGAGAAAATCGCCGCAAACCTGCTCGATTTGCCGTAAATCGCCCGGTTCAGCGGGGCGGAAGGAATCATCCTCTGACCCCTGATTTTCCGAAAGCTCCGCCAGACTGTCTTGAAAGAAGTAAGCTTGTTTATTCAACTTGAAATCCTTATCTATAGCCAGACTTAAAAACAGTTCATCGCAGGTCGGAACGAATAGCGTTGTCAGCGAGTTCTCTTCGAGTACCCTGCTAAATAACGGCTGAGCATGCTTCCGGTAGGGACGGCTGATGTAGAACTGGGTGAGCGTTTCGTTATGATGAATCGCAAAGTAGCCGATGGCGGCTGTCCCTTCTTCAACGATGTAGAACGTCGATGCCAGAATATGCTCCTCCAGAAAGGAATCGAAAGGCGAAGACAGTTCAGCAATATAGGCTTCTACAAGATGTTGAATCTCACTGATTTGACATGGTCTCGTGATCATCCCAAGCAGCCCCTCTCTTCTTAAGTGGTAAATTGAATCTCCGCCGTTTGCTCCTCACCGGCCGCGAATTTCAACAAATGCCTTCCTTCTTCGGCCAGTTCGTCGGTTTCCCGTGAAGTGAGTTTCCTGAATGGTTCAATCGTTAAAACAGCTTTTCCGCGCCCTTGATTAAGATTCCATATGCCACTAACAAATCCATCAACAAGAATAACGGATCGGATGATGCCGTTCTTCGTGAACACTCGGTTACGGTAAGCATCGTCGATAATCCGTGTGCGATCGGCATGGGACAGCAGAATATTGTCAAACTCACCGAGATAACGCGGTGGAGACAAACACTCCGCATCGGGCCGCGGTGCATTCGGCAAGTCGAACAACTCATTTCCCATCTCGTCACGGAAGTTGACGAGCCCGGCTCGGAGCTTCTCGAACTCGCTGCGCAGCCCCGTTAAACCCGACCACATCTGCATGTCTTTCACGGATGCCGGGCCAAAGGCTGACAAATAGCGGAGAATCATCTCCTCTACCGACGGCTCCGGTGATAGAGATTGACCTAACCAAGCTTCTGCGGAAGTATGGATGGCTTGACCGCTTTCGCCCCAAACGCCGCGTGGCGGCAATTGAACCAGCGGCACGGCATTTCGGATGGCGGCCGCGAGGGCTTCGGGATCCTTGTCCGGCCACTTCTGGTTAAGTCGCTTGCCAAGCTCGTTTGCTGTCATCGGTTCCGCTTCGACTATTGCACGGCCTGCGTCAGCAAGCTCTTTCTCATCTATACCGACAAGACTTTTGCCAAAGCTGCCTTGAAGTCCTCGGGTAAGGACAGGTTGCAGCGCTGGACGCAGCTTCAATGCATCGCGAGCAGAAACCAAGTGCAAGGTCGAGCGCATCAGCGCCATGCGGACTGCTTGCCGTTCTTGAATCAGCCGGCTCAATTCTTCCTGCCGGAAACCTTCGAGCCGCGTCCACAAACCATAATAAGGGGAATGCGGAGCTTGAGCCTGCAAACCGATTAATTGCTCAACCGCATCCAATGCCGGCAGATCGACTCGTTTCAGCAGCTGCTGCCTGGCAAGCAGCGCACGGTTCAAAGCCCGTTTTCCAAGTACCGGAACCGTATCACTCTTCATGTCTCATCCCTCTTTTCAGCCATTGATCGTTTCGTTCGGTTCTTTGCAAACAACTTCTCTACGATTCGTCGATTTCCTCTTCCCTATTTTCATATCCTTTTGAGTCTGCCTGGATGGAAATTTCTATCAGACTATGAGAAACTAGTAGTGAAACCAGATTCGAGGAGGATGATTGTAGAAATGGCAGAAGAACGCAAATATTCCATAGAAACATTAGCTGTACACGCTGGCCAAGAGATTGATCCCGCGACCATGTCGCGTGCAGTACCGCTATACCAAACGACTTCATATGGGTTCCGCGATTCCGAGCATGCTTCAAATTTATTCTCGCTTCAAGAATTCGGCAATATCTACACGCGTATTATGAATCCAACAACAGATGTATTCGAGAAAAGAATTGCAGCGCTCGAAGGCGCGCCGGCAGCATTAGCCACTTCCTCAGGGATGGCAGCCATTACATACTCCATTCTGAATATTGCCGAAGCAGGAGATGAAATTGTCTCTGCAGCGAGTTTGTACGGCGGCACTTATAACTTATTTTCCACTACATTGCCGAAGCTTGGCATTAAAGTTCATTTCGTAGATCCAAGCAACCCGGACAATTTCCGCAGTGCCATTAATGAGCGAACAAAGGCCATCTTCGCTGAAACCATCGGCAATCCGAAGGGAGATGTGCTTGATATTGAAGCCGTAGCCTCCATTGCCCACGAGAACGGTCTTCCCCTGATTGTAGATAATACATTCCCAAGCCCCTACCTGCTTCGCCCGATCGAATACGGAGCTGATATTGTCGTTCATTCCGCAACCAAATTCATTGGCGGTCACGGCACTTCGATCGGCGGCATTATCGTAGATGGCGGTAAATTCGATTGGAAAGGAAGCGGTCGCTTCCCGGGCCTGACGGAACCGGATCCGAGCTATAATGGCGTTGTGTATACGGATGCTGTGGGACCGATCGCTTATATTATTAAAGCACGCGTGCAATTGCTGCGTGATATGGGAGCCGCAATATCGCCGTTTAATTCCTTTATGCTGCTGCAAGGCTTGGAAACGCTGCACTTGCGTATGGAGCGCCATTCCGCTAACGCACTGGCAACGGCGCAGTTTCTGGAAGCGCATGAGGCGGTAGAGTGGGTTAGCTATCCGGGCTTGCAAAGCCATGCGTCCTACGACAAAGCGCAAAAGTATCTGCCTAAGGGCCAAGGCGCTATTCTGACGTTCGGGATTAAAGGCGGTTTGAATGCGGGGAAGAAGGTAATCGAAAACGTGAAGCTGTTTTCCCACTTGGCGAACGTCGGCGATTCGAAGTCGCTTATTATTCACCCGGCAAGCACCACGCATGCGCAGCTTAAGGAAGAGGAGCAGATTGCGACCGGCGTTTCCCCGGGGATGATTCGCTTATCCATCGGTACGGAAGGCATCGCGGATATTCTTCATGATCTGGATCAAGCGATTAAAGCGAGCCAGCAATAATCGCTAAGCTTGCGAGTAATAGAATAGGGCATCGATCGCAATAGGATCGATGCCCTTTATTTTAACTATTTCAGCTTCGCCTCGAAGTTCATGCATGGCTTGCCGGATGAAGTGAGAACGGCAGCACTGGGCATCGCGGACGATTTGAACTTGAACGCTTTGCAGCCTCGGGGAAACTTCGGGTCCCAAGTAACATAATAATGGAGACATTGCATACAATTGATTCGCGTCGTTGAGGTGGTTATATCAATCCATCTCAATTAAATCGTTGAATAATAGCTTCGATGGCTTCATCCGCGGATTCGTACGATACTTGGCAAGTTCCGGCAGCTTCATGTCCGCCGCCGCCGAATTCTCTCATTAAGTATCCGACCTGAACGCCGCATGACCGATTCACGATGCTATGTCCGCAAGCGATCGCACAATTTTGTTTCTGGAACCCGTCCACAATCCACAGCGATACGTTCTGCTCGGGATGAAGAGCGTATACCAAGAAACGATTGCCCGGATAGATGGTTTCCACGCCTCTTAGATCGGTAATGATCGCATTTCCTTCTACACGCGTATGCGCGATAAGCATGTCACGGAACAACGCATCCAATTCAAAATACCGCTCCACACGTTGTCTCACATCTTCATCCTGCATAATCTCTTCCAGCGATTGTTCCAAGCAAAGCCCGACCAACTTCTCCATCAGCTGGTAGTTGCTTATACGGAAATCGCGATAACGTCCAAGCCCGGTCCGAGAGTCCATTATAAAGGAAAGTAAATCCCAGCCTTGCGGATTCAATATATCCTCTCTGCTAAACTTTGCGGCATCCGCCTTGTCTACGCCTTCCATGATGCTATCGAAGAATGGACCGAACTTGTCTCGTCCCCCATAGAAATCATAAACGACTCTCG
Organism: Paenibacillus lignilyticus; assembly: GCF_017942085.1. Taxonomy (GTDB): domain Bacteria; phylum Bacillota; class Bacilli; order Paenibacillales; family Paenibacillaceae; genus Paenibacillus_Z; species Paenibacillus_Z lignilyticus. The sequence continues at coordinate 585,635 of NZ_JAGKSP010000001.1, forward strand.
CAGCGCTATCCGCGATTCTGATCTCGCCTTCGTATGTAAATCCCTCTTCTTGCGAACGCTTCAACTCGCTGGCATGATGATCGAACCATAAACCGCAGCCTTCTATAAAAGGAACATTCGTCAATATATCGTTACTCGTAATCTCGACCAAGCCGTCTTGCATATCTTTCGGATGGACGAACTTCATATCGTCGATCATGCCTAACTTTCTGAACAGAACCGCCGTAACCAATCCATCGAAATCCGATCTTGTGACTAACCTCATCCCGATCCCTCCATGTAGTAGGTCTATTAGCCTATCAATAGGACTATTATATCATACTGATAGTAGGAAGGCGTACAACCTATAACATTTCAAGCTTGCTATATACTTCTTTATCGATAACAACGGTGGCCTTCTTGACCAAATCGTCAACGTAAGAGGCAAACTTCTGTTCTTTTACGGCTTGTGCGATAGAATCATTGACTTCCTCCAGTTTATTGAATCCCTCTTCTGTTTTTTCGATACATTTAACCACATAATAAGCTTTGTTGTACTCGAAAACCCCGCTCACCTGTCCTACAGCTAAGCCAACGGCAGTTTCGGTAAATTCATGCGTTGCCGGCATATAATCGTCATGACTGGTCGTAGAATCAAAAATTTGTTCGCCGGATTCGATATGAATTGCGGAATTCTTGCCATACCGAGCGGATAAAGCTTGAACATGATCTCCGTCAGCGAGTTTAAGCTGTGCTTCTTCAGCCAGTTCCTTTGCAGCTGCCTTACTCTTATCATCTCCGGCTTTAAATAGGAAAGCTATTTTCTCTACCTTTACTTGATCTATCTTCTTATACTTGTTTTCACTGATGGCATGATCATAATAATGCTTGATCTCTTCCTCCGATACAGGATGTTGTTCATTTACTTCGTCCATTAACTTATGAGTCATGTCTGTAAACAATTTCGAGAAATAAACGTCTTCCGTATACTGCTCGGGACCGTAGATCACTTTCTTATTTTCGACAGCCGTTTTCCGTCTTGCATTTTCTGCATGAAGATCTTTGAGAAATTGGGAATAGCTGATATCCTTGACCAGTTCCTTTTCTTTGCCCGCGATTTGCTGCACTTTTATCGTGATACACTCATCCAAAGCAGCCTTTTTCAGCATTTCTCCGGGTATCTCGCCATCGTAACTGCTCGTCCAGAACCCTTTATCAGGTTCAACGTTGTGTTTCTTCTTAAAATACGCCAATATTTCAGAGCGATGCTTTACTAGTTTGGGCATGAACTCTTCCACGGTTATAGGCTCATCGTCTACAGTAGCGACAACACCGGACTTCCAATTTTCATCACTGCTTTTGCCTGCCAGTATAAAAGCCGTACAGCACACCGCAATAACTGCGACAAATAACCATAGATAGGTATTTTTGAAACGATTCCGTTTGTTTATAACACGCTTCCCCATGCCTAATTCCTCCTTTCAGGAGACGGCTCTTTGAGTACAAGAGCCATCTCTTGAATGAATGAGTATTCTATTATCGTTTCTGCAGTGACGTTACTTCGTTCTAGCAAACATGTTCCAAATGACAACGGCTGCTTGCGCTCTTGTTGCCACATCCCGCGGTGCGAAATTCCCATTGCCTACACCGTTGATGATCTTGGCTTGTTGAATCGCCGCTACCGCATTTACGGCGTATGCCGCGATTTCGGATTGATCGCGGAAGGAAGCTGCTTCTCCGTTCCCGTTAAAGCTTGCCTTTACCAGTAATCCGACGTTATAAAGCATGACGGCCATGTCCTGCCTCGAAATCTTATCATTAACGCCAAACGTACCGTCCGTTTTTCCTTGAACAATACCGAGTTGTTGTGCCGATGCGATTGCACTGGAATACCATGTATCCTTCTTCACATCGCTTAGCGAAGTTTTGGCGTTACTGTCGATCAAATCAAAGGCATTCATCAGCATCGTAATAAATGCTGCTCTTGTCAGCTGATCGTTGGGTTTAAAGCTGTCTCCCCCAACGCCATTAATAATGCCTCTTGCCGCCAATGCTTCGATGCTGTCTTGCGCCCAGGCTACGTTGGCAATGTCGTTAAAGCTGACTTCGTTAAAGGCAATTGCAAATTTGCTGAAATGCTTCGTACTGAACGTGACTTGACCGGTTGCGGAATCGAATTTGCCGCTTTTTACGATTTCCGGCTTGCCGTTATCATTCAGGTAATAAATGATGATTTGATGGGAGTCTTCTCCGGACTTCAACTTGTAGTTCAGCTTCACTGTTACGGCTTGATCCCCGAATTGGCTAATTTTCTTCCCGTCGATGCTGAGGTTGAAGTCGTAGACCGGATGGCTTCCAACCGCTTCTTTCGCTTCACCCGATAGTGCCGAGGAATCGACATTCGTAACGGAAAGCTGCACATTTCCGGAAGCTCCGTCTTGCTTCTTCAACAGTTCCGTCGGTATCGAAATCACGGCAAGTCCGGTATTGATATTGAACTGCTTAATCTTATTGACAAGAGCGGTTTGAACTGCATCGCCGGACAGATTAACGGTTACTTCTTTAGCCGATGCTGCTCCTTCAACGATAATTTCTACAATGGATTCTTTTGAATCAAGCAGAGCTGCCTGAATCTCGTTTGCCTTCACCTCGACGACAGCTTTGCCGTTACCGTCGGGGATGGCTGCAATCTTCACGGTCCCGGGGTGCGGGGACGGTGTCGTTGGCGGTGTCGTTGACGGTATCGTTGGCGGCGTTGGTCCGTCAAGCACGCTGATTTGTACATCTTCAGAAACGGTGCTTGTTCCATCGGTCACGTTAAACGTAACCGTGTATACGCCTGCTTGCGAATACGTAGGCGTCCAGCTGAATTTACGGGATGAAGCATTGAATTGAGCGCCTGCTGGCAGATTCTCCACACTGTAAGTCAATGGATTTTCATTCTTATCCGTTGCATGAATCGTGAACACCAGCGGGCTGTTTTCACGAATCGATTTGTCCCTCAACGGATAAAATTCAGGTTTGCTGTTTGCATCGATGACTTCAACGAGGGAGAAAGGAGCTTCCACGCCCCACCAAGGACCCGACCCATCTTCAAAGCTGGCGTTCTTGATGAGGTTCTCCCCGCCGGATGTTCCCAAGAAGACATCATCGATGAACATCGTACTGGATGCATCCGTCGTTTTGATACTGACATTAATAACAGTATCCGTTCCGGGATTAAAGTCGATGATTACTTCTTTCCATTCGTCGGTCGCGGTCAGGTCATACTCATAAAACTTAGCCCAATCTGCAGTGTATGCGAATTTAACTTTCCCGCTTCCTTTCACCCATGCCTTGAATTGCAAAGCGGTATTCGGCGTAACCGCTATATCATTGTATCCCATAGACTTCCAGGCACTTCCAGCCGAGTTTTTGTCGACTTTGATCGCGTAATCGCCGCTGTGAGCTTCGTTAGGTACCGTCGGCGGTGTTGTCGGCGGCGCTGTCGGTTCGCCTGCATTGGTATCCAAGCTTGTCATACGGAAATAATCGAAATCGGCAATGACGTTCGTTCCATTGCAGTTATACAGACCGATCCGTTTATTACCGGTGAAGTAAACGGTATAGCTTCCTATTTTGGTATAATCAGTACCGTCTTGCGAGTAGTACCCCGTATAGGTTGCGCCTCTCTTCTCCAGCTTCAGGTAATAGTCGGGGTTATCATCGTCGGAATCGTTGATATTCGTGTACGTACTGCTGTTCCATACGCCGTCTTGCTTATACCCAAACTGGAATTTCAGTTCGCCGTCATGTACCCGGTTGAGTTTAATGTGGTTTGCGCCATCGATATAAACCAATAGACCGGTCTGTTCCCAATCCGCCGTGGGGATTGCGGATATTTTGGTCTCGATCGTAAAATCGCCTTTAGGCGCCCATTGGAGCAAGACGTTTTTAGTAGAATCGACATCTCCTCCGCTGCTCGCGATATTCATTTTTCCCGGATTCGAGGACAGGCTCCATTTTAACGGATCTTCTGAAATCCACTTCCACCTTGCGTTTAAATCGGTGCTATCGAAATCATCATTCACTTGTTCCGCCGTTGTCGGCAGTTCAGGCTCCGGTTCCGGCGTCGGATCATCAGGATCTATAGGTGCAATAGTATGGTACAGAGAGAACACATTGCCTATTGTCCAGGGCCTTACGCCGTATTCAAAACTGTTGTTTTCGAGCAAATTCGGACCGTCGGCGACGCCCAGAAACGCATCGTCGAAGTACGCTGTTCCAGCCGCTCCTCCTGTCTCCGTCAGCGCATAAACCAGCGTCGCGGAATTTCCGCTATTAACGGGCAGCTGGACTTGCGTCCATTCGCTTGAAGCTTCAAAGGCTATTTGATCGATAACGGTATTTCCGTCTCCGACCGATAACGTATACCCGCCCGTGCCTTTCACCCAAACCTGTGCCTTGTACTCCTGATTTGGTTGTACACCTGAAAGGGTTTGCTTCATTTCGTTATTCGAAGCCGTGCCTGTGGAAACGGCTTTCACGGACCATCTTCCGGCGTGAATAGCCGGATCTACCGCATCAGGAATAATCAGCGGTTTGAGAGTTACGGTCACCGCTTCCGCTTTGGGACTGCCATACTCATGTGCCCCAATATCCGGAGCGCCATTATAGAGCGCATTGCCCCAGAAATCTCTGCCGCCGTTATCCGCAATGACTGTTCCCGCGTTGATATACGGAGAATCCGAGCTCAACTTGAATACGTCGGCGCCTTCCATGCCATCCGTAGGAACCGCCGGAATAGGGTCGGCAAATTTCGGATCCGCGGTTACGGCGTGCAAGTCTTCAACCGGCGCAATATTTCCCGTTCCAAAGTAGCCGTTATAGTCAAAAACGTTATTGGAATCGGAAGCCGATGGATAGGTCGAAGCTGCGTTCGCATAGAAAATATTGTTCTGGTAATAAATTTTAGCCGTTTCAGTAGCGAGCGACTTGATATGGATTCCTTCATCTTCGATGTTGTTGTAGAATACGTTATTGTAAATGTACGATCCTTCCGAACCCGCGTGATTGATCGATAAGGTCGTATTTTCGTTGACGTTGGTTTTATGGTCGTTGAAGCTCACGTTGTATCTCACGGTCGCACCTTTGTAGTTCTCCTGGGAATTGCCCATCACCAGCAGAAAACCGCCCGCGTTGTCATGGCTGTAATTGTACTGGAACGTAACTCTGTCAACCGTCGCGATGTCGGCGTCGAAAGCCTGCGAATCCCCGTCGTCGTTATCTTGCAACGGGTCATGATTCGTGTAGGCGACTTCGTTATTTTGGAAAACCGCGTTCTTGCTGAGCCATTCCCACATCGAAACGGTATATCCGTACCCTTCGAAGCCGCCGCCCTGATCGTAGGAAGTATTGTATTCGATCAAAGGAGAGTCGCAAAGGCCGACAACGATGTCTCCATTTCCGTTTCTTTCGAAGAAGTTATTTCTGATCACTACGTTTGTATAGAACGTACTCTCTTTGACAGCCGCATCTCCGTCGCTTTGAATGCCATGGCTTTCATTGTCGTAGATATGGCTGTCCGCGATAAGGAAGTCATCATAAGAGGAATTGCTTTTATACGCATTGAAGCCTATCGCGGCCGACCAAAAACGTAAGCTGCCTGCATAATTACCTTTCACATTGTGAATATCCAAACTCTCAAAGTGCAAACTCCTTAATGTTCGGCCTGTATCGTTTGACACAAAAATTCCGTAACGGTGATCATTTTCAGGCGCATCATTCGTAATTTCCAGATTTCGGATCGTCACGTATTCCGCATTATGTAAAAAGATCGTTTTCGGAACGCCGCCTCCCGCAATAATCGGTTTCGGACCTTCACCATATTTGTCGAATGTAATGCGGTTTGCACCATAACCGGAGTCATCTATGGTCAAGTGACCATTCCAACTGCCGCCTGCTTTGAACAAAATCTGATCTCCCGGCACAAAATCCGTGCCGTTTACCTTGTCTAACGTTTTCCAGGCCTGACCTTGACTCAATCCGCTATTGCTGTCATTTCCGTTAACTGAATCCACATAGTAAGTATTTAGAGACGATGCACCGGCTGCCACTGGATGTATACTTAGTAATGATGCAAACAGAGTAAGTATACAGAATAACTTGATGACCTTGTTAAACCTTACCATTTAACGATCTCTCCTTTTAATGGATAGTCGAGATGAAGAAATGTGAGCGATTTCATAACGGTGCACCATTTCTTCACCAGCCTATTTATCATATAGTTGATCACCGTATGTAAACTACGAAGCAGCATGACCCCATTAACGTTTATATGACGAAAAACAATGTAGTCGGATTTATACATGGATTCGAACGTTAGGCTCGCAATATCCCAGCAAAAGCAAAAAGGCAAGACTCCACAACTGAATGTGAAAGTCTTGCCTCATACGATCGATCAAATAAGTAAACGTACTGACTAATGATTGCTCTATTCCGTTTAGGAAAACCGCCCCGGTAAGAAAGCGTCATAATCTCCCGCCGCTTCCCGCTTCCCTTCGACCCAGTCCGCAGCCAGCTTGGCGGTTGCCGGACTGAGCAGAATGCCGTTGCGGTAATGCCCGACCGCAAACACGACGCGGTCCGTGCTGTCGATTGCACCGATCAGCGGGAATCCATCCTGCGTGGAAGGGCGCAATCCGGCCCAGCGATGAAACGGCTCCCGCTCGCCGAGAAAAGGGAAAACCTTCTTGTTCCATCTTGTAAGCCGCTCGATTCCCTTGGCCGTTACGGTAGTATCGAAGCCGGCAACATCCTCGGAAGCACCGCACACGACGGTCCCGTTTTCTTTTGCCACCAGATACCCCTGATTGCCGAAGACCATGTGCCGGACCGGCTTTGCTTCTACTTCATACGCACAAATTTGTCCGCGAATCGGATATACGGGAATTTGGATGCCGAATGTATCTGACAGCTCTTGCGCCCATACTCCTGAGCAAACCAGTAAGCGATCGCCATTGAAATAGCGTCCATCTGCTGATTGGATGCGTATCTCGCTCTCCCACTCATCAACGCTGACCCGCTGGAGATTCTCATGGATACATACCCCTAACACGCGGCAAGCTTGCTCCAATGCTTTGACATAATGAGGGGCATAGAGATGGCTCTCCTCCGGCGTATGCAGCGCAGCCCTTACATTCGTCGACAGATGGGGCTCCAGGCGAAGCAGCGCATCACCCTCGACTATACTGCCGGAAGAACCGTACTGACTCTGCCACAGCAATCTGCCTTCCAGTGCCAGCAAATCCGCATCATGATAAGCAATATAGAGACTGCCGGAGTTCGTGTATTCGAAGGTCTGCCCGGAAATCTCCTTCACGCCTGCTTGCCATTCGGGATACAGCTGCAGACTTTCTAAGCAAAACCGAAAAAAAGCATCGGAGCCTTCCACATTCTCGGAATATGGCGCCAGCATGCCGGCAGCAGCGCCGGATGCCTGACCTCCGCAGCGATTGATTTCCAGAACCGTGACCTGATGTCCCCGCTGCTGCAGCTCCAGTGCGCAGGATAACCCGATGACGCCGCCTCCCATGACCACAATGCTCTCTTTCATTTCCAACCCAACTCTCCCAAGCTCTCACTCGTTCCGGCTCGCTTATTTCAATTTATACGCATCCAACCCGCTGCTCGCCGACGCATACCGCTTCTTCTCAATTCTGCCCGATAGATAAGCAAGGCGGCCTGCTTCGATGCCCATTCTCATCGCTTGCGCCATGCCGACGGGATTTCTCGCTTTGGCAACAGGCGTGTTCATCAGTACAGCCGATACCCCTAGCTCCATCGCTTGCGTGACATCGCTCACCGAACCAAGGCCGGCATCCACGATGATCGGCACTTGCGCATCTTCAACGATCAGGCTTAGATGATAGGGATTCAGTATGCCAAGTCCGGTTCCGATCGGCGCTGCACCCGGCATAACGGCCGCTGCGCCCGCTTCTTCAAGTCTTTTGCACATAATCGGATCATCCGTGATATAAGGAAGCACCGTAAACCCTTCCTTGACGAGAATCTCGGTCGCTTTCAAGGTTTCGATCGGATCCGGCAGCAGCGTGCGCTCGTTCGCGCTAATTTCGACTTTAATCCAGTCGCTTAGGCCGGAAGCACGGGCCAATCGGGCAATACGAACCGCTTCATCCGCCGTCCTCGCACCGGACGTATTAGGAAGATAGATATATTCGCCATCCTGCAAATGCTGAAGGATGGAATCGTCCTCCGTTGATTCTAAGTTAATGCGGCGAATGGCAAAGGTCAGCACCTCGGCACCCGAAGCTTTGATCGCTTCCATTTGCACATAGGGATTAGGAAAAAGTCCTGTACCGATAAAGAAACGAGAAGATAATTCACGGCCGCCAATCTTGAACACATCCTGCTTCATTCGATCCGTCAACCTCCTCCGACAAAATGTACTAGCTCGATTCGCATGTCCGGACGAACGGTTGCGGTCTCCCATTGCGCGGCCGTAAGAACAGCCCCGTCCGCCTCAACCACGATCGGCTTGCCGGCTAACCCGTAATGGGCAATGACATCTTGGATCGTCCGAACTTCCAGCTCCTGTTTCTGTCCGTTAATTACAAGCACCATACGCTCACCCCTATTTATTCAGCTTCCCGAGGAACGCTTCGCAAGTCCCGCGCACATCGCTGCTCCCTACGATTCCGCTAACCACGCAGATACGCGTAGCTCCGGCAGCCAGTACTTCATCTACGTTGCCAAGTTTAATGCCGCCAATTGCGACAAAAGGAATGCGGATGTTGGCAGCGACATCGCGTACATACGATACGCCTACCGGATCAACGACATCGACTTTGGTCTTCGTAGCGAAGACGGGACCGACGCCGATATAATCCGCTCCGTCTCGTTCTGCCTGCAACGCTTCTTCTAGCTTGTGCGTCGAGATGCCGATGATTTTGTCGCCAACGATCCGTCTTGCTTCGTGCAGCGGCACATCATCTTGACCCAGATGAATGCCATCCGCGTCGACCTCCATCGCAACGTCGATGTGGTCGTTCACGATAAACGTAACGCCATGCTTCCGAGTCAGCTCCCTAAGCGCCTTCGCTTTCTGCAGCAGCTCCGGTTTACCGCTTGTTTTATCCCGCAGCTGAATGATATCCACGCCGCCGAGAATCGCTTCCTCCATGACTTCGATCATGTCCCTGCCCGGGTGGAACTGCTCGCCAGTAATCGCATATAAACGAAACTCTTTCATTCTACTATTCCCTCCCTATTAAGCTCCGATATAGCGGGCATACAAAATCTTGGCGCGAACCAAATCATCCGTTCCCTGCACAAATACACGTCCATCCGGGAAAAGCACCAGTCTCTCTCCCTCCGGCAGCTCCGCCCGAAGCAAATAAGCATTCACGCTCACCTGCACCACTGCAGGCTCTAGCCGCGCTCGCCATATCTCCAAATCGATTGGGCCATTCCCGGCCATTTGCACCGTTTCTCGTCCGCACAAGGAGATCGCCGAGTCTTGTTCCGCCCGATCCAGAGCGGGATATTGCTTTAACTGGCAGCATGGGCAGTTGTTTCGCGGCTCGCCAAGCTTCATATCGTAATAGTGATTCGCCCACAGATCGAAGGTCACCAGGCTGTTTCTGCGTTTGTCATGCGCGCCGACGAGAACCTTCATCGCTTCGACGGCTTGATAGGAAGCGACAATATCGACGACAGGCGCAATGACGCCGATCGTATCGCAGGTTTGCCCGCTGGCATCGGCGGATTGAATGAAGCAGCGCAGGCAAGGCGTGCTCCCCGGAACCAGAATCGCGCTCATCCCCCGCGAGCTGACCGCACCTCCATACGTAAACGGAATGCCTTTCTTGAAGCATGCATCATTGAGCAGAAATCTCGTTTGAAAATTATCCGTCCCATCGAGCACCAAATCGATTCCCACCAGGAGGGATTCCATATTATGAACGGTGACATCGGCCACGATCGCTTCGAGCCGGACATCGGAGTTGATTTTGCGCAATTTCTTCTCTGCCGCTATAACCTTGGGATATCCTTGCCGGACATCTTCCTCATCAAATAACATTTGCCGCTGCAAGTTGCTCTGCTCCACATAATCGCGGTCCACAAACCGCACCAAGCCCACGCCGGCTCTTACCATATGGTTAGCCAGCACGGTGCCCAGCGCGCCCATGCCAACAATTAAGACCGCGCTTTCCTTCAGCTTCTGCTGACCGGCTTCCCCGATAGGCGCAAACAGCATCTGCCTGGAATATCGTTCATTCACCTGTCCGACCCTCCTCGCCTACAAATTGCGGAATGCTTCTGCTGCCTTCACGTTCTTCGAGATCTGACCCTGCTCTGTCAGCCAAGTAATCACGTCGTTCCAGGATTGCTCAGACTGACTGGCAAACGGTTCTGTGCCCGCATCCATCAGCGGCAGCAAGATCGCTAAGCTTTGCTTCTCAACCGCAGCGTCCAGCGGAAACTCCTCGCTCTGTTCATCCAGCAACAGCTGCAGCGACTCATCCGGATGGCTCGCCGTATACGCCTGCCCTTTGGCAGCGGCCTCTATAAACTTCTTAATCGCGGCGCTCTTATTGTTCAGCCCTTCTTCGCTTGCCGTAAGTACCAGCTCGTAGTAATCCGGCACGCCGTATTTAGAAGGATCGAAGGCCGTCAGCTTCTCGCCTTCTTTCTCCAATAACAGCTTCTCATGATTCACATAACCGCCAATGATGGCATCAACCTTCTTCGTCGTCATCGCCGGGATCAGATCCCAGCCAACGTCGGTATACGACAGCTTCGATGGGTCGCCTCCGTCCGATTTCACCATCGTATTGACAATCGCTTCATCGAGGGGAATCGAAGGGTAACCGATTTTTTTGCCGACCAGATCCTTGGGACTGTTAATGCCTTCTGAATCCAGAACAAGCAGTTGATTAAGCGGATGACGAACGATTGCGCCGACAGACACAATCGGAATCCCTTCGGAACGTGAAATCGCCACCTGCATTTGATAGCTCAGTGCTAGATCCGCTTTCCCGGTCGCCACCAGCTTCAGCGCATCGTTGGTGTCCGCCGGCGTTTGCAGATTCACTTTCAAGCCTGCGTCTTTAAAATATCCCTGCTCTTGCGCCGCATACAGGAATGTATGCACCGCATTCGGATACCAATCGAGCAGTACCGTAATTTCCGTCTCCCCGTTAGCTTGCTTATTGGACCCGCAGCCTGCAACCACCAGCAAGACCAGTGCAAGAGCTGTCGTTTTCCATGTGCTTGTCGACCATTTACGTAGATTCACTGTCATTTCTCCTTTAACCTTAACTTCTGCGATGACCAAGGCATGCGCGCTCTAACCATTGAACCGCGAGGAACAAGATGATCCCCATAACCGACAGCAAAATCACGCCTGAGAACACCGCTTCACCGCGCAGCATATTGGATGCCCGCTTCGTGTACATCCCGAGGCCGTTCTCGCCTCCGAGCCATTCCCCAAGCGTAGCGCCACCGACACTGATCGCGGCTGCCATCTTCAGCCCCGTGAAGAATCCCGGAAGTGCAGACGGAATCTTCCATTTCGTAAGAAGATCGCGTTTGCGTGCCCCCATCGTTCGCATCAGCTCCCCGATATCGGGATCTGCCGAGCGAAGCCCATCCGCCGTATTCACAGCAAGCGGGAAGAAGGTGAACAGCACGACCACGGCAATCTTGCTCCAGATCTCATAGCCGAACCACATCACCATAATCGGCGATAAAGCGATGATCGGAATCGTCTGGGAACCGACAATAAGCGGGTAAACCGTCTTCTTCGCTAAGCCGGAGCTTTCAATCCAAGCGGCAGCCAGCGTTCCGAACAGCACCGAAATTCCTAATCCGAGCAGGGATTCTCCCAGGGTGACGCCAAAATGTTTCCCAAGCAGCTGTTTATTCTCCCACATGGAGACAAACACATCGGATAGCCTCGGAATGATGTAATGCGGGATGTTCATAACCCTGGTTCCGACTTCCCATAACACAGCCAGCAGCAGCACGAACAGAAGGACAGGTACATTAGCGATTAAACGTCGTTTCATGACCGGCCTCCTCCATTCGAGCCGCCGGCTCCAAAACCGATCCAATCCAGCAGCTGTCGCTTCAAGCCGATGAACGTCTCATCCAGCGCCGCCTCATAGCTGCGGGGGCGAGGCAGATTTACGTTCAGCTCACGAAGAGTCGTAATGGGCGATTGCGCAGCGACAAGTACCCGATCAGATAGGAGCAGCGCCTCGTCAACATCGTGCGTGATGAACAGAATCGTCTTGCGATGCTGCTCCCATACTTGCAGCAGCCACTCTTGCATGCTGATCCGCGTCATCGCATCCAAAGCGCTGAACGGTTCATCCAGCAGAAACAGCTCTCCACCGCCCAGAAGGGAACGCAGAAACGATACGCGCTGGCGCATGCCGCCGGATAGCTCATGCGGATATTTGCTTTCCGTTCCTTCAAGCCCCAGACCCGGCAGCAGCTCCAACACTTGGCGACGGGCTTCCCGCTTGGACGCTCCGCGCAGCTCCAAGCCAATTGCGGCATTATCCAGCACGGATCTCCATGAGAGAAGGCAGTCCTTTTGCGGCATATAGCCGATCTTCCCCAGCTTCGTTGCATCTCTCGCGGAGTTGCCCGCTTCACCTATCGCAATCGTGCCCGCTGTAGGAACAAGCAGACCGGACAACAGCCGGAATAGGGTTGTTTTGCCGATCCCGCTTGCTGCCAGAATGCTGACAAACTCGCCATGTTTAATATCGAAGCTCAAAGCTTCGAACAAGGGTGATTCTTGCGGAAAAGAGAAGCTAAGCCCGCGTACCGATAACGCGGCTTGCTGTTTTCCTGCTTCTACTGTTGTGCTCAAACCGGCCACTCCTCTTGCCGATAGGCCATATCCCAGAACAGATATTCAAGCTTGGAAGCCATGAGGAAACGCTCCTCCAGCTGCGCAAGCTCTCGTTCAGGAAGGCCTTCTGCCAAACGATCCATTAAACCAATGCACCAATTCGTCAGTGCCTCGAACTCCTCGGAGCCGTACATCAAGATCCACTCCCGATACAGCGGATGCTCCAACGCCCCCGGAATCTTCATGAACGTTGCCCCGATCTCCTGGTAACTCCACATGCAGGGGAGCAGCGCCGCTACGACTTCTGCGAGCGATCCCTGTTGAGCGACATCCAGCAAATATTTGGTGTACGCAACCGTAGTAGGCGCAGGATGCGTCTGCTCCAGCTCTTCTCTCGTCACGCCGAATCGCTCCGCGTAACCTCGGTGGAGCGCCATCTCGACATGCAGCGTGGAATGAAGCAATTCTGCGAACTTTACCATCGTTTCCATATCTCCGGCCTTCATGCTGCCGAACGCGAACAGCTTGGCGTAATCGATCAGATAGACATAATCTTGCTTCAAATAATAGATGAACCGCCGCGGATCAAGCGTCCCCTCCCGCAATTCCGTCAGAAAAGGATGCTGATGGCTCTTGGCCCAAATTTCATGCGCTGAATGGTACAGCCTATCACTAAATCGACTCACTGGTATTCCTCCATCCTCTTGCAGGTTCTATCCTTCATGGCTCGGCTTTCTCCGATTACACCAATCCGCAATGAAGCCGATCATGACTTTGACATAATCCACCAGTTCCTTCATATCTGTGCTTTCATTAACGGCATGCGCATGCTCAAGCTCGCCGGGACCGTAGATGACCGTCGGTATGCCTGCCCGCCCCAGCCAGCCTGCATCCGTTACGGATGGACTCATGCCCAACTGCGGTTCGGCACCTAGCATTTGCTGGTGGTTGGCGGACAATGCCTTCAGCCCCTCGCTCTCCCTGTCCAGCTTCAGAGAAGGAAAGACTTCGCCGCGCTCCTCGATCATCGACCTCCCTCCCCATCGGAAAACAGGCGGATTGTTCCGCAGCCAAGGATCGGCTTGCGCAATGGCGAGCAAATGCTCCTCGATCTCGGCAGCAACCGTTTCATAATCCTCATCGGGATAGAAATGCACCGTGATCCACAACGCGCATTTATCTGCAATAAAGGCCGCGTGGCGACCCCCTTCAATAACTGCGGGATTGATCGTATTCGAACCGGCCGGAAAACCGGGGTAAGATTTGGTCACTGCCCAGTAGCGCTCCAGCTCCTGAAGCCCTGTAATCAGTTTGGCCATCTTCTCGATCGCGCTGGCCCCTTGAATGCCGCCGCCGGCATGGATCATTCGCGCTCGCATGCCATCGTGATAGGTAACCGGACTTTGAATCGTCACCCAGCCGGTGATGACCCCGCCTTGTCCTTGTATTGCCATTCCGCTTGTATCCGCCACAACGGCGAAATCCGCCTTATAACCGCGTTCCATGCAAGCGCGCGTCCCCGCTTCACCGGCCTCTTCTCCGATAACCGAATGGAACAGCAGATCGCCTCTTAGCTCTACGCCCGCCTCGGTTAGCAGTTTCACGGCGAATAGCAGCGCGGCCAGCCCGCCTTTCATATCCGCTGTTCCCCTGCCGTAGGCTCTACCCTCTTTCAGGGTTAGCCGAAAAGGAGTCTCTTCCCACTCGCTGCTATCTCCAACCTCGGCTACGTCCATATGACCGTTCAGCAGCAGACTTTGATGCGTCTCCCGCTGCGTGCCGTATTTGATCGCAGTCACGTTAGGATCGCCGGGATAAACCTCCCACAACTCCGTCTCGAAACCATTCGTTCGGAGATATTCCGCCAAGAACTGCTGTGCCTTTAACGTGTTTCGCGCAGGCGGGCTGACGGTCGGGAAAGCGATCAATTCCGCCAGCAGCGCAAACAGTTCATCCTGTCGTTCCTCTACCTGTTGCTGCACACGTGAAATAAAGGAATCTTCCAATACCTATCTTCTCCTTTCCGTAGGAAAGCAGGCACGAACAACAGAAAAAAACCATCCGAGAATATACGAATGGTTTGAATTCGATACGTTCTCTACGCCAGCATTACCTGGTTCAGATTAACGGTCAGGGAAATAACGTTCCCTATCTCAGCCAGACTCCATCCAGCACCCGTACTTTCAATATGAAATTATCCTCACTATAGCTTATTAAGCTGCAATTGACAACAAAAGTTAAACTTTAGACGATTCGTTCACGTGAAATCTCTTTACGAGATCATTCAACGTCACACACAATGCATTGAGCGCATCCGCCTCTTCCACGACTTTCCCGAAGCCCTTCACCTGCTCTGCCATCGTTTCCGATACCTGCTCGGAGGATGCCGCGCTCTCTTCGGAGATGGACGACATCTCATGAACCTCGCCGGCTAATTGATTGGAATCTCCGGATACTTCGGTGATGAACGCGCCGTTCGTTTGAAGGATATCGGTAATTTGGTTGATCGTGCCCGACAGCATTCCGAATGCCTGGCTTAGCTGGTGAACGGCCTCGGATTGCTCCAGCGATCTCTCCTTCACTTGCTTCATGGCACCGACCGTATGGTTGGCATCCGACTGCACATTCAGGATGATTTCGCTAATGTCTTCCGTCGATTTCCGCGACTGCTCCGCCAGCTTCCTAATCTCGCTCGCCACGACAGCGAAACCTTTCCCGGCTTCTCCCGCTCTCGATGATTCAATGGATGCATTCAGCGCCAGCAAATTGGTCTGAGTCGCGATATGGGTGAGCTGCTCGATGATCGTGCTGATGTTTTGCGTTTTGTCATTTAGATTGAAAATTTCCCGCTCGATATTGTTAATCGCCGATCCGTTATCTTGATTGATCGCATTCAGATCATGCATGAGCGACATTCCGTTCTCGTTGCTGACCTGCATGCCGTCCACGACTTGAAGAATGACATGCGTATTGTCATATAGCTGCTTAAATTTATTCGATAGATTCGCGGATATTTCGGAGCTCTTCTCAATCGAATACGATTGCATCTTATTGCCTTGGGCAATCTCGTGCAAGGAAGCCGAAACTTCCTCTGAAGATGCCGTTACCTCCTCCGCTACGGAAGCAAGAGAACGAGACGAAGAATGAATATGACCGGATACCGTGCGAATGTTTCTCGTGAGGTTCTCCAGCTCTTCCACCATACGATTGAAATTCGATCCAATCTCACCGATTTCGTCCTTGCCGAGGATGGATGTGCGAATCGTGAAGTCGCCTTCCTTGACCCGTCTCATATCGAGAATAAGCGTCTTCAGCGGCTTCGAAATTCTTCTGCCCATCAAGTATGCAACTAGTGCGGCTAGGAGCACGACGCCGATTAATACGATCATAATACGCTTCCTGAGCGTGAACACATCACGATAAATATCGCTTTTCGAAGAATCAATCAGCAGCGTTTGCCCGTTGGACAGCTTTGCATAAGAGATCATCTTGTCTTCGTTGTTTTCTTGCACCGTCGTGACTCCAAGTTCTTGCTTCTTGATCTGTTCCGCTAAATTCGCATGAATCTTCGCCAAATTATCGGTTTGCTTCAATTGCGGATGAATGAGGAAATCAAGATTCGCATTAAGCAACGCGCCATAGCTATTCGCATAAGGCTTGATGCTGCTGACGATATCTGTAAATAAGTTAAAGTTAATATCCATGCCTACGATACCGATGGACTCGCCTTCTTTGAAGATCGGTACGACATAGCTGATCATTTTGACGTTGATGTTCTCGTTCATATAAGGATCAAGCCACACCGGTTTGCCAGCGTTCACCGGGATATAATACCATCCCACATGAGCGAGATCAGTCGGATCATACTGACTGAAATCCGTAGGCGTCAATTGTTCGATCTTGCCATCGCCGTCCGAATCCGCATGGAACAGTCCCGATGTAGGAGCGGTGAAATCCGGATTGAACCGGATATAGAACGCCATGGCGCCTTCGGTATTTTGCGAGAATTGTTCGGCCAAGGGTCTAATTTTCTCTTGAAGATCCTTCACGTAACCAGCGTCTGTCTTAAATTTCTGTACATCATCCAGCATCGAGATGGCCGAGACAGCAAGTCCGTTCACCGACTGCTCGATCGCCTCAATCGTAAGATTCAAGCTCTTCGCATTGGAATCGACGTTCAGCTTGGCCGCCTCGTCGGAGGAATGCTTCAGCATTTGATTGGCTGTATTGATTCCTATTAATCCAACAACTAGTACTGCGACAACCGAGCACATAATAATGGCAATCATAATCTTTGTTTTGACGGTTTTCATCTAGGATGCCCCTTCTTGTTCATCGATGTATAATCTCGCAAACATAATAAAAAACCTCTTAATAAATAAGAGGTTTAGTAAACACGAATGTTTGTCTGTCTATTATACTAAAATATGGATGTCAAACAAGACTAAATCCCTGAAATTCGAGTAAAAATTGCAAAATAATGTATACACCAGCAGCAAACTACTCAGCTTAGCCAGCTACTCGCAAAGCTGTTCACTTCCGTTTACCCCCATGCTGCTAACGTGAGCTGCTGTACGCGGGCTCCTTCTTACCAGAAAGTAATAAGCCAGCAACGCGGTGAGGCTCGTCAATAATATAATGACGCCTAGCGGAACGGCGGTGTCTTCTCCTGCAATACCGACAAGCGGGGAGACAACTGCTCCAAGTAAGAAGGGAACAACGCCAAGCAGCGCAGCCGCACTGCCCGCCATATGCCCCTGGCTCTCCATCGCAAGCGGGAATGCTGCCGTTGATGTGATGCCAATAGCCGCTACGAAGATAAACAGCGGAATTACCAGCGCGACGAGCGGTCCATGGACGATGCCGACAATTAAGACGGTGACGCTTGCCAGTAAGGCAAGCCCAAGGCCGAATAACAGAAAGGCCTGTTCGGATACGCGATGCGACATCCGTCCAACCAGCTGGGATCCCATGATTAAGCTAATGCCGTTCGATGCAAATAATAGAGCGAATACGGTCGGCGAGACCCCATAGATATTTTGATAAATAAATGGCGTACCCGAAACATAGGCGAAAACCCCTGCAATCATGATGCCCTGTGCAAGCATATAGCCGAGAAACTGGCGATCTTGCAGGAGCGATCCATAGTTCCGCAACTGCTCCATGAAATTGCTGGGCCTGCGAAGATCAGATGGCAGCGTCTCCTGCAGCCCCCATTTAGTCATGATTAATAGATAGATTCCCAGTAGTGCCAGTGCAATAAATACCCCGATCCACGTCGTGAAAGAAAGAACACCGCTGCCGGAAACCGGTGCCACGAGCGGACCTAAATTACCGACCAGCAAGAGCATCGAGAAAAACTTCGTAAGTTCATGACCGCTGTACAGGTCGCGTGCAATCGCACGGGATATAACAATGCCAGCCGCTGCGGCGAACCCTTGCACGAACCGGAATGCGATCAACAATCCGATAGTAGGCGAGATTGCGCAAGCTAACGAAGCGGCAACATAAGCAGCCATAGCGATCAGCAGGGGATTACGTCTGCCATATACATCGCTGAGCGAACCCATGACCAGTTGGCCGATGCCGAGTCCGAGTAAACAAGCGGTTAAGCTGAGTTGTACCAGTGAAGCTGTCGTATCGAATTGCTTCACAATTTCCGGGAAAGCAGGTAAATACATATCGATCGTAAAAGGCCCGAGTGTCGAGAATATACCGAGCAGCATCGCTAATCTAAACACGTTCCGACTGTTCTTGTTCGTCATAATCAAGCAAATCTCCTATTCTTCTATCCAAATCCAAGACTCTTATTGGCTCGATTCCGAGCTGAGAGTCTGTTTCTCATCCTATCACAACTGTACGGATGCCGACAACAAACGCAGGCACACAAAATAAGCCAACCCGTGATCACGGGTTGGCTTACTCCAGGACTGGCACCTTGCATTTTGCATGCGGTGACACTCTAACGAACCGCAGAGGCGTTATTCGGCTGAATTTCGGTGCTTCGAGATTCTAACGAATCGTAGAATGGACAAATAAGCGCCGTACGGTTCGTTAGCTCATCCAACCTTGCTTCCAGAAAAAAATACGCCTACAATGATTGTATTCTATTCGAGAGCGAGCGTGATTGCAATGAAAACCATACAACTATTGGAAGCCGCAGCCATAACGCACAACACTTTCAGGAGGTTCTATGACAAATATAGATCGATTAAAACCCGCTTCAAAACCTGTCAAAATGCACAATAACGAGGTTGAGATTGACGCCTCGCTGGTGAGACGGTTACTCGAGGAGCAATTCCCGGAGTGGGCGGAGCTTCCGCTTACTCGGATACAGTCCAGCGGAACGGACAACGCGATTTATCTGCTTGGCGAGGATTTAGCCGTTCGAATGCCTCGCATTGATTGGGCAACTGGTCAAGCTGAATTGGAGCAGTATTGGCTGCCAAAACTTGCTCCACATCTGCCGCTTCCCATTCCTGCCCCGCTCGCTATTGGGGTCCCTGCCGAAGGTTATCCCTGGCAGTGGGCTGTCTATCGATGGTTTAAGGGAGCGGATGCCATTGTCGGGAGAATTGACGATTTGGGTCAAGCTGCAGCTGATATCGCGCAGTTCGTCGGCGCCATGCAGCGTATCGACCTTGGCAGCGAGGTCATACCTCCGTCATCCTCGCGAGGTATGTCGCTGGCACCGAGAGATAGCGGTGTTCGCAAGGCAATCGCTGAGCTGGAAGGCATAATTGATCAACAAGCGGCGCTCACAGCTTGGGAAGAAGCTCTTGGAGTACCCGATTGGGAAGGAGCTGGTGTCTGGATTCACGGTGACATTCACGCAGGGAACGTACTCATAGAGAATGGCTGCATTAGCGCCGTGATCGACTTTGGCTGTATGGGCCTCGGCGATCCCGCATGCGACATGCTGTTTGCTTGGAGTATCCTCACCGATGCAACGCGGCCTAGATTCCGTGCTGTGCTGCAGCCGGATGACGCAACCTGGGCTCGAGGCCGCGGCTATGCATTGTCGATGGGCTTGTTCGCATTGCCGTATTACAAGGACACCAACCCTGTATTTGCCACCGTCGCAAAACGAATTATTGATGAAGTGCTTACTGATTTCAAGAATAGATACGAATCTTAACTCGTACCGCGGAACGCCACACAGCACACACCAAAAACCGCATTGCAACCCTCTTCTCAGGGTGCAATGCGGTTTTTGCTCATTCACGTCTAATGCTTCGGCGCCGCAACAGGGAAGCCAATCTTCTCATTTCGCAGCAACCGCTGTGCTTTCACCGGCAGCTGATCGTACGTTTCCTGCGGAATTTGGATCGTGCCTTCTCGCTGCCTGTTCTCCGAGTAAATGAGGGCGATATTCGGTCTGTGCTTGTTCGACTTGTTCGGCGTGCCGCGGTGCCATACGCGGTCATCGCGAATTAAGATAGAGCCTGCCGGCATGAGCATCTTAATGCCATGCATATGCTCCGCGAGCTTGGATTTGTTGAATGCATTAGGCGCATACCAGTTATCCGGATGCAGATGCGTCCCGCCCGGCCATATCTCCATCGGACCGTTATTCTCGTCCACATCCACAAGCGGATAATTGACAATCAGGTTCGCAATCGGCAGATTCGCTTCATATTTGTCCCCGTAGCGCGAGGAAGTATCCGCATGAACGGGCTGTGATTTCTTACCGCCGGGCATGGAGGTATTCGTTGCAAAATAGGTCATTAAGCAATCCTCGCCCAAGATCCGATCCACGATTGCGGTCACGAACGGGTTCGCAATAATCGCCTCGTCGCAGAAAGGCTTCTCAAACGGCAAATAAAGACGAACGTGATTCGTACCGTCATTAAATCCATTTTTCGGATTCAGAATCTCTTCGCGATGCTCCTCGAAGTAAGGATCCAGTATGGCTGCGTAGCTGTTGAACAGCTCATCCACTTGAGCTCTTGGCAATACTTCCTCGAATAACACGTACCCGTTGACTTTGATCAGTTGAATCGCAAGCTCTAACGTTTCCGGGGATAACTTGCCGCTTTCCAATTCCTCGGCGCTAAGTCTCATCGCATACCAACCTCCACTTGAGTATTTATCGAATCGCTACTTAAACGTTTAGGATCATCCCGTGCACGATGAATACAGCCGAATTACAGTAATCGCTTAGTGCTCTCCCGTATGATCAATTCATTCTTGAGCACCACATTGTGGTCAATATCCGTTCCTTCAAGCATCTCGATCAGCAGCTTTGCCGATGCCCAGCCCATCTCGTATTTGTTCTGATGAACGGTAGTCAGCTTCGGCGAACAGTACGAGGAGAGAATGATGTCGTCATATCCGACTACGGATACGGAATCGGGGACCTTTCTCCCTCTCTTCTCAAGCGCTCTCATCGCGCCAAGCGCCATTAAATCGCTGGAGCAAAATACGGCCGTAACACCCGGATGTTCATCCAAAATGCGCATCATCGCTTGTTCCCCGCCTTCTTCGGAGAACTGCCCGTCGAAGATTTTCGAGGCATGAAAGGGCAATTCGCGTTCGAAGAGCGCCTTCTTAAAGCCCCTTAACCGCTGCTCGCTGACATGTGCTTCGGCATAGCCGTTGATCATCGCGATATTCGTATGGCCCCACTCCATCAAATGATGAATGGCCAATCGAACTCCTTCGATATTGTCGGTCGTGACATTCCCCAGTATTTCGTTGGAGAACGGGATATCGATTAGGACGCACGGAAAATTAGACTTCTTAATGACTTCCTCCAAGTACGGATCGTCCACCTTTAAGCCGAATATGATCGCTCCGTCTACATTTCGTTCCTTGCATAAGTTGTAATAGGATTTGATCCGCTGTTTGGAAGGACTGGTACTGAACAACAAGATATCGTAATTCATCTCATTGGCCCGATCATTGATCCCGCATAAAATCTCGAAGGCAAGATTATCTTTTCCCCCCGTATATTTGAGTCCCGAGAAAATAACGCCAATCGTGCGCGTCTTGCTCGATACCAAGCTTCTCGCTACCGCATTCGGGGAATAATCCAGCTCCTCGGCAATTTCTTGAATTCTCCGTTTGGTATCTTGGCTAACGTCATCATATCCGTTCAGCGCTCTGGAAACGGTAGTCGTCGACACGCCGGCCATCCTTGCAATATCTTTAATCGTCGCCAATAGCACTCACCTGCCGCAGTAAGAATAGGTACACGAACCATTTTGCTCCGATCAGCCTTTCACGCCGCCGCTGACAACGCTTTGCTGCACCTGCTCCTGAGCCACCATATATAAAATAATGCTTGGCAGCGTAACGAGCGTCAACGCTGCGAACAGCTGGGTGTAGTTGTAAGAGAATTGTTCCGTGAAAAACTGCAACGCGACAGGCAGCGTCCGATTCTCTGCAGATGCGGTCAGCATGAATCCATAGAAGAACTCGTTCCAGTTGCCAAGAAACATGAGAATGCCTGCTGTTGCCAAGCCTGATTTGGCAAGCGGCAAATTGATATAGAAAAATACCTGCCAGAAGGTAGCTGATTCCATATAAGCGGCTTCGTCGAGCTCTCTTGGTATGGACAGAAACGCAGCCCGTAAGATGAACAGCGATACGGCAAGTCCGGCTGAGATATATACGACAATAAGCGCCAGTCTCGTATCGTACAGTCCGGTTAGGTTAATGAATGAGAAAATCGGCTGTGCCGTTGCGTGACCGGGTATGAGCAGCGTAATCGAGAACAGAACAAACAAGATATGTTTGCCTTTGAAATCGAATTTCGCGAAAGAATACGCCGCCAGCGCATAGAACAGCAGCGCGATCAGCGTCGAAGTGACCGAAATCAATACAGAGTTCGTCGTATTGCTTAAGAAATTGTTCATCTTCAGCACGGAGTAATAGGCATGAAAATTAATGTCCACCGGGAGCGCGAACGGCGTGTTTAATATCGCTTTATTGGATTTAAAGGAGGAAACGACAATCCAGAGCAGCGGGACGAGCGATATGCAGACTGTGAATAAGAGCACCAAATAACTGAAAACCCCTACCAGGCCGCGTTTCAAAGGTTCAGCCTTCATAAAGCAGGATCACCCCCTGTCAGTTGTAGACGCTTTTGTTCATTTTGAACACTTTGGTCGTAATGGCCAGCACGCCGATCCCAAGTATAATCATGATCGTAGCGACCGCATTCGCATAGCCGAATTGATAGTTAATAATGCCATCGTAGAGCATGACAGAGATATTATAGGTGGAGTTGCCCGGCCCGCCTTTGGTCGTCAAGAAGATCGCTTCGAACATCGTAATTCTCGCAATGATCGATAAGATGACTGCTGTCCCGAGCGAACCGCGAATCAGAGGCAAATTGATCCTCCAGTGGATTTGCGCTTCGGTTGCGCCGTCGATTTTGGCCGCTTCATGCAGCTCCTTGGGGATTGCCATCAGGTCGGATAAAACAAGCAGCGTCACGATTACCGCATAGAACACCCAAGTCAAGCTGATTGCGGAAAACGCGTATTGCTGATCGAAGAACCAGTTCGTATGAAAGTTCGTGAAGCCGAGCTTTCTTATGAAATTGTTCAGCAGCCCCATCTGGTCATTGAAAATAAAACGGTAGATGATCGCCCATGCCGATACCGCGATTACGTTCGGAATCATGAATACCCCGCGTACAAATCTCCAGCCTACCGGCCGCTTAAAGATAATGAACGCGACAAGTGCACCGAACGGGACATGGATGAAAGCGGCGATGAGCGACCATTTCAACAGATTCATTAAGGAGACGATAATGGAGTTGTCATCCAGGAAGATCATTTTATAATTATCGAATCCGATAAATTTCGCCGTATTAAAGCCATTCCACTCCATGAATCCGGTTGTAAACACGGTTAGGATCGGAACAAAATAAAAAGTCAGAAAGACAAGCAGAGTAGGCAGGATAAAGAGATACACCCACAGCTTATTGTACTTATACATGACGGCATTCCTCCCCGAAGAGCGGTAATCGATGCATGCCGGTCTAGATGGTACGGGCAAGAAGCGCATTGGCGACCGCCATACGCTTCTTGCCGGCCCCATCCGGCCAACATTATTTCTTAAATTTCTCTGCTGCGTCTGTCATCGCTTTACAGAACTGTTCGGGCGTCATATCGTTTGTTGCCAGCAGCGGCAAGTTTTTAGCAAACAAATCCGAAACGGATTGCGGTACGATATCATAGATCAATCGGTTGAGCGTTTTCATTTTCGAACCAACTTCATCGTTTAACTGTCTCAGGATGGGATCCAGTTTTGCTTTCGCATCATCCGGCATCGGCAATTTGGGAGCAAAGCCGCCTTCCGCGACCAGGAATGCATTCAACTCTTCCGGTGAATAAATGAATTTGAAGTATTCAATCAAACCATCCACCGTTTCCTGCGGTGTATCTTTCGGAATGGAATACCAGTATCCGTCAGCAGAGCCGAGCGCAACGCCGTTCGGATAAATGGTCGCGCCTACTTTACCTGCGAAACCATCGGAGGCTTTGTCAGGATTGCTGAAATCCCCAACCATCCAAGGACCGTTCGCGATCATCGCCGTATTATCACTGAAGAATTCATTCGCTGCGATGGAATACGTCGCACCAAGCGCGGACTTTGTTGTGTAATCCGTCAGCAGCTTTTGCACCTTGGCAAAGGTATTGATCCATAACGGCGAATTAAAGTTCGTTACGATATCGCCTTTTGCCAGCAGATCCTGGCCTTCCGGCACCGAGGCAATCATAGCTGATGCAAGCAACATCGTCGTCCAGCCATTCTCGCCGGTCATCAGCGCTAACGGCGTAACCCCGGCCGCTTTCAATTTGTCCAGATCGCTGAAGAATCCGTCCCATGTCGCCGACGGCTCCGTTATGCCTGCTTTCTGAAGCAATTCCTTGTTGTAATACAGGCCGATCGGACGCTCGAAGGCGAGTGGCAGCGATACGATTTTGCCGTTCTTGTCCGTGTTATATTTCACTGAATCCTCAATCAGAATAGAGTTGATTTCCGGATTGTTGTCGATGTAAGGTTTCAAATCGAGGAGATCGCCGTTGTTAATCATAATGTCGGCAAGCTCTTTATCGACTTCGATAAGCGGGGGTAGCTTCTTCTGCTGGTAGAGGAGTTTAATTTTCTTCGAGTATTCGTCTTGCACGATTTCCTCGATTTCAATCTTGTACTTGCCGGCATATTTCTGGTTGAAGCGTTCGATCTGAGGAAGGTAGAAGATGGCTCCGACGTTGTTTCCGGTTTTGTAGCTTGGGAACTTGATGACAACTTCTTTGCCGGTATCTGCTTTGTCGGTGCCGCTGTTCGAATTTGCGGATTCGCCGCCATTATTGGTGTTGCTGCCACAAGCCGCCAACGATAGAACAAGAAGTAATGCAACGAGTAAGAAACTTATTTTCTTCACAGATAAACCTCCCTAATTTTAGCTCGTTACTTCCGCTTGAGTGAAGTATGACTGAAAATGCGGTGGGTATCAGTTCGAATGGTTACCATACTGTGTCGCATGAAAAAGTGGAACCCAAGCACTCCTTTCCGGTTAAAAATGAATTAGCGCCCCTTCCGAAACGTTTAAGGAAGACTGCGCCTTCATTATAATTTCAGTTGAAAGCGATTACAAGGCCGTTTTTGCCATTCGATCGAAGTTGTTATAATTCGACAAAATAGGCTGACGGCAAATAAAAAACCACTTCTTGTCGAAGTGGTTCGCTCTTTTTACATTTACGATTGATCTACGCTTTCGGCGACTGACCCGCTTCAAGGAGACGGCGTTTGGCTTCCTCATAAACCTCTTCCGAGAGTACGCCTTTCTGAGCAATCTTAATGTTTTCCGTCAGATGCTCCGGACTCTTAGTCCCGACGATCGTTGTCGTCAAGTCAGGGTGACTTAACGTAAAGCGCAGCAAGAACGCCGTGCGGCTTTCGCCCTCGTCCAACAACTCATCAAGCTTGGCCTTTTCCCAGGCTGCCCACTTATCTCCGTTGCCCAGCCCTACACCGGGTTCACCGCGTCCAACTCCTCCGCGGATGATGGTTCCGGCGCCTGATTGGGCTGCAGCTGAAATCACATTTTCGTGGTCGCGCTCCAATGCAGAATACGGGATTTGGAAGCTGTCGAATACGCCGGTTTCGATGTACTTCGTGATGTGGGGAAGCGTTGAAGATACTCCGATCCACCGCACTTTGCCTGTGGCTTGAATTTCCTTCAGCACATCAATCAATTGACCTTCATCGGTTTGTTCAATGGTAGGATTATGAAGCTGCATAAGGTCGATGTAGTCGGTCTTCATTCTTCTTAAGCTGACATCAACATTGCGCAATAAATTATCTCTTGTCCATACATGAGGCGTCTCATCATGATCGCCTGCATCGACGACCGTGCAGCCGCATTTGGTAGCTAAGAAATATTCGCTGCGCCGATGGCTGATAAACCGTCCGATGTATTCCTCGCTTCGTCCATAATCATAAGCGGTATCAATAAAGTTGATCCCGGCATCCAGCACGGCATTAAGGATCCGCTCCGCGTCGGAATCCGTGACGGGACGGCCACCCCAGATCCGAGGTCCCCGAATTTCCATTGCACCGAAACCCAGTGAGGTAACTTCCAGTCCGGTACGTCCCAATTGTCGTTTTTGCATCCATTTTCACTCCATTTCTGATTGTTATGCAGATCGGATGATGTGCTCTGGATTACGCCTTGCATGGTGTTTTTTCGTTCGCGAATGTCTGTCCTAAACGTCCCATTACTAAGAATATAAACAACAATGCCGAAATTGAATAGTACGCACTTTAACTTCAGTAGGTTACCTTGGGGTTAGTGCACCTATCAAGCCACGAAATAAATAAAGCCCACGAAACTAATCGCGGACTCCTAGAGCAGCCTATCCGAGAAGATTGGACAGATCATCTGCATATAGACTAACTACTCCGGCAGCTATCAACAGGTTTAACAGAGCCGGGAACAATTTGGCGAATGGATGTTTGACTCTAAGATGCGCAATCAGGGCTGCGATCATCATAACGCCGACCAATATTCCTGCCAATGCGGCATAGCCCGCTGACCAGTAGCCGATAATGAGTCCAACGCATGCAACAATTTGAACGATGCCCGTAATGACGCGGAACCACTGGGGAAGTCTAACCGAATCAAATAGGTCGACTTGATGCTTGGCTCCAGCCAGCTTGCTTCCACCGAAGAATGCCATGGAGAACAGCAGCCAGCTTTGTAGAATAATGGCTAGTATATGCACGTTAAATCCACTTCCTTTATCGTTTTAATCGGACACCAATCAGTGTCCTAATTCATAATATAACACCTTTAGGTGTCCTGTAAAGCATTTATTAGCACTCATCCGCTCATAATGAAAACCACGCCCAATGGACGTGGTTGAATAGTTATAGAGCCGACCCCTTATCAGGATCCTGCCAGACATTAAATTTATTCCCATCCGGGTCTTTAAACTTAAATTGCAGGCCGCATCCCCCCAGATCAACGATCGGTTCTACATGGGTTCCGCTCTGTCGAAGGGACGCATGAAGCGTAATAATATCATCGGTCTCGAAGGTGAGCGAAAACATTTCGTAATTGTCGCCTTCCCAATCATCCGTAACAAAGTTTGCATTTTTATTGCTCTTGGACTCGAGCAGAAACAACCATTGCCCATTGCCAAGGATAAGAATCCCGCCATCGTTTCTTGGCGTGCGATTATCGCTAATATGCTTTAAACCAAGGTATTTCATATACCATGCTAATGCTTTTTGTAAATCCGAAACCGGCAAATAGTTATGGGATACTCGTTTCAGAAGCGGTTTAACCTCTTGCTCTGCCTTCTCTTTCATTTTCAACAATTCCTCATTCATGCTCATCATCCTCCCATATTGATTATTCAATAAATAGACGAACGCCAATTCGAAAATCCGTCATTCCATTTGAAAATTATTGGGATTGATAGATGCCGAAACGGTTGTTGTCCGGATCGTGGAAGAAATAGTGTTTGCCTGTCATCACATTTTCTAATTCGCCAACTTGAATGCCATTGTTCTTAAGTCTGGCATACACGTCCATAATAGCATCAACCTCAAAAGATAAAACGGGCACAATCACGTCATTGATCATGTCTGAAGGTTTGAATGGTAATAAATAGAGGATTTGTCCCGATGGGAGAATCAAATCCCCATTCCGATCCGGAAACAAGCCAAATTGCACCATAGGCAAGGATCTTAATCCTTCTAAGCACAAAAAAGACGTTGCCCTTAAGTGGACAACGTCTTATCTGCTTACCCTTTTACCGCGCCAACGGTAATTCCTTTAACGAAAAATTTCTGGAAGAATGGATAGATCACCATAATCGGTAAAACGCCGAGCACCGCAACGGCCATTTTGATCGCTGTTGAAGGTAGACTTGCGGACAAGCTGCTGCCCATTCCGGTTGAAGCGCTGCTCATCAGGAATTGAACGTCCAACAGCATTTTATTGAGAAGAACCTGAATGCTAAACAGATCAGCGTCCGTGACATAATAGAGGCCGTTCAGCCAATCATTCCAATAGGACAAGCCTACGAGCAACCCCAAGGTCGCCATGATCGGCAAAGACATCGGAAGGACCACATTTAGTAAGATTTTGGACTCGCTTCCCCCGTCTATTTTTGCGGCTTCTATAACTTCGTCGGGGATGTTTGTCGTGAAGTAGGTACGCATCATAATGATGTTAAACGCCGTGAGCAGCATGCCCGGAACGATCAATGCCCATATCGTATTTTTAATTTCGAAATATTGCGTCCACATCATATACGACGGTACCAGCCCTCCGCTGAACAACATCGTAAAGAAAATAAAGAACGAGAAAATGTTTCTTCCGGGTAAATCCTTTCTCGATAACGGATACGCCATCAAGGTCGTTAATAGGATATTCGTTACCGTGCCGAGTATCGTTACGAACGCGGTGACCTTATAGGCGTTTACGATGGAGTTCGAATCCTGCAACAGAAACTTATACGCCGAGAAATTAAATGCCGACGGAATAAACGAATACCCGTTTTGAATCAGCATCTTCTCATCCGTAATGGATGAGACGAGCAGAAGCACGAATGGGAGCAAGCAAAATAACGCTAGCAGAATCATCATGAGATGCGCGAAAAGCTGAAATCCTTTATTATTGTCAACCAAGTTGATTCACTCCGTTCCGCTAAAACAAGGCGCTGTCTTGATCTATTTTTTTGACAACATAATTGGCTGCGATTACGAGGACGAATCCCACAATGGATTGATAAAACCCGGCTGCCGATGCCATCCCTACATTGTTGAGTTTCGTTAATCCCCGATACACGTAAGTATCAATGGTGTTCGTAACGTCGATCAAAGCGCCGCTATTCATCGGAACCTGGTAGAATAACCCGAAGTCGGAATAAAAGATTTTACTGATACTCATTAATGTCAGGATGATGATAATGGATTTGAGTCCGGGAAGCGTAATATGCTTCATCTGTTTCCAACGGCTCGCCCCGTCGATCACCGCGGCTTCGTAATAAGACTTGTCGATGCCGACCAGCGTCGCATAATAAATAATGCAGCTATACCCAAAGGACTTCCAGATGCTTACGATAACGATGATATAGGGCCAGTATTTTGCCGTCGAATACCAAGAAATTGGATTCAAGCCGCGCGGTTCCAAAATACTGTTATTGATAAAGCCCGATTCCGAGCTCAGAAAAGCGAACACCAGATAGCTCACGACAACGATCGAAATTAAATGGGGGAGCAGAATGACCGTTTGATAAGACTTCCGCGCCGCATTTTGACTAATCTGATTGAGTAACATGGCGACGCCTACCGCGATAACGGTCCCCAGTACGATAAAGACTACATTGTACAGAATCGTATTTCGGGTTATCGTCCATGCCTCATTCGTCTTGAACAGAAATTCGAAGTTTTTGAATCCGACCCAAGGGCTGTCCCAGATCCCGATCTGATAGTTGATCTTCTTGAAGGCAATCACAAGACCGCTCATCGGGATGTAGTTATTGATCAAGATATAGATACATCCCGGAATGAGCATCAAATAGAGCGGAATAAACATTTTGAATCTTTCTATCTTTTTTTTGGTGAGCAGTAACATGGCACCCTCCGCTTATCCTCTATCCGCCGAATAGGTCAAGAGCTCTTATTTATTCGCCGCGAGCCATGCATCCAGCTGCTTTTGTTTTTCTGCGATAATTTTGTCAACGCCGGCAGCCTTTAATTCTTCTAAGTACTTAGGCAGCGTCTTCTCAGGATCCAAGGTACCCGATTCCAAAGCCAGAGCGAATTTCGCGTCAACGTTGCTTACCATCGTAATTTCATTCGCCACGCTTTCAGCATTGAAACGGAAACCTTTCGCCGGAGATTGGTGTGCGGAACTGTTATACTGTTGCAGATAGTCCCATTTATCCTCAGGCTCGCCTTTCCAGATATAGGCGATCGAAGCGTTAGGCGTTGCCCATGGCAGAGACATCCAGCCCGTATTCCCTCCGTCTACACCTTGCGGATAGTCGATTATGCCCTTCGCTTCATCCACCATCACGTAGTTACGATCTTTGACGCCATAGACAAGCAAGTTTGAAATATCCGCATTCGTGTGCACCAGATTCAAGAACTCGATCGCTTTTTCCGGATTTT
The DNA here is from genome assembly GCF_017942085.1 of Paenibacillus lignilyticus. Taxonomy (GTDB): domain Bacteria; phylum Bacillota; class Bacilli; order Paenibacillales; family Paenibacillaceae; genus Paenibacillus_Z; species Paenibacillus_Z lignilyticus. The sequence continues at coordinate 616,131 of NZ_JAGKSP010000001.1, forward strand.
CACTGCTGCTTGCAAGCGACCATCCCATTCCGGAAACATGCCCCGTAATCGAGAACGGCTTCGTCAGTTCAATGACGGTGAATGGTTTGCCTACTTGCTTTGCGATGTCATCGACGTTGCCCGGATTCAATCCGCTGAAGCCGCCCATCACTTTGCCGGCTTTGAGCAGGCTGATTCTGCTTTCGGAGTTGTTGGCTGCGTCCGGCATGACCAGACCGCTGGTCGACCACTTGTACATATGGTTGACGAAGTCTTTATAGCTGTCCGTTTCGATCATGTTAACCACTTTCGTGCTTTCTCCCAATCCGTCGATAACCCCTGAGCCCGTGCCTAGATTATCTTCCGTGCCCGGACGATAGACGTTCGTGAAATCAAGCCCAATCGGATACATCTCGGGATGCAATTTTTTCGCTTTCGTCATGATTGCCTCAAGCTGGTCATAGGTTTTCACTTCTTCAGGCTTGAAGCCAACTTCGTCGGCAATTTCTTTCAGCATAATATAGCCGTAATTCGTCGCTTTTTCTTTTGCGGTCGGGATTGCGTAGATTTCATTGTTAATTGATACTGCTCGACGATCGCCTTCGCTCAAGTTTTTCAGAATGTCTTGTCCATGGCCTTCAAGCAGTTTCGTCATCGGCAAAATTTGACCGCTGCTCGAGAGCGAGCTGATATCCAGGGCGAACGTAACGAACAGATCCATCTTTTCACCGGACGACAAAGACAGGTTAGCCTGTTGTTGGAACGACCCGAAACCGACTCTTGTGATGTTGACGTCCGCATTGATGAGCGGTTTCGTAATTTTACTGATTTCATCCTCTACGGCTTGAACGTCTTCCTCCTTGCCGTCGCCTACCATCAAGAGATCAACCGTGTATGGTTTCTCCGCGACCGCGTTTTGGGACGGCTTGGCGTTCTCGCCGCCTGAGGTGTTGTTGGTGCCGTTGTTGCTGCCGCAAGCAGTAAACAATGCAGTCGACAAAGCCAATACCGAAAGTAACGTGAACATCTTTTTCTGTTTCATTGCTGTAGACTCCCCTCGAAACCTTAGTATGTGATAAAGCTTGTATTCATCTTAAATAAAATACAGGTTCTCTCTCTACCGATCTTGTTACGTTTATTATCACTTTTAATCCTGTCCAGCACCGAAGCAATGGCCATTGTTGTAAATGTATCTTTTCGCTGTTCAATTTGTAACTTCAAAGCGAATACCCTCTCGCGCGCCAGCAAGCATGCGGAGGGTATTCCTTTGCTTTCCCTATTACCCGCGATCCTCGGCGGGCGTGACGTTATACGTCTTCTTGTACACCTGAGAGAAATGGGAGAAGTTCGCGTAACCGACCTTCATCGCGATAATGCTGATCGGCAGCTTGGTGGATTTGAGCATGGCTTGTGCCAGCTTCATCTTCTCCGTCACGATAAATTCCTTCAGAGACGTTCCCGTCTCAGATTTAAATAATCGGGACAAGTAGTTCGGATTCAAATAAACTTCCCTGGCAATATCCGTGCGCCGGATATCTTGATCGATATGATCGCGGATATACTGGATAATAAGATCGACTTGATTTTTCATTTCTTCTTCTGATCCGGGAAACAGCTTGAAAAACTTCGTCGTATAGGCAATCAATTCTTTCATATCGTCCACGTTCGAATAAGAGTTTAACCATTTCTCGAGACGGTGCTCGTCTTGGAAAATGCGATCAAGCGGAATATCTCTCGTCTCCGCGGTCGTATATAGCATCTGCATAAACTGCTGATAGAACCTCTTTAGAAATTCAGCGTCGATTTTTCCGTCGATCGCCAGTTGATTCAATAAAGCACAGGCTTGGTCGTGAACGACTTCCGTATCGCCTTGCTCAAGCAATTTGCTCCACATTCTCACGTTCGGAATCGAATAGGAAACGGTCTGTTGTTCGATTCGATCCTTCAAATGAAACACTTTGCTCGCGAGTGACACATTGTTCTGCATCATCTCGAGCAGCTGTCCTGCCTGCTCGGGCGCTTCCGAAACGACGATTCTGTCGCCGGTATAACAGGCGATGTCGCAGCCGTAATAAGCATGGTAGACCTCGATCAATTTATTCAACTGCCGCAAAACGCCCTCTTGATCGATCAGCTGCCGCTCGGGGGAATACACGAGCAACAACAATTTTCCGTCTTCGATTTGGGCGACCAGCACCTGCTGGCCGTATCGCGCGAACAGCTCCGTTACGATATTGCCGATCGTAAATTTCAACATCCCATTGCGCCAGGATTCCATCGTCTCCTTCAAACGAAAGACATTCAACGTCACGAGGTAGACTTGATCTTGCGGATCCAGCGAAACCTGAATTTGGCTAAGTTCCTTGATGAAGCTTGCCGAATCTTTACTTTTGCGGAATATCCAATCCTTAAAAATATTATCCAGCAGGATCTCTTTGTTTTGCTGAAACATCTTACCGTAAGCGTAATACTTTTTCGTTTCGTTCTTCTGAATGATCTTTTGAATGGCGTTTCGGATCGTGCTTTCGATCGTTTCATACCTCGCGGGTTGGAGAATATAATCGAATCCCCCCAGCTGCATCGCCGTCTTCGCGTATGTAAAATCGGCGTGCGCCGTTAAAAAAATGCATTCGATGTCGATCTTCCGATCCCGTGTCCACTGGTATAAACTTAGCCCGGTTTCAGCCGGCATTTCAATATCGCACAGCATGATATCGATGGGGCGGCTGCTTAGAATTTCTCGCGCTTCGAAAGCATTATAAGCTTTCAGCACGTCCTTTACGCCGATTTTCGCCCAGTCGATTCCGAAGAACAAGCCATCTACCACTTGCGTCTGATCGTCTACGATGAGTACGTTCACCTGGAAACTCTCCCTTTCTCTTCATCCGAATGATACGGAATAAATATATCGATGCAAGCACCGCCTGAAGTGCTGAATAAAAACGTGCACTTATTCTGATAAATCACATTGCATCTTCGGATCACGTTCAATATGCCGACATGGTCCTTCGAAGAAGACGGATTCGGATCATTCAACAGGACAAGCATCTCATCAGAGAATCCGGCTCCGTTATCCATGACCGTAATGTTAACGAATTTATCTTCATTCGTTTCAAGCAGAGCGGCTTTGATCGAAATGATTAACGGGCCATGGATGGAAACGGCATGTTTAATGGCATTCTCTACAAACGTCAATATCGAAATCGGCGGAATCCGAAAATCCTTTAACCGGCCGTCTACGTTCGTTTTGCAAATCAATTTACGAGAAGCGCTCATCTGCTGTAATTGCATATAGTTCTCTACGCTTACGATTTCATCCGCGAGCGGGACCAAGGAAGAGTTCTCTTGGAACATATATCTTAAATGCCGCGACAGTAAGAGGATCATTTCCTGTATTTGATCGTATTTCTTCTGTTCCGCGATCCCGAACAAGTTTTTAAGCACATTCAAGTAGAAATGCGGTTTAATCTGAATTTGCAAAAATTGCAGCTCCGCCTGCTGCTTCTTCATCTCTTTCTCATAGCTTTCGATTTTCAAATCTTTGATTTCCGTCATCATTTCATTGAAGGTACTGCTCATTTGCCTAAATTCGTTGACGCCGGAGCTTGTACTCATGGTCGCATTCACATGCCCGTTCTTGATTTGTTTCATCGTGGCCATCATTCTCTTCAGCGGTTTAAAGTAAGAACGCTCCAATAACAGGAACGAAATAAACATCAGCAATAAGATGAACACGGAGCCGACCAAGAAAGCGATTTGGACCGTGTCCAGATTGAACAGGAAACCTCGATACGGCATGATATAAATATAATTTAATTTGGCAGAAGCCGAGTAGTTCTGCACAATAAAATACTTTTGGGGACTGCCGGAAATATAATGGGTTTCATTATGCTTTCGAATTGCTATTCCCTTGTCCTGAATCGTAGCGATGGAAGTCAGCGGCACACCCTCTTGTGTGGCGAAGGCGAAGAAACTGCCTCCTTGCTTTTGACTGAAATGCTGCGGCATGATCATGTCATTGAAATCGATCATACAAACCGTAAATGTATCCCGGGATCCTAATATACGGAACAAATAATAGCTGCCGTTGATTTCTTGCGGGAACCACCCCCGCGACCGATAGTTTTCTTTCGTTTGAAGGACGGCTTTCAAAAAACTTTCGGTACCCTCTCGTACGTCATGGGAATAGTTATGACGATACGTTTTATAAAAGAGGTTATTCGGCTTGGAATAAACGAACATGCCCCCGATAATTTCATTCGTCTGAAAATAGCCCTGGTATTTCTTCATCATGTCTTGCGCATAAAATTGCAAATCTATCGGATCCTGTTTAAACATTAATTTCATAAAACTGGTGTCGCTCGATACTAAATTCGACATATAGGTATCCGCATTGCTTAGATTTTTTTCGAACGCGTTCTGATACAGCATAATGGAATTCCGATTCGTTTGTTCAATTTTGTTATTTAATACGTTGACTACATAAATATTGTAAATGATTAGCAGCAGTACAAGCGGGATAACAAAAATCATCATGATAAACACAACTTGCTTCTTCGAAGACAAACTCCATTTCACAGCCAACATCATCTCACCGTCTTATCTCCATTATGTCCCACAACTACAGCAAGTCTGATTATAGCATCTTATCAAAAACGACCTCTCAAAACTACGTGCGATTCCGCCTCGAACTAACTAGGCCATTCTCCCTAGCGATATGATCCCATGTTCCCTTGTCACCCGTCATTATACAAAATTATCCTTTAATAATAGAAATATAGCCCTATCCTAAATTTACTAATAATCTTATTCTGAAATAGATACATAAACCATATTGGGAGGTTCATTTACAATGAAAAAGAGACTTCTGGTCCCAGCGCTTAGCGTAGTACTTGCGTCGACAACTGTCTTAAGTTCAGCTGGTGCGGCAACAAAATCCGACACCATCGTGATCAGACATACGCAATTGGGCGAGGCGAAACAACAACGTTTCAATATCCTTAAAGATGTCTTGAACAGGGTTTCAAAAGAAGTTCCCGGAGTAAAATACAAACTGGACGGCGTAGATTCGGACGTCAACCGCAAAGAGAAATTACGTTCTGAAATGGTCGTTAACAAAGCGCCTGCAATCTTCGATCTGTTCGGCGGAGCTGATACGCAGCTTTACGTTGAAGCAAACAGACTGCTGGATCTAACACCGATTCTGAAAGAGCTCGGCTTGTCTAATAAGTTTATTTCCTTGGATGAATTTAAAGTGAACGGCAAAATATACGGTCTGCCAATCGGCGGCTACCAAGAAGGTTATTTCTACAATAAAGAGTACTTTAAAGCCAAAGGTCTGAAAACTCCTAAAACATTGGCAGAACTTGAGACATTGGCTGCAACGATTAAAAAAGACGGCAAAACGCCTTTCGCGCAAGCATCCAAAGCCGCATGGGTACCGTTAATGACAGCCAACACCCTGTGGGCCCGTTATGCAGGTCCGGATATTACGAATGGCTTCACAACCGGTAAAACGAAATGGAACAGCGCTCCAATGGTAGCAGCCTTTACGAAGTACCAAGATTGGGTGAAAAAAGGCTACTTTAAACAAGGCGAACTCGGTTTGGATTATGCCGAACAACGCAACCAACTCATTCGTGGCGAGGCTATTATGATGTATGACGGTTCGTGGGCTTCCAGCGTATTCGCGGATCCTAAACAAGCCGGAGATTTGACTAACAAAGTGGGCTACTTCCCATTGCCGTCGGTAGCCGGTGGAAAAGGCAGCCAAACAGCCGTTAACGGTGGTTTCTCCAACGGTTACGGTTTCTCCGCCAAAGTTAAAAACGACAAAAAGCAATTAGCGTTTGTTAAATCGTTTATCAAGAACATGTACAACGATGAAATGCAAATTCGCGGGCTTGAAGCAGACGGCGTCCTGCCTTCCATGAAAGTAAACAGCACGAAATTGGCTAAAGCCAAAGCCTCCAACCTCGTAAAAGAAATTATCGAAGTAGGCAACAAAGCAAGCGGCGCTTTCCCGGCATTCGATTCCTTGGTTCAGCCTGATGTCAATACGGCGCTCAGCGAAGGCATTCAAAAACTAATCGGACTCAAAATTACGCCTAAAGCCATGCTGGACGCCGTGCAAAAAGCTCAGAATGCAGCAAACAACGACGATTTCTAAATGATATAAGCAAGGAAAGTACCACCCGCCTCAGAGTGGGTGGTACTTTTTTCATAAGAACGATTCATGCAGCCAATGTCTGATTATCGCGGAGGAAACGATGAATAAAACATTAAGAAACCCTTGGACCTATGTCCTGTTTTTACTGCCTCTCCTTCTACTCTATCTCTTATTCTTCATTTATCCGATGATTTCTGCTTTCACTACGGGCTTCATGAAATGGAACGGTCTTACCGAAGCCAAATTTAATGGACTGACAAACTTTAAGCATGCGTTTGGGGACGTTTTATTCTGGGACTCCGTTCTCAATAACGGGAAATTCATTCTGTTCTCGGTTTTCGTGCAGGTGCCTCTCATTATCTTCTTCTCGCTGTTAATCAGTAATGTAAAGAAACTCAAGGGTTTATATAAAACGGCCGTATTCGTCCCTTCCGTCATGTCCACTGCGGTAATCGGAATCTTGTGGAGTTTCATCTACGAACCGGACATCGGCTTGTTCAATCAAATTTTGACTAAAATCGGATTACAGCCTGTCATGTGGTTATCCGACACCAGTTGGGCTATGTTTTCGATCTTGATAACCAACGCGTGGCAGTGGACGGGATTCTACGTCGTGATGGTCCTTGCTGCAATATTGTCCATTCCAAGAGAAATAGATGAAGCTGCAATTGTCGACGGAGCCAGCGCTTGGACCCGCGCAACCCGAATTACGGTGCCGCTTATTATGCCTATCATTTCCGTTGTGATTATGCTTTCCATCTCGGGTGCGATGAAAGCGGCCGATATTATCATTGTAATGACCGATGGCGGCCCGGGCGGAGTAACGGATGTCATGGCAACCTATCTCATAAAATACGGAATCACGAACGCGAAATACGGATATGGCAACTCCATCGGGGTGTTGATTTTCATTTTCTCTCTCATTCTTACAGCATTGTACCAATTTTTAGTTGCCAGAAGAGTCGAAAGGGTCGAATACTAATGACGATAACACTAAGATCAGTGAAGAAAAGTATCCCGCATATTATTTTATTAGGTTATTTAGTCGTGACCCTTTATCCGTTTCTATTCGTTCTCTTCTCGTCCATAAAGTCGGATAATCAAGCGATTGCAAGCAATCCGTTCGGCTTCCCTTCCTCGTTTCATTTTGAAAATTACTATGAAGCCTGGGTGAATGCGAAAATCAGCGTTTACTTCCTTAATAGTTTGTATATCGCCACGCTGTGTTCCATCGCGACGATTATCTTCTCCTCTATGGGAGCTTTTGCGATTACACGGATGCGATATAAGAAAATGAGCAAAGGATTATACCAATTCATACTGATCGGCCTGCTCATTCCGAGCGGCGCGTTACTTCTGCCAATTTTCATCTTATTGAATAAGTTGGTGATCTTCGGTCAACCTGTGTTGGGTACCCACATGGCACTCATTCTCCCCTACACCGCCGGGGCGATCCCATTTACGGTTATCATCTTGTCGGCGTTTATGAAATCGATCCCGAGTGAAATCGAAGAAGCCTCTGTCGTGGATGGATTGAGTGCGAAAGGAATTTTCGCTAAAATCATTATGCCGATCACAGTTCCGGCGTTGGTAACCGTCTTTATCATCAACTTCATCGGAAACTGGAACGAGTTTCTAATGGCGAACTTCTTCATCTCCACCGATGAATTGCGAACGCTGCCGGTCGGGATGGTCGGTTTCCGCGATATCTATAACACGAATTACGCTCAAATGTCGGCGGGAATCGTATACAGCATCGTGCCGGTCATGATTATTTACGCCGTCCTTCAGAAGCAAATTATTGAAGGTTTAACCGCCGGCGGCGTTAAAGGCTGATTGATCCCGATAGACAAGAATGCTCCTATAGAAGAAGCCCTGCAGCCTGTTAGGCTGCAGGGCTTCTTTTTTTTAATGTATGGCCCCTTTTCGATCCGTCACTTGTGGGAAGTCCGAGCCCTGCGGCTAGCGAAGTAATCGCGCACCAACTCGGGCATGACTTTAAACGGTGTCTCGTAATGGTGCAGATTGATCAGATCCTCGCTCACGTCATCGTTGAACGTGACATGGATGACGCCTGCTTCGACCGACGACAGCCAAGATAGTTCCACCCACTCCTCGTGCTCCATCGGCTTTGACAGCCAAAGATGCGGGCCGCCGTAAGGACGCGTATACCCGTCTATCGTATTGTCCGCGCTGAACGCTTCCGTCTGCGGCTCAACCGCGAGCCGAAGTCCCCGCGGAAAATATTGCCCACCGCCAGCAGCGCGAGGATGATGAAGGTCGGGGTCAAATTCGGGACGGTTACTTTCATAATGCGCTGGAAGACGTTCGCGCCGTCCATCTCTGCCGCTTCGTACATCTCCGTATCGATGCTCGTAATGGCGGCCAAGTACATCACTGTGCCGTAGCCGAGCAGCTTCCACGTATGGAAGAATACGAGGATATAGGGCCAATAAGCCGGCGTATTGTAGATGTCGATGCGTTCCATTCCAAGCGAAGCCAGTACGTTGTTGATTGCACCGACATCATAACTGAAGAAATTGTATGCGATCGAGCCGACTACGACCCACGAAATGAAATACGGAAGGAACAGCGCCGATTGAATGATTTTGCGGAACCATTTGCCCCCGACTTCGAACAGCAGGACGGCTGCCGCGATCTGCAGCAGGTTCCCAAGCACCAAGAAACCGATGTTGTATAACGCCGTATTCCGCGTGACGCGCCAAGCATCGCCGGATTGGAAGAAGAATTTAAAATTGTCGAGCCCCACCCAAGGGCTTCCGAACACGCCGCCCGTGTATTTGAACTGCTTGAATGCGATCACAATCCCGGCCATCGGAACGTATGAAAATAGCAAGACCAACAACACGGCCGGCGAGATCATGATCAACATCGTTCGATACTTCACGACGTCGCGCCAGAAGGTATGCCGTTTCTCTGTCATCATGCCTCTACTCCTTTCTTATCTACTGGACTCATTATAAGAAAGAGACAGGATTCGACATAAGTAAGCGGGGCAACTATAACTAAAAGAATTCAACGATGAACTTCATTTTTATTCTTTTTCCGATATTCTCCCGGCCCCCCTGATGTCTCCTTTAGCTTTGATTGCCGGGATAACTCGTATCTTCACGCAGATCGGATCCTTCCGTCTGAATGGGAAGCAGCAGCCGGACGGTCGTACACGCTGGCAATTTGCACGCCGTATTCGGGACCGTACCGAAGCTTGATCCGTTCCTCCACGTTCTTCAGCCCATAAGTGTTCGACTCCGCGGCGCCGCAAAGCAACCGGTCGACTTTATCCGGACGCATGCCGATGCCGGTGTCGATAATTTTCAGTTCCAAATCATTCCCGACCCTCTTGGCCGTCAGACGTATCGCGATCGTCTCTCCAAACCAAGCATGTTTGAATATGTTCTCGACGAACGGCTGCATGAGCAGTTTAATGATTTTCACATCTTTAACCGCAGGATCCATGTCCACGTATACCTGAAAGGCGTCGGCATATTTGACTCTCTGAATATCGAGGTAAGCCGACACTTGCTCCAGTTCATTTTCGAGCGGAATGATCACTTGGCCGTTATTGAGCGTTAACCGGTAAAATCTCGACAGCAGCTTCACGGTTTCGGTGACTTCCTTCTTCTTGCCGAGATTATTCAGGCTGCTGATCGTCGACAGCGTATTGTACAGAAAATGCGGATTTATTTGGGCTTGCAGCGCTTCAAGTTCCGCCTGCTTCCTATGAATGCCTTGCAAGTACACATCTTGAATCAACGTCTGGATGCTGGCCGCCATGCTGTTGAACGAATGGGCGATCAGCCCGAATTCGTCATTGCCGTTCGCTTCGAGCCTGCGATCCAGCTTGCCGTCCTGAAAAGCGCGGATGAGCGAGACGATTCGCTTCATCCCTCGACCCGACAAGGCCGCCACGGCGAATCCGATGCCCGCCATGACGGCGAAGCTTGCTGCGCAGATCAAACCGAGCGTCCGCTGAAGCTTCTTCGCATCCTTGCTCAAGTACTCGCGAGGCACTTGCACCTCGATGGAGAACGGCGTCTCCGCCGCCTCCTCGCGCAAGTTCAAGTAGGCCTTTCCGGCCGCTTGGGGCAACGCGGAATCGCGTTCGTACATCGCCTTGCCGGTGGCGCGGTCAATGACGCGGATGCCCATGCCCTGCTCTTTCGGATATTTGGTCAGATTGCCGATCAGGCTGTCAATGTTGACGGTAATTCGGATATAGCCGATCGCAGTTCGATAATCCCCGAATGAGACAAGCTTGCGAAAAATCGATAGGTTGCCCAGCTCTTTGTCCGAATCGGCTTGTATCCAGATGTTCTTATCCGTAGCGGAAGCCTGCAGCTGCTGAAACCACTGGCGATTCTTCAGGACGTCATACGATTGCACCAAGAATTCGCTTTTCGTGATCGGACTTGCGGCATTCGATCTGCCCGCTTCCCCGATTAGGGGGTTAACGGCGTACAGCGTCAGGCGGATGGGACTTCCGAACAGATTAAGCGGCGCTTGCAGCTCCGGAAAAATATCGTCGATCATCGTGTAATACATGCTTAGCCGGTCTCCCTGACGCTGCAAAGCTCGCTGAAACGCCAAATTGCCGAATAATTGATCGGAAATGCGCCGAATTTCGGTCATCCGGTAATCGACGTTATTCCTGGTCTGCTCGAGTGCCGCCCGGATCCCGGTCTCGGCCACCTCCGTACGCGACTTGACGAGCATCCCGTACGATACGTAGCCGATCGCGAAGTCCGTGACGAGCACGAGCAAGAGGTAGGAAATCATCATTTTGTACGTGAACGGCAAATAATTGCGAATGGAAAATAAACGCGCCATTGGGACACCCTGTTTCGAAAGTGGTTGCCCGGATTCCGTTGAACCAGCGGAATTACCGGGGAAAAAAGAGAAAATACCGGAGACGCCTTTAAGAGGCCATCCCCGGCACGCTATGCTTGCTTCGCAAGCAAGTTAAAGGAATTACGTACGGTCAGGCTCTAATGCGGATTCAAGCAGCGACGAACAGCACGGCTATCAAGATTGACGGCAGCTGCCCTCATGCTGTCAAGCCTCTTGCATTTATCATGGGGCATACGCATCTTTCCTAATCATCGGACATAAGCAAAACCGGATTGAATCTAGGCTCGTAGTAGAAATCTAACTTGCAAGATTCGATTTACACGTTCAGTGTAGAACAAGAGCGCTTGCGTTGAACACGCATCATGGCAACGAAATCTAAAACTAATCAACGCCCAGAAAATGATTGCCAAAGCTGAGCCCATGAAATATACTTGTGGAAAATTATGTATTGGCGTGAAGCACATGCCGCTTTGATCAGGATCTCTTGGGATTCCGGATCAAGGCGGCATTTTCATTTTCCGGATCGAAAGAAGGGGATGCCGATGAGTGCTTTTGAGACAAAGATGAACCAATGGCTGCACGATCAACTCGCGGTGGAGAAAAATCCGAGAAGACGCGAAATCCTACAACAGGAGATTGGGCACGGCACGAAAGAGTTTTTGAGAACGATATGGTATCCGGCCGTAGGGAACTTTAATCATTTGTATGCGGAATGGGAAGTTCGGGATTATGGCAACCGATATCGTTATCTGGATCTTGCCTATATGCCCGGCGGGGCCAAAGGCTGTATCGAAATCCATGGTTACCGGTCTCATGCCAGAGATATCGAATCATGGCGATTCAGGGATTTATGCAAGAAACAAGCATACCTCGTATTGGGAGATTGGCTGTTCCTGCCTGTAGCGTACTTATCGATCGAGGAAGAACCGGAGGTTATCAAGCAGATGGCTTTGTCTTTTGTCGGTAAGTTTGTGTCTAGTCCAACCCATCATTCGCTCAGTTGGATTGAAGCAGAGACTTTGCGGTTTGCGCGCGGAGTCATTCGGCCGTTTCGCTCAGATGAACTTTCGTTGCACCTGAATCGATCCACTAGACAGACGAGACGTATATTAGACAAGCTCGTAGCAATGAACGTATTCACTGTTCAGAATGGACAACAGCGTTATCGAACCTACCAAGCGGTCGATTTTGACCGTTAGAACAAAAACAAGGTACTTTCGCGGTATTTACGGACACCGATGACCATTAGAACGAATACTTCACGATTTTCTCTGACAATTCCCTTGCTAATGGACATTAATGACCATTAGCAAGCTAGAATACCAAAAAATCGTCGCTAACGGTCACTATTGTCCGAATCAGAAGCCTATACGACGCAGACTACCTTAGTTAGCGGTAGATTCCGACGTCGCTGTGCTCCTCCACTTCGTTCCGACCGCGCGGGCTGTACCCTTAAGCGCTTCGCCCCAATTGAGGCTGCCCAGCTTAGCGGTAGATTTCGCCGGCGCTGTGCTTCTCCACTGCATTCCGACCGCGCGGACTGCACCCAAGCGGTTCGCCCCCCGATTGGGGCTACCAGCTTAGCGATAGATTCCGCCGGCGCTGTGCTCCTCCGCTGCATTCCAACCGCGAGGACTGCCCCAAACGGTCCAATTGGTGCTCCCCCGTCGCCGTTGTGCTGCCCATACGAAAAACAGCCATCCCGAAGGATGGCTGTTCAATCTTGTATGGAGCCTAGGGGGATCGAACCCCTGACCTCATCGCTGCCAGCGATGCGCTCTCCCAGCTGAGCTAAGGCCCCGTAATAAATCAGTGACAAACGTTATCTTAACACGAGCTTGAATGCGCTGTCAACGCATTTTCAATGCTTAAATCAGAACGGAGCAAACCTGCGTTTGTTCCGCCCTGTTTTCAATCTAACAATCCGAGCTCCGGTTACCCAAAACTCCTCATTATTACTTCACTTATTGCTCTCCGCAATGATATACTCAACCAGCTCATCAAGCGGAACCGTTGCCAAACCAATAGCCGTGTCCGTGCAGCCATAGTATATATAAAGCAGGCCATCCTTCACAACATTTGCCGTTGGAAATACAACGTTTGGAATAAATAGGCCGAATTTCTCGTAATACTCTTCCGGCTCCATAATAAAGCCCGGCGCACGGGCGACCACTTTCTCCGGATGCTCCAGATCAAGCAGCATCGCGCCGACACGATAGATATGATCCGGACCTACGCCATGATAGAGCGTCAACCAGCCTTTATCGGTCTTAATCGGCGGCGTGGAGCCTCCGATCTTCTTAAACTCCCATTCCTGCTCTGCTTTCGCAATTAAGATCGGCTCTTCCCAATGCATCATATCCTCGGAATAGGAAATCCACATCGCCGGCTTCTCTGTGCCGTATTCTTCGCCAATGTACTCTTCCGGGCGGCGAAGGAGCGCGTATTTACCGCCGATTTTCTCAGGGAACAAAATATTATCGCGATCATTGATATCGAGCGGCGTTGTATCGCATAGGAACTCCCAGTTGATCAGGTCCTTGGAGGTTGCAATGGACGAACGCGTCAGCCAATCCTCCGGCTTGCCCCAGCCATTCGGATACTCCGGCTTGGAGTTGTTCGGAAGTCCGACGCCGGTCGGATAGTAGCTCATCGAGCAAGGACGCAGCGCATAGTTCATATAGAACGTGTCATCAAACTTCACGACCCGTGGATCTTGAATGCTGCCATAAGGGAAGCCGAACTGCTCCGGGTGAATAACCGGCGTATCTTGCACATGGCGGAAGTTGATGCCGTCGTCACTTTCGAGTAACCCCAAGAAGCATTGGAACGGATCCAGACTGCCCGCCGTCCGTTCAATCATATAAAATTTATCGCCTTCGATAATAACGGCCGGGTTAAATACCGTCGCTTTGCGCCAGTCATACAGACCGGGCGTGACGATTGGGTTTGCCGCGCAGCGCGTAATCTTCATCCTGGATCAACCTCTTTCATGATGAGCTGAATGCGAATTAGCTACTTCCATCATCCATTCGCAAATCTCACCCCACTATATCACGCCGAATACAGGGTGTGAACCGGATTCGGGCAAGTTCAAACCAAAACAAACCCTATTCAAACATTTTTCCCCCTATTGCACGCCCGATCACACCTGACTGCCATTCCGGCTGGCAGCAACACTCCTTTGTGTTAAAGTCTAACTCGTTCACCCTCCATAATGAGATGATCGCTGTCCAGAATGATCGACTGCTGCTCGAATATCCCGCCTCGAATAGCGGCCGTCGTATCGTTCTCATCCATCACTTCGATTGGAATGCGCGCCACGTAATAAGCATTGCCGAGCGGACCTTGCTTCTCCTCGAAGGTGTAGATATACACGCCGCCGCTGTCTTCATGAACGGCTGCTTTAGGAACGAGCATTTCACTGTTCGGATTATCTTTCGTAATCACCACCTGAACTCGTTCTCCGCCGCGAAGCGACTTCTCCTGAACGGAAAAGACAATCGAATTCGTTGGCATCCCCCCGCTTTCGTCCCCCTCGGATTGAACCGTTCCTTTGATTTCGGCAACATTCCCTGTCAGCACCGCGCTCTCCTTGCCGAGCTTCAATACATCCAGCTTCTCCCCCACTTGCAGCAACTCGCCAACATCAGACGGAACAGGCAATTCGAATCGATACCCTTTCGCCGCATTCGAGATCCGAATATCCGGTGCCCCATCGCCCTTCAAGCCTACCTCGGCGTGAATGTCTGTGACGATTCCATCGAACGGCGCCGTAATCCGGCTGTTCGCCGCGGCGGAAGCTTGAAGCTGCTCTATTGCGAGCTTCTGATCGGCGATATCAAGCTTGGCCGTTTCAATCGCAAGCTTGGCTGCGAGCTTGGCCGAGGGATCCTCGGAACTGCTGGCCTGGATGAAATTGTGCTGAAGGCCTTCGATCGACATCTCCAGCTTCTTCAGCACGGATTGCCCTGCGGCTATTTGCTGTTTCGCTTCCGTATCGTCGTATTCGACAAGCGTTTGCCCCTTGTGTACGGCCTGATCCTTCTTCACATGTACACGGGTGACCGTCCAGCCAGCCGGGTTCGCGATCCCTCTTTCGTCGTAAGGGACTACCGTCGCTGTCCCTTCATAGCTATGCGACAGCTGTCCTTTGCTTGCTTCTATGGTATAGACCTTGGTTAACGACAGCGCTTGGAGCGTATTGCCGGCCAGCGTTAAACCGACTAATACCACTAGAAACAAACCTGCAACCAGGCGAATGCCGCGTTTTCGAGAACGCAATTTCTCATCTTCCATAAGCTCACTCCTGAACTAACCTTTAATGCCCGACAATTGAATGCCTTCAATAAAATAAGACTCCGCATAAAGAAAAAGCAGGATCATCGGCGTCATATACAAGGCGGAAGCGGCGAAGCCGATCCCTCTCGCCTCTTGGTCAATTTGGGCGAGATACAATGACAACGGCTGTTTCACGGTATCCTGAAGGAAGATCAGCGGCTGCTCGATCATATTCCAATTATCGACGAACAGCAGTACGGTCAGCGCAGCCAATCCGGGTTGA
Source organism: Paenibacillus lignilyticus (assembly GCF_017942085.1). GTDB lineage: Bacteria > Bacillota > Bacilli > Paenibacillales > Paenibacillaceae > Paenibacillus_Z > Paenibacillus_Z lignilyticus. The sequence goes on from NZ_JAGKSP010000001.1 coordinate 631,712, forward strand.
ACGAGCGGCAGAATGATACGTGTGAAAATCACCCAATGGCCGGCACCATCCATTTTGGCCGCTTCCACGTAAGCGCCCGGAATATGCGCCATGAATTGACGCATCATGAAAACCCCGAATGCGCCGAAGATGCCAGGCAGAATGATGGCTGGGTCGCTATTCATCAGCCCAAGCTTATTCACTACCAAATAATTCGGCACAAGCGTGACCTGGAAGGGCATAAGCATTGTCATGATATAGATCATGAACAGTTTCTCGCGTCCGGGGAACCGTAGCTTGGCGAAGGCATAAGCCGCAAGCGTCGCTACCGCCGTCTGACCCACGATGATCGGCACGACAAGCGCCGCGGAATTCCAGAACATACGGAGAAACTTTGGCGCCAGAATGAGCACCTGCGCATACTGAGTCCATGACAGCCAATCCGGAATCAGCTTTAGATTGACGAATTGTTGCTGTCCCCCAAGTGCCGTATCCGTCATTTGACCAATGAGATGATAATTCGACCTCATTTCCTGCTCCGTCATCAGCGAATTCGTAAACGTCAGCCCAATTGGAACCAGCATTACGATGGCTGCGGCTGCAAGCAGCAAACTTAGCAATGCTTGGGGGATTCTCGTTAATGTCTTCATGCCTACCTCCCGCTTCATTCCATAAACGTTCGGAAACGACGCTCTGCTTGCAGCAGTCCCGTGACCAGCACAACAATACAGCCTACCATCAGCGTCGCAGCAGCCGTTAGCTTCTGGATATCCAGCTCGAAGAACATGTTATTCATATAGTGCTGCAGCATGTAGATGCGATCAAACGGATAATTCCCTGCGAGCAAATAGGTTTCGCGGAATATTTTGAAGGAATTAATAATCGAAATCAGCACAACGAAGACCATAGTCGGCGTCAAGTAAACGAGCGTAATATGGAACAGCTGCCTGAGCCGCCCCGCACCTTCGATCCGCGCCGTCTCGTAGTAATCCTTGGGGATCGATTGAAGACCCGCCAGAAACAAAATCATATCGTAGCCGATGTTTTTCCACATGTACATCATCACAAGCACACTCATCGACCATTTGGACTGCATCCAATCGATCCGCTCGTAGTGGAGGGCATGCAGCCAAGCATTCAGCGTTCCATTCCAATCCAAGAAAATTTGACAGACCAACACAACCGAAGCAACCGGAACAACCAGCGGCAGGACAAAGGCGGTCTGGAGCCAGCTGCGAAGCCGGAACTGCCGGTTCAGCACCAGTGCCAGCGCCAAAGAAACCACAATTAAGAGCGGGACACCGATTCCGGTAAAGAGGAGTGTGTTGGACACGGCCTTTCGGAAGGAGCCGCTGGCCAGCAGCTCCTTGTAGTTTGCCAAGCCAACGAAATCGCCGCCAAGCGCTTGATCCATGAATGATTCGCAAACCCCGATCACGAAGGGAATGACATAAAATACCGCGAAGCCGGCCAGGCTCGGAGCCAAGAATAACATCGCTCTCCAGCCGTCTCCGTATCGGATTCTCTTCCTTAGCTGCCTATTCATTCAAATAGGTGGTCACTTTGTTCTGAATGAGCTTGGCGACATTCTCGGCGGATTTCTGTCCGCTGAAATACGCTGTCGCGGATTCAATAATGACCTTGCCTACCTCGCCGCCCACCTTGGCGGAGTCGCGTTCGACCGGATGGACAGCTCCGTTCACGTAAGCCTCGAGCTTAGCCAGCTTCGTTTGATCCACCTTGAAGGTTAATCCATGTAGCGGGCCTTCCTTATAGGCCTGCACGGTGCCTTCCTTGTTCAATTGCTCGATCTGCTTCGCAAACATCTTCTTATTGATCGGGAATCCCGCTGATGTAGGCGGCGTTGGCACCGCATCGGACATCATAAATTTCATGAAATCCCACGTTTCCTTCTTTACAGCTGAACCGGCGTTAATCGCAACATTACGATAGGTTTGAAAATAGCCGCCGACCTTCGCGTCCTGTGCGTGCGGTTTAGCATACAAGCTCGAATTCTCCCCGACCTCGCGCAGCGAAACCAGATAATCCCACGGCGAGTTGATTTGGATGTCCTGGAAGTAGGAAGCACCGCGGCCATCGGAATTGATTAATCCATCATCGAACATACCTTTGACCTGTTTCATCAGCCCCGTGAAAGTCGAGGAATCGAACGAGGCCTTCTTATCAGCCGTATCGACAAACAAGGAATAATTGTCATTGACCATATTGGCAAGCATATATTCCGGACCTCCATAAACCAATGCCGTTGAATAGCCGCCCTTGGAGGTCATTTGCTTCGCGGTCCCAATAAAGTCGTTCCAAGACCACGATTTGTCATCAAACGTAACGCCTGTTTGAGCGATCGCGTTGTCATCGCCGGCAAAACCTTTGAGGAAGAAAGCTAGCGGCATGCTGTAAAGACCTTCGCCAATGCGTACATTATCGAACACGTTGCTGAAGAAATCCGTCTTCTTGAACGACTTATCCGCTTCCATGATCGGGACTAGATCAGCGAGCAAATGGTGGCTGGCATAATTATCGATGGGCAGTAGATCCATTTGGATCAAATCGGCCCCTTTACCCGCCAGCAGCTCCGTATTCGTCGTGGTCACATATTTCTCCATTGCAGCCTCCAGATGAGAGTCATCCACTTCGACGTCCTGCAATTTAATCGTGATATTCGGATGCAGGGCTTCGTATTTCTTCTTGGCTGCCTTGAATCGTTCGTCAGGGAAGAAGGTCGAGAATACGATTGTTTTCTTGCCGATATCGGCTCCAATGCCATTCTCCGGTTCTCCGTCACCAGCGTTCCCCGGATCTTGAACGGTGCCACTAGGCTTATCGTCAGTGAGAGGCTGGGATTGATTCGATGCAGAAGCATTCCCTACGTCGGTGCCAGCCGATTTCAAACCATTGTTCGTGCCGCTGCACGCAGTCAAATTGAAGAGAAGCAGCAGACCGGTGAGCGCGTGGATTCCTTTTTTCATTGCAAAGTTCCCCTTTCGTATAGCAAGACCAATGTAACTGCTCGTTCGACGACTTCTATACTTTAAGCCATCGATGTCACCAACACTTCCTCAACTTGTAAACAAGTTGTCACGAGGATGGATGTCCAACGCCAAAAAGCATCTTGTCTCAGGCACCTACACCCCTCACGGATGCGTACCTTCGACAAGATGCTTCGTTATTTCGCGCTTCACTGGAACTGTATAATTAAAGGACCGCTGTCTTGCGGTTCGACTGCAGGCGCTGCTTGCGAAGACGATGTTTCATACGGCTTGCGCCCCGTTACGAGCAGTCGGCTGCCATCCGGACTCCACCCCATATCCGTCGGCACAAGACCGCGATAGATCGTCTGTTCCTGCAGGACGTTATTGCCTTGCAGCTTCGCTGCTTTGATAGCGACCTGATCTGTCGTGAATGCGATCCATTTGCGGTCGTTCGACAGGGCGAAGCTCCCGACACGGTCATGCAGCACATTGATTTCAGCATTGCGCAAATCATACACAAACAGCGTATCGTCCGTTCCGACGAATGCCACTTGATTGTTACCCAGCCAAGCCGGCCGCGTATCGTGACTGATCCTGTGCTCATAGCTCCGTTCAAAGTGATCGCCTTGCCAAGAACCGATTAAGAGCCCGGAAGACCCGTTTTCATCCTTCATGATGCAGACGTTCCGACCGTCGTCAGACATCTTGACCGATTGGATGCTGTAAGAACGATTCCACTCCGGAATCGTATAACGCTTCTGCGTGCCAAGCTTCGTATCATAGACACCGATATAATCGCCGCTTTCATCCGTGCCAACATAGGAGACATAGTTGTCAGTCCCCGACCACATCAGCCGTCCTGTGCCCAGCCGTGAGAACTGCACGGTCTGAACCAGCTTCTTCCGATAATCAGCTAATGAGATGATCCATAGGGACAAGCCCTCCCTCGTCGATGAATACCCGGAAACATAGCCGCCATCAGGAGATATTTCATCAGCCTGTATCGATGCGTCCGTAAGCACGGGCAGCTTGTTCGATTCGGAGTAAGGTGGGGCAAAACGTTCATGCGCCAGCCCAATTGTGGTGACATGATCAAGGGTTTGAGGACCGCTCCATCCGTAGATCCCTTTCTCTCCGGATAACGGGAGTCGGTAGATCGTCTTCACCGCAAACGGCTGGCTTTCAGGTAAGCCGGCATCCTCTTCCGCCGAATCCGGAATCGTAATCGTTTCCGATTTGAGACCGCCCACGCAGCCTGTCAGAAGCGCAGCCAGCAAGAAGAACGCAAGGAAGATCGCATTCATCCGTATGTTCATTCCGGTGCGCCCTCCTCTCTCAGATACGGTAACGCTACATAAACGGCCGTTTCTCCATTTTTGCTGATCATGTCAATGTTTCCGCCGATCTCGTGGACAATAGATTGAGCAATGCTGAGACCTAGCCCAACGCTGCCGGCTTCCTTCTGTTTGCCGTCCCCATCCGCAAGGAAGAACGGCTCGAAGATGCGCGCCAGTTGTTCCGCGGCAATCGGCTCCCCTTGATTCACGATAGCCAGACGTATGATCCCAGTATCGTCCATTACGGCGTTAATGCGAATCTCCGAATGCGCGAAGCTGTATTTGATCGCATTGTCGAGCAAGTTAATGATCAACCGGCGCAGCTTGTCCGGCTGAGCCAGCACATAAAGGCCTTCCCCGGCTTCTAAGGCAATCGTTTTCTTGTATCGCTGCGCCTTAAAGGCCATCGCTTCGCAGACATCGCGCAGTATTAAGCTGAAATCTACGCGTACCCGATCCTGCCAGCCCTCTCTGTCTTGCGAAGCCTCCAGCAGCGAAAGCACCATACTATGCAGCCGCTGACTCTCCTCGACAATGTGATTCATCCCTTTGTGAAAGAAAGCTTTATCGCTTTCACCATTTTCCCGAATCAATTCCGCATAGCCCAAGATGGAAGTAAGCGGCGTTTTCAGCTCATGGGTCACCTTATCGAAGAACTGCTTCCGCTCCGAATTAAGCGATTCAAGTCGATCGCGGTCTCGTCCGATTCGCTCGATTTGGCTGCTGATTCGTCCTATCATCGCATTGAAATTGCCGGCAAGCAACCCGATTTCGTCTCTGCGCTTGATCGCCAGCCGGATAGCCAAGTTCCCGTTTTTCACTTCTTCAGAGGCTTTGGCCATCTTGACCAACGGGATCGTGATATGCCTCGACAGCAAGTATGAGAATAAGAACGCAGCGGCGAAGATGGCGAGCGCAAAGTAGAAGATCGCATCCAATATGCGGCCGCTCTGCTCGTATAGCAGGTTGAAGGATTTGGCATATCGCAGAATGCCTACCTTTACGCCGTCAATCATAACGGGATAAGCATAAACAACGGATGCGGTGCCCTTGTCATACGAAATCGTATAGGCCGTCGCGCCGCGCAAAGCTTGTTTGAGATCATCCGTCGTTGCACCTGTAAAAGCGGCCGGGTTGGTCGAATGCAGCAATACACCGTCAACAGTATAGGCGCTCACTTCGCTTGAGGTTGCGTAGTGCAAATCACTAGCGATCTCCTCGGCAATTTGCCCGAAATAGAGATCATTGTTCGAAAAATGATTAATTAAGAAAGCCTGACGCACAAAGCCGTTACTGTTTTTCTTGAGTCCAATCAGATCCTCGGTAATAATATTGCGATTGCTGGTCTGGATGATTTGGGAGACGGTCTGATTAATGAGCACGAACGCGATGCAGAAAATAAGAAAGAAACCGACAATGAACTTAGCGCGGATAGAACGGAACATCTACGTCGTCCCTTTCTCGAATTTATAGCCGATGCCGAAGACAGTCGTAATGTATTCATTCGCGTCCAGCTTCTTCCGCAGCCGCTGAATATGGTTGTCGACCGTTCTCGTTTCTCCCGCATACTCATAACCCCAAACCAATTCCAGGAGCTCCTCGCGCGAGAAAATCCGTCCTCGATTGCCGCACAGCTTAATCAGCAAGTCGAATTCCTTCGGCGTTAGATCGATGAGCTCTTCACCCTTTCGGACGATTCGTTCATTCTTTACAATAACGACATCGTGGAACCGAAGCGGCGGCTGCTCCTCTGCGACTTCCGTTCGATTCGCATTCGCGAAGCGGCGAAGAATGGTACGGATGCGCGCGATGACTTCTCGCAGATCAAAAGGTTTCGTAATATAATCGTCGGCTCCGAATTCCAGGCCCAGAATTTTATCCGTAATATCGGATTTTGCCGTAATCATCACGATCGGAATATTGGATTCTGCCGTGACGCGTTTACATATATCAAGGCCGCTCTGATCCGGAAGCATCCAATCCAGCAGAAGCAGGTCGGGGTTGAATTGACCCAGCGCCTCAATGCCTTCCGCACCGTTTGGGGCGATTCTGGTCAAGAAGCCTTCCCTCGTTAATCCATATGCGAGCAGATCGGCAATCGCCGTCTCGTCTTCGATAATGAGAATTTTCGTTTTATCCACGCATGACAGCCTCCTTCCTCGATGTTCACCTTATTATAGATGTAACCCTTATTCATCCTTTCTGTCAAACGATCAGCCCCGCTCCTTCTGCCTATTAACCCTATGGACCAAATAAAAAAGCACCCTCGCGGGTGCACAATCGAAGCCAATTAACCATAAGAAGATTCCATCTCTTCCATCGCTCTGCGCATCATCAGGACGTGCTTCCATTCCTCGCTTTGCGATTCATGCAGCTCCGCTATCGCTCTCTTCAACTCCGAATGTTCGTAACGGGAGAAATAACGCTTAAGCTGTTTCGAGGTCTCGAGCAGCATGGCCAGCACCGCCGTTTCCTTGGAAACCGGACCATCGTCCAGCAGCTCGGCCCGAAGGCGCCGGATGATGCGTTCCTTGTGCTCGGAGGTGGTGAAATAACGCCGATAAGGAAAGATATAAAGGAATTTCTTCTTCTTTATCGTGAGTGCCTCTTCATCGAACAAAGCTTCCGTCAGCGGTCCGAACATCGCGCGACGAGATTTGACGTACGAGTAGAAATAAATAATCCAGCCCTTTAATTTCTTAGGTTTACGCGCATTCCGGATCAGTTCCTCCAACCGGATGGAGCAGCTGTCCGACTGACCAATTGATTCGTTATCCATCACGTGCAGGTACCCTTTAGGATCCACCGAAAGCCGATCCTTCATAATCAGCTCCATGATGGCAGCACCTACCACGTATATCTCCAGATAGCTTCGGCTTAAGCCATACATGCCGCGCGCAGGGACATCAGCGGCTGCGATAGCAAACCGCTCTGCAAGTCCATATTCACGGTTCAAGCAATCCCCTCCCTCCGGTACTCACTGGATGCTTCTTCCTGCCTACTTAGAAAATAACACATTCTCCGCTCACAGCATATCCTATTCACGCCACGAAATTGGGATAAAAAAACCTGCAAATCACGACGATCGCGGATGCAGGTTTCTGATGCTCGTCCAAGCTGCCTTAATTCAAAGGATGCTTGTTCAGCAGGCTATTCAATTCCTTCATAAACATGTCGATATCCTTGAATTGGCGATAGACCGACGCGAATCGCACATAAGCCACTTCGTCCACCGGATACAGCTGCGACATGACAAGCTCGCCGATTTCACGGCTCTCCACCTCGGCTTGAGCTGTCGTGCGAAGCTCCTTCTCGGCTTCGGACACGATAATTTCCAGCTGATCTACGGATACGGGACGTTTCTCGCAAGCACGGATAAGTCCGCGCAAAATTTTGTCGCGGCTGAACTCTTCCCGGCTGCCGTCTTTCTTAATGACGATCAAGGGCGTTTCTTCCACCATCTCAAAGGTCGTGAACCGCCGCGTGCATTTCTCACATTCACGGCGACGGCGTATCGATTTATTTTCGTTAGCGGGTCTGGAATCGAGCACTTTCGTCCCAGCATAATCGCAATACGGACATTTCATCGTCTAAAGCTCCTCCGTCTAGATCCATAGTGAATACGAAATAACACGCTATTTATCGTTTCCCAATCGTTACCTGTAATGAAAAATGAACTAACGCACATAATACAGTTACCAACCGCAAGGAGGTGAACGACAATGGCCAACAACAGCGGCAGCAATCAACTGGTTGTACCACAAGCTAGTGCTGCATTAGACCAAATGAAATACGAGGTCGCACAAGAGCTGGGTATCTCCCTTCCACAAGATGGATACTACGGTAACATCACAACGAAGGATGCCGGTTCCATCGGGGGTAGCATTACCCGCAAACTGGTACAAATCGCCGAACAATCTCTTGCAGGTCGATAATCGAAGATTGTAATCTCCAAGCTTTGGCTGGCTGCCTGTGGGCGGCCGGCCAAAGTTATTTATTTAGCTACTAATAAATTCGGATAAAGGGTCTTGTACTTATTATAATAATAAATGACCCGCTGTATATAGTGTCTTGTTTCCCCGAAAGGCACCTGATCCACGGTTTCCAGCTTCCCATCCCAAGTTCCGTCAGCAAGCCATCGGCTCACGTTGCCTGGCCCCGCATTGTATGCAGCGATCACAGTATACATATTGCCATCGAACTGCTGATTTAATGCATTCAAATACCAAGCCCCGATTTCAATGCTCACATCCGCCCGATTCGAGATCGCTTCGGTCGATATTTTCCCAAAGCCGCCCTTCTGAATAATCCAGTTTGCTGTGTCCGGCATCAGCTGCATAACGCCAATAGCGCCTTTACGCGATACAACCCCAGTCTTATAATTGGTTTCTACTCTTATAATGGCGGCCACCAAATGGGGTTCAAGCTTATAATTATCCGCACTGATGACGATATCCTCTCGGAAGTGGACAGGATACATCCAGTGGCTCATCCACTCCGATCGGACAAACAGCAGTACGACAAAAGCTAACGTAATAATTAAAATAACTCTTCTTCGTAATTTTCTCATCGTCATAGCTGTAATCCCTGCCCACGCCAAAACTGTTCCACTTGCTGCGCCGTTTCGGCAATCGTTCCACTGTTGTCAATGACGATGTCCGCGAGACGCCGTTTCTCTTCGATATCCATCTGCAGCGCAATGCGCTCCTCCGCCCGTTCCCTGGTTAGCGAATTACGCTGCATCAGCCGCTCGATCTGAATCTCCCTTGGTACATATACGACCATCACGGCCTCATACAACGAGGCTTGTCCGGTTTCATATAATAAAGGAATATCGGCTACGATCAATTGATTCGGATCTTCCGCCGCATAGGCGTTGATTCGCTCCCACATTCGCTCGCGAATTGCAGGATGCAGAATGCCTTCGAGCTTCGTCAACCGTTCGCGATTGCCGAATACGACCTTGCCCACTTCAGCTCGATTCATCGTGCCGTCATCATTCAAGACAGCTTGTCCGAATTCAGCAACGATCGCTGCCAGCGCCGGATCGCCGGGGAGTACGACCTCCCGGGCGACCTGGTCGGCATCGATCAGCTTGGCGCCATGCGACACAAGCATGGCGCTGACGGTGCTTTTTCCACAAGCGATGCCGCCGGTTAATCCCAGTATCACTACGTTCACCTCAAATTCTGTCCTACACCTACATTAAACGCATAACGCCCATTACAATCAGCATAATACCGGGCAGCACCGACAATGCACGCATACCGCGCCAGGCTGCGAAACGGAAACCAAGCCGCATACCAGCTAGCAGAAAGATCCCGCTCGCGCCTGAAATGACCACCGCAGTGAGCAGTGGATTAAAGCCAACCATCGCTGCGCCAAGTCCCGCTCCGAAGCTGTCAAGTGATAATGCGAAACCGAGAAGCACGGCCTCGGATGCGGAAATAATTCCGGATCGGTCGACGTCGGCCATTTGCGGCGTCCGTAAAATTTGAATGACAATGCCTAATCGCTTCAACTCGAGAATCACGATCGTGGATGCCGCCATCCGAATGTTGCCTGCAGCCATTACAGCGCCGGTACCATCATTCGCGCCATTGTCGGCGGAACCGGTTGAAGAGGCGTCCTCGGCATCCTCCGAGTTCCCTTCCGTTCTGCGCTTCCAATACTGGATTAGCGCCCAAACGCCGATCAGCATCAGCAGGATCGCACCAATCCATTTGGCCACATCCGGCGACATGTAACCGGTAAGCAGCGCGCCAATCTGCATGGACAGCCAGACGACCAACCCGGAGCAAAAGGCAATAATGACAATCGACGGCACCGGAATTCGGATGCGCCGAAGTCCGTACGTAACGCCTACGCCGAATCCATCCAAGCTAACGGCAAAAGCAAGCAGCAGCAATGATGCAGCATGAATGAGCAACTTGATGTCCCTCCCATGATGACGAAAGCGCAGGTTCTGTGCACTCGCCCAGAAAACATGAATGGTACATCATATGCACGCTGCCCAGAGTCGTTCCTTATTTAGACGCTGGCTTGGCTGCGTTACTGCCACGCTTCTTCGGAAATGGCTGGCATTTAAGACAAATATGTGTGCCTCGGCCGCCAACGACGGTCTTATCTATGCTTGCACCGCACTTGCGGCAAGGCTCGTTCTTGCGGCCATAAATGAGCAGCTCGTGCTGGAACATCCCCATTTCGCCTTGGCCGTTAACATAGGACTTAATCGACGATCCGCCTGCATCGACTGCTCGCGATAGTGTCGCTCGAATCGCTTCATGAAGCTTCGTCCATTCTGCAGGTTTAATGGAATCCGCTGTCCGCTCGGGGTGAATGCCAGCCGTAAAGAGCGCCTCGTCCACATAAATATTGCCGAGTCCGACGATATATTCCTGGTTCAGCAGAAGCGGCTTGATCTTCGTCGAACGATGAGCGACTTCCTTTTTGAAGGCTTGCAATGTGAATTCTTTGTTTAACGGTTCAATGCCTAATTTGTTAAGCGGGGGAAGGACTAAGTCCTCGCCCGGTGCAAACAAATGCATCGTACCGAATTGCCGTACATCTTTATAGCGCAGCTCCGTACCATCTTCGAAATGAAAACGAACATGGGTGTGGAGCTCCACCGGTTCATCTGCTTCGTAGACGCCATAACGGCCTTCCATGCGAAGATGCGATACCAGTACAAGGCCATCTAGCAGAATGCGCAGAAATTTACCTCGGCGTTCCACGGATTCGATGGTATGACCCGCAAGTGCAGCGGCAAATATCTCAGGCTCATGTGGTCGTTGTATAATACGCGGAAGCGACACGGTTACCCGCTCGATCCGTTTTCCCCTAATTAATTCGTTCAGCGTTCGCCGAACGGTTTCAACCTCAGGTAGTTCCGGCATTGCAAATTCCCTCCCAAGCCATGGTTCAGACCTCATTATACCTCAGCAAGGCCAAATCTCCTAGCCGTCTTCCCTACTTGAAAGCCATCTATTCACGGAACCGCAATTCCATACAAAAAGAAGCCTTCCACGCTGATACCAACAGCGAATTGAAGGCCTCTTCGAGTTCAATCGATCGCATCATTCGCGATCTTCTAATCTACAAACCGCGCACCGAAAACTGCTTATAATGAGTATGGCTGCCATGCAGATTTGAGAATCCGACTTGACCGGTCAAATACGGCCCATCCGTATCCTCGACTTGCAGCAATTGCTGTCCGCCGACGGAAATGCTGAAGCGGTTCTCTTGCGCAGCGACCTTGATCGTATAATCTTGGCCATATGCCCACTCGAAGTCTGCAGCCGCGAGCTCCTTATATCCATTCGCATTCTTGTAGAGCTTTAACCGGTTCCCCGGTGCAAGCCCGACGGCATAAGAACGGATACCGCCTTGTACGCGGAACTGCATATTATGATGACCACCTGCTTGAGGCGTAATAACCGCTTCATATTCGTAATTGTGCCATTTCAAATCTCCCGTATAACATTCAGCCGGTTCGCCGCTGTAGCTGCCGGACAGTTCCCCGTTCTCCAGCGCCCACAAGCCGCGCAGATAGGTGAATTGGCTAACTTCCTGATGCAAGCCATGCCAGCGCTCCGTCCGTTCATGCTTGAAGTCAACCGAGTAATTCGGAATACCGGAGAAATGCATATGATCGACGTAAGCAATCAAATTGTCATGCCAGCCTTCAAGCGGTACCAGCTCGATTCCCGCTTCCTCCAAGCAGACATTCGCCATATAGGGCAGCTCGTACGTAAGCGACGTCCATTCCCCTTTCGCCAGGAGGACAGACTCACCATAGTGGCGAACGTTGGCATGGCCGTCTTTCACATAAAGCCGAGCCTTGATTGGAGCTCCGATATAGTCGGGCACCATCAGACTCGCTGTGATCGATTGCCCAGGATAGATGAGCGGCGAGAAGCTGGGGTCATACCGACTGTCGTTAAAATCATGCGGGCGATAGTAGGTCTTATGGTAGACTCGATAACCATAGCCGCCCATCGTTCTGTCATATACGACTTTCAGCGACCGTAAACCGCTTGCTGCCAGCTCGTCCGAGTTCTGGACGAAGCTTGTAACATGCACGCCGTTGTCATCCGAATCCGTTCGGAATGCATGCGTCGATCCCGGCAGCTCAAAATGAAACTGAGCGGCTTCACCGCTTAGAATCGCTGCCCAGCGCTCCGGCACCTCACTGCCTGCGATTTTGTAACCCAGGCTCGCAATATATGTTGCGCACCACGGGATATTCAACATATTCAATGTGCCGATCACACTGGAGCAGCACAGGAAATCATTGATCGGCTGACGCCACGATGCATCAATCCCATCAAGGCCGTTCATTACGCCCATTATGGTACCTACATTAGCAACGTTACAGTCCGTATCCCAGCCGCACATATTACAAATGTTGATTGCACGCGAGAAGTCGCCTTCTCCGTAAAGTAAGGAGAGAATGATGACAGAGGCATTCGGAATGATATGACACTCGCCCGGGTAGAGGTGGTAGCCGTAACGCGACTCCACGAAGCGGAACGCATCCCTCCATTGTTCAGGCTGCCCTGCATGATATTCCATGACCGCTCTTGTCATTTGGGCATATGCGCAATCGGCAGGGATGACAGAAAGCCCCGCTTCCAGTATTTCGTGAATATCCTTATGGACGAAAGCCGCCGCAATACAAGCTGCAATAAACATGCCGCCGTATTTGCCGTTTCCATCATGGGAAACGCTTGCAATTTTCTCCGCGTATTCGGCTGCAAGCGCAGGATTGCCCGGTGCGATCAATCCCCATGTATCGATGAAAATCTGTCCGCCAATTTGCTCCGCAACCGCAGCACCGTTCTGAGCGATTGATCCGGAACGAGGGGCCATAATCCCATTCTTCAAATTCTGGTACGCCGTATGCTCCGTCGATTTGCCGTAGCCGCCCCACCAATAGAAACCATGACCGTCCGGCGCATAGTTGAGCCAGGTGAGCCCCATTTGTTCCGCTGTAATGTCGCTGGTGTGCGTATAATCCTCCAGGGCTCGAAGGAAAAACATCGGCCCATTCGTATCGTCGTCGGCGGCAAAGTTTCGAAATGCATGCAAATAACCGGTTATTTCACCGAACGTACGGGCAATTCGATCATATGTCCACTGCTCGATATTACCGCCATGCCGCACACCGATGACTTTACCGAGCCAGCCGGCGTAAACGCGTTCCACATAATCATTAGGAATACTAGTCATATTGGCCTCCTCGTCTACTCTTGCCTTCCTCCCTAGCTTACCTTATGGAAGGAATGGCGAGAATAGCCAATCGGTATTAAACGCTCTCTATTCTTTCAATTGGGAAGTAAAGTGCCAGTTCTCCGTGATTAGCTTTAGGATTGTAGTATTCTTGCACGGCTCCGGCGAGTTTATAGGCATGAGCCGGCATATACTCCGAAAGCATTCGATGGAACGTTTCGTTATAAGTATCTTGCGTGCAGTTAACTACAGCATATTTAAAAGCCGGTATGACCCACTTGGTCCATCCGCTTGGTGCAATTGCATGATCTGCTACTTCGCATCCCGCTAAATACTTGCCCTCATCTTGCCAGCGTTCAAAGTGTTCATCAACATCACTCATCGCTCCCCAAATTCCAACGATATTTCCTTCGTCATCTACCTTCGCAAGGCTGCTTATTTCATGGAAATTACGATCGGCTTCTTGCCACAAAGGCGCGATCCATGCCGTTCCCACATTTGCAAGACCCTGTCCCACTTTACCAATTACCGCAAATGATTGTTTCTCCATGATTTCGGCCACGTTTTCCCCTCCGGTATCCGTAATAAAACCACCCATTTAGCGAACATATGTTCTAGTAATATTTTACCAGATTCCATTCTGGAAAACAAGATAGCAAATAAAGAAAAGCTCCGGAACGTCCCAGCCGCTATATGCGGCAGAACGTACCAAAGCTTCCTAATCATTTTTTTCTATTCCTGCGAATTTCTATTTCGCTTCATACCAGTTATCGCCGAAGCTCACGTCTGCTTTAAGCGGTACATCCAGCTTCAGCGCGCCTTCCATAACCTCCGGTACGAGTGTCTTCATCAGCTCCAGCTCCTCGGCCGGCACTTCGAAGACGAGCTCATCGTGCACCTGCAGCAGCATGCGGCTGCGGAGTCCGCGATCGCGAATCTCCTTGTCCATGTTCACCATCGCAAGCTTGATGATATCCGCCGCAGTACCTTGAATCGGCGTGTTCATCGCTGTCCGTTCGGCGAACGAACGAAGGTTGAAATTCGACGCTTTAATTTCCGGCAAATAACGGCGGCGCTCCAGCAGCGTCGTCACAAAGCCATCAGCGCGGGCTTGGGCCACGATATTGTCCATGTAAGCCCGAACCCCTTGGAATACTTCAAAATATTGCTCGATAAACTTCGCTGCATCTTTGCGAGCAATGTTAAGGTTGTTCGACAGACCGAAGTCGCTGATGCCGTACACGATTCCGAAGTTAACCGCTTTGGCTTGACGACGCATATTCGCATCGACTTGGTCCGCAGTGACGCCGAAGACGTCCATCGCTGTTTTCGTATGAATATCGGTATCCTCGATAAAGGCAGTCTTCATCTTCTCATCGCCGGAAATATGCGCCAGAACGCGCAGCTCGATCTGCGAATAGTCGGCTGCGAGAATCGTCCATCCCGGCTCAGAAGGTACAAAAGCTTTGCGAATACGACGCCCTTCCTCCAAGCGAATCGGAATATTCTGCAGGTTCGGGAATTGGCTCGATAGACGTCCCGTGGCAGCAATCGTCTGACGGTAGAAGGTATGCACCTTGCCCGTATCGCGGCGAATCTCCTTCAGCAGACCTTCCACATACGTGGATTGCAGCTTGGCCAACTGGCGGTACAGCAAAATGAGCTTCACGATCTCATGGTAAGGTTCGAGCTTCTCCAGCACTTCCGCATCGGTCGAATAACCTGTTTTCGTTTTCTTCCATGCGGGAAGGCCCAGCTTCTCGAAGAGCACCTCTCCCAGCTGCTTCGGCGAGTTAATGTTGAACTCCATTCCGGCATGCATGTAGATGTCGCTCATGTATTGCGAGATGTTCTTCTCCAGCTCAGCACCGAGATCCTCAAGCACCGAGGCATTCACCTTAATGCCTTGCTTCTCCATACCGGCGAGAACCACAGCCAAGGGCTGCTCCAGCTCATAGCAAAGCTTGCTCATGTGGCCGGTTTCCAGCTCTTCGGTCAGCATCGGAACGAGTCTGCGGACGGCATCTGCCTTAGCAGCCAGATGGCCGGCGAGCACTTCCGAAGCCGGCACTTGGAACTTCGCGCCTTTGCCATAAACGGATTCGTCCGTTTGAATGGTTGCAAGTCCGTGACGCTGAATGAGCGCAGCCAACGTTTGGCTCGATTCGGTTGGATCCAGAAGATATGCGGCAAGCAGCGCATCGAAGGTTGTCCCGCGCAGCTCAACGCCGAGCCAGGAAAGGACAAGCTCTGCCTTATGCAGATCGTAGCCCTTCTTCGGTGCTTGCGCATCCTGGAGCCATTTACGCACGGGAGCCGATATTTTCGCATCCATCAGTTCGTCGTAAGTGACGACGACGACGCGTTCGCCGCTAGTCACAGCTAGTCCGATGAATCGTGCCTGATGCGGATTGTCGCCAATCGCTTCAATATAGAAGCTTTCGGAAGTCGCAAGCAGTTCCGTGAGAGCATCTGCTGTCAGCCCGCTCGCGGTCACAACCTCATAGGTTGCTACTGCGAGCGCATTAGCGTCGGCTCCGCCTGCTTCAGGAAGCTGCAGCCGCTCGATCAGCGACTTGAACTCCAGCTTGCGGAACATGTCGCCAAGAGTTACTTCATCATAGCCGTTATAAACGAGCTCATCCGCTTTGTTCTCAAGCGGCACCTCGCGGTAGATCGTAGCGAGCTTCTTGCTCATAATCGCACTTTCCTGATGCTCTTCAACCTTTTCCTTCATCTTGCCTTTGATTTCGCTCGTATTGGCAAGCACGCCTTCTACGCTGCCGAATTCGTGCAGCAGCTTCAGCGCGGTTTTCTCCCCGACGCCCGGAATGCCCGGGATGTTATCGGATGTATCGCCCATCAGACCTTTAAGGTCGATAATTTGCAGCGGCGTTAAACCGTATCGTTCTTGGATGCCGGCCGGATCGTAGCGTTCCACGTCCGTGACCCCTTTGCGCGTGAGCGCAATGGTGACATGGTCCGAAGCCAGCTGCAGCATATCCTTGTCGCCGGATACGACGACGGTTTCTACTCCGCCCTCATCCGCTAATCGGCTGAGCGTCCCGATAATATCATCGGCCTCATAGCCCGGCAGCTCGTACTGCGCAATCCCGAAAGAGCGCAGCAGTTCCTTGAGCACGGGGAATTGCTCGGACAGCTCGGACGGCGTTTTCTCCCGGCCGCCTTTGTATTCCGCGTATCCTTCATGACGGAACGTGGTCTTGCCCGCATCGAAAGCAACAAGCATATGCGTCGGCTTCTCTTCCTCCAGCAGCTTCAGCAGCATGGTTGTAAAACCGTACACCGCATTCGTATGCAGCCCCGACGAATTCGTAAGCGGCGGCATCGCGAAGAATGCTCTATAAATGATACTGTTCCCATCAATCAATACCCATTTATCCATCCGACAAGCACACCTCACCTTATTATTCCTAGTGCTTATCATAGCATAAAGCGAACACACTTTCCCAGGCAGATTGCTGCGCTGAATGTGGGTTTCGATGCTTCTTTCTGCCGTGGCGGAGATTGCTGTGCTGAATGTGAGTTTCGATGCAGCTTTTTGCCGGGCAGAGCATGATGAGCTGAAAGTGAGTTCAAAGCTGCTTGCTGCCGGGTTGAGCATGATGAGCTGATAGTGAGTTCAAAGCTGCTTGCTGCCGGGTTGAGCATGATGCGCTGATAGTGAGTTCAAAGCTGCTTGCTGCCGGGTTGAGCATGATGCGCTGAAATTTAGTTCAAAGCTGCTTGCTGCCGGGTTGAGCATGATGCGCTGAAAGTAAGTTTCTCAAGCAACCTTCTACCCTAGATGAGCATGATGAGTCGAAGCTAAGCTTCAACTGCAGCATGCTGCGCAAACACAATATGCTGGAATCGGTACGCTAATAAAAAAGTGGCACAGGGTTTTCCCCTATACCATCGGATCACAAAATTGAATTCGTGATTAGATATCAGCACCGCTGAACGCTCGTTCTCCACACCTGCATCCACATGCATTCATCAGCTGCTCCATCTCTCGCACCGTGAGCCGCACTGCCTCATCCCGAATGCCGCGGATGCCGCATCTGGCGTGCCACGAGCTACCTGTGTACTGTATTCAATCTTTCGCATACCAAATTCCACTTTATTCCGCTCGCAACCTACCACATTTCATTCCGCACGCAACCTTCCACATTTCATTCCGCGTGCCGCCACAACTCCCGGTTCACATGCCGCGAAAATCTAACGAATCGTAGAAGCCTTATTTCGTCGTTTTTCTCGTCTCTGGGATTCTAACGAATCGTAGAAGCCTTATTTGAAGGAAATCGGCTCCAAAACGACTAAAAACCATCAAATAACGCCGCTACGATTCGTTAGAATTTTTTTGGAGCTATTTTGGGGCAAATAAGGCCTGTACGATTCGTTAGAGAATCATGCCCCGAAACTCCCATGCCACTTGCTGCACTCCATCGCTGGCCGTTCGCCGCACTGCCTCATCGCGAATGCCGCATCTGGCGTGCCACGAGCTGCCTGTGTACTGCATACAATCTTTCGCATACCAAATTCCACTTCATTCCGCTCGCAACCTACCACATTTCAATCCGCATGCCACCACACCTCCCAATTCATAGGCCGCGAAATTCTAACGAATCGTAAAAGCCTTATTTCACCGTTTTTCTCGTTTCTGGGAAATCTAACGAATCGTAAAAGCCTTATTTGAAGGAAATCGGCTCCAAAACGACTTAAAACCATCAAATAACGCCGCTACGATTCGTTAGAATTTTTTTGGAGCTATTTTGGGCAAATAAGACCTGTACGATTCGTTAGAGAGCCGGCCCCGCAACTCACATGCCGCTTTGCCTCGCAATACATGCCGCAACTCACGTGTTGCTGCGCGTATCCCCTAGCTGGATACATGAAGTTCGCAAACTGAGGAGGTATAGCGGCACGTGAATGAGCGCGGCGAGGGAGTGCAGCACGTGGGCGGCTGCACGCCTTGCAACTTTTACGCGATAATCCCCCATTCACTTCAAGTTGCTACGCAATGGAAGGCTGCGGCCTGCCAAGTAAGTACCCTTGTGCGTAATGGACGCCGATGGACTTGATATAGCGAAGCTCGCTCTCTACCTCGATCCCTTCCGCTACCAGCGAGATGCCCATTTTGGCGGCCAGCTCCGTAAACGTTTGGACCAGATGGGCCTTCATGCTATCCTGATGGATGCCATGAATGAGGGAGCGGTCGATTTTGATATAATCCGGCTCCAGCTCTACAATGGACTGCAGGGAAGAATATCCAGCCCCCGCATCGTCGATGGCGATCTGATAGCCTTGCGTACGATAATGCTGCAAAATCTTCTTCGCCGCGCCGAAATCCTCAATGGAGCTGCGTTCCGTAATTTCAAACACGACATGATGCGGAGACAGCCCGTATTGCTCGAGCAGCAGCATCGTCCGCCCTGTAGTGAAGGAAGGGTCATTCATGATCTTGGCCGTGATATTGATAAACAGCTTCTGCCCTGCCGATAAGCCTGCGCTTCCTTCGATCGCACGCTCCCGAGCCAGCCGGTCCAGTGAATAAGTCAGCCCCTCTTCCGAGGCAAAATCAAACAGCTGCAGCGGTCCGTCAAACCAGCGTCTATCGGGCAAGCGAGAAAGCGCCTCATATCCGTATGCAGCCTCGGTCCCGCATTGCAGCGAGATTATGGGCTGATAAACCGGATGAATGAGCCGCTCCATGAGAATGTGCTCCAGCGCTCTGCGCTTCAAGCTGCGTTCCGTTGCGCCGGTAGGCTGTCCGTGAATGATCGCGCGTTTAATGCCATCATACAACCGCTCCTCCTCCGACAAAATGCTGCCATTCAAGAAGGAAACACCTGCATGAAGCTTGAGTTCCGGAATCGCACCGCCGAACTCAGCGGCCATAAACCGCTCTTCCCAGTCGAGCTTCAGTCTGCTGCCTAACGTCAACAGTTCCTCTTCCGGTGACCTGAAACGTGAAGGAGGAAGGGCCAGGCATACAAACAGGTCATCGCGCATCCATAGCTTCGAAAGTCCGGTTGCACTGACAGCATTTTGCTCCGTCATCACCTGTTCGGCGAAACGACGCCACTTGGCATCCAGCTTCACCTTTACGTCTTCCTGCTCAATTGCTTTGCCTTGCCAAGCGAAATATATAATGCCCATCTGATTGGTTTCCCTAGTTACTGTCACGTTGTTCCCTCTCCCAGCTGCTCTCCGAATACATCGCTTGCCACGTAGGCACTGCCGCGAATTCCTTTCGCCTGCTTCTTTACCCGCGCCGCCGCTTGCGAAATAACGGCTGTCGTTAACGGAATGGCCCCATTCCAGCTGAGCAGCGACAGCGATAAAGTGACGCCTTCTTGCTGCACCGCCACTCCGCTGCGATCAACAACGCTCAATACTTCCGCTGGCCCGTAATAGGCTTTAACGCCGCTATCGAACCTTGCAAGCAGCAGACGGCACAGCTTCTCCGACTCCAAGCGATCGGTCAGCATGATGAAATCATCCCCGCCGATATGGCCGATAAAATCATCCCGTTTCCCGCCAACCTGCGCCACCTCCTGCAGGACGGATGCAAGAAAACGGATCAACGCATCCCCTTGGCTGAAGCCGAAGCAATCATTAAACCATTTGAAATAATCCAAATCCGCATAAATAATCGTGAATGGCCTGCCTGCATCGATCCGTCGCTGCATTTCGCGCTGAATGGACGCATTGCCAGGCAGACCCGTAAGCGGGTTCGCAGTCCGCGCTTCCTCCGTGCGCAGCTGCGTCATGCACTCCAGAATCGAGCGGACCGATGCCGCGCCTACAAATTTGTCGCCTCGCGTAATAAGGACGAGATGATAGAGGCGGGAAATATCCCTGGCCATCGCAAGCTGTACCACTTGCTCCACCGGCAGCTCCGCATCAACGACAAGCGCTTCCTTGTCCATAATTCGGGCAATCGCCCGATTCCAATAGAGCGGCAGACCAAATTGCCCTGCCAGCAGCTGATTCATATTTTCTTTCATGACAAGCCCAATCGGCCTGCCTTCTTGTACGACAACCGCGCCTTGAATATGCGGATTGGATTCGAACATGCGCGATAGGTCGGAAACAAGCGAGCCCGGGGCAAACATCGGTACCGTCTTGGCTAAAGAACCTATCGACACCGACGAGGGGACGCTGCTGAAGAACACTTCCTGCCGGTGCTTCTGCTGTTCATCACGCTCGCCCGACCTGAGACTGATCACCATCTCGCTGGCTTCCTTGATTGCTTCATACATACTCACTTCCATGGAGCGGCCATTTGCCCTGAAGGAAAGGAAACGGCATACCCTACCGCAAACTCCGGTTTTCCATCCGGTTCTTTCAGGCTGCCGATCCGAATAGCCTCGAAAGATTTGCATAATTTCTCTTTCAAATGATCGATTCCAAGTCGAAGCTTTGACGCCAGTCCCTCAGCCCCCGCCAGGCCGCAAGCTAAGAAATAAAACCGGTCATCCCCCATCGTGCTGTTCCACACGAGCCCATCCTGTTCGTTCACCCATTCATTCAAGACTTCATCAACCGCGGCAGGCGTGCCCTGAAGCAGCTGTAAGGCAATCACACCAATGCCATCATGATGCCAACTTTCCTGTAAACGATGCAGCATTGTTTTGTCTAATAATCCGTAGCTGATTTCGTTCATATGAATCCCTCTTAGGCCTGAGTCTTTTTGACTATCCCATAAGTTCCATTGTAGGAATAAAGTGTGATGGAAGTATTGTCCTATTGTTAACTCCACGTAAAAAAACCGGTATCGCGCATCATGCGCAGCACCGGCTTATACCTATGAATTACATATTCAAATCGGGTCGTTTGCCTGTCACGAGAAAAACGACGCTTTCGCCGATATTCGTGGCATGGTCGGCGATCCGCTCGATATAACGGCCGACGAAGCTGATCAAGCTGGCTTGCGAAATCGTCTTCGGATTCTCGATCATCACGGCGAACAACTCACGGATCACTTCCGCGAACAGCGCATCCACTTGATCATCGTCCTTGGCCATCTTGCAGGCGAGATTTACATTTTCCTGTACGTAGGATTGGATGGATTCACGAATCATTTGGCCGGTAATCTCGGCCATGCGCGGTAGATCAACCAACGGTTTCATGAGCGTCTGCCCTTCAAGGCGTACGACGACCTTCGCGATATCGACCGTCAGATCGCCCATCCGCTCCAGATCAGCCGCCATCTTGAAGGCGATCAGGATGCGGCGCAAATCCTTCGCGACCGGCTGCTGCGTAGCAATCATACGAGCACCGATCTCGTCGATGCTCTCTTCCAGTCGATTAAGCCTAATATCCTCCGCAATAATAATGCGTGCCGCTTCAACGTCTAACTCCTCGAGCGCCTTCATCGCGCCGGCTAATCCCGTTTCAACGCGGTTACCCATCTCAATGAGCTTCTGTTTCAGCAGCTCTAACCCTTCGTCCAGCTCTTTTCGCTTGATCATCTGCGTCGCCTCCTGCGATGGATTACCCGAAACGGCCCGAGATGTAATCATCGGTAGCTTTCTCGGATGGATTCGTGAAGATTTTGTCCGTTTGATCATACTCCACGACTTTGCCCATATAGAAGAACGCGGTCTTGTCCGACACCCTTGCCGCTTGATGCATATTGTGAGTTACGATGACGATGCTGAAATCCTGCTTCAGCTCCGAAATCAGCTCTTCCACCTTCGCAGTCGATACCGGATCGAGTGCTGAAGCGGGTTCATCCATCAAGATGACTTTCGGTTTAACGGCGATCGAACGCGCGATGCACAGACGCTGCTGTTGACCGCCTGAAAGTGCAAGCGCGGAGTTGTGAAGCCGGTCCTTCGTTTCATCCCAAAGTGCTGCCTTGCGTAAGCAGTCCTCCACGATTTCGTCCAGCTGCTTCTTGTTCCGTACGCCATGGTAACGCGGTCCGAAAGCAATATTTTCATAAATGGATTTATGAAACGGGTTCGGACGCTGCCAAACCATGCCGATCTTCTGGCGCAGTTGAACGACATCGACGCCGGCCTCGTTCACATTCTCGCCATCCATCCAGATCTCTCCGGATGTGCGGACACCGTCAATCGTATCATTCATCCGGTTCAAGCTGCGCAGAAATGTAGATTTACCGCAACCTGAAGGCCCGATCAATGCCGTTACTTCACGCGCGGCGAATGCGAGCGATACGCCTTTGATTGCTTCTTTCTCTCCATAGAATACATGAAGATCTTTGGCTACCAATCCTTCTGTTTGCATGTTCGTCACCCTTCCCTATTTGGTTGCCGTAAATCTACGATGCAAATATCTTCCAAACCATCTGGCGGAGAAGTTGAACAAGAGAACCATGATGAGCAAGACGGCAGAAGCACCTGCAGCGATTTCTGCGGCATCCGGAGCCAAGCCTTCACTGTTGATTTTCCAAATATGCACCGCCAGCGTCTCTGCCGGACGGAACGGATTCAGCGGGGAGAATGGGCTGAGCGGATTCCAATTCGTGAAATCCAGGCGCGGCGAGCTCATGCCGGCAGTGAACAGCAGCGCAGCCGCTTCACCGAATACACGGCCCGAAGCAAGAATGGTACCTGTGACAATCGTCGGCATTGCGATCGGCAGCATAACCGATGTGATCGTCTTCCAGCGCGATAAGCCAAGCGCCAAGCTCGCTTCCTTCTGCTCGCGCGGCACACCGCTGAGCGATTGCTCTGTAATTCGAACCATAAGCGGCAGGTTGAATACGGTCAGCGCAAGCGCGCCGGAGAACAGCGAGAACCCGAAGCCGAATAAGTTTACAATAACTAGGAGTCCAAACAAACCAACGACGATCGAAGGGAAAGACGAAAGCACTTCGACGACCAAACGAATGGAATCCGTAAGACGGCCCGGCTTTGCGTATTCACTCATATAGATCCCGGCACCAAGTCCGAGCGGGATTGTGATGATCAAGGTCAATACAAGCAAGAACAAGGAGTTAAAGAGCTGCGGTCCGATACCGCCTCCGGCCTTAATGGTTTGAGGTGCGGAGGTCAGGAAATCGAAGCTGATATGGCCTATTCCGCGGAAAAGGATAAAACCGAGCAATCCCGCCAAAATAAGAACGATAAGTGAGGCGACGGCGATAATAACGCCTGTGGCAAGCCGATCTGCGGTTTTGGCGTTCATCGTTGGTTTCTCCTTTCCAGGAAGCGGACTATGAATACAAAGACAAAGGTCATGCTAAGCAGAATGAGCGCGAGCGACCACAAGACATTGTTGTGCGTGGAGCCCATAACGGTGTTACCCATATCGAGTGTGATGACACTCGTCAGCGTCGAAGCTGATTCAAACAAGGAATGCGGGATATGAGGCGAGTTACCGATGACCATTTGTACAGCCAATGCTTCGCCAAAGGCCCGGGACATCCCCAGAACAACCCCCGTTAAGAGCGATGGCAGCGTGGTTGGCAGTACAATGCGGTAAATCGTCTGCCAGCGTGTAGCACCAAGCGCGTAAGAAGCTTCCTTCAGCCCGCGAGGTAATGCAGCCAGCGCATCCGTGGCAATCGTCGTTACAGTTGGCAAAATCATAAGCGAGAGCACGATGGATCCCGCCGCAATTCCGATACCTTGGCCCGGGAATAAAGCCCTTAGGGCCGGTACAACAATACTCAGTCCGACAAATCCGAATACAACAGATGGAATACCGGCTAGCAGCTCAATAACGGGCTGCAGCACCTTTTTGCCGACACCGGGCATAATTTGCGTCATAAACACGGCCGCGCAGATACCAAGCGGTGCCGCGAGCAACGCTGCAAGAAGCGAAGTACTGAATGATCCGAAGATGAATGGCAATGCGCCATAAAGCGGAATATCACCTTCCGGATCCCATTTCAAGCCGCTTAGCAGCCCGCCGAGGCTCACGCCATCCATAATAAACGTAGTCAAACCGCGGGAAGAAACGAAATAGACAATAGCTGCAATCGTGATCACGAGGACTAGAATACACAGCGTTGTATATACTTTACCTACCCATTCCTCCATGACGTGCGGTTTCACAATAGCTCTTGTTGACTTCCCCGTTTGAATCCGTTTCTTATCTGTACGAGCGGGCTGCTCCATGAATGTTCTCTCCTTCAACTAGCATTCTCATGACAGGCAATTAGAGGCGGAGTGTATCCACCTCTAATGACTGTGCTATTTGTTTAGGGTTTTACTTATTTCGTGATTTTGCCGTCAACATCGCGTTTTACTTCCATTTTGCTCATTGGGATGTAACCAAGTTCCACAACATCAGCGTTTTGAATCTCGTCGCTGGTCATGTAGTCCAGGAATGCTTTAGTTGCTGCATCCGGCTCGCCTTTTGTGTACATGTGCTCGTAAGCCCATACCGGATAAGTGCCTATTACAATGTTTGCTTCTGTAGCTTCTACGCCTTCATATTTCACTGTTTTTACAGTGTCGTCGATGTAGGAAAGGGCAAGGTAACCGATAGCGCCGGGTGTTTCGGCAACAAGCTTCTTAACGGTACCTGAGGAATCTTCTTGGATGGAGCCTTTAACGTCTTCGGATTTCGTACCCAGTGCGTATTTCTCAAATGTTTTACGAGTGCCTGAGCTGCCCGGACGGTTTACGATCGTTATTTTCTCATCTGCGCCGCCAACTTCTTTCCAGTTCGTCACTTTACCGGTGAAGATGTCTACAAGCTGTTGTTTTGTCAGGTTGTCTACCGCAATGTCTTTATTGACTACAGTTGCCATAGCGATAACCGCTACTTGATGGTCAACCAATTCTTTTGCTTTATCCGCATCCGCATCCGTGAACTTCTCTTCCGCGAAAATATCGGAGTTACCGATTGTTGCTTGACCGCCGGATACTTGAGTCAAGCCTGTGCCGCTGCCGCCGCCTTGAACTTGAACCGTGATGCCCGAGTATTTCGCGTCTTCCATGAACTTCTTGGAAACTTGCTCAACAAGCGGTTGAAGAGCTGATGAACCTGTTGCCAGAATCGATCCGCTCAAAGCTTCACCGGCGCCTGCGTTATTCGTACCGCTATTTTGTGAGTTGGTGTTCGTGCTCTCTTCATTCTTCGAGCCGCAAGCCGCCAAACCGATCGTCAACATAAGTGCTACAACAATTAGTAATGCCTTTTTCATTTCAGTTCGTTTCTCCTTCCGCTCCTGCGCGGTTATTTGTTTTACAAGACTTAGTATAGATGTCCCGTATTAATCTGATATTTTCGAAGTGTTAACGCAATGCAAAAACTACATAGAGGAATTGTATAAATACACTGCTTACTATAGAATTATTGAATACCAAATCGAAACTGGAGCGTTATTATTATGAATATATTAAGATTGCAGATTTTGGTATTAATCGAGCGGCTCCGCAAAGTGACTGCAGTCGCCGATGAGCTTGGCATGAAGCAGCCTACGGTGAGCTTTCATATGAAGAAACTCGAGGAAGAATGGGGAATGCCGCTCTTCGAGATGAAAACAGGAAAGGTGATGCTTACGGAATCCGGCAAGCTGCTGTATCAGTATGCCGAAGGCATTGACCGCCTCTATCGCGAGGCTCAGGAGCGTTTCGCTTCTTACCGTCGGCAAGGGAAACATCAATTCGTCATCGGCTGTACAGACGCGGCTTCCTCCGTCCTATTTAGCGGGAATTGGTATCGTCTCGCAGAAGAGGCTTCTACTTTACAAATCAACCTCATTACCGATCAAACCAACCGCCTGCTCGAGCAGCTTCATACAGGGAAACTTGACCTTATTGTGTTTGGGGATTCTCCGCTTTATGAACGGGAGCTGCAAGGCTGCCAATCGGAACTGCTGCTTGAGGACCGGCTCTCGCTGTTTACGACTAAATCCCATCCCCTGCTTGATGCACAACAGGGAGGCACCGCATCATCTTATTTGCTTCAAGGTCAGTCTTATGTAAAGCTTGCCGATCCATCCATTGAGGAAGCGGTTAGCAGCTGGTTCGCGAAGGAACAGCTCAAACTTAGCAGTCCGCTTTCGACGGATCGGATCGATTTGGCTTTGAATGCGGTCCGAGCCGGTTCTTTGCTGGCGCTGCTCCCCAGCTCCGCAGCTCTTCCATTGTCCGGAGGTATTCTTCGGCTCCCTCTTCCCGGCCAGCAGCAAAGCTGGAAGCTGGTTGCAGCCTGGCGCTCGGATTATTGGAATCCGGTACAGCAGCAGCGCATGGTCGCTTTGCTTAAAGAGCTCCCTAAACTGCAAAAAACAGCCGATTCGAAGTAAAGTTTCGCTTCGAATCGGCTGCTTTGGGGTATGCTATTTAGAGTTATAAGTGCTGAGTGAATCAGGAGTTAAGATCCGGTCTTGAACCTGTTACCAAGTACACGACCGATTCCCCAATGTTCGTTGCATGATCCGCGAAACGTTCGATGTAACGTCCGACGAAGCTAAGCAGGTTGGCTTGGGAGATCGTTTTCGGATTTTCCATCATGAGCGAGAACAGCTCGCGGATGATTTGCGAATAAAGCGCATCGACGAGATCATCGTCTTTAGCCATTTTGTAGGCCATGTTGACATTCTCTTGAACGAACGATTGTATCGCTTCATAAGTCATCATCTGCACGATCTGCGTCATTCGAGGCAAATCGATCAACGGTTTGATCAATACTTGCCCTTCCAGTCTCAGCACGACTTTTGCTACGTCTACTGCCAAATCGCCCATCCGCTCCAAGTCGGAGGCAATTCGGAAAGCGACCAGGATACGTCTTAAATCCTTAGCAACCGGCTGCTGGGTGGCAATCAGCATCGCGCCTAATTCCGAAATTTTTTCTTCGATTTTGTTGATCGATTTGTCATCTTGAATGATTTGCTTGGCTGCAGGCACATCGATCGTTTCCAATGCGTTCATCGCCTTCGCGATAACCGCCTCTACGCGTTGACCCATATCTACGATCAGCTCGTTCAATTCCTCGAGTCCATGATCAAATTCTTTGCGCTTCGTCATCATCACTTAAATGCTCTCCCTCTGTGGTTTAGGAATTAGCCGAATCGGCCGCTAATATAGTCTTCCGTGCGTTGATCGCGTGGATTGGAAAACAGTTTCTCCGTCTCCGAGAACTCCACTACTTCACCATTGAGGAAGAATACCGTCTGATTAGAAACACGTGCCGCTTGATGCATGTTGTGCGTGACCATGACGATTGTATATTTATCTTTCAGCTCTTGTGCCAGTTCTTCGATCTTCAGTGTCGAGATCGGATCAAGTGCGGAAGTCGCTTCATCCATAAGCAGAATATCAGGGTTAACGGCAATTGCACGCGCAATACAGAGACGCTGCTGTTGTCCGCCGGAGAGGCTAAGCGCCGAACGCTTCAGATAATCCTTGACTTCATCCCACAATACTGCGGAACGAAGACTGGATTCCACGATTTCGTCGAGCTTCTGTTTGCTGCGAATGCCGTGCAAACGCGGGCCGTAGGCAACATTATCATAGATGGATTTCGGGAATGGATTCGGCTGTTGGAATACCATGCCGACTTTCTTGCGCAGTGTTTCCACATCCACTTCTTTCGAATAGATGTCCGCACCGCCGATTGTGATCTTGCCTTCGATTCTTGTGCCTGGAATCATATCATTCATCCGGTTAAGCGTACGAAGCAGCGTCGATTTCCCGCAGCCCGAGGGCCCGATGAAAGCCGTGATCGCTTTCTCCGGAATATCCATCGTTACGTCCTTCAAGGCGTGGAATTGTCCATAATGTAAATTTAATTTATGAATATCTATCAAAGTCTGGGAAGCTGTTGATTGCATGGCATATTCCTCCGTATTGGGTGGACTTCTTAACCGTCCGTTTCAGGCCTTCCTTGAACTAGGATAGCGTGAATTTGTTTATCGAATATGTTCGTTTTGTAAACGCAGTATTAAAATTCACTCTTTCACTTGCAAATCCTGGATCAAATGCTTCATTTGCTCCGTTACGCGCTGCGATTGCAAATACGCTTGGTTCGACAGCCTTCCGATCTCGCCGGAGCTGTCGCTGCTTCCTGCGGCTGCATGGAACAGCTGCTGGAATACGTCCGCCGCTTCTTTTATGTATATTTGGCTCGTATCTGCTTCCGTCTTGCCCAAGCTAACCAGATGAACCGTTTCTTTGACCGCTTCCATAATGGAGCCAATCATGCGATTGATATCCTCTGCGGACTCCTTCGTCTGCGTAGCAAGCTTACGAACCTCATCGGCAACAACCGCGAATCCTCTGCCATGCTCGCCGGCACGAGCAGCTTCGATCGCTGCGTTAACCGCCAGCAAATTGCATTGATCCGCTAAGCCGCGAATCAGCTTCGACACCTTGTCAATCGATCCGGCACGATCCTGCAGATCGCTGATTTGGTTTTCCTGAACGTCCGTGCGTTTCGTCAGATTATGAAAGGCCATCGATACTTTATCGAGCTCGTTCTTGCCTTTGAGCGTCAATTCCAGCATTTCTCCGGACATCGATTCGCCTAACAGAGAAGCTTCCTGCACATGGACGATAGAACGATCGATTTCTTCGATCATCACTTCTGCACCGCGTATCATGTTCACTTGAGCTTTTACGCTCCGCTGCTGGAGCAATCGGGACATTTTCAGTAAATCCGCCATGGTCAGCATGCCGATAAATCGATCATTCTCCGTAACAAGTACACAATCGTACAACGTTTTCTCTTCACGTCCAAGCGCGCGGTCAAGCAGCTCCTGCATGGAAATCCCTTGATTCACGATAAGCGGCTGACGATCCATCAGCTTCGCAATCGAACGGCCGTAATACAGCTCTCTGCCGAATCGATGCGTCTGAATGATCGTGAGTTTATTTCGCATAACAAGTCCAATCGGCCGGTCCATGTCATCGCAAACTACGACACATTCATGATCCGGTGTTAACGCGAATTGCGAAATGACATCCTGGCAAGTATGAGATACGTTCACGATTGCTGCTTCCCTAATGAAAGCTGTCAATAATGCATGATCTGAAGTCGTTACCTGTCCTTCTGCAGTCGGCATATTCATAAGCCGTTCTTCAGTTGTCAGCCGTTCCAATACAGCAATTGTCATGCATATCTCTCCTTTCAATTCGGCAAGCTTGCTGGTTTAACGTGTTCTGCGCGCATTCAGCCACAGCGGCAAACGGAAGACGATATTAATGAGCAGAACGACGAAGACAAGAACGGCAGCCGCTTTCTCCGCAATAAGCTGCGCATCAGGGACGATGGCTTCCGATTGTACATACCAAAGGTGAACCGCAAGCGTGGCACCCGGGGAAAACAGGCTAAAATCCCACATTTCGCCGGAGGAAGATACACCGGCAGTCAGGATGATAACGGCACTCTCTCCGAAGGCGCGGCCCGCGGTCAGACAGATACCGGTAATAATCCCGTTCAATGCAACCGGAATAAGGACGCTGCGGATCGTTTGCAGATGCGTGCTTCCGAGCGCGAACGATGCATGCTTCATTTCCTTCGGTACCGCACGAATCGCTTCTTCCGTTACCCGGGTCAGCACCGGCAGGTTCAAGAAAGCCAAGCTGACGGCACCGCCAATGATCGTAAGCCCAATATCGAATGCTTCCACGAACAATGCGATACCGAACAGACCGAAAATAATCGAAGGCACGGAAGCGAGTCCTTCCACGCAAATCCGAATAAAGGCGATAAACTTCGTGGCAGGCGCGAACTCAGCCAAGTAAATACCGGCTGCCATCCCGAGCGGGATTGAAATCACAAGTGAAATCGCAAGCACATAGAACGAATTGAAGATTAACGGCCCGATACCGCCGCCTTCGTCAATCTCACTCGGCAGCCCGTACAAGAAGCCCCAGTCGAGCTCCGGCAGCCCTTTCTGCAAGATTAGAAATAACAATCCGCATATAAACAGAATGGTGCACATCCCGATAATCCACACCACTGAGGTAAATAGCCTGTTGCTCAGGTGATTGAATCCTTTGCCTGCCTCAAACGGATTCGGAACCGATGTTCCTTTGCCATTACTCATCGTTATGATTTCACTCCTCTGCCTTGGAATAGCCTTACGATTACGATCATGAGGAGCGAGATAATGAGCAGGATAAAGCCCATCATATATAGCGCGTAGTTCCATGCGGAATCAAACGGGACATTCGCGATTTGCATGACGATATTACTCGTCAATACAGCCGTCGGCTTGAACAGTGCATCCGCCAGCTGAGGGGTATTGCCGATAACCATAACGACGGCCATCGTTTCGCCGATCGCACGTGCCATGCCCAGAATGACGGCATACAGGATACCGCTTTTCGCGGCAGGGAGTACGACTCTGACAATCGTTTGGAACCTGGTGGAGCCTAGGGCATAGGAAGCATCCCGGAATTTCTTCGGAACCGCTACGATGGAATCGTCCGTGATCCGGCTGATGGTCGGCAACGTCATAATGGTGAGCACGATAGCTGCGGCCAGAATGCCATCGCCCATATTCGTTCCTGTTACGGTACGAAGCATTGGAATGAGAACGGTCATACCCAGAAAACCATAAACGACAGAAGGAATACCGACGAGCAAATCAAGTACTGGACGCAGCATCGTCTTCAGCCATGCCGGCGTCATTTCGGATAAGAAAATTGCAATTATGACAGACAGCGGTACGGAAATCACCATTGTCAGCAGTGTTAAGGCGAACGTACCGAAAATAAAGATAAATGCGCCGTATTGATCATTCTCAGGTACCCATTCCGTAGAGAAGAAGAAATCTTTCACGGAAACCGTCTCGAACGTCAGTACGCCCGTGCGGCCCATCAGAAACAAAATCGAGAATAGAATGACACATACGAAGACAGCACTTGCGATACAGATGATGCGGAACGTACGGTTATAGAACGAAAGCCGTGCTTTGCGGCTGAATTTGCGACCCGATGAATGTTCAAGGCTACGTCCCAATTCGCTGGACACAGGGATGTCAATCATGCTCATGACGCTGCTCTCCTTTCAAGTGTTCAAAGTTAGAGCCGGCCTCGCAGTTGCTAATGCGATAAGCCGGCTCCGCTGCATCTTATTTCATGGCCGAGATCGGGATAAATTTAAGCTTCTTCAGCGATCCGGTTTGGAACTTTTTGCTTTGTACGTAGTCGATGAACGCTTTCGTTGCGCCGGTTGGCTGGCCTTTTGTCATGTAGTAGCCGTAGCCCCACACCTTGTAAGTACCGTTGATTACGTTAGCTTCTGTCGGTGCAACGTTGTTGATTTTCACTGCGGTCATTTTGCTTGTCACATACACAAGGTCGATATAACCGATTGCGTTTGGCGTCGTTTCGATGGCAGTTTTCATATCGCCGCTCGATTTTACTTCTTTATAGTTGGAGCCTTTTGTCATGAAATCCGTACCATTGAGCGCCTTGATTTGGAAGTTGACGCGCGTACCGGAACCGAATGCGCGGTTGACCACGATAATGTCTTTATCCGCTCCGCCGACTTCTTTCCAGTTGGTGATTTTACCGGAGAAAATGCCTTGCAGCTGTGCAGTGGACAAGCTGCTTACGCCTACATTGCTGTTCGTGATTGCCGCGAAAGGAATAACAGCTACTTTATTGGCAACTTGACCTGTGAACGCTTTGAAACCAGGTACATCTTTCGTTGCATCCCAGTCTACCGCGCCGATGTCTGCAATGCCTTTACGTACCGATTGAGGACCCGTGATGGAACCTGCAGCCGATGCGGAAATTCTGACTTTCGGGTTGAGCTTCTTGAACTCGTTGGCTGCTTGCAGCGTCAGCGGCAGAAGCGCCGATGAACCGTTGATAACGATACGGCCGCTCAATTTGCTGGATGCGCTCGCAACGGATACGGAACCGAATGCGACTGTAAGCGCGATAAGGGCGAAGCTTAAGCTTTTAAACCATTTTGTTTTCATCTGTGGAAGTTCTCCTCTCAATTTAGAACGCTAAGATTGAATTAGTTCGTTACTTTCTTCAGGCCGCTGTCCGACTTCACATAAACGGCATCGTCGATTACGAATGCGATTGGCGTTCCGGGTGCGGCTACAACTTCGCTTACGTTGCCTTCTAGTTTGCCAAGCGTCGTTACTGCCCCTGTAGCGATGTTTACTTCGTAAGCGCTTGTTACGTCCGCGGAATCCGCAAGAGCGTAAATTTTGTCGCCGACTACGATAGCTTGCAATACATCTTTATCGCCGATCAGCTTCGTTACTGTTTTGTCCAGTGCCACGGCTACGAGCGAAGATGGCTTGTTGTCTTCAACGCTTACGTAGAACGCTTTGCTGCCGTCTGCCGCTCCGCCTACGAACACTTTGTCATCTGTTGTCGTCGTCAGTTTTACAGGCTTGCTGTCTTTCACCGAGAAATCAAAGCTGTACAGCTGCGGCTCCGTACCCGTGTTGTCGATTGCCACATCGTCATCATCAACCGGTTTGTTGGCATCGGCAGTTACGGCGCCCGGCTTGATAACCGTGTAGAAGAACTTCTTGCCGTCAGCGGAAACAGCCAGTCCGGATTTATAATCCACTTTGTCGTCCAAAACTTTCGTAATTACGCCATCGGCAACGTTCAACTTCGCGATGACGGAGCCTTTATCACCTTGGAGGAAGTAGATCGCGGAGCTGTCAGCCGACCAGACAAGCTCTGGTTTAATGGAGTTGTCTGTCGATACCGCTTTGGCAGCCGGAACCTTGCTGGTCAGATCGATGACATTTACGATGCCATCCCCATCTGTGTAAACAGCCAGCTTGCCATTAGGAGCTACAGTCAGGTCGGAAGCCGCTGTGGAAACCAGCAATTGCGTATATGCACCTGTGTGAGCGTTAACGATATAGTCGATACGGCCTTCTTCAGTCAATTGGGATGCCAGCAAACGATCTGCATCTATCCAACGAATGTCATCCGCGTGGACTTTAGCTACTGCATCAATTGCGATCAAGCCGGAAGCATCAGTCGAGGAATCAACACCAAACGCGCTTACAAAATCTTCGAGCGCTACATAATAGCTGCCGTTTACGCTTTGTACCGCTTGCTCTAAACTTATTGCCTCTCCGTCAACCAATGCAGCATTCGAACCTGCATGAAGCTCGATCGCGTGGTTGTTGAAATATGCCGTTACGCCCGATTTAACATTGACCATGAATTGCACGCCTGCCGCCGTTCCCAAATCTCTCAGTGCGTAAAGCACGGTATTGTTTGCTTGGATGGAACGGACATGGAATGCCGTGTCATTGATTGTGATATTTACCGTCGTTGCGTTTGTTACGGATGCGGCGGAGACTGCACTCACTGCCGAAGTACTCAGTGCTGCGGCAAGCGCGGAAATCATTAGCGTTTTTTTCATAGACATTTAGCTCGTATCACCCTTCTGGAATGGTTTATTGTCGTTTTCGTTATGTACAATTCTGATTATAAGTACCCATTGTAAAACGGCAGTTAATGGTGAGGCTGGTATTGTAAAGCAGCGGTTAATGTATTGTGAAGGATTTGTTAAGATGTGCCATTTGGCCTAATTGACCGGTTTAGACCATCGAAAGATTGGGTAAACGGCTTTCAACTTTCGACCGCACCAAAAAAGCCGCCTCTCCCGCCTGTCGGCATTGGAGAAACGGCTCTGTACTACGTGATGGAACCTTAAGTTGGCGTCGACTTGGTAAAGTTAATAATCTTGCTGGTCAGATAGCCCCCGTTGCTGATTCCGATTAGCCCAATAAGCTCCTCCGGCAATGCAGGGAAACTTTCAATCGCATCTAGGCCTTGCGTCATCAGAGTCGAGTAGATCGTAACGGAGTAAATCATTAACGCCATCATGGTAAAGAGGAACATCTGCACCTTGGCTATGTCGATGTAGGCATGGTTCTGCATTTCTTCCCCTTCAAAAATATCGCTGAACTGCGCGTCCTTGTAAGATGGGTTCGCATAGAGCGTCCCCTGCATGCTTGTTTCGATTTCCTGCGCACTCATGTTGTAGGCTTCCGCGGCACTTTGCACGAGCTGATTCTTAAGCGAGTCATCAATCGCACGGTTTTTCTTCGCTCCGTTAATCATGGGACTAAATATAGCCGACACGCTGCTGATGCCCATGAGGGCGAGCACAGTGGAGTCAAACTTGAGCTGCAGCGGATGTTCCGGATGGAGGGCGAGATTTCCTACAAGGATGGTAAAATAAGTCGATGTGAAGAGCACCGTCCACAGCGTAATCTGCAGCCTGGACAGACTCATGAGGTTTCGTTCATTAATCAGGATGCCTAGCGGATGGTTCAGCTTGCCCTTGCCAATGGCGATGATCATATAGAGCTCGCATAGAATGACAGCCGATAGATTATAGCCTTGAGACAGATACCAGGCACTGAGGAACGCAAGTACCAGCGCAACCGTGATATGTACCGTTACTTTAGTAGAATTCCATTGGGGCGGCGAGTTCGGCAGCGGATGAAGTCCATTTATTGCGGCCCTCGTGCGCGGACCTGCTTGGCTGGGCATATCTCTCCCTCCTCCTTTAGTCCCAATTTACCAGAAGGAGGGCGAGTATACTGTCAGTCGGTGAAGTCGAATTTTATTCATTTCGGAGAACTCGAGTCGGCTAATCGGTTTGATCAATCAGCCATTTGTTGTTCTCTTGCTTCAAGACGTACATGATCGTCGTAATCATCGGTTTCTTCTCTAATTTACTGTCCAGGTCTACATAAGCCACATATTCGCCGTATTGATTTTTGCCCACGTTGCGCAATTTGGCTTCGGATACTCGGAATCCGGGCGTAAACTCGCTAATTCTGGTTTTATAGCCGGATGTCAGGATCGCCTTATTGGCGGCATTATCCTCTTCGTTCATATAATTGATATTCCTGTTAATGAGCTTCACGCATTGTAAAATCTCACCTTCGTAGTCGCTCTCATCGATGTAGGTGACTTGCTTGCTATCCGAAGACGCACTCGGCTCCGCTTGAGCACGTTGTCCGAAAATAGCTGCAATGAGGATGAAAGCCAGCAGCGCGGGCGTTATTCGATTGCCGTTCATAGGTAAAAGCCTCCCTTTGTTATTCAATATGAACAAGAAGAGGCGATCTTAATCCAGTTCGATTCCTCCGCATATGCAAAATAAAAAAAGCTGTCTCGAACGTCGCGAGTTGCGCGTTCGGTGACAGCTCTTGTTCATTAATGCGAGGATGTGCCGTATTCGCTGCTTTCCGCCATGGCGTCGAGTTTCTGGCGTCCCATGAAGAAGGCGAATGCCAGCGCAAGCACGGATGGAATGATCGCCCACATGAAGGTGTAAGTGATCGAAGATGAAAGCGCGGCGACGATCTTATCCAGTACGTCAGCTGGGATCTGTTCTCTCGTTTCCGGTGTCAGAATGGCACGCGGATCGCTGAGATCCAGACCCGGCGGCAATGCCGCTGCGTCCCCTCCCGCACCGGCGAAGGAGTCTTTCAATTTATTCGTCATCACGTGACTTTGGACGATACCGAATACGGTAATGCCGATGGTCATCCCGAGCGAGCGAAGGAAGTTAAGCGTTGCGCTCGCAGCGCCGCGTTCCCTTGGGGAGAAGGAGTAGATGGCGGCGTTGCTAAGTACCGAGAACGATGCTCCGATACCAAGACCGACCAAAATCATAAACAACGTTACGATAAACCGCGTCGAATCGACGCCAAGCGTCGTAAGAAGCACGTTGCCCGCAACCAAGATCCCGAGTGTGGGAATCATGATGGAACGGAAGGTCATCTTCGTCATCAAGAAACCGCCGCCCGTCGCCGTAACGACCGTACCGAGCATCATCGGCAGCAGAACCATGCCGGCATTCGTTGCTTTTCCGCCGAGCACGCCTTGAATGAAGATCGGAATGTAAACGGAAGCCGTAATGAACGCCGCGCCGCTGAACATCGCAATCGCATTACTGCTCCAATACAGCCGTTTACGGAACATGTTGAACGAAATGATCGGCTCCGACACTTTACGTTCAATCATGATGAAGGCGATAAGCAATACGGCGAAGCCGGCGAACAAACCAAGAATCATGGAAGAATCCCATGCATACTTCTTGCCGCCCAGCTCAAGGGCGAACATAAGGCACACGATGCCCCCGACAAGCGTGAAAGCGCCGCCCCAGTCGATGCGCTGCTTGGCATGCTCGACCGATTCTTTATAGAAGATGGCAATCATAAGGAAAGCAATCAGTCCAAGCGGCAGGTTGATGTAGAAAATCCATTCCCATGCGATATAGTCTGTAATATACGCACCGAGAAGCGGTCCGAAGATACTCGACATACCGAACACGGCGCCGAATAGACCGCCAAGCTTACCGCGGCTCTCAAGAGGCACGGCATCGAACATAATGGTAAAAGCAATTGGAACGAGCGCTCCGCCGCCGATCCCTTGAATCGCGCGGTAAATACTAAGCTCGATAATGGAATGCGCGGTACCGCAAAGAATGGAACCGAGCATAAAGGTTAATATTCCGAAGATAAAGAACCGTTTGCGTCCATACATATCGGACAGTTTGCCGAAGATCGGCATGCCCGCCATCTCAGCAACCATATAAGCGGATGTGACCCATACAAATTTGTCCATGCCGCCGAGGTCATGAACGATCGTACCCATCGCCGTAGCTACGATGGTGTTGTCCATGGATGCCATAAGAATGCCGAGCAGCAAACCTGCGACAACGATGCCTACGTTACTTCGTTTTGCCATCATTTTGGTAGTTCCCCTCCATTATGTGCATCTTTGTTCTGTCCAGACGGTTCATCCGTCATGCATCGGAGTCTTCGTCATCCAAAGGTGTCGAATTAATCCACACCCGCTCCCCATCCTCCAGCCTCGTCAAGCCGCCATCCTTAATCTCCTGGATAAACGATCGCAGCCAAGCGAGCTCTGCCTCCAACTGGTTGACGATAAACTCCTGCTCAATAATGAAAATCCGTGCAAGTCCTTGCGAAACCGCATAATCGTTCCCCGCACGTCGCTGCACGATATCTTTCTGCACGAAGTTCATTCGCTGCTCCAGCAGAGCAGCCGTTTCCTTCGGTGAAATATGGCCGATAAACGATAATGCCACAGGTAAATGAGGATATTCTTTCACTGGGGCATAAATCAGCTCTCGGATCCAATCGTGAAACTCCGCAACGCCGGCATCCGTCGGCGCATAAATCGTCCGCTCCGGATGTTTCCCTTCCCGCTGGGTTTCCAGCGGCACGATCCACGCTTGCTTCAGCAGCGAATCCACGACCGAATAAAGCGACCCGTTGTTGAGCTTGATCACATCCGGTATTCCGCGCTGCTTCATCGTGGCGGCGATTTCATACGGATGCATCGGTCGTTCATTAAGCAGCGATAAGACGGCTAGAGCCAGCATGTTACTTACTTTTCGTTTGGCCATCCTTCACAGACTCCCTTAAGAATACGATTCGAACCCGTATAGTCCATTTCGACTATACGAAATAGAATGCTTACTGTCAACCGCCTACAGCACGAGAAAATAAAAAAAACCTCGGGCTTATGAGCTATAGGATTAAGCTCCCCCAAGGTTTACATGTACTATAAAGACAGTTTATAGAAGGCTGCCGCATTGCCGCCGTATAATGCCTCCCGCTCGCTCTCGCTAAGCGTTGCGGGCAGTGCTT
This sequence comes from Paenibacillus lignilyticus, assembly GCF_017942085.1. GTDB lineage: Bacteria > Bacillota > Bacilli > Paenibacillales > Paenibacillaceae > Paenibacillus_Z > Paenibacillus_Z lignilyticus. The sequence continues at coordinate 669,826 of NZ_JAGKSP010000001.1, forward strand.
CATCAAGCACATCGCATACATCCTTATAGCTTCCGGCGAGCAGACAAACCGGCCAGTCGCTGCCGAACATGATGCGTTCCGTACCGAACACCTGCGCAATATGTCTGACATAGCTCGTAAATTGCTCCGGCTTCCAGTCATCATGTGCCGCTTCCGTAATCATGCCCGACAGCTTGCAGTATACGCCCGGATATTGCGCAGCTATCTCGCTCATTTGAGCCGCCCATGGCTCGACGATTCCCTCACGGATTTGCGGTTTGCCAATATGATCGATTACGGCATGCAGACCGGGCACTTGCTTAAGCAAGGCAAGCGTCGCAGGCAATTGATGCGAAACAATGAGCAGATCGACCGGAAGCTTGATTTCCGCCAAGTAACGAAGCGCCTCCAGCGATTGCGGATTCAGCGCCTCGAATGGATCGCTCATATCTTGAATCATCACGCGGATACCGACGAATTTCGGGTGCCGTCGGAAGCCGTCCAAGACGCTGCGCCAGTTCGGATCCCGGAAATCCAGCCAACCTACGACGCCGGCAATGGATTCCGCAGCATCACTGAGCGATAGCATATAGGCTGTTTCTTCGTGCGTCGCCGCCGCTTGGACGACAATCGTGCGCGTAACCCCGGCAGCCTCAAGCGCCGGCTCCAAATCCGCAGGACCGTAATCGCGAAATAAAATGGGTCCCGCTGCCGGTGTCAGCCAGCCGTAGTCACCGCGGTCTAATTTCCAATAATGCTGGTGGGCATCAATTCTTATCATCGTTATTGGGCTCCTTTAAGAATCAATTAGTGGTTGTGAGGTGAAACGCTTCCATGGTATATTTTGGCTTCACGAGTCCTTATTGCTTTGAATTGATATTGATTGGAGGAACACGAACATGAAGATCATGACGTTTAATCTGCGTGTCCATGTTGAATCAGACGGCAACAACGCGTGGCCCAACCGAATTCAAGAAGCAGCCGAAGCGATTAAGCAAGCGGATGCGGATGTCGTTGGCACGCAGGAAGGCACTGCTGCCATGCTGCAGGATCTACAGGCGCTGCTGCCTGACTATCGCTGGCTTGGCATCAGCCGCACCGGCCAGCTGGAAGGCGAATATTGCGCGATATTCTATCGGCATGCATCGCTTGAGCCCGTAGAAAGCGGGCATTTCGGGCTATCTGAAATTCCGGAGCAGCTGGGCTATTCAAGCTGGGACTCCGCATATCCCCGCATGTGCAGCTGGACTAAGCTCCGTCAACAAGGCGGCGCGGAATGGGTCGTGTTCAATACCCACTTGGACCATATCAGTGCTGAGGCTCGTACGAATGGGGTCAAACTGATCGTAGAGCGAATGAAACAGTCATCAGCCCTTGCAGGTGATATCCCCGCTGTTCTTACGGGAGACTTCAATTGCGGACCTGACAGTGATGTGATTGAAGCCTTAAACGAGCTCGAACTCGTAAATGCCTACACATCGCTTGCCGGAGAACCAATCGGCCTCACCTTCCACGACTATCGCGGGGGAGATGAAGGCGTTCCGATTGATTATATTTTTGTGACGCCTAATGCCCAAGTCCTTAACGTCCATATTGACCGAAACCAGTATAACGGCCGCTATCCTTCGGATCATTATCCGGTCGTTGCAACGGTCGAACGTCGATCCTAAAAAAAGGAGTGCCTAGGCACTCCTTTCTCTTTATTCGGTGTCTGCTACGAAACGGTTCGTCAGCGCGCCCAGCTTCTCGATTTCAATCGTTACTTCGTCGCCGGGCTTCAAGTACACTTGCTGCTCAACCGGAAGTCCAAGCACAACCCCTTCAGGCGTACCCGTCAAAATAACATCGCCAGGCACAAGCGTCATATGCTGCGACACATAGCTGACAATCTCATCGCAGCCGAAAATCATATCCGACGTATTGGAGTTCTGGCGTACTTCACCGTTTACGGTGGACTTGATCCACAGATCATTCGGATTGCCAACTTCATCGGCAGTTACAAGGTAAGGACCGAGCGGGCTGAAATCGTCGCAGGATTTGCCAAGCAGCCATTGCTGAGTACGAAGCTGCAGGTCGCGCGCGGACAGATCGTTTACAGCGCAGTAGCCGAATACGTGAGAGAGCGCGTTTTCTTTTGCCACATACTTGGTTTTCTTGCCGATAACGATAACAAGCTCGGCTTCATAGTCCAGCTTCTCCGTAACTTTCGGAACGGCGATGTCTTTCAAATGTCCGGTCAATGTGTTGTTGAATTTATTGAACAGAATCGGATATGCCGGAATCGGAGCATTCGTTTCTTCTGCATGCTTTCGGTAGTTGAGCCCGATGCAAATGATTTTGTTCGGATGCGTGACGCAAGGTCCCCATTCGATTTCGCTTTCTTGACGAACGTAGGCTTCGCCGCCGGCCACTTGAAGGGACTCGATGTAGTTTCTTAGGGAAGCTGTTGCAGCCTCTCCGCCTTCAATGACAGCCATTACCGTCGATGGTACTTCGGCGCTTGCGCTTCCCGCAGATGCCTGAAGGGCTGCTTCTACGTCTACGACACCGTTCTCTGTCACTACGCCAAGTGCATTGCGACCTTGTTTGGAAATGCTAATAAGTTTCATACGTGAATGGGCCTCCGATCTCATAGTAGAAATGAATGAATAGCATTAGAGCGATAGCTGGGATTAGCTGGTTACAATTAAGCGTTCTTGCCGAATACAACGCCGCCGTCCACGTAGAACGGGGAGCCCATTACGAAGGAAGACTCATCGGATGCCAGGAACAACGCTGCTTTGGCAACATCCTCCGGCAAACCAAGCTCTTCGCTCAGCTGACGTTTCTTCAAGCCTGCAATCGCCTGTTCCGGATCGGCGTAAGAGGTTTTCAAGTAGTTTTCTACGAATGGAGTCATGATTGTACCCGGCAGCAGGGCATTAACACGAATATTGTATGGCGCGTAGTCTACTTGCATGGATTTCGTAAGCGCTAGGACTGCACCTTTAGTTGCAGCATATGAAGCACGGCGAGCCAGTCCGATCTCGGCGATACACGATGACATGTTGATGATCGAACCTGCACGGCGCTCCATCATGTGAGGGATCACATATTTGGAAGGCAGGTAGACGCCGCGAATGTTCACGTTAATGACGCGATCCCAAGCTTCCGGCTCGATCTCATGCAGAAGGCCGACGCCGCTGATGCCTGCGTTGTTGAACAATACGTCGATGACGCCATAGTGAGCGATAATTTGATCCACCATGGCAGATACTTCAGCCGGATTGGTGACATCCGCACGGATAAAGATGGCTTCCCCGCCCGCTTCTTGAATCTCCTTCACCGTAGCCGTTCCGTTCTGCTCAGACAGATCGTTGATGACGAGCTTCGCGCCTTCACGCGCAAACAATAGCGCAGTGCTCTTGCCGATGCCGGAACCCGAGCCTGTAATGAGAATTACTTTATTGTGCAACCGCATTCTCTCATCTCCCTTATAGGTTGTGGTTGGGTAGCGATAATCGCTGTGCAAGCCCCGTCATTTCTTCGATGGCTTGGTTCGATTTAACCTCCCATTGGTGAAGCAGCATGGAGCAGCTTACCGCTGCAGCTTGGTTCGCGTTCGTGCCTGCCATAATAGGAGCCGCCACGCAACGGAAGCCCATGACCGACTCTTGGTCGTCTAGCGCATAACCTTGCTTGCGAATGACATCCAGCTGAGCAAACAGCTCATCGCGATTGTCAATCGTAAGAGGCGTTAGCTTCGGCAGCTCCGGCTGCGGGTACAGTGCAAGCCGTTCTTGCTCGCTCAGTTGCGAGAGCATGGCTTTGCCGAGTGCCGTTGCATGAGCGGGAAGCCGCATCCCCGGCTCGGATTGCAGCCGGACCGGCGAAATCGCTTCCACTTTGCCCATGTACAGCACCTGGTCGTCTATCCGCTTCGCGAGCTGAATGGTCTCCTGCAGCCGATCTCGAACCGAAACCGCCTCGTCCAAGAAATATTGATGCAAATCATACTGCTTCAAATACGAGGAGCCGAACTCGGCAAACGTATGACCAAGCGCATACGTATCGCCTGCCGCCCGCTTCACCCAGCCGAGAATTTCCATCGTGCTCAGCAAGGAGAACATCGAGCTCTTGTTGATTTCAAGCTTCTTCGATAAGTCGATCAGCTTATGCTTGGCTGGTTCCTGTGCGATGACGGCCAGCACTTTATCCGCTTTCTCCAGCGCAGGCACCCAGTACTTGCGTTCCTCAGACACGCCAATCGCCTCATCCATTGTTGATGAGTTGGTTTCGTATATAAAACCAACTTCTTTATAGTAAACCGAACTGATACTTTCACTATAGCTCGCCCAGTATGGAATTTCAATAAGAAAATTGGAGATTTTTGAATGGGTTGATTGAGGTCAGGTCGCGGGAATGGGAGGCAGCCAAAGTGATGCTCTCCAAGCAACACATCTGCAGAAGAGCGCCATTATAATCAACACAGGTCGGTTCCGGTCCATCGGTAAGGAACCAGTTACCTCACATTAAACAAAACAGAGCATTCCAGCTTAAAGAGCGGTAACCCGTACCGCACATTCAGCGATATGCCCCATTTTCGACTAAAGAGCGGTTACCGTTACCTCACTTTCAGACACCGAACTCGCCAAACTAAAGCGGGCTACCTTCTATCTTCCATCACCTTCCAATCACCCGGACTAGGGCAGTCTCACCTATGTTCGCCTTTTCATGCGCAACGCAAAAAAGCGAGAGCGGACAATTCGCTCTCGCTGCCAACTTATCACATAAACGGACTTGGCCGCGTCATTTAAACGGACTCGGCTCCTGATTCAGCTTAACGGTGCTGAGGAGGCGTTCCTGATCGATTTTGTAAAACAGCTGGTTGTTTATCACTTCCGTGATTACGGTGTATGCCTTCGTTACTTGCTTGTACGTGCTGTCATCCCCGGGGTTGATGACATTGTAGCGCACGGCGACTTCATAGATCGGCCGGTTCGCGGCATCCTTGCCAACTGTCCTGCCGTCGATTATCTTATAGCTCGAAATGCTCCGCATCGATGAGCCTACCATCCCCGAGAACGGATGCCACACCCGCACATCATCCTGAATCGCCTGCGCGGAGAGCACGAGTTTGAAATCTTCATCCGCATCATACGAGCTGGAGAAAGCACCTTGAAGCGCGGCCATGTAGCGGTTCACTACATTAATGACGCTGTTGTACTGGATATAGCCGGGAAAGGAATCATCCTTCCATATATCAACCGCACCGCTTCCTCCACCCGTGATGCTGACTTCCTTCTTCGCCGAATTCCAAGCCACTTCCCCGCCTAACTGTTCCGACACAATACGAAGCGGCACATATACGCGATCATCACGCAAATACGCCCCACTATCTTTGACAGCTACCCCATTTATTTTCAGCGACAATTGGCCGGCGGCGTATACAGCCGTTCCGGTTGCAAGCGAACAAACGACGCACAATATAGCAATCCATTTCTTCTTCATCCAGACAACTCCTCGCATCCCTTATAATCGGACCTATCTACTATGGACGCTTATAAGCACCAAACAGTTGCGAGCCCAGCCCCTTCGCAGCAAATCTATTGCACCAAGTGCCGCACCTCAGCAATAATATACCCAAAGGGCACCGTATCCCCTACGCACTACGCACCTAATCGAAACCACCGCAGAAAGGAAGTCCGCCGTATGCTGCCTAATCAGAACGGTTCCCCAATCATCAACAGTATTGGAGATATTATCGTACAAGCAGGCGGTCACCATATTGGACCACGCACAATTATCGACTATGAACTGGTCTATTTTCCCGAAGGATCAGGTACGCTGTATGACATCCAAGGGATCCAGCATCGGCTAAGCGCTCCTTGTTTCGTGTTCACGCAGCCGGATACTGTACATCGGTATTTGTTTGACCGCGACCGCAATGTCCGGCATCTATTCGTCCACTTCGACTACGACCTCCTGCGAGAGAAGGATCCGCGATTCAGCGCGCTTCTCAGCACCATTCATGTCGTTCCGGCCGCACCCGGCAGCTTGATCGGCGCCATTATGAATCAAATCGTAGTGGTCGCCAATCATCAATCCCACCACTGGCGGCGCAGGCTCTCCTCCCTGTTAACGACGGCAATCGAAGAATTGGCAGCTTTCGCCGATAAAACGCCGGAATTCGCAATGAGCAGCTACCCTGTGCAAATCGCCAACAGCATCGCCTACATGGAGGAACATCTGACAGAGCCCATTACGATCGAAAATATTGCTCATCAGTCCGGCTGGTCCCATGCGCATTTTACGCGCATGTTCGTCGAAGCTGTCGGCATGTCGCCCAAACGCATGCTGCTCGAACGCAGGCTGCATCGTGCGGAGGAGTTGATGATGAAAGGTGCGGGTACGGTCAAGCAAATTTCCTACCTGGCCGGATTCGGCGATGAGCACCATTTCTCAAAAATGTACAAACGCATCCGCGGCATTACCGCTACCGAATATATCGAGCGCTGCAAAGGTCCGATTTTTCGCCATACGGCAATTGGCGCCGATCCGGACCGCACTTTCGTCAACCGGCACATTGTTGTTAATCCGGATATCAAATAAACACATCGAAAATCGTTTTCCTTCCATTGAAACCGCTCTCTTAATATTGCACAATAAAAGCATATCATCTCGTTACTGGAGGAATAGAATCGATGGCAACTTACTATACGCCTAAGTCCCGTGAACGGGTTGACCGTTATTTGGTCAGTGTGGAGGAATATGCGCATTATCATCGCAACGGTTACCTCATCGTAAGAGGCTTGGTGTCAAAAGAAGACATCGCCGAACTCTACGAGCTCGCCGAGAAGACGAGAACGAAGAATAAGAAACCCGCTCGCGAGTCCGGCGGCAGCGACCCGTTACACGAAGAATTTCTGGATGCGACACGCGTGCACATGCTATCTCGCATCGAGCCATCCGCTGAACGCGGCATGCTGAACCCTCGCATTCTGGATGTGACCGAGGCGCTCATCGGGCCGGATGTATATGCCGTACAATCCATGATGTTCCTGAATCCACCCGGCCGCGGCGGCCAAGGCTGGCATCAGGACGCTTGTTATATCAAGACGCATCCCGACACGCTCATCGGCGCATGGATCGCGCTCGAAGAAGTCGACGAGGAGAATGGCTGCCTGTGGGTCGCACCCGGCTCTAACCATGAACCGATCTATCCGCCTGCCGAAATCGGCGGCGGCAACGTGCATGCCCTGGATGCCTTCTCGAATTTGAACGGCGTGCAGAATGTAAGCCACCTCGACGATGAAGTGAATACGTTATCGAAGGTGGTAGCCAAGTACCCGCCTCCGATCTCGGTGCCGATGCAGCCTGGCGACGTTTTGTTCTTCCACTCGCATCTGTTCCACCGGTCTTATCCGAATAAGACAACGGACCGCTTCCGTCGCTCTTACGTCTGTCACTATTGCAATGCCCGCTCCTGGATACCGTGGGATCATGACGGCTACGAAGGCGATTCCGGCAACTACCGCCAAATTCTCGCCCGCGGCCGCACGCATCTTCCTTATGCCGAGCCGGCTTTCGGCACTGAAGTGTACCTGTACGAAGGCGATGACACGGACGGCAGCGTAAGCATGATGGGCATGGACAACGGCATGATGATGCCGATTGGCCAGAAGAAATAAACCAAGAACGGCTTCTCCTCGCAGTTCATGTGAAGAGAAGCCGTTCTTTCTATTCCGAACAGACCATAATGACGTTATCATCCGGATCCTTCACCGTGAAGAAAGCCAGACGATCGCCATGCCGTTCAATATCGGTAAACACAGGCACACCTTGTGAGGCCAAATAAGCGCGTGCCCCCTCAATATCATTCGTTACCAACATAAACAACGTCTCATAGGTATCGCCATGCCGATAACGGTTGTTATCAAGTAGAATATCGCTGCCGCTCCTCATCCGCAGGCTATAGATGGAGTCTTCCGGCCCAATCTCTTCTAGGCTGTATGCCAGACCCAGCGCCTCGCTATGAAACCTCACAGCCCGCTTCATATCCGTAACATTCAGAAAAACACTGCCGATCTGATTCATGATCGGACTCTCCGTGCCTGCTTCGCGTTCCACGACCTCCGACTCATAATCCGATTGCGTAACCATAACCGAATTGCGATCCGGATCCTCAAAGCGGAAGAACGAGAGTCCCGGATGCGGCCGATCAATTTCGCTGATGCTGCTTATTCCTCTCTCCTCCAGGAATCGGCGAGCCGCTTCTATATCTTCGGTTTTATACATGAATTTGACATGCGGCATGTCAGTCGGCGTGTTGCTCTTGTTATCATCCAGTATGAGGCCTGTCCCTCCTCGTAAGGCCAACCAATAAACATTGCCTCCGTTTAGACGCTCCTGCAATACGGGAAGCCCCATCACCATGCTGTACCACGCTGCGGATCGGCGGAGGTCCGAGACATGGACAAACACGCTTCCCACAACTTGTTGAATCGGGCTGATAACGTTAACCGTCTGAATCCACTCCCCCACATACGTTCGTTAGGTTACGCTCTTCGTCCCAGCCTGTTCCGCGTCTTGCTCCGGCAACTTAACGTTAGTTCTATTATAGCAAAGGAAAATGTTTCCACTCTACATGAAATCGGCGGAAATCGCTTCAAATGTTGCGGATTTGCTTCAATAAAGGTACTATCAGAACATTGAGTATTGCCTTGCCCCTATTCATTATGCGAGACAACGTATGAGAGGAATTGAACAGACACACATGATTATCAAACCAAGAACACGCGGGTTTATCTGCACGACCGCTCACCCAACGGGCTGTGCCCTTCAAGTGCAGGAACAGATTGATTATGTCAAAGAACGCGCGGCCATCAATGGGCCTCGCAATGTACTCGTCATCGGAGCGTCCGCGGGTTATGGCCTCGCAGCTCGTATCGTAGCGGCATTCGGTGCCGGCGCCAATACCGTCGGCGTCTACCGCCAAAGCGAAAGCAAAGCAAACCGCACGGCATCGGCAGGCTGGTACAATTCCGCTGCATTCGAACAGGCTGCGCAGCAGGCAGGCCTGAAGTCGTTCAGCGTGACAGGCGATGCTTTCACGGATGAGACCAAGCAGAAAGCGGTTGACCTGATCAAGCAGGAACTGGGTCAAGTCGATCTGGTCGTATACAGCGTCGCTTCCGCGCGCAGAACGGATCCGAAGACAGGCGAAACGGCAAACTCCGTGTTGAAGCCAATCGGCACCACTTACACGAACAAAACCGTCAACTTCCACAGCGGCGAAGTGACGTCGATTTCGATCGAGCCTGCGACGGAGCAGGAAATTCAAGATACGGTAACGGTGATGGGCGGCGACGACTGGCAAATGTGGGTGGACGCCTTGCAGCAAGGCGGCGTACTTGCCGAAGGAGCTACTACCATCTCCTACTCCTATATCGGATCGCAGATTACGCAAGCGATCTACCGTGAGGGCAGCATCGGCCAAGCCAAAGATCATTTGGAAGCTACCGCGAAGAAGCTCAGTGAGCAGCTAAGCACAATCGGCGGACGTGCCTTCGTTACCGTCAGCAAAGCGCTTGTAACGCAGTCCAGCTCCGCGATCCCTGTTGTACCGCTCTACATCTCCGCCCTCTATAAAGTGATGAAGGAGAAAGGGCTGCACGAAGGCTGCATCGAGCAAACCTACCGTTTGTTCACCGAACGCCTATATGCGGGCGGCGAGGTTCCGGTAGACGCGGAAGGACGCATTCGCATTGACGATTGGGAGCTTCGCGAAGATGTTCAAGAAGAAGTGGCGAAGATCTGGGATGCCATTACGACGGAAAACATTGAGCAGCTTTCGGATCTCGAAGGCTACCGCAAAGAGTTCTTCCAGCTCTTCGGTTTCGAAACCGAAGGCGTCGATTATGAAGCAGATACCGATCCGAACGTGGATGCACCTAACATCCTTTAATCCAACAATAGAAAGGCCGGACACCTCGCTGCTAGCGATGTGCCCGGCCTTTCCTGCTTTCTTTTACTGATTATAAACCTCAAACTCATAAATAATAGGCGCATAGCTGGTTCCCGACGTGTAATAGATGCGGGCTTTACTGCCCGTTACCGCACTGAACGTAATGACCTTCGGCACACCGCTTGCTCCGATGGATGTTCCCGTGTAAGCCGTCACCCACGAGGAGCCGTTCCAATACTCGATGCGGTATCCCGTCGTTCGGCTGTCATACTCGGTGAGCACTACCTTGTTGAAGGTGGTGTTCGCGCCGAAGTTGACCTCCAGCCACTGACCGCTCCAGCAGCCGCTGCATGCTTGCCAGTTGGTCGCGGTCGTGCCGTCGAAGGCTTTAGGCGCCTGTTGGTTGGCATCCCAAGAGGAGGAGCTGGAATATGTCTTGCCAAGTGCCAGGTTCGGGACATCGTAATAAATTTCAAATTCATAAATAATCGGAGCATTCGCCGTACCTGAAGTGAAATAAATTCTCGCTTTGCTGCCGGTTACTGCACTAAACGTAATCGTCTTCGGCACGAAGCTTGCGCCGATACTCGTACCGGTATAGGCCGTCTGCCACGCGGAGCCGTTCCAATATTCGATCCGGTACCCGGTTGTCCGGCTGTCATACTCGGTGAGCACCACTTTGTTGAATGTGGTGTTGGCACCGAAATTCACTTCCAGCCACTGACCGTTCCAGCAGGTATTGCAGGCCTGCCAGTTCGTCGCCGTTGTGCCATCGAATGCTTTAGGCGCTTGCTGATTCGCATCCCACGAGGAGGAGCTGGAGTAAGTTTTGCCGAGGGCCATATTCGTTAAGTTAGGCGCTGGCGTCGAAGTCTTCTGAACAAGCAGCACCCAGTCGTTCGAATCCGGCTTGGCCGGTATGTTCCACTGTCCGGATGAAGCTTGCGCACTGCTGCTAATCGCGGTGTAGCCGCCGGTTCTCGGATTGAACCAACGGGCATTGTACAAGAACGCATTATCCATCTGCTTTAATGTACCGGTGCTGGTTGTACCGTTAAAGAAGAATACCGAATACACCGAATTTCCGTCGGAGGAAAGCAGCGACCTCGAAGTATCGCTGAATGCGCCCCAGCTCGCATCATCGAATCGAGGAACGAGCTTCCACCACTCCAGCGACGTATAGTAGTTTTTGAAATAAGTCAATTGGTCGCCCGTGACATAGTTCGCCCCATCATACCACCAGGTATATCGCGCCGGAAGCTCGTAGCCGGTGCCGAAATCTTCTGCTGCGCCCGACACGGAATACACATCGTTCCACGTGCCCGAAGCTCCATACCCGTACCCGTATATCCCGTACTGGAATGACTTATACGCGGCACCCAAAGCACCGCGAGAATCCGTCCAGAAGCCATCGTATGCGCTTTCATACATGACCGAAGGTTTGGCCGTCGCAAAGTTCCAGAAGTCCTTCGCCGTACTCATGCCGGTCATATCCCCTTGCCACTGAACCGCCCAGCCATCATGATAAGCCTTGCTCGCCCAAGTGGAATTCGATGCGACCGATGTGCCGGTATTCTCCATATGCGGCATGAGCGGCTGGTTATACGCATCATTGTCGGAAATGCTCTGACCGACGGCATACCATTTGCTCATCGTCGTGGTGTTGTAGTTGTTGTACATGTTGCGGTCGATCTCCTGCGCGATCGTCCAGATCACCGGATAGGAGCCGTATCTAGCAACCCAATATTTCGCAACTCGCGCCATATAGGCATCCGTATACACGCCGCTATAACTAGCCGGATCAAGTGCCCAAGTTACTTGCGCATTGGCATGGACAAGCCCTTGATCGGCAATATACTTGAATTTCCGATCCAAGTTATCAAAGCCGGGCAAGTCAGTGCTCGAGAAGCCGTCACTAAGGTTCGCTACCGCTTCTTCATCCGCTCCGGTATGCGTGCCCCCGCCATGCGGCTGCCAGATCGGCTCGGATTGATAGACCGTGAAGCCTTGGCCTACGCGTTTATCCACCACATATTTGAATTGTGAGGCCACTCCTGCCTTATTCGAGGTCGAGAACCGTTCATGCGGCAAAATCCAATGCGTATCGCCTAAGTAAAAGAACGGTGTGCCGTCATTGTACGTGAGATAACGGCCATTGCTGCTTACCTTCAGGAAACCCTTCTGATAGATCGCCTGGCTTCCGGTATAGGCATCGGCTTGAATCGTTTTCGTGACATTGTGCAATCCGGTATCCGTCGTATCGTTTGCGGCTGTCGTCATCGTCCAAGCACCGGTCACCGTCGGGGCAAATCGAACCTTCCAAACGGCTCCGCCGTTCCAGAAAGCCGGACGGGTAATCGTAACTCCGCCTGGCCCGCTGAAAGTCGCGGTCACATCCACATCTTGAAACGGGTTTGTGTACGTCTTGGAGCTGGTTAATGAAATCTCGACAGTCTGCCATTTCTGCACGGTGTAATCTGCTGCGGATGCTTGCTGCGGAATGACAAGTGCCCCCATCATGATGGCAAAGGCCAGCAGTAACGAGCTGAACCGCCGCTTTCTCAAACCTACGCGCAAACCGGTTAACATATCATACACTTCCTCTCGGATCATATGGTAATGCTTCGGTTTCCAGCCGCTCACTTGCGGTCGCCGCTTCCCTCCTTTCCTGCATGCCGACCAGCCTGCTTTCTTATCTCCATAGCAGGCACTCCCCTCCTATTCTCAGTATAGAAAATCGTCGGCCGCCGGAACATTGCTGCATTTTTCTATTTGTTTGCTTGATTCTGTTTCTTCTCCTTACGCCGACTTCCCGGTATTATTAATCACCACCGTGAAGCTGCATGTTGCCTTTATTGAGGGATAAACCTCAGGCCAGTTCAATTTCTCCCAAGCGGCATAGCTCATATGATTACGAACCGGAATGCCCATTCCAATGCTGTCGACACGGTTTTTCTGCATAAAGGCAATCAGCTTCTGGCCCCGCTCAGTCAGTTTCTTCGCAACCTGCTGCTCGATTCGTTTCTGGTCCCCGGGCTCAGTGAGGGAGAGCTTGCCGGTGTATTCAAGAACCGATCCCTTGATCTTGATGTGAATGTGAACCGAAGGCACTCCGGATGAATCGCGGCCGACCTTCACCCGCCAGCGGCTTATGAGAGAGCTGAACAAGATAATATCTCCCATACTCTGATGGCCATTCAATTGGACTGCGACCTCGCCCTGCTTGAAGGAACCTCTAAGAAAAGCAAAAATGATCCCTTCTTTGGCAGGAATCATCGTGATGTAGCGGTCATCCCGAAACAAGCCCACACCATCGATATTAATATGCTCACCGGAATCTCTGAGAACAGGCATAACAGGATCAATTCCATCATCATACAGATCTCGTGTGAACGAGTAGAGCGACGTTAAGGGGATCGTCCTGCCCATTGCTTCCTTATCCAGAATCCCATCGATGTATTTACCGGTAATGGGATGCTGCTTGTAGTCCTTCTGCAGCATTTGTTTGGCATTCCCGTTCACGACGGATAGTTTGAGCCGCGGAGAAATAGAAGGATCACGCAGTAAGGTGTCCAAATGCTTGATCATTCCGCTTCTCGCAATTGACATGCTGAATAACGCATTGCGGAGTTGACCACTGACCAGCAGCAGATTGGTCTGTTTCGCGAGCTTGGTTCTGGCCTCTTTCCCACTCGCTGCGACCGCGCTCAGCACCTCGCGCTGCGTGCGTGCTTGCGGATCCGCCTTCGGCATGGAAACGGCAATCTCAAGCCTATTGTCATCCACCAAATCATAGCTGCTCGTTTGGGAGAAACCGAGCTTCTCGAGAATCCGCTGATCGCCGCAGCCCGTTAAGGTCATTGCAACAGTCAGTGTAACCAGCAGCAGCATTATTTTTCTCATGTTCAGCTTCATGCGGACGCCACTTTCTCCCGCGTGAGTGCCAACACTATAATGAGCAGCAGCGGCAAGGTAAACGCAATGATGCACTCCACGGCACTGAACACCTTGAACCATGTCTGCACATCGCTTATCGTGTCAGGGACATAGGCGACAATATAGCACAGCAGCACAATGATGCCGGCAAGCACATTTTCTTTCATTTTCGGAAATATTCTGCGGCCCGTCTCCTTTGCCGACCATAAATACATGACGACTGTAAACACAGTTGTGAATAGGAAGAACCCGCAGAATAAACTCTCCAGCCGCTCGACGAATGGGAATTTTATATACGCCATGAGGTCCAGCAGTGGATACAGCATTCGGTTCAATTGTTTCGGGCTTAAGAAGCCGAATGCGACAAAGCAAATATAGGTATAGATTATCGTTGTCAGCAGACTGCCGAGGATGCTTGAGCGGAGAAATTTAGTCTTGGCATCGGTCGAAGGAAAGGTAAGCATCACTAGCTCATAGCCGAGATAAGCCGAATATATGCCGACAAAGTCCGCCAAAGAGCCTGTTCCACCTTTAAGAAAGAACGGCGTTAACCTCGCAAAGCTGAATTCGCCATAGAAGAAAAACACCAGCAGCAGCATCCACACTGAGAACCAGAAGAACATCGTGGCGGCTTTTGAAATATTGTACAGCCCCTTGATCATTAACCAGAATATCAGCACATCCATGACAAGCTTGAACAACATCGGATTAGTCGTAGGAAAGGCCAGCATTTGAAAAATAAGCACGTATTCCTTGCCAACCAAACAACCCAGCATAGCCCACACGCCGACAAGAAACAAATAAAGCGGCATCAACAGCATTCTGGGAATCACATGTTCCAAAATATCGAAGATCGATTTACCCTTGCCGAGCTTATAAACAGCCCCGATCAGCAGCAAATTGATGATGACAATCAGCCCATAGCCGGGCAGTACAATCCACCCATTCGTACCGAAGGTTTTGCTCAGCATCTGCGGAAGCATGAAGATAACGACTCCAAACTGCATCATGTAGACAAGTATGGTCATATGAAATGCAGACAGCTTCTCTGACCCATTCATAGGCAGCTCACCTCTTCATCTTGTTTCTGATCTTATTCTTCGTGCGCGTCTGAGAAGGACGGTAGTACAGTTTGTTGAATGGAGCCCGGAAGAGCACATCACGCCACTCGCTGGGCTGAGAAGGTGCGATCGGAGTCAAGTAAGAAGAACCGAAGCTGGTCATACCGCTCAGGTGAATCATGACAGCAGCCAGGCCCAATGCCAGTCCGAGATTCCCCCAGAATCCGGCCAACAAGATCAGACCGAATCGGATGAGACGTATCGAAGCGCTCATGGTATAGTTCGGGATAACGAATGAAGCAATGGTCGAGGAAGCAACTGCAATAATGAGAATATTACTGGTTAAACCTGCTTGCACACCGGCTTGACCGATAACGATACCGCCGACGATACCGATGGTTTGCCCGATTTTTGTCGGCAATCTGGCGCCGGCTTCTCGGAGCAGCTCGATTGTAAGCTCCATCAGCAACGCCTCGTACACGGGAGGGAAAGGCACCCTGCTGCGGGATTCCGCCAGAGTCAAAATGAGGTTTTGCGGTATCATTTCGTAATGATAGGTTGTGACCGACACATAGAGCGCTGTGAAGATCATCGTGATGAAGAGGGCAATAAACCTTAAAATTCGCGTCGCCGAGCCGAGCATCCAGCGCATGTAATAATCGTCGGAAGAGGAGAAGAATTCCGCGAATGAAGCCGGGATGCTAAACGCAGTCGGACTCCCGTCCATGAAGCCGACCACTCTTCCGGCTACAAGCTTAGAAGCGATGGCATCAGGCCGCTCCGAGGTCAATATTTGCGGAAAAAGCGCATAAGGACTGTCATCGATAAGCTGAATCAGCATGTTCGAATCGAGCACCGCATCTATTTCAATGTCCTGTATTCGTTTCTTCAGTTCGTTCACATACTCCATATTGGCAATGTCTTTGATGTAGAGTACATAGACATCCGACTTCGTAACTTCCCCTACAGAGAGTCGGATTACTTTAAGGTGGGAGCTCTTAATTCGCTTTCTCAGCAAGCCGAGACCGACACCGGCATCCTCTGTGAACGCATCATGGGGGCCGGTAATGGTTGTTTCCTGTTCCGACTGCGAAACGGAGCGTCCCTCGTTGCCGGAAACATCAACTGCATATGCCATATTTTCATAAAAAAAGGCTGCATGTCCGGACAATATATTGATAACGAGCTTCTTGCTATCCGTCACAGGAACAAACTGCGACTGCGTTACGAGCTGCAGCAGCTGCTCTGGATCCGTATTCTCGATCAGGTTCAGCAAATCTCTGTAAAGTTTGTCCCCTGAAATCAGGTTGCCTATAAAGAGTATATCGACACCTAAACTAGGAATCGATCGGTGAATGAGATCACTACAGTCCTGAAACTCATGAAGGGTATGTGCAAGCGTAGGTAGATTATGCTCTTGTGATGAAGTCATACACATGCCTCCGCTGGATGGGATTTCCGTTATTATGTATCGAATGGAAACTCTCTAACCGCATAACAAAAAGAGAGCCGCCACTTTGGCCGACCCTCTCTTCCTTACAGCTTCCAATCCACTACAGCTTATAGTTTAATCTTCTGTCCCAAACGCGCGCTTTCTACGGCGCCAAACACCATCGCAACGCTCTTAATATTATCATGACAGTTCGTTTCGGCCGGACGATTCTCCTCCAGCGCTGCGAACATTTCATCCATACAGCCGAAGTGACCTTCACGCCCGTTCCATTCTTGACTGCCTTCCACCCGCTTCATTTCACGGATAAAGCCCTCCGCTTTCGAACGGTCTACGCTTTCGCCGTACGGCATCGTTGCTCCGTCCCAGCGTGCGCCACCCTCGCTGCCGGTAACCCGCCAGTTTGCTTCCCAGGAAGTGTTCAGACCATCTGCGCACCAGGAACCGTTATACGTAAACACGGAACCATCGCTCATTTCAAATATACAAACCGCAGATGCATTTCCTTTGTACCAGGAGCCCGGAGGGTTATATTCATGGCAATAGACCGATACCGGATCAGCACCGCTTAGGAAGCGGGCTTGGTCAAAGGTGTGAATGGCCATATCCACGATCAGCGGGTTATCCATCAAATCGCGGAAGCCGCCGAAATGCGGCCCGAGGAAGAAATCCGCATGAATCGAGCCAACCGTTCCAATCGCACCCGACTTGATGACATCCAGGAAAGATCGAATTTGTTTGTTATAGCGGCGATTTTGCATAACGGCATAGCTTTTGCCTGTTTCCACGCTCACGGCAACGATCTCTTCCGCGTCTGCGTACGACTCTGCCATCGGCTTCTCGCCTAATACGTTACAACCTGCGCGCATTGCGGTTGTCACGATCTGCTTATGGCTGGCCGGAATGGTCACGTCAAATACCAGATTCGCATCCGTCTCAGCCAGCGCTGATGCAAGATCTGTAAAGGTCGGTACTTGCAAGCCTCGTTTCGCTGCCTGCGCTTTGGCACTCTCTTCATAGATGTCGACTAACCCGACAATCTCAGCATTTTCCCGTTCCATCGCGTAATCGATCCATGTATTGGACATGCCGCCGCAACCTGCTACCACAATGCGATGCTTCATCGTTTATCGAACTCCTTCTATACCGGATTAGGAACAAAGTCGCCGCCGCGGCAGCGTTTCAAATAGTTGAGACCGTGCACTTGACCTGTCATCTCGAGCTCATCCCTGTAGACCGGATCATGCCAGCCCTCGATATCGATGCTGCCTTTGTAGCCGGCTTGACGCAGAATGGAGATTATATCGGTCCAGTTGGAATCGCCAAACCCCGGCGTCCGGTGCCAGACAAATTCGCGCGGACCGTGAATGCCATATTCCTTCACGACATCCCATGCGATTGTAGCATCTTTGCCATGAACGTTGAATATCTTGGATGTCCATTTGCGAAGCTGCGGAATCGGATCGATCAGGCTCACCATCTGATGGCAAGGCTCCCATTGCAGGCCGATGTTGTCTGCTTTCACCGTATTGAACATCATTTCCCATGCCGTCGGGTTATGCGCTATATTCCATTCGCCGCGCCCCCATGTGCCGCCCATATCGCAATTCTCGAACGCAATCCGAACGCCGCGCGACTCTGCCCGTTTGCTCAACTCACCGAAGACTTCACCAAATCTCGTCAAGGACTCGTCGATGCTGCCGGGCATTCTTCCCGTAAATCCGGTGACAAGGTCCGTGCCAAAAGCATCTGCAGCATCTATTAACCGCTCCCAGCTGGCTAATGTATCATAGTTGTCGCCTGCGCCGGTGAGAGGATTGCCGAATACGCCTAAAGTCGAGATCACAATATCGCGCTCTGCCAGCTGCTCTCTTACTCGAAGAGCAAGCTCCTTTAAATCTGTGCCTTGCGTGGTTTGCCAGAACGTTAAGCCAAATGATTCGAAACCATGAGGAATAATTTGCGGGATGACCGATGCTGCAGTGCTGCCGTTAACAAGTGTTCCAATTCGAATATTGTTCACGATTTGTTTCATCACCTTTCCGATCGATTCCAGATGCTGTATCTGCTCCTATCGTACCGAAAGTAGGAGGTTGAAACTAGAAACAAAATTGCGAATTATTCATACAATCTTACGATCATTTAGACAATTAAAGCGATTCCAATTGAGATTTAACCTGCTTATGACGTAAAATCGTACGTATAGACAGGAGGCTGTCCCTATGACCGTAAGTCCGTTTAAAGAGAATACCTGGATTCCCGACCGTACGTTTCCCATCAATGTGTTCATTGTGAAGGACGTGCATTTGCATTGGCATGATCATATGGAGTGGGTGTATGTCAAAGAAGGACGCGCCCGTGTGCAAGTCGATGCTTCGTTTATGCCGCTGCATAAGGGCGAATTAGCTTTTATTAATACGAAGCAGCTTCATGGCGTGGTGACCCTCGAGCCGGATACAGAGCTTATTTGCATCGTGTTTAACGAGGCATTGGTGCGGGGAAGCGGGCTTGATATTACGGAACATCATTATTTTGTGCCCTATTTGCAGCAGCAGGTGAAGTGGCCAAGCTTGATGCAGGCGACAGCCCCCTGCATCGATGAGATGAATCGTTCCTTCGCGAGACTGGTAGAGGAATTCCAAGGGAAGCAGCCGGGGTACGAGCTGCTCGTGAAGGCGGAGCTGCTGCGAATCTTCGGGCTTTATTTTCGCTATGCCCAGCAGCACACCGACTTATCGCTGCCGCGCGCACAGAAGTCCTATGATTTCTCCCATCTGCTCCAGACGCTGCGCGAGCGTTACCGGGAATCGATCAGCGTAAACGATGCTGCACGTATGGTGAATCTGAGTCCGACGCATTTCTGCAAAATCTTCAAGCAGGTGACCGGGAAGACGTTAATAGAATACATCCATATGCTGCGCGTGCAGGAAGCCGAGCGGATGCTGCTCGATACCGATTATCCTGTCGCGGAAATTGCCGAGCGTGCGGGCTTCTCCAACATGACTTATTTTGGCAGAGTGTTTAAAAAGGTCCGCAATTTGACGCCGTCAGCGATTCGCAAGGGGCATCTGTCGCAGCTATGATTAGGAGGGACTTATCTGTTTCCGACATTAGAAACCGAAAGACTGATATTACGAGAGTTAACTGAAGAGGATGCGGCCGACATATTTGCTTGTTTCTCAAACGCGGACGTCACGCGTTATTACGGGCAAGAAACGCTTGAACGGCTGGAGCAAGCAGCTGCTTTTGTAGAACTCTTCGCACGGAATTATGAGGAGAAACGCGGCATTCGGTGGGGAATCCAGCTTAAAGACAGCCCGGATAACCGGATTATGGGCACGATCGGATTTAATGCGTGGATGCCCAAGCATCGGAGAGCCGAGATCGGCTACGAGCTCCATCCGGATCATTGGCACAGAGGCTATGCGACGGAGGCTGTTTCAAGGATCGTTGCCTACGGCTTTGATCAGCTTGAGCTGGCAAGAATCGGTGCAGTTGTTTTTCGGGAAAATCAGGCTTCTCAAACCGTATTAACGAAGCTCGGCTTTCAGCAGGAAGGAATACTGCGCGATTACATCGTGCAAGACGGTAAGTCTTATGACACGCATGTCTACAGTATTCTTCGTTATTCTTCCAAGTAAAAAAGTCCGCATCTGCAGTCTGCGCACTCTTCTAGTCAAATATTGCCCATTATGCAGCATTTTTGAACCTTCCGGTCCTCTTGAGGGGAAATGTTGCATGGAATGCAATATTTCCCCCTACGACTGCCACTTTGAAGCGTTTTCCCCGCCAATTGTTGCATTTCGAGCAGCATTGTCGAGTATGTGAGCTGCCAATGAATGAAATGTTGCTTATTTCGCAACATTTCCACTTCCCGCGGTCCGTTAGAATCGGCAACGAATAACTGCAGTACGAACCCAGAAGCCCTTAGTTCCCCGAAAAAAACATCCCCTCGGTCTGACGAACCGAGGGGATGCTTTTAAAGAGGCTGCCAGTTAAGCTTTCTTCACGTAAAGGCGTCCCGTCTCTTCCCAGATCTCGCCCGGAGCGAGGCTGTACAAGCCGATTTCATCAGCAGGCAAGTCCACATGCGGCGCGTTCACGAGGTTGATTTGCGGCTCTGGGCAGAAGAAACCTTCTGTAGCGCCGTTGTTCCAAATCATCCATTGCTTATATGAAGTACCGACATCATAAACGAGCGTGATGCCATGTTTCGTATCGGTCAGTTCCATCCGGTTGCGGCCATTCTGTGCCACTGCCGTGTAATGGTTGTCAAGCGATTCGAAGAAAGGATACACACCGTCGCCTTTCATCAGCTCTTCGTTGGTTGATAGCGGCTGATGTTTGCCTGTCGGAAGCATGCGCTCGCTCATTTCCCAGCGCTCGCCGATCGTCAGCTTCAAGCGGTAATCTTGCGCAGAACCGCCCGGAACGAACGGCGCATTCACCGAGGTGTGGAACGCGAACAGACATGGCATTACATCGTCGCCTTCATTGCGGACCATGACATGCTGGTGCAAACCGTCGACGCTGATCGCATAACGCAGCTTGATTGTAAATTTGTGAGGCAGGTACGTGTACACGGCGCTTTGCTCGTCCACAGCTAACGAAACAACAACGTAGCTTTCGCCGGCTGTCGTGCCGAACTCTTCAACTGCCCAAGTCTCGCTATGTACAAAGCCATGCAGATGGTTGCCCGTCGCAGGCTCATTAACCGGGAATTGGTACGTGCGTCCGTTCCAAGGAAACTTGCCATCCTCGAAGCGATTCGGAGGAAACAATACCGGAATGCCATGTATAAATGGTCTCGCTTTGAATGATTCCATTTCGTCAAGCGTTGGCTCATGCAAATATGGTGTACCGCTTTCCACATCGCGGAAAGCGATCAGATTCCCTCCAACCTCGGGCAGAATTGCCGCCTCGTAGCGGTCATATTTCAACCAAACAGCCTTTTCTCCCTGATAAGTGCCTACAAAAGCTCGATTCTCGCTCATCGTCATTTCTACTCTCCTTTAGCTTCTTGGATCGCTCAGACTACCTCACTAGATTAACATAGCCTATAGGGGATAATCACCCGTATTTTTCAAAAAAACCTCCCTTGCAAGGAACGTCCACATTCATGTGGACAGCTCGCTTTCACAAGAGAGGCCTTGTTCCATTCCCTATCCTAATAGCCGTTTCGCTTCAGCCAAAGTCCGCAAACCGTCGTCCAGTTGGCCACGTGAGGGTCTGCTTCCGCAAGTCCCATACCGTGCGCGCCCTGCTCATACACATGAAGGTCAAACGGGACTCCCGCACGGCGCAGCGCCATCGCAAACAATAAGCTGTTCTCGACCGGAACCGCACCATCATCGGACGTGTGCCAGAGGAATGTTGGCGGTGTGTCAGGCGTGACCTGCAGTTCGTTGCTCAGCAGCTCAACCAGCTCGGCCGACGGATTCGCGCCAAGCAGATTCATACGGGAGCCCTCGTGTGTAAACGGAGACTGCATCGTAATCACCGGGTAGCATAGAATCGCAAGATCGGGTCGGCAAGACATCCGTTCAATCGGATCATCCGCTTCCGGATTTCCGGCATCGTAGTGAGTACCGGCCGTAGAGACCAGATGTCCGCCGGCCGAGAAACCCAATATGCCGATCTTCCCGGCGTCTGCGCCAAGCTCTTCCGCATGAAGCCGAACATATCGAATGGCCCGCTGCACATCGTACAACGCACTAGGGTATTGATAAGGCGCTACCCGGTAACGGAGCACGAAGGCCGAAATGCCAAGCCCATTAAGCCAAAGCGCAATCGGCTCCCCTTCATGGTCGGCACGCATGCCGTACCCGCCGCCCGGACAGACGATCACGACACTCTTGCTGCCTTCTGCCAAATAAGGCGTCAGCGCAGGACGGTCCTCGTCAGTCGTTCCTGTCGCCAGCGGTGCGCCTTCCGGCCATAGCTCAATTAGCGTGTCCGCAGATCCAGCCATTTAACTTCCTCCGGCGTCAGTGTAATCGTTGTCGCTTCCAAACAAGATTTCATTTCCGCTTCATTCCGTGGTCCGATAATGGCAGCCGTTTGGAAGGATTGGCTCAGCACGTAAGCAAGAGCGATCTGGATCGTAGAGAAGCCTTTCTCTTTGCCCAGCTGCTCCGCACGGCGATAACGCTCCCAGTTATCGTCATTGTAGAACACCCGCACCAAATCAGCATCCGTGCGATCTTCGGCCGTAAACCGGCCCGTGAAGAAACCTCGTGCTTGCGCCGACCAAGACAACAGCGGCAGCTCTGTGCGCTCATGCCAGCCCAGAATCTCTTCATCGACGCTAATGCAATCCGCCCAATAGGGTTCTTGGGCTTTCGCCAGACTCAAGTTAGGGCTGCTGAATTCAAAGCCGCGCAGACCATGAGCAGCTGCATACTCATTCGCCTCTTGCAGACGAGCCGTCGTCCAGTTGGAACCGCCAAACGTACGTATTCGGCCGGCTTCGATATGCTCATTGAGAATCTCAACGATTTCGCCGACAGGCACATTCGTATCATCGCGGTGAAGAGCATACAAGTCGATGTAGTCCGTGCGCAGACGCTCCAGGCTGATCATCAACTCGTTGTAAATGGATTGTTTGTTCACTTGCGGACCCAGGTGATTCGGGTGACCGCCTTTCGTCCATACATTGATGGATTCGCGGTTTTTGCGCTCCTCCATCCACATGCCGATTGCTTGCTCGCTTTTACCGCCGGCATATATGAAAGCCGAATCGATAGTGTTTCCTCCGATTGCCGTAAACGCGTCTAAATTTGCACACACCAATTCATAAACTTCCGGTGCAAAATAATCCGATCCCATGATAAGCTGAGAGATGCCCTGCTTAACGCCGGGTAGTTTGATTTGTTTCATCGTATGATAAACCTCCTGCTTCAATTAGATGCTAACCCGAGTACGTGAGTAAGCCGATTTCAAACAAGCATCGATAACTTTCATATTGGCCACGGCATCGGCAGGTGTGAAGGCCGCTTCTTTCTCGCCCCATACTACACGGGCAAACTCATCTGCTTGCAGTGCATATTGATTCAGCTGCGGCTGCGTCACTTCGCGCTTGCCGTCTTTGGAATGAACGTAGAAAGTAGGATTGCCGATATACGCTTCAGGCACTTCGATACGGCCGTTAGTTCCGATGATTTCCAGCGTGTTGCGGAAAGCCGCCCACATGCCGCAATCGAATGTCAGTGCTACGCTGTTCGGGAATTCCAAAATACCCGATGCCATCATATCGACATTGTCGTGCTCGGGGGAAATCAATGCATGTACGGTTGCCGCCTCAGGCTCAGCACCGAGCAGCAATCTTGCTGCGCTGATTGGATAGCAGCCTACGTCATAGATCGAACCGCCGCCCCAGTCTCTGCGGTATCGTACGTTCTTGGAATCGCCTGCGTTATTGAATGTAAACGTGCCGTGAATCCCGCGCAGCTCGCCGATTTCGCCGGAAGCGATAATCGCTTGAATCTCTTCATAGCGCGGGTGCTGGCGGTACATGAACGCTTCTGCCAGGTGAACGCCGTTCTTCGCAGCGGCATCGGCCATGCGAGCGGCCTCTTCCGCATTAAGCGCAATCGGTTTCTCACATAGGACATGCTTGCCTGCTTCCATCGCACGGATGGACCATTCCATATGCAAATGATTCGGCAGTGGAATATAGATAGCATCGATATCCGCATCATTCAAAATTTCTTCATAGCTTCCATAAGCTTTGGCAATGCCGAGCTTCGCTGCGGTTTCTTCTGCCTTTGCCAAATCGCGGCTTGCAATCGCTGTCACTTCCCCGGTTTCGGATTGTTTCGTACCCGGAATAACGGAGTGTACGGCGATTCCGGCACAGCCGATAACGCCCCAACGCAATTTACGTGTCAATGTGATGGCCACCTTTTTCGATAAATTGGATTCGACCCTAGTATAGTCCATAATGAGAAGGGAAGAAATATAAAACAACTTCATTTTCATATAACAAAAGCGTACTCAAGCGACACCAAATAGTCTTGAACCCGCATAAGAAAGTAGGCTGCACCGCTTGGAATATCTATTAGAACTGCTTATCTTCCGCTATGGATATATCGGATTAACGTTCGCACTCGCGCTAGGTATAGTCGGTGTGCCCGTCCCGGACGAAGTGCTGCTCACGTACTCCGGCTATCTTGCCGGCAACGGAACGCTGCATCCACTGCTTGTCGTGTTATGCGCCTTTCTGGGCTCGGCTCTGGGCATTACCTTGAGCTACTTGATCGGCATCCGATTCGGTCTCCCTTTCCTGCTCAAATATGGTCCCAAAATTCACATCTCCGCTGCCAAGATTGAACGTGCGCAAGGGTGGATGAATAAATACGGAAATGTGCTGCTTATCCTGGGCTTCTTTGTACCGGGCCTTCGCCACATAACGGCTTATATGGCAGGGATGTCGAGGCTGAAATTCAGTACGTTTATGCTATATGCTTACACGGGTGCGCTGTCTTGGAGCGTTCTCTTTATTTATATCGGCTTCCTGCTGGGGGATCGCTGGCTGCATGTCAAATATTACGTCCATCATTATGGACTCGCTTTCTTGCTCTGCGGGGGAATTGCGATATTCGCCGTGCTCAGCTTCCGCATGCTGCTGGCGATGAGGAAAGTGAAGGCGTAAACAAACCGAAGAAGGCTCTACTGCAATCATTCGACTGCGAGTGAAGCCTTGCCGGACCGCGATTCAATTAAAGCTTGATGCCAAAATATTTCTCCAGCGCTGCATCAAACTCTGTTTTCGTTGCCGCATTAAATACAACAGGCGCACCTTCACCTGCGAAAATACGGAACTCCTCGCCGGATACCGTATTGCGTCCTTCCTTCGTTCGAATGGCGAGAATCGGAGCTTTTCTAAACACCGAATCCGGCGCATTCTCGCACCAGAACGTGGCAAATTCATAATCTCCCGCAAGCTGAGGTTCTTCTGTAAAGGAATAGATACGGCTCCATTCCCCGCGCTTCAACTCGCACAGGAACCACCCAAACTCACGGTCTCGTTCCATCCGGTAGACTTCCTCGCCTTGTGCCTGCTCCAGCTTCTCAATCAGCTCGATCGGCCGCCTCGGTACGATGCCCCCAACACCGACATCGACTAAATAGGTACGGCCCTCTGCCTCCACCTTTAACACGTGGTGACGTCGTTTTGGCGGCAATGTATCGACATCACGCCAGAAACGGGCTACGAGATCCGTAACCGGATACCCCAGCTCCCGCAGCAGCCAGCCGAACAATGCATTCAGCTCGAAGCAGTAACCGCCGCGGCGGCGGTGAATGATTTTGTCCTTGAGGGAGTCGATTTGCAGGGACAGCGGGATGCCGTTCATAATATCCAAATTCTCATAAGGCACTGTGTGAAGATGACATTCTTGCAGGTCGGCGAGCGCTGCTGCACTGCCGTCAAGCGGTCCTTCATAGCCGATCCTCTCGAGATAGGCTGCAACTTCAGGTTTTACGCGCGTGCGATCATTCGGCATCTTACGTCTACTCCTTTGCCCTTACTTCGTAAGGCATGAATACTATTAAGTTTAATTTTCATCGTCGAAATGTTCAACACTTTTCACCCTAATATTGGTGCTGCGGCGCCGGGAAGGTTATACTGGACTATAGCATGATTTAACAATTGGATAAGGAGTTACATAATGAAACAGCTGAAAATGATCATCGATGCCGATACGGGAATTGACGACGCACTGGCCATCCTCTATGGAATCAAGTCAGGAAAGGCGGATATCGTAGGGATTACAACGACTTTTGGCAATATTCCCGTCGATCAAGCCACCGAGAATACATTGCGAATTTTAAAGCTAGCCGGACGAGAGAACGAAATTCCCGTCAGTCAAGGTGCTTCACAGCCCCTTACACGCATCGTGAAAGTATTCCCTACGCATGTTCATGGCGTTAACGGGATCGGCGATGTGGAGCTTCCCGCTTCTACGCAGCGTCCAATTTCGGAACCCGCTGACGATTTCATCGTTCGCAAGGCGGATGAGCTGGAGAACGAACTGGTTATCGTTGCGCTTGGCAGACTTACGAATATCGCGCATGCGCTGAAGAAGGACCCTGAGCTTCCTTCGAAGGTTAAGCATCTCTATTTAATGGGCGGAGCCGTTCATGTTGCCGGCAATGTGACACCGACTTCCGAAGCGAACATTTGGGGTGATCCGGAAGCAGCCGACTTCGTCTTCCAATCCGGCTTGAAGATCACGATGGTCGGTTTGGACGTCACCTATCAAACACGGCTTCGCCAATCGCATCTGGATCTGCTGGAGCAATCCTGCAAGCCGGAGAATCGCGAGATTGTCAGCTTCCTGAATCGGTCCATGTCCTACTATTTCAATTTCTACCGCCAGTCGGATGCCTTGCAGCAATGTGCGCCTATGCATGACCCACTTGCCGTGCTGGTTGCACTGGAGCCCGGCATCGTGCAGACGCAGCAAATGCATCTTTCGGTGGAATGCAAAGGCGAGCTAACCCTGGGTATGACCGTTGCTGACCTGCGGAGAAAGCCGGTCGCCGGCTCCCCGGTTGACGTGTGCATTAACGTTGATGCGGACCGCGCGATCGATCTTATGCTGGAAGTGTTTGTATAGTGGGAATCAAGGGACAGGGCAGAATTGGCTGCGCTGTCCCTTTCGATTTTGTTGCATTGACTAAGAACGAACGTTCCCTTATCATGAACTTGTATGAATCTTCCTTAGAGGTGATTGGGTGAGACAGCTGAATATTTCAGTTTTGCCGGAGAAGAGGGCTCAACTTGTTGATCATGCGGAAATGAAATTGATCGGCATCCCTTGTATTGGTCTTCAGGACATGGGGAGCAAATTCCGTCACGCGAAAGAAAGCTTGCTTGGACTTGCCGCACATATGCCTCAGATCATTGATGCTTCCGTCCAGTATGGGATGTGGCCGCAGGCTGCTGAACAGGATGTCCCGAATACGCATGCTTATCTGTTATCCGTAGAAGTGACTACGTTTGAAGGAATACCGGAATGGTTTGCGCGCATGACCGTCCCCGCTCAGAGCTGTGTCGTTGCCGCCAGCCAAGATGGTGATTTTGAAGGCGCCGGAGAAATTATCGAAGCATTTATTGAGACGAACGCTTTGCAGCCTGATCCGCAGCCGCGAGATTATATCATCTGCGAGCGCTATCGCTATAATGCCGAAGGTTTCGCTCGATATTCTTTTCCAATTCTATTGTCCTAATCATTGTTGATATAGAAGTCCCCTCCAGGAGGAGCCCATGACCGTATTCCGAGGTGAAAATTACTTCCATCAGGAAAATTTCCCCTTCCATATTGATCGCTACACGATCCAGAAGGGGGAGCATATCCCTTCGCATACGCATGACTTTGTGGAGCTTGTCTTCGTCGTGGAAGGCAGCGCGCTTCATGAAATGTCCGGCCATACCTACCAGCTTGTTGCCGGGGACGTATTTGTGCTGGAGCCCAACGTCTATCACAGCTATACCTGTTCATCGGAGAAGGAAACGATCGTGTACAATGTTCTCTTCGAAGCATCCTTTCTTCAGCGCGAGATGGAAGTGCTGCAGCAAATGCCTTCGTTCGTCAACTTCTTCTACCTGGTTCCCTTTCTGCGCAAAACGCAATCCTTCGTTCCCTATCACTCCCTTCAGCCCGGTCAGAAACTCCAGATCCAATCGCATCTGCAAACCATCTACGACGAATTCCGCCAGCGGCGGGAGGGCTATCAGCTCATCATCAAGACAAGGTGGATTGAATGTCTCGTCTGGCTCAGCCGCTTCCATCACGAGAACCGCAAAACGCTGCAGCCCGTCGCCGTCAGCGATAAAGAATGGATGGAATCCATCGTCAACTTCGTGGAGCTGCATTACTATCAGCCGCTCACCTTGCAGCAGCTAAGCCAATTATGCGGCATGAGCGTCTCTTCCTTCACCGCCAAGTTCAAGGAAACAACCGGTCTCAGCCTGCTCGACTATAAGCACGCCGTCCAAATCCGGCATGCCGTAACTCTGCTTGAGACCACCGACAACAAGGTGCTCAACATTGCCCTGGACGTCGGCTTCAACGACGTCAGCTTCTTCAACCGCATGTTCCGCAAGCACACCGGCCAGACGCCGGGCGAATACCGCCGGCGGTTGAATGCGCGAACCTAGCGGGAACGTCCCAAGGTATAGGTCGGTTTATTGCATTGTCGGGAGGCTGATTCAATAGGCGGCGCTCCCCGCGCGGCAAAGTGGCGTTCGCTATTTGATGAGCGGTACCTGGTACCTCTCTTTTGATGACAACCGGCTCTTATTGTTCTTTGTACGGTATCTGATACCTCTCTTTTACTGGAGTGCAGGTAAATTGCCCCCAGAGCAACTCTTCCGCATGTGGTTGCTACCTTTTTCGCTGTTCCGCGTTAGCACTCCCTCTCTGAATACTACTCACCTTCCAGCCACTTAGCACCAGCCCGCCCCCCATGCGCCATTCGACTGCAAGCCATTCGGCACAACAAAAAAACCTCCTACACACAAAGGTGTAAGAGGCATTTTGTCTTGCATGTCTTGCATGTCTTGCATGTCTAGCTAATCCTTACTTCACGCTCCAAAGCTCAACGCGGTCTTGCACGTATTTAGTGTAGCCTTCTTCCATTTTCTTCACGCCGGCTTTGTCGAGGTCTGCCATGTATGCATCCCATACTTTGTCGAAGTCAGCTGGTTTAGCCAGGATCGCTTCAGGGATACGTTTCCATGTGATGTCTCTCATCTTCGTGCCAAGAATGGATACTTCATCTTCGCCCGGAATCGAGATGTTCCATGCAGCGCCGTATGCCTTAACTTTGAACTCGTCCTCTTTCGGGAACAGGTCTTTCCATGTAGTTGCTTTGTAAGCGGCAAGCGTTTCTTTCTCTACATCGCTGTAGCCAAGAACGAGCTGCTCAGGGAAGTTCTTCGTGTAGTAGTTGCCGGATGGATCTTTGGCGCCATCGCCGTAGTGAACCATCATGTTCCAGTAGAAGCCGATACCTGTTTCTTTCGTGAATGCCGTATTGTCGTTGTTGATGCGATCTTGTACTTCTTGCGGTACAACGCGCTTGCCGTCTACTACATTGTAATGCTTGCCTTCGATACCCCAGTTGTTAAGCACTTGGAATTCATCGGAAGCCAGGTAATCCAAGAATTTAATCGTACGAACGGGATCCGGATTCGTGCTGGAGATGGAGATGCCGTAGCCGCCCATGAAACCGGTTGGCCAGAACGATGCTTCTTTAATGTCTTTGGACATGGTAACCGGATAGTGACCATACGTTTGATCGAACTTGCCGGCTGTTTTCAATGCTTGTTGGCCATCATTGTAATCCCAGTCTTGGTCGATCAGACCAAGGACGCGGCCTGTTGCTACTTTCGCTTTGTATTGATCGTATTTTTGAACGAAGCTTTCTTTGTCGAGCAAGCCGATATCGTTCATATGGTTCAACCAGCGGAAGTATTCTTTCTCTTCCGGACGACGGAAGTGGTAGATCGCTTCATGCGTATCTTGGTTGATGAAATACTCACCGTCATCGGAACCCCCTGTTGTTGCTACAGCCGGGTTCGTTACGGAAATATACATATGCCAGTCATCGGCATTCAAGGATACACCGATGTTTTTGTTGCCGTTCTCGTCCGTCGGGTGCTTCTCCAGGTACGATTTGATTACATTCTCATAGTCTTGAACCGTACGGATCTCAGGGTAACCCGCTTCTTTTACTACGCGGTGCTGAAGCTCGAAGCCGCCGCCGGCAACGAAACGCTGCTCATCTGCTGCTGCCCAAGTCGGGATTGCATAGATCGCTTGATCTTCATTCGTATATTTAGCGCGCACCAGGTAGTCGCCCAGTACTTTCTTAATGTTCGGAGCATATTTATCGATCAGATCAGTCAGGTCGATTACAGCGCCGGCATCAACCAGTTTGCCGATATCGCCTTTAGCCGAAATGATATCCGGATATTCGCCGCTTGTTGCAATTAGCGCTACCTTCTGCGCCGGATCGCCGACCGCGAATTCCGCATCCAGCGTTACGCCGGTTTTCTTCGTAAGTTCTTTACTGACTTCATCTTGCATGTTATTCCAGTTCGGATTCGGGTCTTCAGCAAACATGGAGAACGTGATTGGAGACGTATCTTCCGCTGCAGCGTCCTTGTTAGCATCAGCATTTGCGGCATTCGAATTGGCATTGCCTTCCGTTGTTACGGCAGAATTGCTTGTTTCGTTGTTTTTCTCATTGTTGTTGCCACCGCAGCCAGCAAGTAATCCAGCAAGCATGGTGAGCGACATTAGAATCGAAGCTGTTTTGGCTGTCTTTCTTTGCATGTTGCAAACCCTCCCATTATGTGAAAATTATATTGTATAAACAGGAAACCTGCTAATACCAAAGTCTGGCGAATCGAAGCGAGCCGTTAGCTTTTTACCGCACCAAGCGTCATCCCTTTGACAAAATAGCTCTGCAAGAACGGATATACGATCAGGATCGGTACCGTAACGATAATCGTAATGGCCATCTTTACGGATTCCGGCGAAATCTGCGCCATCACCTCGACCATGTTGCGGCCGCGGAAATTATCGACGTTCGTTGTCGTGCTCTGAATGACCTTCATGAGCTCGTATTGCAGCGTTGTCAGATGATCCTTCGAGCCGTTGTACAGATAAGTATCAAACCAAGAGTTCCACTGACCGACTGCAAGGAACAGGGCAATCGTGGCGAGTGCCGGCTTCGTCAGCGGCAGAATGACGCGCCAGTAAATGGTGAAATCATTGGCACCGTCGAGCTTAGCGGATTCTTGCAATGCATAAGGAATCCCATCGATAAAGGACCGAATAACGAAGACGTTGAATGCGCTAACAAGTCCTGGCAGCACATAGACGGCGAAGGTGCCCATCATGTGAAGATCCTTGATCAGGATGTAGAACGGAATCAAGCCGCCGGATACATACATCGTGAGAGCCAAGAACGTGGATACGAATTTCCGTCCCTGGAAGTCGACCCGGCTCAGCGTGAACGCCAGCATGGAAGCGCTGATGAGACCAAGAATCGTGCCGACAATCGTCCGGAGAATGGATATTTTGAGTCCGGTCATTAACCCGGAGAAGGCAAATATGGTTTCGTAGTTCTTCAGTGTGAATTGCCGCGGGAAGATGGTGATGCCGCCGCGCACACTGTCTGTTGAATCGTTAAGCGAGATCGCCAGAACATTTAGAAACGGATAGAGCGTGGCGACAGTAACAATGATAATGGCCGTATAGACAACGATATCGAAGATGCGGTCGGACCAAGGCGTACCGCTGGATAGTGAGCGAGTTTCCATTTGGCAGCCTCCTATATAATGCTTTCTTTCGTAATTTTCTTGAAAATGCCGTTAGCCGTGAAGAGCAAGAGAACACTGACGACAGAGTTGAAGATGTTAATCGCGGTACCGAAGGAATATCGTCCCATCCCTAACCCGTAGTTAAGCGCATACAAATCGAGCGTTTGTGAATAATCGCGGACTAGATTGTTGCCAAGCAAGAACTGTTTCTCAAACCCGATGCTGATCAAGTGACCAATCGAGATAATAACGAGAATGATGATCGTGGAGCGAATACCCGGCAGCGTAATGTTCCAAACCTGCTGCAGCCTGCTCGCGCCGTCCACTCTTGCAGCTTCGTAGAGCTCCGGTCCAATGCCGGCAATTGCGGCCAGATAGATGATCGTGTTCCATCCGGTTTCTTTCCATACATCCGAGGCGGTTACGATCCCCCAGAACAAATTGCCTTTGGCCGAAAACTGAATCGGTTCGCTGATGATGTGAAGACCGACTAGCAGGTCGTTCACCGCACCGTTATCGGTGGAGAGCATTTTCGTTACGATGCCCGCTGCCACGACCCATGAGACGAAATGCGGCAGGTACGAAATCGTTTGAACGAAACGCTTGAACACTTGAATGCGAACTTCATTGAGCAAGATGGCGAAGATAATCGGAATCGTAAATCCGGCAATCAAACCCATCACACTCATCGCAAGCGTATTACGCAGCGCTTGGAAGAACGAATCGTCTTGGAACAGTTCCTTGAAATACTGCAATCCTACCCAGTCTTGTTCGAAAAATGATTTGGCGGGCTTGAACTTCTGAAACGCCATCGTCCATCCCCAGAGCGGCAAATAGCTGAATACGAACACCCAAGCTATAAAGGGAAGAGACATGAGATACAAATATTTTTGCTGCATAAATGTGTGCCAGAAACGCGGCTTCCGGTAGTTCATAAGCAATTCCTCCTTGCTGTATGATCTAATGATAAGGAAAATAAAGCGTTTTCAATACCCTAACAATTTTGCTCAAAATCATATAAAAATCTCACATTTTCCGATAAGAGGACGGTGAAGTTCCGACGTATTTTCTAAATTTGCTATGAAAATAATCGACATTGGAGTACCCGACCTTCTCGGCAACCAGATACACTTTCATCCCTTGAGTGAGCAGTTCTTTCGCTTTCTCGACCCGAACTTTATCCAGATAAGTGTTGAAATATTCGCCTGTTTCGTTCTTGAACAGCTTGCCGAGATAGGCGCTGTTGTAGTTAAATACAGCCGCCAGCGCATCCAGCTTCAAATTCTCCACATAATTGCGCTGAATCAAATCAAGCATCTTCTTGATTTGTTTGCCCGTGCCAACGGTTGCCGATTCGGGCTTTAAGCCTTGCAAAAAAGCAATGACATGCAGCTCCATCTCGTTGTAGTGCGTTTGCTCGAATATGGCATGGATGCTGGCAGAGAGCTGCCCTCCCCTTGTCTGCATGTCAGGATCATGCTGCGACAGCTTGCTGATCACGCAGGTAACAATTTCGGCAAGCGTAGCTTTTATCGTTTGCTCCGAGCTGCCGCACGCCAACAGAAATTTGCCCTTCTCCGCAACCAATTCCGCTATCGCTTTCGCATTCCCGATATCGATGGCAAAAAACAACTTTGCAGCCGTTTCGCCGCAATCGAACACGGTTTCTTCAGCCGCTGCGTCGATTATTGGAGCAGTCTTTGCAATTGGTGCCGTTTCTGCTGTTATTAGCTGACCACCCGCATAGAAGAATCGCATGCTGACGAACTTCGCCGCTTCCTCGTATGAGCTGCCGATATCTTCTAATCGATTCACGCTTGATCCTGCCGCTGCAGTAAATGCCAGGTCCTCTTGGGACAATAGGGCGGCCATGTCTTTGAATAATGCCTGCCGCTTCTGCTCCAAGCTCAGATCCTTCTTCGCGAGCAGCCCGATAAAGGAATCCATGGTAAACACAACGCCTGTACCCGTCTCCTCAAATGCTTGAACGAACAGCCCCTTCAGCCTCATCAGCTGTCCATGCTCGATCTCATGCCCCTTGCCTTGCATTTTCAGGAGCACGACGGTATAGCTGTCCCAATTAAGGTCCGCATCCGTCAATTCGTTCTCCTGCAGTGCAGCTGGCACCTGACTGCCCGGAATCAGATAAGACTGCACGATTCGCTCGCGATTCCACACTTCCTTCAACTCGCTCTTGAGCTTCTGCGCCGATTCTCGCATCAGTGTGGCGTGCAGCTTGACCAAATAATCGACCAACTCGTCCTCGTCGACCGGCTTGAGCAGATAGCCGTCCGTATCCAGCGCAATCGCCTTCTTGGCATAGTCGAAGTCCGCATAGCCGCTCAGGATTAGCACATGAACGGACTGTTCGTTCTTGCGCAGCTGATCTATCAGCTCAAGCCCGCTCATTCCCGGCATTCGAATGTCCACGATCATCAGATCCGGCTTATGCCGATCATATTTCGCAAGCGCATCCTTCCCGTTTGCTGCGGTGTCCACCACTTCATAACCAAGTTCGTTCCAGTCAATTAGCGTTCGCAAGCCTTCGCGGATCGTAGGTTCATCATCTGTAATGAGCACTTTATACATAAGCAGAATCGCCTCCAATAGGAATCGTAAATTGCACTCTGGTTCCAATGCCCGGCTCGCTCCAAATATCGAGTCCGTACTCGCTGCCATAGAGAAGCTTCAGCCGCATATGAACATTTCGAAGCCCGATGCGGTTGCCTTCCCCATCCTCTTGATCGCCAAACGTTTGCAGGACTTCTTCCAGCCTCTCCCGCACCATGCCTTCGCCATTATCAATGACTTCGACGTGAATCATATCCCCCAGCAATTCGGCTTTCACGCGAACGAGACCGCCTTCTTCCCTGTTCTCAAGTCCATGAATAACGGCATTCTCCACCAGAGGCTGAATGATAAGCGGAAGAATCGGTGCCATATCCGCGGCGGGATCAACCAGCAGTTCATACATGAGCCGATCTTCATATCTGAATTTCTGGATGTCCAAATAACAGCGAACCATATCGATTTCATTGCGCAGCATGACGGTTCGATTGCCGGCTTCGAGATTTTTGCGCATCATTTTGCCCAGCAGCCTAACGACATTCGAAATCTCTTTCTCCCCCTTCAAATGGGCCTTCATCCGAATCGATTCGAGCGCATTGAATAAGAAATGGGGATTGATTTGACTGGCCATCATTTTGAATTTGATTTCATTTTGCTTCGACTGAATTTGCACCTTCTGCTTGTTTGATTCCTGTACTTCGATGAGGAGCTCGTTAATGCTGACCACCATGGCGTTGAACTGCCTGGACAGCTGTCCAATCTCGTCCTTCCCGTCAATTTCGAGCGCAATATCGAGGTTACCGGTCGCAACCTTCGTGATGTGCTTGCTTAGACGCAGCAGTCGATTCGAGAGAAACGTCGCAAAACCATAGATTAAGCCGATTGCCACTACGAGACTGATCGCAACAACCGACAGCGCCAGCACAATAATTTGATTGGCTTCCTTCACGATGCTGTCGATGGAAAAGACCGAAATAATCCGAATCCCGTTCAAGCTTGAAGCCGGGACGAGCTGTTCGATTTGAATTTGAGAGGATTTGCCGTCCACGACCGCTTGGAATCTCCCGCTTTGCTTATCGACGACGTTCGGATCAAATGAAATATCGGCAAGCGTCTTTCCTACCCGATTCGGACGGTTCGCGGACACGATATGATTATCTTCATCCACGATCATCGTCTCGAAGGTTTCTTGATTGAGAATCGAATCCAGCATTCGCCCGTTCACATTGATGACGAGTATGCCGATGTTATGCTGATTCAGAAAATCGATTTTGCGGATTAAGCTCAAATAGGGCAGATGATCGCGTTCATCCTCGATATAGTTCCAGCCGATCAGCCCGCTGCTGTTGATCGCCGTTTGATACCATTTCGACCGAATAATGGCGCTTGTCGGCTGAATGAACTCCCAGTTGTTAAGCAGCGTCTTATTATTGATGTAGAAACGGATGTTGGTAATCTCTTTATACAAGCGAATGTATTCTTTAATATCCGGGTAATCCTTGTACGCCTTCACGACGTCGTAAACGGTTTCATATTGACCATTCGCGAGTCCGGCGAGCCGGCTGTCATTGGACATCCGATAAGAAATATCATTCGAGACATTGATCACCTCGGCCGTCCGTTTCTTTACCCGCTCCACGTTTGCAGCAGTCTGTTCAAGCGCGTTTTCCAGCGCCATATGCCGCAGCTCGCTCGTCAGGAAGACCCCGACCATCATGACCGGTACGAAAACAACGACGATACAGGATAAAATAAGCTTTGTTCTCAGTTTCATGTCATTCATGCTGCGGATTAGGAATCGGAACATCGCTGAAGCCTTCCCTTCTGTACGTGAGCTATCTATTTACTGGAAGCGTTTTCAAAACAAACGGTTATTTCTGATGCTCAAAAGCATATTCTCCATTCTAATCAATTGAAACTCGAAAGAACAGGTAAAATTTGTTCCATTTTTCATGTAATAATTAGTGATTTTGGTTAAAAAACAAAAAAAACGATACCGGTTGGTATCGTTCTTTCGGTTCGGATACTTCTAAAGCGGCGACTGCGCAGGTGCTGGTTTGGGTGAAAGTGCAGCCACAGGCGCTGGTTTTGGTGCCGGTTTAGGCGTCGGTACCGCTGATTGCGCGGGTGGTGCCGGCGGAGACAACGCAAGCGAGGATGTCGTGGTATGCAGCGCATCTTCACTGAAGCGCTGTACTTCCTCCTTTAAACCCAGCATCCGCTTGTCCAGCGCACCGATCATATCGGCTGTTTCCTTCAATTGATCGCGAATGGAATCGGGCATGTCATCGTGAAATTGATAATAGATCTTGTGCTCCAAGCTGGCCCAGAAATCCATAGCGATGGTCCGCAGCTGGATTTCCACTTTCACATGCTCAATGCGATCCGATAGGAATACCGGAATTTCAATGATCATATGCAAGCTTTGATACCCGTTTGGCTTCGGATCCTTTATGTAATCCTTGACCTCGATGACCTTCACATCACCTTGTCTGAGAATCATCTCGTAAACGCGGTAGACGTCAGTTGTGAACGAGCAAATCACGCGTACCCCGGCGATATCCCGGATATGCGCGGCCGCATTTTCTTTGGACACTTCCACGCCTTTGCGCTGCAGTTTCTCCACGATGCTCTCCGGCGATTTTATCCGTGTTTTCACATGCTCGATGGGGTTGTAATGCTGAACGAATTGCAGTTCTTCGTTGAGAATCGTCAGTTTCGTGCTTATTTCATCCAGTGCAAACTTATAGCTCATCAGCATTTTGGCCCACTCCATGACCATTTGCTTGTCCATCATCTCTCTCACACTCCTTGTTGCTCTCATCTGTATTACCCACTACAAGATCGGTGATAACAGCCGGACGCAGGATTCCCTGAATCTGTGAAACGTCGATCGTTGCGTATAGGCTTCATAAGTCAGCTCCGAGCAGACCTTCATGTCATCCTCGAATATACGTTTCAGCTGTGACGCCGTTTCGGTATCATATAGAATCGCATTGACTTCAAAATTCAATTTGAAGCTGCGAATGTCCACATTGGCCGTCCCCACCGAGGCGACATGGCCATCCACGACGATCGTTTTCGCGTGAAGGAAGCCCTTCTCATAGAGATAACATTTCATCCCTTCGCTGAGTAAATCGCCCAGGTACGAGTACGATGCCCAGTACACCATTTTGTGATCCGGCTTGCTAGGCAGCATCATGCGCACGTCGATTCCGGATAATACGGCCATTTTCAAAGCGGTCAATAAGCTCTCATCGGGAATAAAATAAGGCGTTTGGATAAAGATCGTTTCCTTCGCGGAATTGATCATTTTGATATATGCGTTCTTGATTTGCTCCAGCGTTTGGTCCGGTCCGCTCGATACAATCTGAATGCCCGCGTTTCCCGTATTGGCGGTCGGCGGGAACAGCTCCAGCACATCCCTTGTAATCGGTGACGAGGACGCCATGTTCCAATCCAGCATATAATGCGCCTGCATTTGGAGCACCGCATGGCCGGTAATGCGCAGATGCGAATCCCGCCACGCCCCATAGCGCTCATCCTGCCCTAAATACTCATCGCCAATATTGAAGCCGCCAATGTAGCCGATTTGCCCGTCGATAATCGCGAGCTTGCGATGATTGCGGTAGTTGACGCGAATGTTGAGGTAGGGGATTTTGGAGGGGAAGAAGAAAGCGACCTCTCCGCCCGCCGCACGCAGCCGATCAAAGAAATGACGCGGAAGCAGCGAGCATCCGATGTCATCGACGAGAAATCGGACCTTGACCCCTTGTTTGGCTTTGCTTGCAAGCACATCGAGCAGGCGATTGCCCAGTTTGTCGTTCTGCACAATATAGTACATGAGATGAATGTGACTGCTCGCCCGCTCAATATCATCGAACAGCGCACCAAATTTATCATTGCCGTCGGTATAAATTTCAACCTTGTTGTTCTGCGTGTACAGCGCAAAACCGCTCGTCAAATTCATATAGATCATATCCGCGTAATTCGCCGCTGCCGCGTCGTTAAACACGACCTGATTATCCCGAAACTCCCGCCGCTGATTCTCGATCATCGCGTTCATCGTTTCTTTCGTCCGTTTGTTCAGCTTATAGATCTTCTTCTTGCTCAGGTTCTGCCCCAGTACCAGGTACACCACGAACCCCACCGCAGGCAGAAAGAGAAGCACCATCAACCACGCCCACGTCACGCCCACGTTTCGCCGTTCCATGAATATAACCGCAATCGCGAGCGGTATATTAACAACCATCAAATAAGTAAAAAAGTTCCCAAAATTAAGCATCGGCATGCCTCTCCTCGAATGCTTGCAGCATCTTTGCATTCCTTACCCAGTATAAACCATTTTGAGCCGTAGGCCAAAATGGTGGCAGGGGCCCGGTGACGTGCCCCGTGCGGCCGGGGTCATGTCACGGGCCAGCGGGGCGGCCGGCCGAGGCGGGCGCGCTGCCTCATGTAGATCTCTTGTTGTGCTACATTCGCTCATTACGCCGAAATTACTTCCATGTAGATCTCCTCGTGCATTACATTCACTCATTTTCCCCTATCTAGCTACTATGTAGATTTCCTCGTGCACTTCATGCGCTCATTTCGCCAAACTAACTACTATGTAGATCTCCTCGTGCGCTTCATGCGCTCATTTCGCCAAACTAACTACTATGTAGATCTCCTCGTGCGCTACATTTACTCATTTCCCCCTAACTAGCTACTATGTAGATTTCCTCGTGCACTTCATGCGCTCATTTCGCCAAACTAACTACTATGTAGATCTCCTAGTGCGCTTTATGCGCTCATTTCTCCAAACTAACTACTATGTAGATCTCCTCGTGCACTTCATGCGCTCATTTCGCCAAACTAACTACTATGTAGATCTCCTCGTGCGCTACATTTACTCATTTCCCCCTAACTAGCTACTATGTAGATTTCCTCGTGCACTTCATGCGCTCATTTCGCCAAACTAACTACTATGTAGATCTCCTAGTGCGCTTTATGCGCTCATTTCTCCAAACTAACTACTATGTAGATCTCCTCGTGCGCTTCATGCGCTCATTTCCGACCTCTTTGCTACTCAAATTTGAAGTAGACAGCTTATAGCGCATAATTCTGCCTGTCCCAGATACTTTCGTCACAAGAAGGCCTTTGCTAACAAGTGAACGAAGGTGTTTTGCAGCGGAGCCTCTGGAAATCCCCATCTTCTTCGCCGCAGCAACCGGAGTCAGTTCCCCCCAGCACTCCTGCATCAAATGCAGGAGTGCTCGCTCGTAAACGCTCAGCTCTTCGCCGGCGGGGCGAGCGATGCCGCCCCATTTGGCTAATCCCATGAGCAGCGTTTGTTGGCTTCGGCGGGGTTTCTCCATGACTTCGTCGTAGGCGAAACGCAGCAGTTTCCAGCCTTCGATGAGCAGATGATTTTGACGGCACAAGTCATCAGCGAATTTCCAACGAGAAATGTCCCGCCAGTGCGGCCCAAAGCCGTCAACCTCCAGTAATAGCTGATAAGACAACGGAGGGCAATAAGCGAAGTCTGCGAAGCGCGTCCCGCCTTTCAAATCCACTAGCTCATACTGGGGATGCAAATAGTCTAAGCTCCCGACTGCCGGCCACCACACCTGCTGAAGCAGAGCTTTCTCTGCCTCTCCGTACTCCGACAACCTTCGTTTCCGCTCCTCGCTCCCACTCTCCATCGCTTGTTCCATCATACGCGTATATGCCTGCTCGAACTCTTGCGCCACCATCATGACCCACTCCTCCGACAAATAAAAATAGGCTGCCCGCCCGGAAAAATCTCCGAGAAGAGCAGCCTGTGCTTCAGGACAAATTATGTAACTCATATATGCTTCAATTATAGTGGATTCGACTTCTGCGTGCTAGAGTTTTGGGATAAAAGAGGACATTCGAAGATACCGATTGCCGAATCGCTTAACGGATCGAATGGCCTCCCGTCGCTTCAATTATGACCTACTCAGCCATCATTCGTTGCTACTTCCTCCGGAATCACTTCACCGGCTACTTCGTCCCAAACCGCTTCACGGAACGGATTTTGGCGCGTTCGATCTCGACTTGGCGATTGCGCGGTTCGGCATTGGTTACCAATGAGCTAAGCAGTTTCTGCGCAACTGCGGTAACTTCGTCAATCGCGATGTGGAAGGCAGCCTCATTCGCTTTGGAGGGTGCAGTGAACCCTGAGAGCTTACGGACAAATTGCACCGCGGCTGCATGAACCTCTTCTTCGGTAGCAGGCGGATCAAAGTTGAACAGCGTCTTAATATTACGGCACATAGCGAGTCTCCTTTTGGTCAAGCATTATTCCTTATTTTACTACACCGCGGCCCCAGTCTCTAGTCTCGAACTCCGCACATGTACCCATTCGCCTGCAGATGAATAAAGTACACCATCTGATTATTTTCAGGAGGTAGCCACAGC
Organism: Paenibacillus lignilyticus; assembly: GCF_017942085.1. Taxonomy (GTDB): domain Bacteria; phylum Bacillota; class Bacilli; order Paenibacillales; family Paenibacillaceae; genus Paenibacillus_Z; species Paenibacillus_Z lignilyticus. Next base: position 710,529 of record NZ_JAGKSP010000001.1, read on the forward strand.
CAATGATCCCCGTTTACCCGTATTACGGTAAAAAGACGGTCTGCAAAGAAGAGCCGATCGCGTTTCCTCCCCAGCATCAGCCTGTCCAGCCTGGGCTGGAGTATGAGATGGTGCCAAGGCCGATATTTGAAAATCCTTCGTATAAAGGCAGCTGCAAGCTGCAAGATAAGGTGGCCATCATTACCGGCGGCGATAGCGGAATTGGCCGTGCGGTTGCCATTGCTTTTGCGAAAGAAGGCGCTCATGTCGTCATCCCTTATCTATATGAGCACAGGGATGCTAACGAAACCAAACAGAGAATCGAGCAGCTCGGCAGAACCTGCCTGCTCCTACCGGGTGATTTAAGATCGGAGCAGCACTGCCGGGAAGTCGTCAATCTGACGATGAGGACCTACGGCAAGATAGATGTCTTAATCCTTAACCAAGGCGTGCAGTTCCCGCAAACCAGCATTATGCATATTTCCGCGGAGCAGCTGTACGACACGTACAAAACGAACATTTTCCCCATGTTCTATATCACCAGAGCAGCGCTGCCGCACATGAAATCCGGAGCCGCGATCGTCAATACAGCCTCCATTACCGCTTATCAAGGCGCACCTCTGCTCATCGATTATTCTTCTACCAAAGGTGCCGTTGTTTCTTTCACACGTTCCCTTGCCCTCTCTCTGGTGCACCAGGGCATCCGGGTAAATGCGGTTGCTCCGGGACCGATCTGGACGCCGCTTACCGTGTCCAGCTACCCTGCAGAATACGTTTCCACCTTTGGCCTGGATACGCCGATGAGGCGGGCCGGCCAGCCATTCGAGCTGGCACCTGCTTATGTCTACCTCGCATCTGACGATTCGAGCTACGTAACAGGCGAAGTCGTCCATGTCAATGGAGGCGCAATGGTCACAACCTAGCCACATCATATGCAAAACAAAATGCCCGCCAAGATCATAAACCTGATCTCGGCGGGCATCGATCCCTACAAATGCTTCAACAAATTACTCACCACATGCACAAGATGCTGCTTCATCCGCTCGCCCGCGAGATCGGCATCCCGGCTGGAGATCGCCTCGTAGATAGCGAGATGCTCGCGATACAGCCGCTCGGAAACCGAGCGATTCGCGTAAATCTCGACCCGGCGAATCTCGCGGATAGCCATTTCAAGCTGGCTCACGATGGAATCGAACAGCCGCACCATAATGGAATTATGCGTCGCTTGCGCCAGCGTCGCATGAAACTCCACGTCGGTGCGCTCCCCCTCCCGATCATCGCCGATCGATGCTTCCATCTCCTGCATGATCCGATGCAGCTCAGCCAAATCGGCGTCCGTCGCCTTCAAGGCAGCGATGGAGGCGTTCGATACCTCCAAAGACTGCCTTGCTTCAAGAAGCTCGAGCAGCGTCTCGCGGTTCATCCGCAGCGACTGCAATTCGGGCAGCTCCACTTCAGGCGGCGCGCTGTTGATAACGGTACACCCGCCGCCCTGTTTGATCTCGATATAACCCATAGCCTTCAGCGCACTGAGCGCCTCGCGCATGGTCGAGCGTCCGACGCCGAATTGCTCCGACATCTCCTTCGTCGAAGGCAGTTTGTCGCCGACCTTCAGCTTGCCGTCAATAACCAAGCGCTTAAGCTGCTCGGCAATCTCCTCATAATGATTGCGTTTCGATAAACGGGTAACTTCCATCGGTAGAATTCCCTTCTATTAGCCAACAATGATCGCGTAGACGACGCCGGGTCCATGTACGCCAATCGTCAGGTCGTTCTCGATATCGGCAGATCGGCTTGGCCCGGATATAAAATGAATGCCTGCCGGCAAGTTCGCTCGTCCTGCCTGATCAAAGTTTATCAAAACTTGGCCCAAACGTGTATGCAGCCGTTCAATCGGAATAATCGCCATGAGTACCGTCGGCAGCAAACTAACGGAGCGCCCTTTGTCCTTCGATGACGTAACCGTAATCGAAGCCGTATACGCCGCTGCATAATCAGCCACAACAACGCCGAAATCCGCTTCCGCAGCCCGTGCTTTCCAGTATTCCTCCGGATCGCTGTTCCAAACGGATATCTTCGCATCCGGAATGGCCGCTTCCAAGCCCAGCTCGTTCAGCTCCGGTTGATTTTGGCGGATCACATACTTCGCGCTCATCTCGGCCGCCTTGCCCGCAATAAACGACTTCGCTTCTTCCATATCGGCAAGCCGAACGGCATGCCCTCCGACGGCTTTGAAATTGTCCATAAACTTCGCGACGCGCTCCTCGAGCGGCCACTCAAAGTCTTGCCAGAAATCCGGCGCGCCGCGATACGGATGCGCCGGCGGCGCGATCTCGCGCGGACGTCTCAGCTTCGCGGAGATGCCGTCGATGAAACCCGTCTGCTTCGCGCGCGACTCCGCGTCAAGCCCGTCGAGCCATGCTTGATGCTCCTTTGACCTAGCTGCCATGACCATGCCCTCCTCCTTTGCCTGTTCCGCGTTCCTTCACGATCGCTTCCATCCGGCGCTTCATCGCTGGATCCATTTCCTGCAAGCCGCTGCGGATTTCCGCTTCCATCGTAGGCCACTTCTCCCTAAACGATTCCTTCGGCAAGCTCGGCGCAACGCGGTACGTGTTCCAGCCCTTCAACGGACCGACCTTCGTGCGGATTCCGCCATCGCGAACGACCAGCTTTTGACCCAATTGACCGATCTTCAGCACGGCTTTAAATCGCTTCGAATTCTTCATCACCGCAGCGAAGCCCTTCATGCCGAGCGCTTCCAGCTTATCGCCGCGGCCGCTCTCCAGCTTGCGCCGGCGCAAATAAACGAGCATTTCGTGCAGCGGAATCTTCACCGGACAAGCCTCGTAACACGCGCCGCATAAACTCGAAGCATTGGCGATATCGTCCCACTCCGCAACGTTTTTCTTCAGCGCCGGGGTAAGCACCGCTCCAATCGGTCCGCTGTACGTGCCGCCATAGGCATGACCGCCAATGTGGCGATAAACCGGACAAGCATTCAAACAAGCGCCGCAGCGAATGCAGTTCAGCAGTTCTTGGAACTCAGGGTCGCCAAGCTGCAGCGAGCGCCCGTTATCCACGATAATAATATGCATCTCATCCGGGCCGTCCGCATCGACCTCGCGGCGAGGCCCGGAGATAGCCGACATATATACGGTTAGCTTCTGCCCTGTCGCCGAACGCGGCAGCAGCGTCGCCATCACTTCCAGATCGGCGAACGACGGAATAATACGCTCCATCCCCATCAGCGTAATTTGCGTCTTCGGAACGGTCGTCACCATCCGCGCATTGCCCTCATTCTCGAACAAGACCATAGATCCCGTTTCGGCAATGGCGAAATTACAGCCTGTCATGCCAATGTCCGCTTCCAGAAACCGTTCCCGCAGCTTACGGCGCACGAAGCCGGCAAGAATCTGCGTATCCGGCTCAAGCGTCTCTCCGGCATCGGCCGAGAGCAGATCCGCAATTTGATAACGATTCAAGTGAATAGCCGGGATGATAATATGGGATGGCGTTTGGCCGGCCAATTGAATGATATATTCGCCAAGATCGGTCTCAATCGCCTCGACCCCGATCGATTCCAGCGCCGTGTTGAGATGAAGCTCCTCCGTCACCATCGACTTGGACTTCACGACCGACTTAGCCTCAACATGCTTCGCAATATCCAGCGAGATCTTAACCGCATCCGCTGCCGTCTCGGCAAAATGCACATGGACACCGTTCGCTCGCGCATTGTTCACAAACAGATTCAAGTAATAATCGAGATGCGCAATGGTATGCAGACGGATTTGCCGTCCGCGCTCGCGCCAATCGTCCCAGTTGCCATGATCCTCGGCTGCTTTCTCCTTGCCCGTACGCAGACGCTCTGTCGTAAACCGAACCGCTTTACGCAGAAAATCATTGTTCAGCGCAATATCCGCCCGTTCCTTGACCGTGTTGCCGCCAACCGTTCCTGCTCCACTCATGCGCCTTTCACTCCTTCATAGAGAAGCTCCGCCAGATGCATCACGCGCACAGGCTTATCCCGGTATCGCAAATTGCCCGCAATGTTCATCAGGCATGCCATATCTAGGCCAACAAGTACTTCCGCTTCCGTCTCCAGCACATGATCGCTCTTCTCGCTCACCATCGCACCGGAGATATCCGACATTTTTACCGCAAACGTACCCCCGAACCCGCAGCAATCATTGGCAAAAGGAAGCGGAATCAGCTCCATCCCCTGCACCTGCTTCATCAGCATGAGCGGCTCCTCCTTCACGCCCAGCAGGCGACTGCCGTGGCAGGAAGGATGATACGTGACTTTATGCGGGAAGCTAGCGCCAACATCCGTAACCCCTAGCACCTGCACCAGAAATTGCGTAAACTCGTAGGATTTCTCCTGCAGCTTAATCGCTTTCTCCAGCATGACAGGATCGTTCTCGAACAGCTTCGGATAATGATGAATCATGCCGGTACAAGAACCGGATGGAGAAATGACGAAATCGCAATCTTCAAAAGCAGCCAGAATCGTAGCCGCCGTCTCACGCGCTTCCTTCCAGTAGCCGCTGTTGAAAGCAGGCTGGCCGCAGCAGGTTTGCACGGTCGGGAACTCCACGGTTACGCCGTATCTGGCTAACAAACGGATCATCGCCTCACCGACCGGAGGATATAAGGCATCGCTTAAACAAGTAATAAATAAGGAAACTTTCACGTTCATCGGCACCTCGCCTTATGAAATAGTTATGATATCATTTTATCAGGTTGTCAGACATGTTGACAATATAAAAATGCGGAGACTTGGCCTAATTTACTGTTTACAACACAGCTACTTGGTGATACTATGTAGTGGTACTAAGCGATACAAAGTAGCTTGGAGGACGTTTATGGAAAACCTTACGGAAATGCTGAAAGGGGTTCTGGAAGGCTGCGTGCTTGAAATCATCGGCCGGAAAGAAACCTATGGCTACGAAATCGTAAAATCCCTCAATACGCTCGGCTTCCAGGATGTCGTCGAAGGCACCGTCTACACGATTCTGATCCGGCTCGAGAAAAATCAACTCGTCGATATCGAGAAGAAGCCCTCCGATGTCGGGCCACCAAGGAAGTTTTACCGGTTGAATGACGCCGGGCAGCGTGAGCTTAAGTTATTTTGGGACAAATGGGGCTACATCTCGTCAAGACTTGCCCAACTGAAGGAGGATAGCCGTGTTTAAGAAAATCGTTCATGCCATCCAAGAAGGACGTAAGCAGAAAAAAGTGTACAGAGCATGCGTCAAACGTGCAAAGAAGCTCCCCTATGAATACCGCGAAGTATATAAAATCGCCTCACATTATATGCTCACTTTCTCGTCTCAGGATCCCGCAGTCATCAACCTCTTTCCCGAGATGCTCGACATGTTCGAGCTGGCCGCCGCCGAAGGACGAGACGTTCTGGATCTAGTCGGAAACGACGTCATGGCTTTCTGTGACGGATTGCTGGAAGGTGTGTCTTCTCAAACGTGGACAGGACAGATGCGTGCCAAAATGAACGCATCCATTCATAAAAAACTGGGGAAATAGGAGGCATCATCATGCCGACGACGACGAACAATCTTGCCATTGAGGTAAAAGGCCTCAAGAAGGCTTACAAAAATGTGGAAGTTCTGCGGGGAGTCGACTTCGCCGTGCAGAAAGGTTCGACCTTTGCCCTGCTCGGCTCCAACGGTGCCGGCAAAACCACGATCATCAAAACCCTTGCCACCTTGCTCCAGCCTGACAGCGGGAATGCGAAGATTAACGGCTATGATGTATCTGTGCAGCCGGAGCAGGTACGAAACGAAATCAGCCTGACAGGACAAAGCGTCACCGTAGACTATATTTTGTCCGGACGCGAGAATCTTCGCATGATGGCCAAACTGCGCCATTTGCCGAACCCCGACAACCAAGCCGACGAGCTCCTGCGTCGCTTCGACCTGCTCGATGCCGCCGATCGCCGCATCGCGACTTACTCCGGCGGCATGTGCCGACGTTTGGATTTGGCCATGAGTTTGCTGGGCAATCCGCGCGTTATTTTTCTGGACGAGCCGACTACCGGTCTTGACCCGCAATCCCGTATTGCCATGTGGGAGATCATCAAGGATCTTGCAAAATCGGGTGTCACCGTCTTCCTCACGACGCAATATTTAGAAGAGGCCGACCACCTTGCCGATCAAATCGCGATCTTGCATGAAGGCACAATCGTTGCAAACGGCAGCCCTGCGGAGCTGAAAAACCTGCTGCCGCGCGGACATCTGGAGCTCCGTTTCGATCATGAAGCTGCGCTGTCAAAAGCACGCGACCTGTTTATCGAATACAACGCGACGGCAGATGAGAACAATCTCACGCTCTCCGTCATCACCGACGGAACTACGAAGCAAATGCTCAAGCTCCTGACTAAAGCAGCGGACGCGGAAATCGAGATTGCCGAGTTTGCGCAGAAGCTGCCTACATTGGAAGATGTATTTCTGACATTCGTCTCAAACGAAAAGGAGCGGTCCCTATGAAGCTGATGCATGTTCTAAGCGATACTGCCGTTATGAGCGGACGTGTCATACGCTATTCCACGCGCAGCATCGATACCATTATTACCGTGCTTGCCATGCCGATCATGATGATGCTGCTCTTCGTTTATGTCTTCGGCGGGGCGATGGACACCGGCGATCTAAGCTATATCAATTACATTGTGCCCGGCATCTTACTCTTTTGTATTGCCAGCGGTGTTGCCTACTCTTCGCTCCGTATCAATAATGATCTCACCAAAGGTGTTTTCGAGCGCTTCCACTCCATGCCTATCGCAAAAGCATCCATTCTAGGCGGTCATGTGATCGCGTCCTTAGTGTTTAACGTCATTTCGCTCATTGCTATCTTTCTCGCGGCTTTCTTAATGGGATTTCGCCCTCAAGCTGATGCGCTCGGTTGGGTATTGGCTATTCTCATTCTATTGCTCAGCATTCTCGCATTCACGTGGATTGCCGTCACCTTTGGCCTACTTGCCAAAACCTTCGAAGGCGCCGGGGTATTCGCTTACATTCTGATGCTGCTCTTATTTGTCAGCTCGGCATTTGCCCCTACCGACAGCATGCCGAGAGCCGTTCGCGTTTTCGCCGAATACCAGCCTATGACGCCGCTCATCGAAAGCATCCGTTCTCTCTTACTCGGAGGAACAGCGGACCAAACAACACTTTCGGCGCTGATATGGAGTTCGGCGATCCTGGTGGTCTTCTGTTACTCCGCGATGAAGGTGTATAAGCGGCGCATGAAATAACAATAAAAAAGATGACTTCCGATTCGATCGGAAGTCATCTTTGCTGCTTACACGGTCAAAACCGAAATCGAAGTACGATCCGCAAGCTGCAGCCGCGTATCCTGCGGAAGCCGCTGATCCGTAATGATCCGATTGATCTCGCTGATGTCCGCGACATGCGTAAACGCCTGTACTCCGAACTTGCTGGCATCGGCCAGCAATACTACTTCGTCCGCCATACCGATCATTTTCTGCTTGATGCGCGCTTGCAGTTCATTCGACTCGCTAATGCCGCGGTCCAAATGAACCCCTTTGCAAGAGAGAAATACTTTATCGACATGGTAAAGGTCGAGCGACCGCTCTGCAAGCGGACCGACAAAAGATAACGAGCGCTGCGCCAGCAAGCCGCCTGTCGAAATGACTTCAATGCGCTCCTTGCTGCTCAGCTCGGTCGCTACTTTGATCGAATTGGTCAGCACCGTCAGCGGAAAATCCGGCAAATACGAAGCCATATACCACGCGGTAGAGCTCGCGTCCAGCAGGATACGGTCTTTCGGGCGAATGAGCTTGACCGCCTCCTGCGCGATACGCTTCTTCTCCTCCGCGTGCGTAATTTCACGCTCCGCATACGGAATTTCCGGCTGCTGCTGCGGCAGATCCTTCACGCTGACCGCACCGCCATGCGAACGGCGAAGCCTTCCCGCTTGCTCAAGCCGATCCAGATCGCGTCGGATCGTCTCCTCCGTCACCTGGCACAGCTCGCTGAGCTCCGTTACCCGGATGCTGCCCCGTTCATTTACCAGTCCCACTATTTTCTCATAACGCTCTGCAACCAGCATAGTCATCCTCTTCTCGCGAACTGCTCATATTGCCATCTTCTATTGGATAAGTCCCGTTAACGCACGGAATTTCCCGTATGCATCATCCCATAACTGGCGTTCCTGCGGCTCGTACACCACGACAGGGAACGACTCCCGGATCACCTTGCGCGCTTCCCAAATATCGGAGAGCTCGTCTTGCGCAATCCACTGCACGACTAAGTTGCCAAGTGCGCTGCCTTCAACCGGCCCGGCCCAAACCGGCTTGCCGATCGCATTCGCCGACCACTGGCACAGCAGCACATTTTGAATGCCGCCGCCTACCATATGCAGACCGCTGAACGTTTTGCCTGACAGCCGCTCTGTTAATTCAAGCACATAACGGTATTTCAGTGCAAGACTTTCCAGAATGCAGCGGACGATTTCGCCCGGCGTTGCCGGCGCTGTCTGCCCCGTCGACACGCAATATTGACGAATTCGCGCTGGCATATCGCCTGCATGCAGGAACATCGGATCATCCGGTTCGATGAGCGCACCGAATGCCGGCGCTTTCTCCGCCAAAGCAATCAGCTCAGGGAAAGTGTACGATTGACCGGCACGTTCCCAAGCTCTGCGGCTTTCCTGCAAAATCCACAGCCCCATAATATTCTTGAGCAAACGGTAGGTGCCGTAAACGCCGCCTTCATTCGTGAAATTCAGCTCCTGCGCGAGTTCGTTGATGATTGGACGATCGATCTCCGTCCCCATCAGCGACCAAGTGCCACAGCTTAAGTAAGCAAAATCTCGCTCCAGCGCCGGAACCGCCGCAACCGCCGAGCCCGTATCGTGCTCGGCTGCCGCATAAACCGGCACTGCACCGATGCCGAGCTCTTCCATAAGGGAAGGCCGCAGTTGACCCACTCGTGCCCCCGGCTGAACAACGTCGCCGAACAGCGATGGCGAGATCCCGATCGCTTCTAGCAGCGGCTGGTCCCAGCGTGCTTCGAGCGGATTGTACAGCTGCGTCGTTGTCGCATTCGAGAACTCGTTATGCATCTCGCCGGTCAGGAAGTACCGAAGCAGATCCGGAATCATGAGAAACCGTTCTGCCCCCTCAAGCAGCGGAGAATTTGCTTCCTTCAGCGCCGCAAGCTGGTAAATCGTATTAAACGGCAGAAACTGAATCCCTGTCCGGCCGAAAATCATTTCCGTCGTAAGGCGCGCCTTCGTGCGTTCCATTACTCCGTCGGTATGACGATCCCGATAGTGGTAGGGATTGCCCAGCAGCTCGCCGTCTCGGCCGATGAGTCCGAAATCGACCGCCCAGGAGTCGATGGCAAGGCTTGCCGGCGTTTCGCCGGCATGTTTCGCCTTCAGCAGTCCTTGTTTGATTTCATGAAACAAACGGAGAATATCCCACTGCAAACGGTCGCCGACGCCGACCGGATCATTGCCGAATCGGTGAAGCTCCTCTACCTCGATAACGCGATTATTTAATCGGCCGAGCAGCGCCCTTCCGCTGCTGGCTCCAAGGTCATAAGCCAGAATGCTTGGCAAGCTGCATCCTCCTATACGTTAGATTCTGCTGCTTCGACCGGTTCTTTGCCCCGCTGCAGCAATACCGCTTGCTCGTAAGCTTTCACTTCGGCAAGCCATGCTTCACGCACAGGCACGCCGTTCTTCTCGCAGTAATAATCCCAAACCGCGCCGAACGGGTAAGATTTGAATTCCTCTTGCAGCGCAAGGCGAGTCGTATAGTCGCCATCAAGCTCCGCTTGGCGCAATGCTTCTACCGGATCCAGCATCGCTCTCATCAGCGCTTTGATCGTGTTGCGCGTTCCGATAACCCAAGCGGCTACACGGTTAATGCTGGCATCGAAGAAATCGAGGCCGATATGCGTTTTGCTAAGCAGATCGCCGCGGACAAGCTCACGGCCGATATCGATCAGCTCATCGTCCATCGTCACGACATGATCGCTGTCCCAGCGCATTGGGCGGCTGACATGGAGCAGAATGCCGTCTGTGAACAATGAAATCGCAGACAGCTTATTCGAGATGACCTCCGTCGGGTGGAAATGGCCGGCATCCAGACAGATCAGTTTATTGTTTTGCATCCCATAGCCCATGTAGAATTCATGCGAACCAACAACATAAGCTTCGGAGCCCAAGCCGAACAGTTTGCTCTCCACTGCATCCAGGTTATGAGCAGGGTTCAATTCTTCCTCGAAAACTTCATCGAGCGCATCCTTCAACCGTTTGCGCGGTGCCAAACGATCGACCGGCGTATCTTTGAATCCGTCCGGAATCCATACGTTCGTGACGCAGGTTTGGCCGAGCTGCTCGCCGAAATAAGCGCCGATTTTGCGGGATGCTTTGCAATGGTCGATCCAGAATTGACGAATCTCCGGATCCGGATGGCTCAGCGTGAAGCCGTCCTTCGACTTCTCGTGGGAGAAGCAGGTTGGGTTAAAATCAAGGCCGAGTCCTTGCTCCTTCGCCCAATCGACCCATTTCTGAAAATGTTTCGGTTCGATTTTGTCCAATTCGACTTGCTCGTCCGTATCTACATAAATCGCATGCAGATTCAGCTTGTGCTTGCCGGGAATCAAGGAGAATGCCAGCTCCAAATCCGAGCGAAGCTCCTCCGGCGTACCGGCAGCTCCGGGATAATTACCGGTAACCGAAATGCCTCCTGTCAGCGCTTGGCCTTTGTTCAGGAAGCCTCGTACATCGTCTCCTTGCCAGCAATGCATCGATATTTTAATTTGAGCCAGCTGCTCCAATGCCGCATCCACGTCAATACCATGGCGTGCATACAGCGCTTTGGCTGCCTCATAATTGGCTTGAATTGTTTGGTCCATCTCACATGCTCCTTTTATCGTTATTTTAGAGGATGAGCTATGACTGACATTAATGCATTCTCCGCTTGCGTTGCATCCAAACGGCTGTATTGCACGATAATCGGAATATCGCTCAATACCTCAATCGCATAAGGAACGCCGACCGGAATGAACTCTCCGCCTGACGAAAGGGAAGAGGTACGGATATGTTTGGTTCGTCTGCCCGGTACGACAACAAGAATGTTTTCAATCGGATTGCGATCCTCGAAGAAAATGGTCATCCGGATCAGTGCGTCTTCCGATGCACAGTTGAGTACACACACCGATTCGTGGCTTTCAAGTGAACCTTTGCTCGTTGGAGGAATGTAGCCGTCCGGTATAATCCAGTGCTTCTCGCCTCTTGCTTGATACATGCCCGCACCAACCTCTCTTATCGTGTGAATGCTGCCGGCACGCCGCCGTCAATCGTCAACATGCAGCCAGTCGTCTTATCGGCCTTGGATGATGCAAAGAATGCAACGCCTTCAGCGATATCGCGCGGATAGATGTTAACGAGCAGCGTCGTCCGTTTACGGTAGTACTCTTCCAGCTGATCCGGCTCGATGCCGTAAGCGGCTGCCCGCTCGTTGCGCCAGCTGCCGTTCCAGATCGTGGAGCCTTGCAGAATCGCATCCGGCAAAATCGTATTGCAGCGAATGCCGAACTCTCCGCCTTCTGCCGCCACGCAGCGTGCCAAGTGAGCCTCCAATGCTTTTGCCGAGCTGTAAGCCGATGCGCTCTTGCCCGCATACACGGAGTTTTTGGAACCGATGAAGACCATGTTGCCGCCGATCGCTTGCTCTTTCATCAGCTTGAACGCTTCACGTGCGACCAGGAAGTAACCTGTGCCAAGCACGTTCATGTTCAGGTTCCATTCTTTCAAGGATGTTTGGTCAAACGGGCTCGAGGTTGCTAGACCCGCGTTGTTCACGATGATGTCGATGCCGCCGTACGTGATGGCAGTTTCCGCGATAGCCGCCATAACCGCTTCTTCGCTTGTCACGTCCATCTTCACGGCAGCCGCACGGCCTTCGCCGTACTTCCCATTAATTTCGCCGGCTACCCGCTCCGCACCTTCCAAATTCAGGTCGGCAAGCACTACATGCGCGCCTTCGGAAACGAGGCGGCGAGCCGTTTCGCTGCCGATACCGCCGGCACCGCCGGTAATGAACGCGACTTTGCGGGAGAATTCCGCTTCTGCAGGAGCAAGCGACAGTTTGTACAGCTCAAGCGGCCAGTACTCGACGTTGTAGGATTCATTCTCGCTCAGGGAGACGAAGTCGCCTAGCGCTGTTGCGCCGCGCATAACGGCAATGGCACGGTGGTAAAGTGCGCCGCTTACTTTTGAGTTGGACCAGCTTTTGCCTGTATTAATCATGCCGATTCCCGGAATTAGAATAACGCGCGGCGCCGCTTCGAACATCACGTCGCCTTCGTTCTTATTCCGTTCGAAATAGGCTTCATATTGTTTCTTATACGCAGCGATGCTTTCTTTAAGAATCGCTTTCAAGCCATCGATGTCTGCCGGGTTAGGCGTCCAATCGATGAACAGTGGCACAACCTTCGTGTGAACGAGGTGGTCCGGGCAAGCTGCGCCGACTTGGGACAGCTCAGGGGATTTCGCGCCGCCTACGAATGCCAGCACGTCGTCTGCATCGTCGAAGGTCAAAATCATTTTCTTCGCATCGCTGACTGCGCCGCGAATCGTTGGCATCACTTGTGCAGCGATGCTTCTGCGCACATCGGCTTCAAGCGCTGCGTGTTTCACGCCGCCGAACAGCTTCGCTTCGTTGACGCTAGCTTCAATGAAGTCTTCCGCTTCTGTGATGATTTTGATCGTTTGCGCGTATGCTTCTTCGGACGTTTCGCCCCAAGTGACGAGACCGTGTTTCTCCATAAGCACGAGCTCTGCTTTCGGATTCGAGAGCACGCCTTGCGCAATCATTTTGGATAGGGTGAAGCCCGGGCGTACATAAGGGACCCATACGAAACGATCGCCGAAAATTTCTTTCGCCAGCTCTCTGCCGTTATCCGCGCAGCACAGGCTGATGATGGAATCCGGATGCGTGTGATCCACGTGTTTGAACGGAAGGAAGGCATGCAGCAGCGTTTCGATCGAAGCGCGCGGGTGCTTGCTGTCGATCATGCAGTGTGCCAGGTAACCAACCATTTCCTCATCGGACATTTCATCGCGCTCGAACAGCGGACGAATATCCTCCATGCGCAAACCCGTGAAATTGCCCGCTTTCATCGTAGCAAGGTCAGAGCCGCTTCCTTTCACATACATCACTTCAATGTCACGACCGCGGAAATCCTGTACCGTCGTCTTGCTGGACGTGTTGCCGCCGCCCCAGTTGCATACCCGGCGATCCGTGCCGATGATGTTCGAACGATAAACCAGCTGCGCAAGTCCGCCTTGCAGCTCCGATGCTTTCTCTTGCTCCCACAAACTTTGTACCATTGTGAATACCTCCGAATGAGTTTGATATATGATGTTGAGATCAGTGTAACATGTTTGTTTGTTTTTGAATACAGAAAATCAAACAAAAACAAAAATACCCGAAAACAGCAGCGAAGATGCTTCTTCGCTGCTTTTTCCGGGTTATTTATTGGATTGAATATAGCCCACCAGGTAGATCCCTAGGTACTCTACATGCGCTAAATTCGCCGAATTCGCTCCCATGTAGACCCCCTGGTACCCTTCTTTCGCTCAACTTGCCGATTTCGCACTCATGTAGATCCCCTAGTGCTCTTCTTTCACTCGATTCGCCGAATTCGCTCCCATGTAGATCCCCTGGTACCCTTCTTTCGCTCAACTTGCCGATTTCGCACTCATGTAGATCCCCTGGTGCTCTTCTTTCACTCGATTCGCCGAATTCGCTCCCATGTAGATCCCCTGGTGCTCTTCTTTCGCTAATTTCGCCGAATTCGCTCCCATGTAGATCCCCTGGTACCCTTCTTTCGCTAATTTCGCCGAATTCGCTCCCATGTAGATCCCTTGGTACCTTTCTTTCACTCAACTTGCCGATTTGCTATTCAAGCCAAAGAGTGGCTCCCAGAGCAACTCTTTGTCGGAAAGTAAGCTAGTTTTACGAAAGAGTAGCCCCCAGGGCAACTCTTGCAAGTTAGTTGGCGAATCAAGCGCCTAGATAAATCACTTACACCTCATCAAACATCAAAATAATCTTATTAAACGCATTCGGTTTCGTTTTGGTCTCATGGAAGGCATGGGCGATGTCCCGGAACGGCATCGTCGCCGTGATGAACGCATCAGCCAGCTCGCGATTGCGGCTGAGGAAATCGATAATGAACGGAAATTGATCCACGCTGTTCCGGCTGCCGCGGATTTCGACTTCCTTCTTCGTAAACAGGATGCCGGGAAAACTCACATCGTCAGAGGTCAGCCCCACGATCACAACATGGCCGCCTGCGCTGACCAGATGAATCGTCTGCTCCATCGTGCGCTTGAGACCGGCCACCTCGATGACGGCATTGGAATATTCCCCGCCGGTCAATTCCTTCACGCGCTGCACAGGATCCGCTTCCAGCGGATTGATCAAGACGTCCGCACCGAATTGCTTCGCGGTCAGCAGCCGCTCCGGCACGACATCGACGGCGAACACGCGCACAGCATACAGCTGCTTCAGCAGAATCAGAATCGTCAGCCCGATCGGGCCCATGCCAAGAATCGTGACGGTCATGCCATCCTTCACACCAGCCTGCTTGACCGCCTGTGCGCCAATCGTGAACGGCTCGCACAACGCGCCGATGCGGTATTCCATCTCATCCGGCATCGGATGAATGCACCGCTCCGGCACCGCTACATAGTCGGCAAACCCGCCTTGCCCGCCAAAGGAGCCGACGAATTTCATATCGATGCAGCAGTTGTACTTCCCGCTTAGGCATGGATAGCAGCTGCCGCACGGAATCGCCGGTTCAATGATGACGCGGTCACCGGGCTTCGCACCGGACACCACGCCTTCGCCTACTTCCTCAACCACGCCGGACAGCTCATGTCCGTATATTTCCCATGCAACTACAGACGATTTTCCACCTTTGCAAGACCTATTTCCCTCCTGCCATGCGGCGCATTTCCGTTATGATTACAGGTGTACTCTGCTTGCTTGTTTGTTTGCTGCAGGGCACGATTGAAGCGGCAAAGGGGAATAACAGATGAATCCACAGCGATTATTTAACCGATATGGACTTACAGTGACTTACGAAAATGGCGATACGCCTGTTTATGAAACAGCAGGTTGGGTGCAAGGCGATGGCGGTGTGGACGAAACGGGCAGTTACGAAACGTACTTGCTGCCTTTCCGGGACGCGGAGGAAACAAGCCGGCTGACGCTCGAGCTTCGTTGTTACGAGCACACCGTAAGTGCTTATATGTCGGTGCAATTAAAACAGGATGTCTTCGGCGTGACGCATTCATTGGCAGCGGATGCCGGCATACTGCTGTCGGTCGGCGAGCCTGTCGGCAGCTTGGAAGGCATACTCGCCCACTATAATGCGTACAAATGGTGGTGGACCCGACCTTATATGGCGAAGAGCACTGCAGCTCTCCCTGAGAAAACGCAGGCGCTGCTCTGGAAAGCGGGCGGCCGCTACACGCAGCTGTTCCCGCAATGCTCGAATGTGTTCAAAACGACGATGCGCGGTGACGGCGAAGGACTGCAGTTTGTTATTTCTCCGCTGCTTCGCGGTGTAAGGACGGGCCGTGAGCTGCTGTTTGTTCTTCATGAAGGTGACAACGCTTATGAGGTTGTCGAGAAAGCCGCTGAAGCGGTATTCCTGGCTCGGCAAGAGCCGGTTCGGCTTCGGGAGTCGAAGCGTTACCCAGAGGTTTTCGACTATTTGGGCTGGTGCACATGGGATGCGTTCTATCATGATGTTTCGCAGAAGGGCATTGAGGAGAAAGCGGAGGAGCTGCGTACTAAACAGGTTCCGGTCAAATGGGTGATGATTGACGACGGCTGGTCTCCGGTGCGCGAGAAAGCTCTTGTGTCGTTCCAGGAAGATCGCTCGAAGTTCCCGGATGGTCTTGCCGGTACGGTAAGCAAGCTCAAGAACGACTTCGGCGTCAACTGGGTCGGCGTCTGGCATGCGTTCACGGGTTATTGGCATGGCGTTGATCCGGAGGGCGAAATCGCTATTAAACATCGCGACCTGCTGCAGACCGACACTGCCGGTCGTTTGGTTCCGAGCACGGATGCGAAGATCGGCTTCGGTTTCTGGAAGCAATGGCATAGCTGGTTGTCCGCGCAAGGCATCGACATGCTGAAGGTGGACAGCCAGAGCTCCGTGATCGAATTTGTCAAAGGCCAACAGCCTCTTGGACAAGCGGCGAAGGGATTGCATGAGGCGCTTGAAGCTTCGGCATCGCTATATTTTGATGGCCGCTTGATCAACTGCATGGGCATGGCGCAGGAAAATGTGTGGAGCCGCGTTAACTCTGCAATTTCACGTAACAGCGACGACTTCTATCCCGCGAAGCCGGAATGGTTCCGCGAGCATGCGCTGCAGAACGCCTACAATTCGTTCTATCACAGCACGCTGTATTGGGGCGATTGGGATATTTGGTGGACGTCCCACGCGGATCGTACGGATCATGCCGTTCTCCGCGCGATTAGCGGCGGCCCCGTTTATGTTAGCGATAAAGTCGGCGAGACCGATGCTGAAGTACTGCGCCCGCTTATTCTGTCCGATGGCCGCATTCTTCGTGCCGACAAGCCGGGCGTACCGACAGAGGACGTACTGCTGGTGAACCCCGTCGAAACCGCGGTGCCGCTCAAAATCATGAGCCGCTCCGGCGACAGCGGACTGCTCGCATGTTTCCACATTCATGCGGATGCTGCGCCGATTGATGGCGAGTTCCGCTTGACGGACATCGCTGGGATGGAGGCTGCCGACGAGTATGCTGTCTATTCGCACTTCGGCCGCAGCGCCTCCTTGCTTGGCGAGACCGTGGCGGCGTATGGCTTCACGGTCGAACGCGGCAAACCGCAGCTGTTCACGGCCGCCCCTTACCGTAACGGCTTTGCAAGCTTCGGCTTAATCGACAAGTACGTGTCGGCGGCTACCGTCAAATGGATGCTCGCTCAACCGGACCGCGCAACTGTGCTATTGCATGAAGGCGGCGTGTACGGTTTCGCGTCGAAGACCGCGCCGGTATCCGCAACCGTGAACGGACAAGCTGTCGAAGTCCGCTCCGAGCAGGGCTTCTACTCTATCGCAAGTGATTCAAGCACCACAGAAGTACTCATCGAAATCCGTTTTGCTTAGAAGGAATGGGCTGCCTCACACAGCACGCATGTATGCGTATGCGGCATGTGAGGCAGCCCATTTTGTATTGTTGGTTGTTACCTCGCGGGTATTCCTCCAATGTGCGGTATCTGCTACCTCTCTTGCTGCTCGATCGCCGATTTCCCGCCAATGTGCGGTAACTCGTTCCCCTCTTGTTGCTCGATCGCCGAACGCCGGCGGAGGTGTTGCTTTGGAAAATACTCTTTCTAACCGAGCTTATCACAATGTAGATCTCTGGATGAGCTACAAAGTCTATTTTCGCCATTTTTAGGTTAATGTGGATCTCTGTGTGAGCCACATTCCCACCAATGTAGATCTCTAGGCGAGTTACTCCTATTTCCTCAAATCCCATCAATGTGTTGCTCTTTGAGCTACTCTTACTCTAATCCACCTTACTTCCATCAATGTATTACTCTGGGAGCCCCTCTTACTCGTTGCCAACTAATGTCGGTGGATGTGTTGCTCTGGGGGCTACTCTTTACTCGATTCCTCCGAGTTTCGGAGGATGTGTTGCTCTGGGAGCTATTCACTTCTCTTTTGGACTTAGATCGGGAGCTTGAAAAGGATTAAAGCCACCTAACGGTTAATAATGTCCGTTAGAAAGTAAGAATTCCAAAATAAGAAATTTAATGGTCAAGACTGTCCGTTAGAACCGAAAACTAGCCCAAGACACTAATAATTCAGCTGTAATGAACAAAAATGACCGTTACAGGCAGACTAATAGCGATAAACGCCTGTAACGGCCATATATGTCCGTTACATCCTTCATTGTATGAGTAGGTAGGCTAGAATTCAAAGTGTGTGGTGCGCGGTGCCGGGTGCGGTGCCGATTCCCGGGTTCGGGGGGGCGTGGGAGGCGCAGGTTCGCGGATGCAAGGGGGCGGAGGACGTCGTGCTTGAGATTGCAAATGCGGCGAGTGACTTCCACCACAACAACAAAAAACACCCGCTAGTCAACGAATCGACCAGCGGGTATCTACATCATTCTATGTCGTTACAGCATCCTTCTTCGCAGCACCGGTAAGAAACTCA
Organism: Paenibacillus lignilyticus; assembly: GCF_017942085.1. Lineage (GTDB taxonomy): Bacteria > Bacillota > Bacilli > Paenibacillales > Paenibacillaceae > Paenibacillus_Z > Paenibacillus_Z lignilyticus. The sequence goes on from NZ_JAGKSP010000001.1 coordinate 728,765, forward strand.
AGCACGCGCGGCAGCTTCATGTTCCAGTAGCCCCATTCGTGCAAGCCTGTTTCTTCCTCGTAGGTGAGTTCGATGCCCAGCGCTTTGATATGGTATAAGAAGCGGATATTGTCGGCATAGAGGAAGTCTTCCGTGCCGCAGCATTGGTAAAGCGCAGGGAGCTCTTTGCCGGATTTCGCTGCAACATTCGCAAGGTGGAACAAGTCGTCCTTGTGCTCCTGCGTGCCTGCCGCATCACCGAAAATATCGGTGAACTCACTGCCTTCAAACAAATTCTCAATCGCGTGGATATCCAGCGCGCCGGAGAAGCTTGCCGCGGCAGCGTAACGCTCCGGATAAGCCAGCGCCAGCTTCATTGCGCCGTAACCGCCCATCGACAAGCCGGCTGCAAAGGTATCTTCTCTGCGGTCCGAAATCGGGAACATCGCTTTCACGATCTTCGGAAGCTCCTCGCTCACATACGTCCAATACTTGCGGCCATGCGCCATATCGGAGTAGAAGCTGCGGTGCACGTTCGGCATGACGACGAACATGCGGTATTTGGAAAGCTGGTACTCCAGCGTCGTTTGGCGAAGCCATGTATTCTCGTTATCGCTTAAACCATGGAGCATGTACAGCACCGGCAGCTTCTCGCCCGGCTGCACGTCCTGCGGCATCACGATGGACACCGAGGAGGTCATCCCCAACACGCTTGAAAAAAAATCCATATGAATGACTGCCATCGTTCATTCTCCTCCTGTAGCTGCGATGGAATTCGCAATCGTTTCTATAGCGCCTGAGCCTCGTCATAACGAAGCAACCGTACGCCGCCGCTTCGAACCGCGTCCAGTACACGCTTATCCGTAAACATCAAACGTTCCCAGTGGCGATCTTGCGCAACCTTCGTACCCGGATAATCCGAATTTCCCCAGCTCCGAGTCTCTTCATCATCATAGCCGGGATGGCCGACGATCAAATACTGTCCCGGCGCGGCGTGCTTCAGCCGAGCGACGAACTGATCCACCGGATCCCCCGCCACTACGCTTTCGCCTGCATCATCGCCGCTGATCTCAGGCAACCTGCCCGTAAACGGACGATGGCTGATAAGCCCTTCTTGCACGCACCATGCATCAAAAGCCGCATCAAGCCCCTTAATCGCCCATTCAAAGAACATATGCGAATCGGCATACGTTATTGCAAATCCGGCTGCACGAAGCTTGTCCAACTGCGCCTTCATCTCGCTTAAAATCTGCTCGACATCCGGCGGCGCGGCAAGCCACAGACCCGGGTGCTGCTTGAAATAACCGTCCGCCTCAACAAGTGTCGACACTTCAGATGCCGGGAGCAGCGGCTTCCAGCGGAACGTCTCCCATTCCGCATTCATCGTAGCATGAAGACCGAAGCAGATGCTTCGGTCTCCGGCAAACAAAGCCGCCGCATGATCTAACGCGGCGCCCGTTGCCATCACGGAGACGTTGCGCACGATACCGTGCTTGCAGCTCTCCGCGATCGCTAAGTTATGGGACTCGCAATTGCCGCAGTCGTCGGCTCTTGTAATTAATGATACTGTACTGTTCACACTATCTGTACTGTTCGTACTGTTCGTACTGTTCGTCATGAAAGATCCTCGTTTCCCGTTGGATTTATTCTTTGACAGAACCCATCGTTATCCCCGTGATGAAATAGCGCTGAAGCAGCGGATAAATAATGAGAATCGGCAGCATCGTTACGGCGATTTTGGCCGAGTTAAGGGTTTCGCTCGATACTTTCGTAAGCTGGCTTACATTCTCTGTGGTGATTTTCGTCGGATCGATCGTTACTACGACCTGCTGCAGATACGTTTGCAGCGGAATCAAGTTGCTCTTCGTAACGTAGATCATCGCAGAAAAATATTCATTCCAGGTGCTCACGATATTAAAGAGCGTAATCGTTGCAAGTACCGGCAGCGAAAGCGGCAAGTAAATAAGAACCAGCTTCCGCCAAGCGCCTGCTCCGTCCATGCCAGCCGATTCGTCCAATTCCTTCGGCAGGTTACGGAAGAAGTTCATCACCAGAATAGCGTTATACACGTTAACGAGACCCGGCAGAATCAGCACCCAGAAGTTGTTCATCATGCCAAGGGATTTGATCGTCAGGTACGTAGGCACGAGACCGCCGTTAAACATCATGACGAATACGAATACCCACATGTAGACGTTCCGCGATTTGAACTGTTTGGTTTCGCGCGATAACGGGTACGACATCAGTACAGTGACGAGCAAGCTAAATCCAGTATAAGTGACGGTACGTTTTACCGAAACCCAGAATGAGAGAAAGAATTGCTTATCCGTGAACACTTTTTGATAAGAACTGATATCAAAGCCTTTCGGCCATAGAAAAACTTGTCCGGCCATAGCGAAGGAAGCTTTACTCAGCGACAACGCCAGCGTATGAATAATAGGCGCAACGGACAGAAGTGAGATAACTGCCATGAACAGCAGCAGCAGCACATCAAATGACCGTGAACCGAGCGTTTTATTTTGAACCATACCTTTTCACCTCGCTTGTATACACTAGAAGATCCGATAATTAGCAAATCGATAAGCCATCGTATAAGTCAGAATAACCAAAATGAAGCTCACGACGGAATTAAGCAATCCGATCGCGGTTGCCATCTCATACTGGGCGGACATCAGCCCTGAGCGGTACACATACGTATCAATAATATCGCCGGATTCCATGACCAGTACGTTGTACATGTTGAAGACTTGGTCGAAGCCCGCATTAAGTACACCATTAAGGCTAAGTGTAGCAAGCAGCGCGATGGTCATCGCAATGCCCGGCAATGTAATATTCATTAGTTTTTGGAAACGTCCTGCTCCGTCAATTTCAGCCGCTTCATACAGCGAAGGGTTGATGTTGGTGAGAGCCGCTAAGTAGATAATCGTTGAGAATCCGAACTCTTTCCATACGTTGGATGACACGATGATCGTGCGGAACCATTCATTGCTCCCGAGGAACATTTGCGGATCCAAGCCAAACCAGCTGTGCAGCACCCAGTTAACGGGACCGCTAAGCGAAAGCACATCTTTGAGAATACCGGCTACGACTACCCATGACAGGAAGTGAGGCAGATAGACGACGGTTTGCACGGTACGTTTAAACCAGCGCAGTCTAATTTCATTGAGCATCAGTGCGAAGATGACCGGCACAATAATGAGGGTAATGATTTTACCGAACGAAATAATTAAGGTGTTGCGCAAAATCGTGGCGCTTTCCGGGTTGTCGAGCACGAAGAGAAAATGTTTGAAGCCTGCCCATGGCGAGCCCCAGATTCCTTTGGTAGGCACAAAATCTTTGAATGCCAATACGATACCTGACATCGGATAGATTTGAAAAATCAAGACCAATGCGAGTGCCGGCAACAGCATGATATGAAAATGTATGGATTCCTTCTGCCACAGCTTTGCCATCTCTATAATCCTCCCATCCCGCTTAGGAAACGAAAGGCGTTAACCGTTAGGATTAACGCCTTTCCTTCTCCATCAGCTTGAACTAACCTTAATGCGTTTTTGTATATTCTGCGTTTACTTCTTCCGTGATCTTCTCGCCGCCCAGCTTGTTCCACTGCGTTACGAAGTTGTCGAACTCCGAAATATCCTTCTTGCCCATGATGATTTCGAGGAACACTTTCGTCTGCAGGTCCGTAAGCGTCGTGTTGCTTTGCTCCATGGTTGGCGTTGTGCCGGTGAATTCGTTGAATACGTTGTTCAGCTTGTTATGCGATACTACGCCGTTACCTTCCATCCAAGCCAGGAACGTCTTGTAGTTGTTGAGGTCTTTCTTCGGATTGTCCTTCTCGGATTTCACTTGATCGAAGATCGGTTTCTCCGCGATATCAAGAATGCCTTCTTGTGCCGTACCAGCGAAAATCTCATCGAATTTCTTAACCGTACGAGCTGTTGTATCCGGGAATGCCGGGGAAATTTGCGCGTTCAGACCCCATTGGTTTCTAGTCGAATCGCTTGCTTTGTAGATGCCTGTCGTTTCAAGCTCAAGCAGCTCAGGAATTTTCTTCGTCGAGTTTGCTTTCATCGTGTTCATGATTTTCACGGCCAGCTCCGGGTGTGCGTAGCCTTTCTTAACAACCATGAAGGAATTGGAGTAGAACTCGTTACCTACGTTAACATGGTCGCCTGTCAGAATCGGATAAGCTTTCCACTCGCCTTTAGGGTTGTTGTCGATGGCACCGCCGATTGGCCAGTACGGGTTCCACCACATGCCCATCATCATACCAGCGCGGTCGCTAACCAGGAATTCAGCTGTTTTGTTGCCGTCACGAAGCGCGAATTCGCTGTCGATCGAGCCGTCTTTGTACATTTGCGCCAATTTGCCAAGCGCCGTTTTCATTTCAGGCGTTGTCGAACCGTACACGAGCTTACCGGAAGCGTCTTTGACCCACATGTTCGGGAACGCGTTCTCTGCCCATACGAAACCTGTCAACGTAAACGGATCGTTGTTGAACAATTGAGCACCTTGCACAGCAAGACCAAGCGTATCTGCTTTGCCGTTGCCGTCCGGATCTTGCTCTTTGAACGCTTTGGCAACAGCCATCAGCTCATCCGTTGTCGTAGGAGCTTTCAATTGCAGCTTGTCCAGCCAATCTTGGCGAATCCATACCATCTGTGCGTTGTTCATATCGTTAACGCTTGGCAGGCCGTACAGCTTGCCGTCGAACGATGCGTTCTCAAGCGCTTTGTTGTCTACCGATTTATTAACTTCTTTCACCGCGTCGCTTGCATACTGCTCATAAACCGTAGTCAGGTCTTCAAGCATGCCTGCATCGTACATCCGCTTCAGAAGTGTTTTTGCAGGAGTCTTGTCGATGTTCTCTACAACGAAGATGTCCGGCAGATCGTTACTTGCGATCATGAGGTTGAATTTATTGGAGTAAGCCGATCCATTCGCTTCCCAAAGCGGCGTGGATTTTACGTTAAGGGATGTTTCCAGGTAAGACTTGTATTTATTGTTTTCGAAGGATTCGCCTTCAGGGAACTTCTTTGCTGCCTCAGGGTTGTTGTTTACGATTGTCGTAAACTCAACGGTTTCTGCGTATTTTCCAAACGGATCCGCTTTCTCTACCGGCGTGTTTGCCGGTGCGTCCGCTTGTGTGTTATTCGAGTTGTTCGAGTTTGCGGTCTCGTTTGTTTTATCTCCGCAAGCGGTTACAACAAGCATTAATGCTACTGCCGACAACAATGCTGCTTTTTTCAATGCTACCCCTTCTTTCGGCTGTTTAATGTTATTTGGTACATGACCATCATACCGCCGCATCAAGCCGAATCGTGAGAGAATCGGGACTTATGCACGGGAGAAGAACGTCTGCCTATCGGACATCATTGTCGACGCCAGACGACTTTTTTCTCACCTGCATTCGTTTTTTTTCTACCTTACCGCCGTAATTGACGTTCTCTGAACTCCGATGGCACCATGCCGGTTTGCAGCCGGAATATCTTACTGAAATACTTCTCATCTTGGAAGCCTGTCTTCTCCGCGATCCAATAGATCGGCATATCTGCATGCTGGACCAGCATCTGCTTGGCTTTCTCCAGCCGCGCTTCCTTAACCGCTTCATGAAAGGACTTGCCGATGATCTCTTTGAATATCGTACTGAAATAGCTCTGGCTGAGATTCACTTTCGCGGACAGCTCCGTACGATTGGCGCTTCCACCTGAATCCGTATGCAGCATCTCAAGCGCACGCATGATCGCGATAAACACATCGTTCGAGAATCCGCGGCTTCTGGCGTACTGAGTGATGCTCATTGACGCTTGCTCGAACCAGCGCTGCCATTCAACAAGCGTGGTGAAAGCCGCTGTCGCCATGCGCCAGTCCGGCCACAACCGATTGTTAACGGCGATCAAATCCCAAGCGGCCGCCAATTCCTCGAACATCGTCACGACGCTGCGATAGGAAGGCCTGCCATCGCGGATAGCCAGCAGCAAGTCCTCGAACTCTTTCTTATCAAACAACCAGCGCTGATTGTGCCAAGCTAGCCGGATATCAGCTGGCACATCCATCGTGCTCGGCTTCTCACCGATGAGCTCCGAAAGCGAAACGGTATATTCATCGTTTGCATAGGACTCATAAAACATGCGTTCCTTCAGCATTGGAAGCCAATCCGATGTTCTCGGCTTATCCGGCCAATTCGTTACGCGTGCGTAACAAAGCTTGTCCGCTTCGCCTTCGCTTTCGATCCGAGACAGCAGCGCATCGATTTCGGAACTGGTTTTGCCGGGAACCATCCAGATCGAATCTTGAATTTGAACGGCGCCTTCCAAACCTGCCGGACGTGCTCGCGGTGTAACTTGCTCCGGCATCATAATTACCAGAGACTCTTTGGATTCAGCCTGCTTCGCCTGCCCGGATGCATCAGCAGGACCGCCTTGTGCTTGCTCCGCCACGATTCGCTCGGATATGCGCAGCAGCATTTCTTCGAGCACATTATCCGCGATATCGGTCTTCACGACATAGTCGATGGCGCCGAGGCGCATCGCATCCTGCAGAAAATGAAAATCCTGATGACAGGTCAGCACAACGGTCCGTACCGCAGGGTAACGTTCTTTTACAATACGCATTAATTCAAATCCGTCCATGACCGGCATCGTCAAATCGGTCAGCAGCAGATCGATCGGTACCCGATCGATAATGTCGAGCGCGCTCTCCCCATTGTCCGCCTCAGCAACAATTTCAAACCCGCATTCCTTCCACGGTACGGTAAAGACCAATCCTTTGCGCACCAAATGCTCATCGTCTACGATCAATGTCCTAATCATCCCATACCTCCTTCACCGTGATCGGCAGCAGCAGCCGCATTTCCGTACCGACTCCGAGCGTGCTGGTTACCTCGAGTCCATACGGATCACCGTAGTACATTTTCACAATATTATTGACAAAATTAAGCCCAATCCCAAGGCCGACCTTACGGCGGTTGGGGTCATTGGAATGAAACAGTTTCTCGATAACCTCCTGCGACATGCCTTCCCCATTGTCCTTCACGCAGATGAACAGATGCTCTTCATCTGCCCTGCTTACCCTTACGGTTATCGTGCCATCCTTTTGCTTGAAACCATGATAAAGGGCATTCTCGACAAGCGGCTGCAAAATAAATCGCGGCATTTCAATCGCGCTTGTCGCCTCGTCCACCTCGATCTCCACGTTAAACTTATGGTTGTATCTGATTTGCTGCAGCTCCATGTAGTCTTTGACTGTCTGGATTTCATCGCCGACGGTGACGATCTTGCCTTCCTTGCCCAGATTGTAATTGAGCACACGGGTAAAGATCATCAGCAGCCGGACGATTTCGTCCTGACCGTTAATGCGAGCGAGCCACTGCGCCGTGTTAAGCGTGTTATGAATAAAATGCGGGTTCATCTGATACATGAGCTTCTCGACTTCGAGATGTCTTTTGCGCGATTCCTTCTGTTCGATCTCTGACATCAATTCGCGGATGCGCTGGCGCATCTCATAGAAGTGGTACAGCAGCTCGTCAAACTCCTTCATACGAAGGGAAACCGGCGGCTCATTGAACCGATTCTCGCCAAGCAGCTTGAACTGTTTGCGGATGCGCTGCAGCGGACCGTAAATCATGCTCCAGATGATCCAACCGATGACTAAACCGATAATAAGCGAGAGAATGCCAACGGCTGCGAAGCGCTTCAACCAAGCGTTCATCTCTTTATGGTAGTCATTACGGTCAATAACGACTGCGACTTTAATGCCGAAGTTGCTTGAGGTTTCAAAGAAGACAAACTTATCTCCGAGCCGATCTTTTATGGAAGTGATATCGGCGCCAATCGGGAATTCGGTGTCTTCCTGGCTGTTATAGATAATGTGGCCTTTCGCGTCCAGCATCAAATGCCGGACAGGCATCCCGTAGGGGTCATTGTTGAACAAGCTTGTGATTGCAGAGACATTCGTCTCAATATAGACATAGATCGGCACGGTGCTCTTGTCGCCGGAGCTTGTTTCCGTTTGCCGCATAATCGAGAAGACGGAATTGCGGCTGTTCGTATATAACGTGCGATGCGGGCCGTGAATTGTATAATTGCTCGTATTCTGGTTGATTTTCACAAAGTCGTTAATGTCGAGCTTCGGGTTGATATATAAATTCTCAAACAGAAACTGCTTCGTATCGGGCAAATAATAGGTCGTCAACCCAAGCAGCGGGTTCGTGTAATTAATCAAGGATATATAATCCTCAATTTCATCGGCTAATTCTTTGCGGTCGAGCGGATCAGCCGTCGTCAGGTAGCTCTTGAGGTCTTTACCGACCTTCCCTTCGAAGGCGAGCTGGCGGGAGGAGTAATCCAAGTTGCTTAATATGGACTCGATCCCTTTGCGCTCTTGCTCCAAGCTCTTCTCGACTCCTTTCTCTACCTTGTTCTGAAGCACATTGTAGATTCCATAGAAGGAGATGAGTCCAATGAGGGTCAGCGGAATAATAACGGACAGCGCCAGCATGGCTAACAGCCGGTGCTTCAGTGTATAAGGCAGCAGATCAAGCTTGCGTTTCGAGCTTCGAAAAGTCATAACGTCCTCCTTCAAATAAGAAAACCTCCATGCACGCAAAGCATCAGCTTTACGAACAAGGAGGTGAGGATGAGCTTATGGTTGATCCGCTCTGCCATTGCTGCTTGAAGGGGCTCCTGATGCTTCAACTATTTTACATCTAGTTCATGCATTGAACAACTCCGGCAGCTTCGGTAATGAAAGTATTTGCAGGCGAGGAATCATTTATACTTACGTCCAGCTGCATACGGGCTAGTTTAGGCTGCTTCCGGCTTTCTGCTTCACCGTTCCCGATCTAGCCGCCGGCAGGCTGATGCCGATCAATCCCATGAACATCAAACAAGCGCCAACGAGTTGGCCGGAATAAACGGGCTCTTGGAAAAATAACACACCGGACAAGGCTGCCGCAAGCGGCGTCAAATACCGATAGAAGCTTGCCGTTGCTGCGCCGATCTGAGGCATGGCTTTGTTCCACAGGAGGAAGCAGATGATCGTGATGACAAAAATATTGCATGCAAGCGCCCCAATTGTTGACCAGCCTATTCCGGCCCAATCGGTTGCTCCCCAAGCTTTGGTTGTAAAAGGCAGCATAAACAATGTACCGAAGCTGAACATCCAAGTGGTCATCCGCAGCGCCGAATATTTCTGGAGGATCGGAATGCAGGCTGCAGAGTAGAATCCACCGCAGACGCTAACGGAGAACGCAAGCAAATTGCCAAGCAGCAGGTCCGAATCCAGCGAGAAACTGCCTCCTGCCAAGATGACCAGAATGACGCCCAGCATCGATACCAAACCGTATCCGATCAGCGATCGCCTGATGCGCTCCTTCGTAAAGATCGGCGCAAAGATCGCCGCGAAGATCGGCCATGGCGCGATGCTTAGAATAGACGAATTCGCAAGCGTCGTATAATCGATGGATACCACCACGAAGCTCTCCAGCATGGTTGTGCCAATAATTCCAAGAGCAATGAACTTCCACAGATCGCCCGGGCTAATGCCAATGCTGCCTTCCTTCCATCTGAGAAGGCCGAACATAAGTATTGCGGACACACCGAAGCGCAGCATTAAGAAGAGCATCGGATCGAGCGACTCCAAACCGACCCGCACGACAGCATAATTAAGCCCCCACAGAAACGCGATAATACCAAGAAGAAAATATGCGCTCACGCCTTGTTTACCAAGCGGAGCAAGTGCTGCCTTTGAAGGTTTCAACCGCTTCATCTCTCCCGTCGCCAATCGTCCCACTTATTGTAAGTCATCCTTTCCTCCCCTGCCAATGTCAAAAGCAAAGAGGAGATTGCCGGCTGCAACAGCTCAGCAATCTCCTCTTCTGGTGAACTCTGCGATGAATAATCCCGGCGCCGCTTCCACTTCTCGAACTTCCTCGAAGCCGAGTTTCGCGTACAGTCGTTTCGCCGGCGTATTCGCGGCTCCCGTTGCTACGATGAACGTGTTTGCCTGACTCCGAAAGGCTTCCAGGACAAATTGGACGAGCCTTTCGCCGATTCCTCTGCGGAAATAATTCGGATGGACAACGAGTCGATGGATATCAACTACGCTGCCCTCTTCCTCTAATTTAAAGGAAATCGCGCCGGCCAATTCGCCTTCGACATAGCAGCCGAAGAATATTTCTTGGCATTTCCCAAGCTTCTCGATCGTGTCATGAAGACCGGGAATACCATCGAAGCCGATAAGCTCGGCTTCGATTCGGTAAGAAGGCAATTGTACATCTAGGAACTGCTGCGCTGCCGATGGATCCGTCAAATCAAGCCGCTTGATCATAGCGTCGCTTCCAGCACGCTTTCTTGTGCCCCTGCTTCGTCATCCTTCTTCGTCACCAGCACTTCCTTCTTCAAGAACCAGCAGATCAGGAAGGATACGATAGCGAGTACGAAAGAGATCCAGTAGAGATGCGTAAATGCGTCAGCGAATACAATTTTGATTTGTTCGAGCAGCGTTGGATCGATATCTTGGGGAATCGCGCCCGTCGAGATATCGCCCAGCTTCGCCGCTTGATCTGCCGTCATGGAACCGGCCAAGCCCTTCAATCCCGACGTGACATTAGCTGCGAGTACGGAGCCGAACAAACTGAATCCGATGGTCATGCCGATGGATTGGAAGAGCGTTACGGATGACAGCGCAATCCCGCTGTGCTCTTTCTCAACCGATTCCTGCACGATCAGCTGATTGCCGAACAACGTACCGAAGCCAAGTCCGAGAATGATGAAGTAAATGACGAAAATGTAAATCGGCGTATCCACATGCGTTGTCGACAGTAGATAGAAACCGATGACCGGAAGAATAAACGAAATGCCATAAATATTGCGGTAAGGAAATTTGGTCATCAACCGACCTGCTACTACACTTGCCGCGATTGCGCCCACCATGAGCGGAAGCGTCAGGTAGCCTGCCGCTGTAGGCGTCAGTCCCAGCACGTTTTGCGCAAAGAACGGGAATGAAGACAGTGCGCCCATTACGGCAAGGATGAAGACGAATACGAGCGATGACAGCACAACGAAATTGCGGTTTTTGAAGAGATGAAGCGGCAGGATCGGCTCCTTCGCCTTGGATTCCACGAAAACGAACAATCCAAGCAAGAGCACGCCGACTCCCATGAGACTAAGCATGACAGGTTCTGTCCACGCATAGCCCTCTGTCTGATGCAGCACCGGCGTTAGCAGCAGGCTGACTAACGCGGCAACAAGAATAATGGCCCCGTACCAATCGACACTGACTTTGCGCTCCACCCTCGTTTCCTGAAGTCCGAGCGATAGGATGAACGCAGCCAGAACGCCGACCGGAATATTCACGAGAAAGATCCAGTGCCATGAAATATGCTGGGCAAAATATCCCCCGACAAGCGGTCCGAGCAGCTGCGGAATAAACATGACAGCACCGAATAACCCTTGAATCTTGGCCCTTTGTTCAACCGGGAACGTATCGCCGAAGATGACCATCGCCAGCGGCATGAGTCCCCCTGCGCCAATCCCTTGAATCCCCCGTCCAATGAGCAGCACCTCCATCGATGGTGCCAAGCCGCTAATAATGGAGCCGCCAATGAATAAGCCCATACTAAGTAAGTAAATCTTCTTGCGTCCGTACAAATCGGCCAGCTTGCCGAGTACGGCCATAAAGGAAGTCATGGCGAGCATATAGACCCCGCCAACCCAGCCATACAGCGCCAATCCGCCCAGATCACGGATAATCGTGGGCATCGCCGTCGAAACAACCGTTTCGTCAAGCTCTGCGAAGATGACCCCGATCATCAACCCGATCAAAATTAATGTTTTATTGCTTTCTTTTTGCTTCAAAGCCGTTAATCCCCCTTTTCTTGATGTTCATGTTCATCGTAATCCATCTTTGTGAACGGAATATTAACAAATGACACCAAGTGATTATACAACATAGAAAGACCGGACTCCTCCTCCCTGGGAAGGATGTTCCGGTCTTTCTGTAGACTGACTCTTATTAGGATTTGGAGTAGAGCGTGGGAAAATACTCTTCATTATCAAATTTCATCCCCGGCACCGGTCGTGCACTCAGATAGCGCAGATTATCGTGGCGTTGTCTGCTCTCGCGGTAATACGTATGGCCGGGCATCAGATGCGCGACAACGGAGAGTCTTGGATCCGGACTGTAGTTGGTGCCGGAACCGTGGAAGGTTAGGGCATGATGGAAGCTAGCCTGCCCAGCCTTCAGGATACAAGGCTCTTCAACCCAATCCCGCGTTGCAAACTTCGCCTTCAGCTTGCTCATGTCTTGCTCGAAGAATGTATCGCTGCCTTCTACTGCGCCCCACTTATGCGAGCCGAGAATCGTCATCATCCCGCCGTTCGACAGATCCGTATCTTGTAAAGCGATCCAAACGGTACACATATTAGGCGTGCTGCTGCAGCGCCAGTAACCGTAGTCTTGATGCCAGCCTACATTTCCCGCAGACGTTTCTTGACCGTTTGTGCCCGGTTTATAAATCACCTGGTCATGCCACAACCGAATCGATTCCTCGTCCAGCAGCTCGGCAGCCATTTTTCCTAAATTGCGATCGGTCACCACGGAGCGGACCTCATCGTTAATCCACCAGCCATTGTCGAATTTACGTAAAGCTAACGGATTGTCCGTTGGGTGATAGTGGTGCATCGGAAGGCCGAAGCCGTCATATTTTCTCGTCCATACTCGCTCATGTGCTTCACGCAGACGCGCAATCGTATCATCATCGATCAGCTTCGGACTGATCCAGTAGCCATCGGTATTAAATCGTTGTTTATCCTCTTCGGTGATGGTGTAATCAATAACTCCCATTACGTAAGACACCTCTTTCGCTCTCATCAATATAATTGTAACTGCTTTCATTGTAGAGCATGGGCAGCGTCGTTGACTTCCGAAAACCTATCAAATAGGATTAGAAACATAAGAGATAATTAGACACGAATGGAGCTGCACTTCCAAATGGCCAAAATCAGAAACGATGCGGTTCGCTGGGAGATAAACGATCATGCCGCCAATCGCAGGGTCGACTTTCCCGAGCTTATGATGCTGGGCTATGACCGTTTCCAGGAAGCCTCCCCGCTTGCGGATCACCAACATGATGGCTGCTACGAATTTGTGTATGTCGACAATGGCCGGGTGACTTGGGAAGTCGATGGCGATTACTATCCCTCCTTTACGGGACAAATCTTCCATACCCGCCCCGGTGAATGGCATCGCGCACGACTGAATTTTATTGAGCCCTGCAGTATCTGGTGGTTCATCTTACGCGATCCCGCCGACTATCCGGGCTGGTTGTCGTTCAACGATGAAGACCGGGATCAAATCCATCAAGCCTTGCTGCAGCTGCCCCGCATTGTTTCCGTAGACAGCCGCGTGCGCGAGCAATTCTATAAGCTCCGCAGCCTGCTGGAAGCAGAAGAACGCAGCGCAGCGTTCCGCGTGCGCCATCATTTGGTCGATATTCTGCTGCAGCTGCTCTATCCGCCTGCCGCAGCCCGTCAACTCCCGCTCGATCTGAAAGAATCGATGCTCGCGCTTACCGCCCAAATCGACGCCGCACCCGAGCGTCGCTGGAGCAATAAGGAGCTCGCCGCGCTCGCAGGCGTCAGCGAGTCGCACTTCTATCGGCTGTTTCACAATTTGCACGGCCAATCGCCGGCCAACTATATGGACCGGATACGGATCAACCGAGCCTGCGAGCTGCTTCGTCAGCCCGGCGCCAACGTGACGGCAGTCGCGCTCGACCTCGGCTACAAGACCAGTCAGCATTTTGCGACGGTGTTTAAGAAATATATTGGGGTGTCGCCTTCTAGCTGGCGTTCGTCATCCTAAAAAGGAGAGCTTGGCTCTGTCAGTGTGGCCTGTGTGGAAAATTCCGGGTCTCCCTAGATTCGCCTTAATCGAGTATAATGAAGGCTTATTGTGTGCATTTCAACAGGAGAACAACAGGAGAACCCATCTATGCGTATACTTCATCAATACCCGAAGGAAATCAAAGTTTTTCTCGCTGCCAGTCTGATTAATGCGATCGGAAGCGCGCTGATGTGGCCGCTTGTGACGATGTTTGTCTTCGATGAGCTCGGACGCAGCATGACCGATGCCGGATTTGTCATTCTCATTCAATCGATCGGCGGTATCGCCGGACAGCTGCTCGGCGGCGCGCTTTATCACAAAGTCGGCGTGAAAAAGCTGATCATCGGCGCACTCGCTCTAAATGCAGCAGGATTGCTGTTGCTTCCGGTGCTTAGCCACAATTGGCCTGTCTTTATCGCGATGATGGGTCTGATCGGACTGTTCAACGCGCTGTCCATGCCGGCCATTCAAGCCTTTATCGGCTTTCGCTTCGCAGATCAGCGGGGTGAGCTGTTCAACATCGTCTATGTCGCCAACAATATCGGAGTCGCAATCGGAACTGCGCTCAGCGGCTTCCTTGCCGACATTTCCTACTCGCTCAGCTTCTCGATGAACGGCGTGACGTCGGCTATCTTCGCCATCTTTTTCTTGTTCTACTTGAAGCAAGTTGGAACCGGCAGCGATACGGCAGCGGTGAAGATGAAACGGCTGTCTCCCCAAAATGAAAGTGTTTGGGCGCTGCTCCTGGATGTGCGGGTCTATCTGTTCATGGCCGTTGGCGCCATGCTGCTCAATCTGGGCAACAGCATTTGGAATACCGGGGTCTCCCCGTTCATCATCAGTGAAGGGCTTCCGAAGCAGATGTTCGGCTACCTATGGACGTTGAACGGCATTCTGATCTTCGTCGCACAGCCGCTGATCGGCCTGATCAAACGCTTAGCCGCTCAAACCATAACGGCTCAGCTAACTGCCAGCGCCTTGTTCTATCTATCCGGATATGCCGCTATTCTTATGTTTCACAGCTTTCCGGGCATGGTCCTCGGCATGGTGCTCACCACCTTCGGCGAGATGCTGATCGCGCCGGCCATTCCTGCGTTCCTCAGTGAGAACGGCGGCAAGCAAGCTCCGTTCTATCTCGGACTTGCCGGCGGCATCGGCTCCGCGGGGCGTGTCCTCGGTCCATACATGATGGGCCATTTGTACGATATCGGCCAATTGACGCCGGTAGCTTGGCTGGCTGTCATTACTGCGACTGCATCGGCGCTATTCTTCGTTATTCACTCGCTGATCAATCAGCGATGGATGAAGAAACAAGCGGCGACTGAAATGCAGCAACATACAGCCACAGTATCCCGTTAAAGCGATTGGAAGCTGAGCACACGGTTATCCGTGTGCTCAGCTTCTTTTATTTTGTCTGAAATCGCTGCTCCCTTATACTCGCCCCAATCCTTTCCACTCCGATAACGACCACAGAATAGCTGCTCTTGTCCCTTCAACTAACCATTTGCAACCTCCTCTCAACCCACCTCCCTCGCTCACAAACACAAAAGAGAGCATTTTAGTAAACCAACTCCATCATGTAATCCCCTCACTCCCCACAATAAAGCATCCCGATCGAAAATCTAAACAACCGTGGGGGATTTAGGCGTGTTGCCGGAACGGGGGGATTGGAGGTTGGTTGGGTTGCTGAGAGTTCGATTTGGTGACTTTCAGCTGGCGGAACGGGGGGATGAAGGTTAGTTTGGATGCGGAGAGTTCGATATCCGCACTCTCAGCCTATAGTTGAGCTTAGTTTTCGTGCTGAGAGTTCGCTTTAGGGGCTTTCAGCTAGCAGAACGGGAGATTGGAGGTTAATTTGGACTCTGAGAGTTCCATTTCCGCACTCTCAGCCTATAGTTGATGTTAATTTTCGTGCTGAGAGTTCGATTTGGCGACTTTCAGCTAGCGGAACGGGGGAGTGGAGG
Source organism: Paenibacillus lignilyticus (assembly GCF_017942085.1). GTDB lineage: Bacteria > Bacillota > Bacilli > Paenibacillales > Paenibacillaceae > Paenibacillus_Z > Paenibacillus_Z lignilyticus. The sequence continues at coordinate 744,598 of NZ_JAGKSP010000001.1, forward strand.
TTTAGTTTGGACGCCGAGAGTTCCAAATCCGTACTCTCAGCCTGTCGTTTAGCTTGGTTTTGTGCGAAGAGTTCGATTTGGCGGCTCACGGCTGCTGGCTTCGAAATCTAACGAATCGTAGGAGCCTTATTTCGCCGAATTTCACGACTCCGAAAATCTAACGAATCGTAGGAGCCTTATTTGGAGTGTAACGACTCCAACATACGCAAAAACCTTAAATAAGACCTCTACGATTCGTTAGAATTTTTTCGACGTTATTTCGGGCCAAATAAGACCTGTACGATTCGTTAGAGCATCCTGCGTGTGAACCGGAGGGAGTGAGGCGGTCGCGACGGCGGTCGCGTGTTGGTGCTTGGTGTTGGTGTTGGTGCTGGTGCTGGTGCTGGTGCTGCTGCTGGTGTTGGTGTTGGTGCTGGTGCTGGTGCTGGTGCTGGTGCTGGTGCTGGTGCTGGTGTTGATGTTGGTGGTGGCTGTGGGTGGAGGCACAGGTCAATCCGCGAACGAACATAAAAAAACGGAGCAGTAGTAAAACCTGCTCCGTTCCCAACCCTTACAGATCCAATTCCTTCTCAATCTTACGACGCTTACCCGTCAACTCATAAATGACCGGTACCACAATCAGTGTCAGCAGCGTCGACGTGGTCAAACCGCCGATTACGGTAATCGCAAGACCGCCTGAGATCAGGCTTGTTGTCGATTCCGAGAGCGCCAGAGGCACAAGCGCCAGGATCGTTGCGCATGCCGTCATCAGAATCGGTCTCAGCCTTGTTTTCGAAGCTTCGACCAGCGATTCGCGAAGCGGAATGCCTTCCTTGCGGTTCTTCTCAACGCGGTCAAGCAATACGACTGCGTTGGTTACTACGATACCTACGAGCATCAGCATCCCGATCATGGAGCTCATCGATAACGATTGGCCTGTGATCAGAAGCGCACCCAAGGAACCAACCGGTACGAAGAGCAACGAGGAGAGAATGATCAGCGGCGTCAACAATCCGCCGAAGGTCATGCTCATCACCAGGAACACAAGACCGATCGCTGCTGCCATCGCAATACCGATGCTTTGGAAGCCGCTGTTGATCATATCCTGGCCGCCGCCGATTTTCATTTCTACATTGCTTGGCAGCGACAGGCTGTCGATATCGTCCGTGATCGTTTTCGTTACGGCTGCCGTCTTGTCGGCTTCCTTCACGTTCCCCGTCACTTTCGCGGACATTTTGCCATCCTCATGATTGATTGCAATCGGAGCAATCGTTTCAGTCAGTTCAACGAGATCCTTCAGCTGCTTCATGCCGGCCGCAGTCGGAATCGTAATAGCTTCCAGCTGCGCCTTGGACGTAATTTGCTGCGCATAAGACATCGTAATATCCCAGCTCTTGCTGTCAAGCACGTAGCTGCCTACATCCGTCGGACGCAGCTGCTCGTTTACGGCACCCATGATTTGGAACGCAGACACGTTCAAATCCTTCGCGGTTTGATTCAGCGAGATGACCCATTTTGGCGTCGTATCCTTCAGGTTATTCGTAACATCTTTCATATCTGTGTTCGCGGTCATCAGCTTCTCAATTTGCTGCGAAGCTGTCGTGAGGGCAGCCATATCCTCGGAATACAAGCTCACTTCCACGCTGGTACCCGTTGGCGGGCCGTTCTGTTCGCCTTCTTTGACATTAATCGTGGCATCAGGTACATCTTTAGCCAACAGCTCTTTCAGATCCTTGCCGACATCGTCCATCATCGTGTCCATCGGCGTTCCTTCTGCGAATTGAACCGTGAATGCGGCTCTGTTCGACGTGGAACCGATTTGGATGAACGGATTATCCGCTCCGCCAATGGAAGCCTGATAATTGTCGACGCCTTTCAGATCCTTCAAGTAACCTTCTACTTTCTCTGCAGCCTCATTCGTTTGCTCAATGGTGCTTTGCGTAGGCAATTTCAATTCAATGCCGATCGAAGGCACGGAGCCTGCCGGCAAGAACGCTACGCCAAGCAATGGAATCGTACCGAATGAACCGATCAAGATCACAATGGAGGCGATTAACACCAGTACTTTTCGTTTAAGCGCACCACGGATCAGTTTCTCGTAGAAATCCATAAACTTGCCGCCTTCTTTATGCGGCTTGATGTGGTTGAAGAATTTCGCGCCCAGCACCGGAATGAGCATCATCGCTACCAGCAAGGAGCTGACGATCGAGATGACAACCGAGATTGCGAAAGGACGGAAGAACTCGCCAATGATCCCGGTAACAAAAGCAAGCGGTAAAAACACGACTACCGTTGCAATTGTCGAGGAGCCAACTGCGCCGATAACTTCCTTGGTCGCTTTGTAGGCCAGCTCCTTGCCGTTCATATCGCGGCCCTTCTCTTGGCGCCATCTGTAAATGTTCTCAATAACAACGATACTGTCGTCCACAATCCGACCGATCGATACCGCGATACCGCCGAGCGTCATAATGTTCAGGGTATAACCCATTTCGTTCATTAAAGCAATCGTTGCGAAGATGGAAATCGGCAGCGAGATGATCGAAATCAGGGTTGCCCGTATATTGCGTAAAAACAGGAATATAATGATGACACAAAACAGCGCACCATACAGCCCTTCTCGAATTAGCGAGGAAACCGACTTCTTAATTTCGGCGCCTTGGTCTTGAATCAGGTGAATATCAAGGTTGGCTTTAGTCTTGTAGGTTTCCAATACGTCCTTCACTTCATCGGATACTTCAGCTGTATTGGCATCCTGCGTCTTCACGATTTGAACGACGAAGCTGGCTTGGCCGTCAAAACGAGTGATTTCATTTTGCGTGGAGACTGTAGTGATCTTAGCGATATCCGACAGTTTGACCTTCGCCGCAGGCGCTTGTCCGCCCGCACCAGGTGCTCCAGCGCCTGCTCCACCGCCAACGCCTGCTCCAGGACTTAGTTCAAGATTATTGATTTGATCAAGCTGTGATAACTTACCGACAAGACGAATCGGAATCGATGTGCTGTCTTGACTTACCGAACCAAGCGGAAGCGCATAGTCAAGCTGCTGGATCGCCGTTTGGATTGCATTTAGCGAAATGCCGTGCTGTGCGGCTTTATCTTTGTCGACTTCGATGCGAAGCTCTTGCGATACGACACCTTTCAGCTCAACGGCGCTAACGCCGGTAACCTTCTTCAGCTTCGGCACGACTTGCTCTTCAAGCACCTTCTGCAGGGCAGACGGATCGTCCTTCGACGAGAAGATGGCCGCTTCATAGATCGGCGCCGCGTTAATATTCAGACGTTGAATCGTTAATTTGGCTTTCTCGGGTGTTTGAAGCTTCGCAATTGCCGCCTCAATATCCTTTACTTTATCATCCATGTTCGTTCCGAACGGATACTGCAGGATGACGCTTGCGGAATTCTCGGAAGTGGTGCTCGTTAAGGCATCGTAACCTTTGAGCCCCTGCAAGCTCTCCTCAACAGGTACCGTAACCTCGGACTCGATTTCTTCCGTTGAAGCCCCCGGATAAACGGCTTGTACGAATACGGCCGGAAATTCCACGTCCGGGAAGGTTTGCTGCTTGATCTGGGTGGCGGAGAAGAAGCCAAACCCGAGTACCATCAAGCAGAGAATAACGACTGCTACACTGTTCTTTAGACTGAATCGACTTAACCAACTCATGAATGTTATCTCTCCTCTTTCTCTATCTAGAGGTCAGTATACAGGAGAAATTTGAACTGAATATGTACTGGACATTACAAATCACGACACATGACCATCAGCATGCAGCGGCAGTCGCACCGTAAAAACCGTTTCTACGTCCGGTACGCTCGAGACCGTGATCTCGCCATGATGCAGATCGACAATTCGTTTCACAATGGAAAGGCCCAGTCCATTTCCTTTAACAGCATAATCCCTGGATTGATCCACTTTGTAAAATGGGGTGAAAATACGCTGCTGCTCCTCCGGCGGAATGCCTTTTCCATGGTCTCGCACCGTTATTACAGCCATTTCGCCGACTTGCTTCAGCGTGATTTCAATGCAGCTTGCATCCTGTGAAAACTTGATACTGTTGCTAATCAAATTATGCCACACCTGATCCAAACTATCCTTGTCCCCATGGATGGTCAAATCTTCAAGCTCCAGCTCGAATTCGATCTCTCGAACGCTCCACTGTGGCTCGCTTGCAATAATGATGCGGCGAATTTGCTCGTCCAGCCGATAATAGACGGGGTGGACCGGACCTTGATCCTGCTGCAGGACGGATAACCGCAGCAAATTCGCGCTCAGCCTTGCAAGCCGCTGACTCTCCTCTTCGATAATAGTCAAGTAATGCTGGCGCCCGGCCTCATCCATCTGTTTCGTCCGCAGCGCCTTCGAGAATCCGGTAATGGATGTCAGCGGCGACTGAAATTCATGCGCGACATTGTTTACGAAGTCGGATCGCATCTGATCCAGCATACGGAGCGACTTCGCCATCTCGTTGAAGCTTGCGGTCAGAGCGCCGATCTCGTCCTTGCGTTTGGTTTGAAGCTTGATGCCGAAGTCGCCCTGCGCCATCCGTTTCGTCGCCCGCGTCAAACGCTGCAGCGGCTTGACGATGAACCGCGAGGCAAGCAGGATGAGCAAACTGCCCATCGCGAGCACGCTGAGTAGAACGGTTAACATCACGCGGCGGAAGACGTCAAGCAAGTCATTTAGCTCCGGAGAAATAAACAGCGCATAGGGATGATCGCGGAATTCAAACGGCAGCCCGATCAATGTCGTCTCGGGGCCATGTTTATCATCTTGATTCATTTGTAAAGTGCCTCTATAGATACCGCCTTTAATGACATGTCCGTATTGCGCGGGAGTAATCGAGAACTGCGCTTTGGGATCGATTTCACTGCCGTATTTGACGGAAGCTCCTTGTTCGTCGACTATTTTCACTTTAAAGACCGGAATCAGCACAATGTTGCTCGTGACTTCATCCAGGCTGGCGGCAGATTGCGCTTCAGGCGCTTTCTGAATCATCATAATGATGCGCTTGCCGCTTTCGATCAGCTGCTCTTCCCCCAGCTCTTTAATACTGTTGCTGTATAGCCTCGTAGCCAAGAAGAAGGCAAAAATCAAACTCGCGATGACGACGCCGACGAAGACCAATACCGTTCGCACATAAAGCGACTTAATCATTCAGCACCTCGAGCCTGTAACCGAGTCCGCGAAGTGTCACAATTCGGAACGTAGTTTCATATTCTGCAAAGCGTTCCCTTAATCGTTTGATATGTACATCCACCGTCCGTTCGTCACCCTCATACTCGAATCCCCATATCTGCTCAATCAACGTCGCCCGCGTAAACAATTGCCCCGGATGGCTCGCCAATTTGTACAGCAGCTCGAATTCTTTCATCGGTATGGTGACAGCCGTGTCCGTATCTTTATAAATGACCTGATAGCCGATCCGGTCGAGTACGATGCTCCCGATCGCGACCATCTGGGAAGAAGTAATCCTATATCGCTTCAGCAGCGCTTTGACCCGGACCACCAGTTCCATCGGGTCGAACGGTTTCGTTAAATAATCGTCGGTGCCCAGCTGGAACCCTTTGATTTTCTCCTCGGATTCCCCTTTGGCCGTAATCATGAGAATGGGCATATCGCCTGATTCCCGCAGCTTCTTGCACAATTCATAGCCATCCATGCGCGGCATCATAATGTCCATAATGACCATGTCCACGGGAATCTCCTTGACATATAGCCAGGCTACTTCGCCATTTGCGAATTCCAATATTTCGAAACCCTCGTCGCTTAAATAAAGCCGGACCAATTCTCGGATATGTACATCATCATCGACTAGAGCAATTTTAACCATTCCTGAACCGCCTCACGTTTTTGTATGCTTTTGGTGCTTGCATCCGCAACCACAATATCTTATTATTACAAGATTGCTAGTAGAGTTGCTAGAGTGCCTACAAGCTTTTTTTCAGGGGAGGATCCAATGAAACGTTTTTTGCCACTGATCAGTATGCTCATTTTTCCGGTAATGGGCTGGCTGTATGCTTTAACGAATCGGCCCGGCGCCCAAGTCTACAGCTTGGTGACTGATCTGGATCGAGCGATTCCGCTCGTTAAAGTGTTCGTCCTGCCCTATTCGGTTTGGATTTTTTATATTTATTTGTGTTTGATCTATTTCTTTATAAAAGACCCCGCCGTATACAGACGCTCGCTTATTACCTATGTGGTTTGCGCACTGATCTGTTACGGAATCTACCTTGTCTTCCAAACGACTGTTCCTCGGCCTGAACTGGTCGGGAACGATCCGTTTACCCGCCTGCTGGGTTATGTGTATGGGCGAGATGAACCATTCAACTGCTTCCCGAGCATTCACTGCTTCTCCAGTTACATGGTGATGAAAGCTCTATATACCAGCAGCTTCCGCAACCGAATCAATCAGACACTGATTTACGGTATGTCTTCGCTTATTATTGTCTCGACCTTCTTTGTCAAACAACATGTCATCTTTGATGCATTCGCCGGCATTATTCTTGCCGATGTCGTCTACCGACTCGTCATGATGATCGAGCGCACCGCTACGGTTCGCAAGCCTAAACCAATGACGCAGCGCGCAAATATGTAAACGAGCAAAAAGCTGCTCCCCATCGTCTAATGACGCCGGGGAGCAGCTTTTTGAATTAGTCGCCGTTTAGTGACCCATCATCATAGCTGGATCAACCTGCTCGGCACCTGCAATGTCTTTCTGCGGCTTCGGTTTGCGAAGCAGAAGGCTGAACAAAATACCAAAGACGGTCAGACCAAACGATAACATAAAGGTATCGCTGTAGGCATTAACCGCAGAATCGATCGGATTGCCGCCGGCCGTCATATGATCGGTGACGCGGGTTGTCATATAGCCAGTAAGGCCGGCAACCGCGAAAGAGGTAACCACTTGCTGTGCTGCCGTCGTAAGCGGCGTAACACGGGAAACGAGATGACGCGGCGCGGAGTTAAGCACGTGCGTGTTCAAGGACATCATCGATAACCCCATACCCGATCCGATCATGAAGAGCGGGACAATGATCATAATCAGCTTCGTATCCACGTTGATGGTATGAAGCATGAACATCGCTCCGCCAACGAGCGTAAGACCGACCAATGCAAGCGGACGGGCACCGATCTTATCAAACAAACGGCCGCCAATCGGCATGAAGAGCATCGAACCGATTGCTTGCGGAAGCATAATAACGCCCGTTTCGAGCGGAGAATAATGACGAATGTTTTGCAGGAATACCGGCATGAGAATCATGGCGCCGAACAGGGCGATTTGAACGATCCACACCAGCAATGTGCCGCGTGTAAAGTCGGACGAACGGAATACGCGCAATTCGAGAAGCGGTTGTTTGTGACGAAGCTCCACGATAATGAACAGCAGCAAGGCAATACCGCCGACGATCAAACCGGTCAATGTATTGTCCGCTGTCCAGCTTGTGCGGCCGCCTTCGCTAACCCCGTAAGCCAGCGATGCAAACGCGATTGGCGCTAGAATCATCCCAATGATATCTAGGGCAGGCGCTTTGTTCTGCTCGAAATTCGGCAGATATTTGATGCCCACGATCATGCCGACGATACCGATTGGAAGGTTAATCAAGAAAATCCAGTGCCACGAGACCGCTTCGATCAGCCAGCCCGAGAGAATCGGTCCAAGCGCCGGCGCAAGCAGCATGGGGATACCCAGCATTCCCATAACCGAGCCGCGTTTCTCCTGCGGGGCGAGACGGAATATGATCGCCATACCGATCGGCATAACCATACCGCCGCCGAGCCCTTGAATGACACGGAACGCGATAAGCTGTTCAACCGTTTGAGCAGCTCCGCACAGCACGGAACCGATCGTAAATAACGCAATCGTAATCAAGAATATACGTTTAGACCCGAACTTATCGGTCATCCAGCCGGCGAGGGGAATAACGGCGGACAAGGCCAGCGTATAGCCGGTAAATGTCCATTGAACCGTGTTGATGGTCGCATCGAATTCGGTCTGGAATTTCGCCAGCGCTACGTTCACGACGGTGCTGTCCAGAATGACCATGATCATCCCGACGATTACAGCCATTAACGGTGCGATGATGGCTCTGATCGAAAACTCGGATGATGATGTTGTTGCTGTTGGTGATGACATCGTTCTACCTTCTCTCCATAAAATCCTTATTGTAAACACTGTGACCGATCGTTTTTATTGAAAACCGATTGGTCACGATATATAATATTCTCAACACCGGACAGTCACTTGTCAATCTTTTTCTGAAAAGAGGAGCGCTTTTGAGCTTGCTTAGAGATAAAATCATCGGATCTGCGATGCGGATATTTGCACAGAAAGGCTTTGCCGCTACTTCCATTCAAGATATTGCGAACGATTGCGGCATTGCTAAGGGATCTTTATATAAGTTTTTTGCTTCCAAAGAGGATTTGCTCGTGGAGGTCTATCGTCATCGCATTCAGCTAATGTTCGATCAAGTGGATCGCATTAAGGCAGATGCAGCGCTTTCGCCTAAAGCGCGTTTCGTGCAAGAAACATTGAACCAATTCATCAGCTTTAAAGAATTTAAATCCAGTATAAAAGACTTTTATGAACTGAAGATTAACGATACCGGTGTTTTTGCTACATTCGTTCAACAAATTCGTTCACAGATGTTTGTTTACTTGGAGGAAAGCCTAGTTCACGCATACGGTCCGGGCATCGATGTGTATAAGTGGGATCTGATTGCGCTCTATATCGGTATTATCAAGGAATATATGGTGATGACGGAGCTGATAAGCAGTCCGTTCGATTATGAACAAATGGCGGCTTTCGTTGTCGATCGCATGGACGAAATGGTTGCAGGCCTTCTTCTATCGAAGAGTACGCCGATACTGGAGTCGTCCGTTATGACGCAATTTGTTGCATGCGGGATGAAGGGGACTGCTGTACCTGCGGAGGAACAGCTGGGAGAAGGGCTCAACAGACTGCTGAGCACCATTCAGGAGCTCCAGGCTACGAACGCGAGAAAGACGGAGCTGAATGATGCGGCCATTCTTCTGCAGGAAGAAGCGGACGCGGACAAGCCCCGAATGGTGCTTGTCCGCGCGCTTATCGGTCTATTGCAATCCCAGCATGAATTAACGGCCATACTGGGGCAGCTTGAGAAGCTGTTCGAATTGAAAGCCGCTTCTTAGCCTGGGCACTGCCTATTCAGCTTAATACTGATTCGTCAAACTAACGAGATTGCGCATCGACTCTCCGTCGCCCCGAAGATAAACGCCAAGATTATGAACCAGAATATCAACCGCACGGTCGGTGTAATAGATCGAGTTGCCGGAATTATGCGGCGTTAGGATGACATTCTCGAGCTCCCACAGCGGATGAGCAGCCGGGAGCGGCTCCTGCTCGAACACATCCAGCCCTGCCCCGGCAATAATGCCGGACTGCAGCGCCTCCACCATATCTTCCGTTACAACCGTCTGTCCGCGGCCGATGTTAACGAAGAAGGAGGAAGGCTTCATCTGCTTAAATTTCGCAAGGTCGAACAAATGGTGCGTATCCTTCGTGATCGGAAGCGTAACCACGACATAATCGCTCTCCTGCAGCACGGTATCCAGTCCGTCGGAGCCGTACATCTGATCTACATACGGGGATGGCTTACCGGAATTGCGAACGCCCAGTACGCGCATATGAAATACCTGCGCGAGCCTCGCAAGCTCCTCGCCGATCGCACCAACGCCGACGATCCCGAGCACCTTCCCGTGAATTTCGCCCAAGCCGCCGAGCCAGTCCCACTTCTTCTTCACCTGATTTCGCATCGTTATGTGCAGCTTGCGCGTGAAGCTCAGCATCATGCCAAGCACGGTCTCCGAAATTCCGTTCGCATGAACGCCGCTTGCATTCGTCAGTGTTACGCCATGCGCCGCAAACGCTTCGAAAGGCATCTGCTCCACGCCAGCCCCCCAAGCCTGCACCCAGCGCAGCGAAGTGCCCGGCCGCAGCGCGCTTGCTGCCGCTTGATCATCCCAGCCTGCTACGATCTCCGCCTCCGCCAGATGCGATTTCATTCCCTCTTCATCGGCATCGCCGCCAAATACAAGCTCAAATCCCGGCGCAGCCTCACGAATTCGTTGTCTATGCTTCGCTTCCAAATCATATACGCATACGAGCTTCCTCTTCATCTTTAGCCACTCTCCCTCATGTTCACCTATATCACAAAGAAGAAGCCCGTACCAGCCCAATTGGACGGTACGGGCTTCTGCCGCAATTTACAGTTTTACTTCCGATCCCGTACGAGCCGATTCATAGATCGCGGACAAAATTTTGATCATGTCTACGCCTTGATCGATGGTGAAGATTGGTTTCTCGCGGCCTTGAATAACATCGACGAAGTGATACAGGTTCCCACCGTGTCCACCGTTGTCTTCGCCTACGTGAGGAACCATATCCGTTACGACGCCTTGATCTTCGCCGAAGATGCCAAGCTTGCCGTTGCTGAACTTGAAGCCGGCTTTCGTACCGCGAAGCTCGACGAAGTTCTCTTCTTGCTCGATGTTCGAAGCCCAGCTGAACTCGATTTGAAGCGATGCGCCGTTGTCGAAACGGATAAAGCCGATTGCCAAATCTTCAACGTCGAACGTGCCTTCGCCTTCGGATTTGGAACCGAATTTGCTGTGCTCAGAGCCGGCGATATCTTCCGCATCGGCGAATTTCGTGTACGTTGCGCCCGTTACCGATACCGGCTTCGGATTGCCCATGAACCAGATCGACAAGTCGATGAAATGAACGCCCAGATCGATCAACGGACCGCCGCCGGACAATTCTTTCGTTGTGAACCAGCCGCCTTTACCCGGAATGCCGCGGCGGCGCGTCCAGCCGCAGCGGCCTGCGTATGCTTCGCCCAGGTTGCCTTGGTCGATCCAGCGTTTGATATACTGGGAAGCCGGACGGAAACGGTTGTTACGCATAACCATCAGCGTTTTGCCGCTTTTCTCGGAAGCTTCTTTCATGCGAAGCGCTTCTTCCGGATTAACGGCATCCGGTTTTTCGCAGAATACATGTTTGCCGGCTTCAAGAGCGGCAACCGCGATTTCGGAGTGGAACAGGTTAGGCGTACAAATATCGATAATGTCGATGTCTGCAATCGCGATTACTTCACGGTAGTCGCTGAAAGCTTGCGGTATGCCGTGCTGCTCTGCCGCTGCTTGCGCTTTCTCCAGATCGATATCGCAGATGGCAACGATTTCAAGCTCCGGGTGGTTTTTCAAAGGCTCGGAATGCGCCCATTGGAAAATACCGCCCGCACCGATTACGCCAACTTTAAGTTTCTTCGTCATCAATAACATCCTCTCTCAAGTTGAAAGTAACAGGCTCCGGCCGAGCGGCCGGAGCGCTGCAACTGGTCTATTTTAGTTCAATTTCTTCAAGAAGCCTTCACGCAGTTTGTAATATTTCATCCAAGCCTCTGTTTGTTTCTTAATACCGTCGGCAATATCGCTTTCCGCCAGTACGTCTGTATATTCTTTATACGTTTTGTCGAAATCAGCAACCGGACTGGTGATGGCTTTCACAATCAGGTTATCGAGCTCATCATTATGAGGGGCAATCAGGTTGTTGTTTAGATCGTTGGTAACGGTGTCGTACTCTGCACGTGCTTGCTGCGTAGCTTCGTCAACAGGAAGCTCCGCGTAAAGCGACATGTTCTTCATGTTGTGCTGCTGCCAAGCTGTGTTTACAAGAGTAGATTGATCGTAGTTGCTTACGCTGAATGGGTAAACGATTTGCGGCGAGTATACAAAGCCCATTTCGTCTGCCATTGCAAGGCCGTAAACCTCTGGGTTAGTCATTGTGTTGTCTTGACCTTGAATGCCGTAGTACCAGCCATCGCCTGTTTCATCTTGCTTGCCAAGCAGCTTGTACTCTTCAACCTTCTTGAATTCCGGTTTGTAACGGCGTTCCATACCTTCGCCTGTGTACATGTCCGGAGTTCCCCATGAACGTAGATCAGCTGCTTCCAGGGAGTTATTCCAGTCGATCCAGTTCAATACTTGTGGAATCATGTCGTCCGTAACTTTTTTCGGGTTGATGGCTTTCGAGTTCCATTTTGTCGTCAACGGGAAGTACTGGTTTGCTGCATCCTGATTGCTTGGGTCAAGCTCGGTTGCGAAGATTGGGTAGAATCTCCAATCATAGTTTTTGCCTTCTTTTTTCACTTTTTCTTGGTTTGCTGCAATAGGAGCCCACATATTAACGACTGCATACTCACCATTGATAACTTTGGCATCGCGCTGTTCGTTCTTTTGAATGTAGAATTCCTTGCCGAACAAACCATCTTTGAAGCCTTTGTTCATAAACGAAATGTACGATTTCCATTCCGGTGTCAGCTCATAATCCGCGAACAGGTTTTTGGACTCGTTGATTACGAGTGGATAAGCCTGGCTCATATTCAAGCCGCTAGCCGTGAACAAGGACCATTGAAGCGCGCCTCTAGTGTTATCCAATTGAAGGTGTCCGGGTGTAATGGTTTTGCCGTTTTCTTGAATGTTCAACGCTTTTACTTTTTCCAAGTAAGCATACAAGTCATCCAGATTTTTGATCGGGATATCCATGATTTGCTCAAGCGACAATTTACCATTGTTCTCAACGGCCAGCTTCTTCAGTTCAGCTGCGCTCATTGCGTTCGGGAAGATTTTTTTCAAAATATCATCGCGCATCCATACGCCATAACCGCCGTTACCCAAACGGGAGTCGCCGTAAGGTGTTTTGCGGTATTCTTCTTTCAGCAACGGGCTTGGCAGCGAAGGAATCGCCCATAGCTTACCGTCAGTTGGATCTACGCTTGCTTTGTACCATTGTTCCATCGTAACGCCCAGCTCAGATAAACGTGCAGCCGTAAGCGGCATATACTTTGTCATTTCATCAAGCGTGATTTCGCGAACCATGCCTGCCTTCTTGAGCATTTCCATGTTGTCGGCATCGTCTGCGATCCCGTTTTGGTTCGCGATTACCGCTGGAACGGTATCAGCAAGAATTTGCATTTGCAGCCAGCTTTTATAGTCAGTGCCCGCCGGAATTTCAACGAAATCAGGAATAACTTTTGTTTTCTCGCGCCAGATTGGCGTTAGTTTGTCTTCAACCGGCTTACGTGGGTTTGTCGGCAATTGGCTAAGGACTTCCAAATGGATTTCCTTAAAGTTTGCCGGATCAACCGGAGCGCCCGTGTTTGAGCCCGTATTGTTCGGTGCGTTGTTTTCGTTCTTGGAGCCGCCGCAGCCAGCCAGAGAAACAGCCAGCAGAACAGCGAACATAATCATGACTACCTTTTTCATAATACCGTAAAGCCTCCCTTTGATGGTGTTTAATTAACTATGGAAAAGCAGTGGCTTATTAAGCCTTAACTGCTCCAGTTAACATCCCTTTAACGAAATACTTCTGGAAGAACGGGTAAACGAATAGCAGTGGGAACGTTACTACGACCATGACGGTCATTTTAATAACCTCAGGCGTAGGAACGGTGTTGTTTTTCTGAGCCAGAAGTCTGCGCGCGGCAGCCCCGGAAGTCTTCGTGAAATCGATCATCGTGTTCGCTTCCGCACGGTTGATGATTTCGTACAATACGAACTGCAGCGTGCTCAAGCTGCGGTCTGTAACGTAGATCAAGTTCGTGTAATAGTCCAGCCAGTTGCCCACGACTGCGAAGAACGCGAAAGCGGCAATAACCGGCATGCAAAGCGGGAATATAATTTGCACGAAGATGCGGACATAACCGGCACCGTCGATGAAAGCCGATTCCTGCAGCTCAGCAGGCAAATCTTCAATGTGCGTACGCATGATGATCATGCTGAAGAAGCCAAACGCACCCGGTAGAACGTAAACCAAGAAATTGTTGACCAGATCCAGTTTCGAAATGACAACGTAGTTGGAAATGATCGTCCCCCCGATAAACATCGGGATCATAAAGAAGAAGAGAATCGACTTACGCCCCGGCAAGAATCGCTTCGACAGTGCGAAGGCTGCCAGCATCGTGACGACTACCGACAGAACGGGTCCGATGATACAGCGCAGCGTCGTTACGATAAACGCAGAGTGAAGACGATCATATTGAAACACAAAGGCATAATTCTCTAGCGTAAATACGCGTGGAAAGAACCAGATCGGGCCAGCGGCCGCATCAGCTCCTGTATTGAAGGACATTACCAAGATATACCAGAACGGATATATCGCGGTTATCGCCCAGATCAACATAAGTAGGATGTTGAAGACATCAAATGTGCGCTCACCTGTTGTTCGCTTAATTCTGTTCGCTTTCATAAGGTTCCGGTAACCCCTTCCTTTAAATGATACCTACGTTACTGAGGCGCTTCGTCGTGTAGTTAGTAGCCATAATCAGAATAAAGGAGATTACGCCTTGGAATAGACCGACCGCGGCAGAGTACGAATACTGTCCGCTTACAAGACCTTGGTAGTACGTATAAACGCCAATGGTGTCCGTATCCAGACGAATCATTTTATTTTGCAAGTTGAACACTTGGTCGAAGTTAGTTGCAAGCAATCCGCTGAGCGAGAAGATCAGAAGGATACACATGGTTGGGATCAAACCCGGAAGCGTGATATACATCAGACGCTGCCAGCGACTCGCGCCATCCACTTGTGCGGCTTCGTATTGCTGCGGGTCAATGCTCGTTAGCGCTGCAAGATACAAGATCGTTCCCCAGCCTGTCTCTTTCCACACTTCGGAGATGACAAGAACGGGAAGGAAGTTCTTCGCATCCTGCATGAACGAGATACGTTCGGCTGCCGGATCAATCAGTTGGCGCAGGTTATTGATAATCCCTGTAGCATCAACAGTAAGGAACATGTAGAACAAACCGGCAACCGTTACCCATGATACGAAATGCGGAATATAGGAAGTGGTTTGAACAATGCGTTTGAAGCGTTCGCCGCGAAGCTCATTGAGCAGCAGCGCGAAAATCAAAGGCGCAGGGAAGGTGGCAATCATCATCGTCACGCTGTAAAGCAGCGTACGGCCGATCAATGTATAAAATTTATGATCCGTCAGGAACTTGGCGAAGTTGTCAAACCCGACAAACTCGCTGCCAAAGCCGAACCAGCCTTTGTTGAAATCATAATCCAAGAACGCGATGTAGTTGGAAAACATGGGCAGGTACGAGAAAATGAAAGTTAATACCATCGCAGGAACCAAGAACAGATACAGGATCTTTATGTTCTGCGTTTGCAGCCCACTGCGTTTTTTGGGCCTTACGTTTTGTTTGCTTGTTGACATAGCCATCGGTAAATCCTCCTATTTCAGTTGCGTATTAACCACACCTATTATGTCCCAAACCCGCAGGTCTGACCGACTGCCGACACGACAATTTCCATCGAAACGATTCGACTGTTTTATAAAATAAAACGATCCAAATGAACCGCTTTCACAACCAAAAAAGGTGTTTTGTTCAAAATTACATTCACATTCACAAATAGTGACAATTTTCGTCACTAACTTTGTCGAAACGTTTCACAAAACCCATATTAGCACATTGTTCTCGATGGTAAAAGGCTTTCATCTTAAATTTTATAACTTTTTTCGTGCAAATTTGTCACGATTTAGCCATCGATTCCTGTTTTTGGTGAAACGTTTCGATTGGATATAGAGAAAAACCCCGATTTCTCGGGGTTTTTCGTTCGATTAAGACTATAGTCTACCTTCACGGTAGCGGAAAGAATTAGTTTACGCAAATAGAACGGTAAGTTGATCATCCACTTTAGCATGCTTCCGCGATACGACCAGCTTCACGCCGTCTTGTTCCTCTACCGAGTAATCCGCGCTTGGCAAGATCTCGCGCGCGGTATCGAGCGCGATAACATCTTCTGCCTGCGTTAATCGGAAAGATAACGATTCCTGAGAAACGGCTGTAATTTCAGCGGTTGAGTAGACAATTCGCACCTCGCCGAACGTCATCCCGATCGGCAGCATGACGCCGTCTTTGCTGGCAATCCGGATGCTGCGACCGCCAAACAGCTGCCCGCCGCGATCTGTGAGACGAAGCTCTTTATCAAAGCCGTCCAGATTAAGGATATGCACGAATCGTTCGCCTTCATTATTAACCGTCGACGTGGTGAATATCCCCAGATAGCGATTATCATGCGTCAAACCGGCTTGCGCACCCAAACGCTCAAGGGCTGTCTTGAACAACGGCACATCGCCGCTGTAAGCCGTCGCAATGACAATGGCACGGCCGCGTCCTGCTGTTGCTTCAACGCCGCAAACAAATCCGCTGTCATACAAACGCAGGATAACATCGTTTTGTCCGGGCGCCAGACGCTGTGCGAAATGCGTATGAACCTCAGGGCGACCGGCTGCCCAGCCTTCTGCAATGACGGATGGCCAGGAGTGAGGTCCGTTCTGAACGATGCCTTCCACTTGAATGCCCAGCGCGTCGCTAAGAATCGTACAAGGTTTGCCTTCCATATCCAACTGCGGCACCTCGCCGTACAGCAGCAGCCCGCCGCCGGCAATTACGAAGTCGGCCACTTTACGCTGAATAGCCGCACTCAAGTATCGAGCACTCGGCAAGGCGAGCACAGGCGTAGCCGCAGGATCAAGCGGCTTATTCTGAATGTCCGCCGACGCGAATCGGTAGCCTGCGAGCAGCATGCCGCGGCCCATGATTTCCCAGCCGCCGTAAGCACGGTTCGCTTCGATGTTCTTCAGAATCTCATTCATCTTCTCGCTCTTCGGATACCTATATTCCGTCATGTAGTAGTCGGGAATAAATGCAAAGGCTATTCCGTCATGCTCTTCGTTCATAACAGCCAGCTTATCCTTCACGGCCATCATCGTCTTGATCGCACGCTGCATCCGCGGATAGGTATAGTTGAGCTCCCCTTCCGGGCTGACCGGTGCCGCGAAGCCGTGGCGTTCGCCGGTGAAAGCGACGCGGTCATTGCCGTCGCCGAGCTGCTGATCCATCCGGTAATTGCTCCCGCCGGTCATCAAATAATAGTTGATCATCCGATTCCCTTGCGCGATACACATCCGGGTTTTAAAGTCCGCAGCCGACACGTCATACCGACCGCCGAAATTATTGCCATAGTTGCCGTCGCCGCATTCAAACTCCAGCGAAGTGAGCGGTTGATTCGGCAGATGCACCGCATCCATAAACCCGTTAATCAAGTACAGGTCTTGGAAATTGCTAACCGTCAGATCGCCAAAATAAATATCAGAGCCGGACAGATACCCCGGCGCTTGCGTATAAGCTTCGTACAATTGGCTGATGCCGATTGGGTACGTGAATCCGCGGCCGCCGCCGGTGCCGTGAATGTTCACGAAGAACGGCACATCGCGAACACCGAATTCTTCGGCATATTCGCGCAGCACGGCTACATAACGAGCAAATCGGTCACGCATATAGTAGCCCAAATCATGCAGAAGCTCAGCGGCGTAGCTTTCCTCCGGCGAACGAATGGCCGCTAAACGAACATCGGCATCGCACCGATGAAACGGATACCGCTCTTGCAGCTTGTCTGCCTCATAAGTACGGCCGAGCCATTCCGTAAAGTCACCTACGACATGCTCCGTCAAATCCGGGCAGTTGCTTACCCAAGACAGCATGCCAATCTCATTATCAAGCTGGACGCCAATGATGCTGCCGCCTTGTCCATGCAGACGAGGTGCTACGACAGCCATTACAGCGGCGTACCAGCTGCGAGCTGCAGCCAAGAAACCCGGTGCCAGGTAATCAAGCGTCCGTGTCGTCGCTTCCGCACCATCCCAGCCATGCGGGATGACCTCCGGATGCTTCTCGTAGACCCAGAACGGAATACCTTCGTTCTTCATCTCCGCCATAATGAACGGACCCGGGCGAACGAAGAAATAAAGTCCATTCGCTTCGCAAAGATCAATAAATTCGCCAAGATCGAGCTCTGGACGTGTGTGTCCGTCAAGATCAAACTCCCCTTCAAGCGGCTCATGGCATAACCAAGGGACATAAGAGGCAACCGCATTGCAGCCTGCGTCCTTCAGTTTATCGATCCGATCCTGCCATTCACTGCGGGCAAGACGATAATAATGGACCTCGCCGCACATAATAAGCTCGGGCTTGCCATCAATTACAATTTGTTTATTTATGATTTCAATCATGGGGATACGATTCTCCTGACTCTGACTGTTTGAGTTTTAGTATAGGTATAATTTGGTTATAAGTTCAGTGCTGTCGATTGGGAGGCCGCGATCACTTCTTCAGCCGTCACTTCCCGCTCCAGCAGGTCGGATAAGTAAATCCCTTCACTTACCAGAATGGTTTGCAGGGCGATCTCTGCGGTTGGCAGCAGCTCTACTCGGCCTTGCAGGGCTGCAATCCAGTGCTCCTGCGACGAATCATAAGCATCCGTATTCTCCCGAAGCTGATGCCAGCGGTAATTGGCATAGCTAAGATCGAACGTCGCGTCCATATCCATATCGCTCAGCTGAGTATGATAGCTGAAAGGCGTTTTACCTTGACTGGTATGTCCGGGGAGCCGCACCCCGCCGATATTGCCGACCAGACTGCTTCCTTCGAAGCCGTTCAGATGAATGGCCCATGCTTCGATAATGTCCAGCGTCAATCCACCTTCGAACCGGACGAAGCCGACGCCGAGCTCTTCCACATCGAAGCCGCTAATCGCTCTGCGCGCCTCATCCATCTCCACTTCCTGATACGTCTTGCCGGTAATCGTTTTCACTTTCGGCAATCCCATCAAGTAGAGCAGCTGCGAGATGCGGTACACGCCCATATCAAACAAAGCGCCGCCGGATGCGGTGGCCTTGCGATTAAATTCCTTCGTCGCATATCCGTCTACGAACGGGCGCCCGCGTCTGCGGTGACCGGTCGAGCGGGCATGATAGAGCTTGCCCAGCTTCCCATCCTCAATCAGCATCTTCGCCGCAATCGTCTCGATAAGATAGAGGAAACTCAGCTGCACATGCAGCATTCGGCCGGCTTGCTTGGCTGCATCCAGCATCCGCTTGCCGTCCGCATAAGAACCTGCAATCGGCTTCTCGCAATACACATGCTTGCCCGCTTCGAGCGCGGCAATCGTAATAGGTGCATGGAGGTTGTTGTGCAAACACACATCAACCGCATCGAGATCATCGCGCGCAATGAGCGCCTTGAAATCCGTATACGTATTCGGAACGCCGAACTGATCTGCCATCTTCCTTAGCTGCGTTTCATTGATGTCGCAGAGCGCCACTACTTCGGCGCCCTCGATTTTCGCATATCTCTCCAAGTGTTCCTTGCCGATCAGCCCAGCGCCAATAATACCGATTCGGATGGTCTTCGCGCTCATGCTCCAAGCACCTCCGCTTGTTTCGCTTGCATCGAAGCCCAGGTATTTCGCGCTGACGCAAATTGCCACGCCACTTGTGCGTATTCATTCTTCGACGAGTGATGTTCTATGCCTAGATGCCCTTGGTATCCGGCTTCCTGCAAGATGCTCATCTTCTCTTCACAGGAAGGAACGACCCATGCCGCCAGATGCGTATGGAAGGCATACTTCGCGCAAAGGCGATCTCCGTTCTCCTTGTCCACATCCCAATTCTCAAAGTGCAGCAGAATGCCGAAATTCGGATGATCGACGGCTTCAGACACCTTGCGAACGTTCTCGGGCACCCGCGATGATCCCCAATGGTTCTCCGGTCCAACCATGAACCCGTGTTCAGCTGCAAATGCCGCATATTCCTTGTACCGCATAACGGTGTAGTCAAACTGCTCCTCCGACATTTCCAGCTCACGACCGCCCATATCGATCCGAACGGTCTGCGCGCCGAGGATGACAGCGGCACGGAGATTCTTTAATCCATTCTGATAGAATTGCTCGCGCTTCAACGGGTCAACATCCCAGACTTCGGCCGCATCCACGCAAAGATTGGCTACATACATTTCCTTCTCATCTAACGCTTCTCTCAGTTTCCGCAAATAATCCTCGTCATAGCTCTCAAACATCATGTTCCAAATATCGGCGCAATTCAGGTGATACCGGTATTTAACCGTTTCGAAATAGCCGAAGAGGTCGATCTTGCCTTCCCTGTGTAAACCGTGAAACGAATAAGACGGAATGGAATACTTCATATGCATGCCAGCCTCCAAATCGCGTTCTATGAGTGCTGCTTCTCACGAATTTCACATTTCATCAAGCCTTCTCGGACATAACGGTTTTTCATAAAATAGTTCCAAACCAGCCCGCTTCTGTAATTCTCTATCATGAGCAGCGTAATCCCCTTGTCGATGCCGATAACATCGTCCGCGAACCACGCCGGTGTTACATCTAAGTTGTAGCTGTCCTTGAAGCCGTATTGGCCCCATAGCTGCGGGTAGTTCTCATAATAATTCCGCAAGGCGCTTATCACTTCCTGCGGCATAAATGGAATTGATCCTGCAGCCCCAGCCGGCGGTACCGTACCGTCGGGTACATGCTGATCGTTCGCACTGTCACGACCGGAAGGCGCTGCGCCGTAACGACCGCTGTAACCTGTTGGCCCGTCACATGCGGTTAGTCCCCAAGCGTCTGGCCCGAAGGTGCGGAATACCGCCTGATTGGCGATGCAGTAATCCCGGTTGACTCTGGTAGCGACAACGGAGTTCTCCCACCAATCGATATGATCGCGGTCTACCCTGCCGCGAAGATCAAACCAGGCATGGGAGAATTGGAAGGCAAACAGCGAGCCTAACCAAGTATAGATAAACGGCGGATTATTGCCATACGTCCCATATTGGCGGCCAAAATCATAGAACATGCTCGGGTCTACCGGATGTGTAGGCGATGCGGCAGCGAGGAAATACATCATGAACTGCTCCGCATAGAGATCCCATCTGCCGAAGAAGCCGCGTTCCGGGGCATAGCCCATGTAGAACTGGTTCGTTTCCGGATCCCGATACCAATTCCAATCAATGCGCTCATAGAGCTGCTGCGCTCGCTCTCTCACATCGCAGCCAAAATATTCACCGGCGGCAATCGCACCGCAAAGCGCGATCGCCGTATCGATAACGGAAACCTCGCAGTCGCGATAACGCTTAGCTGTATGCATATCGAGAAAATGATAGAAAAATCCGTTGACCTGCTCCGCATGCTCCAGCAAGGTGTTCAGCGTTCCCAGCGCCCGTTCATAGCCTTGGCTGCGGGAAATCCACTCGCGTTCCACGCCAATCATAAGTGCGGTCAAACCGAATCCAACCGAAGCCACGCTGCACATCGAAGCGTCGCCCGGCGCACGGTCTACGATTAAGCCGAATCCCGGACTCTCTTTATCGCTATTCGCCTCTTCCCAGAAGAAGTAGAAGCTCCGTTTGCTCTCCAGCTCCAATAGCTGTTCATCCGTCAATTTCACTTTGCAATCCTCCTTGATCAGGTGAAACTTGTACACGCCTATATGCTCATAAAAAAAGAATCCTTGATGCGGCAGATGTTCGGTATCGCCTGCCGTTCATGGACGGCGATACCGGAACACCACTAACGCATCCCCTTACAGTTTAACTTCTGATCCTGTACGGGCGGATTCATAGATAGCAGATAAAATTTTGATCATATCCACGCCTTGATCGATGGTGAAGATCGGGTTCACGCGGCCTTGCACGACATCCACGAAATGGTACAGGTTCTCGCCATGTCCGCCCGTGTCTTCGCCTACGTGAGGAACAAGATCCGTTACGGTGCCATTCGATTCACCGAAGATGCCAAGCTTGCCGTTACTGAATCGGAAGCCCGCCTTCGTGCCGCGAAGCTCAACGAAATTCTCTTCCTGCTCGATGTTGGAGGCCCAGCTGAACTCGATTTGGAGCGATGCGCCGTTATCGAAGCGGATAAATCCGATCGCAAGATCCTCCACGTCGAAGATGCCTTCGCCTTCCGATTTCTCGCCGAACTTGCTGTGCTCGGAGCCTGCGATATCGTCTGCGTCCGCAAATTTCGTGTAGGTTGCCCCGGTTACCGAGATCGGCTTTGGATTACCCATGAACCAGATCGCCAAGTCGATGAAGTGAACGCCAAGGTCGATCAACGGACCTCCGCCGGACAGCTCCTTGGTCGTAAACCAGCCGCCTTTGCCCGGAATACCGCGGCGGCGAGTCCAACCGCAGCGGCCTGCATAGGCTTCGCCGAGGTTGCCTCCGTTAATCCACTCCTTGATGAACTTCGATGCCGGACGGAAGCGGTTGTTGCGCATCACCATAAGCACTTTGCCGCTTGTCGCCGCCGCTTGCTGCATCTTGATCGCTTCATCCGGATTTACCGCATCCGGCTTCTCGCAGAAAACATGTTTGCCGGCTTCAAGCGCTGCAACTGCGATCTCGGAGTGGAACAGATTCGGCGTGCAAATATCGATGATGTCGATCTCTTCCATCTTGATGACATCGCGATAATCGCTGAATGCTTGCGGAATGCCGTGCTGCTCAGCCGCGGCTTGCGCTTTCGCCAGGTCGATATCGACGATCGCAACGACTTCAAGCTCTTCATGGTTCTTCAGCGGAGCGGAGTGCGCCCATTGGAAAATGCCGCCCGCCCCGATAACGGCAACCTTTAACTTCTTTGTCATCCTAAACACCCTCTCCAATTCGTCTGAGATTCAATCGAATTACTCGCCTGTAATACCTGTTTTATCTACTACTTCTACGAATCGTCTCTGCGCGAACATGTAGAGGATCAGCAGCGGAAGTACGATTAGCAGCGTGCCGGCCATGCGGATCGATTCATTGATATTCTTCGTCTGACCGCCGCCAACCGCTGCCCCGCCGCCATACAGCTTCGTGAACGAGTCATTGAACGTTTTCAATTGCAGAGGCAGCGTCGTCATGCTCTCACCCAAGTAGAGCGAGGTCAGGTACGTTTCGTTCCAATGCCATACTGTCGAGAAGAGCAATACAACGACGATAGCCGGTGTAGAGATTGGCAAGATAACCGTAAAGAAGGTCCTGATAAAGCCGGCTCCATCCATCTGAGCCGCTTCTTCGAGCGATGCGGGGATCGTCCGGAAAAATTGCGTATAAATCAAGATGAACAGCACGCCTTTAATCCCTTGCGCGAAGATCGTCGGCACGATGAACGGCAGCGATGAGCCAAGCATATGGTACTCATTGAACATCAAGTAAAGCGGGATCATCACGACCTGGGACGGAACGATGAACGTAATCATCATCAGCCCAAGCACGATCGATTTGCCCGGGAAATGGAATTTCGCAATCCCGTATCCAACGACCGCGCAGGAAACGGTTTGACCGATCGCCGGAACGACGGAGTTCAAGACCGAATTCCAGAAGGTATCCATGTAATCAAGAACATGCCAAGCTTGCGTGAAGTTCTCCAGGTACAGCTTCTGCGGCAGCCAGAGCACCGTTGGATCCAGCAAGTCGGATAAACTCTTAAAGCTTTGCGAGACAAGATAGAGAATCGGATACAAATAAACGAACCCGATGCTAATAAGCAGCGCGTAGACTAACAATTTGAATACGATTCCGTCGTTGCCTTGTCTTCCCATCAGAATGCGTTTGCCGCGATTGAACGTACGAAGCAGAAAAGCCTTCTGCAACTGCAACTTTGATGTTCGTTCCATTAAGCTCTCCTCCTCTTCGGTCTCACATTCACGTCATCGTTGTTGCGGAACAGCAGCAGAATCAAGAGCAAGAAGACAAATATGACACCGAAGTAAATCCAAGCGATTGCGGTTGCGTAACCGAAGCCGGTTGTCAGGTTGAACATATTCTCCTTGATTAGCTCTATGACATCGCTGAACGAGTTTGTGAACAAATCAACCGTCGTATAAATCATATTCACCGCGATAAACGGCTTAATGGCAGGCAATGTTACTTTCCAGAAGCTTACCCATGGCGATGCGCCATCGATGGAGGCAGCTTCATAGACTTGCTTATTGACCTTCTGCAAACCTGCCAGGAAGATCAGAATTTGTACGCCGGAGAACCACAGAATCAAGATGAGCTGTTGAATCAGGCTAATGATCGGCGAAGACCATGCCGGACTCAAATTATCTTTAATAATCTCGATAATCCCATATTTCTCGACAAGCGGAATTGCCGTTGCCCCTTGACTGAACAGCTCATTGACAACCTCGCCGCTCGTAATGACGACCGGTAAGAAGAAAATCGCTCTGAACAGTCCTTTCATTCGAATCGGCTGATTAATGAGCAAGGCTACCAGCATCGAGAATACGATAATAATCGGGATCATGCCGATTGCCGATTTAACAAACAGCAGCAGCTTCTCTACAAATTCCGGATCGGACAGAAACGCATATTTGTAGTTATCCCCTTTGGTATATTCAGTTACGATGCCATCTGCGCTGATGGTGACCTTGTGTAAGCTCAAATATACCGAGTAATAAATCGGATAAGCCATAAAAAGGATAAAGCCAATAATCCAAGGCGACACCAGGGCGTACCCGGTGAGCGCCTCTCTCATTTTTTTGGTCACTTTCAACTTACTCACCCCCGATGACAGCGAAGCTCTTCGCCTTGACGCTGACTTCGTTGTATGTGTAGTCGCTTGATGTGTAGTTCACTACAATTTCCACACCGTTGGAATACTTGACTGCCGAGATGCCGTAATCCGGCACGACGCGCGCTTCAATCGTTGCATCCTGAACCTTGCCGAGCGCTTGGTTCACGGCTTTGTACGTTTCCTTAATCGGCTGCTCCAAATCGGTATATTGCGTTGTCAGCAAATCTACCGAAGGCGTGTCTCTCAGCTTCCAATACGGCTCATGCGTAAGCAGGTACGATGGGTATTGACCGTAATCGATCATGCGCAGCGTATCCTCGCGCGGACTCGAAGCCGAGTTGGACGGCCAGCCGAAATAATCGATATAGCCATGCAGGACGATTTGCAGGAACGGAATCGTATCCGTTTCATACATGTACTGCGAAGCGCCGGAACCCATGCCGAACATCGTATCCGTGTATTTCCACAGGTAGTCGTTGGCTTGATAAACCGCCAGCTCACTCAAGTTGTTCTTGAAGTTAGCGGCGAGCTCGCGATACGCGTTGGCTGTCTGCTCACGTGTAAACGGATGCTTCTTGTTATAGTCGGAAACGAGCGTGCTGCCCGTAATATCAAGCGCCAGCCCATCTACGCCAAGATCTTTCATTTCCTCGGCATCGTCTTTGGCAATTTCAACCGATTTGCCCGGACTAATGTCCCTTGCCATTATATCGGAGAAGAAATCGCTGTCGCCCCAGCCGAAGAACGGAAACTCGTTAATTTCATTGTTAATCGCGCGAACGGCATCTGATTTGAAATTGAGCAGATCCGAATTTTCAAAAGCGACCGTGTAGTTATTATAGAGATAGACCGGAATGTCTTTCCCTTCCAAGTACTTCTTCAGATCCTTCAAGCCCGCATTCCCGCCAAGTTTGGACTCCACCGGGAACTCGGCAGGACGTTCGCCGTTCAAGCCGCCGTCGTTCCAGCCCTCCAGCACCGTCTTCAAGTTCGTAATGCCGTTCTTCTCCAGACTGTCGACAATCGTCTTCGCCTGATTAAACGTCGTCATCGGAACGACCTTGGCGCCGAATGCGCTCGCTTCCGTCTCTCCGCCCAGCAGACGAACCTGCATCGGAACATCGGCTTTGCTCTTCGTCGATTTCTCCTTGACGAGCTCGCCTTTCTCCTGCAAGTACGTTCTGTACGTCTTCGCCATGCCTACATAATCCGCTTCCTTGCCGCCAAGGAACTTATAACGGACTTGGCGGTCCGTCTTCAGTGCATCCTTCTGGAACGTATTGTAGCCGCCCATCGATTTGCTCGTCGGCTGGAAGTAGCCGTAGCGGATTTCGAATTTCGGAGCGACCCAATAGAAGTCCGTGCTCAGCCCGCTCGGATAAGCGACAATCTTGGCATTGAACCGGCCGTCCTCAACGATGCCAAGGACGCCGTTCTGCCCGCTGCCGTGCACGATCCCGAATACCGGAACCGATGTACGGCCGGTATTCATGTTGCCATCGGAAGTGTAGTCCGTGCCGTAAATCTTGCCGACGTACGGTTCGTCGAACCGGGAATGCGCTTTGCTGAAACGAATCAACGCGCCTGAACGGTCCGGAATAAACAGATAGCCCGGAATATCCGCCTTGTGCACCGCGCCGAGGAACGGATACGCCTGAATGGAAGCCAGCTTGCTGACGCCTTTCTCCCACATGGAGTCCGATGGGATCGAGACAACGAGCGAATCGTTCTCGATCTTGACTTCGAGTGCGATGCCGGCATTCAGCGTTCCGAACGTCAGCTTCACGCGAACCCCTTGCTCGATCGGCTCAACGCCGTCGACTTTACCGCCGAGCGACAGGAAATTTCCCGTGCTCAGCATCTCTTGATCGTTATAATATTCGAGCAGCACCGGCGATTTAACGGCGGTCTGCCACTCATCGTTCAGCTCGGCATTTTGCAGATCGGCGTCGTTAGGCGTGGACGCCCACACATAACCGCTCTCCTTGTTCTTCACCATAATGGCCAGCGAAGCATTTGCCATATACAGCTCCAGCGAGCCGGATTCGCCGATCTTCTTGTAGTCAGACGGAATCGTGCGATTCGCAATGGCGCCTGCTGCCTTCTCCGGCATCGTATAATTGTTCGAACGATAAGGGAATGAGCCTTCCTGCTTATTAAGAACGATTTTGCTCTGACCCTCAGTTGATTGATGCTCAACTGTAGCCCCATATGCGAACTGATACAACCCTGCCGCTGCAAGCGCAGCAGACGCGACCAGGACAATCGGTTTCTTGTTAATCGACACGCAGATTCACCTCTTGGAATAACGAGTAAACAAATTCCCACACCTGGTTCGACAAGCCGAACAGGATAAACGCAACAAATGCCATAATCAGCATGCCGATGATCGTGAGAACGATGTTTCTAACAGTCTCCTTAATTTCGTAGCCGTGGATCTCCTTCACCATAATGAAGAGCAGAAGCGCACACCACAGAATGACGATATTGTAGGAGTAGTTATAAATGACACCCTCCATCAGGGTTAGGCCACGTGACATAATCGCCAGCGGAATTGCAAAAATAATGTAAGGGGACAGCGCATAAATCGTCCCTTTATAGATGTTCTTGAAGCTGCCTTCCCCATCGTTGATGACGCTGACGAGGTAGTTGGAGATGACCCACGCAAACAGCGGGATGAGCAGCTTGAGCAGCTCGGTCACGATGTTAATTTGCATCGGCTCCATCGTTGCGAACAAGAAGTTCGTCGTATAGAGGCCGAACAAGCGAACACCGAACAGTACGGCCAGCAAGACGGTAGCCGATGCTACCGAAGCTTTGTTGTTATGCTCCAGCTCGTAATAGCCTTCAATCGGATGCCGCAGCATACGGAAAATATGAAGCAGCTGCGCGACGAACCATTGTCTCGTCACCTTCAGCCAAGCGAGAACGACCGGCTTGCCGAATTGATACTTCCGGTAAGCAAACCGAATGGCCATCAAAGCAATAATGGCGCCCAGGATGCTGAACGCTACATCAACCGCGTGTTTCATAATCCATTCGCGCCGGAGTTCCCAGTACGCGTTGGAGTATTCCTTCTTGTTTTTGGAAAACTCGAATTTCTCGAATGCTTCCTGGTATTTGCCTTCTTTGAAGTAGGCAAGGCCGATACCGGTGTGTGCCAGCGAGAACAAGCTGTTCTGACGCAGCACTTCATTCCACGGTTCACGGCTTTGTACGTATTTGCCGTCCAGGTAAAGACCCAGCGCTTCGTGTACCAGCTTCGTGAACGCCGTTGGCTGGAACACCGTAACGTTGCCGCGTTCGCCGCTCAGGACAAGCAGTCTGCCATCGGATGTGACGGCAATGCCCGTCGGTGCCGCCAGCAAGCCGAGACGTTGTTCGCCCGTGTCGTTGTAACTGAAGAGGAACATCAAGTTACCGTCGCGGTTATACTCCAGGATCATGCCTTCACCGGCATCGACCGCATAGATATTGCCCATGACGTCGGTCGTAATATCGGAAACCTGATTAAGCGACCACGTGCCGCCGAGCAAATCCTTGCCCGCTACGTTCAGCTTCTTGATGGCGCCGCCGTTAATCCCTGTCGTACTCGTATAGATAAGTCCTTCCGAATCAACCGAGATATTCGTCGGCGAAATCGGCATTTCCCGTGTCATTTTGCTAAGCTGAGCTTTCGTATAGAACATGCGCTGAAGCGTCTTCAGCAGGTTGAAGCCCGCGCGGTTACCGCCGAAGTAGCCAAGGAATTTGCCTTCCTTGTCCAATCGGACAAGACCTTGGATAAGACCTTCGCCGATAATATAAATGCTGCCGCGTTTATCGACGATGACCTTCTGCGGCTTGAACGGCGTATCTTTGCCGTACAGCTTCGACTTCGGCTTGCCGATCGTCTGCTTCAGCTTCCCGTCTTTTCCGAAGACGACGACGCTTTGTTTGGCATAATCCGCAACGTAAATATCTTTATCTTCCGTTACGAAAACGCCTTTCGGCTGCTTCAATTCCCCTTCGCCGATAATTCGGATGAAGTTCCCCCATGAGTCCAATTCCACAATTCGGGCGTTGCCTGTATCTGCAACGTACACATGGTCTTCGTTATCTACAAAAATATCCTGCGGGCTATTCAGCTCCACTTTTCCGTTGCTTAGCGCTTCATTCTCGCCAAAGATGCTGTACCCGTCGATTGCGCCTACCGGCATGTAGGCGTTCTGCATCATAATGCCATGACCTTTTTCATCGATTGTGAAGGTAGGATAAGGCACGTCCGCATAAGCAGTAGTCGAACCAACCAATAGCGCAGCGGCAACGAGAAGTGTGAGCCATCTGAATCTGAACATTGTTCTCCTCCTCACTTCAAACCGGAATGCGCCATCGTATCCATTACTTTGCTTTGCATGAATATGAAGATGGCCAAGTTCGGAATAAACATCAGAAGCGCTGCCGCCGCTGCCATCCCTTGACCGGCAATATTATTTTCCATCGCGGTAGTCGTCGTCAGCGTACTCATGTAGAAAGCGAACGTCTTCAGCGTTTCTTTGCTCATGAATAACGAAGAGGTTTCCGCATTGTTCCAAGCCAATTGGAACGATAGAATCGCAACGGTCGCAAGCGCCGGCATAATCATCGGAATAACGAGCTTGCGGAATACGTAATAATCGTTCGCTCCGTCAAGCTGCGCTGCCTCGATGAGCGCATTCGGGATTTGATCGACGAATTGCTTGACCAGGAACACGCCTACCGGCAAGGAAAGCATCGGCAAGATATGACCTAGGAAGTTATCCGTCAGCCCGAGCTTCTCGATGACCAAGTAGCGCGGAATCGTTACCGCTGCCGGTACAAACATCAGCGCGATGATGTTAACCTCGAAGACGACCTTCTTCATCTTGAATTCTTTTTTGGACAACGCGAACCCTGTCATCGAACAGATCACGATGGACAGGAAGACGACCGAGCCTGTCACAAGGATGCTGTTGAACAAATATTTCGTCTTCGGCACCGCCGAAACGTCGCCGACGCTGAACAGTGTTGCGAAGTTACTCCACGTCGGATGCTGAACAAACAGCTTCGGCGGATATAGAAACAGTTCGTCTACAGGCTTAAGCGCCTGAGAGAAAATAAATATAATCGGCAAGATCATAAACACGGACAGCGATACGAGGAAGAGAAAGAATTTCCATTGCCCGAAGCTGAACCGATCCGGATTGATTTTATTACTATGAAAAGAAGCCATTTACGCAATCACCTTCTCCCAATTCGTGATACACTGCGGACTTAGTCGGAGTCGCCGAACAAGCGCCAGCACAGTTTAGAAAATCCGTAAACAATAATGAGCAAGACGACGGAAACCGCAGAAGCGTAACCCATGTCATAGCGCAGGAAACCGTAGTCCTCGATATGATTGATCATGAGCTGCCCGGCATTTTGCGGCGTAGGATTGGCGCCTGAGAGCTGCACGCCAATGGCTCCGGCCTGGAATGTGCCGACGACAGCCATAACGGCCCCGAAGAGCATTTGCGGCTTCATGCTCGGAATGGTAATGTACCATACCTCTTGAAGACGGTTGCGAATGCCATCGATATAGCCGGCTTCGTACATCTCGCCGTTAATGTTGAGGATACCTGCGAGCATCGCCAGGAAGCCGACGCCCATACTGTTCCAGAGCGATACGGTCACCATGATCGGCATCAGATAATGCGGCGATTGTGTCCACTGAATCGGCTCGTTGATAATCGCCAGACTCATTAAAAAGTGATTCAAATAACCGGAAGCATTACCGCTGAAAATAACGAGCCACACGACAGCCATCGCTACCGCTGCCGTGAGCGATGGCGAATAGATCGCCAATGCGATAACGGTACGTGACTTCTTCGGAATTTGCGCCAGCAGCCAGGCGAGCCAGAAGGATAATAAATATCCTCCAGGGCCGACCAGAAGCGCAAATTTAAGCGTGTTGGGCAAGACGAACATCATGAAGGCATTATCTTGCGTAATCAGGTTTACATAGTTGGTCAGTCCGATAAACTTAGGCGTTTGGATCGAGTTGAAATCGGTAAACGACAAGTAAATGGCGGAAACGACCGGAACTACGACAAGCAGTGAAAAAATGATAAAAAACGGACTAATAAATACAAAGGCGTTAAATTCGTTTTTTATGGCTTTTGCAGTCGCAGGCTTCACTTTTCATCACCTCGTTTGGCCATGTCTGACATATTCGGCATCATCGGCACATGTAACGGTTTGACAACTTTACCGTTCTTGAGATAACCGAAATCCGTAAGCTGTTTCTTAATTTCGCGATTGCCGTTAATGACGGCGTCTTCCATCGCCCTTCGCGCATTGTAGCCGTCGAAGACGACTTTGTTCCAAGCGTCGCTTATTTCCCGCTCGACCATGTAATCGCCGAAGAAGCGCGGAATATCCCATAGCCATTTCCATTGCTCTTGAATGACTTCAATATCTTCCTTCGGCCAGGAAAGCTGGCTGAACGCTTCTACGTTGGCCGTATTCCACTTGTAAGTCGGACCATAGATCGCTTCCAGATTGTTACCGAAGCGAACTTGAGCCTCTTCGGAGGTCCACCATTTCAGGAACTCCCACGTGTTGTCTTTCTTCTTGCTGCTGTTGAACATAATCGCTGTAGCGCCCGTTCCCGGAGCAGTCCGGTTTACGACGCCGTCCTTGCCTTTAACGCCGGGGTAAGGAGCGATTTTCCACCAACCGGCAAGCTCGGGAGCCGCCGCTGTCAGTTGGATATAAGTAGAGACATCAGCAATACCGATCGGCAAGCTTCCGTCGCGGAACTGGTTATAGAAGCTCGGTACCTGAAGCGGAACGCTGTATACCGTAAACATGTCCGTCATTTGCTTTAATCCCGCCAATGCCTCATCCTGATCGATCGCGGTGCGGAGGCCATCATCGGTGTACAGCTTGCCGCCTGTTTGATAAATAAACGGAACGGTGTTGTTATAAGGCTTGAATCCGCCCGTTTGCGACAGCGGCAGGTAGAAGTTCATCCCGAAACGCTGCAGCTCCGGCAGGATTTGTTTTACCTCGTCCATCGTATCGGGTACGGGAATATTCAGCGCATCGAGAATATCCTTCCGGTAGAACAGCACCCAGAAGCTTTGCGTTTCCGGTAATGCATACAGCTTTTGATCGAAAGTGACCGGAACCAGCGCACCCGGCGAGAACCGTTTCTGCACGTCGTCAAAGCCTTCGAATTGATTCATGTCCGCTAACGCTCCGCGCGCGGCAAGGCGGAAAGGAATGTAGTTGCTGACGCCAAGTGCCGCGTCAGGCGCATTGCCGGCAGCGCTGGCAAGCACAAGCTTTCCTTCGTCCGGCATAATGGAGAGCGTTACTTTAATGCCTGTTTTCTTCGTGAATTCTTGATTGATCAGCTGCTGCATCTGGGTCACGTTCTGACGCGAACGGTTTACCCATACTTGCACGGCGTCCTTATCGTCGGCGTTTACTTTGGAGTAGTCGCGCGTGAACGATTTGAAGAACGCGCCGATGCTGTTCCATAACGATTTGAAGAAACTCGCCTTCTCGCTTGGCAGCTTGCTGTCCGAATAAATATAGAACCGATCCAGCTGGAGCGGCTGTCTTGGCAGCTTCGTGTTAATGACACCGAGCGTCTGCAGCACAGAGCCTGAACCTTCGGACAGTCGGTTAAATTGATACGGAATTTTCTCCGGTTCCTTCGACATGCGCTCCAGCGTTTCCGCCGCAACGAGCAAATTACTCGCTTGGTCCGGATTAGCGCCCGCAAGCTTTTTCAGCGCGCCGTATTGCTTGCGCAGAATCGAGGCGAAGCCTTCCAGCTTCTGCGGCAAATCAGGCATCTGCTTCGTAATGTCCCAGTCCCGATTCACGTCCATCGTATTGCCGGTCGCCATCTTAATCTCTAGCGCCAAGGTGTTAATATCCCACATGACATTCTTAATCGTTTGAATGACTTGTCCATAAGGAGCAGCGTCGGCGCGGAGCGAAATTTCATGTTCTCCCGCTGTAAGCGCGAATTGATACGCTTTGCCGTCTTTGCCTGACAAGACCTCGTTACGCCACTCATCCGTGTACGGGAAGGCGTACTCATTCACTTCTTTGAATGGCACTTTGCCATCTATCATTAAAGTGCGATATACGGGCATGCTCGTTTTGCCAGTCTGCAAATACTTGAATGCCAGTTGGTAAGAGCCCGCCTTATCGACTTTCACTTTCCAAGTAGCCCGCTGTCCGCCCACTTGCCACGCCTGCTCGTTCTCTTCGGCGTTTCCGCTGGTTGCAATCGTTTCTCCACCGAGTGTATTTAACGTGACTTTGCCGTCTCTATGAGGAACAACAGTTGCATCTCCGCTTGCAATCG
The DNA here is from genome assembly GCF_017942085.1 of Paenibacillus lignilyticus. Taxonomy (GTDB): domain Bacteria; phylum Bacillota; class Bacilli; order Paenibacillales; family Paenibacillaceae; genus Paenibacillus_Z; species Paenibacillus_Z lignilyticus. The sequence continues at coordinate 777,403 of NZ_JAGKSP010000001.1, forward strand.
CGCGAATCGACGGCTCCGATTTCGAAATCGGATGCTCGGCTTCCACGACAATGATGGATGAGTCTGCTTTAGACAAGCTGTTTGCTTTCGCATATTGCTCGTACTGCGGCAGTACCTCCGGAGAAGAAATGACGATTCGGCCAATTAGTGCCGCTTCGCGCAAATTCATAAGTTTGATGTTGTTCGTGCCTTGTTTCAGATAGAACCGCAGCGGTTCCGCCGTGAAATAACTCGCATCCATCAATGGAGCCGTTTGCCATTGCTTAATTTGCTTCTGGCTTGCCGGCGTCTCATTCCCGAGCGCATCTCGGTCGAATGTCGCGTTTTCATCTGTCCACAGCTTCGGAAGCACAACTCTTCTGGATTCGAAAAACGGATATGTTCCGTTTACTTCAATAGCCCGCTCAATCGGAATAATTTTATCCGATGTCGAGTAATAGTCGATTTTAATTTGATAGAGCCCATCTTGAGGCGCAGTTACATTCAAATCGATCGCATTCAAGTCATCTGTCCATGAAAACACCGGCTCATCGTAGCCGTTCGAATCCGAAGTCAATGAAGCCTTGCCGTTCGGCGTTACAAATTGATTAGGATGAATAATGATATCCGTTGCCGCGTCTTTGATCCCTTTGGCCTGCCATGCTTTGAGCACGTCGCTGTAGGCATCCTCTACGACCTTCTTGACAGGGGAGTCTTCTTCCTCGTCGCCTGCCGTATCCTTTACTTCGTCCTGCTTGCCGGCACCCGAAGAAATTTCGCTGCCGCCACCGCCAAATAAACCATCCAAAATATCGTCATTATCTTGTTTATCTTTGTCTGGCGCAGCAGCCTCATCAGCCTGCGCGATGGAACGACCATCGAAGGATACAGGTACTGTTGTCGCCAGGAGCGAAACAAATATAATTGCAGCTAATAATGGTTTGAACTTCATGCTTTCACCCCAGTAGAACAATTTTTCCTCCCCTAAGAGGGGAGGAAAAATTGTGATTACTTGCTTTTATTTTGTTGCTTCGGTAATTTTAGCCATTGCGTTGTTGTAGTACTCCATCGATTTCTCTTGAAGCTCAGCAGCCACGTCTTCCGGTCTTGCTTCGCCTTTTTGGAACTTCTCGTTGTACTTGTCTTTCACTTTGGCTGTGAAGTCTGCAAAGCCCGGTTGGTATTTGAATGTTTCAAGCACGCCGGTTGGGATCGATTTTACGATATCTTTAACGCCCGGCGTTACGAAGTCTTGCGCCAACCATGCTTCCCATACAGTTGGATCGTTAACAAGCGGCATGGAAGCCAGCGGAGACTCGTCTTTAATACGTGCCAACCAGCCGTCTTTGGAATAAGTCATCCATTTCAGGAACTCGACTGCTTCTTTCTTATGTTTCGAGCTCTTCGTTACACCTGCATAATCCGTAACGAGTCCGGCTTTTTGTTGTTGACCGTCATAGCCCGGAACCGGAAGGATATCCCAGTTGAATTTCAAGTTTTGTTTGTACCAAGTCAAGCTCCAAGTTGCATCGAACACCATACCGACTTTACCGATGTTGAAGCCGCTGATGTCTTTGCCGTACCATTTGTCTTTTTGTTCTTTCTTGTAGCTTTGAAGCGACGATTTGTCTTTCATACCGAAGTTCGTTGCCCAGTTAACGGCTTGCGCCCATGCCGGGTTTGTGTAGTTATACTGCGTGCCGTCCCATGTCGAAGCGCCCAGCGTATTATCGATGTTAGGGATCAATACGTCAGCCATGCCCGCTGCGCCATCTATACCGAATTGCTGTTCGTTAAAATTCGTAAGCTTTTTGGAAATATCCTCGAGATCAGAAACGGTCCAGTTAGCGCTAGGAATTGGAATATTCGCTTTTGCAAACAAATCTTTGTTGATGTAGACGCCCCATGAGAAGAGTCCGTGCGGCAATGCAAACTGCTTGCCGTTATATTTACCCGTGTCGGCCAAGTTGCCGTAAATTTTATCAGGAGCAAAATCAGGATCCTGTTCCAGATAAGGAGTCAAATCTTCAAGCCAGCCGCTGCCTACAGCGAGAGGCACGTTAAACAACCAAGTTACGTCGGGAAGTTTGTTAGCCGCTGCTGCAGCTGCCAATTTCTCATCCCAAGGCCAATCCATCGATTTATCGATTACTACTTTAATGTTCGGGTGAGCGGCTTCGAATGCTTTGATACGTTTCATCTCAGCACCGTTGTCTGCTTTATCGCCCCAAGTTCCGTATGTGATCGTTACAACTTCATCCGTTGCCGCAGGCTCTTCCGCAGCCGGCTCTTCTGCTGGCTCCGTAGTCGTGTTTGTCGCCGTATTATTGGTCTCTGTTGTGTTGCCCGTATTCGTGTTCGTTGCTGTGTTGTTCGCATTGTTGCTGCTGCTGCCGCAGCCGGCAAGTACAAACGATACAGCCAGTACCATTAGAAGCAACATGCTAATTGACTTTTTCATTCCAATTCTCCCCCAGCTCGTGAATGTAGATTTGGTGATTCTTAGTCGACTTCCCCATAAACACAATCAAGCTTGACTTGCTCCTTTACTGCCCGGTTAACCCTGGTTTCGCCTCCCTTCATGGAATATATAGCTTTCTTCGTTCTCATTGTGAGTGCCTTTGAATCCACAGGATTGACGAATGACCAGCTGTGTAGGAAGCAAGATGGAGTTCTCTTCCTTCTGCACATTGAACACGAGCTGTGTGGCAATCGCTCCCATTTCATATTTAGAATGGCCGATTGTCGTTAACGAAGGTCGAACGAACGGTCCAAAACTAATGTTGTCAAAACCTACGACGGCAACATCCTCCGGCACTCGAATGCCTCCTTCGCGAAGCGCTCGCATAGCGCCTATCGCCATTTCATCATTCGCTGCGAAGATGGCGTCCGGCAGTCGTTTGCATGCCATCATGACCTTCACCGTCTGATAGCCGCCGGCTTCCAAGTAACGCCCTTGCAGGCTGATCTTCGGCGGGACATGCAAGCTATGTTCCGTTAGTGCGCGCTTGTAGCCGTCATAGCGTTTGGAATTGTCGTACGCTGCGAGCGGCCCGCTAAGGAATTCAATTCTTCGGCGCCCCAATTTAATGAGATGCGTAACCGCATCATAAGCGCCTTGTTCGTTCGTGATTAGCACGCTGTGTACGTAATCGCTCTTAAGCTCTCGGTCGAGTACGACGATCGGGAATGACTCAGCCGCTACCTGAAGAATTAAACTGTCCGGAATCGCTGTACCCATAATAATGGCGCCATCCACGAACTTTTCTCTCAGAAACCGATTGGCCGAGCTGTTCTCACCGCCATATGTACTGCAAACAATGAGATTGTAATCATGCGAGGCAACAACTTCCTGTACCCCTTCGATGACTTGACTATAGAAAGGTCCGCCCAAATCATTCAGGAACAGTCCGATCGTTTCACTCTTGCGCTTCTTCAAATTTCGTGCCGCGCCGCTTGGCCGATAGCTTAACTCTTCTGCGGCTCGAATGACTTTCTTTCGCGTTTCCTCACTTATCTTCGGTGAGTTATTCAGTGCGTAAGAAACAGTTGATACGGCAACTCCGGCCATTTTTGCAACATCTTTGATCGTAGCAGCCATCATCAATTCCACCTCTGGTTCAGCCTGTTGAAACGTTTCGAAAGAATAAAGTAAAATTCCCCCATATGAAACGCTTACATTACTCATCAGCGCTCAAACTTAAATTCACAGTCATAGAGGGGATATTTATTTAAAGAACTACCCTTTTCACTCGTAGAAACGTTTCACAAACACATAATAGCACAGATTTTTGGAAGTGAAAAGGCTTTCAACAGATAAAATTGATCTTTTTTTTGTTAGGAATTTGTTAGTTCTTGGGTTGGATTCCCAAATTAATATCTAACAGAGTCGAAACGATTCGATAGAAAATGGAAAAACCCCCGAAATATCGGGGGTTTTCCGAAAGATGAATTAAATGACTTCGAATTGCCCTTCCAAACCTTCCGCACTGCTTGGGCCGATCCAGAGCTTAAACTTCCCTGGCTCTACCACGAATTGATGCTCTTGATTAATAAAACCGAGCTCTTCTTTCGCCAGCTGGAACGAAACGGTCGTGCTTTCGCCGGCTTGCAGCGTAATTCTGCGGAAGCCCTTTAGCTCTTTCACAGGTCTAGTCACGCTTGCTGCCTCATCGCATATATACAGCTGTACGATTTCGACACCTTCGCGAGTTCCCGTATTTTGCACCTTAGCAGATACGTTCAGCGTTTGGCCAAGCGGAAGCTCGGCTTGCTCGATCTGCAGCTCTTCATAGCTGAAGCTTGTGTACGTCAGACCATGACCGAACGGGTACAACGGTGTGATATCGGCATCGACATAACGTCTCATATGCGGTCTGCCGGTTTTCTTCGCGTTATAGTAGATTGGCACTTGGCCGGCATGTCTCGGGAACGTGACAGGCAGCTTGCCGCTTGGGCTTGCTGCGCCAAACAGAATGTCGGCGATCGCCGGGCCTGCTTGCACGCCGAGCTGCCAAGCTTCAACGATAGCCGGAATATTCGCATCCGCCCACTCCAGCGTAAGCGGACGTCCGTTAGCAAGAACTACGACAACCGGAACGCCGGTCGCATGAATGGCTTCAAGCAGCTTCTGCTGGCATGCCGGGATATCTAGCGATACGCGGCTGTTGTTCTCGCCGCTCATATCCGCATTCTCGCCTACTACAAGTATGGCGATATCACTGCTGACCGCAGCCGATACCGCTTGCTCGAGCTCTTCAGCGGTGCCGTCCAGCACGCCTGAGCCCCGTGCATACACAACTTCGGTTTGATGCTGATGAGCAAGTGCCCGTATGCCTGCCAATACGGTGATGACATCTTCAGGTCTTCCTTGTCCGCGCCAGCAGCCCAGCTGTGCCTCGCGATCATCGGCAAACGGACCGATAACCGCCAGCTTGCGGACAGACGGCTTGAGCGGAAGCGTGTCGTTCTCGTTCTTAAGCAGCACGATCGATTGACGCGCCATTTCACGCGCGGTTTCCATGTGCTCGGCATGCAGCATAAAGGTGCCTGCCAATTTATTGTCTACATAAGGATGCGTGAACAGGCCAAGCTGATGCTTCACACGCAGAATACGGCGAACGGCATCATCAATCTCGCTCTCGTTAACCTCGCCTTTCTCAATCAACGCAGCCAGATGCTCATGATAGATAAGGGAGTGCATGTCCATGTGCATGCCTGCTTTGATCGCTTGCAGGCCGGCTTGCTCACGGGTTGCGGCATAGCCATGCTGGACAAGCTCATCTACGGATTCCCAGTCGCTGACGACGAAACCTTTAAAGCCCCACTCATCCTGCAGCACGTCCTTGAGCAACCAGCGGTTGCCGGAAGCCGGCACCCCGTTTATTTCATTGAATGCCGCCATAATCGTGCCTGCGCCGGCATCGAGCGCCGCTTGAAACGGCGGGAAATACGTTTCGCGCATCCGCGTCTCCGACACGTCGACCGTGTTGTAGTCGCGGCCGCCTTCCGCAAGTCCGTATGCGGCGAAATGCTTCGGACAAGCCATTACATGCGGCCGATCCGTCCAATCATTTCGCTGAATCCCTCTAACGCGAGCTCTGGCAACGGAAGAAGCCAGGTAGGTATCTTCCCCTGCTCCTTCCGCGATTCTTCCCCATCTTGCGTCGCGGGCGATATCCACCATCGGCGCAAGAATCCAGTTGATGCCGTCCGATGAAGCTTCACGTGCCGCAATCGCTGCCGTTTCTTCCAGCAGCTCCGGATTCCAGCTGGAAACCTCTGCAAGCGGAATCGGGAAAGTCGACCGATAGCCGTGAATGACGTCATCCGCGAACAGCAGCGGAATACCCAGTCTGGACTCTTCAATCGCAATACGCTGCAGCTCATTGACCGTGTCCGCTCCGCGAACGCCAAGAATGGAGCCCACCATGCCTTCTTCAATCAGCTCGCCATCGGACTCTTCGTCAAATGTACCCAGCTGCGTCAGTTGGCCGATTTTCTCCTGCAGCGTCATCTGCTCAAGCAGCGACTCGATAGCGGCTTCCTTCTCCGCATCCAGCCGGAATGGGGTTTTCTTTACGTTGCTATCCATAGTAAGCCGCCTTTCTATTCGATATCCGCGATGCAAGACTTCAGATAGGCAATCGACTTGGCAGTCGCTTCCGCGAGAGTACTCTTCGCGCCCGTGCCTTCCTCATGCACCAGCTCGAATGTCAGCCAGCCTTTATAATCGATGTCGGATACCGCTTGCAGCACCCGTTTCATATCGATGTCACCAACAGTCAAATCCTCGCTGTAGATGCGTCCGTTCTGATTGCGGAAGTGGAAGGCGTAAATCCGATCCGAATACGTCCGAATCATTTCCACAGGGTTCAAACCTGCAACGTGCGCCCAGCCCGTATCAACGCACAGACCTACTTCTTGGCTTGCGTACTCGATAACGGCACGCAGATCGCCTTCCGCATTGTGTTTGTCCGAAGCATGGTTGTGCAAGCTGACTTTAAGACCAAGACCGCTGACAGCTGCCGCGATGCGGGACAAATTGTCGCCGATTTGCTTGAATTCTTCTTCCGTCTTCGCCTGCGGAGCATCCCAGCCGCCCTTCGGATCGGCATTAATGACGAGATCCGTTCCGCCTGCTTCCACTACACGCTTAGCGACAGGTATAACCGTTTCTTCAATGTTCAACGTTTCGAACGGTTCATGCAGCTGCAAACCAACGTATGCACCGGAAATCGCTAAACCGAATTGTTTTGCCAATGCTGCCAGCTCCGGAGTTGGATCCAGCTCAAGCGCATTCATGCCTGCTTCCGCGCAGTTGCGGAAAATTTCTTCCATGGACGGATCTTTGCCATCCTTCCAATATTCACACTGGTAGCCATAGAGCCCCGTGGAGAAGCCTTTATTCGTAATCATGCTTATTTCCTCCTCAGAACAACTGCCTGTTGACTTGCAGCAGCATCATAGATCGATTGTAAACACAAGAAATTGAAGACAGCCTGCTCGTTCACTACCGCTGGCGACTGCTGGCCTTTCACTTTCTGGTAGAAGAAGTGAATCGGGTGGTCCATGTAACCGATCTGACCTTCGTACGGAATCGTATTTTCGTTAGTTATAACTTCACCATTCTTGTCCGATTTAACCAGAACTTGGTCGGTCTCGAAGTACGGCGACCATTTGACTGCGCCATTCGTGCCTTCGATTTCGACCGTGTAATACGGTTCGCCATGCGTACAGGAAGCACGCTCGTATTGGACCCAGACCGATTTGCCGCTGGCTTGCTGGAATTTCAGCATAGCGCCTACGTGACCTTCGATGTCATATACGACATCCTTGGGATCAATGTCGGTTTCCGGCTTCGCTGTCCAAGCAGAAGCAACCTCAACGCTCACCGGCTGCAGCATATCATTCAGAAGCGTGAAATCATAAGGACCCCAGTCCATGACGATGCCGCCGGCGGCTTTGGATTTATCCAAGAACCAACGGCTCTCGGGTTGATGCTCAATACCGGGACGACCGCGTTGACCGCGGAAGACGAATGAAATTTTGTATACATCGCCGAGCTCGCCCGAATTCAAAATGCGTTTCACTTCATCCGTCTTCGGTACCTGCAAGAAACGCACACTGCAGCAGCCGAGCATGCGGTTATTCGCTTTGGCGATTTCAAGCAGCGCTTCTGCTTCTTCGCGATTCATCACTAACGGTTTCTCGCAAAGCGTATGACGTCCGGATTCCAGCGCCATTCGCGACAATGGAAAATGCGTAAATGGAGGCGTGCCGACGATTACGATATCGTCTTCACGCGGCTCCTCGTTCAGCATTTCCTTAGCATCGGTAAATGTTGTAACTTGCGGGAATCGCTCAGCGAAGCTCGCAAGCGCCGCTGGGTTCGGATCCGCAACTTTGATTTCAATGACTTCTTCGCCTTCGATCTTGTAAATCGCTTCAGCGTGGGTCCGGTTAATGACACCGGCCCCAATTAAATAGAATCGCATGATTGAGCGAGTCCCCTTCCTATTCCCAAGGCATTGCTACTGGTTGACCAATGCGGAAGTTACGGTAAACCTCTTTTTCCTTCGCAGTCATCGCATCATAGGTTTCGCGCGGAATTGGAGTATGTGTGCTGGAATTGTACCAGTGACGGTTGAAGATCATAGCCAGGTTCGTACGGCGATCGTCAGAACGGTTCGGCGTGCCGCGGTGCCACATACGAATGTCGCGGATAACGATGGAGCCTGCAGGCATGAACACTTTCTCCGAAAGCATGCCTTCTGCTGCGCGGACGATGTGCAGGTTCGGGTTGATGCTGCCATCAAGTGTATCGTGGTTCGCATTGTCCGGATTCAGGTGCGTACCGCCCGGCCATATTTCAAGCGGACCGTTCACTTCGTTTACATCAACAAGCGGAATGTTCACAACAAGGCTGAACGCCGGAAGCGGAACAGTAAGCTCTGGGAACAACGGCATAATGTCGCAGTGAACAGCTTGATAATCAGAGCCTGGCATAGGTGTATCGGATGCAAAATAAGAACAGTGGAAGCCTCTGCCGAGCACTTTCTCGATAACGCTCATTACAATCGGGTGAGCAATAACTTCACTGTCATTGAACGGCGCCATGAAAGGCAGGAACATTTGCGCACGGTTGGTACCTGTGTTGTAACCGCGTTTGTCGATATACTCGTCGAAGATCGGATCGAATGAGTCACGGATGGTTTTGATTTTCTCGTCGCTCAGCACTTTCTCAAACAAAATATAGCCATTAACTTTCACTTGCTCAGCTGCTGTCTCCAATGTTTCCGGGTTAAGCTGCCCAGTTGCCAATTCTTGCTCTGTCAATTTGATTCTCATAGCAATCGACTCCTTTAGATGTGTTGTATAAGATCAATGGCGGTTAGCCAACGATTCCAATCAGATAAGTACCGGGGCAAAAGCCGGAAGCCATTTTATCCCTCGATTAGCATCGACATCCGAAACTGCAGATATGCGGAACTAACAAGATAGAGCTTCATTTCTTAGACGAAGCAGCAATTCTCACATCGTCATAACCTTCCGAAAATTGACAAGCAGAATGGACCAGCCCAAATCGGACCTACCATGACGCTGTCAGCTCCCTATGAATAATATACATGTTTTTGCCGCTAAGTGAAACGTTTCGACAAATAGAAATTAAGACGGCCATAATTGACCGCAATTAGCAGGTGCGAGGAAGTCGTTTAGAGCGCCGATTTCAGAAACAATTTCACTGATGAGCGACTATCAACTCCTGAAAGCGTTATCTTACTTCACAAGGCAGGATGTTGGCAACTGATGAGATGCAGCGAATGGAGGAGAAAAATGAAGGGTAACGAACCCTACAGCTTATATTTGATGTAAAAACGACCAAAAACCCTCGAATAGTGCCTCTAGGATACGTTACGTTGTAGCATTCCACGATCCCCGCACATACAGAATCCGTGGTCCGCATTCCGCATTCCGCATTCCACACAATTTAGCATCCAACATTTACACTTTCGGTAACTCACATCAATCCGCATCCCACCTTACATGCAGTTTGGCATCCAACATTTACACATTCGGTAACTCATATCTTTCGGTAGTCCACCTTCCACGCACTCAACCTTCCACGTTCCACTTTCAACATGTTTCGAAATTCTAACGAATCGTACAGGTCTTATTTAACCGAAATTCGGGGCTTGGTGATTCTAACGAATCGTACAGGTCTTATTTGGGGAAAATCAGCTCCAATTCACCTAAAAACCCCTAAATAAGGCTTCTACGATTCGTTAGAATTTTTTTGCAGCTATTTTGGTACAAATAAGCCTCGTACGATTCGTTAGAACTTATCCATCATGACCTCAATCCGCCGGTCGGCCGGGAAACAACACCAAAAGACCATCCCTGCTCAGGATGGTCTTCGTCTCGAACATGACTTAGAAGAATTAGTTCTTTAGATTGCTGGCATGACGTTTCCGCCGCAAACGGGAATATAAGCACCGGTAATGAATCCGGCCAGATCGGAAGCCAGGTATGCGACAGTGTTCGCAATATCCTGATCGGTTCCTCTCCGCTTCAATGCTACGCTTTTCTCATAACCTTCATTGCGCTCTGTCCCGTTCGCACGGTCGCGGTCCGAAATCGTCCACCCCGGAGCAACTTGGTTAACCGTAATCTGATGTCTGCCAATCTCCTTGGCCAGAATCCGATAAACGCCGTCCATACCCCGTTTGCCAGCCACATAAGCGGATTGGGTTTCGAAGTTTTGCATCGCACATTCGGTGTTGATGCCGATGAACCGGCCTGCTTGTTTCTCAATCATGGCCGGTGCAAAAGCTTTTGCCAGGTATACGCTTTGCATCACGCAGGATTCAAACTGGCCGCGATAATCCTCAGGCGCCTGCTCCAGAATCGATGTCCAGCCATATTGAATGACGGCATTCGCGACCACGATATCCACATGGCCCAGCTCTGCGTTCACTTTGTCTCTCATGGCAACAATGGCATCCAAATTCGTAATATCTGCTTGGACAATAGCAGCGCGTCTGCCGGTGGCGATGATTTCTTTCTGCAACTCCAGGGCTTGTCCCTCGTTACTGTTATAATGAATCGCAACATCCGCCCCGCAAGCAGCTATTGTGCGAACCATAACTCTGCCTAGTTCTCCGGTTGCCCCGGTTACGAGCGCGGTGCGCCCGGTCAGATCGATTCCAATCATGACTGTGCCTCCTCTTCTTCTTCCGGCAAGGTTGCCGCTGCGGCGTCAATCAGGCTGTCAAACAGATCATCATCCTGTTCGATGGCGGCTTCAACGGCATTGATTTGCTCCTCGGAGCCGGGTTCTTTCGCGAATAACAAGCTGTAATCCCATGTCGTTCCGCGCAGACTGTTCAGCTGAAGCGTAATTTCGTAGGGATGTTTATGGCCTTCGACCTCGAATTGGACGTTTCCTTTGTAGCCATTTTCCTTGTCATGTGTCATCGCTGCGTGAATAATCGTAATGTTCATCGTTCGTTAACCTCCAAAATGGTGGACATGCTTCCGCCGGTGTGCAACTCACTTCTCTTCTACTAATGCCTGCCGGTGGAATGACTTGCCTAAATTATACCATGCCTGCTGCAAATTGCGTAAAAACGGGCAGCATCAGCCGCCCGTTTGCATCAATAGCTTCTTTATTCGGTCCGTCCTGTCAGAAGCGGCTCAACGGATTTCCGCGACCAAGGTCCGTCATAAGTAGGCTCATTCACATAACGAGACATCATAAGGGAGAGGCGAATCGCTGCACCGGGAAGCAATTCTACCTGCAGCCACTTGCTGTTAACCTGTACCGTTTGTCCCGCCTGATCTTCAGTATCCAGCACCGTGGCCGAAATGATGTCATGCTCCCCGAATGTGCCGCCTTGAATGACCACCGTATGCGACTCAAACATCGACGTATTCACCAGATGCAGCGTTGCAGAGTCGTCGCTCAGCTGCTCAACCAATGCTGCCGTGTCTAGCGGGAGCCCCACTCGCTTGCGATCGCCATCGAAATAGCGGAATCTCCCGTGCTGGAAGCCGCCATGCGAAATATGCATCGGTCCGCCGAGCGTCAGCTGCACGAGACTTTCCATGTAGACCGGACACAGTTCCTGCCAGATATGAATACTGGAGAAATCATCATCGTTGTAGGAGCTTGACCATTGCGCCGGATCCCCCATCGGAGAATCCATCCGGTCCAGCTGCTTCGTGATCAGCTTGAAATTCGCATCAAGAATGCGATCCGGATAATCCGGCAGCTCACCGTTCATGTAGCGGAACCAAGGCTCCGTATTGCTTATAAAATGCTTCGTATCCCGTCCGGTCAGCGCATCCTTGCCGGAAACATTCGGAATTACCACTTCATCCCAGTTGTAGCTCTTCGGAATGCGATTAATCCGCTCGAGATCTTCTGCAGCCATCGAAACCGTCCACAGATAGATCGGATACCGAACGCTTGCTTCGCGGAAATCCGCCCAGCCCGCGTCAAAATGCTTGTAAGGCACAACTGTTCGGCCATCCTCCGATTGCTTGCGAAGCGACCAGTTCAAATCGATCTGCCTGCGCGCTAAGCCGAGTTGCTCCATGTCCCCTGTAAGCAAAACCGCGTTCATCGTCGCATTTGTGATCGGCTCGATAACCGTCATGAAACCGTGCGGCCAGCGATAGCCATAGTAGCCGCCCCACCATTTGCCGTCGTTATACTCCCCGATTTCATCATTCAAGCCTACGTTATCAGGGATTAATCCTCCGTTGCGTGCGGCGCGTTCAGACCAAGCCGCCAAGTAGTCCACTACCCATTGTTTATACTTGTCATCGGCTGTGTGCATGAACGCATTTGCGACAAGTCCCGTAGCATTTAAGTTCAGCGGTACGTCACCGCGGTTCATCCGTTCATTCATCATCGATAGCAGATGGGCGTAGATGGTATCGTCACTCCACTTGCATTTGCGCGATGCAAAATCCACACCCGGGATATCTTCATAGGGCGCTAAATAGTTATCCAAAATGCCGCGATGCGTAGACCAATCCTCTGCGGATGCGATAAAACGCGGTCCTTTGCTGCCATTGAGCGGAGATCGAATAAGCTTCTTCTCCTTGTCATAGTTCGGCGCTTCCGCGTCATCGCCGGTATACATGTTAGCGAATCGCACGGCACGCTGCCGATCTTTCAAGAGCGCAGGCCCGGAGAGTCCCAGAAAATAAAAGTATAAATACCCTTCGCCGTGATGCATCCAATCATAATAAGCGTCAAACTCGCGATGAATTTGTCCATATTCCGTCCACTGGAAGGTGATGCCTTCCCAGATTCGGCGGGACGCTTCGTGCAGGAAATCGTCGCCTCCTAAAGCGTGAAGCAGCGCCAAATTCATGAAACCCTCATAGGGATCGTCAGAGCCGTCCATCCCCGGCCAATCATTTCGCCAAATGAGCGTACCGTCCGGCCTTGTATATTTCGCAATGAAACGTTTCGCGGATTCATTCAGGAGGTCGAATAGTTGCCGTTGTTTCACAGCCCAGCCCGGTGCGGTGCCGCGACTCGTTGCCTTCAAACTTGTTTGCAGGGGAAGCGGAAGTTGAAGTGGACTCAAACTCACTTGAAACACATCCTTCTGATGAATTTATGTGATTCGTTCTAAATCGCGGTTCGTTTCAATCCTTCGTGTTCCCTAACGTAAACCCGCCTTCTATCGGGATCAAGGCGCCGTTGACCCAAGATGACTCTTGGCTGACGAGAAATGCGACAGCGCTTGCAATTTGCTCCGGCTTGCCTACGCGGGGATCGTCATAACTCCGATCAGCCGCTTGCTTCGCTGCTTCGGGATCGCCTAGCTTCTGCTGCAGCCACTGCTCTAGGAGCGGTGTTGCGACGCCGGCCGGAAGCAACGCATTAAACCTTACCCCTTCCTTGCGCAGCTCGAAGGCAAGTCCGCGTGTCATATGGTTTAAAGCCGCCTTCATCGTGTCATAGACGAGATTGTCATGCGCATTGATCTGTCCGTTAATCGAGCTTACATTGACGACGGCGCCTTGCGTCTCACGCAAGTAAGGCAGCGCCGCCTGAATCAGAAAGAAACCTGCCTTCACATTGACCGCAAATAACCGGTCCCAATCTTGATGGGTCACTTCGGCAAGCGGCTTGCTGCACACCAGCGCGGCATTATTAACAACGATATCCAGCCGTCCCCATTGTGAAATCGCAGCCTGCACAAGATTGCCCGGCACCGATGGATCGCTTAAATCTGCTTGCACGAACAACGATTCTCCGCCTTGTCGGATAATTTCCGCCGCAACCTTCGATCCTCGTTCCGGATCCCTGCCTGTCACCAACACTTTGGCTCCAAGCTCTGCCAGCTTACATGCCGTTGCTTCGCCGATCCCGCTGGTCGACCCGGTTATAATCGCTGTCTTATTATGTAAGCTCATCATACCTGCGTTTCACCCTGCTTCTCCGGATACTAGATTTCCCCGCCACTGCGAATGATGACATTTAAGATATTTTGCCTGGAGTACGCCAGATGTTTCGTGATCGCTTCCTTCGCTGCTTGAAAGTCTCGCGCCCGCAGCGATTCATAGATCGACAGATGCTGGCGAAAAGCAAGCATCATCATCTCGTCCGTCACATGCGGCTCGCCGAGATTCAAGTAACGATAGTGCATCAGCGATTTGTAAATCTCCACATTTCTACGATTGCCGCTCATCCGGACAAGCTCCAAATGAAACATCAAATCAAAATTGGATTGCAATTCGATGTTGATGCCCGGTCCCTCTGAAATAGAGGCTGCTGCATGCTCGACAAGCGCATCTAAGGCATCGAACTTGGAAGCAAGCAATTCTTCGTCCATGACGCTCAGCTGATCAATGGTCCATAAATCGATCATGAGCCGACTGTTCATAATGTCATTGACGTTATCCTCCATGACGGGATTGACGAAGGTGCCTACCTTGGATACGGTGCGGACGAGCCCTTCCATCTCAAGCCGGTTCAGTGCATCGCGAATCGGAGTACGACTGACGCCGAGCTGTTTAGCCAGCTCAGGAATGAGCAGCTTCTCGTTTGCGCCAAAATGCCGGGCTAGTATTCGCTCCTTAAGCACTTGATAGGTTTGATCCCAAATGTTACTGACAACCAATTTCTCTAACGGCTGCGGTGGAAGCTGACTTGAGGACACGCTGCTAACCTCCTGCTTTCTATATGCGAATCGTCATGTTGTATGTTGTATACAACATTATAGTAATGAAGCTGGATAATTCCGTCAATCCTTTTCTTGGCAATGACAGTACCTTTCAACAGAAAAAGCCCGGGAAGAAGCATGCTGCCTCTCCAGGCTCTCACGATTGCGTGACCGTAACATAAGCGTACTATTCGCTCTCTATCATTTCCCCGGAAATATTCGACTTATTCTTCCGCTTCGAGCTGTCGAATCAGCCGCTCTAAGTGATCGCAATCGTCTTATGCTCTGCTGCGCTCTCATAGACGGAGAAAGCCAAACGAAGCGTAATCAAGTTATCCTCGCCGCTGGTTTGGAACGGTTCGCCGTTAGATAAACAAGCAATAAAATGCGACTGCAGCCGGAAATGGCTTTCTTCGTGATCGAGCGTTGTCTCGTCTTTCACGACTCGCTCCGAAGCTCCGTCTTTCGAAACAACGGTGATTTTGCCGTCCGTGTACATTTTCAAGCTGCCGTTGCTGCCGTCAATGACAAACTGCTCCAAATGCACCGCCTTAACCTGCTCGCCAAGCGGACGGTCCAGCTTCTGCCTGGTTGCCCAGCTCATATCCATGAATCCGTAGAAGCCTTCATGTCCAAGCATGACAATGCCGCTGTCTTCCCCAATAATATGGTTGCTGACCCGCGTCAGCTCTGCCGTTAAGCGCTGCGGTGTCCCGAAGAGAAACCGCCAAGTATCAAACCAATGCACGCCCATTTCGTAGAAAAGCAGCTTGGGCATTGTGCGGAAGAACGGCTGCGGCAGCTCAGCTTCCGGCTCCATGCGCGGGGTGTAATAATCCGTATGAACGTATCTTGCAACATGCAGCTTTCCTAACTCGCCGCTGTCGATAACTTCCTTTATCGTTTGGAACGGCTCCAACCAGCGCCAATTCTCCGTAACCATGAGCCTGACGCCATTTCGCTTCGCGAGCGATACCATCTCTTCCGCTTCTTCCATTGTCGGCGCAAACGGCTTCTGGCACATGATATGCTTGCCCGCCTGCGCTGCTTTTCGAACGAAATCGACATGCGTTTCTGCGCCCGTTACGATATCAATAATGTCTACATCGGCATGCGCAAGCATATCGTCGATATGACTATACAATTGATCGGAAGAAATGTTGTATTTTGAAGCAGCCTTCATTAATTTCTCCGGAGAGCGGTTGCAAAGTGCCGTTATTTGAACACCCGGAATTCGACTCCACGCCTGCAGATGCTTATCCGACCAGAAGCCGGTACCGATTAGGCCAACCTTCCACATGCTTCTATCTCCCTCTCTGTCATGTTGAATTATTTCAGGGCAGGCTTCTCATCCAGATGCAGCATGAGGCGCAGCACTTCATCCAATGATTCCTTCGTAAACACTTGCTTCCAGTCCGGTTTGAAAATCTTATCGTAACCGTAATTGATCGCAATCTTCGCTGCATCGGAGAACGGATTCACATTATTGAACGCGATGGCCAGCGGAATCTGGATATGGCCCAGCATAAACGATCTGGCCGCAGCTTCCGGAACGCCCATGCGGATGACTTCATCCATCGCTTCTTTCATAATACAAGCAGCCGCTGCCGCAACGACTTCCGCCGCTGCCGGCTCCAGCAGCGCCATATGTTCGACTGTAATCCGGTGGCATTGCGTGACCGGCGCAAACATTCGAATGCAAATCTGCTCCGCAATATCGAAGTTTTCCTCGCTGCCTTGCTGAAGCGCTATGACAATATCCTGCTTCGCCGCAATGCCGCCGAACATATCTTTGCGTGCTTCCGGAGTATCCTGCTCTTCAAACAATGCAGGGTGACATGGATGCGTAACGACAAACGTGCAATCATCGCGCAGTGCGACTTGCTTCGCATACGCTGCAGCCGGATCGAGCAAGATGACCGTCGCACCCGGCTTTAACTGCGATACAATCTTCTCACTCAGCGGCCCGATCACGGCATCCGGCACGGCGAGGATGATGTAATCGGCTACAGCAAGCGCTTCGTCGTTAGGCGTAATGGACAATCCGCGCTGCGCGATGCGGGCAATACCATTCTCAGCTTGCTCGCACAGAAGGAGTCGATAATCCGTTTGCTTCAAATTATCCGTGATCCGGCAGCCCATCTTACCTCCGGCACCAAGCACGGCAATTGTGATTTCATTGGGTTGGTTGCTCATTCATCCTGCTCCTTATTAATAGAATAAGTATTATTGAACCTAGCATAACTGATCGACATTCGACATTCAATACAAAATGTATACAATACATATATATTTATTGCCGTCCTCTAAAATAACTGGTATTCTAAGTTCACAAATGCTAGGGAGGAATTCTGTGTGAGACTTGGACTTAGCTCATTCACTGTCACTTGGTCGATCGGCATACCCGGCTATGAGCGCCCGGTTGAACCGCTTACGCATGAAGGACTGATAAAACTTACGCGGAGCTGCGGACTGGATCTCGTGCAAATCGCGGACAATTTGCCGCTCCATCCGCTTTCGTCGGATGAGCTCTTACAGTTGAAGCAAATCGCGGATGAGCAGAACGTCTCCATTGAGGTTGGCACACGGGGAACGGATCCCGCACTGCTGCTGACGTATTTGGATATCGCTCGGACACTGCAATCCCCCATCGTTCGCACGATTATTACAACGCCCGATCTTGCCGCCGCAGAACAACAGCTGCGAGAGGTACTTCCCGCCTTCGAGGAAGAGAACATCGCACTTGCCATCGAAAATCATGGCTTGCATACAACGCTACAACTGGTACAATTATTTGAGAGCTTGAACCATCCGCTTGTAGGCTGCTGCCTCGATACGGTGAATTCTTTTGGCGCGCTGGAGAGTCCGGATGTCGTTATCAAACGGTTAATCCCCTATCTGGTAAACCTGCATATTAAAGATTTCGATATTAAACGGGTTGACCACCAGCTCGGCTTTACGATCCTCGGCGCACCTGCCGGAGCAGGCCGGCTCGATTACGAGCTTCTGCGAGCATCGATTCGGGAGCATGACAAAACGTCAGCCACCGCCATACTTGAGTTATGGACACCGTTCACGGAGTCTGTGGAGCAGACGGCTGCACGCGAACGAAGCTGGATGGAACAATCGATCGCGTATTTGAAATCTATTCATTTTATAGAAGAAAAGGATACTGACTATGGCAACCGTAACGTTGAAAGAGAAAGCGTATGAGCAGCTTCGTGCCTACATATTGGAAGGAACGATTAATTCCAACGACCAGCTGACGGAGAAATATTTGGTGGAGCTGCTCCAGATGAGCCGCACGCCGATCCGATCCGCTCTTGAGAAGCTGGCTGCCGAAGGGCTGCTTAACATTGCGCCTAATAAAGGGCTGAGTCTTCCCGAATTGTCACTGCAGCGGGTCGCGGATTTCTTCGATTTCCGGATTGCGCTGGAAGGTCATATCGTGAAGAAGCTGGCAAATCGTAAGCTCCCACAGGATGAGATCGCTTGGTTCCGTGCTAATTTGCTGATTCAGGAGCAAACTGCCGCGCAGCATGACTATCTGGCATTCACGCATGCGGATTCCGAATTTCATCGTCGCCTGGCACTCGTTTACGAGAACACCGAAATGGTGCAGATGATGGATAATTTGCAGGATCGGCTGTTCCAGATGGCACTCAAGGTGCTTCGCAAGGACTCGAACCGGATCGGGATGTCCTACCGCGATCATTTGGAAATTTTCGAGCTCATTCTCGAAGGCAACGCCGAGGAGGCGAGCCGTCGAATGGTCGAGCATCTGGCGTACGGAGCGCGGATATTAGTACTGTAGTAATATAATGAGTTGCTGAGAGGCTGTTTCTGTCATCGCTTCGATGACGAAGCAGCCTTTTCTATCGGATACGTTAGACGTGCGGTATCTCGTACCGCACAGCGGTGAAAATGGTCCGAATCGAGGTCATGAACGGTTTGGGTACCGCTCATTGGGGAGAAATGTTAGGTTTAGGCTTAAGAGAGGTACTAGATACCTCTCTTGGGCGGTAAAGCAGCTCATCGTGGAATCTACATCGGCGGGAATTCACGGAATTGCGAGCATGTAGCTCACCTAGAGATCTACATCTGCGGAAATCCACGGAAATGAGAGAAAGCAACTCACCTCGGGATCTACATAGGTCAAAACTCGGAGCTGCAATCCCTCGTCACTGTGACTCGAAAGACAAGCAGCTCGCCTAGAGATCTACGTCGGCGGATTTTCACGAAATTGCGAGAATGTAGCACACCCGGAGATCTACATCAGCGAGAATACGTGAAAATGCAAGGATGTAGCTCATCCAGAGATCTACTTCGGCGGAATTCGACGGAATTGCGAGAATATAGGTCATCTAAAGATCTACGTGATCCAAGTCAGGCTGAACGTCATCTTCATTGACGTTTAGCCTGACTTAATTATGTTGCTTACCACGGACACGCGCCAATACGGGCAGGCTGTATGGTTCATAACATAGACCAGCAGTATGTCAGAAGGAGGCATCGCGTCCATGTTCTGCTGGATCGGAAAAGTCATCATCGTGAAGAACAACGGCACTGTCCTGTTCGGCGATGCCAATATTTTACCGGAGTTTGGTGAAAATCCAGAAGCTGAGGAAGAAGTAGACGAAGAGTTGGACGGAGAAGATGTCCTCGTCGATGAAGAAGTTACCGCAAACCGACGGAAGTCGAAGAAAGGCAAAAAGGCCGCTTCTCCCGTTGGCAAGAAAAAATCCAAGAAACGCTGAATGATGTTCAACGCATACTTGCAGTTTGCGATTCGTGGTTTGCGGTCTGCGGTTCACGCTTCGCGGTTTGCGGTTTGTAGTTCGCAGTCGCGCTTCTCAGCTAACTCCCTGCAAATCGCTTATCGGTTGGTCCCTTGTCCCGCGAATTCTAGGCTTGTCCTAGCGTGCCCTCTTTAAACAAGCGACCAATCAAATACAAAACCAAGCGAATGGTTACGCTGTTCGGCTAAATCCTCATACACGGCAGCCGCTTCCTTAGGCGAAACGACCTCGTACAAGCCGTCTACCTTCACTTTTCCGGCAGCCAGCCATTGCAGCGCCCCTGCCAGATTCGTGAAAATTCCCGGCTCCGCCGCGCTTACGGCATGGGTCGGGATATCCCATTCCCAGCCGCTGCGCAGCACCACATAGTTATAGAAAACATGCTGCAGCAGCTCATGCGCATACGCTTCCGTCTGCCTTCCCCATGGCACGCCGACCATAACGACCTCGCCGTTCTTGCCAACCATGCGGCAGCCGTCGAGTACCGCCTGCTCATGTCCCGAGCATTCCACAACAAGCGCGAATTTCCCTCTCTGAGCAGGATCATCCACCGGCGGCAGATTGGATACCGTCGCACCGCTGCCTGCTCCTGCATCTGATCCACGAGCAGCAGCTTCACGCTTCCACGCAACCGGATCGTAAGCCGTAACGGAATAACCGCTCGCCGCGAATAGCTGCGCCGCCATATTGCCCACCAAACCCAGCCCGCTTACCATCACCCGCTGCGGAGGCCTCGCCTTTGTCGTCGATAACGTCGACATGCTGACGCTCATCATTCTCGCGAAGACTGCCACTGCCGGGGACAAGCCCTCCGGAAGCAGCAGCGCTTCCGTCTCCCTTACACGCTGCACGGAGCGATGCGGTCCCATGCAGAAAGCCAAGTCTCCGGGCTTGAAGGCTTGCACTTCACTGCCAACCTCTTGGACCCGAAAAACCGCGGCATAGCCCGGAATGCTCGTAAAATCAGCCCGCCCAAGATACAACGCGAGCTCGGTACCTGTACTGATTAGCGTAAACAACGTTTCACCTATGATTTCGTTCGACTGCAACAGCTCAGCTCCGCGATCCATCGCTTGAAGTTCGATTTGGCGAATGCCTGCCAGGACAAGTCCTGCATCCTTCCGATGCGTCATCCCAGCAACACCCCGATCGAATCCGCTGTTGCCCGAATATAGTCCGCGGCCATTCGGTATTCGGAATCGCTGTCCAGATGCTCCAGCATGAGCGGCACGTCACGGTCCAGCTTCGCTAATTGACGCAAATATTGCGCATAATCCAGCTTGCCCAGCCCCGGACGCGTTTCGTCCAAATGAACGACCATCGACGATCCGAGCACGATATCCTTGGCATGGCAGCTGCGAATATACGGACCCAGCTTCTCGAAACATTCCTCGATCAAAGCACCGTTGCGGTAAAAGAGCTGCGGACTGGTCACAATGTTGACGGGGTCCAAATGAACGGCAAAGGCTTCCCGATCGATCGCCTTAATGAGCTGCAAGTAGCTGTCCACGGTGTCGGGATACATCCACGGCATCATTTCCAGCGTATAATACGTGCGCTCGGGTTTCACATGATCAATGATTCCGCGGACCGTTTCTACAATCAGCTCGAAGGTGTCCGCAGTCAAATTCGCCGGGTCGTGACCATCCCACTGCTCGCCTAACGAACCGGCAATGTTGACGCAGCAGCGCGCCCCTGCCAGCTCTGCCGTCACGAGCTTCTTCTTGCAGTAGCGGATTGCCTGCTCCCGCACCTCCGGGTCTTGGCTTAGCGGGTTGCTCCACGCCCCCGCTTCTGCAATGACGATGTCCGCCTTAGCCGCAGCGCGAACATAATCCTCGATTCGCGCCGCATCATCCACATCCGGAAAATAAGCAGCCGTATAACCGCGTTCGACGTGCGCGGCAATCCAGCGTTCCGGATCAAGCGTTTGCCTGGCCAATATCGGGCCTCCGAGCCTCATGAGGGATCAATCCTCTCTGTATTATTTTTCCTACTGCAAGTATTCCGTCATTACAGCCCGAAATCCTGCCCCGAGCGGCGCCATTACCAGCAAAAAAACAGCAGAAACGGTCTACGATCCCCGCTCCTGCTGCTTCTTACTTAAATCTACTTCGCGACATCAATCACGACCATTTGATGGCATTCGATTCGATCTACGGTATACGTCAGCTTCCCGTCTTCCTGCACGAACGACAAAGCGGCTTGCTGCGGTGCCAAGTAGACGTTCTTAACCTCTTCCTGCAATTGCAAGGATACCTTCGTAGCATAAACCGGTAAAATATCCTCAATAATCTCAATCCCATTGCCGCGTTTCACCGGTGTCGCATACAGCAAGTGGTTGATGTATCGGCTTTCTGCCGGCTGCCGCTGAAGGGTCACTATGCCTTGCGCCGGCAAGGAGGTATCGATCGTTTTGTTGCCGCCCAGCAATTTATTCAGGGCATAGATCACCGTTTCCCTCAAGATCAAGCTGCCTTTCGTCCCGTAATCCTCGAAGACATTCCAGGCGATATAGATGCCGTCCGGCCCTTCCACCATGCCGGGTCCACCGTCGCGGCGCGAGCTTGGCGTATGCTGATGCGAGCAGAAGGCGAAGACATCCCGGTTAAAATACGGATCCTCCCGCCGACCAAGCACAGCTCCGCCTGCTCCATCTTCAAGTTCAACGCGTTGACCTTTGCCATAGAATATAAATGCGGCCCGGCCGAGATCCTGTACCTCAAACGCCGGACGGAAATAATCCGGCTGAAAGCCGTTCTCGCCCAGCCATCGAGCGCCAAATGAAAGGCCGAACCCGCTTCCGTCTTCCTTTAAACCCGACCGTCCTGTTGCCAGCACCTTGCCGCCATCATTCAGATAACGCCTAAGGCTGGCGGTTAACCGATTGCCGAGCAGCACTTCGTCAGGCAAAATAATAACTTTGTAGCCGGAGAAATCCGCATCCATATCGATTACGTCAAACAGAATTTTGCCTTCCAGCAGCATCCTTACCGCACCCGCATCGGAATGCCCCGTGAAATCCACTTGCCCCGACGTCTTGTGAACCCCGACAGCCTCAAGAGAGAGCAAGGCAACATCGGCCACATTCACGGTATCCGTGCACCAGGCTTCTTTCTGCTCCACCTCGCGGTAGGCGCGGCCAATCAGTTCATAGGTCGCCTCATCCATGACGCCGTCCGGATGGAGCTGGTCGCCGATTGAGCAGCGAGCCCCGTTCGCGATGCTAAGCGCGGTCTCGTAGCGCAGTGCGTTCGGATGTTTATAGCCGCCGAATTCCCCCCATGACGTATGGAACTTGCCGGTCATGCCCAGATATGGCATGCCAAGCGTCTGCGAATAACGCGCCGACAATGGGAAGTGATCATACCCCCAGCCGCCGGTAGGCAATGATTCCAGCTCCAGATGCGTGTTCAGCTCGGCCAAGTCGCGTCGGCCTCGGCGAATATGCCCGCCATTTTGGAAGATAGGCATGCCCGGCTTTAAGCCATGGATCAGCTCCTTCACCGCTTTCCCATAATGGGCATAAGTGCGTTCGCCCAGCGCCAGCACATCTTCCGCATTGCGCGGGTCTTTGCCTTCGCGTCGCAGATCCGCCACGCAATAGTGGCAGTAGCATTGACGGACGCCAACGATATCAAGGAAGATCCCATCCGCATCATAGCCTCGAACAACCTCTTCGATCTGCTTCAGCAGCATCTCCAGGTAAGGAGTGTTCATGCAGAACTCATGATAACCCGGCTGCATGAAATTTTTGACCCAGCTCGTTCTCTCTTCCTGATCGCGGAACAGCCATTCCGGATGGCGTCTGGCCATCTTCTCATCCAGCCCCGCGGAAATATAGACAGGCGTCTTAACGCCGATTTCATGCGCCGCTTCAATCATTGCGCCAAGCAAATCAAACCCCAATCCGGGATGGCGCTCATTGGCTTCGCTCGGGTGGTAAGCCCAGCCATGATGGCATTTGGAGAACACCGTAATGGAATCAACATGGCCTTTGCGCAGCATCTCTTGGAACTGCTCCTTGGAGAACTGACTGCCAATGCCCGGAATGGCCTCTGAGGTATGAAAATCAAGATGAACCTGTCTAAACCGCATACGCTTCGCCCCTATCCTCGTAGTCAATCTTTCTTCACTATTACATAGTCGTTGCACGGGAGGATAGAGATGGAATAGACTTGTTATAGCACAAAATCGACCTATTAGGAGAGGACCCTCTACGATGGAATGTTTACAGCTTCCTATCCCTCCGCTTCCGCAATTCGTAACCGTCGGCCATTCCATATGGCGGCCGGGCAACCAGCATTTCAAGCGGAATTTTCCCATGTATGACATGCTGCTCGTGATCAAAGGTACCATTTATATGACGGAAGATGAGCGGCCTTATGCGGTTGGTGCAGGTGATCTGCTTCTTCTCGAGCCCGGTCATACCCATGTCGGTCATCGGCCCTGCGACGAAGATACCGAGATCTATTGGATTCATTTCTATCACCCACTACCTGCCGTCTCTCTGAGCAGCCACCAAATCTCCTGGTCCTCCATTCTTGAACCGGGCACAGATGCCGATTTCCTTCCGCGCAGACAATCGTTGTTTCTGCCGAAATGGGCGAATATCGACCCGAAGCCGCTGCTGCCAATACTTCGTGAAATGCTGACGATTCAGCAGAAGCTGAATTTGGAGAATGCGGCGCGTCTGCATGGATTGCTCGTTCGATTGCTGGAGCAGCTGCAGCAGCTAACGATAGAATCGACGAAGCCGTCGCGCTCGCTTACACTAAGCCGCCGGCTGGAAGAGTTTTTACCCCGCTTCATCAAGGAGCCGTTTCACTCGGCTTCGCTGGAGGAACAGTTTCATTTTAATGCCGAATACCTGTCTCGTTGTTTAAAGAAACATACCGGCAAAACGCCTGTCCAATACATCCGTTATTTAAAGATCGAAGAGGCCAAGCGGCTTCTCGCAGCAGGCGAGCTGCCCGTTCCCGTCATAGCCGAAGCCATCGGCGTTGAGGACTATAATTATTTCATCCGGATGTTCAGGGAAACGACCGGTCAGACGCCGGGAGATTACCGCAGTTCGCGACAAGGATTAAGTTGAGGGCAGGACATTTCGTTTGCGAAGAGAATGTTATGTAAGAGTGAGAATTTCAGTGAAATGAGGGATGATG
Organism: Paenibacillus lignilyticus; assembly: GCF_017942085.1. GTDB lineage: Bacteria > Bacillota > Bacilli > Paenibacillales > Paenibacillaceae > Paenibacillus_Z > Paenibacillus_Z lignilyticus. The sequence continues at coordinate 802,036 of NZ_JAGKSP010000001.1, forward strand.
GTGGAAGCGAATTTATTGCTCAATCTGCAGCCGGAACGGACGATGCAGTGGATGAACGAACCGAGTCATTCGGAGCGCGGCGAGAACGGTGAACTAATCATTGAAGCTCCGGCGAATGCTGACTTCTATCAGGATCCGGCAGGCAAACACGTTGTCAGCTCCGCACCATTCCTGTATAGGCCGGTTACGGGGTCTTTCGTACTGACTACCAGATTAAGCGCCTCCATGACGCACAAATATGACTCGGGCTGTCTGATGCTGATGGTAGACGACCGAAATTGGGCGAAGCTATGTTTCGAATATGACGGCGAATGCCCTACCATCGTGTCTGTTGTCACGAAAGATGGCAGCTCAGACGACTGCAATTCCGAGCGCGTCGAGGTAGAGAAGCCGTATTTGCGCATAACGCGAGACGATAATTGTATCTCCTTCCATTATTCAGCGGATGGTGAGCTGTGGCGGCAAATCCGATATTTCGGCATGAATCTCCCTTCCACTTGCTTAACGGGCGTAGTTGCGCAATCGCCTCAAGGGACGGGCTGCCTCGTGAAGATAGATGAACTGACTTTAACCGCTTAGCCCCTTCCTAACCGACAGCTGCGATCCACTGACTCCGACCAGTTCTTCCATCCATACCGTCTGCGCCTATTGACGTGCCTATTCCGAAAATGAATCCCTGGAGTGAGCGAATTCATGAATGAGAAGATGAATGAAATCAATCGGTTCTTCGACATGTATCAGAAAGAAATTATACATAACTGGATCATGCGGCTGGAACAGAACTATCCGAATCAATATGACACCGCTACGCTTCAAGAACAAGGCGAACGCTACATCATTCTAATATCGGATATCCAGATCCCAATTGAGGAGCATCCCATATTTGCCGAGTATAAAGAGTGGTGCGACCTGCTGTTTAATAAAGGGATCCCCATTGATCATATTTTAAAAAGCTCATTGTTTTTCCGGGAAGCGTTTCTCGAGAAAATAGCTGTCATTGAGGTCGAAGTTTCTCAGCTTGCCGCTATTATTTCAACCATCATCACCAGAATCGATGCCTTCCAAGCGACAATCTACACTTACTTCTTCGATCATACCCGCGGCAAGATGGAGCTGCAGGATAAATTGATCGAGGATATTCATGCGGATAAACTCAACTTAATCGGCAAAATGGCGTCCAGCATGGCACACGAGATTCGCAATCCTCTGACATCCATCAAAGGTTTTCTCGTATTAATTCGTAAGTCTCTGCCACTGGATTCGCTTGGCAGCATCGAGAAATATCTGGACATCATCGACAATGAATTCCGTAATATCGAAATGCAAGTCACCGGATTTCTCAGTTTCTCCCGAAAGCCGATCGCGGATGAGCAGCGCATCCTCATGCCGCTGCATGAGGTCATTGAGAAAACGCTCCTCCTCGTCAACCCGCTGCTGTTGAATGAGAATATCGAGCTTTCCTTGCGGCTGCAGGATGATCTGCAGGTGGAGGTTCAGAACCTTGCCATTATTCAGGTGTTCTCGAATCTGCTGAATAACGCCATTGACGCGCTGCGCGAAACGGACATCCATCATCGCAAAATTACGGTGCTTACCTTCGCTGACGGAGCCCATATCTACATTCGTTTCATCAATACCGGACCGGAAATTCCGGCAGACATTCAATCGACCTTATTTGATCCGTTCGTCACGGGCAAATCGGACGGTACCGGCCTTGGACTCGCAATTTGCAAGCAAATCGTGGAACGCAATAACGGCACCATCACGTTCGAAACGAACCGCAAGGAAACCACGTTTACGCTGCGGTTTCCGGCACTTGCCGATTAGCTGCCGGTCAGCAAGAAGCCTCCTGCACGCAACCGAAGAGGTGCGCTCAGGAGGCTTTATTTGTAATCAGATTGAGATTTCCGCTTCAAGTTATGGATGGTTTCCATTCCGACTTCAGCAAACCGTAGACCAGATGATCGTGATACTCTCCCTTGTTATACTCCGCTTCTCTGATGATTCCTTCTTGCACAAATCCAAGCCGCAGCGGGATGGCTTTACTCCTCGCATTATCCACTCTTACTCGAATTTCGATCCGGTTCAGCTCTAATTCCTGAAAGATATACGCAATCATCTTCCTGCAAGCCTCTGTCATGAATCCCTTCCCTTGATGCTCCGCACTCAGCCAATAGCCGATTGACGTCTTTCTGTGTTTCCAGTTAATATCATGGACGCTAATATTGCCTATGTAACGATCCTGATAGAAAATACCGCAGGAGACACCGTTGTTGCCGGTGAATCTCTTCAGCTCATATTCAATATAGAGTTTCACTTCATCCACGCTTGCCGTCGTAAGCGCCCAAGGCAAGAACTCCCCAAGATACTCTCGATTCTTCTTGATCGCGGCATAGATGTCATCGGCATGATTGATCTGCAAAATTTGCAATTTCAAGTCCGCGTTTATCGTGTAACTGAACAAAGACTCACGCTCCTTCGAAATCGAGATGCGGTAGACCTAGCTTCATTTAGTATAACAGGAACTGGAAATTGAGGGATATCAAAAAGAAGATCGAAATGTCCAAACCGACATTTCGATCTCTCGCAGGCTACTGGCTGTTGGCAACAGCGTTGAATGTGTAATCGCACTCGATTTCCAATTCCCGCGCTTCAGCGAAGGACCTTTGCTCGCCGCTCGGCAGTGTGAGCGTAACCGGAATGCCGGCCGGTCCATTCACTTGAATGGCGAAACGGCTGCCGTCCAGCTGCCAGGCTACTTCAACAAGGCCATGAGGCGTTGATGCGCTACCTTTCGCCCAGTTGAGCGGACCGACGACCGGTGAAATACCGATCTGGGCAAAACCGGGTGCCAGCGGTTTGATGCCGAGAATTTCGGAAGGAAATTCATAGAGCGGCAAGGCGCCCCAGGCGTGGCAATCGCTGCGCTCCGACACCGGGTCTTCCACCCAAGCCGTCAGGTGCAGATCGACTTGTCTGCGCCATGAATCCCACAGCTGGAACGTTTGCTCGTACATGCCCGTCATCGCCAGTGCACGGAACAGATAGTACGACATTGCCGTCGAGATTTGTGCCAGATCAGCTCCATCTCCGTCTCCATCCAGCATCCGTGCCGTCAGCGACTTCGCTTCATCCCCTTTGACCGTTCCCGTGAGTACGGCCCACACCTGCGCATGCTGGCTGTAGGCTTCAACCGCCGGCCCGTCACGGAACAGCTGGCGCGATTCCGACCAGCAATGAAGGCGAACAGCTTCGCGTACGGATGCTGCCCGCTCGCGGTATTCCGCGCCGGTCTCGTTTCGTCCGGTCCACTCATTCATCTCCGCCGCTTTGACCAGCGCATCCGCATACATGAGATTGTAGACCGTAAGCGGCCCGCGGCGTGCCGCATGCGGAGCGCCGGCATTGTCCTTCCATGCCATCGTCCAATCCACGAACGACCAATACGCGGTCGGCATTTGCCCGACAAGCCCGCTCTCCTCGCGGCGATTCTCGAACCAGCCGAGCACCGCATCCATCGTCGGACGATACGCTTTCACAAGGGCAGCATCGCCGTAATGTTTGTAGTGATCGTATACCATCATGAGCCAGAACAAGGCAAAGCCCGGTATGACCTGTCTGTCGACGGATGGATAGCGGCTTTGCAGGATGCCGCTTGGCAGCAAGGAGCTGTGGAAGTCGCGAATCGTCTTGCGGCCGAGCTTGTCATCCCCGCTTACGGAATAGGTGAACAACGCTTGCAGACGGCTGTCCAGTTCATATTGCATTTGCTCATAGAACGGGGTGTCTTCATACGTTTCATGCATACAGCCGCGCAGCGTATTTAAGCTGATTTCCCATAACGGCGCTAATGTAGGATCCGATCCGTCAAACGCCGCCAATTCCTCCAGCGGATATCCGCTTTGACGATAATCGATCCCTGCCAGCGTCACGGGTTCATCTGCGGCTTGAAGCGTCAGACGAATAAACCGAAACCCTCTGCGGTGGATAGGCTCGTACACTTCACTTACAGCCGTGCTCGAATCGCCGACACCGGCAATAGAATAGTAATCCTCGAAGCCATACAGCGACTTGCCTTCTTTATCATCGCGAACCCCTTTATGGCGAGTTCCGTCTCCCTCCGGCGGAAGCTCATAGGATTCTGCATAAAGCACGGAAGCTTGCGCACCTCTGCCTCCATAGAACTGAACGCGCGGATATCCGCTGGTCATCCGGGAAGCATCCAGCTCTACAATCAGCTTCTCTCCCGGAGCCAGCACCACGCCAAACAGTTGCTCCGGCGAAATGCCTTCGTTCCATGTCCGCTCCCCGCTCGACGCCTGCATAACGCGAGTAAAAGAACGTACTGTCTCTCGCATGAACGGAATCGACCGTTCGGTTAACTGCCAACGCGTCAATTGACCATACATCCCGTCCATAATCTCGCTGACGGCAACTGCATTCGTCCATTTGCTATCATCATAATCGACATTCGTGAATCCGATCGGCAGGTCGCCGCCCTTCACACGTTCCCCGCCGCCGATAAACAATGTAAACGCTTCCCTTTCGAACGTGAACGCACCGGCTCCAAGACGCATTGCCTGCCAGCGCGAATCCGTGCTGACATCCTCCAAGACGTTGCCCGCTCCATCCGCCAATTGACCATCCAGCAGGAAAGCGCCCATATCCGATCGCCATACAGAGGCAGGTCCGGTTCTCCCCGCATAATAGATCACTTGAGCCGCCCAAACATTCTCCCCGTCAAGGAGCTTGTCCGTCACGTCGATCACTTCATAGTAATGGGTGTTCATGTCCCCTTTAAGCGGACCGCTTACAAGCGATTCTCCGTTTAGCCAGAGCCGATAACGGCTGTCTGCAGAAACGCGTACAGTCAAACGAACATCCGACTTATCTGAAACGTGAAAGCTGCGGCGAAAATAAGCCAGCTGCGGCTCTCTATCACCTGCAACCTGATCGAGGCCGTTCCGATTCGGCCAAATCCATTTTGCCTGCCAATTGAGGTTCTCTTCCATGCTTGCTTTCCAACTCCTTCTCATCGCTCAAGTTCGCCAATCCTCCAAGTGAGTTGCCATCAGGCTGTCATCTTTCATTATAATGAAATTCGCGGTTTCCATCAGCAACAATCTCTCTACACCGCGTTCAAGAATAAATTAGCCGGATTAGCCAATAAATGGATAGGTAGATGCGACTCTCGCACCTATTATTCGTGTATACTCATTCACACGTTGCAGAATCCAATGGTATAATGATCAATAAATATTACGAAATTGTTAACCTTCTTTTATTCGTTTATCTAAAATTCGTACTCGACCGGGAGGATAACATGTCAGCTACAATCAAGGATGTAGCGAAGATGGCGGGCGTTGCTGTTTCGACCGTCTCCTACGCACTGAACAACTCGCCTAAGATCAGTGAAGAGACGCGCCGCAAAGTCGTTCGGGCCGCAGAGGCGCTGAATTTCCGTCCAAGCGGGGCTGCCCGCAATTTGAAGAAACGCAAGAGTGAGACGATCGGACTATTCCTGAACGATCTTGGCGGTCCTTTCTACAGCCAAGTCATTGAAGGCGTCCAAGAGATTGTAGCCTCGCATGATTACAATTTGATCGTCTGCAGTACCTATGGCGGCGAGAATAGCTCCGCGCATCGTTTCTTAAGAGAGAAGTTCGTAGATGGGGCTATCATCATGGGAACAGCCATCAGCGACAGCCTCATTCTTCAAGTGGCTTCGGAATCCTTCCCTATTGTCGTGCTCGATCGAGAGCTTAGAGGCGATTATGTACATAACGTCCTCATCACCAATGAACAAGGCGGCTATGATGCAGTCGCTCATCTCATTAAGCTGGGGCGGCGCAATATTGAATTTCTGAGCGGACCGTCGGCAGCCTTCGATAACACGCAGCGATACGAGGGCTACAAACGCGCTCTGCTCGAACACGACCTGCCCGTCCCTAAGCGGATTGCGATGCACGGACGATTCCTCGAAGCCGGCGGTTATCAAGCGGTCAAGCTTCTCCTAGCAAGCAAACGGCTGCCGGACGCTATATTCGCAGCCAATGACGAGATGGCAATCGGCGCCATCCGCGCTCTGCACGAAGCAGGCCTGCGCGTGCCCGAGGATATTGCCATTGTCGGCTTCGACAACATTAACCTGGCCCCGCTAATCAGGCCGGCATTGTCGACGATCGGCCATTCCAAATTTGAGGTTGGCGCCATTGCCACCCAGCTCGTCTTCAATGCACGCAAGGAAGAGGACGTCATCATTCTTCCTACGCAGCTCATCGCCAGGCAGTCCTGCGGGTTCTCCGGCGGCGTAAGTGAACAGGATCATGACAACTTAGTCGCTTCCATCCTCCATGTCGGGGGACGAACGAAACATTAAACTCGATTTCGCGTGATTCAAAGTACGGGTTTGCCAGGTACGGGACTTGATAGTTAAAGCATTCAAATGCGAATGAAGCCCGCGGATTCCGCGGGCTTCATTCGTAAAATACGCTTGTCAATCCAAATCGGCTCCCTCACCCTCTGTTCTGCTTATTACCAAGCACGAACCCAGCTAATTTTGGATATCAATATGAAACAGACAGCAAGCAGACAGAACGCGCAGCCGTTAACCAGCCGCATGAGTCCGATATGAAAGCTTCCCCATTGCACAATCGCGAATAGCGCCGAGATTGCGAAGCCGATGGCAAGGCCTAATAGCCGCGAACTGACCATTTTATGCTTAAATCCGTCAGGGAGCCCTTGCAGCTGAACCTCGGCCTTCTCGGAAGACACGCCAAGATTCACCACCGCAAAGCCAAAGCCTGCGCAGGACACCGCAAAGGTGATGACGGATGAGTCGCTGCCGCTCCAAGATAATAGACAAACCGACGCGAACATGCATAGCAACAATCCAATAGGGATGGAAGACCAAGCTGATCGAGCGAGCATATTATCCGGAATGTAGGCTCCAACGCATAGCATGATGCCGGTAATGAGGTTCAATCTAAGCCCTCCGATAGCGCATACCCGGCAGAAACAAATTGTACCGTACAGAAGAAATGGGAGGCGAAAAGCGCGATTAGAAGCCGGCGATGCCGCGGACCATGCAGATTATTAATAGCTGAATGCCGTCGTATAGGCTTCATCTGAACATCCTCCGTTTATCTTCGAAGATTCCAACCGTCAGCGCCATATTTATCTATCGCAAGCTGGTTGGCCAATTCCGTTTCGAACTCCGTTAAGCTGCCGTTGATGAGTTCGGATTCCAGCCCTTGAGCAAATCCGATGCGAAAAGCTTCCTCCACATCCGTAATCGTTAGCGGCAGTTCCCCTTTCCGCCGCAGACAGGTATTTATCGCGACTGCTTTGCGCTCGAATAATTTTCTCATCAGCCTTTTTTCCGTCTCGTCGTCGAAACGCAAAACACCGTATAACAGATCCGCATCCAGTTCAATAAGGATGGAGCCGTGCTGGAGAATGACTCCTTTGGTTCGCATTTGAGCGCTTCCCGCGATTTTCTTGCCTTCAACGACAAGCTCATACTTGGAAGGAGCATCGAAACAGGCAGCCGACATCAGCTTTCCTCCCGAAGCACTGCACGCGGATTGATCCGCCAATACATCAGCCTCCATGTCTTCCATACCCGACATGTTCGCGGCTAAACCTAACTTGCGAAAGCCAAACAGCAGTCCCATGCTGAGAACGCGATAGGCTTCAACTACGCTGCTCGGAATGCCGGGATAATTCTCGGAGACGATGAGGCTGTAGGTGAGCTCTTGATCGTGAAGCACCGCACGTCCGCCGGTTGCCCGCCGGACGAAGCCGAGGCCATGCTTGTGCAGCGCATCAAAGTCGACCTCGGCAGCCTTCTGAAAACAGCCAATGGACAATGTCGCAGGACTCCAGCCGTAGAATCGAACGGTCGGCGGAACAAGTCCCCGTTCATGAGCAACGACGATCGCTTCATCGATGGCCATGTTCTCTGCCGGCGTCCGATTCCCCGTGTGTACGAACCTCCACATCGCAATCACATCCCCAGAGCCAGGTTGTCGGCCTCGAGCATGGCTTCGCCGATAATTTCGGAGAGCGTCGGATGCGGATGAATCATTCGGCCGATATGCATCGAGGTTGCCTTCACAAGCTGCGCAAGCGATGCTTCGCCGATGAAGTCCGTCACATGCGGTCCGATCATGTGAACGCCAAGGACATCCCCGGTCTTCTCGTCCGCAACCACTTTAACGAAGCCGTCAGAGTCACCTAAAACCAGCGCTTTGCCAATCGCCTTGAACGAAAACTTGCCTATTTTGACCGAATGCCCGCTTTCCACCGCAGCCTGCTCAGATAGTCCGACACTGGCAAGCTCGGGACGGCTGTAGATGCATTTCGGAACGGAAACAGCCTCTGGCGAATGAGCGTCGAGTCCGCAGATGCTCTCTGCCGCCACCACCCCTTCATGACTGGCAACATGGGCGAGCTGCAGACCGCCGACGACATCGCCGATTGCATAGACATGTGGATCGTTCGTCCGCATGGATCGGTCTACCGCGATGACCCCCTGCTCGATCCGCGCCGCCGTTCGTTCGAGTCCGAAGCCTTCAATATTCGCCGCTCGTCCAACAGAAACAAGCATACGATCTGCCATCAGCGTCTCGATCTTGCTTCCCCGCGAGACCTGCAAGACCACGCCTCCATCGTCCGCCAAAACGCTGCCGGGAAGCAGCATTGCGCCTGTCAACGTTTTGATCCTGCGTTTCGTGAACAGACGCGCCAGTTCGCGGGACAAGTCCTCATCTTCCGTTGGCACGATCCGATCTGCCGCTTCGACGATTGTTACTTGCGCGCCGAAATCGTTCAACATCGAAGCCCATTCAACGCCAATGACGCCCCCTCCGACGATTACAACAGAAGCCGGGACGGATTCCATGGCAAGCGCTTCATCACTGCTCATAATCCGCTCGTTTACCGGCAACCCGGGGATACGACGGGGACGTGATCCCGTAGCCACAATGAGATCACGATAGCCGATGCTTATTGGTGGTTCACCTTCCGCAATGCCGCTGCTCTTTACTTCAATAACGCCATTGCGATCACTCGTAATGGCAGTATTCGCAATCATACCCATGCCTTCATAGACATCGATCTTATTCTTCTTCATAAGGAAGCGTACGCCGCTCTCGAGCCGCTCAACGATAGCATCCTTTCGGGCAAGCACATTACTATAATCAAGTTCGATCCCGTGCACGCGGATTCCGAAGCTTGAGCTGCGCTTCATGGTCTCGTAGAGCTCCGCGCTGCGCAGCAGCGTTTTGCTGGGAATGCATCCCTTATGCAGACAAGTGCCGCCCAGCTTCTCTTTCTCGACCAGCGCAATGCGTTTGCCCAACTGGGCAGCTCGGATGGCGGCTACGTAACCGCCGGGGCCGCCGCCCAAAATAACGATATCATAGTCGTTCATAGTAACACTCCCCCTACAGCACTGGCTGCCTTCGCGCGCTCGGCTTGCTCGCGGGCGTGATAGGAGCTTCGGACGAGCGGTCCTGCCTCGACATGGGCGAAACCAAGCGCAAGTCCCTCCTGCTTGAGTACTTCGAATTCCGTTGGATGATAATAGCGAACGACATCCATATGCTTGGACGTAGGCTGCAAATACTGCCCAATCGTCAGAATATCGCAGCCGGCTTCCCGCAAATCGCGCATGGCTTCAATAAGCTCTTCCTTCTCCTCCCCCAGCCCGACCATCAAGCCGGATTTCGTCGTCTGACTTGGACGAAGTTCCTTGGCCATGCGGAGCACAGACAGTGAACGGACATATTTGGCCTTTGCGCGCACTTTGTCCGAAAGCCGGCTCACCGTCTCGAGATTGTGGTTCAGCACATCCGGCTTCGCTTCCAGCACGACAGCGAGCCGATTCTTGTCACCGCCCAAATCCGGGATTAGCACCTCGATGCTCGTTAGCGGGTTTTCCAAGCGCACAGCCACAATGGTCGCAGCAAACATCGTTGCACCGTGATCAATCAGATCGTCACGGGCGACGGAAGTGATGACGACATGCGCAAGTCCCATCTCGTTGACGGATTGCGCCACATGCCGGGGCTCCTCCAGATCGAGCTCTGTCGGCTGGCCCGAGTTCACGGCGCAGAACCGACAGGCGCGCGTGCAAATTCTCCCCAAAATCATGAATGTTGCCGTACGCCGACTCCAACACTCGAATATATTCGGGCATTTCGCCTCCTCGCACACCGTATGCAGCTGGCGGCCGCGCATCATCGATTTGATCTCTTGGTATCCGTTTCCTGCATGAAGCGATATTTTGAGCCACTCCGGCTTGCGTACCCTTGGCTTCGGCATCTTGCGCACCTCCTTATTTGGATGCAACGAACGCCCCGTATCGCTCAGCGCTCCAGAGCGCGGCCACCACTTCCGCCGCTTCGCCTTCCACCTCGACCTCGATAATCCAGCCTTCTCCATACGGGTCTTCGTTCACTTTTTGCGGTTCGTCCAGCAATTCCTCGTTCACTTTCACGACCGTTCCGCTAACAGGGCTGAACAGATCGGATACGGTTTTTACCGACTCGATCGTACCCATCGGATAGTTCGCCTCAAGCGTTGCCCCCACTTCCGGGAATTCCACGAACACAATGTCGCCTAACTGACATTGCGCAAAATCGGAAATCCCGATTCGAATGACGGCTCCTCGCGCCTCAGCCCATTCATGCTCCTCTGTATAGCCCAATCCTGCTCTCACTTCACTCATGTTCAACTTCCTTTCCGTTATAGGGTAGTTAACTGCGGTTGTCCGACTCTGCCACCCAACATCTGCAAAACCGGCGGCATCTAGGCGCTATTGAGGACCATCGCTGCATATACTTTAAGAGAAGGATTTAGTTCCTCGCCGAAGCATACGGCCTTACCCGCGATGATATGCATAAGCGGTTCTCCTTGCATGCCGGGGAAGCAATAAAAAGAGACAGAGAACCGGCTATGCGCCAAGTTCTCTGTCCCGGGTACCTGAGAGTTTAAACGGTCCAAGATCCGCTCTTACCCCTTTGGTGGCTATTCGCTCTCTCCAGAGTTGCGTCGAATGGCGGTACGTTTACCTGAGAGATTAATCTTCGGCCGGCCGTCGACTTGCTCCTTCGGTGCCTCCGGAACGGTTCGCTCCTTCAGTCTCTCCCTGCCATCGTCATCCGCTTATTCGGTTGTTGATGGGTTTAGCTTAAAACAGAATTATAATTTATGTCAATATACCTAACATATTATTAACATTTTTTTATTTTTGTTGACACAACCTGTTATTTGCATGTAAGAATAGAGGATAACAACTAAATAAGCGGATGATGATAAAGGGAGAGATCGCCAACAAGCAAGATTTCGGCGGCGCCGAAGGAGTAAACCTTACATAGGTGAATCTCTCAGGCAAAAGGACCTTTATCGGACGCACCTCTGGAGAGCATCCCGTTCGCGGGATCACCCACGGGGAAACTTATGTTCCATCTTTTTCAACCGGACATAGGGTAACTCTCAGGTACAAAGGACAGAGCAAAAAGGAAACGCAGTCAGCTTCGGCTGAGAATGCGCTCCCTTTTTGTTGCTGTCCTTCTTTGCGTTACGATCACGAATTCGAGGAGGAGAGTCAAGAATGGCCGATTTGAAAAGAACCCCGTTGTACCCGCTCTATGCCGCTCATCCGGAGGTCCGCTGCATCGACTTCGGCGGCTGGGAGCTGCCCGTCCAGTTCTCCGGCATTCAGAAAGAACACGACGCTGTTCGGCAGCGCGCCGGTCTGTTCGATGTCTCCCATATGGGAGAATTCAAGGTGACCGGCCTATTCGCAGAGCGCTTCTTGCAGCTGTTGACGACCAATGACGTCACGAAGCTCGCCGACGGCCAAGCGCAATACTCACTGATGTGTTATCCGGATGGAGGCGTCGTCGACGACTTGCTTGTCTATCGAATCACGGCCGATCAGTTCATGGTCGTCGTGAACGCTTCGAACATCGATAAGGATTACGAATGGATGCGCAGTCATTTAATCGGGGATGTCCTACTCGAGAATATCTCTGATCAGCTTGCCCTACTCGCCTTGCAGGGACCGTCAGCCGCTGCCGTCATGGCTGCCGCCGGCGCCGGTACCGACGTCCTCGAACTCCCTCCTTTCCGATTCGCACCAAGCACCTCACTCGCGGGAGTGGATGCGTTAGTTTCGCGAACCGGCTACACGGGCGAGGATGGCTTCGAAATCTATGTTCAGGCAGACCGAGCCGGCGACGTCTGGAAAAGGCTGCTCACAGCCGGCGAACCGCTCGGCTTAATCCCTTCCGGACTCGGCGCTCGTGACACCTTGCGCTTTGAGGCGCGATTGCCGCTATACGGTCAAGAGCTCTCGAACACCATCACGCCTCTGGAAGCCGGAGTCAGCTTCTTCGTCAAGCTCGACAAAGAGGTCTTTATCGGCCGAGAAGCGCTGGTCAAGCAGAAGGAAGATGGGCTGTCACGCAAGCTTGTCGGCATCGAGCTGATTGACCGCGGCATCCCCCGCTCGCATTACCCTGTCTATGCAAACGGCACATTAATCGGAACCGTCACGACAGGCACACAATCACCGACGCTGAAGCGCAACCTCGGTCTCGCTTTGATCGATGCGAACTTTGCCGCTCTCGGCACCGAACTGACAGTTGAAATTCGCGGCAAACAGTTAAAGGCCAAAGTCATCAAGACCCCATTTTATAAAAGACTTCCTAAGGAGTGAAATGCATGGCTAATATACACCGCTACATCCCCATAACCGATCAAGACCAAGCCGATATGCTCGCAACGATCGGCGCGGCATCGATCGAAGAGCTGTTCCGAGACATTCCGGAATCCATCCGTTACCGCGGTACGATGCCGATGTCCTCCGCGCTTGACGAATTCTCCCTGCTCGAGCATATGAAGGAGCTTGCCGGACGCAACGCCGACACCGACCGTTACAAAAGCTTTCTTGGTGCGGGAATCTATGATCACCACTTGCCTGTCGTTATCAATCACATGATCTCTCGCTCTGAATTCTATACGGCATATACGCCTTACCAGCCGGAGATCAGCCAAGGCGAGCTTCAAGCCATCTTCGAGTTCCAATCGTACATTTGCGAGCTGACTGGCATGGCTGTCGCAAACGCGAGTATGTATGACGGCGTTACCGCTTTGGCCGAAGCAGGCGCCTTGGCCGCAGGAGCGACGAAGCGAAACCGGATCGTCATCTCGCGTACCGTCCATCCGGAAGCCCGTGAGATGGTCCGCACGATGGCTCGCGGCCTAAACCTGGACATCGTCGAAGTAGGCTTTACGAACGGCGTTACGGATCTGGACGCCCTACAGGCAGCCGTAGACACCAAGACCGCCGCCGTGCTCGTGCAATCGCCGAATTTCTTCGGCGCGGTCGAGGATCTAGCCGCCATCGAGCCAATCATTCACCATGTTAAAGGACTGCTTGTTGTCAGCAGCAATCCCTTGTCGCTCGGTTTGCTGGAGACACCGGGCAAGCTCGGAAGCGACATTGTCGTCGGCGATGCGCAGCCGCTTGGCATCTCGCAATCGCTCGGAGGACCGACCTGCGGGTTCTTCGCCGTCACCGAGCCGCTGATGCGGCGGATGCCGGGCAGGATTGTCGGCCAGACCACGGATATCGACGGAAAGCGCGGCTTTGTTCTGACGCTGCAAGCTCGGGAGCAGCATATAAGGCGGGAGAAAGCGACTTCCAACATCTGCTCGAATCAAGCATTGCTTGCTCTATGTGCTTCGATCTACTTGTCGACGATGGGCAAAGAGGGCTTGCGCGAGGCCGCTAACTTGAATTTACAGAAAGCCCATTACGCAGCCGATCAGTTTGCAAAGCGCGGCTTCGAACTCCCCTTCTCCGCTCCGTTCTTTAATGAATTTGTCGTGAAGCTGCCGACCAGCGTTTCCGTAAAGGAAGCGAATCTGAAGCTGCTTGCCGCCGGCTTCCTCGGTGGCTGCGACCTTGAGTTTGCCTACCCGGAGCTGCAAGGTCATATGTTAATTGCCGTGACGGAGAAACGTACGCGCGCGGAAATCGATCACTTTGTCGCGAGACTGGAGGAAATGGCATGACAACACATTTTAATGAGGGCGATTCTACCATTGCTCTACAGAACGATAAGAGGAACATGTCATTGAAACCGGCCAAATCGCTGATATTCGAGCTCAGCAAACCAGGACGCGTCGCTTATTCCCTCCCGCCTTGCGATGTACCCGAATCGGATCCTTCTGCCTTCATTCCTGCCGAAATGCTAAGACAAACGCCTGCACAGCTTCCCGAGGTTTACGAGGTCGACGTAATCCGTCACTACACCGAGCTGTCCCGGCGCAATTTCGGCGTCGATAACGGCTTCTACCCGCTCGGCTCCTGTACGATGAAGTATAATCCGAAAATCAACGAAGATACCGCTCGTTTCGCGGGCTTCGCCAAGATTCACCCCTATCAGCCGGAAGAGAGCATCCAAGGCGCACTCGAGCTGATGTATGTGCTTCAGAACGACCTGGCTGCACTGACCGGCATGGATCAGGTTACGCTTCAGCCGGCTGCAGGCGCCCATGGCGAATGGACCGGGCTGATGATGATTCGCGCTTACCATGAAAGCCGCGGCGATGTACGCACCAAAGTGATTGTTCCGGACTCCTCGCACGGAACAAATCCTGCCAGTGCCACCGTCGCAGGCTTCGAAACCATCACCATCAAATCGAATGAGCACGGCATGGTCGACCTAGGCGCGCTGCGCGCAGCTGTCGGCAAGGATACCGCAGCGCTCATGCTCACAAATCCGAGTACCCTCGGCCTGTTCGAGGAACAGATCGTTGAGATCGCAGAGATCATCCATGAGGCTGGCGGCCTGCTCTATTACGACGGAGCGAATTCGAATGCGATCATGGGCATCACCAGACCCGGCGACATGGGGTTTGACGTTGTCCACCTTAATTTGCACAAGACGATGAGCACGCCGCACGGCGGCGGCGGCCCGGGAGCCGGCCCTGTCGGCGTGAAAAGCACGCTCATACCGTTTCTGCCCAAACCTCTTGCCGCCAGACGCGATGACGGCACCTATTACTTTGACTACGACCGTCCTGAGTCAATCGGCCGGGTCAAAGCGTTCTACGGCAACTTCGGCATTCTTGTACGGGCATATACGTATATTCGGACCTATGGACCGGAAGGACTGCGCCGCGTCTCGGAATGTGCGGTTCTCAATGCCAACTACATGATGCACCGGCTCGCTCCTCATTTCGAGCTTCCTTACCCCGGCGTCTGTAAGCATGAGTTCGTGATGTCGGGTCGCGGCCTGAAGGAGCACGGCGTCCGCACGTTAGACGTAGCCAAGCGGCTGCTCGACTTCGGTTACCATCCGCCAACCATCTATTTCCCGCTCAACGTCGAGGAATGTATCATGATCGAACCGACCGAAACAGAGAGTAAAGAGACACTCGACGGGTTTATTGATACAATGATCCGAATTGCCGAAGAAGCACGCACGAATCCAGCCATTATACTGGGCGCACCTTATGATACCGTCGTACGCCGACTGGACGAGACGACAGCCGCCCGCAAACCGGTCCTCAACTGTGCGTGCAGCTAATCAGTCGCGCATAGGACAAATCCGATGAATGTAAAGCTAAGCCAATAACGAAAAAAAGCTTAATCCGATCTCCTCTGCGAGATCGGATTAAGCTTTCATTTCTATTTCAAGCTGGTTTTTGCCGTTCCTTCTCGAGGCGCGCCGATAATGAAGACCGAACGATATCGAATGAGCAAATATACAAGCAGAGCGGCTTGCGGAATAACCGTTTCAAGCGTCGGGTAAATGCCAAGGACATTCACGGAGATGCTTCTCGAAATGGAATGCGCCGGTACCCAGGTGGCCACTTGAAGCGAATGAATGCTTTCGCCGATGAAACGGAACACCAGCAAGTAGATGAATGCCGAGGACGTCAGGAAGAACGGACGAAGCGGCAGCTTCACGCTGTACTTGATCATCAATAAGGCAAGAATCCCAAGCAGCACCGCAGCGATCCCGAGCAGCATCTGCATCGGATCAATGGACGGGGACATGCCGACATAGAATATAGCCGTTTCTGCGCCTTCGCGGAAGATGGAGAGCCCCGATACGACAAACAAGGACCATAAGCTGCCTCTTGCCAAGGCTCCTCCCACCTGCTTATCAATGAAGGCATTCCAAGCGCGAAAATCCCTTCCCGTCCTTCGCTGCAAGATCGACCTTATCCCGCTCATTCTGACTTCCAATCGGTGCTCCGCTGTGCCGATGACGGCCGAAGGTGTCTTCTTGATCCTTAAGCGTAGAGCGATCCCACACTTCAACGCGAATCCGAATCCGCCTGACAACCATATAGCTTCCCCCAGCCATCCAAGGAGCACCATCGGTTTGCTCCGGCCCAAAATACTTCAACGGTTTCCATCAATGCGCGAAGTGCCTTGACATCACTAAGAAGTCGATCCGCGTACTCTGTCATGCCGTCCGTGGTGTTATCGACCCACAACGCTTTCTCAATGCGATGGAATCCGCGCCATTCCGCATCAGCTACATCGCCTTCGTGTGCATGAAATTTACATAAAATCTTACTCATTCCGGCATCGACAAAAAAGAGCCCGCGCTTGCGCGCTGGCTCCCTTTACTTAATAATGCCTGTACTTTTAATATGGACTTGGACTTCCGGCCTTATCTTCACTTCCTTGTATGCTTTCTTCCAGTCGATAGTTTTCCACAGCTTGGAATGATGGGCCTTAAGCCTTCTTCCGATGCCAAACGCATCGCAATTCGCCTGCTGCAACTTGCTTGTTACGCCCATGGCGCGTTTATTTAAGTATTCAGTAATTTCCTTCTTCACTTGCTCCCGATCGATTTCTTGGCCTAGATGGTTCGGAAAACTGCTAATAACGCCATAGAGATCTACCTTTACGACAAACTCGATCTCTGACGTTTTTTTATTAACAGCTAAACGGACAGCTCGCTTCATTTTTCTCGTTTGTAAGGTAAGCAAGCTATCGTCTATGGGAATGTCCAAGTTGGCAAATGTGTTCAATTTGCCGAGCAGGAGCAATAATAATATGCTGTTATCATTAGACAAAGAGACGCCTGAATATTTATCGCCATCGAATAGTCCGACACTGTCAACGACTAGCGCTTTATTACCTAATTTATAGATGATAGGCAGAATCATGTCTTCTCCCGGATCAAACAGTTGACTCCAGATCGAATACAGCGTTTGATCCGGAGCGACTGTCGAACGGACTGCTCCGTGAATCAACTGCATAATGCCAAAGGCGATAGGGCTATTGTCAATCTTTTTGAACGATAAAACTTCAGCCCCGACCCCCTTACTTATAAGAATATTCGAATTCAGATATCCTTTCGGATTGCGGTAAAAATATTCCAAAGGTGCTAATAAACCTTGTTTGGCGAGTTCTTCTCCAACGATGATAATATGTGTTTTGGTGGCTTCGACGGTACCGGGAAGCATGCTGTCAATTTTCCTTCCTACACTATATGTCGATTCCCCGGTTGCTTGCATCTCTTGATCTTTTACATCGAATTGGCCGCCGCCTTTACTCTTCAGCTGGATGGCTCTGATTGTCATCATTAAGGAGTTGTCTTTGGCAATATCAAGGCTAAGTCCGTTTACCATTTTTTTAGTGGATAAATATTGGCTGTCCCAACATCCTGTAAGGATCATCGAGCATAATAAGATCCAAACCGTTAGCAATACTCCTCTTCTCATGTTGAACCGACCTCTGCATTATTTTTAACAAGGAAGGATCCCAGCCACAACAACACCGGCACTGCTGCAATCATAACTAAGTATCCATATTCCAGCCATTTACTAAAGGAATCGACATTTTCAATTGTCGATAAATACCACGCTGCAGTGAATACGATGCCCCCGCTGAACCAAACCAGTTTTCGATAGGAGCTTTCTTTGGCGGTTATGGTCTTTCCGGCGACACATAAATAAGAAACAATCGTGGCGGTCATCGGAATAATCCAAATTGTTAAGAAAATAAGGTCTAATCGATCAAACAGCTGATAGGACAACCCTTTTAAAATAAACAAGACCGGTTCATTCACCGAATCTAACGCCTTTGGAGTAATTCCGATCAGGCAGATGAAAACAAAGTAGGTATAAAAAAACGTAACAAAGCAATTGGCTAATGAAATTAAGGTAAACATGCCTTTCTTATTATCTTGTACATGGGAAAAGAAAAATAGTGTCACCTCAAACCCAAGCATGGAGAAGAACGTTTTGTCGCTTCCCCTAAACATTTGCAGCATACCTGAATGGCCTATAGGCAATATATTCGTAATATGCACACTATTCTTAAAGTTTAAAATGCTGATTAGAAGCAACACAAGGAACAGCATGGAAGCTAAGACAAAAAACCTAGCGATAACACGTAAATTATCATGGGCCAAATAAACGCTCGTCCCGACGATAAGCACAAGCAGCACCCACCCGGGAGTTAAGGGCAGCATCCAAGTATGGATCAGCTCTACGTAGAGTGAACATGCATACGCCGCGATGAATACGAAGAAACCAAAATAGACGAGATTGATCACTTTTCCCACATATCGCCCAAGCAGGCGATTTGTAATTTCGCTCAAGGTTTCATTCGGAAATTTCTTGAGCAGCCGCCAATAGACGAATAGCAAAATCTGGATAATTGCTCCGGCCAAAAGAACCGAAATCCAAGAATCTCCATTCGCAATGCTCTGAATTTCAGAGGGCAAGGATAATAAGCCTATTCCAATCTGCGTTTTGATAATCAAAAAAAACAATTGGGTTTTGCTTATGCTCATTTTCATGGACGCTTCCACCTCCCTAATATCGTCTGTTTAATGAGGCCGAATTCCGCTTTTCGCGAGCTTTTATTAACCATCCACAGTGGTAGTCTGAGCAACACATCTTTAAAATTCTCTTTTCCTTGAAACGGACCGAACGGCGCAAAATACGGGATTCCCAATGTTTCGATTTTGCAGAGATGAATAAAGATCAGCATCAGCATTATGGAAATGCCGAAAAAACCGAACAAAGATGCAGCTATCATCATGGGAAATCCCAATACCCGAAGACTGGTTCCAAATTCGTTGACTGGGTTGCCGAAAGACGCAATTGCCGTCAGCCCAATAACAACGATCATCGTGTTCGAAACCAATTGAGCTTCCACCACAGCGGTACCAATGACTAAGCCTCCGACAATACCGATCGTTTGAGAAATAGGTGAAGGCAGCCTAATCGCGGCCTCCTTCAGCAGCTCCAAAATGATTTGCATGACAAGCGCTTCTAAAATAGGCGGTAGAGGAACGTACGTTAACGCCACCTTTACCGAATAAAGAATGCCGATCGGCAGCACTTCAGAATGATACGATACGGTAGCAATATAGATAGCTGGCAAGCAGATAGCTAATAGAAAGCTGACTAAACGAAGCAACCGGTAAAAGGACCCGATAATCCAGCGCCTGTTGTAATCATCCGGTGTCTGAAAAAAGGAGAAGAACGTAATAGGCAGTATCAAAGCAACAGGACTTCCATCGACGATAATTGAGATTTTGCCTTCCAATAAATAAGCTACAGTCCGATCCGGCCTCTCGGTCTGCAGGGCTTGGGGAAATGGCGAAAGCGGATGTTCTTCAAGCATCTCATCAATGTTTTCTGTGGAATACAGATATTCCAGATCGATTGCGGAAAGTCTTTTCTCGCATTCTGCAACGACTTTGGGATCCGCAAAGCCATCCATGTAAATCATCGCGACTTTTGTATTTGTCACACGGCCCAGCGTAAGGTACTTCACTTTTAATTTTGGATTCGTCATGCGAGTGCGAAGCAAATATAGATTGGTACTCAAGCTTTCGATAAATCCATCATGTGCTCCCTTGATGATCTGCTCGCCTTTGGGTTCCTGTATGGCTCGGTCTTGCGATTTTGCTACGGGTATCGCGATTGCGGTCGAGTCGCTTTCCGTTACAATGACGCAATGTCCTTCAAGCATATATTTTCCGATTAGGATTAGATCGGATGACTTTTTGACTTCAACTGCAGTTAACTTCTGCTCGATATCATCGGGACTGGGTTCCAGCAATGCATCGATGACAAGCGTTTGAATGGAAGCCGATTGTACGAGTGACTCCAGATAAATCAAAGCGCAGGTTTGATCTGCCCAAGTGAGCATCTGAAGCTTCAGATCTTCCGTTTGTGCGAAATAGTTCTGAATCTGTGAAATCTTCTTATTGAGATCTCCGGATTCTAATTCAACGGATTGTGGTTTACCGGATTTCCGAATTGTTTTCTTGAAGCGAAACATGCCATCACCACCTGCCGACAGTTAATTATTTCCTTATTGTTTGCAGTAGAGCTTAGAATTATGAAAACTCGGCCTCAACGCAAAAAAAGCCAGTCCGATCGGCGCTCTGATCGAACTGGCTTTCCCTTCTAATTTGCCTTTCTCAGCAATACGCGTTCAATCCGTTTGTCGGGCACAAACCAGAGCACCGCAACAAGCGCGAAGAAGAAGCAAGATACCCATGCGTTAAGATAGGCCGTCACGATGGCTAATAGATAGATCAAAGGCGATATCTTACCTTTGAAATCTTTACCCATCGCCGCCAGAATCGCAGAGTCAGATGGATGCTGGCCCAGAATCGCGCGCTGCAATAACCAATATGAAACGGAGGCTAGCAGCAGCACGATGCCATACAGCGCTGTCGGCGTGGGAGCAAAGTGACTCTCTCCGATCCAAGCCGTAGAGAAAGGCACGAGCGATAACCAGAATAGCAATAGCATATTAAGCCACATCAGCTTGCCGTTCATCGTATGAACGGCGTGAAGAAGATGATGATGATTATTCCAGTAAATCCCCACGTAGATAAAGCTGAACAAATAACTGAGCAGCTTCGGCGCCAAACTTACCAGCGAATGCCACTCGTGTCCCTCCGGCACTTTCAATTCCAGCACCATGATCGTAATAATGATGGCTAATACGCCATCGCTGAACGCTTCCATTCGATTTGCTTTCAACGCGCACACACTCTCCATTTCTAGATGTATGTCTGGTTGTTTCGACGCCTAGGATTGAAAACCTCCTTCACGCACAACAAAAATAGGCAGCCGATGCGGCTGCCTTCTAGTATTCATTAAGCGGCGGGTACATTTTTCTTAACATCCCAGCCGCCTGTGACAGGTTTACGTATCCCTTTCGCATCCGTAATCCAGTACGTCCACTTCACTTTACCGTAAACCAGCTCCACGGTCTCTTCAGTATCATCGAAGTTGTAGTTGCTTATAAAAATATCTTCAAGCTCGATCATCAAGTAAGGGAGTGGATTCCCCTCTCCACCTTGACGCGTATAAACTAGCTTGCCTTTCGGAATATGTACGCCTTTCATGGCAGTCAACATGAGCGGTATAGACGCAGCATCGGTTGATTTGGAAATGGTGAGCGATGACAGACTTACTTTAGAAGCCCCTGAACCTGAACCTGCGGCAACGGCGCCTTGACTGGTTATGGAGAACGAAGCACCTGCAATTGCAATCCACTTCTCATACCCTTTCATGGTCGATTCGCCGGAAATGCCATCCAGCTGCAGCAATATGCTGCCGTTACTCGGTGCTGCCGCGCTTGCAGGTACAATGCTGAGCGTAGCTAACCATAAACAAGCAATCAAGACGGACGATAGCAGCTTCTTCAAGAGTGATCACTCCTCCTTTATTATAGATACATTATGTATCAATAAATGACTTATGACAATTACCGTTCGCAGCAAACCTTCAAATCCCGAACAAACATCGTCAACCAAAAAACCCACCGGCACATGTCGGTGGGCAATTCCGTTATATCCGGTATAGCTTGTCCAGCGCTTCTCGCTGAGGCGGCTTTATATTGATTTTGGCACGAATATCGATTGCCTTCGCTTCCGCTTCTTCAATACCGGCCGCTTGAGAAAGCTCTATCAGTGTTCCGACTGCAACGACACCTGTTCGGCCGCCGCCCCCGGCGCAATGGAAAGCTACTTTCTTGCCGCTCTTGTACGCGCCGACAACTTCATCAATCGCTTTCTTAAATAATAGATGGTCATCCGCCTTATTGTCTCCAAGAGGAATTTGAATCCACTCCACATCCGCGCCTTCATAGGCACAACCGGCAGCCTCGGCACGCAAGTCGATGACGACATCGACCTCTTCGTTCTTGATCATATCCTCTACATCCGCTGCTCCGCCCATGAAGATTCGATCTTTGATTAAAGCTTGATAGTTATTCTGCGACATGTATCATGGCTCCTTCTCGATTCATTTTGGGTTTTAAACATTCCGGGGGTATTTCATAACCGCCGTCGGCTCAAGCAAGCCTGCCATATCCCGAACTTCTCGTTTCCCTTCCACCAGTTCGCGAATATCCCGACCCACCCGATCCGATAGACTGATAGCTATGATCTCGTAGTTTAATATGTATTATACATGATGGATTCGTGTTTCTATAATAGGGTTCGAAGATCCAATAACCTCTACGGGGACGACAACCTCTTTAATATCTACCTTTCATGAACAAAACTTTAACGGTTGTCAGCGAGGCTATGATATGAAAATAAACCTTTTTGAAATTCTAATGGTTGTCACAGACGTTATTTGCAGCAGATGGGTCGATTTCTAGTGGAAAACGTTCAAATATGCTCGATGGCAACCGTTAGAAGATTGAAAGAACGTAGGTTGCTCGACGAACGGAGAGGACTGCCGCTGCGGCAGTCCTCTCTGACGTTATTTATGGTCGATCCACGAGCCAAGATCCGTGATGTGATGCGGGAACGATTGACCCAGCTCGGTGAAGATCAAGCTGTAATCCGCATGACGGCCGCGCCGAATCGCCTGCAGCACGATTTTGTTCCTTCCCTGACGCAGCTTCACCTCAGAGTGATGCCGATTCTCCGCGGTCCACCAATCATGATGATCCGTCTCGCTTATTAATTGATCGTTAATCCATAGCCGATAAGCTTCGGTATGCCCGAAAATAATGTTGACCTCGCGATCCTCCGGCAGCTCGATCTCCCGCTCCGCGTATACGACGCAGGGTCCTTGGAAGCCGATCAGATCCGAAACCGAGAACAAATCCTCGGTCACATTCACGAACCGGTAATCCTGCGGATCGACCAGACTCCTATAATCTTTGGTCGCATCGGCCTTCGTATTGAGATGAAATTGCCGCGTCAAATCCGCGATTTCGTCCCTCGTGCCTTTGAATGCTCCGTAATACCACTCACCAAGCTCCGTGCGAGGAAGCTCAATATGATTTTCCCAGAACGGCCCGAATACTTTCCACACCTGCGCTCCGTTCAGTCCGAAGATAAAGGTTGCCCCGCCGAATGCAGCAGTGAGCAAGTTTTTCTCCGAGAGGTAGCTAACCTGCTCCGGTACGCTTACCGTGAGCGTAACCGATTTGATTTCCCCCGGCTGCAGAACGATGTGCTGCGAAGTCCAATCACTCTGCCAGCCATCAGGCAAGTCGACCGTCAATTGATCCACAGCGACAAACTCCGTCTCGTTCGACAGTCCGATGGCGATCGTCTTGCTCTCCGACCATCCAACAACGGGTATTCCCTGATAATCAACGGAGAGCACAATGGAAGGCTCCGGTTTGTTCGCGGGAATGGAGCCAAGCTCAGACGGCTGGCCTGTAATCTCGATCGCCCCATTAAGCTCTCTCATGATGGTCAACCCCGCTGCGCAAGTATCCTCGGCCAAGTCCGACAGTTGATTGGATCGGCGAGCGACTTTCACGTCCAGCTTGTAGCTGGTGTCGTAGAAGGCATGCTTCTCGATTAAGCGGTCTGCCCCATATATAATCCCGAGAAGAGCGCCTGCTGTCGCGCAGCTGCAATCCGTATCGAAGCCGCAATTCAGCGCGATCATCGTCGTCTCCAGGAAATCCCCTTTGCCGTAAAACAAACATACCAGTGTGAATCCAATATTCTGATACAGGTTCGTGCAGTCCGGGTGACCGTAATCGCGAATAATCCGAGAGCGAACCTGCTGCCAGGTCAAATCCTGCGAGGACCATGCCATCGTATCCTCCACAAGCCGGCGAATTCTCGTTCCCTCGGGCAAATAGACCATGCCGTCTCGCAGCAGCTTCATGAGATCATCTTCGACGAAGGCCATCGCTTCGACGGCCGCCAGATACTGCTCCGCGTAAATGGAATCGCCCTCATGGTCCAGCATGCCGTCTCGTCCCGCAAATTCTGCCGCGAGCTCGGGATTGCCCGGCGCAACGCAGGCCCATATCTCGGAGCGAATGGGACAGCCCATTCCATTGACGTAATACCGATTATTGAATGCACCCGATACAGGCGGATAAATACCTCGGTTATAATTTTTCTTGAACCAGGCATATTCGCCCGGCACGAACGGATACCGCTCGTAGAACGCGTCAGCCAAATCCATCGAAGTGAAGTAGACGCCTTTCTGCTCAAGCACATGCAGCCATAACACCTGAAGATCCAAGTCGTCGTTCGGCAGCATTTCCTTTATGGCCCGCGGGTCATATTCGTAATCGAAGAGTTCTTTCCTGCCTTCGAATGGAGCGCCAATCGTACCGGCAATACTCTTGCCCAGCCATGCGCCGTACACTTTATCCAAATAGTTCTCATAGGTCAACCGGTATTTTGCCATCATCGCTCTCCCTCTTATCCTTGATTGCGCCGCTCCTGAACCTTAATCGTGACCAGCTCCCCGGCTTGCATCGCTATGCCTGCTGCTGCTGCGTCATCTGCCTTTTCCTTCAGACGCTCATCCAAAAAGGCGGAGCAGACGTCCAATTCCCCGGCGAGGAGCTCACCATCTACTTGCAGATATCCTGACGGCCCAGGATTCCACAGACGGGCTATCCAACCATCGCCATCCTCGGCTTGTTTCAAACAGCTCATGAATGGATCGCTGTCCGCTGTCGATTGGATCGACATCAGGGAGCCCTGCGATGGCCAATTCCCATCATGCTGCAACGAGGCTTCCGCTAACAGCGGTGCGCGAAAATCCGAAGCTTTTCCCAAACATTGTCCTTGCCGCCAATCCCCTTCATGGGGAATTAACGCATATTCGAACCGATGCGGTCCTTGGCACTGTCCGCCCGGAGCCGGATAGTTGGCGCCGGCGGCTTGCCCGATGCTGCCAGCCGACCTGACCAAGGTAAGCTGCACGGAGGTTCCTCTATCGCCGCTGCCGCGAACAGCTTCATAAGCCGGTAAACCTTTTGTCGATAAGCACAGTCCTTCCCGCCCATCGGAAACATCAATAAATTCCTGGAACGGCTCATCTCTCCATTCCCCGCCGCCTTCTCTCACACGCCGGTCCACCACTTGAAAATGATCATAGGCCGAAACCGTTCCCGTATGCAGTCCCGTATCGAACACGACGCGCAGCATATGGTCCTTGCACGTATTATCGATTTCGAGGGCTAGGTCCAGCCTCTCCACATTCGCATAAAGCGTGGCCGTCATCGTGATCGGAAGGCTGGCTACTGCCGATGAGCGTTTCCCGTCTTGAATCGCTTTGGGCAGCTCCCAGGTCAATTCGGCCCTGAAGACAATGCGATCCTCGACATGCTCCTGCAGCCGCCATCCCGTTCCGGTCCCAGCGCTGCATGCTCTGGAATCGCGTTCATCATACGCCGCAAATTCATGATGATCGTACGAATCACCCGTTTCTTCCCGATCGAGCAAATAATTAAGCTCCCGATACTCCTTCCCCGTACGCTTATAGAGAAGGTCAAACGTCCCATCCTCGTGGAAACGAACGCGAATCGCATCGTTTTCCATGCCACTCTCGCATAAGGAAACTACCGGACGAGCTGCTAATGCTAATGCTTCCACAGATACCGCTTCATTGTTCGTCGTGCCGGGCTTGATCCAATAGCATCGGTAACCGATAGCCGGAACACTCTCCGCGATAAAATCAATCTCCAGTACCGTAAACACCTGATTGGCTGCGCGAGTATCCTCACTCGTCTTCGAAATCAATACCGCCAGCATGTCGGCGGTCATATATTCGCTCTCCAAGTCTTTATTTTTATCCACGACATGGCGTATTCTCGCAGGAATGGTCTGCCCCTTCTCGTCGAGAAGCGTATAGACGTCATGCTTGAATCGCTTCGGAACGCGCACATAACGCTTCACCGGCCCCGTATGTAAGCGACCAAGCGGATTCACCACTACAACTGCAATCGCAGTTTCTTCTTGAGAAGCCGTGTTTATGGCAGTAAGCAATTGATGAAGTCCGTCCTTGATCAGATAGGCGCCCGTGTGCTCGATTTCCTCGAAGCGATTCCGCATATCCTTGTGAACCTGATCCAGGCTGCAGCCGCAGATCGAATCATGCGGATGATTGGCAAGCAGCAGCTTCCATAGGTTCTGAATGAGCCCCTTCGGATAGGCAACGCCGCTCGCAATTGAAGCCATGACCCATAACGGCTCTATTAATCGCTGCAATAGCATTTCGCTGGCATCGTTCTGCTGCTTCAGGCTCATATGAGAGGATAACGTCCCTACCAAATCCATCGGAAGGTCGCCCGATCCTCTCATCTCTCCGGCATAAGAGGACAATCCATCTGCCGCTGCTGCAACAGCAGCAAGATAATCTTCGGGCATTGCGTACCGAATCTCATAATCTTCTTGATGCTGATTGATATAATCAACAATCCCGGGTAATGAAGGCCGGGGTTCCATATGGTCAATCCCAACGGACATGTACAGATTGGATGTCGAGGCTTTATCGAGCTGCTTCTGCGCTTCATCAAGGAAGCTGCCAAGCGTCAGCTGCGCGTCGGGCTCTAGCGATGAAGGCTGGCTGATGTCGCTCCAAATATCCGGATAGCTCAGGAATACCCCATGGCTATATCCGTGGTTGGCCGCCAAAACCTTCGAACCCGCAGGACCCTCCCACCAGAATTCATACTCGGCAAGTTCTTTATCCCAGCTAGGCCGTCCACGTCCAAACGTAGCATATTGAATGCCAAAACCATTCAATATCATCGGCAGGCTCGCAATACTCCCGAAGGAATCCGGTACATAACCGAGCATCATGGGCCTGCCGCGCATTTGCCGAATCAAATCCATGCCGATCAGCAAATTCCGAATCGTGGACTCTCCATTCTCCAGAAATTGATCGGCGAGCACATACCAAGGTCCGGTAACCAGCCGGCCGGACGCCATCAGAGCGGCTATCCGTTCCCTTTGCTCCGGTTTGATAGCTAAGTAATCTTCAAGTACAATGGCTTGCCCATCGAGCAGAAACCTGTAGGTCGGATGATCGTCCATGATGCGCAGCAGCCGATCGATCAAATGAACCAAACGAACCTGAAATTGCCCTTTCGTCATGACCCATTCGCGGTCCCAATGCGTGGTTGGTGTAAGGAACATGGTTTTCTTATCCATTTGAACCTCCGTTTGTTCAAAAAAAGGGCTGCTACCTTCCGGGAGCAGCCCTCTTCCGTTATGATTACTGCGCTTGCTTGGATGCAACGAATGCCGCTGCCTGCTTCTTCACTTCCTCGATTACTTTCTCGGCGCCGGCTTTTTTGTATCTTTCGATCAGGTCGGCTACTGCGGCGTCTACGTCTTTCACCAGACCCATTTGGATCGGTGCAGAGTATTGCTTGTCGATGTTCACGATATTGGCGAGTTCTGTTTTAATGTTTGTCGTATCGATATTAAAGCCGTTAAG
The DNA here is from genome assembly GCF_017942085.1 of Paenibacillus lignilyticus. Lineage (GTDB taxonomy): Bacteria > Bacillota > Bacilli > Paenibacillales > Paenibacillaceae > Paenibacillus_Z > Paenibacillus_Z lignilyticus. Next base: position 829,783 of record NZ_JAGKSP010000001.1, read on the forward strand.
CAAGTATGGTGCGGCTTTCTCAAGCAGCGCTTTCTTCGTGTCGATGTATTGCTGCGTATAGCTCTCAAGCGGCGGCCATTGGTCGCGGTTGTTAGACCACCAGCCTGCACCGTACATCGGGTACGGATTCGGATCGGCCTGAGCGACAACCAGCTTGCCATCGCCATTAAGCGTGTAGTTTTTGCCTTCGATTCCGAATGCGAGCAGCATGTTATAAGCTTTGTCTTGGTGCAGCAGGTCGATCGCCATGAGCGCTCTTTCGTAGTTCTTCGTTTTCGGAGAGAATGCGAAACCGTTGCCTGTAGCGGGACGAGTCATGACGACGCCGCTGTCTGTCAGGTTGTTGACCGCGCCAAGCTCCCAGCCTTTAGCGATCATGTCGGAGCTGTATTGGGCATAGTTCTCGAAAGCGTTCGCCCAGTAGCCGGATTTGCCTTCTTTGGCAAGGTCGGACGCAGCCGTCTTCTGTGCAAATGCGTTCTTAGGCAGCAACCCTTTGTCCGCCCAATCCTTCATCGTTTTGGCAGCATCGATAAACTTCGCTTTGAAGGCATCGTCGAACAAGCCGGTAATCGTGTATGACGGATCGTCCGGGAAGAATCCCGTAACATAGTTCGCTTCTTTAAGTACATAGTTCTTCATCAAGCCGCCGAAGATACCTTGAATATCGGAGGCGGAGCCGTCAACAGGAAGCATGCCTTTCTCATTGTCTTTCAGCGCTTGAAAGTAAGGTCCCAAGTCTTTGAACGTTTTGATTTCAGGTACGTTGTACTTCTTACGAAGATCTTCACGGTAGAAACCTGTACCCACGTCCAATTCCTTGAACGTTTGCGGAATCATGTAGATTTTGCCGTTTACGCGGGCATCCGTCCATTGGCCTTCGGACGTAGCTGATGCCGTCAATGGCATAAACTTGTTTACGTCGTCTATCGTAATTTCGTGATAACCGCCTTTGGAAGCGTTGGAGCCGTAGTTGACGTTACCGAAGATGACGTCCCAATCCTGCGGGGAAGCCAGTACGAGCGGATACTTCGTATTAATGTCGGCGAACGGAATATAAGTCAATTCAATGGTCGCGTTAATGTCGGCTTCGAGCTTCTTGTTGACTTCAGCCATGACCGCTTCGTTATCCTTCGGAGCTTCGCCGAGAAGAACGAATTTCAACGTCACTTTATCCAATTGCGGTTTCTCTGTGTTGTCGGCTGCAGTGTTGTCGGCTGCAGCGCTGTTGTCCGTGTTGCTGGCCGCTGCGTTGTTCTTCGTCTCATTGGCAGGCGTGTTGTTAGCTGTGTCTTTGTTGCCATTGTCATTCTTGGAACAAGCGGACAAGATTAACGTCAAGCAGAGCATTAGCGATAAACCAAGACTTAGTGCTTTTGATTTCTTGCTCATCTTTGTTTAACCTCCCAATTATTGAATGAACTATGTTAAACCGCCGCGTAGCGGAATTAACCAAACCCACCTATCCTTTGACTGACCCGATCGTAAGACCGGCAACGAAATACTTCTGAACGAACGGGTAAGCGAAAACGATCGGCCCCGTCGCGACGACTGTCAGCGCGAGTTTAACCGTTTGCTGAGGCAATTCAATGGCGGATGCAGCTCCGTTATTCTGCAGCATCTGTTTCGCGAAGGTCGTTGAGCTCAGAATTCTGTATAGCGTGTACTGAAGCGGAAACAGGTTGTCTTTGGTAATGAACAGCGTCGCCGTATACCAATCGTTCCAATACCCGAGGGCGATGAATAGCCCGATCGATGCGAGCGCCGGCTTGAGCAGCGGGAACACGACTCTGATAAAGATGGAGAAGTCATTTGCCCCGTCGATCTTCGCCGATTCGGAGATGGAATCCGGAATGCTGTTCGCGATATAAGTTCTCAGAATCAGGATGTAGATGACGTTAAACATCCCGTTCAAGAGCAGAATCATCATCGTATTTCGTAGATGCAGATAGTTGGACATCAGCAGATAGTAAGGCACCAAGCCCCCGCTGAACAAGGTCGTGAAGAAGAGGTAGAAGGCCATCCCGTTGCGGTATTTCACATCTTTTCTGGCAAGCACGTAAGCAGTCATCGAGGAGAAGAAGACGGATATTCCGGTACCTGCTATCGTAAGAAATATCGTGACCAGATAACTGTGGAAGATCTTCTCGGGCTCCATAAAAATGAATTTATAAGCGCCAAGGTCAAAGGTCCGCGGAAGAAGCGAGTATCCATACTGCAGGATCGAACTCTCGGATTGGAAGGATCCCACAAGCAGCATGACGAATGGCAATATCGTGGCGATGCCGATGAAACCTACGACGATGAATGCGATGATATTAAAGGTGATGACGTCTTTTCCCATTTTCATAGACTTGAACCGCCTTCCCTGCTCGAACCGAGAGTCACTAATAGAGCGCATAATCGCTGTTCCATTTCTTAACGCCCCAGTTTACCGCGTAGATAATGAAGAAGCTAAGCACGGATTGGTACACGCCGCCGGCGGAAGCCATGCCGAAGTCGTTCGCGAATATAAGGGATCGGAAGACAAACGTATCGATAATGTCCGTCGTGTCGGCCAAGAGTCCGTTGTCGCCGATAAGTTGGTAGAACATATCGAATTCTCCGCGCATGATTCTGGATAGTCCGAGCAGAACCAGCGTAATGATGGTCGGCTTTAGCATCGGAATGGTAATGTACCAGATCCGTTGGTACAAATTCGCGCCGTCGATCTTGGCGGATTCGTAGCTCTCATGATCGATTCCCATAATCGCCGATAGGTACAGCACGCTGGAGAAGCCGATTCCCTTCCATACATAGAACAGAGGCAGAAGGATGAGCCACATACTCGGATTCGAGTAGATGTCGATCGGCTCTGCGCCGAGCGACTTCAGCCACGTGTTGAGCGCGCCGTAATCATAGTTGAAGATATTGTAGAAGAACGCCGACACGGTAACCCAGGAGATGAAGTACGGCAGGAACATGAACGTCTGCGCCGTCTTCTTGAAGTACTTGCCGACCATTTCCGCAATCAGAATCGCGACGATAACCGATAGAATCGTACTAACCGTCAGAAACACGAGATTGTAAAGCACCGTGTTCTTCGTAACGAGCCACAGCTTGCCGGATTCGAAGAAATATTTGAAGTTTTCGATTCCATTCCATTTGCTTCCGAAAATGCCGCCGTCGTAGGAATACTCCTTGAACGCAATGACGATACCCGGCATCGGAAGATAAGCCAGCACGAGGAAGTAGATCCCGACGGGCAAAAACATCAGATAGAGAATACGGTTTTTCATAATCTCGTACAGGAATCCTTTTTTCTTCAGAGCCCTTTGCATTCATCCACCTCTTACCGAATGTCGTTTGTTGGTTACGCTTTCATAATAAAGCGTTTTCATAATCCGTGCTACGAGATAAAATTACGATCCCTTTGCAATCTTACGCAACTTTACCAAGCGAAATTTGTCGACTATACGGCCCATCTTATCATAGGGTGCCGAACAATTGTACAATCCAAGAGTCCTACACGAGAAGAAAGCTTACCGGAATTCCCCCTCCGAGCATGGCTGCTCTTGCGGAAATTCAAGTAAGCTCAGGTTCCTTCTATAGTCACTGATTAGCGGATTATCCGTTTCGATTTGCCATTCCTGCCAAGAAGCTAAGCATAAACTGTACGGCAAGGCGAGAAGTCACGTTGCGCACGTCCACGGCTGGGTCAATGCAAACAAAATCGATCCCCTTCACCTGGGGTAAAGCTCCGAGTCGATACAAGGCGTCAAGCGCGTCCCATGGATTCAGCCCCCCTGTCCCGATAGCCGGACAGCCCGGCGCATAAGCCTGATCGATGACGTCTACGTCGAAGCTGACATAGATCGCTTCCGTTCCGTCGCCGACAAGCGCGAGCGCTTGATCGATGACCGGATCGATGCCCGTGCGACGCACATCGCGCGAGGAGAATACATGCACGCCATGGCTCTTCACATAATCGTGATACGGCTTTGCGTTCATAAATCCTCGGATACCGATTTGCACGATATTCCGTCCATCGACGACACCGGACTCCAAGACCCCTCGGAAAGGGGTCCCATTGGTAACGCCGCCGTCTTCGAAATTACGCACGTCATGATGCGCGTCGAAATGAATAATGCCCACTTTCTTGCCCGGATAACGCCGGGAGAATGCTTTAATAGAGGGGCAGCTTGTCGAATGATCCCCGCCCAATAGGATCGGAACGATAGAAGGCTGAGCCCTGTAGATCGCGTTCATGCTTTCCTCGATGCGGCGGTGGCATTCCGCGATATCCGTAACATGCATCTGAATGTCGCCGAGGTCGCGGACGGCCATGTCCTGCAGATCAACGTCATATTCAAGCGAGTAGGTCGTAAACGACTTGAATGCCGTACGAATCGCCGCAGGCGTCGTCGAGGCGCTGGATATCGAGATGGAAGGCTTAGAGAGCGGTACTCCGATGATCCCCGCCAGCAATTGTTCCTTGCCATCCCACTCTCGGATCCAATGCGCGACCTTTGTCTCCAGATGATCTCGAAACACGGCCTGATCCGGTCTTTTCAGAAAAGGGATCTCCTGGCTCATGGAAGCGTCCCCTCCTTCTTGGCTTGCAACGTGACGATTTGCCGATCCCAAACGGCGACATTCCCGTTCTTGATCACGCCGTACGCGTGGTTGATGCCGAAATGATAGGGCAAATAGGCAAGATTCGGCGCGTCGAATAGCGTGATATCTGCGCGCTTCCCTACCTCAATCGAACCAATCTGATCACCTCGGCCAATCGCGTTTGCCGCATTGATCGTGCAGGCCGTCAGAATCTCCTCCGGCGTCATCTTCAAGTTGAGCGAGGCGAGCATGATGACGAGTTGAATGGATTCGGTCGGACAGGATCCCGGATTATAATCGGTTGACAGGGACACCGGAAGGTTGAACCGATCGATCATGTCCCGCGCCCTTGCATGCTTGTTAAGTCCAAGGTTGAACGAAGTGCCTGGCAACAGCACCGGGATGACGCCGTTTGCCGCAAGCATCCGCAAGCCTTCGTCGGACGCCGCCAGCAGATGCTCCGCGGAAATCGCGCCGACTTCCCCCGCTAATTCGGTTCCGCCGAGCGATTCGATTTCATCGGCATGAATTTTGGAAAGCAGTCCGAGTCCCCGCCCTTCGAGCAATATACGACGAGATTGTTCTACTGTAAACACTCCATGTTCGCAAAATACGTCGCAAAACTCCGCCAGGCCATGTTGCGCCACTTCGGCAAGCATGTCGCAGACGAGGTCTACGTAATCGTGAGCCCTGCCTTTATACTCGGGCGGCACTGCATGGGCGCCCATGAACGTTGAAACGACGTCAATCGGATGCATTTCGTTTAGCCGTTTCGCCGTACGCAGCTGTTTAAGCTCATCCTCTAAGGTAAGGCCATACCCGCTCTTCGCTTCCACCGTCGTTACGCCTTGCAAGAGCATAATATCGAGGCTTCGATACGCCTTGTCATATAATTGCTGCTCGCTTGAAGCACGGGTAGCTTGAACGGTGCTTAAGATGCCGCCGCCTTGAGCCAGAATATCCAAATAAGGGACGCCGGAACGCTTAAGCGCGAGTTCATGCTCCCTCGAGCCGCCATGTACGAGATGCGTATGCGGATCAACGAGACCAGGCGTAACCAGATAACCGCGAGCATCCAGCGTCTGAGCAATTTCTACGCCTTGCAGCCGGTTTGTCACGTCTTCTTCGGAACCGACGAGCGCAATTCGTCCGCCTTGTATCGCGACCGCGGCATTTGTAATCTCCCGTAGCTCCTTCATCTCTCCTCCGTAACGAGGTACGTTCCCGATAGGGGTTACCAAACGGCCGATGCCTGTAAGCAGTAAGTCTATCCGTTCTATGATCGTCACGCTCCTTAAGGTTATAGGTTATCTCCTAATCGCGCATCGGAATGCGGATTCCATGTTTCTCCGCGCTGTCGATGGCTTCCTCGTAACCGGCATCCGCGTGACGGACGATGCCCATTCCCGGGTCCGACGTCAACACGCAGCGCAGGCGTTCAGCTGCTTCGTCGGTACCATCGGCAACGACAACCATGCCTGCATGCAAGGAGTAACCCATACCGACGCCTCCTCCATGGTGGACGGATACCCAGGAAGCGCCTGCCGATGTGTTGATGAGCGCGTTCAGAATCGCCCAGTCGCCAACCGCATCCGACCCGTCCTTCATCGCTTCCGTCTCCCGGTTCGGCGATGCCACGGAGCCGCAGTCCAGATGGTCGCGGCCGATCACGACCGGTGCTTTCAACTCGCCGCTCTTCACCATCTCGTTGAGCGCGAGACCGAACTTTTCCCGTTCTCCGTAACCGAGCCAGCAGATGCGTGCCGGAAGACCTTGAAACGCTACGCGTTCGCGCGCCATCTCAATCCAGCGGCGAAGATGATCGTTCCCCGGGAACATGCGGAGAACAAGCTCATCCGTTTTGCGAATGTCCTCCGGGTCGCCGGAGAGCGCTGCCCAGCGGAATGGCCCTTTGCCTTCGCAGAACAGAGGACGGATATAAGCAGGCACGAAGCCGGGAAAGTCGAAGGCATTGGCAACCCCTTCATCGAACGCGACTTGACGAATGTTGTTCCCATAATCGAACACGACCGATCCGAGCCGCTGCAAGTCGAGCATCGCCTGAACATGGATTGCCATGCTTGCCTTGGACAGCTTCATGTATTGCTCCGGATCACTCGCTCGCAGTGCCGCCGCTTCATCCAAGGAATAACCGGCCGGAATGTAACCAACAAGCGGATCATGCGCGGACGTTTGATCCGTCACGAAATCCGGCTTGATGCCGCGGCGCACGAATTCGGGATAAATATCCGCCGCGTTCCCCAGTAGGCCAATGGCGAGCGCTCCCCCTTCTGAAATGGCTTTGTTCGCCAATGCCAAGGCTTCATCCAGCGTTTCCGCGAGAACATCGCAGTACCTCGTTTGAATGCGCCGTTCGATACGCGCACGATCGACTTCGACGGCGATGACGACGCCTTCGTTCATCGTGACGGCCAGCGGCTGCGCGCCGCCCATGCCGCCTAGCCCCGCCGTCAATGTCAGCGTGCCTTTGAGCGTACCTCCTGCATGTTGACGGGCGGCTTCGGCGAAGGTTTCGTACGTCCCTTGCAAAATTCCCTGGGTCCCAATATAAATCCAGCTGCCGGCAGTCATTTGACCGTACATCATCAGCCCCTTCTGCTCCAGCTCGCGGAAGTGCTCCCAAGTTGCCCATTTCGGCACGAGTACGGAATTGGACAACAGGACGCGGGGAGCGCGTTCATGGGTTCTGAAGACGCCGACCGGCTTACCGGATTGGACCAGCAGCGTTTCGTCGTTCTCTAATCGCTGCAGCTCACGCACGATGGCGTCATAGGATGGCCAGTTGCGTGCTGCTTTGCCGATGCCGCCATAAACGACCAGTTCTTCCGGACGCTCCGCAACCTCAGGGTCGAGATTATTCATCAGCATTCGGAGTGCCGCTTCCTGCACCCAGCCTTTGCACGACAATTCCGTGCCGCGCGGAGCTCGGATTACACGTTTTGGTTCCGGTTGATTATTCGTAGTCATATCGGATCCTCCCCTAGAACATGATTGACTAATACAGTGGTCCGGTAATGGCTTCCACCGCGACCAGAAATTCGCCGGACAGCAAAGCGTCCGCTGTTCTTTCGATATCGGCCGAAGTGGAACGGTCATCCACGACCGGCGGAACGAGGGTTCTCAGCTTCTCGTATAACGCACGAGTTGCGGGAGCTAACCCGTCCGCCCCGATAAACTCGGCTGCCTCAGCGGCACAGATCAATTCAATCGCAAGCACCTTGGAAACGTTGTCAACCACCTGTACCGCATGTCTGGCGGCCGTTGTCCCCATGGAAACGTGATCCTCCTGGTTGGCCGATGACGGAATTGAATCTACGCTTGCCGGATGGGCGAGCACCTTATTCTCCGAAACGAGTGATGCACTAACATATTGCGTAATCATCAATCCTGACCCGATACCCGGGTTGCGACTAAGGAAAGGAGGCAAGCCGCCGGATAACGCCGGATTGACGAGCCGTTCGGTTCGGCGCTCCGAAATATTCGCAAGCTCGCTCATCCCGATTTTCAGAAAATCCATGGCAAACGCGATCGGTTGACCATGGAAATTGCCTCCCGAGATGACCTGCCCATCTTCCGGAAATAAGAGCGGATTATCGGTAGCGGAATTGATTTCGATGGTCAGTTTATCCCGCACATAATCAAGCACTTGGCGAGTAGCTCCATGCACTTGCGGCAGGCAGCGAAGCGAATAAGCATCTTGTACCCGGATCTCTCCCTGCCGCGTCGTTAGTTTACTGCCTTTCAGCAGGGTCCGGAAATTCTTCGCCACGCCAATCTGTTCGGGATAAGGTCTCGCTTGGTGCACTTCCTCAGCGAATGCTTCCGGGATCCCGCGCAAGCTTTCCAAAGTGAGCGCTGCGATCGCGTCTGCGATTTGGGCCAATCGTTGTGCTTTCATGAAGGTGAGCGTGCCGATCGAGGTCATGATCTGGGTACCGTTGATGAGCGCCAACCCCTCTTTTGCCTGCAAGGTGATGGGTTTCAACCCTGCTCGGGCCAGCGCCGCAGCACCCGGAAGCCGCTCCCCTTGATAGAAAGCCTCCCCTTCGCCCATCAGCACGAGCGCCAGATGGGAAAGCGGCGCTAAATCACCGCTTGCGCCGAGCGAGCCTTGCTCGGGTACAACGGGATGCACGCCTAAATTGATACAATCGATCAGCAATTGCAGCGTGACCGGACGAATGCCGGAATACCCTTTGGCAAGCGCATTGGCGCGAAGAAGCATGAGCGCCCGAACCGTTGCTTCCGGCAAGGGGCTGCCTACCGCGCAGGCGTGACTGCGAATTAAGTTGATTTGCAGCTTCGCGGCGTCTTGAGGCGAGATATGCACATCGCTGAATTTACCGAAACCCGTGCTTACGCCATAAACGACTTTGCCGGCGGCAACAAGCTCTTCCACCATTTCACGGCAGCGACTCACACGCTCGGCCGCATCCGCACACAGTATGACCGCTCTGCAATCCAATGCCACTTCCATCACCAGTTCAGGCACGAGCTGCTTTCCATCCAGTACGACAGGCGTCATGTCAACACCCCTCTCTTGTTGTTCGGCGACTAACATGTCGAGTGATCCCCTTTCTTGCTTTAATATAAGAAAGGGACCGAGCGGAAGCTTTAAGCTTCCACGCGGTCCCTTTTCGAAAAGGGGATATGCGATTGTCCAGTATCATGCTTTCGCCAATACTTCATCGCGACCCACTCGTTTCAGTTGTAGTTTTCGATTCATCTTTAATTGTCACATGCCGGTTTGAATGTTGTCAATGGGGTCTCGCGGACGCGGCGCGGGAAATGTGGCCGATGGTTTACCACGGCAGCTCGATGATGACCGTGACGCCGGGGCCTTCATTGCGCCGATAAGTAAGTCCATACTCTTCTCCATAGAGCAGCTTAATACGTTTGTTGATATTATTTGCGCCATATCCGTGGAAGGGGTCGGTTCGATCCCTATTGAAAATACGTTCCAGGTTTTCCTGCGAGATGCCCACCCCGTCGTCTTTCACCGTGATCACGATTTTGCCATGGACGGCATTTGCGCTGATCGTAATGGTCCCTGTCTCGCTTTCCGTCTCCAGAATGCCGTGAATGATCGAATTTTCGACCAAGGGCTGCAGCGTGATTTTCGGCATCGCATGTTCATAGAGCGCTTCCGGAATATCGATCACAAGCGTAATGCCGTTCTTGAACCTGGCGTTCTGAATGTCGATGTAGGCGGCAATATGCTCGACTTCATTGCGCAAAGAGACGATGTCCTCCCCTTTGCTTAAGCTAAGCTTATAGAATTTGGACAGCGATTGGACAAGATCATAGATGCCTTGCTCCTGAATGCGCATCGCCTTCCAGTAGATCAGGTCAAGCGTGTTATAGAGAAAATGCGGATTAATTTGCGCCTGCAGTGCTTTGAGCTCCATCGATTTCACTTCTTGCCCCAGCGCATATTTCTCATCGAGCAGCTGCGTAACCTTGGCGATCATCGACTTGAAGTTCCGCGATAATTCCCCGATCTCATCCTTGCCCTCGTGCTGAATTTGCAGGTCGAAGTCGCCCTGCTTCACGCTCTTCATCTGCGAGATCAGACCGCGAATTCTGCGCGTACCGGACGCAGCAGCGAGAAAGGCCAGCGGCAGCAGGAACATCGCAATTAAGAACGCAATGGCCAGCATCTGCTTCATCGCTTTCTTCTGCGAGCCCAGAATCTCCTTATACGGAGTCAAGCTGACCAAATACCAGTCGGAATCCTCGACCAGCTGCGCCCCGACCAAATACTCCGCATTGTCGAAAACCCGCTTGCCCCAGACCCCTTCCTTGAACTGATCGTTCGTGCTCCCTTTCAGAATGTCCGACTTGAACGACAGCATCCCTGCATTCGCATGGGAGGAATGAACCAGGATCTCGCCGGCTTGGTTGATCAGAAATACGGAGGACTCCTTCGTAAACGCTACGCGATCCAGAATCGATTCGAATATACTCTTGGGCATATCGACACTGAGGACCCCGATCACATTCTGGAAGCTTTCGTTATCGAAGATACTTCTTGCGATTGTAAACGTCGGCGTCTTCTCCTTCTGCAAATCATTCAGCAGAATCATGCTTGGGAATACCTCGAACGTAGTGCTGCTCTTATTCAAATTCGCGTACCACGCGGTGGACGCAATCCGATTGGTGCTCATTACGTCATCGGTTTCGTTCGTGCTTGCTACGGCCTGAGAGGTATATAAGCTTGTTTTGATAATGTCTTCGCTTGGCTTCGTAATATAAAATTGCTTGCGGATGCCTTCGACATCGAAGCTCCATAACCCGTAGCTATTGTAGTAATAGCTGGCGCTCCGATGCAAAATATCTTGGATTTTCTCATTCGAAGCCAGGATCGTTAAGAAGTTCTTGGCGACATATAGCTTAAATTCCATAAACGATCGGCTCTGTTCGAATACTTGCCGGGAGGAATACCTCGCTTGCGTCTCGAGATCCTTAGAGGAGATGCGATAATTCACGATAATAAACAATGTGAAAGGGATCGCAAGCAGCAGTAAATATTGCAGGAAAAGCTTATAGTGCATTTTCAAATCGCGGTAGATGTTAACTCTCATAGAGCTGCTTCATCCTATACTCGGATGGTGTGGAGCCTGTGTATTTCTTGAACAGCGTGGAGAAATAGTTCGTATCCGTGAGTCCGATTTCGGTTGTAATATCGTACAGCTTCTTATTGCGGTCCTGCAGCAGCCCTTTCGCTTTCTCGATGCGAAGCGCCGTGATGAATTCATTCAGGGTACGGCCGGTCGATTTCTTGAAAAAAGCGCATAAGTACGTTTGACTCAAATACGTATGCTGAGCGATGGTCTGAATCGACAGCTGATTGCTGTCGTAATGGCTTGCGATATACTTCTTGATCTCGTCGATTTTCTCGATGCCGCCTGCCCTGCTCTCCGGCTTCAGCATCGTCATGTCGATATTCGAGCGCAGAAACGCGGCAAGCTCGCTAAGGGTAATGCGCGTATCGATTTCACGCCACATATACGTCGTTTCTTGCTCATCGCCGGAATCGGCAGCATCCCACTGCATCGTCACTTCAAACAGTATCCGCAAATGATTGAAATAGAGGTTTCTGATCTTATTCGTGTCGGGGTCCTCGGCGGCGGCGATTGCTTCTGTCAACTGATTGACATAGTCGATTATTGCTTCAGGCGGGTCGCTTCTGAGCATCTTCTTAAAGCGGTTATAAACGCCTTTGTCCAGTTCATAACAGCCGGGCGCAGCAGAATTCGGAAAGTAAATCCGATTCGTCCCCGCGTAAAATTGACGTTTCGCCGCTTCTGTCGCCGCCTTGTACGACAAGGAGAATGCATCGGTTCGGACCGTTTGATCGCTGCAGCCCGCAGACAGCGAATAGTTCCCCTGCGAAGCCTCTTGAATCGATTCCAGTATATTCCCGGCGAATGCTTCGGCCTTCATCTGTTGAACCGCGGCTGGATCATTCGCGATGATCGCCAAACATCGATCTCCCACGAATCCGGCGATATATCGTTGATCCGAGTTGCTCGGAGAATGATTCAATAGGTGAAGTATTCGCTGCTTGACCAGCGGTTTCTCATCTTCTGCTGTGGCAGAGGACCAATTAAACAGAAATGTATAGACGCGGAAGGGTTCGCTCGTCGTTAACGGCAAAATGCCGGAGTCGACGCGATCCATCCAGACCGACAGATCCGTTTTGTTGCAGATCACATCCACAACGATCTCCTCGCGCCGATACTGAATATCTACCTTTTGGGTAGCCGCATGTTCAATCTTCTTCACAACGTCGATAAACAGCGTCTTCAGCTGCTCCATGTCGACAGGCTTGTCCAGATAGTCGACGGCATGCAGCTGAATCGCCGATTTCAAATACTCTTTGTCCGAGAAGCCGCTAAGGAATACAATCTCACAATCCGGATAGAGGATGCGGAACCTCTGCGCCAGCTCAATGCCATTCATCTTCGGCATGCGAATATCGGTCAGCAATATCGACGGCTTGAACTTCTCTGCAAGCGCAAGCGCCGCAATGCCGTTCTCCGCCGAATGCATTTCTGTAATTCCCCAATCAGACCAGGGCACCAGCTCCATCAAACTATCACGTGTCGTTTCTTCATCATCGACGATCATCAAGTTAATCACCCTGCTCCCCCTCTCTGAAATCGCTTTCAAACATCTCTATTATATAACTTAACGGTTCAGAGTTACATAGAAAAACCGCTTACTCCCATCGTTCGATGGAAGTAAGCGGCTGCTGTGGCGACTCATTGCTGCGGCGGCCATACAATCGTTCCGCTGCGATTCATATATCCTCGTATATAGTCCCGCGAGTCCGGAACGTTAATATAAACCTCTGCCAGCTCCCCGATGAATGAGGCCGCCCATTCGAACTGCACCTTGATCACAAACTTGCCGGAAGTATTGATAAAGCCGTATTTCTGCCCTGTGCTTGCCGGTGCCAGACCGCCGGAGAAGGTTCCGCCCGCTTTAATATTCTGGATCATCTTCTGTCCCTTCTTGTTGATATAGAAGGTAACCCCGTTGCGTTCCACGAACGCCAGCCCTTCCGAGAACGGCTGCGCCATCGAGAACTGCGGCTTCAGAATATACTTCCCGGTTTTATCGATATAACCATATTTTCCATTCTCATACACAACGGCTGCTCCATCGGAGAATGACTCTGCATGGGTAAAACGCGGAGACACCACTAGCTTTCCCGATGTATTGATATAGCCAAACTTGCCATTCAGAGCCAGCTTAACGGCCGCCATTCCCTCCGCGAAGTCTGCTGTGTAACTGAATTGATAGGGAATAACCAATTGCCCCTTCGTGTCTATGAAGCCGGTAGCTTTGCCAAGATTGACTCGAGCAAGCCCCTCCGAGAAGTTAAACGCCTTCACATAAATCGGCCGAATTGCGATCTGCCCTTGGCTGTCCTTATAGCCATACCGAAGCTCAGTCTTACCGTTAGTTCCTTGAATCTTTTCCGTATAGATGGTCAGTCGGTCATACATCAAACCACAACTATTCATCGCGCAATCAAACAGTTTGTCTCCCGCAAGGGTATAGTACGTCACCTTCTTCTCTGCAAGATTGGTGATGACATAAGAATTCCCCGGCTTGCTGTCGTACCATATGCCATCATAGATCGGCGCTACTACCGGTTCGCCTTTACTGTTGATGAGACCATATTTACCATCTAATTCGACGCGATACAGCCGTTCCACGGCCGGCTTCTGTTCCGCTGCGATCGGTTTACCCGCGACAGACACTTCTGCCTGTCCGTGCCCCAACCAAGCAAATCCCGTCATTGCAAGCATCATTGCAGCAATGGCTGCGACCCGTTTCAGCATGTGATTGCCCCCTGTTTTCCAATAACATGTAGATATCTCAATATCTAGACGCATCGTAACGAGAAAAGTGTGCAGCTTGCAATCAAATAAAAAAGAACAGGCTGCCGGGTTAGCCCGGCAGCCTGTCGGTATTGCTGGTATATGATCAAGATCAATTAGAGCAAGCCTTTTTCTTTCAAGTTCAAGTAGCTGACTGTCGCCGTCTCGATACCCGTGAGGTTGCGCAGCTGATCTTGCTCGACCGTCATCCATTCCACGCCGATTTCGGTAGCTGCTTCAATCGACGCTTGAATGTTGACGACGCCGGTACCGACAGCCGTCCACTTCCCAACCTCGTCTGTGCCGTACACATCTTTCAGATGAATGGCCGGTACACGGCCCGCCATCTTGCGAAGGATATGCGCCGGATCTGCACCGCCGAGCGTAATCCAAGCCACATCCATACGGAAGAACAGATGCTTCGGATCGGTATGCTCAGCCAGAATGTCCAGAGAGTATACGCCGTTAAACGTTCTCTCGAATTCATGCGCATGGTTGTGATAGCAGAATCGCAGCCCCTCAGCCGCAAAACGAGCACCTGCCGCATCGTACAATTCAGCATCGCGAAGCAGCTGTTCTCTATTATCAACGACGTCCCACCAGAACGTAACATCCTTCGTTTGCAGGGCATGCGCCTCGCGAATCAGGCGATCGACTTCCTTCTCGTCGCGAAGCAGTTCCTTGCTGGGAACGCTATGCGTAGCCACTTGCAATCCCAATTCATGGAAACGCGCGACATTGGCGTCGACATCTCCCTTGAGCAGCTCGCCGCCGCCTTCGATTCCCTTATAGCCGATTTCAGCGACGCGCTTCATCGTCCCCCAGAAATCCTGCTTCGCTTCTTCATGCACGATTCCAATTAACCCAAGCTTCGGTCTTGTCATGGTTCGTTTCCCGCTCCTTTATTTCGCGAATTGGCCGTCATTAAGCATGGTGATGAAAGGGCTGTCCGTAACGCCGGTAAGCGGAAGCTCTACTCGTGCATTGCGTCGTACCGATTCATAGACTGCGAAAATAATTTCCGAAGCGCGAGTTGCCTTCTGATGCGACGCCTCGGGCTCTTCGCCTGACTCCAAGCAGTCAATCGCATGACGGACATAACCGATCATTTGATCAGACATCGAGGACAGCTCCATCTCAGGCTTCCAAGACGGATCGTCGTAGTTGATTCCCTTGACGATTTGCCCGTCCCACATCACTTCGATAAAACCTTCGGTGCCAATGACGCGAACACCGGCCCAGATCTTCGTCATATCCTGACTCGGTTCCCATGTATCGATAGAGCCGGAATAGAGGCTCGCCTGTACGCCGTTCGCGAATAGAATTTGACCGGTCGCGCCGCATTCGGACGGCACGTTGAACCAGTTATAAATTTCGGTAGTATCGACTGCCCCAAGCACTGTTTTCGCCGGCGTTTCGTCCATGTAGCTAATCGCTTGATCAAACGTATGGATACCGCAATCGAGCAGATTAGGCGGTGAATAGAGGTCTAGGCGAAGCACCTGGCCGATTCGGCCTTCTTTGATAAAACGACGTACCGTTTGATTTCCCTTAGCGAAACGGCGCTGGAGCGAGAAGGTCAGCTGGCAGCCAAACTCGTCTGCGATCTTACCCATCTCTTGGCATTCGCCCCATGTTGCCGACATCGGCTTCTCGCACAATACAGCCTTCGCGCCCGCTTCCGCACAATCGCGGAATACCGGCAGATGCAGCGGTGTCCAGAGACAGATGAGAACAACGTCAGGCTTCTCCTTCTCCAGCATTTCCTTGTGATCGGTATAGATGCTGGCTTGAAAGCCAAACTCATTATTCAGCGTTTCGGCTGATGCGGCAGAAATATCGGACAACGCGACAACCTTTAATCTGCTGTCGGTTTGTACCCCAATGGCATGTTCATGCGCACGTTTGCCGCAGCCGATAAAAGCGACTTTATAAACGGATGATGATGAATTCACTTCGTAATCCCTCTCCCTCAAACTCTATTCTTACTGCTAATCTTAGAACGAATTGAAACGTTTCACATACCTCCAGAATACATCAACAGTTACAGCGCTTTCAACCCAAATTTTTCAAACCCAAGCGTTTTCTTGATGTTCTTTGAACTGGACAGGGAACGGAACAATATGCCTGTCATGATTCGACTATTTCCTCCATGTTTAATTAATCAGGTGTACAAGTTTTTGGAGGGAGAGAGGAACCGTTGGACCACAAGAGCGACAATATCACATGGCATCACTCTAATATATCAAGGGATGACCGGCAGAAGAGGACTCGTCAAAGAAGCTGTACGTTATGGTTAACGGGTTTATCGGGCTCCGGTAAATCAACGCTGGCGTTTGCGCTGGAGAAGGAATTGTATGCCAGAGGAATTGCGTCTTATGTCCTCGATGGGGACAATATCAGGCATGGACTCAATCGTGATCTCGGGTTCTCTGATGAGGATCGCCAAGAAAACATACGCAGAATCGGTGAAATCTCGAAGTTGTTCGTGGATGCCGGCTTAGTTGTGCTGGCGGCGTTCATCTCTCCGAACGAGAAGGACCGCAATATGGTGAGAGAGCTGCTTCAACCGGGGGATTTCAACGAAATTTTCGTAAAATGTTCGTTAGAAGAATGCGAGAAGAGAGATCCCAAAGGACTCTATCGGAAAGCAAGAAGCGGAAAAATTCCCAACTTCACGGGGGTAAGCGGTCAGTATGACATCCCGAGCGCGCCCGAGCTCATTATAGATACGGAACAGTTAACCATTGAACAATCCATAGCGGCTATTATCAACTACCTCGAAGAACGAAACTACTTCACCGGCAACTAACCCCCTCTGCTCGATATCATCTTGACCATAGAGAGAGCCACGCGGCTCTCTCTCAGCATGTAGAGAACTCTACTAACTCTGCCTATCTTTCGCTCAATTGACCGCGACTCCAGAGGCTTGTTCTTGATGCATGGATCGATACACTCCCCTGCCGGGCGGAGGGGTTTTTGCCCCCATACAACTAGCAAATAGCGTCTCAACGATTCGTCAGCATTTTTTCTTTGTCTCTATCGGTCGCCAGTAAGCTAATTTGTCTTTTACTGGTGGAAACTCTGCCTAAATCGTGAAATAGCCCCTCTGGAATCCGTTAGACTTCGGGGAGCGACTTTCTCGGGCAACCTTCACTACTACCGCTGTCAACTTCTCCCCAGTGCATGCTGCTCGTGAAATAGTCCCTCTGGAAACCGTTACACTTCGGGGAGCGACTTTCCCGGGCAGTCTTCACTGTCCTTGCCGCTCTAACGAATTGTAGAGGCCTTATTTTGCAGAAATGGGCACCTCCTAAATTCTAACGAATCACAGAGGGCTTATTTAGCAGAATTACGCTGAAATGCAGGGGTTTTGGAGCAAATAAGGCTTGTAGGATTCGTTAGAATTCCAAAACGAGTTTTTTAGTGCAAATAAGACCTGTACGATTCGTTAGACCTTCCCTCGAGAATCCAACGAAGCGTACAGGCCTTATCGCACAGGATTTGCCCAATAATCAGTGATTATCCCCTCTGGCAACCGTTACACTTCGGGGAGCGACTTTCTCGGTCAGCGTTCACTCCCATTACTAGGACTCGGATAACAGGCTGCGCGGATACTGCACCATTCCCCCTGTTAAGGCACAACTTTGTCCGATTGAAAATGCAGCAATTTGCTAAACGTGCCTTTCATGTCCGCAGAAAGCTGCTGGTAGCCGCCTCGTTGAATCACTTCGCCTTTCTCCAATACAACGACTTGATCCGCGCTGCGTATGGTCGACAGTCGGTGCGCGATGACAATAATGGTCATTCTTCCTCTTAATCGGTCAAGCGCGCCTTGAATTTTGGCTTCATTTTCGCTGTCCAAGGCACTGGTTGCTTCATCGAGGATCAAAATACCCGGCTTTCGCAATACCGCCCGAGCCAGAACAATCCGCTGTCTTTCCCCTCCCGAAAGCCTAACCCCACGGTCACCAAGAATGGTATCCAATCCCTGCGGCAGATTTCGAACAAATTCATCCGAAGCGGAGAACTGCAGCGCCTCCCACATTTGGGCTTCCGTTGCTTCCGGGGCGGCAATCAACAGATTCTCTCTGATGCTTGCATGGAACAAGAATGGATCCTGCGAGACATAACTGACGGATCTCCTCAGCG
This sequence comes from Paenibacillus lignilyticus, assembly GCF_017942085.1. Lineage (GTDB taxonomy): Bacteria > Bacillota > Bacilli > Paenibacillales > Paenibacillaceae > Paenibacillus_Z > Paenibacillus_Z lignilyticus. The sequence continues at coordinate 847,947 of NZ_JAGKSP010000001.1, forward strand.
AGAAGCTGTCGTCGCCGGCCAGATTGCGTCCGTCGACAAGAACCTCTCCTTCATCCGGTTGAATGAGTCCAATGATGATATCGATTAAGGTGCTTTTCCCGGCACCGGATTTTCCAACGATAGCTGTCATCCGATTCACCGGAATGGACAGATTGATATTCTTAAGGGCATAGGAGGATTGGCTTCCATTGTAACGATAAGTGATTCCTCGGCATTCGATTCCTTGCTCCATGCTTACCGGATCTCCGTCCGCCGGATTGTCATGCACTTCCAATTCCTTTGCCAATTCGCAATCCTTCTGAAGATCCGCAAGATTCTTGAAAGCGGGAAGCGTTTGGGCAATTTGTTCCCAATTAGACTGCAAGGTCGAAAACTTCGGCCAAAGACGGGTGAATATGATGATGATCAGCATGAGCTTCTCAGCCTGTACATGGAATACTTCCAGAGATACGTAAACAAATAGCGTAATGATAATGACGGACGCCACTTTATAAATGTACTGGGAGGTTGCCTGCGTTTTCCCAAAGTGAACGAGGTTATACTCCATTTTGCCGCAAAGCGCGCGAAACCAAGTTAAATGCTGCGCTTCTGAACGATTGCTCTTAATGTCTTTCATCCCGTTAAAATGATCGGTCATCCCGCCCATATAATGCTGAGCAAGCTCGGAGGTTTCATCCCCGATGCTTTTGGACCGTTTAATGAATCGGCTTGCATACACGGCAAGCGCTAAACCGCAGATCAAGACCATAATCGTCAGTTGTGCCGACAACCACAGCGCAAAGCCGATTTGTACCGCGGTAAACAAAATAGTGGTCATTAACCGCATCGCGAGATAGGCGCCTTGACTGACGCGCGAAAGCTCATTCGTCATGATGTTATAGAAATCCGATCTTCTTCTTTGCAGATAGAACGCCCACTTGGCCTGCAGCAAGCCCTGATACATTTCCATTCGAAGGTACCTTATGAACCCATGCTGAATATCCAGGTTCAAATGCGTTTGCTTACGCTGCAAATAAGCCTGACCTGCAATTAATAGAATGAACCCCCCTAGAACAACAAGCAGTCTCATTCCGTCCGGTATGGTCTTCAATGGGCTTACCAAGTCAGCCACAAACGGAATACCATCCGTATGGAGGTCCAAAACCCCTATCAAACCAAGCACCGGAATCAACAGAAAAATGCCAATCCCCTCGAGGAAGCTGATCACTACCATGCCGATCAGATTGACAGTGAGCTTCTTACCGGCAAAATGATGCATTTTTTTGATATATAGCAGCAGATGCTCCATTTTTCTTTTCCCCCTATCCGTGCGAAATCCGTATTCCTTCTTCAACCGTATTCAGGATTCGGCTTACTAAATCGTAGGCGGTAAATCTCTCGGCCGGCCTGCATAATTGGTACATGTTAATGTGATTGACGATCGAGACGGAGGCAGAGAAATGCCACTGATCCAAGCCAAGCTGAGGAATCAGAAAATGGCGGTAGGTATGAAATCGGATGGTAGGAAGTCTCTCAAGCCCTTGGAGATGGCGAAGTTCCGTGCCACATCCGTCCGTCTTTACGAGTTCGAAGATACCTGCCAGAGGGACCGGCTCCTCGCAAAACATTGACGCTGCGGGTATCGCATATTTGGTCTCGTACAGCGGAACATAACGATCCGACTGCATCCCAAGCTTGTCGATGCTCTCCTGCCAAAGCTTCTGCTGCGGGTAAGAGGGAATGACGACTGGGACCCGGTCGCGGTTCAACGTTACGGCAATCACGTCGTCGGTCAGAAGCGGATAGCCACGTTTGAGAAAGGCGGCAGCAAGGGTGGATTTGCCCGCGCCGGAATCGCCGACGAACGCATAAGCCTTGCCGTTAATGACAACGGCGCTTCCATGTAAAGGCAACATCTTACGCTGGAACAGCAGCACACCCATGCAGGTTCCGAGCAAGTATAGCCGAACAACGGCATCGTCCGCTCCGATTGTCGGAGAAACAGTGATCCGGTTCCCTCCCCGGACTCTGTAAATGGCCGTGCCTTCTATGTTCAGCATAAAATCATCGCCTTCAAGAGCACAATAATCGTCGCTGCCACTGCCGCTGCTCTCGTTCCAGGCTTGATACAAGTCATCCTTGTCGATATAAACATCCGCTTCACATGTTTGTTCCGCTTCCCGAAGAAGCTCCGGCAAGGCGATTTCGCTTGCCATCGTCAGCCCAAATGCTCGATAAATCGTTCGTTTGACAGCAGGGTTCATCTTCCTCACCTCAATTCAGTAGAGTAGCTGTAAATGAAACTTGAAGAGGCCCTTATACGTTTTCTTCGTATAAGGGCCAATTGGTTTGCCGCGTATCAGGTGCATTTAGGATTCAAAAGCGTGCCCTTTGTTGGAACCCTTGCCGTTCTTGTCCGGGAATACACCATTCGGTCCACCCATCGTCATGTTTACGTCGAGAACTTCCACCGTTGGTTGCTGCCATTCTTTCCTTGTTTGCTTTTCCATATGTATCACCTCCCTTCAAGTGGAATCAATCACGTAAATTGCTTCAAGAACCGGTAAGCTATCAAGGCACGCATTAATAATCTCGCATCCGGATCGTATGCATGCTTCGGCTTTGGAGCATGGCCGATTTTCTCAAGCGATGCCTTGATTTGATCTACGTTCAAATAATGAGAGGCCATGGGATCCCGGCAAAGCTTCCAAAGCTCTTCGTTGAAAAACCCCCATATCGGAATCATGCGATGGACCCAATCCGCTCCTTGAACGCCGTGAATGCGTTGGTTTAATCGTACTTCATCGGGCAAATACGATTCGGTTGCCCTCCGGATGAGTGATCGGTCCATCCCGTTTTGTACATACTGCTCGATCGGCACGGACATGCAGAAGCGTACCACTCTCGGATCGGAGGTCGGGTCCCTTTCCCAAACGCCATACCGCAGGGAAAACTTGGTTACAGATGTGCCTTGATGGTTTGAGGTTGCCAAATTGCTGAATTGATAGTCTCGTGCTTCGAATTCATCGAATGCAGCCCCGCCTAAACCGACGTCATGGTGTTTAAGCTTTTCAAAGACATTTGTTCTTGCGGCCAAATCCGGATGGATGAGATTCGGAATTTCGTTCTTCGGTTCCTTGGCGTAATAAGATCTGGTCGCAAATGGAAAGGCTTGTTTAGCGATAATAGGCAGCAGCCGGGATCTTCCTATATTCATCTGTCTCCCGTAGTGCTTTAGCTCGCGGTAAAAATGGAACAAGCGCAGCTTCCTTAAAAGCTTGGCGTAGTAGTCCATGGCCGGTCCCCAAGAAACGGTATAATTTCCTCGCGCTCCTGTAAGCAGCACGCCGACCCCATCTTGCCGTGCTTTTTCAAGAATCCCTTTGATCCAGAACGAATTCTCGAAGAACTTATATGGAGCTTCCAGAAGCCCGACCAAGTCGTCGATTTCCCCGAACGAGTTCCTGTCCGAAAAATCCAAGCCGTTGTGCGATATATTCCCTACGTGACGTACCGTGGCTCCAATGTGCGGACTTTCGTCGGCCATCATGCTTCTCGAGGTCCAATCCACGAAATCAGGCGAAGGAACGAAACTGTATGTATGCAATGATTTCCCTTCCTTACGCAGAGGGTCAGCGGCAAAGCTGATGACTGCGCCTGAATCCAATCCACCGCTTAAGCTTGCGCCGACCGAACGGAATGTCCGAAGCTTCGATGTTACAGCCTTCTGAAAAACATCGCGAAACGCTTCCTCGTATTCGCCGTTTGATTTCAGCCGAAGCTGATCCCGGGGCGCTTCCAGCGTCTCGTACTGCTCCAGCGTCATTTTGCCATCCCGGGCCGTAAAGCTATGTGCCGGAGGAATTTGTTCGATATTATGGTAGACCGACCCGTTCACGTCGACGGAATCGAGAATAATGGGAATGGCCAAAAACTCGGCAAACCATGACTCATTAAGCTCCTTCTCGGCGCCGGTGATCTCGAATAACGGATTGACCGCCGTGCAAAAGGCAAACTGCCGCTCTTGACGATGGTAGTAGAGCGTGCGGTTTCCCAATAAGTCGCGTGCTCCGAAAATAAGGCGCTTCTTCTCGTCCCAGATGACAAAAGCGAAATCGCCGATCAAATAGCGCGGGACTTCCTTCCCCCACTTCAGGTACGCCGACAAAATAAGCTCGCTGTCCGTCATCCCTTTCCGCCGGGAATAAGCAATTTGCAGCCGGTTAAACAATTCATCCCGGTTGTCGATGATCGCATCGGCGGTAATGGCCAGTTTATGAAGCTCATCATAGAACGGCAGACGTTCATGAACCGATTCCGGCGTGATCCACTGGGCATGGCATCCCAGAAATACGGACCCTCCATGCCAGGTTTGCACATCATCGGCCGGATATTTTTGCAAAGCTTGCATAAGTTTCTTGCTATCCTCTATCGATACAGTCTCTTCGTTGTAACAAAGAATACCTGCAATTGCACTCATGTTTGCCTCCGAGGTGCTTGTCTTTCTTCTACGTGCAGTCATGTCCTGCTTGAATAGGAAGGATCCCTTTAAGCTTCCTGCCTCATTTGCCGCCATAACCAGACGAACGGCCTTAAGGGAAAGTATAGAAAATGCAATTGTTTCGGAAGCGGCATCGCCTCCGTATCCCTGAAGCTGGGATATAATTGGCCAACTATATAAACCGACTTTTGCCGGGTCGTTTTCAATGCAAACAAGTAACGTTTATAGGTCTTGCCTAATTCTTGGGAGCTCGGCACAGGCGAGAAAGCGACGATATCCCGGATGAAATAGAGCGAACGCTGAGCCAACTCGCGATGGTGGCTGCTGGTGATCATCGGTTTGGCGGAGCCTGGTATCGGCGTGCCAAGCAGTGTGGAAGCAAGAATTAGAGCCTGTCCTCCAAGCTGAAGGCATTCATAGCGTCGCATAAGCGAGATAAGCGTTTCAAAGTTTACGCCTTGGCGTACTAAGCGATCAATATCCGCCAGCCAGCGGAGCCTGAACCAGCCGTGACGGGCGCCGTGCGAGACCAAATACATGAAGAGATCTTCGCTTCCCAGCATATAAATAATCTCATTTCTCATAAGCGTACTGCGTCTTCTCCGTTCCCAGAGCTCCTCGAATGAAGGTTCTTTGCCCATGTCGGAATTGAGACGCCAATGAAGCTCCACCTGAATCCTCGTTTGCGGGTGCGTATAGGAGATATGATGCATCTTCCACTTCCAATTGAATAACCGCGGAGCATGACTATCGCTCTCATAACCAAGCTCGGTCAACATCTCTTCTGCCTTTTCCACACCGTCCATTGGGACCAGAATGTCTAAATCCTTGGACGTTCGAAGCGAAACATCACCATATAGCAGATCGGCGAGCACCGGTCCTTTAAGAACCAATGAAGGAATCGCTTTGTCCTGAAATGAGCTGCACAGAAGGCCCATTTCAGCGCTTAAACGGAGCATCTGAAGCGTATTCATGCCGTAATCCCGATGAAGGGCTTGGGAGAAGTCGGCAGGAATCGAATTGTTGTTCTTCAGCTTCGAATACAGCTGCGGATAGACGCGATGATGTCGGATCAGCTTCAGAAGTTGATTCCAATCGATGACAGGCATCGATGGCTTGCCCCATTGCTGCGCCTGATCGGCATTCATCTGCATGAACGCCAGCATGATGTTTAATTCTTCAGGAAAAGCGCTTAGATCCAGGGTGCGATTGTTCTCCATAACGGGACACTTTCATTCCTTTCCTTGCGTTTTGTCCGATCCGAATGCGGCCACCATCGTGAACATTTTCATCTCCTCGGCTCCGGTCACATAGAATGGCCCGCTGCGCAGCCAAGCATGCGCGATCATGTTCCCCTGATCATCCCTCGCCGTACCCAGGTAGAGCGTGCTTTCGATCTGGCGCCGTTTCAGCATTTTCTTGGCTGCGATCGCTCTGACCATACACTGGCTTTCCCAGATGGTATGACGGCTCACCACCCGAATCGCTTGCGCAATTTGTCGGATCGGCATTTCGTTCGACGGATCATTCGCCAGCGGGGTTTCGGACATCCGCCCGCCCAAGGATGGCGCGATCCGGGAGAACGGTAAGGTCTTCAATACTCGTGCCCAGCCTAAGTAAATGAACGCCTCGAGCATGACCCGTTTCTTCTCCGCAGGCAGAGCGAGAAACTTCCTAACGATGCGCTTCAAGGTTCCGAACCTCGATTAGCGATTCCTGATGCATTTTCCGAAGGAAAGCCTCGACTTGTTCCTCACAGGCAGCACGTGTAACGTTATATTCCAATAGGAGCTTGTCTACCAATTGGCTAGCCGTAATCGGTGAAGTAAGGAGCTCCCAAATTCGGCCGCCAATCATGCCGAGATTGTAATATTTTCCGCTATCGATGCTGAACATCACTTTCTCCCCGTTCATGTCACTCACAATACTGCCAGGCGATTGGATAATCTGTTGTTCCGCCAAGTTCACGTTCGTCACGTTTATACGCCTCCTTTGTCAATGGTACGAATAATCTCAGCTGCGAGGTCTTGCGCCGTAAATCCGTTTGTTGGCCGAATGAGCTGATGTACGTTTACCTGATCGGCCACGCCGGAAGCTATCTTGAAATGCCATTGCTCCAATCCCAGACGCGGGATCAGCATATTTCGGTACGTATGCATCAGCACGATGCGCAGTCGATCCAGATTGGACAACCGCCTGATCGAAACCGCTGGCTCAGATTCCGACTTTACCAATTCAAACAGTCCGGCAAGCGGGACGGGCTCGTTGCAAAATCTTGAAAGTACCGGTACGGCAAATTTCGTCGTTTCCCGATAAACCGATTGATAGTGCCCGGATGCCAAACCCAGCTGATCGATGCTTTCCTGCCACAGCTTCTGCTGCGGATAAGACGGCATAACGACAAGCCTTCCTCCTTCACCCGCAAAGGAAACCGGGATGACATCGTCGCTTATCAGCTCATACCCTTTGCTTACCAGCGTGGCGGCAAGCGTTGATTTGCCGGCTCCCGAATCGCCAAGAAACGCGTAGGCTTTGCCGCCTATCATAATGGCGCTTCCGTGCAAAGGCAGCACATTGCGGATCATTAGCAGCGCGCCCATGCAGGTACCGAGCAAATACACACGCACCTTCTCTGGATCTGCGCCGGTAAGCGGAGCGACTGTAATTCGATATGCGTCTTCTATGCAATAAATAGCTGTCTCCGGAATGAGGAACAGGAATCGGCCGTCTTTGTACAAAAAGTTGCTGCCGCCAAGCTCAAGCTCTTCCCACAACTTGTCTGGGCTAGCCGATTCAATGAAAACATCGGGGTGCTCCTTTTCCTTCATGGGACCGGACACAGGTAATTCAGGCAGCGGGATTGAACTCGATATCCGCATGTTGAAAGCCTTATATACCGTGTGTTCACTGGCAGATATCAGATCAATCACTCCTTTCAGGGCAATAATAATAAATCCCTTATACAATCCACTTGCGCGGATTGTATAAGGGCGCTTGGACCGAACTAGCTCGGGTTATAGATGTCCATATCGTCAGTTGTTACAAAGTCAATATTCGACATCCCTTTTCCATACATCGTTTCGCTCACGTCAAGCATTTCAACAGTCGGAACTTGCCATTCTTTTTTGTTCGTCATGGTTTTTCACCCCCTCTCAATGGAGTTAACGAGTTTTATACTATTTTTAAAGAAAGTTATAAGGAAGAGCTCCGGGTTCAGGGATGTGCCTGCGGCCGCTGTTAAGCTTGTATTCTCTTTGGATTAGATTAGTCGGTAACAATACAAGTTTAAAGGAGGCACGTAAACTCTCCGGCACAATCCCTTTCACCCTTACGTTCCTTATCATTTCTCTAAAATCTTTTAAAATCGTTTTAAGAACCGGTAGATGATCAGGCTGCGCATGAGCATTCGCATCTCCGGATGGAAAGCGTGCTCCGGGCGAGGCGTATCGCCAAGCCGAGAGACGGCGTCCCGGATACGGTTGACGTGCAAGTACTGGGATGCTGCAGGATCGGTGCACAGCTGCCTCAGTTCATCGGTCAACGGCTTCCAGGATGGCGCGATGCGGTGCACCCAATCCGCTCCTTGAATGCCGCGAATGCGCTGGTTCAGCCTTACCTCGTCGGGCAAATAATGCTTTGTCGCCCTCCGGATAAGCGCACGATCCAAGCCGCCCTGCACATACTGTTCCACCGGGACCGAGAAGCAGAACCGCACGACTCTGGGATCGCAGGTGGGATCGCGTTCCCATGCGCCGTAACGCAAGGACAATTTCGTTGCCGATGCGCCGTTCTTGTTCCCGACAGCAAGATCTTGCATCTTCTCCTTGCGCAGCTCCAGCGGATCGCTGATGGTAGAGCCGTTCACGCCGATTCGATGCTCCTGCAGCTTGGCGAACACATCCGTTCGCCTCGCAAAATCGGGATGAATCAGCATCGTCGGAATAGCTTCCGGTTCGCTCGCCTGCTGCGAACGTTTAGCCAGAATCGGGAATGCCTGCTTGCCGATCACGGATAATAAGCGCGATCTGCTTATCCCTTTATTAACGCTGTACAGCTGAAGCTCCCGCAAGAATGCCAGCCATTTCAGTTTTCGGAGCAGCGTAGCGTAATAATAGAGCGCCGGCCCCCACGACACGGTAAAGTTTCCTCTTGCCCCGGTGAGCAGCACTCCTGCACCTTGTCCGCCTGCTCGCTCGTGTATCCCTTTCAACCAGTAGGAATTCTCGAAGAATTTATAAGGCATCTCGAGCATGTCCAGCCACTCGTCTACTTCGGATAAAGGGCTGATCCCTTCGAAATCCATCGCTTGGTGCGAAATGTTGCCGACATGCCGGACCGTTGCATCAATGAACCGGCTTTCGTCGGCTGCTGTGCTGCTGGGCGTCCAATCGGTGAAATCGCCGGTCGGAATGTAGCTGTACGCATGCAAGGACTTCCCTTCCTCACGCAGTGCACGTGCGGCGAAGCTGGCGACGGAGCCGGAGTCCAGTCCGCCGCTTAACGTTACCGCCACTTGACGATGCGTGCGCAGCCTTGACCTCACCGCTTCATCGAATACCTCCCGGAATGCCTCTTCATAGTCTTGATTCGAGGAGAGCCGAAGCATCGACCTCGGTTCCAAGGAACCGTACCTACTGAGCGAAACGCGTCCATCCGCGACCGTAATCGTATGAGCAGGCGGCAGCTGATGAATGTTCCGGTAAGGCGTGGAGGTGACGTCCGTCGACTCGAACATTTCCGGAATGGCCATAAACTCCGCAAGCCAAGGTTCATGAAGCGCTTTGACAACATCCGGTAAGGCGAATAACGGAGCAAGCGTCGTACCGAAAGCAAACCGATCGCGGCCTTGAACATAGTACAGCGAGCGATGCCCCAGCAAATCTCTGGCACCGAACAGCTCCTGCTTCGCTTTATCCCAGATCACGAATGCGAAATCGCCGATCAGATATTCCGGAGCATGGCGCCCCCATTTGCGATAGGCCAGCAGAATAAGCTCGCTGTCCGTAATTTTGCCGCGATGAGCGGGATAAACCTGCAGCAGCTCGAACAATTCCCGGCGATTGTCAAGGATGGCATCGGCAACGATGCCAAGCTTGCGTTCGGCGTCGTAATAAGGCATTCGCTCGCCTACCGACTCGGGAGTGATCCACTTGGCCCGGCAGCCGAGGAAGACCGCGCCGTTCGTCCACGTTTGGGCATCATCGGCATCGTACCTCTCCATGGCTTCCATCATTCCGCTGCTGTCCCTGCTGCTGACCGGATGCCCGGTATGCTGATAAATGCCGACAATCGCGCTCATTTGTTCAGCCTGCCGTTATTGAAGTAGGTCGAAGCCAGCTGGGACAGTCGATTGCCGAAGGGAATCAGCATTTTCAGCCGATTGGCTTTGCGCTTCATGGTGTCGAGCTGCAGTTTCAGCTGCCTGCGCTCTTTGGCACTGTTCTCCAGACGTTTCTCAAGCATGCGCACGGTCATCTGCAATTGAAGCTCCTCCGGATGCAGCCATTTATCATCATGGTACCGTTCAGGCAGCACAACATTTCCTGATGTACCCGAATCCGTTCGCATCTCGTAATCGGCTTCCCACCTGCAGCCTGTCGCATCCGCCAGTTGCTTGGTGTACAGATCCATTAGCTCCGTATCCGGTTCAAGTTCGAAGCGTACGCCCGTGAGCTTCTCCGCTTCAGCCAGCTCCTCGCTGTACCCCAGATCATGAAAGAGTTGAGCGCCAAGCACTCGGCCGTACATTTCGATCTCCTGCTTGTCGAGCACGTCTTTCCAGATCGCGATGGAATCCTGATTCGCCTCCGAATGATTCGAAACAAACGGATCCCCTACCCCCATGCTGAAATACAAGTCAGACTTGGCGGTATTTCTAAAGTTCCCGTAAAGCTCCAGCCCTTCTTCATAGGCAACGCCCAGAAATCGGCACACCTCGATCATCTGCTCTCTCGGGCTCGCCACCAGCTTCTCGTAGGACAAACGGTGCGTGTAGGGATTAGCTTGAGCGAAGTAGCGGAAATAGCGGAACAACCCGATCGTCAGATCGGCAACCTTCATATCGAAGGTTCCATTTCGCATGTCCTCCCTCAGATTGAAGCTTGTTCCCCGCTGTCCGTTCACCTTCTTATGGGAAGAGAGTACCGCGAACGGGTTGCGAATAAGCCAGATCCGACGGGAGTGCGGAAACAGAGCATCCAGAAACTCCAGCAGATAATAATACCTGGGCGACTTGTCGATCACCATCTCCGCTCCGGCGCTGCTTTGCATTAAGCCGTTGTAGACCTGGAGGGCAAAAGCTCGGCAAGCCTGCTCATAGCTGTGTTGAGGCAGAACGCCGTTATAGAACTGATTAAGGATGCCTGTCCCGCCATAAGCGCGGCGCTGCGGCGATTGCAGATCATACAAGCTCATCAGGAACCACATTTCCTGGGTGGCGAACAATTTACTGTGATTTTGGAGCATAACCGTGGCCAGAGAGCTTCCGCTCCTCGGCGTACAAAGTAGAAAAACAAGGTTGTTGCCGCTCGAATCGACCAACGTGTACCTCCTTCAAGGCAAGGATTGCGAAGCAATCGGCTTAGCCTTTATTGAAATCATAATAAAATTTCGCGCGCTCCCCGAGCATGACCTTATAGATGTCATAGTTCGTATCCATGATCGCTTTCAGATAGTCCTTGTAAGGGCGATCCGCAACATTGACCAGACCGGAGTTGTAATGCTCGCCTCCTACGCCCTGCCAGTACCTGCCAAGCCCTGCTTGATCCACGTAATTGAACACGTGTGCACCGACTACATAAGGCAGCGTGACCGCACCTTCCACGTAATTGCGATAGCGCATTCCCCGTTGGAACTGGTTCACTGCCGAGTTCGGAAGGAGAGGCGCAAGCCCCTGCTCGCTTGTCCCGTAACCGAATTCGCTGAACAGAATCGGTTTGCCGCCGGATAGATCGTAAATCTTCTTCAACAGATCGGGTTCGAGCTTATAGGTGTAATAGTTGATGCTGATGACATCCACGTATTTCCCTTCCGCTTTGGCAAGCGCGCTGCTGATTTTCTCATTATGGAACGTTGTCGTAATCCATCGATCTCCAAGAAGGAGATGGTTCGGATCGTATTTCCGATATGCACGAGATACCGTTCCGAAGAACGTATCCAGATAGTAGTCGAAGAAGCCTTCCATATCGCGCCATGATTGGGAGGTTGAAACAGGCAGCTCCGCCTCCTTCATCTCGTCGAACGATTTGAATGTCGTCTTCCAATTGGCGTTGAAGGAGCTGATGGTTTGATATTTATCCTTCAGCCTCTGGACCAATTTCCCTTTCATGGCAGCCGAGCTCGCTTTGAGCTTGGGCACATTCGTATAAAATTTATGAAAGTCGTATTCGTTATCGATGAAATAACCGATCAGATTCTTATCGTTTTTGTTTGGCGTGAGCGCATTCTTGAATGCTTTATCGATCTGCTCTGCGGCATTCGGAGCAAAGATATCGAATAACGAGAGTCCATTGATTCGAGCCCATGCCATTCCGTTAAGCGGAAGCATTCTCACGTACGGAAGCTTGCCATCCTCGCCGTATTTCTCGGTCGAATAATTGCCTACGCCGTTAAAGCCCCATTTCGGAAGCCGGGTTACCGCTTCCGAGTAGATCGCATGCTCGGTTGGGAACACGCCTTTCTTCCGGAAAACATTCGCCACATAGAACGAATAGTTATCCTTGCCGATATAAGCGTTTTTGTTAATGCCTTGATTCGGGAGAACGGATTCGAATTTCTGCTCCCGACCGGCGATCCGGGTGTAGGTTTCATTGGCCGTCACGCCATTCACGGCTAAGCTGAAATAGAGATTTCCATCCGGCGTCGTCATCACTTTGCGTTCACCCATTCGCTGGATCGCGAAGTAACCCTTGGCAGCCAAATTGTATTTCTTCGCGCTGCCGGCAAGTCCGCCGTATGGATCGCGGCCTCCCGGCGGCTTCAGGCTGCCGTAGTAAGCAGCATCTGCCGCCGCATCCGCTGCCAGCTCCTTCTCATCGGTCACTTTACCCGTGAAATTCGCATCCTTCATTTGACCGAAGCGATCGACAAGGATCTCGCTGCTCGCGTTCACCGTAAACTTGCGAATCGGACTTGGCAGCCAGCCGTCTTTCACCGCGTACGTTTCAAGTACGTTATACCCTTGAAGCTGGAGCGGCTTCGAATAATACACGAAATCCGGCCCTTTGTTTAATCGATAGTAAATGCGCGCGCCTTTCGTAATCGAGGTCAATTCGGTCTTCACCGAAGACTCGCTTCGGGAGGTGGCCAGCTTCACGGAAGCCGTGTTCTGATTAATGACGACCTTCGAAACTTGAGGCGACCAGGCTTTAGAACCGAGCAGCACGATTTTCAAATACCTCGAATGTTCGGGCAATCCTGAAGCTTCATACGCGTATTGCTGCCAGTTTCCCGTCGGATAGCCGACAGGGTTGATCGTCACGGGAATTTGCTTGTAGTCTTTTCCGTCCGACGAGACAAACAATCGATGCTCCTCCATCGGATTTCCGGTAAAAAAGCTGCTGTAGACCGTAAACGATTGGATGTCGTAACCCGTATGGTACACCATGCTGCCGGGGGCGCTGGTCGTACGCGCGAGCCGGCCTTTGTCGTTATCGAAGTAGCCCGGCTGGTTACTGGCTACATACAGATTGGCGCGATGGGCGAGCAGCTTGAAATTATCAAGCGGATCGATTAACCCAACCGGCGGCGCCAACTGAGGAGCAGGCACATATCGATAAGTCGATACGCCTGTTGCTGCCGACTGGCCCGAACTGGAATGGCCCACAGCTGTTATTTGAAGCAGCAAATTTTGAACGACTGCAATTGGCGAGCTGTAATGCATGCGAGTCAGCGATGTTCTGGGGTCGCTGCCATCGGTTGTGTAATAGATGGTTTCACCCTTCTCGCCCTGGTTCAGCATAACCATTCGCCCGTAAGGCACTGTACCCGAAGGCACGCTGGTGTCTGCGCTGGAAGGTCCGTTCAGTACAACCTTCCCGATGGCAGGCGATCTTGCGATACTGGTACCCTGGTAGACGACTTTGAGAAACTTCGTGCCTGCCGGGAACTTTCTCGATTCGTACACGATGTTTACCGCTCCGCTGTCTACTTCGTGCATGTCCGGTATGACCTTGATATAGGTCACGCCATCTTTGGAAATGTAGAATGCCGGATGGTCATAGGTCTTGCTCCCGTTCGGCTGATAGTATGCGTAAACCGCGAAGGACCGGAGATAACCTTCCGCCTTGTACACCATGTTCTCACCTGAAACGCCGCTGCGTTTCACTCGGGTCGGATCCGAGGTTTCACTCGGAGCCTTCGTCAGAAAGAGCGTATCGGAATGCTTGTAGACCTGCTTCCAATCTCGCAGATGGTCGATTTCAATCTCATAGTAGGAAAGCGGAGCGGCATCTCCCGTAGCGGATAACGGTATCAAGCAGCCGAGCAGCCCATATAACAACAGCAATGAAGCATTTTTTCTCACAATAAAGGCCCTCATCATCCTTTAGTAATGTAAAGCCAACACTTCCTCCTTGACGCCTTGATTCAAGCTGGGGCGGCCGATGGAATAGTAAATGAACGCCGTACCCGCCAAATCCTCTTCTTTGAACACGTTGCGGCCGTCAATCAAAATAGGCTTTCGCAGTACTGTTTGCAGCTGATTCAGATCCACGTGAATGAATTCGTCCCATTCCGTCAACAGGCAGAGCGCATCTGCATCGGCTGCCGCTTCCAATGCTCCTTCGCACCAAACCACGCCGTCCTCGCCGTACATACGGCGGAAGTTCGGAATTGCGATGGGATCGTAAACCTTCACCACAGCCCCGCTGTTCACCAGATGCTGAACAATCTCGAGTGCCGGAGATTCCCTCACGTCGTCGGTATTGGGTTTAAAGGATAGTCCCCAGATGGCGATCGTCTTGCCTTGGAGGTTGCCGTCGAATATCGTTTCAAGTTTACGGATCATTTTGAACCGCTGATCCTGATTGACCTCAACTACCGCACGAAGCAATTTGAATTCGTAATCGACATGGCCGGCAATTTGGATGAGAGCCCTAGTATCCTTCGGGAAACACGAGCCTCCATAGCCAATGCCCGCTTTCAGAAACGAATGGCCGATCCGGTTGTCGTATCCCATTCCTTGGGCGACCTGGGTCACGTCTGCGCCTACCTTCTCGCAGATGTTCGCAATCTCGTTAATGAACGAAATTTTCGTAGCGAGAAAAGCATTGGAGGCATACTTGAGCATCTCGCTGCTGCGAATGTCCGTCATCACGATTTGATCCGTCAGCGGCGCATGCAGCTTGGCCATCGTGTCTGCGGCACTCTGACTGTCGGCACCAATGACGATCCGGTCCGGATGAAGCGTATCCTGGACGGCCGAACCCTCTCTCAAGAACTCCGGCAGCGAGATGCTGTCGAACCTTTCGCTCGTCAGGCGGCGAATCCGATCTCGCACGCGTTCGTTCGTGCCGACGGGCACCGTACTCTTCACGGCGATGATCTTATATCCGTTCATCGCTTCCGCAATTTCGTCGGCAGCCTGATCGATGTAAGACAAATCCGCTTCGCCGTTTGCCAAGGAAGGCGTCCCGACCGCGATAATCACAATATCCGACAGCTGAACCGCGCGATGCAGATCGGACGTATAGCTCAGCTTCCCGGCAGCCATATTTTTAAGCGAAAGTTCCTGCAGGTTCGGTTCGTAAATAGGGATAGCTCCGTTTCGCAAAATATCGAGCTTGGCTTGATCCTTGTCTACGCAGATCACTTGATTGCCAAGCTCCGCATAACAAACCCCCGATACAAGCCCGACATAACCAGCACCGATAACCGTGATGTTCATCTTCAACAACTCCTTCGAATTTTCGGAGAAAACGCAGCAGCGTAAGCATTCGCTTCGTTATTTCGTACAGAGCTGCATAATTTCGTTCCAATCATGTTCAAGCCTTACAATGTCCTCTTCAATCAGCTGCGAACCGGTTTGGATTTCGATGATTTCGATATCCGCCAGCGCACGCAGGCTATGTCTGTTTTCCTTCGGAATCAGGAGGACGTCCCCGGTAGTGATGGAGAATCGCTTGCCGTTAAGCACCATTTCCCCATGTCCGGCAACCACCGTCCATACCTCGTCCCGAAGACTATGGTATTGGTAGCTCAGATTGCTTCCCTCGGAAATGAAGATCCGCTTGGTCAGCACTTCCCGGCCATCCGGATAAGTCACATAATCGAGCACCCGATAGCGTCCCCAGCGCCGCTCTTCGTACATTGGGCGCTGCTCCGAGTGTTTCATGACATCCTTGATCTGCGGACTTGAAGCTTTGTCTGCAACAAGAATGCCGTCCGGACTCGCCGCAACAATGACATCGGACAAGCCGAGCAGTGTAATCGGAACTTCCAGCTCGTTAATGACATGGGTATTAATTGAATCTGCCGTAATAATGCCTTTGCCGATCAGAGAGGTTTCGATTTCCTCCGTCAACGTATTCCATGTGCCAAGATCCTTCCAGGACCCATCATATTGAATGGCAGCTATCCGATTCGCTTTCTCCACCACTTTGTAGTCGAAGCTGATCTTCGGCAGCTTGCTGTACTGCTTCAACATTTCTTCGTACTGGATCGGCAGCCCGTTCACGATCAGTATGTTAATGATCAGATCCAATTTGAATGCGAAAACACCGCAATTCCACAGCGCATCCTGACGAATCATCTCTACAGCCTCTTCTTCGCGAGGTTTCTCGCGGAAGCTCTGAACATCCATGAACGTTTGAGCAGCGTCGCCGCTTTGCTTCGGAATGATATACCCGTATTTCTCAGATGGATAAGTCGGTTTAACCCCCATCAGCGCTAAGTCGGCATCGGAGCTGGCAAGCACCTGCTCTAACTCTTTCAGCTTCTCGAAGAAGCCGATCTCAACGAAGGGATCTACCGGCATGACGACAATCGCTTCGTCAAGACTCACGCCTTCGACCGAATAGAGATAGGTGGCTGCAAGCGCGATCGCGGGAAATGTGTCTCTTCGCTCCGGCTCGACGATCAAGTTGATTTCATTCCCAAGCTGACTTTGAATCATCTCTACCTGAGGTTTGCTCGTCGTGACATAGGCATGATTCTGCAAATCGGCTTCACCGATCTGTCCCCAGACTCGTTGTATCATGGACTCCAAACGGTCATCGTCTTTTTTCAAGATTTTCAAAAACTGTTTCGACCGGGCGTCATTCGACAACGGCCACAGCCGTTTCCCCGATCCTCCCGAAAGCAATACGACTTTCATGATATACCTCCTTTAATAGGGAGTTTGACGGAGTCAAACTCTCTCTGCTATAAGTTTGACGAGAGTCAAACTCTCTCTGCGCTAGTCTGCTGCGCCAATAGTTTCGCTGACGTTATTCCATTCGTCCAAGTGCGATAGTAGCTGGAATTCTTTCCGTAGGAGTTGTCCAGCAGAATATTCGGCTTATCCATGAGACAAGACAGAATATGTCCATGAAGCCTTGAGGTCTGCACTTTCTTGTATTTACTAAACCGGTTAACGGCTTTGTTCACCAGATAGTCGGTGTATTTGCCCCAGATCATGCTTACAGGCAATTTGCCGTTGCTTGCTGCGGACATTTTGAAAATCGCGCGAATGGATTTCTGCTCAAATCCGCTGAACAGCGTCGCCCAATCCAGATAGTCGCCTTGGCCTGAAGCTTCAAGCCGCTCCTGCTCCGCCGTCTTCTCGATGTCAATGCGAAGGAAACAAAGCAATTCCTTATCCGGGTTCGTATGGCTCCGAATCGGCCATAATTGATGCGCCATATCCGGGGACAGGTAGACATGGCAGGTCTTGAATTTGACGGCAGCCATCTCTTGCGAGTAGGTGTCGCGAACATAGAGATGCAAGTCCTTATGCTGATTGAAGATACTTGCCGTCCGGTTGAATTCCGCCTCGCTCTTGTAGAAAATCGTCTGCGGCAGCATGACTACCCGATGGCCGGGATAGTCGGAAACGACTTGCTCGCGCAGCCTCTGGTGAGCCGGATACAGATCACCGAAGTTCCCGCCGCCATGCAGCACGATAATATGATCCTGCGGAATCTTCACGCCGCTTGGGAAATCAAGCACGCTGTAACGCGCCATAACGCGAATATGATTATCTTTGAAGAACGCTTCAGTGCCTTTCATGATCAACAGATCTCCGCCATTACCATGAACCGGATAATCGAGGTAATAGATCTTGGAATGCGGCGGAATCACCTGCAAAATCTGCCGAAGCCGGTCCTTGAGCTCATCCATCGGATGAGCAAACTGTACGCTTTCCATTCATCCGTCTCCTCCGTGTCTCTTCTCTCTCTCTCTCGGGCTTGTTCAAAAAGGGAGTGCTGCAGGGTTCAGGGATGTGCTCTCCGCGCTTTTTGAACAAGCTCCGTCACTTGGTCCACTTCACGTTCTTCTTGATGGGCTTCGCGGGGACGCCTGCGACAAGCGTGTGGGCTGGCACGTCTCTCGACACAACCGACCCTGCAGCCACAACTGCGCCTTCCCCGATCGTGACCCCTTTCAGAATAATCGCCTTATTGCCGATCCAGACACGATTGCCGATGATTGTCGGCTTGGTCGCCAAGCTGCCCTCCATGCTGTGATAGTCCGTATCCATAATGGTGACATCCCACGAGATGGCGCAGTGACTGCCGATTGTTACCTGCTTCTTGCATCTGATTTCGGTTCTACGATTAATGAACGTATGGTCGCCGATTTCAATGACAGCCTCGTTGGAATCCAAGTAAAATCCGGCATGCTTGTGCAGGATGACGTAGTCGCCGATGAAGAGCTTGGCTCGTTTGGCCTTCGACACCGTCATGCTTCCGCCTACCCGCAGCAGCTTCCCGCATTGATCGACATGCCTCCGAAAGAACGCACCGAGCAATACGCGATACCCGAATTTGAAGTAATCCTTGATGCTTCTGTTGCTTATGTTCATGCCGGTGTTGCCGCCTTCCTAAGTTTGCATTCTTCGCGAGAGGTGCTCGTATAGAAAGCGCAGATCACTTTTGTCATACAAAATGCCGAGAATGCGAACCTTGAACACGATCCTCATCGCTGCGATCGTAATCAGAATGCGGATAACCGCGCCGAGCAGCAAAGCAATTGCGATGCCGTTCAAGCCATACAGCGGTGTAAGGATGAAAAACAACCCGACCGTGATGGCCAGCGCGATCGCTTGCCGCATCGCTACCAATCCGGGGCGTCCCATCGCGTTGAAGGAAGAGGCGAGAATCCATGAACCTCCGCCGATGATGCATTCGAGGGACAGCAGGTAGAACGCCGTGCCGGCTTCCAGAAACTGCTCCCCGTACAAGAGGCCCAGCAAATAATGGCCGATGAGCATTCCCGGAATAACCGCGATGGTCATGAGCAGGAAGGACAGCCGGAAGGCTCTGCCGACGGAAGCGATGATTTTGTCCTGACTAAGCCCCGTCACCTTCGGAAAAATAACGTTCGAAATGGCCGTCTGCACGACATTGAATACACGAGATAACGTATAAACAACCGTATAGAGCCCGAAATCCCTCGGTGTTAGCAGCGTTAAAATAATCAGCTTGTCGCACTGTGAATACAGCGTGCCGAGCAGCTCTACGCCGAATACTCGTCCACCGTAGCCAAACAGCGTCCCCAGCACGATACGGTCCGAAAATCTGCGCAGCCAGTTGAACGATAATTCATGCCGCAGCCGGTACAGCGCCCAGAAGATGACCATTAAGCTCGTACCGAAGAATATGAGTGCGGCGCCGTGCAGCGATAATTTGCCGATCGCCCACAAAACCAGCAGTCCCAGCAGATTGCTAAGCGGAACGTATAAGCGCAGTCCGTTATACAGCACGAATTTATCCATGCTTTGCGTGAGTGCCGTCAGCAGATTGACAGCCAGCAGCATCGGCAGTGTCAAGATCGTGTACCACTGGGCTGTCCGAATGACGTCATCCGGATAGTTTCCGAGCCAGACGGGCAGGCCGATCCAGGCAATCGTGCCGACAAGCACACTGACCGGCACCTGGAACATGAATCCTGCTCGAATGTACTCCGCCGCTTTCCCCGCATGAATCTTCATGTTGTAAATAAGGGAGGTAGGTAGCCCGAATGAGACAAGCCCTGCCAGCAAAGTCGGCCAGAACAGAATAGCCGAGAACATCCCTTTCCCCTCGACGCCGAACAATCGTGCGGTCACGATGGAGGTTAAGGTGCTTAACACCATAATGAGCAGATTGGCGACGCTGGTATGCAGGATCGTTTGGAATACGCTGCGGCCTGCTCCCGCCCTTGTAGCAGCTAGTTGATTCATGATTCAAAACATCCTCAAAGGTTAGATTCGCTTCAGCTGGTAGCTTCGCAGCACGCCGCTGATCAATCCGTTGTTATAAATGATCTTGCTGACATTACGGAATATCCGCCGTTTATCGAACAGGAACAAGATCGTCAGCACGAGAAAGATCGGCAGTTTCACGAGCGATTTCATGATGATCCCCGTTTTTTGCTTCGAGGACACCGCGCTGCTTACCCCTTGCCAATAAATGCGCCGCAGCAGCCATTTCCGGCTGATCCGGCTTCGCGGAATCTTGTGCAGCACGGAAGCATGGGGCGTGTAGTAGACCGCATACCGCGTACGAATACGCGCAATCAGCTCAGCCTCTTCACTGGAGAGCAAATTGCTTCCCACTCTGCCGAGATCCTCGCGGAAGGCATTCATCGTATCGAATACCGACTTGCGGAAAGCAACATTGGCTCCGAACGGAATCGCCGGCTCCTTCATCTCCACAATGTCATCCGAATAATCCAAAATGCTGTAGAGGGAATGGTTATCCCGGGACAGCCACCTTGGCGGGCTGCCTTCCCATGCGGGCTCGATTTTACCGCCGACACAGCCGATTCGCGGATTCCCGTCGAACAAGTCAATGATGCCGGCAAGCCAGTCCTTCGATGCCTTCGCATCGTCATCCAGGAAGAGAATGATCTCGCCTCTTGCCTCGCGGATCGCACGATTCCGGGCGACGGATAAACCAAGTCGTTCCTCATACACGTAGCGGACCTGAATATCGACCATATTCCGGAAGTCCAGTACCGTTTGTTTGGTATGATCGGTGGATCGATTGTCGATCACGATGACCTCGAAAGGTTGTTTGTAGCTTTGCTGCAGCAGGCTGAGCAGCGCTTCCTTCACATCTGCTGCCCGATTATGTGTACAAATGGCTATCGTTGCTTTCATGCTTTCACCTCGTGCAGCTTTGTACCGCTATAAATAGGGATCATTTTACCGGCTATCCGGCTCCAATCGAGCTCTCGCAGCTTGGCCTCAATTTGCTTCTCCGTTTGCTTCATATCCATGTCCAATGACTTTCGAAGCGCATTGCGCAAGCCGTTAGGGTCCTCCGGATCGTACAGAATGCCGCATTCGCCTGTTACATACTCACCGAGCGCGCCAAGATTCGGCGCTATAACCGGCTTATGATGGGATAAAGCCAGAATCGCGCTCCCGGATGTCGTGATTTGGTTGTACGGCAATACGACCCGATCGGCCGCTTGCAGATAGTCGGCCAGTTCATCATCACCCACAAACTGCGGATAAACGCTAATGGCTCCATCGCTGTTGTAGGCGTCGATGAAATCCAGGCTGTACCCCTTATCGACCCTTCCGGCGATTAACAAACTGCAATGCTCAAGATTCAGTGACGCGAACGCCTCCACGAGTCGATCAACCCCTTTGTACGGATTGATCCGACCGACGAACAAGAACAGGAACCGGTCCGGCGCGATGCCGAATTTCCGGCGGATATCCGTTCCTGTACCCGGATAGGCGCCAACATAATGGCCATGCGGCGTCACCACAAGCTTTCTTGGCGATATCCCAAACACGCCGGAAACTTCCTGCTTCACCGACTCGCTCAGGACAAAAGCGCGGTGGCAAACGGTCAAAATATACTTGCGCATGATATAGTCCCAGCGTGTTCTGCCTGAATGCGGCCAAATGTTGTGAACGGTCCAGAACAAGCGAACGCCTCTGATCCTGTAATAGAGCAGCAGGAGCGCGAAGAACAGCGACTTCAGGACGGTCAATGCCAATCCGGATGCATGCTGATAGGAATTACTCGGCCAATGCATGTGGACGATGTCCCCGCTGCCCGGCTTCAGCACCGTTTCTTTGTCATAATGCTCGACATGCAATCCTGCCTGCTCAATCGATTTGGTCAGCAGTTCGCTGTATTTATTATCCGGGCTCGCTTTGGGCCACATGTAAACGGTCGACTTGCTCATGGTGCTCATCTCCCGTTCACCCCTGCCAGCGCATATTCATGCTGGCCATATTGAATTTGTTCATATAGATTGAGGTGTTTGTCCAACAGCGATTGCGTCGTAAAGTTACGGCAATGCTTCAGACACTGCTCTCCAATCCTTCTTCTCTCGTCGCCCCTTAAGGCATGGAACGCGATAATTTTGGCTTGGATCGCTTCCGCGCTCCCCGGAGCAAAGAGGAATTCGCCCGGATTCCAGACCGCATCCGGAATTCCTCCGACCGCCGAGGCGTACACCGGGGTTCCGACCTGATACGACTCGATGATGACCCGTCCGAAAGGCTCTTCCCATATGGAAGGAACAAACGTAACATCGACGCGGCCCATATGGCTGCGGGCTTCTTCCGGTGTAACTTTGCCGGTAAACACGAACCGGTCATCAGAGCTGCACAACTCCTGAAGCTGCTGCTTCAATCCCCCATCGCCGCAAATCATCACTTGCTCTACCATCTTGCGCGGCAGGAAACGGATGGCGTCGATCAGCTCGCGCACGCCTTTCTCGGCTTCGATTCGCCCGAAATAACCGATTCGCAGCGGCTCGCGATGAAAGTCTTTCGCTCCGCCTTCGATAGCGCCGTCCACGGCGTTCGGAATGACCAGCTTTGCTGCATTAGGGAACAGTCCCGCATCCGTATGACGCTTTAGAATATGGGATGAAATCCCGACGACCGCCGATACCCGTTTGCTGTAACCAAGCGAAGTCGAATGATACATGCGCGCTAACGCCTGGTTCTTGATGGGAGAGCTGACCGGCGAGAGGAGCGAATAGTCCCGGAGCGTATGCGCCACTGGCAAGCCTTGTTCGGCGCAAGCTGACCAAATCCCCGAGCCAAACCCGGATAAATTCTGGGTGTGCACCAGATCCGGTTTGATCGCTGACAAGAGGCTGCGGAACGTCTTGATTTGCACCGGATTGTAGAGATCGATCATCCTGCGTGCCGCCTTCATCAATGTTCCGCGTCCCTGAGGCTCCCCGATCC
Source organism: Paenibacillus lignilyticus (assembly GCF_017942085.1). Lineage (GTDB taxonomy): Bacteria > Bacillota > Bacilli > Paenibacillales > Paenibacillaceae > Paenibacillus_Z > Paenibacillus_Z lignilyticus. The sequence goes on from NZ_JAGKSP010000001.1 coordinate 870,773, forward strand.
AGTACAGATTGTTGTATGGCAAACGATGCACGGTGACGCCGTTGATCACTTCTGTGTACACACCGGCGCTTCGCTTCTGACCGCCAACCGTCAAGACATGAACCTCAGCGGCGGAGACCAGCGATTCCGCTAATATTTGCGTCGATATTTCCGCGCCGCCAATGATGTACGGCGTGTATAAACTATTCACAATTAAGATTCTCATGCAATTCGTTTCATTCCCTTCATGCGCTGCATCACGCTTCCTACTGCCACGGCAGCCGGCTGTTCATTGAAAAAACCGCCTCGGATGAACCCGATCAACAGCCAAAAGTTCACAAAGGAATAGGAATCGAAGTTCATGACGAGCGAAACGCACAGCGCAAAAGCGAATTTAGCGTAAGGACTCGCACCTGCGCTCCTCAAGGCGGAGATCATAAAGCCGAAGAACAGCGCGGCCCCGATCAAGCCTTCCTCTGCGAACACTTTGGACAACAAATTCCGTGACGTTGCCATCTCAGGAGTGTCGAAGACGAGATCATGTACCTCTTTGAACACCAAACCATCATTGAAATTCTTCAGCAATAGTTCCGCAAAATCCCTGTAATAAAATCCTCCCCCAACGCCGAAGAGCGGGTGGTGTGCGAATTCCAAGAAACCGATAGCCGGGAAAACAACCCGGATGAAAAACGAATTATCGGTCTTGATCAGGGAATTGAAATCAAACTGGAACCGGTCCGTAAAGTAGCCGCTGACGTGGAAAGCCTCTAACAGGAACGGAACCCCTACCCCTACGACAAGAACGCATGCCGCAAGCACAAGCAGCATTTTTCCCCGGTTCTTGCTCGTTATCAGCACGTAGATGAGCAGCGCGGTCAGCAATACGCTGTAGGCATAAGCCGAGAAGGATAATACCAGCAGCACCGCCGTTCCGATCAGCAGCACCAAATGTTTGCGGAAACCCTGCTTGAACAGGTAAAACATCAGAATGCCGCCGCTCAGCATATGAATGGCTCCCCACGACGGCTCTCCGGACAGCAGTTGAATACGTCCGCGATACACCTTCTCCGAGAACAACCCCGTTAAAGGCAAGGAGAATCCGCTGTGAATAACTAGCGCATCCATGAGCTGAATGAAACCGATAGCCACCGGCGGGATAAAGCCGATTAACAGGCTCTTGGCGATCCATCCCTTCAAGGCAGGATCCGTTTTCGTTTCTTCGGCAATATAGACGGACACCCTGTACATCGATAGGCCAAACAGCAGCGTAATGACATGTTTCAGGCTGCTGCCCGCATCTTCATAGCCAATCGCGGCCACCAAGGAATGTCCGATGCTGTAGATAACGAATGCGATGAAGAAGAGGTCTCCCGGCCTGAACCGGAAATCGCAGAATAACAGCAGAAACGACGCTGCGAACATCGGAAACATGGCGACCGGACGATAGACCGAGAAGTGAAAATACGGCAAGCTATCGTAGGTTAAAACCGCCAAGGAGAAGAGAAACAGCATAATGATAAGATTTCGAAGAACCATGAATGCACCTGCTCTTGGCGCAAGCGGAGCTATGATAAGATCAGCTCCATATGTTTGCGTGTGACGGAGCTGCTGAAATGACCTGCGACATAGCGTACCGAATTGCGCGATACTTTCTCGTTAATCTCTGGGTTGCTGAGTAGAAGCAGTACGTTCTGAACGATTTCGTCATCCGAATCGCAGATGAACAAATCCTCACTATGGTTGGCGCTGATCCCTTCGACGCCGATCTGATTGGTCACGACCGGAACGCCCCAGGACATCGCCTCCACGATTTTCGTTTTGATGCCTGTCCCGAACAGCAGCGGAGCGATCATAAGCGCGCAATTGCTGACAATCTGCTTCACATCGTCCACTTCTCCGGTGACGACGACGCCCGGATAAGCTTCCTGCAGCTGCAGCACTTCGGCGGTCGGATTCTTCCCGACAATGTAGAAGGTAGCATCCGGCGCCTTCCGCTTGATCTTGGGCCATATTCGCTCGCAGAAATAGACGACGGCGGAGCTGTTATGCGGGATGTCCATCTTGCCGACGAACACCAGCTTGTTTCGGTCATACCTGCGCGGTCCGCTGCCCTGCCGTCCATCCGGTTCGAACTTCATCGGAATGCCGTAACAGGATTCGTGGCGGGTAACCTTCCGGAAGCTTTCCGCTTCGGTCGGGGAGGTGAAGATGAGATGGTGAAAATGGGCCGCCACCCGCTTCTCGTACTTGCCAAGCAGCTGGCTCTCCAGGTTGATCAACCATTTCTGAATAAACTTCACGTCCGCTAAACGCTTCAGCTTGCCCGGCAATTTGTCCGCAAACCCGCCAAGTGCGGATGGAATATAATGAAACCATTCAAGCTGCCGCCGATAGCGCAGCGATAACAGATCATCGTAGCTCAGAACCTGTCTGCCTTGTTCCTCAGACACATATTCCGCAACGCGCACCATGTCGTACAAGATGAGCTCCGGTTTCTCCGATTGCACAATTTCTTTGATTTTCCGATGTGTCTTCCGGCTGTAATAAGCAGATACCTGAAGCGGCCATCTTCTTAGCAGCAGGGAATATACCGCGACATTGAATAGCTTCTCGGCCAATCCCGGCAGCTCAAGACACACCAATCGATCGATTTCATCCGGCCGATGCTTGAGATACCGGTCATCATCCACGAAGGATAAATTGACAATTTCACTGCCCGGATAAATCTCTTTCATTTGCCGAATGTATTGCAGCAGCATATTTTTCCGTCCATCCGTATTCGGGAAGGGAAACCGGTTCGTAATAAACATGATGGTTTTCATGTGCAGTCCCTACCCCCTATCAAAAAGCATCCTTGGCACCGAGCAGAAGCTTGAAGGTTTTGAAAATAATTTTCAAATCGCCTGTTACGCTTCGTTTCTGGATATATTCCAAGTCCAGCTTCACCATTTCTTCGAAGCTCAGGTCATTGCGACCGCTGACCTGCCATAATCCCGTGCAGCCCGATGTCACCGTCAGCCTGAGCTTGTCGTATTCCGAGTACTCTGCAACTTCTCTTGGCAGCGGTGGCCTGGGGCCAACCAGCGACATATCGCCTTTGAGTACGTTAACCAGCTGCGGAAGCTCGTCGATGCTTGTTTTCCGAATGAATTTGCCGACCTTGGTAATGCGCGGATCATCCTTCATCTTGAACATGGCACCTTGAATTTCATTCTTATCGAGCAGATCCTTCAGCTTCTCCTCCGCGTTTGAAACCATCGAGCGGAACTTGTACATCTTGAACGGTTTCTCGTCCTTGCCAATGCGAGTTTGATAGAAGAACGCCGAGCCTTTCGGATCTTCCAGCTTAATCAGGATTACAATGAGTACAAACAAGGGCAGGAGGATAATTAATCCGAGCAGCGCGCAGCTAATATCGATCATGCGTTTGACTAGCGTATAGAAAACCAAATTGTTATACGTTTGCAGAGCCTGATGTTCCGACACCTTCATGACAGCTTCCTGATCAAATTGTCGATTCATGAGATACACTCGCTCTTTCACGCTCGAGAATTTCCTCGAGCTCTTCTATTAATTGGTAGCGCAGCTCGCGGTTGCCGAGCGCGAAATCGATCGTTGTCATTATGAATCCGAGCTTCTCGCCAACATCGTAGCGAGTCCCCTCGAAATCGTAGGCGTATACGCCGGAATCCTCATTCAGCTTCTGAATGGCATCCGTCAATTGAATTTCCCCGCCTGCTCCCGTCTCATGCCGGCCCAAATATTCGAAAATATCCGGGGTTAGCACGTAGCGTCCCATAATAGCCAAATTCGACGGCGCTTGTCCGAATGGCGGCTTCTCCACGAAACGGTTGACGGTGCACAGCCGCCCGACACTTTCAAGCGGATCTACGATCCCGTAACGATGCGTTTGGTGAGCGCCTACCGCTTGAACACCAATAACGGATTTTCCCGTTCGTTCATATTGCTCGATGAGCTGCCTGGTGCAAGGAACATCCGCTTTGACGATGTCATCGCCGAGCAGCACCGCGAACGGCTCGTCACCGATAAAATTACGTGCACACCATACGGCATGCCCGAGGCCTCTTGCCTCTTTCTGACGGATATAGTGAAGCTCAACGTTAGATGACTGCTGTACTTTCCGGAGAATCTCGTGTTTCCCTTTCTCCTCGAGCGTATGCTCAAGCTCAAAGGCAATATCGAAGTGATCCTCAATTGCACGTTTTCCTTTGCCCGTGACGACGATGATGTCTTCAATACCGGATGCGATCGCTTCCTCCACGATGTACTGGATTGTCGGCTTGTCGACAATCGGAAGCATTTCTTTGGGCATTGCTTTGGTTGCGGGTAGAAACCTAGTACCGAGTCCAGCCGCAGGGATAATTGCTTTTCTCACTTTTTTCATTGATCTCACCCTATCCAATTTATTTCTGTATCTATGTCGTGTTCTAAAAACACGAGCTATGTTTTCTCGCCATGGAGTAAAACATAGCTCGTATTTCTAGATAAGAAGAAACGGATCTAAAAATAGAGTAGGGCATTGAACCCTCCCTCACGTCATACCCCTGACGATAAACGTCTAAGGCCGCTTGACCCACAGCATAACCGAGTGCCTCCGGTGATAAAGGAGCAGGAGACATTTCCTTAAATCGGCAGAGATATTGGTTGCTAACGGCCTGCCCGATTGAGAACAGCTCCGATGACGGTTGCCTGGCCATATTCCAGTGCTGCCATAGCTTTGGCCGCTATATCGTTCTTCACTTTTCCCGGCTTCACTACAAGTACGACGCCATCGCTCTTGTTGGCTAATATCAGCGGATCCGTAACCGCCATAATCGGCGGCGTATCGATGATCACGATATCGAAGCGCTCCTTTGCAATCTCCAGCAATGCCGTCATCTCCAGCGAATCCAGCAGCTCAGACGGTCCATCCGGTTCCGGCCCGGCAGTCAATACATACAAATTCGCGATGCGCGTTTGCTGAATAACCGCTTCAAGCTCGCTATGATCGGCTAATGCCGTACTTAACCCGTAACGATCGTTGTTTAGCCCGAATATGTGATGCTGAACGGGCGTTCGCAGGTCTGCATCGATAAGCAGCACCCTCTTATTGGCCTGCGCGTAGGTGACCGCAACGTTGGCCGCTGTCGTGCTCTTGCCTTCGCCCGGCAGCGCCGACGTAATCATGACGCTCTTCAAAGCTTCATCCCGGTTCGAGAAGGAGATTTTCGTCCGCAAGCTGCGATAAATTTCGGAGACGGCCGACTTCGGATTGTTCTCGGTAACAAGGCTTCTATGCATCAAGCGAGACATTGCTTTTCCTCCCTGACAGCTGTTTCATCTGAGCATTATGGCCGCTTGCGCCCTTAACGCTTCGTTTGATTTTCGGAATATCCGCCAGCACGGGAATTCCGAACTGTGCCTGAACATCTTCTTCCGTCTTAACCGTGTCATCCAGCTGATCCAGAATAAAAGCGGCTACGACGCCGGCCATCAAGGCCAGTACGAAGGTGACCATAATGTTCATCGCAGGATTAGGCGATACTTGGCTTCGGTGTTGCGTTGGATCGGCCAAGTTCAGAACCGCGATATTGTCCAATTTCATAAGCGTCCGAATTTCTTGGCGGAAGACCTCCGACATGGCGTTGGCGATATTGGCCGCTCGCTCAGAAGAAGTATCTCGGACGGTAATTGTCATGACCTGTGTTTCATTGATGGAGCTGACGCTCACTTTCGAAGCAAGCTCGCCTGCGCTTACGCCCAGCTCCGGATGTTCCTTTACGACTTTCTCCATGACGCGAGGCGTCCGGATGATTTCCTTATAGGTTTTGATCAGCAATATATTGGAGTTGATGGAACCGACGTCAATGATTGATTTGTTCGGATCCGCTTCCTTGCTCTGACCTACGATCAGCTTCGTCGAAGCTTCGTATTGCGGTTTCACGAAGTGGCTCGTGTAGTAGCCGACGAGCGTGCAGCTGACTATCACCATTAGAGCGATCAGCCACAGCTTCTTTCTGACAATGCTCCAATATCGTTGTAATTCCAAGCTGGTTCCTCCGATACCGCGTTCATAGGTGGAGATTGAACACTATTTTAGTCTGAATATTCTGATTTATTTATGTGTTGCTATCAGCCTTCCAGGGCTCAACCTTCCCCTTGGCGGTAAGGCCATTTTGCTGTGCACCTTAATTGTATAGCGACTTCACGCCTCAAGACTATTGAACGGCAGGATAATTTTGTTGCATCGCAAGTTGTACGTCCGGCCGCCCCCAATGGATACAGTCGAATTATACTTTCGTACCATATGCGCCCCAAGAAGAACAAAAAGAGCGGCAGTCGCCACTCTTTTAAGTAGTTCCGGACAGCTCATCCGACAATGCGTACGCAGCTACTCCCCGCGACTGCGCATAAAGAGCAGCTTGCGTGCGGTCATTTACATTTAATTTCTGAAAAATATTACTAATATGTTTCTTAACCGTGGACTCGCTGATCATGAGCTTCTGCGCCAAAGCGCTGTTGGATAGTCCTTCGCCCAGAGAGGACAGCACATTGCGTTCCTTCGGAGTCAGCTTCTCGAGCGGATCGTCCGGGTCCTTACGGATAAGGACGTCCATAAGCCCTTGATCAAAGTATTTTCTTCCCCGGTCAATCATCTTGATGGCGAGCAGCAGCTCCTCGGGCATGGAATCTTTAAGCACATAGCCGTCAGCGCCGCACTCCTCTGCCCGGCGAATATCCGCTTCCGCCGCAGATGAAGTAAGCATCATGAAACGGCAGCCATGATCTCGAAACTGTTCGACCACGTCAAAGCCGCATTGGTCGCCAAGTCGAATATCGACGATGGCCAGATCAGGCTCAGTCGTCTCTATGAGCTGAACAGCCTCTTCGACCGTCTCAGCCTCTCCGATGATTTCAATTCCTTCTTCCTGCGCCAGTACGGCGATCAGGCCTTTGCGGACCACATGATGGTCATCCACAATGACGATTTTCAAGTCGATCACCCGCTTTTCGTAGTTTGGCCGGTTGCTTTATGAACGCCGGTTATCGGCAGTAAGACCCGAATGACGGTCCCGCTCCCTTGCTTCGTGCTAATTCCAAACTTACCGCCCAGTGATGCGGCAAGCGTGCGCATGTTAGATAAACCGAAACCTGAATCCGGTTTGCTTGGTTTGATCAACCAAGGGTTAAAGCCGCGTCCGTTATCTTCGATGGAGAGTTTGACAATCCGGGGCTCCACAGTCAAATGAATCGTTATCCTGCTGCTCGCTCCATGACGGATTGCATTGCCTACCCCTTCCAGGATCATTCGATACAGCGCTTTTTGATGATTTATAGAAAGGCGGTCGTCCGAGTTAGGTGCGTGGAAACGGATTTCGACTCCGTTCAATTTGGCCTGATTGGCCAGATGTGATTGTACGATACTGATCCAGGAAGCATTGTCGTTCTTATCGCTCTCGCGAGAGCTCAGATTGTAAATCGATGCACGCAGTTCACGGGAAGCAGCCAATGCCGCTTCTTGAATTTCTTGCATCTGTTCTTGGGTCCGGTCGTCATTCATTCCGTTACAGTCACCTTTCATTGACTGAATGGCGTAAATGATACCGAACAAATGCTGGGAAACACGATCATGCAGTTCCTCAGCGATCCGGTTACGCTCCTCGATTAAGAATCGTTCTGACTCGATCTGAATTGCCATCGTTATCATCACCTTTCTTGCCATTCATTTGAAAACCACTTCCGGTTATGGAGTGCTCATACTATGAACAATATGAGAGAATCTTAAGTTTTCGTCATGGATATCCAAAATCGGACAATGGGCTCCTCATCTCAACATACCTTGAGAAGGTTGACATGGACATACTGCAGGAGTACTGATTTTGTTAACCGTTCGTTTACAGGTAAACAGTGACCTTGGACTCAATTGGGGATACCCATCATTTGTCGAATACGAAGTAGATAGCTAACGAACGAGGTTAGCTCTTGTAATCTTTTTGTAAGAGCAAAAACGAGATAGCAGAGCACTGCGCTTGGAAAGAGAACGATTCTCAATAGCGCCGTTCGGAACGATTCTTGGAGCTTCAGACGATTGGGCCTCATTACCCAATTAGGGGTATCCGAGAACCTCAGCAAAGTGGGACTATGAGCAACCATCAAAATCATATCTTTAAATAAAATTTAAGTATTATTTACATATTTTAGCTGAAACACTCCCCTTAGTAGTATCGGACATGGTGCTTTTGCACACTGCACAAGTACAAATAAGAGTTAATAATGAGAAAAAAGTGAGAATAATGAGAAGAATAATTTGACATACTCGACTTCGCATCGGCAAGCCATTACTTACCCTCATCCTATTTATATGAAACAATAACGTTCGAAAAGGCGCCCCTTAAGGGACGCCTCGTATCGTGAAGTAAGTTTCTGCTTCATGCCCGGCCTGCTATTCCTGAGTATGCTGCTGCTTCAGCTCATCCAATTCCTTGTCGATGTCTGCCGTAAGACTTGGATCCAAATATTGAGGAGCCGATCGTTTCACCGGGGAAGAGAAATGAGCCATCGCTTCCATCTCGGCTTCGATCATCAAGATTCTGTCTTCCGCGCGAGCAAATCCTTTGGCAACATTCTCGGTTTGAAAGGATACGACATTCTGATTCAATTCCTTCAGCGAGCTGGCAACATTAGCCCGGGATGCAAGCAGCAGGCGGCGATGATTGTACTCCTCCGATTGCACAAGCAGCCGTCCGATTCGCTCTTCCAGCAGCTTCGTTTGTTCCTGTATGGTTGCATACTGGGCGCTGTAAGCCGCCAGTTTCTTCTCATGCATCAGCTTTTCTTGCAGCGCCAGCTTCGCGATATGCTCCTCGTCTTGCTTCACCGCGAGTTTGGCCTGGCGATCTCGCTTCTCGATGATGGCCTCGGTTTCGGCGATTAGGGCAGCTTGTCTTTTCTCAATATACAGTTGATTCGCCAATGCCCGCTGTCCTTTTGCAAGCTCCAGTTCAAACTCGCGAATATATTGATCCACCATTTTAAGGGGTTGTTCGCACTTGTCCAGAAGCCCGTTCGTTTCCGCCAGAAACAAATCTTTTACTCGCTTGAAAATGCCCATATTCAGTTCGACTCCTTTGCATTAGCAGAATGATTTCTTTCCCATTGGTCCAGGAAATCGGAAGTGGAAGTCAGCATCGGCGCAGCTGCGCTTACATAAAGCGGTTCGTGGGATTGGGATGGCGATTTCTTTCTGCGCTTGAGAATCAAGAAGAGCAATCCGGCAATAAGGATCGTGCCGACTATGGCCACGCCGGCATTCCACTCTTCGCGCGGATGTCCGTCTATGCGCATCGCTTTCACTGGCCCAACTTCCGGCCCGGCAACAACGATATCTCTCCCTTCGCCTCTGGGCATACCGCCTATACTTCTTTCATCACCTCTTGGCAGGAACGGTTCATCCTTTAATTTCACATGCTTAATGGCGTTCTGATGAACCGATACGTCGCCACCCGAAGCGAATTTCACTCCAATGCCAACAACGACAATAACAACAGCTATGAGAAGCACTTTCTTGATCCAAGATTTACCGGACCTCATCTCTCATCCATCCTCTCGCGACAATGTTCTTCTTACAGCTCTCACTATAGACTTAGAAAGTAAAAGTACGGTAAATAGGCAAAAAAAATCCTTCCTCAACATGCATTGAGAAAGGGCCTATGATTCTATACGATGGGAAATCTCACGATAAACGTACTTCCTTTACCTAACGCGCTTTTCACTTCGATCGACCCTTGATGGGATTCGGCAATCCATTTGGCGATCGACAGTCCAAGTCCCGCGCTTCCTTCTTCCCGCGAACGGTGCTCCTCCACCCGATAGAACCTGTCGAAGATCCGAGGTAGCGCATGCTCAGGAATGCCCATGCCCGTATCTCTAATCGATAGTGACCATTGTTTGGGACTGCTGCTCAAGGCGACATCAACCGTACCGCCTTCGGGTGTGTACTTGATCGCATTGTCCAAGAGGATGTACACCAGCTGTTTGATTCGTTCCACGTCTCCCGTAACCGCCAATTGTTCAGGCAGCTCGGCCTTTAACGAAATCTGCTTCTTGTGAGCAACGGCTTCGATCGTCTGCACCCACTGCCGGACCTTCGGAACCAAGTCAAACGAAGCCTTCTCAAATTCGACAGAGCCTGCGTCGGATCGAGCGAGCAGCAATAAGTGCTGAACCATGCGGCTCATGCGCCCGACTTCCTCTTTCATATCCACGACGACTTCCTTTGTAAAGGCGGAGAAGTCTTGCCCATTCTCCAGCTCGATGACGTCCAGCGACGTATTCATAATACTCAGCGGCGTCCGAAGCTCATGCGACGCATCTGCCAGAAACTGCTGCTGCTGCCGGTATGCTTGCTGAATCGGGATCATCGCTTTCTTGGACATGGAATTACTCAGCCATACCGCGGCCATGATGAAGACGACGAGTATAAGGAGAAACACCACAAGCAGGTTTCGAAACACCTCATAATAGAAGGTCACATCTTTGGCGGCATAAATGACGGCTATCGTACCGTTATCGAGCATAACCGGGCGCGCGCCGACATAGAGCAGCCGCTCCCCAGCCATCAGTACCCTCGGAGCTTTCGGCGGTAATTTCGGTTCGATTTCAATGTCGACACGTTGGCGCACTTCCACATGCGTCTCCGGCTGCCAGTCCAATCGAAACGAAACATCTCGAGGATGCCACCTAATGATCTTCTGTATATTGATGTTTTCCAGTTGCGGATAGGCAGAGCTGCCTGCCAGCACATTTCCTTGGTCATCCAGGACATAGAAAAAGTACAAGTCGTCCCCGCGGGAGTTCGATAAATCAGGAATCGCCACGTTACCCTTCTCTGTCGTCGCAAACAACGTTGACATAATGGATTCTTGCTGCTCCCGATAAGCCATTCCGAGGAATATAGCGGAAACGATGATTGAAAATACGACCAAGAAGAGAATAATCAGCCAGGTGTACGTGTAGGTTAACTTCCTTCTCGATTTAACGAACATGTCTGTCTTGAGCGCCGGTCGTTTAGGCTTCAAATCGGTAGCCTACCCCTCTGACGCTCTGGATCATCGTTTCCCCTTGTACAGCCTCCAGCTTGTCCCGAAGCATTTTGACCGTTACATCCACATTTTTATTGGACACCTCGCTGCCAACGCCCCAGACACGATCTAAGATAACGTCCCTCGTCAGCGCATGGCCGAGATTCTGAAGAAACAAATCGAGCAGCTGGTACTCCCGCTGGCTGAGGAAGATCTCTTCCCCTCTCCGGAACAATTGACGGGACGACCGCTTCAGCATAAACGGCCCGAACGTCACCGCCTCCGCCTGAATAGGGGCAAAGTTTCGCCGCGTGAGCGAGCGGAGACGGGCGAGTAACTCATCCATCTCGAAGGGCTTCGTGAGATAGTCATCTGCCCCGGCATCCAAGCCGAGGATTTTATCTTGCAGCGCATCCTTCGCGGTTAACAGAAGGATAGCCTGACGGTAATGGGCCGCTCGCAAGCTTTTGCAAACGTCAATTCCATCCTTGCGCGGCATCATCCAATCCAGAACCAGCACATCATAGGTCGAGCCGACCGCGTAGTGGTGCGCATCCTCGCCGTTATCTACCCAATCGACGTGGTAGTCGCCTTTCTTCTCCAGTACATATTTCATTAACTTGCCCAGCTTCTTATCATCTTCCGCCAGAAGAATGTTCACTTTCATTTCACCGCCGACAATAGCCTATTTCGTTTAGGATACCATACAAACGGTAAAAGTACGGTAAATGAAACCATAGAAAGTTTGCCGGACTCAGAAGTGAGAGAACTTCGAAAATCTCTTCTTGTACAGCTTCTCAAGCCCGATCGAGATCATATGAAAGCCGAGAATGTAGAGGAGATACGCAAGCAGCGGGATGACCAGCACCCACTGATAAATAAACAAATTACTGCGAGCTTGTCCGACCAATCCGCTCCACTCATTCGAGATACTCACATAATCGGGCGGATCGGGCGGATTGTAGTACACCGCCGTGCCGCCGACGAAGATATGGAAGATCGCCAGCTGCCCGAACAAGCCGAGGATCAAGACGATCTCTTGAACGAACAGAATGAGAAAGCTTTCCTTCAAATGCGGAAACAGATGCTTCCGAATAATGCTCCAGCGGCTTGCTCCGATGGACTTGGCGGAGAGTACGAACTGCTTCTCGCGAAGGATCATCGTTTTCTCTTTCATCGTGGAGGCGACTGTCGGAATGCCCACCAGCGCCAATACGACGGCTATGATGACCGTCAGCTTTAACGGTGATGCCGAAGGTTCAATAGAGATGCCGATCATAATCATCCATACCAGAATAAAGATCGGGATGCCATTTAACAGACTCCAGAGCGGATGGCGCTTGCCCGTTGTCGTTTTGCCTTTGCCGACAAATCCGAGCAGCATCCCCAGCACGCCGCCAACGATAATCCGAAATGCGGCAATCGACAGCGACGCGATGATCGTAAATTTCGCTCCGGCCAGCAGTTTGGCCATCATATCCACGCTGAACTTATCGGTACCGAACGGATAACTCGCATTCGGCGGGAACGGCGGTGCCAGAAGCGTGCCGTTGCCGTTCTCATCGACCACATAATCCACCGTAGCCGAGTCGCTTAGATCGTGGGGAGCTACAAATTGGCCCAAGAAAGAAGCCAAGATCATTAGAATCGTAATGAACAAGCCGATAAACAGCGTTTTATTCATCGTACGAACACCTTCTCCCAGCCGGCAATCAGCACTTTCATGAGGAGTAACATAACGGCATAGAGCAGCAGCAAAGTGAAGAGGCCGTTCACGACCAAATTGTACTGATAACCTTCATAGGCATAAGCATTGGAGAACACCAGCAACGTCACGCCGTTCAGGTTGTACAGATATTCGAAAATAAACAAATTCCCGAACAGAATCCCCAGAAACTTATGCAAATCCGCTTTGACGAAGGGAAGCACATTAGGCAGCGCATGAAAGAAAATAATATAGCGTTTGCCTAATCCCCGTGCTTTCGCAAAGCTGATATAATCCTCGGACAGCGTCTGGCTCATGTGAAGAGCCACATTGCGAATCATATAGATCGCAGGAATGATGATCGTCGAAATCAACGGAAGCGCAATCGCCGGTTCATCCGTCGAGAAGCTGGCGACTTGAAACATGACAAGCCCGGTCTTATCCGCAATGAGGACGATTAGAACCTGCAGGAGCAGCACGATGACGAAATCCGGGAGCACGCTTGTCAGCTCCAGCAGCCCTTTGAGCCATTGTTTACGTGTTACCGAGAAATAGATCCCGAGCAATATGCCGGAGGTCATGCCGATAACAGCGCCGACCGCCATGTAGGAGAAAGTGAGCGTAAGACTGCTTCCGATCTGCTCCCAGAACGATCGTTCCGTCTTGCCGGACAGATAACGAAACGTATCCCCGTTCGCGATACCTGCTAGATATTCATTAAAGCTTGTCAGCCCATTGGACCAAAGGAAATGAAGAGAACCGTCAAAATGACCTTGTATGAGAACATTAGGAACCATGGCAAACACAAATACGAACGACAGGATGCCGAGAAACACGGTAATATACTGCGTTGCTTTAATCATGAGAACGATCCCAGCTTCAGTTAACGGAACTGCTCAGCCATTCCTTATAGTGCGTCGAGCTGATGCGTGCATGACCATCGCTTGGTACGAGAGATTGATCATTCACCGCAGCTGAAGCGAAATAGAGCGCTTTGTCATCCGTGACCACTTTCCGCGAATCCCCGGTAGCCTGCAAGTACAGTCGAACGATTTCATCGAGACGCATCTGATCCGGACCGGCCACCTCGATGATGCCATTCACCGGTTTTTCAATAAAATCAACCAGCGCGGACGCAACATCATCCGCAGCCATAGGCTGTGTAAGAACCGAAGGCAGCCGCACGATATCCCCTTCCGTAGCGACAAAGGCGATACTGCCGACAAACTCGAAGAACTGCGTCACGCGGACGATCGAATACGGAATTTTGGAAGATTTGATCAGCTCTTCTTGAGCCATTTTCGCACGGAAATAACCGCTTTGAAGAAGGCGATCGGTGCCCACGACCGACAGCGCTACGTGATGACTGACGCCGGCGGCCGCTTCCGCAGCGAGGAGATTGCGAGTGGAAGTCTCGAAGAACTCCATCACCGCCTTGTCCTCAAACGAAGGCGAGTTGGATACGTCCACGACAACCCTCGCCCCGAACAGCGCTTCCTTCAACCCTTCTCCGGTCAGCGTATTGATGCCAAGCGACGGGGATGCCGCCACCACCTCATGGCCAAGCTGACGAAGGTTGTTTACAAGTTTTTTCCCAATTAAGCCGCTGCCGCCAATAACTACAATTTTCATATGAATGCCCCCCAAGATGTGTGTGAATATATCGATTTATTAAGATGACATGAATTCATTACCGGTAAAAGCAACGAGCGAAAGAATGAACAGCAGCGAGATCAGCGCAAATACGCCCATGCAAATAGAAGCAGACAGTTTCTGCGAGCGTGGCGAAATCGTAATGCCCCAGCTGATCATGAATGCCCAGAGTCCGTTGCTGAAATGGAATACGGCCGACAATACGCCAATGACGTAAAGGATAAAATACATGGGATTCGTGGCAATTTGATGCATGGTTGAACCAAGCTCTTCATGCGTAATGTTGCCCAAGTAAATTTGAAGGCGCGTATTATAGAAATGCCAGAAAACGAAAATAAACGTAAGAACGCCCGTCATCCGCTGCAGAATGAAAGCCCAGTTGCGGCCGTATGAATATTGTCCCGCGTTCATGTTGGACCGATAGGCCATGTACAATCCATATACGCCGTGAAACAGTATCGGAAGGTAGATTCCGAAAATCTCGAGCAGCGGCTTCAGCGGTATACTGTTAATAATATGGACATAGGTAGCGAACCCTTCCGGTCCGCGTTCAAACGCCTGAAAGTTGATCGATACGTGCACAAGAATAAAACCTCCAAGAGGAATGACCCCGAAGAGCGAGTGCAGCTTGCGCCAGTAATATGCGTTTCCTTTCATGACTCCACCTCTCATATGACATATTTCTAGTTGTTCACTGATTAAACGATTGACGCGGAGGATGTGTGACATTGCCGCAGGAAATGCAGCTTAGGCGGCTGGTGGTGGAAATATTATTGCACTAGGGGCAACATTTCATTACGACATTGCATACAAAAGTAAGAGGCTGTCCCATATGTCATCTGTGATGACGATGGAACAGCCCCTTGCTCTTACGTAGCTTTGGTTTTACCGCATTCAATGCGCAGTCGCCCGAATGTTCTCTATTCGCTCTGATTTTGTTTCAAGCGTATACCTGTGAGCTCGAAAGCCTCTTTATGAATCCCCAGAAGTTCCGCTTTCTTCTTCTTGATCATCATCGCCTGTTGTAAGCTGGTGGCTTGAAATTCAATTGCAGTGCCTGCTGAATCTTCAAATGCATAATAGCATTTTTTGTTCGACATGAAGTTGTGCCTCCATCGTATCCCTGCATGATTTGCAACTATTATGTCCTTAGGATCTGTTTGTATGCAGCGAAATCCCGCACTTGATAGCGAAATCCCAGCCATGCTACGGACACGCTCGCCCGTATCGGAGCTCCCGAGGGGTAACTTGTATACTGAGATCATTCAGATTGTGAGATGATACAGGTGGAATATACGAAGTTCGAGAGCGATTGTATTGAATCCATTGCTGAAGTTTTGCAATTTCTTTCCGGAAAATGGACTATTCTAGTCATCACGGAGTTATTGAAGGAGCCTCAGCGATTCACGGATAAAGGAGCAGCCTTCTCGGATGTGTTTACGCACATGAATCAATGGAAAACCGAGTGGGAATCTCCTAGCCATTCTTAAACTCAGCCCAAGCCTAAATTTTAAATGGAATTCCCATTAATCACTACATTACTGCAAGCCAGCAGACGAACAGCATCCTCGAATCGGGAGAACGCCTTACCCGATGCGGGTACGGCAATCTCATTATGGAGAACATGCAGCCCCGAAGTGCTCTTCGCATGCAGAATTTGACCGGCGGTCATGTCAAAACGATTGTCTTTAATTCGGACTTGTTGATGTACCGGCTGTTCGATTGGAACCTCTCGATTCTCCGGAGCGATGAGAATGACAGGGTGCTCCTCATTGCCGCACTCCAAGAATCGGTTCATTCTGATCGTCACATCCCGAACCATGCCGGACTCGAACCAGCTCTCGGCATCATCGGCGATAAGTATGGCGCTCATGCCTGTGCGTTCAAATTGGTTGTTCTCGATTACAACCTTACGTCTTGTCGTGACCAATATGCCGCGCGTCGGAATACAAGCAAACCGATTGTTGCGGACGCTGACCTGCGGAGTCCAAGTGACATTCTCCACTACATCATGTTCCTCGATCGAATCCGGTACCAGCTTGTCTAAAGTAAGCAGCCAATCTCTGGCATCAATCCTGCTAACCGCTTCAACAGTGTGGCTGGAATAAGGTGTTAATGTACGTGCTTGAATAAACTCCAGCTCATCTCCTGCGAAGAAAGGCTCAAAACCATAAGTTTGCCCGTGCATATATCGAACGACAATCTGGTTTCCGGAAGGACGATCCACGATTCGCAAATGGGTGCCATGCACGTTAATGGCATCATCATGCGCCCCTTCAAAATCACTGTTCTCGATACGGATAAGTCCGCGGCATCCCGAGACATGGATCAAATCCGCAAATCCTGCGCATGTCCGGCCGGATTCGGCGCGAGGCTTCATGCTCATTTCATCGAATGAAACATTCTCGCTGAACTGGCATACAATTCCAAGCCCATGCATGTAATGCATGCCGACCTTTGACCAGGTTACGTTCCGGCTGCGGACCACGAATGAGCCCACTTGATCGCGGATGCCATCGCGCAGCTGGAATACGTTTCCGGCTTTCGTATCCGGCATCTCCCCTGCATAATGCAAACGCAAGCGATTCGGCTCTAACGCTTCTACTTTCACCGCGTCCATGACGGGATGTTGCGGGATACGCCTGATCGTATGGTTCGCCGGATCGTATTGCGCTGCCGGTCCTCCTTGGTATCGCCAGCCTTCCCCGACCCAGAACAGATCCCCATGAAGATCGAGCTCATACCAAGAGTCAGGCTTGACGCGAACATCCAGATGATGACGGCCTACTGACTCGACTACCATCTCCGACATGGTCGCACGCTCGAAATCAATCGATAGATTTCGAATCTGAATGTTCTCGCAGCCATCGATGACCAGAGGCGTCATTTTCCCATGGAAAACAAAGAGCGAACCGTTGCCATCGAGCGTAATGTCTTTCATGCCTTTCAACAACAGCCCGACGGTCTTGCTCACATCCGGATTCTCGGATTCGCTTGCCGTATTGGTAATATAATAGGGCACCTTCGCCGCGTGCTCGGGATAGAAATCGTATCTGCCTTTCGGGATCGATAGCGTTACCGGACTATCGTACTCTTTCATCTTCTCTACTGCCTGTCGGAAGGCCGGCACGGCATCTGTTCCAAGATCAGGCTTTATCCCAACATCCATCATGTGCCCTATTGTCTCCATCATGGTTCACCTCGTTACAATATAAGGAGCTTATTTACGCAACCTGTACCGAAACTTTCGCGCCCGTAATCCGATTCTCCTGCCTGTTACATAAATAAGACGCAGAGAGGAACTCTCTGCGTCTCGTATTTTTGTTATCCCTTTACCACGACCGTAGTCACGCTTTCCGCTTTAAACGACCATGTACGCGGGGTTGCGCCGGTGAATACACGCTCCAAGTCGAAATCTGCCGATGTTTCGTAAATTTCTGTAGTCGTTCCCTCTCCATCCGTACCGATATCGATGCCAGAGGTAACATTCTCTTTGCTGTTGTTGACGACAACAAGCGTTACGCGCTCTCCACCGTTGTCGGTAAACGCAGCAACCTTAAGCTCCGGATGATCGGATTGAGCCTCGTTTCTTACATCGCCCGGCCGAATGAATTTACTATAATTTCCGATTGCCCAAAGCCGTTTCGTTTCCTTAATCCGGCCCTCTGCCTCATCGACATAAACCAGCCCATCGCGGAAGTCGTATTTGGACACGGCGATCCAATACTGCCATGAAGTCACGCCGCCAATGGTGATATCCTCATGGACCAAATTGGCTAGATTCAGCGCCGTTTCCATGCCATAGTCCGCTCCGCCCTCCATCTCGGTCCACTCCGACATCCAAATGCTGAGGTTCGGCTGATCCCGGCGAATAAGCTCGGCGAACTCTTCTTTGTACACCGGATTAGAAACCTGCGGAACGTACGAATGGACGGCAATATTGCCGATTTGGCTCATAAGCTCCTTATCCTCTGCCAGCTTATAATAGTACATCCTAGCGCTTGTCCATTCTCCCGCTTCGATCGCGGATATGCGGACAGGCAGCCCTTGCTCTTGTATGTTGCGTGCTAACGCACGATATACTTGCGCGCATTCCTCAGGCGTGTAGTGACAGCCTTCTTGTCCATTCTCCGCATTCCATAACCACATTGGTTCATTGATCGGGGATATCCATTCCACAGGCAAGCCTTCGACTTCAATCAGATGCTTGACGACATCCACAAGATACCGGGCGAACTGCTCTTCCATGCCTTCCCGGAAATTGGACTTCCCTTCTCGATGTCCGGAGGTCATCCCGCTAATGGTCATTCTAGGAGTTGGACTGTTGGCAAACGCTACAATTTGCTTGGCGCCTTTCTGAGCGGCCATCTTCATTACCGCCAGCGCTTGCGCATCCTTGCTCCAGTCATATTGACCTTCGGCAACTTCGACGCCTTCCGCTCGCCGCCATACATCTTCAATTTCCTCGCCATTGCCGGCTCCGATATTATGGCGATAGATCGTCATACCGATGCCCTTGTGGGGATCATAGAGCAATTCCAGCAATCGAGATACTTCCGACTGCTGCCAGCTGCCCGTATGCTGTGCCCACCATGCGCCTGAAGCACCAAAGCCCTCCATGCTTTGTTTCTTGTCTGCCTGATTGATTGCAATCCGATGTTCTCCCATATGCTCACCTTTTCTCATTAGAATGGTTATAACGGAGCCTCGTGCAAAATACCGGTAAACAGAATATCGATCATCTCTTTCAACGCTTCGTCGTAAGTCAGATTCGTATCCATCAAGAACCGGTCCTTCAGCATGCGATTCATTGTCCCGACAATCATTTCCTTCAGTATCACGGGATGAATCGGTTTAATCCGCTTCTGCCTAATCCCTTCTTCGATTAAAGCCATCGTTTGATCCCAATCTGCCTGCAGGTGGCCTTCGATCTCCGCGAACAGCTTGGGGTACGTCTTCTCGATTTCGTAGACACGCCGGTAATCGAGTACATCTGAGACAGCAGGCATGATCGGAATAACGCGCTTCAGCTTCTCAATCACATCCAGGGATGAATCCGATAAAATGCGCTGCTCCTGTTCCTTAATGCTTGCAAAAGCTTCTTGGATAAACAGACGAATAACATCTTCCTTATTTCCTATTTGCTCATAAAGTGTTCGTTTGGAGATGCCCAGCTTGGCCGAAAGGTCGTCCATCGTAAACCGAATTCCCTTCTCGTCGAATACCTCTATAGCCGCTTTCATGACCCTTGATTTTAATTCCATCGCGCCACTTCCTTTTCTTCTTCAATTACGAAAACATCTATAAAACTCATAAAACCATTCTAGTTTTCTTAGTTTTATATACAAAATATCATACCTCATTGGACTGTACAAGAAGGTTTCATTCCTTTTTCGAACTAAAAAACAAATAGCTGTCCATACTATTGAGGAAAAGTATGAAATAGATCCTTTTGAGGAAGTGGACGTACATTGACGACGAAATCGGTATCGAATGAAAAAACGGAACGAGAAGGAAATGCTCTGTTTCTAACCATGAAAATTGCCGCGTGGTTAGCATTTATAATTGGTGTGGCGCTGTGTCTCATCAATTATGAGAATTTCAGCGATAGCAATAGCTCTTTAATGACCGGCATCGGCTGTCTGGTCGGCAGTGTGTTCATCTATACGATCGGTACGGCGATCAACCTCGTGCATAAACGCAAAATCGAATCCGAATAGGCAGCTTAGTCTTGCTTTGAACAAGGACTGTTTCCTTCTATAGGGAGCAGTCCTTCTTTATATAGCTCGGACTTGCAGCAATTGCCGTTGTAATATTGAACCGCATTCCGGGGAAAATTAAGTTAATCCAAGGTGATGTTTAGGAGATGAGGAACTGATGAATATTTCAAAGCTCACACGGCTGTTGACGACGAGCGGCGTCTTGGCAAGCACCGCCATGTTCGTATCGGGTTGCAAGTCGATGATAGTCTTCGATCCGAAAGGACCAATCGGCATCCATCAGCGTGACCTAATCTATATCACAATGCTGCTTTGCCTGATCCTATTGGTTCCGGTGTTAATCATTGCGGCCTGGATCGTATGGCGCTTCCGCGACAAGAAGGGCAACAATGCGCCTTATCAACCGATCTGGTCTCACAGCACCAAACTGGAGATCATCTGGTGGAGCATTCCTATCCTGGTCATTTTGATCTTGGCCATTGTAACCGCACGGTACACGTACATGCTGGATCCGGCAAAACCGATCACGTCCGACAAGAAAGCGATCACGATCCAGGTAACGTCGCTGGACTGGAAATGGCTGTTCCAGTATCCGGACCAAGGCATCGCCACCGTCAACCATCTGGTCATTCCCGAGGGGACCCCGATTAAGTTCGAGCTTACCTCAGACGGGCCGATGAACGGGTTCTGGGTGCCTCAGCTCGGAGGGATGATTTACACGATGTCCGGCATGGCGACGACGATGTATCTTCAAGCCGATGAGCCCGGTAATTATATGGGTACCGGATCCAATTTTACCGGCCGCGATTTCGCGAAAATGGGCTTTAAGACCAAAGCTGTTCCGCAGGCGGAATTCGATCAGTGGGTGGCAGAATCGAAAGCCGGCGGGAATGCTTTGTCCGAAGAAGGCTATCAAAATCTTGCAAAGCCCGGCACTTCTGGCCCGATGACCTTCGCGTCCATCCCGCCCGGCTTATTCGAGCGGATCGTTCATGTCTACTCCATGAGCCGCGGAGCTCCTCCGGGATATACGCAGAAAGCCCAAACGCTAAGTGGAGAAAAATCGACTGAACATTCGGAAGGCGGCCAGCTCCCTCCTGGCAACAACGCGCAAAAGGATGCGCCGGACGACTTGGAAAGCTTCGGCTCCGGGCACGCCAATCCTAAATTGGACAACATGCATATGAATCATGGCAAATGAGAGGAGAGGCTTCCGTGATGGACCAAATTAAAGATTTCGTCTCGTGGTTCTTTGTCACAGGCGACCCGTTGATCTACGGGGCGGATGTGGCAATCTCGCTGACGACGGTGGCTATTATCTTCGTGCTTAGCTATTTTGGCAAATGGGGCTGGTTGTGGAGGGAATGGCTGACGACCGTCGATCATAAGCGCGTCGGGATTATGTACATCATTGCTTCACTTCTTATGCTGTTCCGCGGCGGGGTGGATGCACTGCTGATGCGGACTCAGCTTGCTTTTCCCGAAATGAAATTTCTATCGCCGGAGCACTACAACGAGGTGTTCACCACGCATGGCGTCATCATGATTCTATTCATGGCGATGCCGCTCATGTTCGGCTTATTCAACATCGCCGTGCCGTTGCAGCTTGGCGCGCGCGACGTCGCTTTCCCGTTCCTCAACTCGCTCAGCTTCTGGCTGTTCTTCTTCGGCGCGATGCTGTTCAATATGTCCTTCGTCATCGGCGGTTCGGCGAATGCCGGCTGGCTGTCGTATCCGCCGCTCTCCGAGATGACGGGCAGTCCGGGAGTAGGCGAAGACTTCTACATCTGGGGCGTTCAAATTTCCGGGATCGGTTCCCTGATGACGGGGATTAACTTCATTGTCACCATTGTCAAAATGCGTGCTCCCGGGATGACATGGTCAAGGGTCCCGATCTTCACGTGGTCCGTACTCTCAAGCTGCATCGCGATTATTGTCGCGTTCCCTGTGCTGACCGTAACGCTCGCGCTGCTGTTCTTGGACCGCTTCCTGGGTGCGCATTTCTTCACGATGGATGGCGGCGGCAACGCCATGATGTACGTCAACCTAATCTGGATGTGGGGCCATCCGGAGGTATACATTGTCGTTCTGCCCGCCTTCGGTATTTTCTCGGAAGTGGTGGCAACCTTCTCCAGGAAACGTTTGTTTGGCTATGGATCCATGGTGTTTGCGATGATGAGCATCAGTCTGATGGCGTATTTCACCTGGCTCCATCACTTCTTCACGATGGGCTCCGGAGCTAACGTCAACCTCTTCTTCGCCATATCAACGATGATCATCGCAATTCCTACGGGCGTGAAAATATTCAATTGGCTGTTCACCATGTTCCGCGGACGGATCTCGTTAGCAACGCCAATGCTGTGGACGATCGGGTTCATTCCATGTTTCATCGTTGGCGGCATGACCGGCGTCATGCTCTCGGTAGCACCTGCGGATTTCCAGTTCCATAACAGCTACTTCCTCATTGCCCACTTCCATCAAGTACTCATCGGCGGGGTAGCTTTCGGTTACTTTGCGGGCTTGTATTACTGGTGGCCGAAGATGTTCGGCTTCAAACTGAATGAACCTATCGGCAAATGGGCGTTCTGGATATGGAATATTGGATTCTATGTCTGCTTTATGCCTCAGTATGTGGTCGGACTTGACGGCATGACTCGCCGGATCAATTCGTACGACTGGGATACCGGCTGGTGGGCGCTCAATTTCACATCGACCATTGGCGGTTTCTTGATGGGTCTCGGCTTCTTGTTCCAGGTATGGCAGATCGCGCACAGCATCAAGTTTATGGAAAAGGACACAACCGGCGATCCGTGGGGAGCCCGTACGCTGGAATGGTCCATTCCATCGCCGGCACCTCTCTATAACTTTGCGACGACGCCTCTCGTTACGGACCGAGATGATTGGTGGGAGGAGAAAGAACGCATCGCCGCAGGGAAAATGCCTAAGGAGAAGCCGGCGCTCGAGCCTATTCATATGCCGAAGAACTCACCGATTCCTTTTATTCAATCCATCTGCTGGTTTACAGTCGGCTTTGGCCTTGTATTTCACTGGCTATGGATCGCGATTCCCGGTTTCGTCGGCATTGCGCTGACGATGCTCGTTCATTCGTTTAACTACAACACCGATTACTATATCCCGATAGATGAAATCCAACGGACGGAAGCAAATGCAAGGGGGCTTAGCTAATGGCACACGCGCATGCGCATGAGGCCGGACATGATGGCCATCACGATCTTGAAGAGCTCCGTAAATTCGGCTTCTGGATTTTCTTGATCACCGACTGTATCTTGTTCGCGACTCTGTTTGCCACCTATCTCGTGCTTCATGAGAGTACCGCAGGCGGACCGGGGGCCAAAGAAATCTTCGAAATGCCCGGCGTCATCGTCGAAACGTTCATCCTGCTGACGAGCAGCTTCACCAGCGGTCTGGCTGTGCTGGCTATGAACGCGGGAAGCCGAAAAGGACTGTTAGGCTGGCTAATTGTAACGATCCTGCTCGGTGCCTGCTTTATTGTGATGGAAGTAACGGAATTTCTGAAGCTCGTACACGAAGGCCATACGATTCATACCAGTGCGTTTCTATCCGGTTTCTTCACGCTTGTCGGTACGCATGGACTGCACGTCTCGCTGGGCATCTGCTGGATCACGGCGTTGATTATCCAGCTGACCCGGCACGGCATTACGCCGGTCACGCAGCGAAAAGTACATATCACAAGCTTGTATTGGCACTTTCTCGATGCCGTATGGATCTTCGTGTTCACATTCGTTTATTTGATGGGAGTGATGTGAGAAGTGAATCACAATAATGCTATCGGCGGACACGGAAATCATGGCAGCCATGCCAAGCACCACGGCTCCCTCAAAGAGTACGTCATCGGCTTCGCGCTCTCCATCCTCTTGACCATTATCCCGATTCTGGCCGTCATGAACGGCTGGTTCGGGAAAACAACGACGGTCGTTGTACTGCTGGCCACGGCGGTTCTGCAATTCGCGGTGCAGCTGCTGTTCTTTATGCATCTGCGCGAAGAGGAAGGACCGCGGTATAACCTCGTTACGCTCATTCTCGGCCTCATCATTGTCGTGGTCGTCGTCTATGGTTCCATATGGATCATGGATCATAACAAAATGTATTAAATGAGGAAGAGCCGTTGCCTCCCCAACGCAATGGGCTCGGCATCGGCTCTTCTCATCTCGGCTTGCCTTTATCGCATCAAAAAAAGCTTGATTGCTCAAGCTTCAAGTCCTTTTCGGACGATTATAGGAGGCCTTTAATCAGCGTATCCACATATTTCTCACTGGCTTGGCCAATATCGTAGTCGGCATCGGACAGACACCAAGTGATGAAGGCTCCCGTCAAAAAAGAATAAATATAATTCACGACTTCATCGACGGATAACGCCGTCTTGAATATGGACGTCGATATTCCGTCAGCAATCGCTTTGATCAGCAACTCCTGCTCGATGCAGTCCGAGAAAAAGGATGGTTCTGTTGAGTTCTGAGATAGGTTGACTACAAACGTAAGTTTCGTCAGTTCCTCTCCAACGATGATTGGAAAGCCCAGTGCAACCATCATAAAAGTTTTGAGCTTCTCTACCGGAGAAGCTTCTTCGTTTTCATTGATATACTTTCCGAAATGCTCCTCCATGTACTCGGAAAAATCGTCTCGGTATAATTTTTTGACGATGTCCTCTTTGGACTTGTAGTGAATATAGAATGCCCCTTTGGACAGGCTGCATTTCTCGCAAATTTCATCAACCGTAACGTTGCTATATCCCTTGCTTAGGATGAGCTCCTTCGCGACGGCGAATATCTTTTTCTTCGTGGCTTTCCCCTTCAGGTACCGACTTGTTTCTTTTTCCTTCATTCCGTAACCCCTCCACTATTACAACTATACTGTATTGGTTTTTAGTTAGTCAAAGCGCACGCAGGGAATTGACAAAACAAAAGTGACCAGAGTATACTGACTTCAGTCACATTTAAACTGACTGCAGTCATATTTAAGTGGCTATATGATAAATTCCAAGAAGGAAGGTTGTTCATGATGAAAATAGCTATTATCGGTACAGGAAATATCGGCGGTAACCTTGCACGGATTTTCACCCGAAAAGGACATACTGTCTCTATTGCGAATTCGAGTAACTCCCAGGCTTTGCACGAATTAGCCAAAGAAACGGGAGCGACGCCATCAACGGTACAGGATGTAGCTAAAGGCGCCGATGTTATTATCGTCTCCATTCCTACAAAGGGAATTCTCAATTTACCGGCGGAATTTCTCGCCGGCATCGCACCTGAAGCGGTTGTCATCGATACCGGCAATTACTACCCTTTGCACCGCGACGGCGCAATTGAGCCCATTGAGAAAGGGTTGCCCGAAAGCCGCTGGGTAGAGGAACAAATCAAGCATCCGGTTATTAAAGCGTTCAATGCCACGAATTGGTATAACTTGACGGAAGAAATTCAATCGCAACTACCCGGCCGCTTCGCGTTGCCTGTATCCGGCGACGACCCTGCAGCTAAAGCGATCGTATCGCAATTGGTCGCCGAAGCAGGATTCGATCCGGTCGATGCCGGAGGGCTGGATGAGTCCTGGCGCCAACAGCCCGGATCGCCTGCCTATTGCACGGATCTCGGCGTAGAAGACATGCGTAAAGCGCTGGCCCAAGCGACCAAGGAGCGCAAACCGGAATCGTCAGGCATTCGGTCAAGCGAAGAAGAACTCAAAACGGCGCAAGAGATGCAAAAAGCGTTTTTCGCGACTCTCGACCAAGCGATCCAGGTTCTGACGGAAGCGAACCAGTGGACGGAAGCATTAGCCACTAAGCGACTAATCGCTCAATTTATGACCGGCAAATCACCGGAAGCTATTTTAGGACACGTATTCGAGCATAAACGGCTGGACTAAGAGCAACTGCTCGGGATTAACCGATGATTATTAATGATTGAACGTAAGAAAAAAGTGCTTAACTTTGCATGAGCAAAGTTAAGCACTTTTTGTTGTTTTACCTACTTAGAGCCATTATTTATTCAAATACAGCAGTACATCATTAATGTAATGATCAACGGGTTGTGAGGTGTCTACTTTGGTGCACGCCACGTGTAACTTCCTTTTGGCTCGGTTGATCACCTCTTGCCATTTCTCTTCAGGTATATCGACCGGACCGATCTGGGTCATCATTCGCTCTCGGTTTTTCAGCCGATTATTCAGTTCATGGATATCGTTCAATACGCATTCTACATACTTGTATTTCACATGATGTTTGTCAGACAATGCGGTTCCTTTCTCAACCAACACCTCATACAAACAAGGACTATCCAATATAACGCTATGTCCTTGGGAAAGGTGGAAATCAACCAACGCCCATTCGATATGATAAGCGACCCCTCCCGCCCTTCTGGGATCTACCTCCTGGCACTCTAATTCAAGTCCCTCTAACAATCCTGTTTTCACGATATCATGGTCGATTATGACCGATTTGGTGCGCTTCGCAATTTCTCTGGCAAGCGTTGATTTTCCCGAACCGGGAAAACCGGACATTTGTAAGAAAAACATATCCCTTTGACCTCCATCCTTTCTTTATCTAAAGTCAAAGACGAAGGTAACAGGAAATAGGTTTCTATTTTGTCATTCCATGCAAGTCATTATGAGTCTCACGCTTGATGGGATGGAGGACAAATAAAAAGCCGCCTGCATCAGATCGAATACAAGCGGCTTGGAAGTATCTATAAACACAATTAATGACGGATCAGATAATCAAAGGCACTCAAAGCTGCGGTAGCGCCTGAACCCATGGAGATCACGATTTGATTGTACGGAATGTCCGTGCAATCCCCGCCGGCAAATACGCCGGGCAGGCTTGTTGCTCCGCGCTTGTCCACGACAATTTCGCCGGAGCTAATCCGCTCAAGGCCATCGCCGAGCCATTCGGTATTGGGAACGAGTCCGATCTGTACGAATACGCCCTCGAGCTCGACATGCTTCTCGGCTCCCGTCACGCGCTCGATGTAGGAAATACCGTTCACTTTGTCCGTCCCTGTAATTTCTTTCGTCTGAACGTTCACCAGTACGGTAACGTTCGCCAGACTGTACAGACGATCTTGAAGTACCGCGTCGGCCTTCAATTCCGGAGATGATGCCAGGACGGTGACATGGCTGGCGATGCCTGCGAGATCTATCGCCGCCTCGACGCCGGAGTTGCCTCCGCCGACTACGGCTACGCGCTTGCCTGCATACAACGGACCATCGCAATGCGGACAATAAGCCACGCCTTTATTCTTGAACTCCTCTTCGCCCGGAACGCCGATATTGCGCCAGCGCGCGCCGGTGGAGAGAATGACGGTCTTGCTCTTCAGCACTGCCCCGTTCTCGAGCTCGACTTCAATGAAGTCTCTCTTCTCTAAACGTACGGCGCGCTGCAGCTTCATAATGTCGACGTTATACTCTTTCACATGCTCTTCGAGACTAGCCGCCAGCTTGGGGCCTTCGGTATATTTCATGCCGATCAGATTCTCGATCGCAAGCGTATCGACGACTTGTCCGCCGAAGCGGTCTGCCACGATGCCGGTGCGGATCCCTTTGCGCGCCGCGTAGATCGCTGCACTAGCTCCCGCAGGTCCGCCGCCGACAACTAGCACGTCATATGGCTCTTTGACGAACAGCTCCGAGTCGTCGCGCGTCATGCCGATTTTGGTCAAAATCTCGTCGATCGTCATTCGGCCGCCGCCGAAAAACTCGCCGTTTAGGAACACGGATGGGACAGCCATGATGTTGTTGCTCTCCACTTCCGCTTTGAATGCAGCACCGTCGATCATCGTATGCGATATGCCGGCATTTAGGACGCTCATCAGGTTCAGTGCCTGCACGACGTCCGGGCAGTTATGGCAGCTTAAACTGATGTACGTCTCAAAACGGTATTCGCCTTGAATGCTCTTGATCCGATCGATAACGTCCTGCTCGACTTTGGGAGCTCTTCCGCTAACCTGCAGCAGAGCGAGTACCAAGGATGTAAACTCATGGCCGAGCGGGATCCCTGCAAAAACGATGCCGGTCTCCTCGCCGGGACGGTTCACGCTGAAGCTTGGCGTTCTCGGCAAATCCGCTTTCTCTACTTGGATACGGGATGACATGCCGGCAATCGCGTCCACCAGTCCAAGCATATCTGTCGATACTTGATCGTCGCCTGCACATACTTTGAGCAGTACGTCGCCTTCCATCAAACCAAGGTATTGATTTAACTGTGATTTTATCTCGGGGTCTAATACCATCGTCTATTCACTCCTTAGATCTTGCCTACGAGATCAAGGCTCGGTTTAAGCGTAGAACCGCCCTCTTGCCATTTCGCTGGGCAAACCTCGCCTGGATTATTGCATACGTATTGTGCTGCTTTGATTTTATTCACGAGCGCGCTTGCATCTCGGCCGATGCCGCCTGCTGCGCAATTAATTATAATTATTATAAAATAATATTAACTATAGAATAGGTCGCTGTCAATAAGATTATGCTTCCAATTGAAAACAATTATCAATCACTCTCAATAAAAAAGCCGCCCGCATCCTGTAGGATACAAGGCGGCCGGAAGCGAGCATAAGCTGGATTAATGACGAATGAGATAATCAAAGGCACCTAAAGCCGCAGTTGCGCCTGAACCCATCGAAATAATAATTTGCTTATACGGACTGTTCGTGCAATCACCCGCGGCAAATACGCCCGGCAGGCTTGTCGCTCCGTGGTTGTTCACGACAACCTCGCCGAAACGCGTCCGCTCGATATGATCAGGTAGCCAGTCGGTATTCGGCACAAGTCCAATCTGAACAAATACGCCTTCTAGCTCGACATGCTTCTCGGCACCTGTATCGCGTTCGATGTAGGAAATGCCGTTTACTTTGTCCGTACCCGTAATTTCTTTCGTCTGGACGTTCTTATGCACCGTTACGTTCGGCAGACTGTACAAACGATCTTGAAGAACGGCGTCCGCCTTCAATTCCGGAGCGAATTCCAGAACGGTGACATGGCTGGTAATGCCAGCGAGATCAATTGCCGCTTCGATCCCGGAGTTCCCTCCGCCGATGACAGCTACGTGTTTGCCGGCGAACAAAGGACCATCGCAATGCGGGCAATAAGCCACGCCCTTGTTCTTGAACTCTGCTTCGCCGGGAACGCCGACATTGCGCCAGCGAGCGCCTGTGGAGAGGATAACGGTTTTGCTCTTGAGTACAGCGCCGTTCTCGAGCTCGACCTCAATAAAGTCGCTCTTATCCAAACGCACAGCGCGCTGCAGCTTCATGACGTCAACGTTGTACTCTTTCACATGCTCTTCCAGGCTTGCCGCGAGCTTAGGGCCCTCGGTGTATTTCGTGCTGATGAAGTTCTCGATGCCGACCGTATCCATGACTTGCCCGCCGAATCGCTCCGCCAAGATGCCTGTGCGAATTCCTTTGCGGGCTGCATAGATCGCCGCGCTCGCGCCTGCCGGACCGCCGCCGACAACAAGGACGTCATATGGCTTCTTATCGAATAGCTCGGAGTCGTCGCGCGTCGCGCCGATTTTCGCCAAAATCTCGTCGATGGTCATGCGGCCGCCGCCGAAAAACGCGCCATTCAAGTAAACGGATGGAACCGCCATGACTTCCTTGCTTTCGGCTTCTTCTTTAAATACCGCGCCGTCGATCATCGTATGCGAAATGCCTGGGTTGAGAACGCTCATCAGATTTAGCGCCTGCACGACGTCCGGACAGTTATGGCAGCTTAAGCTGATGTACGACTCGAAGCGGTATTCGCCTTGGATGCTCTTGATTTGATCGATTACGTCCTGCTCGACTTTGGGAGCTCTGCCGCTGACTTGCAGCAGCGCAAGCACCAATGAGGTAAACTCATGACCGAGCGGAATGCCCGCGAACGCAATGCCCGTATTCTCGCCTGGGCGGTTCACGCTAAAGCTCGGCGTTCTCGGCAGATCAGCCTTCTCGACCTTGATCCGGGAAGACATGCCGACAAGTTCATCCATCAGCTCAAGCATTTCTTTCGATACTTGATCCTCGCCCGCGCAGACTTGGATATGCACGTCGCCTTCCATTAAACCAAGGTATTGATTCAGTTGAGCCTTAATTTCCGGGTCTAAGACCATTTCACATTCCCTCCCAAGTGATGTTAAATGATTGCCGCGTTTCAAAACTCCAAATGAGAATCATTTTCAGTTATTGCAAGAAAAAACCGCCTGCACCCGTCGGGATGCAAAGCGGCAGTAGTCATTTACATCGTTCCTTAGATCTTGCCGACAAGATCAAGGCTCGGTTTAAGTGTTGCGCCGCCTTCTTGCCATTTCGCAGGGCAAACTTCGCCTGGATTGTTGCGGACGTATTGAGCTGCTTTGATTTTGTTAACTAGCGTGCTTGCATCGCGGCCGATGCCGCCTGCGCTGATTTCAACCGATTGAACAACGCCGTCCGGATCGATGATGAACGTACCGCGGTCAGCAAGACCGGCTTCTTCGATCAATACGTCGAAGTTGCGGGAGATCGCGTGCGTAGGGTCGCCGATCATGATGTATTCGATTTTGCCGATTGTTTCCGAGCTATCGTGCCATGCTTTATGCGTGAAGTGTGTATCCGTCGATACGGAGAAAACTTCTACGCCAAGCGATTTCAATGTAGCGTATTGATCTTGCAAGTCGCCAAGCTCAGTTGGGCAGACGAACGTGAAGTCAGCTGGATAGAAGCAAACAACGCTCCATTGACCTTTGAAGTTAGCGTCGGATACTTCGATGAATTTACCGCCTTGGAATGCTTGCGCTTTGAAAGGTAGTACTTCTTTTCCGATTAGAGACATGAGTTTGTTTCCTCCTATAGAGCATTTAATTAAAATTATTCTAAACTGATATTAATTCTCGGACGAGCATTTGTCAAGACTTTTTCGGCATCTAATTGATAATTATTTTCAACGAGACCCTCGACATCCGAAACCACTGCCACGTGCTAGTATTGTCTACATTAGGATCATTATACAAAAATGCCTCGATTTACGCAGCCCCTTCTAGCTCACCGTGCTGTGTCGATAACGAGGAATCCATATATAGACAAAAAATAGTATATCCCCGATAATAGATGTATCCATTTCCACAATATGGCAGACATTTCAGGGGGAGTCATGAAAAAGAAATTATCGGCACTATTAATCAGCTTTATATTCATTTGTTCACTAATTACCGGAGCATATGCAGCCCCGGCTGCAAGTACGAAACCACAAACTTTTCGATTTAATCTGTATACGAATCCCTCAACGTTGGATCCGGCTCGCATTGTAGACTCCACCGAATTCACAGTGGCACAGGCGCTTTATGAAGGATTAACGAGATTGACGAAAACCGGCCAAGCAGAGCCAGGGATGGCGAAGTCGTGGGACATCTCTAAAGATGGCAAAACGTATACATTTCATTTGCGATCTTCCGCTTACTGGAGTAACAATCAGAAAGTAAAAGCATCCGATTTCGAATATGCATGGAAGCGCGCATTGAATCCGAAAATGAACGCCGACTATGCTTTCTTGCTCTACAGTATTAGCAATGCCGAAAGTTACAATAAAGGGCTAATCGATGTTTCTAAAGTTGGCGTTAAAGCACTGGATGACAACACGCTTCAAGTGACGCTGCAGGAGAAGACTGCCTACTTCTTGCAGCTGCTCACTACACCGATCTATTCGCCGGTCCCGGCATCAATTGCAAAAACGAACCCGAATTGGTTCGCTTCCGCAAAAACGTTGGTCTCTAACGGGCCTTTCTATATGAAAGCATGGATGCCAAACAAGCAGATCATACTTGCGAAGAACAGCCACTATTCAGATGCGAAACAGATTCATTTTACCGAAGTACGCATTCAAATCATGGATAACCCCGAGAAAGAATTACAAATGTACAAGAGTAATCAAATCGATTGGTCGGGGTCAGATCAGACCAATATTAGCAGACAAGCTCTTGATTCAAACACAATAAAAGATCTGCATGTCTCCGAGATCGCTTCTACCTTCTATTATGTGTTTAATGTCAACAAGAAACCTTTCGATAATGTGAACATCCGGCGTGCATTTTCAATGGCGATTCATCGTGACAAGCTTGTATCTGCTGCTACACCTGCATACGGTTTCGTACCACCGGGTATTCAAGGCGCAAAACAATCATTTCGTGAAGAGTACTCGGATAAGGCGTATATTTCGGAAAATGTAAAGTTGGCTAAACAACTCTTGAAGAAAGGGCTTGAAGAAGAAGGACTCGATGAATTACCGCCTGTAACATTGATTTCGAATGATACGTTGGGTATCGAAGAGCTTCTAACCGGTTTGCAGCAAATGTTGGGACAGAATTTAGGAGTCAAAGTTAATATAGAGTTTCAGGAATGGTATGAATTATTACAAAATCGCAGAGATCAAAATTATCAGATTGCCAGAGCCAGCTGGGGGGCTGACTATAACGATCCGTCTTCCTTCCTCGATATATTTACTTCTTGGAGCGGCATGAATGATAGTGGGTGGAGCAATGCCGACTATGATGGCTATATCCGTAAAGCACAACAAACATTCGATGCCAAAACAAGGATGGAGCTCTACCACAAAGCGGAACAACTGTTACTGGATCAAATGGTTATTTTGCCATCCCATTACTTTACCGTTAACACCCTGCAAAAATCCTATGTTCAAGGTGTCTATAAGAATTTCGCAGGAAATACCGTATTCTCCAGAGGCTCAATTAAATAATGAATAAATAAATCGCTGTTTCATCGCATTACTTCCATAAAGCAAAAAGTGCCCAACTTTGCATTACAGCAAAGTCGAGCACTTTTATTTTATAAAGCCGATTTTTCAGAATGAGTCGGGGCCAAGTATTTATTGTGGTGATTGAAAAACGTAACCGTTGACTAATCACTTCCACCAAAAACCATGACGTAACCATCCAGGTCCTTGACCGCAAAATGCTTCCACTGACTATTTCCCATTGGTTCTATTCTTGGTTCGTATGCAATTATTGCTCCCTTGGAGCTGAACTCATTAAACAAATATCCAACCCCGTCGAAATTGCTATAGAAGTTTGCTCGTCCCCGGTTGGTTTATCCGGCTTTCGATTAGGGAGAACGTCTTCCGGCTTAATAGCTTGTTGAAGGATAAAGCCAAGATTATTACCGCGTTCGGCATGCCCCCAGCCGTCAACTTGGAACTTCTTGGTAATACGTTCTTGCTTTCTCGAGATCCGAAACTAATCTTACTTGTAGAAAATTCTTAAGATAAGCATTCTCGTTACTCAAAGGAACAACCACCTTTATTTAAGGTATGTTTCCTTATAAGGATACGGAACGTTTGTTCATACGTAAAGTTTTTCCTTTTCTCTTTATCGCTTCTATTTTGGCGAGTTTCACATCAGCGGAATTGAATCTCAAACATAAATAATGCTCCCTTTATAGCAACAGATTTTTATTAATTCACCTGTCTGCTGTTGGGGGAGCATATCAAATGGGCAGTACTATTAAAATAAGTTAATTACACTATTGGAGGACTCATTGAAGTAATAAAGATAAGCTCATTCTGATTAAAGAGTTGCTCCTCAACTAAGTTTCCGAATTCGTTAATACCAGTAACAGCCATCAATACAGCAGGCGGGCTTACATTCATTGTAGCAAGCTGCACCTCGTAGGTAACATTTCCTGCAATAAAAAACTCCCTAACATCATAGGAGTTTGGGGGCACTAAATACGAGAGATGGTATGCAGTATAAAAAATACTGGAATCAACAGAAGCAAAAATCTGTGCGATAATTGTTGCTGGGCTTGCCAAATCCAGATTTCTTGTGCTTATAACAATATTAGTTGAAGCTGTGCCAAAGTCTCTAGTATTCGTTACTGGACCAGTAGTAAAAGGCATGACGTCTCACCTCACTTTCTTAGAGGACATGCTACATTCTATGAAAATAATGAAATAATGCTTGGGCAGCGATATAGAATTTGTAATATTTTACATTTTTTAACGCATCTTACCTTTTGATGAGGCTAGCACAATGGATCTATAGAGGTCACGTGTAAACCGCTCACGAAAATCGTGAAAACACAGCTTTGTACGCAACTGTTGATTTAACGAAAGATGGGTAACCTATAACCGCGGGCGGATACGCGGCATGCTTCGAGAGTGCGCTGAATGTAGTGTGTCGGGAGCGGAAAGTGAACCCCGACCGTACAGAGGTGACAGCGCACGTAACACTGGGCAAAGATGAAACAGACCATTTCAAACTTGCGGTCAAGCTCGACATCGCCTTGGCTGGTGTGGACCGGAATACTGCTCAGGAACTCGCCAGAGCAGCTCATGATGTATGTCCCTATTCCAGAGGGCGATTCGCGGCAATATTGACGTTCAATTAAACGTGGTGTAAAAACATCGAGATAACAGATGCGCTGCACATCGCACATCGGCGAATAACAAAGGACATCGAATGGCATCGCGGGCGGAGCATAAAGCAGAATAATACCTCCGATTTCTCAACGATCATATCCGACAATGGCACTCCGATTCATCCGGGCATTTATAAAGCACTCATTCATATTCAGCATTATTTCCGTCAACCTCTCATGCTCGAGGAAGCCGCAGCGCACGCACATTTGTCTGCTACGTACTTCAGCGAGCTGTTTCGACAGACATTGGGGCTTACTTTCCAGCAGTATCTGCAGCAGCTACGCCTGAAGTTCGCTCATAATCTGCTTCGCTCTACGATGCTTCCCGTTACCGAAGTTTGTCATGTAGCAGGTTTCAATACATTGACACACTTTGAACGAGTGTATCGAAAGCAATATAGCAAAACACCGCGCGAAACGAGAAAACTAGGTAAAAAGGCAGGTTCAATAAATTGAACCTGCCTTTTTGATGCTTTCCTAATTATACGAATGTAATCATGAATTCATTGCCGATCACCAGTAGCCTTTCGTATTCCCATTCGCTTGCAGACGCGCGATGGCTTCCGCGAAATAATAATCTCCGTAAATTAACGAGCAGTTCAAATCGACGCCGGCTGGGTGATGGCCGCAACCTTCGTTAAGCAAGCCTTCGTTCTCGGGTTCAAACCTCGTGCTGTATGTTTCATATAAGTTCAGGAGCGTTTGAATAGCAAAGTTCGTATAACGTTGCTTTTCGTCCTCGCTATCCGCATGCTCAGCCAGTTCGAGCAACGAAGCCGCCGAGATCGCCGCTGCCGACGTGTCCCGCAATGCTTCCGAGCGATTAGGCACAGAGAAGTCCCATAAAGGAATGAAGTCTTGTTCCACACGGCTCATGTACGCTTCCGCCGTCTTTCGGGCGATCTCCAAGTATTTCGTATTTCCAGTATATTTGTATGCATAAGCGTATCCGCCGATCGCCCAGGTCAGACCCCGGGACCAGCATGAATCGTCCGAGTAACCTTGGAATGTCTTGCCGTATTTAGGTTCTCCACTATCGGGATCGAACACGTAAGTATGGAACGCAGTGTAATCCGACCTGATAATTGTCTTTGCACACGTGTCCGCATGGGCCACCGCAACGTTACGGTAAGCCTCGTCGTTCGTTTCCTCCGTAGCCCAGAACAAAAGCGGCAAATTATACATGCAATCGATAATAATCCTGCCCCGGTTTTCTTCACTGAAGGCCTCTCCCTTCACCCAAACGTTCCATGCCTGAATGAATTTGCCCTTATCATTGAACCGTTCCTTTAATCGATCCGCCGCATCCAAAGCAATCTGCCTCGAAGAGGAATCGCCGGTCAGCTTATAATGCGCCACGAACGTCGGAAGGTAGAGAAAACCCGTGTCATGATCCAACGTATCCGGCTTCTCGTAAAGTCTCTTTGTTAAGCGCCAATTGGATGCTTGCGCTGCAACGGCGAACGATTCTTCTTCCGACATCTCGTAGCAAAGCCAGTTCAAGCCCGACCAGAATCCGCCTACCCAGAATCCATCGTCCGCGAACTTGTATTTGCCTCCTTCCGTGCTCGTCGGCAGCCGGTCGCCGAATGAAGACGCGTTCTTCTTCGTCTTTTCCAATATAAAGAATTTAGCATGCTCTAAGTGTTGTCTCATATCACGATAACCCCCATACGATGTGCGGATCATTCTTCTTGTCTGAAAAGCAAAAAGCTGGATCGGAAAGATCCCGTCCAGCCGCTTCTGGTAACTTAAGGATTATTTTTTTTGAACGTATCGATCTGCATTTGCAAGTCCGTGAGCACTTTTTCCAGACCCGCTTTATTAGCCGCTTTCTCGAACTTCGCGTATGCGGTGTCATAGTCGGCCAACCCGACAGAAACAGGATTCATGTATTGTTGCGCCAAATTATTGATTGCCGCGTTTTCGTTTTTGACGTTGGCATCGCTGTAAACGAAGCTCAAACCATACGGATATTCGTGGAACGACTCTCTATACCCTTTCAATTGAGCGACGACGTCGTCCGGCTGCTCCACATTCCATCTTTCAAATGTGCCTCTCCAACCCCAAGGGTCGTTACCGGAAGGCGGATAATTTGCGGCATCCGCCAACGAGATGAAGCGGTCATCGCCTGACGGCTCCCAGTGCTTGCCTTTAATACCGTACCAAGTTAAGTCGAAATACTCCTTGTTCCACTTCAACAGATCGAGGAACATGAGCGCGCGTTCCGGATTTTTGGAATTCGCGTTGATCGACACGCCGTTCTGCGTAAATCTTGCAGGCACGATCGCGACGTTTGGCATGAACACTTCAGGCTTCCATTCCGGATGCGTCTTTTTAATTCCGGCTACGACATTGGAAGCTTGGTCAAGCGACAGAGCTCCCACAGCAGATTTACCCGCTTGGAAAAGCTGCGCGGACGTTTCTTTTTGCGTTAACGCGTTTTTGGAAAGTACGCCTGCTTTTTGCCAATTAGACATCGCGCTGGCAAAGCTTTTATACGTGTCATTGGCATAAAGGTTTTGGGCGACCATGCCATCTTTCGTGAAATAGTTCCAGCTCAGCGCGCTGTTCGATTTGTCCGATCCGTTCGTATATGCTTGTGGGTTTTTATCAAAATACTTCTGGATGAACATTTCCGTCGACAGCTGGAATCCGAATGGAATGATTCCTTTTTCATTCTGGGCGACGGCCAGCAAATAAGCTTCAAGACCGGCCATGTCTTTAATCGTCGGTATATTGTGCTTCTCTCTCAAATCGCCGCGAATCATGAAAGAGTGAGAAGCGTTCTCTTGTACAGCTTGCGGCACGGCGTACACTTTTCCATTCACTTTGGCTTGCTCCCATGCGTCTTTCGGGGTTTTCTCCCAAGTAATCGGCGCATTCTTGGACAATAGATCTTCCGTTAATTCAAGGAAGGCGTTCTTTCCTGCGTAACCTTGATAGCCGGTCCAGTCCGCGACGTAGACGAGGTCGAAATCTTCGCCGCTCGAGAAGAGCAAAGGATATTTCTGACTCCATTCTCCCCAGCTCAGGTTCTGAACCTCGATATTCGCATTAATATCTTTCTTCGCCATCTTGCTGAGCTCTGTGTACACCTCGTCGGCATCCGTCGGCTTATCACCGAGCAGCACCATTTTCAACGTCACTTCTTCTAGCGGCTCTTGAGTCGCTTCCGACTCGTTCGCCGATACGGACGGGGAAGCCGAACCGCTACCAGAAGAGCTTGAGGAGGAATTGCCATTGCCATTGTTGTTGGAGCATGCCGATAAAAAGATGCTGCAGAGGATTGCCAATGCCATTGCGGTAAACCACTTTGCCTGTTTCTTTCTCATAGTGACCCTCCATGTAAAATGTATTTATGTTAAACCGGTATGACCGGATTTAACCTTTAACCGCGCCTAAAGTCAACCCTTTAACGAAATAACGCTGAATGAACGGGTACAGTAAGATGATCGGCCCGATTGCGATGACGGTAACCGCCATCTTGAGGGAATTTTGCGGCAGGTTCGACATATCCACAGAAGCGCCTCCCCCCGATGCTTCCATGACTCTGCGCAATTCCTCCGAATTCGTCACCAGGTTGTAAAGCAATAGCTGGAGCGGCCGAAGGTGCTCTTCGGAGATGAACAGCATCGCAAGGTACCAGTCGTTCCAGTAATGCAAGGCGACAAATAGCGTGACCGTCGCAAGAACCGGTTTGCATACGGGCAGCAAGATCGAGTTAAAAATGCGAAATTCGTTCGCACCGTCCATATACGCGGACTCGCTAAGCTCTTCCGGCACTCCCCTCATGAACGCTTTCAAGACGATGATATAGAACACGTTTAGCAAGGAAGGCAAGATAAGAGCGAGCAAGCTGTCTTTAAGGTTCAAATATTTAATAATCAAGATGTACCAAGGAACTAGCCCTGCGTTAAACAACGTCGTGAAGAAGAAGAAAAACGCGAGACCGTTGGCAATTCTGAACACTCGCTTGTGAATGACATAAGCCGTCATCGCCATCAAATAGACGCTCAGTACCGTGCCGATAACCGTGACGGTTATCGTAACGCTATACGCTCTTAGCATCAGCATCGGGTCTTTCAGCGCAACCCGGTAAGCTTCTACCGTCACGTCCTTCGGCAGAAGCGTGTAACCGCTTGCCACAATCGTCTGTTCGCTCGTGAAGGACGAGGAGATGACCATGATGAACGGGATGACGCATAAAACGGATATAACTCCGATTAACACATATGCAATGGTGTTGAAGGTTAACCGATCCGTAGTAATTTTTCTCAACGGCAAGCTCTCCTTCCTAGAACAAAGAGTAGTCTTTGTTGTATTTTTTTACAGCGAAGTTCGCCATCATAATCGTAACGAAGCAAAGGACGGATTGATAGAAACCGGCCGCAGCGGCCATTCCCTCTTCCCTCGTCATGAGCAGTGAACGGAAGACGAAGGTGTCGATGACGTCGGTTTTATCGAACAGAACTCCATTGTTCTGGACGAGCTGATAGAACAAGCCGAAGTCGCCTCGAAATATGTTCCCGACCGCCAGCAGCAGCAAGATGACAACTGTCGGAATCAAGTACGGAATCGTCAGATGCCAAATTTTGCGAAAAATATTCGCTCCGTCGATTTCGGCCGCTTCATAGATTTCGGGATCGACGCCCATAATCGCCGCCATATAGTAGATCATCCCGTAACCCACCGCTTTCCAAGCGCTTACGAGCACGATCATGATCGGCCAATAACCTGGCGTATTGTAAATATCGATCGGCTCCGCGCCAAATGTCTGCAACAAGCTGTTCACGATACCCGAATCGAAGTTCGCAAAACCGAAGAACAACAGCCCTACCGTCACCCAGGATACGAAATACGGAAGGAACAGCATCGATTGCATCACTTTACGAAGCCAATTGCTCGAAATTTCGACGAGTGCGACTGCAAGCACAATCTCAAGTAGGTTGTTAATGATAATGAACGCTAGATTATACAGAAACGTATTGCTCGTAACAAGCCAGGCTTTTCCTGAAATAAAGAAAAACTGAAAATTGTCAATACCTGCCCATGGGCTGCCGAAGATGCCATCGCGGTAATTGTACTGTTTGAAAGCGATAACCAAACCGGCAATAGGCAAATAACTAAATACGATAAAAAAAACGATGGCCGGCAACGACATCAACACCAGAAGCCGATTTTTCACTAGATGCCGAAGCAATGATTCACGTTTCACTGCGTTAATCCCCCTGTTCTATGTAGTTCATTCTTGGATAGCTATGTTTCTAGTATGCCGATTCTTCGTTTTCAAATGAACCCGACAGAATTGTAATATAGCCAAAAATATTGTACTGTTGAGAAAACTGTCTTCTCAATGAGGGGGAGCTGAATACATGCTGAAAGTGTTGATCGCGGATGATGATCCGTTTACGCTGCAAGGAATTTACGAGTCCCTACCTTGGCAATCGCTTGGCGTGGAAACCGTGCTAGTAGCGAGCAATGGGAGCAAAGCGTTGGAAATCGCTAGGCGGGAACGTCCCCAAATGCTTTTAACCGATGTGCGAATGCCCAAGATGAATGGGATTGATTTTGCAACCGCTTACAGAGAAACAGAGCCGAATTGCCACATTATTTTCATGAGCGGATTCTCCGACAAGGAATATTTGAAGTCGGCCATCAAGCTGAGGGCAGTTTCCTACGTCGAGAAACCGATTGACCTCCCGGAGATGACAGAAGCGGTTCGGCTGGCAGTATCCCATTATCGAGAGCTTCTCAAAAACCCCAATGCGGAGAAGAGCACGATCGTCGCTGCCGTTCCACTCATCTTGAGCGAAATGGCGATCGCCATCACGAAGTCCCAATCGAACAAAGAACGTATTGAAGAAATGTGCCAATTAGCATCTATTTCATTTCCCGCCAAACTGCGGTTACAAACTTTATTGATTAAAATCCGTTCCATGTCCGCCTCTGGGAATCAGGAGCAGGCTGAAACGATGGCTGACTATATATACAACCTGGCATCCGGATTGCTAACGGCCCCGGACACGACCGGCCTCGCCGCCGTTAAGGACAAACACCACATCATCGTGCATCTATATGCTGCGTCCGGCCATTCGGAAGAGCTTCAGGATCAAGTCGACCGTTTCGCTTCCAACTTGCTGGACGTTTTGCCCGCGAAGGAAGCGGTGTTCATTGCTGTTGGCAAGCCGGTTGTCGGCCTGGCTAACGCGGAGCAATCTTATCGGACGGCAGCGATCGTCCTGCAACATATGTTCTATAACGGCTATTCTTTATACGGATATAGCGAGAATAACACGCCCTCCTATTCGTTAAATTCCCAATTGATTACCTCATTCGGCGAGCATCTTGCCAAACAAGAAACCCGCCTTGCGATTAGACTTATCCATAGCCTGACCTTCGATATTAAGCAACATAAGAACACGACGGTGAACAGCGTCAAGGAAATATACTTCCAGCTCCTGCTCGTCGTCGTTCGTGCCGCCGGAGAAAAAGAAATCCGTTTGTTCGACAATGCAGACAGCTCGAATTATCTATGGAATTTAATGAGCGATTTCAATACACTAAGCGAACTGAGAGAATTTCTCGTAAAGAAGATTGAACGTTACGCCTCCCTCTTGAAGGAACGCTCGCCTTACAGTAGCGTCGTAGACGGCATTCTCGATTACATTCATTCTCATTACGCAGACCAAGAATTGTCCATTGCACGGATAAGCGCTCATACATTGCTGACTGCTTCTTACCTGTGCAATCGGTTCAAGCAGGAGACGGGCCGCACGATCAACCAATATTTAACGGAGTACCGTGTCGGACAAGCGAAAGCTCTTCTTCGCGATGCTTCGCTTAAAATCTCCGATGTATCCGCCCGGGTAGGCTACAGCAACGGAGATTATTTCGCGAAGTGCTTCCGAAAGCTTACAGGGAAGAATCCTTCGGAATACAGGGAGGATTTAGTGGAATGAAGCGAACGTTAATGGGAGCATTTCGCTTTTTTTATGAATTGAAGCTCAAAAACAAGCTTATTCTATCCTTTTTAGCACTGATCGTCATCCCACTCGGCGGTTACTTCTATCTGTCTTCGGAACAGGCCTATAAGCAATTTTTGGATCGAACGACGTTCTCGGTCACCCGGAATTTCGACCAGTCCTTCTCATTTCTCGCCTATAAATTTCAAAGAATTCGCGCGGCGAGTGATATCCTCGTATCTGAGAAAATGCTAAACGACGTCATGACGAGTGAGGCAAGCGCCGCCGACTTTTTTACGCAATATAAAGATTTTCTCAATATCCGCCCGTTCTTGTCTTCGTTTGAAAATGAGCAGGATATTAGCAGCGTGAAACTATACGTCAACGATCAGCTGTTTTATTCAGAGGAAAATTGGAATTTATTCAGCTTGGGTGCCGCAAAGAAAACCGCCTGGTTTAAACGATTAATGGACAGCGGAAAAGGCATTCTCTGGGCACCGGGCTCGTACTTCGAAAGCGAATCTCTTTCGTCCAGAACGTTGTCCGTTCTTCGACCGATTCGCAACCAGAATGATTTTTCCGAATTTCTGGGAATCGTCAGATTAGACATTCCAGAATCGGCTATCGTCGACGTTCTAAACAACGCCTCGCCGATCCGCAACAGCCTGACCTATATCCAGAATTCAAGCAACGAAATCGTCGCCAGCTCGAATCCTAAGCTTCAGCAGCAATACAACATCGATCTTGCGGAGACGGCGAGTTCCGCAGAAAAAGGTCCGCATTTCGTTAAAGTGGACCATACATCCGCCAGCATGTATCTCGAAAGCAGACGAATTCCCGATACGGACTGGTACATGGTGACGGCGATTCCGCTTAAAGAAATCGCCTCCGAGAGCAAGCTGATGTTAAGGAAATCCGTTCTCTTGCTCATTGCCATCGCCCTGATCGCTTTTCTATTGTCCATTGTAATCTCCAACTACATGACGTCCCGTCTCACTCAGATCATGCGCAAAATGCGCAACGTTCAAAATGGCCATATTGCGGCGCTCTCCCTGCCTCCTTCCAAAGACGAGTTCGGGGAATTGATCGAGAACTACAATTTCATGGTTGGCAAGATCGAATTGCTGCTCGAGGAGCAATATCTTTCGGGACAGGAGGTCAAGAACGCAGAGCTGAGAGCATTGCAGGCGCAGATCAATCCCCATTTTCTGTATAACACATTAGATATGATGAAATGGATGGCCCGAAGCGGAATGAACGACCAGATCGAGCAGGTTGTGACTTCACTTTCGAAGTTTTATAAATTAAGTTTGAGCATGGGAAAAACGGTCATCTCCATTCGGGACGAGCTGCTTCACGCGAGCAGCTACATGCAAGTGCAAACTGCTCGTTACGTCAATAAAATTCAATTGGTCGTTGATGTCGATGAAGAAATCCATGATTATGGAATTTTGAAAATCACGCTACAGCCGATTTTGGAGAACGCCATCATTCATGGGATTTTGTGCAAAGATTCGGAAGCGGGCGAGATTCGGATTACGGGGGGGCTCGAGAGAGGAGACATCGTCATTAAGGTGTCCGATGACGGCGTAGGCATGCAAACCGAAATGGTCGGAATGTTGCTTACGGACAATTCGGATAACCGAACGAGAGATAGCGGATACGGACTCCGTAACATTCACGAGAGGATCCGGCTATTTTACGGAATCGATTTCGGACTCGCTTTCCATAGCGAACCGGGTCGCGGCACGCAGGTAACGATCCGGATTCCCGTTCAAAAATTGTCATCCGGGTGATGCATGCCTTTTATCGCGGGATTGCTCATTCATCTTCCTTCCTCTCACCAAGCCAAATTCCCCGCTTCGGCCACATGGCCGGGGCGGGGGACTATACAGCCAAGCCCGTGGTAAGCTTGATCTGCTCGCTGAACAGCTTACCCACTAGTTTCTCCGAAGACGCTGCACAACCATAACCCCGTATGGCGGCAATTCTGTGTTTCCGACCAACGTTC
The DNA here is from genome assembly GCF_017942085.1 of Paenibacillus lignilyticus. Lineage (GTDB taxonomy): Bacteria > Bacillota > Bacilli > Paenibacillales > Paenibacillaceae > Paenibacillus_Z > Paenibacillus_Z lignilyticus. The sequence goes on from NZ_JAGKSP010000001.1 coordinate 914,304, forward strand.
CAATATTTATGCAATCTTGGACAGGTTCCTTAAACTCTACTACTTGCGAGCTCGACATATAATTAAGGAAGATGGCAACCTCTCCATCAGGGTGAAAAGTCAGGCGAATGCAAGAACATCTCAAAATGCTTCAGCCCCACCCAATCACTGCCGAAAAAGCCATTAAATAAGTTATAATTCTGGAAAGCCATTAAGACGCCCCACATGGGAAAATAGCTGAATATGAGGACCAACAAAACGCCGGGAAGCACCATCACTTGTAAATCAATCTGACTGATGAAAGTTTTTAACCAGCTTTTGCTGGAACGATGACGGATCTCTTTATAAGTTGCAGCTTGTAGCTCCGATTTCATGATTTTCTCTCCTATCTCTTTTTTTTTAATTATATCTGCAATACTCTTAATGAAATATGTCATCTGCCAACGAAAACATATTCGAAAAATCGGGAATACTAAATAATTTTGTAACAGGAAGCATGAAATTGACGCAAAAAAAGGTTGAGCAGAACGTGTCTGCTCAACCTCCATGCAATTGATTGTAGATTGTTGGATCAAGGACATGAAAGTAGACTACCCATTTACCCTTTAACAGAACCGAGGACGATCCCTTTTGTAAAATACTTCTGAAGAAAAGGATAGAGCAAGAGAATCGGCAAAGCCGTCACGAAGACTTGCGCGCCTTTCAGCGTCCGATCCGAAACATCTGCATACAGCTTTGCTGCGTCGAGCGTCATAATGTCGTTGCCCTTGACGACCGATTGCAGCATCGTCTGCAGTGGATACTTGGATATATCCGTCATGTACAGCAAGCCCGCGAACCAATCGTTCCAATGCCCCACGAAGTGGAACAACGTCACGGTCGCGATAACCGGCATAGACAGCGGAATGACGATCCGCGATAAGCTTGTGAAGTAGGATGCGCCGTCCATAAACGCGGCTTCTTCGATTTCGGAAGGCAGCTGCTTCAAGAAATTCATCATTAGAATGACACTGAAGATCGGAACGGCGCCCGGCAGCACCAGCGACCAAATGGAGTTCAGCAGCCCAAGATCATGCACGATGATATAGGTTGGGACGAGTCCGCCGTTAAACAGCATAACGAAGATCATCCCCCACATGTAGACGTGCCGCCCTGCAAACTGCTTCGCAGACTTGGCCAGCGGATAGGCCATCAGGATGGTCAGTACATTATTGAGCAGCACGCCAAGCAAGGTTCGCTCCGTGGATATCCAAAACGCCTTCAACACTTCCGCGCGGGTCAGAATGACTTTGTAAGATTGAATCGTGAAATCAACCGGCCATAGGCCTACCAGATTGGCATTGGCCGCGTGGCTGCTGCTCAAGGAAACGGCCAGCACGTTTATCAGAGGCAGGATGCAAAGGAATGCTGCAGCCGCAAGAAGCAGATAGTTGAAGATGGCGAACAAGCGCATCCCCCATGTATCATGTAGTTTGTTCATTTCATGCCCCCCCGAAGGAACAAATGCCTGAATGCGCGATTAGAATACGCGGTATTTCGTAATGCGGTAAGCAAGCAAGTAGCCTGCGATAATGAGCACGCTGTTCACAACCGATTTGATCAGCCCTACCATCGTGCTAAGGCTCCAGTTCGTTTCCTGAAACGCCACCCGATACACGTACGTGTCCAGAATATCGCCCCGATCCATGACGAGCGGATTATATAAGTTGAAAATTTGCTCGAACCCCGCATTGAGCACATTGCCCAGGCTCAGAATCGCGGTCAATATGATAATGGGCACGATGCCCGGGATCGTAATGTGGAGCGTTTGCTTCCAGCGGTTCGCACCGTCAATAACCGACGACTCGTAAAGGGCTGGATCGATTCCGGTTAAAGCTGCCAGATAAATGACCGTTCCCCAGCCAAAATTTTTCCAAATGTCCGTTGCTATAATAATCCAGGGAAAGCTCCGGTTGTCTCCAAGATAATAGAAAGGCTCGATGCCGAACCAGCCAAGAAATGAGTTCACGATGCCCGTTAGCGAAAACACGTCGAGAATGAGTCCCGCCAGAATGACCCAGGACAGGAAATGAGGCAGATAAATGATCGTTTGCACGCCTTTCTTGAAGAAGCTGCGGCGCACTTCGTTCAGCATGAGCGCAATGATAATCGGAACCGGGAAGCCGAGCAGTATTTTCAGTCCGGCAATGTAAACCGTATTGTTCGTCACGCGCCAGACATCGGGCAACTTCATCATGAAGTCGAAGTATTTGAGTCCGACCCAAGGCGATGCCCAAATTCCTTTGGAAGGCAAGAACTCTTTGAAAGCAATCAGGATGCCATAGAGCGGCAAATACGAAAACAGGATAAGAAAAACGACGCCGGGAGCAATCATCAGATGAAGCTGCCATTCTTTTGTAGCCAAACGCCTTTTGATCATGTTCATGAAGCCACCGCCATTGCCATTAGATATGCCAAGGCTCGCCGCTGCGGACGAGCCCTGGTATTCGGTTGCGCGTACGTCTTGGTATTGGGCTTACTTCTGCGTTGCTAGCACCGCATTCATTTCATCTAGAATCTGCTTGCCGCCGAGATCGTTGTATTGCTTCGCAAAGTCGTCGAAGGAATCGACCGGAGACTTGCCCACGATGATTTTAATGAACGTTTGATTCTCCAGGTCGAGCAGGCTTGCGCCTTTGAGCTTGCCTGTCTCTGTCGCGCTTCCGAACCAACCGTTGTAGACGATCGTTTTGTAGCTGCTGGCATTCGGTACTCCTTCGAGGAACGTTTTGTACCATGGCCAGTTAGCCGCATCGCCTTCCTTGCCCTTCTTCACGTTCTGGAACGTAACGCGCTGATCGGCCGGCATGTTCTGATCGGTGCCTGATTTAAGCGCATCGGTGAAGAGGTTGTAGCGGTTCGTATTGGCGTCAGGGCGGTCATTGAAGACTGGCAGCCAGTTGTTGATGCTGGCATTCGCGTACTTCGGATCCTTATTGAGTTCCGACCATGCTTTCGCCCACGCATTGTCGAGGTTACTGTAGGACGTTTCGGCAAGATTGTTTAGCAGCACCATCAGCGCTTCCGGATGCGCGAAGCCTTTGCGGACCACGAAGTAGCCGCTTACGTTAATCGGAACGTTCGGCTGATACTCCGAACCGCCAAGACCAGGCATTGGCATGCTGACGAAATCAGCGCCCTTCACGTTCTTCGGCACATCCTGCAGCGGCCAGAGCGGCGAGAAGAACTCCCCGATCAGAATGCCGACTTTGCCTTGCGAGACGAGCTCCATCGATTTCGGCATGTCTTTCGTTACGAATTCCTTGTCAATGACGCCTTCTTTATACAGTTCGGCCAGCATCGTCAAGCCCTGCTTCATATTCGGATTCAAGCTGCCGTAATTCAGCTTGCCGTCCGCATCCTTCACGTATACCTTCGGATATGCGCCGTAAGCGTTCATCAGCGCCGTAAACTTCAGGTCGAGCTGGTTGTTCATGGACAGCCCGTACGTGTCCGGTTTGCCGTCGCCATCCGGATCTTCCTTGGCGAAGCGCTTAGCCAGCGCGATCAGCTCTTCGAACGTCTTCGGCATTTGCGCGCCCAGTTTGTCCATCCAATCCTTGCGGATGTAGACGACAGGCGAACCGTTCAGTGAATCGGAAACGTTAGGCATGCCGTAGATCTTGTCTTCGCGCTGTGCGCCAGAGAACAGAAGCCCATCCTTGTAACCGGCGATTTGTTTTGTTTTGTCCGTTGCGTACTTGTCATAAATCGGCTTCAGGTCTTCCAGCATGTCATTCTTGATCAGTTGGTCCACGTCGGCTTGCTCCGCGAAGAAGATGTCCGGCAGATCGTTGCTCGCAATCCCAAGCTTGATGCGTTCGCGGTAGTTTTCGTAAGGGACGGCGAACTTGTTCGTCGGCTTGATGTTCGTCGTCTGCTCGATCATTTTGTACACCGCGTTGTTGCCTGGATCTTCTCCTTCAGGGTACACCTTGACATCGAATACGCTCTTCGCGAATACGACATCGACCGGCTCCTTGAATTTGTAGTAGTCGATCTCTTCCGCCGGCTTCTCCGCAGAAGTATTGTCCGTCGGCGCATTATTCGTTGTCGCCGAATCGTTCGTCTTATTCCCCGATTCCCCCGTGTTATTGCCATTGTTGCTGCCGCAGGCTGCCGTCAGTACGAGCGTCAACGCCACGCATCCAAACAGAGTAAAGCGCAGTGCCTTGTTCTTCACATGCATCCAATCCTTTCGCTCAACGTTATTGGAATTGCTCTACTTGCTACACATTTATCGTAACGGATGCAGGCTATCGCCAATAAGAAGAAAGTCTTTACGTTCGTGCACGATTTTGTCCTCTGCGCGGATTAAAGGGATACGAAGCAGTAAAAAAAGCGGCTCCCGAGTGAGAGCCGCCGCTTCAAGCTATGAATTCGATAACGAGGAGGAACGGAAATCCTGCGGCGGGATGCCGACGGTTTTGCGGAACACCTTGGAGAAGTAGTTCGCACTCTGGAAGCCGAGCTTCTCGGATATGTCCTGTATCCGGTAGCGATCGTCAAGCAGCAGCTTCTTGGCTTCCTCCATCCGAACTCGGGTAATGTAGCTCATCAGCTGCTCACCTGTAATCTGGTGGAACAGGCGCGACAGATAGGACGGACTGACATACTTAAGCTTGGCCAGCGCGTTCAAGGATAGATCCTCTTCTAGATGCTGATGAATGTAAGCGCGGACCTGCGCGATCAAGAGATCGGATGGATTGTCGCGAACCGCGCCCATCTTGTTCGAGATATGATTAAAGAGCTGGATGAGGAAGCTCTTCATAGAGCCGACGTCCCGATGAGACTTGAAGTTGCCTAGCCGATCTGCCGTCTGAGGGTCCAATTGGTTCTGCAAATTATAGAGCAGCAAGAATTGCGACAGCTGGTTGGCGATCGCAATGTAGTGAATGGCCAGCTGCTCCGGACTCGGCAGCTCCAGGCCGTTAATGGCGAAAGCGCTGTCCAGGCAGCGCTTGAACCTTGCCTCATCCCTGGCTTTTAGCGCCTCGGATAACTCCTGCGTGATCTTGTGCAGCAACTGGTAGTGGATCGCCGTCGCCTTGTCACGCTCCGGCGTGACGAGCAGCGTGCTGCTGAATGCGCACAATCGCAGCGCGGATTCAGCATACCAGAACGCATCGGGCCATTTGTCCCATGAGGACGGCTCAGGTGTGAGCACCATAGAGAAGGTGATGCCGAGCACCCGTTGAACGGTTTCATGCATAATCGACACCCGCTCGCTCCACTGCTCCCTGCTCTGCTCCTGATCTTCCGTCTGCAGCAGCAGCACGAACCAGCCTTCGAAGCGGAACGACTCCACGCGATATTGTCCCGCCCATAGCTCCTGAACCATGTTTTGCACCGCAAACAGAAGCAAGAACTCGTCTTCGTTATGAAACCGCCTGCCGAAATCGTCGATACGCACAATCAACGTCCATACGGGCAGCGACACAGAAAGCGGTATCCGCTTCTGGCTGAAAGCCGAATCGGATAATGTCCTCACATTCACTTCGCCGTGAAGCATGCGCCCCCACCATTTGTCCTGCATGAGCGGAATCGCTTGACGGGACAGACGCTCGGCCTCCTCTAGAGAAAGCATTAGATGATAGGCTTGGTCGAGCTGGGATATAGCCTCTTTCAAGCTCACCACTACTTCTTCGTCTTCCGCAGGCTTCAGCAAGTAATTCAATGCTCCCAGTTGCAGCGCGCGCCTTGCGTAATCAAAGTCCGAGAAACCGGTCAGGAAGATAACTGCGGTATGGCGCCATCTTTCCCTAAGCCGCTGAACGAGCTGCAGTCCATCCATTTCGGGCATGCGGATATCTGCCAGCACGATATCGAACGGTTCCTGATCGAACTTGCGAAGCGCTTCGTTCGCCGAGAAGGAGTAGCTGATTTCCCTTAGAGGCAGCCCAAGCTCGGTAATCATCTCCGCAAGGCCCTCCGCAATCGCCGGCTCGTCGTCAACGATCAACAGTCTGTACATGGCCGGTCACTCCCTCTTGGTTTTGTGGCTTGAACGGATGAATAGCTTCCGGCTGCTGCTTCAGCTTGCATAGCGGAATGCGAAGCGAGGATGTAAACCCGTCCGGCGCACCGTTCTCCAGCATGATCCCGCTCTCCTCGCCATACAGATGATAAAGCCTGCGATTCACATTCCATAAGCCAAAATGATCCGAGCTGTTCACGGGCTTCTCCAGACGGCTCTGCAGCCTCAGCCATTGCTCGTTTTCCATGCCGCGACCGTTATCCTTCACGTCCAACCGTAAGACATCCCCTTCCACGCAACCGGTAATGCGCAGAAAACCAGGCCGGTCCGCGCGTTCGATCCCATGCAAAAGCGCATTCTCCACAAGCGGCTGCAAGAGTAGGCCCGGAACCTCGATACGTTCAAGCCCTGATTGAATATCGATTTCGAATTCGAGCCGGTTGGAGAACCGCATCTTCTGAATTTCCAAATACGTACGTGTGTATTTGATCTCCTCCATCAGCGCCACGTCGCGAGATCCCTGTTGGGTGACGAAACGGAAATAATCGCCTAAGTACTTGCACAGCTTTGCCACCTGATCCATCTCGCCGGATTTGGCCATCCGATACCCGATGTAGAAGCAGTTGAACAGAAAATGCGGGTTAATCTGCGATTGGAGCTGCTTCAGCTCTGCTTGCTGTCGCTCGATTTTGCTTTCGAGGACTTCCTCGATCAGGCTTCGGAGTTGACCGACCATTTTATTGAACTGTTTATAGACAAATCCGAACTCGTCCTTCTGACTGACGGGCAAGGTGGAATTCAAATTCCCGATCTCCACCTCGCGCATCGTCCGCACAAGCTTATGGAGCGGCTTATGAATTTGATGGTAGGTGAACCAGGAGTACAGCACGGCAAATAGAATCATGCTGATCGAGATGCCCACGTACCATTTCCAGATGACGGCGACCGGCGCCAAAATGCTGCTTTCGGCGATATAGGACACCAGCGTGAAGTTGTGGTCCGTCGAGCGCTGGACGAGATATGCTTTCCCGTCAACTTGAATCCGGCTCGTCTCGTCCTCCGCAAGCTGATCGTAGATGCTGCGGTCAAGCACTTCCGAATCCGCATCGCCGATTCGTTTTCTCGTTTCGTCATCGATAAGAAACACGTTATACTTCTTGTTGTCGTCCAGCTTGTTCATCGTCGCAATCATGCGTTTCTGTGATAGGTTCGTTCCGAGCACGTAGAGGACGTTGGTATTGCTGCCGTCCGTAACCGCCGTGGAATAGGTAATAGTGTCATTGCCGATGTAGCGCACCATCTCGTCCGTACGGTTCATATGCCTGCGAAGAATGGTTTCGTCCGCTCCCCCGATCGACGTCACCCCTTCATTGACGGACAGCTTGATCTTCGACTGGGGAAGCAGCAGGAAGACGTCCGTGACGTAATCGCTGGAGTAATTGACGATCTTCATCTTGGCCCGGATGCTGCCAGCCAGCTGGACGAATTCATAATCGAAACCGTCATGCTGATGTAGGTATACCGCCGGCATGTCAGCGTCGTTATTCAGGGCGATGAGCATCTGATTCACGTTGCGCAGCTCTTCCTGCAAGTAATCCATAAAAAACTGCAGCTTCGAATGCGCCGATTGCTGCGCTTGATTGGACAACGCATTGCCGGCCACCCACAAGGCGCCATAGCAAATCGCGGTGAAAGGAATCATGACCGCAAGAAAGCCGAGAAACATTTTACGAAACACGCCTGTGCGCAGCAACCCTCTCAATCCCATTGTCCACCGCCTTCCTGCCCGTGCTCCGCTAATCGGAGCTTCATTGTTTTTGCTGCCAGGCATTCACTTCCCGAGTGATCGCATCCCCGCCGAGCTTGACCCATTTTTCCTTGAACCGGCCAAACATGTCCAGAGGTGAACCCATGATGATTCGCGTCAATTGTTCGTGCTCGAGGCGTGCGAGCGCTTCTCCTTTAGTGAGCATCTCCGGTGTCGGCGCATCGAAGAAGGCCGAATACTGCAGCTTAGGGTAACTGCTCAGCACCAGTTCCGACTCATCGAATATTTTGCGGAAGGTCCAGGCGTCCAGCTTATCCTTGGATTGAATGAAGTTCGCATAGATATTGCGGGCCGATGTGGAAACGAGCTTGGTTTCATCGCCCGACTGAAGCGCCGCATGAATTTCTTTGCCTGATTGCAAGTTCCGAACAGGTGAATCGAACAAGTAGGGCTTCATGTACAGATGCGCGGACAAATCCTTGTAGACGCCTTTGCCCGCTTCGTCCCAGAACTTACCCGGCTCGCCCATATTCGCTTGCATCATGTAGGTGACGTTGAGCGCCTTGATCAACGCCTCGGGATGCTCGTAGCCGCTGCGGACCACGACCCAGCTTCCCGAGAAGGGAAGCGCCTTAGGCACGGCGGGTTTCCCATCCACGCTCGGAATAGGCGCGACAATCCAGTCCGCATTCGGATTGTTCTTGAGCGCATCCTTAAGCGGCCACAGGGGGTAATGAAACGGTCCGAATACGATGCCAATTCGTCCGTCCGCGACATCCTTGGAAACGCGGTTCAAGTCCTTAATGGCGAATTCCGGGTCGATTGCGCCGGAATCGTACCAGTCCTTCAGCATGGAGAGCACGGGAATCATCCGATCGCTGATAGTGCCGTACGATAATTTGCCGTCAGGAGAGCTTACCCATAACTCCGGGTAAACGCCGAAGCCTGCCGCAAGCGCGTCCATTGTCATTCCACCCGGCAAGCCGACTGAGCCGCCCTCAGCGGCTTGCTCAAAAGCAACGCCCCAGGTATCCTTCTTCCCGTTGCCGTCAGGATCTTGCGAAGCGAACGCATGAACAAGCTCGTTCAGTTCGGCAGTCGTACGCGGCACTTGGCGATGAAGGTTACGCAGCCAATCTTTGCGTATATACATTAATGCTATGGAATTGCCCATATCCGAGGGAAGCGGAATCCCGAAGATGCGTCCACTCTTCGTTGCAGGTGTAAACGCGATCCGATTCTGGTAGCCCATGTTCGCCTTCAGACCAGGCAGTGCGTACTTGTTCCATACATCCGTCAAATCCTCGACCTGACCGTTCTTGATCAGGCGGGACATTTGCTCCACGTTTACTTGAACGGCGTCGGGAAGATCGTTGCTGGAGATGTCGAGATCAATTTTCTCCCCGATCTTTCCGCCGTCCGCCACCCATTTATTATGAAATTCGAGATTCAGAAAAGATTTCATATAGCGTGTATGCAAATTATCGTCTATGCTTTCGCCCGATGCGAATCGCATAACGTCGTTCATCCCTGCCCAAACCGTCATCGTGACCGGTTCGGCATAAGGAGTGACAGGGCCGTCCGTCTCTGGCCGAGACAGCTCGGTATTTGGCGATTTCCCGGCTTGCGAAGCGCAGCCGGCCATCTGAGCAATAGCGAGAAGGGAAAGGAAACCGAATGAATAGGAACCTCTGAATCTATGAATCTTCACCTTACCCTCGCCCCCAAGAAAACAATATATATGAATCATATCATTTACTCAGGCAGGGCTCATAAACAAAAGATGGAAGGCGTTCCATCAGTGGGGAACTACGGGAACTACCCGCTAATCACAAACAAACGCGCTCTGTTCATGCCTGAAATCCGCACGGACAGCTTCGCGAGATGGGGATGGAAGGCGAACTGCGTTTCCGCCGGACTCGCTGGGTAGATCAGCTCTGCCCTGGCATGTCGGCCAAACCAACGTTCAAGCGGGATTTCGCAGACATCCTCCGTGCTCTGCAGCTTCCATACCGCAAGCAGCATGCGGTTCTCGCTGACATTGTTCAGCCCGAATGAAGCCCATTCCTTCGTATCGCCAAGTCTCGCGAGGCCGCTCGGATAGACGGGAACAGATTGTCTGATCTGCGCGCGTTCACGCTTATAGATCTCAAGTCCTTGCTGAATCAGTGCCATGTTGAATACGTCCGCGGCATAGAGATGTCCGGCCAGCACCAGGTTTCCGCACATGCCGTTCACAAGATTGAAGATCGTCTGCTCGCCGTCCTTCATGCTCTCCTGATACACCTGACCATGGACGAGCTCCGGCTGCTTCTGCTCGAGAAACGGAAGCGGATACGGATAGCTCCATATGCCGGATTGCTCCGGCAGGACTGCCGCCTGCGTGCCCATCAGGATCGACGGATACCGCTCATAAAATTCCTGATCGCTCGTGCTCTGAACATGGAAATGCGAGAGCGCCGCGTAATCCTCGCGCATTGCGCCCGAACCGCAATTCTCCAGGATCAACGTTGGATGATTGGCTCTCACTTCGTCAATGAAGGAATAGAATGCATCCAAGTTCTCGCGGACGCCATCCTTGGACACGCCGTCAGCGCTGTCGGCATGCGGAATATAATCGTTGTAATCGTTCTTGATATAACCGACGCCCATGGCCGCTAAACGGTCAAACAGCTGATGGAAGTACGCTCTGACCTCATGGTGAGCGAAATTGAGGAATACCCGATCAGGGCCGCCGACTCTTCTCCCGTTATGCAGCAGGAACCATGTGTCCGGCTTGGTGAATAACTTCGATCGCTCATGGCACATTTCGATTTCGAGCCAAATCCCCGGCGTCATGCCTGCGCGTTCGATGTCACGAAGCATCTGCTGCAGGCCGCCTTCTCCGAAACGCTCGTCGACCGGCTCCCAATCCCCCAGCACTTGCACGGGCTCTTCGGTATGCTCCATGAACCAGCCGGCATCGATGCAGAACACTTCCGCTCCCGCTTCTGCTGCGGATGCGATGAGCGGCTCCAAGCGCTCGCGGGTTGGCTGGCCCCAAATGCCGTTCATGAAATCATTGTAGACGACAGGAAATTCTCCCGTCCAAGCATTGGCCGGCTTCAATATTTGCCGCCTATAGCGGGTCAATTCGCCGACTGCCTCATTGAAGTCTCCCAGCGTGCAGCCAAAAGCAACCGGAACGCTCGTGTAGGTTTCATCCGGCGCAAGTGTCCTGCTCCAATTCCCGAAGCGCTCGTTTCCCGCGTCGGCGCTCAGATACAAGCAACCTTCCGGACCTGCCCATGATCCGCGGTAGCCGATCTCCACGTTCCATGAAGTGGACGTCTCGAGCTGCACGTACCACACCTTGCCCGTCTCCTTGTTCTCCAGCACGAACATCGGCAAATATTTGCCTGTGCTGAACGAGCCGTAGGAAGAGAAGCGGATCGTATTGGATGGTGGATGAGGAGAATGATGGTACAGCCCCAATTCTTCGAGGTTTTGGCTGCGCCACTGGCCTTCACCGTGCCAGGTTTGATGCGCGTAATGCAGCCGGAGTTTGTCCGCTGCCTGCCAATCCTTCAGTCCGTCCGTTGCCAGCCCGTTCAGCAGCGCCGCTGAGAAGTAAGTCAGCTTGCGCGGCTCGCTGCCCGTATTCGTCACGGATGTATGCTGGCGTATGACCGCGCAGCCCGGCACGAATTCGTAATCAACGGTGACCTCAATCGCTTGTTCCTCATGGACGTACGTAATGCGGAAGCCTTTTTCACTCTGCTCCTTGGACTTGGCTATCATCTGCGCGGGCAGAATCGTGCTCCCGTTTGGCGGTACGGGGAAGAGCAGGCGGCCAAAGCCTTCAATGCCGATCTGGAAAGGCACGACCGGGATAGAGGCGAAGCGATCGAACCGTTCTTCCACCGTATTCAGCACATCCATGGCACAAGCCGTCTCATTCTCCAGAAATTCCATGCTCATGCCTTGATGTTCGATCTTCCGTTTGCTTATACCGGTTACCGTTTCTATCATGCGTTGCATCTCCTTTATGGTGCGGGGAAGAGCAAAACCTACAAGGCAGCAAAGCACCTGCAGGTTCGCGTCATTTACCGTTTGATTTGATAGAGCTTGTAGGCGTTCTCGTACATGATTTTGTCGGCAAACCGTTCCGCATCCTTCGATCGCCATGCGCCGCTGTTCACTTTGTCCGCGCAGACGCGGGCCAAAATATGGCGGAAAGCCATAGAAGCACCGACCGCTTCTTCACCAGTCCACGTGTCGCCGCCCCATGCGATCTTGCCGCTGTCCCGCAGCACATCGGCGTAAACGTGAAGAGCATCTTGCGCAGCAGTGGTCGAGATGAGCGGCAGCCAGTTGATGTCAATGACGAGATTGTCGTAATTGTGCGCAAGCGCCGCCGTATCGTAGGTCCACGGAAAGCCGCCGTGGAACAGGACGAACTGATTGCTCGGATGCGCGGCGATGAGCGGCTCCAGCAGGAGCGGATTGGACCCGCCGAGTCTTGCGAGCCCGGTATGGATCTGCACAGGAAGCTCCAGCTCCGCCGCGAGGCTAAGAGCAACCTGCAGCATATAATCGCCGAACCGATTCCGCTCGGCCTCGGAGATCTCGGACGGTTGCTTTCCGAAGACAGCCTTAGCGTCTTCTCGGGACGCATCCGAGAATGCGATCGTACGCTGATACGCGGATGCGCACTTCAAGCCCGCGATAGAAGGCCTGCGGCTGCGCAGCTCATGCTCGAACCGTTCCATGTACTGCGCGAAGGTCGGCGGCTGCTCGAATTGGTCGTGAATCGTCGTGCGCTCATTGGTCAGCGATTCTGGATGGTAACCCATCATCCACATGTCGAGCCGATAAACCGGCGTAATGAAGTCGGGGTAGCCGACATCGCTGCCCGTATTCCAAAAGCAATCTTCCAGAAATCCCGTATAACCGCCATGCTGTTTCATCAGATTCAGATGCCAGTCGGCATCCGACAGATGAGCGTGCCGTATCGCATGCGAAACATCGTCCCAATTGTCTGCAGTGAGTTCCTCAATGCCATAGATGCGCATGATAGCTTTCTCAAGCCATTGAAAATACGTATTGAAGCGGATTTTATCGAGCCATGCCGTCCGCGCTTCATAGGTTGCAGCAGGCGTAGGTCCACACCAGCCGACATAAGACCACTGGAACAGCAGATCCAGATCCAGCTGCTGTTGGCTGAACGCTTCCCGGTGATGCTCATGCGTGCTATAGACAGGCTTGGCGTTGAGAACGTCCAGCCACGCTTTCCAATCATTGTTCGTTGTCTGCATCATCGCTGCACCGCAGCCCCCTTCTCGAAATGAACGATTATGGCTTTAGGCATATCCTCATCACGGACGACCTGATAAACAGAAGGCACGGTGACCGTGCCCGAATAGACGCCGTCCTCCCGTTTCCACTCGGCGCGGATCAAGCCGTTCCTAGTCGGCAGCTCGGCCGATAAGCGGTCAGGCCCTTCGTCGGCCGGCTTGCGAAGACGGATGATGCCCTGGCCCAATCGCAGCACATCAATGCCGCTGATCAGTTGATGCAAAATATAAGCAGGAGATGCTCCCCACGCATGACACTGGCTGACAAGCGGGCCTTCCCACAGGTAAGTTGGGACGTTGCCGCCGTAGGTGCTCGGCGTTACGCCGTGAGGCGTCGAGGCGTCAAACGTTTCCCACCATGTGGTTGCTCCACGATCTACCATGGCTCCCCAATAACCTCGAATGAGCTCAAGTGCACGGCCCGTCATCCCCATCCGCACGAATACCTCCAGAACGATATGCTGGAAGAACGCTCCTTTGATTTCAACAAGCGCATTCGTATCGTAATAACGCTCGATGAAGCGAGTCGTCTCCGCCTCGGTCATAATGCCGCACCAAGCAGCTAAGAAATTCGTTTGCAAAGACAGATTCGTCGACAGCGTGTTGCCGATTATGCAATCGGTGAACGCTTCTTTGTCCGCCAGCCACAGCTGCCTGCGAATATCGAGCTTCAGCTGATCCGCGTGTTTACGGTAGTCGACGCTCACTTCGAATTTACCCAGTGCCAGTGACATCTCGGACATCGCTTCCAGCACCGCAACATATAGCGCATTGATGCACGTCACCTTATCCCGCTTGTCGATATGCACCGTCCAGTCGATGAAGCACCACCAGCCCGGCCGATCCGCCTGGGCGAACAAGCCCGTCTCGTCCTTCTGAGCACCGAACCAATCCGTCAGCTTGAGCAGATTCGGCCAAAGCTGTTCGATTGTTGCACAATCGCCGGAATAGCGCCAATAATCGCGCACGCCAAGCAGCCAGTGTCCGCAGAAATCGGTCAGCATCTGCGCGTTGCGTTCCGGTCCCGTTCCCGGAATGGATCCGTCCTCGTTCTGGATGCGCGCCCCTTGCAGCAGCGACTTGCGCAGCAGGGCGGTATCGCCGTATACATGATAGATCACCTTGCCCATCACGACGGCATCAGCTACCCATAGCGCCTTCTCGCGCCAAGGGCAATCCTCGAGATGATCCTGACTGTTCATCAGTGTTGTGTAGCAGCTTACGTCCCAGATCCGATTCAACCGTTCTTCGTTCGTGACGAATGTCCCTTGCTGCTTGAAGTCGTAGTGCTGATGCTCGAAGACAAGCTCTTTCACCGTCAGCGGCTTTGGCGCCGCAAGGAAGGAAAGCTGCAAAAACCGGCAGGCCCTTCGGCCAAATGTCGAAACAGCATTGTTGCCGCGGCGAAGCACGAACGTATCGACATATTGCAGCTCCAGCGATTCGCCGTATGCCAGCCTCATGACGCCGCCCTCCGGCGCTTCGATTATGATGACAGGCCGGCCGACGACCTCGCGCCCATAGTCAAAGACGACTCCAGGAAGCGAATACGGCGCTGAGCAATCGACCGACATGCCGGCGGCAGGCGATCGCGCAAGCAGCTCACTGGCGCCAATAACGCTTCCATAGTTTGCTTCTGTACGGATGATAGCCGCCGGATGCACCTGCTCGCGATGCAGCGGCGCAATCTCGGCAGGGATCAGATGCGTCCAAGGGTTCTCCGCATCACCTATGCGCGCCACGATGCCGGCTTGCAGCCAGTCTTCCTCGACATATTCTTTCTCCTGCCAGCCATCCTCGCGATCAACCACATAAATTTCATTAAACCCGCCCCACCGGCTGATGCGATGATTACGCGTCTCCCACCGTGGTGAAATCCGACAGGACCAAGAGGCATCCGAGCCTAGCAGCATCTCGCCCTCCGCCGACTCCAGCTGCAGCCAGAAGCCTCCGGGACCTTGCATCTGATTGGTGACGATATCCTTATCTCCGAAATGATAGACAACCGCGCTAAGGACGTTCTCTCCCTCTTGCAGGAAGGACGAGATATTGATTTCGTCATAATATTGCCACTCCGGCGAACAAGGAGATGGTCCTCTGCCAGCCAATTGGCCGTTTACGAACAGTTGATATTCTTGGCATGCCGATACCTTCACGATGACGTTCACATGCCCCAAAGCAATCTTTTTTCTAAAATCCACATACATATTCGGCTGTACAGCCGTTTGATCGGGATACCAAATCCATACCGCTTCCGTCATTATGTTCGCTCCCTGGGAAGTGCCCGGCTTCCGAATTCTTTTGCCATCCGCTCAATCTCCTCGAACTTGCCTTCCACGAGGTAATGACCGTAATTCACGAATTCCGAACCTGCGATATGCGTCCAGAACTCCCAGCCGCCCACGTTCCTCCAGCCCTTGGCCTGCGCTTGCACGATAGCCCGCTCGCCGCTGATATAGCGCTCCAGCACCGTATCGTCCCAGCTCATCATTTCCTGCGCCAAGCGCGACAACCGCTCGACAATGCGGTCTGCATATCGTCTTCCTAACTCTGGTGAAGAGCCATTCTCAATGATCCCTCCTATGCTGTAGTCAGGATCCTGTCGAATTCGCTCGATTTGCACGAGATCGGGATGCAAATCCCATAGCAGAGAGGTTTCACCAATGCCCGCATGATCGCCAAGGTACCCTTCATCAAGCGCAAGCCAGTATTCCGGCGATCCGAATACGGGAATCCGCAGCCTCTCTGACATACGTACTGCCGTCTCGCGAATGACGATTTGCTGGTTATGACCGTAATGTCCGGTAAGCAGAATGATCGCTTTGAAGCCGTTGCGGTGGAATTCATAGCAATACTGCTCGAGCCATGTGCGAAGCAATACGTTCTCCCATGCCATCTCCGGCTCCATGATGACCGTCGCGGGCTTATCAAGTCCGCCCATTCCGCCATACAACGGGGGATGCACGACTCCGCCTCCCGCACGGGCGGCCGTACGAACTAGCAGCTCGTGGGCTTTAAGAGAATCCAGTCCCAACGCGTTATGCTCGCCATGCCATTCCACAGTGCCAAGGGGCATAAACAATATCGGAAGCTTCGCCTGCGCGTTGCGGAATTCTTGCGGCAGCATGAGTTCCCATTGAATTTGGTTACGGGGCAGCTTATCGTTCACTCTGAATCGACTCCTTTATCGAACTAGTCTATCCCCTAAATATACAAAGAAGGGGCTCACCTTTATGATAGGTAAGCCCCGACGCCAGGGTAAGAACAACATTTTTACTTTCAGGTACGATCTTGCCCGCTTGAACGAAGACGTCACTGTCGACGTTCTTGTGCGCTGAACAGCTGCTATCTGACGAAGATTTCCATCCCTTCGCCTGCTTTGCAGCGAATGGTCCCCGTGTGGCGCACAATTCCCTTCACTTGCCCCCCTCGGTTCCGCTCTGCTTCCATTTCTATAATGCCATGCGGTGTAGGCACCTCCGCTTTGATCCACTTCAGTCCGCCCAAGGAAGGCTTGGCGCTGAAGCTGGCAAACCCCGGTGTCAGCGGCTGAATACCGGCAACGTACGCCTGCAGCCCATAACTCGAGGAGCCTCCCCAAGCGTGGCTGAGCGACAATGTGTCGCCAAAACTTCCGACAGGCAGGCTGCCGTCGCGGTTCATCATTTCCCAGTACGTACGGTGCCCCTGGTTCAGATGGCTTGATCCGACGCGCCGCATCACCTCGAGTCCTCGATCCGTTTGTCCCGCATGAAAGCTGGCAAGCGCCTCATAAGCCGACATGTACGGCCATATCGTATCGTTATGCCGCCATACGGCCGCCTCCTTCGGCAGGACATTCCACCACCAAGCGCCGTCTAGCGGCTCCTCGAACACCGGCACGACGTTAATCGATCCTCGCTCCGTCCAGAACTGCTCCTGCACCTCATGCAAAATCGCTTCTGCTCGCGACAAGTCCACTACATCGTGCAATATCGCCCACAAGTTGCCATCAATTGCGAATCGATCCCTATGCTTTGTGCCTGCGGGCATCATGGTCAGCAGCGACGTGCCTATGACGCTGAACTGGGATAGAATCGAACGTTTCGTTCGTTCAGCCTGCTCGCGGCAATAAGCTTGCATCGGATGGCCGACTAACGCGAACAGTCGGACGAGCGCATCCCAAGCGGCTTTCTGCGCAAGCGCTAGCCCGCTGATTTTCCCGCGTGCGTCGATGGAATACATCCAGCTGTTGAGTCCGTTAATCAAGCCATCAGTATCCATGCGTTTGTTCATCCAAGCGACGACTTCGAGCAGCCGATTCTTGTTTTCGCGCAAATAGCCTATATCCCCCGTCAATAGAACATATTCCCACAGATTGACGATTGTCCACATCGTCCACTCATAGAAGATCTGGCCGTAGGCGCCGCTGCCCGGGATGATGCCTTTCTCCTCGCCAGTTGTATGCTGAATGCTTAACAGCAGCTCAAGCGTGTTTTTGACAATTTCAGGCCTATCGAATGCATATAAGGCGGTAAGCGAGGCCGGCCTGAGATCGCCGCCCCAAATATCCTTGTCACGCCGCACCCCGTCCCAAATGACATAGTCCGAATAGGGTCCTTTGAGCTCGCACTGCGTGTACATGGATGGTTGACTGCAAATTTCCGTCGTATAGACTCCCATCGCCCAGCATTCGTTAATCAGCTCATCGTCGCATTCGAACCCTCCGACTGTCTTGTAAGGTGCCGCCGTATAGGCCAGCCATAGCTTGCGGATCTCCAGCGGCTCGTCTGAACGATTCTCGATCTCCAGATAGCGCAGAGCCGTCAGGTCCTCCTCTAGTAAATAGACACCATCGCCTTGCGCAACGA
The DNA here is from genome assembly GCF_017942085.1 of Paenibacillus lignilyticus. Taxonomy (GTDB): domain Bacteria; phylum Bacillota; class Bacilli; order Paenibacillales; family Paenibacillaceae; genus Paenibacillus_Z; species Paenibacillus_Z lignilyticus. Next base: position 932,253 of record NZ_JAGKSP010000001.1, read on the forward strand.
ATTGGCTCAGCGTGCCGAAAGGGCGCATGCGCACATACGAGGGGAACCTGCCGGACAGCCATGCTTCATCCTCAAAGCCCTTATAGAGCGAGGAGAATAGTCTTTCGTCGCTTGTGTACACATACCGAATGCGCTCCCAGCCCGGCGAAGCCTCTCCCAGTAGAACATACAACAAGCCCGCGCGTTTCAAGTTAAAATCAAACCGTATGGTTTGCCCAGGCTGCAGCACGACCTGCGAGAAACCGTCGGGAACCAGCTCTCGGGAAGCCGGAGTAAAGGATCTTTTCATCAATGGATGCACCTTCCACGTCCAATTTTGTAAGAACGAATGAACCGCAGCATAGGAATCGCTAGCTACTTCTATTCTAATCTTAGAAAAACGCATCTTCTTGCGAAATACGATCCTCTTGTCATTCGGGTAGATTTTTGTCAGATAGAGAATTGCGCGAATCCACCGGTCCAATTCTTCATTCCCGACCAACGTAAAAAACGGATTGGCTGCAAACCATCCGTTTCAATAGTACATTTCAATCCTTACATCAATAAAATCCGTAAAGCCGCTCGTCATTTGATTTCAATTCCTGAAGTGCAGATTCTTTATCATTCTCATGAATTTCTTCATACGTTCCATTTCCCATTATTAAACCTACTTTCAGCTCAAGTCATTTGATTTACTCTTATTTAAAAGAAATTAACTTTTCACCAAGTTATCCTCCCGTTAAGTGACGAAAGGCTGCCGTTCATGCCGGGTCACACATTTCTTGCTTGAAACCACACTTTTGACTCGTAGTTGTACTACTTAAGTAATTTAGGGATCACGTTCGGCTCGTTTGTTGTAGGAGGTTTATTCATTTCCTATCTGGGCATATCGCTTTACGGATCATTGTTCTTCTTCTTCTCATCACTCATAAACATCCCATTCCCCAGAATTCAAACCCTCGTCACAATTCATGTGAAAATAATCACATAGATCGGCTATAATAATCGTGTAACCATCAAATCACATCACATCTACATGAGAGAAGGGATTCAATTGGCCGGTCAACCGCAAAACCCGAAAGACAGAAACCGTGTAGCCAAACAAGAGAAACGCCTTATCCTGCTTTGCATCATTGTTGCGGTCATTATGCTGCTCTCTCTGTCACGATATGTGTTTAATTAATTGGTAACGATGAACGACAACATCAAGCACTTGGGAGGGATTACAAATGCTGCTTAGCAGTTACGATCCGGTCATGTATAGTCGGATGCTCACAGGACTCACGCTTGCTTTCCATATTATTTTCGCAACGATCGGTGTAGGGGTCCCGCTAATGATTGCACTCGCGGAGTGGATCGGGATCAAACGCAATGATGAGCATTACTTGCTCATGGCGCGGAGATGGGCGCGGGGCTTCGTCATTACGGTGGCGGTTGGCGTTGTGACCGGGACTGCGATCGGTCTGCAGCTCAGTCTGTTGTGGCCAAGCTTCATGAAAGTCGCGGGCCAGTCCATCGCATTGCCGCTCTTTATGGAGACGTTCGCGTTCTTCTTCGAAGCGATCTTTCTCGGTATTTACCTGTACACCTGGGACCGATTCAAGAATAAAATGACGCATTTCTGGCTGCTCGTTCCCGTCGTTATCGGCTCGTCCGCTTCAGCCTTCTTCATTACAGTCGTCAATGCATTTATGAATGCACCAGCCGGCATCACCGTGAAAGACGGTAAAATCACTGACATTTCACCATTCGGTGCAATGCTGAGCCCGGCAATGCCGACAAAAGTGTCGCATGTACTCGTTACAGCTTACCTGACCTGCGCGTTCGTGCTTGCTGCGATTGCAGCTTGGTCGCTGCTCAAAGGCCGCAATCATGTCTATTATAAGAAAGCACTCAAGCTAACGATGGTTTCCGCCTTTATTTTCTTAATCTCAAGTGCGATCATTGGCGACTTATCCGGCAAATATCTGGCTAAATATCAGCCTGAGAAGCTTGCGGCTATGGAGTGGCATTTCGAAACGACAAGCGAAGCACCTCTGGTGCTTGGCGGGATCTTAACGGAAGACAATGAGGTCAAATATGGTCTCAAAATCCCGTTTGCGCTTAGTATTCTCGCCCATGGCGTGCCTAATGCGGAAGTTACCGGACTAAATGACATTCCGGAGGACGAACATCCGCCGCTCTATATTCATTACCTGTTCGATTTGAAAATGGGCTTCGTTGCGTTGATGGTCCTGATCGCCTCGGCCTTCATGCTTCTCCTGTGGCGCAAGCGCGAGCTCGCCTTCAGCAACAAGTGGATCCTTCGCGGCATCATATTGGCTGCGCCTCTCGCGATGCTGACCATTGAGCATGGTTGGATTTTCTCGGAGGTTGGCCGTCAGCCTTGGATTCTTCGCGGCATTATGCGCACATCGGAAGGCGCTACCGTATCCGATCATGTGGACACGATGCTATGGGTGTTCGCCCTGCTTTACATCGTACTCGCCTTCTCGTCGGTCACCGTCTTGACCCGCATGTTCCGCAGCAACTCGGCTGAGCAAGAAATCGAGGCTAAAGGCATTAAAGGAGGCGACGCGGAATGAGCTACGAAGTACTTGGCATAACCGTCCTCTGGATCTTCCTATTCGGTTACTTAATCGTCGCTTCGATTGATTTTGGCGCAGGTTTCTTCAGCTACTACAGCACAATTACGGGCAAACGCCACGTGATCAACAATATTATCGAACGTTATCTCTCGCCGGTCTGGGAAGTGACGAACGTCTTTCTTGTCTTCTTCTTCGTGGGAATGGTCGGATTCTTCCCGGACACCGCTTATTATTACGGAACCGCCTTGCTTGTTCCGGGGAGTATCGCCGTCATTCTGCTTGCCATTCGGGGTTCCTACTACGCCTTTAACACATATGGCACGAACAAGAACAACAGCATCTACATGCTGCTCTATGGCGCAAGCGGCCTGCTTATTCCCGCTTCCTTGTCTACCGTGATGACGATTTCGGAAGGCGGCTACATTGAGGTGAGCGACTCCGGTAAAGTCAGCTTCCTGTTCAGCAAGCTGTTCCAAAGTACGTACTCGTGGACGGTCGTGCTGCTGGCGCTTGTCAGCGTACTTTACATCTCGGCCATGTTTCTCAGCTATTACGCAGACCGTGCGAATGACCGAGGCGCCTTCGAGGTCGTGCGTAAATATGCGCTCGCTTGGAGTGCTCCCACGATTCTTAGCAGTCTGCTCGTATTCTTCGCCATTCGCGGCCATAACGCGGAGCATTACCAGCGGATGACGGAGCACGCGTGGATGTTCGTCGTATCCTTCGCCTGCTTCCTGATCGCGGTCTATCACGTGTGGACGCGCAAACGTCTCGGACTATCGTTTATCTTCGTCATGCTGCAGTTCGGCTTTGCGTTCTTCGGTTATGGCGCAGCTCACTTGCCGTACATTCTATATCCGTATTTAACGATTCACGATAATTTCACAAGCGAGCCGATGGCCATTGCGCTGATTTCCGTCTTCATCCTCGGACTGCTGCTGCTCATACCGTCGCTGTACCTGCTTATGCGGTTGTTCTTGTTTGATACCAAATATGTGCAAGGAAAGCGCGGCAAATAACCCTACAGGAGGAGGCTGAACCGAAATGGAGCAATTTCTGATCTTCGTCGCACCGCTGCTCGTTGTTGCGTTATCTGTGGGATTTCTGTTCTGGTGGGGTGCCCGGAAGCCGAAACCGAAACGTTAATTTGTCATAAGAATCGGCCTAATCGCGCACGATAAATGGGTACAATCCAGCGATCACACTCATTTATAAAGGAGCATTCACCGACTATGACATCTTCGAAGAACCGCCGAGAGAACGCTTGGAAGAGCCGAAAGCAAAACCAAAAACCCCATGGCGAGGTCAAATCGTTGGCCGAGCTCTCCGATGAAGGCACCTCCGGCGTTGCCGGCTATGAAAATGCCCGTAACAACGGCGACTAGCCCCCGATGAACAAAATCCGCCTAAATCACGTTCTCCGTGGTTTAGGCGGATTCTTATTGTGGAGCTACAGTTTACCCGGCCGCCGAACCGGCCGCCGCTTCTCCCCGAGCCAGATAGGCCGCGCTCAAGTACGTTTGCTCAAACTGCGGTATCGATAACGGCCTGCTGTGCCAGTAGCCCTGCATATCCGTACAGCCCAGCTGACAGAGGCGCTCGGACTGCTGCTCCGTTTCTACTCCTTCGGCCAATACCCGCAGCTTCAGACTGCGCGCCATCGCGATGATCGCTTCAACAATTGCGGTATCTTCGCCTGCACCGGAAACATCCTGTACGAAGGATTTATCGATCTTAAGCGTATCGATCGGAAACCGTCTCAGATAACATAAGGAAGAGTAGCCCGTTCCGAAGTCATCGATGGAAATCGAAACTCCGAGCCGCTTTAGCGCGTGGAGCTTGCCGATTATCGCCTCGTTATGCTGCATAGCCATGCTTTCGGTCATTTCCGCGATCAAATACTTGGCATCCAAGCCCGTCTGCTCCAGCGCGCCAATGATCATATCCACGATTAGATCTTGATTAAACTGAATGACGGAGAAATTAACGGCGACCGGAATCCGTGGGAGGCCCGCATCATGCCATTCTTTCATTTGCTTGCAGGCTTTATGCAAAATCCATTCACCCAACACGATAATATGACCGGTACTCTCAGCAATCGGAATGAACTCGCATGGTGAAATCGTGCCCAGCACCGGATGCTCCCAGCGAACCAACGTCTCTACACCGATCAAATGACCCTGCTCCGCATTAAACATCGGTTGGTAGACAAGATGGAAGGCCTGCTCTTCGATTGCGGCCGGCAATGCCTGCTCGATGTTCATACGACGTGCCTGACAATGGTTCATCGCCCATTCGAAGAATTGGAATTGATTCTTACCCTTCTCCTTCGCTGCGTACATCGCCGTATCCGCATTTTGCAGCAGCATCTCCAGCGTCTCGCCATCCTTTGGATATAAGGCAATCCCGACACTCGTTGTAATGAAAATATCCTGGCCTTCCACTTGAATCGGCTCGGCCACTCGTCGAATCAGCGTTTCCGCCATGAGCTCCAGCTGCGAGCGGTTGCAATCCTGAATGATCGCCACAAACTCATCCCCGCTTAACCGCGCAACCATGCGATTGTCGCCAATCGTCTCGCTAAGCACGGCTGCAAAATGCTGCAGCAGCCGATCTCCCATTAAATGCCCCATCGTATCATTAATCAGCTTGAAACGATCCAGATCGAGAAACATCAGCGCCGCCTGCTGCCCTCTCGCGCTCACGACTTGCAGCAATTCAGGATAAGAGAGGTTGAACCAGTTCCGATTCGGCAGCCCCGTCAGCATATCATAATAAGCCAGCTGCCTGATCGTATTCTCGTAGCGTTTCTTGTCCGTAATATCCCAAGCAATCGTTTGAATCAAGGCTTGTCCGGAAAAATGCACCAGGATCGACTTCGCTTCAATGTCGATCGTCGTGCCGTTGAGCTTATGCATCTTCAGCTCGATGGGATCGCCTTTAGCTGTCCCGGTTTGAATGTGCTCCAGCCACTGCGCCGCGGATGCAAGGCATTCAGAATGAACCAGCTCCAGGAAACCTCTCCCGATCAAGCCATCCTGCTCGGCACCGAATATACGCAGTGCCGATTCGTTCACGAAAGATATTACGCCTTGATAATGAACCAGAATCGGCTCCGGCGAGAAATCAATCAGCTTGCGATAGCGCTCCTCGCTCTCGCGCAGCGCTTCTTCTACAAGCCGCCGCTCCGTCAAGTCACGCAGATACATCGTAAAGACGGGGAATTTCTCGCTGCGAATACGAGTGACGATAATTTCCGCCGGAAACGTACTCTGATTCCCACGCGGCATCATCGTCTCGACTCTCGTACCAAGCACCGTTTTGTTACCGCTGCACAGCATTCCGTTCATCGACGACATATCTCGAGGCAGCTCAGGCATCAATAACTCTTTAATGGAGCTGCCTATCACCTCGCTTCGCGAGTAACCGAAGAGAGTCTCCGCTGCCGGATTAAACTCGAATATGGTTCCTTTATGGTCGAACATGATCAAGCAATCAATTGCCGACTCCAGGATGGAGCCCTTAAGCGACAGCTGCTCCGACAGCTTCTTGTCGACATTCATCGAGCTGATCAAGCTGACAGCCATAATGACGATTGTACCAAATGCTACGTAGACCGCCATTTCGATAAAATCCATCGCCTGCGCATCGCTCGCGCGACTAAGCATATGTACCGGCATCGACATATTTGCCGCAGACATGCCCGTATAATGCATCCCTGTGACTGCAATGCCCATAATGAAACCGCTAAGCCAATAGTGATTGTTTCTGCGGAAGGAGAAAAGCAATGCAACAATCGATGCCAACACAGCGATCAGAATGGAAAGTGTGATTATATAGGGATTATAAGTAACCGTAAGTCCCGTCAAGGCATACATGCCGATGTAATGCATGCCGGTGATTGCAAGTCCCATGATGGTCCCGCCGATAATCAGCCTCAGCGTACCGCGACCGGAGTGGCTGGCAATGCCGAAACCGATAAAAGCGCCTACAATGGAAACGCCAATCGACACCAGCACGGTTACAAAATCATAAGTCACACCCGTTGGAAGATGGACAGCGAGCATCGCGATAAAATGCATCGACCATATCCCAACACCCATGACGACTGCTCCGCCGAACAGCCATCCTCGTTTCTTCCAGCCTTCCGACAACAGAACACGTCTGGCTAAATTCAATGCCATATACGAAGCGAACAGCGCAATAATAAAAGACAAACAGACCAAGAACCAGTTATAGCTGCCTTCGATATGATTATGCACCATTTCGATACCCCCCGGGGAGTGTTACTTGGAACGTCGTGCCCTCTCCCATTTTGCTGGAAATAGAAATTGTCCCGCCATGGCTGGAAATGATTTTGTTGCTGATCATCAGCCCAAGGCCTGTCCCCTGCTCCTTCGTCGTAAAAAAGGGCCTGCCCACCTGATCCAGCAACTCCTGAGGAATGCCGCAGCCATAGTCTGCAATCGAGGTCATGATGTGGTTGCCGACCTGTTCGACCACAATTCGAATTTCACCGCCGCCCTCCGTTGCTTCGATTGCGTTCTTAATGAGATTGATAAATACCTGTTTGATCTGGCTTTCATCGCAATAAATAAGCAGCTCCGGCTCCGAGAATTGCAGCTTAATATCTACATTGTTTAGATTAGCCTGTGATTCCAGCAGCGTATAGACGCCGGCTAGAAGCTCACCTAGATTGGTCGCTTGAAATCGGCTGATTTGCGGCTTCGCAAGCAGGAGCAGCTCGTTGATGATGCCTTCCATCCGAACAACCTCGGATGTAATAATGGCGACATACTCCATTTTGCTCATCCCGTTCTGAAACAGCTTCATAAATCCTTTAATCGCCGTAAGCGGATTTCGAATCTCGTGCGCGATGCCCGCAGCCAGCTGGCCCGCCATGGACAGCTTCTCCGACTCTACAAGGAACGACTCCTGCTCCTTGCGCTGCGTTAAATCGGTAAAGTTGATGACGACTCCGGCTTGCTCGCCTTTGACCCGCATTGGGGTAATATGATATTCCACCGGGAACGTCGAACCATTCTTACGGCGAAACAAATCATCCGCTACATAGTCAGCGTTGCCGGAGCGATTCACCTTCTCTACGGGATCCCATTCCTCTTCCTCCGGCTTAATCGCCCGCAGCCCAACTTTACGACCGAGTACCTCATTCGCCTCGAAGCCGGTTAAGTTCGCAGCGGCTTGATTCCAGAAGATCACCTTGCCCCGCTCGTCCAGTCGGTAGATCCCCTCGGCCACGGAATCCAGAATATGCGAATAGGCTTCATTCATCCGCTTAAGGCGTTCTTCACTTTGCTTCAAGCGGCTGTCAATCATCAGAATGACGATTGAATACATGCAGATTACGGAAACGATCAAACTAATGCTAATGGCCAGGAAGAATTGATTTTGCGATAAAGCCACAGATTCACTTGCATATTGCGATGTAAGGCCATGCATCATGGGCATATTGCTATAATGAAGAAATTCAACGGCTGCGGATAGCGATAATGCGTGGATGAACTGCCGCAAACGGCTTAGTTTATGGAGTCGATGCTGCCTTGTGAATACGAATCCCAGCACAAGAGCCAGCACGATAATGGAAACAAAACCTGTGGATGACTGATAGTGGAGTGTCGCATGGGCTTTGATGGCTTTCATCCCGATGTAGTGCATGGCTACGATACCGCCGGTCTGTACCAAGATACCGAGAACGAGCAGGCTTGTCCGATGTCGCTGCGCAGCACGTTCGAACAAGAGAAGCGCTATCGCGGACATGACGACTAAAACACCCATGGAGAGAAACACATAACCGAAATGATACATCACCTTGACCGGAAACGGATACGCGAGCAATGCCACAAAATGCATGGACCAAACCCCGATACTAAATACAAAAGCACCACTCATAAGCCAAAAGAATGTCGTATACCTTGCTGCATTCATACGCCTGTACAGATGAAAGAGGATTAGAGAGGAACTGAATACGAGTACGAATGAAATGGCGACGAGTGCGACGGATGCCATGCTAACCTTCCTCCGGTTCATTGACTTAGCTGCAGGGTGCAAAATGGCAATAAAAAAACCACCCGAATAGGATGGATTCCATCTACTCGGCAACCTTGTCTACCTTAGCATCACGGCGAGTGATCCCTTAGGCCACGGCTTTGCGTCCCATAGTTTCCTATGGTTTGCCTTTATCATAGGTATTAAGTTGTAAAATTTTCCTGAAGATTAGTTTAATTCTCATTATAATTTTTTTCCCGGAACTGTACAGAGCGAATAACGTTGAATTTTGACTGATTTTGTCGAATTCGAAAATAGATCTAACAGCGTTAATTATTGCAAAAAAGCCGGGGATGACAAGGCCATCCCCGGCTTCAATGTTTGTTCTACTCGAAGTATACAGCCTTGCCCGTGCGGGAAGACTCGTAGATCGCTTCAAGAATTTCGGAAACCACAAGCGCTTGCTCTGGTTTAACGAACGTTTCTTTGTCGTTTTTAACGGCATCGATCCACATGCTTGCTTCAAGAACTTCTGCGGTTTCGCTCGCGCCTTCATAGAAAGCAACGCCGCCGCTGTTCAGTTCAACTTTGTTTACATATAGGCGGCTGTTGTGCTCGCCATTGAAACGAAGACCGTCTTTCATGTCAGCGCCTGCTTTAGTACCGCTGAGGGATACTTTAGCCTCATCGACTTCAAGCGAGTTAAGCGCCCAGCTGGATTCGAGGATTACAGTTGCACCGTTCTCCATCGTGATCATAGCGAAAGCGGAATCTTCAACCGTGAATTGTTTTGGATCCCATGGGCCCCAAGCATTCGCAGCGTTCTCGTTTTGGGACAGCTTGTGGTAAGCGCGGCCAAGAACGACTTTCGGCTTGTAGTTGTCCATCATCCACAATACAAGGTCAAGCGCGTGAGTACCGATATCGATAAGCGGGCCGCCGCCTTGTTTCTCTTCATCCAAGAATACGCCCCATGTCGGAACGGCACGACGACGGATTGCATGTGCTTTAGCGAAGTAAATTTCGCCAAGCTCGCCTGCATCGCAAGCTTCTTTCAGGTAACGGCTGTCTGCACGGTAACGGTTGTTGTAACCGATGCTGAGTTTTTTGCCGGTACGTTTTGCAACTTCAAGCATTTTGCGAGCGTCAGCAGCTGTTTTAGCCATTGGCTTCTCGCAAAGCACGTGTTTGCCGGCTTCCAATGCGTCGATGGAGATAACCGCATGGGAATCGTTAGGCGTACAAACGTGGATCACGTCGATCGACGCGTCTTGAAGCAGTAGTTTATAGTCAGAATATACTTTTGCTTCTTCAGTGCCGTATTTCGCTTTTGCTTGTTCAGCCTTCTCAACAATGATATCGCAGAAAGCAACGATTTCAGCGTCTTTGACTTGGGCCAAACTTGGGAGATGTTTACCGTTGGCGATACCGCCGCAGCCAATAATGCCTACACGTACTTTTGACATTTTAAATTTCTACCTCCATGAGCCTCGAAATGATATAATTTGTAGTATGCGTGTCAGCTAGATAGAGAGACACAACTGACTACAGTATAGACGAACATGTCCACAAAAATATAGGCGCTATATAGGTATGCTTTTATGTGATTTTGTTATCGAAGGGATGGTACCGTGGAATTTTACAATGAAAAGGTCGTTTACGAGAACCCGCTGCTCTCCATAAAAGTGTTTCAATCCCTGCGGAATAACGATCTGTTTATCAATTGGCATTATCATCGCGAAATCGAATTGCTGCTTGTGATCACCGGCGAGCTTGACGTAAATATAGAAGATGAGTGCATAAAACTACAAACGGGCGACATCGCATTGATCGGTGCAAGGCAGCTTCATCGCGATCGCAGCATGAGCAGCCCGCTGAATTATATCGTCTTGCAGTTTGATTTGGAGCAGTTTATTGACCAAAGCTCCATGCCTTATATGCGATTCTTCTCCGAGACGAAGAACCCGCTCAGCCGGGCGAATTATATTTTCCAAGAGAATGAATCGGCACGGGCAGAGGCGTCGGAATGTATCCGAGGCGTTCTGCAGGAAGTCACGACGAAGCAAAGCGGGTATGAGCTCGCGGTCAGCATGTACATAAAGAAGCTGCTCCTTCTGCTCATTCGGGGAGATTCCAGGAAAGTGCTTGCTGATCATGACGACTTTGACCGGGCTCGTCTCCGAGGGGTAATCGACTACGTAGAGGAACATCTGACCGACCGCATCCAAGTTGAAGAAGTATCGAAGCTTGCCAATATGAGCTATTACTACTTCGTCAAATTCTTTAAGAAAGCGATCGGGATGTCCTTCACGGAGTATGTGAATTACCGCAAGATCAAATGGGCCGAGCGTATTCTGCTCACGAAGGATCTCAGCGTCTCCGAGGTCGGCGACCGGATCGGCATGCCGAATATGGCCCATTTCTATAAAATGTTCAAGAAATATAATGATTGCTCACCGAAGCAATTCCAGAAGAAAATGCTGGAGTGGAACCGCGCTTAGCCCTACAGTGAACGGCGGTGAATCAGCCTATCCGCTGAAAGGTTTGTTTCATGAATGTCAGGCTGGCCGGCAATTCCTCGTCCAGTCGTTGAAGGCTGCATTCCGCGGAAATTCCGCCTTTGTAGCCTGCTGCAGTCAGCTGCGCGGCAAACTCCGCATAGGGATATTGCCCGGTTCCCGGTGACAATCTGCCTGTATCTGCGATGTGGATATGCGCAAGCCAGTCTTTATGTGCAGTCAATGTGTCCAGCGCTTCGCTATCCTCGTCCATGTGATAGAAATCAGCCAGCACCCGGATGGCAGGATGATTGATTTGTTTCGCAAAATGCACAGCCTCGGCGACAGAGCCAATCAGATTGGTCTCCTTCTTGTTCAGCGGTTCAATAGCCAGCGTTACGCCGCTTCCCTTCAATTCCTCCGAAATCCAGCTAAGTAAGTGGAGCAGCTGGTCCTCCGCCCGATTGCGTTCCCATCCATCCGGTATGTCGCGCGCTCTGCCGCTTCCAAGCACGGAAATTTTCGAACCGATCTGATTCATCGCTTTCGCAGCGCGGTACAGATATCGCCGGATACGCTCCGGATCTACATCGGGACCGACCACTTTAATGTCGCCGGGGAAAAATACGTTAAACGCGTAGACAGGCAGAGGGCTGTCCAAGTAAGCACGCAGCAATTCTTGATGCAAAACCTCATTCTCCAGCTGCAGGGCGGACAGAGGACACTCGATGTAATCAAACCCGTATTTGTGAAGAAGCTCTGCGTCCTCGATCCCTCTGCACCAACCGTAAGCAACCATTCGAAAAAACACCTCCATTAGTTTCTAACGTGATTTTACCATTATTTGCTTCGGAATTTGCGGCAAAAAAAAAGTTCACCTTATTTAGGTGAACCTAGCTTCTTCGGCATAACCAGTTTATAGCCTACGCCGCGAATGGATTCAATTTCGACCGATTGTTGACCCAGCTCTAATTTCTTACGTAAAGAGCTGACATGCACATCTACCGTTCGCTGTCCGCCGAAATAGTCGAATCCCCATACGACATTCATAAGATCATCGCGGGTAACGACAACGCCGGGACGTTGAACAAGATAGAGCAGCACTTCGAATTCCTTCGGTCGAAGCGGCACGGTTTCCCCATTAAGGATAACCTCATACCGTTCCGGATAAATCGATAAATCGCCGGCCGTAATGACTTTGTCCGTGGACTCCGTCAGCTTGCCGTCATCTTGGCCGGTTCTGCGAAGTACCGCAGATACGCGCGCAAGAAGCTCGGCCACGCCAAATGGCTTGGTCATATAGTCATCGGCGCCTCGCTTCAGACCTTGCACTACTTCTTCTTCCGCATTGCGGGCCGTCAGTACGATAACCGGCGTGCGGTTGCCGCTCTGACGCAAGCGAGATAAGATCTCGAAACCGTTCATGCCCGGCAGCATAATATCTAGAATGATAAGATCAAATGCGCGCTGCAAAGCAACCTGCAAGCCTTCCGCACCATGATCAATGACTGTCGTGTCATAACCTTCTTGAGAAAGGTTATACGAGAGTAATCTGGCTAACGTCGGCTCATCCTCAATGACCAACACTTTCTGTGACATGTTGACCCCCTGGCTTCCACGCATGCCGCTGCTCGTGATCGGCATGGTAACTCGTTCTACTTTCATACCCATGATAGCATTGTTCAGAGGAAGGGGAAACCCCAATTACTGGTTCGCTGCTATTGAAGGACCGGCAGCTCAATTGTAAACGTCGAGCCGCTGCCCACTCGGCTCTCTACGGAGATCGTTCCTTTGTGTAGTTCAACAAGATGCTTCACGATCGACAAGCCCAACCCGGTTCCGCCTGAACTGCGGGATCTGGCCTTGTCCACTCTGTAGAAACGCTCGAAAATTCTCGGCAGATCTTTCTTCGGAATGCCGATACCCGTATCAGATATGTGAATACGTACGGATTCGTAATTTTCCCCGCCGACCGGCTCCACGACGATGGAAACACTTCCGCCTTCAGGCGTGTAGTTAATTCCGTTCGAGAGCAAGTTCATGATGATTTGGCGCAAGCGGTCTTCATCCGCCTCGACATACACATCCCGATCTGCTTTATAGGATAACCGAATTTGCTTCTGCAACCCTTCCGCGCGCATCAGCTCTACCGTCTTCTCCACGAAGGACGCCAGCTCGATTGGCGAGAATTGCAGAGGCACGCGGCGTGACTCAATCTTAGACAATTCCAAGATGTCGCCGATAAGCCGGTTCAAGCGGTCGCTCTCGTCATAAATGATTTGCAGGAAGGAGCGTGCCGTCTCCGGATCATCCACGGCGCCGCCAAGCAGCGTCTCCGCGAACCCTTTTACGGCGGTAATCGGTGTTTTCAGCTCATGCGATACGTTGGCAACGAACTCGCTGCGCATCCGCTCCAGCCTGCGAATCGCCGTCACGTCTTGAAGGACCAGCAGGACGCCGCCGAAGGAGTCATCATCCTCGAAGATCGGCACCAGGTTAAGATCCAGCAGCCGTTCCTCCGGATAATAGAAGGTGACCTCTTCGCGCAGATGCTCTTTGCGCTCGATGCCCTCTTGAATAATTTGCGAAAGCTCATACTGCTGCTTAGCTACCGTGAAATGATGACCGACCAGCTCACGCACCGAGAAGCCAAGCACTTCCTCTGCCCGCCGATTCAACAGCACGATATGACCGCTCGCATCGATCATGACAACGCCGCTGATCATGTTGTCCAGGACGCTGGCCAATTGGCTTTCGTTCTGATGAATGCGCGTCATCTGTACTTGAAGCGAGTCCGCCATCGCATTGATGGCAAGGCCAAGCTCGCCAATTTCGTCGTTACGCTTCACATGGACGCGCGCTCGATAATCCAAGCTCTTGATCCGCTTCGCGACACGCGTAATTTGTTCAAGCGGGCGCGTTAAACCAAGCGCCACACGGTAGCTGATCAGCGCAGCCGCGATAAACAGAATGAGCAGTCCCAGCACAAGGGTGATCCAAATGCGCTGTACGCTCTCATCGACCTTCTGCAAGCTAAGTGCCATACGGATAATATCCGAATTCGGATCATTCGGATGAACAAGCATCGCTACGTAAAGCAAATTTTCATTAATGGTATCGCTGTAACGCGTTGTTCGCCCTACGCCGTCCTCCTTGGCTTCAATCACTTCTTCTCGCTGCAGATGGTTGTCCATCGTTTGCGGATCATGATCGGAATCGCCAAGCACGACGCCATCGCCGCGAATGAAGGTGATCCGAGTATCCGTGATCTCTTTCAGCCGCTTGGCGTTGCCGGTATAGTAGCTGTAGACCGACGCCGGCTCTCCGCTGCGCCAATCCATTTGATCGAGGATAATCTTCATTTCACGCACCATATTGTCTTCCAGCGCGTCCAGATGATTTTCCTTATACGTCTTGCCCATAAATAAACCGGCTGCCAGAACGGCAAGTCCGATCATACCGATCAGAATCATCGTCAGCCGCACGCGAAAGCTGCTCATCTCATCCTACCTCCATGCCGGGGTTGCTCCATGCACCATCCATCGTACCTTGTTCTCAGCCGCCTGCGCCAGCACTGCGTTTGTTAAGTTTTTGTAAAACATAATGGTGCAGCGTGGCAAGCGGCTGTTGAATCAGAATCGACAGCACAACCGGAACGGCGGCCAGCGGGCTAAAATAGCCCATTGCAAGCACTACGCCAAGCGAGATGTTCCGCATACCGGTCGCATAGGACACGGTAACCTGCACCTCGCGGCTGCGGTAATGCATCGTACCGAAATAGCCGATCGCATAACAGAGCCCCACCATAACTAAGGCTGCGGGCACTACCTTGAGCAGATCGCCGCGAAGCGCTTCTGTGGAAGGCGCAATCGCCGCTGCGTTCAGCATGACGACTGCTGTGAAGCACAGCTTGGACAATGGCGGAGCATAGGGCTGAACGGCTTTCTGAATGCGTCCTTTGGACCATTCATGCAACGCAACGCCGATAATCGTTGGCGCCACAATCAGGAGGAGCAGATCGCCCATCATAGCCGCCGTATTGGTTTCAACGTCGGTACGGAACAGCAGATGAATGCCGGTTGGCACCACGATCGGACTGAGCGCCGAATCAATGACGACCATAGCCAGCATGAGCGGGACGCTTCCGGCCGACATCCCTACCCACAGCACGGTTGAAATCCCAAGCGGGATGATCGTGAATAGGACAAGTCCGACGACGTAAGGAGAATCAGGCCCGAACAGCATATACCCCAGCGCGTACGCCACTAACGGCGAGATGATATGCGCCAGCAGGAACGTCCAAATCATAACGCCAGGCCGGTTCAATACCGCTCGCAGCTGCTGCAGGCCGCATCCGATCGCCATCGTTAGCGTGACGAAGGCGAAGCAGTAAGGAACAGCTTGCACATACTTGTGCAGGTGCGCAGAAAAAAAGAATCCCAGGATAAGTGATCCGGGGATAATAAGAAACATCCATTGCTCATACCTTCGATTGAAGGCCAGTCCGAAGCTGCGCGTACCGCATCCCTCATTCTATTGTCTACTTTGGTAATTATTTAAATACAGGCTCTTTAAATTGGGCAAGCTTAGCAAAAGAGTCCTTGTCTACATCCGCATGCAAGCTGTTGCCGTGGGAATCCATCGTTACGACAGCCGCGAAGCCTTCTGTCTTCAGATGCCACATCGCCTCCGGAATGCCGAATTCCATAAAGTCGACGCCGTTTACATGCTTGAAGCATTCCGCGTAGTACTGCGCCGCTCCGCCGATGGCATTCAGATAAACCGCACCGTGCTCCTGCAGCGCAGCGAGCGTCTTCGGTCCCATTCCGCCTTTGCCGATTACAGCGCGAATGCCGAATTTCTTAATAATATCGCCTTGGTAAGGCTCCTCGCGAATGCTTGTCGTCGGTCCGGCTGCTTTCACATGCCAACCGTTCTCGTCCTTCAGCATGACAGGTCCGCAGTGGTAAATAACGGAGCCATTCAAATCGATCGGCGCGTCATGATCCATCAAGTGGTGGTGAATCGCGTCACGGCCCGTGTGCATTTCTCCATTAATGATGACGATGTCGCCAACTTGCAAGCTGCGTACATCTTCTTCGGAAAGCGGCGTGTTCAGCACCACTTCGCGGCGTGCCGCGTTCTCCGTTACCGCCTCAGCCGCTTCATCAGCCGCCTGCGATTTCATCGGTGTATCGGAGCCGTTCGGATATATCCAGGATTTGATCTCACCGCTGTCCGCAGAGAGCAATACGCCTTGACGGCGGTAAGCCCAGCAGTTGTACGCAACGGAGACGAAATAGCTTGCCGGCAGACGGTTCATGACGCCGACTTTACAGCCGAGCAAGGTCACTTGGCCGCCGAAGCCCATTGTCCCGATGCCAAGCTTGTTGGCGTTCTCCATCACATATTCTTCAAGTTGAGCAAGCTCGGGAATCGTATTCGTATCATCGGTATGACGGAATAATTGCTGTTTCGCTAATTCATAGCCTGTCGTCCGGTCGCCGCCGATGCCAACGCCGATGAAACCCGCGCTGCAGCCTTGACCTTGTGCTTGATAGATCGAGTGCATAATACATTTGCGGATACCGTCGAGATCGCGGCCGGCTTTGCCTAGACCCGGAATCTCCATCGGAAGGCTGTATTGGATGTTCTTGTTCTCACAGCCGCCGCCTTTGAGGATCAGACGCACATCGATATCGTCCTTCTCCCATTGCTCGAAGTGGATTACCGGCGTACCCGGTCCGAGGTTGTCACCGGTGTTGGAGCCGGTGAGCGAATCTACGGAGTTCGTGCGCAGCTTGCCGTCTTTCGTTGCGCGCGCGATGGCACTGCGAATCTGCTGCTTCATAATAATTTGGTTGGCGCCAACCGGCGTATGGACGACAAAGGTCGGCATGCCTGTATCCTGACAGATCGGGGAGACATTGCACTCCGCCATCTCAATGTTCGTTGCAATCGTGGAGAGCGACAGTCCGGCGCGCGTTGCGCGGTCCTCCGCTTCTTGTGCGGCTTGAATCACTTTCCGGACGTCTCCCGGTAGATTCGTAGAAGTTTCAACAATAAGGTTATAAACACTCTGTTCAAAATGCTGCATAAGGCCTAAATGGCTCCTCTCTCTATTCGTTAATCGTCTTTCCTTATATAATCAATCTATATCATACCATATCCTAATCGAGCGGGCATACCGCTTTCGAAGCCTCATATGGTCTCCTATTTCTAGAGTAGAAGGAGCATCCTGCCATTATGGACAGTCCATTTATCGCGTATATGTACCGGCTTCGTTATATCGAGAGATGGAGCCTCATGCGCAATACCACCCGTGAAAATGTTGCCGAGCATTCCTATCATGTAGCGCTGCTTTCGCATATGCTTTGCGAGATTGGCAATCAGCTGTTCGGCCGCTCGCTGAATGCCGACCGCGCTGTAACGATGGCGTTGTTCCACGACGCCAGCGAAGTATTCACAGGCGATATCCCGACGCCGGTGAAGCATCACAACCCGAAGATGCTCGCGAACTTCCGCGAGATCGAGGCGCTTGCCGCCGAGCGGCTGCTCGGCATGGTGCCGGAGCCGCTGCAGGCTGCCTATGAGCCGCTCGTCATCGGAGCGGCACATGACGATGAGGATAAAGCACTGCTCAAGATGGTGAAAGCCGCGGATCTGCTGGATGCCTACATGAAGTGCCTCTCCGAGCTGTCCTCCGGCAATCGCGAGTTCGCCGTCGCGAAAGGGCAAACCGAGCAGAAGCTCGCTGATCTGAACATGCAAGAGGTCTCTTGGTTCCTGACTTATATGGCGCCAAGCTTCAACAAGACGCTGGATGAGCTGTCTGAGCATGAGACTTAGGAGCACGTCCTCCGGATGCCCCTTATTTACCGGGAATAGCTTCACATCTACTCTATATCGAATGAAAGAGAAGGTGACCGAAGGTGGGAGATAACCGGACTTGTATGCGAATTCGTACGAAGGGGAACTACCAGGGGAAACAAGGGTTTGACTATCAAGAAGCGATTTCGGCTGAGAGTGTCGGCTCGACCGGACTCTGCATGCATCTGCTGACCATTCCTCCGGGCGGCCGAGCCAAAGCGCATCTGCACGAGAATCATGAATCTTCGATTTATGTGCTGTCGGGTCGGGCGGGGATGTGGTATGGCGACAGGCTGGAGCAGCATATGGAGGTCGAAGCCGGGGATTTCATGTATATTCCGGCAGGCGTGCCGCATCTGCCTTATAACCGTTCGGATTCGGAAGTTTGCTCGGCGGTCATCGCCCGCACCGATCCGAATGAGCAGGAGAGCGTAACGCTGCTGCCGGAGCTTGACGACCTTCATCGTTCTAACTAATCGGGCTGTGCTGTTGCGCTGCGATTGGATTGTGATTCGCGCCGGATCTCAGCGGCGCAACGGCTCACCGTGAATAACATGCCAATGGAGATGCTTCGAATCCTGGTATTGGCCCAGGTTCGTAATGACCCGGCATGCTCCGTGCTCCGACGTAACTTGGGATGCCGCTTGCTTCACGACCTCCAGTAATTCGAGCAGCAGCTCATTGTCGCTTGCCTCCAAGGTAAGTAAGGAGGAAATATGCTTCTTCGGAATCGCCACGATGTGCACCGGATAGAACGGACGCGTGTGATGATAGGCAAGCACATTCTCCGTCTCGATTACTTTCCGAACAGGCGTCCGACCGCTCAAAACCTCTTCGCAATAGAAATCCTCTGACATGGATTTTCTCTCCTTTGATGGAATGGTGCATACAGCCACCATGCGCTACTTTCCTCGAAATAAACAGTTCATAAATTCTAACGAATTGTAGAAGCCTTATTTCCGCGAAATCAGCGGATTATAAATTCTAACGAATTGTAGAAGCCTTATTCAGGGGATTTGGTTCGAAAATCGGCGATTTGGCACCAAATAGCACCTGTAGGATTCGTTAGAATTTCAAAGCCATTTTTTCGCTCAAATAAGACCTCTGTGGTTCGTTAGAATAAACCCATTGCTGCAGCGGAGCTAAAACGCCTCACACTTTGAACCTCTCCATAACCCGCTCCCCCGACAAATAAGGCCGGCATAGATTCGTACAAAATCCGGGCATCCGCTCGCGAATCCACGGGTGGACGGCTTGGTTCTCCATCTGGAACGCGTAATAACCGAGGACCGCGATCAGCATCCAGCCTTCCAGAAGCACCCTCACCGTATCCGGCACGTCGCCGGAGTCCCCGTAATAGCCGGCTAGGAAATCGAGTCGTTGCTCAGGCGGGACGACCAGAGTGCCCATCCCCACATCAAACAAGTAATAGCCGCTTCCGCATAAACCGAAGTCAATGAAACAAATTTCTCCCTCCGGCGTCAAAATGATGTTGCTCATGTTCAAGTCACCATGGATGATTCCATACGTTTCCTCAGATTTACCTAAGCTCTCGAGTCGCGAGTTCACAAGACCTATCGTTTGCTCCACACAACGAAACTCCTCCTCGCCAAAAAGTCCCTGTTCTACGCCGCGATGAATTTGAGCGATCATCAGGCTATTCCGTTCGATCCCTTGCGAAGGCCGGCTATCGAAATCAAACTGCGGATGATAGCTTCGAAAGAATCGATGCAGCGATGCGATATGAGCGCCAAGTTCCCGCGCGATGACGGGATCGGATTCGCAGGTTTCCTTCCGGAATACCGCTCCCTCTACCCAGGTCAGCAGCGAACTAGGGATTCTTTTGCCCTCATGCTCGATATGAGTCAGTAGATTGCCGGAGCCATGCCAGACAGGCTTTTGCGCTATAAGCTCGCTACGCTGTCCCAACTCTTCAAGGAGCTGCAGCTCGGTCAACAACCCCTTATCCGTTTGCTGCAGTCCTTCGAAATTACGGGTAAGAGGTTGATGCACACGAAATAAGTAGTGTTCGCCCGTTGCCGAATCGATGACTTCGTACGTCCGATTCTCATTATGCCGAAGGAATTGAAGCTGCGGCTCCTGAATGCCATAACCACGAAGTATCTCAAACATCGAATCTTCTCTCATGCCGCCAATCCCCCCTCGCCTCCGACTCTATGAACCCGACGCACTCTGCACCCACACATCCTTAAAATCAATCCAACCCAGCGACGACATCGTAATCCCCTTAATCCCCGGATGATAGGAAGTGTTCGTCTTCTTGTGCAGCAAGAACACCACATGACCCTCCTCGCGAAGCCGATCCTCGATCTCGCCCATAATAAGACGGCGTTCTTCGGATGTCTTCGACGCTAAAGCAATATCGATTTTGTCTCTGGCCCATGCCCGGAATTCCGGATGCAGATGCTCCTTGAGGAAGCTGCCATGCTGCTCATAGGACTCAATCTCGCACACCTCATCCTGCGCAAACAAAATGCCGTACAGGATGGTGTCCGCCTCGTTGATTACATCCCTTCTCTTGAACTCGTTGCTGTCATGCTGTTCAATATGTACGACAACCCCGTGCTCCCCGCAGCGCTCCGCAATCCACCTGGCATCCCGCATATTGAAGCTTGTTGTATAAAGCGTAATCGGCGTCCCGTCATAGCCCGACTCGCGCAGAAGCGCACGTGCCATCGCGGAATCGTGACGGATGCTCCTGAGCGGCGTATTATCGTCGGGACGGAAACCGCGAGCCGCATACATGCGGTCTTCGCCAAGCTCTCGAATCATCGTATGGCGGTCAATCAGCAGATCGATCGCCTTACGGAATAAGGCCGATTGCTGGGGCCCATCTTTCCCCATGTTCCAAGTCAGCATCGTGCAGCCTTTGCATAACGTCTCCATCGTGACCCATTCCTCTTCCGGCTTCTGATCCTGCAGATCATGATCCCAGATGAGCTTCTCCCAGCATTTGCGCGAGGAATCCCCATGCTCCGGCGGCATAAACGCGATGACGACGCCGTCCAAATGCGCTCTGCCATTGTAATAATTCTTGTTCACGGTAAGCACGAATCGATCCTCATTCCACTCCCCGGCCATGAAAGGCCCCGTGCCGGATGGTTTCCGCCAGAACTGTTCTTCGTCACTTTCGACTAAATCCCGAGGCAGAACGGACGTTGCCGGCGAGCTCATGAATCGGTGAAAAATACGGTTCGGCTTCGCCAATTCGATCCGAATGGTTCGCAGGCCTGCGGTTTCGATCTTAACCACCGACCGAAGCAGCCAGCTGTGCGCCTTCCCTGAGCGCAGCCTCTCCAAGGAGAAGATGACATCATCGGCCGTCATTTCATGACCATGATGAAAGTAGACGCCTTTGCGAAGATGAAATTGCCACACCGTCGCTTCCTTATTGGACTCCCAAGCATGCGCAAGCGCCGGAACGACCCGCCCGGCCACGCCATCATAATGAACAAGCTGATTAAACAGCTGCCGAATCATATGCGCGTCAAACGCATACAGCACATCACCCGGATCCAGCGTCACAATATGGGTTTGCACAGGAAGCCGCAGCATATCCACGCTGCGTTTGCCGTCCAGCACTTCCGTCCGGTAGCCAAAATGCAGCTCCAGCCACTCCGAGAAACGATCCTTCACCGGCGAACCTTTTCCGTGCGTATGAATCAGCTCGAACGCAGGCTTATACTCGCCTCGCTGCGCCATTCGCTGTGCGAGCTCAAGCAGCATCGTGTCGCGCTCCTGCAGAAAAACCAGCTGCGAGCGATTGCCTCTGCCTCGCCCGGGCAGCCAGCGTATCCAGCACTCCTCTTCCATTTTGCGCAGCACGAGCTTCACGTTACGCGTTGAGCAGAACAGCGCTTGCGCCAGCTCATCAAGCGAAACCTCGACAGGTGTTCCCGTCGCCGCAATCCCATCAGCGAATCGGCCATACAGATCCAAGTAGCGTTCAGCGGCAACCATTTGCATGCCATCATCCCTCCAGTACCCGGGTGAAAAGGGGAAGTGTTTTATGAAGATTCTACTCTTTTTATCCCCTTTTAGCGAGCGCATAATTGAACTATAAACGAGAGGAGGAAACAACATGGTACAACACACAAACACGTACACGATAGAGAAGCTGGGACAATATCAACAGGCGGAATTGGAACAGAACCTTCGCAGAGGATTCCTGATTCATTCAGCGGAAGGCGTGGACGTACAAACACAGGCGGAGCAAGCGAATAAGGAACGCGGATGGTTGCACAGATGGTGGAATAAAAGGCGGTTCGGCACTTCAGTGAAGTGACGACCGCCCTTTTTTTTACTTGAACTCGATGTCTGCTGCAGGACTGATTTGGGCAAAAGAGGAAAAACGCGCGTTATGTTCTGCTATGATTTCCTCCGCGGTGAGACCGCCGGATCCCCATGTACTATGAGCATCGCTCGCCACGATGATGTCATAACCAAGCTCCGAAGCTCTGGTCGTCGTCGCATTCACGCACATGTCGGTCTGAAGACCCGCGATCACAAGCTTGCCAACTCCGCGCTCCGCCAATATTTGCTGAAGCTCCGTTTCATGGAATGAATCCGGCTTATACTTCTGAATGCGCGGCTCATCGCCAACCGGAGCAATCGCAGCGTGAATTTCCCAGTTCGGAGAACCCGTTTCCAGCTCTTCGCCTTCCCCTTCATTATGCTGAACATAGATGACAGGAACGTCCGCAGCCCGCGCTTTCGCCAATAATCCGTTGATCCGCTCCAGCAGAGCCTCACCGTTATATACGGGGTATGAATCCGCGAACATCGCCGATTGTACGTCAATTACGAGTAATGCCGTATTCGAATTCGTATTTGCACCCATCCTTCAATTATCCCCTCTCGACAAGCTCGAATTTACTCTTCAAACAATCGTTCGCCCTTATGCAGACGCCATGCAATTTGCGCGGTATGCGGAAGCTCGCGCGCCGTCGGCGCATGTGCAGCCAGATACCTTGTACAAGCGAGCAGCATCGTTTCTTGCGCCTTCGCCGCAAACTCATCTGTCCGTAAACACCAGCGCTCATACTCGGCAAAAGCCGCCTCCACCATCTGGAACGTATGGAATTCCGCATCCTCGCGCAGCAACGCGTGACCAAGCGTATTCAGCAGGGCATCCATCTCGCCGCCGTTCTTCAAGTAGTTAAAGACCCACTTCGCAGCCTGATCTACCTGCTGCCGCTGATCGAGCAGTTGAAGCAGCTCTTCCGTATTCGTCGCCGCATTCCATTCGCCAGGCGCCGCTTTCGGCCGTTTCGCCGACGGCACGTTCAAGAATCGATCCAAGTACACACTCATCGCACCATGGAATATAGCTCGCATCAGCAGCGCTTCCTCGGAACGCTGCAAGCGCTCATGCAGCGCATGCGAATAAGTGAACGTATGAAGCACCGCAATCCAGTCCCGGTGGTCGTTCTGCGTATGGAAGCGGACTACGCGCTCGGCAGAGGCAAGCGTGACCAATTGCGCCAGCTGCGCCGGTGCTGCGCCTGCCAGGAGCAGGTCCCGCAGCAGCGCAATCGTTTCAAGCGGTTCTTCGCTTAGCAGCTGCTGCAGAACGGCTTCTTCGTCGATGGGAACCACAGCCGCAGCCGCATGTGCGCCAGCAGTCCGCGCCTCCGCCAATGCTTTGACAGCCTCTTGAATCGGCTCCACAAGATTAATCGGCGCCTGCCAGTGATGCTGCTCTTCGCTCCGCGAAGGATTCCCCATCATATGCAGCAGCGAGGTAAGCACCTGCTTGGACTGATCGGCGCCAACAAGCTCAAGCGCCTCGAACGCTTTATTGTGAAAATCAAACACATGCCCGCCGTCCAAGTAGAAATGATCCGTCGCGGCAATCAGCATCATATCGGCCAATTGCTCCGGGCTCATTCCTTTCTCAATCGCGGTTATAACCAGCTTCTCGGCGCCCTGCGTATCTCGTACTTCGATGCAGTCGCGGTACCAGCCCGCGAGCCGCTCGAAGGAAACGTCTGCGCTCGGCAATGCCCCCAGCAAATAATGAATGCCGCGGCCCGAGCTGCCTCTTGCCACATGCACCAAGCCTTGATAGAGCGCCAGAATGCGCCCTGTCTTGTCCAGCTTCGGGATCACGCGGACCATGGCCGTCAGAATCGTCAATCCCGAATTCCAGCCGCTTCCGCTGCGAGTTCCGAAGGCGATCCCAACACCGGCAATTTCGGCATCCGGCACATTGGCTTCTACCAGACCTACGACCGCTTTGGCGATAACGATGCTAATATTTTGCTCCAAGCCTTCCATGAGGCGATCTTTATACTTCTGAATATGATTCGCGATCCTCGGCTGCGGGTTCACCCATACGGTCTCTTCCTCAACACTGACTTCGTATGAAGGGACATCATCCGCCCAAGGATCAAGCGTCCCGCCGCTGCACACGTCGAAACGGGCATGATGCCAGTGACAGGTTAGAATGCCATCGCACAAGCTCCCCATATGAAGCGGAAATCCAAGATGCGGGCAGCGGTTATCGACAGCGAAGATGCCTTCTTCATGCACGAAGACGGCAATGCCGCCTTTAATGACAGCCGAGCCTTTCTCCTTCAATTCGCGGACTTGACCGGCCTTAATCCACTCTGCGGTTCGACTCATATTCAGCCTCCTTCAAAATGATGGTGCCTCCTGCTTCCTATCTTCCTACTCCCTACTTCTTCGATAGATGCGTAGTCTAGTCCTTCATTAACCAAAACATTGCATATTGCATGGCAGCCGTCCCTGCGACGACGACAGGAAGCCAAATCGATTCCAAGTCTTTCGAAACAAAGAGCAGCAGCGTAATCGAAATCACTCGGCCCATATTCAGAAACACTTCCCGCATGACAACCGATTCCACTTTGAGTTGTCCCTTCAGCGGCAGCTTGCCAATGAGTCTGTAATAATAGGACGTTAACGTATTGACCGCGAGCGGATTGCAAATCGAGAATGCGACCATATAGAAGACGACCGTCCAAGCAGACACATCATAGAGAAGGAACGCCGCGCCAAGCAAAATCCCGCTCGTGGAATACAGCACATGCTTGCGCACCTGCTCCTTCTTCGCTTTTCGCGAGATGACATAGCCGGTTGCGACCGTTAATGCGGAGAAACATACGCCCAAGTAGCCGACGAAGTCTTCCCTTCCGACGGTTTGATAGAGCAGAATGTTCGGCAGAAACAGCATGATTCCCTGAAATAAGCCCAGTACAAAAAACGCCAGCAGGCCTTTCACCCATTGCGCGTTCTTTCGCATGACGATGCCCATTAAGTTCAAATGATAGACGCGATGATGGGAGGATATCGTCGGAATTCGGAAGCTGATGATCGACGCTACGAGAAACATGATGAATGCAAGCAGGAACGTAATGATATAGCCGCTCAAGCCTTCGTTAAATTGAATGATAAAGCCGGCCAGCGCAGGTCCGAGGAGACCCGCCAAATTGAAGACGACCATATTAATCGCCAGAAATCGAACACGATTGTTCTCCGTCGAGACATCGTACATAAGGACAAGATAACCGGTCCAGTACAAGCCCGAAGCCAAGCCGTGAAAAATAGCAAAGAGTACGTACCAAGCCGCGACCTGCTCCTGTGCAATAACAACCAGCAGATAGAAAATCGCAATCATGAGGATGCCAAGCCGATAGGTGACCATTCGATCTTTGCGTTTCGTAATCCAACCGCCCAGCGCGAACGCAATCGGCGTGAATACGAACACGATCATATTATAGAATCCGTTAACGGCCAAATCATGCGTCAGCCGCCATAAATACAAGTTCAGAAACAACCCCGACATCGAGGCGCCGAATTGAAAGCAGCCGTGGATAATCAGCGCGACCAGCGCTTCTCTTCCAAGCTCTCGCTCCTTTGGAACCGGACTGCCTTTCATCGCACTCCATCTTATTCCTAAACTTGCCTTCATCTGCGCGGGGCCACCTCCGACTCAACTGCTACCAATTGCTGTCATTGTAACATAGCAGCCAAGACGGGTAAGCGCTTTAACCATCCACTCTCGGCCAAATAACTGCTTCTGCTGGTATCTTGCTTGAATTCCGCCGTATAATCGGTCTTTTTGCCCAGATAAAGGGGATTCTGGCTGTCATGCTCTACTTGACTGCCGCTGCTGCCAACATTTGATTCCGGACATGTCCGAATCGCCCTATATAAATGTCCGGAATGAACCCTTTCAGCCGGCTAGTAATCGTTTACAATGAGGGGGATGATGACGTTAGAGGAGGCAAATGATTATGTGGCAAGCATCATGGATTTGGGGCAGCGGCGAGGAAAGTCCTCGCAATGAATGGCGCTGCTTTCGTAAAACCTTTTCGTTCGAGCAAACGGGCAGCAGCGAAACTAAGCTGAAGCTAACGGCGGATTCTCGCTACGTCCTCTATGTGAATGGCTCGCAGGTTGGCCGCGGACCGGTCCGCTCTTGGCCGTTTGAGCTTGCTTATGATGAATATGAAATCGGCTATTTGCTGAATAGGGATGCTTTGAATACCATCGCGGTATTGGTGCTGCATTCCGGCATCTCTACCTTTCAATATTTGAGAGGCAGAGGCGGCTTGCTGCTGCAAGTCGAGGACATAGATGGTACGGCTTTACTTTGTACCGACGAATCCTGGACAACTGCGGTTCACGCCGCTTATGATGCAACCTCGTCTCGTATTTCCTGCCAGCTCCCTTTCACCGACCGTTACGACGCGCGAAACTGGGATGATGCTTGGGTGGAGCCGAAGTATGACGATGCCGCGTGGGAACAGGCAACCGTCATCGGCAGCGTTGGCATGGCACCATGGACAAGCCTTGTGCCGAGATCGATTCCTTATCTGACCGAAGAGCCGATTTATCCGGCGCGCGTGGAAGAGCTGTCGTTCGTCAAGCCGGTTGCTTGGAGCGCGGTATTCGATGTTCGCACGATGCTCGTTCGGGATAGCGTAAATCACGCGAATCCGATTTCTTTTATCGGACTGATGGCCACCGTGCTCACGCTTCCCGAAGCGGCTGCATTTACAATTGGCACCGTGGATGGGGGAAGAGTACCCTTCCGCGTTCGTGTAGGCGGCAAGTGGTATCGCGACGACGACTTCGCCGGCGAGCGGCCTAACATGTTCCTTGAGCTGCAATTGCCGGCAGGCGAGCATTTCCTTCTGATTGATCTTAGTGGCGGTTCCCATGGACATGGCTATCACCTCGGCCTTCATTGTGAAGGAACGTTTGAGCTTCGTTCCCCGATTGCCGGTCACGCGCAGTTCAGCAAAGTGCCTTTTGCCCAGATCGGAGCCTTCGATTCTGCAGCGCATATTGACCATCAGCCAGGTATTTCGATGAACCCGGAACAGCCTCTCTATGAAGCTGTGAAACAAATCGACTCCGCCGAGCAGCTGAGCGAATTTGCCGAATGGATTCGTCCAATTCCGTCGCAGCTGGTTCATTTCACCGACGTTTACTCCCAAACCGCATGGCGTGTCGTAGATTTGCCGCAGCCGGTTCCGGTTCAGCTGCAGCAAGCCGTTCTGGCCGGGTCAAATGCGGGTAATGTTCCGCTGCATGCGGAGCTGGATACCGAAATCCTGATCGATTTCGGACGTGAGCTGACCGGCTATGTTGCGTTTACGATCGATGCCGCCGAAGGAACGATCGTGGATGGCTACGGCTTTGAATATATGCGCGATGGCTGGCGTCAATACACCTACGAGCTCGACAATACGTTCCGCTACACATGCCGGGAAGGCAGACAATCCTATGTCTCAGTCGTTCGCCGCGGTCTTCGTTATCTTGCTCTTACGGTACGTGGTGCGACAAGACCGGTGAAGCTGGTTGAAGTCAAAATGCTCCAAAGCAACTTCCCGGTCGCCAATGTCGGCACCTTCCATTCCAGCAATGCGAAGCTGAATGAAATTTGGCGGATCAGCCGCGATACCACCCGGCTTTGCATGGAGGATACGTTCGTGGATTGCCCGGCTTACGAGCAAACCTATTGGGTTGGGGATGCCCGCAATGCGTCGCTGGTGAACTATTATGCCTTTGGTTCTGCGGAAATTGTGGAGCGTTGTTTGCGCCTTGTGCCCGGCTCCTCCTTCCAATCTCCGCTCTATGGCGATCAGGTGCCAAGCGGCTGGAGCAGCGTCATTCCGAACTGGACGTTATTCTGGGTTTCGGCTTGCCTTGAGCATTACCAATACACAGGCAACGAAACATTCGCGCGCGATATGTGGCCGCATGTTCGTTTTACGCTGGAGCATTATTTGCAGAAGGTCGATGAGCGCGGCTTGCTGAACATCCGCGGCTGGAACTTGCTTGACTGGGCTGCTTTCGAGCAGCCGTGGGATGGCGTCGTAGCTCCGCAAAACATGTTCCTCGTCAAGGCGCTTCGCGATGCTGCCCTGCTCGCCGATACCGCCGGCGATACGCTTACCGGGGCGGAATTCCGCAAGCAGGCTGTGCAAATCCGCGAGGCCATCAACAACGTCCTATGGGATGAGGAGCGTCAAGCTTATCTGGATTGCATTCATGCGGACGGCAGTCCATCGACTACAACCAGTATGCAAACTCAGGTGGTGGCTTGCTTGTGCGACATCACAACGGAAGAACGCTTGGACGTGCTGAAACGTTATATCGTAGATCCGCCTGCTTCATTCGTTCAAATCGGCAGCCCGTTCATGTCGTTCTTCTACCATGAAGCGCTGGCCAAGCTCGGCATGCAAGCTAACATGGCTGCCGACATCCTAGAGCAATATGGCGTCATGGTAGACCAAGGCGCCACTTCCGTATGGGAAGTGTACCCGACCAGCAATATTACGATTAGCTCCAAAATGCTCACTCGCAGCCACTGTCACGCTTGGTCTGCAGGTCCGGTCTACTTCCTCGGTACCGAAGTGCTTGGTGTACGCGGGTTGACACCGGGTTGGACGAAGGTTGAAATCGCACCCAAGCCGGTTGGTCTGGCTTGGGCACGCGGCTCTGTCCCGGTTCCCGGCAGCGGCAGCATCAGCGTATCCTGGAAGGTCGATGAACAGACGAAAGTGATGCAGCTTCGCGTTGTGGCGCCGTCCCATATCGAGCTCCAGCTCGTTAAGCCTGATGGATATGAGCTTGAAGTTGAACAAGTTGTTATTGGATAGAATAAGAAGAGCCTGGCGATTACACGCCAGGCTCTTCTTTATTTGTCTCCCCGAACCTGTAAAGCTGCTTCAGGATCGACCTCGCGCTATTGCCCGCTCCGTCCTTCCACGCGTTCAGCATGCGGAAATCCGTATTGTCCGTGATTAGATCCAAGCTGCCGATCAACCGGTTGCGGATCAACCATTGCAGTTTCTCATCTTGAATCCGTTCGCCTAAAAGTCCGCCGATATCGCCGCCATTCATAACAAGGAACGGACGCGTAAAGAAGCTCGTCACCTCGTCTGACACCGGTTCGGTGATGCAAAGCCCGTTATGCATATGGGCCAGATGCTTGTAAATGCTGTTCAGCCCTTGCTCCCGCTCTTTCCACACGGTCGCCGTTTGAACCTTCCATAAGAGCTGCGTCAGCTGTTCCGCGCATCGCAGCTTCCCAAACGCTGTACCGAACCATTTGGGGTACGGTGCATACTGACGCTCCATTAGGAAACAGAGGTTCATAACATCACGGATGAGCCGAGTTGCGATAACGGCCGAACCGAGCTCGTCTCCGGCATAGCCGGCTCGAAGCATCAGATGCTCCTCTTGGCCGATACGCTGCCATATGGAAGCCAGCAGATAATACCACACTTCATCCGGGTAGAATTGCAATTGCTCCCGCAGCTCGGCCAACCGCCCGTGATCGTCATGGAACACTTCGCCCTTCGTCCATTCAAGCAGCGTTTGCGAAGAGAACGTCAGCCAATCGATCGAATCCAGCGGCTTGCTAAAGTCGTGAGCAAGACAATGCCAAGTATATTGCTCGAGCGTCGTAATAACGGTCTTCTCCGCTTCAACCGGATAACCGTAGAACGTTTCCGGCAATTTATCACTCCTATAGACGCGAAGCCGTTCAGCTAATGCCTCGTCTGAATCGTGAAGAAAGATGATTGTTCGCGGACCCCAATCATGGTCCTGCGACATTTCGGTATCGAAACCGAGTACTTCGCTGCCAGGCCCGATGAGCGCTGCCGAGTAGGCTATCGAAGTAAATGCTGCTAGCTGTGGTTGGACGATTTCATGATAGAATCGCCGGCATAATTCAATCCCTTGCATCCGAAGCCCACCGTTTCGTCATTTTTTCTGAATATGTCCGCTTCCATTTTATCACGAACGATGGCCGCTCCGTTATCTCTTGCTTACTTAATAACCTCGTCAATTGCAGCTTTAACGAGGTTTCAGCAGAATGACCGCTCCATCATTGGCAGCAAGCCGTACGATTATTTGTTCACCGTCATCTTCCGCTTGACCGCGCCAGCAATCCTCGAGCTGCCACCCATCCGCCAGCCGCACACGAATGGACTTTACCTCCGGGGTGTGGTTAATGAGGACAGCGACGCGCTTGCCATCCGTAACGGGATGCTCCGTCACTCCGACTAACGGATCTTCCTTGCTTAAAACCCGGCCCCCCACGGCTTCCCGGGAAATCGCACGGTAAATTTTCCAATAGGGATTCTCGCCCGGCTTGCTGCATGTTTCTTTCCCTTGCGTTATCGCCAGCTCTACAGGAAGAGACATAAAGTAGACTGTTCCTTTGCCATATGCTGCTCGCGTCAGTACCGGATTGCCGTCCTCTTCCGTCGCCAAAACTTCCGCCCGAACGCTGCCGAATGTCCAGCGAAACGAAGAAGGAACCGAAATCTGATCTTCTATGGAACCCAGCAGCACTTGTGCCGGCTGCGTTCGCCTCTGCCGGTTCAATACAGAAAGTCCGGTCAACTCCGAAAACTGAAGCATGTAGCCGTCATCGACTGACACGTACAGGCTCGCCCCCTCCTGGACACGCTGCAGCAGCTGCTCCCATCTCCGCTTTGGCATTCCCCGAACGCCTGTTACGCAAGGCAGCAAATATAGCTCTGCATCGGGCAAAGGCTGATCCTCGAATCGGAATGTCAAATCAAATCCCGCTTGCTTGGACAGCATGAAGCTTCCATAAGCCACCGCCCAATGGTCTTGATCCGAATTCAAGATACATACCGCTTCGCTTCGCCTTGGAGGCAGCTCCTTTATCGGAAAAGCAGCAATATCCTGTTTTAACTTCGCCATTTCCGTCAGTACGGGTTTTACACGGCCATCCTTCGTCAGCAAACCCAATTCGCTCTCGCAGGCCACTTCATCGTATGGTGCGTGCTTCAACTTCGTCTGATCATTTGCGCACCACCATTGCAAGCCATGCAAACCGTGAGCCCATTGGGCCAACATGCTCGCACGGGCGAACGCGACTGCAACTTCATCCGAGCAAACCATTGGCCCCATCGTGCCCATCTCTTCGGCAAAACACGGCTTGCCCCCGATTCCCGCATAAAACAAGCTTTCAGCCGTGGCATGCAGCGTCGCTCGCATCGTATCCATCGGTTCATAGTCCATATAAGGCGTCCAGTACGGGTACGGGTGAGTTGTCAAAATATCGGTCAGCTCCCCTTGATCCTGCATCGTCCAATTCCCATTAGGGAATAGACAATGCATGCCGGAAATTAGCGGACGGCCGGCATCGGCGCGTTTGATCGCGCCCGACAATGAAGCCGTCCACACAAAAGCCTGCTCCCGGCTTTCAACTTTCCCCATACTATTGCATTCATTGCCAAGGTCCCAAGCAATAATGGCGGCATCCGATTTCATTCGCGAGACAAAATAGGATACGAATTTGACCTGCCATCGAATGGAATCCGCATCGGTTATAATCGACTTGCCGCGAAGTGCGGGCGGAACGAACAGCCTCCCGCTCATCCAGCCCGTAATTAATCCAACAATCAGCTTGATGCCGTATTTACCGGAGAGCGCTGCGAAGGCTTCGAATCGCTGCATCATCACTTCGGATACGCCGGCTTGGCCTGCATCTGTATCCGGAAAATGTTCTTCGCCGAAACGGTAAGACGAATGATTCCCAAACTCGCGATACGTACGCTCGATAGGTTGAAAATCCGGCCAGAGCGGAAATACGCGCAGGACTTCAATGCCTTCGCTTGCCAGCTTCTTCAAATCCGATTCGACGATGTCCGGTTTCCAGTCCGACCACATGGCCGTTCCCGCATGGGAAGCCCAATAATTGCATCCAATAAAGAAAGGACTTTCTAATTGATCCAATAGGCGATTCGCGCTCATTATGCAGCTCCATTTCGGATTTTTTTACTACCATAACGGTTTCTTTCGCTTAAATTAATGGACGCAACAACGAAAAATGGACTATTCTGGCCGACACAAACAAAACCACTTCATTAAGAAGTGGTTTTGGGTGAACGTTCTAAAGTACTGCGTATTTGCGCTTCGTCGTAGTCGAGAAAACGCTTACAATTACATCCTATTCACGATGCTGAGCATCAACCACTACGAACCACTAGGAAAGAACGTAACATGACTGATATCTTTGTTATCCGGGGTGAACAAGTCGCCGCATCCACACGCCCAGTACAGATAGCCGCCATTGCCTGCCTTAACAAAGATGTAACCTGTAAAATTGAAGTTGCTTGTCCATTTGAGGCTATTAAAATCTACTGTGATGCCATTGCTCGTGCCGGAAGATTCAAATTTGATAGCACCGGCGTTTGAAATCGGCAAATCTTTGTCGTTACCTGAGAAGTAACAGAGATTCCATTTGGTGCAGCCCTGCACACTGCTCTGGTTTTCCTCAATTAATCCTGGTAAACCCGAGTTTGCTTGTCCCTTTGGTGCCGCTGCTGCTGTCCCGCCGAATGCTGTCAGACACAATGCGGAAAGTAGAATCAAATAGATGCTCTTTTTCACGTTTGTACCCTCCTCGAGTTATTTACGATACAGATCGTATCATTTATCTGGAGAGTTGTAAAGTCCATTCTATTAAAATAAAACTAGATTGCAGGTAAAGCTCTTTCCTACCGGCAAAGTTATCCCGCGGCGCCCACTTTGAAGGATAAGGATGTCCACACAGTTCTACTCCGTTGGTCTCGAAATGAGCTTATAGTAAATAAGCCGCTCACGCAGTTCCTCTTCTCTCACGAACTGACAAGCTTCCAGCAATCGCCGGCATCTCACATTCGCTTCTTCCACAGTAGCCTCAATGTAAGCAAGCTTCATCACGTCGAATCCAATTCGGAGCATCGGAGCGAGCACTTCCTTCATGTACCCTTGACCCCAGTAAGCTTTGGCTAAATCAAACCCGATTTCCGCTCGAGAACGGGACTCTTCATCCCTCACCCAACAATGGTAACCGCAGGTGCCAATCAGCGAGCCATTATCCTTGCTAAACAATCCATATCTGCAACCGTTGTCTTCAACATGAAACTGAATTATTTCCTCAGCTTCTCGGATAGACCGACAGGGTTCGATATCCATAAAAGCAGTGACTTCCGGGTCGGAGAAGTGTTTGAACACCTGTTCGGCATCGTCCGGCGTCAACACTCTCAAAACCAATCTATCTGTCGTTATCGGCGGAAAATAAATCAAAATATACACCTCATTCAATCGGTCTCGTTTGCCTATCATTTGTATCTCTGAATGACATGTTTGTCCCAAATTTGAACCTCGATATAAGTAATAATGAAATAAACTCATTGCCACGGCGACACCACAATCTCGCCGAGCGGCGAAGGCGGTGGATCGAGCTCGGTTTGGACGTGGACGGTTCCTGCCGAGTACCAGCCATCCGGCTGTCTTCCTTCAGATGCAAGGCGGACAGCCGGTTCACCGGTCGATCTATCGACTAGCGCGACTTCCAGCCGGTAATGACCAAGCGGCATATCCGGCGGAATATCGAGTGACCGCTCATAGGTGATGTCTCCGGGCAGCCAATCCCGGATATCGGCGTCTGTCAGATACACCTTGCAGCTTCGTTCATTTACCAGTCGCACCGCCAACGGAAACCCTCGATAGATTGGCGCAACGCCCAGGTTTTCCCACCAGGAGGTGAAATCCAGTTTGCCGCCGGGCTTAACGACCTCAGGATAAGTCCACTTGCGCAGCGCGAAGCGATAGCCCATCGAGCGCAGCCAGCGATTCACCTGACTCTCCCATTCTCGCGGAACGGGCGATGATTTGGCATTGAAGGAGGACATATGCCATTTCAGCGATTGATCGATTACGTAGTCGATATCGACACCGCGGTGGAACCATGAATACATCACCCCGCAGGATTCAAAGGAGATGTGGCCTTTCTTCCAGGCATTTTGCATCCCGCATTGAAGGATCTGCTGCGGATAGCAGTCCAGCATATGAGCCGCTCCTTCGGTCATATCGCCAAGACAATCCATCCTATAGCCCACATTAGCCTTCGTCAGGCCATATTGATTCGTATAGGGATCTGTTAACAGCATGACTAAAGGCGTATCTATGAATGTGTCCGTATAGGCGTCTACCAGAGCCGCGCGCGTTTGTTCGGTCAGCAGGTGCGAGGATTCGCCCTCTCCCCATGCACTGACAATGGACATATCCACCGTCTCCAAATCCGGATGACCGTTATACCGTTCACCCATTAGCCGAATAAACCGGCCAAAATGCTTCGCGTACAGCGGATTTTCTGGGTCCACCTGCCATTTGGCATCCGGCAGCGGTCTGCTGCTGCTGTCTATTGAGGCGCGAAACCATGCCGGCACATCCTCTGATTCCCCTACGCCATAAGGCGCGATGCGCAGCTGAAGAGTCTGTTTACGCTCGCGCGCCACGGATAGCGCAGTATCGATCAAATCCCAGCGATATTCGCCCTCTTCGGGCTCAAGATACTTCCAGTACACGCGATAATACGCGAGCGATGTCATGGGGTAATCTGCATTTGCCAAGCTCCCGCTATAGGTCTGGTATTCGATCGGATGTCCTTCTGTCCAATGCCTGGTGCCCGGATTAAGCGGATCTCCGTTAAAGCGCTGAAATGTCATAAAACCGATTCCCGGATTGACGAGCACGTCACGAATCACTTTCGGATACATTGCGATACGGCTTCCCATGGCCATGCGAACACCAACCCTCTATTTAATAGACTCATCGCTACTAGAATAACATAATATGTAAATTTAGTACGCTACTGGATCTTAACAAGAAAATAATAAGCACGAGCGTTCAAATCCCCCGTTGACAGCGCTGAGGGGGCGATGATAAAGTACTCACATATACTTTGAAGAACGGAAAGGAGGGTTACGATATGTTTAACCGACATATGGATGGATCGTTTCTGCCTGCAGGCGGAACATACAATCGAAATGTACGTAACCCTCGCGCAAACCGACGTTAAGAGGCGGAGAATGGCAGATTCTCGCATCATAACGTTAGAAGGTGCATGGTTACGGTGACGTAATCGTGCGCCTTTTTTATTGCACTCGGGTCAGGTGGCGACAGTTCTCAAACTGTTTCTGCTCAAACGGGTCAGGCGTATCGCTTACGGCGGTATGCCTTTTTTTGTTCCTCAGAAGTTAAGAAAGGTTGTTGATCGACGTGTTTGCTGTACTTAAGAAGCTAAGCTGGTTTTTCAAAATGCATTGGAAACGCTACACGGTTGCGGGCGTTCTGCTGACAATCGTTGGCATTATGGAGGTTACGCCTCCGAAATTAATTGGGTATGCCGTCGACAGCATCGGGCAAGGCACGATGACGACGGGGAAGCTGACCGAACTTCTGCTGTTCTGGGCCGCCCTTACGATCGCCATTTATCTCATTACTTGTGTATGGTGGTCCCTGCTGTTCGGGTCTGCCTTCATGCTGGAACGCACGCTCCGTTCCAAGCTGATGCGTCATCTTCTCAAGATGACGCCTACGTTCTACGAGCGTAACCGTACCGGAGACTTAATGGCCCGGGCAACGAATGATCTCGGCGCCGTATCGACTACGGCAGGCTTTGGGATTCTCACGCTGATTGATTCCACCGTGTTCATGACGACGATTCTCTTCGTAATGGCCGTGTTGATCAGTTGGAAGCTGACGCTTGCGGCCATGCTGCCGCTGCCGATTCTGGCACTGGTCATGCAGCATTTCGGCAAGAAAATTCATGAGCGGTTCATGGTGCAGCAAGATGCCTTCGGTAACTTGAATGATCAGGTGCTTGAATCCGTATCGGGCGTGCGGGTCATTCGCGCTTTCGTCCAAGAAGAAGCAGATCGGAAACGGTTTAGCGACATGACGGATGAAGTGTTCAGCAAAAATATTGCTGTTGCCAAAATCGATGCTTTGTTCGAGCCTGCACTCAAAATTCTGGTCGGGATCAGTTACTTAATCGGTCTGTGCTATGGCGGCGTGCTCGTCTTCCGCGGCGAAATTTCGCTCGGGGAAATGGTATCGTTCAATATGTTCCTCGGTATGCTCATCTGGCCGATGTTCGCCATTGGGGAACTGATTAATATTATGCAGCGCGGCAATGCCTCTCTCGACCGTATCAATGAGACGCTGGGCATTAAGCCAAATGTGAAGGATGCGCAATCGCCGGTAGCCATGGCGGTTCCGGAATCCATCGAATACGAGCAATTGACGTTCCGTTACCCTTCCTCGACGATCGACAATCTGGTCGATATCTCCTTTAAGCTCCGCAGAGGCGAGACGCTCGGAATCGTCGGCAGAACGGGAAGCGGCAAGACGACGCTGCTCAAGCAATTGCTTCGCGAATATCCGATGGGTCAAGGCAGCGTGAAAGCAGGCGACGTTCCTATAACGGAGATCGAGCTCGATCAAATCCGCAGCTGGATCGGTTATGTGCCGCAGCAGCCGATCCTGTTCAGTAAGACCATTCGCGAGAACATCGCTTACGGCACCTCCGGTGTCACCATGGACGACGAGCTGCTCGGCAAAGCGCTGGAGCTCGCTGCATTCCGCAAGGATGTCACGTTCCTCCCGGATGGCCTCGAGACGCTGGTCGGCGAGAAGGGCGTTGCGCTCTCAGGCGGACAGAAGCAGCGGGTCAGCATTGCGAGAGCCGTTATAGCCAATCCGGAAATACTGATGCTGGATGATGCGCTATCCGCTGTCGATGCGAAGACAGAGACGGAAATCCTTGAAGGCATCCGAAGAGAACGAGCTGGCAAGACGACGCTTATTACGACCCACCGCCTATCGGCCGTACAGCACGCGGATTGGATTCTTGTGCTGGATGAGGGCCGCATTACGGAAGAAGGCACACATGATCAGCTGATTCAGAACAATGGCTGGTATAAAGAGCAGTATGATCGGCAGCAGCTCGCTTCCCTCGTGGAAGAATAATCGGCTGCCGGCTCGATTGTACGCATACTAGGATAAATGAAATGAAGGTGACAACTAAAATGGGTAACAACGGAAAACGATTGTTTCAATACGCCTGGCATTATAAAAGGCCGATCCTGCTGGCGCTTCTGCTGCTGGCTTTGGCCATCTCCGTCGAGCTTGTAGGACCATTCCTGGCTAAACGAATGATCGATACGAACATTATGGGGATACAGAAACCGTGGTATGAAAGCAAGCAAGACGGGCGTTATGCCGTCCCCTACAAGGACA
Source organism: Paenibacillus lignilyticus (assembly GCF_017942085.1). GTDB lineage: Bacteria > Bacillota > Bacilli > Paenibacillales > Paenibacillaceae > Paenibacillus_Z > Paenibacillus_Z lignilyticus. The sequence continues at coordinate 969,805 of NZ_JAGKSP010000001.1, forward strand.
GCTGGTACAAGAGAGCTGACCACTGGGAGGAAGGCGAAGTGAAAGGCCGGGAAGTGCATGTGATGCAGTCCGGGCTGACGTATTATTTTGTGGATGCACCTGGTGTACCAAGCACCGGATCGCTCTCATTTAAGGACGGTCAGCTAACCGTCACGGCGAAGGATGACAGCACGCAGCAATTCCCTGCGGTGCAGATGAGCAGGAACGAAACCTACGGCTTCTACAAACCGGAAATTAGAAGTATGATCACGCTCGCTTCCGGTTATGTCGGCCTGCTGCTGATCGGAGCGCTTCTGGCGTATGGACAGAAATATTTGCTCCAAGTTTCCGCTAACCGGATTGTGCGCAAGATGCGTAACGACGTGTTCCGGCATATTCAGGAGCTGCCGGTTCAATATTTTGACAATCTCCCGGCAGGCAAGGTCGTCTCGCGGGTAACCAACGACACCGAAGCGATTCGCGAGCTGTACGTATCGGTACTGGCAAACTTCTTCTCCGGCATTATCTATATGACCGCGATTATGGGCGCTTTGTTCGTGCTCGATGCGAAGCTCGCGCTGATTGCGCTGCCTTTGCTGCCAATCCTCTACGTGTGGATCGTCGTATACCGCAAATTTGCATCCAGCTACAACCATGTCATTCGTTCGCGACTGAGCGATATTAACGGCATGATCAACGAATCCATTCAAGGGATGCCGATTATTCAAGTGTTCCGCCGCGAGAAACAAACGATGGCGGAATTCCATGAGATGAACGACGAATATTTTAAATACCAGAACAAGCTGCTCTATTTGAACTCGTTTACGAGCCACAACTTGCTTACGATCTTCCGTAATATCATTTTCATTGCGGTGGTATGGATGTTTGCGGGCGGCTGGCTCGGAGCGGCCGTTTCGGTCGGCGTCCTTTACGCGTTCATCGATTATATGAACCGGATGATGTCGCCGATCGTCGGTATGGTCAATCAGCTGTCCAACCTGGAAGTGGCGCGCGTATCCGCTGAGCGGGTATTTGCCCTTCTGGATGAGCCGGGCATTCCCGTGACGGATCAGCGTTTGGACCGTTATAAGGGCCATGTTGCATTCAATAATGTTACGTTCGGGTACAAAGAAGGCGAAGACGTGCTGAAGAACATCGACTTCACGGCTAAACAAGGCGAAACCGTTGCGCTTGTCGGCCATACCGGATCAGGTAAAAGCTCGATTCTGAACCTGCTCTTCCGCTTCTATGACATCGATCGCGGCACAATCACGGTGGATGGTACCGATGTGCGCGAGATGGCGAAGCAGCAGCTGCGCCAGCATATGGGCATCGTGCTGCAAGAGCCCTTCCTCTTCACGGGTACGATCGCTTCCAACGTCAGTCTGGACGATCCGACGATTACGCGCGAGAAGGTGGAACAATCGCTTCGCGATGTCGGCGCGTATGACATGTTCATGCAGCTGCCGGGCGGACTCGATGAACCGGTGATTGAGAAAGGCAGCACGCTCTCCGCAGGACAGCGCCAGCTTATCTCCTTCGCGCGAGCGCTGGCGTTCGATCCGGCGATTCTGATTCTTGATGAAGCGACGGCAAGCATCGATACCGAGACGGAAGCGATTATTCAGCAAGCGCTAGACGTCCTCAAGCGGGGACGCACAACCTTCGTCATCGCTCACCGTCTGTCGACGATTCGAGCCGCGGACCAGATCCTCGTGCTCGATCGCGGCCGCATCGTGGAACGCGGCAATCACGACGAGCTGATGGAGCATGGCGGCAAGTACTACGCCATGTATCAGCTGCAGCAAGGTGCAGCCGTCAGCGGAATCGTAGCCTGACAAGGCTGCCGTCTCCGACCACAGAGGCGAATTCGTTTCTATATAAATAAGGGAGAACCCGATTGGCGGTGTGAATGCCGCCTCGGGTTCTCCCTTTTATTATTGTTGCACTGTTTATGGTTTGTGCAGTCTTATCGAAGTTTCAAACTCGTGCGAACCTTCCACTAATGTAATCACGCGCGCGCCTCGCTCAAGCTTGCCGTAGGTGTTGTATCCCGTGACGCGTCCGTAACATAGCTGAATGCCGAATAATTGGCCGACATAATCATTATCATGATCATGTCCGGCGAAGGTCCCCATCACATCGCCCATCTCAAGCATAGCCGCGAATAAACCGCTATTCAGTTTCGGACAGCAGACTGCCTCGCCTTTGATCCCTTCTATTGTGCCAAGCTGACAAGCTTGCTCGTATTCCGGGATCGGAATATGGAAGAATGCGAGTGCAGGCAGCGTTTGATTGCCGCTCTTCTCTCTCAGCGCCATCGATTCATTGCGGTACCATTCCACTTGATCCGGCTGAATCCAAGCGTAACCGCCAATGGTTTCCGGTGCATAGTCTCCGGAGTCAAAGAAATACAACGCAGCCCCAGCCTCATCGCTGGCGGAGCCCTCGACGGTAAGCACGTAATTGCCAATACCGTGAATGTCCTCAGGTCCATCGATGGACAGGTTATTGTCGTACTCCCGCAGAATCTGGTTCAACCGCTGACGCGTAATTCCTTTCTCCGAATCATGATTGCCATATATGACGGCAAACGGGATGCCCGACTTCACAATTCCGGCGATGGCGCGGCGGAATGCGCCTTCTTGATCTTCAATATCGTAGCTCGCAATGACATCACCGGTAATGACGATTAAATCCGGCTTCTCATCCGCGATCATTCGATCGACAAGCGCGAGCGTTCGGGCGTCCTTCTCGCCCCCATCTTGAATATGCATATCGGTAAATTGCAGAATTGAAAAGCTGCCGTTCGATCGGAAGCGAAGTCGATTTTGTACCATGGGAAATCTCCTCTCCGGACTCTAAAAGCTATAAACTCATAACGTACGCTGCCAGTAAACGAGTCCCCCAGCCTGTCGCGCCAACGGCAAGCTGGCCTTTGGCTGAAGAGCAGTCCTTCGGTCCATTCATATCGAGATGAGCCCAAGTCAGCGTGGGATGCACGAATTTGCGCAAAAATAACGCCGCCATAATCGCGCCTCCGCCATTCCCGCTGCTAATATTGGACGTATCCGCATAATCGCTGGACAGGTAGCCTTCATACTCGTCTATGATCGGCAGCTGCCAGATCTTCTCGCCATAAGGCTCGCCTGCCGCCTTCAACGCTTGTACAAGCTCGTTCTCGCCAAAAGCGCCTGCCACCGCAGTACCCAGCGCGCCGACGACCGAATACGTCAGCGTCGCCATATCGATGACCTTCTCTGCGCCGAGCTGATGGGCATAAACCAAGGCATCCGCCAGAATAAGTCTGCCTTCCGAATCGGTATTGCCGACTTGAACGGTGAGTCCGTTCGCATATCGGATGACTTCGCCCGGCAGCATCGAGCGATCGGAAGGATTGTTCTCCGCCGATGGGACAAGCACGACAAGATTGGCCGGATACTCCGCGCGCACGACCATATCAAGAGCACCCAGCACGCCTGCAGCCCCAGCCATGTCCATGCGCATATCGCTGATGTCATTGTCCCGTTTCAAGCTGATGCCGCCCGTATCGAAGGTAATCCCTTTACCGATTAGAGCGATAAGGGGCTTCGTCTCATCCGTGCAATACCGAAGCTCGATAAATACAGGCGGATGGATGCTGCCTTTCCCCACAGCCGCTAATCCGGTAAACCCGCGGCGTGCAATCTCCTCGCCTTCATAAACCGAAACCGTCGCCTTGGTGCCGGCAAAACGCTCCGCTGTTCTCTGCGCCAAATCGCGGGGACGAAGGTAGTTGGGAGGCTCGTTCGTCAGATCGCGCGCCCACATGGTACTCTCCGCTCGAAGCTGTCCCAGGCGAATCGCTTCAAGCCCCTCCGCCGTCAGATCGCCTAACAGCCGGACTTTGATCTCCGCATGCTGCTGAGCCGGCGTCGACTTATACTTATCGAACACATAAGTGCCCAGCAGCGAGCCTTCCACCCAGGCCTCCATGTAAGCGGACATGCCGCCCGTGGAGACCCCGGCAGCAACCAGTGCTTCAAAGGAAACTGCCGCGCAATCGCGTTTCTCTTTATGTAAAGCGCGCCCCGCATTCCCTGCCGCCTCGCGCAGAACAGCCGGGTTAAACTTGTCCACTTCGCCAAGTCCAACCAACATGAGGTCTGCTTGACCGCTGTGAGCGCCATAAAACCATGTTATCGCATGTCTGGCCCCCATATACGGCAATAGGGAAGCCGTTCGCAGCACTTCCCGGCTTTGAGGCCAATCCGCCCCCAAGCTTTCTGCAAAGACAGGTACGATTACCGTCTGATTCCCATCACTAGCATGGCTTATTTCGAAATGCATGGCTGCTCGTGCCCTCCACTCGCTTGGACGATTTATGCGCTCTCCCAGATGTCCGTCGTACAGTTGGCTTTCTCGAATAGAAAATGCTCCATAGCCGTTCGGTCCGGTGTTCCCGTGCTTCCGCCTGATTGTGTCACCGACAGGGCTCCGCATGCATTGCCATACAATAAACACTGCTCCGGCTTCTGCCCGCTAAGAAACCCGTAGATATATCCGGCGTTGAAGGAATCCCCGGCACCTGTTGTATCGACAACGGGGACTTGGAAACCGGAACGGAACTGGGACTGCCCGTTTACGGTTGCAACCGCACCGGTCGAACCCAGCTTGACTATGAAATGGCTGCTATAAGCGGACAGCTTCGCGATGATATCCATAATGCCGGAGCAACCGGTATAATGCTCGGCCTCGACTTCATTCATGAAGAACACATTCACTTCGCTCATTAGTTCAAAGATACCCGAGAACCATTCGCCGGTATCATCCCAGCCTACATCGATAGAGGTCGTCACGCCAAGCGCCTTAATGCTTCGAACCACTTTCATATATTCCGCATGATTCTCTCTTCCCCGATAACCGGTCAAATGCACATGTCTTGCCAGGGCAACGCTTTCCAGATCCAACAACCCCATGCTCAGCTCCGCATTTGATCCCATATAGGTGATGAAGGAACGATCCTTCTCCGGATTGATGGCAATGGAAATGCCGGTATTGCTGCTGCTGCTGCGGATATAGCTGGTATCGATTCCATACTGGTTCAAATGATCTCGTACGAAGTGTCCGAAACCATCCTCACCAAGTATGCCGTTGAAGGCAATCTTCAAGCCCAGCTTTGCCAACGCCAAGCTGAACAATGCGGCTCCGCCGCCCACATGAATCGTCATGTTTTGAACAAGCACCTCTTGTCCGGGCTTCGGCAGCTCGTTGCAGCCGGCAACGACCAAATCGATGTTCGCGTCCCCAATTACAATTGCGTCGTATTTTTTCAAGGTTGCTTCATCTCCGCCCTACTCCTGATATGCTTGCCTCTGCTCTTCTATTTCTTCCTGGGTATACAACTCTCTCGCGCCACCAGGCGATGGTCGAGCACGAGGTCCCCGCTTGGCTCCTCACCGGTCTCAACTTGGTGGAGCAGGAGGCGCATCGTTTCTTTGCCCATTTCATGAATCGGTTGTTCCATAGAGGTCAACGTGGGTCTCGTAAGCTCGGTTAATTGGCTGCCATCAAAGCCGATGACCGAAATATCCTCAGGCACGCGAAGATTGTGGTCACGGATACAATTCATCGCTCCGACAGCCATATCATCGCTGACCGCAAATACCGCCGTAGGCCGCTGGCTCACTCGCAGCAGCTCTTTCATCTGCGCGTAACCGCTTTTCACCTTGTAGTCCCCGAAACGGATATGCTCGTGAATGATCCGAATGCCTTTGCTCGTGAGCGCATTCCGATACCCGCTGTACCTGTTTTGGCCTGAAGTGATGTCTCGCATGTCGCCGCCGATAAACCCGATTTCTTCATGCCCAAGCTCGATCAAATAAGTCGTCGCATCATAAGCTGCCTTATAATCGTCGACGATGACAGATACGAATTGTTGATCCATCGGTTTGACACTGGAGAAAATAACCGGAATCTTCATCTTATGAATGAGATTGCGAATCTCCTCGTTGATCTTCTCATGCATAATAATGATGCCTTCAACCCGCATCTCTTGAAAGACGTTCAAATATTTATATTCCTTATCAATATCCTCGCTGATGTTGCACACCAGCAAATTGTAGTCGTTTGCGCTTGCTGCTTCTTCAATGCTGCTAAGAATAGTCGCATAGAAGCTGGAGGTAATATCCGGGACGATCACACCGATCAGGTTCGTTTTGTTACGCACCAAACTACGGGCAATATGGCTGGGAGCATACCCCAATTCCTCGATTGCAAGATTGACTTTGTGCTTGAGATCGTCCTTGACATACTTCTCGCCGTTCAACACACGGGATACGGTTGTTACCGAAACGCCCGCCAGGCGTGCCACGTCTTTAATTTTTGGCTGCACATTACTCACCCTCTTTATAGATTCAATTTGAAAACAGTTCGCCGTAAAGGAAACAAACTCCTTTTCGCTTCTGAGCACTATTTACTAGATTCGACAAATAAAGGTTGGGAAAATGCTCCGTATCCGCCTTCCAAATAGGCCGCAATGCGTACATACCCTTCATCGCCTTTGCATTCATACGTTGCCTGGCTGATTCTTCCGGTCGTTTCCTGCAGCACCCTGCCGTCTTTTCCGAAGAACGTCACATACTTATACATTTTATCGAGCAGCTCGTTCGAACGGAGATCAATGATAATCGTATGGCCTTCCGTGCGAATGGCATCGAATCCATACCCCGTAGATACATAGAAATTGCCGTTCTTGATCGCTTGCGTAATGGCTTCATTCGTGTTTTCTTCCGCCTGCACCATATTCCAGGCTCGCTTCTCTTGACCGTATACATGCGAATCATCGTTGCCGAAACCCCATACCTTACGCCCGCTCGACAACAAGGCATCCCATTTATCGAAAGCGATATCGTACTCCGGATTGCCGTCGCCGTTATACACTTCGATTCCAATATAACGTTCCAACTTCAACATATCTTCGAGCGTCCAATAATTGGAGAAGAAACGGTTCGGATGGACCAATACGGCAAACCCGCCGTTGTCGACTGCCATATCGGCCAACCGCTGATAATTCTCGATCGTAAATTCGTTGCTGTAATCATCAAGCATCGTATGCGGCGGATTAACGAGCAGCATGTGCGTCTGGCGGCTGCTCACTTCAATGGCGTCAAATACGGTGGGAATGCTGCGTTCGCCTTCGTGTTTCGTTATTTTATCATGATCGGAAATGCCCAGAAAATCGTAGCCGCCATACATCTTGTAGACCGTTTCCAGCGGGAACCAGCCATCGCTGTTCGTCGTATGGTTATGAAAGCTCCCTCTCCACCACTTGCCCGTCTGCGTGTAGCTATTCAAGATTTTCATCTGCGATTTCTTCCTCTCTCCCGCTATTCTTTCATCGAACCGATCATAATGCCTTTAGCAAAATAACGCTGTACGAAAGGATAGATAATAATAATCGGAGCCACGACCACGATAATTGTCGCCATCTTCAGTGAATTGCCCGTAATCTGGATTTTGTCGAGCAGCTCATATTTGGTCGTGCCCGCAGCCTGATTCAGCGTATCGCGCATCGCTTCGGCGCTTGTCAGCATTTCCTGCAGCAAGGTCGATAACGGACGCAGGCTGGCTTTGCGAACGAAGAACGCACCGGTAAACCAATCATTCCAATGCCCTACGGCATTGAACAAACCAATTACTGCAATTACGGGCCGGCTAAGCGGCATGATGATGCGCATAAAGATGGCAAAGTCGTTGTATCCGTCAATTCGCGCCGATTCTTCCAAACTCGGATGAATTTGCTGGAAGAAGGTCCGAATAATGATCAAATTCCATGCGCTGTATAAACTTGGAATGACATACACCCAAATGTTATTCGTTAAATGAATCGACTTGAGCAGCATGTAGTAGGGAATGATGCCTCCGCCAAACAGCATCGTAAAGAAAATGAGCATCATGAAAAACTTTCCGCCGGGCAGTGTTTTGCTCTTTAACGCATAGGCGGCCATTGCGGTCAAAAACACGCTGGAAACCGTGCCGACCACGGTACGGAAGATCGATATCCCGAAGGCGGATGCGATATTGGACGCTTCAAATACCTTCATGAAGTTCTCGAACGACCAGATGCGAGGCCAGAAGAAGATACCGCCTCTTTCCGCATCTTTGCCCGGATTAAATGCCAGCGCAAATATGTTCAGGAATGGAAGAATGATAGACAAGCACAAGAGGACAATCAGGATGTAATTGATGATGCGGAATATTCTTTCGCCTGGGCTGATCTTATAAAATTCATTCACTGTCTTCCCTCCTCCTACACCTCGAAGAAACCACACTCCGAAACTACAATAGAAAGGCGGTTCTATCCGGGTCGCGGATACAACCGCCAAACCATCTGGTGATCATTTTGTGCCGGTAGCTGTTATAGCTTTACTTTTGTTTTTGGATCCGCGTTCTTATCAGCAAGAAGCTTCAAGTAATCGTCCAAGCCGGATGCTTCCATTTGCTTCAGGGCATTGTCCAGAATCTTCTTCGCTTCGTCGTGGCTTTTGCTGTAATACGCTTGGATCAGGCTGTCATTATAGTTATCAAATGCGGTTTTCAATTCGGTACCGTTACTAAACTCGCCGATGAACGAAGTCGGTTGGTAGGCATCGGATACAACGCCGTTCTTCACCTTCTCATCGAAGTTCCAGTACGTCGCGATTTGCTCTACAGCCGGGAACAGGCCTGAACTTGCATTGTCGCCATAATTGGCTTCGCCGAAATCAACCAAATTATCGTTATCCGTGCTGCCGAGGATGTCCCCCCAGTTGTTGCCTACGCCGCCAAAGCCGAGTTTCTTCGCTTCGTTAGGATCTTTTGCTTTCAAATCCACGACTTCTTGTTTTACCAGCGGATTGCCTTTGTCGTCCAATGTGTAGTCGCGGCCTTCGATTCCGTATTTCCACAGCAGCTTGCCTTCACGGCTTGCAAGGAAATCGGCGAATTTAACGACATCTTCCGGATTCTCTGTCGTTGTTGGAATTGCCCAAGCGGAGTAACCGGACTTATAGGAAATTTGCATTTGATAAGGACCGTCTACTTGGTTAATCGGACCAAGCGGAATGTAATGCATATCTTGGTTGAATTCTTGGTAGCTGTGCGTATCGGCGATGATCGCCCATGAACCGTTCAGCGCGCCTTCCGTTGCACGGCTCTCGTCAATGGTGAAGAACTCCGGATGAATGAGTTTTTCTTTGATCAGCTTCTGAACATAGTCGACTTTCTTCATAGCAAACTCAGTTTGGGCTTCGTGCAGGATTTTACCGTCTTTCGTTTGCTTAATCCGCTGGTCGTCCGCACCCCATTCCAGATCGTTGAACAAGGCTCCGACTTCTTTACCGCCCCAGTAGGATGGGCCGATCGGCGTAACGGGACCGCCATTGTTGTCTTTGAAATTGCCATCTTTAATCTTCTTAGCCAAATCATACAGCTGATCGGTCGATGTAATGGTGCGTGGATCTACGCCAAGTGCATCTGCAATGTCCTTGCGGATGTATGGACCTCCAACGCCTTTCCAAGAAACTTGACCGCCTTCGCGTTGAATGTTCATATGGGCGAAATATGTAGAGCCGTTGAATTCCGGACGGAACATAACGCCGAACTGCGTATCCATTGGCAGGTAATCATCCTGCAAATACTTGCTGTACACTTTCGAATCCTTGAAGAACGGAGCCAGATCGGTGAACATGCCTTCGCGAGCTGCTTTCAGCACTACGGGCATCTCCGGACGACCGCTGTTATTGAGATAGAAAGCAACGAAATCCGGCAGGTCGTTCGCCGCAAGCCCTGCAATCAATCCATCGATGGAGTGCTCCGCTTTCATAATTTCGATTTCGAAATCAATGCCGGTTTTCTCTTTGATTTGCGCTTTGATCTCAGGGTTCATATCCTCGGTGTAATCGTCGGTTCCCATGAATACGAGGCCTTTAATCTTACGGTCTGCAATCCATGTTGCCGGCTTTCCTTCAGGTGCATTTGTAGCAGTGGCATTGCTGTCTGAAGCGGTATTGCTGTTTGCAGCAGGTTCATTGCTCGTGTTGTTGCCGCCGTTATTGTTGGAACAACCTGCGAGTAGCATGGAAACCATAACAGGAATCGCTAAAAACTTCGTCCATTTTCTGCTCATGCGTTTTTCCCCTTTATTTCGATTTTTTTTATGAATACGTCGGTTGACGTTTCCACCATCAGAACGTTGCGCCATTCATGGTAGCGCTACCATAGTGAGGTTTCCGATACTTTGCGAGACAGACGATTAGCCAGTACGACCAAGATCAATCCGATAACGCCTTGCAGTAACCCAACGGCGGTTGCATAGCCATATTGACCGCCTTGTAAGCCGACACGAATGATATAGGTATCTAAAATATCGGATAATTGCATGTTTCCCGGCGTTCGAAGCAGGTAAAGCTGATCGAATCCGGCGGATAATATGTTTCCAAGCGATAAGATGAACAGAATCACGACAGTCGGCATAATAGACGGGAGCGTTATGTTCCAGATCTCCCTAAGCTTGCCCGCGCCATCGATCTTGGCGGCTTCGTACATATCGGGGTTGACGCCTGAAATCGCTGCCATATAAATGATCGAATCCCAGCCGATCGACTTCCATAGGTGGCTGCCGAACATGATTTGGTAGAAATACTTAGGATCCATCATGTAGAAGGTGCTTCCATCACCGCCAACATTGGCAATAAATTGGTTGAGCAAGCCGGTGTCCGGCGCGAGAATCCGCTGAATCAACCCGACAACGACAACCCAGGACAGGAAGTGAGGCAGATAGAGCACGCTCTGCGAAATGTTCTTGAACCATTTGTTGCGAACTTCATTAAACATAAGTGCCAGTATAATCGGAAAAGGCAGGTACAGAAACAGCTTCATACTGCTGATAATCAGTGTGTTTTGGATTAGACTCTTGCTTTGGTAGGAGTTGAAGAAGGTGACGAAATAGTCAAAACCGATCCATGGGCTTCCGAGGATGCCTTTGTTGAACTTATATTCCTTAAAGGCTAACAACAGGCCGCCCATCGGAATATACGAAAAAACGATGAAGAACACGAGACAAGGCAGTAGCATGAAATACAAATACCGATGCTGCATAATGTTTTTCCACAAAGCGGCTCTGGGTTTTCTCAGCTTCACTTGCGAAGTTGTCGAGACATTTGCCATGAGTCGGGAATCACCTTCTTTTCGGAGAAATGGCTAATTCATGTTGTGCTCTGTTGCTTCTGAATCGGTTCTGATTGATTTTCTGGTAGCGATACCAGAAACGGTTAAAAAATTTACTTTCCAGTGAATCGGAAAGTAAGCGCAACCATTGGTTTAATTATAACAACAAATTTCAATTATGGCTATACGTTTTTATACTCTTCATTAATACTTAACAGTAGTCTCGGAACCCTCGTTGTAATGGCATCTACGCCGAGTCCGATCAGTCGTTTCATCTCTTGAGGATCATTCACGGTATACACCCATACGAGCAGTCCTTCTGCATGAGCACGATCCACTACTTCTTGGCGGCACGTGGAGCTCTCCATGTTCAATCCTGCATAACCGCCTAATCGCGCTGTCCGGCATACGGAATCCGCAAACTCGACATAGCGCTCGCCTTTCCCTTCAAACCACGAATGAGGGGTGTTGTACATCACTTTTATATCGGGGTACTTCGCAGCCATCGCATCAGATGCCCCCGTAATAAAGACGCGTTTCTGTGCAGCGAACCGGTAGATCAGTTTAGCTGTCGGATCAATGGCATCGGTTGATTTGAGATCCAAATTGAGCAGCATGGAGCGAGTACCCGATATCCGCAAAATTTGCTCCAGCGTTGCGATCTCATGCTCCGCATAGTCAGGCGAGATTGATTCCCTTACCTCGGGAGCATTCAATTCCACATAGGTATACTTGTGCAGAGCGGGGGAATGATCGTGCAGCAGTACGCACGTATCGCCAAGTGTCACATGTACGTCTACTTCTGCGATATGGGCGCCGCTCTCCATCGCCTCGAAGAACGAAGCTAACGTATTATCCGGGTGTACGCCGCAGCCCGTATGGGCTGCGGTTAATGGTTTACGCATCTTGATCGGCTCCTTCTCCTGATTGAACTCGGACTCTCTTATTTCCGTTTGATTTCCGGCTCCATGCGAAGCAAATTCTCGAAGCTTAATGCCAGGCTGTCCATCGGACTGCCCGGACAATAATCCTGCTCCACGGCATACCATTCTACGCCGCTGGCTTCTCCCCACCGGATAATCGGTATAAAGTCGATAATGCCGCTGCCAACCTCGGCAAAATATCTTCGCTCGTCCGCAGTCATATCTTTCAAATGGAGAATCGGCATGCGCCCGGCGTATTGTTGGATGTACGCGAGCGGATCCACATTCGCTTTCTTGACCCAGTACGTATCGATTTCCGCATAGACCGGGTTCTCCGCATCCAGCTCCAGCACATAATCCAGCGCGTATTGCCCGTTCATGGACGTATGGAATTCAAAGTCATGGTTATGGTAGCCGGCTCTAAAGCCGAGCGAAGTTACTTGACCCGCAACTTGACGCAGCGCTTCGCGCACACTTCGATAGCCTTCCGGGTTCATGAGTTCATCCGGCAGCGAGTGGCAGATGAAATCTCTCGTTTTGAACAATCTCGCTTCTTCCAATACGGCCGGCAAATCATGCTTCATACGCTCCAGGCCGACATGCATCCCGGCGGTTTGCAGACCTAGCTCATCCATTACCGATGCGATTTCGCGCGGATCATTTCCATGCAAGCCATCGATTTGCACCGCCTGCCAGCCCATCTTCTTCAGCTCGCGCAGCGTGCCGGGGAAGTCTTTCTTCAATTCATTCCTTAACGTGTACAGCTGAGCAGCCAGCTTCTCTCTCATACCGCAAGCTCCTCTCGCTTTAGATCCAGCCATTCCTGCTCGGATTCAGTAAGCTCAATTTCCATCGCTTTCACGGAATCCATCAGCTCCGCATCGCTGCGCGGACCAATGATAGCCCCGGTTGGAAACGGTCGATTGAGCACGAACGACAAGGCGATGTGCAGAGCGGTGACGCCTTTGCTTTCCGCCAGCTTCTTCGCTCGCTCATAACGCTTCCAGTTGTCCTCGTTATAATAGACGCGTACCATGTCCGAATTGGTTCGATCCTCAGGCGAAAATAAACCTGTAAAGAACCCACCTGCCTGTGCAGACCATGCCAGCAGCGGCAATTGACGACGTTCATGCCACTGGCTGGCTTGTTCATCCGCCGACACGCAGCCTTCCCATCTCGGCTCATTGGCCACAGCCAGAGCAAGATTCGTACTGCTGAACATAAAACCGGATAGTCCATGCGCTTGCGCGTAGTCGTTCGCTTCCTGAATGCGCTGATGCGTCCAGTTGGAAGCGCCGATCGCCCGAACGCGTCCTTCGCTCAGATGCAGGTTCAACTCCTCCATAATCGGCCCGACCGGCGTTCCCGGTTCGTCTCGATGGAGGGCATACAAATCGATATAATTCGTTTCCAATCGATCCAGGCTTTCGAACAAATCCTTGCGTATGGCTTCCGCATTCACGCGAGGCCCGGGGCTGCCGTCATTGTGATGAGCCCCTTTGGTCATAATGACCATTTGATTTCGGTTTCCCTTCTCCGTCATCCATTGCCCGATGATGGTCTCGGCACGACGATATTGATGTGCTGTATCTATTGTTGTTCCACCTGCGGCCACGTACGTGTCCAACATGTCCGTTCCATTTAGCTTGCTTAAGTCGCCGGTTCCCATAATGAGCCGGGACAGACGAACGCCATTGATTTCCATGAACTTCATTGATCAGGCCCTCCTTGTGCTGTTACTTCTGGTACCGATACCAGAAAACAAAGACGTTTGCCCCTCGAATGGGGCTACGACTGAATATGTTCGCTAAACTAAGCACCCGACCGACAGCCGCATCACTTAGATGGAAATCGGCTTCCCTGTCGACTGCCGGACAACAAGCTCCGGCTTCAGCATGACACGCTTGGATTCTCCCGGTTTCGCTGCATCATTCTTGCTCAGAACCAGGTCTACCACAAGCTGTCCCATCTGCTCCGTTGGCTGCGATACCGTCGTCAACGGGGGATCCGTAACCGTCGCCAATATCGTATTGTCAAAGCCGACAATCGACAGTTCTTCCGGAACGCGAACCCCCATCTCCTTGGCCGCTTGCAGCGCGCCGATCGCAAGCAGGTCGTTGCAGCAGAACACGGCAGTAGGGCGATCCGCATAACGAAGCAGCTCTGATGCGCTGCGCCTGCCATCGTTAACCAAGTCGCGGCCGTTCATTTTCACCATATATTCCGGCAACTGCAAACCCGCTTCGACGACTTCGTCTTGGAAGCCGCGAATCCGCTCCCGCGAGCTGATGACTTTCCGATGCTCGGCAAGAACAGCCATTCGGGTATGCCCCAGACCGAGCAGATGACGTGCCGCCATGCGGCCGCCTTCATAATCGTCAACGACGACTGTAGCCAGATCATGACCCGGCATCTCCCTCGCGATCACTGCCAATGGGATGGACTTCTTAAGTAGCAGGTCCAAGAGCTCCCCGCTATCCATCCCCGTGCCGATAATGATGCCGTCCACACTCTTCTGGCCAAGCAAAGTCAAATACCGTTCGACCCGTTCGTCTTTATTATCCGTGCTGCAGATCACCAAGCTGTAGCCGTGCACATCTCCCTGGTCTTCCACAGCCCGGGCGATTTCGGCGAAGAAGGGGTTGGAGATATCCGGAATGAGCAGCCCCAGCGTATACGTTTTCTTGCCGGTCAATGCGGAGGCGATGAGGCTCGGCTTATAATTCAGCTGCTCCATGACGCTGATGATGGAGGCTCGGCGCTCTTCGCTGATTTTCCCTTTCCCGTTGATGACTTGGGAGACGGCCGCAATGGAAACCCCGGCTTCTCGTGCTACGTCGTAAATCGTTGCTTTCACTCTTGTAACTCCTCCTGCTTCTAAACCGCTTACCGTTTAACGGCGATTCGGGTTAACCATAATCCATTCATGATCCGGATCGTTGTGGAACTTCCAGGTGCGAATCGGACCGGCCATCACATTCAAATAATAACAATCATAGCCCGGCGGCGCGGAAACCGGATGATAGCCTTTCGGTACAAGCACCGCTTGACCGTCGTTGACGACCAGCGTCTCATCCAAGGAGCGATCGTCCGTGTACACGCGCTGAATCGCGAACCCTCTCTCCTGCTGAATCCGGAAATAATAGGTTTCCTCAAGCAGCGACTCCGCCGGCAGCGCATCTTGGTCATGCTTATGCGGCGGATAGCTGGACCAATGTCCGTTAGGCGTGAACACCTCCACAACAAGCAGGCTGTCAGCCGTCTGCTGCTCAGGAAGAATGTTGTGAATTTGACGCTCCAAATTCCCATAGCCGCGTGTTTCCACGCCGACCTGCTCCGGCTTTATTAGCCGCGCTTCATAATTGCCATTGCCCGGAGCGGAGCAAATGGCCACTTCCAAATCCGTTACGGCGCGAATCTCATATTTATCGTCATTCGGTATATAAACCGAATAGGGCGCTGTTCGTTCGAAAATATTCATTCTGCTGCCGATCGCGAGCCATTCTTGCGACCGAGTTGCCACATCCGCTTTCCCGCTTAGCAGGACAAGGCATACTTCCCGATCTCCGGTATCGCGGCGGAAGGCTTGACCTGCTTCCAGCCTGATCACTTGAAATCCAACATACTTCCAGCCTGCCGATTCCGGCGTAATGTTCATTATACTACCTTCGCGATCCGGTTGATCAGCCGGTGCAATAATTAAATTCGACATCGTCGCCTATCCCCCTCCTAGATAAAGACCGCATGCTGCTCCGCGAGCTCCATCGCTTCTGTGACTTTTACGGGACGCTGCAGCATAAACGATAACTTTGCTGCCAGCGCTGCCAGCTCGGCCTGCAGCCCATCGATGCCGTTGACCGGAACAGGCTGATCTTCCCGGATACAGGCTATAAAGATCCGCGTCTCTGCTCGATACGCCTCTTGGTACCGCTCCAGGAAGAAGTGCAGCGGCTTATCGCGGAACACGCCTTCAGCCGTACTGATCTCCGCTGAATTCGGATAATCATTCGTTACGGCTACCGCACCTTTCGAGCCGAATACCTCCACCCGCTGATCGTATCCATAAACGGCTTGACGGCTGTTATCAATGACGCCCATCGCCCCGCACGCGAATTTCAGCGTTACGATCGCCGTATCGATGTCGCCATATTCGGCGAATACCGGATCGATTAACACGCCGCCATGTGCGTACACTTCATCGATTTCGCTGCCGCTCACGTAACGCGCCATATCGAAATCATGGATCATCATATCCATGAAAATTCCGCCCGATACGCGAATGTAGTCTTTATGCGGCGGGTTCGGATCACGCGAGGTGATTTTGACGATATGCGGTGTTCCTATCGTGCCGCCCTGCACATGCTCGCTGATCCGCTTGAAGTTATGATCGAAACGCCGGTTAAAGCCGATTTGCAGCTTAACGCCTGCTTGCTTCGCGGTCTCAACGGCTTCCCGAGTCTGCCTGATATCCATGCTGACCGGTTTCTCGCAGAAGATATGTTTGCCCGCCTGTGCAGCTTGTTTGATGAGAGGCACATGCGTATCCGTCGAGGAGCAGATGAATACGGCATCGATATCCGGATGGGCAATGACGGCTCCGCTGTCCTTCGTCACAAGCGGGATGTTCCGCTGCGAGGCCCATTCCTCCAGCTCAGGTCCGGCGAATAAATCGCTCACTGCGACGACTTCCACTTGCGGCATCTGCAGCAGGTTATCGGCATGAATTTTGCCGATTCGGCCGGCTCCGATAATGCCGATTTTGATTTTTTCCATTGCGCTATGCCCCCTCTCTTACCAGCGGGTAGTGATCATTTTCTTGCGCGTATAGAACTCTACGCCGTCGCTGCCGTTTGCGTGCAAGTCGCCGTAGAACGACTTCTTCCACCCGGAGAACGGGAAGAATGCCATCGGTGCCGGTACGCCGAGATTCACGCCGAGCATACCGGCATCGATCGTTTCACGGAACTGACGGACGTTGGCGCCGCTCTTCGTAAACAAACATGCGCCGTTGGCGAAGTCCGAACGATTGGCCGCCTCGATGGCTTCGTCCAGCGTTTGCACGCGTACGATGGACAGCACCGGCGCGAAGATCTCGTCTTCCCAAATTTTCATGCCGCACTGCACGTCATCGAACAGCGTCGGTCCAACAAAATAACCTTCACCTGCCGTTGCCGCATCCTTGCGTCCGTCCCGCACTAAGAGCGCGCCTTCTTTCTCGCCCAGCTCGATGTACTTCAACGTGCGTTCTTTATGCGGTCCGCGAATAACGGGGCCGAGGAAAATCCCCTCTTCCATGCCGTTTCCGATCGTAATGCGATCCGCTGCTTCTACCAGCTTGTTCACGAGAGTATCGGCAACATCGCCTACGGCTACTACGACGGAGCAAGCCATGCAGCGCTCGCCGGCGGAACCGAAGGCCGCATTGACAATCTCCTTGACGGTCAGCTCCAGATCCGCATCCGGCATAACGATGGAATGGTTCTTCGCTCCGGCAAGCGCTTGAACCCGCTTCCCGTTCGCGGATGCCGTTTTGTAGACATATTCAGCTACCGGCTGGGAGCCGACAAACGACACGGCTGTGACATCCGGATGCTCCAGAATTCCATTCACGACATCATGCGCGCCATGCACAATATTGAGGACGCCATCCGGCAAGCCCGCTTCCTTGAACAGCTCTGCCAGACGGTTCGCCAGAAGCGGCGTACGCTCCGACGGTTTCATGACAAACGTGTTGCCGCAAGCAATGGCGAGCGGGAACATCCAGCAAGGCACCATCATCGGGAAGTTAAAAGGCGTAATGCCGGCAACCACCCCAACCGGATAGCGGTACATACCGGATTCGAGGTTCGATGCTATATCGGGCAATTGCTTGCCCATCATGAGCGTCGGTGCACCTGCGGCGAATTCGACGCATTCGATTCCGCGCTGCACCTCGCCGTAAGCTTCACTGTAGCTTTTGCCGTTCTCGAGCGTAACTAGGCGGGCGAGCGCTTCCCAGTTGTCGACTAACAGCTGCTGATATTTGAATAAAATACGCGCCCGGCGAGGTACCGGGGTCCGGCTCCATGCCCCGAAAGCTTCCTTAGCCGTTCGAACGGCCAGGTCTACGTCTACTTTCGTCGAGAGCGGAACCAACGCCAACACTTCCTCCGTTGCCGGGTTATACACGTTCTCGTGCGCGGCAGAGGCAGATGGGACCCAATTGCCTCCGATCCAGTTGTTCAACACTTTGCTCATACTCGAATTCCCCTTTCGTAATCAACAGTGCGGCTGCGGCGACTATGAGGCCGTTATTTTGCCGTTATTGCAGTCTTCGATATAGCGGAGCACCTGGCTCTCCGTTGGCATGGCGTCGGAGCAGCTGTGGCTCGATATCACAATGCAGGCTGCCGCGCTGCCGAATTCCATGCACTGCTCCAGCGTCCAGCCCTGCATGATGCCATGCAGGAAACCAGCAGCATAGGAGTCGCCCGCGCCGAAGGTTTTGATGACCTTCGCCGGGAAGCTCTTCGCTCGATGACTCTTATTGTCGGCCGTATAGGCGATGGAGCCCTCTTTGCCATGCTTGATAATGACGATCTTCGCGTTATAGTCGAACCACTTGGAGGCAGTCACGCTGTCGCTGTGCTCCGGATTTTGCTCGAACACCTCCATCATGTCGAACTCCTCGCGCGTCCCCAGAATGATATCGCAGTACTCGGCGGCCAAATTATAGTAAACCGCCGTCTCCTGCTTGGAGGTCCATGTATAAGGGCGGTAATCCAGATCGAAGGCGATTACGGTTCCGTGTTTCTTCGCGTACTGCAGCGCTTGGAACACCGCTTCTCGCGAAGGACTCTGCGCAAGCGCCGTACCCGAGATTAACAGCAGCTTCGATTGGGCGATCAGATCCTCACTGACTTCCCCTGCCTCAAGCAGCAGATCAGCCACGTTGTCGCGATACATGAGAATGCTGCAATCCGAAGGGCTCTTAATCTCCGTAAAAGCCAGCCCCGTCACCGCACCGGATCGATCGGTCACGACGTTCTCCGTTTCAATGCCGGTTCGCTGCAAATAATCGAGAATGAAGCGCCCCATTTGATCATTTGCGATTTTTCCGATAAACGCCGTGTGACGTCCTAGTCTTGCCATACCGATTGCAATGTTCGCAGGCGAACCGCCGACATATTTGGTAAACGTCATGGTCTGCTCCATCGGACGATTAATCTCATTCGCGTTCAAATCGATGCAGAGCCGCCCAATCGCCGTGAAATCATGCGCTCTGTCTGCCTTGAAGGAAACATAGGTCATGGCGTTGATTACCTTCTTTCTTCCGAAATCAAAGAATCGATATATAGCAGCGCATTCCGTGCATATTCATAGGCCGGATGCAGCGCGGGATCTTGTTCCCCTTCCAGCAGTGCCCATCCCTTATAATTACGTTTGACCAGTTCAGATAGAATGGGTCCAAAATCGATGCAGCCATCACCGGGCACGGTGAACACGCCCTTGCGAATGCAAGTGATAAAGTCCGCCTGTTCGGCTCTTGCTTCCTCCAATATCTGAGGCCTGATATCCTTCAGGTGAACATATGCGATCCGATCGTAATGCTTCTGCAGCACAGTCAGCGGATCTGCTCCCCCGTAATAGGCATGACCGGTGTCGAAGAGCAGGTAGACAAGCTCCGGATCGGTCAGCTCCATGAGGCGATCGATCTCTTCCGGCCGCTCTACAACCGTTCCTCCATGATGGTGGTAGGTCAATTTCAGCCCATATTCCTTGGCGATTGCGCCGGCAGCATTCAAGCCTTCAGCCAGCGACTTCCACTGTTCCTCGCTTAAACGCTGCACCTCTTGCTCGCTTGGAGAACGCCGCGGATCAAAGTGCAAAGAACCTCCAGCCTCGCAGGTGCTAATAACGGTGCTTCCCATTTCCTTCAGAAACTCCGCATGCGAGCGATAGGCGTCCAGTTCTGCTTCGCGGTACGCCGGATCGGAGAAGAGCACCGACTTCCACTGCGACGTCAAGCTGATTCCTCTGCGCGACAGCTCGCTCTTCAGCACTTGCGGATCGCTCGGGAATTTCCGTCCCATCTCAGTCCCGGTCAAACCAAGCGCTACGATGTCATCCATGATTCGTTCGAACGAAGTATCGTCACCGTGCTCTTTCACATCCTCTCCAACCCAATTAATCGGATGAATCCCTAATCGGAATGGCAACTGTTTCATAGGCGGATAGCCCCTCTCTTATAGGAGTTGGATGGATCTAATTCTGGCATTCATCTCTTTGCCTGCTTTAATAACGTTATCGCTCTCGGAAACCTCGGGAACAGCGACGTTCCACCAGGACTCGTAGCCGCCCGTGTTGGTGCCCGGCACAACAGGTATCTCGATAAGCGTAGTCACCGTTTCTTGCTTCGCGAGCCGCAGCGCTTCCTTCAAATCTTGCTCGCTGTTCGCCTTGTAGGCTTTCGCACCGAGACTGCGCGCATGTGCCGCGAAGTCGATTGGCATGAACGAACCCGTCAGCTTGCCGGTCTCCTCCGAGCGGAAACGGAACTCATTCCCGAAGCCGTCACTGCCCTGGCTCTTCTGCAAATTGTGGATACACTGGAATCCGTGGTTGTCGAACAGCAGCACCGTGATTTTGCGTCCTTCCTGCAGGCTGGTCACCAGCTCGGAATGCAGCATCAAGTAGCCGCCGTCTCCCACAATCGCATAGACCTCGCGACGCGGTTCTGCCAGCGCGACCCCGAATGCGCCGGCGATCTCATACCCCATGCAGGAGAAGCCATATTCCATGTGATAGGTTTTGGGCTCTGTCGGACGCCAAAGCCGGTGAAGGTCGCCGGGCAGACTTCCTGCCGCGCATACAATAACCGAGTCGGATGAGATTGTCTCCTGGATTATGCCCAGCGCTCGGGTCTGTGCTATGCCAAGCTCATGCTCCATGGCAAAAAGGCGATCCACCTCGTCATCCCACACTTGCTTAATCGCTCCAATGTCCTGCAGATCATGCCCGCTCTGATAGCGTACATCCTCGAGTGCAGCTTGCAGCGCGATCAAGCCTTCTTTGGCATCCGCCGTAATGGCCACCCCGTTCAGCTTCGAGGAATCGAATCCGCTGACATTCACATTGATGAATTGCACGTCCGGATTGCCGAAGGCGGATTTAGACGCCGTCGTGAAATCGGAATACCGCGTGCCAATGCCGATGATGAGATCGGCCTCTTGTGCGATCTTGTTTGCCGCTAAAGCACCGGTGACCCCGATCGCACCTACGTTAAGCGGATGGTTCCAAGCGATAGCGCTTTTCCCAGCTTGTGTTTCGGCAACCGGGATGCGGAAAGCTTCGGCGAATGCCGCAAGCTCACTCGAAGCGGAGGCGTACAATACTCCGCCGCCGGCGATAAGCAGAGGCTTCTTCTTCTCTGCCATGAGCTTCACCGCGCGTTTGATCGCATCCGGCACCGGAGGACGGCGATCCAAATAATGCACCTTACGGTCAAAGAAATGAACCGGATAATCGTAGGCTTCCGCCTGCACATCCTGCGGGAGAGCAAGCGTTACTGCACCGGTCTCTGCCGGATCCGTTAATACGCGCATCGCCTGCACGGCAGCCGTCATCAATTGCTCCGGCCGTACGATTCGATCCCAGTACTTGCTGACCGATTTGAAAGGTTCATTGGCGGAGACGGTGTAATCGCTTACAACTTCAAGTTGCTGCAGCACGGGATCCGGCTGTCTGCTGGCGAAATTATCGCCCGGCAGCAGCAGCACCGGGATGCGGTTAACAGTTGCCGTTGCCGCCGCCGTAATCATATTCAAAGCACCCGGTCCGATTGAGGACGTACAGGCATAAATCTGCTTGCGATTGCTTTGCTTCGCGAATGCGGCTGCGGCATGAACCATGCCCTGTTCATTCTTTCCTTGTATGTAGACAAGCTCACCTGCGCTATGCTCCAAAGCTTCACCGATCCCGGTCACATTGCCATGACCGAAGATGCCCATTACGCCCTTAACAAACTTCGTTTCCTCGCCGTCTACCGAGATATATTGCTGATCCAGAAATCGCAGAAGCGCTTGCGCCATCGTAAGCCGAACCGTGTTCATTATGCTTTACTCCTCCTTAGTTAAATAAGGTTAAGCGCTATACCTTGTGGCATAAAAATAACGCTCTTCTTACTATTCCACAGTAGATTAAGCGCTTAACTTATTTTACGAAAAATGATTGATAATCTCAATAACTATTTTTGGAGAATCCTGCCATTGCGGGCCGGTTACAATCCTTCGATCACTTTAACCGTGAGGCTCCGCTTCATGAAATCAAAAACAAATTCTATGACCGTATTATCTCGTTCAATGTCCATTGTCGCTTTCGTCGACGACCCGCTCCGCGGATATTCGTCAATCGAATACGTCTGAGATAACGTTCCGTATGGTGCAACGGCATAGGTGTAGGAACCCTTGAACGGCATAACAAAGCTCCGTCGATAGATGCCATTGCCGCTGTAATACATCCGCGTTATTTCGCTGTTGGAGTCATTATTGAATGCGCCGACATGATGCTGGAAGCTTCCGTATAAGATGACACGGGCCGGAAGTTTGATTCCTGTCTCGGGATCGTAGCTGTCATCTGCCCCGAAGGAGGTGTTCGGCAGCGGATTGCCTGCTCTCTGCCTAAGATCCTGTTCGGATTGCCACAGCGATCTGATCTTATCTTCTTGTCCGAATCCAAGTGGACAGCCTTCGCTTGCTCGATTCGCCTGGTAGCAGTTTGAACGCGCTTCTCCCTCGCCGCCGGTTGGCAGTGGACGGTGATAGCTGCCCAACGTTCTTCGAATCGGCATCTGCAGATAAGCGTTGGCATTGTTTACGGCCGTCCATTTGAAGGCGTATTCAAGAAATTGATTGCGGCTTTCTTCATCCTGCGATGCAAACCAGGCAATCTGGTCGTACCCCCACCATTCCTTCCATGCTCGGCGTTCAAATGGGATGTTATCCTGCTCATCGAAGAATTTGCCGCCCCAATTATCGAGCTCCATCAGCATCGGTAAAGAATCGCAGCTCCAGCCGCTCGGCGTGACGCCGCCTTCGCTAAAACCCTCTTGTACCAGCGCGAGCTTGTCGCCCGTTCTATCGAGGAGCGGCATCCGCGAATAGGGCATGGAATGAATATCGAAGAGCAGCCGGCCGTCAATATTCACGCCGTGCGTATGCGCGTCAAGCAGCACAATGCCTCGTCTTGCATGTTCTCTCGCATAGTCCCGTATCTTTTGGAATAAAGAAACCGTCTTCTTGAGCCCGATGTCTTCTGCGGTATAGAGGTGAATCTGCCCCATATGAATGGCTTCATAGCCGGCATTGATATAGTTTACCGCCCGATAATAGAACCAGAACTGCGTCTCCGGCTTATTCATATTGGGAATGCCGCCGTTATCGTCCCAGACAAAGCCTTTCGGCTTGCCGTCAAACAGCATATCGGCGAAACGGAAATTGCGGTTCTCAGCCGGTAATTGGAAGGCTGTGAACACCCATTCCGGAATCTTAATCTTCTCTACGCCTTCGAAAACCGCTTCGAAAATGCAAGTTTGCAGCATAATGTCCGGGTCGACTTCATGTACCCGTTCCGCCAGCGTCGCGGACTTGCGGAAATGCTCGCCGTCATCCGCTTCCAGCAGCCAAACGCCGGATGCGCGTCCCAGAAACTTAGCCCCGATGTTCTTGATCATCCTCAAGTCATCGTCTACCGTAGTACTGTTGACCAAGTCTGCCGCCGTAACCGCCCTGGACAGATAACCTTCCAGAACATCCCGGCTGATACTTCCGTTAAACATAGAATGGTCCATTTCTACCTCCGCGGTCGTAGTAAGTCATCATCGTATCATGTTGTCTGTTTCGTTTCTGGTATCGATACCAGAAACGTATATTTCTAATTTACCATCATTTTCGAATATTGGAACAACTATTTTTAGAATTTACACTTTTTTATTGTTTGGGCACAAGAATAGAGTGATACCGGCTGCCTTGCTCAACCAGCATCACTCTATATATCAATCCCTATTTATTCCGAAACCAGCGTTTGATCAAACATCGCCTTGCTCGCTTCCGGTACTTGAATGATATCTTGCACCTTATACATGTCCGAATCAGGGTCTTTCACGATATCCAGCAATAGAATCTCATCCTCCATCCTTAGATAGCTATAGGTTCGGAGCTCGGCTCCGGTCGCTGAGATGGCCTTTAATTGACCCCAATCACCCATGGAAAGGCTTCCCTTCAAAGCATCCGTAAAGTACAAATTCAATTGCTGCAAATTCTGATGATCGATCGCTTGCTTCACGAGCATAGCCACATTTTCCGGAGAATCGGGCTGAACAAGCTTGGGGGATGAACATCCCATCATGCACATCAATCCTATTAGCACCGTAAGCTTCTTTGCCGTCATGCTGCTTCTCCTAACCAATCATATAAACGATCATAAAGCAATGAATTCGCTTGATATTTCTTATTATCCCGAACGACGTAACCGTGTTCATTAATATCGATTTGGACATTACGCTTATCCTTCGTCACGATGGTGAGCACCAGCGCTTTTCCATCATTTCGTATATTGGTTGAACCTAACCTGCGATAGTAGGATACGCTTTCCAAAATATCCATCAGCTCTTGCTGATCCTTGGTCTGCAACTCGATCCAGTTATGCTTGACAACGCCATCGTTCAAATCGTCATAATAGATGGTTTGGATATCGCCTGACAGTTTGATGATGGATTCCTCCGCGGATTTAGGTGAGTTGAAATACCAACACAGTCCTCCGATGAGTACAAGAATGGGAAATACGAGATAACGCGGCCGCAATATAATATTCAGCCCCTCTCTTGGTCGAATGTGTTCTTCCATGCTGCTTGCAATCGTTCAAAGATTTCTTCCTGTTCCTTGCCTTTCATTTCATGGATGCGTACGGCTAATGTAGGCAGCATCCATGCCTCCAGCTCAGCTTTCTTAACACCGCTTAAATCTATGTAAACATCCAGATATACATCGTGAAAAAGCTTCCGGCCATCCTGCAGCCAGCTAGGCGCATCCGGTGGTAAAGCATGCGAATCCAACATCATCGAGGTTCGGCTCACATCCGCAGCTTGATTGCCGATTAGAACATTCATCCAGTCGATAATGACAGGCCCATCCGCTGCCATAAGAATGTTACCCGGGTGAAAATCGTAGTGACACAGTGCTTGTCCGTCCGGCAATTGCTGAATGACTGCCATAATCAGTTCCTTCTGGCGATCGTTAATCCCCGGGGCAGCCAGCGTATGTTTGATCATCTCTTGCTTCAGATTCGGGGTAAAATCAACCTTCAGTTCATGAAGCTGAAATTGAAGCTCCGCCATCAATTTCGCATAATGAGTAATGCTCTCACGATTGGGTTCGATCCTGCTCAGCATGGAAGGAGCATTGATTCGCTCATATACGATGCCGGTGCGGCCTTCATGCTCAATAAGTCCTCCGAAACGCGGTGTCCGTATAGCCAACCGAGAAATAATCTCTGCATTCTTAGCTTCATTCGGTGCTTCATGGGCATGGTGAAAGATCTTAATCACCTCATGCTCGCCCCATTCATACACATCCGCTGTATGGCCTCTCCCAATCAGTTTGCCAGCTTTCATATTGCGGCACCTCACTAAGGCATTGTAATTGGTATTGTATCCCATTTCATAGGGCAATGTTGTTAAAATTCTCCCAAAGAAATAGCCGCATCGGCATAAGAGTGTCTCTCTTTGCGTAATGCGGCTCATTTTGCTAGTATTCAGCTAAATTTCGCTCGATTTCACTTCGTATGATCTAAGCTCACAATTGCCGGTGTGAAAGCCGTAGTACGCTTGCAGATGCGCCGCTCCACATTCCATTCGGTTTGACCGTGCCTCACCGCGAATATTTTCATAGACAGCCTCATTTTCGATAGGATGATGAACTAGTTCTGCTGATAGACGTACTTGCTCGCAGACACAGTGACAGTAGCTGTAGTCGAACCCTCCGCGGGAACGGTTATTGTTCCTTTGGCTGAATAGGTGTTGCCGGTAAATTCAAAATACTGGCCGAAGCTGTACGTTCCGGGCGGCAGGTAAAGCTCGAACTTCCCATTGTTCAGAACGACGTCGCAGATATAACTGTTGCGGTCATTAAAGATGTTCACCTGGCCTGACCGATTGACGGTTGCGTTCTCGAATAGAGCGGTGCCGGTCACATTAGGCTTCTGCAGCTGCAGCGTCTCGTTCTCAAACCGGCCGTTCTGCACACGAATCGGCTTGTTCAGTACATTTGTCGTGCGATAAGTACGAACGCTCACAATGTTATAGAGCCCATCAGGTATTTCCACATAGGCTGTGAGTCCTTCCCAGTTCACCCAGCGATCCAGGTCATATCTGCCTTCTGCAGACTGAATAAAGATTGTGCCGCTCTCAACCGGAACGCCCTGTGCATCCTTGATATGAAGCTCCGGAATAACCGGCTGTTTATCCTGAACCGTTAACCATTTGGTCGTGCCGCGAGAGACAGCCATGCTGTATGGGGTATCTTGAAACCGATTTTTCTTGTAAGGATCGGCGCCTGCCTTGAGCAGCAGCTGAACAATCGGGTAGCTGGACCACTGAACAGCTGTATACAGGGAGCTGTCGAGTCCCGGATCAGCGCCATGTGCGAGAAGCGTCTGAACGATTTCCGCTTTCGGATATTGATTGACATACATGCTCCCATTGCTGGAGCGGCCAATTACGCCTGAAGCGGATTCCAGATAGGTCCAGCCATCTCGGTTCGTTTTATTCACGTCATAACCTTGCGACAATAGCAGGTCCAACAGTTCGGCATTTTGATTCAATATCGCCTCCGAAACCAAATCCCTCGACGACAGCTTGACATCCGCGCCATACTCCAGCAACGCTCGCGTCCCCTCCGTACTGCTCTTCATCACCGTATATTCGATCGGAACAATATTCCCGAACATGTTAATCAGCTTCAGGTTCGGGTCGACGCCTCGATCCAGCATCCGCCTGATCGTCGCTGCATCGCCGCTCATTGCGGCTTCGAACAGCGTGCGCTGGTAGATTTTCAAATCGGCCTCGCTATACCCGATGACTACCTGCTGCTGCTTTGCATCGTAGGTTACGTTTTTCCCGCTCACAATCGAAACCAGTCTTGCCGAAACGTAAACACGTCCGTTTATGATAACCGGCGCTTGGCTTAGGCGGATGTTCTGGTTGGCTGTTTGGAGCATCGTGTCGTTCACGCGCGCGCTCCATTTGGTCAATCCCCGCGTCATTTCAATGCTTCCCTGCTGTACCACCGCTTTGACGCCCAGACCGTCAAAGATCCATTTCATCGGCAGCAATAAATTGCCTTTGTACATTTGCGGCGCGGCTGTTGTTGGAGTAAGCGGCTTCCCGTCAATGACCACCATAATAGGCGGCGCTGCATTCTTCTTGGCTGCCGGAGCTGCCGCTGCGCTGGCCGGCGATTGTATTACGGCTGCCAGAAGGAATAGCGCGGCCAACACCATCGCGACCACCGATACTCTTCCGGCTTGATTCTGACTTCTCATTTATCCATTCATCCCCTTAAACATAATCACAACCCGTATCCCATAATTCGACAGTAACCGTCCAATCCCTTCCATAAAACATCCAATCAATCCCAATTATTAGCACCGATTCTGGGCGCCCGCATACCATGTGAACATACTTATTTTTTTCTGCACGACAGGCTGCCCCCAGGCATGAATTGCAGAAAGTCTATGGAGGGGTTTACTTGAAAAGAAGTATGATGAGACTTTCGTTCATCGTCATCAGCTTAGCGCTTCTGCTGGCGGGCTGCGGCGGGAAAAAGTCGGAACCGACCAAGGTTCGAATCGGCGAAGTAACGCGTTCTATTTTCTATGCACCGCAGTATGTCGCGATTACGAACGGTTTTTTCAAAGAAGAAGGTCTGGACGTAGAATTGACCACTACGCCGGGCGGAGATAAAACGATGACCGCGCTGCTTAGCAACAACATTGATGTGGCATTGGTTGGATCGGAAACCTCCATTTATGTCTCGCTTCAAGGCTCCGAAGATCCGGTCATTAACTTCGCTCAATTAACGCAAACCGACGGTACCTTCCTTATATCCCGCGCCAAAGTCGACAATTTCGATTGGAATATGCTGAAGGGATCCAAATTCCTTGGACAGCGCAAAGGCGGCATGCCGCAAATGGCCGGCGAGTTTACGCTCAAGAAACACGGCATCGATCCACAGCAAGACCTCGAGCTCATTCAAAATGTCGAGTTTGCCAACATCGTTCCTGCCTTCACTTCGGGCACGGGCGATTACGTACAGCTCTTCGAGCCATCGGCAACTATGATCGAGCAGCAAGGCAAAGGGTATGTCGTAGCGTCATTCGGCACGGAGAGCGGCCATCTGCCTTATACCGTGTTCATGACCAAACAAAGCTATATCGATGACAATCCGGGTACGGTACAGAAGTTTACGAATGCGGTCCACAAAGGGCAAAAATGGGTGCAAGAGCATAGTGTAAATGAAATCGCCGATGCGGTTGCGCCATTCTTCCCGGACACGGACATCGAGCTGATCCGCGGCGTTGTGAAACGGTACAAAGATCAAGGCTCTTTTGCAACAGATCCGGTCATTGACGAAACCGAGTGGGCGAACTTGCAGGATGTAATGAAATCAGCCGGCGAGCTGGATGGCCCGGCAGATTACGCGAAGCTGGTCAACAATACGTTCGCGGAACAAGCGATAGAGAATGTGAAGTAACGAGCACTTGATGGACTTGAATTGGGCCGCCTGCGTGCGGCCTCTTCAAGCGTATGGAAGGGGTGAACGCTGTGATTCCTGTCGTGGAAGTAAAGGATGTTACGCATGTGTACGTCAATGAGAAAGGGGCAACGCTTGCCCTGGATCAGATTGCGTTATCGGTCAGGAGCGGTGAATTCGTATCCCTCGTCGGTCCAAGCGGCTGCGGCAAAACGACGCTGTTATCCATCATCGCAGGCTTAATTCCGCCAACCGAAGGAGAAGTTTCGATACTCGGCCAACCCGTTACCGGCCCGACGTCGAAGATCGGCTATATGCTGCAGCAGGATTTTCTGTTTCCGTGGCGGTCCATTCGCGAGAATGTGACGATCGGTCTGGAAATCATGGGCAAGCTCACACGCGAGAAGAAAGAGTTCGCGCTTCATCTGTTGGAAGAGCTGGGACTTGGCCAGTCTGCGGCCAAATATCCCGGTGAGCTGTCAGGCGGCATGCGGCAGCGGGCAGCGCTTGCGCGTACACTGGCCACCGAACCGGATATTTTGTTCCTGGATGAGCCGTTCTCGTCGCTTGATTTTCAAACCAAGCTGCAGCTCGAGAACTTAATCTCCCACACACTTAAAGCCCGCCGCAAAACCTCGCTGCTCGTTACCCATGATATCGCCGAGGCCATCGCGATGAGCGACAGAGTGATTGTGCTTGCGCCTAATCCGGGCCGGATCAAGAGCGAAATAACCATCCCCGCGTATCTGGCGGATATGACGCCGATTGCCGCGCGAGAGCAAGACGGGTTTCAGGAGTGGTTTCGAATCGTCCGGAAGGAGTTCGAATCGACGGAGAGAAGGAGATGAAGACACCTATGGGGAACGACAAGTTGGGGAACGAACCGTCTGAAATCGGACAAAACAAAGAACCGCGGAGCACTGTCGATCCGCAGCTCATCTATAAGGCGTTCAAACGGGCAAGAAATAAAGAGAAACTGATTGTTCATATCACTCAGGTATTGCTGCTTGCCCTCTTCCTCGGCTCCTGGGAGTATGCGGGGAGAGCGCGGTTGATCGACGTCTTCCTGTTCAGTTATCCAAGCAAGATCTTCAATCTGCTGTATACAAAAGCAATGGATGGCTCGCTGCTGCCTCATATCGGTGTTACGGTAGCGGAAACCGCGGCAGGTTTTGCACTGGGTACGCTATGCGGGTTGCTGATTGCAACGATCATTTGGTGGAGCCCTTTTCTGGCACGCGTGCTTGATCCGTATCTTGTCGTGCTGAACTCCTTGCCTAAGGTAGCGCTCGGACCTCTGTTCATCGTCGCGTTAGGCTCCGGCATACTTTCCATTATCGCGACTATACTCTCTATTACCGTCATCATCACCACGCTCGTCATCTACAACGCCTTTCATGAGGTTGATGCCAATTATGTGAAGGTAGTAAAAGTATTCGGCGCGACAAAAACGCAATCGTACAGCAAAGTGATTTTGCCCGCTTCCTTCCCCGCTATCGTGTCGACGCTTAAGGTGAATGTCGGCTTGGCTTGGGTCGGGGTTATCGTTGGCGAATTCCTGGTAGCGAAGGAAGGGCTGGGCTACTTGATCATTTATGGCTTTCAAGTGTTTAACTTTACGCTCGTCCTAGCGAGCCTATTCATCATTGCGGCCTTCGCAACGTTCATGTACCAGCTTGTAGCGGCAATTGAGTCTAGAATCAGTAAGAGAAGACGGTGAACGGATAGGGCACTTCCGGGCTATCGGTCATTCGCCTGAGCGATGTGTCTGAGCTTGTCGGGGTTGACGACAATATAAAACGTTGAGATTTGGCCATCTATAATCTCAAAGGAATGCACGTTGTTCGGCTGTCCATCCCCATCGTATCCGACAATGCCGGTTTCTCCGTTCACCTCGGATAAGACGTAGGTATAATCCTGCGGCAGCTTGGCAAGCAGCCCGAAGAAATATGCCGCGATGCGCTCGGCGCCCATAATCGGACGAATCGCCGCTTTCACCTTGCCGCCGCCATCCGAGTAGAGAACCGCATCCGCTCGCACAACGCTGAGCAATTGCCCCATATTACCGGACATGATGGCTTGCACGAACTGTTCCACGATCGTCGAAGTTCTCTCGACGACCGGTGGCAGTGACTGCTGCTGCTCGATTGGAGACACTTGCAGGGATGACTTCAACGCATCGTCCTGCTCCGGTATACGACTGATTGCCAGCTTGGCTCTGCGGAAAATTTGGCGGCAATTCGTGCTGCTCTTGCCCACGATCTCCGCAATCTCGTCGTACTCGTACTGCAGCACCTCGCGCAGCAGAAATACGGCACGTTCCACCCAAGACAGCTGCTGCAGCAGGAGCAAGTAGGCGGTAGATATCGACTCCTTCTGCAGATAACGGTCATCGGGTTCTGCGGATGATTGCGATGCTTCTCGGACAAGCGGCTCCGGCAGCCACGACCCTACATAGATCTCCCGCTGCTTGCGAGACGAACGGAGCAGATCGATGCAGCGGTTCGTGACGATTTTGCACAAGTAAGCCTTCATGCTGCTAACATGCTCCGGCTTCTTCGTGCTCATGTACAGAAAAGCCTCCTGCACCACATCCTCCGCATCCATCACGCTGCCCAACATGCGGTAAGCTAATGAAAACAGGAGAGGCCGATAAGAGAGATATTCCTCCTCCGTCGACGACGCTCCTTGGCTAGATTCCGTGTTCATGTCCCCACCTCCAAGTTGTTACCTTGCAGCAGCCAAGCTCGGTGAATGCTTCGCGATAGCTTCCGCTGCCCTGACGGCGCTTGCGACCGATGCGTCAGCAAGCAATTCGCCATGGCCGGCCCAGTCTCCTGCCACATATAAGCCTTGAATTCCGGGAACGTTCGGCCCGATGTTCTTGGACTTCTGCCCGGTATGCGGATAACCTTGCGTTACCGTAATATTAGGCAGAAACTGCTTTGCGAGCACTTCGTTCTCCCAGCCCGGCTGCAGCCAGTTCATGGTTTGCAGCAGCTGCTGCTCATCCGCCTTCGGATCGCTCTCACCGGGACCGTTATATTTAATCAAATGGACCACAACCGCACCGTTATCGCTCATCGTGGCATGCGCCGAATGATTGGAGAAGAAGATCGGCTGATCGAGGCCAAGCGCAAATTCATGCTCTTTGACCGGCAGCTTCTTCAGTCCAATGTCCAAGCAGGCAGCCATAGAAGCTACAGCTTCTGTCTTCCACTGTTTTAATACCGTCGCTTCGGCACCGGGTACAAGCTTATACGTTTCCGATGGGGAAGCTGTACTGATCACATTCGTAACGGAAATCGATGTGCCATCCCCAAGTTCGAGCCCTGTAACCTTGTTTCCCTTATGAGTGATTTCCTTTACCGACTTGCCCGATTCGATGTGCACACCGATCTGCTGCGCTTTGGATCGCAGTTGATCCACGATCGTCTGCCAGCCTTTATGCAAGTAGATTACACCCTTGAGCGAGCGCTGAATTTGACCCAGTGCCGGTCCGGCAAGCTGGTGATCCGGATCAAAAGCATACGTCGCTGTCCTGCACAGCGCATAGAAAACATGCCTGACCATCGGATCTTGCACCTCGCGCTCCGCCCATTCCCGGATGCTCGATGCAGGAATGGTATCGGCGTTTAACCGCGATAATTTGACCATCAGACGCATCAGCTGCATCTTGCTCGACCAGGTGAGCAGCTTCGTCTTCAGCATGCCGATCGGATCAGCTCCCATGGGGACGAGCTGTTTGTTCCAGATCACATTCATTTGGGTGGACGGCTTGCCGCCTTCGACTCGAATCCCAAGCTCCTGCAGAACACTATTCGCACGGCCTGCCTTATATAGCGCATGTCCGCCTAAATTGAGATAGACGCCGTTGTTGTGGTTCGTCATCGCTCGGCCTCCGAGTCGGCTCGACTTCTCCAGCAGTACGACAGAGCGGCCGCTCTGCGCCACCTTTATCGCTGCAATTAAACCGGCCAAGCCCCCGCCAATCACGGCTGTATCATAGTTTGTTTTCATTAGCGTCACCCTCCCTGTTTGCTTTCATAAGTTAAGGCGGGCCAGGAGGATGATTTGTGACAGATGTGGTGAAAAAAGTTTTTTCGCCGCTTTCCCGCACTTGTACGGTACCTGTTACCTCTCTTTCTCTCGTTTGGCTACTTTGCCGATGATGTGTTACTCCCAGAGCCGCTCTTTCACCGGATTCGGCTTTTTCCCGCCAATGTGTTGCTCAGAGAGCCACTCTTTCTCTCCATTGGCTACTTTTCCCACCAATGTGTTGCTCCCAGAGCCACTCTTTCTCTCCTTTGGCTACTATTCCGACAGAGCGTTGCTCCTCAGCAACGCACAAAAAAAGAGCTGCACAAGCCCATGGCCCGTGCAACTCTATCATCTCTACTCGCCCCAGCGCCAGCCGAACGGGTACTCCGCCGACAGGTTCAGCGGCAGACGGCCTGTTGGCGTGAACTCGCCAAGCAGCGCACCCGCGGCGGATTCCAGCGCGAGTGGACGGCATTCGTATACGGCGAGGAACGCCGATACGTCCGGGTACACGAGCAGATCGAGCGGGTTGCGGACAGATACCGCAACCGTGCGATCTCCCGCTTCCGCGAGCAGCCGCGCCGCGAGTTCGCGTTCATTCGCGTGCTTCGCCGCGTCGTAGCTCACGAACACGATCTGCTCGAACGCCGCAAGATCATGCAGCGCATCGGCATCGCCTACGCGCCGCTCCGTAACATGCGGCATGCGCGCCGCGAGTCGGCCCCCGAGTGTACCGTCGTCGGTGAGCAGCTCATCCGCTTCCGACACGGTCACGATCTCGGGCCAGAGCACGAGCGTCTTCGCTTCGCGCCTAAGCGGCAGCAAGCCGCGCTCGTTCTTCACAAGCGTCGCCGAAGCCTCGCTCCAGTGGCGGGCAGCCGCCTGTTGGTCCGGCGTATCCAGCGTCGGCTCGACCTCCGCCCATGGCGCAAGCGCCTCGCCAACGGCGCGCTTCTCCTTCAAGCGCATGATGCGCGCCAGCGAAGCATCGATGCGCGCTTCGGTCAGCTCGCCGCTCTCCACCGCGGCAACTACCGCTTCAATGGCCGCACGCTGCTTCGAAGCCGTGTGGCAAATCAACACCATATCCGCGCCTGCCTGCAGCGCCATAACCGCGCCGCGCGCCGGGCCATAGAACTTGTCGATGGCATTCATCTCCAAGCAGTCCGTCACGATGACGCCTTCATACCCCAGCTCGCCGCGCAGCAACCCCGTCAATACGGGCTGCGACAATGTCGAAGGCACGCCGGACGGGTCAAGTGCAGGCAAACACACATGTGCCGTCATAATCATGTCCGTCACGCCGGCAGCCATCTTGAACGGCACCAGCTCAATCGCATCCAGCCGCTCGCGATCATGCGTCAATACAGGCAAATCCCGGTGCGAATCGACGCTTGTATCGCCATGTCCCGGAAAATGCTTCACTGTCGCCGACACGCGCGAGCGCTGATAGCCGCGCACGGCCGCCAAACCAAGCTCACCGACAACCTCCGGCCGGTCGCTGTACGAGCGAACGTTAATAACCGGATTGTCCGGGTTATTGTTCACGTCGATGCAAGGCGCATAGTTCAAATTAATGCCGAGCGCGCGAAGCTGCTCGCCGCACATCGCCGCCGATTCGAACACGCCGCCGGCAGATCCTGCCGCGCCAAGGGCCATGTTCCCCGGCATCAGCGTAACGCCTTTCACAAGGCGCGACACCATGCCGCCTTCCTGATCCACCGCAATAAACATCGGCGATCTCCCCGAACGTTTTGCCGAAGCCATTAAACCTGCGGACAGCGCATGCACCTGTTTCGCATCCACGATATTCCGTGTGAAATAGATGATGCCGCCGACACCGTAGTCTTCAATTAGCGCTTCAATCTCCGCAGACGGTTCATGTCCATGGAACCCAAACACAAAGAGCTGCCCGATTTTCTCCCGCAAACTAAATTGTCTCCAACCTGCTTGTACTTGCTCTCCCATGACTCGAACGCACCTCTCCCGTTAATGCTCATCCTCTGATTCCTCGGGGACGGTTAACAGCGATCCGCCCCCCTGAACTGCCATTCGGTAGTCCGTCGGATTCTGCCCCGCATACTTCATAAACACTTTTGTAAAATACCGCCGCTCCGCATACCCGACTTCCTTGGCAATCAGCGCGACGCTCTTCGACGTTTCAAGCAGCAGCGCTTTGGCTTTTTCCATCCGCTGACGCGTAATATATTCGATGAACGTTTCGCCATACGTTTGCTTAAACAGCAGGCTGAAATGCGAGGTCGACAGTCCGACATACGTAGCTGCCTCCTCCACGCTGAGATCACGGAACAGATGACGGTCCATGAACTGCTTCGCATCGGTCAACTGCCGCTCGGAATGCTTGCGTTTGTCCGTCGAACGCGCGACGCCTTCGCTGGAAGCTTGCCGAATCGCGGCAAACAAATCCTTCACGCCAAAATGCAAATCCATCTTGCGCCACATCGCTTCTTCCTGCTCGCGCTGCAGCAAATCCGCTTCCTTCAGCTCCCGCATCAGATGCAGCGCCAGAAAATGCAGCATCGGCTTCAGCCGGCCTTCCGCGCTGCCGCCCGCCTTATGCAGCTGCTCCGCCAGTCGCCTTTGTTCCGCATCCACGCCGGCCGCATCGCCGCGCTTCATGGCTCCGATCAGCCGCTCCGCAATATCCCACAGCGTCCGCCCGGGATCAAATCCGCCCGCAAACTCGCTGCCGTATACCGCGATGGGCACCGATTCCGTAGACAGCTGCATGCCGCGCTGCACGGTTTTGTATGCGGAGGATAGCTTGTTCATCGCTGTCATTTTATCATATATGCCCGCATGCAGCTGCAATTTGGCATTCTTGCGAACGGAGGCCAGCAGCATTTCCGCCCATTGATTCACCTGCAGCTCGCGCGCCTCCGGCGAACCGTCTCCGCTATCCGCGGCCTTCTGGCCGCGAATCAAGACGCACCACTCGCCGTCGCGCATTTGGATGACCGCATGATGCAGTCCGGCCAGCCGCAGCGTCTCGCGCAGCACGTTGCACACGGCGAAGTTCCAGATCTTCCGCTCTTTGTCCGGCCATTCGCGCCAGTCCCGCGCATCGGCAGAACCGGCATCGATATCCAGCACGAGCAGCGTATATTGGGGCTCCCCGAGCAGCTGCTCCTGTCCGGCCATCAGCCAATTGTCCGGCGTGATATCCGTATAATCCATCAGCACGTCATACAGGATCTTCTCGTTCGCCAAATCAATCATCCGATCCAGCTTGCGCTGCTCTTCCTTGATCTGCTGCCGTTTATTGCGCTGCTCCGACATGACCCTTGCAATGACCCCTGTCAGCTCGTCATAAGGAATCGGTTTAAGGATATAATCCTTCACCCCATACTGAATCGCAGACCTCGTATACGAGAAGTCCTGGTAGCCCGACAGCATAATAACGTCGCAAGCCATTCCCCGCTCCCGGATTTGACGGACCAGCTCGAGTCCATCCATGACCGGCATCCGGATGTCGCATAGAATCAAATCCGCCGGCTCCGCCCGCAGAAGTTCCAATGCTTCTACACCGTTCTTCGCGGTGCCCGTAACTTCAAGTCCAAGCATACTCCAAGGGATAACCTTCTCTAGGTTGCGAGTAATATGTTGTTCGTCATCGACAAGCAGCACTCTTCCGTTCATACCCGTTCACCTCGGTTCCGTGGAATCTTAATTCGGATAATGGTGCCGTAACCCTCCTGGCTGCATAGGAGCAATCCATAAGGCGATCCATAATGAATACGCAGCCGATCTGCGACGCTGCGCAGCCCAAGTCCGCGTCTCTCCCCTTGCTCAGCCACGTTCAGGTCGAGATCCCGCTCTTGCTCGCGGCTCAGTCCGTTAATGCGTTTCAAGGCCGCTTCGTTCATGCCGATTCCATTATCGGTAACGGTCAAGATGACCAAGCCTTCTTCCAGATGAACCGATACGGTAATCATGCCGACATGTCCAAGTCCTTCGAATCCGTGTTGAATGCTGTTCTCGACAAGCGGCTGAAGGGTCAGCTTCAGAATCGTATAATCGAGCGTCTCCTCCGAGATCAACAGCTCGTAGGTGAACACGTCCTCGAAGCGGTATTTCTGAATTTCCAGGTAGCTGCGTACATGCTCAATCTCCTGCTGCACCGTAATAATCTCCGAGTGATGCATGCTCGTTCGCAGGAGAATGCTCAGTCTGCGTACCATCTGCATGATTTTGCCGCCTTCGTTCTGGGCTGCCAGTGCATTGATCGACTCCAGCGTATTAAACAGAAAATGCGGCTTGATCTGCGCTTGCATCAGCATCATCTCGGCGCGCTGCTTCCGTTCCTGCTCGGTGCGCACCTCGTTCAGCAGACGTCCGATTGTCTCCACCATGCTGTTAAAGCTGCGCGCCAGAAGTACGGTTTCATCCTTGCCTTTCGCCGGAACGCGGGTGTCCATCATGCCTTGCTCCACGAGGCGCATTTTGCGAACTACCCGGATAATGGCTTTGGCTACCCGGCTGACGAAGAAGATATTAAAGAGAATCGCGAAAATCAAACAAAGCAGCGTAATCCCGCCAATCCACTGCACGAAACGAATATTCTCGCTCGTTAAAGACTCCCATGATTTTACGGAAATAAGGATCCACCCGCTGCGGTCGAGGTTATACGCCGATACGAGAGAATCCTCATGATTGAACATGGTGCGGGAGCTTACGTAGCGCTGCGTGTGCTGCAATTGAAGCTGCGTTTGATTTTGAGCGTATTTTCCCTCTAATTGGTGCTTGCTATCCAGCATGACCAGACCGCCGTCGTTGATGATCAAATAACGCGTCTGCGTCTCTTGTTCGCCTGTCAGCGTAAAATCACGCAGCATATTGTCCACGTCGTCGGTCTTTACCTGCGTCACCATAATGCCGGATTCGTTGAACGATTCCATATCGCGCACAATGCGCAGCTGCGTAAATAAAGCCGCGCCGGTACCGGTTAAGCCGGGCTGCTCAAAGGGACCGATCCACATCGGCCGACCTCCGTACTGCTTGATCTGCGGATAGATCGAGTGGTTCTTCAGCATATCGTACGTAATGTTCTTAAACGTGGTCGGATCATTACGATAAGAACGGAACATCGTCCCGTCCTCTCCGTAAAGCATCACCATGCTGAGCGCCGGATTTTGCCATAACAGCTTCCCGAGCGACTTCTCATACTGGCTGATTGCGATCAGCCTGCTTGCATCATTAACCGAATTGCGGGAGCTGCGCAGCGCATCTTGAACGGTTGCGTTCGTGACGCTCGTATCGGAGAGTTGATCGAGCTCTCGGAAGAAATAGCGGATATTGCCGCCCACCGCCTTGAGCGTAATTTCGGTTTGCTCGCTATACTTCTTCTCCAGCAGCTGCTCCGAATTAAGAAAGGATACGATGCCTAGAAAAATAAGCGGAGCAACGATCAAACCTATAAATGCCAGCAGCAGCTTCGGACGCAAATTCATAGGACGGCTCCTTTATCATTACAGCTATTGCCACATGCGAGCGAAATCGCGCCGGTCTGTGTGCGAAGTCTAACGTCTAGCCCTTCACGCTGCCCGCTGTCATCCCGTCAATAATTTGACGCTGCAGGAACATGTACACGAGCAGCACCGGAATGATGCTGATAATGACCGCCGCAGAGAGGGATGCAAAATTCGTCCGATAGCCGTCATTGAAGGTAGCCATACCCGTTGGCAGCGTACGCAGCGATTCGGTCGTGACGAGTAGCTGTGAGAGTATATATTCGTTCCAGTTGCCAATGAACGCAAGAATGAAGACGGTAACCAGTGCCGGCATCGACACCGGTATGATCACTCTGACGAACAATCCCGCCGCGCTAAGCCCGTCCATAATGCCGGCTTCTTCCAGCTCGGACGGAACGGATTGCATGAACGCATGCAGAATGAAGATCGTAATTGGCAATGCATATGTGCAGTATACCAAAATGAGCGCCTGATGCGTATCGTAGAGATGAAGATCATTCACCAAGCGGTACAGCGGGATGAACAGCGCGCCGGGAGGCACGAGCAATCCCATCAGAATAAGGCCGTAGATCCGCTTGCTTAGCACTTTATATTTCATCCGGGACAAAGCGAATGCAGTTGCAGCCGAAAGCAGAATCGTGAGCAAACAGGCGGCGACCGTTACATAGAGACTGTTAAACGCATACTCCCCAATGTGCGCGCTTTGCCACGCAGCCTTGTAGTTGTCGAAGTTAAACTTGGACGGGAATGCCCATGTGTTGACCGTGATTTCCCGATTTGTTTTGAACGATGACAAGAGCAGCCACAGCAGTGGGAAAAGGATCACGATGACATACACCCAAAGCGACAAATGAAGCGGCCACTGGCTGTTGCGTACTTTGACGGAACGGTGCAGCTTCGGATTGGCCGTATCTTGCGATGGTGTAAGGTTGCCTTTTGTAAGGACACGTTCCATTAGTACTGCACCTCCTCTGATTTCGATACACGCTGCAATATGGCCGTCATCGCCAGAATTAGAATGAACATCGCTACGCCGATTGCGCTGCCGTATCCAAGCTCCAAGGAACGGAAGCCGACTTTAAGCGCATAAGTAGACATAACTTCGGTAGACTGGAATGGTCCGCCATTGGTCATAATTTGCACAATATCAAGCACCTTTAACGTACCGGACACCGTTAGCAGCAGCATGACGAACAAAATTGGACGTACGAGCGGCAGCGTGATTTTCCACGTTTCGCTCCATGCGTTGACACCATCGATCTTCGCCGCTTCGCCGATTTCCTTCGGGATGTTCAGAATGGCAGCCAGACAAAGGACGATGAAGAACCCGATGTTCTGCCAAGCGTTCGCAATGAGAATCGAGAGCATAGCCAGATGAGGATCGGATAGCCATTCTTTCGCCCAGCTTTCGCCGCCGATCGCGCGCAAAACTTGGTTGATCATACCGGATTCATAGTTGTACAAGACGCCGAACAGAATAGCGACTGTTGCCGTGGAGATCACAACGGGTACGAAAACTGCTGATTTATAGAAGCCGCGCATGCGTCTTGCTTTACTGACCATTATGGCAATCAGAAACACGAGCGGAATATTGACGATAAGGGAAAAAGCCATGAAATAGAAGTTGTTGCCGAGCGATTTCAAGAATACTTCGTCATGAATCAATCTTGTAAAGTTATCGACGCCGATAAATACTTTCTCGGAAATGCCATCCCATTGATAAAAACCATAAATGAAAGACACCACGACCGGATATAAAAAGAACAGACCGTAGAGCAAAAGAGTTGGAACGATAAAAGCCATATAGATCCATGGGTTTCTCAGCGCTTGATACATCGGGAATCCTCCTAGCAGGTTAGGCGTATAAAAAGAGGGTGCCTGTTACGGCAGGACACCCTCCATCCATCATCCAAGTTGTGATTGCTCTTATTTTTGTGCTGCGTTCGCTTTCTCTTGGGACGCCTGGATTTTCGCCGCTACTTCTTCCGGCTTCTTCACCTTGCCGATCAGCTCTTGCAGACCTACGCCCACATCGGCGCCAACGCTTGGTTGAACGATCGCGTCGAAAGCTTTCCAAGAAGTCGATGCGCCGCCCATTACGTTCAGAACATCGGAGATCAGCGGATCTACGCCGGACAGATCGGACAGCTTCATGGAAGGAAGAACTTTGTCTTCAAGAAGCGTACGTTTCTGGATTTCTTCGTTAAAGAAGTTCGCGATGAATTTCTTCACGGCTTCTTTCTGGTCGTCGTTCAGGTTCGACGAGAAGCCGAAACCGTTGGAATAGCTCGCGTTGATCGAAGTTTGGTCGCCTTTACCGTCGTCGATGGACGGGAAGGAGAAGTAACCGATGTTGCCTTTCAATTCGCCTGCTTCGTCGCCTGTAAAGCGGTTCGCATCCCAGCTTCCCGTGAAGACCATCGCTGCGTCGCCTTTCAGGAATTGCGCGCCTTGCTCCGCGTATGGCAAACCAAGTGCACCTTTAGTGAAGTAATCGTTGTTCACCAATGTTGCGTAGTCCGAGAAACCTGCCACGAAATCCGAATCCGTCCATTTTGCTTCGCCGGTCAGCAATTTGCTGAATGCATCGATGCCTACGTGACGCTCCATCACCGTGTTCCACAGCATCCCGTTAACCCAGCCGTCTTTTGCCGCAAGTGCGAATGGCGTTTTGCCTTTTGCTTTTACAGCGTCAGCTACTGTTAGCAGGTCTGCGAATGTTTTCGGAACTTCCAAGCCATATTCAGAGAACATCTTCTTGTTATAGAACACGCCTTCGCTGTAACCGCCGAATGGAAGGCCGTATACTTTCCCGTCGATTGTAAACTCATCCAAGCTTGCAAACTTGTCTTTGATGCCAAGCTCTTCAATAATTGGCGTCAGATCGAGCATGCGCCCTGCTTTTACATACAGGTTCAAGTCCGCGCCGCCGAATACTTCGAAGATATCCGGCGGGTTGCCTGCTGCCATTTCCGCTTTCAGCTTCTGATCGCGGTTAACGACCTCGTCGATGCCTTCAAGGTTGAATTTGAGGCCTGCGTTGTCTTGTTCGGTTTTCGCAACAACATCTTGCAAAATTTTCAGACGTACTTTGCTTGTTTCTTTAATTTGCGTATGACGCAGGGAAAGCGTAACGTCTTTCGCCACCGGCGTTTCGTTGGTTGAGCCTTCGTTCGTCGTCGTATTTGAAGTGTTTGTTGTGTTGGTATCGTCTTTGGAACCGCATGCAGAAAGTACAAGGGATGTCGACATTAGCGTTACGGCTGCCACTGTAAATCCTTTTTTCATTTCAAGACCTCCAAATGTTAATCGTATATTTGTGTACCGCTCTTCCTTACACTTTGAATTATAGAGGGAGCAGCGAGAACGTAGGAGGTCGAAAATACAACGAGTTCGGGATACTTTTGGGCTGGGATAGGAGGGAGGGATAATAATAAACGACCCACAGGAGGTAATAATCCTGTGGGTATCGTGTTCAATCAGAGAATAGTATCCTTGTTGTTGGGTTCCATGACATTGGAGCGTGTGATTGACTTATGGACTACCAAGCATACGCGCGCGGCGCTTCTCCGCCGGGTCCCGGGAAGATCTCGTCGATCCGCTTGAGTGTCGACTCGTCCAGTTCAAGCTCCACTGCACGCAGGGAGCTCTCGAA
Source organism: Paenibacillus lignilyticus (assembly GCF_017942085.1). GTDB lineage: Bacteria > Bacillota > Bacilli > Paenibacillales > Paenibacillaceae > Paenibacillus_Z > Paenibacillus_Z lignilyticus. The sequence goes on from NZ_JAGKSP010000001.1 coordinate 1,011,869, forward strand.
TTGCTCGGCTGTCCGTACGCCGATGATTGGTGCGGTTACGGCCGGATTCGAAAGCAGCCACGCCAGCGAAACGACATCCTCGCGTTCGCCAAGCTCGTCGCAAAGCGCGCCGTAAGCTTCAAGCTGAGCCGCGTGCTGCTCGATGCGCTTGAGGTCACCGCTGCGTTTGCCCGCGCCGCCGCGGCGAACGTTACCGGCGAGCAAGCCGCCATCAAGCGGGCTCCATGGAATGACGCCGATGCCGAGTCCTTGGGCAGCCGGCAGTACTTCCAGCTCCGGTAAGCGGCAAAGCAGGTTATATTTATGTTGCTCCGACACCAGACCGAGTATTCCGCGAGCTTTCGCTTCGCCTTGTGCTACGGCAAGATCCCAGCCGGCGAAGTTGCTTGCGCCGACATAGCCGATTTGGCCTTGTGTTTGTGCCGCTTGGAATGCAGGCCATAGCTCGTCCCAGCTCACGTTGCGGTCAACGTGATGCATTTGGTACAGCTCGATATGATCCGTTTGCAAGCGTTGAAGCGATGCTTCCAGGTGACGGCGAAGCTTATAAGCAGACAAGCCGCCATCGCGGTTTGGTCCATCGTTCTTGTTACTCATGTCGCCGTAAAATTTCGTAGCCAGCACGGTACGCTCGCGGCGTCCGCCGCCTTGCGCGAACCAGCGACCGATAATTTCCTCTGTGCGGCCGGCATTCTCGCCCCAGCCGTAAATATTCGCCGTGTCAAAGAAGTTGATGCCCGCATCCAGCGCCGCATCCATAATCCGAAACGCTTCCTGCTCGTCCGTATCGACTCCGAAATTCATCGTTCCCAAACACAAGCGGCTAACCTTCAAACCAGAACGTCCCAAATAGGTATACTTCATCTTGATTTCACAGCTCCTCTTCCATGTATGAATGAGATAAGGAAATAAGTCCCTTTCCTATTATAAAGAAATTGAAGGGGAAAGAAAAATGAAGTTGCTGTTTAGTTTATACGGCGCCTACGCGCCTACCGGCGATCGAAGCCATGTGGGGCTTGCAGAGAGCTGCGCTTCTGCGCGCGAATGCAGTGCGTATAGTGCTCATTGAGTCCACACTTCTGCGACTACTTTGCTGCTCCGAGTTTCAGTCACTGTAGATCCCCAGGTGAGCTTCTTTCTCGGATTCCCCCACATTTCTGCCAATGTAGATCCCTAGGCGAGCTAGTTGTCTATCTAGTTGCTGTGGCGATTGTCCGCTCCTCCGAGCTTCGACTAATGTAGATCCCCAGGTGAGTCTTTCTCGGATTCCCCCACATTTCTGCCAATGTAGATCTCTAGGTGAGCTACTTTCTCGCGTTTTCCCACATTCCCGCAAATGTAGATCCCTAGACAAGCTACTTTCTCCCGTCCCCCCAACTTTCCGACAATGTAGATCCCTAGGCGAGCTGTGCTGTGGCGATTGTCCGCTCTTCCGAGCTTCGACTAATGTAGATCCCCAGGTGAGCTTCTTTCTCGGATTCCCCCACATTTCTGCCAATGTAGATCCCAAGGTGAGCTACTTTCTCGCGTTTCCCCGCATTCCCGCAAATGTAGATTCCTAGACAAGCTACTTTCTCCCGTTTCCCCGCATTCCCGCAAATGTAGATTCCTAGACAAGCTACTTTCTCCCGTTTCCCCGCATTCCCACAAATGTAGATCGCTGGATGAGCTACTTTTATCCCATTCCCCCACATGCCCGCCAATGTAGGTTTCCATGTGAGCTTCTTTTTGCGACTTGACCTGATTTCCGGCGCAGGAGTGGCTCCCAGAGCAACACTTTTGCTCGAATCCGGTGATTTCGGTGAATATGTTGCTCCCAGAGCAACACATTCAAACGAATTCCGCGATTTCGGCGCATGTGTTGCTCTCAGAGCTACACATGCGTACGAATCCGACCTACTTCGCTAGCAAGAGAGGTAGCCGCTACCTCACTTGCGGCAAAAACCACTACAATGGGCTCAAGAGCGGTCACCGCTCTTGAGCCCATTCAGGCCGAAATATGCAAATGAGAGGTAGCCAGTACCCTTCATTGAATGGAGAACAAAAAAGACGGCGATAACCATCATCGCCGCCTTTCCAATAAACTATAGTAAGTGGCGAGGTTACTCACCACCGCGCATCCCTTGAACCGCGGCGCGGATTGCGCCGTAAAAATCGCGCCAGTGAGGCGCGGCCTCGGCTGGCCCGATTGCGTTTTGCGGCTTGCTCTGGTGGCCGGCCAACTGCTCCGCAGCTTCAGTCAGTTTGCCGCTCAAATGGAGGCGGCTCGATCGCTGCGACATATCAACCGCAGTCGAAGTAGCCTTCATAGCCCCGCCGCCCGCACCGACACTACTCACATACACCGTTTCGTCAGTTGCCTTCACCTTGGATTCACCCACATGCACCGCATCGTCAGCTGCGTCCAACTCGGCACCAATCTCTCGTGACGCAGCATCAGCCGACGAAGCCGCTTCACGATCCTCGGCCACTGCTTCATCTTCATGCACTTGATTACCCGTCCATTGTTCCATCGATTGCCTTGCACCTCACTCACTATCGCATAGCTCCATCGGTTGCTCTGTACCTCACACACGATCGCGCTTTGCTTCATGGTTGCTCACTGTTACGCTTTGCTTCATCAGTTGCTCACTGTTGCGTTTAGCTCCATCGGTTGCTCACTCAATAGCGTTTCGCTTACCCCTTCAGCCGATGCTTGCGGAGCGAGAACAGCTCGCGCAGCTCGTCAGTCGACATCTCGGTAATCCAGTTCTCCGATTGGCTCACGACTTGGTCGTTAAGCATCTGCTTCCGCGTAATCATGTCGTCGATCCGCTCTTCCAGCGTGCCCAGTGTCACGTATTTGTGCACCTGCACATTTCGCTTCTGACCGATTCGGAACGCGCGGTCTGTCGCTTGATTCTCGACTGCGGGATTCCACCATCTGTCGAAATGAATAACATGGTTGGCCGCCGTCAAGTTAAGTCCCGTGCCGCCTGCTTTCAGCGACAGAACGAACGCGCAGCCGGGCTCCGCTTCGTTCTGGAAGCGCTCGATCATCTGATCCCGCTCCGCCTTCGGCACTGCCCCGTACAGATACGGCGTCGGAATGCCCAGCCGCTCTTCAATGAGCCGCTTAAGCGTAGCGCCCATCTCCACATACTGCGTGAAAATCAAACAGCGCTCGCCTTCCGCCGCAATCTCCTCCACCATCTCAAGCACGCGAAGCACCTTGTTGGAGCGCTCGATATCCCAGGCCGAAGGGAACAGCGCCCGATCTTCCTTCAATAACAAGCTTGGATGATCGCATACCTGCTTCAAGCGAGTCAGCGCGGAGAGGATGATCCCCCGCCGCTGCAGAGCGCCGACCGCCTCCAGCTGATTCATCAGTTCAGACACAATATTCTCGTACAGCGCGCCTTGCTCCACCGTCAGCGACAAATACGTGCGCATCTCGTTCTTCTCCGGCAGCGAGAGCGCGATGGCAGGATCTTTCTTAAGCCGGCGCAGCATGAAGGGTTTCACCCACCGCTGCAGCTCTGCAATAAGCGCTTCATCGCGTTCCTTCTCAATCGGAAGCACGACCGCTTTACGGAATTCTGTCAACGTCCCCAGATAGCCCGGATTCGTAAAATCATACAGCGACCAAAGCTCCGTCAACCGATTCTCCATCGGCGTACCCGTCAATGCGACCCGGTGATGCGCGGAGAATCCCCGTATCGCGGAGGATTGCTTCGTATAATAGTTCTTAATATTCTGCGCTTCGTCCAAACAAAGGACATCCCACGAAACAGCACCCAGCTCTTCTTCATCGATTGGAGCCAGTGTATATGAGGTGATGACAAGGTCCACCTCTGCCGCTTCCGCCGCGAAGTCCTCCCCGCGCAGACGTTTCGGTCCATAATGCACCATCACGCGCAGCTCCGGCGCGAATCGCTCCAGCTCCTTCTCCCAGTTGCCGATAACCGACGTCGGGCAGATGAGCAGCGATGGCCCGAGGCTCCCTTGCTCCAGCACATGCTGCAAATACGCGGTAAACTGAATCGTTTTGCCAAGACCCATATCATCGGCTAAACAGCCGCCAAGTCCGAACTTACGCAGAAACGCGAGCCATGATACCCCTTGCAGCTGATAATGGCGAAGCTCGCCTTGAAAAGCATCCGGCGTATCAACAAGCGGTAAGTCTGCCGATTCATTAAGCTGACCGATCCAAGCAGCCAAGTGCTCATTCAGCTCGATTTCGGCCGTCAGCGCTTCTTGAAGCTCATCCTCCGGTTCAAGCTCAGCCCCGCCGCGCAGATGCATCTCCATCACATCGCGCATCGTTAGGCCGCGCTTACCGCCATTCTTCTTCAGCCACTTGCGAAGCCGTTCCATATCGCCCGGGTCCAGATGCACCCATTCGCCGCCGACTTGCATCAGCCTGCGGTTCTCGGAAGCCAATTTCATAAATTCCGCTTCCGTCATATCGACGTTGCCAACGGCAAGCTTCCAGTCAAAATCCACGATTTGCTGAAGGCCGAACATCGATTGCTCGGCTGAGCCGACCGACGATTTCACTTTGGCTTTCAGCTTCATCCGGCGGTTACGCGCCGCTTCCCACCAGGATGGCAGCAGCACGGAACAACCTGCGGCTAGCAGCTTCACGCTCTCCTGCTCCAGAAATGCGTATGCCTGCGCATCGTTCAGCTCAATCCGGATGTGTCCAGCATCAGCATCAGCATCGCCGCCATCCGTCCCACCTTCCGATCGCGTCCATTCCGGCAGCGCCGCAGCCCATTTCATTTCTTCCTTGCGCATACGCTCGGCAAAATGCTCCCGCCACGCTTCCGGTGCATCCGGCGGCAGCATAAACCGCTCTTCGCCACGCGCCTTACCCGCTTCATTCAGCGCAAGCGTCATCCAGCAGCCGCCATCTTCGCGGTCACGAACTGCCGGACGCAGCCGCCAGCCATGTCCGTCGCTTGGTTCAAGCAGCTGCAAAGCGGTACGGAACGGCGCATTATCTTGCTTCATGCCGATGGAGACAAGCCAATCGTCCTCATCGGCCGCTTTCATCATGAGCGCTCCTTCGCCGGCCTGCGATGCGGCATTTCGCCAAGCCGCGCCTACGTAATCATCGGAAGCGATCAGCTCTTCCACGATACCGGTCAACCACCCTTGCAGCGCACCGATATCTCCCTGCTCCTCAAGCTGTGCCGCAAGCTGCTTCCATTCCACGCGCTTGCTCTCCTCATCGCGCGGCACATCGAGGCGCCAAGCTCTCGCCTCGGCCCGCCAGCGCGACCAATCCGGCGAGAACCAGCCGTAGAGCAGCGCTTCGCGCATCATCTCTGCCAGCTTGGCCAGGACGTGCAGCCTATCCGTCCATTCCACCTGCAGCAGCCTAACCGGCTTCGGGGAGGACAAATAATCCATCGCAATCGCCGGTGACAACGGCAGCTCCGTACGTTTGAGCCGCTCATCCGTACGTTCTTCGATCTCTGCACCGAACCAAGATGCCTCGTGCCAAGCGAAGAGAAGGCGGCGCAGACGAAGCGTTATACCAGCGACATGCCCGGCTGCAAGCACCAGGCCCTCGCCCTCTTTCCAAAATCCGTCAACGACGACCGTTTCAGTACCTGTGTACCCTCTCATGTGATGATTTTACCCCTCCAAAGCTCTTCCTGCAGCGCGCGCAGGCGCCAATGCTTTCGTACGATACCATCCACATAACGGATCCATTTATCGCCGTGCTCTTCCGCTTTATACAGCTTCTCCAGCTTCTTCATCAGCTTAACGGCTTGCTTATAGCCCTGCCGATTGCGCGAACGAATCGCGCCGTCAATGGCTTGGTGATACAACGGGTACAGCACGCGCGGTGAGGCTTTGCTGATCTCCCGCACCAATTGAATATCCATCTCGTCAGGCTCGATGCCGAATAGAAGCTGCAAATCCGCCCATTTCTCGTAATGCTTGCGATCCAGCCAATGCTCGGTCAAAGCCGAATACGAATACGGCAGGAACGACACCAAATACTGCTGCCAGCTCGGATTATCCGGCTGCTGAAGATCCGCTAAACGGCACATGGACAAGAACGGTCCAAACGCCTTGGACTTGCGCTCAATCGATAAGCCGCCATACAAATACCGGATCCACTTCTCCAGCTTCGCCCAATTCCGCTCCTCCAGCCGCTGCAGCGCACAATCGCAAGCAAGCAGCGCCGTCCGATTAAATTGCGTTCTCGCAAGCAGCTCCATTGCATAATCGTCGTTTTCTTCCGCATAAGCCAGATACGCGAGAGCCATCGGTGCGAAGAAGCTCGCATGTCCCGCGCCTTTCTCCTCTGCCAGCTTATGCTCCAGCCATTCTTTCTCCTTGCCGGTCCAAGCGGAATCATGGACAAGCTGCCCCCAGATCGAGAAATAAAGGGCCTCCCATCTGTGAAGCTGCTGATCCCGATCCATTTCCCGTTCGTGAAACCGTTCAAGCAATTGCTCGACCCCGACACGTTCAAGGTCTGTCATGGTATCCGGCTTTAGCTCCCCTGCGAGCTCATGGTAATGATTAATCCAAGGCTCCGTCATCCGCGCGAAAGCCATCTCATAATAGTAGCGGCTGTAGCTGTCGGTATGAGAATAAGCCCGTTCGGATTGCTCTACGACAAAAATAATGCCGTGCATCCAATGGAGCCTTCTCAGCCCTTCGTCCCAATTCTTCGATACCGCCTTAATCGCCTGCAACACAGGCTGCAGCGGGTGCAGAGAATGTCTGCATTGCCGCCATACTTCGCCGTGCTTGGCTTCCATATCTTGCTGCCATAAACGCGGATCTCCTTCGAGACCGGTCTTGGCCGCAGCAACGACCGCCGCCGCCGTGGCCGTCCCACCGGATGCCTGACCTTCCGAAAACATCGGATCGCGGCCGTATAACAAGCGGTTGTGCACCTCATCCGCACTTCTTCCCGCATATTCATAATAAGCATAGAAAACAGCAGCCATATGCTTGCAATACCCTTTTACCGGACATGTACATGTGCTAAAGCCAAACTCATCGCAGTCGAGCGTAACGGCAAAAATTGCAGCATCCCTGACGGTTCCATATACAGAGGTACCTTCCATCACTTGAACGGAAAGCACCTTCTCCCGGCGGTAATAATCAAAGCCAAGCTGCATCACCTCAAGGGGGATGCTGCTTGCGACAGCTGTTTCCAAAGCCTGCAGCCGCTGTTCATCCAGTTGAAAAAACGTGCTCACGATGCGTCCCCCGTTCCTCAATAACCATTCCAACCATTATACCACATTCGCAAACGATTTCGCTTTGAACCGGGACAGACCGGAAGAGATAATAATAAAAGCCCCTTGTCCGGACCGGCAAGTCCGAGCAAGAGGCTTTGTATCATGTTCAAAAGCATCGATCTTAATAAGGCACTTTCACGATAAAAGTCACCGTATTCGGTTCATTAATGGCTAGATTGATGCCACCTTTGTACTTCTCCACGATGGACTTCACGATGTGTAAGCCAAGTCCGGAATGGCTGCCCTTCTTGGACGTGTAACCCGCTTGGAATAACGGTTTATTCTCAAGCTCGGCTGCTCGCAGACAGGTATTGCTTACGGCAAACTCATAATATCCGGTCTTCTGACAAGCCGCGATGTGGACCGAACGTTGATCCTCCGCATAATTGAGCACCTCATCAAACGCATTATCGATAAGATTGCCAAGCAGCCTTGTCATATCCAGTGACTTCATCCCAAGCTCCAGCTTATTGATGTCTTTGAAATCCGCCTTGAATGCCACCTTGAGCACCTCAGCCTGCAAGCCTTTCGCTCGAATCAGCGCAGCGATCGCCGGATTGCCGATATCGATAATATCGTTTAATTCCCGAATCTCGCCGGTCAATTCTGCCGTGTAAGACTTCAATTCGTCCGTCTTGCCAAGCTTTGCAAGCGCATGAATGGTCTGTACATGGTTGGCGAAATCATGCCGCTGGGAGCGAATCGACTGGAACAGTCCGTTAATTTCATCCAAATACGTTTCTTGCGCTTTGCGAACCAATTTGTCCTGCGACTTCCGATAAGCAGTGACGAACAGGTAAACCAAGATCAAGCTAATTGCCGTTACAACGCCGATAATAATCGCAATATTCACAAATTGCTTGTCCAATGTACGCTGAATGGTCGCGTAATCCGATACAAGCGAGATGACATAACGGTTTAGCGGTTCGCCATTCTCATCCAGCATGCTGGCTACTTTATTCGTGATATCGACCGGTATAAACAGCTTGATCACATGCTTACCGTTGATGACATCATTCTGATAGACCTTGATGTTCTTCTCATTCGCCAGCTTGACGTTTGCCAAATCATCAGGATCCTCATACTTATAAGTTCCATTAATGATCGGATTTTGCGTCATATGCTGAAGAACCTCGCCATTATCGGTAATGGTCGTTCTCTCACCGTCGCCGAAGGTTTCCGGATTAATGATCGTAATTTCGCTTAGCGATTTATTCTCTTTGAGCGTTTGCGAGATCAGTTTATCGACACCGGTTGCATCATCATAAGCATGCTGCCTGCTGTCATAGCTGATATAAGGATCGATCATATAGTTGGTTGTTCCGTCGTAATAGTAACCCCATTTTTGAATGGAGCTCGTATCCGTCGTGGCAAACTCAAACGGCCCCGTCCAGAAATTCGTCAAGTGCTGGCCCCAGTCAATCGTAACCTTGTGTTCGTCGAACAGTTGGTTAAACGCCTGATACCAAGGTTTCCATGTATTCGTCTTGTAGCCGAGTTGTTTCGGGCTGGACGATTTATACAAGATGATATTGTCTTTGGTTCGTTTGAGCAGCGTAATGCCAACCATATCAAGCTTCTTGGAAAGCTCTGCCAACTGCGAGTTGGATACTTTCTCGACATCCGGACTAAGAGCGAATTGAGTCGCAATCGAGACAGCACGAAGCTCGCGTCCGATTTGCTCTTGATATTTCTCTGCGCCGCCCCGGGATAGCTCAATGGAGATTTCAATCTGTTTTGCAACCGATTCCATTTCATGCTCGAGGCTGTCTTCCAGTGAATCCTTGGTTGTAAAATAGTAAATTGTATTATTGACACCAAGTAATAGTGCGATCAACAAGATGGCAAGAAGCCACGCATTACGCCGCATTTCGACAGACTCTCCGATCAATTTCGATATTTCTCTCAATTATGTACGATTTCATAGAGAGTGACAATGAAAGAATTGAACATTAATGGGTGTAACGTGCTAATTTTGGGGGTTTTTGACGAAAAAAAGCGACTCAGCACCTATTAACCAATGCTGAAACCGCTTCTTTTCTAGGATGAAAGTCTTTTAAAAAAGGCCAGAAGCGCCCATTTGCGCTCTTGGCGTTTCTTATATCGGGGCAAAGCTCGGTACAGTGTCCCGCATTCCACCAGCGTTTGCTTCGCATCCTCCGCTCTACCCAGCTGGGAATAGAGCAGAGCCAGCTTATAGTAGGCTTCGATGGAAGAAGAATGAATGGCGCGGAAGGATTGCAAATGCCCGATTGCCTTCTCCGGATTTGTTTTGGCATAAATTCCGGCTAACCGCAAATACGGAGTTCCGTATTTGACTCTCGGATTGATCGAAAGTGCATTCCCGATTGCGGCTTCCGCCGCATCCGTTTCACCGAGATGACTTAGACAGGCGCCCAGATCATCCCAGAATTCCGCGGAATGCTCCAGTGCATCCTGCAGCGGCATGAGCCATTCCTTCGCTTCTTTATATCGCTTGCGTTCTATTAGCAGTCGCGCGAGCTCGTGTTTGGCCGGTATATCGTTTGGATTCATGAGGATTTGCTGACGCAGTCGTCTGATGGTACCGAATCTGCGCAGCGGCTTCACGAAACTCGGCGTGAGTCCGATAAATCTGCGATCCAGTACATAAAGCAGGGCCAGAAGGACAAGAACAGCAAGAAACGGACTGCCCGTCAGCCACCATAATAAGCCGAAAAGTAGGATTTTAACCATAATGCCTCCTGCTACCTATAATAAGGATGATTGCTGTCATCATTGTACACGATTGGCGTGGCTCTCAGATAGTGGGAATTCTTTTTCCTCTTGCAGAGCAACTCCGGAGAGCCGTACACTATGAAGTAGAAAAGGACAGCAAATAGGATGAGGCGACTATGATGATGGAGCAATTGCGAGAAACGCTGCCGTTATGGGTACAGGCAAGCCGGCTGCATGCAAGTGAAGGACAAGTGGCCTCCTATATTCCGGAGCTCGCCAAGGCACCTGCGGATGCGCTCGGAGTTACGATTATGGGTGCCGGCGGGGAGACCTTTAGCGCCGGAGAGACTGATTTTCCTTTTACGATGCAGAGTATTTCGAAGGTGTTCACCCTTCTCCTGGCTCTTATGGATAACGGAGAGGACGGCGTGTTTGCCAAGGTTGGCATGGAGCCGACCGGCGACGACTTCAATTCGATGCTCAAGCTTGAGCTTGTGGAACCGGGCAAGCCGTTTAATCCGCTTATTAATGCCGGGGCAATCGCGATCAGTTCATTGATTCACGGAGATACCCCGGCAGCGAAGACAGAGCGCATCCTGTCCTTCTTTAATGAAGCGGCAGGCGGTGCGACATTGTCCGTTAACGAAGATGTCTTCCGTTCCGAATCCGCAACCGCACATCGGAATCGCTCACTCGCTTATTTCCTCAAGGATAACGAAGTGCTTGGCGAAGAAATTGATGTCGAAGATGTGCTCCGCGTCTACTTCCGGCATTGCTCCGTCGAGGTCAGCTGCAATCAGCTCGCACGAATGGCGCTGCTGCTCGCATTCGACGGCTTCGACCCGCTGGTCGGCCGACAGCTCGTGCCGAAACGTTATGTTCAAATCGCCAAAACATTCATGATTATGTGCGGCATGTACAACGCATCCGGCGAATTCGCGATAAAAGTCGGCATTCCGGCGAAGAGCGGCGTTTCGGGCGGCATACTCGCCTTAGTTCCCGGCCGGTATGGCATCGGTGTCATCGGACCGGCTCTTGGCGCCAAAGGAAACAGCACGGCCGGTGTCCATTTGCTGGAAACGATGTCGACGGCGCTCGATTGGCGAATTTTCTGATCCGTTGGAATAAAAGAAGAGGCTGAACTTGGTGGGTTCCCACCGGTTCAGCCTCTTTCTAATTGTAGCAAATGTGATGAGTGATGCAATTTAACCTACGTGCATCATCATTTCCGGTTGTTTGCCGCCTTCTTCACCGGCAATCGGTGCCGGTTTGCGAAGCATCAAGCCCAGGATAGCGCCGAAGACTGCAATGAACGTCAAGATGAGGAACGTATCGCCGAAGGAGAGCGAATAAGCTTCAAGCTCGCTCTTCGCTGTCGGTCCGTAGAACACCATGCGTTTCGCAAGAATCGTTGCCAAGCCTGCCACTGCGAACGAGGTCATGACTTGCTGCGCTGCATTCGTCAGGGAAGTTACGCGGCTGACGAGATCACGCGGCGCGGATTGCATCAGATGCGTGTTAAGCGGCATCATCGACATCCCCATGCCTGCTCCGAGCAAGGCCAGCGGCCCCATAATCATCATTTTGCCTGAAGACGCATCAACATGAGAGAGAATGTAAGCAGCGATCGTAACGATCAGCATGCCTACGAATACAAGCGGTCTCGCGCCAATCTTATCGTAGAGCATACCGCCGATTGGCATGAACAAACCCGCGGCGATGGCTTGCGGAAGCATAATGAGTCCTGTATCGAATGCGGTGTAATGCTGTGCTTGCTGCAAGAACAACGGAACTAGGAACATCGTGCCAAACAAGGCGATTTGGGAAATCCATTGCACGACAATCCCTTTCGTGAAGTCCATCGAACGGAAGACACGAAGCTCGAGAAGCGGATCTTTACGACGAAGTTCAACGATAACGAACAAGATAAGTGCTACTGCCCCAACGACAATGCCGATAATCGTCTTCGATGCCGTCCAGCTTGTTGCGCCTTCGCTAACACCGTACGAAAGACCGGCGAAAGCGATCGGCGCCAATAGGAAGCCAAGCTTATCCAGTGCAGCTACAGCTTGACGCTCGATGCGCGGCAAGGAGCGAATACCCAGGTAGACGCCAAATGCACCGATTGGAATGTTAATCAGGAACAACCATTTCCAGCTGACATAGTCAACCAGGTACCCTGCAAGTACGGGTCCAAGCGCCGGAGCAAGAAGGATCGGAATCCCCATCATGCCCATTACTGCGCCAACCTTCTCCGGCGGGCTAAGGCGATAAATGAACGCCATCGCGACCGGAAGCACCATACCTCCGCCGACACCTTGAACGATACGGAAAATAATCAAGGTTTCAACGGATGTTGCCAATGCGCAAAGCAGTGATCCTACCGTAAACAGAAATACGGAAATAAGAAATACTTGCTTCGCTCCGAAACGGTCAGACAACCAACCCGCAAGCGGGATGACCGCTGCTTGTGCCAGTGCATACCCCGTAACTGTCCAGGATACAACCTGGTACGTCGTGTTAAACTCTTGAAGCAAACCCGGAAGCGCCACGTTAACGGCTGTTCCGTCCAGCACGACCATGAAAATACCGATAATAATTGCTGCCAGCGGCCCTAATATTTTCCGAATGGAAAACGGCTCTTCGCTCTTTGCAGCAGATGTTGCTTGTGCAGACATCGTACTCTCCAGCTCCCTTTACCCGCCCTATGCTCCTTCTGATCCTTGCACTTGCATTGACCCTTCCTAGGGAGAGGAGTACAATAAAGGCATCGAACCTGCATCGGAACATCTCGGTTTTTTATAAATGGACAATTGTCCGCTTTAAATACAGCTTACCTAACGCTACGCGCATTGTCAATGAAAGACAATGTGAACTTTTTTCAATTTCAGGAGGTTCATGGCATATGCAGCAACGGAGCGAACGCAAGGACGCCGCCAGACATCGCGAGCTTATACTCGATACAGCCTCCCAGCTGTTTCATGAACATGGTGTGGAAAGCGTCAGCATGCATCAGATTGCCAAGTGCGCAGGCGTCGGGCAAGGTACATTGTATAGACGATATTCTTCTAAGGCCGAGCTTTGCATGGAACTTCTCACGGATCGCTTCGAGCGATTTGCAGCCAATATTTCCGCTTATCTTGCGCTGGAGGCGCAGCTGCCTGTACGGGAGCGAATGGAAACGTTCTTATCGCGCTGGATTGATTTTATCGCAACGGAAATGCAATGGTTTAATGCCATTCAACCGGATGCATGGTGTTCCGACGATCGGGAAAACATGCTCAACTCACCGCCTTTTCAATTTGTGACAGGCGTTCTAAAGAATTTACTTGATGAGGCTGTTGCGGCAGGCTTGGCACCCAACGTGGATACCGAATTCGCAGCCTTCCATATCACGATTTCCATGAGTCCGATTGCGTTCCTCTTCTTTACCGACGATCGCGGACAGACAACGGAACAAATGAAGGCGAAGTATATTTCTTATTACAGTAGCCTATTTCTCGGACGATAATGCAGGCGCCAAAAAGGACGCTGATGAGCCAATCCCTTGTAGGTAAAGGGTTTGCTCGTCGGCGTCCTTTATTTGGTTGCATGGTTCCCAGCTAAAGCTGGCCTAATATCGGCTTGTTCGGCAAATAATGCTGGGACTTGATGTAGCGAATGGTGCGTGTTTTCACTCGCATCACGATGGAATGGGTTTCGGCGCGTTGATCCGGCAGCATGGAGACACCGCCGAGAAACTCACCGGGCGTAACACCCGTTGCTGCGAAAATAACATCGTCATTGCCGATCATATCTTCCATCCGCAGCAGCTTGCGCGGGTCGGAGAGTCCCATCGCCCTGCACCGCTGCTCCTGCTCCTCGTTCAGGGGCATGAGCCGGCCTTGAATTTCGCCGCCGAGACATTTCAGCGCGGCTGCGGCAAGCACGCCTTCCGGCGCGCCTCCGGAGCCGACATAGAGGTCAATGCCGGCTTCAGGGAAAGCCGGGGCAATCGCTCCCGCAACGTCGCCGTCGGACAGAAATTTGATGCGTACGCCGACTTCTCGAAGCGAGCGAATCAGCTCCGCGTGGCGCGCGCGATCCAGGAGCATAACGGTTAGATCCGATACTTGTTTGTGAAGGGCAAGCGCCGCTTTCTCCACGGTCGTGCGGATCGGATCCTCCAGCCGCAGTTTCCCGGCTAACGCCGGTCCAACGGCAAGCTTCTCCATGTACATATCCGGTGCGTGCAGCAGCCGACCTTTCGGCGCTACCGCGATGACGGCCATCGCATTGTTGAGTCCTCTCGCGACAAGCTCCGTTCCTTCCAGCGGATCGACCGCCACATCTACCTCCGGTCCTTGGAGGCTGCCGACGACTTCACCGATGTAGAGCATCGGGGCCTCGTCCATCTCTCCTTCTCCGATGACAACCGTCCCTCGAATCGAGACGGAATCCAGCATGCCCCGCATCGCATTCGTCGCTGCTTCATCGGCGCGGTGCTTATCTCCTCTGCCCATCCAAGGAGCTGCAGCAAGGGCTGCCAGCTCCGTTACCCGTACAATTTCAAGCGCCAGTTCCCGTTCCATCGTACATCTGCCTCCTCAGTTTGCCTGCTGCAGCCAACCAATAATGATGCCCGCTGTTTCTTCAATCGCTTTCTCCGTAACATCGATGACCGGACAATTTAACGATTTCATGATGGAATGCGCGTAGACGAGCTCTGCATCTATGCGTTCTGCGGATGCGTATTTCGCGGAGAAGGGAAGTCCCATTGCTTTAAGCCGTTCGGTTCTTATTCCTGAAAGCTTCTTCGGCTGCATCGTTAACCCGACGATAAGACGTTTACCTTGATAGAGCTCCTGCGGTGCTTTCACTTCCGGCACGAGCGGCAAATTCGCGACTCGAATGCCTTTATGAGCGAGATAGATGCTAAGCGGCGTTTTTGAGGTGCGGGATACGCCGATGATGACGACTTCTGCAAGCAGCAGCCCTTTCGTATCCTTGCCGTCGTCATATTTTACGGCGAATTCAATCGCTTCAATGCGGCGGTAATAATCATCATCGAGCGTGTGGAGCAGGCCCGGTTGACGTTTCGGCGAATCATTGAACGTATCGATAAAAGCTTGCATCATCGGTCCCAGTACATCAATGGCGCGTACGCCTTTCAGCAGCGCTTCCTCTCTCATCGTTTCGCGGAGCTCCGGCTGCACCAGCGTATAGGCGATGAACCCGCCAGCCCCGGCTGCTTCCAAGGCAATTTGGACAATTTCGTCCTCCGACTTGATGTGGCCGCATCGTATTAATTTCACATCTTCAAAAACGAACTGCCGCATCGCCGCCTTCACGACCGCTTCCGCCGTTTCCCCAACCGCATCCGAGCAAATATATATCGGCTGCACACGTTTCCCCGAGCTTCCCACGTCCTGCCTCCTTATCCCTGCCTGTCCGATTCCAGCTCCATCATCCAGCGGAGGATATTCGTTTTGCTGATCCACCCAACGACCTCATAGCGATTCGCAGGCTGTTCTTCACCTGAAACGACCGGTAAACCGTCCAGCTCCTGCACGAGCATCTTCTTCACCGCGTCCATCAACGGTTGATCGGCTTGCACCGCTGCGATCGCCGGCAGACGCGACATCGCCATACTTACCGGAATCGAGGCGGCATTGCTGCTGCCCAGTGTGATTTTGAGCAAATCCTTCGGCGTCACGACGCCTACAAAATGACGATTCTCATCCACGACGGTGAGCACCTCGGCATTGCCCATGAATAAAGTAATGACAGCATCATGGACGGACGCGGTCTCCGCCACACTGATCGGCAATCCCTGCACATCCTTCACGCACGCATCTTCCCACCGTTTGAGCACTTGCTCTCTTCCCTGCGCCGCCGTCCCCGGGAAATACCCCACTCTCGGCTTGGCCTCCAGGAGTCGTAGCATCACAAGCAGCGATAAATCCGCGCGAAGCGTCGGTTTCCCCGTCCCCAGCATCTCCGCCAGCTGATCGCCCGTAATCGGCGCATGCAGCTTGACGAGCTTTAAAATTTCGACTTGCCTTGCCGTTAACGTGATGCCAACCACCTCATTCATGCGTCCTTATTTGATAATTAATGTATCATATTGGTTTATTAGTACACAATATATATTTGGCTATTTATGGTGCTTCGACGATAAGCGCCTGCCTCCTTATGTAAGGTAAACCCCGTCATAAACGTCAAAAAACCTTCTCGCAAACGTTTCCGAATAAATTCGGAAGCATTGCCAGAAGGCTGAGCAAGGTATGCGGTGATTTTCGTCAAATCTTTAATTCCCCAAGCTTTATAAGCTCGACAACCGCTTGTGAACGACCTTTAACGTTCAACTTCTGCATGACGTTGGAGATGTGGTTTCGAACAGTTTTCTCGCTGATAAACAGTTGCTGTGCGATATCCCTTGTGGTTTTATCCTGCACAAGCAGCTCGAAAACCTCGCGTTCACGATGAGTTAATAAGAACTTGCTCTTCTGGTCGCTACCCATTGATGTTTGTCACCCCTCCTTGCTCGGGTTTTTATGGTTTAACAAGGTTAAGGGATACAGTCAAAGTATAATATGATCAGGCGCCTGTAGTGGTGCGGTATATTGAAAAAATGGGCGGGTATTTGTCGCTCCATGACGGATGCCTATAATCTCGAAGGAAATATGGTTAAATTACCTGCTTAGCAGGAGGTATATGCATTGCTGAGAGCTGTGTTTCCTAACTCTCAACCGCATTTTTGTGTGGTTTCGACGCTGATAGTTCCATTTTGGAACGCTCAGCGAATGGGCGAAGGTTAGTTGAGGGCTGGTGGGTCCTGAGAGTTCCGTTTCCGAACTCTCAACTGCTTTTTTATGTGATTTCGCCGGTGAGAGTTCCATTTTGGAATGCTCACCGGCGAAGGCTAGTGTAGGGGCTAATTGGGTTAGTGTAGGGGTTGAGAGACGTTTTCCCGACTCTCAACTTCTTTTGCAGCGTTTTTAGTGGTGAGAAGCGGATTTTCCGATTCTCAGCTTCTCATTGCAGCGGTTTCGTTGGCGAGAGACGGATTTCCCGACTCTCACTCGCCACGCTACTACCCAAAACAAAAAAATCGCGGCCCGGCCGCGAAAAACGCGACCGGGCCGCAGGCCCGATAACAAGCGCCTATCGGCGCCAGTACACTTCGTGCGCGTAACGATACTGCGCCGGCGGCTTCGGCGCGCGGATCGCGAATGCGCCGTTCGGCTCATAGTTAAAAGGCGTTTCGCCTTGCGCATAGGATGCGTTTTTGCGGCGCTCGATGCAGTCCTGCAGCAGATGCTGCTTGAGCGACAGATACTCCAGCGTGTGCGGGCCGAACTCGGCTTCGATTTCGCCGGGGCGGAATTCGTAGTAGACCGTGCGGCGCAGCGGATTGCCATCGCCGGCAGGTGAGCCATGCAGCACCTCGATGTTGTGGAAGATCACATCGCCAGGCTGCATCGGAACCGGGATCGCATCCTCCGTTGTGAAGCCGGGCTGCTTGCAGCGTTTGTCCGCATCTTCTTTGCTCCACTTATTGCTTCCCGGGATGACCCACAAACAGGTTTGCAAATCCGCTTCATCCAAGTAGAAATCCACGTTAAAGATCGGCCGCGTATCCGTACAGCCTTCAGGCACTGCCGCATCGCGATGCCATGGGACGATAATGCCTTCATTCGGCGCTTTCAGAACCATGGAATCCCAGGTTGCGATGAAGTTGCGGCCTTGCAGCTTCTCGACGGAGCGAAGGATAAACGGATGACCGAGCAGCACCTTCATCGGGTCGCTTTTATCGATGACATATTCGACACGCTTAAAGATCGATTGGCCCGATTTCACACCAACCCCATACATAAAGTCCGGGTTGTCATCTACGCCTGCAGCCCCTTTCTCATAAAGCGCTTGCATTTCGGACTGCACCAGTTTCAATTCTTCCCCCACGATTACATTCCGAATGACCAGAAAACCATTATCCAGGAAAAACTGCGCCTGTTCCTCCGTTATACTGTTCTGCGCCGCTGCATCGACGAAAGGAATTTCCACATTTATCGTGCCCATTCTTATTCCACTCCCTTATAGTTAATGAGTGCTTCTGAGCTAAGTATAAGGGATATGGACGGAAGGTGTATGTAGTTGAAAGTAACAAAGTGGTTGCAGAAATCACACGAAATTGCGATAGTAAACTGGAATAGTCAGCAACTGCATCTACTCTAACGCCAACGAGGTGACCCTGACCCGTATGATGAATGTGCCGCCGCCTAAAATTCCCTTCTACCATCACGCACTGCCCGAACACGTTGCGGGTTTGTATTTTCATCCCCCTTATATCACGCTTGCCCATCTGTTTCACGCGCCGCAGCATTGGAATATCGCAAGACGAATGCTGAACAATTATCAGTTTCAATATGTGGTCGAAGGTGCCGCCGAATATCGGATTGAGGATCGAACGTACATTACTCGTCGCGGCGATCTGATCTACCACTCCCCGTCGCAGGCTCATGAAGTCCATACCATCCCAGGGGAAAAGTATATTTGCATCTCCATTCTCTTCGACTTCGGAGAGACGAACTACCCGGTTGAGCGAATGCTCGGCGAGGAACGGTATTTGGGCAATTTCGCAGGGCATGATATTGAGAAGAAGCTCACGCAGCTGATCACCCATTACCATCAGCCCGGCTTGGCGCATCATACGCAATGTCAAGGACTGCTGATGAGCATTCTGGCCGATTTGTCGGGAATCAAGCAGGAGCAGGAGACGAAGACGGAGGGCCAGCAGAAGATTAAAACCAAAATGGTGCTCATTCGAAATTACATTGCCAATCGATTCAATGAGAACATTCAACACAGCGAACTGGAGGCCATGTCAGGACTCAGCCGCAATTACATCATCATTAAATTCCGTCATGCTTTTGGCATAACGCCGTTCGAGTATTTAACGCGCGTTCGCATTGAACGAGCCAAGGAGCTCGCCATTCAAACGAACATGTCGATTGGCGAAATCGCCAATGCCGTAGGTTATGCGGATGTGCATACATTCGGACGGATGTTCAAGAGCAAGATGGGCACAAGCTTCAGCCAATTCTGCTCCTCCATCGTGACTTAATCAGCTTCATGAAGAACAGCCAATTCACGTCGGAGAACGTGAATCGGCTGCCCCTAAAAGCTCAAAGTAACTAAGACTTAAGATCCGGACCGATGCGGGAAAACGCGGTCCACCATCGCATTAAATTCAGCGATGAAGCCTTGAATCGGATGGCCGAGCTTCACATCACTCATGTACGCGTCCATGCGGTCGAAGAAATCCGGATTCGCCGAGACGTAGACATTCTTGATTTGCGGCGCCATCTGTTTCACTTCATTGGCAATCCGGTCTTTCAGGCTGCCCGCCACGTCCGCATCCCGCGTCGTCCGACTCGGAGCACTAGGTACCGTTGGAGCCGGGTTTGAATTATACACCCTCAGCATGTTCGGACCGGTAGCAATCGCGCTGATCTTCGTATCCATAGTTCCTGTATTAAGGTTTGGACGCTGATACGCTCGCTGCGTACGGCTGAGTGGAGTCGGTGCAGAAGGAATATTCATCGCACGAGTGCCAGTCCCCTTCATCTCCGACTTATCGTTCAGCGAAACGCCAACATAGGCGTTGTCCTCCGTCAGCATCACATATGCTTTATTCACTTCAGGCAGACGTTCGAGCCGATCGGAAATGTCCTGGCTCATTTCCAGCCTGTAGTTTTTGTGAAGACCGATAATATTATTGCTGTTTAATCGGTGTCCGTCCACACGATTCATTTCATTCATTTGATCGTTTGCAAACCGGGAATTGATGATTCGGTTGCCATTCATGTCATAAGCGATACTGTTATTTCGGATGTTGCGGTTACCAAGGTCACCTTGGTTATCCATACAGCCTGTCAGTATCGTCGTCAACATCGCGCCGGCTGCGAGCACTGCCAATTTTCGCTGCATTCCATCTCATCCTCCGTTTCGTCTGAACCGAATTGATGCGGCCCGTTTATAGGGTTAGCCGAACGTGGATGAGCTATGCTGGCAAGTTTTTAGGGGGCTGTCTGCGCTAAAATAATCATTTCACCGTTCATGCCAACCGTTACCGCCTGCCCATGATGATGACCGATTCGCAGGTCGAGCCCTTTCAACGAATGCCAGCCTTGCTGAATGCTCAGACCAAGTCCTCTCATAATTTCGATATGCATTGCCAATACTACCCACAGGTGGTGGGTTATGGTGGAACATGTCATCGAAAAACTCGGGAAGAGTCCCGATTTTCAACATCAGCATATTGTGCTCGGCGGCAAGCATGTTGAACTCTTCGCACTTTCGAGCCTCGTTGATGTCGCGGCAACCGTCTGGCGGATCAAGGAAACCGCTTCTGCCGAGTCCTATACATGGGAACAGCTGAAGTGGACGCTTGGCGGTGAAGAAGCGGCGAAGGCAGGGGACCATGTTCAAGGTCTTTTGGAAGGACGTGCCCTTCTCTTTACCGCCAACCGCTCGGAGGCCATTTGGGTACAGCCCTTATCTCAGAATTTGAACCGATCGATTAATTCGCCGAACAATCAAAATATCCTTATCTCATCGCAAACCGGCTTCATCGAAGATATGATGACGAACGTGGGCTTGATCCGAAATGAGCTTCGTTCCGCACATCTGAAGCAATCGCTTGTGCTCGTCGGCTCTACACATAAGCAGCGCATGCTCATTCTATCGCTAGATAATACAGTCGATGCCGCTCTGCTCGCGGATTGCGAGGCAGCCATTCGTGCTCATGCAAACGAAGACTTCACCTCTACTCGCCAAGTAGCAAAATGGCTTCGCCAGCAGCCGTTATGGAGCCCGCTCCCATGCTATAACAGAACGGAGTCGCCTCATGAAGCCTGCCACTATCTCAAACAAGGCCGGATTGCGCTGCTGATCGAGGGTTACCCGGAAGCGATCATCATTCCCGTACATCTTGCCGACTTGTTTATCTTAGATACAGATCTGGACTTGCCTTCCGCTCTTTCCGTCATGATCATTTTCTTCCGCGTCCTCGGCGCGCTCATCGCCATAATCGCTCCTGCCGCTTATGTCGCATTAGTTTCCATCAATCCGGACGTCATGAAGCTGGAATTGATTTATTCCATTGCCCGAAGCCGTGTAGGCGTTCCTTATCCATCGTTAACGGAAGCGCTCATCCTGCTCTTTATTATTGAGATGCTCCTCGAAGCTATCGTCCGATTGCCCAAGAGCATCGGCCCGGCCATGACGATGGTAGGCGGGATCATCCTCGGACAAGCGGTTGTCGAAGCGCAGCTGGTCAGCAACTTGCTGATCATCGTGCTTGCCGCCTCTACAATCGCCAACTTCACGATCATTGGCTATCAATTTGCGCTGACGGTTCGACTGTGGCGATATATCATGCTGTTTTTTGCCGCCTTGTTCGGCCCTCTCGGCATCGTTTGCGGTTTATTTTTACTGCTCTCCCTAATAAGCAATGTCACGATACTCAGCAAGCCGTTTATGCCTACCACAGCTCCGAGGGGAGGGAAAACGAATCGATGAAGCAAGGCATCTCGATCGCCGCTTTATTTATCGTGCTTCAATATGGTCTGCTCATGTTTATTTTCCCCCAGAGCATTATCCAGTCCCAACCCTCCGGTCATTGGTTGACAGTCGTGCTTGGATGGCTGCTCCAAGGCGTCTTGCTTCGCTTGCTCATAGGGGGATTTAAGGAAAGCAAAGAGGATCTGCTGCTGTGTTTCTTACAAACGAAAGCAATATCCCGATTCATCTGGCTATGGCTGATAACCATCAGCAACGTTCTGGTCATCACGATCATCATTCGCGGCCACTCCCAATTGCTCAAAATGTTATTTCTTCCGAATACGCCGATCTGGGTGTTAATGGCGCTCCTGCTCTTCTCGTCGTTGTGTATTTCGTATGCCGGGCGAAATTCGTTATTGCGTCTCTCCATTCTTGTAGGAATATTTGGACTTCCACTCATCATCATTAGCCTCGCGAGTACGTATGGCAATCTATCGCTAAACATGATTAGTCCGCTCGTACCGACATTCTCGTTCTTGGGGGAAGCGAAAATATTGCCTTTGTTCTTTATCTTCTCTCATACGATCGGTGTAATCGGTTTTTTTGGTCCGCTCTCCAACGTCTCCAAGCGCTGGCTCTGGGGAGCTTGGAGCGTTTCGTTGTTCTTTTATTTGATTATCGTTTATATCCCGCTTGGCATGTTCGGGCATGAAGGCGCAGCGCCGCTGCGATATCCGCTGATTATTGTCTTGGATTCCATCAGGGTAAATTGGTTTTTCTTTGACCGGCTCTCCTTGTTCTATGTGATGGCTGTCTTACTTAGCACACTTATGAACGTCACGGGGCTTCTCTGGCTCACCCGGGCAATGGCCAGTCGTTCATCGAGGTTAACCAAATGGATGACGAATCCAATCACGGTATCCGTGCTGGTCCTTATATTGGCACTGCTAATCGTTAATATGGGGGATCTGGAAAAATTGTCAGAATGGGGAGCCCCTGCCCGATTTGGGCTAGTGCTGGCGATAGCGATAGCCGGAGCTTACTACCGAAGACAAGCGCGGCATAGGAGATGACCCGACTCGATGATGTTACGTCGTTGTAAAACAGCAAATATTCTCGTATGCCTCTCCTGCGTACTGCTGCTGAGCGGATGTTGGGACAGCCATGATATCAATCTTCGAACCATGCCCATTATCGTTGGTGTTGCGAAAGGCGAGTCTCAAGCATTCGAAATCACCTTGCAGATTCCTATTCCTGCCGAAAAAGCATTTTCGATCAAGACGATCTCGCAAGAATCCAGTTCGGTCAGTTCAGCCTTCGATAATATGAGAATCAATATCGAGAATTACATCGATATGTTAGATATCGAGATGGTCGTCTTTCATGAATCGGTTGCTGTTGAAGGGCTGGAGGATCAATTCAATAATGCC
The DNA here is from genome assembly GCF_017942085.1 of Paenibacillus lignilyticus. GTDB lineage: Bacteria > Bacillota > Bacilli > Paenibacillales > Paenibacillaceae > Paenibacillus_Z > Paenibacillus_Z lignilyticus. The sequence goes on from NZ_JAGKSP010000001.1 coordinate 1,034,799, forward strand.
ATCAGAACGAGAGGAATTCCGCCACGATCATTAGTAGCCATTACAGACGCAAACATGAAGGAGCTGTTTACCAATACGAATCATGCCATTCAATCCGACGTGACGACTTTTTTTAAATACTCCAATAAAGCGGCCGGCTGGACACCTAAAACAGCCAAAACCAAACTATGGGAAGCCTATGAATCAACGAAATCCTATACAGAAGACGTGATTATCCCCATTATTCGTCCAGGTAAGGAAACGGTGCTTGTCTTTCCCGGATCTGCCGTTATGCGAGAAGGAAAGATGGTGGGGCGCCTTGGGAAGGAAGAGACCCTGTTCGCTAACGTGGTTACAAACCGTTATCATGGTGCTGCGATCGAGGTTCTAAAGAGTGCAAATCTGATGATTCTAAGCGCTAAAACGAAATGGAAAGCTCGATTAACTAAAGAAGGGCCTGTTTTAGACGGTAAGCTCTTCGTAAAAGCTGCCGTCACTGAAAGCAGAAAGGATGCCTCCGAAGGTGAATTAACCAAGGAAATGGAATCGTATATGACCGAGCAGCTGACACGGCTAACTGCCAAGCTGCAGAAATACAAGAGCGATCCCCTTGGTTTAGGCAATCACTTTAGAAGCAAGCTTCCGCTCGATGATCTGAAGCGTTGGCGAAGCGACTTTTATCCGAAGCTGAAAGTGAATTATAAGGTAAAAGTAGTCATCAACAATTTCGGAAATTTAGAGCAAGAGGAATGAGTAAGGGCTGTCCCAGAGGGACAGCCCTTATAGCCATTTCCATTACTCCCAAGGAATTACGGTGTCTCCTCTAAGCCTCGCCAGTCCTTCTACGAAGAAGTAATCGCCGTAAATCAGCGGCACATCGACATTTTTCCGCTCCGGATAATGACTCGTACCGTGCAAAATAAGTCCTTCTTCTTTCTCGTCGTCATAGGCTCCGTAATTCCGATAGAGCGACTCCAATATCCGCTCGCCTGCTTGCCTATAACTGTCCGACTCCTCGGCGGGAACAAGTTCAGAGATGAGCAGCAAGCCGCTTGCTGCACATGCGCCTGCAGAAGAATCGCGGATCGCCTTCGTCTCGAGCGGCGCGCGGAAATCCCAGGCCGGCACATGATCCCCAGGCAGCTGAGAGAGGAAGAATTGCGACACACGTTTGGCGGCATTTACGTATTCTTGACGGCCCGTATGCTTAGCAGCCAGGGCAAGCCCATAGATCGCCCATGCTGTCCCGCGTGACCACGCAGATTCCGGAGCATGACCTTGGCCGCCGATATATTCGGCAACCTCGCCGGTCTGCGGGTCGAAGCGTACGATATGCCGAACCGACCCATCCGGGCGAATGAAATGCGCGAGCACTGTGCTCATATGCGCTTCCGCAATATGGGCGTAACGCGGATCGCCGCTTTCCCGCGAAGCAAAGTAAAGCAAGGGCAGGTTCATCGCACAGTCAATGATGGCCAAGCCTGCATTGTTATCGCCTTCCCGCCAAGGATTCCACGCGCGGATGTAATTGCCCTTCACATTAAAGCGGCCTGCCAAATGACTCGCTGCCTTGAAGGCTCGTCTGCGGGACGTTTCGCCGCCGGTCAGCTTGTAATTGAATATGCTGGTCAGCGTCCACATGAACCCAAGATCATGATCAAGATGATCGTATCCGTCCAGCACCTCATCCAGCTTAAGCTCACATTGCTCGGCGAGCTCTCGAAATCCCGGATTGCCTTCTTGCAGCAGCCACAGCATCCCCGGCCAGAATCCCGCCGTCCACCATTGCGGCTGCTCCAATCCATAACGACCGCCTTGGCTTGCATGAGGAAAGTTCGCTCCGATTCGGGCACTGGTACGCTTCACTTTCAGAATCGTCCGCTCCCATGCTTCATCCACCCACTGCTTCGATGTTGTGTCCGAGTTTGCCGCTTGCACCATGCCGAGCCCACCTGCCTATTCCGAAAATTTGAATTGAAAACCAAGCTGTATTGCAGCATCGCCTTCTATCATTTCTTCTCTTCGATCCAAATAAATGCGAGAATAGCTTTCTTCCTGACCGTAGTGGTTCGAATACATCCGCTCCTCGATCCGAACCTCGTAGCAGCCCGGATCATAGTCAAGCCGGACGGCATGGCGCTCCCCTTGCAGCAGCATTTGCCCATCTGCCAGCAATACCGGTTTGGCGCGGGTAATGAACGTTTCCGTAATCGAAGAGGGCTTCCCTGCAAAACGAATCGCATCCCGCAGCTCGAGCATCGGCCTCTCGGATCCCTTATGCCAACTGAACAGACGCCGGTATGAGGTCAGCCCGCTGCTCGGATAACACGAGGCAAGCTCCAATTCGAAACGATCCTCTTCAGCACCGATGTATGAATCCAGCACAACTGCTGCACTTTGCGCGCCAACCGCTTGAAGGTGTCCGCCGATGATTGGGAGCGAATGGCCTTGCGCCCCGTTGCAATCATAGCCGTAACGACCTTCTCCGAAGTAGTCGGCTGTATATTCGCCGCTGCCAAGATCAGCCGCGAAGGCCGGGTCCTCATCAGCGAGCAGTATAAAATGGCCAACATCGATATGGTTATGCGGCTCTTGGTTCGTGCCGCCCTTGGCAGCAAACCCGAAGCTGCCGGCAGCTGAAGTGCAGCGCGAAACAAGCCACTCCGCATCCGGCAGAAACCAGCTTCCGGACTGCCAGCTTTCCGCCCTTGGCGCATGCGGCTTATGCCAGATGAAATTGCGCAGCGCATGGGCGAACCGCCAGCAATGATCATCGCTGAAGCTTGCCCGTACAGCTAGCGGAGGATATTCTACTTCTTTATAATAGGAGGCCAAATAATCGGAGAGTCCGATATGAACGTTAACATCAGGAACCGCGTCCGAGAAATTAGCCGGGCGGTTGCCGGCGAGATAGCAGCGCTGCTGGAACTGCGCAATCGACCGCACCTTGTTATCGGCAAGCAGGTTCGCTTTGCCGCAGGTACCGCGATGCAGGAGATCGGCGAAAGCAACGAAATAGCCAAAGCCATAATTCCAATATCCCGGTCCTTCGAGGCATGCCCCATCTTCGCCGAAGCCGGACAGATAATGCCCCATCGTGCCGATCGCTTTCTCGAGGATAGCCGCCAATCGATCGGTATCCGATTCGAGAAGAAGTGCAGCGGAAGCGATGGCTCCGGCACATACCGAAGCCCAGTTATGATCCGCCGTTTCCCAGTGGTACGGCCCAAGATTCAAGTAGGGTGCGAACAAACGCCGATCCACTTCAAGACGGATTGCATCCTGAAGCGGCATAGAAAGATGCCCCTCACCGGATATCATGATAATCTCTGCCAGCGCGAAACCTGTCTCCGCAGCAAACAAATCGATATGGCGATCGATCGCTTGACCTCTCATATGAGCGGGCAAGCACCAAGTCGGTTCCACTAGAATAGCCGCAATGATTTCTTCCAGCGCATCGATATAGCTTTTCTCACTCGGATACAGGAAGTGGCGTATCGCAAAGGCTGCGAGCCGCCTTCTCCGCTGAAAGTAGACACCCTCGTACATCAACCGATTCCCGGTTCTCTCAAAGTGTCCATATAGCTCAGACGTAAGCTCCGGTATCGGCGTTTGCTCCAAAAGCTTTCCTTCCTTCTCAACTTCTCGCACCATATCCGCATAATGAGGGGAACCTGCGATCTCCTCCCACTTGGCAGCACTGCTCGCTTCTTCTCCGTACCTATTCTGTTCGGCCGGATCCCGCTCCGCCAGCCAGCTCAACAAATTATCCTTCGTCCAACCTAACGCTTCCGCCACAATCTCGCCTCCGGCCGATTCGAACTAGTAAGCTAGCGTGCGAGCCATCCGCCATCCACGCATAGGATGTGGCCGTTCATATAGTCGGATGCTGCCGAAGCGAGGAACACCGCCGGTCCCTGCAAATCCTTCGGCAACCCCCACCGGCCAGCGGGGATCCGCTCCAGAATCGCTTGGCTTCGCTTCTCATCCGCCATGAGCGGAGCTGTATTGCGCGTATCGATATAACCGGGAGCGATCGCATTCACCTGAATGCCTTTGCCGCCCCATTCATTGGCGAGCGCCTTCGTAATTCCCGTTACGGCATGTTTGCTTGCCGTGTAACCCGGTACATTGATGCCGCCTTGGAAGCTGAGCATCGAGGCAATATTGATGATTTTGCCGCTGCCTCTTGCAATCATATGATTGCCGGCCAATTGGCTGAGGAAGAAGACGGCATTCATATTCAGATCGATCACATCGAACCAATCCGAACGGGAATGCTCGGCAGCAGGCGCACGTCGAATCGTTCCGGCGTTGTTGACCAGAATATCGATGCTCCCGTAATAAGCCAGCGCTTCATTAAACACCGGCTCCAAGTTATCGATCTGACTTAAATCCGCGGAAATTTGGGCAGCAAATCCGCCTTTTTCCCGAATCATTCGAACCGTCTCATCGCTGTTCGAAGCGGATACCGCCACGACGGACGCACCTGCTTCAGCCAGGCCGACCGCAATGGCTTGGCCGATCCCGCCTGATGTGCCGGTAACCAGCGCTGTTTTGCCTGTTAAGTCAAAGCTCATCCTTATGCTCCCTTCTCTCCTATAAGAAGCGACGCTCCTTCTTGCCGGAACTGCTCTGCAGTCTCCTGCGGAATGCCGGTATCCGTTATGATCGCGCTAACCTCGTTCAATTTCGCGAATGTGAAGAGCGCGCCCTGACCGAATTTGTAATGATCCGCAACGACATAAGACGTCTTGGCTGTCTCCAGCCATGCCCGCTTAATATCTGCCGATTCACCCGAGTAGATCGTAAAGCCTGACTGCGGATGGATCGCCGTTGCAGACAGGAATGCCTTCGCAATGTTTAGTCTTCGAATGTAGGCAGCTGCCTCAGCACTGATCAGCATATTGCGAATTTGATAGCCGCCCGGGACGACCAAGCGAATCGATGTCCGGCGGGCCAGCTCCGCAATAATATGAAGATCATTCGTGACGACCGTAAGCGGCTCATCCGGCAGCAGCTTAGCGATCGCAAGCGTTGTACGCCCGCCATCAAGCGCGATAACCTCGTTGGCTTCAATGAGCGAAACCGCCAGCTCCGCAATCTCTTGATGTTCTGCGGCATATGGCGCTTCTTCTTGCTTCAGCGACAGGATGCCGAGCTGATTCTCCTGCGCCAGGACCGCTCCGCCGTGAATGCGCTGCAGCAGCCCCTTCTGTTCCAGCTTCGCCAAGTCCTCGCGAATCGTCTTGCCTGTTACCTGCAGCTGCTCGCTGAGATCAGTGACCATCACTTCTCCGGAGGCGAGCAGCATTTCCATAATTTTCTCATATCTGCGCAAAGGGTTCATCGGAAACCATCACTTTCATGCTTAGTTGCAGCTTTATTTTAAGTCCTTCATCGCGACGGCGTCCATGTCCTCGAAGGTTTGGTTCTCTCCCGCCATCCCCCAAATGAACGTGTAGCTGTTCGTGCCGACGCCGCTATGAATCGACCAGCTCGGGGAGATGACCGCTTGCTCATTGCGTACGACCAGGTGACGCGTTTCGGCCGCTTCTCCCATGAGATGAAACACCGCACCGTTCTCAGGCATGTCGAAGTAGAAATACACTTCCGACCTGCGGTTATGCGTATGGCAAGGCATCGTATTCCACATGCTTCCCGGCTTCAGCAATGTCATGCCCATCACGAGCTGGCAGCTTTGAATGCCGCCTGTATGAATGTAGCGGTAGATGGTTCGCTCATTGGAGTTCTCCATACTCCCCAGATGATTAGGGGACGCTTCGCTAATCGCAGCTTTGACTGTTGGATACGTCTGGTGCGCGGGAGCGGAATTCAAATAATATTTGGCAGGCCGTGAGCCATCTTCACTTGCGAAGCTGACATCCTTCGCGCCGCGGCCAATGTAAAGGCAGTCCTTGCTGTCCATGGAATAGACTTCTCCATCCACCGTAACCGTACCCTTGCCGCCGACGTTAATAATTCCAACTTCCCGGCGCTCCAGAAACGTAGCCGCACCGATCGTTGCCGGATCTACAGCGAGACTCACGGAACCATTCACCGGAACGGCACCGCCGATAATGAAACGATCCACATGCGAATAACTAAGCTTGAGTTCGTCAGCAACGAATAGTTGTTCAATCAGAAACTCTTCGCGAAGACGAGTCGTATCAAATGCCTTAACTTCGTTGGGATGGGAGGCATAACGGATTTCCATGCGGACACATTCTCCTTTTATGTTCATATAAGTTCATTTGGTAATTTATATGTTCATTTTAAATGAGGTCTATTCATTATACAAGGAGAAAAATCCAATTCAGTCTAAATAAGTTTTTCCCGCTCTGAATACGCATCCTCTTCTATCCGAATGGGATGGATTTGTCATCAAACACAAGTTACAATACGTTGTGAGAGGATTGCGTCAATTGCTCGCAGTCAGCCTAGCAAGGAGGATATCGTTGTGCCTACATTGAAAGATATCGCTGAACGCGTAGGCGTTTCTATTTCGACAGTTTCTCGGGCCATTAGTGACGACACGAGCCGACCTGTGAGTGAGGAAACGAAACGTAAAATAAGAGGTGTCGCTGTCGAACTGGGATACAAGCTTGCTGATTCAGACCATCCCGAGGCTCAGAGCAGTACTCCATTGAAGCAAGTCGTATGTATCATCCCCCAGTCCCTTATGGGAGATCATCCTTATTTCTCGCAAGTACTGGAAGGCTTCCACAGGAAAATGAATGAACTTGGGCAGCCCCCGGTCATCGTTCGTACCGTTGAGGAATTAAAGGATATGCAGCGTCTTGCAGCCATGCTTGGAGAAGCAAGCGTGAAGGGAGTTCTCGCTGTCAGCTGGTACGACGAAGAATTATTCAAGCTGATGCATAAGGAAGGTATCGTCCTTCTTGGCGTGAGCTTAAATGATGAATCCTTGTCTGTGCCGGTAGTCGACTGCGATCGCGTAGCTGCAGCCCGAATGGTTATTCGCCATCTTGTGGAGCAGGGGCATACGAGAATCGGTTACATAGGCGGACCTGCCTTCTACCGAAAGATGGAGAACGATGAGCGGTATATCGGCTATCAATTCTCTATGCTGCAGTCCAATCTCACCATCAATCCGGATTGGGTCATCGACACCAACTGGAACGTGAACGACAGCTATACCCGAATGACCCAAATGCTCCTGCGTGTACCGAAGTCCGATTGGCCAACCGCGATTTTCTGTGCGAGCGATATGCTTGCTATCCCTGCCATGCGAGCCGCTCTGGAGAAGGAATGCCGTGTTCCGGAGGACATTGCCTTTGTTGGAATGGACAATATTGCCTTCGCTCAATATACATCTCCTCCACTTTCATCTATTGATGTTCCCAAATTCGAAATCGGCAGAATAGCGGCGAAGGCGATGGTGGATTACTTAGATGGTCACTATTCGATTCCGCCCAAAATATTGCTTCCGTGCTCCTTGATCGTCAGAGAGTCATCAGACTATCATCGAAATGCGAACTAATTTGTTTGTCCAATTGAGTTGTTCACTATAGAAAGCCCGACGGTTTGCGCCGTTGGGCTTTTTAATTTGCACAAACGCCAAATTCAGCCATGAATATATCCAAAAAAATCGATGTGAATTTACGCGAATTCAGTTATATTTTTGGATAAATAATCGGATTATTTGGATAAAATTAAGCAAAACTTTATGAGAATTGACCATCAAACACATTGAAAGCGCTTAATTTTATGATAGAATATTGAAACACAAACCGATATCAAGGAGAAAATACAGCTTTTTCAGCGGATTAATCACACATCCAAACAATCCGCAAGATTTTCCAAAATTTCAATGTTTTTTGGATAAAACGATTGACAGTTTATTCCCAAACCCCCTATGATAGGTGCATGTCATTAAACATAACATAGAGATCGATCGGAGAGGCACACAAGGATTAAATTACAGACGAGGTGATAAGAAATGGCTATCCGAACTGCCCAGGCTCTGCAAACTCCCATTCGGACGACTACCAAAACGGGAAAGAGAAAAGCCTTCTGGAATCGTATCTTTCGAAATTGGCAGCTCTATCTGCTCATTTCACCTGTTCTCGCCTACTTCATCGTGTTCAAGTACATCCCCATGTATGGTGTTCAGATTGCATTCAAGGATTTCATCGCGAACAAAGGGATTTGGGGAAGCCCTTGGGTTGGCTTTGATCATTTTCATCGGTTATTCAATAGCTACTTCTTCAAACGCTTAATCAGCAATACGGTCGGTCTCGGCCTTTATTCACTCGCAGTAGGATTCCCCATTCCGATCCTCCTCGCTCTTCTGATGAACGAAGTTCGAGCAGAGAAGTTCAAGAAATTTGTTCAAACCGTTACCTATGCACCACACTTCTTATCCACCGTTGTAGTGGTTGGCATGATGATGATGTTCCTGAATCCACGGTACGGTCTAGTTAACACCATGATCGAACTGTTTGGGGGCAATCCGATTAACTTCCTCACCGAGCCCTCCTGGTTTAAAACCTTATATGTGATGTCCTCTGTCTGGCAGACGACAGGTTGGAGCTCTATCATCTATCTGGCCGCGCTCGCTGGCGTAGATCATCAATTGCATGAAGCGGCTCGCGTAGACGGTGCAACTCGGCTGCAGCGCATTTGGCATATTAACATCCCCAGCATCCTGCCGACAATTATCATTCTGTTCATTTTGGAGCTCGGAAACGTGATGTCGATCGGCTTCGAGAAGGTACTGCTTATGCAAAATACGTTAAATATGGGTAGCTCGGACATTATTGATACCTACGTCTACAGAAGCGGCATTCAGGAGGCAGATTTCAGCTTCTCAACCGCAGTCGGACTATTCAGCTCCATCATTAATTTCGCCCTTCTGGTCAGTGTCAACTCGATATCCAAACGACTTAGTAAAACCAGCTTATGGTAAGGAGGTGTATGAATGGCTGATCAGACCCGAGGTGACCGCTTCTTTAGCTTCATAACGTATTCCTTGTTAATCCTTGTCGTGATTGCCGTGCTTTATCCGCTTGTATTTGTCCTAAGTGCCTCATTTAGCGATCCCCAATACATAATGAGCGGCGAGATTCTGCTTTGGCCGAAAGGATTGACGCTGGATTCCTACAGTAAAATCTTCCTCAACAGCGACATTGTCAGAAGTTTCGGCAACACGCTTCTGTACACCTCGCTTGGTACGTTCATTAACCTGCTGATGACGATATGCGGTGCTTATCCTTTGTCGCGGCGTGATTTTGTCGGACGCAATGTGATCATGGCCCTGCTCGTATTCACGATGTTTTTCAGCGGCGGCCTCATCCCGACCTTTATTCTTGTCAAAAAGCTCGGCATGCTGAATACCCTGTGGGTTATGGTCATTCCAAGCGCGGTATCGATCTGGAATATTATCATCATGCGTACATTCTTCCAGCAGACCATTCCCGGTGAGCTGCAGGAAGCAGCGACAATCGATGGCTGCTCCAATTTTCAAATTTTACGCAAGGTAGTCCTTCCTTTGTCCATGCCCATCATTGCAGTAACGATTCTCTTCTATGCGGTTGGTCATTGGAATGCGTTCTTCAATGCCCTCCTCTACTTATCTGATAAAAGCAAGTTCCCGCTGCAGCTCATTCTGCGCGAAATCCTTATACAAGGTCAAACGGATGACATGATCAAAGCGTCTACGGAATCCGCAATTAAGCAGCAGCGTGCCGTTGAAGGCATCAAGTACGCCGTTCTCGTCGTTGCTAACATTCCGATGCTTATCCTCTATCCATTCCTTCAACGTTATTTTGTAAAAGGCATTATGATAGGCGCCATAAAAGGATAATTCCTTTGCGTGGATATAAATTGGATGGCTAAGGGAGGAAGAAACAATGAAGGTTGCAAAAATGGGGAGTATTCTGTTGTCCTGCGCACTATCGGTATCCATGGTCTCTGCCTGCAGCAGCAATAACGGGAACAACAATGGCACTGGCTCCGCGACGAACCATGCAACGAGCGCACCTGCAAGCAAAGAAGAAGTAGCCGGGCTGAACACCGCTGGCTTCCCGATCGTGAATGACAAAATTACAGTGAAAGGGTTCGCAGCGAAGCTATTTGCCAATGCGGACTGGAACAATCTGAAGCTGTGGCAGGAATACGAGAAGATGACCAACGTTCATATGGTTTGGGACACCACACAGAAAGACAGTCTCAAGGAAAAACGGAATATATTGCTCGCAGGCGGCGAATATCCAGAATTGTTTTATGCGTCCGCCTTTTCCCGCTCCGATCTGTTCAAATACGGGAAGCAAGGCGTATTCGTACCGCTCAACGACCTGATCGATAATTATGCACCTAATTTCAAAGCACTCATGGATAAATACCCAATCATCGGAAAAGGCATTACGATGCCGGACGGTAATATCTACGGTCTTCCAACTATCTATGATCCTGCATTCAAATCTGTTTTCTATAACACGCCATGGGTCAAGAAAGATTGGCTAGACAAGCTAGGCATTGCAGAGCCGCAAAATCTGGATGAATTCTATAACATGCTGAAAGCCTTCAAGGAGAAGGATCCTAACGGCAACAGCAAGCAAGATGAGATTGCTTGGGGCGGTGTAGGTACAACCGGTCTGCTTGGATACTTGAAGGGCTCCTTCGGTCTTAATAATCACGGCAACTCCAATGCTTATGTCGATACGGATCCTGCAACAGGCAAGCTTCGTTTCGTTGCAACGGACCCCAACTACAAGGAGCTGCTCCAATATGTAAACAAGCTGTACAAGGATGGTCTGTTGGAGAAAGATATCGTTTCCGTGCAGAGTGAAGAAATTGACGCCAAAGGAACAGGCGGTCTTCTTGCAGTCATCGACAACGTAGATCCTGTGGCCATTTACAATCAACAAGGTTATGTCGGTCTTCCGGTGCTGAAAGGCCCTCACGGCGATCAGACCTATACGTATATCGGTTCCCCGCTAGGAAACATCGGGATGTTCGTACTGACGGATAAAGCTAAGAATCAAGAGGCAATGATGCGTTGGATGGATTATTTCTACAGCGAGGAAGGCATCAAATTGTTCTTCATGGGCTGGAAAGATCAAACGTACAAGGAGCAAGCAGACGGTACGGTCGACTACACCGATGAGATCAAGAGCAATCCAAATGGCCTCTCGCTCGATCAAGCTGTCAGCCAATATTTAGTATGGCCCGGCGGCTACTATCCGGGATTTGTAAAACAGCAGTTCTTTAAAGGCGCAGAAGGACTTCCAACGTCGGTCGAGAATGCGAAGAAATCCGAAGCACTTACACTTAAGCAGGATCAAATTTGGCCGGCATTCAATTTCACTAGCGAAGAGCAGACCGAGCTTACGACACTTGCTACCGATATTCAAACTTACGTAGATGAGATGAGAGATAAATTCATCGTAGGCAACGCTTCATTCGATGAATGGGACAATTATGTTGCAACACTTAACAAAATGGGACTTGATCGTTATATCGCAATCTACCAAGCTGCACTGGATCGTTTCACATCTCAATAAATGAACCACGCGGTGCGAAGCTTCTTTACTGCGAGAGAATGACATATGGAGAAGGAGCACGAAGCTAATGAGTCAATTAACTGCTGTATTGATTGGTGCCGGCTCTAGAGGTGCAGGGGGCTACGCGCCTTTTGCACTGGATTATCCGCATGAGCTGAAGTTTGTTGCAGTAGCGGAAGCCGATCCGGTGCGTCGTGATAAAATGGCGCAGGCGCATGGCATCCCGCCCGAGCACTGCTACGAATCCTGGGAGGGTCTGTTGGCACGGCCTCAGCTTGCTAACATTGCCGTCATTTGCACGCAGGATCGGATGCATTATGAGCCCACTATGCAGGCGTTGAATAAGAAATATCACGTCCTTCTAGAGAAGCCGATGTCGCCGGACCCTCTTGAGTGTCTGGATATGGAACAAGCGGCCAGAGACAATGATCGTCTGTTATCCATCTGTCATGTGCTGCGCTATACGCCCTTCTGGTTAACAATCAAACAGGCGATTACGGATGGACGAATCGGGGAGGTAGCCTCCATTCAGTTGAACGAGAATGTAGGTTATTGGCACATCGCGCACAGCTTCGTTCGCGGCAACTGGAACAATTCGGACAAATCCAGTCCGATGATATTGGCCAAATCCTGTCATGATATGGACGTACTCTCCTGGCTCATGGACAAGCCGTGCACCCGAGTCAGCTCCTTTGGTTCCTTGATGCATTTCAACGCAGACCACGCTCCTGAAGGCTCTGCGGAGCGCTGCCTTGACTGCTCGGTTGAATCTACTTGTCCGTATTCGGCACCTCGATTCTATTTGAGCAACCAGTTCAAAGGCTGGGCACGGCATTTCACCCCGGATCTGGTAAAGGAAAATATCGTTCAAGGTATGCGGGAGACCGACTATGGCCGCTGCGTTTATCGAAGCGATAACAATGTCGTTGACCACCAGGTCGTGAACATGGAATTCGAAGGCGGTGCCACGGCGATGTTCAGCATGTGCGGTTTTACGTTCGAGCAGGAGCGGAGAATTCAAATTATGGGCACTCGAGGCGAGCTTCGGGCGGAAGGGGATATAATTACGCTGTACGATTTTCTGACCCGTCAGAAAACGGAGATTACGATCCCTCCCCAAACAACGGGGCACGGCGGCGGTGATGCCGGGATCGTTCGCAGCTTCATAAATGAAGTGCGGCACTACAACGGACAGGAAGGTTTAACGTCCGCTGCCGCATCTGTTCTCAGTCACTTAATGGCGTTTGCAGCAGAGGAATCCCGCCTGAATGGCGGGAAGACGATCGTCCTAACGGATTATGCGAAAGACTTGGTTGCAGCCAAATAAATAAGCCGAACATGATAAAGGAGGAGCAAGAGTTATTCTTGCTCCTCCTTTCTAGTTAGCGATACCTTTACAGTCCTCTAAGACTTCACTGTAATCTGCATCCCTTTAATAAAGTTCTTCTGAAGCGCAAAGAACAGAATTAGCGTCGGAATAGACGTTACCAAGATACCGGCCATCAGCGTTGTAATCCCCGTTGAGATGTAGGTGCCCTGCATAGCCGCAAGTCCAGACATGATCGGACGTATATCATCGCTTCGCGTTAAGATTAATCCAAAGATCAGATCGTTCCATATAAACGTGAATTGGAATAAGAACAAGACGGAGATCGGCGGCACCAAGAATGGGAAAATGATCCGAAACAGAATCGCCAATGTGGAATAGCCGTCCAATTGCGCAGCCTCCACATATTCCCGCGAGATCGTCGTCATAAAGTTGCGCAGCAAGAACACGCAGAACGGAATACAGATGGCGGTATAGAACAGGCACATGCCGAAGAACGTATCATAGATGCCCGCCTTCTGAAACCCCGAGAACAAAGGAACCAGATACATTTGGAAAGGAAAAATGGTGCCGCTATAAATCAGCAGGAACCAGTAGAACGATCCTTTCAAGCGAAGGACAACCAAGCCGTATGCCGCAAAAGCCGAGATCAGAATGCTGGCCGATGCCCCCACTATCCCATAGGTAAAGCTATTCTTCACATATTTGGTGAGCTTGCCTGCGTTCAGCGCTTCCTCTACGTTCTGGAAGAAATGAAAACTCTTCGGCCAGGCCCACATACTTCCATTCATAAAATCGCCTATTGATTTCGTCGAATTCATCAGAACCAATATGACAGGTGCAATCCACAGGATCGCTAACGTGATGACAATGATATACTTGATCGCATTTGCAAGACGTTTCATGCCCTCACTCCTCCACTATCGTTTTCTTCAAATAAAACCAAGATGCAACAATGGACAATACCGTTAAGAGAATAGAGATCGCCGCGCCTTGACCAAAGTGGAACAGCATGAAGGATTCGCGATACATGGTTACAGCCAGCGTTTCCGAAGAACGGTACGGCCCGCCTTGCGTCATGACCCAGATAATATCGAACGTCTTAAAGCTATTCACCAGCGCCAGCCCCATCACAACGATTGTAACCGGGTTTAAGAGAGGCAGCGTTATTTTCCAGAACATTTGGAATCGGTTCGCGCCGTCGATCGCGGCAGCCTCGAACGGATCCTTCGGCAATGAACCTAATCCGACGAGGAACAGCAGCATATTCGTACCGGCTCCCTGCCATATGGAAGCAACGAGCATCGCGAATGTATTATAGTAAGGCGTGCGCAGCCAATCCTTGACCCAGGATTCAAGCCCCATGTGCGTAAGCAGGTAGTTAATTCCGCTTGAGGAGAACAGAAAGATCCATATGACGCCGACTACCGTAAGCGACATCGCGTAAGGCATATAGAATAGATTTTTGAAAAACCGTTGCCCTTTCATTTGCTGCAGCAGAATGCTGAGCAGAAGCCCAAGTCCAACCGGCAGCACCAATGACAGTGCAACCCACATAAACGTATTCTTCAGCGAAGTAATATACGTTACATCGCTAAACACTTCTATGTAGTTACTCAAACCGACCCAGTGAGATCTCGTTAATCCATCCCAGTCCGTGAAGCTGATATAGAAGGTGTAGATAACGGAGGAAACAAAAAAAACAGTGATCATCAAGGCGGCCGGTAATACGTACAGCAATGCTTCCCCATGTTTCTTGAAGTAGTTCATTTTGTCACACTCCCATGTGTCCCGATAATAAGCAGGGTTAAGAGGCCGCTAACGCCCCTTAACCCTATCGTCTATTATTTATGTTCTGCCCAGTACTTCTCTGCCTTCTTCTCGATGTTGTTCAGGACATCCATGTATTGGTCCGGATTGAGCATGAAGCGAATGAATTCACTTGCGCCGTACTCGGACAGCTCGGATGGCGTTGCTTCCCAGTAACGCGTGATGGCTGTGTAGTTGCCTTTGGAAATGTTGTCTACAAGCGCCTTAATCGTTGGGCTGCTTGCTTCTACGTCCTTGCGAGTAGGCACGCCGCCGAACACCTTGAGCAGCTTCTCGTTGGTATCTTTTTTCGTTAAGGAGATGGCAGCTTTAATGGCGTCATCGCGATTTTTAGCATTTTGGGAGACCAGGAAAGGCGTGATCTCGGAAATGACGGTATTGCCGGCTTCCGGCTTAATGGCAGGCATGATGAACGAGCCATATCCTTCTTCAGGTTTCATACCTACGCCGTTCAGGAAGCTCTCGTACCAAGTCCCAACCAAGTACATGCCGATTTCGCCTTTTACGAATGCCTGCGGAATTTCGGCATCCATCGTCATCGGTTTGGAGAAGTAGCCTTTGTCGTACATCGATTTCCACAGCTCCATTACTTCAACCATTTCAGGATCCGTGTATTTCGCTTGGCCGATCACAAGCTTATTGTAGAAATCAGGATAGGAATGAATGAGCAGATCCTCGAACCAGATAAAACCGTTCCAAGTATCTTTAATCGAAGTACCGAATGGCGTAATGTTCTTTGCTTTCAGCGTATCGCTGATCTTCATCAATTCGTCCCATGTTGTCGGCGGTGTTAAGCCATTATCTGCGAATACCTTCTTGTTGTAGAAGATCGTCCAGTAATGAGCGGAAGCCGGAATTCCGTAAACTTTGCCATCGACCGTCAACGGACCTGCGAGTGAAGGCAGAATGCCATTGCCGTCCGCGCTAAGTTCTTTCCATTGCTCCGTCATATCGGCCAGGTTGCCGCTGTCCGCGAGCTCCTTTAATTTATAGCCGTTCCACCATTTGAACAGATCAGGTGCTTCTTGTGTAGTAAATCCAATACGCACCGCGGTTTGATAGGCCGTTGTGTCCGTGTACGGAACACCTTCAAAGGTTACGTTATCGGATGTTTGAACGATAGGATTGATTTCTTTTATGTAATCGGTGAGTGGCGCGAAATCATAATAGAATTGCGCTTTAATCGGATTGGCCTCTTCAGCTGCCGGTGCATTATTCGTCGTATTGTTTGTAGCTGCAGCTGTATTGGTTTCTGTCGCTGCCGTATTGTTCGACCCTGAATTATTGTTGCTTGAGCAACCCGCTACGACAAGCGATAAGCTTGACAGCGCTGCCAAACTACCGAGCAACACATTTTTCTTCTTCATTCTTTGGTTCCCCCCATTTGTTTTGACTGGACCATGAATTGTCTACTGTTTCATTGTAAAGGGGGAACGGTTCGGTTCCCATCTAGGAAATATAGATTATCTTGGAGTATTTATAGTTCTGTATTCTTGAGGAGACGCGCCGCAATATTTCTTGAACAGCGTGGAGAAATAAGCGGCATCGTTATATCCGACCATTTCCGCGATCTGATAGGTTTTCAAATCGGTGTGGAGCAATTGCTTCTTAGCTTCGCCCATTCGCACTTCGGTTAAGTATTCAATGATGCTTTTCCCCGTCTTCTTCTTGAACATCACGCTCAAATAAGCCGAATTCATGTAAATATATTCCGAGATTGAAGTGAGTGTAATATTCTCGCTATAATGCTCCCGGATGTATTTCATCACTTGCTCCGACGTCCGATTCTCGATTTTCCCCTTCTTGCTGTCCGAGCTGATCTCCTTCAGCACCTTGATCAGAGGATTCATTCTCGCATAGAAGGAATCCGCCGACGCCATGATGCCGAATTCTCCGCCCAGATCATACTCCTGGTCGCCCAGCTCCTTCACGAAATGCCGCAGCAAGGAATGGAATACAATGATGACCTCTTTCTCCATTGCAGCAATAGCTTCGAGCGTCAACTCTGCTTGCTTCAGCCCTTCGTACCATTGTTTCAGACGCTCGATGACGGTGTCGGCTTGTTCAAGATCGAACAGCTCAGCCAGTTGGTCCATATAGGGCTTTATCGCGTGGTTCGTATTCCGGCTTGCGTGCGAATAGAAGTGGATGACGTGACTGTCGGAGATGAGACGGACCTTCAGAACCCGCGTCGCTTCTTGATAACCGTTCGACAGCTGGCGCAGGTCATGCGTATCCGATATGCCAATGGAGACCGCGATTTTCAAGAGTTCTCTGCTTTTAGACACAATCCGACTGCATAACGCATGTATCTGTTCTTCATCCATAGCGCCTCCGTACAGCACGACCAGCACCTCCTGCTCGTCATAATAGCAAGGGGCATAGCCTGTTAATTCCTCTACGATGTTGTGAAGGGCATATTTCATTAAGGTCCAATCGCTTTTGCCATATTTGCTCTTCGTCTCCAGCTTCTCTTCAATTTGAATGGCAAATAGCGAGTAACCGGACGCCTTCAGATGAATGCCGATATTCTCAGCTTCGGTTAGGATGGTTTCTACCTGCTGTACCTTGTCGAGCTGAATAAACGTTCTCAGAAATTCATGCCGGATGAGATACTGATTCTGATTCAAAATCCCCTTCAGCTTCACTTCTTCGAGCATTTTCTTCTGCATGGCCGTGAACTCGACCTCTATCTTCCCCAGCAGCTCCCGTAGATCGTGGTACATGATCGGCTTTAAGATATAATCCTTACAGTTCAATTGCAGCGCTCGCTTCGCATATTCAAAATCATCGTAGCCGCTCAGCACGATGGAACGAATTGCGGGGTTCGATTGCATGACTTCCTCCAAGAGCTGAAGTCCGTCCTTCTTGGGCATGCGAATGTCCGTTATAATGAGATCGACACCAATATGAGAGAGCTGCTCCAATGCCTCTTCCCCATTGCCGGCCACCGCTACGACCGAGCCGTTCAAGCCCATTCGCCCGATCATCTTAACAAGCCCCTCGCGGAGCAGATCTTCATCTTCAACGATCATGATTCTCATTGCGCAGCCTCCTAGGGATTTCAATATAAAACGAAGTTCCTATGCCTTCTTTGCTTTCCAAAGTAAATTCGAAATCCCCTTCGTACGAAAGCGCGATGCGATTATACACATTTTGCAGACCGATGCCGCCTGACTGATCCTCATATTCCCTCAGCTTCACCATGGTGGCGTCGACCGTTTGTTGATCCATCCCCACGCCGGAGTCCTTGACAGAAATAAACAGCCTGCTGTCCCCCGATTCCGTTAGCTTCTCTCCCACATGAATGTTGACCAGACCTTCTTTGCCCTTCGGAACAATGCCATGGATAATGGCATTCTCCACGATAGGCTGAATCAATAGACGAATGACCAGCCAATTATTAACGCTTTCGTCGATTTGCAGGTCGAACTGAATGAGCGGGAAACGGAATTGCATAATTCGAATATAGGTCCGAATATAGTCGCATTCTTGCCTAACCTCGACCCACTCCTCCTGGCTGCCGATCGAGTAGCGCAGCAGCTTGCCGAGCAGGGAGGACATGTCCGAAATTTTATAGTTCTCATCCAGCTCCGCCTGCATCGTGATCGCGCTTAAGGTGTTGTATAGAAAATGGGGATTGATCTGCGATTGCAATGCCTCGATTTCCGATTTCTTGCGCCTTCGCTCCGTGTCCGTAACCGTATCGATGAGATTGTGTATTCTTCGGACCATGAGATTAAAGCTGTTGGATATCATGCCGATTTCATCCTTGCGCTTGAAGCTGATCGTATCGATAATGAAGTTTGTTTTCGAAGCCTGCTGCATAATCTTGCTCAATTTCCAGAGCGGCCGCGTAATGCGATAGCTGAGCAGATAGACGATGACCATGGTTAATAGGATAAAAACGATATTAGCAAGTAAAATCCATTTGCGAAGCTGATCCACCTTCTGAAATAAGAGATGCTCCGGAACCATGCCGACAAGCTTCCAGCCGGTTAATGCCGAATCATAGCTGACGTGGAATTGCTGCTCTCGGTTGTTCCAATCCATCCGCTCGCCGGTTCTTTTTCCGTTGAGATCGAAGATGACGCGATCTGTTTTATCCAGAATCAATAAATCACCTTCCTGCAAGAAGTTCTCGTTATCCTCCTGCGTAAGGAAATTCAATTGAAAAGCGAGCTGAATCGTTGCCGTAACGTGAAAGGTATTCGGGTTAATAATCGTTCGCGTGACCGAGAAAACCGTTTCCCCATCCGCTAACTTAACAGGCGGCCAAACGAGGCTTCCCCCGTTCAGTTCGCTTGTGCGATCTATCCAATCTTTATTCGCTTCCACGTAATCCTTGCCCAGATGAAAGCGGTTACCATTTAAGTCGACAAAATTAACGGCATAGATGTTATCATCCATTTCTCGGAGCATCGACAGCCAGCCATTGATCTGTACGCGTTCATCGTAGGGATAACCGTACAGGCCATGCTTATTAAACCGATGCCTCTCGAAAATGCTCATGAGCGTGCTATCATACTCCGGGTTTTTGGTGATTCCGGTAACAAGCTGAATATAGCTATCCATCGTTCGCCCCGAGTTATTCGTAATGCCTTTGAGCCATGTAATGGCATCCTTCTGCATCTGTGTTTTTATGGTAGAGAAGGTAAGGAAATTGATGAGGACCGACGGCAGCAGCACGGTCAAGAGGATAACGAGCATTAACCGATGCTGGAAGGAAAGGGGTTTCCGAATCATGATCGTCTCCTTGATTAGACAAATTTCGCGTTAATTCAAGTATGCTTGAAATTTGAAGAAAGTAAATATCTGTTTTAAGCAGGAACGCGAAAAAACCGCTCCGTTTCCAACTTGGAAATGAAGCGGCAGCCTTGAACTAATTTACGCCGAGAACGGTAAAACCATAAGCAGGCAGTGTTACCGTGTAGCTGGATGACGTGATAGCAGCTGCTCCTCCCCCGTTTAAGAGGTCAATCGGAGTCTGTGAGGTGCCGATATCCGTGTTCGCCAGATTTACGGTGATCGTCTGCGAGGCGTTCTGATAGTTTAGGATGACCAGCGCCTTACTGGTGCCGGTCTTGTTCGTACGTTTGAACGCGTAATACTTGTTATTATCATTCGTATTCAGCTTCACCCTTGCACCATTCGGAGACAGCGCCTTATAGCTGTTCTGCGCCTTGATCAACTTGCTTAACATCGCCTGATCCGCGGCCGGCCAGGTCGGAATGATCGATGTCGTCGGATCAATCGTATGCTGCCCGTTATGCAGGTAGAAAAACGTGCCCATTGTCGTTAAAGTAGCGATTTCAAGCAGTCTCTTCGTTGAGGAAACGCCTGCAATCTCCCAGCTTGGCGGCGTTTGCGTAATGCCATTCACCGCATTGATCGCATCGCGGTTGTTTTTCAAGATACCGTCAATCGCATTCGGATTCTGGTTATTGATGGCCGGTATAATCGTACTGTAACCGGAACCGCCCCAATTGGTAATATCGTAATCCTGCAGCAGGTTATAGTGCCAATCGGTGATCATCTCTTGTCCGCCTGCGCCTTCGGCATTGCTGGAGATATCATAATTGCGCAAAACATCCGTAATGCTCGAATTGTTGATCGAAACATTGATGCCGTCATAGACAACGGGAGCGTCCAAAACAATGCCGTCAAAGCCTTTGTCCATCCAGAAACGGAGATACTTCTTCGCTTCATCCCGCCATTCCTGGTTGGCAAAGTTATAAGAAGGAATGTTGGAATCCCACTGCGGCGTTGCCGGATTATCGCCCCAATACGCCCAGTAGTAGGCATTAGCCCTTGCGCTCCACGTCCAGCGCTCATATGGACTCGGCGTAGGGCTGAAGTGGAACCAGTAACGTTCCTTGCTGTACACATTATTGCGGTAGTCGTCAGCCGCTTTCAGGAACATCGCCGCCGTATCGCGAGCATAGCCCGGATTCAGCATGACCACGATACGAATTCCTTTGGCATGCGCCTGACTAATTAGATTTTCCATTTCCGCCATCGTGCCCAGACTCGTGTCCACGCCGTAATTATCTGTCGCTCCAAGCCCTGCCCATACATCCGGTGCCCCCGGATAAGGAGCAACTAGCTCGATTGCCCCATACCCCTGCGACTTTAACGTATCCAGCTGACTGGTCAGGTAATTGAAGGTCTGATTATAGTATTTCGCGTAATAGCGCATAACGCCGGAGGTGCTTTCCCACCATTTCGTCGTGACCGGGGAGCCGTAGCCGAACACTTTCAATTCCCCGCTGCATGCCCAGTGTGCGGCCTGCGAGTATAGGACGGACAGTTTGATATAACGGTATGTCCCGCTTACATTGGTTACCGAGCTCGTACCGTTAATGCCGGTCCCCGTCTTATCCACGAGCATCGTCCAATTGGTCTTATCCGTCGAGCCCTCGATCTTAAACTTCCAAATATCAGCGTCGAAGAAATTCTGTTCCAGCCTAGTCACGATGCTGTTAACGCCTAAATCGACTATAATCCATTGCGGCATTGTCGCGTCGGAGGCAATCCAGTAGCTGTTTGGATTCCCGTCGACCGCAATCCATGGCTCATATCCCGGCGCCAAGGAGGATGAAGTAACGGAAGTGCCCACTGCCAGATTACGTTCGAGCGGCGTTCCGAATACTTTCAGTTCCCCGCTGCAAGCCCAGTGACTGTTCTGCGAGAAGGTTACGGTCAATCGGACATAACGATAATTCCCGCTTACGTCTTGTCCCAGGAACGTTCCGTTGATCCCTGCTCCCGTCTTATCCGCAAGCATCGTCCAGTTCACGTTATCCGTGGACGCTTCAATCTTAAATTTCCAACTATCCGGATCAAAGAAATTCTGCTCCACCCGCTTAAGTGAACCGATACCGCCGAGATCGACGGTCAGCGACTGAGGCATCGCGGCATCCGTCGCGAGCCAGTAGGTGTTGGGGTCACCATCGACTGCTTTGAAGGTATCCCAGCCCGGCTCCGTTGTGGAAGCCGAAGTCGATTTCCCCAGAGCGAGGTTGGCGAAGCCATACACCTTGAACTCCGTGCTGCCTGCCCAGAAGCCTGAAGCGGAGGAGTTGATTGTCAATCGGACATAACGATATTGTCCGTTCACAGCTTGTTTGAAAGCTTGTCCCGCCGCCGGCGTCGTTCGATCCAGCAGCATCGTCCAGCTAGTATTATCGAGAGAGCCTTCGATCTTAAAACCGAACGTGTCGAAATCTTTAAAATGCTGCTCCACAGCCGTCACGATGCTTGGGCTGCCTAGGTCTACCTTCAACCACTGCGGCAAACTTCCATTTCCGGCCGCCCAGTAGGTTGACGTATTTCCGTCACCTGCTTTGCCCGGCTCGTATTTGGCTAAGTTCGAGGAAGCGGTGTACGTCTTCCCATCTGATATCACGTACCCCTCATCGGAGCCAATAATCGTAAGCTCTTGGCTGGAGGCCGTGTAGCCGGAGGCTGAGCTTAGAACCGTCAGCTTCACGTACCTGAAGGTGCCGTTCACGCTGTCGCTGAAGGTCCGTCCGGAAGCGCTGGTCGACTTGTCCACCAACGTCGCCCAGTTGGCGTTATCTAACGATCCTTCAATCTTGTATTTCCATACGTCGTCATTCGTGAAAGTCTGGTCGATCTTGCTTAAGGTATACAGTCCTCCAAGATCAATCTGTAACCACTGCGGCATCGAGGTGCTGCTTGCATTCCAGTATGTAGCAAGGTTTCCGTCTACCGCTTTGCCTGCGGCAAAGGTGGAGCTTTGCGCTGAAGAAGCTGTTGCCGTGCCCGTTAACGCCAAGTTGCCATTCGCTGCATGGGCGATATTCATTTTCACCGGTGCAAACAGCGCAATCAGTGTCATCGTCATCGCCATAACGGTCATCATAGACTTCCATCTGGTTTTGCGATTCATCAACGATTCCCCTCTCATCATGAAAACGCTTTCTCACAACGCCATTATACTTCAACTCTCCGAATCGGAAGTATCGAAAATATATTGGATTGTAGTTGAATAATTATGGGGAGTTGAAGAAGTAGCTCTCTGGACGAGCTTCTTGCTCGAGATTCGCTGCTTTTGCTGGCATGTAGACCTCTTGGAGTGCTTCTTGCTCGATTTTCGCTGCTCTCGCTGATATGTAGACCTCTTGGTGTGCTTCTTGCTCGATTTCCTCTGCTTTCGCTCATATGTAGACTTCTTGGTGTGCTTCTTGTGTTGCTCCTAGAGCTACTCTTTACTCATTTCCACCACGTTCCCGCCAGTGTGTTGCCCCTTGGGCTACTCTTAACTCATTTCCGCCACTTTTCCGCTATTGTGTTGCTCCTAGAGCTACTCTTTGCTCATTTCAGCCAATTTCCCGCCAGTGTGTTGCTCCTAGAGCTACTCTTTACTCATTCAACCACTTTTCCGCCAGTGCGTTGCTCCTGGAGCTACTCTTTGCTCCGTTCCACCAGTTGTTCTATGCGTCATCTGTTACTCACATAAAAAAAAGAACCCAGCCCCAAGGCTGCGTTCCCTTTCCAAACCTATTCCTTATAGGGATCGATCGGTTGGATCGTACCATCTTCGTTGTAATGCAGCTCCGTGAATTTCACGCTGCGTTTATGATCGACTCCGCCGGATAGGGAGGCGTCATGGTAGAAGAGATACCATTTGTCTTGAAACTCTACAATGGAGTGATGCGTCGTCCAGCCGAGAACCGGCGTCAGGATCGTGCCTTTGAAGACGAACGGACCTTCCGGATTGTCGCTCACGGCGTATACGAGCTTATGCGTGGTTCCCGTGGAATAAGAGAGATAATAAGTGCCTTTATAGTTGTGCATCCATGGTCCTTCAAAATAGCGGCGATCCTCGTCACCTGCCTGAATCGGGTTCCCATCCTCATCGACAATCGAAATTTCCTTCGGCGCTTGTTTGAACGTCAGCATATCGTCGCTCAGCTCTGCCACTTGAGGGCCAAGTGCCGGAGCGTGTGCGTCCGGTCCGGCGGCTTCAGGCAAGTAGGTACCGGTCTGCCATTTCTCCAATTGCCCGCCCCAAAGTCCGCCGAAATACAAATAAGCTTTGCCATCCTCATTCACGTAGACCGCAGGATCGATGCTGAAGCTTCCGGGAATATAGTTTTCCTCTGCTTTGAACGGCCCGATAGGAGAAGCACTTGTTGCGACACCAATACGGAAAATACCATCCTTGTCTCTAGCCGGGAAAAATAAGTAATACAGATTATTGCGATAAGCGGCATCCGGTGCCCACATTTGCTTCGACGCCCAAGGCACGTCTTTCACGTGAAGCGCTTCTCCGTTATCCACACAAGGTGACTCCATAGTGTCCATCGACAGTACGTGGTAATCTTCCATCGCATACTGATCGCCGTTATCGTTAGTCGGACCGTCATGGTCGATGTCATGCGAAGGATAAATATAAAGCTTCCCTTCAAAGACATGCGCAGAAGGATCTGCCGTGTATATATGCGTAACAATTGGCTCATTAGGTGCGGCAACTCTTGCTTTTGTATTCATTTAAACGCTCCTTCTCTATTTCGTAATCGCTTTCATTCTATTATAGAAATGTTTTCACCTCTCTTCATTGGGTAAAGTATTGATTTTACTTATAAAACTTTAGAACTTGCAGGCTTCACGAATAAGCATACTGGAGCAAAATACTGATCCCAATGCCAAAAAGCGCACCTACAAACACTTCGATGGGGCGATGGCCAAGCATCTCTTTTAACATCGGATCGACCTTCTCATGCCGCTGCATGGAGAGCTTCTTGGCGATCCGATTCAGGATAGAAGCATGCTCCCCCGCATGTCTGCGAATGCCCGCCGCGTCATACATCGTAATAACCGCAACCATACAGGCGATCGCGAACATACTCGATGCGAACCCCTCCTTGATACCGACTGCAGTCGATAACGCGGTTACTGCCGCAGAATGGGAACTGGGCATTCCGCCTGTGCCGAAAGCGAGCTTGAGGTCCATGGTCCGATGCGTAATCAAATATATAGGAACCTTAATAAATTGTGCGATGATGATGGCCGTCAAACCCGCGACTAATGGGTAATTATGTATAACGCTCATGTATGCCGACTCCTTACTTCGATATGCACCCGAGTAACAGTATAGGCTTTCCTTATTATGTACTTCACATGCATGCAACGCAATGGGATTAATCTTAGGCTAAATGAGCAAAATACCGTTTTAAGGAACCCTTTCCATGAACGAAATCGATCAATTCTCTATAGACATGTGCAATAAAAAGGTGTACGCTGGATTTATTAATATCAGATCATAGTACCTGGTACTAAGGAGATGGAGAACATGCTGCAACATCCTTTACGATCACTGGCTTCTATAACTGCTTTCGGCGCTTATGTCCCTGAACGCGTGTTAACGAATCACGACCTGGAACAGATGGTTGAGACAACGGACGAGTGGATTTTCCAGCGTACCGGCATCAAAGAAAGACGGATTGCGGCAGACGATCAGTTCTGCAGCGACCTTTGTTTCGGCGCGGTTCGGGACCTGCAGCTCCGCTATGGAGTTGTGCTCGAAGATGTCGATTATATTCTGGTCGCAACGACTACGCCGGATACCTTTTTCCCCAGTATGGCCGCTCGCGTGCAAGCGGAGTTTGGTATTGCTTCTTGCGGAGCGGCAGATATACAAGCGGCTTGCGCTGGTTTTGTCTCGGCATTGCAGCTCGCCAATGGGCTGCTGCTCTCGGGCGCCTACCACAAAATTCTCGTTATCGGCGCGGAGACGCTTTCCAAAGCAACGGATTACTCCGACCGCTCTACCTGTATTCTGTTCGGCGACGGTGCGGGAGCGATGCTCATAGAACGAAGCGAAGACGGGGCTTTCCTCGCTTCGTATAACAATACCAAAGGCAACGACGGCCAGCACCTCTACCGCTCTTCGCTAGCTTCTGCCATTGATGGCGTACCGATTCAGACGAACGGTATGATCGTTCAGAACGGACGCGAGGTGTACCGCTGGGCGGTAACGACCGTGCCAAAAGGGATTCAAACGTTGATGGAGCAGAACAGCCTGACGCTGGAGGATATTAACTGGTTCGTACCTCACAGCGCCAATATGCGGATCGTTGAATCGGTCTGCGAGCGAACCGGCATTCCGCTGGAACATACGCTGACGAGCATGGCACAATACGGCAATACTTCGGCTGCGTCGATTCCCCTCGCTCTCGATCTTGCGATCAAAGACGATCGGATCAAAACCGGCGATCTGGTCTTGCTTTACGGCTTCGGCGGCGGCTTGACGGAGTCCGCATTGCTGCTTCGCTGGACGCTATAAGAGTAGGCTGACAGCCCTTTGCCATAATGTACATGGCGGGGCTGTTTTGTTTTATTTTGTCGAATGGGGGCAAAGGAAGTATACTAATAGAAATACGAGTATAAGTTTAAGAGAAAGTGTAGGTAGCCCGCTTATGAATGATCTGAAACAGGCTTATGAGCTGCTTGGCCTGCCGGAAGGCGCAGCGAAGGAAGATGTGGAGAAACGTTATTTTATTCTGATCCGCCGTGACCGTGTAACAAAGCAACGTGAAGCATCCGAGCATACCGATGAGCAAGGTATCAGTTTGGAAGAGATTAACCGGGCGTACAAGCTGATCCTGGAGATGGAAGATCAGAAGACGACGGAACAGTTTAATCAAGCGAATTACGGTAAATATAAGGCGATGGGGCCTTTCGTTCAGAAAACGGAGCATTTCATTAATTACTATAAGTTTCATGTTCTTGGTGTAATCGCTGTCATTCTTATTATTATATTCGGAACGCGCGCTTATATCGATCATCGCCATGAGATGGCTGAACTCGCGAAGCTTCCGCCTGTTGATGTGAGCGTTTCCTTCTTTGGCGAATATTTTAGCGAAGACGGCACTTATCCGATGTCCGACCTTAAGCCTCTCGAGAACCGATTCCTGTCGCAGTTCCCGGATTGGAAGCGCGTCACCGTGTTCTTCACTTACGTGCCTTCCCAAATGAACAGCCAGCAGGACTCCGCCATGATTCAGAAAAGCATGATCGATCTTATGATGAACAAGGCCGATGTCTACATCATGGATCGGGATAATTTCATCAAGCTCGCTCAAGACGGTTCGTTGCTCCCGCTTGACGGCGAGAATCAAAGCAAGCTGGGATCGGGCTACAAGCCGGAGCTGGCTTTGAAAACCGTGACGGAAGACGTGCCGGAACAACATGTGTACGGCGTCGATATCTCGGGCAGCCCGCTGATGGAAGGACTTCCGGTCATCGGCAAAGAGTACATTGCCGGCATCCGAATCAACGGCGAGAAACGCGACAACGCGTTCAAGTTTATCGCGAATTATTTGCAGCCCGCTGCTGCGAAGTAATGGGAAGGGCCGTACCTGGGGTCAACTTTGTTGACTTGGGTACGGCCCTTTTTGTTGTTGCTTGGCGCGTTGAAGGCGCGTAGACGCGGAGGAGAGTGTTGTAAGCGGCATAGCCGCTTACAACTTCGCGAAACCGACCAACTGACACACCATTAGCGGTATAGTCGCTTGTAGCGCCAACGCCGACAACAATTGAAGTTAGTTTCCGTGCTGAGAATCGGTTTTCGCGACTCTCAGCATTATTTCGGTGGATTTCTGCAGCTGAGAGTCGGATTTTGCTACTCTCAGCTCCTGCAGACTCCGCTATCAGGTTAGTTTCCGTGCTGAGAGTCGGTTTTCGCGACTCTCAGCATTATTTCGGTGGATTTCTGCAGCTGAGAGTCGGATTTTGCGACTCTCAGCTCCCGCAGACACCGCTATCAGGTTAGTATCCGTGCTGAGAGTCGGTTTTCGCGACTCTCAACACCATTTCGGCGGATTTCTGCAACTGAGAGTCGGATTTAGCGACTCTCAGCTCCCGCAGACACCGCTATCAGGTTAGTTTGCGTGCTGAGATCGGTTTTCGCGACTCTCAGCATCATTTCCACGGATTTCTGCAGCTGAGAGTCGGATTTAGCGACTCTCAGCTCCCGCCCGCAGCACCAGATGCTTCAAGCCCGTGTAGCGATCACGCAGCTTGTGCGCTTCCTGCATCGCTTCGGCGATGAGAGAATCGGACAGGCCGATCTCGTCCGGATCGGCGGGTCCGCCGGCTGCGCGAAGCCAGTCCCGCAGCTGGTCGGCATGCGGGAGCGCGCCATAGATGGCGGGGTACTCCGCGGTCAGCTGCTCGCGGTACAGCTCGGCGAGCAGCACCGACGCTACGCCGACTTTGGCCCCGTGCAGCAGCTGTCTGCGGCCCTCGCGTATGTACGCCATCTCAAAATGATGCGACAAATGATGCTCGCCCCCGGAAGCCGGGCGGGAATGACCTACAAGCAGCATCGACCAGCCGGACAGCAGCAGCGCCTCCATCAGCACGCCAACGCCTTTGAGCGAACCCGTCGCGATCTCCTTCACGTTCTCGATGCACTTCATGAGCGCTTGCTCGGTGAGCTCATAAGCCAGCGGGCAGAACGGCTCGCCCGCCAACTCATGCGAGAATCGCCAATCGGCAAGCGAAGTAAACTTGCCGAGCATATCGGCGAAGCCCGCTGCCGTAAGACGCTGCGGCGCAGCGGCAAGGACGTCCAAATCCGCGAAGACGGCGCATGGCGCAACTGCCGGAACCGTTATTTTCACGCCATCGACAATGATCGGCGAGCCAACGGAGGTAAACCCATCCACCGACGCCGCCGTTGGAACCGACACGAAATCGCGCCCCGTCTGATAACACACGAACCGCACGATATCATGGATCGTGCCTGAGCCAACAGCTAGAATCGCCTGCACATGAGCCGGTGTTTCCAGCATCAATTGCACTATGGTCCGCTCATCCGCAATCAAATCCCCTTGGACATTCAACTTCAGCACGCAAACCCGATAGGCCGCCCCTGCTTCCTTAAGATGCGCAGCAAGCGTTTGTCCCGCTGCTTCCCACGTATTCGCATCGACGACAAGTACAACCTCGCCATATCCTCGCTCCCGCACAAAAGGAGCCACTTGCCGCAAAGCGCCCGAATCCAGCACACTTTCCATCACGATCGGGGCAAACACAACCCCTTCCGATTTCACTTTAGCTGCCGCGTTTACTTCATCTAAGGCCAATTGGATATTCATACTCACCGTTCCTCTCGCATTCTTTCCTGCATCTGCTTTGAAACTTCGTCCTTTTCAGTATACATCGTTGCGCACGAAACGCGCCAAAAGGTTCTCGCTGTGCAACAACTACCCACACGCGCCTCTACTCTTCCACATATAGTATTCATAAGTGTTTGCTAGATGGGGAGGTTCGCAAGTAATGAAGCTGCTGTTCACGTATTTTATTCCAAGCGGCGGAATCGAAACGCTGAATCGGCTGCGCTATCATGCGCTTCGCGCGGTTGGCATCGAAGCGCACGCACTCTATTTGTGGGATGGCGCAGGTAAGCAGAATATGATAGGTATCCCTCATTATATAACCAACAGTAATGAGGAAATTCAAGCGATTCTGGCTGCACAACAGTTTGATGCCATTATTGTAACCTGCGACCATCTGATGCTGGAGCGCCTTTACGGACTTGGTTACCGAGGTACCATGATCTACGAAGCGCAAGGACTTGGCACGAAGGAGCAGGCGCTGGCTACGTTCGCTTTTGCCTCGGGGTACATTCGCACTTATGCCAGAGCGGCCATCAGCCCGCCGACTTCGCATCTAATGGGGCTTTTTCAAACCTACCTTGGCGACCTTCCCCGATTCTATGTGCAAAATATGATCGACACGAACAGCTTCATCCACCATCATGTGCCTCTATTGAATCCTACCGGTGCGCCGATTCTCGGCTGGATCGGGCGTCTGGAGCACAACAAGAACTGGCCGCTTTACCTGTCCATCTGCGGCGAATTGGTCAAGCAACGACCGAATGTGCAGCTATGGATGTTTGAGGATGCTACGATTTCGGAGCCCGGCGAGCGGGAAAAATTTTATGCCAAGCTGTATGAACTCAATCTGCAGAACAATATTACGATACGCTCCAACATGCCGCACAGCCACATGCCCCATTACTTATCCGCAATCGGAGATTCCGGCGGCATGCTGCTTTCCACCTCCACTACCGAGGGCTTCGGTTATGCTGTCGCAGAAGCGATGAGCTGCCGCTGTCCCGTGCTTTCCACCGATTCCGACGGCGTGCGCTGCTTCATTACGCATAATCAGACAGGAAAGTTTTTCAAAAGCCATACCGTAGAAGAGGCTGTTCACGAAGCAAAGGATCTGATGGACAACAGGCCGCTCAGGGAGCTCATCATCGGGAACGCTCAGGGCCATATCCAAACTGCCTTCTCCCCAAACCGATATGTGGCTGATTTGATCAACATCTTTATTGCGCTCCGGTTAATGCTGCATGCCTGATCCGCAAAAATGGTTTTCTACCTAAGAACACCTGCTGTGTCTGCATTCGCCCTGTCCCCATATAGTAAGGATAGATATGAAACTGTCGAGGTGAAAGAAAGAACATGCTGCCAAAAGTGTCGATCATCATCCCCTTCTATAACGATCCTTATGTTGATCAAGCCATCGTCAGTGCGCTCTATCAAACCTATCCGAATCTCGAAATCATCGTCGTTGATGACGGCTCGACCCGGCATCAGAACATGATAGCCCCCTATCGCAGCCGCATTCATTATCTTGGCAAAAGAAACGGTGGAACAGGCAGTGCGCTGAACTACGGCATTACGATGGCCACCGGTAAATACGTCGCGTGGCTCAGTTCCGACGATCGATTCACACCCGATAAAGTAGAGCGGCAAGTGGCCTACATGGAACAAACGCAGGCGCGCATCTGCCATACGGATTACCATGTCATTAATGAACACGGCACGATAACGGAATATACGGCAGCAGCCAAATATGCATCAGCCAAAGCGTTTATTAACGGCATTCGGCATGGTTGTCCGGTCAACGGATGTACGATTATGATGACCAAGGAGCTGTTCATCGGGTTAGGAGGCTTTAACGAGGGTCTGCCATATACCCATGACTACGACATGTGGATCCGCGTACTGCTTTCTCGCGTTGATTTCCATTATCTGAATGAGCCGCTTACGCTGTACCGCCGCCATTCCCAGATGGGAACCGTCCGAAACTTCAATACGGTCATGCACGAAGCCAACGGTGTCAATGCCAAATACGCCCATTTGCTCGATCAATTGCTCGCCACGCTGCCCGGCTAACCGACTTCGCGCAAAAAGAGAATGCCTGCTGATCCTGTTGTCGGCGCCTGGGCATTCTCTTTTTTCTGACGTTCTCCTACTTACCAAGCGCGATTCGTCCAACCATTCTGTCTTTCCTCACGGAAGCGCTGCACCCACTGCTCGGCAATGTCATCTGCAATCGGATCGAAATGTGGCGGTGCTACAACAACACCTTCCGTTGCAATGCCGAGATAGGTCAGAATATCCAACACTGTTCCCTCGTAATTGCGGATAAAATCCTCGTAGACGATGGTCATCGGCGTAATTCCGCCTTCGACGAAGAACTCTTCCATCGCAGCTTCGCGCAGAACCGATTCCGCTACCAAATGATTAATTGCATCGAAGTTATACTCGTTGGAAATGTCGACATCGCTAGGTTTCTGCCCCTGCCCGCGGTGCCATTCATCCGAAACGATCGCACGCCACCAGGATACGGCAAGGCGCACTTTGTTTCGCCTTGTCATGTAGATATATTTGCAATTTGGAAAAGCGCTCTCCCACACTGCCGGCCGCGGTACATCGTCCGCCAGATCATAGGCTTTCCTGAAACACGTCATCCACTTGTCGAATTGAGGGAAGCAAATGGAATCTTTGATACCGAAGATACCGTTTGGGGTGGTCCCTTCCTTCAGCTTCTGCTCGATCTCTTGCAGGCCTGTCGTATCGGGATCGTTAACATGCATCCATTCTCTGGGGACTCCCGCTACTCCTGTCGATTCCAGCGCTTTTGCAAGCAGAGTACTTCCGGTTCGTTGGGAGAAAAAGATCGTATACGATTGAGTTGGTTTCATAATGGTTTCCTGCTTTCATCATGGATTATTTGTAGGTATGGAGTAAAATGCACGCAAAAAAGCCGCAGATGAACGAATGTCCATCTACGGCTTCAGGCAGCACGAGTACGCAGCAGGGGCTGCGCGTCCGATAAGGCCAAGCGTTTATGATGAATGTTCATGACAGGGTGCATGGCAGCTGGGCCGGCAACACAAACAGACCGCTGACGAGCAGCTGTACGTTCGCGTGTGGGAGCTATCATGCCTATTCAGATATCGATTAACCGATAACTGCTGTCAAGAACTGGGTCATCTTTGCACGCTCCATCCTCTTACAAATTTATCTCAGTGTAATCTCTGTATCACGTGGTCGTCAAGAAAATTTTTACTTATCAAGAAACTAAACCCAATGAAGAAGATTCTGTCTGCCGGAACTGCTATGATAGAGCGGACGGACTATCTTACATTAGGCAGGTTTCCTATGAATTCAACTCAGCTTGATCTTGTTCCTTATATTCGCTCTGCGTCGAATGCCATTCGCAAGCCTTTCCTCCTCGGCGAGCGCACCTTGCTGGACTACGCGATTCTTTATGTGCAAGAAGGAACGATGCGCGTTACTCTTACACGTGAGAAGAAGGTGTATACGATAACAAGCGGGCAGTTCTGCATGCTGCAGCCCGGTGATCTTCATATTCTCGAAGGGACGACGGATACCATTTCCCCCTATGTCCACATGGACCTGTTCTATAATCCGCATCGCGAGCGCAGCTTCGTGACGTTGCCCGGTCAAATTCAGTTGGCTGGACAAGAGGAGCTGATGCAGCCGCGAATTTCCGAATTGGAAGGCTTTCAGCAGGTGCCACCCCTCTTCGCTCCCAAAAATAAAACGGCGTTTGTCGAAACGATGCTTGCGCTCATCGAAGCTTGGGATGACGGAGCTTGCGGCCTGCATAATCGGATGAAGGCGCATGGCGCTGCCTTACAATTGATTTTTCAGCTGCTTGAGCCTTATGTCGAGGAGGAGCGGGCGCCGAACAAGAGCCATTCGCTGCTCGGCTGGGTGACATCCTATTTTGCGCTGCATATTTCTGAGCCGCTGCGTGTAGCCGACATGGCTAAAAGGGCGAACCTATCCGTGCCGCGCTTCAACGTCGTATTCCGCGAGACATTCGGCGTTTCGCCCTATCACTATTTTCTAACGCTCCGGCTCAAGCACGCGAAGGAGCTGCTTCGCACCAGCATGCTGACTATGCACGAAATCGCCGATTATTGCGGCTTTACGGACAATCACCATTTTGCCAATACGTTCAAGCGCACGACGGGAGTAACTCCCGGCCAATACCGGGCCGGGATGAACGAGAGCGAGTAGGGTAGGCGGCTAGAGTGTCGACGGCTGAGGTGAGGCGCATTGAGATGCGCCAAGAAACGGCAAAAGAGAGGTACTTCGTACCTCTCTTTTGCCGTTTTGACCGTTATGCCGCACATGTA
Source organism: Paenibacillus lignilyticus (assembly GCF_017942085.1). Taxonomy (GTDB): domain Bacteria; phylum Bacillota; class Bacilli; order Paenibacillales; family Paenibacillaceae; genus Paenibacillus_Z; species Paenibacillus_Z lignilyticus. Next base: position 1,067,965 of record NZ_JAGKSP010000001.1, read on the forward strand.
GTTCCCTGGGTACTCTTCTTTGGCGGATTCCACCGGATTCCCGCTCATGTAGATCCCTGGGTACTCCTCTTTGGCGAATTCCACCGGATTCCCGCTCATGTAGATCCCTGGGGACTCTTCTTTGGCGAATTCCTCCGGATCCCGCACATGTAGATCCCTGGGTACTCTTCTTTCGCGGAATCCACCCGATTCCTGCACATGTAGATTCCTGGGGACTCTTCTTTGGCGGATTCCACCGGAATTCCGCTCATGAAGATCCCTAGGTACTCTTCTTTCGCGGAATCCACCCGATTCCTGCACATGTAGATCCCTGGGAGCCACTCTTGCGCTGAATTCAACTGTTTTCCACCAATGTGTTACACCCTGAGCCACTCTTGCGCTGAATTCAACTGTTTTCCACCAATGTGTTGCCCGAGAGCTACTCTCGCGCTGAAGTCATCAGTTTCCAACTAATTTGTTACTCCCAGAGCTACTTTTGCGACGAAATCAACTGTTTCCCACCAACGTGTTGCTCCCTGAGCTACTCATCCGCGAAACCCACCGGTTGTTTCCAGCCAATGTGTTCCCAGCACCACTTAATCTACTTTGCTTAATACCACTCGGATCGAGCGATCAGGCGAGAGCACTGCGCTGCCGTTAATTAGGCTAAGCTGGCCTCCGCTGCGCTCGAATTGCAGTTCTTCGTTGCCGAGATGAGCGCTTTGGACTCGGCTTATGAGTGTTTCGCCCAGCTGCAGTTGCAGCAATGCGAACTCTCCGTAGAGCACGTTGATTTCAAGCGCATCTTTGCCGAGTTTTACCGTTCCCCATGCGCCGTCGAGCGCCCAGAACGCTTGATAATTTTCCACACTCAAGCCTGCAACCTCACCGGTTCCCGCTCCAGCCGAAACCTTCGGCTCGAATCCTAGCAGCCCCTGCCCTTTGTGGTAGCGGAAGCCGCTGTACGCATGCAGCAGCGAGTAGCTGGCCATCGAGCGGGCGTAGTTGCTGCCGCATTCGATTTCGTTCCACGGATTGCGGCGATTCCCGTCGTAGCGGCGGCGAATGGCTTCGACTATGGATAAGCCTTCCTCGTACAAGCCCTCTTGAATCATGTGCACCGCAGCTTGATATTCGAAGCCGGTCATCGTCTCCGAATTATAAGTAAGCGGAACGGCTGGTTTCAGCCTCCCCTCCGGCCAGGTGCAAATGAGCAATCCACCCTCATCACCAAGTGAATACAAGCGCCACGGATTGGCTTCTTTTCTCATCTCGCTCTTGAAGTTATAGCGATAGAGCGATTCCAGCGCTGTTCGTGTCTGCGCCGCATCAAAGATCTCGCCTAGTCCGCACAAGTTGGCATGCCACTGCGCAACAACCTGATCGATGCTGCAGCCTTCGCCGATTTGGTATTTGATCTCGCCTGCCTCTGCATTCCAGTAGGCATTCTCTACGCCGGACTGCGATTTCCCTTCGGAATAGCGGGTAAGGAGCGACAAATCTTGTAATTGGACCTGCTGCGTATAATATTCTCCGTTGAACAGCTCGCGGTCGGTATACGCTTTTCCGCGTTCGAACAGCCCGCGGTAGAGCTCCGCCGTTTCCGGCTCGCCCAGATACTCCGCGATCTCCGCTCCCGCCTTCAATGCGGCCAGATAGAATCCGTTCAGCCATGAATTCGGCCCGAACAGCTCCATATCGAGCGTATGATGCTGCCGTCCTTCGAGTACGCCATCTTGATTGGCATCCCATTTGTCCTCGTTGGAGTCGGACCACGCGAACGAAATCATCGTTTTCGCCGCTTCCCAATGGCCTCTCAGCCACTCGTCGTCCCCACTGATCTTCCAATCCCGGTAAAGTTTGATGATCCCGCCGAATTGTCCGTCAGCGCAAGCGTGAAAATTCGAACGCTCGCGTCCCACCGGCAGCATAAGCCGGAACTGCATCCGGCCGTCCTCGCGGCGATTATAGATAAAGTCCAGATCGCGCATGCTCCGCTCCAGCTGCGGGAACAAATACGGCAGCGCGTAAGCGTAATTCCAAACATGCGTACACGAGCCTTCGCAACAGCCGACATCCTCGATGCAGCCCTCGAAGCCGTAGAAAGAACCGTCTTCAAGCCGCAGACAGGTAGGCGATTTCAGCACGGATAAATTCGCCGCGACCGCATCCATTACAGCCTGCGGAAGTGTGGATCCATACAGCGCATCACGGAAAAGCCGCGTTTCCCGCTCCAGACGATCCCACTCTGCGAACGCGTATGCGCTGCTGGCGAGCGAGTCTTCGAATCGAACGGCGTAGTGATTTTTCCAGATCGTGCGTTTGCCGTCTTTCTCCGGATTCCAATGGTTGAACATGAACGGGCTGCTCCACGCGAGCATGAACCTCACACTGCGCGACTCGCCTGCCGGAACGTGGATCGAAGCTGCCAACGAAGCCATATCTTGATTGCGGAATTTCTCATCCGGCTCATATTCGCGGTTGTTGAAAGGTCCGAATGCAGTGAAGTCCCGCCAAAACATCTCCAGCGAGTCGCACCATCCGCCGCGATACCAGTACAGTTGATAGCTGCCCTCCGCTTGATCCGTAGCCAATGTCAGTTCGCCATACTCCGGATTGTCGTGCTTCTCCGTTTGTGTAGCCATATGTATTCGCCTTAAGCCTTTGTCGTTCACATAACGATGTAGACTTGGCGAGGTTTTCATCATATTGGCCGACGATAAGTTGACGGTATAGGTTAATGCCTGCTCGGTCGTATTCGATACGGTAATTGTAAAGAACGCCGCAGGTAAGCTAGAGTCATCTTCGTTCGAAGGAATGAACGGATTATAAGCACTCATTCGCACCTGCCCTGGGAAAGCCGGATCCTGAAACTCGATATCCGCCATCGGGAACGTACCCGTGAAAACAGTCTTCTCAAAATGCGGCATACCCCCCAGAGTCCCTGCATGCGGACCAAATCCATATCCGGAATGCAGCGCGCCTCCGCGAACCGGCTCCCCCATATAGGGAGGGCTAAGCTCTCCTTGTAAAATCCGAGCGTCAAGCACACGCTCGCCGTCCTCCGCTTTGATTGCAAAATGGCTCAGCGCATTCATACTGCGTTTGTTAGGCCGATTGAGAATCTCCCAATCCAGCAATCTACCATTACCTGCTAAACCGATGCAGCCTGTACCAATGCCGCCTATCGGAAATGAAATCGCATTCAGTCGTTCGTCCTCATATACAAATGAATTCACTATTATCGCTCCCTTCTACTTCACATTGTAGTACGAAGCCGGTGAGGAAGCATTGTAAAAGGGCTCTCTTTTGTTGTAAATTCCGATTGTTTTATTCACTTACACAGCGTTACTCAAGAACAAGCAATCAACGGTTATAATGGTTATAACTGGAAATTAAAGGGGTGAGGGAAATCGCGCGTTGGTTCATGAGCGCACTTCTCATTTTGTGCAGCGTTGTCGTTCTAAGTGGATGTACAAAGCCTTCAGATATTTATGGAGGCATCAGCAAAACAGACTTCCCCGAATTGACCGATCCCAATCTCGAATATGTCCATGCGTATAGAGGGCATGCCGATAATTGGAGTGCTGTGCTGTTTGTTTACAAGCTGAAAGGCGCAGATAAATTCAAGATGAAAGAGGTACTCGTGTATGACGGAGAAGATCCGAGACCTACCGGCCAGCTATCTACTGAATATACCTTTGGTGATGCTGTCGGCGGCTCCGGGACAATCATCTCCGAGGCACCGGAGAAGGGGATTTATGTGCTGCTTCCTTCAATGGGAACGGCAGCGTTCGCACCAAATACAACCGCCAAGCTGCTGGTCAAATGGAGCACTCATTCCGAGTATTTCGAGTTAAAGCCTGTGTCCGATTAGCGTTGGCAGCATGTGTTCGTCTATATAGCAAAAACAAGGATGCAGCCCATGGCTTGCATCCTTGTTCTCATTCAACCTTACCGCACCACGACAACCGCGAACGGCGGAAGTTCAAGCTCCAAAGCGCCGCCATCTTGCACCGCCGGCGCCGGATACACTACCGGTGCAAGCGGACGGACCGCTCGCTCATCCAGCGCGAGCAATTCCGACGGTTGTAAAGTAACAGCCGACTCCACACGTACGCGTATGGTTTCGTTCGTATAATTCGCTGCGAGCAGCATCACGGCGCCGTCATTGGCTCTTACTGCGAGTGCGTCGAAGCTTAATCGGTCAGCTACTCGGCAATCCAGCACTTCTGCTCCTTGCAGCTTGGCCGCAGCTGCCAATACGTGATAGAGGGGATACTTCTCTTCCCCGCCATCGCGCATAACCCCAAGCGGGCCAGCCGTCTCCAGGTAGCAGACACGCTCTGCTCCCGCTTCCGATAAGCTCCGCAAACTGCCGAGCGTCCACGCCGCGCCGAACAACGACCATTGGCGCGCATCGGTATGATTAGCGCGGTCCTCCGACCTCCGCCTGCCTTCCTCACTCGTCGTGTTCGGATTCAAACGCGGCTTAAATGTAATGGGTCCGATGCTAAGCGGTACATCGGGTACAATGCTTCGCGCACTGCGAACCGTATCCGCCTGCGCGGAAACCGTTTCGGCGAGCGAAGCGATATCGAAGGCGTGCACCTGCGGATTAATCGTGTACATGGCCGCATCCATCGGAGCAAGCGGCAGCTCCGCGCGGTTCAGCTCCGTAAAGTAAGCACGGGTGCCTCCCCCCACGCGAAAGGACAGCCCCGCCGAATCGCGCAGCTTCATAAGCTCAGCGGACAGCTCATGCTGGCTCACGAATCCAGCCTCGGGGAATACAAATACCGTATCCACGACAGTCCCCGCTTGGACGATCGCTTGAACCAGCACCTCCAGCAAACGCTGCCCCTGGACATGGCTATGGCCTTGGCCTCGGCTATCAATTTCGCCTTGCCCTTGGCTTTGCTCTTGCCCTTGGCTTTGCTCTTGCCCTTCGCTTCCAACTTCGCTTCGGCCTTCCCATTCTCCCGGTACAATCACTTCAAGCTCTACTCCTGCACCAAGCGCGCTTGCAGCCGCCGCCGTATTCGCGAGCTCCCGCTCCCAACCCGGATCGGCCAATCGAATAACTGCCCGCAGGAAAGTGAGCGCAAGCGGGCGAAGCGCCTCGAGCTCAGACATCGCAAGCGGGCGGCCCGGCGTCATCCCTAAACCGATACCGGGAACCTGCCCGACCACATGGTCACGGAGCTCCACTCGAATCGCTTGTACATCTGAAATCTCCGCTGAAGTTTCCTTCGAGTCCTCTACCAAATTCCCGCCAACCTCGTCCTCTCTCTCACCAACCAACCTAAGCGTCACAGCTTGCTGAACCCGCTCTCCGCTTGCCACTTCCACGGGGTAGGGGATGCTAAGCGGTGTGCAGTATGTTTTGTATGAAGCATCCGTCCAATTGCGCTGATCCTCCATTTCGAACAAATCGCCGCTAAATTGCAGCTCTGCGACCAGCTTCGGCGTTAGCTCATGGCGAATCGCCGTCATGCCGAGGAATGGCTGGTGCGGCGAAATCCGCTCCGGGAACACGCCTGAAATGGTTCGCGTCCCCGTCCCATCTTCCGTCTCTACCTCCACCTTACAGCCCGCCAGGTCGGAAGGATGCAAGATACAGAAGCCAATCCGGTTGCGCAAGAAATTCGAACGCGCCTCACCGTCGAACGTAAAGCGAATGGTTCCATCCTCCGAGCCGGTGATGGCCCCCTCCCATACAAAATCGATCTCGCCCTGCCGATGCTCTGCCACGAAACGCACCTCAAACTCATGGATGCGATCCGTAACCACATGAAACTCCCGAAAAACCGGCTTAATCGTCCCCCAATTCTGATCCCGGACAGCGGCATAGATGCCGCGCACGACTTCCTGCTCACCATAGCGAATATAACGCAGTCCGCCTTCTTCCAGCACAGCGGTCAGCGGACCTGCCTTGAGCAGCCGCCGCTCCGGCAGCGGTTCGGCAGAGCCGTACCGCAAAATTGCTATATCCCTTGCCTGACTTACCATAACTCGCGCTCCCCCGTTGTTAGACTTGCTTCTTCAAACACAGCACCCAATCACATTCGTGCTCATCACTCGTATTCTCCGCATCCACAGCAGGCGTTGCAAAATAAAACGTATCGCAGCTCGCCGGCTTCGATCGCTCACCCGTACGAGGATTTAACCAATAGAAGCTGTAGCGGCTCGGCTCATCAATCGCCAGCTCAGCTTCCTGCAACCGGGAAGTAGACTGCTGCCTTTCTCCGTACGTTGTTCTTCCCTTTCGTCTGTATTCTAGAATTTTGATCATAAGTGAACAATATAAAAAAACGACCGATTTTTCGATTTTGCTATAGAAATCTTGATCATTTCGTCAGTGCAGCTGACCCTCGGAAGCGATAATATCGCGATCATGCTGAACGCTGGCAATCACGGCGATTTCGATCGCTTCTACCATGGTTTCCAGGCTCATGCTCGGTATCTGTGGTTTCTGTGCGGTTTGTATGGGTAGGTATGGTATATGAATGAAGCCGCCTCTTATCCCCGGAAATTCCGTCGCGATCATATGCTGAAGCCCATAGAAGAGATGATTGCATACAAATGTCCCCGCGGTTTGGGATAAAGAGGCCGGAATGCCTCCTTTTCGCAGTCGCGCGGTAATGCTCTTAATCGGCAGAGAGGTCCAATACGCTGCCGGACCCTGTTCGGAGATCGGCTCATCTATTGGCTGGTTTCCCTCATTATCCGGGATACGGGCATCGTTCAAGTTAATCGCCACGCGCTCTAATGCGATGTCGCTGCGGCCGCCGGCTTGCCCGACACAGATGACCACATCCGGCTGCACCTCTAGGATCGCCTGCCTTAGCACTTCTATGGATGTGGTGAACACCGTCGGAATCTGTCTGGCCTCCACTTGGAGTTCGGGAAAAGTCTTGCGTCGGTGAACGCGGCTGACCACTTCCCAAGCTGGATTGATCGTTTCTCCTCCGAACGGATCAAAGCCGGTTAACAGTACTTTGTTCATGTCGTTTGCTCCTTCCACGGGATGATGATTAGCCGTTAATCCTTCAGTCTCAAGCCGCAGCTTGGACATTCCGGCTCATGCTGGATGATCTTCTCGCCGCAGGCGGGGCATTCCTCGTAAAGGTCTTGCGGTGCGCCCGGCTGAGTCGATAGAAGCTGCTCGGCAACAGCGCGCTTGTCTGTTCTCCCTTCTCTTTTCGTATCATATAAGTAGTCTCGAATATCCTGAATGTTCTTCGCCATGTTCGACGAATCCAGTGCGGACTGAATGACCGCGTGTAGGATGAAAAATAAAAAGGCTATCATAATGATCCATAATATAATCGCTCCAACCATTGTAACTCTCCTTTTCGCTTCTCATCGGGTTTATCGCTTCAATCCCTTCTTCTGCACGATCGTTTGGAATCCCTTCCTGGCATTCCCAGTTCCCGCGAAAGTTAGGACCTGCGAACGTAATAAATGTGCCAGAGACTAGTCCATTTTTGCCGCATATTCATAGAATGATAGTATTGAATGGAGGTGATTATATGCCCAATCAATTTCTGGATTCTCGTATTTCCATCCATCGTAACGACTTTGGGGGAGACGAGCCGTTAGACAATTTGGCAATCTTGATCGGAGACATCGGCTTGCAAGTTGGAGCTGCAGTCCCCTTGAATACGAACAATGTCCGCGTTTCCTTGACCGGAACAGCTGTTATTGATTTTGCGCCATCCGTGGAGCCGACATTGGAGCTCCCACTGGAACCAACCGTTGTTTCTCTCTTCGTCGAACGAGGCGGCGATGGCACTCCGGGAACAGGCGTCACCATTCTAAGTGAGCAATTTAACATCCACTTCTGGAGCGCTTTGTTTCCAATCAGCATCACTGCCGCCGACTTCCCACCTGCGGCCGATGTGTTAACCGGACAGATCCGTTACACGCTGTTTATTGCAAGAGACGGTTTCTTCGATCTCGTCCTGATCGGCCCTGCCGTCTTCAACGGCATCGCTTCAGCCGGATCGACTTAGTGCTCTTTGTAGAGAAGGCCACTGAACAGAAGCACTGCTTCGTGTTCTCTGGCCTTTTTTTTGTTGCGACTCCTCGGCTGTTTCCCATGGTTGCGTGTGCGCGCAGTGCCTGAGAGTCGGAAAAGCCTACTCTCACCCGCGAAAACACTCATATATGGAGCCGAGAGTGGTGAAATCCGACTCTCGCCTCTCCTCCTCTACCATTTCCGCTTGCGTGTGATGCTGAGAGTCGGAAAAGCCTACTCTCACCCGCGAAAACACTCATATACGGAGCCGAGAGTCGGGAAAACCGACTCTCGGCCATCCTCCACTACCATTTCTGCCTGCGTGCGGTGCCTGAGAGTCGGAAAAGCCTACTTTCAACTAACCGCCTCACTCATTTCCACCGACAACCGGGGCTGAGAGTTTCAGGCTGAGAGTTTCATATTCGAACTCTCAGACGCGGAAACGCGTAATATTGATGCTGAGAGATCGAAAATCGCACTCTCAACTAACCTTCTCCCTCATTCCGCCTGCGCCTGGGGATGAGAGTTTCATATTCGAACTCTCAGACGCGAAAACGCGCAAATGTGATGCTGAAAGTTCCAAAATCGTACTATCAACTAACCAATCTCCTCATTTCCTCCAACGCCCGGTGCTGAGAGTTTCATATTCGAACTCTTAGCACCCCGAAAAGACGAGTTTACTGGGGGGTTCGGCGGTTGTTCCACTTCTTAAGCGATATATCCGCTTATGGTGCAACAATCGACCTCGGCTGCAGGCTGTAAGCGGCATATCCGCTTAATGCCTGCCCAACAAGAAAACCCGCCAGGCCGAAGGGCCCAGCGGGTTTCCAAATCCAGCAACTCCGCCTGCTACATTACTTCGCAGCAAGGAATGCGTTCAATTGCTTTTGCTTCTCTTTGAGCACTTTATCGAGCCCGTTCGCTTTCTCTTTCTTCTGAAACTCGGCCGCTTTGGAAGGGTCGATTGCGCCTGTTTCCAGACCGGCGATGTATTTGCTGCGTACGGTAACGAGGGCCGCTACTTGCGATTTCACCGGCTGTGCATTAAAGGTGAATCCTAGCGCCGGCGACAGTTTCGCGCCTTTGTTGAACTTTTTGAACTGTGCCCATTTGTCCGGAGCTTCCGTATTCCAAACATAGTTCAAGAATTGGTTACCGAACATCCAAGTCGCACCCGGATTGTAGTTCGCTGCATTCGGACCTGGCTTAATGATTTCGGTCGATACTTTCTCGTAATGCTCGCCTTGAATACCGAAGTTAAGCAGGTTATTCAAGTATTTGTCGGAGTGGAGCAGGTTGATGAACATCATTGCGCGTGCCGGATCCTTGGAAGTAGTGGAAATCCCCAGCATGGAGCCCGCGGTTTCGCCCGTCGATACGGTGCGCTCCGTCATGTTAATCTGCTGCAGTTTACCAGCCAAATTCGCTGCAATCGCCATCTCAGCATCTTTGCCCGGCTTCAAGGAAGCAACGATCATGAACACATTGCCCTTCTTCAACGCATCCTGCCCGGACAATTGCGTCGTTGCCGCATCTCTGTTGATGTAGCCTTTCTTGTAGAAGCTGCGGGTCACGCTCAATTGATCCATATACTTCTTATCGTCGAAGCGCGTAATAACCTTCGTGCTCGTGCCGTCTTTGCGAATCAGACCTTCAATCGTCGTATCGCCAAGGTAATCCTGCTGAATGAAATAGTGCGAGTTGAAGGTTTCGCCGTCACGCAGGAACAGCGGCGTCATGCTTGGCATTTTCGCTTTCACTTTAGCCAAGATCGGAGCAAGGTCATTTACCGTTTTCACTGCATTCAGCTGAGCGGTCAAGCCGAGCTTGCTGGCAATATCTTTGCGGTAGATAACGCCGCCTTGCGCGGCCAACTCTTTGTTAGTCGGCACGCCGTAGTTATGCCCGTTCACTTTGGCTCCTGCCAGGAATGCCGGATCGAGCGACTTCGTGATGTCTTTTCCGTATTTGCTAAGCAAATTGCCGGCCGGGCCTTTCGCATCGTCGAGCGCAAGGAACACTTTCTTCGCCACATCGTTAGCATGGCCGTTCCATTGTGCCGTGAAGATGACGTCCATCGGCTCGCGGCTTGCTTTCAGCAGGTTCATCTTGCTGTCCCATTGGCCCCAGTCGATCGGAATGAGGTCAATCGTCGCATTGATTTTGCCAGTCAGATACCTGCTCATTTTTGCTTCGATCTGAGCTTCATCCTTGGCAGGGGAACCCGGATAATACAAGGTAAGCTTGTAAGGTGCCAGCGTGCTGCTACCAGCGGCGCTGGCAACCGGTACCACGGATAAAACAAGGCTTCCGCCCAAAATCAGAGAGATGCTTTTTCCCAGCTTGCTTTTTTCTTTGAACATGCGGTAGTGCCTCCCTTTATAAGATGATGTGCGCTGTATACTCAACCGGTTGAACCGGAACGAGCCAAAATAATAGAACCGCCTGTCTGCTGCCTGCACCTCTGTTTTCATCTCGGCCCGCCGTCTCGCCTGCTTCCATTCCCTCAACCCTTAATCGCACCAACGGTCAATCCCTTGATGAAGTAACGCTGGAAGAACGGGTAAGCAAACACGATCGGACCGATACCGACAACCGCCATCGCCATCGTCACCGTTTCTGTGGGCAATTGGTAATCCGGATTCTGAGCCAAAATCGCCGAGTACGCCGACGAGTTGGCACTCAAGAAGGTGATATCAAGCAGCGCCTGATACATACGGAACTGAATCGTGTACAACGTGTCATGATTGATGAACAATAAGCTAAGGAACCAATCATTCCAATAGCTCAGCGTACAGAACAAACCAACCGTCGCCAATACAGGCAAGGAGAGCGGGAGCACGATTTGAGCGAAAATCCGCCATTCGCCTGAACCGTCAATCTTCGCTGATTCGAGCAGGGCAGGCGGAACTGAGTTCGTAAAGAAGGTGCGCAGCACGAGTACGAAGAACGGCTGAACGAACATCGGAATCATGAGCGCCCAGATGTTATCCCGCATGTGAAGCCCTTGTGCGTACAGTAAATAGAAAGGCACCAATCCGCTATTGAAGAGCAGCGTGAAGAACATGATGAAGGAAAATACTTTTCTATGCTTGAAGTCCGGTCTGGAAATCGGATACGCGAACAGCGACATCATCGTGAGCGCAATTAATGTGCCGACCACCGTAACGAATAACGAAGTGCCATACGATCTTACGATGCTCTGCCAATCGCTCAGCAGAAAATCATAGGCGGATGCACTGAACTTCTCCGGCCAGAACTTATAGCCGTTAACGAGAACCAGGTTCTCGTCGGAGAAGGAAACGGCAATGACGAGCAGAAGCGGCAGCACGCATAACAGCGTGTAAATCCAGAAGAATCCGTTGATAAAGAAATTCGAAAGGTTGGATATTTCATGAAGTCCCTTTTTCCGTTTGGTCACCATCGTCATCGCCATGCGTATGAATCCTCCTTAGAACAAGGCATCGTCTCTGCTGATCCGACGAATGACCAGATTTGATAGCAGCACCAGTACGAATCCGACCACTGCTTGGTACAAGCCCGCCGCAGAGGACATCCCGATATCCCCGCTTACGATAAAGCCTTGATACACGTAAGTATCAATGACGAGCGTCGTGTCGTAGAGAATGCCTGAATTCCGAGTAACTTGGAAGAACAACCCGAAATCCGAGTAGAAAATACGACCGATCTGGAGAAAGGTAAGGATGATAATGACCGGCCGGATCAGCGGCAGCGTAATACTGAAAATTTGGCGCCATCTGGAAGCCCCATCGATCGTCGCCGCTTCATAATACTCGTTGTCGATCCCTATAATGGCCGCGAGGAAGATGACCGCATAATAACCGATCCCTTTCCAAGTATTAATGATGGGCAGAATGAACGGCCACCACTTGGACTCCGTATACCAATCGATTGGCTCAATCCCAAGCGCAGGAAGCACGATTTTGTTAAAGATCCCGATATCCGGATTTAAGAAAGCGTATACAAGATAGGAAATAACAACCATCGACAGAAAATAAGGCAGAAACATCGCCGTTTGGTGGAGCTTCGCCAACCTTCGGTTTCGCATGGCGTTAAAGAGGAGAGCGAGCGTAACGCCGATTACCAGGTTCAAGACGATAAAGACCGCGTTATAGGCAAGGGTGTTTCGGGTGATCGTCCAAGCATCGGTCGTACTAAACAGATAATTGAAGTTCTCCCACCCTACCCACTTGCTCTCCAGAAAACTTCGAATGAAGCTGGTCGACGTATACTCGATTTGTTTAAAAGCGATTAAAGAGCCGATCATCGGAAGGTAATTGTTCATCAACAGCACGAGCAGCGCGGGAGCCATCATAATATAGAAGGCTCCGAATCTTTTCCAGTAGCCAATATTTTGCTTGGATCGTGTTTTAGGCGCCTTCGCCTTCGCTACGACTTCCGCGGCTTCCGTTGAAGGAGTCATCCCCATAACCATCCTTTCGTTCTCTTGTACATTCATTGTAAAGGTTGGGAACCGACTCCATCTATCTACTGAGATGACGCACATAGCACTCAAGTGACATTTGGGGAATAGAATGGCGAGGTGGGGAACTAGCGGAGGTTTTGATGCTTCTTGCGATAATCTTGAGGGGATAATCCGGTCATCTTCTTGAACAGCTTGGCAAAATAAGAAAAGTGTACATAGCCGACTTCCTCTGCGATATTGCTGACTTTATCATTCGTCTCGACCAGGAAATGCTTCGCTCGTTCGATGCGCAGCTCCGTCATATAGTCCGACAGGGAGAGCCCCGTCTCCTTGCGGAACAAGCGTGACAAATAAGCCGGATTGCGATAGACATGCGCGGCGATGCCGTCACGCGTCAGTTCGGTATGGACATGCTCTTGAATGAATGCCTTCACCTTCGCAATGACGGCTGATGCATCGCGAGGACGCTCTGCCAGCGCTTGTCCCATCTTGGTTACCATTCTCCCGGCCCATATCATCAGCTGCTGCGAATTCCGCGCGGCTTGAATGTCCTTCAGTTCTTGAACCGTATACACATCGTAGATCGAGAACCCTTTGAGATAAGCTGCGCGATACAGCATGTTCAGGAACCCATAGTGAAACAGCTCCAGCGCTTCGCGGCTTGCTTGCTCAACCTGCCAGCGCTTTAACGTCTCTTCCAATTGGATGACGAGCTGTTCATGTCCGCCATTATCGAGGAGTGCCCCCCAATCGGTGAAAGAAGGAATGGGAATCCCCGTATCCGTACCGACAGTTTCAATTCCCGCTTGTGTTGCCGCATCCTGCACGGATTGGGGCGCGGATACATTGGCTCGTTCCAAGTGCTGCAACCGTTCAAGCGCGCCTGCCAGTCCGCCGATAGCTGCCGCCTCTCCCACATAACAGGAAACTCTGCAGTGAAAATAGATCTGGCATGCCTGCACGTACTCGGCGCATCGCCGAAGCAACAGATCGCGATCGGCGATTTCGCTTTCGTCCAAATAGAGAAGGGCCATATTGAGTTCGTTTCGGTCCTGCAGCACCGTGCCCGGCCAGTTCCCTAAGATGATCTCCGCGGCAGATTTGCGCAGCGCATACTCCATGATGCTCTCATCCCGCGCATCCAGCTCAATGTCCCATTGCTCGATGCTGAGCAGGACCGGCAGAACCTTGCTGCTTGCAGTCAGCGGGATTTGATAGGATTCCATTTGCCGATGGAGCCGCTCCGGGGACAGCCTCACTCGGCCTGCCAGCAGCTCTTGCCAGAAGCGCTCCACCAATATCGGAAGCTGGCTCGTCCACTGTCTGCGGTTCGCATCCACCAATTGTTCGATTTGCTGTCTCTCTCTTCGCATCCCGATCTCGGTGATCGCCCGTTTCACAATCGACTTCAGATCATCGTGATCGACCGGCTTCAAGATGTAGTCAAAGCAGCCGTTATGCATGGCCTCCTGCGCATAATCGAATCTGGCATGTCCCGTGAGGAATATCGTCAGCGTCTGCGGCTTGTTGTCCCGAATCCAGCGGAGAAGCTCCAGTCCATTCATCCCGGGCATTTCGATATCGGATATCACCAAATCCACGGGATGCTCCTCCAGCACCCGAATGGATTGAAACACATCCTCTGCTTCCCATATGGACTGGATAGGCAAGTCACTCCAGTCGATCCCTTGTGCGATTCCTTTCAGCGCATAGATTTCATCATCCACAACAAGCATGCTGACCATTATTTTCGCCCTCCTTCGTAAGTCTGACCGTTATTCATGGCCTTCGAACGTATTAGGCCTCTCTAGGGGGAGACGCATTTGCACGATAGCCCCTCCGGGCTTCCCGTTCATGAATGTAATGCCGCCTTCATGGCCGTATAACATTCGGAAGCGGCGCAGAATGTTCCAGATTCCCAAGTGATGCTCGCCGGAGCCTTCTAGCTCAACGCCGGTTTGCAGCCCCTCGAGAACGGCTTCCGGAAACCCCGGACCATTGTCAATGATAGTTAGTTTAATAAATCTGCCCGCGTCCTCTTCATCCTGCTCCGAGTAAATGCCGATGCGGAAAGGCATGCCGTCTTGAACCTTCTTATTAAACCCGTGAATGACCGAGTTCTCGACAAAAGGCTGCAGCAATAAAGGCGCAATCGGCACCGGCGCATGCTCCGGAATCATTTGGATTTCGTATTCCAGCTTCGCCACATAGCGGATTTTCTGGATCTCCAGATAATGCTCGATATGCCGAATCTCATCTTCAAGCGAAACTACGGCGCGATGGCCGAGCATGACGAAACGGAAGTAGTCCGCTAGGTGCAGGCTCATTTTCTGAACCAGCTTGTAATCCTTCAAAGCGGCCAAATTATAAATAATGTTCAAGCTGTTCATGTAGAAATGAGGATTAATCTGGATCTGCAGATGCTTGTACTCCGCCTTCTGGACACGAATCTGCTCCTCGTAGACGTCAATCTTAAGCTTCTCGATTTGCTCGGCCATCTGGTTGAATGTCCCTGACATAAAGGCGAATTCACTGTTATCGGTGTTAACCGGCATCCTTACGTTGAACTGGCCTTGACCCAGCTTCCGCATGCCCCGTACGAGCGCAACGAGCGGCTTAAACATGACGCGCTGGAGGAATAGCAAATAGAAGGATAAGACGATGGCCACGGTTAGCGGAATCCAGATATAGAGCATCTTTTGGAAATAGGGGAGGTTTTTCAAAATATACGTTTCCGGAATTACGATCATGTAGTGGATATCCGATATGGCCGAAGGCTGCGTGATGACGAGAAAATGATTCTGATTCCAAGTCGTTCTGTTTTGCTTGGTCATCTCCACAATATCCATCTGCACGATGGATTCCTTTACTACAGGCAACGGGGAGTTCGTTAAAGGGTTGCCCGCCGGATCGACGACGAACGCGGCGCCGTCGGGTCCAACGTCAAATTTGCTTAAGACCTCATTTAATCGATCGACCTGCACAAGTGCGCCAATGTAAACGCCCGAGCCCAGATCGACGGTTTTGATGAGATAATTGGTGTCGTTCGGAATGGAGAAACGCTCCCAGCGCTGCGTCTCTTCCGGTAAATCCTTGGAGGCTAGTTTCGTGGTATAGTCCTGCAGGGCGGACTGCACTTCCGCGAAATGGAAGCTGTATTGCGTAGCGAAGAACATATCGTCGTCCTTCCGAGAATAAACGAAGAACGTGTCCACTTTATTGTAGTAGCCGGTATCGAGCAGGAACCGTCTCGTCAGCTCCATCTTCACCATCGTATAGTCCGAGTCTTCTTCGGCCAGAGACAGCTCCTGCAGCGATTGAATGTTGGGGTCGCCCTGCATGCGATACAAATAGCGCATCGTTTCCTGCAGGATCGCGTCGTTATTTTGCACCTGCTGCTCCATCAAATTATTGTAGTGCAGCGAGATTTGATCACGCACGACTTTTGTCGCATAGATATTATTGTAGACAAGGAAGAGCACCATCGGTGCGGTCATGAGGAGAAAGCCGAATACGATCTTGAAACGAACGGATTGCCAAAATGGCATAGGATTCCACCCTCATTTGCTAGCATTCAACCCACTATCAGCATACCTTACACGAATGAAAGCGGCAACAAAATATCCCGGTTTTCGCAGTGTACTCCCATTCTATTTACCTAATATTAGGGTAGTCCGTTTCTAGGTCTCGTTTCCTGCATCGCTGCGTTCCTCTATGAATCGAATAAGCAGCTCGCGATCTTCTTCAAAAGACAACGCCAGCTCCCTGATCTCATCTGCCGACTTCCAAGCGATATCATAGATCAGTCCGTCGGGATCTTGGATACACCGATCGCCTCCAACTATCTCACCACGGAAATAGGCGATTCTATCGTGTTTCAATAGGAGTTGTGCCCCCAATTGAATGCGATAGCCAGTCTCCTCGAAAACCTCGCGGATGCAGCAGTCCTCATAAGATTCGTTCGTTTCCCGTCCTCCTGACGGCACAGACCATCTTTTCTCCTCGTGCGGCTTCCCTTGCATCACCATGAGTAGCTCGCCGGATGCGTTGAAACAGATCGCGGCTGACCCGCTCCAGCTCAAGCGGAACCACAGCGATTCGATCTGCGCCGCATGATGGCGGTTATGCCAAACAAACCGCTGCAGCGCTGTATCCAGCGTGATGCTCCCAAGCGCCAGCGTGCGTAGTTTTCTGCTGAATTGCTCTGGTTTCAATCCTTGGAGCAACGTCATAAACCGCCGATGCAGCAACTCCAGTAAATCTAGCGCATCCTCAATCGGCACCTCTCTATAATCATGCAGCTCCGCCCATAAATCCTCCCGATACGTCGCGCCGAGCGGCTCTTCCTCCGTTAGTGCGCGCTTGAACCTCAAATATGCATTCATATCGTTGTCTGCCAGATGATGCACGATTTGCCTTGCGGACCAGCCGTCTTCGCGGTATGGAATGTCCAGTTGTTCCGAGCCGAGGCTTCGAACCAGCTTCCTCAATGCCTTGGCAATATTGGGAATCTCCTTGATGAGGGCTGCTCGTTCTTCATGCGTAGCAATCGGCGCCGCTTGAAACGGTCCGATTGGGAAGCGAATGTCGTCCATAGGTTTGGTTACCCGCCTTTTCTGAGGATTACGATTCTATCACCGCCATAATCATCTCAACTATATTCGAGCAACGATATTCGAGCAACGATAAAATGAATCCTTTTAACGCTCCTGCAGGCATGCGTCCCGACCCTTTTCTAGCAATGCCGCATAGTTTAGTATAAAAGGAATAGGTGATACTGTGGGACAACTTATCGATGCACGAACATCCAGCAATATTCCCGTCGTTCTCACGGAGTTTGATACTTTCCCGCTCGATACCCCCGTCATCGTTGGGCAGGTAGGGCTGAATATTCCACACAATACCCCGGGAATTATCCGGGTTCAATTGACGGGGATGGCAGGCGTCGCGCTTCCAACGGATTTTCCGCAAGGGTTCCTGCTGGAGCTTTACATGGTACGAGGTCTTACGATCGACGATTCGCTTATCTACAAATCCCAGCACTCGTTCGATTCCGGCCTACACACGGTTGGATTCTCTGCTTCCGATTATAATATTCCTGCTCCTGTATCAGGGCTGCAACCCTACACGTTATTCGCAATCGCTCGCTCGGAAGGAATCGCTCGCGTCGGTCCGGAGAACTTGAACGCTTCCGCTTATTTCGGATAGTCAACGGCAAAGGAAAGGCAGTCGATCGGTGTTGATCGACTGCCTTCGCTTTACATATCATTGCAATGTCCTCGGATTGCTAGAACCCTGTATTCCCGTTTAACACCGGCACGACCAACGGATTTGCGTTCGTGTAGTTCGCCAGCGCATTGCCGGAAGCAACGTTGAAGTTGAATTGCGTTCGACCGCCGCTGTCCCCATAGGACGTGTTGTCGATATGAATGCCTTCGGTCTCACCATTGGTTATATTGTTGAGCTCGATTCGCACATTAAGCATCGGGTTCACGTAGAGCCAGAACTGAATCCCTGCATGGTTGTGGCCGGTATGACCCGCTTTGTTAATCGTATTCCGTTGGAATTTGAGGCCGTTGATCGTATACGAAGGTTTCGTCGGTTCAACCGGCTCCGTCGTGACGATCATGCCTGCGTTGAACGTGCTGTCGATGTAGTTATCGCGATAGATCAAGCTGTTGCCGCCAACGTCGGACATACCGCGTCCCCAGTAGCTGGCGATAATCGTGTTGAACTGCGCGATGTTGTTGTTTGCGACGCCCGGGAAGTTCATCAGGTTCACCTGCGCAACTCCATCATCGCCAAGTCCACGCATGAAGTTGTTCTGCGCGATGTTACCCGCGTTCCCGTCATCGCCCCAATGGATCCCGTCGAAGTACGTATTGTAAAGCCGTACATTCTGAATGGTCGAGTTCGACCAATCCGTCCAGCCCTCCAAGCAGCCCATATGCTCTGCCCACAGATTTTGCAGCACATTGTTAGAACCCGTACCCGGATTAGTGAGCACGATAATGCCATAATGCGCATCCCGCTGCGTATCCACGCTGCTGATACGAAGATCGGAGATCGTCGTATTATTGTTAAGCGTGAATCCTACCTCGCCGCCCCAAATTCCATTGGTAACCGTGCTATGCAAATGGGAATACCAGATGCCGGCACCCTTCAAGCTTACGCCTGACGGAACAACGATTTTATCGCTTTGGTTATAGGTTCCGGGAGGGAACCAAACGTTCTTGCCAGCCGAAGCTGCGGCGTTAACCGCGCTTTGTATGGCTGCCGTATCATCCGCGATCCCATTGCCGGCCGCATTGTATGGCGCCGATTTGACGGAGATATAATTCGCCGGCATCGCAATCGGAGCCGCCGCCGTCTCCAGATCAATCAGATCGATCCCGTACCAAGCGAGGCCGTTGCCGGAATCCTTTTGCAGCTTGATCGTATCCCCGGCATTGATATCAATCGTAAAATCCTTATCGTCAAAGCTTCGTACATACGAATTTCCCGGCGCCGTATCATAATTGAACGTAGAGGTGAGCGATAAGTCTTGACGTTTCACGCCGTTGACATAGAGAGCCAGCGTCCCGCTCGTATTCTGCGGAATGCTGTACCGCAAGATCATCCGATTCGCATCGCGAACATTCGTCCACTGGACAGACTCGCCCGTTGCATCGAGGTGCACATAGCTTTTGCCGGAAGCGGCTTCCTTCTTCATCGTCGCATCATTATTCGTTGTCGCGCCGCCGCCAAGTGTGCCGTTTTCCGCCTCGTAGGTTGTAAAAGGCATCGTTGCACCGCGCGAATTGTTGTTCGTCAACCGGATCCAATTGATATTCGCGATGCCGGAGCCCGAAACCCCTTTCACGTATAGATTATGCGTGCCCGTTGCTGAGCCCGTGATCGGCCAGGTTTGCGTCTCGAACGTATTCCAGCTGTCCGTATTGGCCACTGTAAATGTGCTGATTACCGGACCCGTCAGGCTGTCGAGACGAACCTCGAACTTATTGCCCGTCGCTATTGCCGCAACGCGGGCTTCAAGCGTCTTGTAGCCGCCGCTTAAATTCACATTGTTATACACCATATAATCGTTCGTATCAAAGCCGCCAACCTGCTGGCCGCCTCCGGTATCCGTCGTTGTTGCCGCCGTTACCCCGGACATCGAATTATAGCTCTCCGCCTCGATCTTTATGGCCGTTGTCATCGTCACGACCGGCGACCAATTCGTTTCATCAAAGTTCATATTGCCATTCGCATTGATGACAAAATACAGCGCATCCCCAGCCTCGACATGAATATTCGATACCCCGCTTGGCGTGACATCGGCTGACGGCGTCACAGTAGCGCTCCAGAGCTGCGTCGTATTCTTGAAAATCTTAGCGACAACGCCGTTACTGCTGGCATTCACTTTGAGCACATTGCCCGTAATATCAACGTTGCCTGCCTGCGGCGCAACCCATTTCTTCACCGCATCATAGGTGTTCTCCGGGTGAAAGAAGGAATCCCTTACATACGGATAACCGGAAGTTTCCTTCCACTTGGCCGGGGCCGTCGCATCATAGACGCTGAGATAGGAATACGTGCTTCCTGTCTTCTTCATATTGAACCAATTTCCCGCTCCTTGCGTTGTACCAAAGGAGGAAAAAGCGCTGTATGCAACCGTTTCGGGAATCGGGGCCGCTTCGGACTTCCCCTCATTCACGAGCAAACCGCCGGCAATGAGCGCAAATGCCATGGCACCATGGATGCCTTGCCTCAACTTTCTTCTGAACATCGCTGCATGTCTCCTTTTCACATGTTTTCATAAGCCAACGTTTCGTTACGTTCATCAAAGCCGATCACACTTCTCCACACCACCTCCATCTCAAAGAGATTAGGCAAGATGAATCTGGATGTCGATGACTGTACAACTGAAGCGCTTTCTTGAAACTGCGAGAGGAAATCTGGGCAATTGAAGCCCAGCATCTTAAAGGTACCATAGTGGACTAAGCAATTTTTTAACATGTTATTAGCAAATTATTAACTTTCTATCGAAGACAAAAAAAGAGACCGCCTTGCGCGGTCTTACTTCTAGCGTTAATTCATCCTCTATTTGGACCCCAAAACTCTTGCGTCCACCAAGTCCCATTCCCTGATACATAGCCGACACCTAAATGAGTATAATCGCGACTCAAAATAGCCTCTCTATGCCTTGGGCTGGCCATCCACCATGCGACTGCCCTTTGTGGCGCAGATGTTGCTCCGCTCACCGTGCCATAAATATTCTCTCCTAAATATGCATTTAGATTGATTCTATAAGATTTCAGTATCCCCGGGAACATGCCATATCGGGGCGAGTTATGGCTAAGCAATCTATTGTTTTTCATATCTTGCGACTTAGCTCTTGCAGCAGTGAACAGAATGGAGCTCAGCGTTAATGCAGGTATCCCTCTTCGCGTCCGTTCTAAGTTCGTTAATCTAGCAACCTCTAATTCAAACGAGTTTGCTTTAATTGTGATTTTGTTTGTGTCAGTCAAATTTCGACCTCCTCTTTCGTGTAGATAATGTATATATATGGTAAATATTCGATTTGGTTTGGACAAGTTGCTTTTCCGCTGAATTTCGCCAGGATCTGATATGTCGCAGCCGATTTGGTGCGGAGCCAGGGATAGCCGCTTGATGGTGACACTGTATACAAAGAAGAAGACCGGGCGCTCCTCTTAAGGAGTACCCGGTCTTCTTGGTTTCTGTATGTCGGGTCTTAGCTATTAGCTAGCTTAAGTCCTTCTTTAAATAATAATGCTCGAAGCCGCCGGCATTCGGGATCACCCCATAGGTTTCGTAGCCTTGTTTCTTATAGAAGTCCAGCGCTTGGAAGCTGAGTGTATCCAGTTTGCTGAAATCACACTTTTTCTCCCTCGCAATCCGCTCTGCTTCATCAAGCAGTTTCGTTCCGTAGCCGCCATGGCGCAGCTGCTCATCCACATACAGGTAGTGGATCTCCAGCCAATTCCAGCATATCTCACCGACTAAGCCGCCATAGATATGACCGTCAGCATCCTTCAAGAACACGTTCACCTCTTGATACCTGCTTCTTAGCTCCTCGGGAAAATGATTTCTGTTAAAGGCGTACATATTGTTTCTAACATAGCTTTTGTCATCTGCATGAGCCGATGCTGTTGAGATGAATAATTCCATTGCGTTGCGATCCCCCCTTAAGCTGAAGGCCGGAATCGCTTCATGGAGTGTCCGGCCCTATCCTATGGTTATAGATTCTGCACGCTGATTCCTGCCGCCGGATTGAACGTCAGCATTTTCGTACCGATCTTATCGATAAAGAACCGGTCATGGCTGACTGTTATGACCGCCCCCGGGAAATGGATCAATGCCTGTTCCATCACCTGAATGCTCGTGAGGTCCAGATGGTTGGTCGGCTCATCCAAGATAATGACGGCTGCTCCGGAGAGTAGGCATTTGGCCAGTGCGACGCGGGCTTTCTGTCCGCCGGATAGATTGCCGATGAACTTGCTTAAATCCATCTCCGAGAACTGCAGCATCGAGAGGAATTTGTTGACCTTCTTGCGCGGAGCATCCAAGCCCAATCCGTAAGTGTTCACGGCATGGCTGACCGTATCCTTCGGATCGAGTTCTTCCCACATTCGGTTGAAGTACGCGTAGCTGACGCCCTTCTCCCACGTTACCTCGCCGGATTCAGGTTTCTCCTGACCTGTGAGCACCTTAATCATCGTGGACTTCCCGCTGCCGTTAGGACCAACGATGACCAGCCGATCTTCTTTCTGTATATCAAAGCTGACATGCTCGAAAATTTGCCGTCCCTCATAGGATTGGCCAATATTTTTCACTTCGCACAGCTTGTCCGGGAAACGCAGCTTCTCGTAAATATCCGTAATCAGCACGTTAACCGGATGCGGCTCGATCCGTTTCTTATTATCAGCAAGCTGACGGGAGAGGCGGTCCTTCGACGATTTGCGGCTTGCCCGGCTGTCGATCGCTTCGGATTCCATCAGGAGCAGCTCTTCCTCCCACTCGAACTGCCGGTCGAGCTCCTTCTTGCGCATCTTTTTCTTGCGAATATAATCCGTGTAGTTGCCCTCGTATTCTTGAAAATGATAGTTTTCGATCTCAATCATGCGCGTTACCACTTTATCGATAAATTGCCGATCATGCGAGATGAGGATCATGGCGCCTTTGAAGCGATACAACCACTGTTCCAGCCACGCAATTCCTTCTATATCCAAGTAGTTTGTCGGTTCGTCGAGCAATACGACATCGGGCTGCTCTATGAGCATCTTGGCAAGTGCCGCACGGTTGCGCCAGCCTCCGGACAGTTCATCAACCGGCTGATGGCGCGACCTGTCGTTGAAGCCAAGCTTCGTCAGCACCGTGTTAATTTCAACAGACACATTCCAGCCGTCCAGATGCTCCATTTGTTCGAACAGCTCCGCCTGTCTCGCAAGCAGCCGCTCCATTTCGCCATCATCGGTGACAAAACCAAGCTTCTCCCCGACCTCCTGCAGCTCGCGCTCGATCAGCGCGACCTGCTCGAAGCAATTTTCCAGCTCCTGTTGAACGGACAAGCTGCCGTGCATTTCGGAGAATTGCGAGAAGTAGCCGATTCGCACCTGCGGATCTATTTCCACATTTCCGGATGTAGGCTCCTCTTGTCCCATAATAAGCTTGAAAACCGTCGACTTCCCCGCTCCATTACGCCCAATTAGGCCGATTCGTTCTCCTTGCGCGACTTTAAAATAAATATTGCGAAAGATCAGCGTCTCTTCATATTTCTTCGTTACATTTTCCAGTCGTATTACGCTCATGACTATCACCCTTCTGATTCCGTCAGTCTTAGGTGATTATAACATTAGTTGGCACAGAATTAACTCGAAACCCTCGCAACTGTCGCGCCAGCATGATCTACCAGCTGAATGAGCCACAACGTCACACCAACATGTACCATACACTGGCACCAGAATATAGCTTTGCTCTTGCGATAAATCAGAAACACACTGAAGCATATCGCCAATGAAATGAAGACCGCTATAAGATATGAAATCACAATGAATAGAATTGGGCTAATTTCAATAGGCAGCAGTTCTTTCCCTTTATAACAAAAAAACAGAGGCAGCGAGGAAGTCACGCTTCTGACTTCATCGCTGCCTCTGTTTTTGGGCTGCTGAAGAGAATGTTGCTGCATCTGCAACATTTGCTAGATTTGGCCCTCATTCTTGGAGAAATGTTGCGCGGTATGCAGCATTTCTCCCCGCAAGAGGCGGTAACGCCCTGTTTGGCTAGCAAATGTTGCATTTACGGCAACATTTGCTCGGTTCGGACACGTGGAAGGATGAACGGCGACGCCGAGCTGGAGCGACTAGCCCGTTGAAATACCGACGGGCCGTCACCACTTTGGCTTCATCGCTGTTTTCGACTAAACACGCTAACAAATCGTAGAGGGCTTATTTAGCGAAATATAGCCCGAAATTTATTCTAACGAATCGTAGAGGCGCTATTGAGGGTAATTGGAGCGAATAAAGGCATGAAAACATGAAATAAGACCTGTAGGATTCGTTAGATTTTCAAATCGTTTCATTTCGCTCAAATAAGACCTCTGGGATTCGTTAGAGTGAAAACCAATCTGCTGCGGAATCATTCGGCGGCGGCTGAGTCACAACGAGTGTGGATCACGGCAGTTTCATTAAGATTGTGAATCTGCCAGTGTCCACTGGACGATACGCTCTAGCCGCGAGCCGACTTTCGCTTCTGATTCGGCCGTGTACGATTGACCGCGGTCGGCGTGTTCGCCTTCCGAGGAGGGCCGAAGCCGAGCTGCGTAATATACGCGCGCCAACGTTTCTCGTATTGGGCGAACGTTGACTTCACCTCTACCGCGATCGCATCACGGTGGCGGACGGTTCCCATTTCCTCGTGACGGCGGTAGGCGCTAAGCGGTTCCGGGATGAGCAGAAACGGAATACCGGTCAGCAGCACGCGGTACCAGTAATCCAGATCATGCGTATACTTCAGCCCCTCATGAAACGGGCCGGTAATCCGATAGAGCGCCTTGCTCATCATGACCGTGCAGCCGTTGATGGGGTTGCTCGTTTGAAGCGCGCGATAGAACGCGCCTTTCTCATAGCCCGGCGGGATGAGGTCGAGCTCCGTCATCTTGCCGCGGCCGTCGATGATGTCGAAGCCGGTGTGACTGATGAGCGCTTCTTGCTCCTCCATCGCCTCGACTTGGCGTCTGATTTTGTCCGGATAGAAGCGGTCGTCGGAGCTCAGCCAGGCCACATATTTACCGCTGGCAAGGCGGAACCCCGCGTTCAGCGCGCTCGCAGTGCCGCCGTTCACCTTACCGGCATAATGAATTCGTCCCTCATACGGACGCAGCTTCTCTGCATGTTTCGTTGAGCCGTCATCCACGACAATAATTTCGATATTGTCATAGGTCTGCGCGAGTGCACTCTCGATGGCTTCCGTCACATAGGGGTCGTTATAAAAGGGGATGACGATACTCACCCTCGGGTTTCCCATCCTACCTGCCTCCTGCTGCTTCTTCTCTAATGTTGTATTCCAGCTCCAGCCTAAGCCTCAGCTTCAGTTCAAGCTTCGGCTCCGGCTGCTTCAGCGCTGCCGCGCCGCCTCCAGCGTTTCGCGCAGCGACTGCTCCATCGTGATAAGCGGCGTCCAGCCAAGGGCGATGACGCCTTCGCAATTCGCGGGATCCGGCGAGGCGGCTTGCGACTCGCCAATCTCCCACTGCAGCGGATGCCGCGCCAGCGCATCGAAGGCATCCGCGATCTCGCCGAGCGTGCGCATCACGCCGGACGCAACCGGGTAGATGCGGCCGCTCTCTCCGGCGCGCAGCAGCAGCTCATACGCGCGAATCGCATCGCGCACATCCAACAGATCGCGCAGCTCGCTGCGCGATGATAGCCGGAACGGCGCCGGCGCTGCAGCGCCGCTCGCTGCTGCCTGCTCCGCCTTCGCCGCGTAGCGCGCAAGCAGTGCGCACAAGCCGCCGGATCGGCCGGGACCGATCAGATTCGACGGCTCGGCGATCACGACCTCCATGCCGTAGAGCGATGTCCAGCTCTGCGCAATCAGCACCTGCATCGTCTTGCTCAAGCTGTACGGGTGCTGCGGCTGCGGCCGCTCCGCACCACCTTGGCCCGCTGCAACGAGCGGGAACCGCAGCATCGAGCCGGCCACTACGACCCGGCAAGGAGCCCCTGCCCGCCGCACGCCTTCAAGCACATGTACGGTGCCCATCACATTGCTTTGCAGCACGGCTGCGGGGTCATTCCATGAGGCACCAACCGCATTGGCGCCTGCCAAATGCAGCACATATTCCGGTTTGGCTTGCTCAATAAGCGCCAGCACCTCGGATTGCGCTGCCAGATCACAAGCCAGAGTCGCATGGACGGCGTTCAGCCACGCCCATTCTTCTGCATCTTGCTGCGGCAGACGGCGAACAACCGCCGTCACCTCCCAGCCCGCCGCGCTGAAGTACCGGCATGCATGCTCGCCGCAGAAGCCGCCGGCCCCTGTTACCAGCAGGCGCGGGCGGCTCAACCTTCATTCATCCAGTTCGCAAGCTCCTCCAGCATCGGTACATAGCCGGGAGCAAGGTAACCCCAATCACTGCGCGTGGCTGCAAGCGTCCGGTCTATATACAGCCGGTCATCCGGTACGATTTTGATCCCGCTTACCTGGAAAGTGGATTGAATCAAATGCAGCAGCGTGAGCTTGCTTACCGTTTCGGCAGCTGTCAAATGAACCAATCCCCCAATCGTCGGATTTGCAATGGCATAATCCACTGCTTTGGCCAGCTCAAGCGTGGTGACCCCGTTCCACCACACTCTCGCATAGCCGCTGACGGTTCCCTTTTGCTCGAAAAACCATTTGAGCAGTCCGATCCCGTTCGGCCTGATCTCAGGCCCAATAATGGAAGTCCGAATCGTGAGATGGCGGGAGCCAGGCGCTTCGCCGAGCGCCTTGGATCTCCCATACACGGAGGTGCCGTCCGGCACATCCTGCTCCGTATAACCGCCTCTCATTCCGCTGAACACGCAATCCGAGCTAATATGAATGACGCGTGCGGGTGTGTCCAGATGATCCGCCAGATGCCGCAGCCAGTGAGGCAAAAAACCATTCACCTGATAAGCCGCAAGCGGATGCTGCTCCGCATCCTGATTCAGCACGCCTACCGCATTGACGATAACATCCGGCTGAACGGTATGCACAAGTGCAGCAACAGCCTCACTGTCCGAGGCGTCAAGGCGCAGCCCGTTAGCTCCCTCCTCTGCCGCTCGAGTCGTGTACACTACATCCATTTCAGGATGCAGCTGTGCAAAATACCGAATCAGAACATGACCTGCCATGCCGCTTCCTCCGATAATGAGCAGCTTCATGACAGAAACCCGCCCCGGTTCAGCATGGAACGAATTTCTTCCTTGGTCAGCAAGGACTGGCTGGAGCTGTAGCTCTCGAAATCGACGCTCGGATAGCTGCTGTAATGCTGACGAAGCCCCGGAATATCAAGCGTTGGCAGAATGACCAAATACTCTTCATCGTACACGACCGTAGTCGTGCTTTCATGGTCTGTCAGCAGAATCTCATGTATTTTCTCCCCTGGCCGAATCCCCGTTGTCACCATCGTCGCGGGAATACCCAAATCCTCGATCAGTACGGCAGCCAAGTCTACAATCCGGCAGGTTGGCATCGTCATCACGAAGATTTCCCCGCCAATGCTCTCTTCGGATGCTTTGAACAACAGCGTGATGGCATCCTGCAGCGTCAAGAAGAAACGCGTCATGTTCATATCCGTAATCCGCACTTGCCCCTTTTCTCTGATCTGATTCATAAACAGATGCACAACGCTTCCGTTCGTGCCAAGTACATTCCCGCCGCGTACGCAGACAAATGTCGTCTTGGAATGCAGCAGATTCGCGTACACGATCAGCTTCTCGCCAATCGCTTTGGTCATTCCGTAGAAATTCGACGGGTTCGCCGCCTTGTCTGTGGAAATGTAGACCACTCGTTTTACCCCGTTTGCGATTGCGGCTTCGATAACATTCTGCGTTCCGATCACGTTCGTTTTGAGCGCTTCATACGGCTGATCCTCACAAACGGGCACATGCTTCAGCGCTGCCAAATGAAACACATAATCGACCCGCTCGCACGCACGCATCAACGCTTCTTTATCCCGAATATCTCCGATGCAGAAGGACAGACGCGAATCCTCAAACGCGCGGCTCATCGCCACCTGGCTGGACTCGTTACGGGAAAACACAATAATTTGTTTGGGCTGCTGAGGCAGCAGCTGGCGGATCAGTTCGTAGCCCCAGGACCCTGTTCCCCCGGTGACCAGTATGCGCTGA
Source organism: Paenibacillus lignilyticus (assembly GCF_017942085.1). Taxonomy (GTDB): domain Bacteria; phylum Bacillota; class Bacilli; order Paenibacillales; family Paenibacillaceae; genus Paenibacillus_Z; species Paenibacillus_Z lignilyticus. The sequence continues at coordinate 1,095,788 of NZ_JAGKSP010000001.1, forward strand.
TTAGTAAACATTCCATTTCCCTCCAAGCACAAATTTAACCACTTTATCCGACACATCTTTGGCCAAATACCCGTCCGGACACTCCCAGGCCGCAGGCAGCGAAGTCATGATGACCGCAGCCTCTTCGATTCGCTCCGCCTTTAAGCCGCACACCACGTTGCTGCCGCAATCAACGGTTTCCGGACGCTCCGTCGTCTGCCGGATGGTGATGGTTGGCACTCCGAACAGGCAGCATTCTTCCTGCACGGTACCGCTGTCCGTGATGGCGCAGAAGGCATGCTGCTCCAGCCGAACAAAGTCGAAGAACCCCAGCGGCTCATAGAACACGACCCGCTCATCCATCTCCACGCTCACCGAACCGCTGTCGATCCGCGATCTCGTCCGTGGATGAACACTGCAGATAACACGCTTGTCAAAGCGCTCCGCTACGCGATTAAGCCCCTCCAATATGCCGGTCAGCCGCTCCGGCACATCGACGTTCTCCGCGCGGTGCGCTGTCACGAGCACGTAACTGCCAGCCTGCAGACCGAAGCGTTCCAGCACATCGCTGGCATCAATCTGCGGCTTATAGTGCTCAATCACTTCATGGATCGGATTGCCTGTCAGCACGATCCGATTGCTGGGAAAACCTTCTCTCAGCAAGTTGTTCTTGCTGTACGACGTGTACGGCATGTTAATACTTGCGATGGCATCGATAATCCGGCGATTCTTCTCCTCTGGAACCGACAGATCGTAACAGCGGTTGCCCGCTTCCATGTGTACAACCGGAATGCCCATCCGTTCCGCGATGATTGCGCAGAGTGCGCTGTTCGTATCGCCAAGCAGCAGCACCACATCCGGCTCATGGGCGATCAGAATGCGTTCCACCTCCGCAAACATGACGGACAATTGCCCGCCGAGCGTCTGCCGTGTCTCCGTGAACAGATAGTCCGGCTGCCTGAGTCCCATTTCCTGAAAGAACACATCGCTAAGCGACGGCGAAAAGTTCTGTCTTGTATGCACGAGCACATGCTTCTCGGCCAGCGCATCCAGCTTCTGAATGATAAGACTCAGTCGTATAATTTCCGGGCGCGTGCCCAAAATCGTTACAACGCGCATGAAACGTCCCTCCTTCGTCGTTCAACTTCGGGCGAGCGGCTACCGTTTCTTCTTAGCTCCTCTTGCCCGGTTCCTCTGGCGCCCCGGCTGCCTTCGGCGCTTCAAGCTGCCTTGCTTTCGAACGCCGTTGCGGCGGCGCCCGATCTTCCCGGCTCGGCCGGCCAGCCGTTTGCGGCCCTTTCTTCTGCTTCTGTACGCCGTGCCAATCGGCGCGCCTTTCGGCCATGCGGCAATGTAAACATCCGGAACCTCGCGAATCTCTTCCAGTCGATGACCTGCTCTGCGGAAGGAGCGCGCCGATCGAAGAGGCCGGAGAACGCCATTGTCAAACTTGTAGATCGTCGGGGCACTCCCTTTAAGCACTGTTGGCGGGTAATATCCGCGAATGGCCAGCGTAGCAATAAACCTGCGCAGCCGGTCTCGATACGCGTTAACCCCGTACACTTCATGTGCGGCTTGTGCATTGCGTGCGCCGATCGCTTGCATCATGGCTTCATTCGCAAGCAGCGATGACACACGGAGCGTCAGCCCTTCCGTATCCCCCATCGGCACAACATAGGCTTCATTTCCGGTAGCTCGGCCTATTTCAGAGAGTCCGCCGGAGCCGTACACGACGACCGGCTTTCCGAACACCATGCCCTCGAGCGCCGTCATGCCGAAGCCTTCCACCGTTAAACTGGGTACAACGAGTACATCCATGGCCGGATACACCGTCTCTACCTGCTCCTCGAACCGAATCCAGCGAAATCGCTCCATTAGTCCGCGGTCTCTGGCAATCCCGATACATTTTTCAAAATAGCCTTGATCCACGGGGTTGCCCACGATAAGATACATCGCATGCGGATGCTGCTCGGCCGAGTTGACAGCCATTTGCATGAAATGTTCAAGTCCCTTCGCTTCGAAGATCGACGATGAAATGTAGCCGACCAATCGCTGTTCGTCCGCAATCGCCAGCTGCCTGCGCCGATTGATCCGATGCTGCTGCCAGCTCTCCGGATTCAGCTCGCTTTGGTGCCAGGAAGGCGGAATCAGCGATGATTTGGGAATCATGCCAGGGGTTCGAAGCGGTGCCAGCGTCGTCTCAGAGATGCCGACGATGTAGTCGGAATACTGCTCGATTATGGAAGCTGCGAGCGCTGTGTGAGGCGTTTCTCGAATGGCTTCCATCACCGTCCAGACGACCGGAATACCCAGCATCTTGCCGGCGATTGCAGGCATCGGATGAACGCACGTATTGGCAATGATGATACTCGGCCGTTCATGATGGATGAGCTGGATCAGCTGCAGCCAAAGCGGGTCCTGTTGGTGTGCGCCTATCTCATTGGTCATATGAGAGAGTCCTAGATACAGAGGCACGACCAGCGGAATTTGATGCACGATGACCGTAATTCCGAGCTTGCGGGCATTTACGGCAATAATGCCCTCATTGGGAACGACGAGCGTGCAGGCGAAGGAGGGCAACAGCTCCCTGACCATGAACAGCAGCAGTTTCTCAGCGCCTGTGACATATTGAGGGCTGCAAATATGCGAGAATACTAGCATTTTCGGTTTGCTAAGCTTCAATTGGTTGACTCCCCTCCACCTGTTTCATCGCATCTTTCAAAACCCTAGTTGTACAATATATTGTGACGGCTACTTGCGCGGCACGACATTTGGACCTTTCCAAACGCACAAAAAACGTCAATTCTATCTCCGCTGCTTACTGTGATGGACAGCTGTCCCCCTCTTAACCTGGAAACAATATCGCAAGCAGCCTCTCAATTCTTTTGCCATACGTATGCTCTCGCATCGTCCGGTACATGCCGCGCATGGCGATCGCTTTCCGTTCTTCCTCGTGCGCCAAATAATATTGAATTTTGTCTATCAACTCTTGCGGCGAAGAGTAGGTGACGATGTCTACATCGGGGGTATAAAAGGATACGAGATCGCTGCGCACATCCGTCAGCTGCAGCGCTGCACAGGCCGAAATCTCGAAGGTCCGCGGGTTCGGGGAAATCGCGCCGATGCCTGCACTGTTGTTGTTGAACGTTTCATCATCGTGGGCACGGTGCATGTTGATGACGATTTTGGCGCCGTTGTACATATTTGCGGTTTCATCGGGACCCATCCAGCGGCCAAGCTCAATCTTGCTCTTCATCAGTTGAAAATCCTTTAGCCGCTCCCACCAGATGCCGGAAATATGCGTATCCTTCGTAGCAAGAAATTTCGTCACTTCGTTAAAAAACTCAACGCGCCGCCAATATGCCGAGCCGATGAAGCAAATGTCATGACGCTGCGACCTCAAGGGATTGCGCGGTCTGAATGATGCCGGATCCGCTCCGAGCGGCAAATAATAGACATTCGGACAGCCTAAGCGGCGGTAATAGTCGACGCAAACCAGCTCCAGCGTGAATATTTCATCATAATGAGGCGCAATGCCTGAGGTGATGTCCGTGTAGTACGGATCGTCCGTGAACCAAATGGCGGTACGAATGCCGGCTGCCCTCATGGCATCGGCTTGCGCGACATTGAATTGCAGACCATCGAGGACAATGACAATATCCGGTCTGATCCGCATTGCAATTTCTGCTACCGGCTGCAGGGTGTCGGTGATCGTCAGTTGGGTCACCTGCGCACGAAGTGCATTCGCAATCGCTTCATCAAGCGGCGAATAAGGAAAACCTTTGCCGGTCGCGACAAACAGCACATGCGCCTGTCTGACCGCGAAGGTCTGAGTTTGTGCCGTATTTTGCAAGACCGACTCGCATTGACCGTACCAATGGCCATGCTGCCAGCCAAGCCGGAACCCGTCTACTCTGCCTCGCGCTTCACCCCTAAGGCTCCGAGCCACTTTCCCTTTGCGAATTCGGCGTCTTCGTCTTTTGGTCGCCATTTCATTCACTCCTCTCTGCCTTCTTCTGCTCCGTATCACCACGTCAACACCTCGGCAACCCGCTGCAAACGCTGAACGAAGGTATGGTCCTTCAAGGTCCGGTACAGTCCTCGTATCGCCATTTGCCTGCGCTGCTCTTCATGTTTTAAGTAGTAGTCCAGCTTCATAATCAGCTCCTCCGGTGAGCTGAAGGTGTCGAGTTCTACGCCGGGCACATAGTAGTTAGGCAAGTCTTCCCGTACATCCGTCAGCTGCAGCGTCCCGCATGCCGCAATCTCATACGTGCGCGGATTAATGGATCTTCCCGGCAAGTTCAGCTCGTTCTTATTGTCCTTGCCCCGCTCCGTAGTCCGGTGCAAATTAATGACAATCTTGGCGCCGTTGTAGTAGCGGATCGATTCATCGACCGGCAGCCAGCCCATGCGGATGAATTTCTGCAGCTGCTTATAGTGGCGCAGCCTATCCCATAGGCCGCCTGCAATAAACACTTTGCGGTTCTTCAAGTAGGGAGCGATGGCATCGAAGAGCTCCACGCGGTTCCAGAATGCTTGCCCGATAAAACAAATATCGCTGCGATGTGCCGACTCCACTTTCATAGGCTTAAACCAATTGGGATCGACAGCCAGCGGCATGTAAGCCACCTCGGCGCAGCCAAGTCCTCTGTACAACTCCACCGTGCTCAGCTCATGCGTAAGGACAACATCGTAATGAGGCGCGATCGTCACCGTATCTGCCGTCACATAGGGATCATCCGCGAACCAAATGGCCGTACGAATGCCCATTGCCCGCACCGCATCGACCTGTTGCAAATGATCGTCCGGGAACACATGCAGGCCGTTCAGCACCAGCATCCAATCCGGCCTAATGAAGGAGGCTTGCTCCGCCATGTGCTTGGCATCCGCCACATGCACCTCGCGCACAGTTTGGCGAAGCGCTTCAACGATGCCCTGGTCGATTGCCTCGAAACCCTGCGGAATATACAGCACACAGACATTCCGTTTGGGGAATGCTGCGGCCGGATGCAGTCGCTTGTAAATGAAGTCGCAAGCGCCATCCCGCTGGCCATTGCCGTATCCAGCGGCGAATCCTTTTCTTGCTGCTTGGGCGTAAATTTTTCGCTTCGCCTGCACGCGCTCCACCCCTGATTTTCGAGTATTCTGTCTCCATATATATGCGAATGACAGGCAAGGCTCTTGGTCACTTGTCCGCTTGGCTTACAAAATTGGCGTTTGACCCCTAAGGCAGATTGTCTTGAAAAAAGTAGTATATTTCTGCCAGTACAGTCACATATTAAAAGAGGTTACGGCATGAACAATGAAGGAGGGCTTGATTATTCATTTCTCAAAGAAAGTGGTTGAACCGATTCCGGAAGAGCAAACGTCCATTTGGACATGCAGTAACGAAGACTGCAGCTGCTGGATGCGAAATGATTTCTCATTCGGCGAATTTCCCAGCTGCCCCATCTGTCACTCCAGCATGACCAGCGAAATCAAATGCTTGCCCGTCCTCACCAACGGCACGAAGCGCAGCTTCCAGTAGATGAATGGTCTGAGGTGACCTCTGGTCAACTCCGTATTCATCTCATACAGAAAGCTGCTGGACCTATGGGGCAGTAACAGATAAACAGCATGAAGAGGCTGACTCTTAATCATCCACGATGATTAAAGGTCAGCCTCTTCATGCTGCCTTTTCGACGGATGCACGGTGGAGCAGTGGCCATCGGCATGGAGACGGGACTGGGGTTCTGGGGTTGACTAGATGCTCATATGGGGGTACACCGTCAACGAATTCGCTCCATCGCCGAAACACCAGTGAGAGTCGGTTTTTCCTACTCTCAGTTTCATTTCGGCGCGGTTTCGGCGTTGAGAGACGGATTTCCCTACTCTCAGCGTCCGATGCAGCAGGAAAGGAGGTAGTTTGACCGCTGACAGTCGGTTTTCCCGACTCTCAGCTTCATTTCGGCGCGGTTTCGGCGTTGAGAGTCGGATTTCCCTACTCTCAGCGTCCGACGCAGCAGGAAAGGAGGTTAGTTGGATGGCTGAGAGTTCGATTTCAGAACTCTCAGCTTCATTTCGGCACGATTTCGGCCCCAGTCAGCCCCCTCATAATAAAAAAGTGCCAATAAAGCCCCCACGGGACTTTATTGGCACTCTCCATCCTAAACCGTAAACCTCGCCGCCGACTTGGATAACTGCTGCGACAGACCGGAAAGGCTTTGCGAGCTCATGGCCGTCTGCTCGGAGCTGGCCGAAGCTTCTTCGCTGACTGCCGCGATGTTCTCGATGGCTTCCAGCACTTCTCTTGTTTGGCGCGACTGCTCCTCGCTGGCAGCGGCGATATCGGTAACCTGCGATGTGACCTCGCCTACTTTCTGCGTGATGTGCACCAGGGACTCGCCGGTTTGTTTCGCGAACAGAACCGAATCGAGCGCCGCTTGCGAGCTCTCCGAGGCGAAGGTTTGCATCTCTTCGATAATGCCGGTAATTTGCTTCGCTGCCTCGCTGCTGCGCTCGGCCAGCTTGCGAACTTCCTCCGCCACAACGGAGAACCCTCTACCGTTCTCTCCGGCTCTGGCTGCTTCGATCGCCGCATTCAAGGCGAGCAGATTAGTTTGCTGCGCAATTTCATCAATAACGCCGATAATTTCACCGATCTTCGACGACGCTTCCTGCAAGGTGCTCATTTTGTCGCTGAGCACATCCATGCTTTGAATCGAGAGCTGCACGATTCGATCGCTCTCCTCCGCTACATTTCGCGTATCGCCGCACAGATTCGCTGCACCCTCGGCACTAATGGCAACGGTATCGATTGCAACCGACAGCTCCTGCATCAGCTCGTTAATCGATTGGGCCGATTTTGCCTGTTCGTTGCTGCCTCTGGCGATCTCATCCGTGCTTTTCGTAATATCGATGGAAGCAACGGAAACGGAATTCGCTGACTCCTTCATATGTGCAATGACGCTGCGCAGGCTCGCTACCATATCGTTAAACGAACGGGAGAACTGGCCAACCTCGTCCCTCGAATTAAACTCACTGTTTACGGTCAAATCCCCTCTAGCCACCTTAGCTGAAATATCCGCCAACTGACGAAGCGAGCTGCGTGTGGAAATACAGAATCCGATGGTCAGATACGTCGCAAGCAGCAGGAGCAGCGAAATAAAGAGCGTGCTCTGCAACCGTTCGGAGGTGAATCCGTCCACCCGCTTGTGGAGCAAGTCATCAAGCACTGCCGAGGAGGTCTCGTACAGGGAGAAAGCCGCCGAAATCGCTTCATCGCTCAGATCGTCCTTACTGCCGGCACCTACGGGTACCCGATCCGCCTCCATAAACCGTTCATTCATCTGCTCCACGAATTTGTTGAAAGAGGCTGCCGATTCCGTTGCAACGCGGCTCATATCCTCTCTCAAGCCGGGATTGTAGGCGTAAACCGTCTGCAAATTTTTCTCGATTTCCGCCAGATTGCTCTCGATTTGAGTCAAATTGCGATCCAATCGCCGCTTTGTCGCTTGCGACATCACACCGTCATAAATTGCCCGGTTTGCAATGACAGCCGAAGAGCTAAGCAAATCGGTCATATACGGAAGCTTCACTAAGCTAATATCCATGATATAGTAGGAATCCAAATCCGGGTCCAAGACCAAATTCGAATGATCGCCTACCAGCGTAATTAACTCCAAATGATCCTGTACCAGCACGTCATATTGCTTATACTTGTCATCCAAGACACCCGCTTTAGGCAAGGTGCTCTTGAAATTCTGCCAGTCGGCCAGAAGCTTCTTCCAGCTCGTTTCCGTCCCCAGCTTCGACCCATATTTGTCTTCGAGCGTCTGCTGCTGCTTCATCGCCATCGTCATCAAGTTCTGACTCTCCGCAAGCGCCGCCTCACTGCCGATTTCGCCTAATTGCAGGGCAGTCGTCTGCTCGCGTAAGCTCAGTGCAATCCGAAGCATGTTCTTCATTCCTGCATTGTACTGATTCCCGATTAACTCCTTCTTGCCAAATTCAATGCCGACTTTCTTCTCCGAAATGTAGAAGTACATCAATAATGCGACAGGGATGATGAGAACGACGCCAATAATGATGAATTTCTGCGCGTAGTTCAACCGATTCATCAGTTTAATAGCAGGATTAAAGATAGTGGTAATCATGGTGTTTCCTCCCCGTTAATCGTAGTCATCCCAAGCAAGCACTTCATTTGCACGATAACATTTTCGACAAAATTCATCATTCACCTTCTCATTTCGACACTAAACTGCGTAAATTTCCCATAAAGTTGGCCGGATTTTCCATGCTGTCAGCAAAGTTACGCATTCCGTTTCGAAGAAAAATAAAGAGCCGCCGATTCCTTCCCTTCAGGAAAGAACCGCCGGCTCCATCAATTATTTCGATGCTTTCCAGGCATCGATCTGGGTTTGCATCTCCGCCAAAATCTTATCCAAACCCGCCTTCTTCAGCTTCTCGTTCATCTTCGTAAGCGTCGTATCCGGATCAGCAATACCGGTAATGAGTCCGGCATAGAATTCATCCACTACGGAAGCCGTTTGCGCAAGCTCGCTCTTCACATTGCTCGGGTCAAAGGAGAAGCCGAGCAGCTTGGAAGGAATCGCGGCTGCATTCTTGTCCGGGCCGGCAGGGAACCACTTCGGCTGTGTCGGGCTCGTGCGGTAAGAGTTGAACATATTGCCGTACTCCCAGCCGGAATCCATCCAATAGCCGGTATTGTCGATCTTCTGAATCAGATCATCCTCGACCTTCGTATAATGTTTGCCTTCGATACCGAAGCTCATCAAATTGAACAGCTGCGGATCGGAATAAAGCAGGTTGTAGAACATCATCGCTCTGGCCGGATCCTTGGACGTACGGGAGATTGCCGTCATCGTTGCAATGATGGAGCCTGTGCTCATATAAGGCTTGGAGAATTCCACAGCCGCCACGTTCGCCGCATCCCCGCCGCCGAATTTGGCCGCTTGGTTAGCCGCTGTATCCGGGTTGATAACGGTGAATGTGGACGTCACATATTTGCCGGCCAACTCATCGGAGTTCGTATCTTTCAATGTGGACGCATCTTTACGGATGATGCCTTTATCAAACCATTCATGCATGAGCTTCAAGAAGTTCGTGAACTCAGGCGTTTCATATAGGTTCACCACTTTGGTGCTGTCATCGTTGATATAGACGACGCCCGGGTTTTTCTGCGAGAAATATTCAATGCCAAGCGCGCTGCCGTAGTTACCCATGACATCGGTGTCGCCTTTCAAGCTGAACGGGAATTTATCCGGCTCGCCTGCTTTGACCTTCTCGAAGAACGGTGTAAAGTCCTGAAGGGTTTTGAATTGATCCGCTGTAAAGCCATATTTATCGAGGAACGTCTTGTTAATTAGGACGCCCGGTGTTCTTGCCAGTACTTGTGTATTGATGATGGCATAAAGCTTGCCTTTCACTTTGGCCGCATCCCATGCAGCTTCCGGCACCTGCTTCAGAATGTCCGGTCCGTACTGTGGAAGCAGATCCGTAATGTCGAGGAAAGCGCCTTTATTCACATTTTGCAAATAATCATTCGTCCAGTTGGAGGTGAAGATCAGATCGGCTTTCTCACCGGAAGCGGCAATCGCCTGCATTTTCTGATCATAAGTACCCCAATCGACAAGCTGAATGTTCAGCGTCGCATTGATTTTCTCCTGCGTAATCTTGCTCATCTCATCCTGGACGAGCTTTGCATCCGGGAAAACGCTTTGCGGCAAATACCATGTAATTTCGTAGGGATCGAGCTTGGATGCATCCGTTGCACCCGTGTTCTCCGCCGCATTGTTCGCCGCTGCGGTGTTTTCTGCCTTGGTATTTCCGGTATTCGCGGACGAGTTCGCCTCGTTCTCTGTGTTACTGTTGCCGCAGCCGCTGAGCAGCATGCTAACGGAAAGAACCGCTGTCAGTGTTGCCGTAACGAACTTGAACCCTCTTCTTCTCATTGAAATAACCCTCCTATGATTACTATTTATTATCATCCGAGAACGGACCGATAATCCAGTACAACTTTTCAAGCCGAGCCTGCACCCTTCATCAGCTTTTAGCCTTTCACTGCACCGACCGTTAACCCTTTGACCAAATATTTCTGGAAGAACGGGAACGCGAACAACATCGGCCCAGCCGCGAGAATCGCAATGGCCATACGAGATGATTCCGTCGGAATCGCGCTCAGATCAACGCTGATGCCGGCTTGCACATTCTTAGTCAGGAACTCGATATTGGTCATGATGCGGTTCAAGAAGAACTGCAGCGGGATCAGCTTCTCGTTCTGAATGTAGAGCATGGCCAGCCACCAATCGTTCCAGAACGCCAGCGCGTAGAACAACCCGATCGTCGCCAGAGCCGGCTTCGATAGCGGAAGAATGATTCGCACGAAAATGCTCGGCTCCGTTGCGCCGTCGATCTTCGCGGATTCGATGATTTCAAACGGCAGTCCCTGCATAAACCCCTTCATCAGCATCGCGAACCAAGCACTGACGCCATACGGAAGAATCAAAGCCCAGATCGTATCCTGCAGATGCAGCACATTCGTCATGATCATGTATGAGGGAACAAGTCCCGCATTGAAGAGCAGCGTGAAGAACACGAAGAAGGTCGTTGCCTTGCCGTACCTGTAATCCTTACGCGTCATGACGTATGCAATCGAGGACGTAAGGAGAAGGGCGATTGCGGTTCCGACCACCGTGACAACCACCGTAATGAAATACGATTGCAGCAGCAGCTTCGGATTCTGAAGCAAATAAGAGTAGGCGGTAAACGTCAGCCGCTTCGGAATGAGCTGGTAACCGTACCTGGCAATGTCTGCGTCATAGGAGAGCGAGACCGATACCACGTACAGCAATGGAAAAATAATCAGAATCGACAGCAGGGTCAGAACCAATACGATCAGTACATGATTGCCGCCCGGCCTGCCCGCTCTAGCTGCGTGCATTTGCGCTCACCTCCATTAGAACAACGCGTTGTCCTTGCTGTATTTTCGAACGAGCAGATTCGTTGTCAGCACTAAGAGGAGTCCGACAACCGCTTGATACAAACTTGCTGCCGAGGCCATTCCGAGATCCCCGACGACGCGCAGCGACCGATACACGTACGTGTCCATCACATCCGTGGTCGAGTAGAGCATCCCTGCGTCCCTCGGTATGAAGTAGAACAAGCCGAAGTCAGAGTAGAAAATACGGCCGATGTTCAACATGGTCAGCATCGTGATGAGCGGCGTAATTAATGGAATCGAGATGTTGCGAATCTGCTGAAAGCGGGACGCTCCGTCGATCGAAGCGGCTTCATAATAACTCGAATCAATCGCGAGCAATCCGGTGAAGAAAATAATCGCGGTGTAGCCGACGTTCTTCCACAGGTAAGTCAGCGTCAGAATGAGCGGCCAATAAGACGGATTGCCATACCAATCAATGGCCGTGCCATGGAATTGCTCCACTGCCTTATTGATGACGCCGTAGGTTGGGTTAAGCAGAATGTAGGTGACAAACCCGACGACGACCCACGAGAGAAAGTAAGGGAAGAACAGGATCGTTTGGAAAATTTTCACGAGCCTTCTGCCCATTTCCGCCATCAACAGACCTACAATAACGGAGCAGATCGTCCCGACGATGATGAATACCCCATTCAACAGGAGCGTGTTACGCGTGATCCGCAGCGCATCCTGGGAGTTAAAGAAGAACTTAAAATTGTTTAAGCCCGACCAGGCGCTGCCCCAAATGCCGTCGGCATAATTGATGTCTTTAAATGCGATCACGATGCCAAAGAGCGGCAGGTAATAGAAAATAAAGACGACGATGATCGCGGGCAGGCTGATCATTAATAAGCTTCTGCCTTTCGTGAAATGCTTCCATTCCTTCCTAAATGCCGAAGTGATTCCTCTGCTCATGTGCTCCTCCTTTGTGCCGTTTTGCGATTTCGTTGTTTACGATTCTGAGCATACGGCGCAATGGGTCATCGGCGAAACTGCTCATTTTTGCAGCGTCAAAAAAGCACTGTACCATATTAAAATGCGCCGAAAATCCACTGTACAAAAACAAAAAAAGGCCGCCGATACTGGGATCGGCGGCCTTTTGCATCTCAACTTCCACAACGGCGGGGGAAATGAGGTGGGTTAATCTCTGGGAGTAGGATTTCCCTACTCTCAGCAACATTTCAACGTGGGATTGGATCTGAGAGACGGATTTCTCGACTCTCTGCATCCCATTCCGGGGGAAATGGGGTGATTTAATCAACGAGAGTAGGATTTCCCTACTCTCAGCAACATTTCAACGTGGAATTGGATCTGAGAGACGGATTTCTCGACTCTCTGCATCCCATTCCGGGGGAAATGGGGTGATTTAATCAACGAGAGTAGGATTTCCCTACTCTCAGCAACATGCCAACGTGGAATTGGATCTGAGAGACGGATTTCTCGACTCTCTGCATCCCATACCGGGGGAAATGTGATGGTTTAGTCTCTGAGAGTAGGATTTCCCTACTCTCAGCATCACAGACAGCGGGGAAATGGTTTCACCCTTTCCCTCGTCCGGCAATATACTCCCGCGGCGTCAAGCCAAACTTCGCTTTGAACAATTTATAGAAATAGCTTTCATTCTCGATTCCCACTCGGCGCATAATTTCTTGAATGCTCAGCTTCGAGTTCTCCATCCACTCCACCGCTTTCGTCAACCGGACCTGATTGATGTACTCCGGTATCGACATGCCGAAATGCTCCTTCGATATCTTGCTCAGCTTATAAGCGGAGAGCCGCATCATGCCCGAAATATCGGTCGCCGAGAGGGAGGAGTCAAAATAATTCGAATCGATGAAAGCTTTGATCGTATCTGCCGCCACTTGATTGCCTTGCTCAGCAGCCGATTTGCGCTCACTAGTCATCGTCTGAACCGCTTCGAGCAGCTGTTCCTCGAACTGCTCCGCCGTCTCCTCCTCGTACAGCTCCCTGTTCAGCAGCTTCGCATGGATATGAATCGGCTCCTTGAGCGTGCGGTTCATTTCGTACACAGCCTTCTTCAAATGATGCACGACCTGCATGCTGGCAAGCATAATGTCGCTGTACTCCAGCTTGCGGATATTCCGGAACAGCTCGCGGAATTTCTCTTCCGATCGCACGGGATCGCCTTTCTTGACGACCTCGATGAACTTGCCCGTAAGCTCCATCACCTGCTCCATATCCATACTGCTCGTCTGTTCATCGATTTCCGCTTGCGTGATGACTGCCATATGGCCTTGCACATAACGATAGGAGCTGTTCGTGAACGTATGGCTGTACGCCGCCGCGATCGCTTGATAGTGCTCAATCGGCTCGCTGATGGCGACGGAGAAGGAAATTTTGTAATGTTCCTTAATATAGCGCTGTGCTTCCACCAACAGCTCCTCGACTAAGGCAGCCTGCAAGGCAGAATCGATATTGAGCAGGATCGTAAATGAATCATCCTTCATGTCTACCGTTTGATGTGCGAATGAACGGCTAATGACCTCCGTCGTTATATTGGCTATCGCAAAACGCAGAAGCTCCCGCTCCACCAAGCTCTTCGTCATGAAGAGTTTATAGTTGTCGATACGCAGCACGCAGATTACAAACGGCTTCTCCTGCGATAACGCGGGATGGAGGGAATGAAGCGCCTCCCCGAATGCCGTGCCGCTCATACTGAAGCTGTCGACAAGCAATCGCTTGAGGAAATAAAGCTTCATAATGCCGGTATTATTGTTTTTCTCCAAATGGTACTCGTACAGCTGCTCTCTTGATTTCCGATACACCTCGGTTAAATAGGAGAATTCATCCTTGGCCCCCGGAGTGACCGAGCCGCCGTGGGAGGTCTGTTCCATCAGCCTTCTGACCGGCTTGTAAATCCCTCTTGAAACAGACAAGGTCAGCAGCAGCGCGCCGGCAAAGATCGCCAACGTAATGAGCAGAATCGTATCCAGCAGCTGCTTCAAGTTCGCGTATGCCTCTTTGTACGGTTTCGCATCCAGCAGCGTCCAGCCGGTCTTCTCCAGACGAATAAAGGAGATGATATATTTCTCGCCGCCAATGCTCCGATTGAAGAAACCCGACGGCTGCGCAGACCGGGCTTCTGCGCCGCTCGCCTGGTCCACATAAGCTTGCCTGATCGTATTCGCGAAGGTTGAGCCTTGCACCGGATTACCCGGATCGGTCTCCATCAGCCCATTGCCGCTGTCCAGGATGTAGAGCTCGCTTCGCGCGCCGGCCTCAATCCGGTTAATGGCACGAATGTTATCGACGAGCCAGTCCAGCTTAATGTTCAGAATGATGGCGCCATCCATGCGGTTATCGCGATCCGTCGTCTCATACATCACATAGCTTAATACCGTATTCGCAGCAGCTCCTCCTGCGCCTTGGTCATCGGCTTCCGCACTGCGGCGCACAATTGCACGGAGCACCGGAATGTTCGTATAGCTTTGCAGCACCTTATCGAGCTCTGCGTCCTTATGATACAAATCGCCATATGTCGAGTAATAGAGCTTCTTATGATTGTTATAGATGTAGATGGACTGAATGAACGGATTGTTCGCCACAATCGTCGCGTTTAGTTTATTGATGACATTCAAATGCTCGTACGTTTCCTCATCGTTCAAATACATAAGCGCCTTCACGTCATTGCTGCCATAGGTGGAGAGGGTAATATTGCGAATCATCGTATCGAGATAATCGATGTTGTATTTCATCTGCGAGAGTACCTTCTGGCTGTTCTCGTATTCGCTCTTGAACACCTTCTTCTCTACATTCACATAGACAAGGGCGGAGAATGAAACGACAATTAGCAAAATAACGCCGGTAATCCATAAGAATATGCGCAGCAAATATTTCTTCTCTTGAAACAGACGAATGAGGCTCATAAGCAAGTACCACCCTTGTTATTCAATCTTTGCTTCCCTAACCGAGCTGCCGTAATGAATGTCCGCTTTGCAAATATGTCCGGCAACCGCGATCGGCTGCTTGCCTTCTGCCGCATGCATTAATTGAAGGGCAGCGCTGCGTCCCATATCATAGAAAGGCTGGTTCGCACCTGTGATATCCAGTCGAAGTTTCCCGTTCACCCCCTGCGCATCATAGGTAACAAGGGACATCTCGTCCGGGACGCGCCGGCCAAGCCGCTCAAGCGCAGCGAGCGCAGCTTCGGCAATCTGATCATTCGCTGCAAAAACAGCCGTATACCGCATCGTACCCAGCGCATTCGCAAGCCGGGAAACAAACCCTTCGAATTCGCACTCGAAATTCTCGAACCGGGTCGGGATGCACAAGTCGTAATCCGTTTCAAAAGGAACGCCCGCTTCAATAAAAGCTTGTCTCATGCCAAGCAGCCGTTCATAGAACGTGCTGAGATCCGAATTGCGTACGAACGCAATCCGTCGATGCCCCTTGGCAAGCAGCAACTTCGTGAGCGAATAAGCGCCGGAAGCGTTATCGCTCGTCACAAAAGGGATATCGCTGTCCCAAACGCGCCGATCTAAGAAAATAACCGGGATCCCGCTTGCCGATAACCGCTCGTAAAGCTGCCGACTGCGCAGCTCGTCCTGCCCCCCGTGGATCGGACTTAGAATAATCCCCTCCACTTGCCTTGCAATCGCACTCGCAACGAACGACTCCAGCTTATCAAGGCTGCTGTTATCGCTGCTGCTCATCAGCTGATACCCTTTAGGCTGCAGCACTTCCTCGATCCCGCGCAGGGCGGCTCCCCATAACGGGTTGCCGATGCCGATAACGGATGCAGCGATTAGCCCGCTCCCGCTCCTCGATGGAGACACGGAACTCAGCCCGCCAGCTGCGAGATAGGTACCTCGGCGGTTGTCCCGTGTGAGAAGTCCTTCCCCGCACAGCTCCTTAATCGCCTTCTCGATCGTATTGACGCTGGATTGATAGGACTCCGCCAAATTGCGGCTGGACGGCAATCGCGAAGATCCCTGCCACTCGCCTATATGTATGCGCTTTCGAATATCTTCCTTAATACGGTGATACGGGTAGGTAGGCAACCAATTCACCTTCATCTCTGCTAGATTAGCTTGACTATATGACATGTGTATCATCTGTGTCAATCCATAGTCTATTTTCGAACAAGGCCATGAGCATAGTCCTAATTTTATACGCCTTTAGTCCTTTGTTTGATGACGCCGGCCACCGTGCATGCTCATAAATACCAACTCTATCCTTTTAAATAGGTTCCAGAGACTCATTCACGCGACTGAGATATTATGGAAAATAGGAATAGAACTATATTCCTACATTTTTCGCCAAATTTGAATCGTTTCTCATAGGCAAACCCTTCGAAAACAGGGGGCGTAAAGTCATTGGGTCTAAGTCTTTTATCCTACCAAGGAATGGGATACGACAGCTAGACTGCCGAAGTTAATCTGCTGACCTTGGTGCCTCCAAGCGGGAAGATGCGTATCGGTCTATTGCCGCCATCTTGCTCTGAAGGGCCGAGGTTTTTTTGTATACCAATATAGACATAGAAAGGATGTGATCGGCTTGGCAACCTCATACGAGCAGTTTAGTTCGAAACTACTGACCTACACGTTAATGTTTCTTATCCTGTCCTCGCTCCCTATCTATGTAACCGTTCTCTCGCTTGAGCTGATAACCTTTCAAGTTTTCACACGATTCGTCTCTTCCGTCATTCCGCTTGGCCTTGTGCTCTATTTCGTTTACCGGCAATCCTATAAGACGCTGAAGGGGAAATTAATTATTTCCGCCTATTCATTCCTGCTCTGCTCCATCGTCATGTGGTTTATACCCACGCCAAATTCCGGCATCGTGGTCTTCCTCTTCGCGCTTCTCTCCCTCATCTATCTGGACCGCTATGTGACGCTGCTGGCAAGTGGATATGGCATTGTGGTACTCATCATCCATCAATTGTTTAACCCCTATACGCTCGAAATGGACCTGCTCTCCCGAGTCGTACAGTTCACCCTGTTCGCCATGTGCTGTATCACTTGCGTCAGCGTATGCATCATCGGACGCCGAATCATCGCGCATGCACAGCGAAGCGAGAAGAAAGCGCTTGATAATGAGAATCGCTACCGGCAAATTTTCGAGCTGTCTCCCGAAGCCAATATCGTCCAAATCGATAATAAAATTGTTCACATGAATCGATCGGGGCTGACGATGCTCGGCGCGCAGCACCTGGATGAATTAATCGGCGTTGATGTATTTGACTTGGCTCTGCCGGAATATCACGACCTGATCCGCGCGAAAGCGGCCGACCTTATTGCAGGCAAAACCATCTTGGATTATACGGAGCTTCGTATTTACAAGGTCAATGGAGAAGTGATCGAGGTGGAAACCAATTCAATTTCGACTTTATTCAATAATCGCCCAGCCATCCTCTCGAACTTCCGTAACATCTCGGAAACGAAGAGCGCCCGTGAAACCATTAATTATATGGCTTATCACGATCAATTGACTGACCTGCCGAACCGCTATCAATTCATAACGAAGCTCGAAGCAGAGCTCCGGTATGCGGTACATAGGCCAGCTAGCTTTGCACTCTTATTCCTTGATATGGACAGGTTCAAATCGATAAACGATACGTTCGGGCATCCGCTTGGGGACCGTCTGCTTAAGAACTTCGCGAAACGGCTTCAGGGATCGCTGGAGCCATCCTCCTTTGCGGCCAGACTTGCCGGTGACGAGTTTGTCATCCTGCTCCCGAATAGCAACGCAGAAACGTTGGGGATTCTGATTGAGCCCCTGCTGGAACGGCTCTCCGAGCCTTTCATCCTCAAAGGGCAAGAGATTAGCGTTACGACGAGCATCGGGATTGCGATATATCCCAAAGACGGTCAGGATGCCGATACGCTTCTGATTCACGCGGATGCGGCTATGTATGCGGCTAAGAGGCAGGGGAGAAATAATTACGCCTTCTACAGCACGGAGATGAACGAGGTTAATTTGCGGAAAATGATGCTGGAGCAGGACTTGCGCAAAGCGCTGCAGCAGGGCGAGCTGCATTTGGTCTATCAGGGCAAGAAGGATTTGTCAGCCGACCGCTTGAGCGGCTTCGAGGCTCTCCTGCGTTGGACGCATCCGAAGTTCGGTGCCGTTTCTCCGGCGGAATTCATACCGCTTGCCGAAGAAACCGGGCTTATCGTTCCGATAGGCGAGTGGGTCATACGGCAGGTGTGCGATCAAATCAATTCTTGGAAGCAAGCGGGCTTGTCCCCCTTGCCGGTGTCCGTCAACCTATCGGTGCGCCAATTCAAGCAGGACAACCTGATTGAGATGCTGAAGACGATCCTGCTTTCCACCGGGATCGAACCGCGCCTCATTGATCTTGAAATTACAGAAAGCGTTGCTTCATCGAATTTCGAAGCCCCGCTTATAGACAAGCTGCACGTAATGAAGGCGCTCGGTGTTTCCATTTCCATTGACGATTTCGGGACCGGGTACTCGTCGCTTAGCTATCTGCGCCTTTTTCCTGTTGATACCCTTAAGATGGACAAATGCTTCATTCGCAACATCGACCACAATCAAGATGATTTGGCAATCGTCACGGCGATTATCGGCATGGCGCATAGTCTCAAGCTTCAAGTGCTCGCTGAAGGGGTTGAGAACGAGACCCAGCTGGCCCTCTTGAAGGAACAGCGCTGCGACGGTGCACAAGGCTATCTCATCGGCTATCCCGTTGGGGCATCCGAAGTAGAGCCGCTGCTTGCTCCGGCCCATGCGTTTAGCAATTCGTAGGGGAGTACAAGCCCGTTCCTATGATGGCCAGAACTCCCTCCAAGCTGCTGATCGCCATTAGGTTTGCTGTTCATAGGCAAGCTGATGGCCATCCTCGAAACCTTTGGCAAAGCCGAGATTATAGCCTTGATTGTAAGCATTATCGAAAGCTCGATTATAACCGGGACTGCTCAAGCCCCGCTTCCTTCCGCGCTTCTGCTTGCGCACGGAAGATTTGCCGGTGCCTGACTTTGTCCGTTTACGCTTCGTTGTAGAGGCGGCCTTCTTCAGGCTGTCTGCTGCCTTGCTTGTAGTCTTGTTCGGTGTGACCCGTGGTGCGATTGGCAACTTGCTGCTTTTCTTCCCGCTTATTCCCGCTGCAATCACTTTCCGGTTCCTCCTTTACCTTTCCGTATTGGATGCGAACCAACCTGTACGACTGCACTCAGCCATGGCTTGGCAGAGCGGCTGACTCTGCATCGTCTTTGGCTTTGACTGCTCTCCATGGCGCTTACCATCGTCGTAAGCGTCAGCTGCATCGCCTCGAGCCGCTTCATGTTGCGCTGTATGGCTTCCGCCAGCCCCGGCGCCCGCTCGGCCTCAGCGGCGACGCTGTTCAGAATGCGAGCGACGGCTTGCTGGCTGCGGGAGAGTGACGCGAGCAGCTCAATCCGTACCTCCCGCTCCTTCAAGCTCCAATTCATCGCTGTTTATCTCCCATATCGAACGGTCCGCCCAGCATATTTTCGATGCCGTTCATCGGTCCCGCCCCCATTCCCATATCATCCACCTGGCGCAGTGCCGCTTTCAGTACATTGGTCATCCCATGATTGAGCTTCGCGAGTCCGTCAATCACTTCCACAAGCTGATCGTGGACCATCATCGAGGATTTCCATTGGTCTTGATGCTCTGTAAATGCGTCCGGCGTGATATGATTGCACAACCAAGCGCGAACCTTCTCCGCTTCGACGGCCTTTGCCTCCAGAATCATCGCCACATTCCATTGCAGCTTAGCGGAGGCATCCAGCATTCGGATATATGCGGTTTCACGACTCATAACCAGCACGCTTCCTTTCCTCCGCCTATTCTTCGTCCTCGACGTCCATCTCTTTCATCACGACCGAAATCGTCAGGGCAAGCGACTCCTGCAGCTCTGCAATGCTGTTCAAATAAGCCACTACACTCCTAGTCATCACTTGGGAATTATCCATCAGCTCGCTGACCCCGCCGAAGCTTGGGTGCGTGTCCGGCAATGCGTGCACGATTTGTGCCATCCGGACTGCGACATGACGCTTCGCCTCCAAGACGCGCGCCAGCTGCTCATGGGAATGTGACATATGCTCAATCATTTCCGTTACGATATGCTGCAAGGCGCAGTCCCTCCTTTACCCATCGCAATATCAGGAATCGGTCTCTTTGTTAACATATGCGACGCCCTCTCCGCTTGGCACAGCCAAGACAGCCAAGGCGCTACAACTGTTCGGCAACCTGAACGGGCGCGATAATCGGCAGGCCCTCAGGCAGCATGCCGAGCTGCTCCTCCGTCACCAGTCCTGCGGGCTTCCACTGCAAGCACCACGCCTCTGCTGCTTTCGCGCTGGCCACGCGGCGCCGAACGCCGTTCTCGACCACATAGAAGCTGCCGTCCGCGCCAGCAGCCGTAACCCCTTGCAACGTCGGTGAGCCATCGAGGCTTCTTCCGAGCCAGCCTGCTTCCACCGCTTCGGCCGCAATGCTCTCCCCAATCGGCCAGCGGCGCAAATCCACTTGCGAGAGCCGAACAATAGGCAGGGCAACTTGGCCTGCAATTGGACGACGCATCCCGCCTTCCACCCAGTAGAGCGCTCCTGACACACCGCGAACGACGACGTATTGAGGAAAGAAAGCCGACTCCCCTTGCGCCATATCCAACGAAGCATGCACAGCCTGAACTTGATGGACAAGATCGTGAGGGTTGCCCCATTTCTCCACATATACCTGCAGATTATGGTCGTTAACCTCAACAATCTTTTCTCCAAGCGCCTTCATGCTGACGCTGCCGAAATGATGAATGAACGAATCGCGCGCGATCGCGAGCCCATACCCCTGCAAGCGAACGCGGATATTGTAATCGTCATCCTCATAGTTGCCGATTCGGTAGCCCTCGTCCAGATAGCCGGTTCGATCCCACAGCTCGCGTCGAAACAGCAGACAGAAGCCCGTTAATCGGTCGGTTCGCTGCCATTTAGCCGGGTTTGGAATATTATATAGTCTTGCGAACGGAGCAATCCCCTTCACGCTCTTGTAGGGAACTTCAATGCGCTGGTCACCGCTGATATAGTTCGTCACGGGGCCAACCATGCCGATTGCGGGATCACTGTTTAAGCAAGCCATCATATTATCGAGCCAACGCTCCGTCACGATCGTATCGTTGTTGAGCATCATCAAATAAGAGCCCTTTGCCATCATCATACCGATATTTGTCGCACCGGCGAACCCGCGATTGCTCTCCAGCAGCCGATACCGCACCCGGTTGCCGAGCCCGCGCAGATAAGCAGCCGTGCCGTCCGTTGACGCATTGTCCACGATAATGATTTCATAGGCGCTGCCCGTGTGCCGCTCGATGCTGGCAATGCATTTCTTCAAGAAATCCACTTTGTTGTAGCTTGGAATGATGATGCTGGTGCCTTCAAAATAAGTACCGAAGCCAAAGTACCCCGTGCGGACGCCTTCCTGATAGCCGGCTTCCATTCCGATTGGAAACCGGCTGGATTTCTTCGTCTTGCGAGCCGCAGAGGTACTCGTAGCCGCCGTCGATTTCTTCCGCTTGCGATGTCCATGCGCTTGCCTTCTCATTCGCTCTGCCCTCTCCTGTCTTTAATGCGTAAGCGCAACCTGACCCTTCACGATGGCATCTGCCATATGGCCAAAATCAAGCGCTGTCTTGCCCCGCTCGTGCGCGATCCGAGTGCAAATCATAACGGCTGCAATTCCCGCGGATACGAGCGCCAAATCAAATTCCACATGTCTGCTCTCCAAGATGACGCGTTCCACATCGCGCACTCCCCGTACCGGGCTGATGAGCCCCGACACGATGAATCCCCGTTCCGAGAGCATATGCGCCAGCGCCGGAGCCGCATTGCCGATGACGAGCAGCTGCTTGCCGGCGAGCAGGCTGCCGAGCAGACCGGTTTGGGAAAGCCCGTAATTGACCGTCGAGTTCGTCATCCGAAGCGTCGCAGGGTCAAGATGATGCGCGCGAAACACCGGATGCAGCAGCGGGTGAAAATGTTTCCTGCGCGCCAGCGGCACACCGACGACATGCGCATGGCGTATGGCGTGCAAGAGCTGATCACGCGCCAGCAGATCCGGCGGATTCACGCCGGCGTAAGGCAGAAAGGTGCCTTCCCGCTGGATCGTAGCGGTGTCGTAGACGGCATCTTGCGCCAGCGTCAGCAGTTCCCCGTCACCAAGCCTGACGACCGCGCACGGTCTGCGCTCATGAATGGCCTGTTCCATCTCGGCATACACCTCGTGAACATCCATGAGAGGCAGACATCTCGGCCGCAAATGCTCGGCACCGAGGGCAATGACGTCTTGGAGCCGTACCTCGGGGAGAAGCAGATTCATCGGGAGCACCTGCTCCAGCAGCAGCTCCCCTCCCTCGTACTTGCCAAGCTCATAGCCCGCCGTAAATGCATTGTCATGGAATTGCCCATGCTCCATGCCAGGCTGTAGTGCGCCGCTGTCTCGCTGTCTCCGGCGGCGACCCCGCTTCTTGACCAAGGACGACTTCCGCCCTCTTGTCCTTTTCTTCGGTCCGCTCGCGCTTGATTTTCTCGATTGCCCGGCATTTGCGGATCCGCCCCTGCCTCCGGTTACCGCCGGAAGCGCCCGTTTCTTCACACTCTTCGACGGCGCAACGCCACCCGATGTCTTAGCCGCTGCAGGAGCATGCGCCTGTGGTTGCGGCTTCTGTGCCGGCACGTTCCGTTTGGCGGCGGCCTGCCCCTGCTCTTGCCGACTGCTGCCTGTGAGCATCACGCTCTTGTGGGTACCCTCCACCTTGCGCAGCAACACCTTCATGGCCCATCATCCTCGCTGAACTTTATCGAAGCCTCAAGAAGCGATTGAAAGGTACCGGCATCTGTCCACCAACCGGTAATATACCGGTGCGCCAGCTTCCCCATGCTCGCGTAAACGTTGTTCACATCGGTAATTTCCAGTTCCCCGCGCAGCGATGGCGTCTGTGCCGCAATGAAATGAAAGACCTCGCCGTCAAACATATAGATCCCGGTTACGCAGCTGTCGGTTAAAGGCTGCTTCGGCTTCTCATCGATGTGAATAATCCGCCCATCCTCATCGAATACCGGGACTCCGTAGCGTTCGGGGTCAGGCACTTGCTTGAGCAGCACCATCGCACCTTCAGGCTGCAGCATGAACGCTTCCAGATGAGGGGCCAGCGACTCTTCGAACAAATTGTCACCGAGCAGCACGATAAATTTGGCATCCTCGCCTACGTAGGAGCGCGCCAGCTCAAGCGCCTGGGCAATGCCTCCGGCTTCTTCCTGGATGCGGTAAGTAAGCGACACCCCGTACTCTACACCGCTTCCGAGAAAAGACGTAAACATCCCGGCAGAGGCTCGGCTTGTAATGAGCAAAATGTCCGTAATTCCGGCTTTTTGCAGACTGTTAATGCTATAGCAAATCATCGGGAGCCTCCCGACCGGCAGCAAATGTTTGTTTAAGAGCTTCGTCAGCGGCATAAGGCGCGTTCCCGTACCGCCGGCCAAGATAACAGCTTTCAAATAAATAACCTCCTTTGCTTTGCCTTTGCGCTCAATACATGAACTTAGCGGGGTCTACCTTCCACTTGGAGATAAAATGCTGCCGATTGCGCTCGACGAGCTGCTGCACCTCCTGCGGATTGCTGCGTTTGAAGCTCGCGCTCCCGCGATGATGAACGAACACATCCCTGCACATAAGCAGACAGTACCCGTGCATGCGAGCCCGGAAGCAATAATCATCGTCCTCGTAGTGACCCGGCGTGAACCTCTCGTCAAGCTCGCCGATCCGTTCATAGAGCGAACGCTTGAACAGCATACAGAAGCCGACCAGCCGCATTATGGGCTCACTGCGCTTCGCTTCCTGCACGAGTGCTGTTGCAGCTTGCCCGTGGAACTCTTCCATGGAGCTGAACGGATAATCAACCTGCTGTCTGCCGCTGACGTAATTCGTCACCGGGCCAACCATGCCGATATCTGCGCGTGCCGTCAGCGCCCTGATCAATGCAGGCAGCCATCCGGCTGAGACGGTCACATCGTTGTTTAGCAGCATCAGATATTCGCCGCGTGCCATACGCAATCCACGATTGCAGGCAAAGGGAAATCCGGTGTTTCTGGCCAGTGACAGGCAGGGAATCCCTTCGCGGATGCACCATTTGCAAGTGCCGTCCGCAGAGCCGTTGTCGACGACAATGATTTCATAAGGCGTCTCATTCGAGTCGGTATACCGGCGTATGGCTCCGATGGCATCCTGCAGAAGCGATAGGCCGTTATAGCTCGGTATAATAATGCTCGTCATGCCCTTCATGTAGCTGTTCCTCCCGCAGCGGCACGCCGCCGAACCTGATCTGGAAATGTCAGTCTTGGACCTTTCGCTCTCATTGCTGTCTGCAGTGCTTCGATGTGGTCGCCAACGGACAGCTCCTTGGAGACTACCGAAACCGGTCTTCTGGCGACCGTTTTGTTCTTGCGCGCCTTGCTCAGCGAGCAGCTTCGGAATAACAGCTTGTGCTGAATGGCGGCCATGTGCGCCATTGGCGGGACCGCAAGCTTCGATACGCCGACGGTTTCCATTCCATGCCGCGACCAAGCATGCGGCAGCAGTTCAACCGAGTTTGCCAGCAGCTCAGAACGGCCGAGCGACCAGTTCATGAACGCCCGAACCCGCGCAGCTTCTTCCCAAGTCTTGAAAACCCCAAGTGAAGGCGTCTGATCCTCCACTACAATGTCCGCGCCGGTCTCAGCAATCGAGAGCATGAGCGCAAGCTGCTCTGCTGCGATTAACGATTGTCCGTCAGCAAACAGGACAATATCGGACCTTGTCATTCGCGCTCCGATCGCCCGCCCGACATCCGAGCCGAGCGTCTCTCCGATTTGCATAATCGTAATCTCCGGTACCGCGCGAAGCTCGGCAAACTCGCCTTCGCTGCCCCCCTCCAGCACGACGATCACTTCCTGCAGCGGCAGCCGCAGCAGCTGCTTGATCGCGGACGGATTCATGCCCGGGACGGCGAGGACGACGGCCGCGACTGACTTGCTCATTGCGATCGGCTGCCACATGCCCCGCGGCAAATCCAGGGCGGCGGCGAAACCGTCGGCATACGCTCTGCCTTCGGCCAGCAGTTTAACTCGCAGCGCATCGGTGTGGTTTCGGCCTGCGCAGCGCATCGTCCAACGCTCATTCATTCGCAGCTTCGCTTCCGTGGTGCCGGCCTGCGTGATATGCCCGTTCTTACGGAGAAGCGCAGCTTCGGCATAGCCGGCATTAAAAGCGTTCCTCAGCTTGCCGGTATAGCTTCCGGCAGCGCGCTCTTGATTTGTTCGCGCCGCACGCGAGCGATGCGTGCGGGTCCTAGTAGTCGCTCTTTTGCCTGAGCGGCCTGACTTCCTGGATTGCATACGTTCACCTCGCCAAATAACGTTTTCGCTCCAAATCCATGTATCCGCCGCGATCGTTGGTCTGCTTCGTCAGCCAATCGATGGCCTCCAAGTGATCGCCTACAATAAGCAGCTCAAGCGGATTCGTCCGTTCTCTCTGTTTGCGGGGCAAGTTGAGCTTCCCCACATTAATGCGTTTTACTGCTTGCACGATTAGTCCGCGCTGGACCGCCTTGGCATGCGCAAGCGGCGGTATGGCGAGTGCATCGGCCCCAATTCTCATTAGGGCGGCGCGGCTTATGGCATGGGGGACGGCTGTCATCGAGGTGCCTTTCAAATCCGGCCGCCTCAGAATCGTATTCAATGCATGCTTCGCAAGGACGACACTGTGGACGGATGATTTGTTCGTGGGACCGGAGTAATCGTTTAGCGCTACATCCACTCCGCCGTGCAGGACCGATTGAACGAAGGCTTTCAGACCCGACGCCTTGATGATCATATCCCCGTCCAGAAAGAGCAGCACCTGTCCGCTGGCGGCAGCAGCCCCGACACTTCGTCCGACGTCATGGCCAAGCGGCTCCGCGAACGGAATAACTTTAGCCCCCTTGCGCCTTGCGATGGCTGCCGAGCCGTCAGTTGATCCGTTGATGACGACGATCACTTCCACGCTGGAATGTACCTTCTTCGCTTCTTGAATCACTTTGCCAATGGTACGACGCTCATTCATGACGGGGATGATGACCGACACGACCGGATTCGCCGGTGTTGCAGATACCGTCACTATTGGATCGAGCTTTGGTTGAGGCAGTGGGGGTGGATAGGATTGCGTTTGTGGCTGCGAGTGTGCGTGCAGTTGCGGCTGTGGCTGTAGAATCGGCATTGGCTGCGGCTCGGTTATTCGGAATGCCTGCTCCCTGATGGTTTCAACTGCCGGAGTCTGCTTCTGCTTCTGTTTCTGCTTCTGCGGGGCAGCTTTGGATACGATCATTCTGGACTTAGTCGTCAACGCCGTGACTTTCGCAGGGGCCGCATGTTGAACGATCACCCGCTGTTTCGCTGCCCGTTTATTAGACACGGCTTTCTTCGCACTTGCCTTCCTGCTTGCTCGCGGGACGGATTTCGCTTCGATGGCTGGTTTTCTTTTTCGGGAAGGTGCCGGTTGGCTTGGAGGTGATGCCGCTGCGATTGGAGGTGCGGCGGAGGTCTCGCTCCACACTGTGCGATTGGCGCGGCTCGCGGCTGCCTTCGATAACCCGGCATAAACTCTATCATTTAGGAGCGGCTGCTTCCGAATCTGCTGGACGACTCTTCCGCTGCTAGGCTTCATGAACTCGTTCACCTCCATATCCGTCTTTTTACCAGTTAGTTTATGGACGATAGAGTGCAAGAGGAACGGCTGTTGTACGTTAAGGCAGGAGCCGCGCTGATTTTTCGCGTTTTTCACGTCACTGAATCTACCTAATTACATATGCTGTTGGCATAGAGGAGGTGATGCCAATGGTAGAAAGCCTACAGCTTCGACAAGCGCTTCGTGTCTTCCTAAACAAGGCCGAAGCGGCTTGGTTTGATGTGTACGGCTCCAGTTTTGATAGAAGAGAGATTAATGTTGGCGGAACTGAATATATCCAGCTGCCCCTACGCTACAGTACCAGGGCCAAAATTTACGCTTATTTTCGCAAGTATTGGGGCATAACCTTCAGCCGCATTCAGCTGCGCAGCTTGAAGTCCATCGTCCATAAC
The DNA here is from genome assembly GCF_017942085.1 of Paenibacillus lignilyticus. GTDB lineage: Bacteria > Bacillota > Bacilli > Paenibacillales > Paenibacillaceae > Paenibacillus_Z > Paenibacillus_Z lignilyticus. Next base: position 1,122,839 of record NZ_JAGKSP010000001.1, read on the forward strand.
GGAAGGGTTTATGTTATATTGGGCGATCCCGGTCCCATCCCGGACTTCGTCGAATCCGTGCGCATTCTGAGCATTACGAAGACAAGGATCCGGGTCCGTGCCATGTTATCCGGTGATCCTGACGGCAATGTGCCAATTTACTACACCATTGCCCGTACTTCTTACGGGTACAAAATCATCAGCCGTTCCGGAAAACGCTACGATTACCGGTTCACAATCGGCAAGCTGTAATCGGTCGCTAGGCAGACGCACAAAAAAAAGGGACTGTCCGCTAGTCATCGGTTGATGACGGGATAGCCCTTTTTGCTGTGAGTCGCAGCATAGTCTGACGCGAGTACGCGGTTCTTGGCGAGCCGATTGCTCTTGGCGAACCGCCGCTCTTGGCGAACCGTATGCTCTTGGCGAACCGCCCGCTCTTGGCGAACCGCCCGCTCTTGGCGAACCGCCCGCTCTTGGCGAGCCGTATGCTGGCGAGCCACCGCTCTTGGTGAACCGTTTGCTCTTAGCTAGCCGGACTTCAGGTCCGAGACAGCCTTGCTGTCGCCATTTTGTTCTAACGAATCGTGGAGGTCTTATTTAAGCGAAAACAGCCGCTTTTCAATTCTAACGAATCGTAGAAGCCTTATTTAGAGTAAATTAAGCCGAAAATGGCAGTCTGACACAAAATAAGGCCTGTACGATTCGTTAGATTTTCAAAACCCGTGAATTGGTTCAAATAAGACCTCTACAATTCGTTAGCGGTTGGCGATGTACTTGAGCCGGGTCAGTTGGTTATCAGTTGGCGGAACTTGGGGCTAGGTTGGCTCGTTGGCGATTGGCGAGACGCGAGACTCGAGGGCCGGGATGGTTGGTTGGCGATTGGCGAGACTTAAGAGCCGGGTAGGTTGTTGGCGGTTGGTGAGACTCGAGAGCTGGGTTGGTTGGTTGGTTTGCGGTCACCGAGACTTGAGAGCTGGGGCGGTTGGTTGGAGGAGAGGTGCTTGAGCCGAAGTGATTCGTAAGCGGTTGATGAGGCGCATAAGCCGGGTTAGTTCGTTGGCGATTGGCAGGCGCGTGAGCCGGCTTGGTTCGTTGGCGATTGGCGAGGCGCGTGAGCCGGCTTGGTTCGTTGGCGATTGGCGAGGCGCGTGAGCCGGCTTGGATCGTTGGCGATTGGCAGGCGCGTGAGCCGGGCTGGATCGTTGGCGATTGGTGAGACTCAAGAGCCGCAGTGGTTTGTTCGCGTTTGGTGAGGCAAGTGAGCTGAGGCGGTTCGTAGCGGGGTTAGCACTTGTCGGTTGGCGGGTAGCGTTGGCAGTGCGCCTTTGGCGAGAAACGTGAGCTGGTGCGGTTGTTGGTTGTTGTGGTGGCGAAGTCGTAAAAAAGGACTGAGCATCGGAAACTCCGATACTCAGTCCTTTTTTGCAGCATTGCCAACGCCTATAGGGAATTCCAAGCGAGATCGATATCCGCCATCAGATCCTTCGGATCTTCCATCCCCACATACAGTCTAACTACTGTAGCGGATTGTCCATCACTGCCCGGTGGTAGTGGATTCACCGTCACGAGGCTTTCGAAACCGCCCCAGCTGACTGCGATCTTGAAATATTGCAGCTTGGTAGCCCATGCTCTCATCTTCGCAAGCGGCTCATCCGTCACGAAGGAGAATAAGCTGCTGTAGCCCTTCATCTGGCTTTTTCCCAGCTCATATTGCGGATGCGATGACAAGCCCGGATGATTGACGCGGTTTACATACGCTTTGCGGCTCATATACTCCGCCAGCAGCAATCCGCTCTCTTCGTGCCTTTGCATACGCAGCGGAAGGGTGCGCAGCCCCTTGGAAACGAGCGCAGCCGTCTGCGGCGTCATAAGACCGCCAAGCAGCATATATTCGGCATAACCGACTTTGTCGATCAGCTCATTCGAACCAAGTATGACGCCGCCGACACAGTCGCTATGACCGCTAATGTATTTCGTAATGGAATGGACGACCAGATCCACCCCGAGGTCAAGGGGGTTCTGGAAGCAAGGTGAGGCCCACGTATTATCAATAATGGTCAATGCACCAATGAGCTTGGCATAAGCCGCGCATTCACGCAGATTTTGCAGCTCGAACAGTCCTGAGGTTGGACTCTCCAGATAAAGCAGCTTCGTATTCGGACGAACCGCCGCTCTGAAGCTGTCAATGGAGGTTCCATCCACAAACGTCGTTTCCACGCCGAATTTCACCATGTAGCTGCCCAGAAACTCCCTGGTTGGGCCGTAAGCTTGATCCACACAGATGACGTGATCACCTTGCTGTACCGAAGACAAGATGGCCGATGAAATGGCAGCCATGCCGGATGCGAAGCATTTCGCTTTGTCCGCGCCTTCGAGTTCCGCAAGCTTTTGCTCCAGGTACGTTACCGTCGGATTGTTGCCTCGTGAATAGATATGATTGTCGAGCAGTGCTTGAAAAGCATTATCGAATTCTTCGTATGTCTCGAATGCAAACAAGCTGTTCTGATAAATCGGCATATGGATCGCGCCATGATGCCTCGAATCGAGTTGATCGTAAGAGACTTGAGTAAATTGTTTTTCTCTCGCTGTAACGGCATCTTGCCCCGGTTTACTCATCCTTTTTCTGCTCCTTGTGTTAAACCTTCAACGATGAACCGCTGTGCAAAGGCGAAAATCAAAATCGTTGGAATGATCGACAACACCACTCCTGCGGACATTGAGCCCCAATCCACGTCGAATTTAAGAATAAATGAATTCATGGCGACCGGAATCGTCTTGAGTGAATCGTTATCAATAAACAAAGCAGCCAGGAACAACTCGTTCCAGTTCTGTACGAAGGCGAAAATAAATGTAGATGCAATCCCCGGCAGCATGACGGGAATAATAATCCGAATCAATGCCGACCAGCGCGAGCAGCCATCAATCATAGCCGCTTCTTCAAGACTGCCGGGAATACGTTGGAAGAAGCCGCGCAGCATAATGGTCGAGAACGGGATTAGCCCGACCGTATACATCAAGACCAGCGCAATCCGGTGGTTGAGCAGGTCCATCTGGCTCATCATCAGATAAAGCGGCGCAAGCGCGATAAACCCGGGCAGCATCTGGGTCACGAAGAACGCCAACATGATTTGGCGATGTCCTCTGAAGGTAAAACGGGCAAGGACATACGCACTCAATACCGCAATGACCAAGACGATTAATGCAGCCGAGATCGCAATCAGAAAGCTGTTGCCGATGTAGATATGGAACTTGGATATTTTAAAAATATTGATAAAGTTATCCAGCGTGAATGTAGTCGGCCAATATTTAATCGGATAAGAGAAAATATCCTTCTGCGGTTTGAGTGACGTGATGACGATCCAATAAAGCGGGAAAACCATCGCGATTAAGTAAAGGGATAAATAGACGAATCGGAATAGGCTCAGAAGGCGCTGCTTCATTAGAAATCACCTACTTTCTCAGCCTTTGTGACTGTTAGGAAGAAGATTGTGTAAAGCAACAGAATAATTATCATAATAATACCGATCGCCGATGCGGCACCGTAGTCTCCGCCATAGAGAATTTTGTCCAGCATAAGCGAGGACAGAATATGTGTAGTTCCTGCAGGACCACCGTTGGTTAAACCGTAAATAATCGTCGGATCATTAAATATCCAAATCGCACGCAGCAGCGTTGTCGCGATAATTGTCGGCATAATGTAAGGCAAAGTTACGTTCAGCAGCTTCCGCATACCGGTAGCGCCGTCCATATCCGCGGCTTCGTAAAGTTCGCCGGGAACGGATTGCAGGGCAGCCAGCAGCATGATTGCGAAGAAAGCTACGCCGTACCAGACGTTGGCGACAATAACGGATACCATCGCCCATTTGGGATCGGATAGAAAACCAATGCGTTCATGAATAATTCCGAATTTGAGGAGCAAATCGTTGACAACACCGATTTGGGAGTTGAACATCCATTTCCAAATTAAGCCGATCAGGAAGCCGGATAATGCCCAGGAGTAGAAAGCAAAACCTTGATAAATCCCTCTGCCTCTGAATTGTTTCTTCATCGCCAGAGCTAGAAGGAGTCCTAAGATAAATTGCAAAATCAGGGAACAGAATACCCAGTAGGCGCTGTTCTTCATGGCCATCAGAAATTTTGGATCTTTGAAAGCCGCTTTGAAGTTCGATAAACCGACGAAATGCACATTACGTAAATCAAACAGCTTGTAATCCTGGAAAGCCATTAAAATCCCTTTAAGAAACGGATAATACGTAAACACTAACACGAGACACAAAGCGGGAAGCAGCCCCGATAGTATAAAGATGCGTTGATTTTTCATAAGACACCGCCTTGCTCTTTGAATTTAGTAAGGGCGGCTTGTCGCCGCCCTCCTGATAAGCATTATTTTGTCATTTTAGCCTTTTCGTCTACCCAATACTTGTCCCACTTCTTCAGCGTATCATCCAGATTCGCTTGACCAAGCAGAAGCGCTTGCGTAGTTTCCATTGCAACTTGTCCCCATTGTGCATTACCTGCGTACTGGAATGCCGGTTTGAAGTTTACGAAAGTATCCGGTTGGTTGGACATGTCGAGCAATGTTTTGTAAGGGCCTGTTTTGAAGAATTCATCTTCTGTAGCGCTGGAATGAACCGGAATAAGTCCGAAGTCTTTCGAGAATTGCGTGTTCTCAGCCGGGCTCGACAAGAATTCAATCAGCTTCCAAGCTGCTTCTTTGTGCTCGGAGTTAGCTGCGATACCCCAGCCTGCTCCACCTGCTGCGAACAATGCTTTGCCTGTTGGTCCTGTTTGCAATGGCGCTGTTGCCCATGTGCCTTCTTCCATTTTCTCGGCAAGCGATTGAATAACGTCCGGATCTTGAAGCAGCATGCCCGTTACGCCGGAAGTAAACGCCTGTACTTGCTCTTGGAAGCCCCAGTTAACGGAATCCGGTGGCGATGCATCCTTGTAAAGCTTCAGGTAAAGCTCCATTGCTGCTTTCGCTTCAGGCGTCGAGTAGATGGTTGCGCCGTCTGTTGTGAACATCGAGTCTTCAACATTTACTTTCGCACCGTTAAAAGCTTGAATCATGGCATCTGTTGTACCTGTCGAACCTGAACCTCCGCGGAAAGAGAAACCGAAACGGTTCTTAGCGGGATCTGTCAGCTTCTTCGCTGTTTCGTAGAGCTCATCCCATGTTTTTGGCGGCGTTAGGCCCATTTCTTTGAACCAATCCGCACGGTAGAACAATTGTCTCTCGTATAGACCGTTTGGAATGAAGTATAATTTATCGCCTACGGAACCAACGGACTTGGATACCGCTGTCAATGTTCCGAAATCAGCCCATTTATCCGTGTAAGCATTCAGCGGCTCAACGAAGCCGTTATTCACCATTTCGGCAACGTTCAGGTCACGAACCTCAAGGATGTCGATATCCTCTTTGGCGCCGAGCATCGTTCTGATCTTGTTGTCGGCTTGGTCGAATGGAGGGGAAATGAATTCGACTTCAATGTTCGGATTCGCAGCTTCAAACTTGTCGATCGAAGCTTGAATCAGTTTCGTTCTGTTCGGACTTGTTAAACTTTCGATCATGCGTAGCTTTACTTTCTCGTCACTTGCACCTGCGTTTGCATTTGCGTTTGAGTTACTAGCCGTGCCATCATTCGAGTTGTTACCGCATCCTGCCAAAAGACCAACTGATACAACACCACAAAGCAGTGTCGTAAGAAGCTTGTTGCGACTTGTCATTGATGTCATCCCCCTATTTAATTTCATGTGTCAGACCGTCATACAGTCATCCTGTCTGATAGGTTGATTATAGTGAAAGCGCTTAAACGTTGTCAAGGAAAAAATTGCGCTTACTTGGCGCTTTTTATTTTCTCCTCAATGCAGTCCATCAGCTTACTGAACTCTTCCAATGCCGTCCTCGTATCATGTTCCGCAATGCCTTTAAACATTGTAATATGAAACGGATACGTCTCATCAAAGAGCTGTTTGTCGCCAAGCGGATCGTTGAAAAACTTCTCATATAAACCTGAAATGGAATCTAGCACGGTCTCCAGAACCGGATTATTCGCAGCTTTAATAATGTGATGATGAAAGGCTAAATCGACCTGCGAAGTGTCTTTATTGCCTTCTTTCAAAATGCGGTATTCTTCCAGGCACTCTTCTACTTCGGCAATTTTTTTGCTGGTAATCCGTTTGGATGCCAGCGCAACAGCCTGTCCTTCCAGCGCTCTGCGCACTTCCAGAATGGAAAGCAGAAAATTCTTCTCCCGTTCGATCTTCACTTTCCCGGTAAAGCGGAACGTGTTAACGTCTTTAACAAAAATACCTTTGCCATTGTGAACCTGGATAATATCCATGGCTTCCAAATAACGAAGCGCTTCGCGCAGTGAGGAGCGGCCGACACCGAACATTTGCGTCATTTCTTCTACAGAGGGTAGCTTATCTCCTTCGGAGAGTTCCTTCTCTTCTATGAAGTTCTGAATCTCCTGCGATACTTGTTCATGGACTAATATTTTTTGAATTTTCTTCATCGCTCGCTGTTCGCCCTTTCACCTTGCTACCTATCTGATAGGTACATCGTACGCGAGAATTGAGAGCGCTGTCAACTGGAATATACTTTTACGGCCAAATAGCCGGAGCTCCCTAAGGAGGCTCCGGCTATGATTTCCGCGTATTTTATTGGCCGATTGCGATCCAGTTCACCAGACCGATTGGCTCTGGGCTGATTCGGGTCCGAACGATTGTCAGTTGAACCGCTTCAGCTATTTTTTCCTTGATGACGGCGTAGCAGGAAGGCTGATCCGTGGTCGCAACGAACACGTAGGAGTCATTGCTGAACGGCTGGTCGAAGCCAATGGTGATGTCAAGCTGCTCGCCTTGGCCTTGGAAACTATACGGCGCAAGCCCGAACTGCTGGACAACGGCCGTTTGCCGTTTGACCGTCGTAACCGGCGTGAAATCCAGCTTATCGCTGCTAATGCTGCCGTCTTGCAGCAGGTTGCCTTCCACAGCGGCTTCCGGAGCCGGAGCTGCCTGAACCGGGAATGCATCTTCAGCAAAATGAGCTGCCGTGATGCTGCCGAGGGCGATCTTGACACCTGTTACGGCGCCGTCTGCCAGCTGCTCCGAGTTCACTGCGCCTTCAGCCAGCTTCTCAGTTGTTACGGATCCATCCGCCAATTTAGCTGCACTTACTGCGCCAAGAGCAATGTGGCCTTCCTCGATGCAGCCGTTTGACAATGTCTGCTCAGTCGGCGCAAGCACGCCGGGTGCAAGCTTATCGGCCGTAATTGCCCCTTCAGCGATCGCTTCTGTGCCAACCGCGCCGACGGCCAGCTTCTCCGTCGTCACCGAACCGTTGCACAACGCAACACTTTCGATGGAGCCCGGGATGAGATGGGAGGTCGTAATGGAGCGAGCTGCGATCTTGCTCAGCGTAACCGAACCGGCTTGCAGCTGGTTCTCGCCGACTGCGCCGTTCGCCAGCTTCGTGCCGCTGACAGCGCCGTCGCTGATTGCCTCGCTGCCTACGGAACCTACGGCATAATGCGCTGAACCTATGGCATTGTGCGCAATAATGTTCGCTGTCACGGCACCATGTTGCAAGTGGTTTTCGCTCACTACGCCGTGTGCGAGTTTCGTGCTCGTAACTGAGCTGTCGCTGAGTACTTCCGTGCTTACCGACCCGAGCGCCAGCTTCTCCCTTGTTACCGCATGCTCGCCGAGCGTTTCCGTAACGACTGCTCCGCCGGCTAGTTTCTCGCTTGTTACGGCTGCGTCGACGATCGCTTCCGTGCCGACCGCTCCGCTTGCCAGCTTCTCACTTGTTACCGCGCTGTCGCTCAGTGCTTCCGTGCCTACTGCGTTACTCGCCAGTTTCACGCTTGTTACGGCGTGGTCGCTAAGCGCTTCCGAGCCGACTGCTCCGCTCGAGAGCTTCTCACTCGTTACTGCTCCGTCGCACAGCACTTTCGTGCTTACCGCACCGCCTGCCAGCTTATCACCTGTGACTGCGCTGTCTCTAAGTGCTGCTGTGCTAACCGATCCGAGCGCCAGCTTCGCGCTTGTTACCGCGCTGTCGATCAGCGCTTCCGTACCAACCGCGCCGCTCGAGAGCTTCTCACTTGTCACCGAACCGTCGCTCAGCGCTTCTGTGTCGACTGCTCCGCTTGCCAGCTTCGCGCTTGTTACCGCGCTGTCGCTGAGCGCTTGTGTGCCGACTGCTCCGTTCGACAGCTTCGCACTTGTTACCGCGCTATCGCCGAGTGCTGCCGTGCCGACCGAACCGCCGGACAATTTCGCGCTTGTTATCGCGTTATCGCCGAGTGCATCCGTGCCGACTGATCCGCTTGCGAGCTTCGCTCTCGTCACCGAGCTGTCGCTGAGCGCTTCCGTGCCAACTGATCCGCTTGCCAGCTTCGCACTTGTCACTGTGCCGTCAATCAGCGCATCCGTACCGACCGAGTCGCTTGCCAGCTTCGCGTTTGTCACCGCGTTGTCGCCCAGTGCTTCCGTACCTACTGAGCCGCTCGACAGCTTCGCGCTCGTTACCGCGTTGTTGCCCAGCGCTTCGGCGCTAACGGCTCCTTTTGCCAGCTTCGCACCTGTTACCGCGTTATCGGCGAGCACATCCGTGCCGACCGCACCGGCTGCCAGCTTCGTGCTTGTTACCGCGTTGTCGCCAAGCGCTTCCGCGTCTACCGCTCCGCTTGCCAGCTTCTCGCTCGTCACCGAGCCATCGATCAGCGCTTCCGTGCCGACCGAGCCGAGCGCCAGCTTCGCACTGGTTACCGCTCCGTCGCTGAGTGCTTTCGCGCTAACCGCACTGATCGCCAGCTTCTCGCCGGTCACTGAGCTATCGCTGAGCGCATCCGTGCTCACTGCTCCCAGTGCCAGCTTCGCGGTTGTAACCGCCCCGTCACTCAGCACCTTCGTGCCTACCGCACCTTTCGCCAGCTTCACACCCGTCACCGAGCTGTCGATGAGCGCTTCCGTGCTCACCGCTCCGCTCGAGAGCTTCGCGCTTGTGACCACGCCATCGCCGATCGCATCTGTGCCGACGGCACCGCTCGATAATTTCGCGCTGGTTACTACTCCGTCACCGAGAGCTTTCGATCCTACAGCTCCGAGCGCAAGCTTCTCGCTCGTCACAACGCTGTTGCCAATCGCGTCTGTATTCACTGCGCCAAACGCAAGCTTCACGCTTGTTACCGCTCCGTCGCTCAGCGCTTTCGCACCGACCGCTCCTTTCGCCAGCTTTTCGCTCGTAACCGAGCTGTCGCTCAGCGCTTCCGTTCCAACCGCTCCGCTTGCAAGGTGCGAGCTTTCGATCGCTCCTTCGCTTAACGCATCCGAACCGACTGCGCCGTTTGCCAGCTTCGAGCTGATGACTGCACCTTCGCCGAGCGCTTCGCTTCCGACAGCCCCTGCCGTCAGATGCGCACTTGCGACCGATTTCGGTGCAATTTTGCTAAGCGTCACCGCGCCTGGCTGCAAATGCGCTTCGCCAACCGCCGAAGTGCCGATCGCTTCCGATCCGACCGCTCCGCTTGCAATCTTCGAGCCGCTAACTGCTCCATCGCTCAACGTATCGTTGCTGATGGTGCCTCGTTTGATTTTGATCCCATGGATGATGCCATCCGGTGCTTTATCAAACGTATAAAACTCCGATGCCAAATGCGCCTGGGAGATCGACCCTTTGCGGATGTGATACCCTTGAATGGCTTCTGCCTTCAAGTGTTTGCCCGCAATGGTCTCCAGTTGGATGTGATCGCCATGCACAGAAAGCGACGACAGCTTCGAGCTTGTTACCGCTTCGTCGCACAGCTGATCGGTGCCGACGGATTCTTCGGACAAATGAAGCTGCAGGACGCTGTCGATCTTCAGATGCGTGCTGCCTACCGAGGATTCTGCGATATGGTTGGAATCAATCGCCGATGCCGCTACGTGCTGGCCATGAATCGCGGAAGGCTCAATGGCACGGGAGCTTACGGCCTCATTTTGCAAATGATAGCCCGCTACGCTTCCTTCACTCAGCTTCGCCGCTGTAACCGAATCATTGCTCAAATGAATATCGCGAACGCTCTCCGGTGCAAGATGCGCGCCGTATACGGATTGCTCCGCCAAGTGCTTGCTGCCGACCGACTCGCTGCCTAGATGACCGCCGTTTATCGAGCCCAGAGCAAGCTTATCGCCCGTAACCGCCCCTTGTGCCAGCGCTTCGCTGCCGACTACGCCTGCCGACAGATGACGTTCGCTGATAATGTCCTTCGCCAGATGCTCGGTATCAATCGCGCCTTTGGCCAGATGCTTACGTGTGACGGAGCCAAAAGCCAACTGCTCGCTTGTTACCGAACCGTTCACCAGCTTAGCTGTCGTTACGCTGCTGTCAGCCAGCTTGCTTGAAGTTACCGCGCAGTCCGTCAGCTTATCGGTCGAGACACTCTCCGGCGACAGCTTGAGGGAATTGACGATATGATCTGCCAAATGATGCGAGTGAATCGAGCCCGCTGCCAAATGCCGCTCCGATACGGAGCCGGTTGCCAGCTTGATGGATTTCACCGCACCATCTTGTATCGCGTTTGTTTCGATTGCGCCTTCGCTGATGTGATACGCTTCGATAAGCCCCGGCTGCAAATGCAGCGAGGAGACCGCTTCCTGCGAGATGGCATCTTCCGTTACCGTTCCCGGCGAGAGATGGAAGGCGCGAACCGCTTCAGGGCCGATTTTGTCAAACGTCACGGACTCATCCGCCAGATGCTTCGTCTGAATAGACAGCTCTGCGAGCTTAGCGCTGCTTACGCTGCCATCGATGAGCTTCTGCTCGCTGACCGATGCATCCTGCAGCTGCACTTGACCGACAGCAGCTGCGCTGACGTGAACCTGCTTCACCGACTGCGCCGCCAGCTTCTTATCCGTTACGGAACCGTTGGTCAGATGTCCGGTTGCCACGCTGTCATCAATCAATTGCTTCGAACCCACCGAGTTCTCCGCCAGATGGCGTTCTTCAATCGTGTCGGATAACATTTTGTCGCCGCTGATGCTGAGTCTGCTTAGGTGTTTGCCGTGAACCGCATCATCAGTCAGCTTGCTGGCCGTAATGCTGTGATCCGCGATCTTGGATGCCGTAACCGCATGATCGACGAGTTTGATCGTGGAAATCGACAGGTCTGCGATTTTGGGAGATGAGATCGAATAATCCTGCACATGCTCCGTGCCGATTTCGGCGGGAGCGATATGCTGCGACTTCACAGCGCCGTCTTGCAGCTCCTTCGAGCTGACAGCTCCTTGTGCAATGGATTCAGACGTTACGGAACCGGCCTTCAGCTCTCTGGTGCCGACTGCCCCTTCAACCAAATGGTTCGCTGTAATTTCGCCCAATGCCAAGTGTTTGCCCAGCAGAACGCCTGGCGCCACATGCTCCGCAAGCAGCAGACCGGGCTGAAGATGCGAGGAGTCGATTGCTCCAATGCTGATCTTCTCGCCTGTGATCGAAGCGTCTCGCAGCTTCGAGCGGGTGATGGAGCCTTCCGCAAGCTTGGAGGTTGAGATGGCTTCGTTCGCAATATTTTCGGTGCGGATCGCCGCACTTTTGATTTTGCTGGAAGTAATGGTTTGATCCTCGAGCAGCTCCGATGTCACAATGAGCGGCTTCAAATGTTTCGCTTCAATGGATCCTTCCGCGAGCTTATCGGCGCTAATTGTCCGGTCAGCCAGCTTCTCCGACGTAATGCTGTTGTCGCGCAGCTTGTCGCCTGTAATGGAGCGGTCGCGTATTTTCGTGCCTGAGATGGCATTCTTCGTTAAATGGTCGCCCGTAATGGACTCCGATGCGATTTTGGACGAAATGATGGCACCATTGGCGATTTTGATACTTTCCACCGCGAAATCGGCAATCGTGTTCGTAATGACTGCGCTCTGTTTAATCCGGTCGGAGTCAACAGCGCCGAATGCCAATTTATGCGAAGTGATCGCATTGTCTGCAATGTCGTCGGTGTGTATAAAAGGGAGCGGTGAATCCGGCATACGTTTCTCTGCCACAATCGCCTCTTTGCGCAAGAGTTCTTGTTTCAACAGCTCTTCCATCTGCTCCATATGGAGTCGTTCTGCTTCTTCATTCTCGCGGGCCAGCCGCTCGATTTCCTCTGCTAATGCCTGTAATTCCTCATCCGTCTGTGTAAGTGGGATTAGTGCGACCGGCTCTTCCGAGACAGCCACAATCAGCTCCTGCTGCGGAGTTTGTTGCTCCACCGTTTCCGAAGCTTCCTGCGCGATGGTCACTTCAACCTCTTGCTGAGGCTGTTGTTCCGGCTCCACTTGCAGCGTATCCGCTTCTGGGGATTCCAGTACAGGTGTCGCTGCATTCACTTGAACCGTTTTCTCTTCCGGTTTCGTCGGTGAAGCCGGCTTTTTCTTCTTCAATTCTTCGAGCCACTTCAACTCCGAAGCGTTCGGATTATCCACATAAAATAACGGCTTCCGCCCTTTGGGGCCTTTTCCTTTGCTGCTCTTCGCCATAGCCCTCTCCTTCTTCCACCTCAATGTCATAGGTATCATATGCATTCACCCATGGGCTGGTCACACGAAGGAAGGTCAAATTATTTGTAAACGACCACGAATGCCTTGATAACGTTCGGATTAATTCGTTGTTCAGAATCGCTGGGACATGGTTGGCGGGTAGGGTCCACATGTCGTCCAGCGTGGATGGCACACGCGAAAAAGCTGCTCCCATGAAGGAGCAGCCTTGTCCACATTCTTTGCACTTATTGCATAAAAGCACTTGCTGCATGCTTACACTTATTGCACGCGATGAACGCCTATCGTTTGCTGCACGTCACCGGCAATCGTGATTGTCGCATTCGCGGTCTTGACTGTACCATTATTGTAGAAGGCTTTGAACGTGAATGTCAGCGGCCCATCGCCCAGTTCCTCGAAGCTCTCCTCCCACATCTCCCCTGTCCAAGACGTCTTTGCTGCATTGGTCGGACTAAGAGTAACCGTCATCCCGTTCATCGTAACCTTCACTTGATCGGCGATCGTCGCGGTTCCGGTAGCCGTCGTTGTCGCGGACAACATGAATTTCTCCCCTGCCCAATAGACCGAATAAGCGCGGGGACTGTTCTCATTCCCGCTGGTTTCGCGATTGCTCGCCTTGCGACGCTCCTCCCATAGCTCTGTATGCTTCACTTGCCCGCTAACTGACAGCGGCAGCACGGTGATAGATTTGCGGACGATAATAGGAGGAGCTTTGCCATCGGCAACGGTAAGCTGAATGGTATAAACGCCTGGCAGTACACCGCTGACGCTCGGACCTACAGTGGAGTAAGGATGGTCTCCGTTGTAATTGTACGTCTGACTAACTCCCGCTGGATCCGTTATTGTGTACTGTACGTCCAAATGATCCTTGTCCGGATCCGCAATCACAAGCGTAAGTGTCATGCTGTCTCCTTCAAAGACAGGTTTAGGCTGCCAGTCAAAATCCCCGGTAGGAGGCTTGTTCGTTTCGATATAGAAATACTTAGGCGAGCTGTACGTGCTCCAATCATAGCCATCGAACACACGGACCATTACGTACAGATTGACCTTCTCCGGAAGATTCGACGATGGAGTCCAGATTACGCCCGAACTTGGGATCACTCCTGAATCTTGAACCAATATTCCGCCATATCGGTAGATCTTCATCTGAAACTGGGTTTGCCCGTCGGAGTCTGCATCGAAATACGTCCAAGTCAAATTCGGCCGCAAGTCTTCCAGCTTCGTTGGCGTGTTCTGATCGCTGCTCGTCGGATTTGCCACATTCGCACTAGGCAACTGATTTAAGATGTTCACCTGCAAACTGAACTGTGCTGCAGCTCCGGCAGTATCCTCTACCAATTGGCGAATCATGAACGTTCCTAAGCTGCTGAACGACTTATTCCAATTCGTACGGGAGCCGCTAACTAAGGTTTCGGCACTGCCTGTAGTCACATTCTTCAAATAATACTCATGGAGCAGCTCCGTTCGATCGCCATCCTCCGCATCGCTTGCATACGAATCGAAGTTAACGGCTACCCCACGAAAGGTATTGATATGACTACTTGTGAAACCGGGGTTCGGCGGAGAGTTCGGCGAAGCAGGTTTGGATATCGGCAGCGCAACGATGGTCCATTCCGACCAAGCATCGTATTCGTCGCGCACGGCCATCCCGACTTCGTAAGTGCCGATCTCCAGAGGCGATACAAGCTTCGCAGCGGTGTAGATACCGCTCGGCGAAATGTAATAAAACTTCTTCTCCATCACGCCTTTAGTCGTTTTGTAATCGATACCGGTTGCTTCCGTGGAATAGTCCGTGCTGCTCAAGTAACGATCCGGATCATAACTCTTATCGGTCCAAATCACTTTACCGTCTGTCGATGCTACTGCGAGTGCATAATTTGCTATTGGCCGCCGATGAACGGTAATCTTCTGGGTGAATTCATTCGAAGACTTCCGATACGAATCAAACGTATGATCCGGGTAGAGATAGCTTGGATTCGGATCATCCTTCGCTTTCAGCCTCACCAGATAGTCCCCTACCTTATCAAAGGTCAGCTGCGCATTGTGGAAAGTCTTATTATTCAAGACAGATGCACCTTGGTGCTGAATAAAACGCGGTGTATGCTGCACCGTCCAATCGTAGAGACCTCCTGCGGCAGGATCATTCTCGGGATCGGTGAACTGAATGTTGTTGTACTGGACCTGAGCCTTGGCTTCTCCTTCGTCCCAAATCGCATATTGGTCTGACCATACGTCATTTGTGGCGATGGGCTTATAGGCGAGTGTGCCGAAGGTGGTGTATGCCTTGTTCGAGAAATACCCGTAACGCCCGCTGGAATAAGTAGCGTCATCCACTTCAAACAGCGGTGTATTATCTAAAAATACCGCAATATGCTCGCCGCTGGCCTGAAGCTTGACCGCGTACGACTTCCGGCTAAGCAAGGAATAGTTCTGTGAGCGGAGCACCGTCCGAACGCCATTCTTATACATGGCAAGCTCGACTTTGTTAGCGTCCGTTTCCAGCGCGTAACCATTTTGCCGATCCTGCATGCGGAATGAGAATCCAAGCCACTCCTGATCATAATCAACATCATCCATCTTGAAGGTGAATTTATATTCCGTATCAGATTGAGAGGTTGGCGAGTAAAACTGCCCGTTCGTGAACGATCGGATTACCGCCGGATTGGTCGTCGGCGTGCCGACAGAGACTGTCATGCGCATTGTACCGGCATTCGAGTTGCCATCGTAGTTAGGGACAGCCTGAGACAGCGATAAGTAGACGCCATCTCCCACATATTCTCCGTATTCCGCATCAGAATAGTTACATCCCTTTTGAATGCTTCCCACTGGATTACCTGTGGCATCATATACCGTATTCGTACCAAATCTGGTGTAATACAACGGATAATCATCACATGTTGAACCGTCGCCGAGTGAATTACTTGTCCGATAGCCGTCAATCGTAAACGATTGCCTGCCCTTCGGAATGATGTTACCTCCAAAATCGGTCGAAAACTGCGTCATTGAACCGGAATAGCCAAAATCGCCATAGTGATAGAGGGTTAAGTCATCGCCTGCTTGTGCATCAACCAATTTCTTAAGCGTTCCGGTCCCGGAATTCAGCACGTAAACAGCTTCATATGTATTCGGCCAAACATTGCCTTCAGCCACGTGATCATAATACACCTTTGCGTAGAGCTCCTTCTTCGTCGGATTAAAAAAGAACCCGCCTTTAATTTCAGGATAATAATAGGCGGATGAGAACGATTTCGCGTTCGTAATCCCCAGGTTGCTGCCAGACAATGTATCTCCGATATACCTCCTCCAAGCAAGCGAGTAGTCCGCATTATATTTGGTTACGTTTAGTTCGTAGACACTCCCGCTATAGGTTAGCGCTTCATATCGATAGATAGCACCTGTTGCATCTCTCATTTCTTCAAGAAATCCGTAACCCCATTGCTTCTTCTCTGCTTCTGTTGCACTCGCGTACCTATCCTTGTAATACTGCGAATGTGGTGCCGGCATAATAAAGGTAGATGGTATCTTCGTCAACTTAAAGTCTGGCGATAAGTAGTACATACTTTGATAGGACTCGCCGATTTTAAGTGTTGCGGAATAACCCGCATACGAATCACTATGATTCGCTACAAGTAAATTCCGCCCCTCTGAGCTGATGATTTGTATAGATGGAACGTTATATATCCCGCTATCCGACAAGGCTTGTTTAAACTCAGGGAAATCAAATGAACTGTAACGTTCTTCACCTGTTTGGGCATCGTAGACCCCAATATCATAAAAGTCCCTTGTTTTACCGCCAACGTACCCTTTCCAATATCGCTTCACAAACAAATATCCATCTGACATTTCATAATCTGCCAATTGGGATAAAGACAAAGTCACATCCTTATAAGGTACATCATTATACACGACATCTGCAGTTCTGGACTTATCTGCCTTCAGGATAAACTGATAAGGGTGCTGACCGCTCGCATATTTTTGTTTAACTGATCCATTATCTATGACATCATTGATATTGGATAATTTCGATGGATCAAGTGCGTAAATACGGTCATCGTACGTGTAGGTCCCAATTTGTCTATCATAATCGTAATAATAGGTTGTATTATGATGATCAAAATAAATGAGCTTCTTGGACGACCGAATGGTTGGAAACTCATAATTATACCAACTCAACATATTATTCTTTTCATCTAGCAAATTGGCTACCACATTGGACTTTAAAGTAGAACGCCAAGGAGACAATTCGTTCGATCCGTATCCGTTGTCTTGTAATGGATATGCATCCCACCTTAACATACGAGTGCTGAAGCGAGTGACATCGTAAACGTAGGTATCCGCCTTTTGATTTCCGAAGTTTCGTCCTTCCCCGCTCACGAGATCGGCTCCCTCAGCTCTCCACAGGTTTTTCTTATTGTTTACAAGGGTATTCGTGCCTGGCACATAGATCGGCCAATTCAGCATGTCAGTCAGGTTTAGTCGCGTATAGGGGTCAAGGTCTGGCTGCGGGTTATTCCCTTCCATCTCAAATGACACTTCCGGCGCATTATTGACGACGTCGAGCATCACTGTGGATTGTGCATCGGATAAAGTATCGTCCCATGCACCGTACTCTTCCGTAACTTTCAGATAAAACAGGTATTTGCCAACCTTTGTAGGCGTAAGCTGCATTTTGGCCATCGTACCGGTGGATTCCATCCAAGCCTCATCTGAAAATCCGTTATTGTTGGCATCATACTTATATTTATAAGCTGTGGCCGTAATCGCATCGCCGTCCTGGCTCGTCGATTTGTTGACGATATCTAGCTGCGTTCCACGGACCGATAGCGGCGGCACGATAAGCTTCGCGATTGGCGGCAGATCCGGTTTTACGATGATCGTGCAGGTTGCCGGGGACTGAGACTTTAGCCCCTCACTATCGTAGACATGCAAGGAAACCGTAATCGTTATATCCGATGCAGTGGGGTTCGTATAGCTTGTCTGCTTATTGGTCCACTCGTCTCTCGCGTGATTAATGGCGCGGCCCATTGGACTGTTACTCCCCGTACTGTTTATCGCACCGGCAGCCAGTGGATGATTTGCAATGACAAATGGCGGGCACTCGATGACGGGTATCGGATTTCTCGGTACGACCTCAATATAGGTACAAGCTTTTGTCGTTTCCCCATAATCATCTCTCATTTGCCCGCAGACAAAATGGTAACCGAGTGAATCCATTGGCAGACCGTGCTGTCCATCCAGGTATTCGACGCTCTTGGATGGGATGGATTGGACAAAGGCATCCCCGGCATCATAATCAAACCCCATAAATGTAAGCAGGTCACCATCCGGATCGTTCGGGGTAGGTACCGATGGATCATCAATATAGATGAGATCGAGCGTTTTACCTTCTACCACCTTATTTAGCGGTACTTTCCGATTGCTCGGATCAACGAATCCGATTTTGAATTCCGGCGGGCGATTATCCCCTGGAGGCCGAACGATCGGCTTCTCGTAGAAGAAGCTGACAAACGCTTCCGGTAAAGCTGCAGTAAGCGACACACCAACGCTCGTTCCAGACGTAACCGTGTTGGAGAAAGCAACATAGGAGGTGTTTCTACCTTGTACGATGCCATAGTCGGAATTAGCTCCTATAGCCCGCGAGTGCGGCAGAGTGGTAATCGGGATCAACTCCGCCTCCCCCTGCAGCGCATAAGCCCCAGTAGGACCGTTACGGACCATATGCCTCACATGGATTTTGCCGGCGCTCACAACATCATAGAAGTAGTAGAGATGGAGCGTATCAAAATTGCCAAGGAACGGACTAATCGAATAATCGCCGCTTGTGAAAGGTGGATTCAGATCCGGCGCCGTTCCGCCGGTCGTTTTCTTATAGCCTGCAAAATTAAATCCCGTTGCAGTTGGATGGGCTGGTGTATAGTTCGAGTTCTTGGTAAGCGTATCGGTACGATCATGAAAGACGGAGTCCAGACTTTGTCCTTCAGTAGAATAGTGTTTAATGATAGCTTGTCCTTGACCTTCGGACTTTTTTGTATAATACAGGTTGAGGTAATAAGTATCGTAGGTAGCATCATAGACGATTGTCGGAGGGTTGGTAGCAGTAATTGTTCCCCCGGATGGTGGTGCCTCAGTACTTTTCTTGTAACCAACATAAGAATAATCCAGATTGGTTGCAGGAATGGTTGTGTTCGAGCTGCTTGACAAATTAGTTGATTGATCAGGGAAAGAACTGTCGATATTGGTGCCATCTGTTGTATAGTGATGAACTTCCAGACGGCCATTAAGTTCGAATGTAAACAGCACAGGAAAAAAATACCGGTAACCCTTCACGTTCTCTGAGCAGCTAGAACAAACATTATCCTGAATTTTGATATCATACGGGTCGGTACTCGTTAAATCACCAGTTAAGGTAACCGAAAATGAAACCCCGCTAGTTCCCATTGGAGACATAGAGGAAGTTATTGGATTTGACGAGTTATTTCCAACCCACTCACTGTATGTCGCCCATAATCCACCAGCTCTAGATTCTGTGAAAAAATTCTGCTCTCTGGTTGATCCTGAAAATCTAGTAACATTCACAGATTTAACCGTTCTACCAGGAAAAGAAAAGGAGTAAGAATTGGTTATCGTAACTCCGACCGCATCTTTCGCATCTGGTTTCCAGTTCCCACCTGTAGAGTCGGACCAGATATCTTCATAAACAAAACCTACAGCATAACGTTTATTCGAATTGAGATAATTACCGATTGGATAGCTCTCCTTCTCCCTGACTGGCGTAATACTCGAATTACCATTATCAGCAGAGGCTTGTTGAATGAAGTTGATTGGAATTAATACCACTAGGAGAGAAATGATCCCCACTAATGCAATTGCTTGTTTTAGACGTTTTTTCAATACGATTTACCTCCAAGGGTTTTTGATGAGAATAGAGCTGCTTTTGCCATTACCAATTTGAATTACATCCCTTAGGTCGATAAAATCGATTTTGCTTGTTTTAAAGTCTATTTTTTCACCTAATTTTGACGTATCGTTATAATAAATATGAGTACCTTTAATGGGGATCTTTGTAAGATAAGTTAGTCCGTAGCTAGTAACAGGCTTTGAACCTTTGCTCAGAAAATAATAATTAGAATTCAAAGTAGCACCAGTCTCTTTAATAGTTTGAAAATACATTTTTTTGTTTTGATCATAAACAAAATCGAACCTGAAATACGTATTCATCCCGTTTTTGAAAGGGAAATCATTAACACTCACGACAGTAACATTTGTGTAAGTGCCAAAGCCGCCATTCAGAAGATATTCAGGTGCATCTTCGTAGTAGTCTCTAAAAAGCTTAAAATCAACTGGTTTAACTACATCGCTAAGTAATGGAACATCCTTATTCCCAATCCATACGAATTGCGAAACCGCATCCCACTCCACCACAACCCCAAGCCCCTCACTAACAACCCTAATCGGCACCAGGGTCCTCCCCTTCTCAACAATGGCCGGCTGCGCTAATGTTACGCTCTTCCCATTAATAACCGCTGCTTTCGATCCAGTTGTGAGTTGAATCTCTCTGTCGCCTTTGCTTATGTAAATCGTTTTCCCTTGTACGGATACGTTCGCCTGAAGCTTCTCCGAAACATACCGCACTGGAATCACCACTGTACCCTCTATCATTTTGGGCGGCACATCAAAACCTATTTTTCTGGCGTTGTACAGCACCTCAATGGGCAGGTCCGGCGTCACGATCTTCACCGCCGATTTTGCACTTCCACTCGCGGCACCGATTGGCAAAACCATCGATAACACCATTACGAATACGACAACTAGCTTTTTCATCTATTAACATCTCCTTTAGGCTCTAGTGAATCTCAGTTATTCGCTCTCAAAGCTATGTCCTGCTCTATCCTCCCGCGATATCCGCGTACTTTCATTACTGGCCTGCACAATCCCCATCACGCCCAAAGAAATAACCATCAACATAATTAGCACTACGAGCGAATAAAACATCTTCATTCCAAACACTCCTCTAAGTTGAATTTGACTACGCTGCTTTATTGGAACTAACATATTCTACCACTATTCATCCTAATTCGACGATAAAAATCTATCATTATCTACCATTTCATCCAGCCTATTACGCAAAAAAACACCTGCTCGCAAGCTGAATAATCAGCCGCAAGCAGGTGCTTCCTGCATGTCGTCTCTATACTTTTGGTACGCTACATACTTCGTTGCTGCCAACCAAAATCTATCTTTTGCTACTTCCTATCTTACTGGGGAGTTCGACATTTTTCAACCTTAATTTTACAGTTTTATTCTCATTGCTTAAAATTTACTCCGATCGCCCCTCAGCATCGCTTTCCATCTGTGAATCTCGGAACAGCTCCAACCAGCGCTCCGCCGAGTGCTGCCACGTAAAATGCTGCTCCACCCGCTCCCGGCTCTTACGCCCCATCCGAATACGCAGTTGATCATCGCGCAGGAGCTCCAGCAACCGCTCCCGCATTTCATCCACCACATCATCCGGATTGACGAGATAGCCGGTTACGCCATCCTCGATAATTTCCTTCATTCCGCCTGCCCGCGTCGCGACGACGGGCAATCCGCAGGACATTGCCTCCACGTTCACAAGGCCGAATGCCTCCCGCTTCCCGGACGGCACTACCGCGACATCGGCGGCGAGGAACCAGCTCGGCACTTCGGAATAAGGTACATAAGGCACGAATTTCACATGACCCTTCAGCCTCCGGCCAAGCTGTCGGAGTTGTTTCACATAAGCAGTTGTACGCTTCGAACCGTAGAACGCACCGCCTACAATAACAAGAAGTGCTGAAGGATGCTCCTGCACAAGCTTCGGCATCAGCTTCAGCAAGTGGTGAACCCCTTTGATTGCAAGCAGCCTGCCCATAAACACGATGACACTTCTGCCCGACCAACCGCGTTCATTCCGCAACTGAGCCCTTCGAGAAGCCCCTATCACGGAATACTGCGATGGAAAACGCTCCGTATCGACGCCGGGATAAACGACATGCAGCTTATCCGCGCACTCCGGCACGCGAGCGGCAACGTCCTCTTTCAAATACTCGCTATTCACGATAATCCGATCAGCAGCTCGGAAACTCCGAGTAAGAAGCACACTGCTAATGGCCTGTTTTCGGATAAAAGTCGAGGAATGCAGGTTCAGCCATATTTTGCTGTGCGGCCGCAGTCTTCTTAGCTTTAAGGCATAATGCGGCCTATTCTCGATTTGCAGCAAATCCGGTTGTTGAGTCAGAATGGATTTCCCAACCCGCTTCAAATACAGCCGTTTATTGTGAGCCGGGTATCGAACCACGGACGCGCCGCCCAGCATCGTCCTATTCTCCAGCGTCCGGCTTGATCTCCCATAGATACAGGCTTCCACACGAGGAACAAGCAGCGGCACAAGCTTCTCTACAACACGCTCCACGGAGCTGCTGCTCTGAGAAGGCAGCACATACGTACCCGGTGTCACAAATGCGATTTTGGCTCTAGCTTTGGCCATGAACGAAGCCCGCCTCTCTTTCAACAGCTTGCTTCTCCTATCATACGTACAAGGTTCGCTCGCTGACTCCGACAGAGGCCCCATTCCAACGATTCCGCTGCATCCAACTTAACGTCGTCTGCTCCACGCCTGCTGAAGCAGCATACATAATCCATACGGCCCCAAATAAGCACCGCTCACCAGAAAAATCGGACTCAGCAGCACCTCATGCACCTGCGTCATGAATACGGTATCGTCAAGCAGTGTTCGCGCCACACTGTTCGCTGCAACGCTGAAGAAGCCCAGATAGGCTAAGACCGCCAGCCCATCAATGATTTTACGAAGAACATCGTTCTTGACCCGCAGTACAGCAAATATAAACCCACCAATAATCGCTCCAACGAGCACCAGTCCTGTCATACGATCACCTCATATGACAGTATTTGCATACCTATCCCGCTCCTAAACATGCTTCCAGTGAACTCTATTGATAAATGAGTCGCGATATGTCAAACTAGTCGAAGACCACCATGATAAACCCCCGTTTATTCCAGAGAGGACGTGAACTACCGGCATGACCAATTGGCTGCTCCGATCCATGACTGAGCTTAGCTCGCGCAAATGGATTTCGCGAATAACCGGTCGATTTGCACAGTCGCCCGCAAGCCGGCGCTTTATTCCAAGATTCGCCCGCATGTACGGGATCGCTATAGAGGAAGCCGAGAAACAGCTGCATGACTATTCTACGTTAAATGAGTTTTTCACAAGGCGCTTGAAGCCCGGCGCGCGTGTAATTGATGCTGAACCAGCTGCGCTTGTCAGCCCGGTTGATGCACTTATTACAGGCTGCGGCCCGATAGAGCAAGGCACGATCCTTAATGTTAAAGGTCAGGATTATACCATCGAAGAACTGCTCAACCGCTCTCCCCGTATGGAGAATTACAAGAATGGCTACTACATGGTGCTCTACCTCAGTCCAACCGATTATCACCGCATACATACGCCAATTGCAGGCACGATTGTAGAACGCGAGCATGTGCTCGGCAAAGTCTATCCCGTCAACGATTTCGGCCTCCGTCATATGCGCCGCGTGCTGAGCCGCAATGAAAGGCTCATCACCTACATGCGTCATGCCAATGCAGAGACCGCCATCGTTAAGGTTGGCGCAATGAATGTCAGCAGTATCAAATATGTGCTGCCCCTTCAGGAACGAATGGACAAAGGCGCAGATCTCGCTTACTTCGAGTTCGGTTCCACCGTCGTGCTGCTGACCGAGGATGATAGCTTCACCCCGCGTCCGGATCTCAAGACAGGTCTTAAAGTCCGCATGGGCGAGAAGCTTGGCACCCTTGCCACTTCATAGAAACAAAGCGACAGGACCTGTTCCTGTCGTCAGGCTGTCGAGAAGGTCTCGACAGCCATTTTTTATGCTTCATGAACAAAACTTACAGCGACAAGGCGATCTCCTCAATTCTCTGCGCTCCGGCTGCGATCTGCTCCTCGGTCAAATGCGAGAAACCAAACAACACCGATTTATAAGGCTCATCGCCTTCCCAGGACGAGTCGCCGACAGACCAAAGTATGCCAGCCGCCTCACACGCAGCTTTAAGGCGGGCATAGCTTGCCCCACCGCCCCTCCACTCGGCATACACATGAAGTCCAGCATCCGCGGGAACGAACCTGAACCACCTGGTCAGGCGCGGCTCAAAATGCTCGCGAAAAGCAAGCAGGCGACGTCCGATGACCCGCTTCATCCGCCGCAGATGCCGGGAATAACAGCCGCTCAGGATAAAATGGGCAAGCGCACG
This sequence comes from Paenibacillus lignilyticus, assembly GCF_017942085.1. Classification (GTDB taxonomy): domain Bacteria; phylum Bacillota; class Bacilli; order Paenibacillales; family Paenibacillaceae; genus Paenibacillus_Z; species Paenibacillus_Z lignilyticus. The sequence continues at coordinate 1,146,635 of NZ_JAGKSP010000001.1, forward strand.
CTGTTCAACAAGCGCGGATGGATGCGGCTCCAGCAGCGCTTTGGCGAGGCGAAACGGCTCCGCCAAGGACGCGGGCAGCACTACATAGCCAATGCGCAACTCGACGAACATCGTCTTCGAGAAGGTTCCCATGTAGACGACACGCTCCTCCCGATCGAGCGCCTTCAGCGGCTCTACCGGCCTGCCTCCCCAGCGCAGCTCACTGTCGTAATCATCCTCAATAATGACGGCGCCTTGCGTCCCCGCCCATTTGAGCAGCTCCACTCTTCGTTTTGCCGATAGCACCGCTCCTGTAGGAAATTGACGGGTAGGCGTCACAACAAGCAGCTTGGACGGCCAATTCTGCGGCACGATGCCTTCGTTGTCCACGGGCGCCGTAAGAATCGTACCGCCGGCAGCGGCAACTGCTCTGCGAATGCCATTAAAGCTCGGATTCTCCACCACCACAGGTGAGTCGGGACGGACGAGCAGCATGGACAACAACGCTATCGCATGCATGGAACCGTTCGTAATGTAGATTTGCGAAGCGTCCGCGCGTATTCCGCGTTCCCGCCGCAGATCCTTCGCAATCGCTTCGCGCAGAGGCAGATAACCTTCGATTTCACTGCTTATCTCCGGGAATGCAGCCATCATCTCGCGAATCTCGGCGTGCATGGCTGCTTTCCATTCCTCCACCGGAAATTGTGACGAATCCACATGGCCAATCCGAAAGCTGATTACCTCCGCGCCGGCTGCCTCCGCGACAGGGTGATTCTCGATGGTCGTGAACAACCTCTTCGATGAAATCAGCTGCGCCGCCCAATCCGATAATGCGATATTCGCACTCACAGACGTCCCGGCTCCGGCCATACCATCTCCAAGAGCTGCAGCGGAAGAAGCTGCGCTCACAAACGTGCCGCTCCCGCCTTCGGCCCACGCATAACCTTCCGCAACCAGCATGTCATACGCTTGATTCACGGAGCCGCGCGACACGCCATACAGCTCAGCCAGCTTCCTGCTGGATGGCAGCCGCGTTCCTCCCGCCAAGGTTCCGCTCATGATCCCCTCACGCAGCGCATTGAACAACGCTTCTGTCTTGCGCCCGAGTTCCTCGTAGTACCGTTCATAGGGAATCCGAAAATCCATGTCCATCGCTGCCAGCCCCCATCTATTTGTTCGGCCAATAATTGGTCTAATTAAAATAGACTAAATTGGATCTTTTTAATTGTCAATAATCGCAGTATGCTCATACCTATTAAGTCCGGCGCGCGGGCAATTTTTTGCAAGGTACAACGTTATGGAGGGGGATTCACGATGCGCAGGAAAGAATTTGCGATGAACGAAGAAGAGAATAACGAGGAAATCGAAAGCTTTCTAAACGAGATGAGTTTCGGATTTCTGGGGACCGTGACGGCAAGCGGCGAGCCAAGCATGACTCCGCTGAATTTCGTCTTTGTGAATGGAAGCATTTATTTTCACGGAAGCAGAGCCGGGGAGAAGATGACACAATTAAAGGCCAACGAACGCGTCAGCTTCATGGTCGCCAAAGAATATGCCATCATTCCTTCGTATTTCACCGATCCGTTGATGGCTTGTCCGGCAACGGCTTTTTTCAAATCGGTTCGCGTGGATGGCTGTGCCGCCGTTGTCGATGATCCCATCGAGAAGGCAGCGGCTCTTGAAGCGCTAATGCGCAAGCTGCAGCCGGAAGGCGGATACAAAACCATCGATGCAAGCGACCCCGACTACAGCCCTCGCCTGAAAGGTGTAGCCGTCGTACGCATTGATGCTGACCGGATGACGGGTAAGTTCAAATTCGGGCAGAATCTGAAGGCAGCCGAGAAAACAACCATTACAGACCAACTGGCGAAACGCGACCTGCCGATGGATGCGGAGACGATTGCCATGATGAATCGCTACTGCCCTCATGCACGGCAAGCTACGGGCGACTAAATCGCCAATAAGAAAAGAGCCTATCGGATTTCCGATGGGCTCTTCCCTGTATACTGCTTGAACTGCCTGCTGAAGAAGAAGATATCGCGATACCCGAGCGCATCGGCGACTTCCGTCACATTCATGCCGGCATGCATGAGCAAATGCTGCGCCCGATCGATGCGCGTGCGAATCATATAATTCTGCACCGACGAGCCGATCAGTTCCTTAAACTTAATCGAAAAATATCTCGGCGACAGCTGCGCACGCTGTGCCAAATCCTCCACCCGATGCGCGATCCCGGGGTTTTGCCGAATATAGTTGGCCACCTCATGAATGGCTTCCGTCAATTGGTTGCTGACTTTCCGCTCCACGGGACCTTCCAGATCCTCGCGCAGCAAGTAGATCATAAGCTGCTTTAAGATCAACTGCGCCTCTTCCTCCGCAGCGAAGGTTTTCACAAGAAACAGACGTACATAACGGGACAGCAGATGCTCGAAATCTACCGTTTCCTTAAGCATCCGATAAGATTGCGGCACGATACCGACATTCTCTGAAACGTCAAAATGAATATATGTCAGCACAAGCGGCTTCTGCGGGTTATGAGTCGCACTCGTATAATCCCCCGGCTTAAACAGAAAGCAGCTCCCTTTACTGACTGAGAAGGGGACGCCGTTTAATTTCACTTCTCCGCTCCCGCTCCATACATAGAAAAGATCGTAATTCGCCAGCGGTTTTTCGCGCTTTTGCCACTTCCAGCCCGGCTCGCAGACGATTTTGGCTAACGCGGGTTTTAATTGAAAAGATGTCGGCGCACAGTGCAGCATCTCAGCTTCCTCCGTTTGCAAAAAACAATATCGTTGTCATCATACAATACTGCGATTCCTTTGCCAATATGGACACCCTGCAGGATGGACGTCCCTCATGAAATAATTGTTGCAAAAATGTGATTGCAACATGGCCTTCCACTCCCAAACAGTGATATAATATCTCCTAAACGGTTTCCAATGGAAACCAAACGAGAATGAAACGCCGGAAGGATGAATGAAGTCGATGAACCCACTTGCCCAGCAATTGAACGCGACGATTGAGCGAGAGAATGGTCATGTATTCGCCATGTTGTCAACACTCGGTAAAGCTATTTATTTCCCGAAGGAAGGCATTTTGAGCCAATCTGCCGAAGCAAAAGCGAAGGCGAAGAAGTACAATGCAACAATCGGTATTGCCATTGAGAACGGCCAGCCTATGCATTTGAAGGTCATTCAAGACACGCTCTCCGCTTATAATCCGAAGGATCTCTATGAATATGCACCGCCGGCCGGTAAGCCGGAGCTGCGTGCCGCATGGCGCAGCAAAATGCTGAAGGAGAACCCTTCGCTTGCTAATAAAAATTACGGCAATCCTGTTGTAACGAACGCCTTGACGCATGGCCTCAGCATTGTAGCGGATCTGTTCGCAGATGCGGGAGACGCCGTTATTATTCCGAACAAGAACTGGGAAAATTACGAGCTGACCTTCGGTATTCGCCGGGGTGCCGAAATCGTCCAATATCCGCTCTACAACGATGAGAACCTCTTCAACAGCGATGGACTTCGCGAAGCACTGCTTGCTCAGAAGAGCAAAGGCAAAGCAATCGTGGTGCTTAACTTCCCGAATAACCCGACGGGCTACACGCCGGGTGCGCAGGAAGGCATTGAAATCGTAGCTGCCATCCGCGATGCGGCTGAAGCCGGCATCAACGTTGTAGTCGTAACCGACGATGCTTACTTCGGTCTGTTCTTCGAAGGCTCCATGCACGAATCGCTGTTTGGTCAATTGTCCGATCTGCACCCTCGCGTGCTGCCGATCAAAGTCGACGGTGCGACGAAGGAAGAATACGTATGGGGCTTCCGCGTAGGTTTCATTACGTATGCAGGTGCATCCGATGCCTTGCTTGCTGCGCTTGAGCAGAAGACACTCGGCATTATCCGTGCAACGATTTCCAGCGGCCCGCATCCTTCCCAGACCTTCGTGCTTCACGCGCTGCAATCGAAGGACTTCGAACCGCAGAAGGAAGAGAAGTACGCGATTATGAAAGGTCGTGCCAACCGCGTGAAGGAGCTGCTCGACAGCGGCCGCTATGGCGATGTCTGGTCCTACTATCCGTTCAACTCCGGTTACTTCATGTGCCTCAAGCTGAACAACGCAGAAGCCGAAACCGTCCGCACTCGTCTGCTCGACGCTTACGAAATCGGCACAATCGCACTTGGCGAAACCGACCTTCGTGTAGCCTTCTCTTGTATTGAAGAGGAGAATCTCGAGGAGCTGTTCGATACCATTTACAAAGCCGTACAAGATGTCGCGGTTGCCAGCAAATAAATAGAAGCTCCTATTCGATTACGATAAACAGAAAAGGCAGTGAGAGAAGGTCATGATAACGACCTTTTCCTCACTGCCTTTATTTCATTCCAGCGCCAGCCAGCCCTCTTAGGCATACCGCTTCGCTGACGTCATACGGACTTCTTTATCCAGGATCACATGATCCACGAATCCTTCATCCTCGATAACACTGTTGCTCATCACAATACTGTCGCGGATGACCGCACCTTTACGCACGTGAACCCCTTCAAACAAAATGCTGTTGATCACAGTGCCCTCAATGATACAGCCATTCGCAATAATCGAATTGCTTGCCCTTGAGCCTTCAACATACCTCGCAGGCGGCTCGTCATTCAGCTTCGTGAGGATGTTCCCCCGCTGAGCAAACAGTCCTTTTCGAATACCGGGACGCAGCAGCTGCATGCTGTTCTCATAATAACTGGCCAGCGTATTAACCACGCCTAAACAGCCTTCATGCACATAGCTTTGAATATGCAGTTCATCGACTCCGCCCATGATGGCATGCTCCACGAGATGATCTTGCCCTTGCGCCAGCGAGGTATCGACCAAATCAAGCAGCAGCTCCTTGCGCATGATATACATCTCCATAGAGATCAAATCATTGTCCGCTTCGTCCGCCATCTTCTCGATCGCGGTGATGCGGCCGCTTGTATCCGTTTTGACCTTCCTTGCTTTGCCGCCCAGCAGGTCACTCATCTGTTTGCAAATGATTGTAATATCCGCCCCGCTCGCCTGATGCTCAGCGAGTGCCGGCTTAAAATCCACGTTGCAAATCATATAACCGCGTGTAATCACAACATATTCGCATGAATGATGCATAAAGTAATCCCGGTTTTGATAAAAATGGTACAGGTCGCCGCGTTTCGTTTCATGGGCATGCTCCATAATGAACGGCGGAATAATGGATAACCCGCTATCCCGCTGCTGAAGATCCCAGTGTTGACCCGAGCCGAGATGATCCATCAAGTCGCGATATTTCGTATGGGCGAATATGCCGACCTTCGTAATGCCGGAGTTGGCCATACTCGATAGTGCAAAATCGATCAGCCGATATTGGCCGCCGAAAGGAACAGACGCTAAGCAACGACTCGCCGTAAGAGACCCCATTTCATCCGGTTCATGGATGAGATTGATTATGCCGAGAATATTTGCTTGCACAGCTGCTCTACCTCCGATATAGATTGATTCACAACCGTTACCTCACTGAATTCCGGGCTTCCGATCGAAGCACCATCAGGGATAATCGTTCCCTCTGCCACGATCGCCTTATAGATGCTGGCGCCCTTGCCAATTCGCACGCCCGGCATAATGACCGAATTGTGGATTCGGCTGTCCGGCCCAACATGAACGTCACAGAAGAGCACGGAACCAACTACGGTCCCTTCCACAATGCAGCCTTCCGTAACCAGCGAATTCGATATTTTCGCCCCAGCTGCCATGAACTGTGCCGGACGATTCGGCTGTACCGAATAAATCGGCCACTGATAATCGTTCAAATTAAGTGAAGGCGTCTTCGCTAACAGATCCATATTCGCTTCCCATAAGCTCTCAAGCGTGCCGACATCCTTCCAATACCCGTCAAACGTATAGGCGTCCATCTTCATTCCGTCATCGAGCATGGCCGGAATAACGTCTTTACCAAAATCATTACCCGAAAGTTCATTCGCTTCATCGCGAATCAAATATTGCTTCAGTGCCTGCCACGAGAATATATAAACGCCCATTGAAGCAAGATTGCTCGTAGGTACTTTCGGCTTCTCAACGAACGAAGTAATCGCCCCTGAATCGTCGACATGCATAATGCCGAAACGACTCGCCTCTTTCAGATCTACCCGAAGACAAGCGATGGTAACATCAGCTCCACGCTTCTCATGCTGCTCCAGCATCCGATTGTAATCCATTTTATAGATATGATCGCCTGAGATGACGAGCACAAATTCAGGCTCATACTGTTCGATAAATCCGATATTTTGATAGATTGCATTCGCCGTGCCTTTATACCATTTACCGCCTTTTTGTTTCATATAAGGAGGAAGAATAGACATGCCGCCATCGCGTCTGTCAAGCCCCCAAGGGCTGCCGTTGCCCAAATAACCATTCAATACAAGGGGCTGATACTGCGTCAGCACACCAACTGTGTCAATGCCTGAATGCACACAGTTGCTTAACGTGAAGTCAATGATTCTATACTTCCCTCCGAAATGAACTGCAGGCTTCGCCAATTCCTGTGTAAGTACGCCTAATCGCTTTCCTTCGCCTCCAGCAAGAAGCATAGCCACCATTCTTTTTTTGCTCATCAACAACATCTTCTCCTTCTCTAATCAAGCTTACGTACCACCGATAATGCCGCCACAGGGTTCAGAGTCAACAATAAAATATATCCTTATTTACATATACAATTTTCCATATATTTGAAAATGAAAAATTGCATTAAAATCCAGCTTTAAATTATTAAACTAGGACTAATTGGTCATTTGATAGGTTCGAGAATTGCTCTCAATTCGTTATTCAGTATACCTTCCAGCCATAAAGTTTGAATCCTACTTCCAGCACATTCGTGCCCTACGATTCGACAGTGCCGCTTCGAAGAAATGTCGAACCGCAATAGCCCCATTCTTTCAATGGATAAAATAATTTATGTACGAATGCATTATTTATTCTTTTCTGTCCATTTTTTCACAGAACGTCCATAAAAATTGTTGTTTCTTTTTCTTCTACCATAAAACTGTCATTTTCCCGAAAATCCCTTCAAGCATGTACGTTGTCGAAAAGAATTTGCATGATCGCACTGCAATTTCGCTTGAATGTCCGGATGAAGCGTTGCCACTAATACCGCTCTCCTTTTAACGACGCTTTCCGGACGATTTGTCGTAAATTTTCATAGAAAAAGAAGCAACCTTAGTCCTATTGATAATGGACCAAAATTGCTTCTTATGTTGAACTAATCTTCATCCGGATCAAACACGAGCTTGCGCTTCACTCTACCCGGCCTCAGCGCCAGTACATAGAGCAGCGACAACACAAGTGCGGTTACCGCCTGTACCGTGAACCCGGGCAGCAGCAGTATCTGCGGAAGCCAGATAATAATGGCGCACAGAAGCGCAGCCAGACGATCGACGCGCACAACCGCATCATGGCGAGTCTGCTCCGGCAGCGGATAGACATGCCGCCAGACCGAATGCCGGTGCGCCTGCGTGAGCGCGCTCAATTGAACGCCGCTCAGCCAGACGAACAGAACACAGACACCGGCCGACCCCCAGCCTGACCACAGGCCGGAATAGGCAGATAACATCCCCGTAAACACACCGAGTCCCGTTAAACGCAGCAATATGCCGCCAAGTTCGGTACGTATCAGTGTATAGGAATACAGATAGACAAATGCATTTTCCCTCCGGTACCGTATCCGCCCGGCAATCCACGATGCATAAGGACGCGACTTGACCGCAGCCGATTCAGTGGGTACATCCGTGAATGCCCCGAAGAAAACATCATACCTGCGCCGCGTGCGTTTCTCTTCTTCAATAAGCAGCAGCCACGGAATCGGATAACGCGGCATACGCAGGTAAAGCAGCCCGAAGAGGAAACAAACAACAGCGAGATAAATCGCCGTCTTCCATATCTCGGTATGCAGCAGCGCCGCGACGCCTACCGCAGTTGCGGACCAGCGGAGAAGCCGAATGCTGCGCCTGCTTCCTGCATGGACAAGCTGGCGCTCGCGCCAAGCTGCCCCCATGTGCAGCAGCTTTAACAGCAGCGCCGCAGCTACGATTACTATGCTGCTTGTCTGACCATGCGCCGCAATGTAAAGCGGTATATAGATGCCGCAGATCAACAGAACCGCAGCCAGGATGCCCATGCCATTATAACGAAAGGACCGTCGCAGATAAGACGGCAGCTGCGCTTCACGCGGCACCAGAAATACCACATCTGCCTCGCGCAGCCATGTCCGCAGCGGACTCCAGCAAATGAACGGCGTCAGCACGGCTGCGCCAACAAGCGTGATCGGGAAGGTGGCCGGCATATTCCGCAGCAGCATCCCGTATCCGGCTAAACCGGCCAGCAGCAGCATGATCGTTACACCCGGCAGTCCGCTCTGAACAATATAGCGAAAATAAGGCAGTGCTCCTCGCCAGAATGTACTTGAACGCGTACGCCATAAGGAATCAACCGATCGCTCCATTAGACCCTCCACCTGCCACGAGCCGGTAGAAGGCTTCTTCCAGCGAACCGGCTCTGCTCTCACGCGGCATCCCGGCTGCTTCGCACACATCCTGCAGCGTGCCTTGCGCAACAACAGCGCCTTGATGCAGCACGATAAACCGGCTGCAATACGATTCTACCGTCGATAAGATATGGGAGCTCATAAACACGGAGGAGCCCTCTTTCGTTACCTCGACCAGTTTATCCAGCAGGGAACGAATGCCGAGCGGATCGAGGCCTAGGAACGGCTCATCAATGACATACAGCGTGGGCCTGGCAAGCAGCGCATTCATGATCATGACCTTTTGCCGCATTCCTTTGGACAAGTGGGCCGCGAAAGCGCTTCGCTTCGGCGTCATATAGAACTCATCGAGCAAACTCTCCGTCCGCTGCCTATATAAGGTTTCGTCCACATTGTAGGCCATGCCCGTCAATGCCAAATGCTCCTCAACCGTCAGCTCATCGAAGAGCAGCGGCGATTCCGGCACATAGGCCAGCGAGCTGCGATACGCTTCCGAATTCTCAGCCAGCGTATGTCCGCTAATGCGAATCTCCCCGCTATGCGGCTGCATTAGCCCGAGAATATGCTTGATGGCCGTACTTTTGCCCGCACCGTTCAGTCCGATAAGTCCAACCATTTCACCCGCTCCAACTTCAAAAGACAAGTCGTGCAGCACCGGCCGGCGGGGGCTGTATCCGCCTGTTAACCCTTTTACCTCTAAGACTGGCTTCATCGCAATCACCTCTACATTCTCACCCTGATACTACCAAATTTTCGGCGAAATGAAAAATCGCAAGCAAAAAGGCCCCATGCCTGCAGCAATGCAGGACATGGGGCCCTCTAAGTGCTCGAATATTATAGTACTTTGATGGAATAAACGAGGTTATTAAGGACGGTCAGTTCAACCGCATGACCGGCTACCAGCAATGCTGCGTTGCCAACGATCGCTACGTCAGGAGACGTGTTAAACACATACGCTTGTGTAGTGCCGTTCTCTGTGCGCGTGATCGAAATCGTTGCGATTTTACCTTGCGCATTCAAGGAATAGGAGTTGAACAAGCCAACTTGAGTTGTAACGGCAGGCTGCTCGGAAGCCAGCTTCGTCACTTCGATGAACACGACTTTGTTTTGGTACGTACGAACAAGAACTTCGTCGCCGGCTTTCAGTGCCGATACCGCAACCTTCACGTTATTACGGAAAATGAAGACGTTCGGGTCAAGCGCAAGTGCCACTTCGGTGTTGTTTGGTTTCACAACTACGATTGCATTGCTTGCAGGATCCGCTTTCAGCTTACCTGTGATGGCTTGTGCGTCTTGATCCGGAAGCTGATCATCCGTACGGTCAAGCAGGGCAGCAAGCTCTGCGCGTGTTACCGGTTGGTTTGGACGGAAAGTGTTATCCTCGTAACCAGTGATAAGACCTTTCTCGATGGCTACTTGAACATAACCAACGGAACCTGCAGGAATTTTATTCTCGTCGCGGAAGTTAAGCTCAGAGTTTACTTTCGCTTTCGCTTCTGCTTCCAGGCCCAATGCTTTCACAAGCAATGTTGCCGCGAACAAACGAGTTGCCGGCTTGTCCGGTTGAATCGAATCGTCTGTCTCGCTGAACAAGTCTTTCTCAAGCGCTACAGCCACGTATCCAACAGCCCATGGGTATTTTTTGGCCAGCAAGTCTGCGTCTTTGAAGTTCAGCTTCGTGCTCATCTCAGCTTGCGATTCCGCTTGCTCTTTCAAGCCCATCAAACGAACAGCCGCTACGATGGATTCGATGCGCGTAATCTTCTGCTGAGGCTTGAACGTGCCGTCATCATAGCCGTTGAACACGCCTTTGGATGCCAGACGGATAATGTACTCAAGCGCCCATTTCAGCTCTTTCTCATCCTTGAACTGAAGGTTAATGCCGTGTTTATCGTTCTTCTTATTTCCGTTGCTGCTTTGATGATTGCCTTTATCGTCATGTCCTTTGTCGTTACCGTTAGCAAAAGCGCTGCCTGCGCCACCTGCCAGGGTTAGTAACGCCACTGATGTAATTGCCGCCTTTTTCAAAATGGCTTTTTTCATGGTGCTGCCACTCTCCTCGCGAATGCGGTCCGTGCCGCTTTTTTACTTTCGCTCATATCGTTCGGGGAGTGGCACGACATTTAAGGGGGTCATGGTCAAAATAAAGTTCGTCCGTTCGTCAAAAACCGAGGTTTGACGCGGAAAAATCAGTCTTATTTTTCTTCGGAAGCCGAGTAAGCCAATGGGAAATATTGATTGTCGTACAGGTCGCCTTCCTTCGGACGCGGGCCGAGCAGACGAATGTTATCGACGTTCTGGATTTTCTTATACGCCGTGCCTTGCGGGATATAATGGGCAACGATGCTAAGGCGCGGATCGTTGGAATAATTTTGTCTCGATCCGTGGATCGTATACGAATGGTGGAAGCTGACTTGGCCGGCTTTCAGAATAAGCGGCTCTTCGCGCCATGGCTTCTCATCGACTTCCATTTGTTTCTTCACTGCTTCCAGTTCCGTGTTGAAGAAGCCGTCGGAATTCAGCAGTCCCCATTTGTGAGAACCCGGGATAACTTGCATGCAGCCGTTGGTGAGATCCGTATCCTGCAGCGCAATCCACGCCGTTACCAGGTTTGTCGTATTGGTGCATTGCCAGTACACATAATCCTGATGCCAGCCTACATTACCCACGGATGTTTCTTGGCCTTTTCCCGTACCCGGCTTGTAGATCGCTTGGTCATACCAGACGCGGACTTCGTCCGTATTCATCAAGTTTGCCGCCAATTTGCCGAGTTTACGAGCGGTTACCGTTTTGTATACCTCGTCGTTGATCCACCAAGCATTGTCGATCTTGCGCAGACGGGTCGGATTGTCACTCGGGAACCATTCCGTAAGCGGGAATGCGTCACCGTCGAAATCTTGATTCCAAATGCGATCATGCGCTTTGCGCAGCGCTTCTACCTCTTCCGCATCAAAGACAACCGGACTGATCCAGTAGCCGTTTTCCTCATAAAATTGTTGATCCAGCTTCGCTTGCTCCGCAGTGATTGGTTTCATTGCTATCGCCGTCCCCTTTACTTCATCAATTTGTATATCCATACCTAGAATATACAGTCGGAAACTCGTTATGTATTGTATGTCTACTTCTCCATTTGTATAATTGTAAGATGAATTGGAGGGGGTAGCATGCATGCCGACAATCAGCCTCGCATCGGTGTGGAGGCGCTGATCAAGCTGGTCGATCAGAACTGGAGCCATATTCGCATCCATTCCTGCGGGTTCTGGGAGAACTTAGGCTGGGATGGCCCCGGCCGATGGTTCGAGCTCAATTACTTGACCGGCGGGAGCCAGCTTGTCATTCAAGACGGCCAGCCCGTTCAATTGAAGCAAAGCGACCTGCTTGCCGTACAAGACACGCTTCGGAACAGCTCCTGCACAGGCGGGCAGTTTCGGCTTTATTATATCGGTTTCTACTCGGACAAAGCGGAGATCAATACGGCTTTCCGCGAGTCGTTCGCCAAACTCAAGCTGGACACTCGGCCGATGGCGATTCAAGGATTGCAGCAGGATTATCAGGCGATCATGGCCGATCTGAACTTAGGACGGCAGGATTCGGTCCTTGTGAAGCAGCATTTCCTGCATCTGCTCGTGCGGATTTATCACGGTGCGGCCCAAACCTCGCAGAGCGCGCATCGCAAACTCATTCATGCGGTCATGAATGACTTGCATGAACGAGTCGGGAATACAGGCGAACGCCTGCTGCTAAGCGAAATTGCAGCGCGATACTCGCTGAACGAGCGCTACCTCAATCAGCTGTTCAAGCAAGAGACCGGCGTCACGATCGGCATCTATATGAATGCGATCCGCCTCGAGCAAGCCAAGCGGCTGCTCGAAACGACTTCGATGCCGATCACGGCCATCGCGCACGCCGCGGGATTCTACGACGGCGCGCATTTCAGCCGCACGTTCAAAGGCAAGGAAGGCGTCTCGCCGCAAGAATACCGGGCGATGCAGCGACGGAATACATCATTGGATTAGTCCGGCCTCCGCCGCGGACTCACCATGGCCAATATTGCCTCGTGTTCTCAATATCCTGCAATATATGCAACATTCTCCAATGTTAAATGGTACCCTACACGATAATGTTGCACGAATGGCAACATTATCGGCCAAACTAACCGTTTAAAGCTCCTAACACAATCGAATGTTGCATATTGCGCAACATAATCCGCTTCAACTCCCGTTTTCGGACCAAATGCTGCATGTTATGCAGCATTCCTTTTCCCCAGCTCCCCCCGACACTATTGCTGTGGCCAAATTCCCCCTCCCTCACATCAACCGCCTCATTTCACAGTCACGCCTTACCTTCGTCACCCTACACACAGCCGACCACACTTCTAACTCCCATACATGTGACAACCCTTACTAAACATCGTCCCCGCCCCGGGTCGTGGTGAATAATGGACCTGCGGCGGATTCCCCGAGAATCGTTACGTAATAAGATTAGGGCCAGGAACGCTTTACCACCGCTCACCGCAACCTAGGAGGCAGCAAATAATGAACAACGTCAAAATCTCACAATTGAAACAATCGATCGCGCCATACGAGAAACCTCATGCTAAATCGAGCTTTATTCAGCTTGCCAATACTATTGGTCCGCTTCTTCTCCTTTGGTACGCAGCCTATGTGAGCCTTTCTATATCCTACTGGATCGCTCTTCCGCTGACATTTGTCGCTGCCGGATTTCTAGTCCGAACGTTCATTATTTTTCACGATTGCTGCCATCAATCTTTCTTTAAAAACCGAAAAGCCAACGATATTCTCGGCACCGTCTTAGGCGTGATGACCTTGTTTCCTTACCATCAATGGAAGCAAAGCCACTCCATTCATCATGCCACGAGCGGAAACTTGGATAAGCGAGGAACCGGCGATATGTGGGTACTCACTGTAAACGAATATAACGCCGCTCCGCTGCGAACAAAACTGGCCTACCGCGCTTACAGGCATCCCTTCGTAACGTTCGTTATCGGGCCGATCTTCGTTTTCCTCTTTACATACAGATTCAACCGCAAAGGCGCTAAACGCAAGGAACGCATGAACACGTATTTGACTAATGCTTCCGTAATTGCTCTATACGCGTTACTGACGTGGGCGGTTGGGTGGCAAGCATTCGTCATGATTCAAGGTCCCGTATTTCTCGTATCCGGCTTGCTCGGCGTATGGCTGTTCTATGTTCAACATCAATTCGAGCATTCTTATTTCGAAAACGACGTGGAGTGGAACTTTGTCCAAGCTGCTGTCGAAGGAAGCTCCTATTACAAACTGCCGAAGCTGTTACAATGGATGACGGGCAACATCGGGTTCCATCACGTTCACCATCTAAGTCCGAAAGTGCCGAACTATTACCTGGAGAAAGCCCATCAAGCCTCTCCTCCCTTGCAAAAGGCGACAACGATTACGATTGGATCAAGTTTGAAGTCGCTTCGATTCCACTTGTGGGACGAAAACAGCAAATCGTTTGTAAGCTTCCGCGATCTGCAGCGTTTGTCCAGCTAATCCGATTCCCCTTGCGCACACAAAAAAAGGCCGTCTCAACAGTAGCGCAATCCTACTGAAGAGACGGCCTTCCTTCAACCTATTGCTGCTCGCCGTCGCGCTTCGCTTTCAGCCACTTCGGCGCGCCTTTGTTCTTACGCTCGCGCTCTTGGTCGCGCTTCGACTTCGTCGGCTTCACCGGCTGCTTCGATGCCGGCTTCGCAGCTGCTTGCGGTCGGCCCGCCGAAGCGCCGATTCTCTCGCCGCCGGAGCCGCTTGCCTCCGCGCTGCCGCGAACGCCCGCCGCAGCCGGCCGCGAATCGGCCGCCGGAGCCGGGCGAGCTGCGCCAACGCCGGCTTTCCCCGCGCCTTCGCCAGCTCCCGCTCGCGCGCCTCGCGCCTCGCCGCCGAAACCTGCTCCGCGGCCGGCCTGTTCCTCACCGGGATTCCACAGCTTCCCGTGAGACATCGTTTTCTCCTGCAGCTCAATACCCAGCTGCTTGCGGAATTTATCCATAATGAACAGCTGGTTGCGCGTCACTATGGAGATAACCGTGCCCGGCTTGCCCATCCGGCCGGTACGGCCGGAGCGATGGACATAATGATCCGCATCCAATGCCGGATCTAGGTGCACGACCATCGGCAAATCCGCGATATCGAGTCCGCGAGCCGCAACATCCGTGGCCACCAGCAATTGCAGACGGCCCTCGCGGAATCGAGCCAGCGTGGAAGCGCGCTTCTGTTTATCGGCATCGCCGTACAGCGTCTCCACGCTAAACCCTTCATAGCTCAGCTTTGCTTCATAATTGGCAATTTCATCGGTCTCATTGATGAACAGCAGCGCTGAGGCCGGCTTCAGCATCCGAATGAGCTTCCTCGCGGTATCGGCTTTATCGCGGCGTTCACATACGACAAAATAATGCTTCACTTGCTTGCCGGCATTCTGATCTGCCGTCACATCCACGCGCTGCGGGTCCTGCATCCAGCGCGCTTCCACTTCAACCATCGCCTGCGGCCTTGTCGCGGAGAAGAACGCAATCTGACGATCGCGCACCATGCCTCGCAGCAGCGTTTCCACCTCGACGGTCGAACCCAGATTAAACACTTGATCCGCTTCATCGATAATGACGAGCCGGATATGGTGCAGCTTTAGCTTGCCGGACTTCACGATTTCATGGATACGTCCCGGCGTGCCAACGACAACATGCGGATGCTGCCGTAGCTTCTCGACCTGACGCTGCATCGAGGCGCCTCCAATGAGCTGCTGCGTCTTCACGCCGATCGCTTCTCCGTAAATTTCGGCTACCCGGAAGATCTGCATCGCCAGCTCCTGCGTCGGTGCGATCACCATAACCTGCACATCCTGCTTGGCCACATCCACACGCTGGAGCGCCGGAAGCATGTACGCCAGCGTCTTCCCTGTTCCCGTCTGCGATTTGGCAGATACATCATGCCCTGCCAACAGAACGGGAATCGTTGCCGATTGTACCGGGGTCGGTTTCTCAATTTGATTCGAAAGCAATGTTTCTACCAGCTGCGGACGCAGCTGCAATGTTTCCCATGTCACGTTCATCAAACTCCTCATCTGCTTGCTTCCTACCTATTTCCGATTCAGCCAGCGCCCTGCGAGCCTGTCTGCCAATCGCGGAAATAATCCGTAAATCCGAATGCCGATGGATGCCGACCTCGGCAAATCCACTTCCGGCTTTCTCCTTTTCATCACTTGCACGATCACTTCCGCCACACGCGCCGGCTTCAGCATAAAACCTTGTACTTTGCTCGCATAGTGACCTTGCGGGTCTGCTATATGTAGAAAAGGGGTATCAATTGGCCCCGGATTAATCGCCGATACATAAATATTCATCGAAGCAAATTCCGATCGCATCGCATTGGTCAATCCAAGAACGGCATGTTTGGTTGCCGCGTAACCCGAAGACTTGGATGTGCTAAGCTTCCCAGCCATAGAAGCCACATTAATAATATGGCCTCCGCCTTGCTTTTGCATAATAGGCAGCACGGCTTTGGTACACCGGATGATGCCCATATAGTTCGTATCCATCATCTCTTGGAATCGCTCGATCGGAGCATCCGCGAACAGCTCAAATACCCCATAACCCGCGTTGTTCAGCAAGATATCGATCCGGCCAAAGTCCTTCGCGATGAGCTGCACCGCGCGCTCAACCTCATCATTGTCGGTTACGTCCATCTTATAGCAGCCATTCGTGCCTCCGATAGCATCCGCAACCTCCCGGAGCTTATCGAGCCTGCGTCCGGTAAGGATCGGAATAGCCCCGGCTGCCGCCAGCAATTTTGCCGTTTCCGCGCCAATCCCGCTCGCGGCACCGGTTATAAGTACAATTTTCCCACGCAACATCGTGATCACCTGACTTTCAGTTTACTGCAACAGGTACAAATAGGCAAAATAGGACCGCTACTTATGGCCCTAAACACGAAAAAAAGCTCCACTGGGAGCTCGAATCGTGTTACGATGCAATTAGTACTTGGATGTCCAGCTCTCCGATCCCATCCATAATCAGCGGAATGGTTAACGCTTTCGCAGCCTTAAAATCAGCCGCCTGTGATGAAAGTACCAGCTTCGGAGGGGTAATATCAACGCGAACGCCTTGATTGAAGAGCATCGTGCTGGCATTACCGCTAATCATGTTGCCAAGCTCCGATATTGCGCTCTTGCCCATCTCATCCATTTCCGAAATGATATATCCGCCCATCATAGCCGACACCATTTTCAATGCTACTTCTTCACTTAATCCAAATACAATATCACCGTTCATTTGACCGTTTATACCAATTTGTATCCAAATGTAATCTTGAGTGAATTTAACTTCTTTCACACCGAGTTGACCCGTGGACGGCCGAATTTGGATGACTTGTTCGATGACAATTTTAGCGGACTCTAAGAAGGGATTAATATATTCAGCCTTCATCGTGAGGTAGCGCCCCTTTTCGACTTGATTCGATGGCATTCGTCTTTATCAATGATTATACAAGAATTGTTAGGTCAAGTATACTACTCAATTAGAGCAATAGTTTAAAGATTTGTAGAAATGCGTCGAACAAGAGTCTTTGGGAGGATAACCGTGCCGAATGTATGGACTCATTTTCTATTCGGGCAGCAATGCCTGCAAGTGCTCGGCGAACAGCATCTGATTGCTTCGCCGCACCGAAAATATATGTTTAATATGGGCTGTCAGGGCCCGGATTTTCTATTCTATCATCGCTTCCTGCCTTGGCAGAAAGGAAAAACGATGAGTCAGCTCGGGAGCGAAATGCATCAATTTCACTGCGGCCCCGTTCTTCTGGACTTATTGGATGCGCTGGATAGTACATCAGATGCAGATGCGGCGAGAGACGATGCGCTCGTCTATACGCTGGGTTTTGTGCTGCATCATTTATTGGACCGTGTCATGCATCCTTATGTTTTCAGCCGCTCCGGCTCTCGCAAATGGGATCATCAACGCTTTGAAGTCATTATGGATACGCTCATTGTTCGCAAGCTGCTTGGAACGGAGACGTGGAAGACAGAGGTATGGCGCGAAATTAACAATAGAGGGGAGCTGCCCGCTTCCGTTATAGATGCGTTCGAGCAGATTGCCGCTGTCCATTATCCGAATCACGCTCCGCTGATTCGCCGAGAGCACTGGACAGGTGCGATGCGCGACATGATTGCGGCGCAGCGCTTATTCTATGATCCTACCGGGATCAGACGTCTGCTTACGTTTGGCAAAATCGAACCGTTCGTCTATAAACGCGATCCGCTTCAGCTGGATATATTAAACGAGTCCCATGCGCCATGGCTCGACCCGGTCGATGGGCAAACGCTGCATACTGAAAGCGTGTGGGAATTGTGGGATATCGCGATGGCAGAAGCGACAACGGTCATAAGTGCCATCCTGGTATGGCTTCGGGAGAAAGACCCGCTGCAGCCGATTCTTGGCAGCAGTGAAATTCCTTCCCCCTCCAAACATCAGCTTCGCGAAGCGGTCGCGCAATTGATCGGCAACCGCTCCTACGAAACAGGGCTTTCTTGCGACTGCGGGGCATCCATTCAATTCGAAGATCCGATCTGGTCGACGATTTGATGTTAAGAAACTTGATTGATCTTCATCCGGCGATAACGCAGGCGAATCAATCTTAGCCGGTCATAGATCAGATCAATCGACTTCCCCTTGCCTTGGACAGCTTCTTCACCATACACGCGCTGCAGCACCGGCTTCAGGTAGCGGTCACCGACGGCAATATACGCATCCCAGACCAGCTGCTGCTCCGACTCCGGCATTGACTCCAGCTCTCTCTCGATAAGCGGCTCCATATCGTACCCTTCTGTCTCGAGCTTCTCGATCCGTTCCATGAGGTCTCTGCGAGGCAGATCGGTCTGAGCGATCAGCCCTTCCAAGGAGTTGCCCTCCGCTATTCCGCGAAGCAGCTTCTGCTTCTCCTGCTGGCGATCCATCTGCGATTTATACTTATTTTCCTTCTGCTTATATACCCATTTGATGTACACCTTAGGATCGATTGCGGTAGATACCCAGTCTAGCGGAAAACTTCTTTCGCGCTGAAAGTTCCGCGTTATGGCAAGCACTTCCTCGGCATATGCGGCCTGCTTCGTCTCGCCCCATCCCGGTATTTGCATCAGCTCTTCAGGCTGATGCGGCACAAAGCTGCTGAGCATCCAGAGCATCCGGTTGGATGCGATCAGATAAGCCGATTTCTTCCCCTCCACCGCTTTCGAGCGGCGCCATTCGCGCAGCGCTTCGAACAGAACAGGATCGGTGTTCATTTCCCCATAACACTGGATCATCGAATACAAACTGCCCAGCCCGTCGTGACCGCGGCGTTCCTCCAGCATGCCGTCAATCAACGGCGAATAGCCTTCCCCCATCTGAACGGCAATGCCATGGCGAAACGCCGTCATCATTTCTTCCCACGAGCTGCCTTCGAACCAAACCGCTTGCTGCTCATCCAGCCCGTTTACGTACGATTCCGTCCAAATAACCGACCATACACCGTTCTGCTCGCAAATGGACAGCTGCGCTTGTTCGGCACGGCTGTCTTGTCCTACTTTCTCAAATGTGTTCAAAAATACGACCTGCATGCAGGCCCACCTCCACCCGAATGATTAGATTAATCAAACTCCGAAGCAGCGTAAGCAAGGTGAAATATAAGCGTGGTATAAGGTGAGACTTATACTTTCTTAAATTCACACAAAAAAAAAGCACCTCTAACGCCATAGTTATGGCGAAAGAGGTGCTTCCTCACGATGCAACGATTTGATTGCTCACATCATAGCATAGCCAACTATGCGTGACAAGAGTAATTTTCCAATTCATGGCTGAGCGCCTGATTGCCCCGTCGCAGAAAGGAATGCTATGATAGATGCAGAATAAAGGAGGAACTCGAAATGCTGCTGCCTGATTATGATTTTATGTCCGATACGACGGAGCAAACGACAACCCGCTTCGTCACTTTTATAACACCGAACCTGAAACGGTTCGATCTGGCTATTATGACTACCAACCGTTTCTACGGCAAGAAGCTGATCACAGACCTGCAGAGCGGCCGTACCGCAATCGTCGGCCAAGACGATTTGGACGAAGAGGGCTACCTGGAATTTACGTTTAAATTGACGGAAGAAGAGGCCGTCGATCTTAAACAATTTTTAGAATTTGTGGTGGGAACGGTGCATTTTACGGATTAACCTCGGGTACACTGTAACGGTCATGAAGAAACGGCTGCCGCCGCCTCAAGTGGCGAAGGTAGTTTCTTCACTTCGATATATAAGCGGAGTATGAAGAATCACTTATACTTACTTATATATAGACCAATAGCCGCCGCAGGAGGAATCTGCATGTTTATGAAAGAAAATCGTCAGCCCTATACCGATGTGAAGACGGTCGAATCTCAGCGCAACGATATGAACGCACAAGAGTTTCCCGATGGCCCGTATGGCTCCAGGATCGTGTCCGAATCGCTTAGCACGAGCAAACCTTGGCGAGTCGATCAGCGGCCGCCGAATCGATTTGATTACGAGAACCGTGAGCTGCATGCAGGCATATACCGTGATTACCCCGGTGAGGACGTTTATCCGGATGCAATGGATGAGCCTTAATCACTCTCCCACAGAAAACCCGCTAAAGAAGGAGGCACTCTCCTTCTCTAGCGGGTTTTCTCACCTTTCAGCTTCAATCCTCTTCCATAAGGGGAGCTTCTGAAATCGTTCCTTCACGGACGGAAACACGGAAGGTCTTCACCTCAAACGGCGCAAGCGCAACCGCGCAACTGATGCCGAGCATCGGAATGTCCACTTCCGTCTCCCGAGCACTTCCGGTTGGCTCAAACAGGCGAAGCACGTAATCATCGCTGCGTTCCATTTGCTTGAAGGCTCCCAGTTGAACGACCTCATCCTTAAGAATTACAAGCGGCTTCACTTTCTCTCCGCGGCCGGAAGGGAAGAAGGACAACGCATACGGGGTTTCGTTACGCTGTACCGCTTCACGGTCAATGGCGTTAAGGCGCTCATCCGCTGCACCGCCGTTCAGCCAATACGTAAACTCGCGTTCCCCTTGATCGATGCGCGGGGAGAAACGGTCCTGTACAATTAGCGGCCGTTCCATAATCGGGTGAGTCGTGTAGCCGGGACTGCGAAGCAGCGTTGGACGGATCGCGCCATCCTTAAAGTCCGAACCGTAAGTTCCGTTATTAATTAAGGTCAAGGCAGCCTGCTGCTCTGCCGAATGAGCAGCGGTCCATTTCTGCGCCACCGCTTCTTGCCCTGTCGTATCCAGCGTTTGTACACCATACACCGTTTGACCGAGATAAGAAGCATCCGAGAACGTCGTTGGAATGGATAGCTTCAGCATCTTGTCCTTCTCGTTCCAGAACACCCGCACATGCACTTCGAGCTCGCTGCCCTGTTTAGGGAGTTTATACGTTAGCACCAGCCTTGAATGCTGATAAGCCAGAACAGCCTCAACTACGGTTCGCACAGCTCCATCTTCGACTACCCGAACGGACGGCAGCAGAGCATGACGTAATCCGGAGAAATCAGAGCCTGCTCCCTTATCCATCAGCTGAAACGAACCAATATCCGGCTCAAAACGATTCGTATCCATCCGCCATGGATCCTCGTTATCGGCGACAACAACCGGCTGGAATGCCCGTTCCTTCACATACGAAAAACCATCCACGAGGTATGCATCCAGCAACCCTGTACCGGTATTAATAACCGCTTCCATACGACCGTTCGAGAAACGAATCGCTTGCTTATCGATCTCAAGCTGCGGCTGCGGCTTGGCCGGGAGCATCTCGATTCGACAGTCAAACCGATTCATGGAGGAAGGCGCGAGCTCCGCATAGAACACAGCGCGTTTGCGCCAATCCAGATTAATATTGCTGTGCTCCTTCTCAGGCTGAGAAGGAATTCGCTTCCCGTCCCGATAAACAACCGGCATCGAGAATTCGTCCTTCCAGTTCTGATCCGCCAGCATAAACTCGCAAGCAAATACGCCGGATACCGGGAATGGATGCGGGTTATAGATAAGGATCGGATATTCGCCTTCCTCTGCCTTCGGTTGTCCGGATGCAAGTGCGAAGAAGGCTCTCGCCTTCAGTCTCGAGACAATTTCGAGTCCATGTCCGAGCAGACGCAGCGATGCGTCCTCAGCAGGCTGAACCGACGAGCCCGGCAATATATCATGAAATTGCGCAGTGAGGAGATCATAGGCTGACTGCTGCAATTCCTCTCTTGGATAAGTAAGTTTGCCGGCAATAGCGGCGGCAGAGAGCATTTTCTCGGTTACATAGAGCTCATTCTCGAGCAAACGATGCTTCTGCTTGATTCGAATGATGGAGGTATAACAGCCGACAAAACGCGGATTCAAATCATTGGCATGTCCCGGCAAATCCGCCGCCTGCGAAGTCAGCTCCGCAAAATACTGCTCCGGCGATGAATGTACGATTTGAACATCACTCCGCGCTTCCATCAGCTTGCCGATTTCATCTAAATCCACACGTGATGGGCCGCCGCCATGATTGCCGACCCCCCATAACATAAGGCCAAGAGGTTTGCCCTCGTGGCTGCTAAGCCAATGCTCGATCGACTTACGGGCTTGGCCCATAAGGGTATTATAGAAATAAGTCTGGTGAGCCATCACCTCGGAGCCGTCAAATCCGATCCACCGGAACTCGCGCTCCGGGCCAACCGTATGATCATCGGGTCGCATAAACAGATAAGAGTCGTAGCCTGCCTTTCGCATAAGCTGCACTAAACCGCGGGAATGCCCGAACGAATCGAAGTTGATCGCCGTTGTCGGCTTTGCTCCAAATTTCTCGGAGAAATAGACTCTGCCATGCAGCATCTGTCTCACGATGGATTCCCCTGACGGCATATTGCAGTCCGGCTGCAGGTACCAGCCGCCCATGATGTTCCACTTGCCCAGTCGCACGAGCTCTTGAATTTCCTCGAACAATTCAGGCACATACTCTTCAATCCATTTGTAGAGAATAACTTCATTATGATTGAAAACATAGCCGTCGTACTCCCTGCAAAATTCAGCGGCGGCGCGGAACGTAGAAACTGCAGCAGCAGCCCCTTCTTCCCATTCCCACTGCCATACGGGATCCAAATGCGCGTTGCTTAGCAAGTGAAGCTTGGCCATCGTTCATCCTCCCAGATCGATCATACCGATGTTTGTTAAGAACAAATTATGTTCCTTTCAAACTTACGATACCTCACAATGGCGAAGTTGTATATAACAAAAAAAGCAATCCTACGGCTAAAATCACCCAAGTAAGATTGCTTGCTCTTCATTGTATACGCCGTCGCGATTATTTCTCAGCCGGCTTCACTGTTTTAAGATAATTCACGTAATCTTTGCTGCTCTGAACTAATCGTTCATTCGTAACGTCAGAGGTATCATTGAGCGAGAAGTGAGGCAGATAAGTGGCACTGATAAACCCGGTAAGCGCCTCTATCGGACGCAGTATTTCTTCCAGGGTAAAGCGATTGAACCCGGTTGGCTGAAAAGACTCTGCAGTGCCGTAAGTCGAGATGGCTACGCCGATTTCTTTACCGGCCGTTTTAGTGGCATTGGGTCCGTAAGCCCAGTTATACAGCAATACTTTATCGAACCATTTCTTGAGTAACGGCGGCGAGCTGTACCAATATAGGGGATATTGAAAAATAATCCGGTCATGCTCTTCAATCAACCTTTGCTCTCTGGGAACGTCGATGATTTCGTCAGGATATTCCTTATAAAGCTCATGAATCGTAATATTTCCTTCGTCTCGAACGGCCTCCAGCCAAGCTTTGTTCCAGTTGGACGACTCTATGTTCGGATGCGTAACAATAATTAAAGTTTTCATGAAGTTGTCCATCTCCTTTTGTCTAATTCTATCTATTAAATGGTAAAAAATAAATGAGCCGCGTTACGATGATTTCTATTTCCCCTGCAATTCACTGGATTAACGTCGGAAGTAACTCTTCTAAACTTTTATGCTAGTTCAGTTGTGCGCTAGCTCATGTCATCCATTCTATCTTTTAGTAGATAGTCTGTCAATATCCAAATCCTCTCATGCTGCTTGCCAAGATATCGTCCGTTCGGGCAATGTCATCGCAGGGCTAAATTGGGAGCCGAGAGTTCGCATTTGTGACTCTCGGCTGCTTGTTCCGATTGGTTTGGTGCGGAAATTTCCTTGTACCTGAATCGATCCGCTAGACAGATGAGACGTGGTCAACAGTAAACGGAAATCAAAGAAAATGTTGCACATAAGCGTCATCGGATCTATCATGTGGTCAATCTTGTCCATTAAAACAAAAAAAACGCACATTCGCTATATTTATGGACACCCATGACCATTAGAATGAGTTCTTCACGGTTTTCTCTGTCTTTTCCCTCGCTTATGGACACGAATGACCGCAAGAAAACTAAAATCACGATGAATTGACGTTAACGGTCACTAATGACCGCATGAAACTGAAATCTAAAGCTGAGAGTTCGCATCTGAAACGCTCGACATCTTTTTCCGGTGGGCTTGATGCTGAGAGTTCGCATTTGAGACTCTCGGCCGGGGATACGGTTGAGTTGGAAGGTCAAATGTTCCATAAATCGCAACAACACTACCTTTTCAACCGCTTTGCTCAATAAATGTTGCATGTTATGCAACAACCAGGGGACCATAAACATTCCACCATCACTATTCAGCAAGCAAAAAAGCAACCCTCTCGGCTATCTTAGCCCCGGCAGGATTGCTTCAATTCACCTACACTATGAACGATAAAGCCTTGATTCGTCTCTCTGCTCCGGCAGCCACACTTTCATTTGTCCGGCAGCCCGATTATCCCACGCATAGTAAGGAATCGCCTTGAACCTTTGATCAGCGCTCGGCTCCTCCGCATATACAGCTACGACACCTTGCAGCAGTTCAGGCTCGTAGACGGTGCGGAACCGGGTAGCAGCCGTTACATTTAACACGTCATATTTTGCATTATCGATCTCTTCCATACAATACACCAGCGGTCCGCGTTGAAGCGCGACTTTCCCCTCATTGACCAAAACCAGCGGATGCGAGTAAACCCGCTCTACCTGCATGGTCAGCTCTAGTGTGATTTCATCGCCCGGCTTCCATGTCCGCTGCAAACGAACATAGCCCTTATCCGTTTGCGCATCGGCGATTTCCAGGTCTCCAACCGACAAGCGGTAGGATTTACACCACGACGGGATACGCAATTGAACGCCGTATTCTCCTGCTTCCCCTTCTTCTACACGCAGCGTAATGCGTCCATTCCATGGATACTCCGTCACTTGACGCAGCGTAATATCGCCAGCCTGCAAGCTTAATCGGCCGGCTCCCTCCACGAATTGATTGACAATGATATCATTGCCTCTGGTGGCATAGACATAACCGCCGATGGATGGAATAAAACGGGCAATCTGCGTTGGACAGCAAGAGCAGTCATACCATGGCACACGATGATGGGTCCCGTCCGATTCCAGCGGATTGACATAGAAGAACTTGTCGCCGGACAAGGAAACGCCGGCAATCGAACCGTTGTACATGGCCCGCTCGACGATGTCCGCGTATTTCGAATCGCCATGCAGCAAATTCATGCGGTGATTCCAGAGCACCATCCCGATCGAAGCGCAGGTTTCGCAATAGGCGCTATCATTAGGCAAATCGTAATCCGCAGTGAAGCCTTCATTGTGACGAGAAGGACCAATACCCCCGGTTATGTACATATTCCGGTCGACCACGTTAGACCAAATCCGATCCAGCGCGTCGATATAACCTTGATCGCCGTTTAGCATGGCAGCGTCCGTCATCCCGGCATACATGTACATCGCACGTACGGCATGACCGGTTACGCTGGTTATATCCCGAACCGGTACATCGTCCTGCGAATAGGCCGCGCCCCAATCCGAACGATCCCAGCTATAGCCAACGCCATGGCCGTGACCGCGCTCCTCCAGCAGCCAGAAAGCCAGCTTCCAGTAACGTTCTTCTCCCGTTTCGACGTACAGCTTCACAAGGGCCAGCTCGATTTCCTGGTGACCCGGCACCCAGTGGCGCTTGCCCGGACCAAACAAGGAATCGATATGATCCGCTACGCGAATGGCAACATCAAGGAACAATCTTTTGCCTGTCGCCTGTTTATAAGCAATCGCTGCTTCGATCATATGACCTGCACAGTACTCCTCATGCTTATTCATGTCCGTCCATTTCTTCTCGGGCTCGGCCAGCGTGAAGTAGGTTTGTAAATAACCATCCTCCTGCTGCGCCGCCGCGATGAGCTCGATAATCCGGTCAGCTTGCGCTTCCATCTCCTCATCAGGCTCAATCAGCAGGGAATAAGCGATCCCCTCCAACACCTTGTAGACATCGGAATCATTATAGAAAATGCCTTCGAACCCGCCTTCTTGAAGCCCACCGGCTTTGGCAAAATTCGATATTCTGCCTGTAGCTTCGCACTGCGCCAGACAGGCTGCAATCGTCGATTTCTGTGTCGCCTTTATCCGATTGCTCCAGAAACGATCCTCGATGGAAACGTTCGTGAACGGAATTGCTGTCAACGTTTGGTATGGTAACGCTAACTCTTTCAATAGTGTCATACCGGCTACGACTCCTTCGATTCAGGTAGTGGATTGGGTTAGCGATCGGTTCATGCCGGCTGTTCGATTAGCCCTTCATCCCCGTCAGTGAGATCCCTTGTACAAAGTAACGCTGCGTGAATAGAAACACGAGCAGCACCGGAAAAATAACTAGCAGCGACGCGCCCATCTGAAGCGGCCAATTCGTCGTATATTGGTTGCGGAATACCGACAAGCCGACCTCGAGCGTACGCATTTCCACCGTATTCGTCACGAGCATCGGCCATAAGAAGTCGGTCCAGACGCCCATGAATGTAAAGACAGATAAAGTGGCAATCGCAGGCTGCGACAAGGGAAGAATGATGTTCCAGTAGATCCGGAACTCGCTGCAGCCGTCGATTCGCGCCGCATCCTCGGTTTCTTTGGGCAGGCTGTGGAAGAACTGCTTGAGCAGGAAGATTCCATATGCGCTGCTGAGGAAAGGAATAATCTGAGCTGCGTAGGTGTCCAGCCAGTGGAATTTATAGATCATGACGTACGTCGGGATCGTCGTGACCTGCGACGGAATCATCATGGTCGCGAGGAACAGAACAAAGATGGCATTGCTTCCTTTAAACGGCAGCCTTGCGAAGGCGTATGCGGCGAGCGAACAGAATATCACCTGTCCGATAACGACACTCATCGTCACGAACACGGTATTGTACAGAAACCGCAGAAACGGAGCCGCTTTGAAAATACTCATGTAATTCTCGAACAGCCAGCTGCTCGGAATGAATTTTGGCGGAAATTCGAACACGGAATATTCCGGCTTCAGCGACGTGGAAATCATCCACAGAAACGGTACCAGCATCGTTAGACTGACGATCCCCAGTACGGCATAGGTGAAGATATCTGCGAACAGTTGTCCCGGTTTTGCTGTTTTTCTGCTGCTATCGCCCGTGCTTGTCATCGTGGCCATCGGTTTTTCCTCCCTTCCGGCTTAATGCTCGTAATTGAATTTCTTCATGAATTTCACTTGAATGATCGTAATGACGAAGATAATCGAGAACAAGAGCCATGATTGCGCGGACGCATACCCCATATTGAACACCCGGAAGGCTTGCTCATAAATATGATAGACGACGACATCCGTCGAGCCGACAGGCCCGCCTTCTGTCAGCATGTAGATGACCGTAAACGCCTGGAACGAGCCGATTATGGTCGTAACCGTGAGGAAGAATACCGTCGGCATGAGCAGCGGAAGCGTAATGGACCAGAAGATCCGCCATTTATTCGCCCCGTCAATACGAGCCGCTTCATACAGATGCTCCGGTATGCCCTGCAGCCCGGCCAGGAAGATGATCATTTGATAGCCGATCCCTTTCCAGACGGTAACAATAATGACGGCGATCATCGCCCATTTGGGATCCATTAACCACTTGGGACCTTCAATGCCTACCTTGCCCAGCAAATAATTAAACAGCCCGAACTCCGGCTGTAATATCCATTGCCATACCATCGCGATCGCTACCGTCGAGGATACAACCGGCAGGAAGAAGAACGAGCGAAACCAATACACGCCCTTCATTTTACGATTCAACACAAGCGCGACGAGCAGGGAAACCGCAATCCCCGTAGGAACGCTTCCGAATACAAAATAAAACGTATTGACCATCGCATGCCAGAAATCGGTATCGTGCGCCATCTTGATATAGTTTTTGAGCCCGACGAATGGCTTCGCCGGCTTGAGAATGCTCCACTTATGGAAGCTCAGATAAAGAGAAAATAGAATCGGAATTAACGTAAATACGGCGAGATGAATAAAGGCAGGCAAAATGAATAAATAACCGATGGGCTTATCGTCGCCTACTGCATGTCCTCTCAGTTTCTTCCAAAAGCTTGGCTTAGCCACGTACGATTGGGAGGCCGATTCCACTGCTGTTTCCTCCTTCTTGGCCGCATAACAGAAATCGGGGGAGCGGAATTTCTCCAATCCCCCGACCTGCGCAGCTTATAAGTTATTCGTCTTTAATGATGGCATCGATCTTCGGTACAGCTGAATCCATGGCTTCTTTCACGGAGATGCCGTTTACGACGACCTGCTCCAGCGCCTTGTCGATTTGTGTTTCGATTTCGGCCCATTTCGGATGGATCGAGCCCCATGGTTGACGCGCATATTGCACTTCGTCTACGAACACTTGCTCAATCGGCTTGTCTTTGGCATATTCCTCTTGCACCGATTTCACGGCCGACAGTTCCAGACCGGATTCTACGCGGCCTTTCTGGCCTTCAACCGATTCGGACATGAACTTCGCAAGCTTGTAAGCTGCTTCTTGATGTTTCGTAGAAGATGCTACACCCCAGCCTGCTTCGTACATTACGGAAACACGCTCTTTATTGCGAGGCAAACCGACAACGCCAAGCTTGCTGATATCAAATTTGCCGGATTCCACCGTGTCGTTGATCCCGAGAAGCGTCCAGTGTCCGGAAATCTGCATCGCCACTTTGCCGGATTGGAACCACAGATCGCCAAACGCTTTCTTCACCGACGGTGTCGGAGAAACTTGCTGCTTCACGAGATCCGTGTACATCTGCCAAGCTTCAACCGTAGCCGGGCTGTTCAGATACCCATCAGCAGTGGTACCGTCCTTATCGAGCACGTCAGAGCCGTTTTGCCATACGAAAGGAACGGATTTGTAGAAATAAGGGTCAGCGGACATCCCGTAAATATCGGTTTTGCCATCGCCGTCTTCATCCTTAGTCAGCTTCTTAGACGTATCCAGGAAGTCCTGCCAGGTCCAGTTATCCTTCGGATAAGGCACGCCTGCTTTATCAAATACCTCTTTGTTGTAGTACACGACCATTGGTGTGAAGCCGCGCGGGAATTCGTACAGCTTGTCGCCGCGAACGCCGATATTATACACGTTCTCGAACCAGACATCTTTGTTGAATTCGGCATCGGTTTTCGTAAATGGAGCCAGGTCAAGCAATGCATTATTGTCGATAAATTGCGGCAGTAATACAGAGTCAATCAGGAAAACGTCCGGCGCATTGCCGGCCGCGATGGAAGACAACAGCTTCTGCGTCGCATCATCGCCTGGAATCGGTTCATATTTGACGGTAATATTCGGATATTTCTTCATAAACGCATCGATCGCTGCTTGCTCGGCTTTTGCTTCTTCTACAGCCGCACCGGATGAAACACGCAGCTCGAATTTCTCTTGCGAATCCGCATTTGTTGCATTTGCATTCGTTGCCGCCGCATTTGAATCTGTGCCGGACGTATTTGTGTTCTCAGCACTGTTGCTTCCACAGCCTGCAAGCAGCGTCGCAGCCCCTACTACCGATGCCAACATATAACCTTTCCACTTCTCCATCTACTTTCACTCCCCTTGTATAATGAAATTCTGTTTTATACAAACACGATCTCGTCGAACAGAACCGTAAAGTTCCCTCCGCAAGAAGCGATCTGTAGCTCAAGTTGGCTTAACTCATTCCGATCGGGATTGCCGGCGTC
The DNA here is from genome assembly GCF_017942085.1 of Paenibacillus lignilyticus. Lineage (GTDB taxonomy): Bacteria > Bacillota > Bacilli > Paenibacillales > Paenibacillaceae > Paenibacillus_Z > Paenibacillus_Z lignilyticus. The sequence continues at coordinate 1,176,260 of NZ_JAGKSP010000001.1, forward strand.
GCTTAGCACCCAGCCCGTTTGCTCGCCGCTAAGCGGGATACGGATATTGGACCAGCCGTTTCTGGCTTCAGAAGCGATCTGCGTCCATTCAAAGAGCGGGCGCGCGGACACCCATTGCACGTATCGGCCGTCATCCTGTTTCAACCTTACGGTGAATGCCGATGACGGAAAACCGCCCCAGGTTTCATGCGAGAACTTGATCCAGAAGCTAAGCTCGCCGCGGTTGGACTTCGTCAGTGCTTGCGCGGCGATTTCGGCCGGCACCGGGAGCTGAAGCTTCACGAGCGAAGAGGATGCTTGCAGTTGCAAAGCCTGTCCATCGCCGACGGAGGTCGGATCGTCGTTCATCATCATGACGGCCGAATGATTCGGAACTACTCCGGCCAGCAACGCTTGGTTCACCTGTACGCGATGCTTGATTTGTTCTTTTGCATGCAGCACATTCAAATCGATCCAATCCAGATCCGCCGTGCCGCTTGGTCCAATGACAGTCAAGCCTACACGATAGAAGCCCGCCTGCTCGTAGATGTGCTCCACTTTCGCGGTTTCGCTTACTGTGCCGTCTCCCATATCCCAGCGATAGGTCAATTGGTCGCCGCCGGAAGCATCCCGGCTTGCGGAGGCATCGAATTGGACGGCATATCTGGCCCGCGGCCGATCCGTTATCAGAGCTGCCTTGGCAATAGGCGGCTCGCCTTCCGCTTCACTTACGATCACATCGGACACGTTGATGTCCTGATAGATGTCGCCGCTGCCGTTGCCGGTGATTCGATTCCCGGCTATATACAGCTGCTTCGCATGTTTCATATAGATGCCATAAGCGTCGTTGTCGGTTATTTCATTCTGCTCGATAATCCAGTGACAGGCTTCGTAGCCTTCTTTATACCCGATAGCAAGGCCGACGCTCTTATTGTGGTGAATCCGATTACGCCGCATCGTGAAGTGGCTGCTGGAGCCATTCACGACCGCAATGCCTGCATTGCCGAATTTCTCCGGTGCGTTCGCGATCCTTAAACCGTTATAAGCAGCCTCGTTCTCAATGAGTACGGCGTGGCAGGAGCCGCCAAGCCAGAATCCATAGCTGGAGTGATTGCCCAAGTTTCGGACGAATACGTTGCCCGGATCCCATACTTCCCAAGCGTTATTGTGGGCATAGGAAGCGTCATTGCCTTCGAAGTAGTTGCCTGTGCTGACGAAGCCGTTCAAGGAACGGATGAATACGCCGTCACCGCCATATGTAAAGTCATTATTCAAAATTCGGTTATCGTTGGATCCGCTTTCGATCAGCACCGAGGTCGAGTCCCGTGCATGTACTTCGCCGGGGGCGATTCGGATTCCGTAGCTCATGACATTGCCGTCAATTTCGTTGTTAGACGAGCCCCACAGCTTCAGGCAAACATTCGTGCAATGCGAGAAATTATTCCCCGTAATTCGATTGCGATCGGCATACTTTAAATCCAAGCCGTTCCACACTCGGTTGCCTGCATTTCCGGCAATGACGCTGTCCGAGACACGCTCCAGCATCAATGCACCGACAGAGTCCCCGTCGCCCCACCCGTAGTCAGGGTCGGTATAATTATCGGAGAGATCATTGTTCTCAATCACCCAGCCGGATCCGTTCGTTACCTTCATGCCGGTCTTGAATCCGTGCAGTGCCAACCCTTTGACGGTTACGCCATCGTATCCGTTGGAATAAAGCCCTGTACCGTCGTAGGAATGGATGTTGCCGATCTTGCCGCGTCCGCGAATGATGGCTCCGCTGCCGTCAACCGTGATCCCGTTTGCTGCTATAATCAAGCCCTTGCTGTTAGGAAAGCTATATTCGCCCGGCTCGAAAACAACGTCTTCGGTAATAATCATGCCAGCATATGGCTGAACTACTTTCGTCATCTTGTAAGTTGCCCCCCGTTTCTGGAGTGGAATACTCTCTAGCGTTTCGATCGAAAGACTCTTGCTACCCTTTTAGAGGAGCCGTCGTTTCTCGCTCGATTACGTTTCCTCGCACAAGCTGCTTCGCCGTTTTTCCCTCCGGCATATGGCCTGTCGTGATCATCTCGCAAAGCACTTTTCCGGCTATGAACCCGACTTCGAGCATCGGCAGCGAAATGGTAGTCAGCCGAGGCCGGGCATACCTTGCAATCGTCCGATCATCATAGCCCATGACCGAAACATCTTCCGGCACGCGAAGTCCGCATTCCCTTGCGGCATCGATGATGCCGATGGCCATCATGTCATTCGCTGCAAATACGGCAGTCGGCGGATCTTCGGAGCGGAACAGCTCAAGCGCCAATCGGTAACCGCTATCCTCGAACCAATCGCCGTGCTTCACATATTCGGAGCGGAACGGGATATGATGCTGATTCAGCGCTTCCGTATAGCCATTCAATCGGCGGATACTGGAATACCAATCCTCTGGTCCGTTTATATAAGCGATCTTACGGTGGTTCAACTTGATCAAATAGTCGGTCGCATCAAGTCCCCCTGCGAAATCATCCGTACACACGATGCTAACCGGCTCTTCGGCGCTGCTGTAGCGATTAATAAGGACGAAGGGCAGCTTCGTTGTGGGCACTTCGGCAAGTGCATCAAGCGTTGAATCCGCCAGTATTACGCCATCCATCTGCATATCCGCGAAATAATCGATAGCCGACTGCTCATTCTCCGAATCATGATGCACGTTCCAGACCAGCATGCTGAATCCGCTCTCACGGAGCGCCTGTTCGACACCTTTGGCAATCATGCCGCTCAATTCGTCCGATACGTCATCCGTAATCAACCCGATCATCGAGGAGGACTTCTGTCTGAAATTACGTGCCAGCAAATTCGGACGATAGCCCATCTCCTCGGCAATCCGCTGAATGCGATCCCGGGAGCTGCGGCTTATCTTGTCATTGTCAGCAAGTGCCCGCGAGACCGTAGCCGCGGACATCCCTGCCGCTTTGGCAATATCGTATATGCTTACCACCGGCTTCACCCCTCTCATCTGGATTCCATTTACCCCAATCTTTGCAATCGATTGCAAAAGCTCGCAAGTTCACCTGCAAACATTTACACTTCCTATTCTTGAAGTTATTGTAATCGATTGCATTCATTCCTGCAACGGTTTTTTTGCAATCGATTGCAAAGTAAATTAAAGAGCGGGATTACAGCCCTGCAACTCGAACCGGGCTGCCCGTACGAATGGATTGACGAATGGATTCCAACGTCGCGATCGTCTTGAAACCGTCCTCCGCATCCGGCATCGCTCGCTTCCCTTGATGCAAGCACCTTGCAAAATGCTCGGTGTAATTAACAAACTCGCCGGCATGATGGTTGACGCCTTCAAACTGAAAATAATGATAAATATCCTCGAAGTAATGCTCCGTCCGTTCTTTCTCGCCCTCATACTTGATCTGCGCTTCCAGCTGTGGGTATTTGCCGATGAAAGTTCCCTTCGTTCCGTACAAGGCGACCTCGATCCAAGGACGTGTCTGGTGCAGGTGCTCTAAGCCGTAAAGTCCCAGCACGCGTCCGATCTTGCCGTTTACGAATTTCAAATTAATGACGAACGTGTCATGGCCGTCAAACCCGTTTGCAATCGCAATGTCCGATTGACTGCTATAGGCTGAGACCTCTTCCACGTCACCCATGTACCAGCGGATGAGGTCAACCGGATGCGAGCAGCAAGCGAAGAGAAGGTCAAAGCCGCCTTCACGCGCCCAAGCCCGTTCGTTGTAAAACCAGCGCATATCGTGTACATACTGCGTTTCCGCGAAGCTCAGCGTTCCAAGCTTGCCAGCCTCGAATGCCTCGCGCTGATGCTGCATCGGACCGAAGAAACGCGAGCTTTGTCCGACCATAAGCTGGCCCTGCGGATTGGACCGCACATAAGCAAGCACCTCTCTCGCTTCGTCGAGCGAATTGACGAGCGGTTTCGTGCAAAGCACATGTTTGCCCGCTTCGAACGATTGGCGAATATGCGTGAAATGCATTTGATCCGGCGTATAAATCGCGACGAAATCAATATCCTCTCGAGCCAGCATAGCTTCAAGCGAACTGTAAAAGTGAGGAACGGCATATTGGCGTGCGATTGATTCTGCAAGCTGTTCGTTCGAATCACATACTGCGACTACCTCCAGCTCCGGATGACCGGCCAATCCCTTTACGAGTCCTTTGCCTTCGCCGAGGCCGACAATGCCGATACCGAACCGGCGACCGATTGCCGTAAACCTTCCATGTCCTTCCATGCTGATGCCCTCCTATTGCGATTATTCGTTCATCGAAAGCAGATAATTCAAGATGCTATCGAGTAAGCAGACTGCCGCCGGATTACGTTCAAGACCGTCAGGCTGGCTGCCGAGACCGCCTTCCAAACGCAATGTAGTCGCAATTCGAGCGCCTTCTCCAATACGCTCCTCGATCATATAACGGTCAAGCTCAAATATTCTGGCGTCCAAACGGTCCATAATTGGTTTATGCTCGCCAAGCTTCAAACGATCGAGCACCAAATCGGTCGCGAGTCCAAACAACAGCATAGAGGTATGATCCTGATGCGGGAAATCGTTCATAATGGCATGTTTATGAAACAGCTGCAGCGATTCCCGCCAGAACGGCGCGCGCTTAACGGCAAGCGGTCCGTATCCTCGCTCGATATACAGCGCCTTGCCTCCTGCCTCGACGAAACGCTCCATTTTCTCCGTCCATCTTGTCGTAAGCAGCACTTGGACATGATCGGTATTGTTCTCGCCGCTTTCGGACCATGCGCGAATGCCCGGATGCTGACTTGCCCAGCTATGGAACATTCCGTTAGCGTCATCGACTGCAATTGCGGCAAACTCGTTCTCGGATCGCGCTGACTTCGGCAGTACCCAGATCGGCCACGAGTTGGTTGCGACAATTCGTCCTTCCGACTCCAACTCTACTTGCAGCAGAACTTGAATAGGGATTCGCGTTTCGGGAAAGGTCCACTCTGCCACAGCCACTTCCTTGAAGTCCCCAACTTGAAGCCCTTCGACCTCACGTGCACCTTCGTTTGCAGCTTGTCCGTCAATCGTCCATTTCCAGCGCAGCGTTGCCGCACGAATCGAATCCGCACCATAATGCGATACCGCTAAATGAGGTCTGACCGCCTCGCCGGGGGCGTAATTGTTCGGGTCCCACGTCGTCAAACGATCGCCGCCGTTGATCCAATTTCTCCGGGCATCCCAGGTGACCGTGATCATAGTGGCGCCATTAATTTGCCGGAAACGCTCCGGAGGCTGCTTCCACTCGCCAAAATCATCGAACACGGCGCTTGATGCGAGACCGGAATCCTGAATGGACGTCAGCGTGTAACCATTGATGTGCGGATACGCACGAACTTGCTCGAGCACGGATTTGCGGTATACATATGCGCTCTCGCGTGCATTTGCCGTCAGCTCTTCTTCCGTAAACGGCAGTGGAAGCAGCGCTAATTTCTCATCCTGGCGGTGATATTGCCAGCGCGCGTCTCGTGCTACAGGGTTGACGGTAGGATCCGATTTCAGCCACCATGGCCTTTCCCCTTTTTGTTCGATCACTTGTGCAAGCGGCCTGAATTCATCGTAATCGCAAAATTCCCCGAAGACCCACGGCTTCTTCTCCCGCCAAGGCGACGCGAACCGGCTTAGCAAATCCGGGTAGAAGTGAACGTCCGTATAGAAGTGATAGTCGTAGAAATCGGCATATTCCTTCAGCAACCCTCCGTAGCATTCGCCTGAACCGCTGTTGTCGCGTATGATTGCCCCGCCCGTCAGCCGCTTCGCCTGCTCGTACAAGTCTTTCAGAAACTCGGCGTCCGCCTCATGATTCAGCTCACAGCCAAGTGTCCAAACGCCAATCGAGGTGTAGCTGCGAATCTCCTTAATGATCGCCTCATACTGCGAGAACGCACGAGCTTTGAATTCTTCGTTCACCTCCGGCAGCCACATCGGCAGCTCCTGCCAAATGACGAAACCAAGCTCATCGGCAAGCTCGAAATAATCGCGGACCGGTACGTATAAGCAATGCTTCACCATGTTAAAGCCGCCATCTTTAAGACGAAGCAATTCCGTGCGGATCGCTTCACGATCCGGTATCGGTGCGACCAGATCGCCATACCAGCCCCAATGCAAAATCCCTCTCAGATGAATGCGCTGACCGTTTAACAGCAGCTGTTCGCCTGCAATGGACCAGTGCTTCATTCCGAATCGATGCTCATAATGATCTACCGCTTGCCCGTTCCGCTCGAGCGTTAAAGCAAGCTTGTACAGGTCCGGGCTTTCCGGCGACCATAGCTTGATGTTCGCTCCGGCCGGAATCTCCACGGCGCCGATGTTACCCGCTGCGACGGATACCGGCAGCGTAACCTCGGTGGAGATCGATCCGTCCGGCGCATGAAGAACGGCATGAATCGTCCATGCACCCTCGGAGGAAACGCCTTCCAAGCGATAGCTGACGGTAACAGCTTCCGTACCCGGCGGCGTTTGAACGAACACGTCCGCAAGCTCGCCTTCCGGTACCATGCCCAATTGAACCGGCTTCCATATCCCGCCGAAGATGACGCCTACATCCGGCAGAAAACCGGCCAAACATTGCCGCAGCGGATACTTATCGCCTTGCTTGTAAACGCGGAGTACCAGCTCATTCGTTCCGCCAACGTTTAATGCTTTACCCGGTTCAATGCGAAAGCCGCTCCATCCGCCTTCATGTTCTCCGATCCGTTGCCCATTCAGCCATAGCTCACAGAAGTAATTCACACCTTCAAAGTCAAAAGCCGTCCGTTGTCCCTGCCAGCCGGCAGGCGCCTCAAACGACAGCTTATACCACACGGCTCCGTCCGACAGCTTGTTATCCGTCAGCACATCCCAACAGCCGGGCACTTGCGCTTCCTGCCATTCGCCTGCTCCAAGCGCCTCAGCAGCACTATCGTAGCGATGGTCAAAATCAAATAACAGCTTCCAGTTTTCCGTCAATCTTACCGATTGCTGCAGCATGAATACCTCACCCTTTCGACCTCGATGATCCTACGTAAAGCTGATAAACAGATCCACTCTCTTTGTTCCTTCGTCCCCTTCCGTATACCAGAGTGCCCCCATGTTGGTAGCGGTTACAGACTAGCATGGGAGATTTTTGTCTGTCAAGCAGGCATTTCCATTCCGTTTGCGCGCAAAAAAGCCGCGCAGCGTCCAAATTCCTGACGCTCCGCGGCTTCTCTAGTGATAGCTATACCGAAAATAAATCCAAATTAAAGGTCGGATGACCCTCTAATAGTTTAACCAGACCGCCAAACTCAAGCTCTTCAAACTTGCGTGTTGCAGCTTCCACTTGGATCTGCCAAGTACAAGCTGACAGGTCGCAGCGAACCGGCGCGTTCAAGCGAATTGTCGCCAAGTCTCGTGACAGGTGAAGCATGTCGAGATCGGCTTCGATTTTGCTCCGCACCCCTTTTGGCAGCTTATCAAGGTTGAGCAGAACGCCTTCAATCGATTGATATTCAAGTATCAGCTTGAGCGCTGTTTTCTCGCCAATGCCTTTAACGCCGGGGTAATTGTCGCTTGTGTCGCCCATGAAGCCCTTCAGGTCAATAACCTGGCTTGGCGAAAGCTGCTTCTCTTCCAGAAGCAAAGCCAAATCGTAGACTGCGTAGTTCAGTTTGCCCTTCTTCATGATGACTACTTTCACCGTTTCACTTACCAGCTGCAGCATATCGTGGTCACCGGTCAGGACATAAACTTCCGCCTCTCCGCTCAGCTGTGTCGCTAACGTACCGATGCAATCATCCGCTTCAAAGCCGACGACACCGACGTTCTGAATGCCCATTTGCTCTACGACTTCTTTTACCAAATCAAATTGAGGAATAAGTTCTAGCGGCGCCTCGCCCCGATTTCCCTTGTAGTCAGCAAACTGTTCGGTACGGAACGTCTTGCTGCCCATATCCCAACAACAAATAACATGCGTCGGTTTAAACGTATTGATCGCATCAAAGAAATATTGAATAAAGCCATATACCGCATTTGTTGGCAAGCCGGCACTGGTTTTACGAATATAGCCCGTGTAAGACGTGGCATAGAAAGCTCTAAACAAGATCGCCATTCCGTCAACGAGCAGCACTCTCCGGTTGTTCGTTTCTTGCATCCCCATATCTCTCCCCAATTTCATCTACTCGCCTCTGATGAATCTCCCGATTCGCTCAGCGGCCTCAATAAGTCGCTCTTCCTTCTCTACTAAAGCAATGCGGACATAACCTTCCCCTTGTTCGCCGAAGGCATCTCCCGGAATAACAGCAACTCCGGTGCGTTCGAGCATTTCCCGGGAAATGCGACGCGATGTCCAAGACTCTGACAATTGCCACTGCATAGGAGGCAGCTTCGCCCAAATAAACATCGTCGCTTTCGGCGATGCAATCTCCCAACCCTGCTCTCGAAGCGCTTCAATGAATCGGTCACGCCTCGTCTCATAGAGAGCTCCTACAGATGGTTGATCCCCCAGCATATCCTGCTGCAAAGCAACAATGCCCGCTTCTTGAACAGGCAGAAATACGCCATAATCGATATTCGCTTTCAGCTCGCGCAGCGCAGCTATCGCCTTCCGATTCCCTGCCAGAAAGCCGATTCTGCAGCCTGCCATATTGAAACTCTTCGATAGCGAATGAAACTCTACCGCTACTTCACTTGCCTTTGAGACTTGCAAAATACTAGGAGGTCTGTACCCGTCAAAAGCCATCTCCGAATATGCCAAATCATGCACGATCAATACGCCGTGGCGCTTGGCATACGCAACAGCTTGCTCGAAGAATGGAATATCCGCAACCGCCGATACCGGATTGCTCGGATAATTGAGCAGCATAAACTTGGCTCTCTGCCATACTTCTTCGGGGATCGCGTCGAAATCAGGCAGAAACTGATTTTCTGCGAGCAAGGGCATATGGTAAGGTTCCACGCCCGCCACCGCGAGACCCGCCATATAGACCGGATAACCCGGATCGGGAACCAGCGCAATATCGCCCGGATTGCAAAGCGATAAAGCCAAATGTCCCAGTCCATCCTGCGACCCCATTAATGAGAGCAGCTCATGCTCCGGATCAACCTCGATGCCGAAACGATACGCGAGCCAATCGGCGGCCTGACGCAGAAATCTTACGCTCCCCTTGGAGCCCGGATAGCCATAAACATCGTCGCGCAGTACGGCTTCGCTTAATGCTTGCCGAATGGGCAGCGAAGGCGGCAAATCCGGGCTGCCGATGCTAAGGTCAATGACATTCATCCCAAGGCGCATGGCCTCTCGCTTCCACTCTGCTACCTCGGCGAATATAGACGAGCCAAGCTCCGACAATCGATCCGCACGCCATTCTTTCGTAGTTGTCACCTGACGAGTACCTCCTTAGCTTCTGCGCTAGTTGCCCCAAACCCGATCGTATTCCTCATCCTTGAAGCCTACCGTTACCGTGCTGCCATTCGTAACGACCGGCCGCTTTATCAATCTGCCGTTCGAGGCGAGAAGCTCGATTTTCTCCTGCTCCGTCATCCCCGGCAGCTTATCTTTTAAACCCAGCTCCTTATACACCTCGCCCGAAGTATTAAAGAACTTCTTCACTTCCAAACCGCTATTGGCAATAAGCGTTTGGAGCGTCTCTACGGAAGGCGCAGTCTCAAACACGTTATGTGTTTCCAGCTCATAGCCCATTGCTTTGAGCGTCTTAATTGCACTGCGGCAGGTGCCGCATTTCGGATATTCGTAGATTGTCAGTTTCTTCATGGCTTACCTCTATCTCCAGTCCATTTCATAATTTCGTAATTAAAGCTTCCGCAGTTCGGCCTCCAGCTGCCGCAAATCCTCCGGCAATGCCGCCTCGAACGTCATTCGCTCCTTCGTAATCGGATGCGTAAACGACAATATCGCAGCATGCAGCGCTTGCCGCTGCAATAAGGCTTCCAGTGAAGCCGACACCTCAGGAGCCTCAGCATCCTTGCCTTCGCCTGCATAGCCATACAGCTTGTCCCCAAGCAGCGGGCAGCCGAGATGTTTCATATGCACCCGAATTTGATGCGTGCGGCCTGTTTCCAGCTTAATATTCAGCTTCGTTGCCGCAGCGTTGCCGTAGACCGACTCCACCTCGTAATGCGTGATCGAATCATAGCCATCGGGCGTTACGACGCGCAAATGAGGATTGCCCGTATCCCGGTCAATCGGTTCATTTACCGTTCCCGCTGCCTCTGCCGGACTGCCGTACACATAAGTTCGATACCGTTTATCCACTTCGCCTGCCTGAAGCTGATCGGAGAGCTGCTGGTGAATATAAGGGGTCTTCGCAATCGCGACAAGACCTGATGTTTCCTCATCCAACCGATGAATCGGGCGAAACCGCACCCGCTCCCCGAGCTGCTTCCAATGATAGACAACCCCGTTGGCAAGCGTTCCGGTGTAATGCCCCTGAGTGGGATGAACCACAATGCCGGGAGGCTTATTCACGATCAGCAAGTCCCGATCCTCATAGACAATATCGAGCTCCATCGGCTGCGGCAAAATATCATTCGACTCTTCTTGCTCCATTCGAAGCTCTAATAAGTCACCGCTGGCCACACGGTCATTCGTATAGACGCGTTCTCCGTTAATCATGATTCCATGATCGGTCTGTTTCAGGCGCGACAGCAGTTTACGAGAAACGCCAAGACGGCGCTCCAGTACTTTGCGGACGATCTTTCCATTGTCCTCTTCTTCGATAACTATGGTGAGTGGTTCATAATAAACGGAATTAGTCATTGCTCTTTGTGCGAAACACGTCCGCGCTCCTAATATATTCGGTATCCGGTATGCCGAGTTTCACATTCGCGAATCGTGCGGCCGCGAAGAAATAGTCGGACAACCGGTTCATATACGTACTCACCGGCGGGTGCACCGGCACTTCTGCAGCCAAGGTCACGATGCGCCGTTCCGCTCTTCGGCATACCGTTCTGCACACATGAAGCATAGCAGACACCTCACTGCCACCGGGCAAAATAAATCGCTTAATCTCCGGCGAAGCCGCCGTATGCACATCGATCCAGCTCTCCAATCGGAGAGCCGAAGCGTCGGTCAGCTTCAGATCGCGCCCGCTCGGGTCGGCGAAAGCCAGGTCCGAGCCGCAATCAAACAGCTCCTGCTGGATTTCCGTCAGCTCCGCGGCGAGCTCGCTCAAGCCATCACGAACGGCAATCGCAGCCGCCTGACCGACAAAGCTGTTCAGTTCGTCAACCGTGCCATAAGCTTCAACCCGGCTGTCATCCTTGCGAACACGGCCGCCTTTGACCGATGTATCTCCGCTATCTCCGGTACGTGTATATAGTTTCAAGGTGCTCACCACCATCCTTTTCTCATCCATCCAAATTGATGCGAAGTGCCTATAAGCTCAGTCGTGCGCGTGCGGATCATTGTTCCGATCGCTGTTGTCCCCCAGATTTCTTTGATTATATGACTGATCTATCGGTAGAAATCCGGCTGACAAAGGCGAACGCTGACGCTTCTGCACAACGATTCCGCCCGCTCCGCTACCGTGCTCGGCACAAGACTCTTCCGTTCAGCACATTTAGCTCCACTATAGCACATATGCCCGCACAGCAGACATCATTCCGCTGAACTGGCGGGGATTCCCTGTCTGCCGCCATGTTCCTTCTTCCCATAGATAGAAAGAAGAACGAGGCTGAACAGCAAAGCGCAGAATGACAGGCCCGCTATGATCAAATAATAGGTATGACCGGTTACCGACTCATACAGCCATCCGCCTGCGTAAGATGCGACGATGCCGGATACTCCGAAGAACAGCAGCGCCAGTACGGTTTGGCCTGTTGCGCGCCACTCCTCGGGAACGATGCGGTACAGATATTGAATGGCCGCTGTATAGAAAATCGGGAACGTGAAGATCTGCAGCACTTGCAAGTAAGCCAGCAAGTGCGGATCGGTAATCCAAGCCGAGAGGAAGAAACGCACGAAGTAGAATAGGCTGGCGAAGGCGATCAGCGCCAGCTCCCTGCCCTTGCGCATCCACCAGAAGCTTAGCGCAAACACAAGAATTTCGGTCCCTGCCGCAAGGAACCATGCTTGTCCGATCAGCTCCGGGCCGCCGCCCAGCTCACGCAGGTAGACACCAAGGTAAGTATCATTGATCCGCGATGGGACAGCCGCAATGAAGATCAGGATGAGGAACATCAGCGTTTCGCGATGCGTTAGAAATTGACCGAGCTTCTTGAGCTTAACCGGTTTGCCGGCAGCAGGTGCATCCGCTAGCGTGAAGCATACGATGAAGCTGATTACCCCGATGACAGCGAAGAGCGGAGCCATGCCGTCAACACCGAAATACTTCATCACATACCCAACAGCCAGCGACATCACCGCATAACCCAATGCGCCGAACGTCCGGATCGAACCATAGCTGACGCCTCTGGCTTCGGCCGTCTGGAAATTCAAGCTTTCCGTTAGTGGATCCATCGACAGTAGGAAGAAATAGAGCAGCATCGTAAAGACAACAAGCAGAATAAAGCTGCCCGAGGCATAGAGCATGTACCCAACTATAGTGGAACAGAAAATCAGCACCAGCAATACTTTTCGAATGGTTTTGCTCCGATCGCTAATCATCCCCCAGAGCGGAGAAGCGAAGAGCGAAACAAAGCCGCCGGTGCCAATAATAAATCCGATCTTCGTTGCGGTAAGTCCCTGAGCATCCAGATAGACAGGCAGAAACGAAATAAACATCGCCAGCAATGCAAAATACAAAAAATTGAATATTCGTAAGTTGGCAGGTGATTTCATGGTAATTCTAAACTCCTCTTCAAGTTGCAAAAAAGAAAAGAAGTCCTGTTAAGGACCCCTTCTCAGGTGAAGAATCATCGGCACGAGTCTTTACGACTGCTGCGCCCAGCTTCTTCGAAATTGCATATATTCATTTATCTTCTTATCCAGACGGCGGCTTAAGTCGATCACTTTCTCAGAGCCGAATGTCGCTTCTTCGACATAAGACTGTTCCATCTTCATGCGCAGCGCATATATTTCGTCTTCCAATCGGCGTATAGATGATGAGGACAAAAGCTTAAGACCCGTTTTCGCACAAGTCATGGCCATCCCTCCTGTCATCACTCAACAAAACTTAACGACGCTTGTGCAATGCGTTTATAAAGTTTTATTAAATTATAACAAAGTCTGACAAAAATGAGTATACCTATTTTAATTTCCCTTAAGTTTCCTCACGTAATTGCCAATCCGCTCAATCGCTTCCGTAATTTGATTCACGGAAGTCGCATAGGAGCAGCGCAGATGACCTTCTCCGCCAAGTCCGAATACATCACCGGGCACTGCAGCAACTTTCTGATCGTTCAGCAATCCCGTGGCAAATTCCTCTGAGGTTAAGCCAAGTCCGGCAATGGATGGGAATGCATAGAAAGCGCCTTGCGGCTCATGGCATTGCAATCCAATATCACGGAATCCTTGCACGACGAGCCGACGACGTTGGTTGTAAGATTCCACCATACGATTCTTTTCATCCATGCCGTTACGCAGCGCTTCAAGAGCAGCCACCTGAGACATGTTCGATGCGCACATGACCGTGTATTGATGAATCTTCAGCATTGCCGAGATGAGCTCGCTGTGACCGCAAGCATAACCGATCCGCCAGCCCGTCATCGCAAACGACTTCGAGAAGCCGCTCACCAGAATGGTGCGATCCTTCATGCCCGGCATCGAAGGGAAGCTGACATGCTTCGAGCCATACGTAAGCTCTGCATAAATCTCATCGGAAATGACGATAAGATCGTTCTCCTCCACGACTTTAGCAATCGGCAGCCAATCCTCATACGTCATAATACCGCCTGTCGGATTGCTTGGATAACAGAGAATGAGCACTTTCGAACGAGGTGTTATCGCTGCTTTGAGCGATTCAGCTGTCAGCTTGAATTGATCCTTCGCAAAGGTTTCTACCCCGACAGGCACCCCGCCGCTCAGCGCGGTAATCGGAGAGTAGGAAATGTAACAAGGTTCAGGAACCAGGATTTCGTCGCCCGGCGAAATCAAGGCACGCAGTGCCAAGTCGATCGCTTCGCTGCCGCCGACGGTTACGAGAATCTCGTTCGCCGGATTATAAGCCACATCGAATTCCCGGTCCATGTAGATCCCGATCTCTTCACGAAGCTCAGGTGTTCCCGCATTCGAGGTATATTGTGTCTTGCCCATTTCAAGCGCATAGACGCATGCTTCGCGCACATGCCACGGCGTTACAAAATCAGGCTCGCCGACACCAAGTGTAATAATATCTTTACGACCGCTTGCTAAGTCAAAAAACCGACGAATACCGGAAGGTTTGATTCCTCTAACTTGCGGAGACAAGTAATCTGCCATCGACGTGCGGCGCGTCAGCGTGCCGCTTTGCTTCTCTTCATCTTTTATCATAAGCAATCACCCTTTACGGCGAGACGAGAAGACGGTGGTCGTCCTCATGCTCTTCGAATATAATGCCGTCTTGCTTATATTTTTTAAGTATAAAAAAGGTCTTGGTGGAAAGTACGGCATCGATCGGAGACAGCTTATTGGATACGAAGGAAGCAACGTCTTTAAGCGTTTTCCCTTGCACCTCAACGAGCAGATCATAGGCACCCGACATGAGATAAACCGATTTCACTTCCGGATATAAATAAATGCGTTCCGCAATGCCTTCAAACCCGCGGCCGCGCTCTGGCGTAATTTGGACTTCAATAAGTGCGGTTACTTTCTCATCTTCAACCTTGCTCCAATTGACAACGGTCGCATATTTGACGATGACGTGATCCTGCTCCATCTCCGCAATCGCTTGCTTCACCTCCGCCGCTGGCGCGTCCAGCATTGTCGCGATCAGTTCCGCGCTGCGTCTTGCATCTTCTTTCAGCAGTTCAAGTATTTGCATTTTCCGTTCATTCATCGTCAAACCCTCCTGATTCTTCAAATCGTCCCGCAAAGCTTACAAGCCCGCGATGTGAAATAGCTATAAAGACTATATTACAACGAATCCAAGCATCCTGCAAAGCAGAAAAGCGCGGCAGCCCGCCTGCTTTGGACAACGTTTCTGGCCGTCAACCGGAAAATAATGCAAGAGCTGTCGCATTTCGCGGCAGCTCTTGGATTGGACAGCTATTGTGGTGCTTGGTTTACATATAATACGAGTTGGAGTTTACCGGCGTTTGGCTTTGATGGGCGGGCTGAGGCGGATGGTACTGTCCGTAAACCGGAGCGCTGCGGTAACCGCCATACCCCAAATTCAATTGCTGCAGGAACTGCTGCGTCTTCTGCGCGGTTTGTTGATTTTGCTTCAGCTGTTTATCTATCTCTTGGCGCAGCGCGGCTGATGAGGCGCTGTACATATTGTTTTGCTCCATTATTTTATAGAGATGTCCCTGCATCTGCAGCGTACTGTTCATTAGATTGGTGAACAGCTGACGAATTTCTTGACAGCTTGATTCGGTGGCTGCTGTTGCATACTCGCGAACAACACGCTTGAGATCTGCTAAGACCGTGTAGGCCAGGTCTTCGTCTGACAATATCGGCTGGGCTTGTCCTTGTTGTTGAAACATGCTGTTCCTCCTGAAAAGTTAATTCTGTGGCTGGGTCGGCGACAGTGGCTGGTGCTGGCTGAGCGCTTGAAGCAGCATCTGGGTATGCTGCTGGTGAGTTTGAATCATTTGCATACTCGCTTGCTTTAATGCAGGCGTAGTAGCCGAAGCAGCCATGACCGCATTTTGTTTGATGAGCAAATCTTCGTTTGACAACGAATCCACCACATACTCCATTTCTTTGGCAGTTATCGGTTGTAGCATTGTGTCCCTCCTGTATTTCCATTTCATTCATTACTTGATTACCATTCCCGCAATCGGTATTTCTTATGTAGCCGGCCTCTCCGCATGCGGGGAAGAAGCCGGTGACGGTTCTTGTTAAGGAAGATGGACTGTCTTTACGTGATCGAAGTGCAAATATACCGCATTCCCGCCCGCTGTCGATAGTTCGATCATATTTTGGTCGAGGCCTTTGAGGACACCGATCTTGTTCGGATTCTCGCCGAGATCCAGTATAACGAATTCACCTATGAGTTTTCTCAGCTGCTGATCAAAGGTGCGCGCAAGTGTAATAGGTGATGGTTTTAGCGGAAACTGCTCCGGAGTTAAAGTGTACGGTGTCACGTTAGGATTGTAAGGAATTAAATATTTGAGATGATGCAGTGAAATAATGACGGAATGGTAGACCGGTGAATAAAAGACGAAGAAATCATTCATCACGCTCGTGAGATAGCCATGGATGGATTGATTGCCGGTGATATAGAGCTCGGAGAACATCCCTTTGGCATTCATCAGCACTTTGCGATAGGAGATGGGATCATTTTGCGGTTCGAAAGGTAATTCCGGCACGTCTATTTCTTGAGCCTCACTTTTGGCAAGACGGAGCTGCTGCAAATGGATTAAAGGAACATAGAGAAATTGCGTACCGTTATGAAGCACGAGAATATCTTGACCTATATCAATCAATTTGCCGCGAATAGGAATTGTTTTTCCCGAAATATCAAGCTCGACATAACGGTCTAATAAAGGGTGACGATGTTTCATGAAAATCGACCTCCTTTCATCCTATTAATTGCGTTCATGCATATAGACAGAGTAGACTGGCAAGCAGTCCTGCCGGGATGACAACGTAACAGAAGGCGGATTCTTCCACATGTTCGGGAGTATGATCGCTGTAAGCCGTCCACAACCTATCCATACCGAACGCAAACAAGAGGATATTCCGGGGAGTCTTCGCTGCCAAATCTCACGAACTTCGGCCGTACTAAACACCGGCTGCAGACATCCATTCGATCGGCACCCCTAGGCCGGATCCGTAAGAAGAACCCAGCCCGGGCTGCGACGACAACCTTAATGCCAAATCGTTACCAGCTGCCATTCGACAATTGATTCGTGTAACAATGCCATTTCATGCTGCAGGCTTAATCAGTTAGTACATAGATACGTTCTCTGCTGCCGACGTGTCTCGTAGACTTAAACCGTGCGATAGGTCGAGATACGTCTAGGTATTTGTGTGCGGTAATTAAGATACAGCAGCCCCGATAGAGTGTGCATAAAGATAGATAGATGAACAGATGAATGGCATGCGTAAGTCTAGTGCTGCATGTCGATGAGAGGTAAAGCAAGGCTGCTGCCGGGGCTGGCAGACTTCGTTAGCCCCGGCTTGCAATCAGCCTTATTTACCACCATAGTAGCCGGTTTTTTTGTTTCCTTTTTTATTCGTTTTCTTCGTTGCGTTGTTGCGTCCGGAACGATTACCGCCGCTGCCGCCGCTGCCGCCGCTTCCACCGCTACCGCCAGTTCCGCCGCTGCCGCCGCTGCCGCCAGTTCCACCGCTGCCGCCGCTGCTGCCGCTGCTGCCTTTACTGCCATTGCTGCCTTTGCTGCCTCTGCTGCCGCCGCTTGCATATGCGCCTGCAGTTTTAACTGTTTTGATGTGGTAGAGCGGGATTTGAACCAATTCAGGTCCGACTACGAGCAGCAATGCTTCGTTGCCAACGCCTGCTACGAAACCTTCGATGCGCTCAGGGCCACCCCAGTTGATTTGCACGAATTTACGAGTCAAGTTGCGCAGTACGCCTGGAAAGCTATCAGCTTCAACAAATTTCGCATGCGAGAAACGGCTAGTTTGACCAGGAAGATCCGTTACGCTTTTCACGTGGGAAGAGTTAACGTATACGACACCTTCTTTAGTTTTTACAACAAGATAACCTGGTTTTACAGCGAGCATTCTTCCTTCTAACGACTCAGGTCCGCCGCGGTTGATGCGAACCACCATACCTACTTGAGATTCCAAGAAATTGTGACCTCCCGAATGATGACTTTTGTGACTCTTGTGGCTTTTGTGACTTTTGTTGTTGTTGCAGCATGAGTTTGTTCCTGCCCCTTGGTTCGCTAGCGCTCCAAACGGTTTGTAGCTGACTGCATTGTTTCTGACATCCATACCAAAATCCCTCCGTAATTAATAGATTTTGACCTGTACCACGTAGACCACCGGCGCAAATACGTTACGATCACGACTACCAAAATACCGGTTCATCCATCTCGCTTCGACATTCATCCCTCCATTACTTGCCCCGGTGAAATCTATCATGGGAGACAATTTATAATGTATTTATATGTATCCCATATGTGAGCGGTACTAGATTGATATCTATTTTCTATAAGATTAAGCATATGACCCAGTGCGATTACTAGATTCGCTACATAGCTTGTATAGAATCTATTAAAAGGAGATGAATTTACAATTGTCCAACAACAAAAATAAAAGCAACGGCACTCGTGGCTCCCAAGGCACCGGCGGTACGCAAGGATCTCGTGGCTCTAAAGGTTCTCATGGCTCCCAAGGTACCGGCGGTACGCAGGGATCTCGTGGCTCTAAAGGTTCTCATGGCTCCCAAGGTACCGGCGGTACGCAGGGATCTCGTGGCTCTAAAGGTTCTCATGGCTCCCAAGGTACCGGCGGTACGCAAGGATCTCGTGGCTCTAAAGGTTCTCATGGCTCCCAAGGTACCGGCGGTACTCAGGGATCTCGCGGTACTAACGGTTCGCGCGGTACCGGCGGTACTCAAGGCTCCAACGGATCATGCGGTTGGCCCGGCGTTGAGCCAACCCAAGATACAAACGGCTCTTGGGGTTATTCTTACGCGTTGCTGCTTGGCCCGGTAGCAGCCAGCTCGCGTAACTCGAACGGTTCCCAAGGCTCCCGTGGCACTGGCGGTTCCCAAGGTTCCCGCGGTACCGGCGGCTCCCAAGGCTCGCGCGGTTCCCAAGGCTCCCGCGGTACCGGCGGCTCCCAAGGCTCGCGCGGTTCCCAAGGCTCCCGCGGTACCGGCGGCTCCCAAGGCTCCCGCGGTTCCCAAGGTTCCCGCG
Source organism: Paenibacillus lignilyticus (assembly GCF_017942085.1). Taxonomy (GTDB): domain Bacteria; phylum Bacillota; class Bacilli; order Paenibacillales; family Paenibacillaceae; genus Paenibacillus_Z; species Paenibacillus_Z lignilyticus. Next base: position 1,195,153 of record NZ_JAGKSP010000001.1, read on the forward strand.
GTACCGGCGGCTCTCACGGCTCGCGCGGTTCCAACGGCTCCCGCGGCAGATAATCTGTGACCAATAGACATCTACCCGCATAGTGTAAATAAGCTGAAGCCTATCGAATGCGATAGGCTTTATCTTTTGCCTAAGGAGATGGTCTAATGTCCGGGGAAGGACTGCCTACTCGAAAAATAACGATAAACAACGAGGACTTGCAGCGGCTCGAATCCAACGTATGGAGCAATGAGTTTGCTCCCGTCAAGCTGGAGATGAACGGAAAGACGATAGATGCGCAGCTGCGGTTCCGCGGCGGCCATACTCGCAATTATCCGAAGAAATCCTATGAAATCCGTTATGGCGATAATCAAATCCTGCACTGGAATGCAGAGTTCGACGATCCTTCCATGATCCGTAATGCGCTCTCGTTCCATTTCTTCAATATGATCAACGTGCCATCGCCAAGAACCAGACATATGTGGCTGGAATGGAACGGCTACCCGCACGGCGTTTATTTAGAAATCGAATCGGTGGATGATACGTTCTTTCGAAGAAGAAACATCGGCTCGCAAGCCCTCATCTACGCGGTCAACGATAAAGCGAACTTCGGCCTCTACGATTCGGAAACCGGTGAGCTGAAAGAATCGCTCTTCGACGGCTACCGCGTGATGAAAGGCTCCGATGAAACGAAGACGAAGCTGGTAAAGTTCGTGAAACGGATCAACAACCCCGCGAACAGCTCTTTGAAGAGCTATCTGGCGTATCGGCTTGATATCTACTTATATTTGAAGTGGCTGGCCGGTGCCGTGTTAACGGGCAATTATGACGGGTTTGATCAGAACTACGCTCTCTATGAGCATACGAAAACCGGCAAGTACCGCATCATTCCGTGGGATTATGAGGGGACATGGGGCCGCAACTGCTACGGGAGACTGTGCGGCAGCGACTTAGTGGACGTTAGAGGATATAATACGCTGACGAAGAAGGTATTGTCTTACAAATCGCACAGACAAATCTACCGTAAAATTCTAACCAATTTACTCGCCAGCAAATTTACGGTCAAAACCATTGAACCGATTATCGCCGACATGTACGAGAATTTAAGACCCGCCATTCGAGATGATTTCACGCGAAAATGGCCCTTATACGCTTTCGATGATGAGCCGCAATTGTTTATCAGCTATATCGAAGAACGCAGGGCCATTGTGCAGGATGAGCTTAATAATTGGGTGGATTAAGCTGAATGTTCGTTTACGTTATCCGAACGCGATCATTCTGCTGACAGATTGACTTGCATTCGAACGATGCGTCGCCTCGAATGCAACATGCTGCTTCTAGAACAATCCCATACTTAAGTATCGTTCGCCGCTGTCCGGGGCGATGCAAAGTACACGCCCGCCATCTCCGATTCGGCGGGCCTCCGCCATTGCCGTCCAGACGGCAGCTCCCGAGGAAGGACCCAGGAGCAGCCCTTCTTGTCGGGCCAGCAGACGCATCGTCCCGATGGCGTCCTCATCGGACACCTGAACGATTTTATCATAGATGGATGTATTCAGAATGGCCGGCACAAATCCAGGGCTGGTGCCGACAAGCTTATGCGGCCCCGGCTTGCCGCCCGACAGTACGGGCGACCCGAGCGGTTCCACTACGGCTATATAAAGCCCCGGAATCGCAGCTTTCAGCGCCTCCCCGGTTCCCGTAATCGTGCCGCCGGTTCCCGCCGTTGCAACGAAAACGTCGAGACGTCCATCGGTTTGGCGGATGATTTCCTGAGCGGTGGTGGCGCGATGAATCGCCGGATTGGCCGGATTCTCGAACTGATTGGGAATATAGCTTCCCGGCCGTTCTGCCTGCAGCTCGAATGCTCGTTTGATCGCACCCGGCATACGTTCTGCTGCCGGCGTTAGGACAACCTCGGCGCCATAGGCCTTCAGCAGGCCGATGCGTTCCTTCGTCATATTATCCGGCATGACGAGAATCAGCTTATAGCCTCGCGCCGCTGCATTCATAGCGAGCCCGATACCGGTATTTCCGCTGGTCGGCTCGATAATCGTGGCACCGGGCTTTAAAATGCCGTTCGCTTCTCCCGCTTCGATCAGCGCAAAAGCCGCTCGATCCTTCACGCTTCCGCTCGGATTGAACCGCTCCAGCTTCACCAGCACTTCCGCTGCTCCCGGCTCCTTCAGCCTGCGGAGCGCAACGACCGGCGTGCTGCCAATCAGCTCAGTCACATTATTTACAATACGGGGCATACACAGCACTACCTTCCATTGTCAGCCTCGCGAAGAGGCTCGCTCATGATTGGCGTTCACCCTCCTCAGCACAGAACGCATCAGCCACCAGCCCACAACCGGAAAGGCACCTACGATCAGCATTAGTGTTGGAACAATATAAGGGGAACGGTTTATATACGGTAAGATAAGCAAATAAGAGGTTACTCCGATGATCCGGCCAACGGTTAAACCGGCCTCACGAAGAATGACATACTCCTCCCGCTGCCGCGCGCTGTCCTCGTCACTGCCAATGAGGTCAAAAACAGCCGAGGTCATCGGGATAATGTAAAGCGGCATGAACAGCGCTGTACCTAAACCGAAAAGGAGCAGCGTTCGATAACTGATCGGCCAGAAAAGCACGCCAACTACCGCTGTAATGGCTACAGCTCCGATTAGCATCGCCATGCTTCTTCGATTCGGCTTCATCATACGCCCGATCAGCCAGAAGCTCACTAAGGCAACGAGAGAAGTAATCAGCGAGAAGTTGCCGAGTTTCCCTTCATTCTTGGTAGCGATGTAGACAAGCAGGCCAATCAAGAACATGAATACGCCTTCGCGCACTCCTTGCGAAACAATCGAGGGAACCGCATAACGCCAAGGATTACCTCGCTCCTTGAGCACTCGCAGTCCTTGGAACCATTCATATTTCCCACTGGTCTCACGTTTCTTCAGCCAGAAGCTAAGTACAACCGCAACGGCGAAGATAATCGAGGATACGGTGAAAATAATGCTGTAGCCCCGTTCCCCGCTGTTAGTCGTAATCAGCCAGCCCGAAATCCACGGCGCAATGATGCCGGCACCTGAGCCAAGTAAGCCTGCCCAACCATTGAATCGGTCCCGATTGCCAGGCTCCGTAATTTCGAAGTAGACAACATTAAAGGCCAGCCAGAAGCAGCCATTCCCGATGCCGATTAACACGCCCAGCGGGACGACATACGATATTGCAGACTTCCCCAGCATTAATACGACAAAATAGAAAACCCCGGACAGCGCGACGCCGAGCCGGAGGCTGTTCATTTTGTTATGCTCCTTCACCCATTTGCCGGCCAGCCAGAACGTCAGTCCGCTTACAATAAACTGCGTAAAATTAAACCAGCCGATCAAAGCAAAGGATTGACTTGCTTTCCATAGATAAACCGGCAGAAACGTACCGGATAACGCATTCGCTGTGCCAAGCAGCGCCTGAACGGCGAGCAGTAAAATCGCTTGGCTGTCCAATGCGCTGCTGCTATAATCACGGTTGCTGCCACCGCCCGACACAGTCCTCAGCTTCTCCCGGGATTTTCCCGCGAACCAGCGTGATTGCACGGTATGTTTGCCTTGCTCCAACAGAATCCCTCCCGCCTGCTGCATGAAGCTGCAGCTTTCTAGGCGTAAGTTGCCCCCATTAGAGACCTAACATGCCGAAAAAGGCTGAATTACAAGAAGTTTCCATTAGTTGCTGCCATGTCGTTCTAGTCTTCCAGATCGACGGCTTTGGTCAGCAGTTGAACCAAACGCTCTTGATCTTGTACCGAAAGCCGATTCTGCGTATGGAAGCAAGACGGGCATACATAGAGCTGCAGCTGGAACGGTGTCGAAACGATCGTTTCTCCCAGCGCCGCAGGCGTTCTTGGCTTAAATTGCTCTTGCGTAATAATCTGAGTGCCGGCCTCAAGCATGAACTCCCGGCAGGACGGACATTCCGGCGCTTCCAGCTGTTCATCCAGAATACGCGCCATCGTTTCTTCCAGCGCAAGCTGGTCGCGGTTATACGGCCTTAGATCAGACAGGTCACGGGTTTCATCTTCATCCCAGGTGTCATCTTCCAAATCCGATTCCCCTTCGATCTCATCGTCCAGTTCGTCGTCCGGCTCTGCCCCGCCAAGCGTCAGCGTCCGGTAACCTGACAATTCATTATCGCAGTGTGGACAATTACGCTCCGGGCCGATCTCTTCGTCCCATACAATTTCAGTGTGGCACCATGGACATATTGGCTGCTCATCATGTTTATCGTTCATGCCGATTCCTTCTTTCTATTTCACGATTATTGGAGTAGATAAAAGACGCCAAAAATAACAAATAACGCCGCTAATGCAAATAAAGTTCCCCATAAATATTTCATCGGTCGAGCCTCCGAGTGCTTTATCGTTTTCGATCCAGATAATCCTGCTCCTTGTTAAGCAACCGTGGCACCAATAACGTAAGAAAGCGAGACCGAAATAATCATGGCAATGAAACCAACCGCCCGATTGTCCTTCTCGATTTCTTCATCAATACGAAAAACAGGAGTCAGAAATTCAAATAATAAATAAGCGGCAATCAGCAGAGCGAACCCATACGTCGCCCACACCAAGCTATGATATACGCCTTCATTGGCTTCAATGGAGAAGCGGAACAGGTTGCATATCCCGAAGATTTTGCCCCCTGTCGCCATCGCCACTGCAAGATTGCCGCGTTTAATTTCTTGCCAGCATTTATAGCGAGTAACAAATTCAAAGAAATAGAGGAAAACAAGCAGAGCCAGCACCGTCACCGAAACATAAGCAAGCGAGGCTGCAAAATGATTGCTGAGCAATTCGTCGATTTCTTGTTCCATCTCGAAGTCCCACCCGCTTTACTTAAGTTCCGCTACCGTCACGCCAGAGCCGCCTTCACCGTATTTACCAAGGCGATAGCTCTTCACATGCTTATGTCTGCGAAGGAAGTCGCTGATTCCCGAACGCAAGATACCCGTTCCGTTACCATGAATAATGTACACCTGTCCGAATCCGGCCAAAAACGATTCATCGAGGAAGCGGTCAACCTCGAGCATGGCTTCTTCCAAATTCGCACCGCGCAAATCAAGCTCGGAGCGAACATTCTCATCGCGCGTCCGCTTGAGACTCGCGGCAATCTTAGGCTGCTGCGTCTTGCCGGATTCCGCCCGCTTCATAAGCTCCAAGTCGCTTAACGCTACTTTCATCTTAAGGATGCCGAGCTGCACAAGCGCTTCGTTGCCGTTAACTTCCACGACGTGACCGCGCTGGCCCAGACTGTAGACCGTAACCTCATCGCCGCTTTCAATCCGCTGCGGCTTGTTCACTTTGGTCTGTTGGCCTTTCGCCGACTTGCTCTTCTCAGGTGTTGCTTCATCAAGCTTACGGCGAGCTTCGGTCAGTTTATGATCCTTAACCGCAGCGCCTTCCTCCTGCGCTAATTTGCGCAGATCGGCAATGATTTGCTCTGCTTCGCGTTTCGCCTTCAACATCACTTCACGCGCTTCGTCTTGCGCCTTCGCCAGCAGCTTCTCGCGCTGCTCGTCGAACTTCTGACGTTCACTCTCGTGGCGAGCGCGTTCCATCTCTAGCTCTTTGCGAAGGGCCTCGGCCGTATTACGCTCTGCTTCGGCGCCGATACGATTCTCTTCTAATGAAGCAATCATCGTTTCAACACGTATATCTTCTTCGCTGACCTCGCCGCGCGCATGATCGATGATGCCGCGCTGCAGGCCAAGACGCTCGGCAATTGCAAAAGCATTGCTTCGTCCCGGAACCCCGATCAGCAAGCGATAAGTCGGGCTGAGCGTCGCAATATCGAATTCCATGCTTGCATTGATGACGCCTTTGCGATTATAAGCATAGGCTTTCAATTCGCTGTAGTGCGTCGTTGCCACGATACGGCAGCCGAGCTTATGCATGTGCTCCAGGATAGCGATAGCCAGCGCCGAGCCTTCCGCGGGATCGGTACCTGCGCCAAGCTCGTCGAGCAGGACAAGACTTTTCGGCGTCATGTTTTTTAGAATGCGGATGATATTCGTGAGATGACTGGAGAACGTACTCAGATTTTGCTCGATGCTTTGTTCATCCCCGATATCCGCGTACAGCGCGTCAAACACGCATAGCTGACTGCCGTCTTCAGCCGGCACAAACAAGCCGGACATCGCCATCAGGCTGAGCAGGCCGATTGTTTTCAACGACACCGTCTTACCGCCTGTATTCGGACCGGTTACGATGATCGTCGTGTAATCATTGCCAAGTTCTACATCGATCGGAACGACATGCTCGCGATCAATCAGCGGGTGGCGGCCGCGGCGCAGCTTGAAGTAGCCCCGATCATTCATCCGAGGCAGCGTAGCCCCCATCAAGTGGGCAAGTCGTGCTTTGGCAAAAGCAAAATCAAGGAGACCTAACAGGTCCAAATCAAGCAGCAAATCGTCGGCGTATTCAGCCGTCAACGCCGTTAATTTCTGAAGGATTTTCTCAATTTCGCGCTCTTCGGCCAAACGCAGCTCACGCAGCTTGTTGTTAAGCACAACGATCGCTTCCGGCTCAATAAACAACGTTGCCCCGGAACCGGATTGATCGTGAATAATGCCGCCGAAGCTGCCGCGGTATTCTTGTTTGACGGGAATAACGTAACGGTCATTACGGATTGTAATGATCGATTCCTGCAGCATCTTCTGTACAGATGACGAGCGAATCATGCTTTCAAGCTTCTCCCTCACGCGTCCTTCACCGCTGCGAAGCTCTCTGCGAATGGATGCCAGCTCCGGACTCGCGCTGTCCATCACTTCAGCTTGATCGTCAATGCACTGCAAGATGGCATCTTCCAGTGCTTTATGTTCCGTTAGCTGTTCAGCCGTAGCGGCAAGCAGCGGGATCGGATGATCATCATGCAAAGCTTGAATATGCCGCTTCAGACGGCGCGAGCCTCTTACCGTCTCCGCGATTTCGAGCAGCTCCGCCGGATTCAGCGTACCGCCGATCCGTGAGCGAAGAAGCGAAGGTTTGATGTCGGCAATGCCTCCGAAAGGAGCGCTTCCTTTGAGACGATCCGCTTTGTAAGCTTCATCCGTCACTTGCAGCGCATGCTTCACATCTTCTAAGTCGGAGCTCGGATGAAGCGCCTCCACGACTGATTTTCCAAGCGCGGTTGCGGCATGCTGTCCTAATTTATATACAATTTTGGCATAATCCAGTGTTTGTAATATTTTGTTGTCCAAGCGAGAACACCCCTCTCGTTTCCTATTATAGCCGAACAACGCGGTGTATGCCACGATCCTGCGCTTCCATGAATGGCAGAAGCAAAAAAGGAAACAATACTTGTACACGAGAAGGTAAGCTTCTCCGAACACTGGCCAATGCTTTTGATCCATGCGCCAAAATCGCGCTCAAGTGTGGTCAGGAGGCTTTTGTCAAAAAACTTTGTAGGAGGTTTTTCACTATGCATTTCCTGGGTCACGTGGTCAGATTCATTGTATCAGCGATCGTGTTAATGATTGTCGGCTATATTGTACCTCAATTTAGCGTCGGCGGTTTCTGGAGCGCGCTCTTCCTGGCGCTTGTCATCGCGGCATTAGGTTGGATCATCGAAGGTATCTTCGGCAAACGCGTCTCGCCGTTTGGTCGAGGCATTGTCGGCTTCTTGTGCAGCGCCTTGGTCATCTGGGTGGCGCAGTTCATTGTTGGCGGCGTTTCCGTCACGTGGCTGGGAGCTATTCTGGCCGCGCTCGTGATTGGGATCATCGACTTGTTTATTCCTGTCAGCACGCCGTATGAAGCTGGACGAGATCACTAAGCAGCAGCAGAAAAGCATTCAACAGATCGTCACAGTAATTTTATTCCGGTAACGGTATACTAGAGGAGTTCATAACTATCCGATTCATGAAGGAGCGTTCTCTAGTGAAAAAATTACTGCTCATGTCCTTTGTGCTTGTTGCAGCCGTACTTGTCTTAGCCGCATGCGGTTCGAAAAGTTCCGACACTAACAATGCAGGTTCCGGCGTGGAAGAAACCGGCACAGCTGCTTCTGCAAGCATCGTAATCAAAGCATCGCGGTTCGAGTTCGATCAGCCGGTTTACAAGATCAAGAAAGGTGAACCGACTGAAATTACGCTGGAATCCGAAGACGGCGTTCATAACATGGAAGCACCTGACCTGAACCTTACGGTTAACAGCGGCAAACCGAAAGTCGTCACGCTTAATGATGCAGGGGAATACGAATTCCATTGCGATATTATGTGCGGCACGGGCCATTCCAAAATGATTGCCAAAATTGTCGTCGAGTAGACCAGCGTGCTCAGCTTTTCGCATGAATAGCAATAACCCGTTCAGCATGTTCTGGACGGGTTATTTTATATTCCGATATTTAATACAGTCCATCAGGAATCCTGATGAAGGTCGTTTTTGGAGCGACTCAACGACATATATCCATTTCACTGGCAGCATCGTATAAGAAAGACTTATAGCTCCGCTATTCCACCGACTTATGTTGTTTGCTACGATGTTTGCAACGATAACGAAGAGGGTGGACTACATGAGTACAGTGGATGGACGAGTAGTAATGATAACAGGTGCGGGCACAGGTCTTGGCCGAGCGACAGCGATCGATTTTGCGCGTGATGGCGCTCAAGTCGTACTCCTGGGTCGGCGCCAAGGGAAGCTGGATGAAACAGCGGCTCTCATCGAGGAAGTCCGTCCGGGCAGCAATGCTCTGGTTATCGCCTGCGATATTGCAAGCGACGAGGCTGTACAGGCTGCTGTCACTCAAGCGATAGCCGCATACGGTCGCGTAGATATCCTCATTAATAATGCTGCCGCATTTGAGCCCGGACGTGTCATTGAACTTACTTCCGAGGAATGGGCCACTCAAATCAGCATAAACCTAACAGGACCTTTTCTCATGACCAATGCCGTGCTGCCTTCCATGCGAGAAGCACGATATGGTCGTATCATTAATATCACTTCTGGATTGGCGTCTAACGGAGCCGGCGGATATGCCGCTTACAGCGCGTCCAAGGCAGGCTTGGAGTCGCTCACACGGACAACGGCGGACGAGGAGCATGAATACGGCATTCTCGTGAATGCTTTTAATCCCGGGACGATCCGTTCCGAGATGCATGCTACCGGCAAGGATCCTCATCAAGTGACCGGTGATTTGCTTCGTTTGGCGGCGTTGCCATCCGATGGGACGACAGGGGCCATTGTTGCTTATTAAATGAAAAGAGGGCTGTGCTGCACGCGAGTTTCGATATCGAAACCGGCGTACCGCACAGCCCTCTTCTCTATTCGACTAGCTGTCAGCGAGAAGCTCAATCCATTCATTGTACTCCGTCTGAAGCTTCGAGTATTCAATCTTGAGCTTGCCATGTTCGATTTGAAGCTGATCATGGGTTGCTCGCAGCTCGTTGACTGAGACAAGTGAGGCTTCCAGCTCTTCGAGTCTTAAGCTGATCTGCTTGGCTTGCGCCTTCGCTTTCTCCGCTTCTTCCTCGCTCAAGAGGAGCTGCTCCAGCAAGCCTGCTTCCGCTTCGGCATGCGCCGCAGCTTGCTGCTTGGCCAGCGTAATCTCCGAGTCCGCTGCATGCACTTGATCCATCAGCTTCACGTGGGCTTCGTCCGCGATCCGTTCCGCTTCGGCCATTTGCTGCCGCGCCTCGCGCATCAAGTCAGCCGCGCGATCTTCTGCCGCTCGCAAACGATCTGCCAGCTGTTCGTTCCGCTCCTCAAGCTGTTTCGCTTCGCGCATAATGCGCTCATGCTGTTCTTCAAGCATCAACTGTCCCAGCTGGCTTTCTTCCACTGCCTTCTGCGCTGCCTTCAACTCGCCGCGCAGTTCATTCAGCTGCTCTTCTTGCTGCTGAATGGCCGCGCTGCGACGGTTTTCCTTCTGTTCCTGATCGGCGAGCCATTGCTCCGCTTGTTCCGCTCTGCTCTCATGTTCACGCAGTTCCTGTTCAAGACGTGCCACCTTGGAACGAAGTGCCTCGCCCTCTTCTGCCGCTTCCAGCTCGAGCAGCTCAGCCTTCTCTTGTTCCTCGGCAAGCTGATCTTGCATGGCACGCAGTTCCTTGCGCATTTCATCAAGCTGCGCAGCGAGCTGATCGCGCTCTTGCTGCCAGGCGTTCTCGCGGTTCTGTTGCTCCGCAGTGAGCGTGAGATAACGGCTTTCGGCTTCCGCACGGCTGGCTTCAAGCTCCCGCTTGTAGGCGGCTGTAATGGAAGCTGCTTCCGCTTCGCCTTCTTGTAGCGCCTGATCAAGCAGGAATTGCGCGGTCGCCCGCTCCTGCTCCAGCAATGCGGCTGCTGCTGCTTGCTCCCGCTCAAGTAGGGCAGCTGCATCCGTTTGCACCTGTTGGAGCTCTTCGAGAGCAGCTTGGCTTTGCTGTGCCAGCTTCGCCTCGGCGATAGCGGCATGCTCCGCAGCGCGCTCGGCCTCGCCTCGCATCCGTTCTAAACGCTCGCGAGCTACCTGGCGAATCCGTTCCACATCCGCCTCGGCTGCGATACGCACCTGCTCGATCCGAGATTGCATCTCCAATCTCGTCTCTTCCAGCTGCCCGGCTGCCGCTTCCGCGGTTGCTTCCTGCAGTGACCGTTCCTTCTGCAGCTCTTCTTGATGGATCGCATGCAGCTGCTTCAGTTCGACTGCTGTATATTCTCGCTCCTGAGCAAGCTCTGCTTGCGCAGCTTCACGCACTTGCTCCAGCTGCGCTTCCATTGCGAATTTCGTGCGCTCCAGCTCCTCGCGCGCCTCAATAACTGCAAGCGACTGCGATTCCACTTCCAGCTCCAGCGTCAGCTGCAGCTCCTCAAGCTCTGCGCGATGAGCGTCGCGCAGCTGTGTAAGCTTAGCTTCAGCGGCTTCGCGTTCACTTGCCAGCTGCGCTTCCACTGCTTCGAGCTCGCCTGTCAGCTTGGCAACGGCTGCTTCACGTTCGGCATGCAGTTGAACTTCTGCGGCTGCGCGCTCGCTAGCCAGCTGCGCTTCCACAGCTTCAAGTTCGCTAGCCAGCTTAACTGCGGCTTCTTCACGTTCAGCATGCAGCTGCGCTTCTGCGGCTGCACGTTCGCTTGCCAGCTTCGCCTCCACTGTTTCGAGCTCACTGGTCAGCACTGCTTCCATCGCTTCAAGCTCGCTGGCCAGTTTTGCCGCTGCCGCTTCACGTTCAGCCTGCAGATTCGCTTCCGCGGCCTCGCGTTCAATTGCCAGCTTCGCTTCCATTGCTTCGAGTTCGCTAACCAGCTTAGCTTCCATAGCTTCGAGTTCTCTTGACAGCTTAGCCGCTGCCGCTTCACGTTCAGCTTGCAGATTCGCTTCCGCGGCCTCGCGCTCGCTGGCCAGCTTCTCTTCAGCCGCTTGAATCGTTTGCTCCATCCGGCCTTGCAGGGTCGAGCTAACCAGCTCCAGCTCTTCATGGGCCGCTTCTTGCTCGCGATCGAACTCTTCCTGCAATTGCTCGAGTGCTTTACGCGAAGCTTCTCTTACCTCTTCCAGTTCCGCGACGAACTCCGTGCGTACACGCTCCAGCTCTGCTTGCGAAGCGGACTGCTCACTTTCACGTTCAGCAGTCAACTCCACCCATACCCGCTCAAGCTCTGCTTGCGAAGCATCCAATTCACTTGCATGTTTCGCTTCCAGCTCTGTTCTCGCCTGCGTAAACGCAGCACGAGCTGATTCCAGTTCGCTTGTTAGTTTCGCCGCCCACTCCGCACTCACACGCGCAAGTTCCACTTGCGCTGCTTCCTGCTCGAATGATATCTCTGCCAGAAGCTCTGCTTTTGTTCGCTCGAGCTGCTCATTGGAAGCTATTTGCTCGCTTTCCAGCTTCGCATTCAGTTCCTGCTGTACTCGAGCCAGTTCCGCTTGGGCTGCGATTTGCTCGCTTTCCAGCTTCGCATTCAGCTCCTGCTGTACTCGAGCCAGTTCCGCTTGGGCTGCAGCATTCTCGTTCGCGCGTTCTTCTTGCAACAGAGCCAGCTCTAAACGCGCTGTCTCTTGTGCTTCCTCACGTTCCGCGATCAGCTCCGCTCTTAACCGCTCAAGCTCAGCCCGCGCTTCCGCTTGCTCACGCGCAAGCTCCGCTTTCAATCGCTCGATCTCTGCTCGCGAACCCTCTTGCTCGATCTCGCGCTCCGCCTGTACGCGCAGTTGCTCCGCAAGCGCGGCCTCCTGCTCGCTCGCCAGCTTCGCTTCCGCTGCGCCAACCGCTTGCTCCAAGCGCCCTTGCAGCATCGCGCTTGTCCGCTCCAGCTCCTCGCGCGCATCTTCAATCGCCGCTTCCGCTTCCTCCCGCTCCGCGGCCAGCGCCGCCTCCGATCTCTCCAGCTCCGCGAACAGCGCTTCCTCCGCTCTCAATCGCTCCGCAGCAAGCACCGCTTCCGCATTCGACCGCTCCGCAGCCAGCGTCGCTTCCGCACTCGACCGCTCCGCAGCCAGCGTCGCTTCCGCACTTGCCTGCGCCGCAGCAAGCGCCGCTTTCGCATTCGACCGCTCCGCGACTAGCGCCGCCTCCGCACTCGCCAGTGCCGCTTCCGCGCTCACGCGTTCAGCCTCGAGCTGGCCGTGCAGCGTGTCCACAATCAGCTTCACCTGCTCCAGCTCCGCTACAGCCGCTTTGCGGCGCTCCTCGGTCTCGTGCATCCGCTCATTTTCGACACGCAATCTAAACACATCTTCAGCCATATGTACTGCGGCAAGCATAGCGATCTTAGGCATATCCAGTCGCGGATACCCCTTCGCCAGCTTATTCATATTCTCGTCAACAAGCGCGGCAATGCGCTTGATATAGTCGGGGTTATTGTGACCGGTTAATTTAAACTGATTTCCATATATATCAACAGTTACACGTGTCCGATCGGCAGCGTTCATGAGGGCATGTCCTCCTATAGGTTCAAGGGTGAAAAATGAGTTCAATGCGACAATCGTTGCCTTCTTCCACTTCTAAAGCATTCCGGGCAAGCCTTACTGTACATGCTTCTCCATGCCGATAATCCGGCAAAATAGAATAAAGCCGCACCGAGATTTGTTCGCAAGGAACTAATTCGATGCGGCAAAGGTCAACTCCTGCCTATTTACGCAATTCCGCTGCAAAAGATTGTTCCAATTTTGTTACAACCTCTGCATGACGCTCCGTTACTTCTTCATCCGTCAAAGTACGCTCTGCATGACGGTAGACGAGTGATAGGGCGACGCTCTTTTTATCAGCGCCAAGCTTCTCTCCGGTAAAGATATCAAAGATGCGAACCGACTCCAGCAATGCGCCGGCTGTCTCTTGAACGGCATCGATCAACTTGCCTGCTGCCACATCCCGGCTGAGCACAACTGCGATATCACGTTCCATAGCCGGATAACGAGGCAACGCCTTATATACGATGTCAAAATCAGCCGCAGCGTAAAGCGGCGCCAGCTCGATTTCGAGAACATACGTATCCGCCAGATCATGATCGATCTGAGTAGTCGGGTGCAATTGGCCCAAGTAGCCAATGGTTTGCGCACCGCGCTCGCTTTGGAATACAACCGCTGCCGTACGGCCCGGGTGCATATGCTCCGGGTGAGCGGCTTCATAGCTAATGGAGCCGCTAACGCCAAGCACTTCCGCGAGCGTTTCGAGAATGCCTTTCAGATCGTAGAAATCGTAAGCTTCCGCTTTACGGTTCCACTCCGTTACATTCTTGTTGCCGGTAAGCAGAACGGCAAGACGGTGCTTCTCATGAGGCAAACGAGTAAGTGCCTCTTCATCCGTATGGAAGACGCTGCCGATCTCAAAAATCGCTACGTCGTCGTTTTTACGATTGCGGTTGTACGCGGCTGTTTCCAGCAATTGCGGAAGCAGGCTGGTACGCAGTACACTGCGGTCCTCGCTCATTGGAAGCGCGAGTCGAACAGGGAACAAATCCGCTCCGGCCAGAGCCGGGAACAGCTTCGTGCGATCCGGATGAGTGAAGGAGTAGCTGATTACCTCGTGAAGGCCGGCATCCGTCAGACGTTTGCGCAGCTCGCGGCGAATCGCCTGCGGCTTCGTCAATGCTCCCGGCGTTGCAGCGCCTTCGATTGCCGTCGTCGGGATATTGTCATAACCGAACAACCGCGCAACCTCTTCAATCAAATCCACATCGCGTGTAATGTCGCCGCGTCTGGATGGAACACTTACAGTAAATACCCCATCAGTCGACAATTCAAACGGGAATTGCAGACGGCCGAAAATCGTTTCGATTTCGAGCTTCGCGAGCTCTGTCCCGAGGTAACGGTTGATTTTGTCGATCGATACGCTGATTACGGCTTCTTTCGGTTGTTCGGTCAGCTCTTCCACGATGCCTTCAAGCACGTGGCCGCTTGCATATTTCGCCATTAGCGAAGCAGCGCGATCCAGCGCAGGTACAACACGAGCCGGGTCAACGCCTTTCTCGAAACGAACGCTCGATTCCGAACGCAAGCCGACTTGACGCGAGGTTTTGCGAATCGTTCCGCCATCGAAACGAGCCGATTCCAGCAAAATATTTACCGTCGAAGCGGTTACTTCCGAGTTTGCGCCGCCCATAACGCCTGCAAGGGCCAGCGGCTCTTGACCGTTCGTGATGACCAGCATATGCGGCTCCAGCTTGCGGTCCTGACCATCAAGCGTAGTCAACACTTCGCCTTCGTTGGCCATACGGACAACAATGCGTCCGCCTTCGACTTTATCCGCGTCGAAAGCGTGCAGCGGTTGGCCGTACTCCAGCATGACAAAGTTCGTGATATCGACTACGTTGCTGATCGGACGAATGCCGGCAGCCATCAGACGATTCTGCATCCACTGCGGCGAAGGGCCGATTTGAACGCCTTTAATATAACGCGCCGAGTAGTGCGAGCATTGTTCCTTCGCTTCGATGCGAACCGATACATGGGCGGAAGCTTGCTCCACCGAATCGTTCACGTGATTGTCCGGCAGCTTCACGCTGCGGCCTGTCAATGCACCGATTTCATAGGCAACGCCAAGCATGCTCAGGCAATCCGAACGGTTTGGCGTCAAATCAAGCTCCAGCACCTCATCGTCGATACCGAGCACATCCAGAATCGATGCGCCGATCGGCGTGCCTTCCGGCAGGACAAGGATCCCTTCTTGCTGTTCTTTAGGCAGAAGCTTCTCGTTAAGACCAAGCTCCTTCGCGGAACAGATCATGCCTTGGGATTCTACGCCGCGCAGCTTTGCCCGTTTAATCGCAAAATCCCCCAGCAATACTGCGCCGATTGTCGCAACCGGAACCAGCTGTCCTGCAGCTACGTTCTTGGCGCCGCACACGATTTGCAGTACTTCCGGTCCGCCCACGTCAAGCGTACAAACGCTCAGTTTATCCGCATCGGGATGTTTCTCGCGTGTCAGCACATGACCGACAACTACGCCTGTAACACCTTTGTTGCGGGATTCGACGACATCGATTTCAATGCCTCCGCTTGTCATAAGCTCTGCCAGCTGATCGCCGGTATAGCCGTTTAACTCGATATATTCGCTCAACCATTTATAAGATACGTTCATCGTTATTGCCTCCTTCTCACATTCGGACAAACTGGCTCAGGAAGCGCAGATCGTTCGTATAAAAATGACGGATGTCGTCAATGCCGTATTTCAGCAGCGCAATACGTTCTACGCCCATGCCGAATGCGAAGCCGCTCACTTCATTCGGATCGTAGCCGCCCATCTCAAGCACGCGCGGGTGAACCATGCCGCAGCCCAAAATCTCGAGCCAGCCGGTTTGCTTACACATCCGGCAGCCATGGCCGCCGCACTGTACGCAAGTTACGTCAACCTCTGCGCTTGGCTCCGTGAACGGGAAGAAGCTCGGACGAAGACGGATTTGCGCTTGTTTGCCGAACATCAGCTGAACGAATTGAAGCAGCGTGCCTTTGAGATCGCTCATGCGGATGTTGGGTCCGATGACAAGTCCTTCGATCTGGTTGAACTGGAACGAATGCGTCGCGTCGTCATCATCGCGGCGGTAAACTTTACCCGGACAAATGACTTTGACCGGCTTGCCGTTCATCGCTTTCATCGTGCGAACCTGTACCGGCGAAGTGTGCGTACGCATAAGGATGTCGTCGGTTACATAGAACGAATCCTGCATGTCGCGAGCAGGGTGATCCTTCGGCAGGTTCAATGCTTCGAAATTGTAGTAGTCGGATTCAACCTCCGGACCTTCAGCGATCGTGTAACCAAGACCGATGAATACATCCTCGATTTCTTGTGCGACTTTATTGAGCGGATGAACCGCACCTGCGGCTTGTTTCTTGCCCGGCAGCGTAACGTCGATCGTTTCCGCGCGAAGGCGGTTCGCCGTTTCGGCTTGCTGGAACACCGCTTGCTTCGTTTCAATGACTTCTTCGATTGCGGCGCGCACTTCATTACCGACTTGCCCGATAACCGGACGCTCTTCGGCGCTTAGGGAACCCATGCCGCGGAGAATTTCCGTCAGCGCGCCTTTCTTGCCCAGGTATTTTACACGCAGATCATTCAATTGCTGCGGACCGTCTACCTGCTGCAGCTCCTGCAGCGCCTCGACCCGCAATGCTTCCAAACGCTCTTTCATTCCATCCAGCCCCTTCTTTAACCAAATAACCTCACTCATGTTTACAGATGCTAATCCCATTTCTGAAAACAAAAAAACGGCTCCTTCTCCCCGTAAGGGACGAAAGAACCGTGTTACCACCCTAATTCAAATTGCCGCAGCCTAATAATAAGCGAGGCAATTCCTCAAAGTCCGAATATCGGCCGGAACCCGGTACTCCCTACCTTATGCGGCACATGGCCGTACACCTTCAAGAGTCTGCTCGGAAGGGAACTTCGGCAGCCTGATTTCCTAAAGACGCTCTCAATCTACGGCGTCTTCTCCCTGTCAAGAAAGCACTGCGTACTCTTCTTCCTCATCGCGTTAACGTATATAACCTATATTATACAAAGTTTTCATACCCTTTCGCAAGGGCGGATTGACTCCCCTTGCATCAATCCTTTTCTTCTTACTCCGAAAGTTCCTAGGCCGCCTCCTTGTCCCCTATTTAACCCAATTGTGATCACAACCACCAAACTAACCTCATTCCACCCTCCGCCGCCTCCGAAAGTTCCATTTTGAGACTCTCAGTGGCAAAACCGCCAAATTTCTGCGCTGAGAGTTCCATATTCGAACTCTCAGCCAACTAACTAACCCCACTCCACCCTCCGCCGCATCCCAAAGTTCCATTTTGAGACTCTCACCGGCAAAACCGCCAAACTTCTGCGCTGAGAGTTCCATATTCGAACTCTCAGCCAACTAACTCACCCCACTTCACCCTCCGTCGCATCCGAGCGCCGATTTTCTGTGCTGAGAGTAGGAAAACCCGTCTCTCAATCTCCTATCTAACCCCATCTCCCGCTCGGCCGAAGCCGAAAGTCGGATTACACGACTCTCACCGGCAAAACCGCCGATTTTCTGCGCTGAAAGTCGGAAAATCCGTCTCTCAATCACCAATCTAACTCCATCTCCCGCTAGGCCGAAGCCGAAAGTCGGATTACACGACTCTCAGCAGCCAAAGCGCCGTTTTTCTACGCTGAGAGTCGGAAACCCCGTCTCTCAATCACATGATCCGCTCTCAACGCGGGCACGCAAAAAAAACGGACTCACCGGCGCTTGCACACCGTTGAGTCCGCCTCATTCACTTCTTAACGCTGTCTCTTGCGCGAAACAGCGACGCCCAGCGCTGCCGCCGCTAATGCTACTGCAACGATCGACAGCGTACGGTTCAGCGTGTCCGAGCCGCTGTCGGCCTTGTCGGTCGAAGCGTTTTCTTGAGCAGCTGCCGCGCTGTTATCCGCTGTTTCCGGCGTCCCCGCTTCGTTGCCGGCATTCGTAGACGACGCATTGCCCGTACCTTCTGAGCCGGATGACGTTCCCGTATTCGGATCCGTGCCTACGGAACCACTACTGCCGCCGCCATGTCCGTCACCTTCGCCCGAAGCCGCAGTGACCGTTGTTACCGAAGCCGGATAATCCGCGCCGTCACCGCCGACCCACTCCACAACGGAGTTGTCGCTGTAGGTTTGGTACGCTTTCCATATCAACTGCTTCGCATCGGCGGCGACTTTACCCGATACGCGGAATTCGGTGAATTCCGTTTGCGCCAAGCCATCGCCTTCAGCTGTCCAAGTAATGGATGCAATATCTTTGGTATCTGCGTTTTGCTCGAGCTCGTATTTCCAGCCCGCCTTCGGCTCAACGCGGCTAATCTTCACGCCATCAGGCACTTTGACTTTCACGATCTTCGTCGTCACGTTCTCCTTCTCGCTCGGAACGCGTACGGAGAACACCTCATAACTGTTCTGAGCTGCTTCCTTTGGCCAGACCGTTACGTGCGCGCTTGCCACGCCTGCAAAAAGGAACATCGCAATCAGCGTCATGCCCAGCACAGGCCATTTCTTTATTCTTTTCATCTTATACCCTCCTGCTCTCATCTTTATAGGAGCAGTATAACGTAACGCGCCGGATCCGCCATGACTCGTTCGAGCTATACGATTGTTACAGGTTTGTGTCTTGGCTTGTCAACCCAAAGCTACTCTTTAGCCAGCCCCTTCTCCAGCGCATACCGGGTAAGCTGAACCCGATTCTCGAGATGCAGCTTTTGCAAAATATTTTTCAAATGGTTCTTTACCGTATGCTCGGAAATCCCGAAGCTCTCGGCAATTTGCCGATTGGAACCGCCGAACGCCACTCGCTCCAGCACCTCGCGTTCCCGCTGCGTCAATGCCGTATGCGCTGCAGCCTGCTCCGTAATCGCTGTATTGTCAACGCGAGCGACCTCAGCCTCAGTAGCTTTGCCCCCGCCTGCCAACCCCGAACTCCCCCCGTTAAACTCCTGCAGCATGCGAAAAGCAAGCTCCTTGGACAACGGGGCCTCATCCACGGCAACAGCGCGCAAATATTCCAGCCATGCCGATGGCGACAGGTTCTTCAGCAGATAACCCTGCGCCCCGCGTTTGATCGCTTCGAACAGGTCGGAGATATCGTCCGATACGGTCACCATGATGATTTTGATGCGCGGGTCGATCGTCTTGATGCGCTGCGTCGCTTCCATGCCGTTCATCACCGGCATGTTGATGTCCATCAGCACCAAATCGGGCACCAGCGAAGCCGCAAGCATGACCGCTTGTTCGCCGTTTGCCGCTTCTCCTACTATAGAAAAGGATTCGTCGCCGCTGAGGATATCTCGCATTCCTTCACGTCCATGCGGATGGTCATCGACGATCAGCACCGTTATATGTGTCTCGCTCATCTCAGCGCTCCGCCTCCTTAATCACTTCAACGATGGTTCCCTTAGCCGGCAACGCACCATCCGCATCTGCGGAATCTCTCGCACGAACCCCAAACTGCCAGCCCATCGCTTTGGCACGATCCTGCATCATCCGAATGCCGTATCGCCCTTTTGCCATAAGCTGAGCCGGCTCAGCTCCCGTTCCGTCATCCTCGATGGTGCAGCGAAAGCCGCTGCCGCCTTCCGAGTCCGGCCGTGCATGCACCGCCAAGCAAGAAGCATTCGCATGCTTGCGCACATTCAGCATCGCCTCGCGAACGATCGCGAGCAGCTCCACCTTTTCCTTGCTGCTTAACCTGCCTTCGGCAAGCTGCCAATTCAGCTCGACCGCAAGGCCGCCGCGCTCCAGCTCCTCCGCCATTTCGCGAACCGCCTGCATCCATTGCACATCGGTTCGCGAAGGCTCGCTGCGAAGCGAAGCAATCGACTGCCGTACATCCTCATACACATGCCGCACCGTGCGCCTTAGCTGCTGCGCCGTCTCCTTGACTGCTTCATTGTCCTTCGCCTGTTCCAGCTTATCCAGCTTCACGGATAACAGGAATAGGGACTGGGAGATGCCGTCGTGCAGCTCGCGGGCAAGCTGCTCTCGTTCCATGAACGCTGCTTTTGCCGCTTTCGCCTGCTGCAGCGATTCGTTGGTGCTCTCCAGCATCCGAAAAAGCTTAATAAGGAGCGTTGCCGTTACGGTCATTACAATGACAGGCGCGAGCGCATTGCCAAGATCCATCGAAACATAGGGGAGGAGAAACGCATGCCGCAAATATTCCCACAGCGCTATCGTTAACGTCGGCGTCCACAAAATGAACCACTTGATCCGTTTATATGTCATTTTGCCGACCCCTTTCCCCTCCATTAATAATTCCGGAACTCCACCTTCTGCACTTGCTCGTTATCATCCTTATCGAGCACGCGGATTTCGGCCTGCCAGCGCCCCGCGAACGGAACGAACGGTCCCTCTGCTTTATATGCAGCCTTCACATAGCCGTCAAAGGTAGTAATTTCAGTATCCTCGAAAAGCTTGATCGGCACTTGAATCGGGCCAAGCTCCTTCTGATCCAACGCAAACAAGCGCATCGTTACGGATTTCGGGGCGCCTACCGCATCAGGCAGCCACACCTTCACAATAAACTGATTATCGCCCGGCTTATTCGGCGTAATCCGCAATGACAGATGCATGGTGTCGCCCATCTTGTGATAAACAACCGGTTCATTCGCCGGCAGTGGGCTTATATAGGTAAAGAGTGCTGCCGATAGAATGATAAGAGCCATCAGCGCAGCATCTGCGCGAAGCAGCACGGTTGTCGGCAGATTGCCTCTGCGTACGCGCAGATGAAGAATGCCGCCGACGATGAGGACGAGCAGAACGAATCCGGTCTTGACCAGCAGAATCGTTCCCCAGGCCGTGTAGAACAAATAGTGAAGGGAAGGCAGGAACAGCAAGGTCATGCCAATTCCCGACAAGATGAGCAGTGCAAGCGACAGCAGCGCCGCACTGGAGAACAACACGGCGAAACGCCCTGCTTCCTTGCGATCCGCCAGCCAAAGCAAACCAAGCAGGATCAATCCGCCTACCCAGATGGCTGCAGCAGCCAGATGGACAAAATCAAACATGACCGATGCTGTTTTCGGAGCGAATACGGCTGCATGACCGCTCCAGCTCTCAATCGCAAGTATAAGCAGCGCCCAAATGGTCTTCAGAACGGCAGGGAAACGGACGATAATAAATCCGAGAAGCACCAGCACGAGAAGCGCAATCCATTCCCGTCCAATGTTCGTCTGCAAGAAAAGCTTGCTATATTCATCCCTTGGATACCCGGTCAATATCTCGCGTGCGTGAACGAAAATATACACGAGAATACCAACCAAGAGTGTCCGCAAGGCAATCTGTTCCCATTTTCGCTGGAGGTCCGGAAGCAGTTTCCCGCGTCCTCGCGTTAGTAACGGCCACAGCATTAGACCTGCTGCCCAGAGCAATGACCCATAATAAACGATACGGGCAGCGTAAATAATAAATTGTCCTGTCGTCAGCTGGGTAGTCGCGCTGTGCCCTTCGTGACCGAGCTCTTTGTGGGGATCAAATGTGGCTGCATCTACGCCTTCCCGAGGATTTCCTACAATAAAGACGTAAGATCCGCTAACCGGATGGCCATCCTCGGAAATGACGGAATAAGACACGGTGTACACGCCTTCTCCGAGCGAAGGAAGCGGCAATATCAGCGAGCGATGGTCCTTGCTGGCTTGCGCGGTTACGCTCGTGACGGGTCGAGATTTGGAATCGAGTACTTCAATGGCTCCGACTTTAGCCTCGATGGATTCGTTAAAACTCAGCTCAACCGACTTCGGACTCTGTTCATATTTGACGTTAGCCTCCGGTTCGGATCGTTCAAGCTCAGCGTGCGCGGAAGCCATGCCCGGGATGCTGATCAGTGCCAGGCACATCCAGATGCACAGGACTAAGGCTTGTATTGCGGAATGGGATTTATATCGAATACGGCGGTTCATGGTGTCGTGTAGTCACGTCCTCTCCTTTAGATATGAACAATAAACTCAGAATAAGTGTACTAAAGCTGATGGGCGAACACCAACGAAAAATCCAAACGTTGTTTGAACAACTTTACAAGGGTAAACACGGCTCCGCATATCCCTATTATTGTCACCACACGGTCCCTACAGTTAGTGCTATAATTAGTATCCGCAATTCATATAGTACTCACTTTTTTATATTAGCTACGTTTATAGAACTAGCTGTCCCGATCGATAAAAAATGCCGCAGCTATACGTTTTCATGGGATTTTCACCCCTAAAAACAGTAGTAACGGTATGGCTGGATGTCGAATAGTATAACTTGACAACCACTATATATTGGTGTAATTTAGGGAAGTACTAACAACATATTGTGTATTAGAGGTTGTCAGACGACATCCTTCGACAAGGAGTGGCTCTGCTCGTGGATATTATTAAGAGGAACGGTCAGAAAGAAGAATTAATCTTTTCAAAGCTTAAGAAGGTTATCGATTTCTCGTGTGTCGGCTATAACGACTGCGATCCGCTTGAGCTGGAAACTGCTTTACTTCCTTATTTCCGCAACAACATTACAACTAAAGAAATTCAGCGTACACTCACACAGGTTGCGGTAGAAAAAACAAGCATCGAACAGCCGAACTGGCAGTACGTTGCAGCCAAACTTCTTGTGTACGATCTTTATAAAGAATCTGCAATCAATCGCAAATACGGCTATTTCGGCTACGGAGACTTCTACTCTCTGATTACGTATTTGACAGACAAAGGGCTTTACGGGAGCTACATACTAGAGTACTACACCCGTGATGAAATCCGTGAGCTCGGCAATTACATCGTGCCTGAACGCGACTACTTGTTCAACTACATCGGTCTCAAAACGCTTGCGGACCGCTACTTGATCAAGAGCTTCAGCGGAGACGTGCTTGAGCTTCCGCAAGAATTGTTCATGGGCGTGGCGATGCATCTGGCTATGAAAGAAGATGACAAGCTCGCTTGGGCACGCAAGTTCTACGATGTGCTTAGCCGTCTTCAAATGACGGTTGCAACGCCTACTCTTGCAAATGCACGCAAACCGTTCCACCAGCTTTCCAGCTGCTTCATCGATACAGTGCCGGATAACCTGTGGGGCATTTACAATGTAGATTCCAGCTTCGCGCAAGTGTCCAAATTCGGCGGCGGCATGGGCATCTACATCGGTAAAGTGCGCAGCCGCGGCTCCAACATCCGCGGATACAAAGGCGTTGCCGGCGGCGTAGTCCCTTGGATCAAGAACTACAACAACACGGCGGTTGCCGTTGACCAGCTCGGCGTTCGTTCCGGTGCAGTCGCGGTTTACCTCGACGTATGGCATAAAGATATTTTCGACTTCCTTAATCTTAAAACAAACAACGGCGATGACCGGATGAAAGCACATGACATCTTCCCAGGTGTCTGTATTCCTGACTTGTTCATGCGCAAAGTGCAAGAGCGTGACTCCTGGTTCCTATTCGATCCTCACGAAGTACGCAGCTACATGGGCTGGGCGCTCGAGGATTCATGGGGCGATGAGTGGGAGCGTCGTTATGAAGAGTGCGTGAATAACCCTGCGCTTTCCCGTGACGAAGTACCGGCTATCGACATCATGAAGAAGATTCTTGCAAGCTCCTTCGAGACAGGCACACCTTTCGTGTTCTACCGCGATACGGTAAACCGCGCGAACCCGAATAAACATAAAGGCATCATTTATTGTTCTAACCTTTGTACGGAAATTTGCCAGAACATGAGCCCGACTGAATACATCACGACAACTCATGAAGACGGCGTGATTACAACGCAAGTGAAAAGCGGCGACTATGTCGTGTGTAACCTCTCTTCCCTTAACCTTGGCCGTTCCAGAACGAAAGAGGAAATCGAAGAGGTTGTCACTTGCCAAATGCGGATGATGGATAACGTTATCGACCTGAACCATTACCCGATCCCGCAAGCGGAAATCACGAATCAGAAGTACCGTGCGGTCGGCCTTGGCACGAGCGGTTATCACCAATGGCTTGCTCTGAACGGCATTGCATGGGAATCCGAAGAGCATTTGGATCGTGCTGACGAGCTGTATGAGTGGATCAACTACTGTGCAGTCAAAGCTTCGATGGAAATCGCCAAAGAAAAAGGCGCTTACCGCGTATTTGAAGGCAGTGAATGGCAGACGGGAGAATTTTTCGATTCCCGCGGTTATGATGCGCCGCACTGGCAGAAACTGAAGAAGGATGTAGCCGAACACGGCGTCCGTAACGCATGGATGTTCGCAATTGCGCCTACAGCCTCCACTTCCTTGATCGCCGGTTCCACTGCAGGTATTGACCCGATCTTCAACAAATTCTTCGTCGAAGAGAAGAAGAATGCGGTCATCCCGCAAACGGCGCCTAACCTGAACGAAGAAACGTTCTGGTTCTACAAAGAAGCGCATCACATCGATCAACACTGGAGCATCCGCGCAGCGGGCCGCCGTCAGCGCCATATCGATCAAGCGCAATCGTTTAACCTGTATATCACGCCGGATTACACGGCGAAGGAATTTATGGATCTGTACATGGCAGCTTGGGAGAACGGCCTCAAAACCGTTTACTATTGCCGCAACAAGAGCCTTGAAGTTGAAGATTGCGTAAGCTGCAGCGCTTAAGAAGCCGTTGAATGATGGTGGCCCGCAGGGTCGGAAGAAGTCGGCAATCGCTGTTTTCGACTCGACCTCCGGGCTTCCATTCTCGGCAGTTCTTAACACGATTGCAGCTTATTTTAGGAAAGTACAGAAGGAGGCAGCCCATTTAATGGATCTGCAAAAGAAAAAATTATTTAACGAAGAAGGCGATCGCGATTGGGGCATGCGTCGCATGATTGGCGGAAATACGACCAATCTGATTGAGCTTAACAATGTGAAATATGACTGGGCAACGAAGATGTACCGTACGATGATGAATAACTTCTGGATTCCGGAAGAGATTCCGCTTGCTCAGGATGCCAAAGATTACAGAAACCTGTCGCTCTCCGAGCGTAACAGCTACGATAAAATTATCAGCTTCCTCATCTTCTTGGATTCGCTTCAAACGGCAAACCTGCCGAACGTAAACGAATATATTACGGCGCCTGAGGTAAACCTGTGCCTAACGGTTCATACTTTCCAGGAAGCCGTTCACAGCCAATCTTATTCCTATATTCTAGACAGCGTGGTTTCTCCGGAAGTACGCGATCAAATTTATAACCTGTGGCGCGAGGACAAGAACCTCTTGAAACGGAATCGGTTCATCACCGACCTGTACGAGAACTTCATTGCTAATCCGTCATCGCAGAATCTAATCAAAACGATTATGGCGAATTATATCCTAGAAGGTATCTACTTCTACAGCGGATTCAGCTTCTTCTATGCGCTTGGCCGACAAGGCAAAATGCTCGGTACCGTTTCTGAGATCAAATATATTCAGCGCGATGAATTGACTCACTTAGCGTTGTTCCAAGGTATTTTCCGTGAAGTTCGCAAAGAAAATCCGGAGCTGTTTACGCCGGTTCTGATCGAAGAGCTTCGCCAAATGATGCGCACAGCTGTTGAGCATGAAATCGAATGGGGTCAATACATTACGAACAACACCATTCCGGGCCTCACGGATGAAATCATCGAGAAGTACATCAAGTTCCTCTCCAATGAACGTCTGCGCAAGCTGAATCTCGATATTCTGTATCCGGAAATCGTCGAGCATCCAATGAAATGGGTGGAAAGCTTCAGCAATATGAACGGGATGAAAACCGATTTCTTCGAGCAGAAAGTAACCAACTACAGCAAATCGTCCAACCTAAACTGGGGCGATCTGTAAGTTTAATATCAAGGAAGCTCAAGCCCTCTCCACTCGTGAGGCTTGGGCTTTTTTTTCATGTGAGGTGCAGTTCAGGATATGGCCGAGTCATGATACAATAGGGATAAGGGCAGGACATGCAGCGGGGAGTGAATCGAGGTTGGATGCAGCCATACAGCAGCTAATGAGCGAGTTACAGCCATTCATCCGCGTAGGACATCACTATCAGTTCCCCTATGAGCGCAACGAGTTCGAGTACGGCCGCTTCGGATACTGTTATGCCTTTCATCTCGTGGATGGAGGCAGAGGCAGGATTACGATTGACGGGCAATCCTACCCGCTGAAGAAAGGCGATCTGATCTATTTGCCGCCGCAGCTGATGCATTCCTTCTACACCGATGATGAGCATCAATTAGCAACTTATAATCTGTATTTTGAGCTTTGGAATGAGAAGCCGCGATCAACCGAGCATCACTTGTATTGGCATCCGGCTGATCTATTGCCGGAGCTGGTGACAACCGTGCGAGAGAACATCGTACTGGATACATTGCCGCATCTCTATCCTTTGCAGCATCATACGATCTTGATGGATGTGTTCGCCCATATTGTGAAGCAGCATCAACAGCAGCGCGAATACGGGCATCAGATCGCACATAGTCTGCTCAAAGCGTTTATGCTGGAGTTCATCCAGATTGCCGGCGAGAGCTGGCACAGCGACTACCGAATGAAAGCGATTATGCACCGTATCGACAAAGAGGCGCATGCAGGATCGAATTATACGAGCTGGCTGGCACAAAGCGGGCTTCAGAAGACGAGATTCCACTCGCTCTTCAAGCAAACCGCCGGCATCTCTCCGAAAGCCTATTGGAGCCGTGCTGTCATGAAGCAAGCAGCAGCCGCACTTTGGGAGAGCAATCGCTCCATTACGGCAATTGCTTCGGATTTAGGCTATGCCTCCATTCATCATTTCACGAAACAATTTACCGCCTACTATGGCGTGTCACCTTCACAATATCGCAAACGCAAAGAGTAAGGTAAGTAGGGGAATACTGCCGGCACCTATGTCTACGACCTAAGTCCAGTTCCGGCACTGGACTTGCGCCCGTTCTCGAATAGCCGTGCTTCCCAGTAAACTAAAACAAGTTCATTCCGTGGAAATGGGGGAAACCGAATATGTCCACACCCGTTTATGTCATCAATGCAGCAATGGCTGTTCTCTTACTTTTGCTGTCTCTTTTTGCGGGGCTTACAACAGGGAGCATGGCCTTCCGGCGTACGACGCACAGTCTAAGACGTACTGCCATCCTAACGCTAGCCCTGCTTTGCTCCATGACACTTCTGGCCTTAGCCAAAATGATCATGCTGATTGCGACGTATTCCTACCGCAACTGGTTTGTGCTCGATAATGCTCTGATGTTCTTCGCGCTCATTATGCTTCCAACTGCAGCCATCGCCTTCTATTCCGTCTCCAGGCTGCTTAATCTGGCTCGACTTACCGTGAAGCACCCGAATGATGTCGTGAGCCGTACAAAGCGTCGTGCGGCGTCTGAAGTCGCACTGGTCGTCCCGATTCAAGTATTGGTCATCGAAGCGTTCCTGTATGCGTCCATTAACGTATTTCCGCTCGGCATGGCTTACCGGAAGCAGATGATTACCGTTGGCCTCATTATCCTTGCTGCTCCGTTACTGCTCATCTGGCGCCAATCCATTCGACGCAGACGGATCCACCGCGATGACGGGACGGCTGTCATTCACAAAATAAAACGCGTGATCGTTTTTACAATGGCTTGCTTGGTGCTCGCCTTCGGTATTATCCATACGTTTAACAACGCAAAAACGCTCAGCAGGACGACTGAGCGTAATTTATCCTTACGTATATCGATGTCAATTCCCGCAACGAACGAGTAATCGCATCTGTTGGTCAGCCCCGCTTGCGGGCGTAGAAGTCAGGCCAATAGTCTTCCGCGATTGGCGGGCAGCCTCTCGGCGTATCCCATACATAAACCCACCCGCTTTGCTCCGGCTGATGCATGTCGGTTACCCAGACCCGATCGTAATCGTTCTCCTCTTCGATCCCTGCGAACTGCTCCAGTTCATCCATACGTTTCAAGCCTTGCTCATTCACGACAATCCACATTCCCCGAACACTGGCACCACTTGTGAAAGCTGCGGCATCCCGCAGCATTGCCGGGTAAGGTCCGTAATCAACCAGCCTGCCTTGAATGACGCCCGGCACAGCAGATTGAATAAATCCGGCACATACCTGATGATTGCTATGGCCCGGCAAGAGCGAGCCATAGATAAAAACCGTTGCAAGCCGTTGCTGCATAGGTGAACACTCCTCTTAAGCTTCTTAAGAGCTTAAGCCGTCTGACTACTGCGATGTCTGTACCAGTTCTCGAACAAATTCGCCGGAATCGGCTTGGTGAAGTAGAAGCCTTGTGCTTCCTCGCAGTTGCGTTCACGCAGAAACTTAATCTGTTCGTCATTCTCTACGCCTTCGGCTGTCACTTTAAGCTTTAAATTTTTGGCCATCGTTGTAATGGTCGCAACAATGGCCGCGTCGCTGCCGCCTTGCGCCAAATCGCTGACGAATGAGCGGTCAATCTTCAGCTTATCGATGGGGAATCGTTTGAGCGAGATCAGCGAGCTGTAGCCCGTACCGAAATCATCGATGCTGATCTGCACGCCTATCTCCTTCAAGCTGGTCAGCGTATCGCTGGCGAACTCCACGTCACTGGTCATACTCTCCGTAATCTCCAGCTCCAAATACTTCGGCGGCATACCCGTTGAATCCAATATGCCTTTTATCCGTTCCGCCAGCTGATGCTGTCTAAATTGCCGCATGGACAAGTTCACGGACATCATCATTGGCGGCAAGCCTGCTTCCTGCCAAGCAACGTTCTGTTTGCAGGCGGCCTTGAGCACCCACTCGCCAAGCTGAAGAATAAGTCCGTTCTCTTCCGTGAGCGGAATAAAATCGCCCGGCGGCAGCAATCCCCGCTGCGGATGATTCCAGCGAACTAACGCCTCAACGCCTATTACTTTGCCCGTACTCAAATTGACGAGCGGCTGATAAGCCAGCGTGAACTGTTCCTGATCAATTGCGCGCCGCAGATCGCTTTCCAGCCTCAAACGATCATGCGACTTCCGATTCATCTCCGGATCGTAGCTGGAGAATTCATTGCGATGCGCTTTGGCGCAGTACATCGCCGTATCCGCGTTCTTGAGCAGCACCTCGACGCTTTCGCCATCTTGCGGGTAGAAGGAAATGCCCAGACTAATCGTAATATGATATTCCGCTTCGCCAAGCACGAACGGTGCATCGAAGAGCCCCATCAATGCTTTGGCTCTTGTGTCTACCAGCTCCGTCTCCGTATCCTTAATGTCCGGCATTAAGACGACAAACTCGTCTCCTCCCATGCGGAACACGTGATTCGATTTGCCGGCTGCCAGCCGCAGCCGCTGGGAAACGGCCTGCAGCATCTGATCGCCGAAGGAATGACCAAGCGCATCATTAAAGGTTTTGAACCTGTCGATATCAAGCAGAAATACTGCGAGCTTATGGTTACTCTGCTGCGCGCGCACCAGCTCCGCATTTAGCTGCTCCTGCAGCTGGCGCCGGTTGGATAACCCGGTTAGCTCGTCATGATAAGCCAAAAAATTGATGCGTGATTCCGTCCGTTTCTGCTGCTTGAACGGCTCTTCAAGTGTAACGTAATAGATTCCCTTCATCAGGAAGTAGAACCCGGCCAATTTATAGACATGCCCCAGGAGCATATCCGTGTCAACGACGCCGGCGCTTAAGATGAACTGCAAATTGGCGAACAAGAAGAAAACAAGCGATTGTATGATGGTTAGCAGCGCTTGCGGCCGTTCATTGCGATTCAGATAAAGCACCATGCCGATTGTACTCAAGTAGGAGAAAATGATGACGAAATAAACAAGTACGCGCAGCAGCTCGAGCGATTCGCCCGCAAGCACGGCAATACCTGACTGATCCGCCATCGCAAAGTAGGCGAATCCTACAGCGGTTGCAAAACCAAGGGAGATCAACATGGCCGGGAGCCGTTTCCTTGCCGAAACCGGTGCATCATTCTTGCGGAATATGATAAACAACCCGACAGAACCTATGAACTGGGCAGACATGGAGAACAGGGCGGATAATGTTGTTTCTCCAACGGGATGGAAGAACGGCATTCCTTCTGCTGTAAGTCCATGAAGCATGTCGAACACACCGACTGCGCCGAATAGTGCCGCTGTATAGAGCCTATGCTTCGACAATGACTTGACGAAGAACAGCCAGCCTAACACCAGCATGGTGAAGCTCACTGCATAACTGATAAATTCGATGCCGGAATGCACGAACAAATAAGCTCGGTCCGCAATCGGCCGATAGAGTTCGCTATGAAAAACCCGCATCAATATAAAGCTGAAGATGGCGGCACAAGCCGTCCACATCGTTATTTTTTCCGCCCTATTTATAGACATGTTGTCTTGATGTCCTCCTTCAACAAAGAAAGCCGATGCTGTCTGCATGCCCATGTGATGATGTTCGAAAGTTACGAGCAGAGCAGTATCTTCTCGAAAGCTGCAAGTTACCTACGCGGTGTCGGCGGCTGAAGAGCGATTCCCGCCGCTTCCAAGCCTTTACGCAGCGCAGCGGCAAATTCTCCTGCGCGCTGCCCGTCGCCATGGAGACATACCGTGTCTCCTTGAATAACGATCTCTTTGCCTTCGATTGTCCTTGCCGTCCCCGTCGTAATGATGCTAAGCGTCTGGAGCAGCGCTTCTTCGGCGGAGGCCAGCGTCGCCCCCTGCCGATTTCGGGGAGTAAGAGTTCCATCCGCTTGATAAGAACGGTCTGCGAAGATCTCGGAAGCCGATTGCATGTTGTGCTTATTCGCTGCCGTAAGGAGCTCGCTCCCCCATTGTCCATATATGATAAGGGAAGGATCGAACACGCTCACCGCGCGTACGAATGCGTCCGCAAGCTCTTCGCTTCGCCCTGCCATATGATAGAGCGCGCCGTGCGGCTTCACATGACGCAAGCTGACGCCGGCCGCACGAACGAATGCATCTAACGCGCCGATCTGGTAGAGTGTCATGTCAAAGACTTCCTGCGCGCTGACCGCCATCTCGCGCCGTCCGAAACCAAGTCGATCCGGCAAGCCGGGATGCGCGCCGATGGCCGCTCCGGCCTCTGCCGCGCGATAAACGGCCTCACGCATCGCATGCGGATCACCGGCATGGAAGCCGCAGGCAATGTTCACCGAAGTCACATGCGCCAGCAGCTCTGTATCTTGTCCAAACGTATAAACGCCGTAGCTTTCGCCAAAATCGCAGTTCAGATCGATCCCTCGCTGCGACTGCGATAAATCGTGGATAGTAGTCATATCGGCTTTTGGCGGTCCTTTCATGATCCTATAATAATTTCCAGCTCGGTTTCTGGCATATTGCGAGAACCGCAGCGAGCTGCCGCATGCCGCGTTCTTGCTCTCTATCCCTGTGCTGGGCTTCAGCCAGCGTCACTTCTTCGAAGGTGATATAATCGCCCGGCTTGCACTGCGCGAGCAGCGGCAGGTCGGCGGTGATGACATGCGCCAGCTTCGGATAGCCGCCGGTCGTCTGGCAGTCCGCGCCGAGAACGATCGGCGCGCCGCCGCGCGGCACCTGTATCGTGCCGGCGATGACGCCGTGGGACAGCAGTTCTTCGCTGTCCTCCATGGGGAGCGGGGGTCCATCCAGGCGGACCCCCATCCGGTCTGATGCGGGAGCTACGCGATAGCGCTCCCGCATGAACGCCATACGGGCCGCTTCGCGGAATTGCCCGTACTCGGCGCCCGGCATCACGCGCAGCCGGATGCCGGCGGGGGTTGCGCTGCCGCGCAGCAGCGCCGGCGGCGGCGCGAACCAGCCCGGGGCCGCCCAGCTGCGGCGGCCCCGGCCCTGCGGCGCTGCCGC
>NZ_JAGKSP010000010.1 GCF_017942085.1 Paenibacillus lignilyticus
CCCCTCAAGATGAGATTTCCCAGTATGTAAGACCCCTGAAAGACGATCAGGTTGATAGGTTCGAGGTGGAAGTGCAGCAATGCATGCAGCTGACGAATACTAATCGGTCGAGGGCTTATCCTACGAATATTCGCTCGGATGTTCAACTTCGGACAAAATCAGCTAAAACAAAACCTTCGCAAAGGTTCGTATCCAGTTTTCAGGGTGTGATCTTCACCTATATTGAATAAACACCCCACCTAGCAGTGGGTTTTTTATTGGCCTTTAGCTCAGCTGGTTAGAGCGCACCCCTGATAAGGGTGAGGTCGGTGGTTCGAGTCCACTAAGGCCAACCATTCCCTTTGGGGCCATAGCTCAGCTGGGAGAGCGCCTGCCTTGCAAGCAGGAGGTCAGCGGTTCGATCCCGCTTGGCTCCACCAAGCTATTTTAACCTATTCCCTGATAGCTCAGTTGGTAGAGCACTCGACTGTTAATCGAGTTGTCACAGGTTCGAGTCCTGTTCGGGGAGCCATTCATCTGGAGAGCTGTCCGAGTGGTCGAAGGAGCACGATTGGAAATCGTGTAGGCGCTAACCGCGTCTCGAGAGTTCGAATCTCTCGCTCTCCGCCAGATAGGGCCCGTTGGTCAAGTGGTTAAGACACCTCCCTTTCACGGAGGTAACAGGGGTTCGAGTCCCCTACGGGTCACCATTTATTTCCCCGGAGGCTTAGCTCAGCTGGGAGAGCATCTGCCTTACAAGCAGAGGGTCGGCGGTTCGATCCCGTCAGCCTCCACCATATATGTTTTACTTGTACTATCGCGGGGTGGAGCAGCTCGGTAGCTCGTCGGGCTCATAACCCGAAGGCCGCAGGTTCAAATCCTGCCCCCGCAACCAATTTTACTGCGGAGCCGTGGTGTAGTGGCCCAACATGCCTGCCTGTCACGCAGGAGACCGCGGGTTCGAATCCCGTCGGCTCCGCCATTTCTTCAAAAGTTCGGCTCGGTAGCTCAGTCGGTAGAGCAGAGGACTGAAAATCCTCGTGTCGGCGGTTCGATTCCGTCCCGAGCCACCATTTTTAAACTGCAAGTTCATATGCCGGTGTAGCTCAGTTGGTAGAGCAACTGACTTGTAATCAGTAGGTCGTGGGTTCGACTCCTATCGCCGGCACCATTATGGAGGATTAGTGAAGTGGCTAAACACGGCAGACTGTAAATCTGCTCTCCTTGAGTTCGGTGGTTCGAATCCATCATCCTCCACCATATTTTTTTCATGGCGATCGTGGCGAAGTGGTTAACGCACCGGTTTGTGGATCCGGCATTCGTGGGTTCAATTCCCATCGGTCGCCCCATTTTTAACTAAACCAAATGCTTCATGTTGGGGATTAGCCAAGCGGTAAGGCAACGGACTTTGACTCCGTCATCCCTAGGTTCGAATCCTAGATCCCCAGCCATTTATGAGCCATTAGCTCAGTTGGTAGAGCACCTGACTTTTAATCAGGGTGTCGTAGGTTCGAGTCCTACATGGCTCACTTTATCTTGTTACGCGGTCATGGCGGAATTGGCAGACGCGCTAGATTCAGGTTCTAGTGTCAGCAATGACGTGGAGGTTCGAGTCCTCTTGACCGCACCATCACCATCTGCGGAAGTGGCTCAGCGGTAGAGCATCGCCTTGCCAAGGCGAGGGTCGCGGGTTCGATTCCCGTCTTCCGCTCCATCATGGCGCCATAGCCAAGTGGTAAGGCAGAGCTCTGCAAAAGCTTCACCCCCAGTTCGAATCTGGGTGGCGCCTTGTATGTTTGTTTCACGAATCGCGGGATGTAGCTCAGCTTGGTAGAGCACCTGGTTTGGGACCAGGGGGTCGCATGTTCAAATCGTGTCATCCCGACCATATTTTCTGCGGGTGTAGTTCAATGGTAGAACTTTAGCCTTCCAAGCTAATAGCGTGGGTTCGATTCCCATCACCCGCTTACTTTTATAGAGAAAAACCTTTTGTTCCTTCGCGGATAAAAGGTTTTTTGTGTTTCGGCGGCGGTAAATAGCCGTTGTTGTTTTCCTTTCATCCTCCGGGACACGGTCGCTGCGGCGAGTGCTGTCTTTGCAATAGATAGAAAAAAGACACCGCAGAGGTGTCTTTTTCTAATTACTTGGCATTCACATCCGGCTGATGAATCCCAATGATATTGCCTTCGGTATCGATATAATACCCCTGCCAGGCCATGCCGGGCAGCGCGTATTTCGGTAACGCGATGGTGCCGCCGTGCTCTAGAATTTTCGCTTCAGTCGCATCGTAGTCGCCGACTCCCATTGTGCAGGCAAATCCATTCACGGGCTGCCCCGGTTGTGGGGCAGCACCATGGCGCTGCATCAAAGCACCGTTGATTCCCATGGCATCAGCATCGCCTGTCACGGCTCCAAAGTAAGGCATGCCGGCAAAGCTGCTGTAGTCCTCAAATGTCCAACCGAACACTTCTCCATAAAACTTCTTAGCGCGGTCCATGTCATCGACATGGATCTCGAAATGAATGACTCTTCCCATGATAACCTCCAATGATCTGGCTTCATTACTTGATTCTTGTAATAGGGTTTCCTTTCCTACTTGATCCATAACAAATTACAAAAAAAAATAAAACCCGATCCATGAAGATCGGGTTCCAGAGGTAGTTAGCTGCTATAGCTGCCATGTTTCTTCTTGTAATGTCCATGGCCATAATTGGAATGATGCGGCGGGTAATGGCCGCCTTTCTTATAATCGCTGCTGCTGTGATGCTGGTGGCCGTAATGACCGTGCGAGCCGTAATGCTTGCGGCCAAGCAGGGAGCTGATGAGGCGATTCAAAAGATGTCTCAACATACGTGTGGGACCTCCTATATGGAACTAATGTGGAAGCGTTTTAGACTTGTAAAATAATACGCAGCTCGATGAATCAGGTTTCGTTATAAATCACCCATTTGCAAATCGATTAGGAACCGAGTGGGGCACGCAGCCGTAAGTGAAAGCAGGGAGGGATGCGGATGTTAGGTGCATGGTGGCGGGAAAGGTGGCTCGGTTGGCTGGATTATCCGCTCCGGGAGGGTGCGGTTTGGGCAGACAGGTATCGAGTTGAGGAGCTCCTGGGAATGGGCAGCTATGGTCAAGCTTATCGCTGTACGGATTTGAGAAGCGGAGCCGTTGTGCTGATGAAGCGAGGCAAGCCGAGCAAACGAAGCTTGGCCCGCGAGATGCTGGAGCGAGAGAGCGAGATTCTTAAAGGACTCCATCATCCGCAAATTCCGCAGTGGCTGGATTATGCCGCGCATGGCAGAGAAATGGGGCTCGTCATGGAGCTGGTTGAGGGATATAGTCTAGAGCACGCTGTAATGGGAAGCGAGAAGATATATAGTCAGCAGGAAGCTTTGCTCGTTATTCGGCAATTGCTGCATCCGCTGCGGCATATGCATGAAGCCGGGTATGTTCATCGGGATGTGCGGATCCCGAATGTTCTGGTTAGCGGCGATAAGCTGGTTATTATCGACGTTGGCTTAGCTTGCCGAATAGGCGATGAGTCTGCTTATGAAAAGGAGGAGTGGGGCGGCGGATTTGCGGACAGCTGGGGAGCCGTGAAGCAGCGGATGCGTGTGCCGGAACCGACAAGCGACCTGTATGGACTCGGCCATCTGTTCTTGTTTCTCATGTATGCAGGTTACATGCCGCATGAAGGACAGGAGGAGCGAGGCTGGGAGGAAGAACTGAAGCTTGATCCCGCGGTACAAGACTTTGTACAAGGATTGCTGGAGAACAAATGGCAGTCGGCGGAAGCGTGCGAACAGGAACTAGAGCAGACATTGAAGTCGTTGGAAGGGTGAGCCAGCAGCGATTAAATACATGAACGAAATTGCTTAATCCTACCATTCCCTTCAATTGAGGGCCGGGTTAGGGTACAATCTATATATATTGGTTGAATTGTAAAGGGGTTTAGGTATGGATTTGCAAAAAGAAATGCTGCAGTTGAACGTGAATAATGCCATTAAAGGTTCGGTAAAGACCAGCTTGAAGGATATCCTCGGACAGCTGACCAAGGATCGGTTGAATTTCATTGCTGCCAATTGCGCGCTGTCAGGGCGCTCCAAGCTGAAGAAACAGGAGCTCGTAGATGCGCTATGCGATAGAATTACAAGTGTGTCGAAACTATATTCGGCTTTCCTTACAGCTGAGCCGCAAGAATGGGATCTTGTGAACCGGCTTCTCAAAGTACCGTACATTCAGGATAATGCGGTCTATGCCGATGCTTACTTGTTTTTGATGGATAAAGGGTTGATATTCAGCTTCCTCGAAGGGGACAAGTTGTTTTTTGTTATGCCGGAAGAAGTCAAAGCCGCGTACAACATGCTGGACAAGAACGCCTTCCAAAAACAACGCAATGCAAATCAACTGGTGCTGCGATACATGGAAGCGGCGGCTAACTTGTATGGAATTATCCCAATGACTAAGCTCATTGCGATTATTAATGACCAGAACGGTATTAACATAACGGAGGAGAAGCTCCTGGATATTCGTTTATCCGTCTCCGATAAGGTGCTGACTTGGGATATTCAGCGTGGATTCCTATTTAGCGACAGCCTGGATGGAGAAGACTTGGACGATTATGAAGCGTTCTTGGAGAGCGTGAAGGACAAGCCGTACTACATTCCCGCTAAGGAAGAACTGCTGCTATATGCGGATATTGATTATTTCGAGAAGACGCCTCAGCTGGAGGCATTGAAGACCTACATCATGCAGGAATTAGGCAAAGTGGAGAAGCTGGCGGAGGCGCTCGTGGACGATATCCAGCTCGCATGTGCGATGGAAGAGCCGCTTAGCGTCATTATGGAAGAGTTCGATCAGCGCAAAATTCGCTTGAACAAGAAGCAGCTAAAGGAAGTTACGCCGTTAATTATTAACGTGCATAACCATACGAGAATGTGGTCCAATCGCGGGTTTACACCTGATGAATTAAGTCCGAAACCGGCTCGGAATTCGAATGTGGTCCAGTTCCCGGCGGCATCCGCGAAAATCGGAAGAAACGAACCGTGCCCATGCGGCAGCGGGAAAAAACATAAGAAGTGCTGCCTGTAGGTTATGGAGATTCAACTCGAACGGCGAACGATTGACGTTCATGTCGCCTATGGGGCTGGTAAGAAGCTTTCCATCCAGATCGAGCCTTCGGGTTTCATTACGGTGAAGGCGCCTAACGGCACCAGCGACGAGATGATCATACGCGAAGTGAAACAGCATGGGCAAGCGATTGCGGCACAGCTCGATTGGATTGAGAAGTCTCGTGATGCGTTGTCGTTAAAGGAGTATCAAGAACAGGGCAAGTTCCTCCATCTGGGCAAATATTGTTCGTTGAGCGACTTAATCGATACAACGGCGGAGAACGAGGAAGAGCTTCGGCAGCGGCTGAAAAAGTTTTATTTTGCAAGCTGCAAGAAGGTTGTATCGGAACGTATTCCAGCCTTTCAGAAGCACCTGAAGGTGGCGCCAAAGTCGATCGAGATTGTAGAGTCCAGCACCAAATGGGGAAGCTGCAGCTCGAAGAAACAGCTTACGTTTAACTATCGTCTCGCCATGGCTCCGATCGAAGTCATCGACTATGTCATTATTCATGAGTTATGCCATCTTTCGCATATGAATCATGATCGGTCGTTCTGGCGACTGGTCGGGAGTGTCATGCCGGACTACAAAGAGAAGGAAGCGTATCTGGCGCGGTATGGGCAGGCTATGACGCTGTAGGATTTTACCGTCTTCGATAAAAATAAAACCACATCCTCCATGGGGGATGTGGTTTTTGTTGTATAAGGAATTACAGATTCCAAATGCGGTACAGAATAACCGCCGCTTCGGCGCGGGTGAGTGACGCGTGCGGTGCGAGGTTGCCGTTCTTGCCGTTAACAATTCCGGATTTGACCAGAGCGGCGGCGCTGTCCTGCGCATAGCCGGAAATCGTAGCGGCGTCGGCATATGCGTCCAGAGCCCCGCCGGTTCCAACCGGCTTGCCGGCAGCGGCCAGTGCACGTGCGGTCAGCACCATCATATCTTGGCGGGAGATCGTGCTGTCCGGTTGGAAGGTGTTATTTTCAAAACCGGTTGCGATTCCCAGTTCCTTAGCGATCAACAGCTCGTTGTAATAATAAGCGGATGGTTCGATATCGCCGAACATGGTGCCTTCTTTGCCCGTGCCATGCAGTTCAAGCGCTCTTACGAGAAGAGCTATAAAGTCTGCTCGCTTGATGGAAGCTGCCGGAGAGAAGTTGTTCGCAGTTGTTCCTTTGATAATGTCGTGCGACGCCATAGCATCTACGGCTTGTTTGGCCCAAGGCACTTGCGCCAGGTCACCGAAGGTCCTGAATACGGAGCCTACCGCATAGGTGCTGAAGTGAGACGTTTGGAAAACAACCGTTTGGCTTGCCGCATCATAGCGAGCATTCGGAACCTGTGTCGCGATACCTTTGCCGTCGATGTACCAAATGACGATATGATCCGGATTGCTAAGCTCTTCCGCTGTTGGCTTGTAAGGGATCGCAACCGACACAGGCGCGGCGGGATTGCTCCATGCAAGGACATTGCTGCCCGCTACTAAGCTCAGTTCGATAACCGGACGGTTGCCGATCAACTCGCGGTTTGCGGCGTTCAAACTGTCTGGTGCGGGTTTGCCGACACGGATCGATACTTGCTCGGCTTTGTCTGTCACGCCAGACAGCATGTTGCTTGGAATTTGAATCGTTGCATTCTCGGTCTTCACCGAAAGGACGAAGGCCTCTTGACCTTTCAGACTTTGCGCAGGCAGCTGCACTTCATACGACGACGCGTTCGCTTGCTTCGGCAGCTCGATGACGACTTGTTTCTCGCCGTTAGCTGCCGGAGCGGCCAGCTCCAGCGCCTTCTTCAAGTTGTCGCCGGAAATCGTGCCGATGGCGCGTCCGTTGTCCGTCTTCATCTCGGGATGAATCGAAACGACGCCGTTCCGGTTCTGGACGCTGCCTGTTTGCAGGACGACATTGCTGCCACCGCTCGGATAGGTCGCAGCAGTGGTAAGCGTAAGTACTCCGTAAACGGACGTGTCCATATAGCCGTTGCCGGTTGTATCGTTCCAGGCGGTAACGCTTTGGCGGGCACCGTCTTTCGCGTCATTAATCTGTACGTCAAAACCGAGCTTCTTGCCGTCAACCGGCGTCACCGATGTCAACGGGATTTTCACTTCAACCGTGTAGTTGGTTCCGGATACCTTCGTTGCGGATTCGAAACCCGCTGCAAGGCTGATCGGATTGAACGATGTCTCATTGTCAAAGTTTACTCTGTACTGACCGTCATCATCTTGATAGAACGATGTCTTCGCATTGTTTTGATCCACGAAAATTTCGACGGAATCTTGCTCATAGTTGTTCACGCTTGCTTTGTCGAGCTGCGCGTCGCTAACCTGTACCAATACATACAGATTCTGCTCATCCCAGAGCGCTTTGGCAACTCCGCTCGCTCCTTGCCAAGCCGTCTGATACCGGTTGATCGGGATTTCCGGGGTCTGGCCCCAAATCGCGTCAACAGTGCCGTCGACTAGCGGCGTAGCGAATTTAGCCGCAGCTTGGTTGGCTTCCGCCAGTTCAGGCTGATGTTCCTCCATGAATGCAGCCGGATCGCTTACGCCGTAATATGCCGGTTTGGCCTGCAGGTTCTTATCGAACAACAGCGGGTTGGAAGCGGCTCTCCAGCTCGTATTGTCATCCATGCCCCAGAAGGTAACGCGTACGATCGCTGCAGCATGGGCTTGGAAGATTTCGAACAGCTGCGCGTAGAGATAGCCTTGAGCATTGGCAAGCGGCTCGGAAAGCTGATAATTGCTTCCGGCCTGAATATCGAGCTCCGTAACGCTGATTTCTACGCCTAATGAAATGAACTTCTCCAAGGACAGTTCGACATTGTCCGGGTTCGTGTTCACGCCGTAGTGCGCCTGCATCCCGACGCCATCGATCAGCAGCTTGCCGGGGTGCGTCAGCGCATAGCGATCATTGATTTCTTTGACCATGTTGTAGATGGCCAGCGCTTTGTTCTGATTATCTTCGTTGTAATCATTGTAATAGAGCTTGATGTCCCAAGCCGGATGCGCGTCCAGTACTTCTCTTGCTGCCAAGAACGCCTGCTCTACATAGTCCGTTCCGATCGCATTACTCCACGGTGTTTGGCGAAGTGATGCCTTCCAGTCTGCCGGATTGGAGGGGTTATCGTTCATCGCTTCGTTGACGACATCCCATGAAATCACCTTGCTGCCGAAATGCTCCATGACCGTTTGGATATGGGTCTTCAAATTCGCGAGCGCTTCTTCGCGGCCCAGTGGAATCGTGTTGTTATCGCCATCCTTAGTCGTATTCAGCCACGCAGGCGATTGCTGATGCCATACCAGCACATGCCCGTGCATCTGCATCCCTTCAGCCAGCACTTTATCGACAAGCGCATCGGCCGCGGTAAAGGTGAAATTGCCCTTCGTAGGCTGAAGCGCGTCAGGCTTCATCGCGTTTCCTGCTGTGACGACGTTGAAATGCTGCTTCAGCAGCTCGAGTCTAACGCCATCCAGATCCTCCGCCGAGATCGCGTTGCCGATTAGAAAATCGTCTTGGTAAGTGTCCTTAATCGGAGGCAGATCCTTCTGGATGGAAATCGGGCCGGATCCCGTGCTTTCAAAGCTGATGTCATCGATATAGAAAGAAGCCGTTTTGTTAGAAGAGCTCTCTATATAGATGGTTAAGAACTCGCTGCTTACATTGTTGTATCGGTAGGTGCCTTCATACTTCACCCAGCCGTCGCTTGCGCTGATTGTTTTGCCTGCAAGCTGAACATAGTTGGCACTGCTTCCTTGACCAACCTGCGTAGAGAGCTGGAGCTGCGAGCTTGCGGGAGAGATCAGCTTCACCCAGGCCGTAATTTTATATTCGGAGCCCTTATCTACATACTTCTCCACGCGCAAGGTCGGTCCGTGCCACGAATCTGTTCGACCTTCCACTTTCAAAGCATAGGAACCTTCTTCGGAATGATTGGCCTCATTGGTGACGGTCAGCGTTTCCGTACCTGCGCGGCCTTCAAAGCCGCCTGCAGCTTGATCCTCAAAAGTAACGGTGTTGAAATCCAAAGCCGGAGGCCGCGGTTCTTCTACTTCCGGCTCTTCCGGGGTCGTATTCGCTTTCTGAGTAATGAGAATATCGCCAACGTAGAACGGAACGGTTTTACCGGTTTCGTTCGATTGAACACGCAGGCTTGCATCCTTGCTCGTATCCACCGTAAACTCTTTCGTCAATGTGAAAGCGGCACCGGCGACTAAGTTAGCGCCAGCCAAGAAGCCGTAGCTGTTAACCGTCTGCAAATAGGCTTGCGAGCCGTCAGGCACAACCGTATCCGGGTCGACATACCCCTGAACGGTTACGGAGTAGGTTTTACCGTTCTCCAGCCCAATTTCGCTGAATTTAAAATCTACCGCGTCCCAAGTATTCGCTCTGTTGCTTACGGACAGAGCGGCACCGTCGGCGTTGCCGTCGAAGACTTTGCCGTTCACTTGCGTCAAGCTCGCGCCTCCGGATTGCGTAGCAGCGCCTTTACCGCTTGCAAAAGCTTCGTGGTATACCGTTTCGACGTCTGTCGCAGGTTTCTCCGCTGTGATGAGCACGTCACCGACGTAGAACGGCACGGCTTTGCCGGTTTCGTTCGATTGAACACGCAGGCTTGCATCTTTGCTTGTATCTACCGTAAACTCTTTCGTCAGCGTGAATGCGGCACCGGCGGCTAAGTTAGCGCCAGCCAAGAAGCCGTAGCTGTTAACCGACTGCAAATAGGCTTGCGCGCCGTCAGGCACAACCGTATCCGGGTCCACATAACCTTGCACGGTTACGGTGTAGGTTTTGCCGTTTTCCAGGCCGATGTCGCTGAATTTAAAATCTGCCGCATCCCAGGTGTTTGCTCTGTTGCTAACGGATAGAGCTGTCCCGTCGGCGTTACCGTCAAACACTTTGCCTGTAACCTGCGTCAAGCTCGCGCCGCCGGATTGCACAGCAGCACCTTTGCCGGCGGCAAAGTCTTCGTGATAAACAACGGTCGTCTCTGCCGCCGCGGCTTGCACAGCTGGAGCCGAGAGGCAGGAAGGAATAAGCAGCGCTGCGGCCAGCAAGAGCGAGAGTACTTGTTTGATTGTTCCGGTCATTTATTGCATCCCCCTGCGAAATCAATTTGGCGAATATAAATGAAGCGCTTACAATGGGAAGTGGATGGAGCCTCCTTTCCGTGCTTAAGCTTGATTATAGCCTGTGTTAAAAGCATGGTTTACCAGAAGAAGTAAACAATCTATTGTACTAATTAAATATTAGAGCCGATTTGATGTAGTATAGAAGATAATGTAAGACTTCGAAGGAGGAGCATGGGATGGGAATCTTATCGAGGTTCAGAGACGTGATGAAAGCCAATATGCATGGTTTGCAAAGCCATGCGGATGACCCGGAGAAGACCATAAAGGCGTATATGCAAAGCTTACATAGCGATCTGGGCCAAGTGAAGGCGGAGACGGAGGCGGTACTGCTCGAGGAGAGCAGGGCTAAGCGGGATTTGGACGCATGCAATGCCGAGATTAAGAAGCTGCAGCGTTATGCGGAGAAGTCCGCGGAGTCCGATGAGGAGGAGAACGCGCTCCAATTTCTGGCTCTCAAATCGAAGCAGACCGAGAAATTTGCGGAGCTGGAGGCCATGTTCACCCGAGCTTCGGCGAAGGCGACGATGATGACGCATATGCAGGATAAGCTTGTGTCCGACCTGGCACAGCTGGAGGCGCGGCATGCAGAGCTGAAAGGGAAGATGGCCGATGCCCATGCGCAGCAGCGAGCCGGCAGCGAAGCGGGCGCTGCTTTCAGCGCGATGGAAGAGAAAGCCAATCAGGCGATGAACGAAGCGATGGCTCTTGCCGAGGTTAGAGCCGGCGCACAGGAAGATGATCTGGATGTATTGATCGCCGAGCTCGAGAAGAATGCAACAGCGGGTACGACTGCAGCTACTGTAACGGCATCACCTGAAGATGAGCTTGCAGCAATCAAGGAAAGATTAAAGTCGAGGTGAGCCAAGTGGCGGCGGTTATCGAGTATAAGTGTCCCAATTGCGGCAGCGGCATGGCGTTCGATGCAGGCACAGGTACGCTGTCTTGCCCCAGCTGCGGACGACAGGATCAGGTTGACCAAATCCCGGATCCGCTGAAGCAGCAGGCGTTACCGTTAGAGGATGTGAAGGAGTATCACTGTAACGGCTGCGGAGCGGTCATCGTCACCGATCAGGAGACTAGCGCAACGACATGCAGCTTTTGCGGATCTGCCGTGGTGCTGAGCGATCGGTTGTCGGGGGATTTTGCCCCGGCGATGCTCATTCCCTTCACGATCTCGAAGGAAGCGGCGATGAAGGCGTTCAAGAAGTGGTGCAGAAACGGCTTGCTTACGCCAAAAGGGTTCATGACAGCGGATCGAATCGCAGGGATGACAGGGATGTACGTCCCCTTCTGGCTCTATGACTTGAACAACGGGATTGAGGTTCACGGCCAGGGAACGAGGGTTAGAATCTATACACAAGGCGATTATAGGTATACAGAGACGCAGCATTTTAATATCTATCGGAAGATTCGGCTGAACTATGTGAGGCTGCCGATTGATGCATCGGAAAAAATGAATGATGAGCTGATGGATAAGCTGGAGCCTTTTCCTTATGATCAGTTGAAAGCATTCAAGACACCGTATCTGGCCGGCTATAGGGCGGAGAAATACAGCTATAATGACGAGCAGTTATTCCCGCGGGCTAAGGAGAAAACGAGCTCGTACATCGATGCTTATATTTCTTCAACGGTACAAGGGTATTCGAGCGTGATGTACACCGATAAGCAGATCGACACAACAGTGAAACAGGCGGATTATGTGCTGCTTCCCGTATGGATGATCAGGTACAACTATAATCGGACGGAGTATACGTTCGCGATGAATGGCCAGACCGGGAAGGTCGTAGGCAAACCTCCGATCAGCAAGGCGAAAGTAACGGCTTGGTTCGCAGGTGTTTCTGCCTTTTCATTCGTGGGGTTAAAGATCGTTTCCTGGTTGATGGGAGGCGGGTTCCTATGAGAAAACGGCCGAAGGCTCGGCTAGTGCCAGTCCTGTTCGCGATTGGTTTAATGGCCTTCATAATGATACTCGTCTTGCCCAAAGCAGCGGCGGCGGCAACGGAGAGCAAGAAACTCATCTATGATCAAGCGCATCTGCTCAGCGAGCAAGAACAAGTTGAACTGAACGCGCTGGCGAACGAATACGGGGCTGACAGAGAAACGGACATCATCATCCTGACATCCGATAATACGGAGAACCGGGATGTGCAGCTGATGACGGAGGATTTCTACGACGATCAAGCGCCCGGGTACGATAAGCCGCACGGTAATGCTGTTATTTTGACCATGGATATGAACAATCGCCAGGTTTATTTGGCGGGCTTTGGCCAAACGGAAATCGAGCTCGACAGCGGCAGGCTGGATAAGATCCGAAACGCGATTTCGCCGGATCTAACGCAAGGTGATTACGTGCAGGCATTCACGAGCTATATCAAAATTTCGCACAAGTATATGGGCTTCAAGCCCGGCGTAAATCCCGATAATATCCTGTTTACCATCTGGTTTCAGCTGGGAGCTGCCCT
Organism: Paenibacillus lignilyticus; assembly: GCF_017942085.1. Lineage (GTDB taxonomy): Bacteria > Bacillota > Bacilli > Paenibacillales > Paenibacillaceae > Paenibacillus_Z > Paenibacillus_Z lignilyticus. The sequence goes on from NZ_JAGKSP010000010.1 coordinate 12,679, forward strand.
AGTCATTGGAGGGATTGTTGTCGGCGTGATGGTGTATCGTTCAGGCGGCCGCATTACAGTGACTCGGGCGACTTATGAAGATGCAAGCACCTCCGGCGTATTGGAACATGCGGATCAGTTCATTCGGACGACGGTGACCAAAAGCAGAATTCCGAAGAATAAAGGCCGCGGTTCAGGCGGCGGTGGCGGCGGGACCAGCAGCGGCGGTCATTCCCATAGCGGAAGCAGAGGGTCTTTCTAGCAGCGAAAGAAACCATATGGATTATAGAAGGGATGGGAAACGAATGGGTCTTTTCGGGAATCAGTTCTCAAACGTTGTGGAGTGGGAAGAGTTCAGGGAGGATATGATTTTCTGGAAGTGGAACAACCGGGAGATTAAGAAGGGGAGCAAGCTCATTATTCGCGCCGGCCAAGATGCTGTTTTTCTGAATAACGGCAAGGTCGAGGGGATATTCAAGGATGAAGGCTCCTTCCAGATCGATTCGGACATCATTCCCTTCTTATCTACGCTGAAAGGGTTCAAGTTCGGTTTCAACAGCGGCATGAGGGTAGAGGTTCTCTTCGTGAATACGAAGGAGTTTACCGTGCGATGGGGCACCCAGAACCCGGTATTGATCAAGGCTCCGCAGCTTCCGGGCGGGATGCCGATTCGCGCCAACGGGACGTTTATTTTCAAAGTGAGCGACTACATGGCGCTGATCGATAAGATTGCCGGGGTCAGACAAGATTACTTGGTCGAGGATGTCAAAATCCGAATTACTGCCGTACTGGATCAGCTGTTGATGAAGTGGATCAGCCGAGAGGGCAAGGATATGTTTAATCTGCAGGCGAATGCATCGGACATTGCGAACGGGATCCGCGAAGATCTGGATATGCAGCTGATGGATATCGGGATCGCGATCACGGGCTTCCAAGTCATGAGCTTCAATTATCCGCAAGACATTCAAGATATGATTACGAAGACGGCCTCGCATGAGATGATCGGCAATCTGCAGAAGTATCAGCAGGTGAGCATGACCGATGGCATTTCTTCGGGTAAAGTGCAGGGCGGCGGCGCTGCTGCGGACATGGCCGGCATGATGATGGGCATGAATATGGCGGGTGAAATGCTGAAAAATATGAACCAAAACCAGAATCGGCAGGCCGGGGCAGATAAGAGCGCGGACACAGCAGCGGTGCCTTCGTCCGCGGGAGGCAGCAAGAAGCCGAACTTCTGTCCGAATTGCGGGACCAAGAACGAAGGGGCCAACTTCTGCCCGAATTGCGGCCAGAAACTGGGCTAGGATAAACCGGTATAATTTAGATCATTTGTCCTAGAAAAAACAGGGATTTGATGGAAGATGTCGAAAAGGGATAGGTAATCCTACCCTACTCTAATGTGATTTGTTTCGAGGATGGTTACACTCGGATTGGAAAGCGGAGATCGACAATGAAGTATGCCGGTAGAATCGCGATTACGACTGTTGTTGTGGCGATGGTAGTGATGGCTCGGATTTATGGGAGCGTGTATTACAATTACCCACTCTTCCAATTACCTTATCTTGGTTTGCCTGCGGTAGTGATTTGTTGGTGGTTGGGCAGCCAATATGACAAGGTCCGATTTTACGCGGAGAAGGATGTATTGACCGAACTCTATAACAGGAGATTCGTTCTTCAGCAATTCCCGCGGCTTCTGGCGCGAATGGACAAAAGAAACGAAAGCTTGCGCGTGTATCTCATTGACGTCGATAATTTTAAACGGATTAATGACACGTACGGACACGATATGGGAGACCAAGTGCTCCAAGCGATTGCAACGATCTTATCGTCACATACAACCAATAAGGAAATCATCGCTCGCTGGGCAGGGGATGAGTTCCTTATCATCTCTCCCTCTTCAGATGAAGACACACGAGGCGGGGAGGCCTTGATGGTCCAAATTACGGACACGCTGAAGATCTTATCTAAAGCGTACCATATGGATGTTTCGGTATCTATCGGTACCTCCGTGTATCCGAATGATGCGCAAGACTTGGACGATTTACTTAATGCAGCAGATCGTCAAATGTATGATATGAAGTCAAGGCAGCGTAATGCCACATTCGCATGAGGATGTGGTTTTTTTCTGTTCGTTCACGCGCTGAATATTCTGAAGAAAAATAATAGTTAGAATTGCGAAAAAATGTATTGAATGATAAAGCGCTTTCATTTACACTGATGCTATCAGACAGGCAGAGTGTATGCTTGGAAGATATGGAAGAGAATTGAATACGAGTTGGAGGCTTGTTAAACCAAAAGGAGGCTATTGAAAATGGCGGCAGGGAAACAGAAAAAAATGTTATTCGGTGCAGTCGCGGGTGTAATGCTTGTAGGCGTTATGGCAGGCTGTAACGACAACGGCGGCGGGTCAGGGAAGAAAGTCACGCTGCGGATGATCGAGAGCTTAACCAGCCCGGCCCGAACAACGGTTTTGAATGAAATGCTTTCCAAGTTCGAAGCAGCCAATCCGAACATTAAAGTGGAATTGATTTCGCCTCCTTTTGATCAAGCCGACAACAAAATCAAAACCATTCTCGGGGCTAAGCAGGATCTTGACGTATTGGAAGTACGGGACTCCACTATTTCCGAATTCTCCAATAACGGCTATCTTGAACCGCTTAATGACTACGTGAAAGACTGGTCCGATTATGCGACCGAAGTCGATGTAGCCAAATCGGTGGCTTCGCTTAACGACAAGCTGTACTTTATTACGAACGGCATGTATCAACGCCAGATGTTCTATCGCAAAGACTGGTTCCAAGAGAAGGGCATTCAGCCGCCGACGAATTATGAAGAGATGGTAGCGGCCGCGATCAAGCTAACGGACGCAAGCAAAAACCGATATGGGTTCTCGTTCCGCGGAGGAGCAGGTGCTAACGGCGTTCCGGATACGATGATTCTTAACTACAACTTTGATAATATCGATCATGATGATTCGATGTTCCTGAAAGACGGCAAGTCGATGTACTCCACTCCGGAAGCGAAGAAAGCACTTGAGCTGTATGTGAAGCTTTACAATGAAGGTTCTCCGAAAGATTCGATCAACTGGGGCTACCAAGAGCAGGTTCAAGCGTTCACATCGGGAGTCACCGGTATCCTGCTGCAAGACCCTGACGCGATTCCGGCATTAATGGAGAAAATGGATGTCAACACCATCGGTACAGCTCCGATGCCGAGAGGGCCAAGCGGTAAGGCGTTTACGGCAACCGGCGGCGCAGGATGGGGGATCACCAGTTACTCGAAGAACAAGGATGCGGCCTTTAAGCTGATCTCCTTCCTGTCGAGCCCGGAACAAAATACGTATTTTGCTCAAAAGACGGCACTGATTCCTATTCATACCACGGCCAGTGAAGACGCATTCTTCCAAACGGATATGTATAAGTCGCTGCTTGAAATGTCCAGCAAGCCGGACGAATTCGTGAACCTGAAGGCAAACACGAAATATCCGGGTATTGGCCAATGGGGCCAAATTGCAATGGAAAGCGGTCAATCCATGCTGCTCGGCAAAGTATCGCTTGATGATACCTTGAAGCAATGGGATCAGTTCTGGGCGGAGCAAAGAGCAAATTTGAAATAATGGATGCACAAGGAACGATGGGTGACGAGCGGTCACCCATCGTTACCACTTAACTCTTAAAAGGTGGTGCGATTCATGAAAGATGATCAGCCTTCCATCATCGGGCGAGTGCAGGCAAGCTACCGCAATTCGCCGCGTGGCTTCATCTTTTTCAGTTTGTTACCCACAGTGGTCCTAATGCTTGTTTTTACCTACTACCCTTTCCTCCGCGGTATTGTGATGGCGTTTCAAAACTATCAGCTCTTCGATCTGACCAACGTTCATTTCATCGGCTTTGACAACTTCAAGCATATGTTTGAAGACGCTAAATTTAAACATGCCTCGATTAACAGCATCTATTGGGTGTTCATCTCCCTTATTTTACAATTTACGATCGGTTTAACCGTCGCGCTGCTATTGAACAAACGGTTCCGTGGACGGGGAATTTTTCAAGGGTTTGTTTTTTATCCATGGGCATTGTCCGGATTTCTGATTGGCCTAATTTGGAAATGGATGTTCAACTCACAGATTGGGGTCATCAACGACTTGCTGCTCCGAACCGGAATCATTCATGAGCGTATCGGCTTCTTGTCGGATCCGAATTGGGCGATGACTTCGGTCATTGTTGCGAATATATGGTATGGCATCGCCTTTTTTGCAATCATGCTGCTGGCCGCTCTGCAATCCGTGCCTTCAGAGCTCTACGAAGCGGGAAGTATGGACGGTGCTAATGGTGCGCGCAAGCTGATAAACATTACAATGCCTTATATTATGCCGACTGTTATTACGACTACGCTGCTGCGCGCAATTTGGATTTTCAATGATCCATCGATTATTTATGGGCTGACGAACGGTGGACCGGCCGGCTCCACGCATATTTTGTCCTCCCTGATGCTGGATAAAATCATGTACGGCGGCGATTATGGTGCAGCTTCCGCAATCGGCATCCTCATGATCGGCATTCTCATGCTCTATACGATCTTCTATCTAACCGTGACGAGATCTGAGAAAATGGGGGACTTTTAATATGAAGCGGCTCCTGTCGAAAGGGTTGAAGGTCGTCTTCTTGACGATCTATTTAATGGTGATGGTGTTTCCGCTCTATTGGATTGTGATCACATCCCTGAAGCCGCAGAAAGAAATCTTCTCCTTCCCGTTGAAATACTGGCCTGATCATTTGAGCTTTCAAAACTACATCAACATTATTAAAATTTCCAAGTTTCACATCTACATTGCCAACAGCATGCTGATTTCCCTAAGTGCAGCCGCGGTTGTTGTCTGCATTGCGATTCTGAGCGCATACGTGCTGGCCCGTTTCAAATTTCGCAGCCACAAACATATCATGCTGGGTTTCTTTCTGACACAGATGCTTCCCGGCTTCGTGGCGCTTGCCCCGCTGTACTTGTTAATGTCACGTTTGGATTTAATTAATACGCGATCTTCGCTCATTTTGATGTATACCGTCGGCTTGATCCCCTTTTCTACCATATTGCTTAAAGGGTTTTTCGAACGGATTCCATCCAGTCTGGAAGAGGCTGCGATGATTGACGGCTGCTCTCGATTATCGGCACTGATACGCGTCATTATGCCGGTCATGCTCAATGGGATTGCGGCAACCTTTATTTTTGCCTTTGTGCAGAACTGGAACGAATTGTTTATGGCGGTCCTGTTTATCGATGACGAATCGTTGAAGACGCTGCCTGTGGCCATGAATTCATTCGTCATGAAGTTCGATGTGGATTGGGGCGCGATGTCGGCCGGGACCGTGCTGTCCGTCATGCCGACCATTGTTTTGTTCGCCGTTGCGCAGCGCTTTATCGTCGAAGGTTTGACGCAGGGGGCTGTTAAGGGATAACGATCCGAGTGATGGAAGGAGGCGTGTAACGGATGTCCGAGAAGAAAGACCGGGAATGGCAATACACCTTGACGGCACATGATGCCGTCGATGAACGACATCACGGATCGATCAATATGCCGATCTATCAAACAAGTCTATTCGCCTTTGAGTCGTACGAAAAATTTCAAGAGGCTGCGAAGCATTCACAGACCCATCATGTTTACTCACGAGGGAATAACCCGACCGTGCGGTATTTAGAGGACAAATTAGCCGAACTGGAACATGCGGAAATGGCAAAGTGCTTCGCATCGGGGATGGCTGCGATTTCGGCCGCGATCCTCTCGGCGGTAAAGACCGGCGACCACATCGTTTGCGTGGATCAGGCATACGGACCGACACGAGCTTTCGTGACGCAGTACTTGATGCGCTTCGGCATTGAATCTACGCTGGTGGACGGAAGCTCGCCGGATAACATTCGTGCAGCGCTTCGCCCGGAAACGAAGCTGATCTATTTGGAAAGCCCAACCTCGATGCTGTTCCAGCTGCAGGACCTTACGGCCTGCGCGGAGCTGGCCCGCAGCCACGGCATCGTAACGATTATGGATAATTCCTGGGCTACCCCTGTTTTCCAGAATCCATTGGAGTTTGGTATCGACCTTGTCGTGCACTCCGTTACAAAGTACATATCCGGGCAAAGCGACAGCGTTGCCGGTGTTGTGCTCGGATCGGCGCGGCTTGTCAGTCGGATTGCGGAGGATGAATATATGCTGCTTGGCGGCATCATGACGGCGCATACGGCTGCCCTGATCACCCGCTGCTTGCGTACGCTGCCGCTTCGGATGGAGCGGCATGAGCGCAGCGCATTGAAGGTTGCGGCTCATTTGGCGAGTCAGCCTTACGTGCTGCGAGTCAATCATCCCGCGCTGCCTGCCTATCCGCAATATGAGCTGGGAATGAAGCAAATGAATGGCACGAGCGGATTGTTCTCGTTCGAATCTGCCGAGTCGCCGGAGAAGATGCGGCAATGGGCGGGACAGCTGAAGCTGTTCAAAATCGGAGTCAGCTGGGGCGGCTTCGAATCGCTTGTCACCGTCAATCCGGCCTTCGCCGGTTGTGCGGCAGAGGCTCGCAGCCTGATCCGTTTGCATATCGGATTGGAGAGCGCCGACGATTTGATCCGCGACTTGGATCAGACCTGGGCGCAGGTTTGCGATTTACAGCTATAGCAGCATTAACGGGATAGGATTCGTATATGCGAGGAGGGATTCGATGTGGCTAAGATCCAACGGCAATTGATGCCTGAGCTGGTTTCGCAGGAGATTCAAAATTATATTGAAGAGAAAGGGCTTCAAGAAGGAGATAAGCTTCCCTCGGCCGAGGCTATGGCGCAGATGTTCGGCGTCGGCCGCTCTTCACTCCGCGAAGCGCTGCGCTATCTGGAAGCGCTTGATGTCCTCACCGTCGCCAACGGAAAGGGGATCTATGTTCGCGATGTGGGCACTTATCGTTTTGCAGGTAAAATCAAAATCGAAAATGAGAAGCGATTTCTGCTTTCGATATTAGATGTGCGTCGGGCTCTGGAAGGCAAAGCGGTGGAATTGGCAGCTAAACGAATTACGCAGGCTCAAATTGATGAGCTGACGGCCTGTTTGAATGAATACAGCCGGCTGAAGGAATTGGGGAAACCGACCTCGCAAATCGACTTGGCGTTCCACCGGGGCGTTATGAGTGCGGCGTCCAATCCGATATTGGCCAGCGTGCTGGAGTCCATATCTGCCCTGTACGAGAAGTTCTTCAATGAACCGCTGGGCGAGCAAAAGTTGTTCGACGAAACATACGAGTTCCATCACACCATGTTCGCTGCGATCGCGGTTCATGACCCGGAGCAGGCGCTGGTTGAATTCAACAAGCTTATGGATTGCATCGAGAATATTATTAAAGCTTATTGATGTGAAAGCGATGAGTGGGAAAGCTCAAATCAAAGGTGATGTGGAACAGAAGTAAAGTCATGATTAGGGGGCGAAGCAGATGGCAGCTACTCCAAGCATTCTAGAGTGGACCTTGGTATCGGAGTGTCCGATACCGCAGGATGTCCATGCACTGCTTGTGACGGGAGAAATAGCGGTTACGGCTTACAAAACCTTCCGCGACACCGCTATTTTCACCAACAAAAGGTTGATTGTCAGAGATGTGCAGGGTCTCACAGGCAAGAAGATCGAAATCTACTCGCTCCCTTATTCCTCGATTAATATGTGGTCCACGGAGAACGCCGGCGGGTTCCTCGACATCAATGCGGAAGTGGAGCTGTGGACACGGGCGGGCCATATCAAAGTGAAGCTGCAAAAGGGCGTAGATATTCGCAAGTTTGATATGTTAATCGCGAACGCGCTGTTGAAAGACTAAACGTATCGCATTTGGCTGTGACAGGAGGGAGTGCCGGATCGGGTGCTCTCTTTGTTATGTTTCGCAAGCTGCCCGTGATTATTGAATTCGTAGCGATGCGAAAAAAGGGATTGGTTGGGGTTGCCCGAAATAAGTTCATAGATCCATACATCGATGCCATATATTCTACTTATAGCCATAAACCAAGTCCTGGGGGGTAATGGAATGGGGATGCTGATTATTGCTGTGCTGATGGGTGCGTGTGCTGCGGGGTTGATTTTGTTCCGCAGAAATACGATTCCCGTCGATCTTCCTAATAATCCCCCCTTGCAGCAGCGGAAGCTGTCCGTCATTATCCCGGCAAGGAATGAAGAGGGCAATTTGCCGCATCTGCTGCGTTCGCTTCGAGCCCAGACTTTAGAAAAAATCGAAATCATCGTCGTGGACGATCATTCCGAGGATCAGACGAAAGCGATTGCCGAGAGTTACGGAGTCAAAGTCATTGCGAGCCCCGAGCTGCCCTTGGGATGGACAGGTAAGAACTGGGCCGTCTGGAACGGTTACTTGCAGAGCACCGGCGAGTTGATCGCCTTCCTGGATGCCGATGTCCGGCTCGCACCGGGTGCGCTTCAAGCGCTCATTGCGGCGCGAGAGCAGGTTGGCGGGACGATCTCGGTCGTACCGTATCACCAGGCGGAGAAGCTCTATGAGAAATTAGCGATGATTCCGAACCTCTTGGGCTTGTTTGCTTTTACATCACCTATGGAACGGACGAATGCGACAAAAGGGTTATACGGGTCCTGTATCCTCACGACCAGAACGCATTATGACAAGGTGCAAGGACATGAGGCAGTAAAAGGTGAGCTGCTGGATGACTTGAATCTGGGCGCTAAGTTTATGGAAGCGGGCATTCCCGTCATGAACTACATCGGATACGATAAGGTATCCTTCCGCATGTATCCCGGCGGCATACGCAGCGAGATCGAAGGCTTCAGCAAAGGGGCTGTGCTCAGTACAAGCAAGCTCAGTTTGCGTACTACGCTGCTCGTGGCGGTGTGGTTGATTGGATTGATTTTGGTGGAGGCGACCCCGTTCTTTCTTGGCACCTCGTGGGGAATCCCGCTTGCGCTGGGGTACGTTCTTTATACCGTGCAAATTTATTATTTTATCCACTATACAGGCCGATTCGGCAAGTGGCTGCCGGCCGTTCATTTCTTGAGCACGGTATTTTTTCTGATGATCATGCTGTATTCCGTTTATCAGGTTGTTTTCTTTGGACGAGTGGCTTGGAAAGGTCGCAGCATTGATGTCGGAGCTCGGAGAAAATGATGATCATTCTATGGACGGCCCTATCTTACCTATCCGGATCGCTGATGTTCTCTTATTGGCTTGGCTTGATGGCAAAGCATAATTTAAAAGAGCATGGCGATGGCAACCCCGGAGCGCTGAATCTGTGGAGAGCGGCTGGTTATACGTACGGTTTGACGGGAATCGCGCTTGATTTTCTGAAAGGGTACATCCCGTTATTCTGGCTTGTACAGACTAACGCGGTGACAGGCGCGGGGATCATTCTTCCGGCTGTCGCGGCGATTCTCGGCCACATCTTCTCGCCTTTCTTGCGCTTGCGGGGAGGCAAGGCGATTGCCGTTTCATTCGGCGTCTGGAGCGGGCTGACGGGCTTCGCGGCGTCGCTTGCTTATGCCATTATTCTGGCAGTGCTGCTATTGTCCGGCCGACTGCTAAGCAGAGGAAAGCCGTCCACCTCGGAAGCGGATGCCTTTCAGGTCGTGCTTGGCATGCTGTTGCTGGTAATCTTCCTTTTCATTGCGAGGTATTCCGGCGCAGTCCTTCTGCTCGGCATGATCAATTTTCTCTTGTTGGTGTATTCCCATCGAAGAGAGCTGCGCGTTGTCGTTCTCAAACGATCGGACTGATTGCCCGGCTGCGCATCGCCTTTCATTTCCTGTTTCTGGTTTAGGAATAAGTCCGATTTCGTGGTATAATGAAATATTGGATGAAACAGAAACGTGAGGTTACCTTATATGCAGGGGTTTAACGACTGGAATTTAAAAGTGAAGGAAACGTTCAATGCAACGAGCAACGAAGTTGTATTAACGGTTACGGAAGCCGGCAGTTTGCTGGGCCTCTCCAAGGATCATATGAAGGTTTACGTAGAGAAACATAAACTAACCAAGGTTCCGATCATGCGGAGCGTTCATCGCTACTTGCTCCTCAAGAGCGAAATCGATGAAATAGTCGCGCAGAAATAAGATTGAACCGGTCACTATATAGGCTCCATGAAAAGGTTTCTTTCGCTAATTAAGCGATAGTGTGGTATAGTTTGATTCACGTATTGGATATGAGACTTAATGTCACATACTGAAAAGGTGCGATGTTGCCTGCTTCGGTATGTGACTTTTTTTATGAAGGCTAACGAAGGGGATGACTTGCTCATGTATTTTTCACGGAAAAGACCCATTGAGGATTTGCCGAATGAACTGACAGCCATTTGGTCATGTACGAAGGAAGGCTGCAATGGTTGGATGAGGAACAGCTACTCGTTTGAGGAAGTTCCGACATGCGCGCAATGTAAGTCTCCGATGATTAACAGTATGAAAGATCTCCCCATTCTACATAACTCCAGCTCCGAGCTGAAGACAGCATTGAAGAATGTAACGCCCAAGCCGTAATGATGGGAGCCGGACGAGAAATACCGGCAAATGCAATTATCGAAGACGAACTAGCTCGAACTTAAATCCACAACCTAAGGGGTTGTGGATTTTTCTTTGCCCGGTTTCCATTTCCCTATATACAAAAATACGTATATATATTATGTTTTATATATACATTATGATTTTCATATACATATCAAGGAGAGGATGTTCCAACATGAATCCGATTCGTCCAGCCGCAGTACCTTTGGTTACGGTAGATCCTTATTTCAGCGTATGGTCAACAACTGACCGTTTAACCGATGATTTCACCCGCCATTGGACGGGGCAACGACATGCGATGACAGGGCTTATTCGAGTTGACGGGGTGCCCTACCGCTTCGCAGGCCGCGTAGAGCCGAGAGCCGAGCGTTATTATACGGAGCCGCCGGCACTTACGCAAACCGGCCTTAAAGTGACGCCGCTCAGCACGATCTATACCTTCGAGGCAGCCGGCATCGCATTGACGGTTCGCTTCACGACGCCGCTGCTGCTGACGGATTTGGATGTGCTGTCGAGACCGGCATCCTATGCGGCGTTCGAGGTGAAATCCCTTGATGGACGCGGGCACGATGTGAGCGTGTACTTTGATGTTACGGGCGAATGGTGCGTGGATCAGACTTCGCAAGCCGTCGTTTCGGAGCTTACCGATAACAATGAATTGCTTGTGATGAAGATCAGTCATGAGAAGCAAGACTATATGAATCGTTCCGGTGACGATCATCGCATCGATTGGGGTCACTTCTATTTAACCGCTCGGAAGTCGGAGCACACGCATGCTTATCTGCATTCGGCGAATTTGCGCAAGCTCTTCGTTCGCAACGAGAAATTAACGAGTGAACCGGCTGCTTCACCCCAAGTGGTTGCGGAAGGAAATCCGGTCATGGCACTTGTTTATGATCTGGGTGAGGTTGGCGCGTCGCCGGTATCCGAGCTGGCCGTATTGGCTTATGACGATGTGTACGCCGTTACTTATTTCGGGGATCAGCTGCAGGCGTACTGGAAGAGAAACGGCCTAAGCACCGACGCTATGATTGCGGCCGCCTTTGCTGAATACGACGAGTTAATCGAGCGCTGCGCTGCATTCGATCAGGAAATTGTGGCCGACGGAGTCCAGTCGGGCGGATCGAAATACGCGGATCTTCTGGCGCTTTCTTACCGTCAGGCGATTGCGGCGCACAAGCTGGTAACCGATACGGACGGAGAGCTGCTGTTCCTGTCCAAAGAGTGCTACAGCAACGGCTGCATGGCGACCGTAGACGTGAGCTACCCTTCCGTTCCGTTGTTCCTGCTCTACAGCCCGGCACTGGTTGAGGCGATGATTCGTCCAATCATGAAATACACCCGAAGCGATGCGTGGCCGTTCGAATTCGCGCCGCATGATATTGGACAGTATCCGATCGGCAACGGCCAGGTGTACAGCGAGAACGCCAGAGAAGGACAAATGCCCGTTGAGGAATGCGGCAACATGCTGGTCATGGCTGCAGCGGTTTGTTTGGCCGGCGGTAACCAAGATTATATCTTCAGCCAAATGGACGTTTTCACGGAATGGGCAGAGTACTTGCTGGAGCATGGTTTAGATCCGGAGAATCAGCTGTGCACGGATGATTTTGCCGGCCATCTGGCCCGTAATGCGAACCTGTCGGTAAAAGCGATCATGGGCGTCGCGAGCTTCTCGATTCTGAAGAAGCTGCAGAACAAAGCCGATGAGGCAGCTCGCTACCGCAATGCAGCCAAGGAAATGGCGGATCAATGGGGAGCGCTCGCGGATGACGGCGATCACACGAAGCTTGCTTTCGGGCAAGAGGGCAGCTGGAGCTTGAAATACAATTTGATCTGGGATCAATTGTTCGGCACGGAGCTGTTTGATAAAGCGATGATTCAGAAAGAAGTTGCGTGGTATTCGAAACAAAGCAACAAGTACGGTACGCCGCTGGACAGCCGGGCAACTTATACGAAATCGGATTGGCTTGTATGGTCAGCGGCATTGGCTGACGAACAAGCGACTTTCACCGCGTTGGTCGAACCGATCTGGCAAATGCTGAACGACACGGCGGACCGCGTGATGTTCTCCGACTGGACGGACACGTTGACGGCAAGAGCGCTTAACTTCCAGCATCGCAGCGTAGTGGGCGGCATCTTCATGCGGGTGCTGAAGGACAAAGGGATCATGAAGGCTTAAGTTGCGGATATAAGGGAATATTGGTTGAGGGAGCCCGGGTGGCTCCCTCTCTCTATTTATTCAACGACAATCAGCCAACATAGGGGTGAAACCATAACGATGAGCAAAACCATACTTATAACAGGCGCTTCGGCAGGCATTGGTCTGGCAACCGCGCTTAAGTTTGCTCAAAACGGTTGGATCGTATATGCAGGTACGAGGCAGCTGGAGCGCGATCAGGAGCAGTATGCACGTTATGACAATCTTCATTTTCGGGAAATGGAGGTTACGGATCCGGATGCTATCCGTACCGTGGTCGACGAGATCAAACGGGAGCAGAAGCAGCTCGATGTGTTGTTCTGCAATGCGGGCATCGGCTATTTGCGCGCGCTGGGACAAGCGCCAATGCAGGAAATCGAGCATATCTTTGATACGAATGTGTTCGGTGTCATGCATACGATTCAAGCGGCGCTGCCCATGATGCAGAAGGCCGGCCACGGGCATATTATTGCGACGTCCAGCGTGGGCGGATTGGTGGGTCAACCGATGAATGAAATCTATTGCGCGAGCAAGTTTGCGATAGAAGGCTTGTTCGAGAGCTTGGCCACCTACTACAAGCCTTTCTTCAATATTGATGTGACGCTGCTTGAGCCGGGCGCGATCGCCACGAATTTCACCCAATCCGTTCTGGGGCATGTCGCAAGTACAGGCGGCATTCCGGAGGATGAGTATAAGCCGATCATCGACCAATATACGAAGTCGTTCTTAAGCCGAAACGCAGAGCCCCAAAGCGCCGATGCCGTTGCGGAAGTGATGTGGGAATTGGTCGCCATGGAAGAGAAGCCGCTGCGTATCCGAACCTCCGAGCGTGCGGAGCAGTTTGCCCATTATAAGACGCAGAACGATCCTACCGGACTGGACGGCGTGCGCGGGATACGTAAGCTGCAGCTTGGAATCGAAGATTGAGGCGGAAAGCCTACCAGAGACTGTGAAACGACCTTGCGAGGTCGTTTTTTGTTGTTTTGTGGGATATTTTAGGGAGTTTTGGCCGGAAAATTGTGGTAGACTAGAATGTAAGCAATTACATAGGTCTGCAGGAGGAGTATACGTATCATGTTCTTAAGCATTAGAAGCCGGCTGGCAGTGAAGTTATCTGTTCTTATTTTGGCTGCTCTCGTCATCCTGTCTACCTCTTTAATCTACTTGCAAGTCCAGAATACGAGGAAAGCAAGCGAAGAAGCCATTGGCAGCTTTGGCATGCACACGGCTGAGGCTTACGCGGGTCAATTCGATGTCAAGCAATATGAAACCTATGCGCAAGATGCTAAGGAGAACGATCTCTATTGGCAAATTCGGGATACCATGAATGACTATCGCCAGCGGATCGGCGCTTTGTACGTATACACGATTCAAATTAACGATAAAGGAGAGCCGATCATTCTGGTCGATGGCCAGCCCAGAGATGATGAGGATGCCTCTCCTATCGGCGAAGTGACGGATATGCCGAAGGATGCGATAGCGTTGGTATTAGAGGGCAAAGCGGCCAAATCCGGCGTTATTCGTAATCCCGATTATGGTACCTATATTTCAGCCTACGCGCCGCTTCGCAATGAATCAGGCACGATTATTGGCGCCGTGGGGATCGATACGGATATCTCGGTATCCACGACCATCTATAAGGAAGTATTGAAATCCAGTACGCCGTTATTTGTTATCATGGGCATTGTGCTTCTGCTTGTGTTTATATTCATAACCGTGTTCCTGTCCCGCGCGCTGCGGCCGTTAAGAATTGTCGTAAGAGGGGCGGAAGCGATGGCCGGAGGAGACTTTGCTGCCGCGAAAGGCCATCTCGGCACGACGCGAGTGAACGCGACGGATGAAATCGGACAAGCGTTCGCGGCGATGAACAAAATGAGCGACAGACTCGGCGTGACCCTCGGCAATGTAGTACGGGATATGCAGGTCACGACGCAGGATCTCATTCATTCCACGGATCAGTTTGGCTCGGAGGCGGGTCAACTGGTCGACTTGAACGAGCAGCTGGAGCTATCCATTACGCTATTGGCGGATGGCGCGCAGCATCAGCGGATCGGAGCAGAGGAAAGCGCCAAGTCGATGGAGGATATTACGTACGCGATTCAGCGCGTTTCGGAGGCTTCCTCCCAAGTGTCGAGCGCCTCTGTAGATGCGCTTGATTCCGCGGAGCAAGGCCGCAAATCCATTCACCAATTAAGAGCGCAAGTGGTTTCCATCTCCGATGTAGCCAGACAGACGAACGAATCCGTCTTAGCGCTGAATGCGTTTATGCACGAAATGGAGCCGGTACTGGCTTCCATCTCAAGCATTGCGGATCAAACGAAGCTGTTGGCGCTGAATGCCTCCATCGAGGCGGCAAGAGCCGGCGAGCATGGCTCCGGCTTTGCCATTGTAGCCGGTGAAGTACGGAAGCTGGCAGAAGCATCGTTACTGTCCGCGAATCATATTACTTCGCTTCTAGAGCAAATTGCTCAGGAGTCTGCTCATATCGGCAAGCAAATGATGGAAGGCAGCGAAGAGATGAGCCGGAGCACGGAACTCTCCGGTTATGTGGAAATGATGTTCGATCAGACGGTCGATCGGTTCCATCTGGTGAACAGTCAGATTCAGGAGATTTCCGCTGCGGCCCAGGAGGTATTGGCCGGTTCGGAAGAGGTTGCGGCATCGGTAGAGCAAATCTCGCAGATCTCGAACACCGCTGCGGACAATACCGCGTTGATTCAGCGGATGTCTGCTGACCAGCTGGCAGCGACCAAGCGAATTGCCGTTACAACGGAGCAGCTGAAGCTGCGAAGCTCCGGCCTTGAAGAAGCGATTGAGAAGTTTAAACTATAAGAGAAGAAGACCACATCCGGGAGCGGATGTGGTTTTTTATTCCGTGTCGAATGTTGGGAAGAAAGCAGCATTAACACTAGGCACTTTATCCTATTTTTTCCTACTCTTACATGGTGATTTATGGTATAACGCTAGTAGATAGATTTGCCAACACGAGAGGGGCATTAGCCGTTATGGAAGGGTTTATGAGGATGAATCGCGTAAGGAATCTTGCACTGAAATCATTGTTATGTGTTGCGTTAATTGTTGTTCTGGCATCGACGAGTCTTAATAACTACAGCTATGCAGAAGAAACGGCAGCGAGCAGTGCCGTCCAGATTACGTCCGGCCTCAAGCATATTCCGGGCGTAAAGAGCTTTAAAACCATCATTAACCGGGCAGAGCTGCCTGAGCAAGCACAATTATTTACGCATATCACCGTTCAATCCTCCAATGCTCCATTTGCTGTTAATGAAGTGGGTGTAGCAGCCTACGTAGGTTTGCCTGAACCGTATTCCGCAAGCGGCTATAATAGCAGCTTTGCGAACGGAGGTACCTATTACGCGCTGACAATTCTTTACGACGATAACCGTAACCCGCTCGCCTACAATGAAACCAAAGTTAACGTGCTTAACGAAGAACAGACGCAACCAACCCAGCCATCCCTGCCATCCAATCCGAATAACTACGGCAATGACATCGATCCGAATTACAACAGCGTCGGCGGATCACAGTTCACGGATATTACGAATCAATATTGGGCGTTCAGCGCCATTCTGGATTTGAATACAAGAAACGTCATCAGCGGCTATCCGGATGGCAAATTTAGACCGGATAAAGTGGTTACACGTGCTGAGTTTGCAAAAATCATGGTACTGGCCGCCGGACTAACTCCTGCGAAAGTAACCAAAACAAGCTTCTCCGACATTAAAGCGACGGATTGGGAAGCACCTTTCGTAGAGGCTGCTAAATCGTACTTGAGCGGGTATAAACTGTCCAGCGGTAAACTTGTGTTTAAGCCAGATGCACCGGCAACACGTGAAGATGTTGCTGTAGCGATCGTGAAGCTCAAAGGCTACAACAAGACGAAGCTGCCTGATCGCACAATTATTCAAGCGATGTTCAAGGATTACAATTCCATTTCCTCCTATGCCAAAGACTATGTTGCATTGGCGATTGAGAACAACCTCGTTTCCGGCTTCCCGGATGAGACGTTCCGTGCACAGCAGCCAGTAACGCGCGCGCAAGCAGCGGCCATGCTCTGGAGAGCGTATCAATATGGTGATGAGAACAAAGAAGAGAGCGGCGATGACGAAGAAGTCGTCGATATGGTCGATGGCGAAACAGTTGAAATCGTAGAATTTCCATCTTAAGCGAGATAGTGTCCTCTTAGGCAGGGGGACACCGTTCATTTTCATGTAAAGGGGCATAGATCATGAGGGGTTTATCCAAGCTGCTGCTGTTAATCGTCATTATTGCTTTGCTTATTCCGGCTTATTCCGCATCGGCGGCGGAAAGCCAGCTCCGTGATGTTCATATCTACAGAACGCTGTGGAAAGGTGATCCTAGAATCATCAAGCCGATTCAAGACATGTCGTTCGACTTTATCGTTTCCACGCGCGAGCATATTAATGGCTCGGATATGGTGTTTATCGATAAAGCGGGAACGGACTTTATTCTAAGGGCTGAAGGCTATCCGGATGTGCCCGCTAAACTCGTTGGCGGTTTTGGAGATCCGGCAGACACGGGCTTTGAGTTCCTTGTGGATGAACACAGCCCAATACCTGACGGTGTTCCTTACCAGCTCATCGCACCATCCATCAGCACCGAGTATGTATGGCATGTTGAGCCCGGCGTTGTCGTGGTAAAAGGCGCATCGAGCACACCAAGCAATCCGACGCCTACCACTCCGGGCAATTCGCTCGACTACGGCAATGATATTGATCCCAATTATGATCAGCCCATAAGCTCGAC
This sequence comes from Paenibacillus lignilyticus, assembly GCF_017942085.1. GTDB lineage: Bacteria > Bacillota > Bacilli > Paenibacillales > Paenibacillaceae > Paenibacillus_Z > Paenibacillus_Z lignilyticus. The sequence goes on from NZ_JAGKSP010000010.1 coordinate 30,168, forward strand.
CTTCAAAGATGTCGCCAATAACTATTGGGCATTGACTGCAATTGAAGATCTGGCGAAACGCGGCGTATTGGGCGGTTATCCCGATGGCAAGTTCAGGCCGGAGAAAATCGTGACGAGAGCAGAGTTTGCCAAGATCATGATGCTGGCTTCCGGTGTGAAGGCGAAGAAGGTGACCAAATCCACTTTCGCCGACCTTCAGCCTTCCGATTGGGAGACGCCATTCGTTGAAGCATCGAAGCAATACTTAAACGGGTATAAGCTCTCCAGCGGGAAAGTGGTGTTTAAACCAAATTCACCTGCACTGAGAGAGGATATCACGACGGCGCTGGTTAAGCTGAAAGGTTATGACAAGACACATATGCCTGATCAAAGCATCATACAGGCCATGTTTAAAGACTTTAACGGCATCTCCAAGTTCGCAAGGGATGCAGTGGCGATTGCGATTGAGACAGGCATTGCATCCGGGTTTCCCGACGAAACTTTCCGCCCGCAGCAGCCGGTTACCCGTGCGCAGGCAGCGGCTATGTTATGGCGGGCTTATCAGTTCGGCAATGACAATAAGTCGGACGATACGGAAGACAAGGTGGAACTGGACGATAACGACAATGCTGATAATACCGAACCTGTGCAGTTGCCTGACGATGGTTCAGGTTACTCCGTTTCGGTGCAAGTGGTGGACGTGAATGGGGAAGCCGTCAATACAGGGGTTTATCTGCGTGGCGAAGATCGTGATTATCCGGTCACGAATGCCGATCGCGAGGCCGGTATTTATACGTTCAATCAAATTCCAAACGGATCCTATAAGATTATGTTTCACTATTCCGGCTACAAGCTGCAAACCTCGAATAAGATCACGGTGAAAGGCTCAAATTTGAGCAAAATAGCGCTCCGCTTATCTGTGCCGACATACACATTAAGAGGTACTGCAGTAGATGCCGGCGGGAACCCGCTTGCGGATTTGCCCGTACGACTGATCACGTCCAGCAATGACGGCAGTTATTGGCCGGGAACGGATGCGGACGGCGAGTTTAAGCTGACCGATATCGCACCGGGCAGCTATACGGTTGTAATAGGCAATGCAAGTAAGCCTGCAGCTACTTTGGCTATTGTCGTGAATGGCGACCAGTCCGGCATTATTGTGCAAGCAGGCAATTAAGAGTAATAACAATAGAAACCGGCCTCTGCAGTAGATGCAGAGGCCGGTTTTATTTTAGCTGACACTTATTAAAGATAGAGACCTGCCGTATACAGATCGGTGATGTTGACCGCAATCTCTTCGACGGAGCTTTGGTGCTCGTCCCGAACGATTTCCCACAGGTACATTTCATTCGTATAGAACCAGCCGCGTGCGATGAGCAGGTGGTTAAGGTCGGTTCGTGCCAGTCCATGTGACTGCGAATAGGCGATATCGCTGGAAATCCGCCCAATAAACTTCTCGCGGATGCCCTTCCACTTGTCGGAGATGACGGATGAGATGCCGATCGCTTGCTCGAAAACTTGCATCATATGACGCTCTGCCTCGGCCATTTTGAGAAAAGCGAGTGTTTGTTTGCGTATCGTGTGAACCGCTTCATCTCTCGTGGCCGGAACGAAGGAAATGGCGGCAATCTCATAAAATTGCTCCATAACATTCTCCATTAACACGCTTAACAAATCTTCTTTTCCCTGAAAATGAACATAAGCTGTTCCATATCCGATTTTGGCGGCAACAATCATCTGCGAAATGGTCGCTTTCTGGAAACCTTCCTCCAGAAACACCTGCTTGGCGGCAACTAACAGCTTCTGCCTTGTCAGTGCGGAGCGCAAATGTCGTTTATCTGTCGTTCTCTCTGTGGCCATCGTTCTCCCCCTCCGTCCATACCCTTCTAGAATATAAGAAACGGCTGGAAAATGAAAGGTTCGTTCAGACGTCAACGCAGCGCGGTTGCTGACCAATTTGAACATATTGACATGATGTCATATTGGTTGGTATGATCACCTCATCAAACGATTATTTTGTGATAAACGAGGGAGCGGCTATGGAAACAAATTCGTTTCAACCCACGCTAGATTACGCTAAACAATTAGATGCATTAGATAACCTTTCCCGGTTTCGCGAAGAGTTCTACGTGAAGCCTGATTCGATTTATATGGATGGAAATTCTTTGGGGCTTCTGTCGAAGCGGGCAGAGCGTACGCTGCTGGAATCGCTTGCCGACTGGAGAGAGCACGGGATTGACGGCTGGATGCAAGGCACTCATCCTTGGTTCACCTTATCGGAGAAGCTGGGCGAGATGAGCGCGGGACTGGTCGGCGCATCCCCGGAGGAAGTGATCGTCACCGGTTCGACGACGGTAAACCTGCATCAGCTGGTCGCTACGTTTTATGAGCCGCAAGGGGAGCGCAGCAAGATATTGGCGGATGAATTAACGTTCCCTTCCGATATTTACGCGCTTCAAAGTCAGCTTCGTAGTCGCGGTTATGACCCGGATACGCATCTGATTCGAGTGAAAAGCCGCGATGGCCGCTTCTTGGAAGAGGAGGATATTATCGCGGCTATGACCGATGATATTGCGCTGATCGTACTGCCGACGGTTCTCTACCGCAGCGGACAGATTCTGGATATGAAGCGCTTGACGGAGGAAGCTCATAAGCGCGGCATTCTCATCGGGTTTGACGGCTGCCACTCGGTCGGAGCGATTCCGCATTCGTTCAGCGAGTGGGATGTTGATTTTGCTTACTGGTGCAATTATAAGCATCTTGGCGGGGGGCCGGGCAGCGTCGGAGGACTCTACGTAAACCGGAAGCATTTCGGGAAGAACCCCGGCTTGGCGGGCTGGTTCGGCTCAAGAAAAGACAAACAGTTCGATATGGAGCATACGTTAACGCCTGCGGAATCGGCAGGGGCTTATCAGATCGGAACGCCCCATGTATTAAGTTTAGCGCCGCTGCTTGGCGCGCTGGAGATCTTCGCGGAAGCGGGCATTGCGAATATTCGGCAGAAGTCGCTTCATATTAATCAATATTTAATCGACCTCATCGAACATGAGCTGGGCGAATTCGGATTCTATATCGGCAGCCCGCGCGACGATGTTCGGCGTGGCGGTCATGTCAGCTTGGAGCATCCGGAAGCAGCACGGGTCTGCAAGTCATTGAAGCATAACGGCATCATTCCGGATTTCCGGGCACCTAATATTATTCGGCTTGCGCCGGTCGCCCTCTATAACTCCTATACCGAGGTATGGGAAGTCGTTCAGAAGCTGAAGAAAATTATGGCCGACAAGGAATATGAGCAGTTTAAGAATGAACGCGAAGTCGTTGCTTAACGAACATTGAGAGGGGCTTACACCATGAACAACCATGAAGAGCAGCACGGCAGCGGGAAGCTGGAGAAGGATATTCAAACCGATTTCTCCAAATCGATGTCCTACGGGGACTATCTTCATCTTGATAAAATTCTGGAAAGCCAGCATAGATGCTCGGACCACCATGACGAAATGCTGTTTATCATCATTCATCAGGCGAGCGAGCTGTGGATGAAGCTCATCTTGCATGAAGTGCAGGCGGCTACGCTATCCATCCGCAATAACGATCTGGAGCCGTCCTTCAAAATGCTGGCGCGCGTGTCCAGAATTCAGCAGCAATTGATCCAGTCCTGGAGCGTGCTCTCAACGCTGACGCCGGCTGAATATATGGGTTTCCGAGATGCGCTTGGTTCATCCTCCGGTTTCCAATCGCATCAGAATCGGTTGATCGAATTCGCGATGGGGAATAAAAACGTGCATACCTTGTCCGTGTTCAAGCATCAAACGGAGCTATACACGCAGATGCTGCAGGCATTGAACGAGCCCGGCCTCTATGATGCGGCGATTGGGGCGCTCGCAGCTCGCGGCTTGCCGATTGATCAAGAGGCGCTGGATCGGGATTGGTCGCAAAGCTACCAGCCGAATGCCAGTGTGGAAGAGGCATGGCTGACCGTTTACCGCGATGTCGATCAATATTGGGATCTCTATGAGCTGGCAGAGAAGCTCGTCGATATCGGCAGCCAGCAGCAGTTCTGGCGATTTAACCATATGACCACCGTGGAACGGATTATCGGCAATAAGATGGGAACCGGCGGTTCGTCGGGCGTGAATTATTTGAAGCGGGCGCTGGATCAGCAGTTCTTCCCTGAGCTGTGGAGCATGCGCACCAAGCTGTAAGGTTGTACGCAGGAAGGGATGGACGACGATATGAGCAACTGGATAGATATTTCGCAGCCGCTGGATGAGAAAGTTGCCACTTGGCCGGGGGACACCCCCTTCTCCTACAAAGTGAGCTGGAGTAAAGAAGAGAGCGGCTCCGTCAACGTGGGTCGGATCGTTATGAGCATTCATACGGGGACGCATGTTGATGCGCCGTTTCACTTTGACAACGAGGGTAAGCGGGTCAGCGATCTTGACCTTGATCTGTACATGGGTCAGGCGCGAGTTATCCATTTGCCGAATCCTGGATCGATCGGCGTGCAGGAACTGACCGGCGTCCAACTGGATGGGGTCACGAGGCTGTTGATCCGAACGGATGCATGGAAGGACAGGCATGTGTTCCCGCAGTCCATTCCGCCTATTGAACCGGAGCTCGCTGCTTATCTTGCGGGTTACGGCGTGCGGCTGATCGGTCTGGATTTGCCATCCGTCGATCCGCTGGACAGCAAAGAATTACCCGCTCACCATGAGCTCGCCGGGTATGGCATTCACATTCTGGAAGGGCTTGTCCTAGACCATGTGGAACCGGGGGATTATGAACTAATCGCACTGCCACTGCCATTGACTGAGGCGGATGGGAGTCCGGTTCGTGCGGTGCTTAGGCGATAATCGTTAATTGTGTTGTGATGAAGGAACAAGAAACCGCATCCCGCTGGGGGTGCGGTTTCTTTATTAGCCGACGGATCTACTAGAGCAGGGTGTGCTTCTCAACGAGCAGCGGGGACATTTGCTTCCACACTTTGCGCATTAACTGCCGATCGGCCGCGGGTTGACCGGGCTCTGGCTGCTTTAGGGTCTGAGGGATCGGGAGCACCCGATAGCTCATGCCGCTTGGCGTTGCTATTTTGGTTGCCCATGTTGGGACGTAGGTAACTTCTTTCACGCGCACCTTGCCGCTATCGTCTTTGACTACGGTTAGTTGGGCTATGGCGCCGCATTTGGTGGCTGCGTTCTTATAGAGGCGCGTGGAGGCGAAGTTGCCAAGCGAGTAAATGGCGAATTTATCGTCTTTGGTATGAAAAGCCGGCTGAAGAACGTGCGGGTGGTGGCCGAGTATGATATGCGCGCCGTTTGCGAGCAGCAGGTTCACGAGTTCACGCGATTGCTTGAGCGGCACATGGCGGCATTCTTTGCCGATATGCAGGCAGACGATGACGACATCGACCTGCTCCGCGAGTCTGCGGATATGTGCGGCTATTTTGCCGTAGGTGGCGGGAGTAACGGTGTTTACCCGCCATGCTTCGCCGGCGGGCAGGGCAATGTTGTTGGTTCCTTTGGAATAGTTGGCGATGCCGACTTTCAGGCCTTTCACTTCGACGATGATATGGTTGTCGGCTCCGGGGTCGGAAGCGTAGGTGCCGGTATGTGCCAGGCCGTTGTCGTTTAGTACTTGAAGGGTTCGGATCAGCCCCTTCTTGCCGCGGTCCATGCAGTGGTTGTTGGCCGTCGTTAAGACGCCGAACCCTGCGGACCTGAGGGCCGGAGCGAGCTCATCCGGACAGTTGAACATGGAGAAGCCCGTGGTCGCATTCGCTCGCGTATAGGCAGTCTCTCTGCCGGCGAGCGGCGTTTCCAGATTGCCGATGACCAGGTCCGCTTGCTTAAGGTAAGGGGCAACCTTCTGGAATAGGGGCTCGAATGCATAGCGATCCCCCTGCTGTTTGGCAGACCGCAGAATCGGCCCAATCATCAAAATATCACCGACAGCAGCGAGCTTAAATTCCATAGGAGGCTTCGCATCCTTTCCGCGTTTACAGCATAGGTGGTGCTCATTGTCATGGTATGTGGGTATTCGCTGTAACGAACCACACCGGTCTTATTTGGGCGAAATGAAGCGGTTAAAATAAGCAGCAGTTTTCGCATAAATAAGACCTGTAGGATTCGTTAGCGCGCCACGGCTGCGGATGAGTTGCTGGGGAGCGACACAACCCCGCGAAAAGCGCGGTGGCCAACGAGCGTAAGGAGCAGCTGCTGTACGCGGCTAAAGGTTGGAATGCCAAGCCAAAAACCCACAGCCGTATCTGAACCGCTTCCACGTTAGACACGATCTAACAATGGGGGGCAGCTCAGAAGGGACTGTGGGTTCGTCTATTCTACTGAAACTAAAGCTTAACCGGCGCTTCGAGTCTCGCCGATTCCAATGCAGCAAGCGCGACTCTGGCGGATTTCAAGCCGTCTTCACCGGTGATCGGCACGGCAGAGCCGCTGTGAATCGCGCTGATGAAGGCGTCCACGAGACCTGCGTCCATATCGTCGCCCCAGTATAACCATTGCGCTTTCGATTCTTTATTGCTGTACAGGTCGTTCTTCTGCGCAAAGGAATCGATGCTGATGACCCCTTTCGTACCGATGATCTCCATCGTGACGTCGCCCCATGTCGGGAACGAGCGGGAGCGGGACCAGCTTGGGTCCAGCGATGCAATGACGCCATTGCCGAAGCGGACATGCACCATGCCGGCATCTTCGACTTCAAGCTCCGGATGGAACAGGGTAGCCGCTTCCGCATATACATCGACGACATCGGACTGCACGAACCAGTTCATCAGGTCCATGACATGCACCGTATGGTCGAGCACAGCGCCGCCGCCGGAAGCGGATGGCACAACGAACCAATCGCCCGGCATAGAGCCGCGGTTCGTTCCCTTGATGGCCACGATCTCTCCGATATCGCCGCGGTCGATCGATTTCTTCGCTTCCACGACAGCGGGGATGTACCGGCAAGGGAAGGCCGTCATAAGCTGAACGCCGTTCACGGCGCAAGCTTGAATCATAAGCTCCATCTCCTCCACGGAGATGCCGAGCGGTTTCTCGCACATAACATGTTTCTTAGCAGTTGCAGCGGCAAGCGTCAGATCGGCATGCTTCGCGTTCTCCGAGCAAATAATGACGGCATCGATGCTGGCAGCGAGCAGCTCCTGCAAGGATTCATAATGGCGGAAGCCATATTGCGCCGCGATTGCGTTCGCGCGGTCTTGATTATCGTCCCAGAAACCGGCGATGGTCACGTCGGAGCGACGGAGCAGCTCACCTGTGTAGCTGTGGGCATGACCATGGGCAAAGCTAAGCAAGCCAACCGAGATGGATCTGGTCGTCGTCATATTAGCGTGCCTCCCCGGTAGTCGATTGTAGGCGGATCAATTGTCCGGTAGTAGCCGATTCCATGGCAGCCCGTGCAACCTCAACGGCTTTCTTCGCATCTTCAGCCGATACGATCGGTTCAGCTCCACTGCGAATGCAGTCGATAAAGTGAGCCAGCTCGATAAAATACGGATCGCGATAGGAAGGGCTTTGCGGCACCTGTACCGATTTCTCGGCAGCTGCCGCTTCCGTGCGGCGGACTTGCAGCGACTTGGTAGCGCTGCTGTCGTATTGGAGAACACCCGAAGTGCCGGCGAAATCCACGGCTGTCGTGAATGCGCCCGGATATCCCCAATGAGCTTCAAGATGGACGATAGCGGAATGATTGTGAAACCGCAGAGTAACAAGCGCATAATCAACGGAAGGCTCTGTCCGGTTTAGGGCATAAACCGATTTCACATCTCCGAAGAGGGATCGCATGTAGTCGATATCGTGAATCATGAGATCCATGATAACGCCGCCGCTTGCTTCTTTATCCGCATACCAAGGCGAGTGTTCGCCGGGATGGGAACCGATCCGTTTCGCATGAGCGACGCCGACGGTACCGATGGCTCCGGACCCGATACGCTTACTCAGATCCACGTATTCAGGGAAGAAACGAACGACATGACCAACAAACAAGCGAACGCCTTTCGCACGGCAAGCCGCGATCATCTCATCCGCATCCTCGGCTGCAGGCGCGATCGGTTTCTCACAGATGACATGTTTGCCTAGTGCAGCGACCTTCAGCACGTATTCCTTGTGGAAAGGAGTAGGCAAAGCAACCGAGACGACGTCCGCATCGACGGCGTCCATCATTTCCTCGAACGAGGTATAGTAAGCTGTTTCAAGAGAAGAAGCGACGCGTTCCGCGCGTTCTCCGTCAATATCGCACACAGCGACGAGCGTGACGCCGGGCATCCGGCTGAATGCGGCGGCGTGTACGTATCCCATTGTGCCGCAACCCAATACTACGACTTTCATGAACATGCGCTCCTTTTCAAAATAATGGTAGTCCGAGTTGGTTCACTGTCATTTTAGACGAAGTTCAGCCCATTGGATAGGGGCAATGGAACGGGAACAACCGATCCGAGTGATCCGCGGGCAGCTCGGAGCTACTCCAATCGCTTAAGTGAATGAATTTCCGGTATTCGAGTGAAATATTGCAATTTGTCTTCCTCACAATCTCTGCTATGAAATCTAGTGAATTTTTCCATGCTCCATGCTATCATTAGTTCATAAGAACCATGACTAGCGAGGTTATGATATGGCTGTAGAACTAAACGTGGCACATTGCCCCAACTGCGGAAGAGTATTTCAGAAGAATCTGCGTAATTTATGCGCAGCCTGCACAACCGAGGAAGATGGACAAATTACTTCGATTGAGCAAGTGTTAAGGCGCAACCGCCAGCTTACCAATGAGCAATTAGCTGAACAGGCTTCTGTTCCTGTGCAGCAGATTCGCTCGTATATCCGCAAGGGCAAGCTTAAACTATTCGATTATCCGAACTTATCCGATGCGTGCGATCTTTGTTCAGAGCCTACGCGCCAAGGAAAGCTCTGCGCGAAATGTGTCTCGAAACTGAAAGATGACATCATGCAGGATCGGGAGAAAGCCGTTCAGAAGAGAGAGCATGTTTTCTTATCGAAACATAGAAGATGATTGGTTTGCGGCGACTTCCGGTCGCCGCAGCATTCATCTGGGAGATTGGTTTGTAGCGGCCTCCGGTCGCCGAAGCATTCATCCAACAGCTAAACAGCCCGCCCCATTCACGTAATGGGGCGGGCTGTTCTATCTCAACAGGTCCAGATAATTAGGCGGAAAGTTAGTCCGATCAGGGCCTTTCAGGTGTACGAGGCGGATGAGCTTTATGTTGGGCTCGGCGGAAATTTGGTACGTCATCAGATCTTCGCCGACCGAAATATGCGGTCCTACAGTCGGGTAGACATGAAGGGTGATATGAAACATGAACCCTCGAAATCCTTTGATTCGCTCAACATGCGTGACATCGACCATATAGGGAAAGAGATCAGGCCCTGCAACGAGATCTTTGGCATAAACCTCGGCAAGCTTAGCCGTCATATCAGGCAGCAGGAGCAGCACTAACATGTCCTGCAGCTGCAGCTCTTTGGAATCTACCGACGGTTTATTCGGAGCAGCAGCCTGAGTAGGGGAGGTCTGATTCAGCACCACAGCCATAATCAACACAACGCATAGAAGAATTTTGTTTCTCATATCCGCTATTATCCCCAGCTAATCGCGCAACACTCGCATCGCTCACAAAAAAAACCGGCCTTAAGTTAAGGTCGGTCTCTAATCATTACGATATTTTCCGTCTCAAGCGATATTGTTTCCAGTGGAAGTACATGAAGCAGCCGAGGCAAAATCCGCATAGCGCAAGCACAACGGCTACGGTGAGCATGCCAAGCGCGACATAGGCTACAGTCAGGAACCCGAGAGCATAGGCAATTAGTGCGACAGCGAGGAATAGAATCGCCAGCAAATTGTTGAAGCGGAGCAGCTCACGGCTTTCCGTCCGAGCGCTGGCGGGGAATAATGGGGCGAATAGACGAACAAACAGATTATAGTTCACTCCATAAGTGCGGCTAATCAGTTGGACGACCAGGGGAAGAGCCAATATCCACAGCTGCCCTGTACTAACACTAAGAATAACGCTAAGCAAAATCCCAAGCTGGTTGCCGCGAACACGGTGCAAAGGAACATCGTCTACGCATTCATACGTAGGGAGAAGCGGTTGGTTACTCATCTCAAGGCCCTCCTTGTAAGTCGAATCAGTATTCTCATTATACACCAAAACCTAGTTATCGGGTAGGATTAAACGGCTATTTTTCGGATGATTTTTGCGGGACAGGTCGTTATAATAAAAAGGGTGTAAATTCGATTAGGAGGCCTTAACGACCTAATGAATGTGAAATCTTTAGCTATTTGTTTGTATGTCGTGCTGCTCTACTGGCTCTCGCTGCATGTTTCGTTCCTGGATACGCTGTTTTTCCCGACGATCGGCGCCTTTAGCTTCTTATTTCTCTCTCGTACTTATCTGATGTCGGAGCTGGGTAAGATCACCTTTGGCGCTGTTGTTTCGGCTTTAATAGGCACGATTCTGTTCTATCTCTACCCGAGCTCGCTCACTCTATTTGTGAATGCCGTCATTATCATTTGGTTGATCCGTAAATTCAATTGGAATGCACCGCCGATTGCTGCAGTTGCACTGATTCCTTTCTTCTCGCATTCTCCGCATCTATGGGCAATTCCGATATCGGTATGCGCGGCGCTGCTTGGATTAATGGGCTCTCTTGTGTTGGCGGAGGTACTGGAGCGTAAGTTCGGTCACCAATTATCAGCCATGTTCCGAAACAAACCGGCAGCAGTCGAATCCAGAGACATTGCCAGTTGATATGAATAGTTTGCGTAAGAAAGTCGGCCGCACCAGGTCGGCTCTTGTTTGTCGTAAAATTGACTCTCCCGTAAAGCGATCGGTACAATGAAGGTAGCGGACACGGAAAGACAGGGTAAAGGAGTTTGATCATGGATTCATCCATCGGTTTAGTGCTGGAAGGCGGAGGCATGCGGGGCATCTATACGGCCGGCGTGCTGGACTATTTTACAGAACAGGACATGTACTTTCCCTATACGATCGGCGTATCGGCCGGAGCCTGCATGGCGGCAAGTTACTTATCGAGACAGCTGGGCCGCAATCGCGAAGTCAATGTAGGTTGGGTCACGGATCCGCGCTATATCTCTTGGAAAAATTATTTCAGCAAGGGCGAGCTGTTCGGCATGGATTTTATTTTCGATGAGCTCCCGAACGTTATTGTTCCATTCGATTATCAAGCTTTCGAAGCGAGTAAGGAGCAGTTCGTTATTGGTACGACCGATTGCGATACCGGGGAGACGATTTTCTATCACCGCGATGATCCCGGCTTTGATCTGCTGAAGATCATTCGCGCATCGAGCTCGCTTCCGTTTATCGCGCCGATTGTGGAATATAACGGCCGAAACCTGCTGGATGGCGGGATCTCGGATCCGATTCCCCTTCGCAAAGCAGAGAGCGATGGCTTCAAGCGCAACGTAATCGTATTGACCCGAGATACGGGTTACCGCAAATCACGCAACCGTTTCGGCTGGCTCGTACGACGGGCTTATAGGAAATACCCTGAGTTTGTCAAAGTCATGCTTCGCCGTCATGAAATCTACAACGATACGTTAGCTTATATTGACGAGCAGGAGCGTAAAGGCAATCTCTTCGTCATTCGGCCCCAGCAGAAGCTGACGGTAGGTCGGATGGAGCGCGATCCGGCTAAGCTGGACGCTCTGTACAAGGAAGGCTATGAAGACGCCAAACGGTTAATGCCGGTTATGAAAGCATGGATGCAGGCATAAACTGAACGGTGCTGAAGCGGATATACATTGAAGGACCTCCAACTCGATACGGGATTGGAGGTCTTTTGGCATAGACAGGGTCAGGTGGAGGTGGGATAATAACGATTGGTATAGAGAGATGAGATGGATAAGTGATAGGAGATAGACCCTTTGATTAAAAACGATGCTGTACCTTCCTGGAAGAAGCTGAGCCTCTTTGCCCTGTCATGGCCGATTCTGGTGGATTCGGTTCTGCGTATGATGCTCGGGACTGCCGATGTCTTCATGCTCAGCCGGATCTCGGATAAAGTGGCGGGAGCTGTCGGATTTGCCAATGAAATTATTATGTTCTGTATTATGATGTTCGGATTCGTCGCGATTGGAACGAGCGTCGCGGTTACGCAGTACTTGGGGGCGGGGCAAAAAGCAACGGCCAGCCGTATCTCCGCGTTAGCCATTATGATGAATTTGATCTTCGGCGTTATTGTCAGCGTCATCGTTGTCTGCTTCAGCGAACCGGGCATGCGGCTGCTGCATCTCGACCCCTCGCAAATTGCGATCGCGAGTACTTATTTGAAGCTGATTGGCGGATTTATATGGATTGAGGCGATGTCGTACGCGGTTTCGTCCATTATTCGATCAAACGGCAATACACGGGACGTTATGTATGTGACGCTCGGCGTGAATTTGATTCATGTCGCGGGTAACTACCTGCTTATCTTCGGGAACCTTGGATTCCCGGAATGGGGCGTGACCGGCGCGGCTGTATCCACGATCGGCAGCCGAATTCTCGGCCTTATCGTATTGGTTATCCTCTTGTATCGCAAAACGCCGAGCCCCATCAGGCTCCGAGACTATATCTCCTTCGATAAGCTGTACATGAAGAAAATACTCGGGATCGGATTGCCGTCTGCCGGCGAGCATCTGGCCTGGCAGTCGCAGATGATGATGATTATGGGCTTTATCAATATCATTGGCCAACAGGCGCTCAGCGCCCATGTGTATGTCTACAATATCAGCGCCTACTTCATGGCGTTGTCGATGGCGATTGGCATGGGGACGGAAATTATCGTCGGGCATATGGTCGGGGCCGGTGAGAAGAAAGCCGCCTACTTCCGGCTGCTGCGAAGCTTGCGGATCAGCATTCTGCTGACAGCCGTAATCGTCGGCATCGCGGCGCTGTTCCGCTATCAGCTGGTCGGGTTGTTCACGGATGATCCGAAGGTCATCGCGGTCGGGGCGAGTATCCTCCTGCTCTCGATTATTTTGGAACCGGGCCGAGTGTTTAACATTGTCGTGATCAACTCGCTGCGTGCGGCGGGGGATGCGAAGTTCCCGGTCCTCATGGGTGTCTGCTCCATGTGGGGGATTTGCGTACCGTTATCCTACTACCTCGGCATTCATTTGGAGATGGGATTAATCGGCGTATGGATTTCGTTCGCAGTGGATGAATGGGTGCGCGGATTGCTGATGCTGGCCAGATGGAAGAGCGGGGTTTGGACGAGGAAGGCAATTGTGAGCCGGGAGCATTTGCCCGTGCATTCGCTTGAAGCGTAATGAAATGAAATCCACAACCGGAAGATGCGGTTGTGGATTTTTTGGTTTTCGGTGCTGACAACCGGCATGCGCTGTCCTATGATGGGGGAGAATGAGTCGGATGTAGAGGAGAGGTGCAGGATGACGAAAACCATTTCGAGCGGTGTCACGCTGAATAATGGCGTTGTTATGCCATGGCTTGGACTCGGTGTATGGCAGGGCAGACCGGAAGATGGCGCACATGTGGAGCATGCGGTGCGTACGGCGATTGAAGCGGGCTATCGAAGCATCGATACGGCAGCGGCATACCGTAATGAGCAAGGTGTCGGCAGAGCGGTTAGGGCGAGCGGGGTGCCAAGAGAAGAGATATTCGTCACGACCAAGGTGGATAACGCCAATCAAGGCTACGACGCTACGCTGAAGGCGTTCGATAAGTCGCTGGATGAGCTCGGTATGGACTACATCGATCTCTACCTGATCCACTGGCCGGTGAGTGCTCATTATATGGAAACATGGCGTGCGATGGAGAAGTTATATGCCGAAGGCAAAGTAAGAGCAATTGGCGTCAGCAATTTTCAGATAAGGCATCTGGATACGCTGCTTGCAGCGTGCAGTGTGGTGCCCGCGGTCAACCAAGTGGAATATCATCCGCGCCTGACGCAGAAGGAACTGCAGGGCTACTGCAATGGCAAAGGGATTCAGCTCGTTGCTTGGAGCCCGCTAATGCTGGGCCGATTGCTGGAAGAGCCGCTCGTTCAAGAGCTGGCCGGGAAGTACGGGCGTACCGGTGCGCAGATCGTGCTGCGCTGGGATTTGCAGAACGGCGTCGTGACGATTCCGAAATCGGCAAAGGCGGAGAGGATCTACGAGAATGCCGATATCTTCGGCTTCGAATTGTCGCTGGGCGACATGGAGCGGCTGGATGCGCTGAACCGCAATGAACGCTCCGGCATGGACCCGGATAAGTTCGAGGAGCTGTGGGGGCTGCGGAATTAAAGAAAAAGGAGCCGGGAAGTCCGAATGATCGGACCTCTCAGCTCCTTTTGTTATGCTTATGGCAAAATATTGCCTGCCGCGCGGTAGATGGCGTACCATTCTTCACGTGTCAGGTGGACTTCGCTTGCTTTGATGCAATCGAGAATCCGCTCGATGTTCATGGTGCCTGTGACCGGCTGCATTTGTGCCGGATGGCGAAGCAGCCATGCAATCGCGATCGTAGTGTTGCTCACTTCATATTTAGCTGCGACTTCATCGATGACTTTGTTCAGCTCAGGGAACTTCTCGCTGCCCAGGAATACGCCTTCGAAGAAACCGTATTGGAATGGCGACCAAGGTTGAATCGTAATGTCGTTCAGGCGGCAGTAATCCAGAATGCTGCCGTCGCGGTTGATGGACGAATCGACCGTCATGTTGACGTTGATGCCGTTCGAGATCATGTTGGCATTCGTAATGCTCAGCTGCAGCTGGTTCGCAACAAGCGGCTGCTTCACTGCTTTTTTGAGCAGTTGAATTTGCATGGGATTCTGGTTGGATACGCCGAAGTGGCGAACCTTGCCTGAGCTCTCCAGTTTATCGAAAGCTTCTGCTACTTCATGCGGCTCAACCAGCGCATCCGGACGGTGCAGCAGCAGAATGTCGAGGTAATCAGTTCTGAGACGTTTTAAGATGGCATCTACAGAGTCAAGGATATGCTCTTTCGAGAAGTCGAACGTGCCGCTGCGAATGCCGCATTTGGATTGCAGGATGATTTTCTCCCGCACATCGTCATTCATATGTATGGCGTCCGCGAAGATTTCCTCGCACTTGCCGCCTCCGTAAATATCGGCATGGTCAAAGAAGTTCGCCCCGTGTTCAAGCGAGGTTTGGACGAATCGTTCCGCCTCGGCTTTCTCTAGCCCATTAATGCGCATACACCCTACAGCAAGAACCGGCACCTCAAGGGAGCTGCTTCCGAGCTTCATCGTTCTCATTCGTTTCATCCTCCTAATTTGCGAATAGGTATAGTCCTACAGAAGATTGTGACATACAAGCCTCACGGATTCAAGCTCACCGCTTATTCCATGCGCGCTTTATACTCGGCCGGCGTATAATCGGTATGTTTCTTGAAGGATTTGCAGAAGTGTGCCGCGTCGAAAAAACCGGTATCCATCGCGATATCGGTAATTTGCAGATGGGTGGTGCGTAACAGCCGTTTGGCTTGCTCAATGCGAATTTTCATCAAATACCGTCCAAGCGGAATGCCCGTTGCCCCTTTGAAAATATGATTCAAGTACCGTTCGTTCAGCGAATAGGTTGCGGCGATATCAGCCAATGAAATATCGGAACCGTAATTCTCATTAAGCTCCTTAATGATTTCTCCAATCATCTGCTCATGCTTATTATGCTTGGGCCGCGTGCCATGATAAATATGAACGGCGCGGTAAATTTTCACCAAAATATGAATGAACAGATGCTTCAGCAGATGCGGGGAACGCAGGCCGGAGCGCAGCTCCGTAATGAGCGCGACAAAATCATCCTCCAGTCCCGGCACCGCAAGCGGATGGGAATCACGGGCGATTGTCTTGTAAATCTGGCGCAGCCGTGTGTTTAACGCGTCGTCCTTAAACCAGAACGATAAGAAGAACACTCTGAAGCTGCCGTCATCACAGCTGCTCTTGCGAATCGTATCCGGCAGGAAAAGCAGATCGCCCTGCTTCACTTCGACCTTCGCTTGATCCTGACGAATCAAATTACTGCCTTGTATATAGTAATTCAGCTCGAAGCTATGGCCGACGCCATCCCAGCCATGGTTCCGCCACAAGCCATAGGAATGTAGGTCGAGGGAGGGCCACTCCGAGTCGATAAGGGCAATGAGTTCTTCGAGTCCGGTAAGGAGGTTATCGTTTGCTGCCAAAATTATCACCAACTTTTTCTGACTTTTTTACAATTTCGATTCCATTATACAATACGCCTTGGATTCTGCAACGTATAATCAGGACATAAATCGAAAACGAGGAGTGATTCATATGTTGTTGAAATTGACTGAGCAAGAGAAGCTGACTGGTGTACCGGAGCAAGAAACAATCGAGGTAGCTATTGAGCAAATTCGCAAAAACGGATATATCGGATTTGAAAGCGTTTTGTCCAAGGAGCAAGTACAAGAGATTAAGGATGCATTCCTTCCGATCTTCAACGAATACATCGACAGATTCGGGTACAACACTGGTACGAACCGCGCACAGATGCATCTACCTTTTTTACAACCATTTGTAAATGATTACATGGTAGCAAACGCATTTGCGATGCCTGTTATCAACGCCGTTCTTGGCGAAGGCGTTCGTTGTACGTATCTGGCTTCGGATACAGCTTGCCCAGGTTCCGATTATCAAAACGTACACTCCGACGTGCCGCCGCTGTTCCCAACACTGGGTGTAGCGCTGCCGGCATACAGCTTGGTTATGAATATCCCGCTCGTGGATGTTCATGAAGAGAATGGACCGCTTGAAGTATGGCCGGGCGGAACACATCTTGACCCTGAGAGCACGAAGCATACTTCGATCGACGGCGAAATGCTGCGCGCAGCCAAATCCATGTACTCGGAGAAAGTCTACATGCCTGCGGGCTCGGTTGTTATCCGTGACATTCGCATGTGGCACCGCGGTACGCCAAACCGTACGCAAGAGAACCGCACAAACATCGCATTGATCTACAACAACGACTGGTACGGTGCAGGCGGATCGATTCACGTTCCGCAAGAAGCCTACGACCAAGCATCACCGGCTGTGAAAAGCCTGTTCAGACACGAAAGAGTCGGCGCATCTGTCAAAATGCCTTGGCAGTGGTAATCCAGACTTTGTAACCTATAGATGACAAAAGAGACACCGAGATATTCGGTGTCTCTTTGTTGATTAAACGAGCAACTTTTCGATTGGACTCCGGCAGTTAATGTGGCGATGGCAGACTGTCATCCCAGAAGTTTTCGAGATACTGTTTCAATTCGGAAAAACCTTCCCTCCTGACACCGTAGAATCGTTGGGTGCCGGCGCGCCTTACAACAACAAGGCCTGCGCCTTCCAGTGCTTTAAGATGCTGTGAAATAGCCGATGCCGAAACGGAAAAATGCGATGCGATGGCACTCGAGGTCAGTTCCTTGTCACGGATGAAATATAAAATATCTCTGCATCTGGGCTCCGCCAAGGCTTGAATGGTTGTATCAATCATGTCATTAATTTAGCATGTGCTTAAATAAGTGTACATTTAATTATTGAGGATTGTTGGAAAGGCAGTTAGGGTAGCTCGTAGTTGTATCGATGATGTCATTAATTTAGCAGGTACTTAATTAAGTGTGCACTTAAATAAAGAGGTTCGCTGGAAAGGTAGTTGGGGTAGTTAGGTAGTTAAAATAGTTAGGATAGTTCAATGCCGACCGGTTGTTGTCATCCTAGAAGCGCTTGATATTCTGCGGTACCAAGGTTCCGCTCAGGCGTGAGTGTTTCAATCATGACATTAAATAAGCGTTCGCTTAATTAAGTTCTCGCTTAATTAGGCAAACGCTTATTTAACATAGGCTAATGGGAAGGTAGTTGGGTATCAACCGTCTTATTGTGCGAGGCACTATCCGCTAATTGGCTTCCACGGGTTAGAGCGGCGAATGATCGTCAGCGTGGCCCAAAGCATTAGGAGTGCCGTAACGGGATGGATGGCGGCGATCGCGCGTGTATCTAGGTTGACGGAAATGTATTGGAAGATGATGCACACATATAATAAGGCTGATAATACAGCCCTTCTCCAGCCCATGCGGCCGATGAGGGCGAATACGATCATCCCAATCGGAACAAACTCGAAGTAGTGAATGAAGGATTTGTGCATGGACCAATCGCCATTATCGAAGACAGCGAGGCCGGCCAGAAACACCTGCGTGAATAACGAAATGCCGAACAGCCAGGCTAGTACATAATAAATGATTTTGGATAAACGGATCATGTCTGTTTAACCTCCTTTAATGGTTTGCGATATGGCCGCCGTTCGCCGCCGGGTTTCCATATCGATAACATGTACATGACGATGAGCGAAACGGTTTGCGCCGCAATGCCGATCCAAAGCAGCGTGTGATTGACGGTAAAACCCGATGTTTGCCATGCGCCAAGTCCGGCTTGCGCTGTCGGCTCGATCCCCTTCAAAGTCCATTCATACAAACCGAAGATACCGACGCCGATGCACACCAAGGTAAGCACCTCCTTGGCAATGATCCAGTTGTAACGGAACAGCTTCCACGAAGTCATTACGGACAGCATAATGCCGGTGACGGTCACTCCAATGGTGGAGGCGCGAACGCTGCTTGAGGCAAGCAAATTCATGATGGAATAACAAGCGTGCAGCACCGTACTATCGCTTGTCACGGAAGCAGTCAGCGCCAGAATGATAAACACAGCCTGCATGCCAAGCATGATGGCGGCAAAAATAATATGCAGCAGCAGAAGTATTCTGCGTCCCTGCAAGGTTAGCTTTTTCAACGTAACGCAGCTCCTCTAATGGTTATAGATTGAATCTGTAGCCGACACCCCAAACGGTCTCGACATACCGCGGCTTGGACGGATCGCGTTCGAGCTTCTCCCGCAGCTTGCTGATATGAACGGTGACCGTGGCATGATCGCCAAGCGCGTCCAGCCCCCAAATTCGCTCGAACAGTTCCTCTTTGCGGAAGACCCGGTTTGGATTCATGACGAGGAAGAGCAGCAGATCGTACTCTTTGGCTGTGAAAAGCACTTCCTCATCGTTGACGTACACGCGGCGGGATTGCCGGTCGATGCGGATGTTATGCAGCTGCAGCTCATCCTTGCGCCACTCTCCGCTGCCCACAAGCCGGTCGTACCGTGCCACATGCGCTTTGACCCGTGCAACAAGCTCGCCTAACCCGAAAGGTTTCAAGATATAATCGTCGGCTCCGAACCCGAATCCGCGGATCTTATCCACTTCCTCTTTCTTCGCGGAGACGATCAGGATAGGAATGTTGCTCGCTTCCCGAACGCGCCGGCACACCTCATAGCCATCCATGCGCGGCAGCATCAGGTCGAGCAGGATGAGGTCATAGCCATCCCCTCGAAGCGCCATTTCCAGTCCAAGATCGCCGCGGTCCGCGATGTCTGCGGAGAAGCCGCTTGCTTCCAAGTAGTCCTTCTGCACCTCGGCGATGACAGGGTCATCCTCGATAATCAAGATTCGTTTTCGAGTTCGATTCATAGCGGCTCCTCGCTTTCTTCGGATGATAACTTTACTCGCTGGACGGCGGGGAGATGAAGGGTGATTGCCGTCCCTTCGCCCTCCCGGCTGTCGGCTTCAACGGTACCGCCATGTTCTTCGATAATTTGCTTCACAATCGCGAGTCCAAGCCCGCTGCTGCCCGCATCCGGGCGGCGCGACGACTCTGCCCGGTAGAACTGGTCGAACACATGGGGCAGCGCTTCGGCCGGAATGCCAGCCCCGTTATCCGAGATGACGATAGCTGCGGTAGCGGCATGACTCGCATGGCTGGCGATCTCAATCGTCAGTACCCGCGGCGTTTTGTCCATATGTTTAATGCTGTTATTGACGACGTTAAAGATCGCCCGATGCAGCTTCTCGCGGTCTGCTCGAACGAGCAGCGGGTCGCCGCCTGCACCTGTTGCTGCCGCGTTGTTGCGGAACCGGATCTCGGCTCCGCTAAGCCGAGGGTCCAGCTTCAGCTCCTCGACGGTGAGGCTGAGGTACTCTGCGATGTCCAGCGTCTCGAACCGGAACGGCAGCTTCCCGATATCCAGCGTCGAGTAGAGCAGCAGCTCTTCGATCATCCGGTTCATATCGGTCGTTTTGCCGCCGATCATAGCGATGTATTTGTTCCGTTTCTCCTCCGTATCGGCAACCCCGCCGCGCAGGCAGTCGACGCAGCCTTGAATAGCCGTAATGGGCGTCTTCAGATCATGGGAAATGTTCGCAAGCAGCTCCTTGCGGCTCTGTTCCAGCTGCAGCTGCGCGTTAATCGAACCTTTCAACCGAATGCGCATCTCCTCGAAAGCCGATCCAAGCTGTCCGATTTCATCCTTGCGCTGCAGATGAATGGCATGGTCCAGCCGGCCTTCGCGGATCTGCCCCGCGGCATCACGCAGGGCATGCAGCGGCTTAATAATGCTGCGGGAGACGAAGAAGGTAAGAACGCCGTTCGTCAGCACGAGTGCAAGAAGCAATGCCAGCAGTACGGTTGGGATAAACCGCTTGAAGAAGCTCGCGACCGGTTCCATATCGGACACGATAATGATTGAAGCGGATTTGCCGCCAGGGAGCGTATAGTCGATTTGATCAAGGCTATTGCCTCTCGGCGGCCCCGGGTGATCGTAGCGTCGATGCCCGTTGTCATCGGCGTTGTCGCCTCGCAATTGGGCGATAACTTCCTCGGCTGAGAACCCCGGAGATGCGTAGGCCGGAGCTTCGGCTTTATCGACAAGGATGATCATGCCGGCGTCTACTTTGGCGAGCTCCGACTCCGTCGAAGCGAGGAAAGCAGGATCGCTGAGCAGCTTCGGATCATGCTGAGCCACGAACCGCAAACCGGAAGCGATCTCGCTGCGTCCGCTGAACAAGTCGCGGATTTCGGCAAACGGTACATGACGACTATGATGATCTGCTTGACCGGTTTGGGAAGTCATGTCCTGCTTGAAGACATTCGCCGCTAAGGTAACCGTAATGCCAAGCAGCAGAACCGGAACAACAATCATCGCAATATAGGAGAAAAGCAATTTCGTTCGGATGGACATGGCGTGGCAGCCTCCTTCCATTTCATTGTAGTATCTACCCGTAAATATTCCATAAACCAGTTCTAAAAAAAGTATAAACAATGCCCGGCAGCGAGCTGCAGGGGCTCATGGTGCCGGAGTCCGAGTAAAGGTAACACAGATTCTGCTATACTGGAACGAGCAAATACAGAAACAGGTGAATCGCATGTTGGTCATTACACAGAATGAAGTCAAAGAACTGCTGACGATGCAGGATTGTATCGGCATTATGGAGGAAGTACTGGCGGACCTGGCAACCGGACAAGCGGTCCAATCCTTAAGGAGCGTTGTTCCTGTGCGCGGGGGCAATTTGATGGGGCTGATGCCTGCTTACTTGAAGCGGGAGGAGAAGGTTGGCGCCAAAATCATTACCGTATTCCCCGACAATCATGCCAAGCGATTGCCCTCGCATCAAGGGTTCGTATCGCTGTTCAATGCGGGTACGGGAGGGCTCGAAGCCATCGTGGACGGCAGGCAGATTACGGCCATCCGTACGGCGGCGGTCAGCGCAGTCGCGACGAAGCTGCTCGCGCGCGAAGATGCGGCAACGCTCGCGGTGATCGGGACGGGGGAGCAGGCGCGCAGCCATATTGAAGCGATGCTGCTTGTGCGGCCGATCCGGCGCATTACGATCTGGGGCCCGAATCCGGCGCATGCGGCGCAGCTTAAGCTGGAAACCGAGCAGCGCTACGGAGGAGGAGCCAGCATTATCGTTGAAGCGATGCCAACTGCGGAGCAGGCTGTGGCAGAGGCCGATATCATTTGTACCGTTACAGCGTCGACGACGCCTGTTGTCCACGGCGAATGGATCCGAGCAGGCGCGCATGTCAACGCGGTTGGGGCATGCCGAGCGAAGGACAGGGAGCTGGACTCCGAGCTCGTGCGGCGTGCAGAGCTGCATGTCGATCGCAGGGAATCGGCGGTTAACGAAGCAGGCGATTATCTCATTCCGCTCGCGGAAGGCGTGATTACGGAAACGCATATTCGAGGCGAGCTTGGCGAGCTGCTGACAGGCAGCAGGCAGGGGCGAAGCTCGGAACAAGCGATTACGCTCTTCAAAGCGCTTGGACTCGCGAGCGAGGATTTGGCGGCAGCCGGGTTTATTTTGAAAGAAGCCATTCGTTTACATAAAGGCACGCAAATTGACTTTTAGGAGAGGGAATTCAGCATGAATCTGCAACCAGAGGGAGTATACCCTTTCCCGTTATCGGGGGAAGAAGAGGAACGGGCGAAGCAGCTTCACGAGCAAATCATCATCATTGACCTGCTGTTCCAGGGGCCGCTGTCGCCAAAGGCGATACCGGCGCATGTATCCGATCATTTGCGGGAACAATGCGAGCCCTATAGGGACCAACCGATGGAATACAGCATGATGCCGGCTAAACTCATTAAAGGCATGATCGCCCGCGGGGAGCTTGCGGAGTTCAAAGAGGAATGGTACCGTTCCGGCATTACGGCAGGCAACAGAGAGCTCGATCTGTCGAGCCCGGAGAGCGTCGTCACGAGCATGGGCGAAGTGCAGCGCCAGTTCGATGCCGTGGAATGGCTCGATAAAGCGCTGACGGCCGGAGATATCCGCGAAGCCAAGCGCAGCGGCCGGAAAGCCGGCATTGTGACGGCGCAGGAGAACGATGGCCTGGGCAAAAACCTGGATTTGCTGGACACGCTGCATCACTTCGGCCTCCGAATTCTTCAACTGACGTACAACAATCAGAACTATGTGGCTTCGGGCTGCATGGAGCCGGCGGACGGAGGCGTGAGCAAATTCGGCGAGCGTTTCATCGGCCGGATGAACGACCTTGGCATCATCGTCGACACAAGTCACTGCGGCAAACAAACGACGCTTGATGCGTGCGGCATTTCCGTTCATCCGGTGATTGCTTCGCATACCGGAGCCGAGGCGATCTACGGCCATGCGCGCTGCA
The DNA here is from genome assembly GCF_017942085.1 of Paenibacillus lignilyticus. Lineage (GTDB taxonomy): Bacteria > Bacillota > Bacilli > Paenibacillales > Paenibacillaceae > Paenibacillus_Z > Paenibacillus_Z lignilyticus. Next base: position 53,134 of record NZ_JAGKSP010000010.1, read on the forward strand.
AAAGCGATGAGGAAATAAAGGCGATTGCCGCAACAGGCGGCGTTATCGGCGTGTTCGCCATGCCTTGGTTCGTACACGGCGATCCGAAGGATACGACGATGGAGCATGTGCTGGACCATATCGACTACATCGTGCGACTCGTTGGCGTCGATCATGTCGGCATCGGAACCGATTGGCCGATGAGCGATGTGGAATGGGCGCTTGTCCATTTCAAGGAGCATGTGGCGCCGATGCTTGGTTTTGCTAAGGGAGACGGACCTTCCACGGAGACGGTGAAGGGGCTGGAGAAGTACAGCTATTTTATCAACTTCACGCGGGGGTTGATTGCAAGGGGTTATCGGAACGAAGAGATCGCGAAGATTATGGGCGGCAATTGGCTGCGTGTGTTCGAGCAGGTATGGGGATAGGGGGCAGCGAGATGAATATCAGCAAAATACTTCAAGAAACAACGTTTAAGCTCTATTGTGCAGGTGTGTACGAGGGACGGATTCGATTTGCGGCGGACAAGGTTATGCACGCCAAGGTAGATGCCCGGCGGCGGACGCAAATGCAGGAAAATGTATTATCCGAGCAGGCACCCTACATGCTGCCCTTGCAGCGTATCCGGCAGTTCCTTGATCAGTACGAGGAAGCGGCTTGGAGCGGGGAAGAGGTTAAGCTCGCAAACGGAGATGTGTATCATAAGCATATTCGCTATACCGCTAACGTGGAGGACCGTGAAGTAACTTCGCAAGTTTGGGCGCGGAGACTGGACACGGCACTGGATGTGGTGACCGTGGATGGACGCGTCATCGGCTTCGTGGCGCCGAACCGGTACGGGATGGAAATCCTCGTTGCCGAAGGATATGAAGCGCTGACTCCGCTCGTTGTCTACGGCTCGCCGATGTTATCGCAGGCACGGTATGGCATTCAGGAGCTGGGAACAGATTTAATCCCGATGCGGGACGGCGTTCGTCTTGCGACCGATGTGTATCTTCCTGAGGGAATCGAGCCCGGGACGAAGCTGCCGACGATTCTGATCAGAACCTGCTATGACCGCCATATGAAGAAGGATCAGCTGAAACGCTGGGCGAACAAAGGCTATGCCGTCGTCAATCAGGATGTCCGCGGCCGGGCAGACTCCGAAGGGGAGCTCGTGCCGTTCTACTATGAGCGGGATGACAGCTCCGATACGATTGATTGGATTATTGCGCAGCCTTGGTCGGACGGTAACGTGGGGATGTGGGGAGCGTCGTACCTCGGTTATGTCGTGACGGCTGCCGCAACCAGCGGCCATCCGAACCTGAAGGCGGTCGTTAACGAGGTTAACGTAGGCTCGCCGTTCGTGGATACGGTGCGTAAGGGCGGCACCGTTTGCTCATGGCCGCTGCTCTGCTGGACGTTAGCGCAGTCGGTCGGGACGCGGACGGACTTTAATATCTTCGCGGGCATCACGGTGAATCCGGAGAAGGCTGTCGATGCGAGGCCGATCCGCGACATTCCGCAGCAGATGATCGGACGAGCGTCCGGGCCTTGGGACTTGTGGAGCGAGCATCCGGAGTACGATGATTTCTGGCGGAACTGCACGTTCTCCGAACGAGGCGATCAGGTCAAGGCGCCGATGTTCGTCATCTCCGGTTGGTACGACGGCGATAGTGCGGGCGTCTCGGAAACATGGCGCATGCTGACAGAGCATGATGTGCCTAACCGCAAGCTGTGGCTAGGGCCATGGGAGCATGGTCCTAACCGAGCCCGGGATCTTATGGGCGTAAGCTTCAGCAACGATGCCGTCGTGTACGATTATGATGTGAACGTACTTCGCTGGTTCGATCGGTTCCTTAAGGGCGTGAACAACGGCATCGATCAGGAGCCGAGAGCCGCTTACTATTTGGTCGGAGCCAATGAATGGCGGACCTCCGAGGACTGGACGCCTGTTGAAGCGGAAGTGCGAAGCTTCTACCTGGGCAGCGGCGGCCGAGCGAATTCGAGTCTCGGTGACGGTGTATTGGGAGCCGCACCGGCATCTGCAGCTCAGTCGGAGCCGGATTCGTATTTATACAACCCGGATGAACCTGTTGCGGACAGCGGGGAACGTGAGCCGGAGAACATGCGCAAGCATGAGCTGCGCAGCGATATCCTTGTTTACACCGGCGATGCTTTGACGGAGGAGCTGACCGTTGCCGGCGAGTTATCCTGTGAGCTGTATGCGGCGAGCACCGGCGTCGATACGGATTGGGTGGTGACGCTGAGCGACGTGGACGAGAAGGGGAATTCCATCCGGCTGTCCAACTATATCGTGAGAGCCAAGTATCGCCATGGCTTCGATGAACCGGAGCTGCTTACGCCGGGCAAGGTGGAGAAGTATTCCATCTTCCTGCAAAACATCGCGCATACGTTTCAAGCGGGCCATCGCATTCGATTCACGATTACGTCTTCGAGCAAGCTCGTTGCATTCCCGAACACGAATACCGGACTAAATCCCTACGACGATCCGCAGCCGGTAATCGTGAAGCAGACGATTTATCATTCGGCTGAATATCCGAGCCGAGTGCTGCTGCCCGTGCTATGAAACCTACCCAAAGACCGAATTTGCCAGGCGGCGGATTCGGTCCTTTTTTATGCCGAAACCGACAGTTGTTACAAGCTTGTGACCACGTTCGGACCTGAAATGACAGTTTAGGCCATTTTTCCTAACTTTTTTTAAATAAATATCGGTTTTTGAAGGCGTTTTCACAATTTTGTGTAGAAATTTGTAAGGCTTCCATAGTATTTTTATACTAATAGATTAATTACGCATACCATCGGGTGTTCTAGAAACTAGGGGAATGGGGATCGATGTATGTTAAAAGAACAAATGAGATATTCTCGGCTTGCGAATTTAACGAAATTGATTAATACGAAGCTCGAGCTGCGTGAAGTGTTGGAGCATGTAACAACGGCGATTTCCGAGGAGATTGTACGCTGTAATTCGGTAGGCATCTACTTGCCTCAGGAGGACGGCACATTCCGGGGTTATGTCGGCAAGCCGAGCGTTATCAACGGCTGGACCATCGATATGCATGTCATCGATACCGAGATGGACCTGCTCGCCAAAGAAGTCATTGAAACGAAAAAAACGATCTATATCCCCGATACTTCCAAGGACACGCGTCCTGACCCGCGAGCGGTGCAAGGATTTCAAATTAAGTCGCTGCTGGTACTCCCCATTTCGTTCGAGCAAGAATTGTTTGGTCTTGTATTTTTATTCGACTATGGGATCCCGATGAACTTGACCCACTCCGAAATTCAAACGGTTGAAGCTTATGTGAATATGGCGGCTGTCGCGATTCAGAACGCCAAGAACTTAACGCATAAAGAAAATCTTATTTCCGAGAAGCAGCTCCTCCTTGATGTGACACGAGATTTGGCGATGTGCTCGACGATGCAGGAGAGCCTGGACAGCTGTTTCTTCTACTTAGGCAAGGTGCTCGATAATTACAATATCGGCGTCCATCTCTTGGATCCGATTACGGAGAGCCATATTCGACCGGCGAAGCTGAGCAAGAACAGCGACTGGACCGAAGAGGACTGGATCGAAGCCCACAGCAAAATCCGAATCGACGAGAGTAATGACCCGGTAATCCAAGAGGTCATCCGGACGAAGAAGGCGGTACTGATTCCGGATGTCTTCGCGGATGACCGGCCTAACCATGAAGTATGCCGTAATTTCGGCATGAAGGGGATGCTGGTGCTGCCGATCGTCTCGATGGGCGAGGTACTCGGCGTTATTCCGGTCGTCAATTTGGAGGAAGGCAGCTTTATCTTCTCGGAAGCGACGATTCAGCTCGGCCAGTCGATCGTCGATGCGACGGCTTCGACGTTATCGAACCTGCTCTACATGGAGAAGCAAGAAATCATCATCAAAGAGAGAACCTCCGAAGTGACGGTGAAGAACAAGGAGCTTGAACGCGTCGTTACGGAGCTGCGGCAGCTCAGCCGAGAGAAGGAGCTGATCCTCAACTCGGCCGGCGAGGGCATCTTCGGTTTGGATCTGGAGCGGAAGATTACATTCTGTAATCCGGCCGGCATTGCCATGTTAGGCTACGATTCGAGCCAAGAGCTGATCGGACAGGATTGCTGCATCATCGTGACCGGCCAGGATCCGCCGACCGGGATCGACGGCAATTGGAACCGGCATTATCAGGATGAGAAGTTTTGCAGAAAAGACAGCTCTGTCTTTCCGGTTGAATATGTGATCTCCTCCATTAGGGAAGGCGACGAAATTGTCGGGGAAGTGGTTACCTTCAAGGATATTACGCAGCGGAAACAGATGGAGGAAGAAATCAAATATCGTGCGTATTTCGACAGCTTGACCGATCTTCCTAACCGGCTTCTGCTGAAGGACAGGCTGAATCAAGGACTGACGCAGGCTCAAATCAACAATGAGAAGCTGGCTGTGCTGTATTTGGACCTGGATCGCTTCAAGTTTATTAACGATTCCATGGGACACAGCTACGGCGACCTCTTATTGCGCGATGTGGCGAAGCGGCTCAGCGATTGCGTGCCGAAGGGAGCGACAGTCTCGCGGCAGGGCGGCGACGAGTTTACCATTTTCTTGCCCAATATCAAGAACGAGAACGAAGTGCTGAAGGTTGTCCAGCTGGTGGTCGATTCCTTCACGGATCCGTTCCAGCTGCTCGACAATGAGATCTACATGAAGGCGAGCATCGGCATCAGTCTCTACCCGGATAATGGCGATACGAGCGAAACCTTAATCAAGAACGCAGATACGGCGATGTACAAATCGAAGGAGATTTCGGGCAACAGCTACCATTTCTTCAGCGAGGGCATGGACACCCGAACGTTCGAACGCGTGAAGCTGGAGAACGATCTCTATAAAGCGCTGGATCAGAATGAGCTTGAAATCTATTACCAGCCGCAAATTAACTATAAAACGAAGCGGATCGTCGGTGTGGAAGCGCTGCTGAGATGGAACCATCCGAAGAGAGGCCTTATTGCGCCTGACCAGTTCATTCCGATTGCGGAAGAGACGGCATTAATCGTGCCGATCGGCGAATGGGTGCTTAGAGAGGCGTGCAGGCAGTTAAAGGAATGGCAGAACCAGGGGTATCCGCTGTTCCGGATGTCGGTCAATTTGTCGGTTCGTCAGTTCGAACAGAACAATCTGTTCTCGATGGTCAATAACGTACTCAGGGAAGTAGGCTTGTCTCCCGAGCACTTGGAGCTGGAGCTTACCGAGAACTTGATTATCAAGAATCGGGAATTGACGTTGAAAACGATGAAGGAGCTCAAAGGCCTTGGCATCAAGATTGCCATCGACGACTTCGGAACGGGGTACTCGTCGCTCGGCTACTTGAAGAGCTTGCCGATCGATACGCTTAAGATCGACAAATCGTTCATGCAGGATATCACCAATGACGATGACAATGCGGCGATTACGAACATCATCATCACGCTGGCACAGAACTTGAACCTAAGCGTTATTGCCGAAGGCGTCGAAACCGAGCAGCATGCTCAATTTTTATTTGCTCGTGACTGTTACTTAATGCAAGGCTATTACTTCAGTCGCCCTATGAAGGCGCAAGATATTGCAGAACAATTTCTTCATATCTAAAGCAATAGGGGGCTGGAAGCATGAGAGCAGCAGGGGCGGTATTGGCTTTTTTAAGGGAAAATGGGGTGAAACATCTATTCGGAATTCCGGCAGGCTCCGTTAACGCGTTTTTCGATGAGTTAAATGACATGCCGGAAATCGAACCCATCGTGACGAAGCATGAAGGGGCAGCTTCGTATATGGCCGCGGCCTATGCCAAATATACCGGTCAGTTGAGCGTAGCCATCGGCTGCAGCGGACCGGGCGCAACGAATTTGGTGACGGGCGCGGCTAACGCGATGCGCGAGCATTTGCCCGTTCTGTTTATAACCGGGGCTGTTCCCGTCAACACGATGGGGCTGAATGCTTCGCAGGAGCTCGATGTCGCTCCGGTATTTCGTCCCGTGACCAAGTATAGCGTCTTGGTCACGGAAGCGAAGGATCTGCTTCGCGAAGTTGCCAGAGCCTGCCAAATCGCCATCTCCGGCGTGCCGGGCCCTGTACATATTGCGATTCCAATAGACGTTCAACACGCGGATATCGGCAATCCAATCCTTCCGCCCTTGCTCCCACGCAAACCGATGATTCCTCAGCTTACTACGATAGAGAGAGCGGCGAAAGCACTCTGGAAGAGGCAGAAAGGCTGCATCTTTGTCGGACAAGGCGTACGGGGCTCGGTAGATTCCTTGATTGAGCTGGCGGAGCTGCTGGCGTGGCCGATCGTTACAACGCCGCAGGCCAAAGGCTATATTCCGGAAAGCCATCCTTTGTATGTCGGGGTGTTTGGATTCGCAGGTCATGAAGCGGCATCGGCTTTAATTGCCGAGGATGAAGGTGGCGCATTGTTAATCGTGGGCTCCAGCTTAGGCGAGACCGCTACGAACAACTATAATGCCAATCTGACTAAAGGCCGCTACACGGTACAGTTGGATTTTGACGAGACAGTGTTCAATCGAAAATACAGCATTGATCTGCCGGTTCTCGGAGACATCCATTTGAGTTTGCTGATGTTGATCGAAGAGCTTAGAGCGCTTGGGGCTTCGAGCCAGAGGGGGAAAGTTGACGTAGCAAGCCTGCGGCATCGGCCGCTTCAAGATGCAGCCGAAGACTATAACACCCGAAACGTGCTGCTGAACATTCAAGAATGCCTCCCGCCGGATATGCGCTACACGGTTGATATCGGGGAGTTCATGTCCTATGTCATTCATTACATGAAGGTGCGGGATTGGGATTCGTACAATATCAATGTCCACTTTGGGGCGATGGGAACGGGGATAGCCTCGGCGATCGGCTCCAAATTGGCGGAACCGGATCGTCCGGTGGCATGCATTACGGGAGACGGCTGTTTCTTCATGCACGGCATGGAAATTCTGACAGCCAAAGAATTGGGCCTGCCGATCTTGTTTATCGTGATTAACAATGCCCGGCTGGGTATGGTGTATCACGGACATTCGCTGCAATTTAAGCGGACCCACCCTTCCTTCGAGCAAGAAGCCGTCAGTATCGCGGGAATGGCTGCCGCGATGGGGATACCAAGCTACCGCATTAACGGGATGGCTGATATCCGTTCTGAGCTTATTGAGCCGTTAACGGCATTAAAGGGGCCGGCGATTCTGGAGGTGGCCCTAAAGGACAACAGCACTCCCCCGATGGGGGATCGCGTTAAGTTTCTCTCGTCCTTCGGCAAGTAGCCGCGGCTGTCGTTAGAGGTGAGCGGAAACGGTTCGGATGGCTGACATCACGGCCTTCATCGTTTGGCCTTTGAAGGCATCCGGAACCGGTTCGCCGTGGGGACTTGTGTACGAGCAGGCTCCGGATTCCGCATCGCGGGTGAACCCCAGGTCGGTCAAGGCTTCCAGCAGCTCCTGCGGCAGTTGCGCGGTGCCGGTGTGCTCCGCGTAATAGGCAGTGGGATAAATGCTCACGCCTATGTCATCGGTTCCGGTGTGGACGACGAACAAGTCCCATTCATGCCGGAGCATCCATTGCCCTTTGGAATAGAGGGAAATTCGAGCCTGCTCCAGTGCAGATAAGGCATCCAGATTAATCGCAAACGTTTCATTGATCATTCTGCGGACTTCCGGGCCGGTCACGGAACCAGCGGCCTGCTGAAGAAAAGCATCCAGGACTTCTCGCGGCAAAGGCGATACCTGCAGGGTTTCGAGATCGAAGTTGAAAATGTCCTGGATGATTGCGATGAGTTCAGAGCTGTTGATTCCCTCCTTATAAGCATCAAGAAGCTTGTCCATTTGTGCGGTTTTGGTCATCTGATAGCCGAACCTCCGTTACCGTTGGAATAGTTCCTTCTAACTATTTATTCGGCAATTCATGGACAGAAATAAAGGTCGCCTCAAAGCGACTAATTACGAGAAAAGCTAAGCCGATGATTCGGCTTAGCTTTTTTTGTTGTTGACGGCTTAAGGGAAAGATGGTAAATTAATTTTACGCAATTAAATTGTATGCAATTAAATTATGAAGGAGAGATTAGACATGGAAACATTATATACGGCAATCGCAACAGTAGAGGGTGGACGCAATGGCAGAATCACATCGTCCGACGGTGTGCTTAATCTGGATCTGCGCATGCCTAAGTCGCTTGGCGGTAACGGTGAAGAAGGTACCAATCCGGAGCAGCTGTTCGCAGCGGGCTACTCCGCATGCTTTGACAGTGCATTGAACTTGGTGGCGCGTTCGCAGAAGGTGCAGCATGCCGGCACGGACGTTACTGCTCACGTCGGAATCGGCAAAGATGCGGAAGGCGGATTCGAGTTGGCTGTTCAGCTTCACGTCAACATCGATGGCGTAGATCAGCATACGGCGGAAGAGCTGGTCAAAGCGGCCAAAGGCGTATGTCCGTACTCCAAAGCAACGCGCGGAAATATCGAAACGAAGCTTGTTGTAAATGGACAGCATGTAGGCTAACCACTTGTGCCATTCCCAAAAAAATGCTATAAAAAAGAGAGTGTTTAGCACTCCGAAAGCCAGAGTGCTAATGACATGACTGCGACATTTTTTGGGAGGGTATCGACTAATGATCAAGCAAGAGTTTAAGGCAGAGTCCAAGCGACTGCTCGAAATGATGATTAATTCCATCTACACGCAGCGAGAAATCTTCTTGCGGGAGCTGATCTCCAATGCGAGCGATGCCATCGATAAGATCTATTACAAGGCATTAACCGATGATAACCTGGTATTTAACCAGGCTGATTATTACGTGAAAGTGACTGCCGATAAAGAAGCACGTACATTGACGATCACCGATACCGGTATCGGGATGACGCAAGAAGAGCTGGAGAACAATCTTGGCGTCATCGCGAAGAGCGGCTCGCTCGCGTTCAAGAAAGACAATGAAAGCAAGGACGGCCACAACATTATCGGCCAGTTCGGCGTTGGCTTCTATGCGGCGTTCATGGTTGCGGACCGCGTGACGGTAACAAGCCGTGCACTCGGCAGCGACGAAGCGTTCAAGTGGGAATCCGAAGGCGCGGACGGCTACACGATCGTGCCAAGCGAGAAGGCGACCGTCGGCACGGAGATCGTGCTGCACATCAAGCCTAATACGGAAGATGACAACTATGACGAGTTCCTGGAGGAATACCGTCTGCGCTCGGTCATCAAGAAGTACTCGGACTTCATTCGTTATCCGATTAAGATGGATGTGAAAGGTCAGCGTCCGAAAGCGGGCAGCGAGGGCGAAGAAGAGGCTGAGCTGGAATCGTATGTGGAAGAGCAAACCGTGAACAGCATGGTGCCGATCTGGCGCAAGAATAAGAGCGAGCTCACTGCAGCGGATTACGAGCAGTTCTACAATGAGAAACGTTACGGCTTCGATAAGCCGCTGAAGCATATTCATATTAGCGCGGATGGTGCGGTCGTATACCAAGCGATTCTGTACATTCCGGAGAACACGCCGTTCGATTATTACACGAAGGAATACGAGAAAGGGCTTGAGCTCTATTCCAACGGCGTTCTGATCATGAACAAATGCGCGGACCTGCTGCCGGACTACTTCAGCTTCGTCAAAGGGATGGTGGATTCCGAGGACCTGTCGCTGAACATCTCCCGCGAGATGCTGCAGCATGACCGTCAGCTGACGCTCATCGCGAAGAACATCAAGAACAAGATCAAGAGCCAGCTGCAAAGCCTGCAGAAGGAAGAGCGCGACAAGTACGAAACGTTCTACAAAGCATTCGGGCGCCAGCTGAAATTCGGCGTTTACAGCGACTACGGCATGAACAAGGACACGCTGCAGGATCTGCTGCTGTTCTACTCCTCCAAGGAGAAGAAGCTGGTTTCGCTGGACGAGTACGTATCGAGAATGCCTGAAGACCAGAAGTTCATCTACTACGCTGCGGGTGATTCCATCGAGCGTATCGAGAAGCTTCCGGCGATCGAGCTTGTTTCGGACAAAGGCTATGAAATTCTCTACTTCACCGACGATATCGATGAGTTCGCGATCAAGACGATCATGAGCTACAAAGAGAAGCAGTTCAAGTCCGTCTCGAGCGGCGATCTTGGCATCGAGTCGGATGCGGATAAGGATGGCCAGGACGCGGAAGAGAGCGGCAGCAAAGAGCTGTTCGAGCAAATGCAAACGATCCTTAGCGGCAAAGTAATCAAGGTTAAAGCGTCAAAGCGCTTGAAGAGCCACCCGGTGTGCCTCTCCAGCGAAGGCGAAGTCTCCATTGAGATGGAAAAAATCTTGAAGGCGATGCCGAACAACCAAGACGTGCAAGCGGAGAAGGTGCTTGAGATCAACGTCAATCATCCGGTATTCCAGTCGCTGAAGGAAGCGGCTGACAAGGATGCGGAGAAGCTGAACCTGTATACGCAGCTGCTTTACAACCAAGCGCTGCTGATTGAAGGTTTGCCGATCCAAGATCCGGTTGCTTTTACAAATGCGATTTGCAAAGTCATGGTATAGAAAATGAAGAGAGACCTCATTGCGAGGTCTCTTTTTTCATGTTAGTTAGTTCGACGCTTGTTCGATTCTCACCGCGTTGGCGGGTGCATCCCATGTAACATGGGCTCCGAGCGTCTCCGATAAGAAACGAAGCGGGACGAACACGCTGTCGTTCACGAAGACGGGTTTCTCGGATGCCGGCACGATGCTGCCGTTAAGCGTTGTTTTCAAAGCGATCTTCCCCCCGGTCATTTAACCGTGAAATATCGCCGTTATTCCTGCACCAGTCAGCTGAAGCTTAGCTACTGCAGCGTATTTGAGGCACCGTAAGGGAACTGACTCGAGTAGCCGTTGAACTGTTGATAGGCTTCGTCAAGCTTCGTTTGCTCTTCGGCTTCCAGCTTGTAATGGCCCTTGCGGAACATTAGCTCGAAGATCTCATGCTGGCATTGATGCGTCTCCGTCAGCACCGTCATAATATCTTGATGGAGCGCGACATGACTGGCTTCATTGGCAGCGATGCTGAAGCTGTCGCCTAAATATTTCTCCGTTGCCAAGATGTCGTTGATGCGGTCGCGGTCCGTTAACTCCGGGCCTTTGACCTGCGGCTCGTAGGACGGTTTCGGATTTTGGATCGTATTTTGATTATTCGGGCTCACGATCGGAGTGCCTCCTTTCTAATGTTGGGGAACGTTCTTCATTCCCTCTGCGTTGTTGGTCTGCAGGTGCTTAAGCAGCAGGTTATAGTGGCGTTCGTGCATCTTGCCCGCTTTATCAATCGCTTGGCCGATTTCGGGATCCGAACATTCTCGGGCAAAATGACTGCATTTCTTCATGGCCAGTAGAAGCCAGGACAATTGGTCTTTCAAATAAGACGCATCTTTGGTCGTGATGACTTTGGGCGGCGCCGGCATGATACCGGCCTGCTGCTGGGTGGATTGCGTTTGCTGCAAGTGAAATGACCTCCTTTACGTATTCCCGTTTAGCTTGCGCAATTCCGTCAAAATAACTCCGAATCGCGGCGATTCACTTTTATTGCCATGGTAACATGTAACGGTTTTAAGCTTCTCTTAAGATTCGGCTTCTATAGTGTTGGGATGTGATGCGAAACGTGGAGCTGCGGCGCGGAAGCCGTGACTTAACATACAGACCACAACAAAAGGGGTGCCTTACAAATGGATAACAACTTAGAAACGAATACGCCGAAGAGGCAAACGTCCTATCGAGTGAAACGAACAAAGAAACGTTGGCAGCGGACGGTCAAACAGCTTTCGGTCTTTCTGTTAGTGGCCGTACTGGGTGGCAGCGGATGGTTCTACCTGACGCCTTCCGGCTCGGACGTGCGCTATATGCTGGCGGATACGCTCATTACGAGCCAGCATCGTTATTTGGCGAAATATTTGATCGGACAAGCTGAGCTCGATAACCGCGTCGCGGCTTATAACGAGCAGTTTGATGCGATGGCGCAGGTCAAAGACAATCATAATGTCAATTTGGCCTCACACCCGGAAGGGACCGTGAAAATTGAGCCGATTTCGCGCAAAGGCTTTAAAGGATATTTGATGTATGTGCATGATCCGAAAATGATCCGTGTCGTCACGACCAGCATTGTCGGTTCAGGTGAGCGCGTGGAGAGCATGGTGAAGCGGACGGGCGCCATTGCCGGCGTGAACGGCGGTGCGTTTGATGATCCGAACTGGAACGGGAATGGGTTTAAGCCGGCCGGTATCGTCATGTCCGGAGGAAAAGTGCTGTATAAAGGCAACGGGATGAACGCGAAAGTAAATGTCGTCGGTATCGACCGCAACGGTCTCATGGTGGCGGGCCGTTATTCGCCTAATCAGCTGTTGTCCATGGGCGTATCGGATGCGGTAACGTTCCAGCCGAAATTTATCGTGAACGGCAAAGGCCTTATTAAGAGCGAGGCAGACGGCTGGGGAATCGCGCCGCGTACTTGTATGGCGCAGTTGAAGGATGGCACGATCGTATTCGTCGTGATCGACGGCCGTCAGCCGGGCTATTCGGTCGGCGCAACGTTGTATGATGTGCAGAAAATTTTGCTTGAGAAGGGTGCCGTAACGGCTGCGAATTTGGATGGCGGTTCATCCACGGTTATGGTGAAGGATGACGAGGTTGTCAATAAACCATCAAGTAAATATGGCGCGCGCTATTTGCCAACGGCTTTCCTCGTGTTCGATCATCCTGAGGATGTTAAGGTGCCGAATATTTGGGCAGGCATCGATATGAATAATTTCGACTCTTCGAAGAAACGTACGCAGCAGCAGGTCTCATAAGCAGCTTTCCGAAGAAGCCCCGTGTCCGCTTTAGAGTGGACACGGGGCTTTTTAATACGGGATGGAAGGGGCTGTTTGGAGGATAAATCCCAGTTTGCGCGCACATAGTATAAGGTGTTGAATGGATGAACAGGAGGAACGAATGTGGTTGTAGTATGGCGCTGCTGTGCGGTTCTACTGTGCATTTGCATGTTATGCGGGTTTCAGCTGCCGAAGAAAGACCGTTATTTTTATGAAAGCCGGGGGGACATTATATGGGAGGTGCCGCTCAATGAGAAGAAGATTGCGCTGACCTTCGATGACGGTCCTTATCCGGAAATGACGAATGACATTCTGGATCTGCTCAAGCTGTACAATGCCAAAGCGACTTTCTTCGTACTGGGTTACCGTGTCAAAGAATTTCCGGAGCTCATTAAGCGGGAAATCGCTGAAGGGCATGAAGTTGCGAATCATACATATAGCCATGCTTTTCTGACGAAGGGTACCGCGCTCGCGACGATTCAGAAAGAGATTATGCAAACCGAGGATTCGCTGGTTGCGTTAACCGGGAAGAAACCGCATTTGTTCCGCCCGCCAGGCGGCTTCTACAGTGATCAGACCATCCAAGTCGCACGCAAGCTCGGCTACACGACGGTGCTCTGGTCTTGGCACCAGGATACCGCCGATTGGCGCAGTCCGGGCGTGAATTATATTGTGCGCAAGGTGTTGAAGAATGCGCGGAACGGCGACATTGTTCTGCTCCATGACTATATCCCGGGCTCCATCCACACGGTGAAGGCGCTGCGCATTATTTTGCCGGAGCTTGCTCGGCGAGGGTTTACGTTTGTTACGGTGTCGGAGCTGATTGAAGAGAAGACAAATGCGTATCCGTGACATGTAGGTGGACACAGGAGTGGCTATAATGGAGTGCCCATAACACATTGAGGTGGGTGATCGGTTTTGGAAACCAAGACGGCAAGGGAAACGCGGTGCTTCAAAGTATCTCGGGTGTTCCCTACGGACGTGAACAATCATGATACGCTGTTTGGCGGGAAGCTGATGTCTTATATTGACGATATCGCTTCGATCTCCGTCTCGAAACTGTGCCGAGCTGCGGCGGTGACCGCCTCGACGGATTCCGTCGATTTCTTGCAGCCGATTCGCCCGACGGACTCCGTATCGCTGGAATCGTTTATCACGTGGACGGGTACGAGCTCGATGGAGGTCTTCGTGAAGGTCATCCGCGAAGACCTTCGCAGCGGCGATCGCAAAATCGCTGCGACCGCCTTCCTCACCTTCGTAGCGCTCGACGAAAACAACCGTCCAACGGGCGTTCCGCAGATCGTGCCGGAGACGGAAGAGGAGAAGAAGCTGCACGAAACCGCCGAGCGTCGCGCCGAAATGCGCAAGCACCGCAGAGAAGAAAGCAAAAAGTTCGCAGATTACTTGCTGACAAAATATCCGTGGGAGTAGCGCAGAGGGAGGGCACTCCGGGACTTGGGTGGGTTTGGGAGGGCTTTAAACTAAAGTAGCTCTCTGAGTGATCTACATATTAGATAATCGGTCAATATCCGAGAATGTAGCTCCCTAGGTGATCTACATTCTCGGATAGTACCTTTTTTCAACTAATGTAGATCCCTAGGTACCCTTCTTTCGCAAATTCCGCCTAACTCCGACGCATGCAGCCCCCTGGTTACCCTTCTTTCACCCATTCCGCCCTACTCCGACGCAAGTAGTTCCCTAGTTACCCTTTATTCACCCCTTTCACCCAACTCCCGCACAAGTAGCTCCCTAGGCACTCTTCTTACTCGACATACGTCGGAACGCTGCGGCTTCGAGTAATCAGCAGCATCAGAATTGCCGCTCATACACCAAATTCGTTGCGGAAATTAGTGAAACGTTTCGCAATTCCGCCTCATAATTCCATTTTGGCTGCTGATTTTCCTTGTGAAATCAGCCCTCGAACAAGCAATCTTAATTTTGGTCACTATCATATAAGAAATGATCCGTATAATTTGTGAAAGCGCTTCATGTATAGTGGGGATATAGAAATGAAGGAGGCAAACGGATGACGGAGACACACGCGATCTTCGCAGGAAAGCTCGTTCATAAGCGAAGCGTTGAAGAAGCTTCCGGTCTTTTGAAACGTTTCTACTTAGTGGAGAAACAAGTGATGCGAACACTGGGCGGCGCACTGATCAAAGTGGCCAACTGGGAGTTAAATAAAGATTTGCCTTATCATTTCTGGCAGGATTCGCTGCGTGCGGACGCACTGCGTACCCGCATTATGGAGCTCCGTTACCCGCGCAGGGACGTTGAAGCGAACCATGATCCGAAGCTCGTCCAATTCCTGTCGATGCTCATCCGCGCTCAAGATGATGCGGAGCTGCTCGCCGGCATCTACGATGTGGTGAAGCAGGAGCTGATGGAGCAGTACCGGCTCTACGTGGAGCAGGCAGATCCTGTAAACGATGCACCGACACTGGAGTTTATGGCACGCTTTCCCGAGCAGATTCAGCAGCAAATCGATTACGTGCATGACGTAAGAGATAACATCATGCCGCAGAGCGATGCATCGGAATGGCGGAATGTTATTCGTTCTTATCTGACAGGAATCGGTGGCATTGTTGGAAACGCTGTCACGCCGGAACAGGATGCGGCGGCAGCCGAAGCCGAGCAGTGGATCCTCCGCGAAAGAGCGGAATACGTCATGCCGCGCAAGGCGGCACGGGATCCGCGCTTTATTCCGGCACCAAGCTCGGTACCGCCTAAGAGAGCGGAATCGCCGATTGAAATTCAAGTGCTGACGGCGATCTACCACATCACGGAAATCTGGGCAGCGGAAGCGCCGGGCTTGGCGATCTGGAAGTGGGATGACATGCCGTGGGAGTTCTATTTTGACCTTGCTCGCTGGGCTTACGATGAGACAAGACACGTCAAGATGGGCGAACAGCGACTGAAGGATTGGGGCTTTGAAATCGGCATCGACGTGCCGGTCTACGAAGAAACCTACGCATCGCAAGCACAGAATGGCGGCGATGAGCTTGACCTGATGGCACTGCTGCATCGTTTTGAAATCGACGGTCCGGCCAATCGCGAGAAAGCGAAGCAGCAATTCGAGAGCTTCGGCGATCTCCAAACTTCAACTCATATCGATTACGACTGGGCAGATGAAGCCATCCACCTGAAATACGGTCACAAATGGCTGCTGTACAAATTCGATAACGACTACGAGAAGATGCAGGAAGTGATGGAGGTCACACTGGCCCGTTACTATCAATACGTGGAGGATGTCCACAAAGTATGGGATTACGAACCGTTCCAATCCCGTATCGCAACGAAAATGATTGAGATCGAGAGGGAGTACAATGAGCAGCAATCGCGTAACCATTCAAGCAACGGGTGAAGCGTTTGAAGTAGGGAATCGTGAATTCATCTTGGATGCCGCGATTCGCCAACAAGCGAAAATCCCTTATTCCTGCCGAAACGGTACATGCCGCACATGCATCAGTACCGTAATCGAAGGGCATGTGAAGCAGCATGATATCGAGGATTGTTTGATCTCGCCAAGCGAGCTTGCCGCGAATCAACGATTGGTTTGTCTGTCTACCGCAACAGGTGAGGTTGTCATCGAGCCGCTACGCAAATTGCCTAGGAGGTGAGGGCCGGTTTCGAACGTTTATGAGTCGGAGCTTATCAGCAATTGGCAATAGGGGAGTTTGGAATTAGCGAGTTTGCACCATTACATCAAGCAAACAGGGGGATTTTTAGAATGAAAAAGAACTACTGGGTTAAGCTGGCATCACTTTCACTGTGTCTTTCGTTATCGCTATCGCTGGCAGCATGCGGCAACAACAATAATGAAGGTTCGTCAGATTCAAATGAAGCCGCTGACATCTCCAAGTTGTTGGATCCGAACTCGGAGCCGAAAGATCCGGGCAAATATTCACCGGCAATCGAAGTCACAACGGTTCATACGAACAACGGCATTCTGCAAAACATGCCGAAAGACATTACGATTGAAAACAACATCTACACAAAGACTTGGGAAGAGAAGCTTGGCATCAAGCTGAAATATAACTGGACTTCGCCCGGCGAGCAAGCCGAAGAAAAGATGAACCTGATGATCGCAAGCGGCGACTTGCCCGACTTCTTCTACGTAACGCCGTCCCAATTCGAGAAGCTTGCTTCGACAGGCCAATTGGAAGATATCACGAAAGTCGTTCAAGACTATGCTTCCAAATACACGAAACAGTATTTGACAGGCGACTACTTGGGATTGCTTGAAGGCGTAACGAAGAACGGCAAAATCTACGGTTTGCCGAACGGTATGACTTACCATGATCAAGGCAACATGCTTTGGATCCGTGAAGACAACTTGAAGAAAGCCGGTCTTGAGGCGCCTAAGACTGTAGCTGATCTGGACAAAATTTTGGAAGCGTTCAAGAAGAACGACTACGACGGCACAGGCGGCGAGAAATACCCGATTCCGCTGGCAGACGCAAGCATGGATTCAACAAACTGGGGCATCGGCGGCGCATTCTTCAACATGTTCCATTCGTATCCGGACATTTGGGTGAAGAACAGCAAAGGCGAGCTCGAGCACGGGATGTTCGGTTCAGAAACACGCGAAAATACGCGCGCCGCGCTTCTGAAGCTGCAAGAGTACTACAAAAAAGGCTATATCCACCCCGACTTCGCATCGCTTGACAGCGCGAAATACAACGAGCAAATCGTTAACGCGCAATCTTTCGTCGCTTTCGGCGGACTGTGGGATGCTTGGTGGCCGCTTAACCTGGAACTTGAGAAGAACCCGAATGCGAAATGGGAGCCGGTGGGCATTCCATCCGCAGACGACAAACCGGGTAAATCTTCGGTTACGGCAGCAACTGTACTTGGTGTCAACGTAGCGAAGAAAGGTGTTAAACACCCTGAGGCGCTTGTAACGATGGCGAACCTGTTCCATGATTTGAACAACAATCCGGAAACGATGCAGTTCGGTAAATACAACACAGATCCAAAAACGAACGCAGGTATTTTCCAACTGTACTCGATGCCAATCTACAACCCATCGTTCAACTATCAAGCATTCCTTGACATTAGCGATGCGTTCAAAACAGGCTCGACCGATAAGCTGTCCGAAGCATACAAACTGTTCTACGATCAATCCAAATCGTATGCGGATAAGAATGATGCTGCCGGATTCCCGTCCTACCTGTCCTACACGGATAAAGGTTCCCTTGCTGTCGTAGATCAGTACATCAAGGAAAAAAGATTCGCAATGAACGAGTACACAGCTATGCCGACGCAAGAAATGCTCGATAATGCGCCAATCATCAAAAAAACATGGGATGTTATGTTCCTGAACGTAGTGAAGGGTGCAGACATCAGCGAGTATGACGAGTTCTTGAAGCAATACGATTCCATGTATGCTTCCGTTGTAAATCCGGTTGTGAACAAATGGTTTGAAGCGAAGAACAAAGAAAGCGTTCAAGAGTGGTTTGAGAAGAAATAAGGAATCGGAGTAGGCATGCAGAGTCCGGATGGCAAGTACATCCGTACTCTGCATCTATTCTTAGCCTTAAATTTAGTCATCGTAAGGGGCGAGCTTATGAACGCTTTCAAAATTCCGAAGAAGCAGCTGGCGCTGTATCTCATGCTGATTCTCCCAGTCATAGTCGTATTTATTTATTCCTATCTCCCGATGTTCGGGGTGATCATGGCCTTCCAGAAATACGAGCCAACGCAAGGCTTCTTCGGCTCCAAGTGGGTCGGGTTGGATCATTTCAAACGTCTTCTGCTTATACCTGACGTGAAGCAAGTCGTTGCCAATACGCTCTTTATCGCAACGATGAAAATTATCGTTGAAACGTTTGCGGCCATTGCGGTTGCCATTCTTCTAAATGAAATCGTATCTAAAGTGTTCAAACGCACCGTGCAAACCATTGTTTATTTTCCGTACTTCCTGTCGTGGGTTATCCTCGGCGGTATTTTCCGGGATATGCTCTCTCGCGATGGCTTAATCAATATGATGCTTGGCAAAATGGGCTTCGACCCGATTATTTTCCTGGAAAAAGCGTCATGGTTCCCCTATATACTTGTAGCTACTGAGACATGGCAAATAACCGGCTTCGGTACGATTGTATATCTAGCAGCGATTACGACAATCGATCCGACGCTTTACGAAGCGTCTGTTATGGACGGCGCCAGCCGCTGGAGACAAACGCTGAATATTACACTACCCGGCATGAAATCGACGATTGTTCTTATGGGTACTCTAAGCCTTGGCTACATCCTCAATGCCGGTTTTGAACAGGTACTTATGCTTTACTCTTCGGCTGTCTACTCGACAGGCGATGTTATCGATACATGGGTCTATCGGATGGGGATTCAGCAGGCTCAATATTCGTTAGGTGCTGCGATCGGCTTGTTCCGTTCCGTTGTCAGCCTAATCCTCATTGTTGCATCGTACTATCTGGCCCGCAAAATATCGGATCATCGCATTTTCTAAAGTCTGGAGGGGAATCTAAATGGTAGATCGTTCGTTAGGCAGACGTATATTTTTGAACTTGAACGGCTTGCTGTTCATTCTGTTTTCACTTGCCTGTATCATTCCAATGCTTCACGTACTTGCGATTTCATTCAGCAAGAGCAGCGCGGTAACGGCCGGCGAGGTTACGTTTTGGCCGGTACAGTTCTCGCTGAAGTCGTATGAATATATTTTGAGCAACTCCGAATTCTGGACGGCGATGTTCGTCTCCGTCAAACGCGTGTTCCTTGGCGTGGCGATCAGCATGTTCCTTACGGTGCTGGCGGCTTATCCGCTTTCCAAGAGCCAAGCGAACTTTAAGCATCAGTCGTTCTTTGCCTGGTATTTCGTCGTGACGATGCTGTTCTCGGGCGGTCTTATTCCGACCTTTATGATCGTAAAGAACACCCATCTGTACGGCACGATCTGGTCGCTCGTTATTCCGGGTGCGATCTCGGTATTCAACGTGCTGCTCCTCTCCAACTTCTTCCGCAATATTCCGAAGGATATTGAAGAGTCGGCGTACATGGATGGCGCCGGACATTTCCGCATTCTCGGCACGCTGTATCTCGCGCTATCGATGCCGATTATTGCAACGTTGATCGTATTCTCGGCGGTTGGACACTGGAATGCTTGGTTTGACGGATTGATTTATTTGAAAAGCCAGAAGGACTATCCGCTGCAGTCTTACTTGCAGACGATTCTCGTGGAATCGAACAGCAGGCTGCTTACGAAAGCCCAAGCGCAGCTCATGAACAAAGTATCGAACCGTACGATCCAGGCGTCGCAAGTGTTTATCGCTTCGCTGCCGATTCTGATCGTCTATCCGTTCATGCAGAAATATTTCGTATCCGGCATGATGGTCGGTGCGGTAAAAGAATAGGTTTAGCAGCGAAAGAAGCCGACCCCCCGCGGGGTCGGCTTCTTTTTGATCGCTCGGCATTAATGGTTATCCCTCTTCGTCGGGAGCTGGGCATCGCCGAATTGGCGGGGCGTCATGTTCGTATGCTTCTTAAATACTTTGAAGAAATGCCGCTGGCTCTCGAAGCCGGTCTGCATCGCGACCTCGCTAAGCGGCAGGGAAGGGCGCGAGATAAGCAGCTCCTTGGCTTTGATGACTCTAAGCTGCTGAATATAGGCGAGCACATTCATGCCGGTTTCTTTCTTGAACAGATGGCTCACATAGTTCGGGTGCAGGCCGACATGCTCGGCAACGGAGGTGAGGGAGAGATCCCTCACGTAATTCGCCTCAATAAAGTCGAGAATTTGCCTGCTGGCTTCCGGCTTCTCCACATAATCATGGTCGGCGCCTTCTGTGAAGGCCTCTTGCTCTTGCTCTTCGGCTTCATGTTTCTCTTGTTCGGAGAGTGCGGCTTGACCGAGCCGGGTAAGCAATTCTTCGAGCTGGTCATCATCGATAGGCTTAAGCAGGTAGTCGATGACCTGCAGCCGCAGCGCATCCCGCGCATAAGAGAAATCGTCGTAGCCGGACAAGATGATGAATCGGCTGCACAGTCCTTCGCTCTTAGCGGTTTGGATGAGCTCCAGCCCGTTTATCTCCGGCATGTTGATATCGGTCATGACCAGATCAGCCCCATGCTGCCGCAGCGTCTCCAGCGCTTCCGCGGCGCTCGAGGCGCCCGCGATGTCCGTGAAGGGGGTATGGAATTGTTTGATTTTGCGCAGCAATCCCCGCAGGATCGGCGCTTCATCTTCAACGATGAGGAGCTTCAACGGCATTTCCCTCCTTCGGCATGGATAATGTAATCGTAGTGCCTACCCCAAGCTCGCTTGCGATCGTAAGCCCGTAGGCGGGTCCGAAATGGCTGATCATCCGCTCGTGAACATTCATCACGCCAATGCCGCCCTGCTCCTGCTCAGGCTCCGGCATACTCACGATGCCATCAAGCTTCTGACGAAGCATCTCAAGCCGCTCCGGCGAGATACCGGCCCCGTCATCTTGAATGCATACCAAGGCTAGTGGGCCTTCGCTATATAAGCGGATGCGGAGCGTCCCTGTGCCGCGCTTCTTGGATATGCCGTGCACGATGGCGTTCTCCACCAGCGGTTGAATGATAAATCGCGGACAGGCGATGCGAAGCAGGCTCTCATCTTCCACTTCGATTTCGTATTGAAGCCGCTCTTCCATCCGTACCTTATAAATTTGCAGATAGCTGCGAATGTGCGAGAGCTCGTCCCGCAGCACGACGTACTGGCTCTTGGACAAGCTGTAGCGGATCGACTGCCCGAGCGCATAGATCATTTTGGCTACGTCGGGGCTGTCGCTTTCCTCGGCCGCCATTCGGATGGCCTCAAGACCGTTGTAGATAAAATGAGGGTTAATCTGCGCTTGCAGCGCCAGATAGGCTGCTTCTTTCTGTCGCAGCTGCGAAATATCCACCTTGCTCGTCAGCTCGTCGTTGCGATCAATCATTTTATTGTAGGAAGAGACGAGGAAGGCGATCTCGTCGCTGTCCTGCTCTTCTTTATATTTGGCCAGCAGGTTGCCCCGCATATGCTTGCCGAGCTTCACGATACGCTGTACGACAGTGGAGACGGTAAAGAAATAGGCGCAAGAGAGGATGAGCAGCAAGGCGCTAATCATCAGTAAGTAGAACTGTACGGAATTTTGCGTTTTCTGGAAAAGCTCGCTTGTCGGCGTCACGGTCAGGATCGTGGAAGACAGGCGCGGCACATAGAAGCTGTTCATCATCAGCAGCCCCAGCTCCGAATCCATGTACTGCAGGGATTTGGACTTCTGCACGGCCGAGTAGATCCGTATCTTGTCGGGACTGGCGAGCGGCAGCTTGGCCGACAATGCCACGATTTCGGTATGGGTGATGCCTTTTCTCGGATTGCTGTCTTCGGCCATGTAGTAGTGCAGCGGCGTGCCTTTGACGTCCGAGGAGTGGAACATGCTGGAGAGGAACGTGTATTTCAGCCTGATTTCCATAAGTCCGATCGCCCGGGAGAAGTCCTCGTTATACAGCTTCTTGTAATAGATCATTTGCACCGCGGAAGGTGTAGACATTTCCTGCAGCCAATAGCCTTCCCCGACCTTCAATCCGGTGGCTCGGGACGGGATGCTGCCATCGCTGTCCACGATGCTTGTCCCCATGTTGCGCACTTTAGGGTCTGACTTATAGATCCGGATTTGATCGATGTAGAATGAATTGCTTTTATAGAAGGAAAAAAGAGGCACGAGCTCTTTCAGATAGACGTTGACCTGATCGGACTCCGTTTTGTACTTGCCGGATAGCAGGCCGCTCAGCACCTTATTCGTTTGGAAAATATCATGGATCATCTCGATCTGATTCATGTTCATCGTGAGAGATGAACCGAACTGCTGGATGAAGTATTCGCGGTTATTGGCAAAATCCTTCAGCGCATTATTGTGAATCTGTTTATAGTACAGCAGCCCGATACAAATGGTGGGCAGCAGAATGATGACGACATAGCCGATAATCATTTTCTTAACGATGCCGATTCGAAGTTTACGCAGCTTCAGTCTGTTCACCTTCTTCTGATGTAAGCGTGATCTTTCAATTATAATTCACTTGCCGTGTAATATACTACATGGCGTAGGCATTTAATATCATTCAATATTCATGCTATGATGGAAGCAGCACTGCAAGCATCCGGGAGAGGGGGCCATTGCAAGTTGAACAAGCTAATGAAAGCCGTTTCTTTCGTTATGGCAGCATCCTTAGTATTAGCCGGCTGCGGGGGCGGTAACGCCGACAAAGCGGGGAATGTCGGCGGCAATGAGGCGAATCCCGAGACGGTCGATTATTTCAAGCTTCCGGAACCGGTGGAAATGAGCGTTATTAAATCGGTTGGACCCGGGCTGAAGTTAAAGTCCGGCGAGACGATCGAAGATAATGAATATACGAATTACGTGTTTAACAAAACGAATATTAAGACCAAGGTGCTGTGGGATGCGTCCTCAACCGATTTCGATCAGAAAATGCAGCTGGCGATCGCGAACAACGAAATTCCGGACGCGATGATCGTGGATGAGAAGACCTTCCGCGCCATGGCCGCAGCAGATCAGCTTGAGGATCTAACAGCGGTTTACAAGCGATACGCTTCGCCTCAAATGAAGGATTTCTATAAGTCGACGGATGACAAGGCGCTGGAGAAAGCGACCTATGACGGCAAGCTGATGGCAATTCCGAGCGTGGCGATTCAAGCGGACGCGCCGTCCATTCTGTGGCTTCGCCAGGACTGGCTGGATAAAGTGAATCTCAAGGCGCCGAGGACGATCGATGAGCTGAAGCAGGTACTGCATGCATTCATCGAGAAGGACCCGGACGGCAATGGACAAGCGGACACGATCGGACTAACGGGGAATAGTTTTCAGCTTGCCACGGACGGCGGCGGCATCCACGATTTCAAAGGGATCTTTAACGCTTTTCATTCTTATCCGATGATCTGGATCAAGGATGAGAACGGCGAAGTGGTATACGGCTCCACGACGTTTGGCACGAAGCAGGCGCTAAGCGCTATTCACGAAATGTATGCGGAAGGCTTGATTGATAAGGAGTTTGCGCTGCGCAAAAATCCGGACGACCTTGTCTTGAGCGGCAAAGCCGGCGCTTTCTTCGGCCCATGGTGGGTGCCTTGGGCACTGATCGATTCGCTGAAGCATAATCCCAAGGCGGATTGGAAGCCGTTCATGATTGAGGATGCGAAAGGCCAATATAATATTGCGAGCGTGCCGGTCAGCAACTTCTTCCTCGTCGTTCGGAAAGGCTACGCGCATCCGGAAGCGGCGGTTGTCTATTCGAACATGCGCGTGCAGGCGGAGCGTACGCCGGATAAGCAGGCGATGAAGCTGGACCCGGGCCATGGCCTGTGGCCGCTGCTGATGACAGTCGACTATGCCGATGCGGCAACGCGCAAGCACGATCTGCTGCTCGATGCGTTGGCCGGCAAAGTGAAGAAGGAAGAGATGGACGGGGAAATGCAGCTGGTCTACGAGCAAGAGCTGCGCGACCGTAAGAACCCAAGAAAGAATCCGGATGATTGGGCTGCGCCTGCAGCATATTTGCTGGGAGCGGGCATACTGAAACTACCGATGAACGTGACCGACCCGGTGTATTCGGCGATGACGAAGACGATGGAATCGCGCTGGGCGAATCTGCAGAAGATGGAGACCGAAACCTTCTACAAGATTGTGCTTGGCGATGAGCCGTTAAACGCGTTTGACCAGTTCGTAAAGGATTGGAAGGAGCAAGGCGGCGACAAAATCGTCGAGGAAGTGAAAGAGGAACTGAAGAAGTAAGCAGCTTGTTCCTCTTCAGATCGGCCATGGTCGATGACAACCGGTGGTATTTCGGATAAACGATTGATAGAGCAACCGTTTTCGGGTTATAATAACGTATTCCGTGCCCGCGCACGAAGCTTGGGACTGGTTATCATTATTCGTATAGGAGTGAACATTAATGGCAACGAGAATTTACCTGATTGGCGCAGGCTTCATAGCCCGCACGCACGCAGAAGCGGCTTATAAATTTTATGGTGAAACACCGACGGACATCGAACTGAAGGTAGCGGATCCGAATCCGAAAGCACTGGCTAGCTTTGTTGAACAATTCCCGCATGCGGTTACGTTCAGCGACATGAAGGATATGCTGGCAGAAGAAGCACAAGAGCATGATGTCGTTGTTGTATGTACGCCGCCATTCACGCATTTCGAGCTTTCCAGCTACGCGCTGAAATCGGGCCGCCATGTCCTATGCGAGAAGCCGCTTGTAATGAACGCTTCCGAAGCCGATGAGCTGTCGAAGCTGGCGAAGGATCTGGGCAAGCTGTTCGGCGACTGCAGCGACCGCTTCATCGGCCTTCCTAAGACCGAGCAAGTCAAAGCGATTGTCGCTTCCGGCCAACTGGGCGAAATCTACAAAGTAAGCTTCATTCATCGCGATCAACGCGGAAGAGCAGGCATCGAGTACCAACCGGAGAGCCGCTGGTTCTTGAACAGCAAGCTTTGCGGCGGCGGCATTCTGACGGATTGGGGTCCGTACGACTTCACTGTGCTTGCGGATATTCTTAAGCCATCGGCTGTAGATGTGCTTGGCGGCTGGATCAGCAAGCCGGTAACAGGCGCGGATCCGCAGGATGTCGTTTACGACGTGGAGCATAACTCCGGCGCGTTGATGCGTTATCATGCACAAGGCCAAGACCGTCCTGTGCTTGTGCAGTATGAGCGTTCTTCCTGTACGCATGGCGAGGCTTATTCCCTGGTTGAGATCGAGGGTACGCTTGGCGCAGTGAAATTCTCGCCGTACTTCGGCGGCGACGCAGTCGTACACCGTTTCGATGAGCAAGGCTCCGTTGCAGAGAAAGAAACGCAAGTTCCTAATGATAATGCATACGGCTTCATGGATGCGCCGCTCTACTTCTTCGTAGAACGCGTGCTGGGCCGCGACTCGGCAGCTCTTCTGAATGAAGATGCGGTATTTAACTTCAAATGTATCCAAGCGGTATATGAGAGCGCGGCTTCCGGTAACATTCAATCCGTTAAACGCGGCTAGGTTGTGAAGGTATAGACGGTTTTCTCTAAAAAGCGATCATTTACGGCTAGATTGCCAGTAAGTGGTCGCTTTTTTGCCTTATTTGCCCGCGCACAGTGATTAATAAATGAAGTATAATGGGTAAAATTAAAGTTTAACGATGGCTTGTCGAAATAAGTGTTGTAATTCCGAGTATCCCGATGTATGATTACGAATATCAAATATATACTCTTCATAGAGATACTTGGAGGATGAGAGAATGCGCAGCAAGAGAAGTTTACCCGTCGTGATTGTTCTAGCCCTACTTACCCTGGTAATCAGTGCATGCTCCGGAGGCACTTCGAACAATTCGAATTCGAACACGTCTTCGAATAACGCACCGGCCAATAATACACAAGCGTCTGACAATGCGGGTACCGACGCATCGCAGCCGAAGGATGGCGGCAGCCTCATTATTGCTGTAGCAGCTGATCCGACGATCCTTAACCCGAACTATGCAAGCGACCGTGTCAGCCTAACCATTGACCAAGCGTTGTATGCTCCACTGTTCCAAATCAACAACGGCAAGAAAACCTTCTATCTTGCAGAGAGCTTGACGCCATCTGCCGATAACCTGACTTATACCTTAAAGCTGAAGAACGGCCTGACTTGGCACGATGGCGAGAAGCTGACTGCCGATGACGTTGTCTTCACTTTCAATAAAATTTTGGAAGAGAAACAAAACAGCTTCCTGCGCGGCAACCTCATCATTGGCGGCAAGCCGATCGAAGCGGTTAAAGTGGATGATACGACAGTCGACTTCAAGCTTCCGAGCGTAAGCCCGGCATTCGAAGCAACCTTGGTTCAAATCACGCCGATTCCGAAGCACATCTTCGAGAACGAAGCGGATATTGAGAAAAGCACGAAGAATGCAGCGCCAATCGGCTCCGGCGCATTCAAATTCAAAGAGTACAAAACAGGCGAGTACCTGACGCTTGAGCGTTTCGATAATTATTTTGGCGGCAAACCGCATCTGGATTCCATCACGTACCGTGTTGCGAAAGATACGAATGCAGCGAACCTTGCTCTGCAAAGCGGAGAGATCAACGTGAAGTACTTGGATCCGCAAGACGTAGCGACAATTGATGCTACAGGCAATTTCGAAATTAAGCCTTACAGCGAAGGCCGTCTGTCCTACCTGAACTTCAATGCAAACAGCGATACTGGCATCCTGAAGAAGAAAGAAGTTCGTCAAGCACTGTCTTATGCGCTAAACCGCGAAGAACTCATTCAAGCGGCTTACTCCTCTGCTGATTATGCAGAGCAGGCTCATTCCATTCTGACGCCGGATACGCTGTACCACACGAACGACGTTGCTTCATTTGACAATGATACGGCGAAGGCGAAAGAACTGCTGAAAGCGGCAGGCGTTAAAGAAGGACAGAAGCTGCGTTTCATCGTGTCGAGCGGCAACAAAGTTCAAGAGTCGGTTTCCCTATACGTGCAACAGAAGCTTAAAGAAGTCGGTCTTAATGTAGAACTTCAAAATATGGATGCATCGGCTTTCGGCGATAAGGCTTACGATCCGAAGGCAGCTGATTTCGAATTCTTCGTTGGTGGTTACATTATGGGTTCTGACCCTGATGCATACAGCATCCTGTACGCGACAGGTGCTGACTATAACACGACACATTACTCGAATGCGGAAGTAGACGGCTTGTGGAAACAAGGCGCTGCGGAAGGCGATACTGCAAAACGCGGTGAAGTGTACAAGAAAATTCAAGAAATCGTTGCGGATGATGCTCCTCTCTTCCCAATCGGTTACACGAAAACAATCGTTGCCATGGACAAACGCTATGGCGGCATTGACGAAGCGGTTCTGAAACCGGTCGTAATCTTCGAAGATCCGTCCAAACTATATTTGAAATAAGAACGTTCAAAAAATAAGCTGGATCGTTCCAGCTTATTTTTTGCTACTTGAAAGCAAGGAGAATCCAGCATGAGACAGCTCATCGCCAAACGATTATTGCAGACCATCCCGATGCTCTTCTTCGTCTCGGTTGTCTGCTTTGCTATGATTAAGATGGCTCCGGGCGATCCGGTGCTTTCCTTTGTTACACCCGCCATGCATGCTGACGATATTGAGCGGATTCGGCACAATATGGGGCTCGATCAGCCTGCGATTGTGCAGTATTGGGAATGGCTGAAATCCTGCCTTACAGGCAACTTGGGTTATTCCCTCATTAATCATCAGCCTGTGACGGAGCAAATCTTGGATCGTCTGCCCGCAACAGCAGGGCTGATGGGTGCCGCGATTGGATTGGCGGTATTGCTTTCGATCCCGCTTGGGCTGCTTGCAGGCGCATACCGCAACAAATGGGTGGACAAGCTGATTAATTTCCTCTCTTATATCGGTATTTCCGTGCCGCTGTTCTGGCTTGCTATTTTGTTTATCTATTTCTTCGCGGTTAAGCTGCACTGGCTGCCCAGTATGGGAATGCGGACAATCGGTACGAACTCTGCTTGGGATGTTTTCAAGCATGGCATTCTGCCTTGTCTCGTATTGGCGTTTGGATTCATGCCCGGTTACGTGCGTTACATCCGTTCGAGTACGATTGGACAATTAAAAGAAGACTATGTGCAAATTCAATATGCATTCGGTTCAACTCGAATGAAGATTCTATATCGCCATGTCATGAAGCATGTTCTGCTGCCCGTCATTACGCTGCTGGGGCTGTCCATGGCAGATTTGGTAGCAGGCGCTATTGTGACGGAAACGATATTTTCCTGGCCGGGTATCGGATCGCTGGGCATGACAGCCGCGAGGGGAATGGATTATCCCGTTATTATGGGCATAACGCTATTCTCATCCGTGATGCTGATACTGGGGAATTTGGCCGCGGATCTGCTGTACGGCATTGCCGATCCGAGAATCAAACAGACGAGGTGACTTCATGAATCGCACCAAATGGCGCAATGTTAGAATCGAGCTACTGTCGAATAAATTTGGGATCGCGGCCGTCGTCATTTTGGCGGTGCTGACGATTGGCGCCATTCTGGCGTTTCTATCCTCGCAGGATCCCAATCAATTGAATGTCTTGGAGCGGCTGAAGAAGCCGAGCTCGGCCCACTGGTTCGGGACGGATGACTTCGGTCGTGATTATTTTACAAGGGCGCTGTTCGGCGGTCGCGTATCGCTGATGGTTGGTTTCGCGTCCATGATTTTGGCTACGGGTATCGGCGTCACCATCGGGGTGATTAGCGGCTACTTCGGCGGCAAGCTGGATAATGTACTGATGCGTGGCGTAGAGGTGATCATGTCGATTCCTTCATTCTTAGTTCTGCTCTTGCTCAGCATTTTCTTGAAGCCGAATGTCGGCAGCATCATTCTTATTATTGCTTTATTAATGTGGATGAATATCGCGCGGATCATTAGGGCGGAGACGATGACGGTGAAAGAGCGTGAATTCGTTCTGTATGCCAAAGCTTCGGGGCAGAGCGCCATCGGCATTATTATTCGGCATATTTTGCCGAACCTGATGCCCGTCATTATCGTAGGCGCGACGAATACGATCGGGAATGCCATCATGATGGAGTCGTCCCTTAGCTTTCTCGGCTTTGGGGTGCAGCCGCCCAGCGCGACATGGGGCAGCATGCTCAACAATGCTCAGGGTTATATCGCGCAGGCGCCTTACTTGGCGGTATTCCCAGGACTATTCATACTACTGACGGTTCTTAGCTTCAACGTGCTTGGCGATATTTTGCGCGTCGGATTTGAACCGAAGCTCACTCGGAGATAACCGGTGAACAGCAGGCACAAGGGAGTGAGTCACAGATGACAAAACGGTTACTGACCGCCACGGACCTTAAGGTTTCTTTCTTCACCCGCGAAGGGGAGAATCAAGCTGTCCGCGGCGTCAGCTTTCATATTGATGCAGGGGAGACTGTCGGTATCGTCGGCGAATCCGGCAGCGGCAAGAGTGTAACGGCGAAGGCGTTGATGGGGCTTATTCCGCCGCCGGGCAAGGTGCTTCAAGGGGATATCACGTTTGACGGGAAGTCGATCGCGAAGCTGTCGGATAAAGAATGGCGCAAGCTGCGCGGCAATCGGATCGCGATGGTGTTCCAAGACCCGATGACGGCGCTCAATCCCGTGCAGCGGATCGGCGATCAGATGGCGGAGGTCATTCAGCGGCATCGCGGCTTGAAGCCGAAGGCGGCGATCGCCGAGGCGATCGAAATGCTGCGGCAAGTCGGCATTACGGAGCCGGAGCGGCGCGTGCGCCAATACCCGCATGAGTTCAGCGGCGGTATGCGCCAGCGGGTTATGATTGCGATGGCGCTGTCCTGCCAGCCGGAGCTGCTCATTGCCGATGAGCCGACGACGGCGCTCGACGTGACGATCCAAGCGCAAATTCTGGATCTGCTCAAGGAGCTGAAGGAGCGCTCCCAGACGGCAGTCGCGCTCATTACGCATGATCTGGGCGTAGTGGCGCAGGTGTGCAGCCGCGTTGTCGTCATGTACGGCGGCATGGTGATGGAGGAAGGACCGGTAGAGCAAATCTTCTACAGTCCGCAGCATCCTTATACGCAAGGCTTGCTTCGTTCCTTGCCGAAGCCGGACAAAGGCTCCAAGGAAAGGCTGGTCCCGATCGACGGCACGCCGCCGAATCTACTGGACCCGCCGCCAGGTTGCCCGTTCATGGAGCGCTGTCCGCATGCCATGTCCAAGTGCGCAGCGCTGCCGCCGGTCACCGAGGTTTCGCCGGGGCATCGTTCGCTGTGCTGGTTAACGGTTGAGAAGGAGGGCGGCAACCATGAGTGAACGACGCGATGATTTGCTTGTCGAAGTGCGAGGACTTAAGAAGCATTTTACGAAGAGCACGGATGTGTGGGGCAGGCCGACCGAGGTGCTGAAGGCCGTGGATGGTGTCAGCTTCGGCATCAAACGCGGAGAAACGTTCGGCCTTGTCGGCGAGTCCGGCAGCGGAAAGTCGACCGTCGGCCGGTGCTTGCTTCGGCTTTACGACTATACGGCGGGCGAGGTTCATTTTGACGGCCATGAGCTGTCGTCGCTTGGCGAGCGGCAGTTGAAGCCGTTCCGCCGCCGCATCCAGTCGATTTTTCAGGACCCGTATTCCTCGCTGAATCCCGGCATGAACGTGCTGGAGCTAATTGGGGAACCTATGGATATTCACGGGCTGCATCGCGGTGCCGAGCGTAAGGATGCCGTGGCTGCGCTGCTGGAGCGGGTTGGATTGAAGCGGGAGCATCTGCTTCGTTATCCCCACGAGTTCAGCGGCGGTCAGCGACAGCGGATCTCGATTGCCAGGGCGCTCTCAGTGCGGCCGGATTTTGTCGTATGTGACGAGCCGATCTCGGCACTGGACGTATCTGTCCAAGCCCAAGTTATTAACATGCTGGAGGATTTGCAGCAGGAGTTTGGTTTAACTTATCTCTTTATCGCGCATGACTTGTCGATGGTACGGCATATTTCGGACCGGATCGGCGTGATGTACGGCGGCCGCTTGGTTGAAGTGGCGTCAAGCGAGGAGCTGTACGAGAATCCGCTGCATCCTTATACGAAGGCACTGCTTTCTTCAATTCCGGTACCGGACCCGCGTGCGGTAAGCGAGCGAGTGATCTGGACGAAGGAAGCCGGAGCGGTTGTGCCGGAGTTGCGGGAAGTTAGCCCGGGACATTTTGTGGCGCTGGAGTAGGATTGATGATGGATATAGCATAGTGCATAGAGTATATAGCAGGGAGGAAAGCATGATGGCAGCAGAAGGAACGGAACGGGTGAAGTTGTCCCAATGGGACGCGATGCTGATTGAGTCGCTGCGTGTACTGGGCTGGTCGGACGAGGAGCTGATTCGCCGTACGCAGCAAGGCGACCTGCCGAAGGATGACACCAGCATCTATGAGTTTAACTACGAGGAGCTGGCGGCTTTCGCTGCCAAAGAACCGGCAACGTTCGAAGCGGCGGTACGCTCCGGCTACCAGATCAAGTACAACACCATTCGCGGGATTCGCAGCTGGATTGCCATTGCATTCGCTCAGGAGCCTGAGCTTGTGCTGGAGGAAGGCCGCGAAGCGGTGATCGCTACGCTGACGCCGGCTGAGAAGGCGCGTCTGGATGGAGTGTTATCGCATGGCTGGACGATTCTCGATGGCGAAGGTGAGGCAGGAGCGGGAGCGGCTGTATATCGGATCGTGCCGCAGGCTTAGGCTTAGATGATAGAGCAGCTCGATGAAAAACCGTCCCGAAAGTGCACTTTGTGCCTTAGGGGGCGGTTTTTTTGCGTTTTGGGGAAAGTGGGGGCGAGGAAGTGTTGCAACTAGTAGGGATCATCCCCTCTGGGAGCCGCTTTTCCCATTTCCGATCGGATGATATGGCTCTAACGAATCCAGGAGGGCTTATTTGGGCCAAATGGGCCGGTTTGAAATTCTAACGAATTCTAGCGGTCTTATTTGGTATCAAAACGCCCGTTCCCACTCGAATTTCCCTTAATAAGGCTCCTACGATTCGTTAGATTTTATTTAGGGCTATTTTCACCCAAATAAGACCTCTACGATGCGTTAGCCGCATACGGCCACGGCCAATGTTGCAAAAGGGGCACGGTTGGATCCGGAGCAGGCGCTGGCTAACTGCCGAAGTGTAGCCCTTAGAGCGCCACATGAGCAGAAATCACCAACAAACTGCGCAAGTGTTGCCCCAGAAGCACGATAGCTGCCTTAATGCGCCGACTTTACCAGGCGCATTAAGGCAGCGCCTCCGGTCGCATGTACCGGTCGCGGAATACCGATGGCGTGACGCCTTCGGCGAATCGGAAGCGCTCGATGTAGTAGCTTGGCTTCGAGAAGCCTGCTTCAAGGGCGATTTGCTTCACGGGCTTGGACGTTGTGATCAGCATCTGCTTCGACAGCTCGATGCGCTGCATATTCAAATACGTTAGCGGTGGCATACCCATCTGCATATGGAACGTCCGGCTAAAATAAGCCGGGCTTATTCCGCATTGATCGGCCAGCTTCTGCAGCGGCAAATCCTTGGCGCAGTTCATGCGCATGAACTCGGCGGCGCGCCTGATGGCATGCACCAGGCCGGGCTCGCTTGGTGCGTTCAAGTCCACGGTATGGAGCAGAATCTCGAGCAGGATCTCATACGATAAAGCGGCATACCGAGGCACGCAGGCCATGTCGTTCTTGCCTGCCGCTTCCCAGAGCTCCTCCATAAGCGCGATCAGCCGCGTATTTCCTTCAAACGAGAAAGCCCAGACTTCGCCGATCCGCTTATCGCCGATCAAATCCCGAATCCCTTCCCCGCTCAAGTAAATCCACCACACTTCCCACGGGTCATCCGCGTAGGTTCCGAAATGCTGATACTGATCCTCGGCATAAACGAATCCCATCCCGGGCTTCAGCTCAACGGAGCCGACACTCGTCCGGAGCCACCCGCTGCCTCGCACAACAAAGTGGATATTGTAGAAATTCTCAGCATAACGCATGCCGTTAACGAAATGGTTCGGCTCATCGAAGATATGTCCAACGCCAATCGGGTAGGCCGGGAAACGGTTGAAATCAGGTTTGGCTAAAAAGTGAGCCTCGTACATCTTCATCAGCTCCGCAAAAAGTTGGTATGTAAATCGCAAAAAGCAGGTATCCGATTCACGATAATAATAGTATATATTGAGTTTATGGAAGACGGAATAACAAAATCATCATACTTCTTAAGTGGAAGGACGCTGAGGCATGGAGTATACGACATTTGGGCGAACGGGATTGAAGGTATCCAAGCTTGGCCTTGGAGGGGCGCCGATCGGAGGCGATTTCAAGGATGTGGATGAAGCGGAAATCGAGCGCGTCATTCATGAATCGTTGGATCTGGGCATTAATTTCATCGATACGGCTCCGTTATACGGAGGCGGCTTATCGGAAGAACGCTTCGGCCGGGCGCTTGCCGGCGGGAGACGCGAGAAGATTGTACTCGCCACGAAAGCGGCGCGCTTCGATAAGGATTACGATTATGCAGGCATCATCAATTCTGTAGGAGAAAGTTTAAAGCGCTTACAGACGGATTATATCGATCTGCTTCAGCTCCATGATGTGGAGAAGAAACCGTATGACGTCATTATTAACGAAGCCATTCCGGCG
This sequence comes from Paenibacillus lignilyticus, assembly GCF_017942085.1. Classification (GTDB taxonomy): domain Bacteria; phylum Bacillota; class Bacilli; order Paenibacillales; family Paenibacillaceae; genus Paenibacillus_Z; species Paenibacillus_Z lignilyticus. The sequence goes on from NZ_JAGKSP010000010.1 coordinate 87,059, forward strand.
ATGCAGAAGCTGCGGGAAGAAGGCAAAATTCGTTTCCTCGGCGTCACGACGCGCAACCTGGATTTGCTGAAACGCTATATGGAGACCGATGTGTTCGATTCCATTCAGTTCTACGCCCGTTATATGCTGCTTGATTATTCCGCGGCCAAAGAGATCATTCCGCTCGCCAAAGCCAAGAACATTGCGGTTATTAACGGCAGTGTGCTGGGCATGGGACTGCTGGCGGATGCGCCTGCGAAGTTTCTGAATGAAGAACTGACCAGCGAGGCAGCCAGGCGCATGGAGAGTTTGGCATTCCTGCGGCGCACGGAGCCCAAAGGGCTGGTGGAACCGGGGATGCGATTCAGTCTGCAAAATCCCGATATCCATGTCACGCTGACCGGCACCGCTTCGAGCCGCTCACTGCGCGCCAATATCTCCTATTGCGACGGCCAAGGCTTGGCGCCGGAGGATCACAGCCGAGTAATGCGTTTATTCGCGGACAGCCCGTCCTTATTTGCTTAATCCACAACTAATTAACCATCTAAAGGAGCGTTTACGACGATGACCTATATTGTGAAAAACACCCATACGATCAGCGATGAATTGCTGGAGGAATTGAAGCTTGTCAGCGTAAGCACGGCTTCTCATACCCTTGTTGAGATGGGGTATCGCAACGCTTATATGCAAGGGATAATGCCATTAAGCTTTCCCGAAGGCCAGGAAAGCGCGGTAGGCCGCGCGGTAACCTTGCGTTTCATTCCGCTGCGAGAGGACCTCGTAAAGCAGCAGTATGATACGCTGCCGGAATCGCCGCACCGGGTTGCGCTGGAGTCGATTACGCAGAATGATATCCTCGTTATCGACACCGGCAGCCATATGGAAACCGGCGTTATCGGCGATATTTTCACCCGTCGTCTCCGTTACCTGGGTGGTCAAGCCATCATTGTAGATGGTTGTATTCGCGACTTGCAGCGGGTAAAAGCTGTGAATTTCCCCGTGCTGGCCAGAGGCGTTCACGGCGGCGCGATTCCGCGCTCCCTGATGTCGGTTGGTTTCAATGAACCGATTCGCTGCGGCGGGGTGTCCGTTGTGCCGGGCGATATTATACTGGTAGACCGGGATGGGGCTGTTGCCATTCCGCCGCAATGCGTGGAGGATATCGTGAAGATTGCCAGAGCGCATGATGAGCTGGAAGAGCGCTGGATCAAGATGAAGCTGGACGAAGGCGCATCGCTGCACACGCATTATCCGCCTAACGCAGAAGCGAGGATCGAATTCGAGAACTGGAAGAAGGAGAATGGCTATGCTTAAACTGCAGGCTAATCTTGCTTTCTATGAGCCGCCGAAGTGGGCTTTGCTGGAGCGCCAGCTCATCAATCTGATGAACGACGCGGTAGAACCGTTGTTGGAACGCTATATCCGTCCTGACGGCACGATTCTGTGGCCAACCACGGATACGCATACCGGCATCGATGCGTTGGACGACATGTACGAGAGCTTTTTCAATTGGCCGTTGTTCTATATCCTGGGCGGTCATGAGAAGTTCAAGACGTTATCTAAGAAGGAATTCGACGCGATTACGGCACAATTCGCGCGTTATGATTCCGGTACCGGCCACAAAATGGTCGAGAAGGAATATGAGCAGGGCTATGACTGGTTCCACCAAGGCGAAGGCTATACGATGTTTTACCATATGGGGCTAATGGATCCGAATGATCCGGTTATCAAAGAGCGCGCGAAGCGTTTTGCCGGACTCTTCCTCAACGAAGACCCGGAGGCGATCAACTATGACCCGGAGCACCGCATCATTCCATATCCGCATTCCGGCAGCAAAGGCGCGACGGACCGCAATTTCAAGACTCATTTTAGTGGCTGGTATTATATCGATTGGATGAGACATTACGGACTTCATTTCCAAGACGTGCCCGGCGTAACTACGCTGGATGATCTGAAGCATGACGAAGGCGCAATGGCGATGGGCAAGGCGATTGTCGAGCGCGCCTCGCGCGGCGATATTCCGCTGAATTTGCTGGCCACCAGCATGGTGACGAATGCGTACTTGCATACGGGCGATCCGAAGTACAAAGCGTGGGTAAAAGAATACGTGGACGCTTGGATCGACAGAACGAAGCAGAACGGCGGTCTGATTCCGGATAATGTCGGCTTGAACGGGATAATCGGGGAGCATAACGGCGGCAAGTGGTACGGCGGCTGGTATGGCTGGACTTGGCCGCATGGCTGGGTAAGCATTGGCCAAGGCGTTGGCGTTGCTGCGCAAAACGCGCTCCTCCTGGAACGCGATCCTGCGTATATGGATTTTCTGCGCTCGCAGTTGACCATCATGAACGATAAGGCGATTGTCGGGGAGGATGGCACCCGCTATTTGCCTAATAAATTCGGCGATCCGGGTTGGTATGAATACACAACCTCGAATATTATTCTTGATGACGACGGGAAGACGGTGACGTGGAAGGATCACGCCTTCGAGTTCACCACCATCGAGCCGTTCTATCCGACGCATCTCTGGTACATGTCGATGGAAGAGGCCGATCATACGCTGCTCAAGTCGCTGCGCAATTATGCGAAACCGGATTACAATCAGATTCGTTATTTCCGGAACAAGGACCAAGCCGGACATGATTATTGCTGGGTTTCCTATCTGGAAGGGGAATATCCGAGCTATCCGGAAGAGATCTTGAGCTATAATTTGACTCAAATTTATCAGCGCCTCAGCTTCATGCGCACAGATACGGAAGATCCGGCGGATTACCGGGATGATTACTTGCAAATTCGCAATACCGTGACGCTGGAAGGCTTGCTGCAGCTTACGCTCGGTGCGCCGTCTCCGCTGTATAACGGCGGTCTGCTGCAGGCGAGGCTCCGCTATTACGATGCAGATGCCAAACGGCCGGGATTGCCTGCCGATGTGGCGGCACTGGTCGAGAAGCTGGAAGCGGATCGGACGACGGTGAAGCTGGTCAATCTTCACCCGACGCAGTCCCGCAGCGTCATCTTGCAAGCAGGCGCATTCGGCGAGCATCAGTTCACGGATGTAGCGTACACGGTGTTCGGTACAGCTGTGAACGATGGCAGCCAGCTGAGCGCATCCACGACGATGGAGAAGCTGCCGAGCGGTTTGTTCAATCCGCAATCGGCAACAGCCACGGCGGAGGTCAACGACAAATGGCTGCAAGTGACGATTGAGCCGGGCAGCCACACGACGCTTGAGCTTGGCATGGCGCGTTTCGTAAATGATCCTTCCTATCAGGAGCCTTGGAGTGAATAACATGTCTAATGAAATCGAACGGATCATCTGGATATCCGCCATCAAGCCGGACATGGAGGAAGCGTTCCTGACCGAGCTGGCAGGCGCGGATGCCTCATTGAAGAAGCGCCTGAAACAGCAGGGCGTGGAAACCTGCAGCGTGTTCCGCGAAGGGCGGTACCTCTTTACGTACTTGGAGCAGCTGCAAGGCGGCAATAGCGACAGCGCCGGCAGTCGTGTCGAGCGTGCTCGCTTATGGGCAGCGGAAGAGAAGCTGTCAGCGTTGCTGGAAACGTGGCCGAGTATCGGCGGAGCTGGGGGCAGCTTGGAGCTGCGGATGAACGATATTTTTCACGATGATCTTCCGCAGCCCGATGTGCCATGGCGGCATCCGGACTACCGGCCAACGCAGCGGGTCGGCAGTCTGTCGAGGCTGAAGCCGGATCAATACGCCAGCTACGTATTCTTGCATTATCAGCTGCAGGAAGAGAAACCGAGGCTGTTCAACAAGTACTATATGATCGGCAGCTTAGGCGAATATATTTTCTCTTATCAGGAGCTTCCGGCGATTGTGGAGCCGCCTCGCAAGGGGCTGCTTTCAACAAAAGAGACGCCGCCGGATTGGGGCGTGGCGATGGAGCCGCATTTTGAGCCGTGGACGGATAAACCGGAAGCGGAGAGGCTTTGGTGCGTGCTGGAAGAGCTGTTCTATATGGGCCGAGGAGAATAGCTTTGGTTCGATAACAAAAAACCTTATCCGGCGTTGGCGGTGTCGCGAACTTTGCGAGCTGCCAACGCCGGATAAGGTTTTTCGGTTTGTTTAAGCCGACTGCTTATCGAATAAGTTGAACATCATGTTGTAGATCACCGCGGAGAGCGCGGCGAGAACGGCCAATAACGTAAACGTCCACGTGAAGCCAATCCAGCTGGTCAGCGGAATGGTGAGCGGCGAAAGTGTCCGTCCGAGCGTGTAGCGCAAGCTGGCGGCGGCAAAATATTGTCCGCGCATCTCCTCTGGCGCGAGCCTGGCGATAAAGGCTTGCTGCGGTCCCGCCGACATCAGCTCAGCCAGGGTGAAGATGGCAATCGCCAGCGTGAACCCCCAGAAGGTGGACATGAGGCCAAACATCTGAATGCCGACGGCGTAGAGTAAAGCTCCTCCGATGAAGATGTAGCGATCGCGGAAACCGACAATCCACTTGGTCACCAGTACGGTGAAGAGAGCAACGAGCAGTCCGTTCTCCGATACGATGAGGCCAAACAATTGCTGACCGGTCACTTCCAGATGCCAGTCCTTAAACGAGAAGATCGTTGCTTGCTGAATGGTTTCCTTCAAGAAGACCGGGAACAAGAGGTCCAGCTGCATGAACGTTTGCGAGAGCAGAACGCCGGCAATGGTGAAGAGCAAGAACACGCGGTCAGTGGCGATTACCTTGTAATCCCGCAGCTGCACAGCGACGGAGCGGTACCACGGATCACCGGCATTGGAGCGTTTGCGTTCGGCAAGTTTCTCCGGCAGCGTCTCCTGCAGTCGGTAGTTCATGAAGAGCGCGAGCAGCATGCAGATAATGGCCGCTATAACCAGCACGGTATAAGGATTGTCTTCATATAGGATCGATCCGAGCAGGGGTCCGACAACGACAGCCATATTGGCTGCCGTATAGAAGATAGCGAAGACGCTCGCCTGATCTTTCTCCTCGACCACATCGGCGACCATCGCTTGACTGGCCGGCCAATATAAGGCGCCGAAGAAACTGGCCATCGTAAAGCCGGTGAAGCCGAGAATCGGCATCGACAGCCAAGGGGATGCGGCTGCGGCGAATAATCCATAACCGACCGCTTGTCCATAGGCGGCAAACACCATCATGCGCTTGCGTCCGAAACGGTCCGCGCAGTAGCCGCCGAGCAAATTCGCAAATACGGACAATAACTGCGACACAACGAGGAGAACCCCGGTCCAGCCTTTGCCGAACTCGCGGGTGAAATAGATGGAGAGGAACGGAAAGAAGGTCCAGAAAATAACGTTAAAAGCAGCTTCTCCGCCGAGGCGGATTTTTAAATTTGAATCCCAATCTCTGATTTTCATGGTGTGTAAATCCCTCTGGTTCTAAGTGTTTAACCATCATACACCTTCTATTCATGTTGAAACAACAAGAAATGGCTGTCATAATTGAGCGAACAGTACAAATGACCAGAGGTGTCTATGTCCAGCGATACGTCTTATACGACCGAAGAAATAGCCAAGCTGCTCAAAATATCCAAGCTCACCGTCTATGATCTCATCAAGAAAGGCGAGCTGCCTTCCTACCGAGTAGGGAAGCAGATCCGCGTGGAGGCTTCCGCTCTCGACGTGTATAAGCATCGGGCCAAAGGTGCCGGTGCGCCCGGTCAAGGAGCCTCGCAGCAGCAGGGGATCACCTCGTCTTCGACCGCCCAGCTGTCGAACATGCCGATACCCCATGCAGCTTCAGAACGCTCGCTTGTCATCACCGGCCACGATATCAGCCTGGACTTGCTGAGTAAGCACATCGAGAAGCAATTGCCCGGCTTCCGGCCGCTTCGTTCATTCGTCGGCAGTATGGACAGCTTGATCTCCATGTACAAAGGCGAATCGGACATCGTGAGCACCCATCTGCTCGACGGCGACACAGGCACTTATAATTTGCCCTATATTCGGAAGCTGCTTGTCGGCAAGCCTGTTATTGTTGTTCATTTACTCGCTCGTACGGCAGGCTTCTATGTCAAGCAGGGGAATCCGAAACAGATGCTGACATGGGCCGATTTGAGCCAGCCGGGGCTTCGCATCGTCAATCGCGAGCAGGGCTCAGGCGCGCGCGTGCTGCTCGATGAACAGCTGAGGCTGCACCGGATTTCCTCGCAGCAGCTTGATGGCTATCAAGATGAAGAGCACAGCCATCTGGCGATAGCCGGCAAAATCGCCTCAGGAGAAGCGGATGTCGGAGTTGGCACCCAGCAGGCAGTGAATATCGTCGGAGGCGTCGATTTCGTGCCGCTCATTCAGGAGCGCTACGATCTGGTCATGCTGAAACGGCCGGATAATCTGCGGTGGATTGAAGCCGTCGTGCAGATTCTGCAATCCGATGCTTATCAAAGCGAGCTGCGGAGCATCCGCGGCTATGATTTGCGGGAGAGCGGACGAGTCCTGCTCGATATGTGACATAGAAGCGAAGTAGAAGAAGCCCCCTCGCCTCGCGTGTAACACGCGTACGCCTGAGGGGCTTCTTTGCTATGCCAAAAATTCCTTTTACCCGTGCAGCACGCGAGGCGAAGGGGATTCTCGAATTAGTAATCCTCTTTCGTTAATCGATTAACGATCAGGAGCATGATAAAGGAGAGCACCACCATGGAGCCGGCCCATGCCCATGCCATGCGCATACTGCCTCCGTCCATCGCAACATAGATGGCGGTAGGAATGGTCTGCGTTCTGCCCGGAATATTCCCGGCAATCATGAGCGTGGCTCCGAATTCGCCGAGCCCGCGCGCGAAGCCCAGAATATAGCCGGTCGTCACGGAGCGAAACGCAAGCGGAAGCGTAATGTAGCGAAAGACCTGCCACTCGGACGCGCCGTACACCCTTGCCGAATTTTCCAGTGAGCGGTCTATTCCCTCGAAGCCGGCTTTCATTGTACGATAAGCTAGCGGAAACGCAACAACCACGGCAGCGATGACGGCAGCTTCCCATGTGAAAATAATCGGACCGCCGAACAGCTTCTCATAAAGCTTGCCGGGCCAGCTTCTCCGTCCGAAGACAACGAGCAGGATGAAGCCGATGACCGTTGGCGGCAGTACAAGCGGAAGCATCAGAATCGCATCGACGATGCTCTTGCCGAAGAAGCGCATGCGGGCCATCCGCCAAGCAATGAGAACGGACAACACCAGCATGATGACGCTGGCGATCAGCGATACTTGAATGGAAAGCGATATGGGTTCAAGAAAGGTTGGCCAATCCATTGTTCATCATCCTGACTTAGGGCAGCATAAAACCGTATTTGACGAATATAGCATCAGCATTACTGCCTTGTAAATACGAATAGAACGCAGCAGCTTCTTTCAAATGTTTCGTATCTTTCACGATACCGGCCGGATAGAGAATCGGCTTATGGACGCCCGGAATAATACGAAGAGCGACTTTTGCTTTCTTGGAAGTGAGCGCATCTGTCTTGTACACGAAACCGGCATCGGCATTCCCGGTCTCTACGTAAGTCAGCACCTGGCGAACATCCTTGGCGTAGACGAGTTTGGACGCAAGGGAGTCCCATAATTTGCGAGTAGTTAACGTTTCTTTCGCATATTGTCCGGCCGGAACGGACTCCGGTTGACCGATCGCAATCGTTTCAATATCTTTACCAACCAGTTGTTTAATGGTAGTAAATGCTTTCTTGCTATCGGTTGGAACTACCATAACGAGCTCATTCTTCAGCAGCAGCGAGCTGCGTTCAATTCGTTTCGCATCATTCAGTGCATCCATTTGCTTCTGGCCTGCAGAGAGGAACAAGTCGGCCGGAGCGCCTTGCTCGATTTGCTTCTGCAGCGTACCGGAGGAACCAAGGTTAAACACCAAGTCAATCGTTGGGTGGCTGGCTTCATAGCCTTTCTCAATCTCAGCGAGGCTGTCCTTCAAGCTTGCGGCAGCGCAAACAAGCAGTTCCGTTTTCTTCGAAGCCGCGATTGCAGGTTGTGCCGTTGCAGCAAGCAGAGCTATGGGAAGGGCAATACGCAGCATCATTTTCGGTGCGCGTTTCATCATACAATGCAACACTTCATTTAATCGTCTATGAATTCGTTTATGTGATGTATCGTAACATAATAGACTACTGTTTTGAATCTCTATTTTATAATTAGTGATATTTAGTATGGTTTAGTTATAACTAGTATGAGGGCTAATCTGAAATATCGGGAGAAGGATCCTAGTGAACAGACATAAGAGTCGAAAACTGCTTATTATTGGCGTTGGTTTTATTTTTGCCATCATGTCATTTACCATTGGCGTGAATCAGTTGCTTACCTTTAAGAAAGCGACCGTTGTTTTTGCCTCCGGCACCGAGTCGGAGGTTCAAATTCCGGTGCTCTGCTATCATTCGATTACGGATAAGAAAACAGGAGAGTATGTGGTCAGTCCGGCTCGCCTCGAGGAACAGATGCAGTGGCTGCGCGAACAAGGCTATCGGAGCATCAATCTGAGCCGGTTTGAGCTATTAATGAAAGGAAAATTGCCAAACGACGGACGAAATGTGCTGATTACGTTCGATGACGGCTATAAGGATAACTATACGAATGCGTATCCGATCTTGAACAAATATGGCTATGTCGCTGTGGAGTTCCTGGTTACCAACTGGGTTGGCGGGCCCGACTATATGAATTGGAGCGAGGTTGATCAGCTGAGCGGCAAGGGCTGGGACCTGATGTCGCATACGCGGACACATCCGTATCTGCCTCTCCACACGACGAAAGGGCAAATGGACGAAATTGCTGGTTCCAAGGCGCTGCTCGAGAAGCATTTGTCCAAACCGGTTCATGTCATTGCCTATCCGTATGGACTGCGCAGCTTTGAGACTGTGAAGATCGTGAAGGACAGCGGGTATGATTACGCGTTTACGTTCGATGACGGCATGACGACCTCATTGCAAAATCCATATCTGCTCAAACGGCTGTTCATCTCGGGGGAGATGGATTTGCCCGCGTTTAAGCAGAAGCTGGAACCGGATAGCGGAAGCTGATCGTATCCATCACAAAAAAGAACCTTCAATGCCACTGCTGCAGTGGCATTGAAGGTTCTTTTGCATGGGCGAGTTATTCGGTTGTGTATCCTTGAAAGAATTGTCCGCTCTCCAGCTGATTGACGAACTGTTGGAGCCATTCATAGTAACGGACGGCATGCTTTAATTTATGGAGGTCCTTCAGGCATAACATCCGCTCTTCCTCGGAGGTGTCTAGCTCGAGGATCATCTCCGATAAGGAAGGGAACACTTCGTCAATAGCGCTGCGCATGACGTCGATTTCCCGTTGCAGCTTCGTTGCGAAGAACTGCTGAAACGCTTTGAAGAAATCCGTTTCGACTTCATAGAGCTCTTTACGGTCAGCCTTCTCTTCCAGCTTGACCATCATTTTGGAATCGATCAAAGCACGAACGGCATAGCTCATGTTGCTCTTGCTCATATTCATGCTGGCTTGCATCTCTTCTTGCGTCATTGGCCGATCCTCGAAGAGCATAATGCCGTAGAGCTGTCCGAAGGAATAATTAACGCCGTACAAGTCCATCGTTTTGGCAATGGCATCAATGACCTTCATGCGAAACTGCTCGCGCGGCGACACCGGTTCTTTCAGTTTCCCCGAAGTGACTTTCTTCACGTTCTCCGCCTCCGACTCCGAATGTACAAGGGTTCCGTGAAATTATACCAAACCGATAGGGGAAACGAAATAACCTCTCTCTATTTGTTCAATAATTTTTGAATTTATGTCAATTATTAAGGTAAAACGATGATATTCCATAAAAAATAAATATTTTTTGAACAAAAATGGATTGATGATGGTGCATGATATGAGTATAGTGATAAAGAGGGGAGAGGACGACTTGAATCATTTGGTGGCAGCAGGTGTTAGTTATCCGATTGATGCAATTTTATTTGATAAAGACGGAACATTGATCGATTTCATCTTCACTTGGGGAAAATGGAGCGAGCATATGCTGGAAGCGTTCGCTAACCAGCTCGAGGCAAAGCATTTGCCGCCGATGCAGCTGGATATCGCTACTCTGTGGGGGACTCGCCATGCTCCGAACGGGGTAATCATCGACTACGATCGCAATGGTCCCCTTGCCATGGGCACGATTGAGGATCTGGTTGCCGTGCTCGCCTGGCAAGGTTATCTTGCCGGTATGTCATGGGCCGAGGCGAAGCTTGCAGTGGAGCAGTGCCGCCAGTTTGCGGATAAGCAGCTTAACGCGGCGCGAGCGGCCAAAGCGCTTCCCGGCATCATTCCATTCCTGGAGCAATGCCGCGAGAATGGGCTTACGCTCGCTGTCGTAACCGCAGATGAGACGGACGCTGCCGTCAAGCAATTGGAGTGGCTGGGGCTCACGTCTTATTTTGCAGTGTGTATCGGCACGGATCAGATAGAGCGGGGCAAGCCGTTCCCGGATATGGTGGAGCTGGCCTGTTCGAGGCTGTCGCTCTCTCCTTCGCGGGTGGCTGTCATTGGGGATACCAATGGCGATATGAAGATGGCCAAATTCGCGGGAGCGGCAGTTGCCATCGGCATTGCGGCTGACGCCGGCGTTGAATCCTTGGCGAAATTGCCCGATGCGGATGCGATCATCGTGTCTATGTCTGAATTAGAACTGCGTAAACAGCTATGATGAAAGGTGAGAGCACCGTGGGCTGGATCCTATTAGCGATTGCGATCGCCTTCGAGCTGACCGGTACGATTTCGATGAAATTGTCCGCAAGCTTCACGAAGCTGATTCCTTCCATCGTTATGTTCGTCTGTTATGCAGCGAGCTTTACGTTAATTAATTACGCGCTTGGTTATTTGCAGGTTAGCGTTGTATATGCGGTTTGGTCGGGCGTCGGAATCGTGCTGATTACGATTGCCGGGTATTTTATTTTCAACGAGAAATTGCCGCCGATCTCCTTCTTATGGATTGGTTTGATTCTTGTTGGCGTGATCGGCTTGCAGGTGAGCAGTAAGGGGCATTGAAACCGACTTAATAGGGGGAAGCTCGCATTCTATGGAAACGAAACTAAACCAAGAGCGGTTGGAGCAGCCTTTGCTCTCCTTCCAAGTTATTACGGACACGCATATTAACAATGATCCGGCGCATGAGCATAATCGGAATTTGGAGCGCGCGCTTGCCGATATTGCGGCCAATGGTGGAGGCAGCTGCGGTATCATGCATGCGGGGGATTTGACCGATAACGGGTTTATCGAGGAGTATGAGGAGTTTTACCGGATTTGGAATGCGAACAAAGAGGCGCTCCCGAAGCTGTACGTGACGAGCGGCAATCATGATATTGGCGATGAATGGCGGCACCACATGGAGCTTTTCTTAGGCCAAACCGGGATGACCGGCATGTATCATGACCATTGGATCGATGGCTATCACTTTATCTTCCTCGGAACGGAGGAGGGGATCGGTCTGTTCTGTACCTTATCGGAGACGCAGCTTGCTTGGCTGGATCAGAAGCTTGGAGAAGAGGCTTCGCCTGATAAGCCGGTATTTGTATTCTTGCATCAGCCGCTGAAGGATACTGTGGCAGGCTCGCTGGAAGCGCAGCACTGGTACGGCGTCACGCAGGACGCGGAGCTCAAGGCGGTGCTGGCCAAACATCGCCAAGCGATCATGTTCACCGGTCACACGCACTGGGAGCTGGATGCCCCGCATAATTTCTTCGACGGAGGCGGGCAGCTGCCGGCGATGTTTAATGCCGCTTCGACTGCGTACCTATGGACGGATGAGGATGAGCATAAGGACGGCAGTCAGGGGTATTATGTCGAGGTGTATGCCGACCGCGTACTCGTGATCGGAAGGGATTTCGAACGAGGCGAATGGGTGGAAGGCGCGCAATTTCAAGTGAATTATCCGGCCTCATTTTAGGTTGGAGTAGGGCACCCGAGCGGGTGTCCTATTTTATTGTTGTCTTTCCGTCTTCGCGGTTATATTATTTTACCAAGTTAATTGGCGGGAGGACGCTGCGAATGGCCTTGTATAAGCAACGCTTGCAGACCGAAATCAGGAAATCGATCTCGATAGGCTATCAGCTCTTTCTGCCCTCGGCCTATGACGAGCAAGAGGAGAAGGACTGGCCGCTGATCGTATTTCTTCATGGCATTAATCGTCGCGGCGACGACCTGAGCGCGCTCGACGGATATGGGCTGCCGGCGATTGCGGAGAGCCGCGGCATCTTCAAATTTGTCGTCGCGGCTCCGCAGTGCGGAGCGCATTCGTTCTGGCCGATCGAGCGTGATGGCGTGATGGCGATGATCGATCATCTCGTTGCGAACTGCCGGATCGACGAGCGGCGCATTTATTTAACCGGATTTAGCATGGGCGGCAACGGTGCATGGGATCTGGCGGCGCGTTATCCGGAGCGCTTCGCGGCGGTGGCTCCGCTCTCCGGCTGGTATCAGCCCGAGGCTGCGGCCTTGCTGAAGGACGTCCCGATCTGGGCCTTCCACGGCGAAGACGACGATGTTGTGCCGGTTAGCGGTTCGCGCGATATGGTGCAGGCGCTCCAAGCGGTCGGCGGCAATATTGCCTTCACGGGCTACCCGGGGCTGAAGCATTCGATCATGAGCGAAACGTACCGGAATACGGAGCTGTACCGATGGTTTTTGCAGCATGAACGTAGGGAGAACCCAGCCGATTAATGGCTGGGTTTTGCTGTTTAATGTAAAAGGAATACATAGTATGAAAATTACTGACATGCTATATTTAGGTAGTTCTTATATATCCTAGAAAAGAGGAAGATGTGCTTTGAATAAGAAGCTAACCCAGGGTCTAATCGCCTTCTTGATTCTCACCCTCTTTACAGCTCAACCGCTGTTCGCAGCCGCTAAAACAACGAAGATTAAAGTGACATTCGTTAGTGCATCTTTAGTCGAGAACAATCATGTGGGGAATGAATGGTGGTCAGGTGGCTCAGTTAACGGTAAGGAACTCGGGGAAGGTCAATCGACAACGCTGAGCCTGAAGTCGACGGATACCGTTAAGTTAGTGGCCGAAGCGCAGGAACAGGATAAGTATCCGGATAATGGTGAAGCTGCTACTTCAATTAAGGTTTCTTCGATTACCAAAACGATCACGAAGACTCTGACGGTATCCATTGTTGAGAATCGCGGACGCTATTCCGGGAATACGGCAATATGGAAGTTTGTTTTCAAAGTCGAGAAAGTAAACTAATATGAACATGGAAGAGAACCCGTCCGGCGGTCGGGTTCTTTTTGCGTTCAGAGAAGGTGGTTGGTATGCAACCTTCTGCGCAGGGTGACCGTATGGCCGAAATGCAACCTTCCATGCAGGGGGATCGTCTGTTGAGATGAAGGGGGAGCTCGATTGAATAGAACTAGGGCCAGTATGATTTTGATTGCGCTGATTGCGCTGGGGTGTGCATTCTATGAAGGATTCCTTCTGGGCTCGAAACAGAACAAGGCAGCGGAGGTTATAGTCCAAGAAGCGATCGCTTCAAGATGGATCAAAGGGGATAAACCTCCATTGCCGAAGATTGTGATCGATGGGGAAGCGATACCTGTAAAATTGAGCGCCTACTCGTGGTGCGGCTCATCCGCCGGGGATTCAGCGACCTGCACAAGCGCGGATGCCTCCATTCCGGAAGTGGAACCCGTCTTCGTCAAAAGCGGTGCATTAATCGAGCAAGTCCCGCCGCAGGGGATTAAAGAGTTCACGCTGACGAATACAAACAAGGATTATAACGGCGACTCATACTACGTACCCACCGCGAAAGGGGTATACCTGTATCACATCCACTGCGAATGGTTCCTGGACCAAGGGCAGGCAGAGTATTATTTCGCCGTTGAAGTGATATAGAGCGAAGAAGGCGACCCGGATGGGTCGCCTTTGTTGTTTGCAGCGTATAGCTTGGGAAGGGGAAGGTAGCACACTGAGCAATATTAGTCTGTATTTAGCCGATCGACGAAGCAATTTCTACTCTACATCAGCAGCAACTTCACTCTAACTAGCCATTCGACGATGCCATAGCAACAGTACATCAGCAGCATTTCACTCTAACGAATCCTAGAGGGCTTATTTGGGGGATTACTGCCCAATATCGCTCCAATTTCCCCAAATAAGGCTCCTACGATTCGTTAGAATCATTTAGGCGCTAATTTACCGTAAATAAGGCTTCTACGATTCGTTAGATTTTTTGAAACGCGAAATTCACCGAGGGGGTAGTCCGGTATGGTATGAAGGCATCGCACATCGCCGCGGACACATTCGCGCAAACGACAAAAAAGCTTTCTCAAAAGCCGCCTCCTGCGGCAATTTTGAGAAAGCTTATTATCGCGAACCGGCTACCCGACCATCCAATCGCGACGCAGGGTGAACAGGTCCTTCAGGGCATCGGTAGACAGCTCGGTGATCCAGCCCTCGGAGCTGGTGATGACGTTGTCGCTCAGCTGCTGCTTGCTCTCCAGCATTTCGTCGATGCGTTCCTCCAGCGTGCCGAGCGAGATGAACTTATGCACCTGCACATCGCGCGTCTGGCCCATCCGGTAAGCCCGGTCGGTGGCCTGGTTCTCCACGGCGGGATTCCACCACCTGTCAAAATGGAACACATGGTTCGCCGCCGTCAAATTCAGCCCGACACCTCCTGCTTTGATGGACAGCACGAACACATTCGGCTGTTCCGCAGCCGGGAGCGACTGCGACTGGAACTGCTCGATCATCCGGTCGCGGCCCGTCTTGGACGTTCCGCCGTGCAGATAGAGCACCGGCTCCTGCAACTCCTGCCCCAGCACCTGCTGCAGCATTTGCCCCATTCCAATATACTGCGTGAAAATCAAACAGCGTTCGCCTTCCTCGCGCAGCTCCCTCACCATCGCCAGCAACCGCTCCAGCTTAGCCGAGCGGCCGATTAACGGCTCCGTTGCCAGCAATCCATCTTCATCCGGCTCCGGAATCGGCTCCTTCGTGAGCAGCATCGGATGATCACACAGCTGCTTGAGCTGGGTAAGCGCGGCAAGTATGGCACCTTTGCGCTCGATGCCCTCCAGCGACTGCATCTTCTCCATCAGCTGATTAACGGTTTGATCATAGAGCGCGCCTTGCTCCGCGGTGAGATTGATGTAGGTTTTCATCTCATTCTTGTCCGGGAGATCGAGCTGAATCGCAGGATCCTTCTTCTTCCGGCGAAGCATGAACGGCTTGACCAGCTTCTGCAAATCCTGCGTGCGTTCCTCATCGCGCGCCTTCTCAATGGCTTGGCTGAACTGTTCATTGAAGGCGCGCGAGCTGCCGAGATAACCCGGATTGATAAAATCATAGATCGACCATAGCTCGGACAGGCGATTCTCAATGGGAGTACCGGTCAGCGCAATGCGGTGCCGGGCAGGGAAGCTGCGGACGGCCACGGATTGTTTGGTTCCGGCGTTCTTAATGTTCTGCGCCTCGTCCAGGCAGATGGCGGACCAGTGCAACCCGCTGATCGTGTCTTGATCCAGCGCCGCAGTCGCAAACGAGGTGAGCACAAGATCCGCTTCCTTCGCCTCCGCGAGGAAAGCTTCACCGCTCTGCCGCCTGCTTCCGTAATGAAGCATGATGCGCAGCGAGGGAGCGAAACGCTTGAGCTCCTTCTGCCAGTTGCCGAGCACGGAGGTCGGACAAATAAGCAGGGACGGCATCGGCAACGTTTCGCTACCCTTACCGTCACCGCTAAGTTCAGCCAGCTCCTTCACATGCAGAAGGTAGGTGATGAACTGAACGGTTTTGCCAAGTCCCATATCGTCTGCGAGGCAAGCCCCGAGTCCGAAGCGGCGCAGGAAGGCAAGCCAGGCAAAACCATCCCGCTGATAGCTGCGCAGCTCCGCCTGCAAATCAGCAGGCACCGGGACTGAAGGCCATTCCGTCTGCTGCGTGAGCTGCGCCATGAGCTTGGTCAGATGCTCATTGAGCTCTACCTCAAGCTGAATACGGCCTGGATTATCTGCCTCGCCGTCGGCACCGCCATTGCCATCCGCTGAACCACCATCCGAGCGACTCTCCGCGCCGTTCCCAAGCAAATGCAGCTGCATAATATCTTGGAAAGACAATCCGCTGCTGCGATCCACACTTGCCATCGCCTTGCGAATTTGTGCGAGCAGCACGGGGTCCAGCGGGACCCAGCGGCCCCGGAAGCGGACGAGACGTTCGCCGCGGGCAACCAGCTCCGCGAATTCTTCCTCGGTCAGATCGGTATCCCCGATCGCAATCCGCCAGTCGAAATCAACGAGCGAATCAAGCCCGAACAGCGAACCGCCGCCGCTGGTTCGATCGCCGCCGGCGCCGGGGCGAACCTTCGCCCGCAGTCGCGGCTTCTTGCGGCTGGCTGCTTCCCACCAGGCGGGAAGCAGCACTTGCCAGCCCGCCGCGAGAAGCCGCTGGCTGCCCTCGGTCAAGAACTGCCATGCGGCATCATCGGTCAGCGGGCAGTTTAAGACATCGTCATCGCCGCCGGCAAGCCGCTCCGCAGGCAAGCTTGCCTGCAGATGCGTCAGCCAAGCGGACGAACGCTCGCGCACATGCGGCGACCACGATGTCGGCCACGACCCCAGTGCCGAGCCGTCCCTTGTCAGCCGCAGCGGGACAAGAAGCGAAGGCTCGCGTTTATCTTGCAGCACGAGCGCAAGCTGCCAGTCTTCTTCGCCTTCTTCGGGCTCAAGCAGCTGCAGCAAGGGCCGGAACGGCGATGTATCGGCCTTCCAGCCGGCCGCGACCAGCCAGGCTTGCGCATCCATGCCGGCGACGGCCGATGCACGATCCTTCGCGAAGAGCATCGGGAAGTCGCGGCGCAGATCGGCCGCGGTTTCTTCCGTTCCATAATAACGCGCGAAGACGGCCGCCGAGAACGCGGCGCGCAAGCCGGCGAAGAAAGCATCATCCTCGCTTTCTCCACCCGCACCTTGATCGGCTTCGGCCAGCAGTCCATGCTGCCGAAGCAATCCAACCGCCTCGGCATCCAGCTGCGCCTCGTCCCAGATCCACTGCAGCTTGCCGCTCCGATAAGCGTCGAAGCTCGGCACGAATTTTCGCTCCGTCAAACACGCAGCGAGAATAGGGGCCAGCGCTACCAGCGTTGCCGCGTCATTCTCCCAAGTCCACTCCATGTGCTCCAGCAGCCGGCGTTCGCCGAAGAAAGGAATGACATGCTCCGAAGGGAGCACGACAAGCTCCATGTCCCGGACCTTCTCGATTTCCAGCTCCGTTCCGTAGAAGGAGGGTTCGTGCCACGCGAATAACCGATGCTTCACATAGACGCCGGTCACAAGGAAGCTGGGTACCGTACCGTGAATGAGCGCATCGCCATGCGAAGTCAAGCTGACTTGAATTGAAAGGGTCTCCGTGTATGCGCTCATGACAGCAATCCTCCCTTCCGAAGCTCTTCTTGCAGCGCGCGAAGGCGGCTGTGGCGAGCGGTGAACGCGCTAATGAAGACGTCCCAGCGCGCGTCCTGCTTGGTTTTCTTATAGAGCTTATTCAGACGTTTCAACAGTTTCACGGCAGCCTTATAGCTGTCTCTGTTCTTCAGCAGAACATAGCGTTCAACAGCTTGATGGTAGAAAGGAAGCAGCAGCTCAGGCGCATCTTTCTCGATGGGCTTCAATACGCCAACCTTAAACTCAAGCGGCTCTTTACCCGAGCTGATTTGAAAATCCATCCATTGCTGCCATCTACCGTAGGACAGCAGTGCATCCTCGTAGAGATGGCGGGAATAGGGGAGCATCGCGCCAAGAGTCGCCCACATCCGCGGCTCTGCATCTTGAACATGCGTCAGCGCAGTCTCCCAATAGCCGCCATAGGAGTTGAAGTCATCGCTGCGATAACGGCTTAGCATCGGACCGACCTGCTCCAGCCAGCTCACGAGCCTTGGCCATGCCTCGGCCTGTACGAGCGCTTCTAATAACGGATCCACTTGACCCGGCTGCAGGGAGGCTCGTTTGCCTTCTGCTCTGAGCAGCGCCCAAGCATCCTCGTCCCGGTGCAGCTCGAAGAACAGCAAACATTGCGCCAGCATCCAAGGCACGCGGGACAGATGCTGCCCATGCACATCCTCGGCCTGCTGCAGCTCGCGCAATTCCTCTTCCACCAGCTCGATGCCGCCATCCAGATTCGGCCGGATCCACTTCATCCAGAACACCTGATACAGCTTGGCAAAACAGTTCAAGCTGCGGTCTTCCCTCAGCATATGCGCCCGCAAATAAGCCAGCGTTTCATTCACGCGCGGCCAATAGTCAGACGCCGGGCCAATCGGCAGCGGTTCAGCGAGGCAGCGCAGCGCCGCTTCGAGCAGCTCATCCATCGCAAGCTGCGTATGATACCCCATGAAATGACCGGAATGGCGCCAATCCTCCTGGGCCGGCTTCACCAGCTTCTCCAGTACAAACAAATAAGCATGCAGGTTAAACAGCTGCTCCGGCACCAGGGTAAGATGCGGCTTCATGTTGTGGATGCCCGTAAGCATTTCCTTCGCTTCCTGCAAGAAGCGGGGGCTGTTGTTGAAAGGGCCTAACGTCCTGCCGAACCGCGAGTGCCACTCGGCAATGCTCAGCGCGGTGAGCTCATCCGCACTAAGCGCTGCGGGGCGAGCTGCCACAGCGGCCTTACCGATAACTTTAGTCCCCTTAGCCGAGGCGTTCGCACTCGCAACCGCTGCTGAGCGAGCATTCACAATGGCATGTACGGAACGCCCTTGCATAGCCGCGTAATAGAGCAGCACGGCAATCACATGCTTACAGCCGCGCGATTTAACGGGACAAGAGCATTCGCTGTCCCGGACATTTTGGAGATTCAGAACAACATCGTACATCTCTGAGCCGTCCACTGCGGCTTCTACTACGGTAGGTTCAGTCATGATGGCGGTATGAACCCGGTCCTGCTTATAATATTGAAAGCCTCGTTTGATCGTGAGGTCGTCGAAATGGGTACCCACCTGCGCGACGAGCGCGGTCCAAGCGGCGTCATCGATGGAGAAAGGGAGTTTCATCGTCATAATTGGCGTCTCCTGCACGTAAATTCATAAACTGCATTCTATTATATCAGGTTTCGATTCACACAAAGGCGAACAGAGGCTATATTCCTTGAAAAGAAATAGCCACATTCAAAAACCCGAACAATCCACAAACAATCGGATAAATAGTTCGCTTATAACCATCGGAAATCACATATTTTCATTGACAGCGCCGACTAATAGCATTAACCTAATAAAGGATTTACCCAATTAAACATTATTTAATCGTTCGTATATCCTCAACAATATGGTTTGGGGGTTTCTACAAGGAGCCAAAGAATCCTAACTACGAGCATAGGGGTACGTGTATCTATGACCCTCCCTATGCTTGCAGGTTAGGTTTTTTTTATTTGGGGGAAGCTAGGTCAACAAGGTTTACAGGAGGCGCTGCAAGACATGGACAAACTATTTAAGCTGCAAGAACGCGGAACTACCGTGTCAACGGAAGTCATGGCGGGGATCACCACTTTTCTGACGATGGTTTATATCGTCATCGTAAACCCGGGTATTCTGAGCGAAGCGGGCATGGATTTCCATGGCGTATTCATCGCTACGGTGCTGGCCAGTATCGTCGCGACGTTAATTATGGGCGTATTCTCGAATTATCCGATCGTCATTGCGCCGGGTATGGGGTTAAATGCTTATTTTGCCTTCAGTGTTGTAGGGGGAAGCGGGATATCGTGGCAGGTGGCGCTGGGAGCTGTGTTTGTCGCGGGCGTTCTGTTCGTGCTGCTGTCGCTGACTTCGTTCCGTTACGCGCTGCTGGATGCGATTCCTACAAGTCTGAAGCATGCCATCACGGCGGGAATCGGCTTGTTCATTACATTCATCGGCTTGCAAAATGCAAAAATCATCGTAGACTCTCCGGCAACGCTGCTGACACTAGGCGATCTCTCTGCACCGATGACGCTGCTTACTATAGTTGGCCTTGTTATTTCTCTTATTCTAATGGCTTACCGCGTACGCGGGTTTCTGTTTATAGGCATGATCATTACAGCCATCATTGCGTTGATAACCGGACAGATGCACTTCCCCGATGCCATTGTTTCGATGCCGAGCGGACTGTCTGCAACAGCCTTCCAGCTGGATATTGGCAGTGTGTTTACGAAAGGGCTCTATTCGGTCATCTTCACCTTCCTGCTGATCACGTTGTTTGATACGACAGGCACCATGCTGGGTGTAGCCGAGCAGGCCAATCTGTTGAAAGATAATAAATTCCCCCGCTCCCAAGGAGCCTTGCTGGCTGATGCCGCCGGTACAACGGTCGGCGCGCTGCTTGGAACGAGTCCGACTTCTGCTTATATCGAATCCAGTGCAGGTGTTGCGATCGGCGGCAGAACGGGCCTTACGGCTGTAGTCGTTAGCATCCTTCTGGCAGTCACCTTATTCTTCTCGCCGGTTGTATCCGTGCTCGCCGGCATTCCGGCCATTACGGCGCCCGCGCTGATTATCGTTGGTTTCTTAATGCTGAACGTGCTGCGCAAAATCGAATGGAATGACATCGAGGAAGCGTTCCCCGCATTTCTCATCGTCGTCCTTATGCCGCTAACGTACAGCATTGCGACAGGCATCGGCGTTGGCTTTATCGTCTATCCGATTCTGAAGCTGGTGCGCGGCAAGCGCAAGGACGTGCACCCGATTTTCTATTTGTTTGCGGTGCTGTTCTTCATCCAACTCGCATTTTTCAATCATTAAAAAAGTTTGGAAAGTATGAGTGAAACTTTTGTGGGATACCACTTGTATTCTAGAAAAAACCTAACATTTTCTTGCTATACTGACAAAGCAGCAAACAAATGTAACCGCCACAGGGGATAGGAGTCAGTCAGCATGAATAGAGTCGTTGGATTGGGAGAATGGGTTTGTTCAGGCAACCAAGTAGAGACTATCACAACCTTCTCCCTGTCCACCTGCGTGGCGGTTACAGCTTACTGCCCGGTTAAGAAAGTAGCGGGCTTAATTCATATCGTGCTTCCGCAGCCGCTTTCCGCGAAGGACGAGGTCAAACGGCCGGGCCATTTTGCCACAACGGGCGTTCCATTACTTATTCGCAAGATGGTGGAGCAGTTTGGCTGCCGCAAGGACAACCTGATTATCCAGCTGTTCGGAGGCGCACAGCCGAAGAAGCGGGATTACTTCCGGATTGGAAGCCGCAACTTGGAGCAAGTGCAGCTCATGCTGCAGCGTATGAATATAGAGCCAATTAAGGCAGAAGTCGGCGGTCATGTAAGCCGTACGCTAATGATGAGTGTCAAGACAGGCGAGATTAAACTCTCAACGTTACCTCTCAGTTCGTAAGAAGAGTACACAATCACCGACATTACACCTAGAGGAAATTCACCATTGTTGTCGAATGATGACTGATAACCTATCAAGCAGGTGCGCAGACATGACGACTTGGACCGGTACGACCACAATTATAAGTACAATTGCAGCGGCTCTCTTATGGGGCCGCTTCTATTACGTTCGGATGCGCAGAGCAGGAGCGCAGCTCAAAGCGCTTCAGTTGGAATATGCGGCTTTGCTGCGAGAGCAGCAGGGGATTACGTTCAAAATTAAGAAGATTGACGGCCGGTATTGCTACACGATGGCTGACGGTCAACTGTTCTATAGGCTCGGGCTGACGCAAGCGGACATCGGCAAGACGATGGAGGATATCTTCCCGGAGAGTATGCACGCTTATATTAGAAGCATATATGACCGGGCATGGGCAGGCGAACAGTTTCAATATGAATCCGAGCTAAAAGGATATACCTATCTGAACAGTGTCATGCCTATTAAGAAAGATGGCCAAACGGTGGAAGTCATCATCGTTGGCAGCGACATTACCGAGCGGAAGAAAGCAGAGAAGGACATGCAAGAGAGCGAAGACCGCTATCGCCGCTTAGTGGATTTGTCTCCGGATGCGATTATGGTGATCGGGAACGGCAAGCTTGTACTGGCCAATCAGAAGGCCATACAATATCTGGGTGACGGCAGTCTCGAGAAGCTAATGGAGCGTCCGCTTGGGACGATCGTGCATCCGGATTATTTGACAAGGGCAAGCAAGCATGTCCAGCAAGTGCTCGAGAGAAGGGATGTCCTGCGGCCTTTCGAGAGCGTCTATTTGCGCTTGGATGGGCAGCCGTTTGATGTCGAAGTGACAGCATCCTGGATGCAATATAACGGCGAGTCTGCCGTTATGGTTATTTTCCGGGACATTACGCAGCGTAAGCTGGAGAAACAGCAATTGCAGGAATCGAATAAGCTGCTCTCTCAGCTGGCCCATGTCGACGGATTGACGGGCATCGCCAACCGCAGGTTTTTTGACGATATGTTCGATAAAGAATGGGAGCTGGCCGTTCATGGGGCGCTTCCGTTGTCGGTTATCCTTTGCGACATTGACTATTTTAAAGCGTATAATGATAGCTACGGGCATCAAGAAGGAGATACCTGCTTGCGGCAGGTGGCCGGTGTACTGAACCGTTTACCGCTGGCGAACGGCGGTGTGGTCGCGCGTTATGGCGGAGAGGAATTTATTATCCTGCTGCCGGAGACGAGCCTGGAAGATGCGGCGGCGATCGGCGGCATGCTGGGCGACAGCATGATGAAGCTGGCGATTCCGCACCGTGCTTCTCGCGTCAGCAGCTCGGTTACGATTAGTGTAGGCGTGGCAGCAATAACGCCGACAGCCTGGGCAGATAAAGAGGTGCTCGTTCGCCATGCGGACACGGCTCTCTATGAAGCGAAGCAGCAGGGGCGGAATCAAATGAAGATCTATGGCAGTGAATCTATGGTTAAAGAAGGTGTGTAGGTGGCGAAGCAGAAGTTTTATGTCGTTTGGGTAGGGAGAAAGCCGGGCGTATACAGCAATTGGAGTGAGTGCCAGGCTCAAACAAGCGGGTTTGACGATGCGAAATTCAAGTCCTATGAAACAAGGGCTGCGGCCGACGAAGCCTATCAAGGCGGCTGGAAGAAGCACTGGGGACAAGGCAGCGGAAGCGCCGGAAGCAGCTCCGGGCAGAGCTTTAAACGGAAGAGCGCCGCAGCGGAAGCGGGAAGCGAAGAGATCGATTACAACAGCATCTCCGTAGACGTAGGGACGAACGGCAATCCCGGACCCGTGGAATATAAAGGCGTGGATACGCAAACGGGCGAAGTGATCTTCGCCGTAGGCCCGATATCCAAAGGCACGAACAATCTCGGAGAGTTTCTCGCCATTGTGCATGGACTGGCTTATTTGAAGAAGCTTGGCAGCAATAAGACGGTATACAGCGATTCGATGAATGCACTCAAATGGGTGAGGCAGAAGGAAGTATCCTCTACGCTTGTCAGGGATGCGTCAACGGCAGAAATATGGGGCATGGTAGACCGGGCCATCAAGTGGCTGCAAACCAATACGTATTCGAATAAAGTGCTGAAGTGGCAGACGAAGCAGTGGGGCGAAATTAAAGCGGATTACGGGCGTAAATAAGCGTCCGTTCTACGCTGAATACAGGTAGATGAACGGAGTACGCATATGGCTTTTCAAGAGATTACCGAACAGGAATGGCTGGGAGAATCCAAAGCGGAGAAGGAGCGGGAAGCGATCTACTTCTTCACGCCGCTCTGCGGGACATGCAAGCTGGGGCTGCGCATGCTCGAAATCGCAGCAGCGGCCGGCAGCACAACGCCGATTCGGACGATGAATATCAATTTCACACCGACTCTGCGAGACGGATGGCGAATTACAAGCGTGCCTTGTCTAGTCCTTCTGGAGGGCGGAGAACCGGTCCGTTTCGAATACGCAATGAGGTCTGTCGATGACCTGTATCGACTGCTTAAATAACGTTCCTTTCTTTATAGAAAGGGACGTTTTTTTCATTTTTTTTTGAGAAAAAATAGAAATCTAACAGTTACTAAATAACTTTACTAACGACTGTGTGGTACATTAGTATCAGATTAGTCCGAAAGCACGATTTTTGGTGGAATTTGTCGAAAATACCGCTTTACTATCATACTAGAAGCTGATTGAGGAGGCGGGGTTTGTTGAAGGCGAATTTCAAGCCCTTTCTGTTTATATTACTATGCTCTACCTTGCTGGTCGCCGGAATCAGCTTCTTCTCTTACTCGCAGTCCAAGTCCATTCTGAAAGAGAAGATGACGCTCTCGACGCAGCAGATGGTGATGCAGTCTGTCGATAAATTGAACCTGATGTTACGGAGTTACGAGGACCTGACCTATAACTTTATTACGGACAACGTGATCTTAAGCAATTTGGCCGAGTACAGCAGCGACAGCAGCGACCAGTTGGACCGCTACACCGCTGCGAATGCCATCAAAACAACCATTGCGGTCCGTTTCTTCAGCAAAGGCGAAATTACGGCCGTTCACCTCTTGCCCCAGGATTCCAAACTGAAAGCCATTACGACGAATCCTCCTGATGTACCCAGCATCGATTACACACATACAGACTGGTATAAACAAGCTTTGGCCGGAGGCAGGACAGCATGGCATGAAACGAAGAGTGCGGGCTACATGTCCGGTTTGTCATCGTTTGCGATCAGCCGCAGTTTGACGCTGAGTTCCGGACAGCGATATCTGCTTATGGTCGAAATCAGTACTCATATACTGAACGATACGCTCTCCGAGAGACAGCTTGGCGACGGCGGCGAGATTGTACTGCTGGATGGCAGCAATCGTCTGCTAAGCCCGGCTCATGGTGCAACTGAAGGAGAGGTTTACTCGATTCCTTCTCTGAACCTGGCCAATATCGACAAAGATGCCTCCTTGTCGACGATCGATACCGCTACGGTCAAGGTGAACGGTGCCAAGCAGCTCATTGTCGCAGGCAAGCTGTCCGTCGCGTATTGGAAGGTAGAGGCGGTCATTCCGGTCTCGGAGCTGGTGAAGGATACAAGTAAAATTCGCAATACAACGCTCGCAAGCGTGATTACCATCGCGATCGTGACGTATTTGCTCAATTATTTGTACCAGCGCAGGCGAAGTGATGCCAGAATCCGCTACATGGCCTATCATGACCATTTGACGGACTTAGCGAATCGCAAGCTGTTTAACGAGCTCTTGGAGAAGGAGATCGGCGTTGCCAAGCAGCATGGGCAGCGTTTTGCCGTAATGTTTATCGATTTAGACCGGCTCAAGATTATTAACGATACGTTCGGACATGGTGCAGGCGATAAGCTGCTTGTCGATATTTCGGGCAAGCTGAAGCGGCAGCTCGATAAAGCCTTTACCATTGCGCGATTTGGCGGAGATGAGTTTCTGGTGCTGATGCCCCAAATCGGCGAGTATGACGAAGTGGAAGCGGTTATTTATGAAATCTCAGCGCTTATCCAGCAGCCTATCTATTATCAGGATAAAGAATTGTTCGTTTCCGCCAGCATCGGCGTTAGTATTTATCCGCTGCATGGCGAGGACGGACAGTCGCTCATCAAGAATGCGGATATGGCGATGTACAGCGTCAAGGAAAGCGGGCGCAGCAGCCACAGGTATTACGATGCGGCGATGGATAAGAAATCGTACGGCAACCTGTCGCTGGAGCGGGATTTGCGCAAGGCGCTGGAGCGGGAGCAGCTGCTGCTGATGTATCAGCCGCAATTTGAGCTCGCAACCGGGCGAATCGCCGGCGTCGAGGCGTTGGTCAGGTGGAGGCATCATGAGCATGGGCTCATTTCACCGGCTGAATTCATCCCGATTGCCGAGGATTCCCGCCTGATCATCCCGATCGGTGAATGGATTCTATATACAGCCTGCAAGCAGAATAAGGCATGGCAGGATGCCGGATTGCCCGCGGTACAGGTTTCCGTCAATTTATCCATTCATCAATTCCAGAGCAACGGCATTATTGAAACGGTATCGTGTGTTTTGAAGCGGACGGGGCTTGAGGCACAGTATCTGGAGCTTGAAATTACGGAATCCATTGCGATGCAGGATGTCGAGAAGGTCATTCTTACGCTGCAAGGGCTGTCCGAGCTGGGCGTCAAAATATCCATCGATGATTTTGGAACAGGCTACTCTTCACTCAGTTATTTGAAGAACTTCCCCATTCACCGACTCAAGGTGGACAAGTCCTTCTTGGACGACATGATCGAGAACCCGAAGGAACGCGCGATTGTCGGAGCCATTATCGTCATGTCGCACAGCTTGAATTTGAGCGTAACTGCCGAAGGCGTCGAGACGATGGAGCAAGTGAAGCTGCTTAGCGAATTGAATTGCGATGATGTTCAGGGATACATATTCAGCCGCCCTCTCTCGCCGGAAGATTGCGCGAGTCGTCTAGTCGAAAATGTCAGTTATGCAGGCAGGAGGCCATAGCTATGGGAGTACATCCTACTAGAAAGCTGCGTCCGTTTGTTTTCGCATTCATGATGTTGACCGTGGCCGCAGGCTGCAGCGTCAAGAACAATTCGAATTCGAAAGATGCCGTTCTCCTGATCGAGCCGGTGCAAGCGAATACGCCATCGGAGAAGGTAACCCTTAAGATGATGGAGAGTTTGACGAACCCGCAGCGAACGGGCATTCTGAAAGAACAACTTGCGGCGTTCGAGGCGGAGAATCCGCTGATTCATGTGGAACTGATCTCGCCGCCATTCGACCAAGCGGACGAGACGATTCGAACGATGCTCGCTGCCAAACAAGATCTGGACGTGATCGAGGTACGGGATGTTAACATTGCAGATTATGTGAGTAAACAGTATATCGATCCCTTGGATACGTACGCGGCGAATTGGAAGGATTTCTCGACCGTGGCGGATATTCCGCTGAATGTGGGCAGCGTGGAGGGACAGATGTATTTTCTGGCCAATGGCTTGTATGAACGGCAGCTCTACTACCGCAAGGATTGGTTCGACAGTCGGGAGCTGACGCCGCCGACAACGTGGCAGGAGCTGTATGAGACGGCCGTGAAGCTAACCGATCGCAGCAAGAACCGTTACGGATTCTCCTTCCGCGGCGCGAAGGGAGCCAATTCCATCTTTGATACGATGATCCGGACGTACAACGGCGATCAGATGGATCAGGATGACGGCGCCTTCCGCAAGGACGGCGCGAGTGCGTATTCGTCGCCGGAAGCGGAGCAAGCATTATCGTTGTTTGCCTTGCTCTATAAGAATGCCTCGCCGGAGGAATCCTTGTATTTTGGTTTTGAAGAGCAGGTTAATGCATTCACCTCGGGTCAGACGGCGATGCTGCTTCAAGATTCGGATGTCATCCAGACGCTTCAGGCCAAGATGGCGCCGGGCACTTGGGCTACGGCCCCGATGCCCGCAGGTCCGAGCGGGAAAGCATTAATTACAGTCGGAGCGGCAGGCTGGGGAATTCCCGCACAATCGCTGCACAAGGAAGAAGCGTGGAAGCTGATTGCATATCTGTCGAGCCCGGAGCGAAACATCTCCTTCGGCAAACGGTACGGATTGGTGCCGATTCATACGACTGCCGCTGTTGATCCTTTTTTTATGACCGGTCCTTATCAGCCTTTAATCGAAATGACCAATGATCCCGATACATATATGTACTATCGGCTGCCGATCCAGTACCCAAGCTACTTGGAATGGGAGAAACGATCCACCAAAGCGGAACAGCGGATGCTCCTCGGGGAAGCAACGGTGAAGGAAACACTGAAGGCGTGGGACGCCTTTTGGAAAGAACAGAAGGCACTCATGCATCGTTAATAACAGCAGGTCTGCCATTGGGTGGACTTGCTTTTTTTTACAAAAAAACGTTGACAGTTTGTCCCAAGCGGGAGTAGCATAGGTGCCATGTTACAACAGTAAACCGTTTTCATTCTAACGTAGGGAGTGTACAGCGACTTGTATAACTTTAATGGTTTGGATTTGGGAATTGGAAACTTAGCAAGACTGTCGAATGCCGTAACAAGATCGATCAGCCCGGAAAACTTTACGGGTGAGCCGGGTAAGGGCGGCATGGCCGCTGAAGGTACAGGTGCAAACTGCGCACGTGACTTGGGTGTAGGCTGGAAAGTGTCTCCATCGGTGGAGATCGCGGCAGGAGAAACGTTAACGATGGGCGAAATTGCCGGACCCGGCGCGATTCAACATATTTGGCTGACCTGCCATCCAGGTTCATGGCGCAACTTGATCTTCCGCATTTATTGGGACAATGAAGAAACACCTTCCGTGGAAGTGCCTGTCGGCGATTTCTTCTGCAATGGCTGGCAAGAGCGCTGCAACGTGAATTCGTTCCCTGTTGCGGTTAATCCGGCCGGCGGCATGAACAGCTACTGGCAAATGCCTTTCCGCGGATCGGCACGGCTCACGATGGAGAACACGTCGAAATCGGACAAAGCTGTCCTATACTATCAAATCGACTACACCCTTACGGAAGTGCCGGAGGATATGGCGTATTTCCATGCGCAATGGAGAAGAAGCAATCCGGTCGCTTACAAGGATGTTCATACCCTAATTGACGGCGTTAAAGGTAAAGGCCATTATGTAGGCACTTACCTCGCTTGGCAAGTCAACAACACCGGCTGGTGGGGCGAAGGCGAAATCAAGTTCTTCATGGACGGGGACAGCGAGTACCCGACGATCTGCGGAACCGGTACGGAAGATTATTTCGGCGGCGCTTGGAACTGGGAGCATCCGCAGGGCCAATATGGCGTGTACTCCACGCCGTTCCTCGGGATGCACCAAGTCATTAAGCCGGATGGTCTGTATCGCAGCCAACAGCGTTTCGGAATGTACCGCTGGCATGTGCAGGATCCAATTCGCTTCGAATCCGAGCTGCGCGTGACGATTCAAGATCTGGGCTGGCGATCCGGCGGCCGCTACCTGCCTCAGCAAAGCGATATCGCTTCGACGACCTTCTGGTATCAAGCGGAACCGCATGCGCCGTTCCCGACTTTGCCGGGTAATGATGAGCGGGAAGTTATCTAATTGATGCGTAGCTTAGGTTGAAGCCGGCTCAAGATGAGTCGGCTTCTTTTCTGTGCTATGATAATGACAACCTAAACATTGGAAAAGCAGGTGGTACCCCTATGCCTTCGCGTAAGTTCGCCGGGTTATGGAAATGGATCGCACTAACAGCTGTCTATGCGGTCTTGATGGCTGTATATGTCTGGTTTACATCGCCGAATAATGTACCGGCTGCCTATGTCGGAACCGCTGGCGATCCGGCGACATTCTTCAGCGCGGAACAATTGAAAGACAGCGCAGTGTTAAACGCGATGCGCAATTGGATTTTCTTCATCAGCGGACCATGGGAATGGCTCATTTATTTGTTTCTGCTCTTCGGCGGTCTTGCTCGGTATTGGCGGGATGCACTGGAGCGCCGCGGGCTGCCGCTTATTGTGCGTTTTCCGCTCTTCGTGCTGCTTGTTGACGCGGCTTCGTTTCTGCTTTATTTGCCGCTTCGCGTGCTGGGCTACAGCTTGTCGAAGTCGTACGGCATTACGACGCAGCCCGTGCCGGGGTGGATCCGGGATAAGCTGGTTGCTTTCGGCGTCGGCTATGCGACGCTGCTTGCCGTCTCTGCGGTTGCGTTCTGGATTCTCTCCCGCAAGGGCAGATGGTGGCTGAAGCTGTGGCTGATCTCGGTGCCGTTCACGGTGTTTATGATGTACGTGCAGCCGGTCGTCATTGATCCGCTGTACAACCATTTTACCGAGCTGTCTGATCCGCAGCTGGAGAAACGGATACTGGAGCTCGCTGCCAAAGCAGATATCCCGGCTGATCGCGTATATGAGGCGGATATGTCCACCAAGACAAACGCGATAAACGCGTATGTGACCGGAATCGGCTCCTCGCTGCGGATCGTACTCTGGGACACGACGCTCAAGCAGCTGACCGAGCAGGAGATTCTGCTCATTATGGCGCATGAGATGGGCCACTATGTGATGCACCACTTGGAGTGGAGCGCGCTCGGTGCCGTCGGTTCGTCGCTTGTGGTTATCGTAGTGGGCGGCTGGGTATATACATGGAGCATTCGCCGTTACGGGGAGCGTTTCGGCATTCGCAGCCGCTCCGATATGACGGCATTGCCGCTCTTGCTGCTGATTATCGCGGTGTTGTCCTTCGCTTCGCTGCCGATTAGCAATTTCGTGTCGCGGGGGGCGGAATCCGCAGCCGATGCGTATGCGATGGATTTGCTCGGCAGCGCGGACGGATCGGTCTCGATGCAGCAGAAGACCGCGGTTATTACGCTGAGCGATATTAACCCGCCGCTGCTGGTGCACTGGTTCCGGGATACGCATCCGAGCGACCTGGAGCGGATTGCCGCGGCTATGAAATTCGAACGCGAGCATAAAGGGGAAGGCACGCATGAGTAATCCTCCTGTTGCAAAAGGAGAGATCTCGCTTTATTTGCTTAGCGGTCTGGCGACTGCGCCGCAATTCATGGAGAGCTTTCGCGCGGCGCTGCATGCTATACTGACTCGAGAAGGCTACGAGGTAGGTGCTTCACAGCTGCTCTTCCCGTATGGGGATTGGAGCCGTAACGTTATTCCCCAGCTCTGGGAGATCGGGCGTGATATGCGGCTTAGCCCTCGGAGGGCTTCGCGCTCTATCGGCGGGAGGCGAGTCGTCGCCGACATTCAGGCCGGCCGACTTCGCCGCGGGCAGCATGGTGGCCGGACGATTCTGATCGGCCACAGCGGCGGCGGCGTTGCCGCCGTGCAAGCGGCGAAGCTTCTGCTTGAGCAGGAGGGCGGTGCGCCGAGCCCGGTTGTGATGATTGGCTCGCCGAGATGCCGCATTGCCGAAGAGCTGCGGCAGTCGGTGCTGTTTGTTCACGCCACCGCGGAGTCGGAGTCGGCCAGCGATCGAGCGGTGGATACGATCAGCCGGCTGGGCTCCTTCGGCGGTTGGGCTCGCGGGCAGCGCGGCTTCCTGCCGGTATGGCAGCCGGGTAAGCATGGGCCGGCCGGAGCATGCGGCGTTCCGATTATCGGTAAACATGCGGATTACTTTCGAGAGCACGCCCCGTATACGAATCGGATGGGCTTGTCGAACCAGTGGCTGACGCTTCAGGCGGTATGGGGCTGGCTTAGCGGAATGATCTAGAACAAAGTCTTGCTGTTCTTTGGTAATTTTGCTATTTTGCATAATAGACAAACTAATTATGGTGATACAACGACTGGGAGGAACTGGGGATCATGCTTATTGGAGCGGTGGAAGCCGGCGGCACGAAATTTGTTTGCGGGATCGGTAATGAGAAAGGCGAAATTCTGGATCGGGTAAGCTTCCCGACCGAACAGCCGGAGAAGACGCTGGCGAACGTAATCGCGTATTTCCGCGAGAAAGAAGTAGAAGCAATCGGGATCGGCTCGTTCGGCCCGATTAACATTGATCCGGCCAGCCCGTTATACGGCTATGTGACGACAACGCCGAAGCCGGGCTGGGGCAACTATCCGTTCCTGCCGGAGCTGCGCAAAGTGTTCGACGTTCCGTTTGGCTGGGATACCGATGTAAACGCAGCTGCACTGGGTGAAGCCACTTGGGGCGCGGCTGCGGGACTGGACAGCTGCCTTTATTACACGATCGGTACCGGCGTCGGTGTCGGCGTCTATGCGGAAGGCAAGCTCGTGCACGGTTTGGTTCATCCGGAAGGCGGACATGTGCTCACGCGTCGTCATCCGGCGGATACGTACGAAGGCTTCTGCCCGTATCATGGCGATTGCTTGGAAGGGATGGCCGCGGGTCCCGCGCTTGAGGGCCGATGGAAAGTGAAGGGCAGCGAGCTTGCGCCGGAGCACCCGGCTTGGGCGATGGAGGCTTTCTATATCGGACAGGCCGTGTCGAGCGCGGTCCTGCTCATGTCGCCGAAGCGCGTTATTCTGGGCGGCGGCGTTATGCACCAGGAGCATCTCTTCCCGCTGATCCGAGAAGAGGTACGCAAGAACCTGAACGGTTACGTCAGCGCGGAAGCCTTACTTGGCGGCATCGACGAGTACATCGTGCCACCGGGCCTTGGCGACAATGCCGGCTTGAGCGGCGCGTTGGCGCTTGGCCTGCGTGCGCTGGGCGCGAAATAAAATAAAGCTGCTCCAAAAGTGGTTTAGACGACTTTTGGAGCAGCTTTTGTTTTGTGTGGAAGAGTGACGCCTCTTAGCACAAGTGGCTTCTAGTGGAAATGCTGCATGAAATGCAACATTTCGCTTCTCCCAAGGATAAAAACGACCAAATGTTGCACGAATAGCAACATCTCAGTGCAGATTGGCGCGCAGGAGGCTGTATGAGGCGAAAATGTTGTAAAAAACGCAGCATTTCCTCCACGGGACCCACTTATCCCAAGAAATGTTGCACAAAAGGCAGTATTTTATATAGCTGCCGCTTGGCCAACTTGAGCGTGGGATGGGCTTGCGGCGTGCAGCTTGCTTAGGGCTCATGGCTGCTGCTCGGTCAGCGAGCGCACATAGCGCAGCGCGGTGCCGGAGAGCTCTTCCCACTGATCGGCGTGGTCCGGCGGGACCTGAATCCAGCCCTTCATCGCTTTGCCGGGGGACGGCTCGAATGCTGCTCATAGTGCGGCATACTCGTTCCTCCTACTCCTCGCGGACAAGCGGTTTCCCGCTGAAATTGCGGACTTCAATCGTAAGCTGAGGCGGTGCCGTGATGCGATAACGAAGCTCGCCGTCCTCGATGCGCCATTCCAGTTCAACAAGCCCTTCCGGCGTCGGCAGCTTTCCGCTGCACCATTGCAGCGACGTGTCCGTGAAGGCGACCGACAGCTTGTTCTGCTTCAGATCGAGCGACTCGATGCCAAGCGCATCGCGGTACAGACTGCGTACGACATGGGAGGCGAAGCCGTGGTTGCAGCTGGCCGTCGTCCGGTTATGCTCCCAGAGCGTCCCGGTTTGCTCCGCCATGCGGCCGAAGAACGCCTTAATCTCCTCCAGCAGCTGTGTGGTGGCACCTAGCTGCGATAACAGCTCCATGCGCAAATAATAACCGATAAACGCATTGGCAGGATGAATCTCGCTGATATCCGCGATTGTCGGCTCATCCGCGCCGCGGCTCGGGCTGAAATCGTGAACAAGACTCGCGTACCACTCGCGCTGTTCTTCAGGATCCGCGATCCCGAAAAAGGCTGCGTAGTATTGGCACACTTCGGTGCGGTTGTCGGTCATTTCGATTTCGCCGTCCGCATTCTCAATCGCTTGGTCAATGAAGAACTCCCCGTCGAACGAGAATTCTCGGATGACTTGTTTGAGTGCAGCGCCTTGCGCGAGATAGTCCGAGTTCGTATATAATCTTCCTGCCGCTTCTAAAGCCCCGGCATAGAGCATGTTGGAAGGGAAATTAATGCCGCTGACAAAGCTGTTTGCCTTCGACCATTCGATGAACACCCAGCTCTCCAAGTTCTCCAGCAGCCCAAACTCATTATGGAAGCCTTCAAAATAACGCAGCAGCGCATCCACTCTCGGCTGCAGCGAACGGATTAGCGATTCATCTCCGCCGCGGAAGCGGTATTCCTCCAGCTGGATAATGAACCACAGCGCCCAGTTCGGAATGAACTCGCCGCTGTTATGGTCCGCGGGATAGCACATGGGCAGCATGCCCTCCGGAAGATGAGCGAAGTGCTCCGGCAGCGCGAAATTTTCAAGGAAGTTGTGCTCAATGACGGACTGTCCGGTCAAATCGGCTTCCACGCGAGCGGTGAAGAAGCTGTCGCACAACCAGCCCGCACGTTCACGCGAAGGGCAGTCCATGAAGAGATCAACGGCATTCTGGCGGAACGACTCGCGCGCGGCTTCAAAGATCTTACCCAGCGCCTCATCGGAGCTGCCGAACGCAGCACGATCCGCATCCGGATTCGCGTATTCCCGCAAGGAGCAGCCGGAGAGAAGGCAGTCACCTTCAAGAACGATGATTTTCATATATTTCAGCGTATACGGTTCAATCGATTCAAACGCATAAGCGCCGGGCTCGCAAGTCAGATAGATGACATTCGAGCATTCCAGCCGCAGATGGTCGACATCCCCCTCCGTGAGAATCTCATCGAATGTAATCGCAATGCGCGAGGCACGCGCACAAGAGAATTGAATGCCGATAAACCCGGATAGATTGCGGTCAAAAGCAAAAATCGCTGTTTCGTGTGCGCCAAACGCAAGCGGTTTTCCTTCATACGCCTCTGCTGCGATTTCGCTCCGCATGCTCGTCACCAACTCGCCCAGCTCATCGGTAGGCAGGAGCGCAAGCTCGCCAAGCTCGAAACCTTTGAACAACGGGCCAATTCCGGTCAACGCGCGGTCCCGCCAAGGGGTACCGGCATTTGAGCGTTTCGCAACCGTTCCGGAGGCAGCAATTGCAGCCGGAGCTTTGACCGCAAAGTCCGAATAACTTACCCGCCGCGGCAGAAGCCGTTTCTCTTCCACGGCACTCCAAGCCGATGGGGAAGCGGGGAGCGATTGTGCATTCGTGCGCCACTCATGAACATGCGCATTCAACCGATACGCTTCGATAAAAGCACGCTGGAAGCTGTACCGCTGCACCTTCTGCACGCGTTCCGGAAGCACGAACACGTCGAAGCCTCGCGCCGGATCGCCTGTTGCTGCTGCGACAACGCCATCAATCTCAACTTCTGCCTGGACAAAAGAAGGCTGGTCAAGCGTATAGAAACTGTTCACATTGTAGCCGGCTGCTTCAATGACGACGATGTTCGTGCCTTCCCGCACAACATGCGATGAGAGCTCCCATTCATCGACGCGGTAATAGCCATGCGGTCCTGCCGCCGGGCCATGCCCGCAGAAATGTCCATTCACATAAACGCGATATCGGCAGGAAGCCGTCACTCTCACAATCCGGCGTTCAGCCCCGGGAGCAGTCCCTTGAAACGAAGCTCTGAAGCCGCCGGCAATATTCATTTCTTTCTCTAGCCCTTCGGGCCAAATGGGCCGTGCATATTGAAACATAACGTTTCCTACCTCCGGGAATGGTTTATATTCTGGTTCGCGCCGCCACAGCTGGACCTAATGATGAGTTCCGAGGGGATGACGATGTTCTGAGCGCTGCGTTCTTTCTTGCGGGTGAGCAATTTATAGAGAAGCCTTGCGCCTTCCTTGCCGATCTCGTACAGGTCTGTCGTCACCGATGAAATGCCATATTTCTCGGCGAGCTCGGAATTCTCGAAGCTGATGAGCGCCAGATCATCGGGGATGGAGAGCCCGTGCGCCTTGGCATACTCGCATACCCCGACGGCTTGAGTGTCCCGACCGGATACGATGGCAGTCGGCGGCTCCTTCAAGCTTAGAAAAGCATCCGTGGCGCGGTAGCCGCTTCCTTCATGCTCGTCACCGATAAACAGGTACTCGTCGCGGTACCGAATTCCGGCCTCTTCGAGTGCATCGCGATAGCCTTCCAGCCGATCCTCGCATACGAGATACTCGAGGGGACCCGGGCTGATGAAGGCGATTCGCGTATGCCCGAGCGCTAGCATATGCTGCACGTTGCGAAAGGCGATATCGTAATTATCGACGTCGACGGAGTTGACCTGGTTCTTCAGTCCATTGCTGCCAATGATGACGACGGGAAAACGATGCTCGAGCAGCTCCTCAATAACCGAGGAGTCGTGGCTGGGCAGGCAGATGAGCAGCCCGTCCATGGCACGCTCGCGCATCAGCTTGATGAGCTTCGGTGTCTTGGCTTTATGGCCGAGATTATCCCACGAGATAAGCAGATTGTAATCCTTCTGATCCAGGATCTCGCCGATGCCTTGCAGCAGATGGGTAAACACGCTGTTGCCCGCAAAGGAGAAGAAGCCGGAAGCAGGCTGAGGGGTAAATAAGCAAATATTGTTCGTCCTGCGCGTGACAAGGCCGCGGGCGGCCGAGTTCGGCTGATAGTTCAGCCGTTTGATGACCTCGAAGATGCGTTCCTTCGTTTCGGGTGCGACAGGGGCGGTCCCGTTAAAGGCGAAAGAAACGGTGGAAATCGATACGCCGGCTTCTCGCGCAATATCTTTGATCGTGACGCTGCGGTCTGATTTTTTCATCGCTCGCACCCTCTAAAAACGTTTTATAGGGGTAACGTAGCACACCGATCTGAGAGCGTCAATATATGGAATTTGTTATAAACGTCGCCCATTTCTCGCAGTGGCATAGCTAGCGATAGTTGCAGAGGGCAAGCGCTGTCCTCCCCCACTCCCAACCGCCTAAGTTCGCTCTTCGCAACTTCAATAGTCCGCTCTAACGAATCATAGAGGTCTTATTTCAACCCAATGAGCGAGTTTGAAAATCTAACGAATCCTACAAGCCTTATTTCGTGTTAAGAAGCCTTTTTCGCTCTATTTTCCCGAAATAAGACCCCCACGATTCGTTAGAATTAGAAAAAGGCTATTTTCGGGCAAATAAGGCCGCTGCGATTCGTTAGAGTGAGCGGCCTATTAGCTGCATCGAATCATAAGTCGGCTTTTGGCGTATGGTGGGAGGGTTGGCTGGCGCGAGACGCTCAATTAAAACGTTTTACACCTCGCAAGCGCGACATGATTTCATAATTGCCAGGGTATACTCAGTACTGCATACTGGTAAAGAGTACCTTGGGAGGAGGAGATGGAGTTGAACCGAATCGCGCAAACCGTTCCATATGGCTATGAGCCGCCTAAAGAGCAGCTAAAAGGAACCATGATCGTGTACGATTCCTTCCAGCGCATGTCGAACGAGAGTCTTGCTTTTATGGTGGAAACGGCGGTGAAGCTTCGTTTTGCCAAGCTGGTGCTGTATCCCCTGCATGAAGAGACCATCAGGCGAATGACGAAGGAAACGGTACTTCCTTATTACAAAAGATTGGATCGGCTGCATGATTGGAAGCGGGAGCTTGAAGCCGGGCATGAAGCCGGCGGCAACGGAAACGGAATCGGCGGGCTAACGATAATCGTAGAGGGGCTGGAAGGCAAGCGGAAGAAATATACGCCGATCGAGGCGGCGCTGCGTCATCTGGCAGAGTCCTACCCATCGCCCTACTTCTTGTATGTCACGCCGGAGACGGCAAATTTGTTCGCCTCTTACTCTTCTTTCGAGGAATGGATCGTCAAATTAAGATTGCTGCTGGCCTCCAAACCTTCCCAAGCGCTGCATCCCAAGCTGGAGCAGTATCGCCATCGCTGGAACGTCGCAGGCGAATAACAACATGCAAACTAGCCCCGGCACTTGATAAAGTGATCGAGGGCTTTTTTTCGATTTAGCCGGGGTTCGGTTGCAGGTGGGGCTGATTGTTAGAGGATTAGGCAGCTTTCGAAGGGGAAAGGGGCTTGTCCGCATTGCGGTCCGCGATGACGCGAAGCTCTTGAAGCAAGACGTTCAGTTCGTTGCGCAGATCGCTCAGTTCTTTGCTGCAGCGGGCTTGAAGCTTGTTCAGCTCGCGCTCCGACAGCTGATTTTGTTTCACTTGGTAGATCAGTTTGTTGGTCATCGTATCGCTTTCGCTCAACCTTGTAGTATAGATGATGCCGGCATTCAAAGACGTGGACATGGTGCAGCTCCTTTGTGGCTTATTTGAGCCCAGTATAGCAACGAATGATTAGAGGAAGATGTGAGAATTGTAAAAGCAGTGTTAGATTTTGGTCCAATGTCCTGCAACCGGCCGCGTCGATCGCTCGTCAGAGGAAGAAGAGATATAGAATTGGCAATGTTGGGTAATCAAGCCTATGAGGTGATGTCGATGAAAAGAGGAAAAAGATTGGCGATGCTGGCGATGGCGGTGCTGCTGGGGACATCTTTATTGATGCCGGCTCGCTACAACGCTTCTGCACAGGCGGCTGCGCCGGAACCGGAAGCTTCGGCAGCCTGCAGAACCGATGATCACGGACTGGATTTACAGACGATGACGGATACGGACGCTCCGCATATCCAGGCGATTCAGTTCTTAGGCGCCACTACCGGACGTGCTGCCGGGAACGGCTTCATGATCGGCACATCGGACGGCGGCTGCCACTGGCAAGCGATCTATAACACGGGCAAGCTGAGCTTCAGCCAGATGGAGTTCTTGACCAACTCGGTCGGCTATGTGCTGGCGAAGACAAGCGCTACGAAGCAGAATACGCTGCTGAAAACGACAAACGGCGGTTCCGGCTATACGTGGGTGCCGACAGGGCAGTATGGTTTTGAACGGATTGATTTTCTGAATGAGCAAGTGGGTTATGGATTTACGCGCGCGTTCACGTTCAAGACTGCGAATGGCGGCAGGACATGGACGAAGGTGACGACACCTCCGAACTCCCGCTATGTGCATTTCATAACGGAGGATAAAGGCTGGGTCATTACCGTGCTGGCTGCCGGCGGGTATGAGGTGAAACGGACGACTGACGGCGGTCGCCACTGGACCGATTCGCTCAAGGTAAAAGCGGCCGTTAACTATGGCGGAGCCATCTATGGCACGGACAGCTCGGATATCTGGGTGATGCTGTATGGCGATTCCGGGATGTCGCAGACGTCCTACTCGCTGTTTCATACCACGGATGCAGGCGCTCACTGGAAACAAGTGATTTCGCATCCTACTGCGGGAGGCGGACCGGCGCCCGGAGCGGTAGCCCCTGCGGGCACGCTTAACGGACCGGCGGGAAGGCCGACGGATATGGCGGTAATCGGGCGCAATGCGGCATTCCTGGTAGCCGGAAGCGGAGCGCTGGATACGCTGCAATTCGGCCGATCGCTCGATGACCGGACATGGAGCAATTTGCCGATAGCCGTGCCCGGGTATGAAGCGAAGCTCTCGTTCATCTCCCCGTCAACCGGTTACCTGGCGGTAACGAGCCTTTCGAAGTCCGGCGTTTACCGGACGACCGATGGCGGGAAGACATGGTTGAAACGATTTTCGCTGCCGGAGCCCCGTTAGATGATGGTATAATGGTGGTAAAAAAAGGCGGTGAACGAGCGCGATGATTCACCACGAGGGCGTTCATCACGTTAGCTTGATCGTAACAGACATCGAGCGGGCGAAGGCGTTTTATCGGGATGTGATCGGTTTGCGGGAGATCCAGCGGCCGGCGTTCGATTTTGAAGGGGCTTGGTATGCCGTTGGCAGCGGCGGTCAGCAGCTGCATCTGCTCGTGCATGAAGGCGAGACGAAGCGCACCGGCGGTATTGATACGCGAGATGGCCATTTTGCCATTCGCGTGGCCGACTTCGACGAAACGATCCGGTGGCTGGACCAATGCGGCATTCCGCATCGTCACAACCGCAACAGCATCACGGGTTTCTCTCAGATCTTCCTGCTCGACCCCGATCATAATGTGATTGAGCTCAATGCCGCACGGCATGATTCTTAAGTAGACAAAAGACCGATTCCGAACGCGTAACCATGTCGTAACGTTACGCGGGAGAGTCGGTCTTTTTTGTGCTGCGGTTCTATCCTTCGATCATGAGCAGCTCCTGAATTTCCTCGGCGGTGAGGGCAGAGAGCGCTTCTTGACCGGGCTGGATCACTTCGTCGATCAGGTTCTTCTTGCGCTGCTGCAGCTCGTACATTTTGTCCTCGACGGTGCCTTCGGAGACGAGTCGAATGACTTGGACGACCTTCTTCTGACCGATGCGATGCGCGCGGTCGGCGGCTTGCTGCTCAACAGCGGGGTTCCACCAGAGGTCGTAGAGAATGACCGTGTCTGCCCCCGTGAGGTTAAGCCCCGTTCCGCCGGCTTTGAGCGAGATGAGGAACAAATCCCGCT
Source organism: Paenibacillus lignilyticus (assembly GCF_017942085.1). Classification (GTDB taxonomy): domain Bacteria; phylum Bacillota; class Bacilli; order Paenibacillales; family Paenibacillaceae; genus Paenibacillus_Z; species Paenibacillus_Z lignilyticus. Next base: position 126,635 of record NZ_JAGKSP010000010.1, read on the forward strand.
CGCCGTCGTTGAAGCGGCTGCTCAGCTCGGCGCGTTCCGATGACGGTGTGCTGCCATCCAAGTAGAAATGAGGGATTTCGCGACGGTGCAATTCGTGCTTGATGATCTTCAGCATCTCCACGAACTGCGAGAATACGAGCAGGCGCTTGCCTGCCTCCCGGCATTCGTCGATGAGCTCCAGCAGCTGCTCAAGCTTGGCCGAACTGCCCGAGTAGTCCTCGATGAACAAGGCGGGGTGACAGCATAACTGGCGCAGCCGGGTGAGACCGGCCAAGATGCGGATCCGATTCTTATGCAGCGTATCCTTGTTCAGATGCTTCAGCGTCTCCTCGCGAAGCTTGGCGAGATAAGCCGCATACAGCTTCTTCTGTTCCGGCAGCAGCTTCGACACCTGCGTGGACTCGATTTTCTCCGGCAGCTCCTTCAGAACGTCGGTTTTCACGCGGCGCAGCAAGAACGGACGCGAGCGCTTCGCGACGACCTCGCGCGGCAGGTCGCCGAAAGCGCGCCTTGCCGGGAAGAGCTCGGGGCATACGGCATCGAAAATCGACCATAGATCCTCCAGTCGATTCTCGACCGGCGTCCCCGTTAGCGCAAAGCGATTGCGCGCTTGAAGCAGCTTGACGCTTTGCGCTGTCTGCGTCGTGTAATTCTTGAATGCTTGCGCCTCGTCGAGTATCAGCGTGTGGAAGGACATGCCCGCATAAGCTTCGATATCCCGGCGCAGCAGCGGATAGGACGTAATCAAGACATCAAGGGTCGAACTCCTTCGAAGAATGGCATCCCGTTCTTGTTTCGTGCCATCCACAATCGCGGCGCGAAGGCTTGGCGCGAATTTGCGCAGCTCATTGCGCCAATTGTAGGTGATGGAAGCGGGAGCGACGATCAGTGCAGGCAGCCGTTCTTCGCGAATATCCGGCAGGAAGGATTGCAGGAATGCGATAGCCTGTACGGTCTTGCCAAGCCCCATATCGTCAGCGAGAATACCGCCGAAACCATACTGGGCCAAGGTCCGCATCCACTGATAGCCATAGCTTTGATAGTCGCGAAGCACGCCGGACATCCCATCCGGCAGCCCGAAATCCAGGTTATCGGGATTTCGCAGGTTCTCGAGCAGCTGTCGGAGCGGTTTATCGATCTTCACCGAGCTGCCTTGTCTCGGCGTATCCATCAGATGCAGACCGCGGAAGAGCGGGATGGAAATGCCGGAATCGCGCAGATCCTTCAGCGTAAAACGGGCTTCGTTAATCATGCGAATGATTTCCTGCATGGCCTCCGTCTCAAGCGGCATTAGAGCGCCGGTCGCCAAGCGGTGATATTTTCGCTTCTCCTCGATCGATTTGAGCAACTTGCGAATTTCGGCCTCGGGTATGCCCTCGATATCGAATTTGAAATCCAGCCAATTCGTCCGTTCGTTGAACTGGACTTTCACGATCGGCGGCACGCTTCCCGTATGGATGCGCGTCCGCACCGCCGAGGTGGCATGTACCGTCAGCAGCTTCTCGAGCTGCGGCACGACATGATAGAGGAAGTGATATTCGCTGTCTTCATCGCCTAAGAAGAAGCCTGCTTCTGTCTTGGCGAAGGACGCTTCTTCCATCAGCGTGAGGATTTGGCGCTCCTGCTCGCCATCGCGCACGAGAATCGGCCCGTTCGTGCGGACCTCGCTCTCCGACTCCAGCGGATTGATGATCAGGTCGCCATAGTGAAATTCCAGCGCGGCCAATAGTCGGTCCCGGACGCGGTCGAGGAACAGCTTGGCCTTAAGCGGCCGATGAGTGATGCGGCGCGACACTTCCTCCGCGATATGGACCGTGCCCAGCTTCAGCAGCTCCGGCACGACGCGCTCCATGAAGGGCTCGATTAGTTCCGGCAAAATCGGGATATACGGCAAGGAGGACCGTTCTTGCAGCTGCTGCAGCTCCGCCAGTCGGCGGCAAGCCGCGGGCGGCAGCTCGATCAGTCTGCCTTCGGCGAGAACAAGACCATAAGCTTCGATGACGACCAGTTGGTCCAAGCCTCGTGCATGAATGTGGTAGCTTCCTCGCTCGCGATCTTGTTCTCCTCGTTCGTTAAGCTGCTGAAGATCGAAAGTCAGTGGAGGAAGCCGTTCCTCGGATATAGCAAGGGTTGGATAAACGGTATTGCCTTGTTCAAGTAACGCCGAAGGCGCGCTGAGCAACGTAGCGAGAAGAGACTTCCAAGCACCGGGCGGAATCGGAAGCATGCGCTGCCCGCTGAGCGGAGCCGCATGCATGGCATAGACGCTCGATGTTTCTTGGTATAAGCGTTCCTGCTGCAGCACCGCGATCAACTGCCGGATCACCTCGAAGTCTTCCGGCAGGAAGCTGTGCAGCTGCGGATCATAGAGGAACGATTTGGCTATCGCAATAGGCTCGCCGAGTTCGATGTGGCGGAGGAACTCTCGAACTTGCTGTACAATTACCGGCCGCTTCGTTCCAACCTTGAGCTCGATGCCGAGCAGCAGCTTGCCGCCGCTGTACGCGAACGGCTTGCAGACGAAGGTTACGGCAAGCGGCTCGCGGGCATCGAACCTTGTTTGGGCACCGCGAAACGACTTTCTCGTGTTGGCCGGCGCGAACATGGAGAGCAGCTCGCGGGCAAGCTCGCCCTCGGACTCCGCTGTTACGGCGAGGGAGGCAGAATCGGAAGCAGGGCTGCTGCCCGCTTGTCCGGTTTGTCCGCCCGTCGGAGCGCGGCCGCTCTGTTGCGCATCGTACAAGAGCAATAGGACGGCCGCGACATGGGAGCAATACTTGTCGTAGGAAGATAAGGAAGGGCAGGTGCATTTGGCGGCAACATCGCCATCGTCATCGAAACGGATGCTCACCTCGAACGTTTCCTGCAGCTTCACCGTCGCCTCGCATCGCGCTGCGTCCGGATCATAATAGGTAACCGCTACTTTCCGGCTGCGGAAAGCGGATTCCCCTTTCTTATAAGAAAGCTGCCCGCACATGGATAAGATGGCGGACTGCGTCAGATGGTAGCTCATGTGCGGTATTCCTTTCTACTATGCTTTATTGGAAGGTCTGCTGGTGAAGCTCTATCAGCATCATAACCGTTTTGATCGCGGCAGCACCAGTTTATTGCAATAAAAAAGAGCTGAATCCCGGATGCTCGCTGCCGGCCGGATCTCAGCTCTTCTTTCTTAACGATTCGTTTTACGATTCGTCCTGCAATTGTTCAAGCGCCCATTCCGCCCAGCTCAGATCAGACTGGATGGAGAACCGTCCTCGCTGCATGAGCAGCCGCATGCCCCGTGACGGAGCGGGTTCTTTGGTGGAATAGATTTCAATTTTGCGGTCCAGCCAGTGCAGCCTGTCGCGGCAGTAATTGACGCGCAGCTCAAGCTGGCGCTTAATGTCAGCCGGGTTGCCTTGATCCATGGCGAAGATTTTGAGCGTCAGCTCATCGCGTGTCACCGGTTCGTTCGCAGGTACGGACAGCCAAGCGCGAAGCGCGTCCCGGCCCGTATCGGTAATCGAGTACACTTTCTTATCCGGCTTGTCCGTTTGGGTGACGAGCACGTGCCGAACGTAGCCGTCGTTCTCCATTTGGGAAAGGAGCGGGTAGATTTGGCTGTGCTTGGCCGGCCAACAGGACTGGATCTTCAGCATCAGATCATACCCTGAATCCGGTGAAAAAGAGAGAAAACTAAGAAGTCCATACGCAAGGGTGTTCATAGGCAGTCCCTTTCCATACGTAAGTTTTGACATATTACTGGGAGTGGTATATGATTGTCATTGGTTTTGATTATATGTAAATACCGACATATACGCAACCGGTGCCGGGAGAGGTGCCTGTTCGAGACGATGCTCCGGTATTGAGGGGGAAATGAAGTTGACTGATCAGGAGCAGCAGGACAAAGTGAAGTTTTGGCCGATTATGACGGCGATCTTTGTCGGCTCTTTTTTGTGTGTTTTGGCATCCAGTACGATTAATATTGCGCTGCCGATTTTGCAGGACCATTTTCATACAACGCTAAGCTCCATTCAATGGACGCTGACCGGCTTTATGCTGGCGATGGGCACGCTTGCCCCGATCGTCGGTTATTTGGGAGAAAAATTCAGCTATAAGCGGCTTTATTTATTCGCTCTTATCGGATTCGTAGTGGCATCCGTGCTGTGTGCCGCATCGTGGGATGAATATTCGCTTATCGCTTTCCGGGTTATGCAGGGCGCGTTCAGCGGGTTGATTTTGCCGGCATCGATGGCGATTATCTATCAAGTGGTTCCGCGCGAGAAACAGGCGATGGCGATTGCGCTGTGGTCGCTTGCTGCGATGATGGCTCCGGCAATCGGACCGACATTCAGCGGCTGGCTGCTGGAGAACTTTGCGTGGCAGTGGCTGTTCTTGATGAACATTCCGATCGGCTTGATTTCGATCGTGCTGGTGTTTGCCTTTATTCCTTACTATCGTCTCAGCGTGCCGAAGAGCTTCGATGGCATCGGGTTTGTTACCGTCCTTGTCAGCAGTTCCTCGTTGCTGCTCGCGCTTGGTCAAGGTCACAACTGGGGCTGGGATTCGGGCCGGATTATTTCGCTTCTCGTCGTAGGCGGCATTACGCTCGTGCTGTTTATTTGGCGGGAGCTTACGACCGATACGCCGCTGCTTGATCTGCGCGTATTTAAGAATGGACGTTATTCGCTGAACTTAATTATTACAATCGTGCTGACGATCAGCTTGTACTCCGGTACGTTCCTGACGCCGATCTTCCTGCAGCGCATTCAGCATGTATCCGCGATGGATACAGGGCTGATCCTGCTTCCGGCTTCGCTGGCGATGGCGCTTATTATGCCCGTTGTCGGCAAATTGTATGGTAAAATCGGACCGCGCTGGCTGATGGCGATCGGAATTCCGCTGCTTGCGCTCGGTACGCTGACGCTGAGCTGGCTCAGCATCGACGTGTCTCACGCCTACATCCTCTGGTGGATGACGGTTCGCAACCTGGGTATCGCCATGGTTATGATGCCTGCGAGCAACGCGGCGATGGAGCAAATCCCGCGCCATCTGGTGGGGCACGCGTCGTCGATCTCCAATTGGACGCGTAACGTATTCGGTTCCTTCGCGATTGCGATCTTCACCACGCTGCTTGCATCGCGTTCCGTTCAGCACGGTACCGATCTGGCGATGGCCGGCGATACGAACGAGCTTCACATTGCCAACATGGCGTTCACGATGAGTGTCAACGACGTGTATCTGTTGGCCACATTGATTGCTGCCGTTGCGTTCCCGCTTGCGCTGTTCGTCGGCAAAGCGAAGCAGCCGAAGGTTGCCGTCGTGGAAGTACAACAATCGGCGTAAAAGGTTGAATATGAGCCTCCCCATTGTCTGATGAGACGATGGGGAGGTTTTTTGCGCGTGTGGGGACGTGAGGCTCTGCTCTGGTGCTGCAGGTTTGGTGGATGCTCGATGCCTGCGGACCTGATGGATTTCGATGCTGTAGGGCGGGTCGGTGCGGGTGCTCTAACGAATCTCAGAGGTCTTACTTTGGGCGAAATATGGCGTTTCCGGATTCTAACGAATCCAGGAGGTCTTATTTGCCCGATTTTGATCAAAAATAAAGGCTAACGAATCGTACAGGTCTTATTTAGTCAAATTAGCGCGTCAAACGGCCTTTTTGGGCTAAATAAGACCTCTGTGATTCGTTAGCATTTTCGAGGGGCTGTTTTCTCGCAAATAAGCCCTCTACGATTCGTTAGAAGTTCGCGCATAGTTTGCGGATGACGCAAATGGCGGGATTTTGGATACTAAAATATGATATGGTGAGTAGAGTGAATGCTTGCAGCTTGCAGCGTGTAGATAGTGGCGGGAAGATGAATCGGAAAGGGACGAGCGATATGCGATTCGCACAGATGGATGAACGTTATTTGCCGCAGGTGCTGGAGATTTATAATCATTACGTCGTGCACACGACGGTCTCTTTTCACACGGTTCCCTTGACACTGGAAGAGATTCGACCGAATGTGATGCCTGCCAACCCGCTGTATAGCACGTATGTGTGCGAAGAAGACGGCGCGATCATAGGCTATGGACTGCTTACGCAGCACAAGAACAAGCAAGCCTATAATACGACGGCAGAGGTGACCGTCTATCTGGCTCCGGAGCATCTCGGTAAGCGGATTGGCGCAGAGATGGTGGCTTTTCTGGAGACGGAGGCGCGAGCGAGAAAATTTCATGTGCTTGTTGCGACGGTGTGTACGGAGAATGAACGAAGCATGCGGTTGTTTGAGCGTCTCGGGTACGAGCGGGCGGCGTTATTTAAGGAAGTGGGCCATAAGTTTGGCAGGTGGCTCGACATTGCCAGCTATCAGAAGATCTTAAGGTAGGAAGCGGCAGCTCCGGCGGCGAGCGCAAATTTAAACGAAAGTAGGTACAAACTATGAATAACCTGACCAAATTTCGAATCGCCAGACCGGCGCATGACTTGTTCGAAGCTTTCGCAGATCCTGCGAAGATCGGCAACTTCTGGTTCTCATCCAGCTCGGAGCGATGGGAGAAAGGCAAGTCGGTTACGCTGATTTACAAAGAGTACAATGCCGAAGTGGGCATTACGCTGCTTGACGTTGAGGCGGATAAGAAGATCGTTTTTCAATGGGCGGGCGAGGAGAATATCGTCACCATCACCTTGGAAGAGCAGCCTGACGAAAGTACGATTATTGCCATTAACGAAGAGGGGTTTCATGAGAATGATCCCGAGCTGCTCAGCAAAATCGTAGACAACAAAGAAGGCTGGGTGTTTGTGCTGTCGTGCTTGAAAGGGTACATGGAGTTTGGCGTGACGGCGCTTCGGACAGGCATTGTCAAATAAAGCCGCCAGGCAAAGGCAGTTTGGATTGGGACAAAGTAAGTTGTTCTAATCGGAGCTGCCTTTTTCTACGCCTTCCGTTGATCATCGATACCGCGAGCGGAACTCCTTCGGACGAGCCCCGGTGTGCTTGCTGAAGCAGCGGACGAAATAGGGAAAGGTCTGGAAGCCGGTTTCTTCGGCGATTTTGCCAATGGGCTCGCCGGTGTGGATGAGCAGCTGCTTCGCTTGCTCGATGCGGTACCGGGTGAGGTAGTCCTGCGGCGTGCAGCCGAATGCTTTCTTCATGCAGAGCGCGATATAGTTGGCGTGAAAATGCAGATGCTCCGACAGCTCCTTGTAGCGAAGCTGCTCCCGGTAGCGGCGCCGCAAAAACGCGGCGGCCTCGTCCGCCAGCGCGAGCTGCGGATCCTTGGCGGCCGTGTTGCTCTCCTCTTGCAGCTGAAGCAGCAGCTCCTGGATCAGTGCTTGCTGGCGGAAGCGTGCCGCCGCCGTGACCTCGGACCGCAGCTCAAGCAGCTGCTGCAGCCGCTCATAGAAGTTTTCGCGCGTATGGAGCTCGCCGCGCCGCGGAATATGGAACACGAACGACTCGATCTGCATGTAGGGCTCCGTGCCGGACGGAAGCATATACGGCTCCCGTTCCGTTACCTCGCTCCAAGTCCCGAGCGTCTGAAAATGGAGCCAATAGAAGTGCGTCTCTTCCTTGCACGGCAGGGCCGTCCGATGAGAGCGATCGGGCCGCAGAATGGCGAAATGCCCGGCCGGGACGGATAACGGCAGTCCATCCTCCTCCAGATACAGACAGCCGCGCGTCACCGCGAGCAGATCAAACACGCCGATGCCGGAGCGGTTCGGGTGCCGGCCTTCGGCGGGATACGTATCCTCGCCGGACGTAATGTAGTGCGGCATGGGCGGAGAAGTGAATCGGAACATTGGCGAGCAGCTCCTTTGATGCGGGGTTCCTTTATCATAAGGGTTTGACGAAGGATATGCCATATTCACCATGTTGTAATCGGACAAAAACCGGTTGTCATCCGCTATCGGCTTCTCCTGCCCGGGCATGCTATATTCGGTTCATATCATTCTATTATTGCTGATAAGGGAGACGATTGAACGTATGGAGATCACGAAGAACAAGCTGACCGCTGCCGCGTTTCAAGCGCTGCCGCTTGGCGCGATCAAGCCTGCCGGATGGCTTCGGAACCAGCTGCGCATACAAGCCGACGGACTGACCGGACATTTGGAAGAGCATTGGGGCGATGTTGGTCCGGATAACGGCTGGATTGGCGGCGAAGGCGAGAGCTGGGAGCGCGGTCCTTATTATTTGGACGGTCTGCTGCCGCTCGCTTACTTGCTGGAGGATGAGAAGCTGATAGCCAAAGCGCAGCGCTGGGTGGAATGGTCGCTCGCCAGCCAAGGGGAGGACGGCAACTTCGGCCCTCGCGGAACGATTCAATCGGTGAATAACGACATTAACAAGAAGCATGACTGGTGGCATTACATGATCATGCTCAAGGTGATGACGCAATACGCGGAAGTGACGGGGGACGAACGTGTCGTTCCGTTCTTGACCCGATACTTCCGTTACGTGCACAGTCATATCGCATCTAACCCGCTTGAGGGATGGGCGAAGGCTCGCGGCGCGGAGATGGTGCTGTGCGTGCAGTGGCTGTATAAAGCGACGGGAGATGCGTTCCTGCTGGAGCTTGCTGATATTGTGGCCGAGCAGACGCTCGATTGGACAGATGTCTTCCATGACTTCCCCTACTGGCGCAAAGTAGAGGAGTGGGATTGGAGCACGCATGTCGTAAACGTGGCTATGGGGATCAAAACACCTGCCATCCGTTATGAGCTGAGCGGCGCAGAGGTTGAGCTTGCGGCAGTGCATCGCGGCATTGACAGCCTGATGACGTATCATGGTCAAGCGCATGGCATGTTCTCCGGTGACGAGTGGTTGTCCGGTACGAGCCCAAGTCAAGGCGTCGAGCTGTGCGCCGTGGTCGAATATATGTATTCGATGGAGCATCTGACGCGCGTGTTTGGCGAAGGACGGTTCGGCGATATTTTGGAAAAGGTGGCGTTCAACGCGCTCCCTGCCGCAATCTCGAAAGACTGGACATCGCATCAATACGATCAGCAGGTGAATCAAATCGTCTGCAACGTGGCTCCGCGGGCTTGGAGCAACGGTCCGGATGCGAACTTGTTCGGTCTGGAGCCGCATTTCGGCTGCTGCACATCGAATATGCATCAAGGCTGGCCTAAGTTTACGTCTCATCTGTGGATGGGGGACGGGAACGGAGGCTTGGCGGCTGTGTCGTATGCGCCGAGCGTGGTGAACGCGACAGTTGGAAGCGGTGCGACGACGACAGCGGCGACGGTTACCGTGAGCGGGGAGTATCCGTTCCGCGATACGGTTCACATCACCGTGGCGCTGGATCGTCCAAGTGAAACCTTCGCCGTTTCTCTGCGGATTCCGGCTTGGTGCGCTTCGCCCGGTTTGTCGGTTAACGGGGCTAACGTTTCGCTTAACGTCGTTAACGGCTATGCGCGGGTGGAACGCGAGTGGAAAAATGGCGATGTGCTGACGCTGTGCCTGCCGATGGGCGTTACTACGACATCACGCAATTTGTATGCCATTAGCGTTGAACGCGGCCCTCTTGTTTACGCCTTGCCAATTCAGGAAAACTGGCAGCTGCTGACGAAGCGGGCGATGTTTCACGACTGGGAGGTATATCCGGGTTCGCCTTGGAAATACGGCCTGCTGGCAGACAACGACTATGCGGTCAGCGAGAGTGAGGTTCCGTATCAGCCGTTCGACGCGGAGCATGCGCCGGTTCGATTGAAGGCAGCCGGCCAGCTGGTGCGCGAGTGGAAAATGGAAGGCAACAACGCAGGGACGCCGCCGATCTATCCGAAGGTCGAAGGTCAGGAGATGGCGGAATTAACGCTTGTCCCTTACGGCAGCGCGCGTCTGCGGATTGGCGAGTTCCCGCTGATCGGGGAACGCGAGAAGGCGTGGAAGAAGCGGGTTTAATCGAAGCGTGAGCAGGCAAAGTGGCTGAACGGGGGAGCTCCGTTCAGCCACTTTTTTGATTTTCTATCCGGATAGTAGGGAGACGAATGTTGCACATGCATACCACCTGGCTGCGCACTGCCTTCACCGAATGCGGACAAGCGCATGCTGCAGCACGTTGTTGCCGGTCTGTGGAGTTAGCGGTTCTTGGCTGAGGCCGAACACGTTGAGAATGACTTTGCGATTCGCTGTGCTGCGGCTGATGCGCACCTCGTATTTATACTGGACGCTCGATACGTCCGCGTATACGAAATTCGATGTGCCCGGAGCAAGGGATACGAAGCATTTTGTCGTGTTACATGGCGTTAGCGTGAGCGCGACCGGCAGGCCGCTTGACCAGTCGAATACTTGGACCTTCATTCGTAAGGCGTTTGCAAAGCCGAGGTTGACCAAGTCAACGAGGGCGAAGTTGGTACCTGGATTCCGGCGCAGAATTCCCGTCGAGAAAACCGCTCTGCTATAACTGCTGCGTACACTCCCCTTGTCGGCTCCACTGCTGCTGCTTTGGACTTTCCGGCCGCTTTTGACGACTCTACTGCTTTTTCTCAACATCGACATTCTCCTATCCCCTACTCTCTCATTCCTATCGCTGCTAGTTGCTATACTCCTGTTAATAGATGCCGAGCGTGATGAAAGGGTACGGGTTTCTGCCTGCCTTGAAATAAAAGAAAGAATAACGTGCTGGCCCGCCAGGAGGACGTAGACAGCCGTTTCACCTTGTGTGCATGAAATGAATGGAAACGTCCACAATATAAGGGGCTGACCATCCAGACCATACCGGCTTCAGAGAAGGAGAAGAATAACAATGCGGATGAAAAAACAATTGCTAAGCCTGACTCTCGTGTGTGTGCTGCTTGGGCTATGGCTGGCTCCCTTAAGTGCCTCAGCTGCTAATCAGGACCATCATGCCCATCAATTGCGCTATACACAGTCGATGGTGAACCTGAGCAAGGAGCTCCGAAAGCTGTGGGGGGACCATGTATACTGGACAAGATCCTACATCGTGAGTGCGATCGATGGGGGGGCAGACCGCGATAAAGTATTGGAGCGATTGCTTCGTAACCAACAGGATCTCGGCAACGCGATTAAGCCTTACTATGGCGAGAAGGCTGGGAATAAGCTGGCTGAGCTGCTGAGGGAGCATATCCTGATTGCCGGGCAAGTGCTTGAAGCAGCGAAAACCGGCAATCAGGCAGACCTCGAGAAGTACAACCAAGCATGGTACCGGAACGCCGATGATATCGTGAAGTTCCTGAGCGGCGCTAACCCCAACTGGACGCACAAAGAAATCAAAAGCAAGATGGATCGACATTTGCAGCTGATTACGGTCGCGGTGACCGCGAGGCTGAAGAAAGATTATAACGGCGATATTGCCGCGTTCGATGCGGGATTGACTCATGTGTTGATGTTTGCGGATATTCTCACGCAGGGCATCATTGCCCAGTTCCCCGATAAGTTCAAATAACCAGCTTGATTACTGCTAAGAGGCCGCCGGATTGTATTCGGTGGCCTTTTTGCATGCTCCGAGCAGGTTCAGCAAGAATCATCAAGAATATAGGATAGAGTCGCGCTACAATGAGAACAGCAAAGGAAGAGGAGGTCCTGCATTCGAATGAGGGAAGATTACCTGCTGCAAATTCAAAAGACGATCGATTACGTAGAAGCGCATGTGGAGGAGGAGCTGTCTTTATCGCGGCTGGCGCAGGTTGCGAGGCTGTCCGACTTTCATTTTCACCGGGTCTTTCTGTCCATGGCAGGCGATACGGTAATGGAATACGTGCGTAAGCGTCGTTTGGCGTTATCGGCTTGGCAGGTGGCTTATTCGGATGCAAGGCTGCTCGACATTGCGCTTAACTTCGGCTTTCAGAATCATGAAACGTTCACTCGCGCCTTCAAGCGCATGTTCGAGATGACGCCGGCCGACTACCGCAAGCAGGGGATCAAGCCGCCGGCTTACTCGAAGCTAAATGTGCTGCAGCGCAAATACAATCCTTATTTGGGAGGCATTCGCATGAATTATCGGATTGAAACCAAGCCCGCGTACAAGGTCATCGGCTACGAGCTTACAACATCCACGAACGATGGCGAGAATCAACGTCAAATTCCGGCCTACTGGCAGGAGTATTTGAAGAATGGCTGGGCGGGCCGTATTCCGAACCGCGTTCATAAAGACAACCCGGTCGAGCTCGGCATCTGCCACAGCTTCGATATGGCGACCGGAAGCTTCAAGTACCTGATCGGCATGGAAGCAGAGACTTTCGACAATGTGCCGGAGGATCTCGTATGCCGCGAGTTCGGCGCTGCCGAATATGCGGTGTTTACGACACCGAAGGTGCCTAGCGAGCAATTCTCGAACTCGATTCAAAGCACATGGGGCGCGATCTTCGGCGAATGGTTCCCGCATTCCGGCTATGAGCATTCCGGTGCTGCGGAGTTCGAGCTGTATGATTACCGCTGCCACCCGGATCAAGAGCTGGTGGAGATGGACATCTATGTCCCGGTGAAACGCAAAGAAGCGTAAGCTTCAACCTATAGCTAAGAAAAGGTACAGCCGATTATCGGCTGTACCTTTTCTTATTGCTCCGGGCGGACGAATTTTGCGCTATACGAGGATGCAAGATTCACCAACTTCTCTTTTTTCAACTCAGAAGGGTTCTGAGAAAATGGTGTAGTGCTCTGCTCGGGGCGGAAAAAGGTGTACTGCCCGAAAAAATCCCGTTGAGTACGGGAAGTCCCGCGTTTATCCTAAGTCTACAAGATAGAGGTAAGGAGAGAGCGGGTTGAGTCCATTTTCAATTGAAGGAAATGCGTTTGTAGTTGAAGGCAAGCCTGTCCGCCTTCTGTCCGGTGCCATGCATTATTTCCGGATTGTCCCTCAGTACTGGCAAGACCGTTTACTGAAGTTGAAAGCTTGCGGACTAAATACGGTAGAGACGTACGTTCCCTGGAATGTTCATGAGCCGAATGAAGGGCAGTTCTGTTTCGAAGGAATGGCCGATGTGTTCGCTTATATCGAGCTTGCGGGCAGCCTCGGCTTGCATGTCATCGTTCGTCCGAGTCCATATATTTGTGCGGAATGGGAATTCGGCGGGCAGCCGGCATGGCTGCTGGCGGATTCCGATATGCAGCTGAGATGCAGCTATCCGGCTTATCTCGAAAAGGTTGATGCTTATTATGATGCGCTCATACCGCGGTTGAAGCCGCTGCTCTGCACAAATGGCGGACCGATTATCGCGGTGCAGATCGAGAATGAATATGGCAGCTACGGCAATGACCCCAATTACCTGGACTATTTGCGGCAGGCGCTGCTTAAACGCGGGATCGATGTCCCGCTGTTTACCTCCGATGGACCCACTGATGCGCTGCTGCAGGGCGGATCCGTTCAAGGCGTGCTGGCGACGGTCAATTTTGGCTCCAATCCGACCTCTTCCTTTGACAAGCTGAAGGAATATCAGCCGGATTCGCCGCTCATGTGCATGGAGTATTGGAATGGCTGGTTTGACCATTGGGGCAAACCGCATCATATGCGCGATGCTGCAGATGCGGCGGCAGTGCTGGATGAAATGCTGGCAGCCGGCGCTTCCGTCAATTTCTATATGTTCCACGGCGGCACGAATTTCGGGTTCTACAATGGCGCAAACTGCCAGGAGCCTAATCTCTACGAGCCGACAATCACGAGCTATGACTATGACTCACCGCTGGATGAAACCGGCATGCCAACGGCTAAGTATTTCGCGGTGCGCGAAGTCATTGCCCGGTATGAAGAGCTGGGTTCGCTGGAGCTTCCTCCTGCCATCCCCCGCCGCGCTTACGGGCAAGTTGAATTGACGGAGCAGGGAACGTTATGGGAGCAGCTCGACGTTCTGTCGGTACCGGTGCAATCCGTTACACCGCTTCCGATGGAGAAGGTCGGCCAGAATTATGGCTTTATTCTATATTCGACGCACATTTCAGGACCGCGTCCTTCGGAGCAGCTCCATCTGCAAGAGGTGCGCGACCGGGCATTAATCTTCGTCGACGGCGCATTCAAAGGCGTGATCGAGCGATCGCAGACGCCGCAATCGCTGGCGATTGAGGTGCCGGCCGGAGGCGCGAGATTGGATATTCTCGTTGAAAATATGGGCAGAATCAACTATGGACCTTACCTAAGAGACCGCAAAGGGATCACGGAAGGGGTCCGACTGGGGTTCCAATTTCTCTTCAATTGGACCATTCGGCCGATTCCGCTGGAAGACGTATCGAAGCTGGATTTTGCAAACAACAGCTCGAGAGCGGATGGGCCTGGTTTCTATAATGGCTCCTTCCATGTGCATGAAGCCGATGCAGATACGTTCCTGGATATGCAAGGCTGGACAAAAGGCGTCGTCTTCATCAACGGCTTTAATCTGGGACGTTACTGGAGCAAAGGTCCACAGCAAACGCTGTATGTGCCTGCGCCTCTGCTACGCGCAGGCCGCAATGAAATCACGGTATTCGAGCTTCATGGCGCATCGCCGACAGCGAAGGTAATGTTCACGGATACGCCGATACTCAATCATCAGCCGCAGCAAGCCGACAAATAAGCGTAAGGAATAAGAAAATACACAAAAGAAGGTGAATCGCTTGTCCAATCCACTCAAAATGCCGCAATCGATCCAAGCTGTTCTGGCCCTGGCGGAGACAGAGCTGGCTGCGCATCCGAAGCTGCTTCATATGTTCAAGCAATGCTTCCCGAACACATTGGAAACAACCACGCGCCTGATGGATGACGGGACATCGTTCGTGTTTACCGGCGATATCCCGGCCATGTGGCTGCGGGATTCCAGTGCACAGGTCAGACCTTATATTCAACTGGCTTCGGAGGATCCGGAGCTTCGCCGCATCATCGAAGGGCTGTTGAAGCGTCAATTCCAGTGCATCCTCATCGATCCGTATGCGAATGCCTTCAACGAAGAGGCCAATGACAATCGGTACGAGAACGACATTACGGAATTGCCTGCGCCTAGTCCATGGGTATGGGAGCGTAAATACGAGATCGATTCCTTGTGTTATCCGATTCAAATCAGTTACTTGTACTGGAAACAGACTGGCAGCACGGCTGCATTCGACGAGACGTTCAAGCAGGCAGCGGCACTTATTCTGCAGCTGTGGCGCACGGAGCAGAAGCATGTGGAAGAGTCGCCGTACCGTTTCACCCGTCTGTCCGGCCCGCCAAGCGATACGATCCACAACAACGGAATGGGCGCGCCGGTCAGCTACACAGGCATGACGTGGTCCGGCTTCCGGCCTAGCGATGATGCTTGTGCCTATGGCTATCTGGTTCCCGCTAACATGTTCGCGAGCGTGGTGTTAGGCTACTTGGCCGAGATCGCAAGCGAAGTGCTGGGCGATGCGTCCATGCAGAGCGAAGCGCTTGCGCTGCAGGAAGAGATCGATGTTGGCATTCACGATTTCGGTATCTGCAAGCACCCGGTATACGGCGATATATTCGCCTATGAAACCGATGGGCAGGGCAATTACACGCTGATGGACGATGCGAACGTGCCAAGCCTGCTGTCCATTCCTTATCTGGGCTACGCAGCCAAGGATGATCCGATTTACCTGAACACGCGCCGTTTCATTCTGAGCAAGGACAACCCGTACTACTACGAAGGCAGCGTTGCGAAAGGGATCGGAAGCCCGCATACGCCGCCGCGTTATATTTGGCACATCAGCTTGGTCATGCAAGCCCTCACCTCGACCGACGATCAGGAAATCGCGGAGCTCGTGAAGCTGCTGATCGCTACGGACGGAGACACCGGCTTTATGCACGAAGGCTTCAGCGTGGATGATCCGACGCAGTTCACGAGATCGTGGTTTGCTTGGGCAAACACCTTGTTCGGCGAGCTGATTCTGAAGCTGATCCACGAGAAGAAGATTGGAGCCATGCTCGCATAAGCGGCGAAGCATCGTTAATTATTAAGGAGGCTAACAACATGAGTGAAACCGTACATGAAGTGGAAAATGGCGTTCATAATTATAGCAGCGAATCCGAGTGGGTCAAACCAACGGACCCGGTAACTGTGGAACGTCTGGAATGGTTCCAGGATCAGAAGCTCGCCTTGATGATGCACTGGGGTCCCTATTCCCAGATCGGCATGGTGGAATCGTGGACGCTTAGCGATGAAGACGGCGACTGGGCGCGTAATGACGTCGATTGGACGGACGACTATGAAGAGATGAAACGCGAGTACTTCGCGCTGAATAAGACCTTCAATCCGATCCGCTTCGAGCCGGAGAAGTGGGCGGAAGTAGCGGCCGAAGGCGGCTTCAAATATTTGATCTTCACGACTAAGCATCACGATGGTTTCTGCATGTGGGATACGCATACGACGGACTACCGCATTACGGGCAAGGATACGCCTTTCCATGCGCACCGCTATGCGGATATTTGCAAGAATGTATTCGATGCCTTCCGCGATAAAGGACTTGCGATCGCAACGTATTTCTCCAAAGCGGACTGGAATACGCCTTATTACTGGGCACCGGGCATGGAGAGAGGGCGTCATATGTGGCGCGGACCTTCTTACAATCCGGCGGAGCATCCTTCGATGTGGGAGAAATTCGTCCAGTTCACGCATGAGCAAATTATGGAGCTGATGACGCGTTATGGCCGCATCGACATCCTGTGGCTCGATGCCGGCTGGGTACGAGACGGCGGCAAGGTCAATCAAGATATCCGTCTTGGCGAAGTGGTTGAGCGCGCACGCCAGACTTCGCAGCCATGGCTGCTGTCGGCTGACCGCACAGTAGGCGGCGCTTATGAGAATTACGTGACACCGGAGCAAACGATCCCGGATCGTCCGCTGCACGTGCCGTGGGAGAGCTGCATCACTATCGGTACTTCGTTCTCGTTCGGCTTCGAGGACAAGTACAAGTCTGCGCGCCAATTGGTTCATATCTTGATGGAGGTAGTGGCTAAAGGCGGCAACCTGGCACTGAACGTCGGACCTCAGCCTGACGGCAGATTGCCCAAAGGCGCCGTGAAGAGCATGAAGGACCTCGGAGCTTGGATGAAAGTGTATGGCGAAGCGGTCTACGGTACGCGGATTTGCGCTCCGTACTACACGGGCGATTGTGCGTTTACGCGGAAAGGCGACACGGTTTACTGCACGTATCTGTATGCAAACGAGAACTCGCCGGTATCCGGACAAATCCGCATTCCGTATACGGAAGCAGTTACGGGCATCGAACTCGTGGATACGGGAGAATCCGTCTTCTACACGCGGGACCAAGAGGGTATTATCGTGCATCTTCCGGAGAACCAGTTGAACGGAGCAGCTCCGATCGCGCATGTTTTCCGCATGGCTACGAAGTAGTTCGCGCAGCTTCTAAATCTAGCAAATTTGGCAAGGAGACATAAACTAGTGTAAAATAAAGTGTATTTTTTTAAAGAGACGACACGGGAAACATAAGATAAAGGGGGATGGACATGAACAGCAACTGGTTCCGTAAATTACTTTTATCTTATCTTCCCGTGTTTTTTGTTGTTGTCACGATATTATTTGTTGTCTTCTTCCAAACGCTTAACGAGCAGAATCGCAAAGAAGCGATTAAGGCCAATGAGTTTCTCGCCCAGCAGGTTGTAAGGTTCACGGACAACTCCCTTAAGACGCTGGATTATCGGATACTGCGAGACACGCTTTCGACTGCGGAGCTGAGGAAATTCTTTAATGCGAAGAGCGAAGACGTGTACATTAATATGCAAGCTAACACGCTCATGGATGATTGGAAGCTCAATTACTCCATCATCGATTCCGCGTATCTCATCCGGTTAAAGGATGATTTCGTTGTGGGCGATGGATCGGGCATTACTTCGGACTTTGTGGACAAGCCTTTTATAGAGCCGTACATAGAGCAGAAGCTGCCACCGGGAAAATGGACGGGAAAACGAAGCTACAAACCCTATAAGGCGGAGAAAGCCAAGGATGTTATTACGCTTGTGCAGGATTATCCGCATTTCACGACGGAGAAGAAAGGGTATATCGTCGTCAATGTCAGCTTGTCCAAACTGAAAGCCTCCGTTACGCCCATGTACAATCCGAATCTGACCTTCGTTCGCATCAGCGATAAACTGGGCAGCAGCCTTATGGATGACAGCACGGTAAGCGAAGGAAACCGAACGGTGCTTTCCCATTACGTGTCTCCGTATACAGGCTGGGAAGTCGAGAGCGGACCGGCTGATTCAGGTCTGTCGCGGCTTGTCCTCAATTTCTATAGTATTTGGGTCATCATTGCCATCGTTGCGGTTCTCTTAGGCGTCATTTGGGTCGTCCACGTGACGAGGCGCAACTATAAACCGATCAGTCAGTTGGTTTCCCTGATTCGTACCAGTGCGTTAATCAAGCCGGAGGATGGCAAAACCGGCGACAACGAATTCGGGTTTATCCGCGGTGCGCTTGAGCATCTGATGGAGGAAACGACGAAGACCAGAGAACAGAACAAAGAAACGGTTATTTTGAAGAAAAAGCATCGCTTCAATGAGGCCATCGAAGGGCGCGTGCCGATTCGGGAAACGGAATGGCAGGCGGATTTGCTTACGTACCATGTCAATCCGGCCGGTTCGAAGGCGTTTGTGTACGTGCTTGAAATCGACCGTTATCAGCAGTTTATCGAGACCTACCATCACCAGGATCAATCCATTCTCAAATTTGTCATAACCAGCGTTATGCAGGAAATGTCCGCACTAAGCGGTGCGAGTGTTTGGGCGGAGTGGATTGTGGACAGCAAGTTAGCCGCCATCGTGTGGGTGCCGGATGAAGCGGATGCGAACGCGCAGAGCGTACACATCGGCGAGCAAATCGTGGAATGGGTGCGTGGCAATTTGAGCTTCACGGTGACCATCGGCTCGGGTGCAATCGTGAGCAGTCTTGAAGGGATTCGAAGTTCGTACGAGCTTGCGGGCAACCTGCTGCAGTACAAGGCGGTGCTCGGAACGGGAAGACTGCTTCAACCTTCGGAGCTCGATGCGTCGAAGTTCCGTGTCCACGATTATTTTGGCACCATTCACTCCCTATCTCAGGCAATCAGGCTTGCTGAGAGCGGGTGGAAGAAACATTTGGACGAGCTGTTCGATCAAATCCAAGATTCCATCTCCTCACGCAAGGAGATCGAGAGTTTCCTGCAATTCCTTCACCAGCAGCTTAGCCGCGTATTCGTGGAGCTGTCCAAGGATTATCGCAATGTGTGGAAAGATGCGGGCGCGGAGCTCGTTGAACTAGGGAGAAACTGGGAGACGGCAGCCGAGCTGAAGCAGGGCTGCACGCAAATCTTCGAAGCCGCGACGGATCGCTTGCAAGCGCTCAAGGATTCCCAGCGGACGCGGGCCGTAATCGGCGACATTCGTGCCTATATCGAGGAGCATTATGCCAATCCGGAGCTCTCGCTTGATCATCTCAGCGACAAGTTCAACATTCATGCGAAGAACATCAGTAAGCTGTTCAAAGAAGAGTCGGGTGGGAATTTTGTGGATTTCTTAATCGGATTGCGAATGGATAAAGCCAAACAGCTGCTGCTCAGTACCGATATTTCGTTGCAGGAAATCAGCGTGCAGGTCGGCTACTTCAACTACAACTCATTCAACCGTGCGTTCAAGAACGTTGCGGGATTTTCTCCAAGCGATTATCGCAAGCAGCAGAAATGATGGGCATTCTATAACCTTGGGTCAAGCCGGCAGTACCGGCGGACACCAAGGTTTTTTTGCGCTTCACATCGTGGTGTAAGGTATCGTCTGCACGATATTCGGCGGTTTTCGAGGGCGAAAAAGGTCAAGTGTAGAAAATGGAGGAGTCCTCTTAATTCCCGGCGCTGAAATATCACCGATTGCACACCCCGCGAAAATAGTGGTATCGCGGAATCTTACGAATTGCCGGCGTTGTCCTCGGCGGGCTAGAATCGAGCTACCGAATACGACACTGAATTAAGGGGTAATGCGGATGGCGCAGACATGGAGCAAAATGAAGCGGAGTTGGGAGCTATACCTGCTTGTCCTTCTACCGGTACTTTATCTTATCATCTTCAAATATATACCGATGTTTGGAGTCATTATCGCGTTTAAAGATTTTAATGTCATTAAAGGGATCCTGGGCAGCCCGTGGGTCGGGTTTAAACACTTTGATAATTTGTTTAGCTCGCCGAACTTTCCTATCCTCATCAAGAACACGCTGATCATCAGTTTCTACTCGCTCTTGGCAGGATTCCCGATACCGATTCTGCTGGCGCTGGCATTAAATGAAATTCGGACAGGCTTCTTTAAACGGTCGGTTCAAATGATCACTTACGCGCCTCACTTTATTTCGACGGTTA
The DNA here is from genome assembly GCF_017942085.1 of Paenibacillus lignilyticus. Taxonomy (GTDB): domain Bacteria; phylum Bacillota; class Bacilli; order Paenibacillales; family Paenibacillaceae; genus Paenibacillus_Z; species Paenibacillus_Z lignilyticus. The sequence continues at coordinate 146,863 of NZ_JAGKSP010000010.1, forward strand.
TTATGGTATCGATTATCATTCTGATGCTTTCCCCGCATGTTGGGGTAATTGACAGAGTCTTGTCCTTCTTAGGATGGGAGTCCATTAACTTCATGGGTGAGCCCAAACTATTCAAATCGATTTATGTTTGGTCCGGCGTATGGCAGGAAATGGGTTATGCATCCATTATCTATATCGCGGCATTGGCCAGCGTCGATCCTTCGCTCTATGAAGCGGCACGCATGGATGGCGCATCTCGATTCAAGAAAATCATTCATATCGACTTACCGTCACTACTCCCGATTACGATTACGCTGCTCATTCTAAGTCTGGGCAACGTCATGGCGGTCGGCTTTGAGAAAATCTTCTTAATGCAAAACTCGCTGAACTTGAGTACGTCCGAGGTTATCTCGACTTATGTGTATAAGGTCGGTTTGCTCGGAGCGAACTTCAGCTTCTCCTCTGCGGTTGGATTATTCAACTCCGTCATTAACTTGATTCTGCTTGTCGGCGTAAACGCAGTAGCACGCAGAGTTTCACAAAACAGCTTGTGGTAGAAAGGCGGCCGTCTATGTTAATCAAACAAAAAATCAGAGAACCCTTCGGCGACCGCGTTTTGCTGATCTCTCTTTATCTCTTGCTTGCAGCGATTACACTGACCGTGCTGTATCCGCTGCTCTATATTTTCAGTTCATCGCTCAGCTCGCCTGATGCCGTTGTTTCAGGGAAAGTGTGGCTGTTCCCGGTCGACTTCTCCTTCAGAGCCTATAAGTCGATTTTCCAAAGCTCGCAGCTGATGACAGGCTATTATAACAGCTTTATTTATACGATTTTCGGAACGCTGATTAACGTCACCTTTACCGTGCTCATGGCCTTCCCGCTGTCGCAGCGGACGATGCCGGGGCGCAAATACATCATGATTCTCATGATGGTCACGTTATTTTTTAGCGGCGGACTCATACCAACGTACTTGCTGGTAAAAAATTTACACATGCTGGATACGCGCTGGGCGCTGTGGCTCCCCGGAGCATTCTCGATTTTCCAAGTTATCATTGCCAGAACTTTCTTCCAATCTTCGATTCCGTCGGAGCTGCAAGAGGCTTCCCAGATGGACGGCTGCCGAGATCTTCGTTACTTGTGGAGCATCGTATTGCCATTGTCCAAACCGGTCCTGGCCGTTATGACGCTGATGTATGCGGTAGGCCACTGGAATGCTTACTTTGATGCCCTGATCTACTTGAGATCGGAACATCTTTTCCCGCTGCAATATGTCCTTCGCAACATGCTGATTCTTAACGCAGCTGATCCGGCGATGCTGGCGAATACCGCGCAGAGTCTTCGGGACAAGGGCTTCGAGCAGGTGCTGAAATATGCGCTGATCGTCGTAGCGTGCGTACCTGTTCTCATCATGTATCCTTTCGTGCAAAAGCATTTCGTCAAAGGTGTTATGGTTGGTTCCCTAAAGGGCTAACTTCAGCAATAGCGTGAACTAATGGTGGAGGTGGGGCAACGACATCATCGATCTGACTTAAGCGTGTTGGCAATCAGGGGGAACTGCTCGGGAAGCTCGAGCAGCTGCAACGAAACAATTCATTCTAGGAGGAGTTCGTTTTGAAAAAGTCCATCTGGGTATCACTCATGATCGTATTGATCAGCAGTATCGTTCTTTCCGCATGTGGCAGCAACAACAAAGAGAATGCCGGTGCAGGCAATGAAACAAAAGGCAACAACGCAGCTACTGAAGCATCGGGACCTATCGATATCGGATTTTTTGCGCCGCAGGGCAAAGCACCGCTTGAAGACAATGAGTACACGAAGCTTGTGGAAGAGAAATTCAATGTCAAAATCAAGTGGGATGTCGCTCCTACCGATGCACTTGTAGACCGTAGACAGCTGCTGCTTGCAAGCGGCGACTATCCGGAAGTGTTCCTGGAAGCGAAATTCACGACCGGCGACTTGATGACATACGGCAAACAAGGCGTGCTGATTCCGCTTAACGATCTCATTGACAAGTATGCGCCGAATTTGAAGGCGATGATGGAGAAGAAGCCTTACCTGAAAGAAGCGATGACAGCTCCGGACGGCAACATTTACGGCATTGCACGCTTGAATGAATGTTACCACTGTACGCATGCACAGAAGTTCTGGATGAACAAGGCTTGGCTGGATAAATTGGGACTTGCAGTTCCTACAACGACTGACGAGCTGTATAATGTTCTCAAAGCTTTCAAGACGAAAGATCCGAACGGCAACGGCAAGGCGGATGAAATTCCATTGACAGGTGCTCCGAACAAATCGGTCTGGAACGGAAATATCGATTCTTATCTGATGAATTCATTTATTTATAACGATAACGACAAGTATTTAACGGTAACGGATGGTAAAGTAGACTTTGCAGCGAACAAGCCGGAGTGGAAAGAAGGCTTGGCCTATATGCACAAGCTGTACGCCGAAGGTTTGATCGACAAAGCATCGTTCACGCAGAATGATCAAGCGGTTGGTCAGCTAGGCCAACGTGAAGGCGATGAGATTGTAGGTTCCATCACGACTGCGCTAGTCAGCTACCTGGTTAAAGCTTACGAAGATACGGATGAGCGTCAAAAGCACTGGGTTATCGTACCACCGGTAAAAGGACCGAGCGGTGTTCAGCTTGCAGGTACGTCGCAAGGCATCAGCGAGTTCCCAATGGCGATTACGAACAAAGCATCTGAAGCACAGCAAATCGCCGCAATCAAAATCATCGACTACGCATACAGCGAAGAAGGCGCACTGTTCAGCGAATATGGCGCTAAAGAAGGCATCGGCTGGAAGACAGCGGAAGCAGGCGAACTTAACATTACCGGTCAACCTGCGAAGTACAGCTTCTCCGGATTGCAGCCTGTAGACGAGAATGTGGTTCGTAACGACAGCTGGTCCCTTCTTGGACCTAAAGATCTGTCGAAGGAATTCCGCGATTTGTTCGCGACAGCTCAAGACCCGCTTACAGCTGCAGGTTATGAGAAACGTCTTGCAGATGCAACGGCAGCATACGATGCATATGCACCGAAGGAAACATACCCATCCGGCGCTTACGTGAAAGCGGAAGACACGGATACAATCGCGCAATTGGCGACTTCCATCAAGGATTATGTCAATTCGAACATGGCACAGTTCATCATCGGCGACAAGGACATTGAGAAAGATTGGGATGCTTACGTGAAAGGGTTCGACGGTTTGAACCTGCCGCAATACATCCAAATTTATCAATCCGCGATTGAAAAGAAATAAATCAAACAACAAGGAAGTATTCCTTCGGGCGTACTTCCTTGTGTTTTCTTGTAGGGACAGAAGGAGGAAGGTACTATGCGATACAAAGACGCTTCGCTTACAGTCTCTGAACGGGTAAGTGATTTGCTGGCACGCATGACAGTTGAAGAGAAGATCGGCCAGATGACGCAGCCATTCGGGTGGAAAACGTATCATAAGAAGGCCGATGGCACGATCGAGCTGGATGCCGACTTTCAGGAACAGGTTAAGAAAGGCGGCATCGGCTCCCTCTATGGCACGCTTCGTGCGGATCCGTGGACAGAGGTAACGCTTGAGAACGGACTTTCGCCGGAGCAAGGCGCGCGCGCGGTTAATGAAATCCAGCGCTTCGCCATGGAACAGTCCAGACTCGGCATTCCGATTCTGTTTGGCGAAGAGTGCTCGCACGGTCATATGGCGATTGGCGCTACCGTATTTCCGGTTCCGCTTCTGATCGGAAGCGCATGGAATGTGGAGCTGTACCGCGAGATGTGCCGCGCCGTGGCGCTCGAAACCCGCAGCCAAGGCGGGGCCGCTACGTATTCGCCGGTGCTCGACGTCGTTCGCGATCCGCGCTGGGGCAGAACCGAGGAGTGCTTCGGGGAAGACCCGTTCATGATCGGGGAGCTGGCGGCTGCGGCTGTACAGGGATTGCAAGGGGAGCGGCTTGATGGAGAAGGAAGCTTGATCGCCACGTTGAAGCATTTTGTCGGCTATGGCGCCTCAGAGGGAGGACGCAATGCCGGACCTGCCCACATGGGGAAACGGGAGCTGCACGAAGTCGACTTACTGCCGTTTCGTAAAGGCGTCGAAGCCGGTGCGAAGTCGATCATGCCGGCTTATAACGAGATCGACGGCGTGCCTTGCACGTCGAATGCCGAACTGCTGCAGCAAGTGCTCCGCGAAGAATGGGGCTTTGACGGGTTCGTCATTACCGATTGCGGAGCGATCAATATGCTGGCTTGGGGACATGACGTCGCGGAGAACGGCGAAGAGGCTTCGGCGATCTCGCTCAAGGCGGGCATCGATATGGAGATGTCGGGGGCGATGTTCGCCGGGCATCTTCATTCTGCGCTGCGCAGCGGCTTAGTTGAAGAAGCGGATCTCGATGTGGCCGTTGGGCGGATTCTGAAGGCCAAATTCGAGCTCGGATTGTTTGATCGTGCTTACGTTGATCCGGCTGCGGCCGCGCGGGTTATCGGTTGCCCGGAGCATGCAGAGCTGGCGCGCGAGGTCGCTCGCCAAGGCATCATCCTGCTGAAGAACGAAGGCGCGGCGTTGCCGCTGTCTAAGGCAGCATCAGGCAAAATCGCCGTGATCGGTCCCAATGCCGATCACATCTATAATCAGCTTGGCGATTACACGTCGCCGCAGCCGCGCGAGCAGATCGTTACGCTGCTTGACGGCATTAAGGCAGCGCTCGGCGAAGAAGCGCAGGACCGTGTGCTCTACGCCCCGGGCTGTAGAATTCAAGGCGATTCCAAGGAAGGCTTCGCTTCCGCCCTTGCTTGCGCGGAGCAAGCCGATGTTGTCGTACTGGCGCTTGGCGGCTCCAGTGCGCGGGATTTCGGCGAAGGCACCATCGACTTGCGCACGGGCGCATCCGTTGTGTCCGACCTGGCTTGGAGCGATATGGAATGCGGCGAGGGGATCGATCGCACCGGACTTCATTTGATGGGCGTTCAGCTTACGCTGGCGCAGGAAATTCATAAATTGGGCAAGAAACTCGTTGTCGTCTATATCAACGGCCGTCCGATTGTAGAGCCGTGGATCGACGAGCATGCCGATGCTATTCTTGAAGCCTGGTACCCCGGGCAAGAAGGCGGCGCAGCGCTTGCCGATATTCTGTTCGGCGACGTGAATCCGTCCGGCAGGCTGACGATATCGGTGCCGAAGCATGTCGGCCAGCTTCCGGTCTACTATAACGGCAAACGCAGCCGGGGCAAGCGGTATTTGGAAATGGATGCAAAGCCGCGTTATCCGTTTGGCTTCGGGCTCAGCTACACGACGTTCGAATATAGCGAGCTAACCGTATTCCCGGAAGTCGTATCACCCGATGGGAAAGCAGTCGTTAACGTAAACGTATCCAATACCGGCAATGTCGCAGGCACCGAGGTCGTTCAGTTCTATATTTCCGACAAAGTAAGCTCCATCACTCGGCCGGGGAAAGAACTGAAAGGCTTTGAGCGCGTGGATCTTAAGCCGGGAGAAACGAAGACGGTCAGCTTCATCGTAAAGAAGGAACATCTGCAGATGCTGGATGCGAACCTGAAGCCGTTTGTGGAAGCAGGGGAATTCCTGATGATGATCGGAAGAAACGCGGAAGACGTAATCAGCACATCCTTGCATGTGCGAAGTGAGGTGTAGGAGATGTATCGCATTCATCGTTTTATTCGCAACTTGTCGGAGCGCCAATGGGCAGAGGCTTCGACCTTGCTGGATTGGGAGATGAGAAAGGTTCGCTACGGCCTTCCGGGCGAATATGAGACGCTTCCGGGCGGGGAGCCCCGTATTCTGAAGGATACGCGCTTGGATGGGAAACATGGCATTACTTATTTTCTGAAGAAGCAAATCTCGATTCCGGCTCATTGGGAGGACGGCACGGCCGGTTTGACGATGAGCGGCGGCGGCGAAGGCCTGCTGCGCGTGAACGGCGCGTCTTACCAGGGGCTGGACCGCAATCATGACTTCGTTCCGCTGTATCTGAAAGGAGCAGGCCGCGAGCCGCTGCTTGAGATCGAGCTGTTCGACCCGATTCCGGAGCCGGTTGATCCGCTGAACAACCAAGCGCCGGTTGTTTCGCCGGTAACGAATTATGAGGTGAAGCTGGTTCGCGTCAACAAACCTGCGCAGAGTCTGCTATACAGCGTTCAAGCGGTATTCGAAACGATGCGTCTGCTGCCGGAACAGGACTACAGCCGCCAGCAGATGATGGACGCGCTGTATGGGACGATGAATGAAGCGGAGCAATTGCCGGAGGATAGCTGGCACAGCCCGGAGCTGGTCGCTGCCATTGAGCAGGGGCTTCGTGACCGGATCGGCGAACGGTTCCCGGCAAGTCAGGCGCAAGGTAAGATGCATATGGTCGGCCAGTCCCATATCGATATTGCTTGGCTGTGGCCTGTTCGGGAGACGGTGCGCAAAGCGAGCCGTACCTTCTCGACGATGACGTCGCTGATGGAGGAATACCCGGAGTTCATCTATTCTCAAAGCCAGCCGCTTCTGTATGCGTTTGTGAAAGAGCATGATCCTGCCCTCTATGCGAAAATCAAACAAGCCGTAGCGGACGACCGCTGGGAGCTCGTCGGGGGGATGTGGGTCGAGCCGGATCTTAACATTCCAAGCGGGGAGTCACTTGTTCGTCAAATGCTGTACGGACAGCTCTTCTACCGCGACGAGTTCAACAAGAGCTCGGCAATCGAATGGCTGCCCGATACGTTCGGCTATTGCGCTTCGCTGCCTCAGCTGCTGAAGCTGGCGGGGGTCGATTACTTCATGACGACCAAGCTGAACTGGAACGATACGAACAAATTCCCGCATGAGCTGTTCCGCTGGGTCGGCATCGACGGGACTGCCATCGTCTCTTATTTGAACCACGGGATTAACGAGCATACGAGACCGAAAGACGTGGAGGAGCACTGGAGAGAGTATCGTCAGAAGGATAAGCTGAATGAGCTGATGCTGCTGTACGGACATGGCGACGGCGGCGGCGGGGTGACGCGCGAAATGATTGAATTCGCGAAGCGCGGCTCACTGATGCCGGGTCTTCCGGCAAGCAGCTTCAGCACGGCGGCGGCCTTCTTCGAATCCGTGGAGGAAGTCTCGCACACCTTGCCGGAGTGGCATGGGGACTTGTATCTGGAGCTGCATCGCGGCACCTTGACGACGCATGGCCGCAATAAGAGAAGCAACCGTAAAGCGGAGGTGCTGTACCGCGAAGCGGAAATTTGGAGCTCGCTGGCCCATGCCTATACGGGTGTTGACGGTAATACGGCTTCGCTTGCCGAAGGCTGGAAGCTGATGATGCTCAACCAGTTCCATGACATTATTCCGGGGACCGCGATTACGGAAACGTATGTCACGTCAGCTGCGGAATACGAGCGGATCTTCGCGCTCGGCAACCAAGGGCTCTCGCAAGCGATGCTGACAGTTGCCGGAGAGATTGGCGCGGTCGGCGAAGGAACACCGTACGCCGTATTCAATAGTCTTGGTTGGAAGCGCGATGAAACGGTCGTGCTGGAGGTCGACGCACATCAAGCGGGCGTCTGCGCGTTTGATGAAGCGGGCAATCGCCTGCCTTGTGATCAGGTAGAGCTGGCGTGCGGCAAGTTCCGGTTGTCGATTGCCGTCTCCGCCATCCCGGCATTCGGCTACAAAACGATCTGGCTGCTGGAGTCCGAAGGTGCTGAAGCGAAGCAGCATCAAGTAAGCGCGGTTGGTAATGCTGCTTCTCTGGACGAGTGGGAAACGGTTCATTACAAGCTGGCATTCAATGAGCGCGGGGAAATCGTCCGTTGGCTCGACAAAGCGGCGAACCGCGAACTGTTGCCTAAGGGTGCGAAGGCGAATGAACTGCAGTTCTTCCACGACAGACCGCTGTACTGGGATGCATGGGATATCGATCCTAAATTCGAGCAGTTCAGAGCAGGCGAGGCGGAGCTGATTTCGAAGCAGCTGGTGCTCTCCGGCGAAGCGCTTGATGTCATTCGTTTCGAGTGGCGGCTGGGCGAATCCGTGATTTCACAGGATCTGATGCTGTACCACCATCAGAAACGGGTTGATTTCAAGACGCGGGTACAGTGGAACGAGAGCCACAAACTGCTGAAGGTTGCTTTCCCTGTGGACGTTCTGACGACGAAAGCGTCGTATGAAATTCCGTTTGGCGCCATGGAGCGTCCGACCCACCGCAACACGAGCTGGGAGCAGGCGCAATTCGAAGTCTGCGGCCATCGCTGGGCGGATTTATCGGAGGGCGGCTACGGCGTCAGCCTGCTGAACGATTGCAAATACGGCTACGACGTGAAAGACGGCGTGCTGCGCCTGTCCTTGCTCCGCGCTCCGAAATGGCCGGATAATACCGCGGATCTGGGCGAGCATGAGTTCACGTATTCCTTGTTCCCGCATGAACAGGACTGGCGTCAGGCGGAGGTTGTGCGCAGGGCGGCGGAACTGAACCATCCGGCGATTGCCCTTCGTCTTCCGGAGAGCAGCGGATCGGCAAATGCCTTGCCGTCATCGTATTCCATGCTGCAGCTGGACAGCCGCACGGTGCTGCTGGATACCGTCAAACCGGCAGAGCGCGGTGCAGGAACCATTCTCCGTTTCTATGAATCGACGGGAAGCCGCGATCAAGTGAAGGTACAGCTGCCGGCAGGCACGAAGCGGGCGAGCATCGTCAATCTGCTGGAGGATGAGCTGGAACCGTGCACGATCGGTGCGAACGGCGTGCTTACGCTGTCGTTTAAACCGTACGAGATCCAAACGGTTCGATTCGAATAACCGTAATTGTGTATGAATCAAAGAAGAGCTGTCCCCCATGGGGGACAGCTCTTCTTTGATAAGGCAATGGTTGGTTGCGAGAATGATCGGCATGGATCATCTAAAGTTGCAGAAAATGCAACATTTCAGCTAGCTGGGTGGTCGAAACGACCTAATGTTGCGTAAAAGGCAACATTTCAATGCGAATTGGCGGCCAAGTGGCGGCTGGAGAGGAATTTGTTGCAAATCAAGCGCGGCGTCAACTATAGAAGAAATGTTGCAATATAGGCAACATTTCAAGAAGACGAGCAGAACAGAAAAGTAGAACCGCAGCAGGTTTGCAGAAGTTTGCAGCCCAGACCAACAGACAACCTAGCAGCACAGCCCAGCAGAACTGCAGCAGATCAGCCCAGCACAGCTCGATAGAGCAGCCCAGGGGACCAACAACCCTGCAGAGCATTCCCGCTACGCTACCTTCTGCGAATTTCGAAGAACTCGCAGGCGTTGCGGTCGTGGTAAGCGACATCGCTGACACTGGATTGGCTGACGACGGTCGTGTCGTCGAAGCGGATTATGATGCCGTCGGAATCGACGATATGGTCGTCTTTATAGACGCGAAGCTTGTATTGGCGCTCCATCGCCTCGGTGAAATCGTCATCCGTCAGGAGACGGCGGTACAAGGCCATGATAAGCCCTCCTTCCTCAGCTCAGCTTCCCGTACTCGTACTAGAGATTGCGCTCGAAGTGGTATTCCATATCTCCGGCCATTGCGGCAGGCGTATCGCCCGTAACACGGAAATCATGGCTGTGCAGCAGCTTGAAATCGCCGAAATCAACCTGCTTATAGAACTCGAAGCAAGGGAACCCGTCATGACTGCCCTTCACTTCGACTTGGCCCGTTTCTTCGCGAACGGTCACTCGGAGTTCATAATCGACTGCCGGAGCAGCCGGGCGAAGGGGATTGGCGGCAGTCGCTTTCATGATGAAGGAAACCGATGAAGCGTCCCAAGTTTCATCCGAGACGGTCACGCCATCGGCAGATGCTTTGCCTTGCTTAAACTCCGATATGCCATCCGGCTTAGTCACGCGCAGCGTAGTAGTGCCGGTATCTGCGAACGCGAACAGCTTGCGTTTCACGAAATCAACGACAACCTCTTGCTCCACGCGGGATCGCCCCGTATGCACGGCATGAGGCGTGAATTCCCGCGCATCACCCGCATATTCATGGATCAGGCCGGTTTCGGGGTCGGTCATCGCAGGGAGCCACTGCAAGCCGCCGATAAATACACTGCCTCGTATTTTCACAATTGCAACCATTTGTTGATTTTTCCTCACTTTCGGCATTTGCTCCGCTTATTTTAGCATAGAAATGACCCCGATCCTGCAGCTTGTCCGAAAAATTCACATAACTTCCAGCATTCCGGGATACAGTAACCTCTGTATGGTTCCAATATGCAGCAGGCAACATGCGAGAAGAAAGTGGTGAACATCGAACAACATGCACAAACCAAACCGTCTTCGCCCACAAGCTTGGGTTTCTCTGTTGGCGTCGCTTGTCCTCATGCTATCCGTTGCAGGAACGGCAATGGCATCGGAATCGATCGGTGCGCCGGGAGGCCCCTTTCATTTTGGATTCAAGAAGAGCGTCGGCGGCTCGCTGCCCTCGATTAGAGAAGAAGGCTTTCAGCCGATTCTGGAGCAGCACGGGGCGATCTTCCTTGGCGATACGAAACAAAGAGAGCTGTATCTGACCTTCGATAACGGCTACGAGAACGGCTACACAAGCCGCATCCTGGATGTCTTGAAGGAGAAAGGCGTGCCGGCGATCTTCTTCGTAACCGGTCATTATGTCAAGGACAAGCCCGATCTGGTTAAGCGGATGGCCGCGGATGGCCATCTGATCGGCAACCACTCCTGGAGCCACCCGGATATGAGCGTCATTCCGAGCAGCCAGATCCAAACGGAGCTCGCCAAAGTGAAGATGGCCGTAGCGGAGCTGACCGGGCAGCAGGAGATGCGGTTTCTTCGTCCGCCGCGGGGGATCTTCAATAGTCGGGTGCTGGCCGTCAGCAAGGAGCAGGGGTATACGAGTGTGTTCTGGTCCGTCGCCTATAGGGATTGGGAGCCCAATGCTCAGCGCGGCTGGCGTTATGCCTATGATAACGTCATGAAGCAGCTTCATCCGGGAGCGGTCATTCTGCTGCACAGCGTGTCCAAGGACAACACCGAAGCGTTACCTCAAATCATTGATGCGGCAAGGCAGCAAGGCTATACCTTTAAGCCGCTTAATGAATTGGAGACCAAGAGTTATTAACCGTATAAAAGAAGACGACGTGAAGAGAGGTGCGAAGCAGGCACCTCTTTTTTATTTGTCGACAAGCAGAGGGAATTATCGAAATATGTCGAATATTGGATGGAAATATTCAATCCAGCGGACAGCAGGAAGGTGAGCATCAATGATAAAAGATTTGGTTGTTAACGCCGCATTCATGACCATGATCACTTTTTTCTCCAGCAAGCTGTTTGCCGCAAACCGAAAAAATAGCAAGTGGAAAGAAATCCTTAAATTAGGCATCGTGCAAGGGATTCTCGGCTGCATTTTGGTCTACTACGGCGTTCGGCTCAGCGATAGCATTGTCATCGATTTACGTTATGTTCCGGTTTTGATGGCGACTTATTTCGGAGGCTTTGGGGCTGCGGCGATAGCCGGAGCATTGGTCATTCTATATCGAATGACGGTGTCACCGTTTGGGATCGGCACCATTACGGCGATTGTGACGATGCTGGTTTATGTAGGCGGGGTCGGATTCATTATGCTGCGTGTCCAAAGCCTCCTCCGCCAGTGGGCGTATGCGACCCTGTTCAGCGGAATAGCATTCTTGATTATCGGTACGCAAATGATTCGAATTCCGGTGAACATCCTGTTGATTCTCAGCACGGCGAACACGCTGGGCTGTTACGCGATGATTTATTTCCGATCTTATATTATCCGTGCGGGCGAGCTCGAGCAGAAGAATCTCCGCGCAAGCGAAGAGCTGCATCGGCTGCTGCACCTCCAATCCGGGATGACGGCGAAGATCATTCGGGACAGCCACGGGGATTATCGCTATTCCTTAATTGAAGGGCAGCTGCTGCTCAAACAAGGCTGGAATGGTGGCGAGATAACGGGCAAGCGGCCCAATGATTTGGCGGGGCTGAGCCAAGAGCATGTTGAGCTGGTCTCGGCCATTTACGATCGAGCTTTCAAAGGCGAGGAGGTCAGGTACGAGTCCGGCTTTAACGGATTTCGGACGTTTAACATCGTGCAGCCGATCTTTAAGGACGGACAAGTCACGGAGATCATTCTCTCCAGCACCGATATTACGAATTGGAAGCAAGCGGAAGATGATCTGCGCGAGAGCGAAGAGCGTTACCGGACCATCGTGGAGAATTCGAACGATATCTTCATTACGTTCAATTGTGAGGGGACGATTCTGTCGGTTAACGCGAAGCTGGCCCGGCTGCTGGACCTGAATATGGAGAGAATCGAAGGCAAACGGCTCACGGATTTGGTCCGCATCGGCAAAGAGGAAGAGTGGGATCGGTATTTCCGCGAAGGGGTGGAGACGAAAGAGATGCAGCGCTTCGAGCTGGATCTTAACTTCGAGGGCCAATCCCCGCGGAGCTTCTCCGTTACGATTCTGCCTATGACCGTGAAGGGGAAGATACGGATCAAGGTCACCTTCCATGACTTGACCGACTGGAAGCTCAAACGCGAGGCCGATGGGGCGAACAAAGCGAAGAGCCAGTTCCTGGCGCAGATGAGCCACGAGATTCGAACGCCGATCAATGCCATTCTGGGGCTTAATTATTTGCTGCAGAAGACGGAGCTCTCGGACAGACAGAAGGACTATGTCAACAAATCGATTTTATCGACGAGAAGCTTGCTCAATATTATCGATGACATTCTTGATTTCTCCAAAATCGAAGCGAACAAGATCGTGCTCGAGCAGATTGCTTTTGACCTGTACGAGGTGATTCATGATCTCTCCAATATCGTGGCGGTTAAGGCCTACGAGAAGGAGCTGAAGCTGCATTTTGCGATCAATCACCGGGTGCCGCAAATGCTGAGCGGCGATCCGCTTCGCTTGAAGCAAGTCCTGCTTAACCTCGTTAACAATGCCGTGAAGTTTACGCACCAAGGGGAAGTAGCGGTTTCCATTGATTTTGTGAAAAGCAATGAGCATGATGTTACGCTTCATTTTGCAGTGAGCGATACCGGTATCGGCATCAGTTCGGAGCAGCAGAAGAAGCTGTTCCATAACTTCACGCAGGCGGACATGTCGACGACGCGGCGATATGGCGGGACGGGACTCGGACTTGTCATCAGTCAGAAATTCGTCGAGCTGATGAACGGCAAGCTTGAGGTGGAAAGCACGCCGGGCGTAGGCAGCTGCTTCTCCTTCGTGGCTGAATTCAGAAGCACGGATGCACCGGTTATGCGGCAGGGGCTGGAGCTGGATATGAAGTTTCTGCGCGTGCTGCTCATTTGCGATAATTCGGAGATGCAGCAGGTGCTGCGCAACCAGCTGGAGCAGTTTAAGTTTATCGTCAGCCTGGCTGCGTCGGAGCAAGAAGCGATCTATACCCTATCGATGCATAACCGATATGACTTGATTATGGTGGATTGGAAGCTGCAGGCCGGAGATGCGGTGCTGCTCGCGGAGCGGATCAAACGAGATTTACCCGACAAATCGCAGTCTATTGTACTTACGAGCGCCTACCACGAGATGGAGCTGCAGAAGGGGGTGCCGTCCCCGGCGATCGAGAAGGTGTTCTTCTATCCCATTAGCCAGTCGCATCTGTTCGATGAAGTGATTTCGCTGATGAAGCCGCAAGCCGTTGGGAAGCCGCTCGAGACGGAAAATGCGGAGATTGCGGAGAAATATGCGCTGCTTCGCGGCGCTTCCGTGCTGCTGGTGGAGGATAATGCAATCAATCAGCTCGTTGCGATGGAGCTGCTCAAGGGAATGGGCATGGTCATCGATGTCGTCGATAACGGCGAGGAAGCGGTGAACCGCGTGCGCGGCAAGCGATACGATGTTATTTTGATGGATTTGCAGATGCCGATTATGGATGGATACGAATCTACAAGACTTATCCGGCAGATTGAGCATGCGAAGCAAACGCCGATTATTGCGATGACCGCGGATGCGATGAAGGGCGTGCAGGAAGAAGTGCTTGAAGCGGGGATGGACTATTATTTGACCAAACCGTTTGATCCGGCTCTGATCTATACGGTGCTGCTGCAATCTTTGCAGAAAATCGCTTAGCAGGGTGCAGAAACCGGGAATAATTCAGCACTACAGATGAGCTGCGGATGATATACTTTGTTGTATAGCCGGTCATTACACTGAGCGAGGTGAGTAAGGAATGAATACAGCAAAGCCAGTAAACGCTTCCCGCTTAGAGCAGCCCTACTCGGAGCGGCAGCTTGGCCTGACGGAGCTTACGCCTTCTTATCGGGTTGACCTTCGCCCGCACAAAGATAAGGCATACGAGCGGTTTATCCGGGTGAATACGGTGAAGGATTGGTCGCAGCTGACCTGGGAGCGGGTAGGCAAACCTTACGAGGTGCGGACGATGTCGGAGGCCCGCAAGCAGTGGGAGCAGGAGCATGAGAAGGCGATGGATGCGAAGACGTCGTGGACGTATTTTAACAAAGCCTTTCATGAGTGGTTCGACAAGGATATCCCGAAAGAGATCAGCGGAGACCAATCTGCTTTTCTGAAGAGCCTCGCCACGTTCAAGCCATCGGAAATCCGTGCGGCTTTGGGCGATGTAGCCCGCATTCATCTATGGAATTATGTGCACCGCATTCAAGACGGCGTCTGGGATCCGCGCGGTAAACGGTCCTTGTTTGAAGGACTGAATGTCACGCGTCCGCGCATTCTGTTTCTCGGAGCAGCGGAGGGGTATGAGGCGATGCAGCTTGCGGCGCTTTATCCGGGAGCCGAGGTAGTGTTGGTCGATTATGACGCATACTGCAAGACCGTTCGTCACGGCGAGTTTCCCGATTCGTATCCGTTTCTCGGGTCCAGCACTTCTACAGGCGGGGCGAAGGTGTACTATAAGCCTGACTTTAATATCGAATACGTAGTCGATGACGTACGTAATCTATCATTTGGCAAGACGTTTGATATCGTGCTTTCGGTCGGCTTGCTGGAGCATTTCCCGGATACCTACAAACCGGAGGTTGTCGATTGGCACCGCAGATTCCTCAAAGACGGCGGCTATGCGATCTTCACCACACCGCGCAACCAATGGAAAAGCAGGCTGTTCTACGTCATTATGGCCGATATTATGAATCACACCTATCGCGAGCTGATGACGGTGGAGCAGATGGGACTCTATATTTATGAAAATGGCTTTGACATCATCCGCCATGGCTATATCAAGGCGCACAATGCGGTCATTGCCCAGGTGCGCTAAGGCGCAAGCTTCTTCGGTACAGTTTCGTGTAAGCACTTACAATCGGGGGCCGGCTTCGTCCGACTGACCGGGAGAGCAGGGATATCATGGCTTCCTTTGAGCAATTGTTGAAACGGCAGCAAGCCTGGTTTCAAACGGGCGAAAGCCGAGGGTATGCGTTTCGAATGGCGCAGCTGCGGAAATTGAAACAAGCCGTGGTGGAGCGTGAAGCTGCGATTATCACGGCGCTCCGCGCGGATTTAAATAAGAGCGAGCATGAAGCGTACACGCTGGAGATCGGTCCTTTCTACACCGAGATCAACTTTGCGATGAAACATCTGAAGAAATGGATGAAGCCGAAGCGGGTGAAGACGCCTTCCACGCATCTTGGCAGCCGGGGGTATGTGATGCCGGAGCCGCTCGGATCATCGCTCATCATCGCCCCTTGGAATTATCCCTTTAACCTCACATTAGTTCCGCTGATCGGCGCTATCGCCGCAGGCAACACCGCTGTATTGAAACCCTCCGAGCTGTCACAGGCAACGACTTCGTTAATAGCAGCCATAGTCGCGGATAGCTTCAAGCCGGAGTATATTGCTGTTGTCGAAGGTGGGGTTGAGGCGAGCCGGGCTTTGCTGGAGCAGCCTTTCGATCATATATTCTTCACCGGCGGCGTTGAGGTCGGCAAGTCGGTGATGGCTGCGGCCGCGAAACATCTGACGCCTGTTACCTTGGAGCTCGGAGGCAAGTCGCCGTGCATCGTGCATCATGATGCGTCTATTGCGCTTGCGGCCAGACGGATTGCCTTCGGCAAGTTTCTCAATAGCGGGCAGACCTGCCTCGCGCCTGACTACTTGCTGGTGCATCACAGCGTGAAGGATGAACTGCTGGCCGCAATCCATCAATCGGTGACGGCATTCTATGGCGAAGCGCCTTTGGAGCACCCGGACTATGGCGCGATCGTCACTCGCCGCCACTATGATCGGCTTCGCGCGTTCCTTGCGGATGGCACGGCTGCGATCGGCGGCGGGACGGATGACAAGAAGCTTCGCATCGCCCCGACCTTACTTGAAGATGTGGCGTGGGATTCCCCCATTATGCAGGAAGAGATCTTCGGGCCGATCCTGCCGGTGTTCACTTATGATGACCCGCGCGAGGTGGTGGCGATTGTGAATGCGCGGCCCAAGCCGCTGGCGCTGTATATTTTCAGCAAGGATCAGGCGGTGCAGCAGCTGTTTACGGGCAACATTTCCTTCGGCGGCGGTTGTATTAACGATACGCTTCTGCATATCGGAACACCATATCTGCCATTTGGCGGGGTAGGCCATAGCGGAACAGGCAGCTATCACGGCGAGCAAAGCTTCCGTACGTTCTCGCATATGAAGAGCATGCTGAAGCAGACAACGGCGTTTGATTTTCCGTTCCGCTACCCGTCTGCCAAGAATGGGCTTAAGTTTATCCGTATGCTAATGAAGCCTTAGGCGAAGAGGATGTGCAGACGATGTCGGATACCTATGCTTATTACAAGACGGTGTTTGAAGGCGTGCCGAAGCCGTTTGCATTCGTAGATTTGGATATGCTGGATCGCAACATCGCGGCGATTGCGAATGCGGCGGGAAGCAAGAAGGTGCGGATTGCGAGCAAATCGATCCGCTGCCTTGAGGTCATGAGGCGCATTCTGGCCAGCAGCCCGGTTTATCAAGGGATCATGTGCTACACCGCCGATGAAGCGGCGATGCTCGTGCGCGAAGGCTTCGATGACCTGCTGCTCGGTTACCCGCAGTGGCAGCCGGATCGGATCGCCGAGCTGGTTAGGTCCATCGGCGAGGGGCGCTCGATTACGTTTATGGTCGACTGTGCCGAGCATGTGCGGCAGATTGAGCGCATCGCCGCAGAGCAGGGAGTCGTCGTGCCGCTATGTCTGGATATCGATATGTCGGCCGATTATCCGGGATTGCATTTTGGCGTCTGGCGTTCGCCGTTATCGAGCTGGGAGCAAGCGTGCCCCGTTGCGGAGCTTATCGCCGCTTCGGCGTGGCTGAAACTGGACGGCATTATGGGCTACGAGGCGCAGGTTGCCGGTCTTGGCGATAATGTGGCAGGCAAGCAGTTGAAGAACAGCGTGATCCGCTGGTTGAAGAAACGATCGATTGCCGAAGTCGCGAAGCGGCGCCGCGAAGTCGTGGAAGGCCTTGAAGCGATGGGGGCCGCGGAGCTTCGTTTCGTGAATGCCGGCGGAACCGGCAGCATGGACAGCTCGCGTCTTGAGGCGTGCGTGACCGAGATAACAGCAGGCTCGGGGTTCTATGCGCCTGGCTTGTTTGACGCGTATACCGGGTTCCGATACGAGCCTGCGGCAGGGTTTGCGGTGGAAATTGTCCGCCGTCCGAGGCCCGATATCGTCACTTGTATGGGTGGCGGATATACAGCCTCCGGGGCCATAGGGATCGAGAAGCAGGCGCAGGTGTATTTGCCGGAAGGACTGGAGCTGTTTCCGCTAGAGGGAGCAGGCGAGGTGCAGACCCCTCTGCGCGTGAAGAACGGGCTGTCGCTGTCGCTCGGCGATCCGGTCTTCTTCCGCCATGCCAAAGCAGGCGAGCTGTGCGAGCGCTTCTTGCATCTGGTTGCGGTATCCAAGGGGCAAATCGTCGGTGAATATGCAACCTATCGCGGAATGGGGGCTTGTTTTCTATGAATGGACATGCGGCAATGCGCGTAGCGTGGTCGAATTGGTCAGGCTCCGTACAGGCTACTCCGAGTATGGTTCTGTATCCCGAATCCATAGAAGAGGTCGTCGACATTGTACGGATGTGCAGGCGTGAGGGGAGGAAGCTCCGGGTTGTCGGAACGGGGCATTCGTTTACGCCAATTGCAGCTTCCGGTGACGTGCTTGTTTCCCTGGACCGGATGCAGGGGTTGGTTGAAGTCGATGCTGCGGCAGAGACCGCCACGGTCTGGGCCGGTACGAAGCTGAAGCTGCTGGGTGAGTTGCTGTTTCAGCAAGGCTTGGCGCAGGAGAACCTTGGCGATATCGACGTCCAATCGATCGCGGGCGCCATCAGCACCGGCACGCATGGCACGGGCCGGGAGTTCGGCAATATCGCGACGCAGGTAATTGGACTGACGCTTGTAACCGGGGGCGGCGAGGTTGTCGAGTGTTCGCCGGAGTCCCATCCGGAGACGTTTCGGGGCATGCAAGTATCGGTGGGCGCACTCGGCGTGTTGGTGCAGGTGAAGCTGAGACTCCGCTCCGCATTCAAAATGCGCTACGAGAGCAGGCGGACGCAGCTGACGGCATGTTTGACACAGCTGCCAACACTTGCCGACTCGCATCGTCACTTCGAGATGTATTGGTTCCCCTATGCCGAGTCGTGTCAGCTCAAAATCATGAATGAAACGACCGAGCCTGTCACACCGCGGCGGGTGGGCGATTATATCAGCGATGTGGTGCTGGAGAATGGCGTATTCGGTCTGCTGTCAGGCATGTGCCGACGGGTGCCGAAGCTGTGCAAACCTATAAGCCGGTTCTCTGCGGCGCAGTTTCCCCTGTTTAGCAAGGTGGCGTACAGCCATCGTCTGTTCGCGACGAAGCGGCTCGTGCGCTTCAATGAGATGGAATACAATCTGCCCGCGGAGGCGATGCCCGCTGTCATTGAAGAGATGCGCGCGGTGATGGAAGAAGAGCGGTTCGCGGTTCATTTTCCGATTGAGTGCCGTTATGCCAAAGGGGATGACATCTGGCTGAGCCCCGCGTATGGCCGGGATTCTGCCTATATTGCCGTACATATGTATAAAGGGATGCCGTACGGGGCTTATTTTGCGGCGATGGAGAAGATCTTCCTGCGGCACGGGGGGCGGCCGCATTGGGGCAAAATGCACTCCCTTCGCGCCTCGCAGCTGCAGGAGCTGTATCCGATGTGGGACGCCTTCGTCCGTCTGCGGGAGCAGTATGATCCGGATGGCATTCTGCTGAATCCGTATTTGGAGAAGCTGTTCGGGGTTCCGGAGCTGTCGTTATGATAGGGGATCATGGTTTGAATCGAGAGCAAGAGCAAGAGCAAGAGCAAGAGCAAGAGCAAGGGGCTTCGCGCTGGTCCGTTATCGCTGCTTATGCGGGCGTGGTAGCAGTCACGCAGCTGCTGTGGGTGACGTTTACGCCGATTACGACGGATGCTTCCGAACAGTGGGGGGTATCCGTAGATGCCGTTGGGTGGCTGTCGCTCGTTTTTCCGCTGGTCTATGTGCTGCTGTCGATTCCGTTTGGCTTCGCATCGGATCGCAGCTTCCGCGGCGCGCTCACTTGGGGAGCCGGACTTACCGTTGCCGGCGCGTTGCTCCGCGTCGTGCCCGGGTATGAATATGCGCTTGCCGGACAGTTCATCATCGCCGTCGGTCAGCCGCTTGTGCTCAATGCGGTGAACAAAATGGCGGTGCTCTATGCGGCACCGCCAAAACGTCCAATTGCCATTGCAGCCGGCACGGCCAGCTTGTTTGTCGGCATCATGATCTCCAATGTGACGGTGCCTTTTCTGCTGGAATGGGGCGGAATGCCTGCCGTGCTGTGGACGCAGGCGCTTATTGGTGCAGCCGCTTGCCTCGCGCTGCTGGTAACTCTTCGCAAGCCTCCCCTGTACGAAGGGGCGACGGATGCAGAGCCCGCACCGGCGCTGCGCACCTTACGGGCGCTTTGGTCGCAGCAGTGGGTTCGATTATTCAGCTTGCTCCTGTTTGCGGGCTTCGGTATTTTCATTACGCTGGCGACATGGCTTGAAGTATTGGCGGATGCAATCGGCTATGATTCGGTGCAGGTCGGAACAGGCTTAGGACTCATGACGGCGGCTGGGATTATCGGGGCGGCGGTATTGCCGGACTTCGCAATGCGCGGGAATCGTGCACGAAACGTGCTTGTGCTGTCACTCGCGGTTAGCGCGGTACTGCTCGTATTCCTTGCGGCAGGCATGCCTGCCTGGCTGTTTATGACGCTGCTGGCTTTAGCCGGTCTGCTGCTGCTGGCTGACTTGCCCATTGTGCTTTCTTTTGCCGAAGCCAAAGCGGAGCCGCGCACTGCCGGGGCTATTACGGGGCTGCTGCTCTTGTTCGGCAATCTGGGCGGCATCGTGCTGTCCCTGCTTGTGCAGCTGCTGCTGGACGAACGCGTTCTGGCGATCGGCGCGCTCGCGGTCGTGACGGTCGTCATCGTACCCTTTGCCCTTCAATTTCCGGGGAAATCAAAACCACACAAATAAGGAGCGAAACAACCCGCGTTTGCGTGCAGGCGACGGGACAGCGACTGGCGATTCGATGGCTGCTGCGGTTTCGGCCGCGTATGAAGGTATGCTCAAGGGCGGGATCGGCTGCTTGGCAAATTCGATGGCTGCGCTCAGGTGATCAATCATCTTGCGCAGCTCCTCCAGCTCCGAGCGATGCTGCAAAATTTGCGCAGCGACAACCTCGTCGGCTTTCTGTTCCAGCCTGCGCTCCACCTGTACCAAGCGGCAGTGAATCTCGGAGTCATACGTTTCCGATGCTGCAGCTACTTGCTCGTTGTTGCCGAATAGCAGGGAATGCGATGCCTGTGCGGCTGAATTCAATGGCTGTTCCGGCTGCTGCTCGGGTTCCGGTAACACGATCATATCCATCGTTTCACCGCGTTCGAGCGATTCTTTGATATAAGCGAGCATCGACAGGTCACGGGACGAGAATACATAATGGCCGAATCGATCCTTTTGAAAATAATGAGGGAAGTGGGAAGCCCAGCGTTTGACCGTGGTTTGACTGACGTTCAACGACTCAGCCGCATCCTTGCTCTTGACTAGTTCCAATCCTATCACTCCGTTCGGGTGGAATGCATAGGTAATTCGCGGTTCGGAAACCACTCCCTGCAAGGGCGACAAAGGAAGTGCTCATTCGCTAAACAAAGTGGTTTTACGCGCCATCTCGCGCTTTCGCGGCGGTTGCCGTTCGTCAAGTTTCCCGTTGATTTCGGGCACTTTCGCAGGACGCGAGGCTCCGAGAGAAGGAGTCTGGGGGAGATCGCAAGAGGATCTCTGTGTGATCTACATTGGCTCGAATTTTGAGGGTCGAGCCACAAGTAGATCTCCAGGTGAGCTACATGTGACTTGAATTCAGTTAAACGAGTACAAGAGGATCTCTGTGTTATCTACATTTGCTCGAATTCTCAGAATGAAGCACAAGTAGATCTTTGGGTGAGCTTCATGGGGCTTGTATTCAGCGAAACGAGCACAAGTAGATCTCTGGATGAGCTACATTGGCTCGAATTCTCTGAATGCAGCACAAGAGGATCTCTGTATGATCTACATTGGCTCGAATTCTGAGAATACAGTACAAGTAGATCTCTAGTTAAGCTACATGTGACTTGAATTCAGTTTACCGAGCACAAGAGGAGCGTCATCGGTTCCTACCCGAAAAAACAAAAAGCCGAGAGCCCCAAATCCCGGCTCCCAGCCCTCTAAGCTGTCTTTACTAGCGTTCTAACCAACCCTCTACCACAAACCTACTTCCCGCCGCTCCCGAAGCTGTTCACGTCGATAAACGGTGTCGCTCCGCCGGTCACGTTTGGCAGGCTGCCGTCCCATTTGTCCACGGCCATCTCCTGCACCTCGATTTGCTTCAGCTGGATGAGCTCCGGCGTCACTTCTTGCTTCTTCAGCTTCAGGGATTCCGCTTCGGCCTGCGCCTGCGCGATCTTCTGCTTCGCCTCGATTTGAACCCGTTTGAGGTCGTTTTCGGCCTTCAACGCCTGCTGCTGCGCAACCTGCTTCGCTTCGATCGACGCGTTGAACGCATCGGAAAACTTGAAGTTCACGATATTAATGTCGGCCACGATTAAATTATACTTCGCGAGCCGCGTCGTTAGATGCTCCCGGACTTCGCCGGCGACGACGTCGCGCTTGGCGATCAGATCTTCAGCGGGATAGCGTGCCGTCACTTCTTTGACGATTTCCTGAATGGCGGGGTTCACGATGACGTTGTCGAACGAGCCGCCGACGTTATTCATCAGCTTATACGCAGCCGCTTTGTCGACGGAATAGTTGACGGCCACATGCGTCGAGACCGGCTGCAAATCCTTCGAAGACGCGCTCGTATCGGTCTCCGCCTTGGTCACCTGCACATTGACCTGAATGATGCTTTGCACGAACGGGATCTTCATGTGAATGCCCGGCGACAGTATGTTATCATTTAATTTGCCGAACGTTTTGTACAAGCCGACATTGCCGTACTGGACCGTCTGAAAACCGTTAAAGGCGACGATGACGCCGACGACGATCAACAGACTGAATAGAATGTAAGGCTTCAAGTTCACTTTTTTCACCGGATTCGGTTCAACAACATGCATGGACGACCCCTCCTCATAAATAGCTATGCGCATTTTAAGGGATACATACGAGGTTGCATGGAAAAAGGTTCCTAAACGTAACGTAAAAGGAGATGACGCGAAAATGGAACATACAGCGCAAGAAGCGGCAGAGTGGATGGTACAGGAGCTGAAGTCGGCAGGCATGCTGCGTCAGGAGCAGGCGGTCGCGCATATTAAGGCGCATTTCGGGGAGCAGTTTATTTACGTCAATGAGAATGGCAACGAATCCATCGACAAGGAAGTCAAGAAAGCATTCAAAAAGCTGCACGGCGGGCGCGCAGCTTGGGAGCGGGACGGGTTTTTCTGGGGCTGGGTATAAAGGTGAAGCGAGCTGACACAAGCTACACGGTGTAGTCGATTTTGCCATCGGCCCAGATGATGAGCTGTTTGGCTGCCGCGTCATATTCGACGAGGCCGTGTGTAGAATAGTACCAAGTCTTCTGATCAACCGCGCCATCCGCGACGAGAAAGATATTGAGCTCGTCGTTATGCCGGCAAATCGGTGCGCCGATGGACTCATCCACGGCATCAATGCAGAGCTTCCAGCCTTCCCGGCCCT
The DNA here is from genome assembly GCF_017942085.1 of Paenibacillus lignilyticus. GTDB lineage: Bacteria > Bacillota > Bacilli > Paenibacillales > Paenibacillaceae > Paenibacillus_Z > Paenibacillus_Z lignilyticus. The sequence goes on from NZ_JAGKSP010000010.1 coordinate 169,992, forward strand.
CTGCAGGCGCGACGGAGAATGGGAGCTCATGCTTCTTCGAATCGAGAAATAATCGGCCGCCAACGGTGTGGCGAATGTACAAATGATCCAATGGAATCCCTCCTTGACAAAGCTAACTATAACACACATACTTACATAAAGTAAGTGAGTAAAAATGAAATCATGAGGAGTGTTCTGGAGCATGATCGCAATCTATCCGGCAGCATCGAGGCATTCTGGGGACTTGGGATGGCTACAGTTTAATTTTAGTTTTTCATTTGCAGATTATTACGATCCGGACAATTTGAATTTTGGTCCGCTGCGCGTATTTAATGAGGATTATATTCAGCCAAGCAAAGGATTCGGCACGCATCCGCACCGGGATATGGAGATCGTTACGGTTGTGATGAAGGGCGAATTGGCGCATGAGGACAATACGGGCGGCAAAGAGATTTTAAGATCTGGCGAGGTACAGCGGATGACAGCGGGAACGGGCATTTTGCACTCCGAGGTCAATTCTTCGGACACCGAAGTAGCTAACCTGCTGCAGATGTGGTTCCTCCCCGAAGCAAAAGGGCTTACGCCGTCTTACGAGCAAAAGGCGTACGATCCAGCTGCGATGAAGAACGCGCTGCTTCCCATTGTCTCGAAGCGTCTTCAGAGCGAAACGATTACATCGATTCACCAGGATCTCACCATTTATCTCTCCCGCCTGGAAGCGGGTAACAGCGTTCCGTTCGAGCAGGATGCCGAACGCAAAATCTTCCTGTTCGTGATGGAAGGCGAAGTGACGTTAAATGGGGAGCATCATTTGAGCCGAAGCGACTCCGCGCGCATTACCGATCTTGAGGAGCTTGTTATTGCCAGCGCGAATGGCGGGCAATTCATGCTCATCGATTTGCCATAAATCTGCTCGGTCCGCGCATAAGCAGGGCTGTTGCCGTTAACAATGAGAGTACACCTGAAATCTAGCAATGGAGGGACTCTCGTGAATTATAAACCGGCGCAACTAGACGGACAGTTACTGGCGCAGCTGCAGCAATTCGAATCCGATTTGCGTAAGCAGACAAGCAGCAATATCGTGTTAATCGCCTATCAAACGACTGCTGAGGAAGCAGATAACGGAGCAGCGGCAGGCGGGAAGTAAGTGAGATACAAGAAGAGCACCGGCCTTAGTGGTCGGTGCTCTTCTTGTGTTGTTTTGATGGATAGAAATGAGTGGGACTTTTTTCCTGCAATATGTTTGTGACTTTTGGAGGACATCGGCTTCCGGCTGTCGAAAATTACTAAAAGATGTCACTAAACTGTTCGGGTAGGAGAGCCGGTATGAAATTAATTTCGGGAAACGCGTTTGGACAAACCTTTCGCAAATTTGGCGAGGACAAGGAAGAGTATACGAAGGTGCTTTTCCTCTTTATTTATTTGTTTGCGGTTTCATCGGCCTCAACGGTTGGCAGAACGGCGGCGGATGCGTTGTTTCTATCGCGTTTTGGCGCCTCACAGCTTTCCTTTATGTATGTGCCGCAGTCGGCGGCGCTTCTCTTAATCGGACTGCTGTTCCAGCGGTTCAGTCCGCGGTTTCGGATGGACCATCTGCTAAAGCTGCTCATTCCGCTAATTTCAGGGCTGGTGCTATTATCGCGGTTTGGCGTAGGCATGGATTTCAGCTGGGTGTACCCGGTTATCTATGTTGGCTATGATGTGTTCAACTTCCTTATGATTGTCTGTTTCTGGCAGTTTGCAGCTTCCGTTCTGGATCAGCGCAAGGTGAAACGGACCATCGGGCTTGTCGGCAGCGGCGGGCTTATGGGCGGTATTATAAGCGGTTTCGGCTTGAAGCTGGTTGTTCCGTTAGTGGGGACAGCTAATTTGATTTGCTTCTATGCCGCACTTCAGCTGCTTGCGCTTGTGGCGGTTATCCGGTTATTGAAGCTCGCAGGGAAAGGGTCTGACCTATTTACGTCTGTTAAGCCTCAACGTAAGCAGTCCGGCGGCGGCGGGATGAAGACGAAGGATAGCGGAGGCCTGTTCCGGAACGTCCCCCATCTCAAATATATAGCGATCATGTCGGCAGCGCTCGTAATTACCCTTACGCTGATCGACTATCAGTTTAAGGTTATTTTGCGCGGTACGCTTCAGGATGAGGCATTGGCCGGATTTATGGGGAGCTTTTATGGATTTTCCGGATTGCTGGCGTTGTTTATTCAGCTCTTTGTCGCTGGGAAGCTGCTCACCCGATTCGGTGTCATGACGGCCATATTGGTATTCCCGATTGCGCTGTTCACCGGAAGCCTCGGCGTATTGATGATGCCGGTGCTGGCGATGGTTGTGATTGTAAAAGGGAGCGACAAGGTGCTTGGCGATACGATTTATTCTTCGGTCAGCCAGCTCGTCATGTTTCCGATTCCGCCGGAGTGGCGCAACTCGGCGAAGAGCTTCCTGGATGGCGTCGTTCGCAACGGTGCCAAAGGAATCGCCGCCGTCAGCTTGATTTTGCTGTCTCAGCTGCTGACGACGCAGCAGTTCAGCTATGTGATTTTGGCACTGCTATGCGTCTGTATTGTAGCGGCGGTGAAGGTAAAGGGGGCTTACCTGGAGGCGCTGCTGTCTACCTTGAAGACCAGGGGGCATGACCTGCATGAGGGGCAGCTGGATCTGATGGATCCTGCCAGCTTGCGGGTACTGACGGATACGCTTGTGCAGCCGGATAAAGTGCAGGTTCTTTATGCGCTGAAGATTTTGCAGGATATAGACGGCTTTGACCTTATGCCGCATCTGGAAGGCTTGCTTCGCCATCCCTCGCAGGAGGTTTGTGTAGAGGCGCTTCGCTACATGGAACGCAAGCAGCCGGCCGGTCAAGAAGACGTGCTGCTGGCGCTCATTGGGGAAGGGCATAGCCGCGTTCGTGCGGCTGCCATTCTTGCGCTTGCCGCTTATGCGAAAGATGAGCATTTGGATGACATTACGGCGCGGCTTAGCGAGGAAGATATGGATGTGAAGTCGGCCGCCATTGCCGGGTTGATTAAGTATTACGGCATCGAAGGGATGTTCCGAGCGGTCGGTACGTTGAAGGAGCTGATGGAGAGCTCCCGCGAGGATGAGCGTACATCGATGGCGATTTTGTTCGGCCGGATCGGCATTCGGGAGTTTTACAAACCGCTGATTCCACTGCTTCGCGACGGGGCGCCGCAGGTTCGTAAATTTGCCGTGCAGTCCGCTGCCGTGCTGCAGGTGCCGGAGCTTGTTCCGCATATCGTGCCGCTGCTGCAGCATAACGAGACGAGAGAGGCCGCGGTGGATACGCTGGCCGCTTATGATGAACGAGAAATTCTCAAGCTGCTCGTCACGTATTTTGACGTGGATTCGGTATTGCTGCATTTGCCGAAAGTGTTTGAACGCATCGGTGGGCAACAAGCTTTTGACTTGCTGTTTCAGCGGTATGCATCGGCTAATTTCGAGATGCGGGATAAGCTGCTGGAAGCGATGACCCGGATGCGCAAAGGCGTGCAGCAAGTGGATGCCAAAGGATTCGAGGCGAACATCTTGCTCGAGCTTGAGCTGTACGGCCGGTTTACGTCGTACCAAGGTGATCTGATTGCAGTTGAAGGGTATAAGGAAGTAGCGGAGGCGGTCGAGCAGGTCCGTTCGGCGATGATGAAGCGGATATTTCTGCTGCTCGGTTTTATCTATGAGGCCAAAACCATCCAAGCCGTGTATGCCAACTGGACCGAAGGCGGTGCTCGCCAACAGGCAAACGCGGCAGAAATTATCGACCAGCTGGTGCAGGGGAACCTGCGGATGGAGCTGGCGAAGCTGATGTCGGCTTCCCGGACCGTGACGGCGAATGTCGTGAAGAACGAGGCGGCGCTTGATCTGGACTGGATGAACGATCAGGGCGATGAATGGCTCTGCCAAGTGATTCAATTTGCTTCGCGGAGCAAGGTGGATGCGGCGGCTCCGGGCCGCTATTCCGTAGATGAGACATGGCTAAGCGAGCAAATGGAACGAATCGCGATGTTGAAAAACGTCTCCTTATTCGATGGGTTGTCCGCTCGGGAGCTGTCTCTGATTGCGATGCGCATGGAACGGGTGACCTATTCGAAGGGAGCTACCGTGTTTCAGGTGAATGATCCCGGTGATGCGCTCTATCTCATTCAAAGCGGACGAACCGGAATTTACCGCGGAACTGACAAGCTCAATGAGCGTACTGCCGGGGAGTGTTTCGGACAGACCGCCATATTGACGCGCCGGCTGCGCACGGCTACTGTTATGGCGGAAGAGGATCTGGTATTGTGGCGGCTCGATTCCTCGAGCTTCTACGATGTCATCTTTGACCGCACAGGCATCGCCTTGGAAATGATGAAGCTGCTTTCGAGGCGTCTGCGCTCGAAGCTGGCACAGAAATCGTCGGTTGGTGCGATGCCTGCGGATGAGCACCATGCGGAAGTGGCGGCAGCTTCGGCTGTCGCTGCAGACGGGGCAGACGCGGTGTCTTCGCAAGAGGAGCTCGGCATGGCGAACGATATTATTTTGCGCCGGGTGCTGATCTTGCAAAAGATCGACCTGTTTGCCCGTTTATCCCAAGAGGATGTCATCGCGCTCGCGCAGCTTGTCGAAGAAGTGGAGTACGCGGCGGGTGAAACGATCTGCCGGGTTGATGATTACGGCGATACGTTGTACGGTATTATAGAGGGAAGCGTTCGTGTACATAAGGGCAGCGAAACATTCGCGACGCTTGGAGAAGGCGAATGCTTCGGCGAAATGGCCGTCATCGACAGCGGACTTCGTTCCGCGGACTGCACGGCAGCGAGCCGGGCGGTTCTGCTTCAGCTGCACCGCGACCAAGTGTTCACGCTATGCTTCCAGAACATCGGCGTGCTCCGAAGCATGATGCAGGTACTTGCAGACAGGCTTCGCGGGATGCTGTAAGCTGAAGGTGGAATGCGACATGCTGAGTGCTGAAGCTGAAGAGCTGAGGAGCTGGATGCGGGAAAGCTTACAGCCGAAAAGCTGAATGCTGGAGATCGGAAATGGAATGTTGGAGATGGAGAGCGGAAGCCGAAGTCGGCGGTTTGCGCCGTTTAAGTGTAAGAGGGAGTGAAGGTTTGAAGTGAAACGCATCATGCAATTCATTATCTTAATAAGCGGCTTAGCTGTACTGCTTGCGGCATGTGGCGGCAAGAGCGAAACGCCGTTAACGTTCATCGACAAAGTCGGCTCGACTGACTTGAGTGCGGAGAAAAGCGGGGACGACGTAAAGTTTGGCATTACCGAGAAGGAGCTCGTTACCGCATTAGGGAAACCGCAGCGCACGCTCAACAATGGACGGACATTTCTATTCATGTACGAGGAATATCAGTATACTTCGCTCGAAAATGTCGTGCTGGCGTACTCGCTCGGCCCCAAAGTCGCTACGGCTAAAGGCGTGAAGCTGGGCGATACCCGAGAGAACGCGCAAAAGCTGTACGGGGAGAGCTATTATACGCGCGGGAATGCGATCGGCTACATCGATAAAGAGAACCGATTAGCGCTGGAGTTCGAGTTAAAGGACGACCGAATCGCGGCAATCTCGGTGTCGGCACTAGCGATGTATGAGTAAAGGGGGAAGGACAGCTCGGGATTGAGGAGCTGTCTTTTTTTTGCTTGCGTTTCGTTGAAAGCGATTAAAAATCCATCCCATTCCCCCGAGTTGGACGCTGAGAGTGCTGAAGTCGAACTCTCATCGCCGAAACCAAGCCGAAAAGAAGCTGAGAGTTCCAAAACCGGACTCTCAGCCACCAAATTAACTCAAATCCGCTGGCGCTGGACGCTGAGAGTGCTGAAATTGAACTCTCAGCGCCAAAACCAAGCCGAAAAGAAGCTGAGAGTTCCAAAAACGAACCCTCAGTAACCAAACTTACTCAAATCCCCTGGCGCTGAAGGCTGAGAGTGTCGAAATCGAACTCTCAGCACCAAAACAACGCCGAAATGCAGCTGAGAGTTCCAAAAACGAACTCTCAGTAACCAAACTAACTCAAATCCTCGCGTAATGAAGGTTGAGAGTGCAGAAATTGAACTCTCATCGCCAAAACCAAGTCGAAAAGGAGCTGAGAGTAGGAAAATCCGACGCTCAGCTCCCAAACCACACCTAAATGAATCTGAGAATCGGAAAACACGACTCTCAGCAATAAATCAAACCTAAATTAACCCTGTGGGGACGTTGAGAGTAGGAAAACCCGACGCTCAAATCCAAAACCAACCCGAATTAAGTCTGAGAGACGGGAAACACGACTCTCAATATTCAACCTAACTAATTCGAACCTGGGGAAGATCGTTCTACTTGGGGCTACCACCATTCTGCAGGCCACCGAGTGACTATTCGCGCCACGCGTCTACGGCTGCACCCCGCCAGCCGCCACGCCATGGCCATCCCCCGCCGCGCCGCCATCCCCTCCGCCCAAGCCGCAAAGCGGCCCTCACGAAAAAGCCGCCCCGCATAACCGGGGGCGGCCAACTTCCAACATCTAAATCAGGTCCACATAAAGCGGACCATACGTCTCTTCCTTGCCTCCGGCGACGAGCTTCATCTCCAGCATGTCGCCGTCCGCCAGCGGACCGACGCCGGCCGGTGTGCCGGTGTAGATGACATCGCCGGCGCCAAGTCCCATGTTGGTGCCGATGAAGTCGATCAGCTGCTGCAGCGGGAAGATCATGTCCTGCGGGCAGCCGGCCTGCACCGTCTCCTCGTTCTTAAGCAGGCTGAAGGTTAACTGCGTGAAATCCTCCACGCCGGTAAACGGGCTGAACGGACTCAGCACCGCGGAACCGACGAAGCCTTTCGCGAGCAGCCAAGGATGGCGCTTCTCCTTCAGCTTCGACTGCACATCGCGCGCGGTTAGGTCGATGCCGAGCGCGATGCCGTCCACAAGCTCCTCGGCCTTCATGCCCGGGCGGTAGCTGGCACCGATGCGCACGACAACCTCCAGCTCATAATGGATTTCGCCGATGGTGCCAGGCAGTTCAAGCTTGCCCACTGCGGGATGAAGCGCATGGGTGGGCTTGGAGAAGATCATCGGCTCCTCCGGTACATCGTTGCCGAGCTCTTTGGCATGCAGGGCATAATTGCGTCCAACGCAATAAATATTGCGGATCGATTCCATGGATATAACGTCCTTTCGCATGAGGAAAATGGTACTTCACAACAGGGTTTTAACGCTATTAATATCATAGCACGATTGGGGCATTTTCAATAAGCTCGGAACTCGTCCAAGGCACTCGTTATCCTTATTAGGGAACTCGCCGAAGGCGCTCATATCCATTTGATTTGGCGCCGAAGGCGCTGATATCCCTTTTCACAGGTGTAGAAAAGGTCGCTTTTTTAAACACAACCTTGAAAAAGCAAACCTCACTCCTTGATTTCGCGCATTGTTGCTGATGCCTCTGTGCATGATAATAAGCGTATATCAACCCGAGGGGGAATAGAGAACATGGCAAGCAAAACATTGAAAACAACTGCAATCGCGTTGTCGGCAGCAGCCTTGCTGCTTGGAGCAACAGCTTGTGGCAACAAAACTGACAACACAGCAGATAATACGAATACAGGTACAAACGCAGGCGGCAACAAAGGTGACGAGAAAGTAACGATCACGTTCCAGAACATCTACCCGGATCCTGAAACGCCTTCCTACAAAATGCTTCACTCGCTCGTGGATCAATACCAGAAGGATCACCCGAACGTAACGATCGAGCTGGATACGCTCAACACCGACCAACAGAAGCTGAAGCTTAAAACACAAGCCGCTTCCAAAGAAGTGCCGGACATCACAATCGTGAATCCATCCGCACAAATGAAGCCTTTCGTAGACGCCGGCCTCTTCGCTCCGCTGAACGACATGCTGGATCAGAACGGCCTGAAAGATACATTCCAAAAAGGTCTTCTCGACTACTACAGCTTCGACAACAACGTATACGCGTTGCCTGACGGCAACAACATCGAAGTTGTTTACTACAACAAAGATCTGTTCGCACAGGCTGGCATCACTGAAGTGCCAACGACGTACGAGCAATTCATCGATGACGTGAAGAAATTGAAAGCAAAAAACATCACGCCAATCGCAATCGGTGAAAAAGATTCCTGGACAGGTTCGTTCTTGTTCATGAACGTATTGCTTCGCACAAACGGCGGCCCTGGCTTCCTGCAAGACGTGCAAGACGGCAAGAAAACATTCAACGATCCTGCATTCGTAGACGCAGTATCCAAAATGCAAGACCTGATCCAAGCAAAAGCATTCAACGAAGGTGCAACTTCCGTTGACTACAATACAGGCGGCAACCTCTTCAAAACAGGTAAAGCGGCTATGATGATCATGGGTACTTGGGAAACAGGCGCAATCGATGCTTCCTCCGTTGGCGGCAAAGTCGGCGCATTCAAATTCCCTACAGTCGGCGGCAAAGGCGATCCAGACCAATTCATGCTTGCTCCGGGTTCCGCATTCGCAATCTCGGCTAACAGCAAACATCTGCAAGCTACAAAAGATTTCTTGAACTACTTCATGCTGAACATGCCTAAGAAACAGTTCGAGCTGAAAAACGCAGTAGGTAGCGGTCAAATCATTGAAGGCGACTTCAAAGCAGCCGGCTACTCCGACCTTGCAATCAGCGTGCTTGATCTGTTCAAAGGCGTTAAAGGCGGCGACCTGGCATTCGATAACACAATGAAACCTGCGATCGCGCAAGCTCACCTTAGCAGCATCCAAAACATGTTCGTTCAAAAGGTTGACCCTGCAGCGGTAGCTCAGGAACACCAAGCAGCATTTGACGCGAACAAATAAGAATCATAATAGCTAGTCGTTTGCGGGTGGAGGCATTCTTAGCGGCTTCCACCCGTTTACGACTTTCTTTTCAATCCATTACGATCAGGAGGCAACCCCAGTGAATGTTTTAAAAGTCCCGGCCCGCACTATTGCAGTTTTCGTCCTGCCGTGTCTGCTTCTCTATATCTGCCTCGTGTTCGTTCCGATCGTCGTTTCGGTTTACGACAGCTTGCTGGATTGGGACAGCATCAACAAGGCGAAATTTATCGGGCTCGATAACTTTAAAACGATCCTGACCGAAGATAACAACTTCTGGCCATCCGTTCGCCGCACATTGATGTACTCGGTATTTTCCATGTTGGAAATTCCGATCTGTCTTTTTATCGCAGCACTGATGAATCGTTACGTGCGTAAAGCAAACACGCTGGTTTCGCTATACTTTGTACCTGTAATTCTGTCTGTTGTTATCATTGGTCAGCTTTGGAAAACCATCTATAACCCAACTGAAATGGGCGGTATGCTGAACGGCGTTCTGACCGCGGTTGGACTGGAAAGCTGGACGCGCAGCTGGCTCACAGAGCCGAAAGTCGCGATGTACTGTCTGTATTTTGTATCCCTTTGGCAATACTTCGGTTACCATTTGCTCATTCAATACACCGGTGTACAGAACATTTCGAGTGAAATCTATGAAGCGGCCAAAATCGACGGCGCGGAAGGCTTTAAATCCGACTGGTACATTACGTATCCGATGGCGATTCCGATCTTCAAAATCTCGATCATTCTTGCGTTTATCGGCTCCTTGCAAGCCTTCGACCTTGTTTGGGTTATGACAGGCGGCGGTCCCGCACATGCAACGGATACCATTTCGATGCATATGTACAACATGTCGTTCCTATCCCTCAAATACGGATACGGAAGTGCACTCGCTACAATCCTTGTAATGATTTGCTTAATCTTTACGGTCGTCATCAATTTCGTCTTTAAAAAAGTCGAAGCGAAATACAGCTAGAAGGGAGAACTAAGATCATGGCAAGTATTAAAAAAGGGCTCGTGTATCTGCTTCTCTCGATCCTTGTCGTCACGCAAATTTACCCATTGCTCTGGCTTGTGCTGTACTCGCTCAAAACGAACGAGCAAATTCTCGGCGGACATTTCTTTTCCCTGCCGACCACGCCGCAATGGGGTAACTATAAAGCCGCTTATACAAGCGGCCATTACTTGAAATACTTGAGCAACAGCCTTATCGTGACTTCGATCACACTGGTGTGCGTTATCGTGCTGAGCTCAATGGTGGCTTATGCGATTTCGCGTTTCAAATGGAAGTATGGACCGCTTGTAACACTGGTCTTCTTGCTTGGGATGATGATTCCGATGCAAGCAACGCTTCTGCCGCTTATGGTTATTTTCAGCAACTTGGATATTCTGAACACGCGTTTGTCGCTCATCCTGCCGTACATCGCGTTTTCGACGCCGATCGCCGTCTTTATCCTTAGCGGATTTATGCGCGGTATCCCGGCTGAGATCGAAGAGTCGGCCTTTATGGACGGAGCAAGCGTATACCGGATCTTCCGCAGCATCATTTTGCCGATATCGGTTCCGCCGATTATGACAGTCGTTATCCTGACGTTCATCACGATTTGGAACGAGTATATCATGGCAGCGACATTTATCTCTGCGGAGAAGTTGAAAACTCTTCCTTTCGGCATATATAATTTCGTTAGCCAGTACAACGCCAATTTCGGTGCAATCGGTGCATACCTTGTGCTTGGCGCCTTGCCGGTCATGCTCGTTTACTTCGTCCTTTCCGAGAAAATCACGAAGGGTATGGTAGCCGGAGCGGTGAAAGGGTAAGGAATGGGTTCATGAGAGGCGGAAAGGCCAGTGTCACGCGGATTTCATTCGATTCAATACCGATTATTCGTGCTGTTCCTGATCAGTATGGCGGCAATCTTACTGATCGTCAGCATTCTGTACTATAACCGAACGACGGTGCAATTTCATGAGAAGGTCAGCGGCTTATCCAAGCAGAACGTTTCGCAGACGGTAGGTTTGTTTGACCTTCTTCTGAAAGGCTATGACAGTCTGTCCAAATCCGTCATCGGCAATAATGATTTGGCTCGTATTTTGAGCAACCCTTCAGTCGACAGCCCTGCTGTCGATTATTTTAATGAGCGGAACATTACGAATATCCTTGGCGCCGCTTTCCTGTCGCAGGAAGATATAATCGGGATTCATGTATTAACCGATAAAGGGAAAGTGTATAACTATGGGAACTACGCCAATGTCGTTGACCCGAACTATGCGAAGACCGATTGGTACAAAAAAATCAAAGCCTCTTCCGGCAGCATGGTATGGCTGGGCGTGTTTGAACACTCCATTATCGATCAGGTAGAGGACCGCTCCGTGTTTGCTTTTGGCCGGCCGATCTATGATTTGAACAATCATAAGCAGGTAGGCATTGAGCTGTTCGAAACAAGTCCGAGGGCGATTATTGCGGCTATGGAAAATTTGAAGCTTGGCGCGCATAGCCAGGTTTTTTTGATGTCCGGTGAGGGGAAGGTCATCTCGACGACCTCGATCACTTGGGATGAACCCTGGCTGGCGAGCTTAGAGCGCCCGATTGATGGGATTCCGGTGGTTATGGAGAAAGATGATCAGCTAATCGTATCTTCGAAGCTTCCTTATGCGGATTGGACGGTGCTCAGCGTGACGCCGGATAAGGATCTCAATGTGGAGCTGGCGGAGACGCAGCGGTTTCTGCTTCTGGTCGGCGCTGCGCTCGTGCTCGTTGCGACGCTCATCGCGACGATTTTCTCGCGGACGATATCTTCGCCGCTTAAGCGGTTGATCTCCGAGATGAAGCAGGTCGAAATCGGTAATTTCCGCGGCTCGCTGAATGTGACCTCGTATCAAGAAATCAATATCTTGGTCGCCTCCTTTAATCAGATGGTGAATCAGATCGCCGAGCTCATCGAGCGGGTGAAGATCTCCTCCGTCAGCGAGAAGAATGCGGAGCTGAAGGCGCTGCAATCGCAGGTGAATCCCCATTTTCTCTATAACACGCTCGATATGATCTACTGGATGCTCGATGAGAAAGGCCATGACCGACTGGGAGAGGTGGTGCTGTCTCTATCGCGGCTGTTCCGTTACAGCAGTTATTGGGATGAGAATGCGGTGAGTTTGCGGGAGGAAATCGAGCAGACCGAGCATTATCTGACGATTATTGTGACACGGCTGGAAGGGCGCCTAACCGTGGATATCGATGTAGGGGAACCGTGGCTGAACATCCCGTTGCCCAAAATGACGCTGCAGCCCATTATCGAAAATGCGGTGAAATACGGCTTGGAGCCGCTGGTTGATCGGTGCGGTTCACTGCGCGTCTATACGGAAGCGGATGAACGTCAGCTGCGCATTATCGTGCAGGATAACGGCGCGGGGATAGACGAGGCTGCGCTGACAAGGTTAAATGCATCGCTGCTGAATCCGGAGGATGAGGCAGAACGTGAGGAGCATGAGGAAGTCCGGCATGAAGGCGGCATCGGTCTAGTGAACCTGCAGCGACGGATCCGGCATATGTATGGCGAAGCGTACGGCGTTGAACTGAGGAGTGTGCTGAACGAAGGGACAACGGCGATTATTACGGTGCCGCTTCTGCCGCCGACCAAGGAAGGAGGAAATGCCCATGGCAGTGAATATTCTCATCGCGGATGATGAAAGCGTCATACGGGAGGGTGTGAAACGGACGATTAAGCGGGCTTTTCCCGACTACTCCATTCATTTGGCGGCTTCGGCAGAAGAAGCGGTTAAGCTCATGGACAGCCAGCCGATTGATATCGTGCTGACGGATATCCTCATGCCCGGCATCGATGGCTTGGAGTTTATGAAAATGTCACGCCGCAAGTACCCCCATGCCAAGTGGGTCGTCATCTCCGCGCATTCCGAGTTCTCGTACGCCCAGAAGGCGGTTCGCCTCGGTGCGCGCGATTATTTGCTTAAGCCAATCGGCAAGACGCGTCTTGTTGAGCTGATGGCGCAGCTGGCGGATGAGGCGAAGCAGGAGTCTGCGATTTCGAAGGAAAGCGAGCTGCTGAAGACGAACCTGAAGTACTTGCGGGAAGCGGTCTTTCAGCGGCTGGCCTCAGGGCTAGATATCGGCAATATGGACATTGGCGAGCTCATCGATCGTTACCCGGAATTCCGCTTGATCATGGTGCGCATTGAAGAGGCGGTAAAGAACGTACAGCTGGAGCATTTTATTATCGAAAATGTGCTGTCTGAGCTGATTGATCGGCATGGACAGGGCTTTGTCGTCAACTTCGACCGTCAGAGCTTGCTGGGACTCGTGCAGCTGGAGGATAACCGGACGGAAGGGGATCTGCTGCAGGAGCTGCGCACGCATCTCACCCATTATCTGAAGGTGCCGTTTCATATTACGTATTCGGATATGATTCGCGAATTTACTCGAATCCCGGATGAGGTGCGTCGTCTGCGGCAGTCGTCGATAACGACGGCGGGCGATCGCCAAGAGGGCGGGGATAAGGCAATCGAGGTGGCCTTGCAATATTTGAAGGCGCATTATAACGAGGAGCTATCGCTCGAGAAAGTAGCGTCGGTCGTATTCTTGAACCCGATCTACTTCAGCCAGCTGTTCAAGCAGAAGACGGGGCAGGGGTACAAGGACTACGTCATCAGTCTGCGCATCGAGCAGGCGAGAGAGCTGCTGCTGCAGCCGGGCCTCAAGCTGGCCGAAATCGCCGAGCGAATCGGCTACGCGGATGTACGCCATTTCACGCAGGTGTTCCGCAGGAAGATGAACGTAACGCCGACGGAGTACCGCCAGCAGCTGATGGCGGAGAGGTAGGCATGGGCTTATGCTGAAGCAGGTTCCAAGTAGATCTCCCGGTGGGCTTCATTCCCGGTAACTTTTGTAATAGCCAGGGCTGAGTGATCGTCGTATGCGATCGGTCAGCCCTTTTTGTTCGTCGTTGTTCCTACTGGGAGAAGCGGGAGTACAGATGTTGCACAACTTGCAGCATTTTCGCCGAATAGCAGTCTTTATTTCGATCATGTTGCACATAAATCAACATTCCGCCGCAAGGGGAGATTGATGAAGAGGGAAGGAGGTTAGTGCTCCTCATCGTCGTCTACAGCAACCCCCAGCTGGCGATTCTTCTCCTTGAAGCGCGAGTTGTGCGAGGAGACGTAGGCCGTCTTGTCGGCGGCCGGGTCGAGATAGGTTTTGACGCTGTTGGTCGCATTGACGGCATCGGTGAACGTGCCGGCGATCAGATGCACTTTGCTGTCGTGCATGACGAAATCGCCTGCTGCGAAGACGCCGGGCAGATTCGTCTCCATTTTGCTGCTGACATGGGCGTTCCAGTCCCCCATCTCAATGCCCCAATCCCGGATACCGCCAAAGTTATAACGCAGGCCATGGTTGACGATGACCGCATCCACGCTCAGCTCTTCCACCTCACCCGTTTCCATATGGGAAATCGTTACGCGGTCGATTGCGTTTCCGTTGCTGCTGTGCAGCGCCTGTACGGCGTATGGCGTCCGAACGGACGCGGATGATTGCCTCATCTGCGTCACGTTGCGCTCATGGCCGCCGAATTTATCCCGCCGATGCACGACGGTCAGGCTTGCCGCAATCGGCTCGATCATATTGGCCCAGTCGACCGCAGAGTCGCCGCCGCCGGAGATGAGCACATGTTTGCCGCGGAACTCCTCCAGCGACTGCACCGTGTAATGCAGGTTCGTCACCTCGAAACGGTCCGCACCTTCAATCTCAAGCTTAGCCAGCTCCAGGATGCCGTAGCCGATCGCAAGCACGACCGAACGTGTCCAGTGCTGCTCCCCTGAAGCGGCAGTAAGCAGGATCGTATCGTCTGCCCGCCGCTCCATCCCGATAATATGCTGACCGAGCACGACAGTCGGCTCGAAAGTCATCGCTTGCGTCACCAGCTGCTCGATTAACTTGGCGCCGAGCGTAGGCGTGAGACCGCCAACATCCCAAATCATTTTCTCCGGATAGATGAGAATACGTCCGCCAAGCTCCTCGCGTGCTTCAATCAGCTTCGTCTTCATCTCCCGCATGCCGCTATAGAAAGCGGTGTAGAGGCCGGCCGGGCCGCCTCCGATAATGGTTACATCGAATAATTCCAGGTGATTGTTCATTATGTGTGCCTACTTTCTTCTACTATAATCAAGTCCGTTTACCGCTGCTCGTAACGTAATGAAGAGTGGTTAACAAAAACAAAGCTCACGAAAAATATATGATAGTGATAATCATTATCACCATAATTATCATACAACGAAAGGAGGAGAAATCATATGAACAAAATGTTAATTCCTGCTGGTCCTCAAGAAATAAAAAAAAAGACCGAACAGAGAGTCCCATGACATCTCTGCTCGGTCTTTGTCTATCCGACTACACTTGTGGGAAAAACTGAGGCAAATAATCTTTGTTCGCTTCGAGCATCTCGTCCAGCAGTTTAATGGCGACATCCACGTTTGGTACCAATGGATGATGAACCATCGCTTGGAGCGCGATATCGCGGCTGCCGGTGACAGCTGCTTCTATTGTAAGCTGCTCGTAGGTTTTAACGGCATGAATTAATCCTTTCACATGCAGAGGCACATTCGTCAGCGGCAGCGGAAGCGGGCCTGTCTTCGTCACGACACAGTTGACTTCGATGGATGCGCTGTCCGGCAGGAAGTCGATCGTACCATTGTTAGCGACGTTAAGGGTTTGAATATCGTTCTTGCCGTTATAGAGCGACTTCATGAGATTAACGGCAGCCTCGGAATAGTAAGCGCCGCCGCGCTGCTCCAGCTGCTTCGGTTTCTCGTTGAGCTCTGGATCCGCGTACAGCTGGAACAGCTCATCTTCTACGCGTTTCACTACCGCTGCGCGATTGCCGTCCTTTTTGAAGGATTCTTGCTGTTCGGCGAGCATCTCGTCCGTCATATAGAAATACTTCAGATAATAGGAAGGCAGTGCGCCCAGTGAGCGGAGGAAATCCGGATTCCAGCCCGTCTGCGGGACGTTCTTGCCGCTGAAGCCTTCCGTATTGTTCAGCAGCTCGGGAAGCTTATCTACGCCGTTAACGTCTACGCGAGTAACCCAGTGCAGGTGGTTTAAGCCCACGAACTCGGTGTAAATGTGCTCAGGCGCCGTGTCATATGTGGTGGTTAGCCATTTGGTCAGACCAATCGGTGCATTGCATAGGCCGACGCTGCGTACGTTGGAATGGGTGTGGATGGCTTCCGTTACGATACCCGCAGGGTTCGTGAAGTTGAGCAGCCACGCTTGAGGTGCCAGTTCCTCGATGTCTCGGCAGATATCCAGCAATACGGGAATTGTCCGCAATGCTTTCATCATGCCGCCCGGGCCGGTCGTTTCCTGCCCAATCACGCCGTATTTCAGCGGAATGGACTCGTCTCTGCCGCGCGCCTCGAGCATGCCGACGCGCATCTGCGTGCTGATGAAATCAGCGCCTTTGATCGCCGTGCGGCGATCCGTCGTCAGATGCACCTCGATCGGAAGGCCGGAGCGCTCCACCATGCGTTTGGCTAAATTGCCGACAATGTTTAGCTTATGAAGTCCTGCCTCAATATCGACGAGCCACAGCTCGCGTACCGGAAGCTCATGATGAAAACGAATAAACCCTTCAACCAGCTCAGGGGTATACGAGGAACCGCCCCCAATAACAACAACCTTCAAACCGTCTGCCACTCTGGTCACATCCATTCCAAATAGTTAGTTAAGCTTTATAATTTGATATCATCGAATTCGCCAAGCGCCCGCATGCGGTCATAAACATCCTGTTCAATCGTTAAGCCGTCTGCTTCCATGGCAGACCAGACAGCGCCGAACACCGGATCGACTGTCAAAGTAACGAGCGTTGCCGACGGCGCAGCGGCCGATACAAGCTCTTCAAGCGGCCCGCGAATCCAGCCTCCGCGATCACCGCGGGTCAGCAGACTGCCTGCGAGCACGACATCGAAGGTCTCGCCAGTCATCCCAAGACGCCGAGCGACGGCGACTACCGACTTGCCCAGCTCCGTCCCTTGATGGCGAAGGATAGCAATCGCGGCTTCATCCCCAAGCGCCGCTGCTTCGAATAGCAGCTTCGTGACATCAATCGGCACTTTCTTGTCATGATCGAGGAAATCGTGAAACATCGTCTCTACATCCTGATAGCCCAGGTAACGAAGCAGCAGATCCGTGAGCAGCGTTGGTTTCTCCCGGCCATCCCAAGCGCGGATTACCGTGCGGAATGCTTCGATGTTCAGTGAAGCGCCTCCGCCGAAATCGCCATGCATATATTCGAAGCCGCCGCACTGCAGATGGACGCCTTCCCTGTTTCGGCCGGCGCAGTTGGTGCCGGTACCGCAAATGACCGAAATTCCGTAGGAACGGTCCGTTCCCGCACGAAGGCCGATCATCGTGTCGCAAGTGATCGAATAGCGGGGCAGGCCGATCGCGCTCACAATCGGATGCAGGATGCGATAATCCGCTTCCCGGTCAGCGCCTGCAAGACCGAAATAAGCATGCTGTATATCCTCGCGGTTGAGTCCTGCTTGTGTCAGTGCCGCGGATACGGCTTCCGCCAAGTGGCGAGCGGCGCCTTCGGCATCAAGCTGATGATTGCCGTTTCCGCTTTGACCTTTGCCAAGCACATTGCCTTGTTCGTCGGTGAGCAGGGCGTGCGTTTTCGTGCCGCCGCCGTCGATGCCCAAATAATAAACCATTATTGCCACTCCTGTCTCAGTAGGCTACCCATAGTAATGCTTGTTTCAATAGATGAATTAAGTATGTTCCTGCCGGCTTTGCTGCTCAGCGACTCCGGTTGATTGGCGAAGGACGAGCTCTGGATCGATCCGCAGATTGGCTGCGCGCTTCATCGATCCGTCGATTCGTTTGAGCAGCACTTCCGTAGCGGCTGCTCCGATACGGTCTGCAGGCTGCCGAATCGTCGTCAGGAGGGGGCGCAGCAGCGAAGCGACCTGTTGATCGTCATAGCCGATAACGGATACTTCATCCGGAACACGGATCCCAGCCTCCATAAAGGCATTGATAACTCCGATGGCGATATAATCATCGCCGGCGAAGACCGCGCCCGGAAGCAGCTGCTCTTCGATCCACCGCCTAGCCGTTTGATAGCCGAACTCAGCCGAATACTCGCCTGAAACGAGCTCGAAAGGCCGGAGGCCGGCTTCTTGGAGCGCTTCCATGAAGCCGTTGCGACGTTCGCTAGTGCTTCTGAACATTTCGCTGCCGCTGAGATGCGCAATGGATGTATGCCCAAGCTCAATCAGGTGTTTGGCCGCGGTGTAACCGCCCTTGTAATTGTTCACTGTAATCGAGTAGGTATCGTTCTCCGGCTTCTGGTTATCGATAAGGACGTAAGGAATATTCCGTCGTTTCATTTCAATAATATAATGGTCTTCTTCAATCGGCGAGAGCAGAATGATGCCGTCCACGCGATCCTCTTGAATCAGGTAGTGACTCTCCTCCTGACGGATGCTCTTCGTCACGGCGACAGCGAGGAAGTAGCCCTGCTCTGCCAGAATGCCGTTAATCTCATTCACGATTTCATCGAAGAATGAATCCTGCATGGTGGTCATGATGAGACCGATGATGCCGGTCTTGCCTCGGGCGAGGCTGCGTGCTGCCGCACTTGGGCGGTAATCGAGCTCCTTCATCACCTCAAGCACCTTCTGCCGATTCTTCTCGCGCACAGATCCTGCACCGTTAAGCACGCGGGATACCGTGACAACGGAGAGGCCCGACTTCTTGGCGACATCGAAAATACTTACCTTCATGCGTATGCATTCTCCTTCGATAAGTAAAATTAAAGCGTTTATACTTTAATGCAAAAAAATATAAAATCAAAGCCCAACACAAAGTGATTCATTTCGTTCGAAAGTTAAAACGCTTAAACTTTTTGTTTCTTTTCTTATTGTAGAGGAGGCTTCTTGATTTTTCAAGCTTAATTTCCGGCTCATTCTTGTACAAGCCATCGCAAAAAGCATATAATAAATCCAAAATTAGCCGCGGGGAGTGTTTGACGTGAGTGCCAGCTACAAGAACTGTCAAAGCTGCGGCATGCCTATAGCTAAAGGCGATAAGAACGGCACGGAAGCCGGCGGAGCGAAGAGCTTCAAGTATTGCATCCACTGTTACGCAGATGGCAAATTCACTTTGCCTGATCTAACGGCAGACGGCATGAAGGCGCATGTGAAGGGCAAGCTCGCCGACATGGGGTTTCCGAAGTTTACGACAGGGTTCTTTACACGCGGCATTCATAAGCTGGAGCGCTGGAAGAGCTGACGAGCGCAAGAGCTGCTTTGGCGGAGGAAGAGACGGACCCCGGGTCTTGTCTCTTTTTTGTTGGAATCACGACTGTTTTTGCAACTGATTCGTATGAAGTGGTATGGTGTAAAGAAGCACTAGTAGGAGGAAGAACATGGCGAACGATTCGAGAAAAAATAAACATATTGCCAATATATCGCTGGGTGTCATGGCGACGGGCTTCGCAGCTACGATTCCTTTTAGCGGCGCGGGGCTCAGCTTGCTGCACGTCGGCTTCGAGGCCGGCGTCATCGGGGGGCTGGCGGATTGGTTTGCGGTGACGGCGCTGTTTCGCCATCCGCTGCGCATTCCGATTCCGCATACGGCGCTGCTGCCGCGCAATCGCAAGAAGATGTCGGACGGCATCGTGCGCGTGCTGGAGGATCGGCTGCTTGCCAAAGAGAGCATGATCGAGAAGCTGCGGCAGATCGAGCTGGCGAAGCAGCTGCTGCCGGCCCTTCGTCAGGCGGCTCATTCGGCTGTGCACAGCGAGCGACTGCCGCATCTGCTCGAGGGAGCGCTCAGGGCGATCGAGCTGGAGAAGCTCGTCCCTGTTCTCTCGGGGGAAATTCGCTCCGCGGTGGAGCGAATCGATCTGGAAGCAGCGCTTCGCGGCTTCCTGCGAAACGCGGTGGAGAATGGCGTAGACGAACGCCTGCTTGATCTGCTGCTGGAGCGCGCGGAAGAGTGGGCTAGCACGGAAGGGATGCGCCGCGAGCTGGGCAATGCGGCGATGCAGCTCGTGAAAGGGCTCAATCTGGGCGGCTTGATGCAATTTGCCGTCAACGCGTTCATCGGCTATCTGGATGAGGATCGACTGGGTACGATGCTGCAATCCTTTATTTTGACGAAGATCCATGAGCTTAAGGTACAAGGCACCGACCGGCGCGCCGTTATAATGAAGCATCTGCATCAAGGGCTGGAGATGTTGATCTCGCGTTTGGCCGAAACCGGACAGCTCGATGCGCTGCGAGACGAGCTGCTCGCATCATTTGATCTGGATGGCGAGATGACGCGGTTGTTCGAATCCCTGCGCGAGAAAGGCATCGCATTCCTCCATTCGGAGGATTTTGCAGCCAAAGTATGGCCGATGCTGGAGAGCCTGCTCGATCGCTTGGAGGAGAATCGCGGTTTAGTTCAGGATGCCGAGCAATGGCTGAAAGGGCAAATCGCCGGACTCATTGAACGCAATCACGCGAAGATCGGCTCGTTCGTGAAGGAGAATCTCGATCGGCTCGACAATGATCAGCTCGTGGAGTTAATTGAAGATAAAGTGGGGCAGGACTTGCAATGGATTCGGGTCAATGGCGCCGTTTGCGGCTTCCTGATCGGGCTGCTGCTGCGGTTAATTGAAATGGGCTTCGGTTATAACTAGCGGGAAGCAGCAGGCAGTCCGTTCTATTTCGCCTTATTTGCGAGAAACGGCAAATTAGTGAGGTAGAAGGAGACTGCTTGCGATCGACTCCATTGTAAGCGTTATATTCGCGCCAGTTGGCTGGAAATGAGAACGAAACCGTTTGCGGCATTCCTTTACAAAAGACATGCGCAGGCGTAACATACGATTCATGCTTAATCTTCTGCTATAGCGCTGAATTTCTGAACAGAAATCGGGGGAACCACTCATCTGGGGTGAATCTTGAAGAACAGACCGTTTGGTCGATGCTTTAAGTAGGGCGACTCTCACGCCCGAATCCGTCAGCTAACCTCGAAAGCGTATAAGAGAGGCAACGATTGTCCGTGCAATAGACACTTTTTATGATAACTTGTGCCTAGAAGCCGCGAGAGGCGTTCCTCTGTGTTAAAGAGGCAATTCCCTGCAGGCTTCTTTTTTGTGCTGTTTATAAGGCAAGGATGGACACAAAGAAGAATAAGTTTGCGAAGATTATGTAAGTTTAAAGATGTAGAAAGGAAGGCGAAGTTGTCATGGCTGGTTACCGCCGCAAAACCCCTGAAGAAATGCTCTTATCCATCTCCAAAATTCATCGCGGCCGTCTTAAAATTTATGTTGGTGCCGTGAGCGGCTCAGGTAAAACCTATCATATGCTGCGTGAAGGCCAAGCGCTCAAGCAGCAAGGCATTGAGGTTGTCATCTGCGCAGTATCGACGATGCGCCGGCCCGAAACGGTGGAACAGCTTGCTGATTTGGAGCGGATCCCGAGCATTCATTGGCATAAGGGGGACGTGGAGAAGAAGGATCTTAATTTGGATGCCATTCTGGAACGGAATCCGGAGGTGCTGCTCGTTGACGGACTCGCGCACGAGAACCGTCCGGAAGCGAAATTTCCGACGCGTCTGGAGGACATCCAATTTCTTCTGAGTCACGGGATCAGTATCATCACAACCGTGAATGTATACGAACTCGAAGGGGTAACCGAGCTTGCGCAGAAATTGACAGGCATCACAGCGGAATGTACGGTGTCCGCGGATCTGCTTGAATTGGCGGACGAGGTGCGGTTAATCGATGCTTCGCCGGAAACGATTCTGTCCCGCCTGAACGAAGGGCGTTTAAACAATATTAAAGATCCCGGGCTGCTCAAGCGCGGGAACCTTGGCAAGCTCAGGGAGCTTGCCCTGCGGCTGATGGCCGAAGGCGTGAACGAGTCGCTGGAGAAATACCGCGAGGAGCAGGGCTTCATCGGGCCGTCCGGCGCTACGGAACGCATCTTGGTAGCGGCGCAGTATCACTGGAACGGTTCGATTTATATCCGGCGCGGTCAGCAGATCGCCAAGCGTCTTGGCGGCGATCTGGAAGTCGTCGTCTTCGTCGATTCCAGTCAGGAGCCTACGAAGGAAAGAGAAGATTTCAAACGCTCCATTCTGAAGCTGACCGAGAAGGTGGATGCCGGCTTTAGAGAGATTTTGGTCAATAATAGAAGACAAATCCCGCGCGCGCTCATTAAATACGCGATGCTGATTAATGCGACCCGCATCGTTATGGGGCATTCCAAGCAGACGCGCGCACAGGAGATTGCTCAGGGCTCTATCGCGGGCAGCGTGCTGAAACAGATGCGCAACATTGACGTTTTCTTCATGGCGGACAGAGCCGAGCATGAGGGAGAGCGTGTACTTCCAACGAAACGGGCGACGCCGAAGATGACCGCCGAGCCGTACCGGAGGCTGAGTGCGCAGGAGGTAGAGAAGAAGATCGAGCGGATTCGCCGCGGTAAATTCAAGGTTTATGTCGGCGCAGCGCCGGGAGCGGGCAAGTCCTATATGATGCTTCGCGAGGGCAATGATTTGCTTCGCAAAGAAATCGATGTTGTGGTTGGCCTTATGGAGACGCATGACCGTGCGGAAACGCAGGACCAGGCCGGACGTCTTGAAGTTGTGCCTCGTCTGACCATTGACGGCGATGGCCGGGTTTACTCGGAGATGGACGTGGACGCGATTATTGCGCGCAATCCCGAGGTTGTGCTCATCGATGAGCTGGCCCACACCAATGCGCCGAGCTGCCGGAACAAGCGGCGGTACGAGGATGTGCAGGAGATTCTGAATGCCGGCATATCGGTCATAGCTACAATGAACGTGCACCATCTGGAAAGCTTGAAGGATGCGGTGGAACAGATTACGGGGACAGCCGTGAAGGAGACGGTTCCGGACATGATGCTGCGCCTGGCCGATGAGGTTGAGCTGATCGATGTGGCGCCGGACACGCTGCAGCAGCGGATGCGGGAAGGCCATATTTATAAAATGTGCGACGTTGAGGACGCGCTCTGCGGCTTCTTCAAAACAGGCAATCTGATTGCGCTGCGCGAGCTTGCCCTGCGGGAGATCGCCGACGACGTCGATGAACGTTTGGAATCGTGGGAACGCAACGGCTCGCTGCGCGGCCCATGGCGGCGCCATGAATCGATCTTCGTTGCGGTAACGGTGAACAAGAAAGCGGAGCGACTCATTCGCCGCGGCTTCCGAATTGCGCATCGCCTCAAAGCGGATTGGCATGTTCATTATGTGCAAACGGATGCGGTGCCGGGCGAAGAGGAGCGGATTGAAGAGCTTCAGGAGCTGACGGCGCGCCTTGGCGGAACGTTCGAGGCCGAGCGCAACGTCTCGCGTAACGATGTGCCTGCCGCTTTGCTGGCGAAGGCGAATGTGCTGAAAAGCACGCAAATGGTACTCGGTCAATCCGGTCAGGGCTTCTGGAGCAAGCTGCGCAATAAATGCGTGGTCGACACCATTTTGCGTGAAGGAAGGCACATGGATGTGCTTGTTGTAGCGGATTTTAATCCAAACATCGAAATCGGAGAAGAATAGATTCAGGGGTTTGGGTACACATTTATTCATGACCGTGGATATCCATTTAATATGGTAATATGTGAGATTACCTGACAATTTAAAAATTTAAATTGAAACAACCCTCTTTTCTTGATAGAATCTTTAGTGTATTAAAGATAACTGGTAGGGGGAAGCAGAATGAAAAAGTGGTATATTATAGCTATTCTTACATTAGTGACGGCAGTAATTCTCTCTGGTTGTGGCGCGAAGAACAACAATAACACAAACACAGGCAGCGAAGCAGGCAACAGCAGTGAAGATACAACGTACAAATTTGCAACAGATGCAGCTTATGCTCCAATGGAATATATGGACAAAGACAAAATCACAGGCTTTGATATCGAGTTCCTTGAGGCTGTTATGGCTGAAGCCGGCGTGAAGTATGAAGTGGACAACACGGGCTGGGACGGCATGCTGGAAGGCGTGAAGCAAGGCACGGAATATCACGCGGGTGTCTCCAGTATTTCGATTACCGATGACCGCAAGCAAACGTACGACTACTCGATGCCGTATTTTGAATCGATCAACGTGATCATGGTGAAAGAGGGCAGCGACATCAAGAGCGCCCTTGACCTGAAGGATAAGAAAGTTGCGGTTCAAAGCGGTACGACGGCGGATACGCTTATGACGAAGATCATGGGTAACAGCAACACGGATTTGAAGAAGTTCGACAGCAATGCAGTAGCTTTGCTTGAGCTTGATCAAGGCGGCGCGGATGCGGTTGTTGCCGATATCGCGATCGTTCGCGATTACATTAAGAATAACCCGGACAAGAAATACGCGGAAATTTCCGATACAACAAACTTCACGCCGGAGTATTACGGCATTCTGTATCCGAAAGGCAGCGATTTGAAAGCGAAGCTGGATCCGGCGATCAAAACGATCATCGAGAACGGCAAATATGCAGAAGTGTATAAAAAATGGTTCGGCGAAGAGCCGAATACGGCTAATCTGCTAAACGCGAAGTAATAGGGACGCGAAGGGCATGCGTTATTGGCGCATGTCCTTTGTTCTTGTCAGTAAAGGAAGTACTAGTATTCGCTGTAGCTTAGGCTAATCATCGGTGTAGAGAAGACGAAAGGGCGAATTAGGATGGATTTTAGATTTGATATTATTTGGGATTACGCGCCGCTTCTACTGAAGGGGACGATGTACACAATCTTAATTTCTTTATCGGGCATTCTGCTTGGTTCAATTCTGGGTTTGATCGTTAGCTTCGGCAAAATGTCGAGTCGCTGGTTCTTGCGGTGGCCGATGCAGTCTTACATCAACTTCTTCCGCGGTACTCCGCTGCTCGTGCAGATTTATATCGTGCACTTCGGTCTTATTCCGCTCGTTTACGGTAAAACGAATGCGATTATCGCCGCTATTACCGCCTTATCCTTGAACGCAGCAGCCTACACGGCTGAAATATACAGGGCTGGTATTCAGTCCATCGACAAAGGTCAGACGGAAGCGGCCAAGTCGCTTGGGATGACCCATGCGCAAACGATGCGTTTCATCGTGCTTCCGCAGGCGATCAAACGAATGATTCCGGCTTTCGGCAACGAATTTATCGTCCTGGTGAAGGACTCCTCGCTGGTCGCGCTTATTACGGCGCCTGAGATTATGTATTGGAGCAACGTCATGAAAGGGCAGTACATCCGTGTATGGGAGCCGTACCTGACAGCTGCGTTCATTTACTTCATTCTTACTTACTCATTAAGCAAGCTGCTCAATGCATTGGAAAGGAAAGTGTAATGCACATGAGTCCAATCATTCAAGTTACCGGGTTGTCTAAGGCGTTCGGCTCGAACGTCGTGCTCAAAGATATTAATGTCGACATCAACAGCCAAGAGGTTGTCGTTGTCATTGGCCCTTCCGGATCAGGCAAATCGACGTTTCTGCGTTGCCTTAACCTGTTGGAAGAGCCGACAGGCGGCAACATTGTGATCGAAGGCCAATCGCTTATGGACAAGAATACGAGCATTACAAGTGTTCGTACCGAGGTTGGCATGGTGTTTCAACAGTTCAATCTGTTCCCGCATCTGAAGGTGCTGGACAATATTACGCTGGGCCCTATTCAAATTCGCAAATGGCCGGCTCAGAAAGCACGCGCCAAGGCGATGGAGCTTCTCGAGAAGGTAGGCTTGGCTGACAAAGCGAACGCTTATCCGGCTTCGCTCTCCGGCGGTCAATCCCAGCGCGTCGCGATTGCGCGCGCGCTTGCGATGGAGCCGAAGATCATGCTCTTCGACGAGCCGACATCGGCGCTCGACCCGGAGATGGTCGGCGAGGTGCTTGCCGTCATGAAGCAGCTGGCGAAAGAAGGCATGACGATGGTCGTCGTCACGCACGAGATGGGCTTCGCCCGCGAAGTAGGCGACCGCGTCATCTTCATGGAGCAGGGCTACATCGTCGAGCAAGGCACGCCGGCGCAGATCTTCGAGCGTCCGCAGCAGGAACGGACGAAGGCGTTCTTGTCGAAGGTGCTGTAAGGAACGGAAGAATGAGTGGCTGTAGTAGGAGATTATCGTTTGCATGTCGAACCATGTAACTATGACTACACTAACGAAAGAAACCAACAAATCGGATTCACTTCCATATGGCTTATTGACGGCCTACCTCTGGGTAGGTGCGTTCTGCGCAGGGTACTTCTTTGAAGTACCCTTTTTGTCGTTAAATGCGCTGCTCTTTATTGGTTTGGCTTTTTGTATTTGGCGTTCCGTGCCGCTGCGGGTGACGATGCTTCATGGTTGGTTGCTGCTGCTAATTAGCTGCTATTGGCTATCCTGCATCTATGCGGTCGATTTGGAAGGGGCGATCCTGGAAGCAGGGCGAATGTCGAGCTTATTGCCAGTAGCTTTGATGTTTGCTTCACTGTCTGTAGGCAAACGAGACGCGCTTATGAGGCAGTGGGCGTGGCTTGGTGCTTTCCTAACGGTATGGGGACTTGCGTTTGGATTATTTCGAGAAGGACGGTTGGAGTCGACATTTGGCTATGCCAATGTGCTGGCAATCATACTCCTATCTGGAATGGGACTGGGATGGCGTGCTTATTTGCAAGGGAAAGGGAAACGATATATTGCCCTTATCACAGTCCAAGGCATCGGGCTGTTTCTTACTCAGTCACGTGCGGTATTGCTGTTGTTGCTGCTCTTTGCAGCCATTGAAGCGGCACGATATTGGCGTCGTAATGATCGTAAGCCGATTAGAGGCCGGGCAGCTGTCGTGGTGGGGCTTGGGTTGCTTGTTCTATTCGTGGCCATTGCTGCGGCTGGACTACGATATACGAGCCGAGTCATGAACATAAGCTGGGGGACTGCTGAATTTGAACTTCGCCGCATCTATTGGAATGACAGCTGGCAGTTGATAAAACAGCATTGGCTGCTTGGGTATGGCGGTGGAGGCTGGGCAATCGTGCATCCTCCGGGTTATTTCGTGAAATACGTCCATCAATTCTATTTGCAATTGTGGCTCGATGTAGGTTTGCCGGGTTTGCTGGCTTTTGTGGGCTTGGTAGTGTTTATCCTACGCTTGGGGTTACGTGGCGGATCCCAAACTACGTTATCGCTATTGTTGACTATCATCATATTGCTGCATATTGCATTCGATATCGAACTCGCGTTTCCGCTGTGCTTCGGACTGTTTGTAATGATTGGTGCTGAGATGCTGCCGGAGGATGAAGGGAAGCGAAGCGCTGGGCGAGGCGTGCGAATTGCAATTCTTGTGCTCTGCCTGCTTTCGGCGGTCGGCTTCAGTTGGAGTGCGGTCGGATATAGCTTGATGGCACAAGGTGTCACAGCAGCTTCGACTCCTGCTGCGGATAAGCTGGAACGAGCTTCATCGGCTCTTGAAAAGGCAGGGCAATTACTGCCTTGGGCACATTCCGTCCATTATGAGTTGGCTAAAGCATATGTCAATTACGTTAATGAGACTAAAGACCGCAACTTCATAGAAGCGGCCGGCCGAGAAATAGATCTAGCGAATCGGATGCTTCCCGAGTACTCGGTCTATCAGCGGATGCAGAAGTCTATTTTTTCTACACAAAATCTTAAAAAATGGGAACGTTGATCTATTTAATTGTTGAAATATGGTAGGTTGTCTCTTAATATGGGAAGGTATACATCTACTAGGGGGAATAAATGTTGAAACGATCCATTATGCGCAGAATAAGCATCGCTGTGTTGAGCTGCTTACTGCTCACTATTTGCATGCCGGTTTTGGCTTATGCAGCCAGCTTCATCAAGATTGATTATGACGCATCTACCGGAAATATTTCCGGCGAGATTTATTCGGACTCCGATACGGTCGGATTGTCGCTAAGTGAGAATGGAGAATTTCTCGACATCGCAGATAAGGTGAACATAACGCCAGGTTCATACTTAGTGCGTGACAATGTTTACGTTCGTGACGATGTTTATTCGTATCGAATTCATGGCAATATCGGAACGGGGCATATTCTGGATAAAATATCGGTGCATGAGGGACCGGATCTTTCGAAGGTAACCGAGTTGACGCCATCCGTAAGGGATGATGTCTATTATTCGGCTGAGAAGAATGATGCTCCGCCTGTGCCGGAGATCCATGGCGGATTTGATTACTGGTATGAATCCGGTAAGACGAATGTATCCTTTACATGGTACGCTCCGATAATATTTGATCTGGACCACTTTAATGTATATATGGACGGAGTCAAAATAGGTGAATCGACAAGCGCCTACTACGAGGTGCTGCAGCTAGAGCCGCTAAGCGTACATAGTTTTGAAGTTTCGATAGTAGATACTAAGGGTCAAGAATCGCAGAAGAGTAAGCCCTACAAACTGCGTATTCAAAGCTACTTTAACCAACTCGAATTTATGAACGAAAAACCAAAGGGCTATACGTTGCAGGCCGGGGACTCCCTTGTAACGCTCAATCCGATTGATCAAAATGCTGAATCTATTTATTCGAATGATGCAACTGTATCTTATTTGACTGTCTTGCTTGGACAAGCATCGACGGGCAAAGCTTCCGTACCGTTTACGTTGAATCAAGAACACCTGTCTGCATCCGATTTCGAGTTGGTTGATAGTCAGAATAACAGTCTTCCTATTAGTACTCTGACTATCTACCCTATAGATGGAAACTATTATTTAGCCGTTGAAATCGACGGAGGATGGGATTTCTCTGAGACGTATATATTGCGAATGGCGGACTCCATCGATGGCGATGAAATCAGCTTGCCAGATGCGAATTCTAACTCTCTATTGATGGCTGCTTATCTGACCGATAACAGTTTCTCTGATTTAACACAAGTGTTCTTCAGTGACTACAAGACGGACTTGGTTGTAGGCGATCCCACACTTATCCCAAATCCGGGCCCTGTGCTTAAACCGGGATATGGGTATTGGCACAATGAGGAAGGGACTCATTTAGACATTAATTGGGAAGATGAGAACGCGGCGAATGTCGATCATTATAATATTTATCAAAATGGGGTAAAAGTTGGCGAATCCTCGACTTTATCCTATACCTTCAATCAAATTAAACCGCTTAGTATTCAAAGTTTCGAGGTTACCGCGGTAAATAGCGCAGGTATCGAATCCGAGAAGAGCAAACCTTATAAACTTCGTGTACCTAGCCCGTACAACAGGCTTGATTTTATTAATGAAAAGCCGAAGGGCTATACCATGAAGGCCGGAGATGTTCTTGTCACATTCAATCCAATCAATAAATCGGCTGATAGTATGTATTCAGACGATGCTACTCAATCCTATTTTATGGTTCATCTTGGCGGAGTGCACGCATATGTCAATGGAGAGTGGAGTACCGTTCCATTCACTTTGAATCGAGCTCATCTGACAGCAGCGGATTTTCAATTGGTTGATAGTCAAGGAAAACAAATGCCAATCCGCGGTATGAACGTCAATGGGGAAGACGAGCCTTACCTGTCATTTACAATTGATAGCGGATTAGATTTTTCTGAAACGTACACCCTGCAGCTGTCAGGCTCTATTTACGGAGATGAAATCAAACTGCCGGATACGGTTACGAATTCGATGTTAATGTCCGCCTATCTATCCGATAATGATTATGACAATGGTACCAATATCACTTTCGGAGATATCGACTCTGAGCTGGTGTTGACCGATGGATCAGATGTAACGGCACCGGCAAAACCGACCGCCCTGGAAGGACTGGCAGGCGATAAGTCGATTACGGTATCGTGGGCTGCGAATTCAGAGGAAGATTTGAATAACTATAAGATTTATCTGGATGGTAAATTCTTCGCACAAAGACCGGCAGATACGACAAGTTATACCTTAACCGGATTGGAGAATTTCAGGTCCTATAACGTCAGTGTCTCTGCGGTTGATCATGCGGGCAATGAATCGCCTCAAGCTTCTATCACATCTATGCCTGAAGGATCCCCGGCGATACCGGTTTTTGAGAATCAATATGGCTTTTCATATGATGGCGGAGAGACGAGCTTATCAATTCAGTGGTTAAATGTAGGAGCGGCAATAGGACTAGATCATTTCAATGTGTATCAGAATGGTAAAAAAATAGGTGAAACCACGCAAAAGATATTTTTTATTCATAATCTTGCACCGCTTAGCCTCCAAAGCTTTGAGGTTACAGCAGTAGGTACGAACGGAATGGAATCGGACAAGAGTGATGCATTTAGGATTCGAATTCCGAGTGTGTTTAACAGCATTGGTTTTATTAACAGCAAACCTAAGGGCTACAAGCTGAAAGCGGGGGATACTCTCGCTACGTTTAATCCAATCAGTAAATCGGCTGAAACCATTTATACAGACGATGCTACTACTTCCTTTTTGAGTATTGGACTTAACGGTGTGAGTTCTCTAAATGCAGGTGAGCGTATTACGATTCCTTTTACCTTGAATAAAGAACACATATCGGCATCCGACTTTGAGTTGGTTGATAGCCATGGCACCGAATATCCAATAAGCAGCGTGGAAATTTTCGGTGAGGAAGATTATCACTTGTATTTCATAATCGATAGCGGATTGGATTTCTCTGAGACCTATAAGCTTCGGATGACGGATTCTATTGATGGGGATGAAATTCGTCTGCCTGATACCATTTCGAATGCGATGGAAATGTCTGCTAATCTTACAGACAACGATCATGAGGAACTGTTCACATTCGTGAATTTCGCAGATGCCCGCTATGATCTTGTTGTGGGCAATGAAGCACCTTTAAAACCGACGGGACTGGAAAGTATTGCCGGTGACGGCAATGTAACCGTGTCCTGGACGGCGAATACGGAAGCAGACTTGGCCGGATATAACGTATATCGAGACGGCACGTTGGTGACGGCAAGCCCGATCACGGCGACAAGTCTCAAGCTTAATGATTTGGAAAATGGCAAGACGTATCAAATCAAGGTTACTGCAGTAGATACGGCAGGCAATGAGTCGGAGCAAGCTGCAGTCAGCGCTACGCCACACGATCAAACAGCACCAAAGAAACCGACAGGATTGCAAGCTTCTGAAGGTGACGGCAATGTAACCGTGTCCTGGACAGCGAATACGGAAGCAGACTTGGCCGGATATAACGTATATCGGGACGGCACGTTGGTGACGGCAAGCCCAATCACAGCGACAAGTCTTAAGCTTAACGATTTGGAAAATGGCAAAGCGTATCAAATCAAGGTTGCTGCGGTAGATAAATCCGGCAATGAGTCGGAGCAAGCTTCGGTAAGCGCAACGCCACACGTAAGCATTATAATAGGTGGGGGCGGAGGAATTGTTATGCCGTCCACTCCTGAAGTACCGGGTACCACAGTAGTAGCTCCAGGCGATCTTAAGAAAGATGGAGATAAAGTAATTGTCGAGCTTGGAAAAGATGACTCAGGTGTACTACTTCCGGCAAGCGCCGATGCATATACCGGCGCAAGTGAAATTACGGTCGGAAATGATACGGTGTCTGCAGTGATTCCAAATGAGTTGATTACGGAGCTGCAAGGGATGATACCTGCAGATGCATTGAAGGATGCACAAATCTCATTCTCCTTCGAGAAAGCATCGGAAGACACTGTTAAATCCGTGCTTAATGGTGGTGCCGGAACGGTGAATACCAATGTGAAACTAGCCGGAGATGTTTTTGAATTCACGCTCTCCATCAAGACCAAGGACGGTAAAGAAGTGAAGCTGTCCCAATTCGATGCTCCGATTACGCTGAAGTTGAAAGTAGCTGATGGTGCAAAGACCGACCTGCTTGGCGTGTACTACATCGGCGACGATGGTAAGCTGGAGTATGTCGGCGGTAAATTGGTAGATGGCTTCTTGGTAGCGGATGTAAGCCACTTCAGTAAATACGCGGTTCTGGAATTTAAGAAAACCTACAGCGATATTAGTGCAACCCACTGGGCAGCGGATGCTATTGCGAAGCTTTCCGCAGAGCACGTGGTAGAAGGCGTAACCGATTCGTTGTTTGGACCGACGAAAGAAGTAACTCGCGCTGAGTTTGCAGCTTTCTTGGCACGCAAGCTGAACCTTAAAGCAAGTGGCAAGAATAAGTTCAGCGACGTAGCAAGCGGCAAATGGTATGCAGATGAAGTGACGGCAGCAGCCGAAGCGGGAATTGTGCAAGGGCGTACCGCAACAACTTTCGCACCAGATGCGAAGGTAACCCGTGAAGAGATGGTCGTCATGCTGATGAAAGCATACGAGATCATCTCCGGCAAGAAAGCGGACGCTCAGTCGGCCGATGCGTCGTTTGCGGATCAGAGCTCCATCAGCGCATGGGCTGCAAATGCAGTAAATGCAGCATCCAGCCTTGGTATGGTCCAAGGTCGCGAACAGAATATGTTCCTACCGAAAGGTTACGCAACTCGCGCAGAAGCGGCGCTTCTGATCGCGAAACTGTAATTGCATTGCAGGAAGCAAGAAGCACCGTTCCGATTAAGGATTGGTGGTCCGTTTATAGAGAAACCCACGTTATCCATAACGTGGGTTTCTCCTTGTTGTCGGTACAAAATTCGAGCTTCGGCCATATGTAACGGTTGTGACAGCGGCTATTTTCCATTAAAAGTCCGTTTTTATTCTCTAACGGTTGCCACCGAGTCTATATGGGCATTTTCGTATCAAATTTGACCATTTTGCTTGATATAACGGCTGTCACAACCGTTACAATCTTAAAAGCGGTTTTTCTTATGAAATAGGCTCGCTGGCAACCGTTACAATTTGTCTTAAACAAAAAATGGCTGCCCGAGAGGGAATTTCTCTTCTCAAGCAGCCATTTCTTTATTAGAACGCCCAGTTACCGTTGCGGAACAGCGTTTCTTTCGTGCCGTCGACGCGTTCGCCTTCGATGTTCAGCTCTGCGGAGCCGATCATGAAGTCGACATGGACTAGGCTGTTGTTGAGGCCGTTCGCCACTTGCTCGTCCTCGGACATCGTTTTGCCGCCTTCGATACAGAAAGCATAGGCTTTGCCGATCGCCAAGTGACAGGAAGCATTCTCGTCAAACAGCGTGTTGTAGAACACAAGGTTCGTATCCGAGATCGGGGAACGATGTGGAACCAATGCGACTTCGCCGAGGTAAGCGGCGCCATCGTCGGTAGCGACAAGGTTCTTAAGGACTTCAAGTCCTTCTTCGGCTTGCACGTCAACGATTTGACCATCCTTGAACGTCAGCGAGAAATCCTTGATCAGGTTGCCGCCGTAGCTAAGCGGCTTCGTGCTGGACACCGTGCCGTTCACGCCGCCTCTTAGCGGAGCCGTGAAGACTTCCTCTGTCGGCATGTTCGCTACGAAGATATCGCCCTTCGCGTTCTCGCTTCCCGCGCTGATCCAGATGTGGCCCGGAGCCAGCTCGATCGTAAGATCGGTTCCCGGCGCCGTATAGTGCAGCTTGCGGAATTTCTTCTCGTTCAAGTGGGATGCTTTCGTATCCAGCACTTCAATGTGCGATTTCCATGCCGCGACCGGATCTTCTTCGTTCATGCGGGTTGCTGCGAAGATCGCATCCCAGAGCGCATCCTCTTGCTTGCTTGGATCAACATCCGGGAACACTTTAGCCGCCCAATCCGGGGATGGAACGGCAACGATGGACCAGCTGACTTTGTCGGACATGGTGTAGCTTCTCCATGCCTTCAGCGCGATGCCTGCCGCCTTGTTCGCATTGGCGATCCGCTCAGGCTTCGTGCCTTTCAGCAGATCCGGGTTCGGCGCGATGATGCTGAGGAATGCCGCGTTATCGGCAGCCATCTGCTCCCACCCTTTCGCACGCCACTCCGGATATTCCGTAAAGGCTTCGTCTGGGGCAAGCTCGTATTTGGTGCGAGTGACGACATCGTCATTCCACTCCACGTGCACGTTTTTGGCGCCGACTTCATAAGCTTTCTTCACGACAAGACGCACGAATGGCGCGCATGACAGGGATGTAGAAATCACTAGGGTTTGGCCTGGCTGTACATTTACGCCGACCTCAACAGCAAGAGCTGCGTAACGCTCGAGTTTCTCTTGAAAATTAGGCAATAGACTCACTCCTACAGGACAGAATAAATTTATTCTAACATATAAGCCTAGCTTTTCCCTAAGGGGGGAATTTTGAAAAGGGTGGAGTGGGTAGACCGCTTAACTTTGGTTGCAGGGGCGGGCTGTTTAGGGTGTATACTAATAGAGATTAAAGGAGGTGCGTCATGACGCCATTTACGCAACAAGTCATTGCAGTTATCGCGAATATCCCATCAGGCACGGTCATGACGTACGGTCAGATCGCGGCGCAGGCCGGCAGCCCCAGAGGGGCGAGGCAGGTGGTACGTATTCTTCATTCCATGAGCGAGAAGCATGGATTGCCGTGGCACCGCGTCATTAACGGTAAGGGCGAAATCGCCATCGGCGACGGTGAAGGGCGCTATATGCAGCGTGTACTGCTTGAAGGTGAAGGCGTGTACGTGAGTCCCGCCGGCACGATCGATTTGGGGGAATACCGATTTGAGCCTGAACCGAATGATTAAGGAATAGAAAGAAGGATTACAGGTTGCCCAAACTCATCTATGTCGCGCTTCTGCTGTTAAGTCTCATTTGGGGCGGTTCGTTTTATTTTATCAAACAATTGCTGCATGACTTTGGCCCGTGGTCGATCGCGTTTCTGCGTTCATCCTGCGGACTGGTCGTCGTGCTGCTCATTATGCTGATTTTGAAGAAACCTTTTGCCTTCCGGAGCCTGCCGTGGCCGGCGATGTTCATCATGGCACTAATCAATACGGCGCTGCCTTGGACGCTGATCGGATTCAGCGAGCAGCATCTGACGAGCAGCATGGCTTCGATCTTGAATGCGATGACGCCGGTATGGACGATTATCGTGGGCATTCTTTTCTTCCGGAGCAAATCGCACTACATGCAATGGGTAGGTATCGGCGTAGCCACAATCGGACTGGTGATTCTGCTCGGCATTCGGCCGGGCGCGCTGCTATCGGTCGATGGTATCGGCTTAATCGGCATGCTGACCGCTACGTTCTGTTATGCAGTAGGTTCGCAATTGTCCAAAAGGCTGTCCGTTCGAGGCTGCACGATGTACCAAATTACATACGGAACGCTGCTTAGCAGTACGATTGTCAGCGGCACGCTCGCATTCTCCACAGAATCCATCACGTTGCCAAACGTGACCGATATGAGCAATGTTTCGCATATTATCGGGCTTGGGATATTTGGTTCGGGCATCGCCTACATCCTGTTCTACTATATGGTCGAGAAAGGCAGCGCAGAATTCGCCTCGATGGTTACGTATTTGGTACCCTCGACCGCATTAATCTGGGGCTCGGTCCTGTTGAACGAAGCGATCAAATGGAACATGCTCGCCGGGCTTGTCATTATCCTCTTCGGCGTCTTCCTGGCAAGCCGGAAGCCAAGGCGCGAGGCAGCGTTGAAGCCGCGAAGTGTTCATTGAGCAAGAAAGCGTTGCGAAGATAGGTGAAAACGATAGACCCGCCTTTGGCTGTCATTTTTGCGTGCAGCCCGAAGGTGGGTTTGCTTTTGGCAGGAAATATCCGGTTTGGGGCAAATTACTATAAGGATGCATGATACTAGGTTGGTGCATTCACGCCGTAAGAGGTACAATCAAATTAGTTATTTTTGGCAGAATGGATAAAGGGGGCAATAACTTGTCTTTCGTGACACGGCTTCAGTGGTTTTTTAAACTCAGATGGATGCATTACACGCTTGCCATCAGCTTGATGACGGTGGTCAGCTTGTTGACGACGGTTCCGCCGAAAATGATCGGGAACACCATTGACCGCATTCGCGAGCATACGCTGACGGCTTCTCAGCTGAGCAGCACGGTGCTGCTGCTGGTTAGTCTCTCATTGCTCTTATATGTGCTCGTATATATTTGGATCACGACCTTGTTCGGCAACTCGGTGCTGATCGAGAAGCTGCTCCGCGGTCGGTTTCTGGCGCATCTGACGCGCATGACGCCGTCGTTCTTCCAACGTAACAACACCGGTCAGCTGATGGCTCTGGCGACGAACGATATTCTTGCCATCGGCAACACGGCCGGCTATGGGGTTATGACGCTCGTGAATACGCTCGTTGGCGCATCGGTCGTCATTATTACGATGATCTCTCTGATTGACTACAAGCTTATGTTAGCGGCATTAATTCCGCTGCCGCTGTTGGCCGTCGTTATCAACAAGCTTGGACAGCGAGTGCGGGTTCGGTTCATGGCGGCTCAGGATGCTTTTGGCAAAATGAACAACCATGCGCTGGAATCGATCTCGGGTATCCGAGTAGTTCGTTCCTACGTGCAGGAGAAACATGATCTGACGGCCTTTGACCAAGTGACGACGGAGGTCATGGATCGCAACCGCGAAGTATCGATTCTGAATGCGATGTTTCAGCCGCTGATCTCCCTTATTGTAGGCGTCAGTTACTCCATCGGCATCGGGTATGGCAGCTATCTGGTGTTTCACGATGAGATTACGCTGGGACAGTTAATCTCCTTTAATATTTATTTAGGGATGTTAATTTGGCCGATGATTTCCTTCGGTGAGTTTATCAACGTTCTTCAGCGGGGGAGTGCTTCCGCCGATCGGTTGGAGCAAGCATTCAAACAAGAGCCGGATCTTGCGGATGCAGCATCACCGGCAGCCGTGGCTGTCCCGACGACAATTGAGATGAAGGGGCTCACGTTTACCTATCCAACGGCGAATCAGCCTAGTTTGCGCGGGGTATCGTTCATGCTTGAGCGAGGGCAGACACTTGGCATCGTCGGCCGTACGGGCAGCGGGAAGAGCACGCTGTTGAAGCAGCTGCTCAGACAATACCCGCTTGATGAGAACCGGCTGCTCATTTCGGGGGTGCCTGTCGAGCAGATCGCCATTGATCAAGTGAAACGCTGGATCGCTTATGTGCCGCAGGAGCATCTGCTGCTCTCGAAGTCGATCAGCGATAATATCGCGCTTGGCAAACCTCAGGCATCAGAAGCCGAGATTGCAAAAGCGGTCGAGATGGCCTCCTTCACCTCGGATATCGCCACGATGCCGGAAGGACTGGGCACGATCGTCGGAGAGAACGGCGTCATGCTCTCCGGCGGACAGAAGCAGCGGCTCGCCATCGCGAGGGCACTGCTCGTGGATTCGGAGATTTTGCTGCTGGATGATGCTTTGTCAGCGGTGGATGCCAGAACGGAAAGCCGCATCCTCCATAACATCCGTCAGGAGCGGGCAGGCAAGACGACCTTTATCGCCACGCACCGTTTATCTGCCGTCAGCCATGCGGACTGGATTCTGGTGCTCGATGATGGCCGAATCGTGGAAGAAGGCACGCATGAAGAGCTGATGCATTTCGGCGGCTGGTACAGGCAGCAATGGGACCGTCAGCAGATGGAAGCGAGTTTGGAAGACTAGCAATAATCAGCGGCCGGCATGAGCTAGGTCTCTCGGAAAAAGGGCGGCCAAGCCCAGGCTTGATCGCAAACAAATTAGCCCGCTTACGGGCATCCTAATTCAGGAGGTAGCTATGAATCCATCGACGACGAGAAGGCTTCTCGGCTATGCGCTCGTCTACAAATACCGTATTGTTGCGGCGCTGCTCATCCTGTGCTGCGCGGTCGGCGCCGAGCTCGGCGGACCGTACATTACCAAGACCATCATCGACAAGCATCTATCGATTGATGAACGAGATATCGGAGCAGTGCTCAGACTGCTGGGCCTCTACATGGGGCTGCTGCTCACGGCGAGCGTATGTAACTTTACGCAGTCTTACCTGCTGCAAGCGACAGCGCTGCGCATCATTAAGAACATGCGGATCGACTTGATGCGGCATATCGGACGTATTCCGCTGAAGTATTTTGATAACACCCCGATTGGTCAGGTCGTCTCACGGATTGCGAACGATACGGAAGCTGTGCGAGATCTGTTTATGAGCTTCATGGCCACGTTCGTTGTCAGTCTTGTGCAGCTGGCGGGGATATACACAGCATTGTTTATACTGGATGCGCGGCTGGCGTTGTACGCGCTGCTGCTGCCGCCGTTGTTCGTTGTAATCATGTATGTGCATTTGAAATACTCGAAGGTCTTCATTACCATCATGCGCGCCAGGCTGAGTGATATGAACGCGATGATCAATGAGTCGATCGTCGTCATGCCGATCATACAAGCGTTTCGCAGGGAAAAGGTGACGATCGAGGAATTCGAGGTGCTGAACGAGGATCGTTATGTGAATCAAGTGAAGCAGTTTCGGGTGTTCTCTTTGTCCTCGCGTAATATCGTAGGTACCATCGGCAGCTTGGTTACGGCTTATGTGGTGTGGTATTTCGGAAGAGAGTCGCTGCAGACGGCGATTTCCTTCGGGGTGTTCTATGCATTTATCGATTACATGGGCCGGATCTTCCAGCCGATTATCGGGATATTCGATCAGCTGACTAATGCGCAGCGTGCTTTTGTATCGGCCGAGAAGGTGTTCGCGATAATGGACATCGAAGGCAAGGAAGTTGAAGATACGGCAGGCGTTAACCGTCCGGAAGGCGTCGTGAAATTCGACAACGTGACCTTCGCTTATAAGGAAGGCGAGAATGTGCTGAAGGGCATCTCGTTTGAAGCGCGCAGAGGCGAGACGGTTGCGCTTGTCGGCCATACCGGCTCGGGCAAAAGCTCCATCATGAACCTGCTGCTTGGCTTCTATGAGCCGCAGCAGGGTGTTATCACCATCGATGGACGCGATATAAGCAGCTTCTCGAAGCAGGCTTTGCGCAAGCATATGGGCATCGTGCTGCAGGATCCGTTCTTGTTCGCAGGCGATATCAAGTTCAACGTCAGCTTATACAACAAGGATATCAGCATCGACCGCGTGAAGGATGCGCTGCGCGAAGTCGGAGCCGCCTCGTTTATCGAGCAGCTGCCCGGCGGCTATGATGAACAGGTCGTTGAACGCGGAAGCACGCTGTCTTCCGGACAGCGGCAGCTGATCTCGTTTGCTCGGGCGCTGGCGTTCGACCCTTCCATTCTGATCTTGGATGAGGCGACGGCCAGCATCGACAGCGAAACGGAAGGTTTGATCCAGCAGGCGCTGAAGGTTGTCAGCGAAGGGCGGACAACGCTGGTGATCGCGCACCGTCTCTCGACGATCCGCGAGGCGGATCAGATTCTCGTGCTGCACCGCGGCGAGATCGTGGAGCGGGGCAATCACCGCGAGCTGATGGCGCTGCAGGGCCGATACTTTAAGATGTACCAGCTGCAGACGGGGGAGCAGGCATCGGCTGCGGGTGATGTCCCGGCGGGAACGGACATTGCCGCGAATGCTGCGGCAGCGAGTAAGAGCATGTAACCTAAGGACGGTTTCAAAAGTGTGCAGGACGGCTTTTGAATCCGTCCTTTTTTGATTTTGGTGGGTGCGGCTTGGGAGTGAGCAATTGTTGCATCTACTGC
This sequence comes from Paenibacillus lignilyticus, assembly GCF_017942085.1. Classification (GTDB taxonomy): domain Bacteria; phylum Bacillota; class Bacilli; order Paenibacillales; family Paenibacillaceae; genus Paenibacillus_Z; species Paenibacillus_Z lignilyticus. The sequence continues at coordinate 209,260 of NZ_JAGKSP010000010.1, forward strand.
AACAAATTGGCCATGTAGAGGGTTGTAGAATCGCTTATGTTGCTGGAAATGCAACATTTCTGAGCGCATGGGCACCAAACAAGTATAGTGAACGCATAGTGTTGCATATTACGCAACATTTCTTGCAATAGGGTTATAAGCCTCAAGAAATGTTGCACAAAGCGCATCATTCTTGAGGCTGTGCCACTATGGTAAGTGACGGCCAGACGCCGGTCGGCATACCGCCATGCAGAGAAGCTACCTTCTTCCTGCGATATCGTGCGGATGGTCGTTTCATCTGCCTCGTTTTCCATGTACAATAGGCGTTATATGGGAATGTTTGTTTCCCGGGGAGCAGGAGGTGGCACGCGTTGAAGGAAATTGTACGGCCGGATGGAACGCTGGATGATCGACTCATCTGGAGAAGAGATATTCTCTATACCGGCACGAATGGCAAGCGTGTGGAGCGCGTCTATGTGTCGCCGGATGACAGTTATATTTTCAAGCCGTTAACGAATGAGAGTCAGCTTGGGCAAGAGGCCTGGGTATATGAAAATATATTGAAGGGGATGTCGTTCCCTGTTATTTATCCGCAGCTGTTGGCGGGATCGGGGCTTGCGGCCAGTGAAAACAGCTGGCAGCTGTTCGAGGATCTGGGACCACTTGAACACAAATTCGAAGAGGGCGCCGCGCTTGAACTCATCGCGCATGTGGCGTGGTGGCATGCCTTGCCTGCGGAACACCTGCAGCAGCAACAGCTGCTTGGGCCGAAGCCATTCATCGAGGATATTGCGAAGCAGGTGATGGATCGCCGCCGCCGTAATGAGCTGCTGGATGCTCTCGCGACGAGGTTCGAAGATGCGGAATCAGTCCTTCATCAACTGGAGTCGTTGATGCAACCGGAATTCACCGCCCTGCATTGGGCGAGAAACGTGATTTCGCACGGCGACCTGCACCTGGGCAACTATGCGCGGGTGAAGGGGGCTGTCAGCGTGCTCGATTGGGAGCATGCGCATCTAAACAGCCGCTACTGGGACCTGTATCACTTGATCGATTCCACGCATCCCGTGTTCCCCAAGGCCATGACTTCGGAGCTGCGCGAAGAGCTGCTGAATCGATACTTGCTGCATAGTGCGAATCACGGCATAAAGCTGGACGCAGAATCATTCAAGCAAGGCTATTACTTATTCACGGCGCTGTTCTCGCTATGGATGGTGCTGCTGATCGATGGCGATCTGCAGCGTCTGGCGGGAGTTGACGGCAAATGGTCCATCAAACAGCTGCAGGAGCAGCTGAAGGAAACGTTGGACAATCTCGAGCAATGTGTCGACAGGCTAGTCACGCAATCATAATCCCTTAAGTTAGGAGTGGCTCGCAAATGACGAACAATAATCGTGCACAGCGGATTGCGCTAGTGACCGGCGCAAGCGGCGGTATGGGACGGGCAACGGCCGCGCTGCTTGCGGCGGAGCACGGCATGAAGGTATTTCTGCTCGCGCGTAATCAGGAGAAGGGACAGGCGGCAGTTGACTACGTGAACGTCAAATCCGGTCGCGGGGATGCGGAGCTGCTGCTGTGCGACCTGGCTTCCTTCGCGAGCATCCGAGAGGCCGCGGCGGTGCTGGCAAGCCGAGCAACCCATCTCGATGTGCTGGTTAACAACGCGGGCATCATCACGCTGAAGCGGGAAGAAACGGCAGAGGGCTTCGAGCGGCAGCTTGGCGTAAACCATCTGGGGCATTTTCTGCTGACGGGACTGCTGCTGCCGCTTCTGCTTCAGAGCCAATCGGCGCGGATCGTCAACGTATCCTCCGGTGCGCATAAGATCGGTACGATGGACTATGCGGATCCGGGGATGACGAAGAGCTTCACGGTCTGGCGCGCTTACAGCCGCTCGAAGATCGCGAATATCTGGTTTACGAAGGAGCTTGCGCGCAAATTAAACGGTACCGGGATCCCGGTATATGCGCTGCATCCGGGAGTCGTGTCGACCGATATCGGGGTGAACCGGAACACGGGGTTTGGCGGTCTTGTTCATAAGCTGATGCGGCCGTTCTTCCTGACGGCGGAGCAGGGTTCGGCGACAGCCGTGTTCCTGGCGAGTGCGACGGAAACGGAGATTGGCGGCAAGTCCGGCGATTATTTCTACAAGCTGAAGCCCCTTGCGGTTTCGAACCTGGCGGCATCGGATGAGGAGGCCGGCCGATTCTGGGCATGGAGCGAGCAAGCGACGGGGTTCACCTATTCAACTTAATAAAGGGGGAGCGGAGCATGGGGACGATACAATCGATTCGATATCCTTGGATGGCGGATGGAGCGACAATTGGGGTTACGGCGCCTTCATCCGGTGTAGATCCGTCGGCACACGGGCTGCTGGAGCAGGTTAGCGAACGACTGGGAGCGAGAGGCTTCACCGTTGAGTACGGAGCGACCGCCTATACGCAAAATAAAGCGAAATCCGCTCCGGCAGCCGTGCGTGCACAAGAGTTTAACGCGATGATTCAAGATACCGGAGTCGATCTGATCATTCCGCCTTGGGGCGGCGAATTGTTAATGGAGATGGTCGATCAGGTAGACTATGAGCATCTGCCGGCCAAATGGGTGCTCGGGTATTCCGATCTGAGCGTGCTGCTGCTTGCCATCACGCTCAAGACGGGAATCGCCACGGCGCATGGCACGAATATTGTGGACCTCAGAGGAGAAGCGCCGGATGAGACGACGGCAATGTGGCAGACCGTTCTCTCGACGAAAGCCGGCGAATCCTGCGTGCAGCGATCCTCGCTGCATTATCAGAAGGACTGGGTGAACGACAATCCGAACGTGTTTAACCTGACGGAACCGACCTATTGGCGCAAAGTGCTGCCAAGCGGCGAGATTGAACCCGGCGGTGAGAGCGATGAGCGGTTCAGCGGCAAAACAGTCATGAGAGGAAGACTGCTTGCGGGCTGCATCGATGTCGTTCGGCATCTGATCGGCACGCCGTACGGCGATGTTCGGCAGTTCAGAGCGCAATACATTCCCGGGGAGCCGGTCGTGTGGGTGCTCGAGAATTGCGAGCTGAACACGGCGGATGTACGCCGCTCGCTGGTCCAGATGAGGCTGGCAGGCTGGTTCGAGAACTGCTCCGGCATTCTGTTCGGGCGCAGTCCTGCCAACAAGCCGGTAGAGAACTACACCATTGATGACGTGTATACCGATTTGGCAATTGAGCTCGGGCTGCCCATTATCATCGATATCGATTGCGGACATGTTCCGCCGCAGATTACGTTAATTAATGGCGCTTATGCGGAAATCGAAGTGGAAGCGGGCAAAGGGACGGTTAAGCAGTCTTTTGTATAGGAAGACGAGCAGTGGGGAAGCTACCGAACATTCGGTGTTAGGAAGCTTCGGAAGGAGTAAGCGGGGATGTTTAAAGGCAAGAGGATCTACTATGTGCTGGGTGCAGTGCTCGTGCTGCTTCTGCTCAATACATTCATGGGCACGCGCAACAGCTCAACCGTGGAGGAAGTGCTCAATAAGGGCCATATCAAGAAGGTGCAGCTCCTGTACCAAACGGAAGTGGATCAGGATACGTTGGCATTCTACTTGAGCGTGCCGGAGGAACAGGCGGTAAGTGCAAGCAAGGACCTTGCGGTAACCGATATGGGGTACGGATTATTGAAGAAAAATATTTTTGGAAAATGGGTCATCAAGCAGTCAGCCGAATTTGGCAGCATTAAGGCCTACCTCGCGGATGATGGGTTTACCGGCGAAATCGCACTGTTACCGACGATGCTCTATGGCGTTATCGGCGACGATCACATTGGGTCCATTAACGTTACCTTTCAAGATGGAGACAAACAGGTGCTGACGAAAGCGACAATCGTAGACACCAAACCCATCCGACTCTGGTATGCGCCGGCGGATGAGCGGATTGCGGATCGAGAAATCAAGCTCGAAGCTGCCGGTCGGGATGGCAAGGCTATAGCGACGAAGAAGGTTTCTTTTTAAAAAAAGGAGTCCCAGTGGGAGGGCGCTTGGATTTGCAGGGATATAACGTGTTGATGATCTACAGCAAGGACAAGGAGCGGCTGCTCATGTGCAAACGACTGAAGGAGCCGTATAAGGGATTAAGCAATTTGGTGGGCGGCAAAATCGAACCCGGCGAATCGGGGATAGATGCGGCTTATCGCGAGCTGGCGGAAGAAACCGGCATCTCTGCGGCGGATGTCACGCTGCATCATGTCATGGACTACACCTACTATCTGCAGGACTGTTACGTGGAGGTTTATGCGGGCAAATTGAAGCGCGATGTCGAAGTCGCAGGCGATGAGAATGAACTTTATTGGTCGGAGCTGCATCATGATTTCTTCGACGTGTCGCTCTATGCCGGCGAAGGCAATATCGGGCATATGTTGGAGCAGGTGAAGATGAGCAAGGTACTTGCGATGGATGAGCAATAATAAACGCCCTTTACTAAGTCCCGCTAAGAAGCGGCCGAGTAAAGGGCGTTTACTATGTTTTAGTCCGCTGAGCCTTCCAGCCCGGCAGCTTCAGCCAAGATTTCATAAGACCGCAGACGCGCGGCATGATCATAGATTTGAGAAGTAACGATGAGCTCGTCGACCATCGTTTCGTTCAGGATTTCACGAAGGCGAGCAGCCACGGTTGCTTTGTTGCCGGTGATCGCATACTTGAATTTGGACTGCAGCGCATCCCGCTCATGCGACATCCACAGCTCATCCATGTTGTCGATCGGCGGCTTCAGCTTGCCCGGACGGCCGCGAATGAGGCTGAGGAATTGCTGCTGCTGCGAAGTCGCAAGGAAGCTTGCTTCTTCATCGGTATCGGCGGCAACGATGTTGATGCCGATCATGACATATGGCTTCGCGAGTGCCTCGGAAGGGCGGAAGCTGCTGCGATAGAGATGGATGGCCGGCATGAGATATTCCGGTGCAAAATGGCTCGCGAACGAGAATGGCAAGCCGAGCTCGCCGGCCAGCTTCGCGCTGAAGCCGCTTGAGCCGAGCAGCCAGATCGGCACATCCAAGCCTTCGCCCGGGGTTGCGCGGACAGGCCTAAAGGCATCTGCCGGCGGATGGAAGTAGGCGCGCAGCTCGGCAAGCAGCTCCGGGAACTCCTGCCCGTTCGAAGCCAGATCGCGGCGAAGCGCGCGAGCCGTCGTCTGGTCGGAGCCGGGTGCGCGGCCAAGGCCAAGATCGATGCGCCCCCGGGTACATCGACTCCAGCGTGCCGAATTGCTCGGCAATGACAAGCGGCGAATGGTTCGGCAGCATGATACCGCCGGATCCGACGCGAATTCGCTTCGTGCCGCCGGCTACGTAGCCGATGACGACCGAGGTGGCCGAGCTTGCTATGCCCGCCATGTTATGGTGCTCGGCAAGCCAATAGCGGTTGTAGCCAAGCCGCTCGGCATGGCGCGCGAGGTCCAGCGTATTGCGGAACGCATCCGCCGGCGTCCCGACATCGATAACCGATGCTAAATCTAATACAGACAGAGGAACTTTTATAGAATCAGTCATTGTTAAGATGACCTCCTGTTTCTTCGCGATTTGTGTGCGTGGTACGTCGTCGATCTCTTTATTATGGAACACCCTCAGAATTTATTCAAGCTGCTAACTAATTACAAGTTAATAACGATTATACATCAATGGGTCGGGGAGGTAATTGGCGATATGTGAAGAATTATGTAGCATACGCCTCCTGATCCAGTCATCCATGCGTGCCCATCCTAGGTGTAGCGTTTCCTGCCTGATAGAAGCAACTACTATGCCGGGGGTGGCAATGCTGCTGAATATCCTGAAACGTATCGCTTCGCTGTCCATTTTGCCCAAGCTTGTCCTCACTTTCCTTGTTACGCTTACACCGCTCTACATCATCAGCTGGAAAATGAACGAAACCGGCTCCTCCCACGTCCAGAAAGAAATCACAGACTCTCTAGTATCGCGGACCTCCTTATATATGAACATGCTGGAATTCGACATCGACAGTGCCATTCGGCAGCTGCAGGAATATGTCAATGACGATGATTTGCTTAAACTGTCCTCCTCCTCCGAGGTGATGTCTGAAATCGAGAAGATGCAGGCGCAGCTTCGGCTGAAGAGCCGTCTGGATGCCCTTCAGAAATCCAGTAAGTTCGTGAATAATGCCATTGCCTTCATCCCCGCCATGAACCGTACCGTGTCTGCGAATGCCAACGTCATCGGAAACTTCGATGAAGCGCAGTTCGTCGCGCTGAGCAAGTCGACGAATCGGTTCGAGTCTCCTTTTCTATTGTGGAAGGATCGGCTCTTCATTAGTATTCCATATCCCGACCCGGCTATCTCAAGCCGAAGAAGTCCGGTCTTCCTGCTTGCCATTGAAATTTCGCGGCCTGAATTAAGCAAGGTGCTGCAGGAGTTTACGAATGAAGGCGGCCATACGGCGCTCGTTGGGAACAAGCAGCCTTTTCTCATTACCGGCGGTTCGGACGCGGTGGATGAAGAGCTCATTCATGATTTTCAGCACGAGGAAGCGACGTCGGAAGAAGGCAAGCTGCAGTCGGTGGAATGGAAGGACCAATCCTATTTGGTGGTCTCCAACCATTCTTCGCGTCTCGACATGACTTTGCTGATGTATGTCCCCGCGAACAAAGTGAACGCATCGCTGCAGGTCTACCGGTTCTGGTTCTATGTGCTCTCTGCCATGTCCGTCTTCCTGGTGCTGTTGTTCTCCTACAGTATTTACCTCATTATTCATCAACCGTTAAAACGGCTCGTCCGGTCTTTCCGGCGCATCGAGCAGGGGCAGTTCAATCTGGAGGTCCATTACCCGCTGCAGGATGAATTCGGTTATTTGTACGGGCAGTTTAACGGCATGGTCAAGCAGCTTGACGTGCTTGTCCATGAAGTGTATGAGCAGCAGTACCTGGCCCGCCTGGCAGAGCTGCGTCATTTGCAGTCGCAGATCAACCCGCATTTTCTGTACAACAGCTATTTTATTCTGTACCGGATGGCACAGCAGCGGGATCATGATAACGTTATTTATTTCACGAAGCATTTGGGTGAATATTTTCAATACATTACGCGCGACGGCTCGGATGAGGTGCCGCTGGCCAGCGAGATTCATCATGCCCGCACGTATGCGGAAATTCAATCGATCCGGTTCTCGGAGCGGATTATGGTGGAGTTTGAGGAGGTGCCTGAGGAGCTGCGCGCGTTCCCGGTTCCTCGTCTCATCGTCCAGCCGATCATCGAGAACGCTTATAACCATGGCTTGGAGCATAAGCGAAGGAATGGTTTAATAACAGTCGAGTTCAGCACGAAACCCGGGGCGATCGAGATTTCCATAACCGACAACGGGGAAAACATGGATGAGGAGAAGCTGCGCGAGCTGCAGTTGAGCTTGCTCGACAAAGCGCAGCCCACAGAGCATACCGGTCTGCTTAATGTCCACCGGCGCATTATTATCAAGTACGGGGGCGGCGGTTTGACGCTCAGTTTGGGGGAGGAACGAGGCCTCAAAGTGACGATGACGATTCCGAGGGAGGAGGGTACAAAGGATGAACCGCTTATTGATTGTGGATGACGAGAGATTCACGGTGGACGGCCTCTATGAAATGATCGAGGACACGCCGGGTTTGGAGCTGGACATCTATCGCGCTTACTCCCCGGAGGAGGCGCTCGAGTGGCTGACGCGGACGAAGATCGACATCGTGCTTAGCGATGTGCGAATGCCGGGCATGACGGGACTTGAGCTCCAGCAGCGGATCGTGGCGCAGTGGCCGCGCTGCAAGGTTATTTTCCTCACCGGCATTCACAACCTGGAAACCGCCCAGCTTGCCATTCGGACAGGCTCCATTGACTATATTCTCAAAACCGAAGGCGACGAGGCGATCATTCGCAGCATTCGCAAGGCGATCGATAGTCTGGCCGCGGAGTCGCAGAGCCAGCAATTTATGCTGCAAGCCAAAGACCAATTGAGCCGCGCGCTGCCCTTGCTGCACCGGGATTGGCTGATGGCGGTGCTGGAGTCGAATGCGGCGCAACCTGCGGTGACGGAAGAGAAGCTGCAGGAGCTGCATATTCCGCTGCGAGGCGATGCGCCGATCATTGCGCTCATCGGACGGATCGACCGCTGGGGCGAAGGCAGCTATCACGACCGGGCTTTAATGCTCTATGCCGTCCAAAATATTGCCGCGGAATACTATGCGCCGTTAGCCGTATTCACCGCGAGCACGGATATGCACCACTTTGTTTGCCTCTTGCAGCCATCAGCGGAAACCGGCGAGCAAAGCGAGACTTGGCGCGAGACCGTCAGCTTCGTACAGGGCACGATGGAATCGATCCAGCAAACCTGTGATCGGCTGCTTCACCTGCCTGTATCGCTTATTTGCGGCGCACAGCCCGCGGGTTGGGAGCAATTGCCGCGCGTATACGAGCAGATGAAGAAAAGGCTGGTCGTCGGACTCGGTACACGGGATCGGATGCTGCTGATCTTAGATCAGCGTGAGGAAGGAGTTGCTCCTGAGGCTGCCCTGCCGCCACTGCGAACAATAACGCTGCAGCTGGAGCGTCTGCTGGAGGATGGTACCGAAGAGGCTTTCGCTGAAGCGATTAAGAGCTATACCGCGCTGCCTACTCAATATGCCGAATATGCGCTTGTCTACTATGCCATTGCCAATCTCCTGCTCAGTCAACTGACGCAGGGTGGGGAAGGCCGCATGGATGCCGCAATTATGGATGATCTGATGAACCTCTCCGCCCATCAATCGCGTGAGGCTGCGCTGAGGTACTTGCTTCAGACGACATCCGCAATCTACGCAAGGCGCAAATCCATCCAGCATGAACGGACTCACCAGTTGATTGCGCGGCTGCATCAATATATACGGGGGAATTTGGCCGGCGATCTGTCGCTTACGAGCTTATCCGAGATTGTCTACCTTAACCCTGCCTACTTGTCGGTTCTCTATAAACAGCAGACAGGCACGAACCTGTCCGAATACATCGCCGAGCTGCGCCTGGAGAAGGCGAAAGAGCTGTTAACTGCGACTCCGCTCAAAATTCACGAGATTGCCGACAAGGTCGGTTTCGAGACCTCGGGTTATTTTATCCGCTTCTTCAAGAAACGGATTCAGCTCACTCCGCAGGAATATCGGGCAAGAGAGTAGCGGTCTGCGCGGAAGGGGGCAGGTTTTCTGAATTTCCGCACGCCTGTCCCCGCTTCCGCGCGATTACCTATACAGGAGACCACGAATCTATAGATTGTTCCATAGTGAAGCAAAGTGCCGTCATTCTATACTGAAGGAGTAGGAAGCTTGCAAAATAAAAGGGAGGTTAGGGGAATGCGAAAGCCATTCAAATGGACTGCGGTTCTGCTTATGACTTTTATTTTTGTTTTTGTAACCGCTTGCAGTTCGGGAAATAACAACAACAACAAGAATACTTCCGATTCCACAGGGAATGAACAAACCAATACATCGACGAATACGGCAGATACGGACAACAGTGCGAATGCCAATACGAATGAGCCTGCGCCTGCGGCGGAGCCTGATCCGTACTTCGGCAAGTATGATCCGCCAATCAACATTACGAGCGTACGTGTCATCAACGATACGTTCAAGTTCATGGAAGGTCAGACGATCGACAATAACATGTGGACGCAAGCGCTCCAAGAGAAGCTTGGCATTACCGTGAAATACGACTGGGTCGTCAGCGGCGATCAGCCGGGGGGCCAAGGCGAGCAGAAGATGAACGTGTCCATCGCCTCGGGCGACTTGCCGGCGTTCATTCCGGTAAACGCCAAGCAGCTTAAGCAGCTGCAGGAAGCCGATGAGCTTGAAGATCTGACCGCTATTTATGAGAAATACGCATCGCCTTTCCTCAAGGAAATTCTCAATCAAGACGGACCGGCCGCACTCGCTTCAGCCACATTTGGCGGCAAGCTGATGGCGATCCCGAACACCGGCTCTTCCATGGATGGAGCGGGCATGATCTGGATTCGCAAGGATTGGCTCGACAAGCTTGGCTTGCAGCCGCCGCAATCGATGGCTGATGTGCTTGCCATCTCCGAAGCTTTCACGAAGCAGGATCCGGACGGAAACGGTAAGGCGGATTCGTACGGCATCGCGATGAACAAAGACCTGTACGGCGGCTTCGCTGATATCACAGGCCTCTTGAACAGCTACCACGCCTATCCGAAAACATGGATCAAAGACGCAAGCGGCAATCTTGTCTATGGCAGCATTCAGCCTGAGATGAAGACTGCGCTGGCTGTTCTGCAAGAGCTCTACAAGAAGGGTCAAATTGACAAAGAGTTCGGCGTTAAAGACGGCGGTAAAGAAGCGGAATTGACGACTTCGAACAAAATCGGCATGCAGTTCGGCCAGATGTGGAATCCGCTGTGGCCGCTCGTAGACAATAAGAAAACAGATCCGAATGCGCAGTGGCAGTCCTATCCGCTCGTTTCTGCAGATGATCAACCGGTTACGCCGCAAGTCGGCTTCTCTGTCGGCCAATATTTTGTCGTGAAGAAGGGTGCCGAACATCCGGAAGCGCTGCTGAAGATGATCAATCTGTTCGTAGAAACAGGCTGGGGAGAAACAACAACGCCTGAGAATTACGCGAAATATTTTACGGGCGATGGCTTCGAGAAATTCAAAAACATGCCGTTCCAAGCATGGCCGGCTCGTAAAAACCTGGATATCTACCTCCATGTAACGGCTGCGCTGGACAGCAAAGATACATCCGCTCTTAATCCGGAAGAGAAGGATAACCATGATAAAATCGCTTCTTGGCTGGACGGATCGAGCAAAGAACCGCTGAACTGGGCGTATGAGCGCATCTTCGGCAAAGAAGGCTCGTTCAAAGTCATTGATCAATACGTCAACGGCAAAGCGCTCAAGCTGACGGAGTTCTACGGTGCTCCAACGCCTGCCATGGTTGAGAAAGAGTCGAACCTGCAGAAGAGAGAGCTGGAGACGTTCACGAAGATCATCATGGGCGATTCGATCGATACGTTCGATAAATTCGTTGAAGAGTGGAAGAAGCTCGGCGGCGATGAAATTACGCAAGAAGTCAACGATTGGGCGAAGAATAAGTAAGCTCGTGCAGGGTGCATGAGGGTAAGCTGGGCGGGGGAAGCGACGTCTTCCCCCGTTTTTTGACTAAACAGGGCAGGGAGGGAACGCTTTGTTGCGGAAAAATTGGAGCGGAACGCTTCCGCTGCACTTGATGATTTTGCCGGGTCTCATCCTTATACTGATTTACAGCTACGGTCCAATGTTAGGACTTGTCATTGCGTTCGAGAAGTTCAAGCCCGCCATAGGCGTGATTAACTCCAAATGGGTTGGATTCGATAACTTCCGCTATGTAATGGAAATGCCGGAGTCCAAGCAGATTGTTTGGAATACGATTCTCATCGCCATTATGAAAATTATTGCCGGCCTGATCGCGCCGATCGTGACTGCACTGCTGCTGAACGAGGTGCGTAAGGAAGTATTCAAACGCGGCATACAGACGGTTGTGTATTTGCCTCACTTTCTGTCGTGGATCATTCTCGGCGGGATTCTCATCGATATTTTGTCGCCGACGAGCGGGATTGTCAATCAAGTGCTGGGGTGGGTCGGCATCGAGCCGATTTATTTTCTCGGGGATAATAACTGGTTTCGTTATGTGCTGGTTGCCACGGATACCTGGAAGGAGTTCGGCTTTAATACGATTGTCTATTTAGCGGCATTAACGAGTATTAATCCAACCTTATATGAAGCGGCAATCGTCGATGGTGCGGGCAGATGGAAGCAGACGCTGCATGTGACGCTGCCGGGGATGGCGCCGATTATTATTCTGTTAATGACCTTAAGCTTAGGAAATGTGCTGAACGCCGGGTTTGATCAGGTGTTTAATTTATATAGCCCGCAGGTGTATGAGACAGGGGATATCATCGATACCTTCGTCTATCGGATCGGCTTGATCGATGCGCAGTACGGGGTTGCAACGGCGGTAGGCGTGTTTAGATCGGTTGTCTCGCTTCTCAGCATATCGTTGTCCTACTATTTGGCTTATCGATTCGCCAATTATCGTATTTTCTGATGAGAGGAGAGGGCGGGAGTGCTGGAGTATTACACGTTTAGCCGCAGATTGTTTCTATCCTTTAACTACGTCTTTCTTGCCTGTCTCGGTATATTATGTATTTTGCCAATCATACACGTCCTTGCGATTTCGTTCAGTTCAAGCGCGGCTGCTCAGGCCGGTTACGTCAAGCTGTGGCCGGTGCAGTTCTCGTTAAGCTCCTATGAATACGTGCTGCATAAGCCGGCGTTCTTCAAATCCATTCTCGTTACCTTGAAGCGAGTCGGACTCGGTATTCCGGTCAACATGCTGCTTACCGTGCTCATTGCCTATCCGCTTGCGAAGGAAGCGAAGAAATTTCCGATGCGGACGTTCTATGCGTGGGTGTTCGTCATTACGATTCTATTCAGCGGCGGTCTGATCCCGCTCTATATGACGATCAAATACACGGGCATTATGGACAGTATCTGGGCGATGATCCTGCCCGGCGCCGTACCGGTGTTCAACGTGATTCTGCTGCTGAACTTCTTCCGCGGGCTGCCGAAGGAGCTGGAGGAAGCGGCGTTCATGGATGGCGCGGGTCACTGGACGACATTGTGGCGGATCTACCTTCCGCTGTCGCTGCCGGCGCTGGCGACGATTACGTTGTTCGCCACGGTTAACCATTGGAATTCCTGGTTTGACGGGCTCATCTTCATGAACTCGCCGGATCACTATCCGCTCCAAAGCTACTTGCAGACGGTCGTGATCAACCGGGATCTGACGCTGATGTCCTCGGCGGACATGAAGTCGCTTACCGAGGTGAACGACCGGACCGCCAAGGCGGCGCAGATCTTCCTCGGCGCGCTGCCGATCCTGATGGTGTATCCGTTTCTGCAACGGTTCTTCATGAAAGGGATCGTGCTTGGAAGCGTGAAGGAATAGCGGGGGTTGTTAAGCAAATTCAATATAAAGTGAGAGAGGGGCCTTCTGGTAAGAGGGCTCCTCTGTCATTTGGTTGTAATGATAGTGTTGAATTAACTATTATGGAAGCGAGTATGACAAGCCCGCAAATAACTACCAAACAGTTTGTGAAAATTTCGAACTTATATTCTCTTGCGGATCGGACGAACGAAGTTAAGAAATTAGCGTGGGTAAGATGCCGGGCTTAAGGCCGCCAATCGATTGTAAGTGTCGGCGGTCTTTTTGCTGACTTTCAGAGCAGGATGCACCTCACTTTCCGCCTCCGTAGGCTGAGAGTCGGAAAATGCGACACTCAGCGTTCAAAAGGCCGCAAATTTGCGTCGAGAGCTCGGAAATGGAACTCTCAGCGCAGAAAGCGTCGTACTCTCGTCGCCTACGCATGCTGAGAGTCGGAAAATGCGACTCTCAGCGTACAAATGGACACAAATTTGCTTCGAGAGTTGAGTAATCCGACTTTCAGCGCAGAAAGTGGCTCCGTTTCGTCGCCTACGCATGCTGAGAGTTGGAAAATGCGACTCTCAGCGTACAAATGGACACAAATTTGCTTCGAGAGTTGAGTAATCCGACTTTCAGCGCAGAAAGTGGCTCCGTTTCGTCGCCTACGCATGCTGAGAGTTGGAAAATGCGACTC
>NZ_JAGKSP010000011.1 GCF_017942085.1 Paenibacillus lignilyticus
AGGCACGCCGCCAGCGTTCGTCCTGAGCCAGGATCAAACTCTCCATAAAAGTGGTAAGCCCGAGGGCTTGGCCATTTTTAAGAATTCGCTTGGTAGCTCATTCAAAAAACTAGCTTTGCGAAACGTTCGTTTCGCGATTTATGACCATTTGACTGGTCGCTCATTGTTCAGTTTTCAAAGAACAAATACTTCGTGTTTTGTGCGCCTATGTCTCAGCGGCGACTTGATTAATATATCACATCCGGTCATTCAATTGCAAGCATTTTTTTATTTCTTTTTTCTTACTCGCTTGCCAGCATGAAGCTGTTTCATGTTTGCCTCGGAGGCGGTAATAAAGAATTTATCATATGCCAGCACAGTACGTCAAGCTTAATTCACAAAAAAAATCGCGGGCCTATTGCCCGCGATCGATCCATCTAAGAAACGCTGTGATATCGCAGCTCCAATGCTTCTGTATCCCCCAGCAGCGGCATATAAGCAACCTCTCGAATATAGCCGCGCATGACCAGCTTCTGAAGAAGCAGAGACAAATCCATATGCAAGTCCATCAGGTACGGATGAGTTTGCAGCTCCATCACGCTCCACGGCTCTTCACGACTGCCAAGAATGGAGAACAGCAGTCCGCAGGACGATTTCATTTTGCTCATAACCGAGAACTCGCAAGCCAGCAATACCAGCTGTACCCGCTTCTCGAGCGATTCCGGCGAAATGGTAAGCTCTTCATATAGTTTATAGATGCCGGGATTGAACCGCCTCATCTGGCGCCAAACCGTCAGCTCCGGATGTACGCCTTCTTCAATAAACGCAATATGCGCCCAATGATGAAGAGCCGTTAGTACATTGGAGTAAGCATCAAGCAAATTGTTGTCCTGCAAATCCTGCTTAGCCTGCAGATAAGAACGAATGAAATGCGAGAACTCCACCAATTCCTTCTGTCCGCGCAAGGATGCCGGGAAAGAAAGCAAGCTTTCCCTGAGGTTGAACAAGTAATTGTCTCGATCCACCAGGATCTCCCCCCGAACAAGCCATTGTATGATACTGCGGTTCTCGCCGCCTGCTGTCCATTGCTCCAGCATTGCAGGTGTTACGGTTCGGATTTGCACCCGATCTTCGCCGATGCGTACAAGTTCGATACCTCGGTTCGGATCGTTCTGCGTAGAAACAACCAGAATCAACAGATCCAATCCGTCGATCATCGGATTATACGGAACCGGATTCTCGATGGCTGCTAAACTGATCAACGCCTCATTATGTTCAAAAAATGTTTTAAAATGTGCCTTTATATGTTCCACGGTCTATCCCCCATATAGCTTCATGCTGTTGTTTAAGCTATAATGATTTCGCAGTTGTTTATACTCTTGTTCGACAATGTACGCAGGTTTTCCTGCCTATGGTCTTAGAAAACCGTACGTAAATGTCAGAAAGGATTTGTGATATGTTCGGAAAATCGAGTAAAATCAATGAATTTCGGCTCTGGGGCCTTATGTTCACACTGTTTGGAATGGGTCTAATGATACTGGGTACGGCCGGGATTGTTTTCTGGGGACAAGCCGGTAAAGTATTCGCAGGCATCTTTATGGTCATTGGTATGATCGCCATGCTGGCAAGCGTAGGCATTTACTTCTGGGCCGGCATGCTGTCCACAAGCGCTGTTATCTTGAATTGCCCGGAATGCGGCAGACACACGAAGATGCTCGGCAAAACAGACCGCTGTATGTATTGCAAAACAAAGCTGACGCTGGATCCTAATCAGGCAACTGACCTGGATGATTCGGAAGATAAAGAAGAAATCACTCAGCCCCAAGCCTAGAATGCCATAATAGAAACGCCCTTCGACCGGTTTCAGCCGGCGAAGGGCGTTTTTGCATTATGATTAGGGAAGCTTAGTTAGGGATTGATGAATGATTGCCCAAATATCATCGGATTGGAATTGACGCTGCCATGTTGCAACGCCGGCAATACCGTACTTCTTCGCTAATGCGGTTCTTGCCTTTATAGAAAGTCCGTCTTCGATCCAAATTCGCTGCAGCGCGCCGTCATCCTCGTATTCCACGTAATTCTGTCCGGAATCAGCGTCAAAGGTCGGCTTAAGCTGGCGTTCGTTAATAATCGACTTTACGGTTTCCATTCCGAGCGCCTTCGAGCTTACTTTGACCTTGCCGGAATCGTCTTTCTTCTCTGTCCATAGCCGGGCATACAGCGGCATGCCTAATACGATTTTGTTTGCCGGCACCCCATCCTCTTCGATAATCCTCGAAAGCGACTGCTCGGTCCATGGTAATGACGCTACCGAGCCTGATGTAGGGCTGGAAGCCCAATGCTCATCGTAGGCCATGATCATCATATAATCGACCACTTTACCCAGTGCCCCGCGATCAAGGAACAACGACCACATTTCACTGTTCGACTTAGGCGTTACGTCAATCGATACGACGACATTCTGCTCATGCATGATCGGCGTCAGTTCACGAACAAATTGAACCAGGTTCGCTTTGTCTGACGTATTCACATTTTCAAAATCAAGATTGATCCCTTTCAGCTTGTACATCTGCGCAAAAGCTGCAAGCTGATGAATCATCTGCAAGCGAGTGTCGGCCTTCGCTAATGCAGCGGTCGTCCGCTCCGGTTCGAAACCGTTGCTGAATACCGCCCACACTTGCATGCCTCTGTTCTGAGCCCATTTTACATAGTGCATATCCGCTTTGCTTCTAATATTACCTTCGCCGTCCAGAAGCTCGAACCATGTCGGCGAAACGACGTTCACACCGGGCATCTCGCTGATTTTATCAGTGTCCGGTGCTTTCTCGTAGACGGCTTCCCATGTTAGATTGATTTTGCTGCCGACGACTTTCCATGCTGTGAATGGTGCCGACTCCATCCGCTGTTTAATTTGTTCGGTTTCCGTTAGTTCAATATCCTGTTTCCGGACATAGCCCAAAACACCATCTGTACTCTGAACCGTGTACCAGCCTTGCTTCTCTCCCCAAATGCGCACGATATCGGTATTCGCGAGGCGATCTACGATCGGCTCCTTAATGGTTGGTCCGCGTCTGATGTCCGCATCGTCATGTACGACTCCGCGTTGAACCGCATCTCCCGCACGCAAAATGGTGATAATATCGTCCTGCGCATTATATTCGGCATGAAGTCCATAAAGCTCTTCGAGCGGCGTGATCGGCAAGTAGACGGCGTCGTCCTTCACCTGTGCCGCGATGCGCAGCGGATAAGGTTTCTTATTGATGGTAGCCGTTAAGGCGTTTGTTTTCATCCGCAGCACTTTATTCGCGTTCGTTAGAACGATCGAGCCGGTCTTGGCTTCATAATACACTTCTTCCTTAAGTCCCAGCTGATCATGTATGAAGCTCAAGGGCAGACTAATGATATCTTGGTTGACAAGTGCGTTGCCTTCGGCCACTTGGCCATGAAACAGTATCGGGTGCGCTGCACCGTATTCCGGTTTAACTTCTGTATTATTAGGGGCAAGACGCTGCCATCCCAACCACATGCCTGCTGCTGCAGCTACGATTCCGCTGGTTAGTACTACCCATTTCAACCAGCCGCCGCTTTGTCGTCTTGGCCGCATTCGTACGGTTTCCACTTGTGAAGCGCTCCTCTCCAAATTAAGCTAATCCACTGATGTGGGCTCTCTTCAAATAAAAAACGCGCATGATGGCGAGCTTCCTCTACCCCTGCGCGTTTATTTGTCTTTCAATCATCGTTTGTTAATTAGTGTGCCGCGCGGAGCAATCTGCGCAATATCCATAAATTTCCATCCGATGCCCCTCTACTTTAAAGCCTGTTTCTTTGGAAGCCGCTGCTTCCACATCCGTTAGAGGCGGATAGTCAAAATCAACGATCGTGCCGCATGAACGGCAAATGGCATGATAGTGATCGGTCAGGTCGGCATCAAATCTGCTTGAATCATCGCCGTAGGTCAATTCGCGAAGCAAGCCCGCATCGACAAACAGCCTGAGATTATTATAAATGGTCGCCACACTCATACTGGGAAAAGATGGCGAAAGTGATTTATAAATTTCGTCAGCAGTGGGATGAGTCATGGAATGCATGAGAAAGCTTAAGATTGCATGACGCTGCGGGGTCATTCGTACGCCGGTACTTTTTAATTGTTCAAGCGCCTGCTCAACGGTCGCACCCATGCCCAACACGTCCTTTCTGCTTTTGTTAGAACCATTGTACGTGGATCGTTTTCGTTTTGTCAATGAAAGCGGGAATCATTTTATCATTTGTAACGATTTACCTGAATGCTGCTGTTCGCATCTATATTGATCCTGTAATTCGCTGTTCCGATGCTGCCACGGATCGTTTTCTTACTGATCGTCAGCGGTAAATCGCTGGATACTTCGCCAAACGTAGCCGAACCGTTGACAGAGTAATTGCCATATAGGGGAAGCGATACCGTGATCTCGCCGATGGAGCTGTCGATGTCCCAGTCGCCGCCGACTTGGGAGCTCGCGATTCGGATATCACCATTGAGGGTATCCGCTTTGATCGCACCGGTCCCTTCTTTAATGACGATCTCCCCGTTCTTCGTATCCGTATCGATATCGCCTGTAACTTGCTGCAAGTTGATACTGCCGCTAAGTGTGGAAGCTTCTATTGCGCCAGTCACATAACCTGCTTTGACATCTCCGTTGTAGGTGCTCAGCTTCGCATCGCCTGTCAGTGTTGATACATCGATGCCGCCATTCTTCGTTTCCGCCTTCACCGAGCCTGTCAGCCCATGCAGTGCGATAGAACCGGTTGTCGCCTTGATGCTTAGTCCTCCAGGTAAGGATAATCCTGTTACATCAACAGATCCGTTCACAATTTGAATCGCAATCTCGGATTGGAGGTACGCGATCTGCGGACTGGTCGAATCATTTTCGGACTGTCCTGCACCTGTAGATTCGTCTACTGCAGGAGTTTGGTCAGTCAATTCGGAAGTGTTCGCATGTGAATCATCTGCCGATTCGTCGGTGCCTGTCGACTCAGCAGGATTTGTTGTCTCTACTGGGATGAGCTTCCCAAACGCAGACTCAGCAGGTACGGTTACTACTATATTCATACGCGGCACACGATCACCATTAGCACCATACGGATGGCCTTTTGCCTCGATTTTCAGCTCATCCTCGCCGCTGACCGTAATTTCAGACTTGCTGGCTGTATCATCCGCTTCTGTTTGTTCGGCTGCATCTACCCACATCACAGATTCGACCGTCAGCTCGCTCACGTTCCCCTTCTTGACGGTAACTTTGCCATTGGGATTCACAATCTCGATAACTCTTGTATCATACGTAATTGGAGCGTGTATGATTTCCTTAGCGTAACGGAATCCCTTCTCTTCCCCATAGGCACTGGTTCCGGTCAAATTAACCTTAAATTCGTCCAGCCAGCGAAATGGCATCGAAGCGAACTGCGTCACACCAAAAGCGGTAACCGCTATAAGTGCAGCAAGAAACGTGCCTCCGAGATCAAAGGACGGTCGTTTGGAAGCTGTGCGATACACAAGACTCATAATAACGACTTCAATGCCCAGTAGGACAAAAGCAGCGGGCCACCATCGCCCGATCAGCTCCATATCATTGCGATCGCGAACTTGGTCCCAGAGCAATAATGCTCCTACCGTGATCATCACTGCCGCCGCAGTGAATCTCCCCAATTTAAACATCGCACTATTCCTCCTTGACGCAAATACGATCGCCAGTATGATAAAACCAATTCCCGGTGCGTAGGTACCTATCGTATCTACGATCGATTGAAAGACGACAGGTGCTTGGACAAACACAAGCAACAGAAAGGCAAGTCCAATGACAGCAATGGCTTGCACAATCGTACCGATTCCTAAACGCGGCGATTCTTCCACAGCTGAACTCGTTGCAGCTTCTCGCTGTTTGGCCGCCAGTTGGAGCGTATCGAAAACACTGTAGAACCAAAAGAACGGCAGCGCCAAGCCTAAAAAGATGATGAGCAGCGCGTATTTCCCTCCGCCTTCATCGGCAAAGCGAATCATTGCCGCGATGTCGGTCAGTGTGCCTAGCAGCAGCAGCATGCCTGTTAAATGCCGTCCCAGCGCAAGATGTCCGCCGCCTGGCACAAGAAACGCGAGCAGCGACGCTAATAATGTACTTCGAGATGATTCACGCATGAGATGGATGGCACCTCCCGGCTGTTCTGGATTACAAATATTGTATCATAATTTCCCGCAGCAAAAGAGGCATGTCCGCGGTATGCCGGACATGCCTCTTCTTGTTATTGATTCAAACGATCAAGCAACAGCTTGTTAACAAGCGCGGGATTCGCTTTGCCCTTCGTTTCTTTCATAACCTGGCCAACCAAGAACCCGATGGCTTTCTCTTTGCCGGCTTTAAAATCTTCGACGGATTGCGGATTGCCGCTTACGATGCGGTCAACCACTTCTGCGATTGCACCTTCGTCGCTAATTTGAACAAGGCCTTGCTCTTCCACGATTTGCTGCGGACGTTTGCCTGTTTCGAGCATTTCTTTAAAGACGGTTTTGGCGATCTTGCTGCTGATCGTGCCCTTCTCCATCAGACCGATCATCTCGCCGAGTCCTTGACCTGTCAGCTTGATGTCTTCCAGTTCTAAGCCGCCGGCATTCAAGTAGCCTAGCAGATCGCCCATGATCCAGTTGGATACGGCCTTCGCATCCTTCGTATATTGGAGGCTTTCCTCGAAGAAATCAGCCAGCTTCTTAGACGAAGTGATAACACCCGCATCGTAGGATGGGAGACCGAATTCAGCAGTATAACGAGCTTGGCGCGCATCCGGCAGCTCCGGAATGGATGCCTGGACACGTGCCTTCCACTCTTCATCGATGTGGATCTGCACAAGGTCAGGATCCGGGAAGTAGCGATAGTCATGCGCTTCTTCCTTGCTCCGCATCGAGAACGTTTTGCCTTGCGCTTCGTCCCAGCGGCGCGTTTCCTGAACGACCTTGCCGCCGCTGTCGAGAATATCAGCTTGGCGCATTTGCTCATACTCGAGACCACGCTGAACACCGCGGAAGGAGTTCATGTTCTTCAGCTCGGCACGTGTGCCGAACTGCTCTTGATCGTAAGGACGCAGACTGACGTTGGCATCGCAGCGCAGCGAGCCTTCCTCCATCTTCACATCGGATACTTCACAGTAGAGCATGATGGCTTTGAGCTTCTCCAGGTAAGCCTTCGCTTCTTCCGGCGTCCGAATATCCGGCTCGGAAACGATCTCGACAAGCGGCGTACCGACACGGTTAAAGTCGACCAGCGATGCAAAGCCGCCTTCAACATGAGTCAGCTTGCCCGCATCTTCCTCCAAGTGGAGGCGCGTAATGCCGATGCGCTTGGTCTTGCCGTTCACTTCGATGTCGATCCAGCCATGCTCGCCGACCGGTTTGTCATATTGCGAGATCTGGTACGCTTTCGGAGAGTCCGGGTAGAAATAGTTTTTGCGGTCAAATTTGCTGATGTCGGCAATTTGGCAGTTGAGCGCCATTGCGGCTTTCATCGCGAATTCAAGCGCCTGACGGTTCAATACCGGCAGCACGCCTGGGTGTCCGAGACAGATCGGACATGTATGGGTATTCGGCGGGGCGCCGAAGGAGGTGGAGCAACCGCAGAAGATTTTACTCTTCGTATGGAGCTCAACATGCACTTCCAGCCCGACAACCGTTTCGTAAGTGTTCGGTTCAAACATCGTTTAGCCCTCCTGCTTGATTGGCATCCGAGAATTATAGCTGCGGACGCTGTTTATGATGCTCAGTATGCTGCTCGAATGCATGCGCGGCGCGAAGCACCGTGCGCTCATCGAACGCTTTGCCGATAATTTGCAAGCCAATAGGCAGACCGTCCGCGAAACCGCAAGGTACGCTGATTGCCGGGATACCGGCAAGGCTGACCGGAATGGTGCAAATATCGTTCAAGTACATGGTGAGCGGGTCGCCAACTTGCTCGCCGATACGGAAAGCAGGAGTAGGCGCAGTCGGCCCGATGATGAGGTCAAAGTTCTGGAACACGTTGTCGAAATCTTGTTTGATCAGCGTGCGCACTTTCTGAGCCTTCAAATAATACGCATCATAATAGCCGGAGCTCAGCGCATAAGTCCCGAGCATAATACGGCGCTTCACTTCCGGTCCGAAGCCTTGGCTGCGGGATTTGCGGTAAAGCTCAAGCAAATTATCCGGATTCTCGGCACGAACGCCATAACGGACGCCGTCAAAACGAGCAAGGTTGGACGATGCTTCGGATGAAGCGAGCAGATAGTAAGTCGCCACCGCGTATTCCGTATGCGGCAGGGATACTTCTTCCCATGTTGCGCCGAGGCTCTCGAATTGTTTCAGTGCGGCAAGCACCGCTTCTTTGACTTTCGGATCGATACCTTGTCCAAGGTATTCCTTCGGCACACCGATGCGAAGTCCTTTGACATCGCCGTTTAATGCGCCGACATAGTCCGGAATCTCAACGTCAGCCGAAGTGGAATCCCCTGCATCGTAGCCTGCAATGGCTTGCAGTACATAAGCAGAGTCTTCAACGTTCTTCGTCAGTGGACCGATTTGATCGAGCGAAGAAGCGAACGCTACCAGACCAAAACGCGAAACCAGGCCGTAAGTGGGCTTCAAACCCACGATACCGCAGTATGCCGCCGGCTGACGGATCGAACCGCCGGTGTCGGAGCCAAGAGCGAAGTAGACTTGTCCTGCCGCAACGGATGCTGCAGAGCCGCCGCTCGAGCCGCCCGGTACATAATCCGTATTCCACGGATTGCGCGTTGGATGAAAGCTCGAATTTTCGTTGGAGCCGCCCATTGCGAACTCGTCCATATTTAGCTTACCGATCGTAACCGATTGAGCTGCTTTAAGTTTCTTCATTACGGTTGCGCTATAGATCGGATCGTAGTTGCGCAGAAATTGGCTCGCACAAGTCGTGAGCAAGCCTTCCGTCACGATGTTATCCTTGATGCCGGCCGGCAATCCGAACAGCAGCCCTTGCTCTCCGCCAGCTGCCAAAGCGCTGTCCAGCTCAGCTGCCGCAGCGCGTGCGCCTTCTTCATTCAGCGTCAAGAACGCTTGTATGGAAGCATCGGTAGCGGCAATGCGCGAATACGAAGCATCCACCAAATCGCCTACCGACAGCTCTTTCTTCTTTAATTGGTTATGTACTTCCTGTAGGCGTAAGTCAAAGAGTGCCAACAGCCGTTCCTCCCTTCGGTATAAACCCTCACACTATTATTCAAGAACAGCCGGCACTTTGAACTGGCCGTCTTCATCATCCGGCGCATTTCGCAGTGCAGTCTCGTTCGTAACCGACTCGCGAATCACGTCGTCACGCATGACATTGTGAACCGGCAGCACATGGCTGGTTGGTTCCACGCCGTCTGTTTGCAGCTCGTCCAGCTTCTCGGCATATTTAAGAATCGCATTCAGCTGACCTGTAAACTGCTCCTTCTCTTGCTCAGAAAGCTCCAGTCGGGCCAAATTGGCCACATGCTCGACGTCTTTGATGGTTATGCTCATTGTCTATGGTCCCGTCCTTTCCATCCATTTTGCACACATTCTACCTATTATAACGTAAGCCTGCATTTAAACTCAATGAGAATGCTGAATGCAAATGCGCTTAAGCGGGTGAGGAGCTGCGGTACATTTCCCGAATCATATCCTCGATGTCAGGCTCCTTCACGCTGAGATCGATAACCGAAAGCTTGGCCGATAAACCGCTGATCAGCTCGGATGCGGAAATATCGCTTTTGTGGAATCGATAGGTCAGCTTTAGCCCCTCTTGTTTGATTGACTCCGCACCCGGATGCCGGAGGTCCGAAGGCTCGGGAAGCTGGCTAAGATCGAGCACAAGTAACCGATAAGGCGCCATGCGCAGAATCAGCTCCGACAACGGCCCATCCTCGACCACCTTGCCGTGATTAATGACAATCAGACGTTTGCACAGCTGTTCCACATCATCCAGATCATGCGTCGTCAAAATAATCGTCGTGCCGCGCTTCATATTCATTTCTTTGATAAACGTTCTGATATTCTGCTTGGCTTCGACGTCCAGCCCAATGGTGGGCTCATCGAGAAACAACACGGATGGCGAATGCAGCATCGCCGCCGCCAAGTCGCCTTTCATTCGCTGTCCGAGCGACAACTGCCGTACGGGTGTATTGATCAGTTGATCGATGCCGAGCACGTCATGCATCATCGCCAAATTCGTCTTAAAGGTATCGTCATCGATTCGGTAGATGCGTTTCAGCAGCTCGAACGTTTCGCCAAGCCGCAAATCCCAATAAAGCTGCGTGCGTTGTCCGAAGACGACGCCAAGCTGTTTGACGACGGACTTCCGATTTTCCTGCGGCGAAATACCGCCGATTCTCACCGAGCCAGAGGTCGGGTGAAGGATGCCGGTCAGCATCTTAATGGTCGTCGACTTGCCCGCTCCGTTCGGTCCTAAGTAACCAACCATCTCACCCGGCTCGATCCGAAAGCTGATCCCATCCACGCCGCGCACAATCGTTTTCTCCGGCCGGAACAAGCTCTGAATGGAGCCGCTAAGACCGCTCTTCTTCTTAATAACCGTGTATTCTTTGACGACATTCGTCAGTTCGATCATATGCACGCATCCTCTCTCTCTGTCCGCGACCCGCTATGAGCCTGCGCTTTCATATCTCTTCAATCCACTTTGGAAAATAAAATGGCACAGCGCAAAAATAAGAAGTCCGACAACCGGAGTCCAAATCGCCAGGCCGACAGGGAATGTGAATCCGTCCTCTTGACCGATAAAATCAGAGGCCGGATAGAAGCTGATAAACCCGATCGGCAGAATGAAGGTCAGTGCCAGCTGAATCAGTCTTGGATATAAAGAGAGCGGGTACATGGTCGTCCGTTCCATCGTAGCCAAGGTCAGTGAAACTAGCGAGCCGCTGCGTTTGGTCCAGAATGCTGCCGAGCCCATTATCGTACAGATCGAAGCGCGGATGAACATCCCGCCGATGACGACCCCAAGCAGCTTCAGCACATTGATTACATTCCAATCAAAACCTATCTGAGCACAGCCATAGAAGAAAATGAGGAAGCCGGGAATGAGATCGATGAAGCCGATAAAGTTCACGTAGTTGACGACAAATTGAAAAAAGACGTTCATGGGGCGAAGCAGCATACGGTCGAAATCACCGCGAATAACCATGTTATCGATATGCCAGGTCTGAATGAAGAATATAACGGACAAGCCGTGGCTCAGCAGACCTAATCCGTATAGAAAAGCAAGCTGCGGGAAGGTCCAACCGGCCAGCGCTTGAAACTGCTCCACCATCAGCTTCAGCACCCATACTCCGCTGATATATTGCAGGGGGATCATAAGAAACCAGCTGACCAAGAACAGCGGATATTCCAATTGACGCTGAACGGCTAATTTTGCAAAAAAATAAGCGACAGATGCATGATAACGAATCGCGGTAACCATGACGGATTAACCTCCTTGAATGAGCGTGACACGCTGGGCACGCTGCCACACTACGTAAGCGATAAAGGCGAGCACCGCGATCCAAACCGCTTGAATAACAAGCGCCGTTCCTGCCTGCGCGTATGAAATTTTGCCAATATAAATCGAAAGCGGAGTTTGGTACATGTACTGGAAAGGAAGATAGCTCGAGGTGGTCGCCATCCAGCCGGGGAAGAACCAAATCGGAATCAGACTGCCGGACAGGATTCGCACGATCGCATCCTTGACGATGCCGAGGTTACCGAGCTCCATGACCCAGAACGAGATCATGCCGATAATAGCTCCCATGAGCCAAAGCAGCAGAAAGCTCAGCATCAGGCTTGGTATAAAGAGTAGAAATGCAACTAAGCTGACAGGCGTCGGCGGGGTAAACAGAATGGAAGCCAGCAGAATTAGCGGGATAGCTTGATTGACGAGCGCGCTGACCGTGGTGCCAAGGTCCTCTGCCAGGAACATGCCCAGCAGATGGATGGGTTTAATGAAATCGGTCGCGATTTGTCCCTCCCGGACCCGGTAGTACATATCATTTTGAACATTGACTGCTAGTACCGCTCCCATCACAACGGCTAAAATGGCATAGACGATCATTTGATCCTGGCTTACATCTTGCACGGAACCGATTCCCCGATAAGCCGCCTTCCAGAGAAATACAGACGCAAGCAGCATGACCGCATTCGAGGCCATACCGGTGAACACTTCGAACCGGTACGCAATCGTCGTTAAAATTCTCATTTTAAAAAAATAGTAGTAAGCAGACATGCAAGCCCCCCTTCCAAGCTTGTCCAAGAATTGGATGTTTTTGTTATAGGATAACGTCACCATTGAGATTTGGGCAATAACTAAATGTGAAGGAAAACTTCATCTAGGGCTAATGGAGCTTTTACGATACTTTCAGCTTTCTTTAAGGTTGCCTGCCCATACTGGGGAATGTAACCAAGCACATCTAAATTCAAGGAGGAACAAGTAATGAACAAAACGATGAAAGCTCTCGGATTAACGGCCGCAATCGCGGTTATGATTCCACTTAGCGCCTATGCAGCAACAAACACATCGACAACTGCAGACAGCGCGAAGTCCACTACCACGGCTACATCTACGGCAGTAATCGGGCAAGGACCGTTTGGTCTTGGCGGAAAAGGCGAAGTGATGAAAGTGCGTGCCGGCGGATTCTTCAGCCAAGAGGTTTTGGATTTGCTCAAGCTGGATATGAAGGCGTTGAAGGAGAAGATTGATGCCGGTAAAACATTGGCTCAAATTGCGGAAGAACAAGGCGTCACGCGGGATCAGTTGAAGATGACGATGACAGCGGCATTCGAAAAGCAGCAGGCCGAGGAGAAAAAAGCGTTCGATGAGAATCTCGATAAATCGCTGGATTCCACGCTGAAAGATAACATCGGATTCGGAAAAGGCGGCGAGCGAGGCGGCAACTTCAAGATGGAGTTCAAGCGAGGCATTCACGCCGGGGCAGCTGACTTCAGTGCATCTGCCAAGGTGCTCGGTCTTAGTAATGAAGAATTGAAGACTGCGCTGAGCGGAGGCAAGTCCCTTGCTGACTTGGCAAAAGAGAAGGGCATCGACGTTCAGAAGCTAATTGATGCGCAGAAGCAGGTCATTGTGGACAATTTGAACGCCGCGGTGAAAGCCGGCAAGCTGACTCAGGCCGAGGCTGATAAAGAAATCGCCAAAGCAGCGGATATCGCCACACGGATCGTGAACGGGAAAATGGACAAGAAAGCACATACGATCAAAATCGACCGTAAAGCTGCGAAGCAAAATGCCGGCACCAAGGCAGATACGGGTACATCGGCGGCAGCTTCGCCTGACACGGACGCTTAGGGATTTAACGAATGGCACAGGGGTTATCCCTGTGCCATTTATTTGTTTGGGATGGCGCGGGACCCGAGTGCGGGGCGCGAGGTGCGGGATGCGTGATGCGGGATGCGGGGCCAGGTGCGGGTGTGGAGCGCTGGGTGCGGGGCCGCGAGGTGCGGAAGAGATGGGGCTGAGAGTTCCGAAATCGAACTCTCAGCGCCGAAACTAAAATGTTCGGGGACGATATAAGCGGATAGGCCCTCTACCAGCTGCTAAGCAGGTAACTTTAGAACATGAAAAGCCCCCATCCGATAACTCGGATAGGGGCTTTCTCTGTTTAGACAGGCATGGTTCACGCTAGCGTTAGATCCACGCTTTAAGATGGACTTGGCGAATAAACTCTTCGCGCGTCTGGGGTTCGCCCTCGACATCTTCTTCTTGCAATGGTTCTTCCCCGCCGTTCATGATGCGGTGAAACAATTCCGCATTGTGCGTCGCGAGCGCAAAGTCGATTAGCGCTTCGCGCTCCAAACGGTCGACCTCTTGCTTAATCAGCACTTCCTCCAGCTCGATATCAGCTGCGGGCACGTAGAAATTCCGGTTCGCCTTCGGAACCCGGATCACATAATCGAACGCGTTATCCGCATTGCGATCATAGGCAATTATATAACCATACTCCCCAACCGGGAGGGTCTGTTCAAATAAGTCCGACATAATAATGATACGTTGGCCAAGCTTATACATTAGCGTCTCACTCCTGTCACCAATAACCATACTCTATGACTCTACTCTATCCTACTAAAATTCAGTAAGGAAGTCCAATAGATGAGAATGGTTATTATTTATAGCGTATCCAGTGACGGACGACGACGCAGTGACCAAGCGGCGATAGTCATAATGGCAACCATGATTCCGATCGCGACGCAGACTGCCGGCCACGGGCTGTCTTGCCCGCTTGGCGTAGGTGCGAACTGCACGTAGGCAAACTTCGGCAGCATGCCCGGGCTGGCCGCGAGCGCGTGCGGAAACGCGGAGGCCGTCAGCGCGAGCACGGCCGCTGTGCCGAGCGCGCATGCCGCCGCCGCTGCCCCGCTGCGCAGCAAGGCGCTAAACAGCAGCGTGAGCGAACCCGCAAAGCTCAGCCAGAGCAAGAATAGCAGATAGGCATAGAGACTGCGCTGCCAGTCTACGGTTTCAAACAGCGCCGCCGTATAATACCATGCGGCGCCGAAGCCGCCTGCGAATGCGAGTGTGACAAGGACCAGCATGGCTGCCCATTTGGCCGAGACGAACGAGAGATACGAGATCGGCTTTACTAGAATCATCGCGGTCACGCCATTCGTGCGTTCCGCGGAAATACTGCCCATAACCGATAGGGCAAGCACCAGAAGCCCAATCGTGTTGAACTGCTGCAACGTTTGCGCCATTACTTCGGAAGCCGAAGGCTGCGGAATTGAAATGAGCGCTCCTTCCGGCAGGTTACCGGCGTGCGCAAGAATATCCGGAAGAAAATAGGTGGAAACGGGCTGCATGGCACCAAATAAAATATAGACAAGCGGCACCCAAACCAGCTTGTAGCTGCGGATCAGCTCTGTCCATTCTTTGCCGAAAAGCACAAGCCACCGGTTCATACGTGCTGCACCGCCTTCATAAATAAGTCCTCCAGTGTCGTCGAGCCGAATTCCAGCTTGGTCACGGGTATTCCGCGATCCAGAAGCTGCTGAAGAACGATCCTTCTGGCTTCGCGGATTTGGTTGTTCTCGACACGAAGCTTGGCTGCGTTCCCTCCGGGCTGAAGCTCCGCAGAATGAAACAGCTGCGTCGTCGACACGAGCGAAACCCACTGTGACAATGCGGATCGCGCTTCACCGGTGTTCTCGACCTCAACCACCATCACCGGCTCGCGATTGGCCGCACGTATATCATCGATCGCCCCGCTAATGACAATACGGCCGTTCTTCATAATGAGCACGTCGTCGCACAGCTCCTCGGCGTCATGCAGCACATGCGTGGAAAATAATATCGTTGTTTCGTGCTTCAGCTCCCCAAGCAGCTGCATCACTTCGCGGCGTCCAATCGGGTCGAGCGCAGAAACGGGCTCGTCCAGAATGAGCAGCTTCGGCCGGTGAATGAGCGCTTGCGCCAGGCCGAGACGCTGCTTCATCCCGCCGGAATACCCGGCGATTCGCCGCCTGCCTGCATCGGCAATGCCGACCCTCTCCAGCAATTCCGCGCTGCGGGAAGCTGCTTCTCGTTTCGGCAAGCCGCACAATCCCGCCGCATAACGAAGAAATTCGGCGCCGGTCATCCAGCCGTGAAACGCCGGCGTTTGCGGCAAGTAACCGATAAGCGCGCGATGGTCATCGCCGGGCTTTAGATCTCGGAAGCGGATGCTCCCTGACGATGGTGCCAGCAGGCCGCTGAGAATACGAATCGTCGTTGTTTTGCCCGCTCCGTTAGGACCGAGCAATGCAGTGCAGCGGCCTTCCCCAAGCGTGAAGCGAATGTCCTGCAGCGCGGACGTTGCTCCGCTGAATGTCTTGCTAAGTCCCTCAACAGCAACGAGTCCCATCATCACGACTGTTTCCTTCCGATGAGAAAGAACAATACAGCGCCTATTATATTAACGAAAATTATAAGGAGCACCCACATCCACTTCGGCCCTCTCGTTTGGGATGCACGCGCGCAAGCGACGAGTGCCGTTACCATCAGAACGAGCTGAACGAGTGCGATCGGCACTATAATGGCCATAAGCTGCGATGTCGATAATTGATCCATGTCTGCAATCCCCCTCTTAATTGTTCCTTCTCTTCGACCAGTTCACTCGAACGATCAGCAAGTAACATAGCAAGGGCATCGGGAACTGAATCAGTCCCCAAATCCCCCAAAACCATGGATATCGGCTCCGTTTCTTCGCATCCTTAAACAGCCAGGAGGATTGGCACAGCAATATACCTACGACAGCGACTACTAATGCTATTTCCCATCCGACCATCTTGGACGCCGCCCTTCTTTGCCTTTGATCATGAAGAGGAAGACAAATACCGCCGCAGCCGCAAAAGCTATGATTTGGATAACCACGAATACCACGACGCTGCTCACCCACAGCAGCAGCAAGCCGCTAAGCACGAACGCGCTGACCAGCCAGAACAACAACAGCTCCCGCCGATAGCGGCTGTTAAGCTCCTTCTTATGTTCACGAACCAAATTCGTAATGGATTCGACAGATGGAACATCCGGCTGCATGGAGCGATCCCATTCTTCCAGATGAACGCCGAGCATCTGCTTAATCTGCTGCTCCTCTTGATGATCGTCGATATCACTTATTTTCTTGCCGCGCTTACCGTCTCCGTCCCTAATCATCCTCGTCAAGCTCCTTCCTCAGCTGTTTCAGGCCGTTATGCAGCCTCGACTTCACCGTACCGACAGGAATGCCGAGCCATGAGGCAATTTCCTCGTAAGCATAGCCGTAATAATATTTGAGCAAAATAGGCACACGGATCTCATACGATAACTCACCAAGCGCATCGAGAGTATGCGGCCATTCCTGCTGCTGCATCGCAGCATGAAACCGTATGGATTGCAGCGCCTGCTCTTGCGTCTGCCACTTCTGCTCTCGCTGCTGCTTACGCATCTCGTCGATATAGCGCCGGGTTGCGATCGATATCAGCCATGTTGAAAATTTGCTTTGCTGCCGGAACATGCCGATCTTCTCAATGGCCTTCAGCATCGTATCCTGCACCAAGTCTTCGGCCATCGCCTTGTTCATGGTTACTTTCAGCATGTACCGGTATAACAAGGTGTAATGGCTGCGCAGCAGGGTCGACAGCGCATGATCGTCGCCGCGAACTGCCCGTTTCACCAGCTGCGCTTCATCTCCCAGCTGTTCCATCCCGATCATCGTGTTCTCCTCACTTGCTGCTGAATTCCAGCCTCTTTCCTTCAGTCTCGCCAATATGACGGTGAAGGTTGCCCTTTTGTTCACTTGCTTCTCAAAAAAGTTTCTCGTTTCCTTCAAATTATAAAGCGAATGCAGTGCCAAGACGCAGCAAAGGCCATCCGCTTGGATGGCCTTTGCTTATTAATTCACTTTAGCCGCGGCCGAATACCGATTCTCCTCCGGCACCGGCAAACCCAGATTTCCGCGTAACGTATCCGATTCATATTCCGTCTTATAGATACCGCGTTCTTGGAGCATCGGTACGACCGACTTTACGAAATCGCGCAGGGCGTCCGGCGGCGGCCGTTCCACATGCGATGCGGAACAAGCCGTATTTGCCGTTAAATCGTCATTGCCCCAAAGCCGCCGTCTACGCGAATCAGCGAGCCCGTGACGTAGCCGGAAGCTGCCTCGGAAGCCAGCCAAACGACTGCCCCTTGCAGCTCCTTCGGATCGCCAAAGCGCTTCATCGGCGTATGGCTCATAATGCTTTCCACCCGCTCCGGCGACAGAATGGCGCGGTTCTGCTCCGCCGGGAAGAACCCCGGTACGATGCCGTTGACACGTACGCCATGCGGCGCGAATTCGCGCGCCAGAAATTGCGTCATGCTGTTCACGGCATGCTTCGAAGCCGAATACGTAAACACGCGGGAGAGCGGCGGCCCCGAAGAGACGGAGCTGATCGTTATGATGCTGCCGCCATGGCCGGCATCGATCATCGATCGGCCGAACACCTGGCAGGCTAACATCACGCTCTTCGCGTTAACGTCCATGATGCGGTCCCATTCTTCTTCCGTAATATCAAAGAATGGCGTCGCACTGTTCGTGCCGGCCGCATGCAGCAAGATATCCGCTCGGCCGGCAGGCGACCAATCCTTGATCTCGCCGAGCACGCGCTCGAGATCCGATTTCACCGCCGCATCCGCCTCAAACAGCGTCGCGCTGCCGGTTTCTATCAGATGCGCCAGCTTCTCTTCCGCTATTTCCTTGCTGCGGACGACAAGCGCCACATGCGCACCATGGTCGAGCATCGCTTCGGCCATGACACTGCCAAGCGTACTTGTTCCGCCGATAATGACCGCCGTACGGCCCGTTAAATCAAACAATGAGCTTCCGATAGGGAACGCCTCCGTATGTGCGGCGGCGCACGCAGGGCTTTAGCTTTCGGCAACGAGCTGGAGCATTCGCTTCCGGTACGTCTCCGGACTTGCCCCGACCGTGGTTTTGAACAATCTGCTGAAATGCGGCAGATGGTGGAACCCTACAGCGCGGCACACCTCCGAAACCGATTGCCTGGGCTCGAGCCGAAACATCATTTTGGCCTGATTGATCCGCCGATTATATAAGTATTTGAATACCGTTGTGCCGGTAACGTCTTTGAAGAGGTTGGACAGGTAAGGTTTCGTCAAATGGAGCGCGCTGGCAATATGATCCAGCGTCACTTCCTCGAGGTAATGATCCTCCAAGTAAGAAATGACACGCTGCACATGCTGCTCTTTCTGGGAACGATGCTCCCGCTCATATACCGGCTCGCTGCACCAATCCCGTATGAGATGCAGCAGCTCGATAACACGCATGACAAACCGATTGTAGGCCGTTCGCACGCCCGCCTCGTTCGTCCGCTTATAAAGCTGATCCATCTCCGCGAGCAGCGTTTCAAGCTCTGCTTGATCCTGCGGGCTTAGGGAAATGCGGATATTGCGCAGCTCGTCGAACGGCTTCAGCAGCATCGCCGCCGTATCCGCTTGAAGCACTTTATGGATGTAAGCCGGATCCATATGTATGATCGTGCGAATATAAGGCTTATGCGGTGCCGGGTTCGGACAATGAAGCGTCATGCCGTGCATGAGAATCAAATCACCGGGCTGGAGCGTTATCAGCTTATCACCGATCAAATAATTGCATTCACCCTCCTGAAAATAATACATTTCATAAAAGGCATGTGAATGAAATTGAGCGCCCGGATACGGTTCGTCGTTCCGGTACATCAGCTCAATCGGCTGCTGCCATTGCATCGTGAGCGGCACACAGTTCCCCTCCATTTGAGGCGCCTCGTCAGGGCGCATCCTAATGAAATGATTTTACCATGTCGCACATCACCGTTGTATAGATTCCTTTACAAACGGACGGCTTTATTTTGCGCGAGCATGCAAAGCTCCGCCGCCTTAAAGGCATGTGCCTGCGTCATCGCATTCTCCGTCCGGTTGAGGCAGTCCAGAATCAGCTCGCCGAAATACGGGAATCCAACCTGGCCGCCAACGGAGAGGTGATGCTCCCCTTCGTGATTGACCAGAAAGACGTGATCGCCGCTCTTATCGCGGGCCACGTCGATATATTTGCGCAGCTCGATATAGCCGTCCGTACCGAGAATAATCGTCCGCCCGTCGCCCCAAGTGCCAAGCCCGTTCGGCGTTAACCAGTCCACGCGAAAATAATTCGTCGCCCCGTTGTCGCCGATGAGCGTTGCATCGCCAAAATCCTCCAGCTCCGGGTAGTCCGGGTTGTTGTAGTTGGCTACTTTGCTGCTCGCAACCGTCGCATCCTTGCAGCCTGCGAAGTGCAGAAACTGCTCGATCTGATGGCTGCCGATATCGCATAGAATGCCGCCGTACTGTTCCTTGCGGAAAAACCAGTCCGGACGCGATGGCTTGTTCAGCCTGTGCGGGCCGGTTCCGATGACCTGAACGACACGACCGATGGCGCCTTCCTCCAGCAACTTGCCGGCATAGATCGCACTTTCGTTGTGCAGCCGTTCGCTGTAGTAGACCATGTACTTGCGTCCCGTCGCCGCCGCGACTTCTCGCGCTTCGGCGAGCTGCTCCAGCGTGGTGAACGGGGTTTTGTCGGTAAAATAATCTTTGCCGTGCTTCATGACCGCGACGCCAAGCGGACCACGATCAGATGGAACGGCGGCCGACGCGACCAACTTGACCTGCGGGTCTTCGAGGATCACCTCCGGCGAGGCGGCAGCTGTCGCCTGCGGGTAGACCTTCAGAAACTGCTCGACCTTAGCCGGATCGCGGTCGTATACCCATTTGAGCGTTGCGCCCGCTTCGAGGAGGCCGTTCGTCTGACCGTAGATATGGCCGTGATCGAGGCCCATGGCGGCGAATACGAACTCGCCGATGCCGACAACCGGTTCCGGTTTCTTGATCGCTACCGGCGCATAGTTCATGCCGTCGCTGCGATTAAACCCTGACATCGCCCTTCAGCTCCTCTCCCGTTTGGTAGGCTAACTGCTGCAGCGCGCGGTAGCTGACCTCTAAGCTCTCGAACGGATCGCCGGGGCATACATCCTGCTCGACGACATACCATTCAACGCCCGTTTCGCGGCAAGCTTCGATGATCGCCGGCCAGTTCAGGTTGCCTTCGCCGATTTCGGCGAATACCTGCTGGTCGCCCACGATCGCCATATCCTTGAGATGGACGACCTTCATGTCCGCCACCTTCATGATCCAGCTGACAGGGTCGGCTCCGCCGGCTTGCACCCAGTACGTATCCAGCTCGAAGCTGAATGCGCCGCTCGGGCTGTCCTTGGCATCAAGCAGCCAATCCATGCCCGTCTTGCCTTCGAACTTCTCGAATTCGAATTTATGATTGTGATAAATGAGTTCCAGTCCGGCTTCCGCCAGCTTATCGCCGATCTCGTTCATGATATCCGCAAAGGCCGTATAGCCCGCTTTGTCATTCCGGTATTCCGGCGGAATGGAGCCGATGCCGACATACTTGCAGCCCCATGCTTGATGCTCCGCGATAAGCGCATCAAGATCGTTCAGCAGACGGCCGGTCGGCACGTGAGTGGCGCAGATGGTCAAGCCGTGGCTGTCGCAAATGCGTTTCACATCATCCGGCGCGATAGGTCCGATGCCGGAAACTTGCACAGCATCGTAGCCGATGGCTTTGACCCGCTTCAGCGCGGCGTCCAGCTCCTCGGCAGTCTTGCAATAGTCACGGAGCGTGTATAGCTGTGCAGCGAGTTGCTTCTTATACAAATGGTTCACTCTCCCTCATTGGATGAAATGGATCTATTTAGAACGTCCCTGTCAGATCAGCCGGTTTGGTCTCTGCCGCAGCCGTCGATGGCTTCTGATACGTGGAGCTTGCGATGCGTTTATTCAGCTCCGCTTCATGCAGCGCTTCGTCCAGCGGCAGATCGACCCAGCCGTCCAGCCAAGTGGACAAATGCATCGCATTGGAGAGCGTTAAGCCTTTGATTCCTTCTTCGCCCGGCGCAACGAGCGGCGTTCCGAGCAGAACGGCGTCCGTGAAGTTTTGCAAAATGCCTGCATGCTCCGGACTCGGGCCTGAGCTAGGGATATCGATTTTCCAGCATTCCGGCGAAGCGAATGGTTCCGTATTGCGTGCGTTGAAGGCAGCTTCCTCTTCGCGCAGACGCCAGAACGTCATTTTATCGTTCTCGATGACGATTTTGCCGCGGCTTCCCGAAACTTCAAGGCGATTCGTGCCCGGCGCATCCGAGGTGGATGTGATGAACACCGCCGTAGCCCCGTTCTCATATTCGGCGTACGCCGTCACGTCGTTCTCGACTTCAATATTCCGGTTCTTGCCGAATTGGCAGAACGCGCGCATCCGAATCGGCATCATCCCTGTTGTCCATTGCCACAAGTCGAGATTATGCGGGCATTGGTTGATCAGAACGCCGCCGCCTTCGCCGCCCCACGTTGCACGCCAAGTGCCGGAGTCGTAGTAGGCCTGCGTCCGGTACCAGTTCGTGATGATCCAATTGATGCGGCGGACTTCGCCGATCTCGCCGGATTGAATCATTTCGCGCAGCTTCTGATAGAGCGGGTTCATCCGTTGGTTGTAGACGATGCCGAAGGTTTTGCCGCTTGCCGCAGCCGCTTCATTCATCTCCCGCACCTGTTTGGCGTAGACGCCGGCAGGCTTCTCGATCAAGACATGCATCCCTTTGGCAAAAGCTTCGATCGCTTCCGTAGGATGATCGTAATGCGGTGTAGCCACGACAACGGCATCGATAAGGCCGGAGTCGATCATCGACTCCGCGTTCTCAAACACCGCGATTTTATCGCCGAATTTCTCTCTGGCCCAGTCCCGTTTGCTCTCGAAGCCATCGCAAACCGCAGTGAGCACAGCCCCCTTGATTGCACCTGAAGTCAAGATGTTCGCGTGACCTGAGCCCATGTTTCCGATTCCGATAATCCCGTAGCGCAGCTGTTTCATTCGATCTCCTCCATCCACGTTTTCATTTGATTGGCATACGTTTGAAGCATCGTTCTTGTATCAAAGGTAGCGCTGAAATCCTCAACGCCGAACCAGCCGTCATAGCCGACCGCCTTCAGGTCGCGGAGCACTTGTTTCCATGGCACTTGACCATTGGCAATCGGGCTCCAGCTGCAAGACCATTCTTGCGACTGCAGGGGATCGGACGATTCGGTGCGAGGCGGCTGCCAGCCCGCATTCTTGACATGAACATGCGCCAAATACGGACCGAGCAGCTCCATGCCCATTCTATAATTCTCGAAGCCTTCATAAACCATATTGCCGGGATCGTAGAGCACGCCGATGCAATCCGGGTCAAAAGGCGACACGAGCCGGTGCGCGAGGGATGCGCTTGGCGCGATTGTCACGTGGTGAGCTTCAACCAGCGCTTTGACGCCATAATGGCGAGACAGCTGCTCTACTACCTTGAGGTACGCGATCGCTTCCTCATAGAGCTCGTTGTAATTTCGGGTGCGGTTGTAGCCGGGAACGCCGACGCGAATCATGGATGCGCCAAAACGTTTCGCAAGCCGCATGACCTGTTCGGTGCTTTCGATATCGCCGCATTGGATATAAGGCGTAATGGAAATGGTCTTCATGCCGGAGCGATTCGCCGCTTGCTCGAAACGGCTGATCTCTTCCTCCTCTGCATGCTGCGAGAGTGTGCAGATATTGTTTCCCCAGAAGGAAGGCGCCTCCTTGCGGAGCTCTGCCGGCGTGTCTTTGCAGCGCCATTCGATGCCGCCGATACCGGCAGCCGATGCGGCTTCGCATAGCTCCTCCGGCGTGAGATCCGGCGTCGCTACCGTGAATACGGATAATTTCAGCATATGGCTTGCGGTCAGCTCCTTGTTTTTGAAATCGCTTCCCAAATCCCGTTCAAATACGTGGCACCCAGCGCCCGATCATAGAGTCCATAGCCGGGACGGCCCTGCTCGCCCCAAATCATTCGGCCGTGATCCGGACGAAGCGGACCGGTAAAGCCGGTTTCGTGCAATGCCTCCAATATCCGCACCATATCGATGGAGCCGTCTGACGAGCGGTGCGACGATTCCTGGAAGGAGCGCGGACCGGTACGCAGGATGTTTCTGGTATGGGCAAAATGCAGCTTTCCTTGTGAGCCAAAATGGCGAATGATCGCGGTTAAATCGTTATCTTCATTGGCGCCGAGCGAGCCGGAACAGAACGTAATGCCGTTCGATGGGCTGTTCACATGTTCGGTCAGACGCTTCAATTGACTGAAATTGCTTACGATACGCGGCAGACCGAAGATTGGCCAAGGCGGATCGTCGGGGTGAATGGCCATCACAACGCCGGCCTCTTCGGCAACGGGAATGATGCGCTCCAAGAAATAAGCGAGATTGCTCCAAAGCACGTCCTCCGTTACTTCGGCGTAAGCGTCGATGAGCTGCCCCATCTCTTCCTTGGTATAGCTTTGATCCCAGCCCGGCAGCGACAAGTCGCCGTTCACCGGATCCATGCGGGAAATCGTTTCGTCCTCGAACGTCAATGTCGTGGACCCATCCGGCAGCGCATACGCTAATTGTGAGCGCGTCCAGTCGAACACGGGCATAAAGTTGTAGCAGATGACCGGAACGCCGGCTTCGCCAAGGCGGCGAATCGTTTGACTGTAATTTTCAATAAGCCGGTCGCGCGAAGGTCGTCCCAGCTTGATGTCTTCATGTACGGGAACGCTCTCAATCACGGCCAACCGCAGCCCTGCGGCTTCGATCGTTTCTTTCAGTCGGTTGATCGATTCCATCGGCCAAGCTTCACCCACCGGCACATCGTAAAGTGCGGTAACAATCCCGTGAATCCCAGGAATTTGGCGGATATTTTGCAACGTGACCGGGTCGTCATTGCCAAACCATCTAAACGTCATTTTCATCGTACAGCACCTCTTGAATTCGGTAGATTGGTCGATTTCCGCTTGTTGGCATATAGATTCAGCATTATTGTAGCACAGCGCGGTCCAATAGAAATCGGCTTTACCGATTACCTTAACCACAGTTAAATCTAAAGGAGAAGTACCGCATCTGAGTCAAGCTGGCCGGGACCGGAAACGCAAAGAAGCTGCCTGCGAGCAACTTATCGTTGACTCGCAAACAGCTTCTTCCTTTAAGGGATCACGATCAGCCCTTCGGGCGATCTTGTGAGCGGCCGGCAGCCGGTATCGGTGATGAGATAGCTGTTCTCGATGCCGACGACACCGCGTCCCGGGAATGTGAATTTCGGCTCTACCGCAAGTGTAATGCCTGCTTCGAGCGGATCGCCGAACCCTTTCGCTAGCACCGGCCACTCATCGACTTCAAGCCCGATGCCATGACCGAGAAATTTGACCTGATTGGTGCCATAGCCCATAAAATGATCGGCCAGTCCGGCATCGGCAGCCTGCTTCAACGCCGCTGCATAGATCGATTCGCTGGAAGTGCCCGGACGCATCAGGACTTCCGATTGGCGAATGATGTGCTCCGCCTGCGCATAGGCTTCCGCCAAATCATCGGGCAAACTGCCGATGACAGCGGTACGCGTCTGATCGATTATATAGCCATCGATGCAGCAGCCGATATCAATGAGAATCGGCTCCCCTCTGCCGATGGCTTTGCGGCTGGTGCTTTGCGGGAAAGCCGGCCCGAGGCCGAGACCCCCTGCCGGTCCATCGAACGCACTCGGGACGGCAGCCGCCGCCCCTGATCCGAGCATGCCGGTCGTAATCTCCATGTTGTAGCTGCGCGTACGCATCAGTCCAATATGACCGCGAATGCGAATTTCGTATTCGATTCGAGCCATCAGTTCTAGCTCCGTAAGGCCTTCCTTAATAATGCCGACAGCCGCTTCCAATGCTTCCGCGACAACCTGCGCAGCTGCCTCTATCCGGCCTATTTCCCAGGACGACTTCACCATCCGTACTCGGCGAACTAGCGTAGAACCGTCTACTAACGAGCAATCCCGGCGGCTGCCGGCCAGTACTTCCGCTAGCTTGGCGTAGGTGGATGCCGGCAGCACATCCATCTCCGTTGCAATGATCACCCCTTGGGCACTGCTGGTGCCGCCGCCGAATACGGCAGGATGGTCGTGCTCCAGCTGAGCGCGGAATTGGCGCAGCGAGTTCAACGCCCGCACTTGAACGGCCGACTCCTGTACAGCCCGCTCCATGCTGCGTCTCACATAGAACACTGCCGTCCCTTCAGCCGGGATAAAGGCGTATCCGGCCTGCATCGAGCCTGTAAAATAATAAAGGTCCACATGCTGCGTGATCAGAGAAGCATGGACGCCCGCTTGTGTCATTAACTGCTGCAGCCGCTTAATGCGCTCCGCGATTTCGTCATGCTGTACCTGTACCGTTTCTGCCATTCCACTGTTCACCTGCACTCTCAACCGCTCCTTGCTCCAAGCTTATTTCCTCCATTACAACAAAAGAACAGCGGCTCCGTCAACTTGCCGGAAAGCTCCGCTGTTCTTTCGATCGTCTGTTTGATTGATGATTGACTATCCGCCGGGTCATCCCAGCAGCTTGCTTCTCGCCTTGCTGCGGTAATCCTGCGGGCTGATCCGGTATTTATCGCTGAACAGACGCGAGAAATATCTCGGATTCGCAATCCCGACTAAGGTGGAGATTTCATAGATTTTGAGATCCGACTGTGCCATCATGGCCTTCGCCTGCTCCAGTCGGAAGTCTTGGAGGTAATCCAGGAAGCTGTGTCCCGTTTCATTGCGGAACAGCGTTCCGAACCAACTCGGGCTCAAGTTAACCTGCCTGGCAACGGTGACCAGATCGATATCCTCCTGATAGTTGCTTCGGATATACTTGATTGCCTCGCGGATTTCTTGCCGGCAGCGATGCGTCGGCATTGTCCGGCGATTTAAGCTTTCGATCAACTGTGTGATGATCAAGAAGAGGCTGCTGACATGCTCGCAGTGTTCGATCGCGGACAGAATCCATTCGCGAGCGGCAACCGCCCTCTCCTCCGTCTCCAAATCAAAGTCCTCCCGGAAGCAGCTGCTGAGCTCGAAGCCGGCATGCTTCAGCTGTTCGGTGCCCGGCTTCGAATACATGGCAATCTCATCGCGCCACGAAATCAGCAGCGTTGCGAGTGCTGCGGCATCGTCCTCTTCGGCTGTCTTCTTAATATCGGTATAGAGCGCCTTCAGTCTGGCATTCGACGATGATGAAGTCTCGCCTTCCGCACCGTTTTCACCGACGATGACGCACCCTTTAGGCTCATAGAAAGCTTGCTCGAGCAGCTTGCGGCAGGTTACGAGCGCATCCGGCAGCTGAGCCAATTTATACTTGAAGCCCGATAGCGATTGAAGCGGCTCTAAATCACGATTCAAACATTCGTCATATCCTTGCTTCAAGGTTTGCATCGTCCAGGCATTGAAATCCGCGCTGCCGTTCGTCTCGCTCGAAGCGATCAGCACAGCCCAGAGCGGCCCTGTCAGCCGAATGACGAATGAGGCATACGGAGCGAATTCCTTCTCATAAGCATCGATCATCCTCGCCGCATCATGCTTGACATCGCCGGGAAACCGCAGCAGCGCGAGCCTAAATTGCTTGAAGGCCGACAATTCGTACTCCAACGCATCCGCCGATGCCGATGTGCCTCCCGAGAGCAGCCAATCCTGCAGCAGCTGCCGCAGCGTCCAATGCTTCTGCATGCGCGCCTTGCGGATTTCCTCGACCGCCCGATCCAGGCAGGAGATAAACTCCGTCTCGCTTAGCAGCAGCTTGGTCAAATAATCTACCGCACCGTTTCGCATAGCGCTTTGCACTTTCTCGAAATCCTCGAAGCAGGTTAACAGGATGACTGCCGGCGGCGATGTCATGCCGCGGATTCGCTTTAATAAGCCCAGGCCATCCAGTATCGGCATGCCAATATCGGCTATCACAATATCCGGCTGCAGCTTCTCTAACATCCGCCAAGCCTGCTCGCCGTTCTCCGCTTCCCCGGCGATTTCGTAACCGCGGGCCGCCAAATCAAATGAACGAATTCGCATCCTGGCTAACGGCTCATCATCGACGATTAGCAGGCGAAAAGTAGGTTGATGCATGCGCTAACCTCCTGTAATAGGGAGTTTGACGGAGTCAAACTCTCACGGATTTGGGAGTTCTCTCACAGATTCGGAAGTTCTCTCACAGCCGTGGCAGTAGAATGACGACGGTCGTTCCCTCACCAAAATCGCTGCGGATGGATAAACCGTAACGTTCTCCAAAATGAAGCCGGATCCGCCGATGAACGTTCAGCACTCCAATGCCGCGCTCGCTGCCCGGATCTACGTCTTCTAGCAGTGCCTGCCGCAGCCATTCCAGCCTCTCCGACGGAATGCCGACACCATTGTCTCTCACGTAAATCGCTACCGCTCGTTCCTCGATATGAACCGAGACGTCGAGCTCTCCTTGCCGTCCTTCCAGTGCATGCAGGCCGTGGAACACCGCATTCTCTACGATCGGCTGCAGGACCAGCTTCATTACCGGCATCTGTGCAATCTCAGGCGGCGCAGACCCAATCCGAAAATGGAAGCGGTTGCCGTAACGAACGGATAGGATATGTAAATAATCGCTTGCATACCGCAGTTCGTCTGCAAGCGGCGGCTGTTTGTTGTCGTCCAGGCTGTATTGGAGCAGCCGACACAGCACCTCCATCATTTCGTGCAGCTCCGGCTTGGGGCTGACGTCAATCATGATGTCGATCGTATTCAGCGTATTGTACAGAAAATGCGGATTGATTTGCGACAGCAGCACCTGCATGTCGGATTGACGCTTCGCCTCCTCCGTTCGCTGAAGGCCGATGACAAGATCGGAGATTTTGCCCGTCATCTGGTTGAACTGATTTGCCAGCTCCCCTAACTCATCGCGCTGCTTCACCTGCACCTTGGCTTCCAGATCGCCTCTGGCAACCTTGCGTATCCCTTTGGTCAATGCGAGAATCGGCCTCGTAAACCACCAAGAGACCGTAATATATATACCCAGAAACCCGATCAAACCGAACAACAGCAGCGACCAAGCGATCTGCCCGAGCGGCTTAAACCGACTCTCCAGCTTGTTGACGTCGCCAACGACGATGACCTTCCACTTCAGGTTCGTATTCATGTACGAGACGGAATGATAGACGCCGGCTTTCTTGAAATA
Organism: Paenibacillus lignilyticus; assembly: GCF_017942085.1. GTDB lineage: Bacteria > Bacillota > Bacilli > Paenibacillales > Paenibacillaceae > Paenibacillus_Z > Paenibacillus_Z lignilyticus. The sequence continues at coordinate 28,607 of NZ_JAGKSP010000011.1, forward strand.
CTGCAGCGCCTGCGGCAGCGTCTCTACATTCTTCTCCTCAACGAGCTTTCTTCTGAACTGCGTTGACGGGCTTGCCCAGATATAGTCGATCAATTGATTGTCGCTGCCATAGAGCAGCGTCTGCGTATCGTAGCTGCCGGCGAAGGCCGCGCTTCGATCCAGAAATGCAGACAAATCTACCAGAAACGCCAGATAGCCGGACGTATGCCCCTCTTCGTCGAAAACCGTTTTTGTTACCAGGCTGGTCGGGCCGTATGCCCCCGTTCGGCCGATATCGGAGCGGATCGTATCCGACCACTCGAACACGCCCCGGCTCTCTTCCGCCTGCTTCCGCACAAGCTGCTCTTCCTTCTCCGAGAAATTGCCCCAGAAATTTTGCGGATACCCTGTAATAACGCCATCCTTGCGAATATAAACGATGCCTCGAACAAAGTCCGAGCGGATTTGGGCGGCTGTATGCATGGAGCTGCTAAGATTATCGCCGGCGCCGCCTTCCTGCTTGATCGTCTGCTCCATTTCCAGCATGTTGTAGGTGATTTCACTATTATAAATGGAGATCAAGTGCGTGACCTGACTGGACATGCCGGCAAGTGCTTCGTTCTGCGTTTCCCTGAGGAAACCGAGCGTATAGTCCTTGGCGATCTGCACGACGAAAAATACGAACAACGTGCTTGGTATGAACAAAAGTAGAATCAATTTGGCGCGCGAACCAAGCGCGAAGCGAGGATTCAATCCGGATGCACCCTTCCTAGGCGGCGTTATCCCGTAAATAGACAAGTATACTCACGAATGCACGGATGCGCATTCATGAGTATACCGAATTCATTTACTGCCTTATTGTTTCTCAACGCCCAGCTGCGAAGCAGCATCGTCGATGAGCTTCTGACCGCCTGCTTTCTTCCATTCTTCCACATAAGCGTCCCAATCGTCAAAGGAACGTTTGCCAAGCACGAAGGAAATTTCATTCTTGTTCTGGAAGTCAGTCAGCTTCTGGCTTGTCGGACCGTCTAGCGTCAGGTTCATATCAAAGTTCTTATAGCGCGGCATCGCGATGACCTGCTGATTCCATTTGCTTCCGGTGACGCCGACCGGCTCATCGTCATAGACTTGCCAGATCAGGGTATAGCCGAAGAACTGCCAGTCCTGGAGCGATTGATATTCCGGTTTCGCCTTCGAGAGGTGCGATTCTTTGATGAAGAAAACGTTCGTACCGTCATCATTCAGCTTCACGGTAGAGTCATCCGGGAAGATTTCCGGCCCGCCGCCTTGTGAAACGGCCCAGTAATTCTGATTCGGATATATCATCGTATCGAGCATATGGGCAAGACGCATCATTTTGCCTTGATCATCCTGCAGCTTCTTGGAGAAAATGAACAGTCCGCCCGGATTGCCGCCCGGTCCGTACATGCCGCCTTTACCTTCGCTTGATTTAAGCGGATTGAGCGGTTCCCACAGCGTAGCTGCCACTGCATCCTTCTTCTTCGCATCGTACTGCTCCTGCACGATATTCCAGCCCGGGTACCAGACGAGGCCGATCTGATCGTTCAAGCTGTAGGCCTTGAACGGCTCCCAACCGATCGTATACCAGTCCGGCGCGAGCAGCTTGTTATCGTATAGCTTCTTCACAAACTGCAGGAACTGTTTGGTCGTACCATCCAGCATCGGATGATTGATCTTGCCGTCCTGTTCATTCCAGCTCGGATGGCCATACATCGTCTTCAGCGCATCCATCATGGACCAACCGTTGCCGGCACCCGCGGCGCCCATTAACCAAGTATCGGCTTTGCCGTTCTTGTTGGGATCCTTCTCGACGACTGCTTTCGCGTAAGCGAACAGCTCGTCTTCATTCGTCGGCATGCTCATGCCGAATTCCTTCAACCAGTCCTGGCGGATAAAATAAGCCCAGTTGTCCGGGAACACGCTGTAACGCGGCACCCCGATCAATTGATCATCCTTCGTGGTAGCCCAGTTCTTGTATTCCTTCGTGACATATTGCATAGCCTGCGGCATGTATGGCAGCACTTCTTTGCCATCCAGCAGTTGACCCGCATTATAAAGCGATAAGGCGACATCCTTAACCGGCATCATGACCATGTCCGGTTCGTCCCCGGAAGCAAAGCGCACGCTGACGGAGTTCTTCAGATCATCCGCATTCATGCTCGTGAACTTCAGCTTCACGTTGAATTGCTTCTCCAAGAATTCCTTCACCTTATCTTCAGGCACCGACTGGTTGAAGGAGCCGGATACCATAATATCCAGGTCGTAGGATTTACTCATATCATCATAGGCATAGCTGGATTGATCCACTGCTTTGGGAACCGGCGGGAACGCATCCGGAAAATTAAGCTCTTGGAGCGGCGGCTCAGCCTTGCCGCTGTCAGCATTTCCGTTGCCGGTATTCGTCGCTTCGTTATTGCCCCCTCCGTTATTCGTCGCATTATTGGCAGCAGCGCCGTTATTCGTCGTGTTGTCGGAGCAGGCGTTCAGCATCGTAACGGAAGCCAATAGAACGGCCAATACGGTATAGGTCATTTTCTTTCTCATGGCTCTTGATCCCCTCTCTGAAACCAATGATATATGTGAAGAAGCACCTCCGGATGGCTTCTCGACACCACTGTTACACGTTGCTTGATCGTTACCCTTTGACGGCACCCATGTACATGCCTTTGACAAAATGCTTTTGCAGGAACGGGTAGACGCATAGAATCGGGACGAGGCCGATGACGACCGTCGCCATCTTGATCGTTTCCGTACTCACCGCTTGAGTAGATTTCAACATACCATTCATATTGTCACCGCTGATGGAATCGACGGTCAGCATGTTCTTGAGCACCATCTGCAGCGGATAGAGCGATTTGTCATTCAAATAGAGCAATGCGTCAAACCAGCTGTTCCAATGTGCTACGAGGTTAAATAACCCGATGGCAGCAAGCGCCGGCGCGGCCAGCGGAAGCACGATACGCGTCAAGGTGTTCCATTCTCCCGCTCCATCCATTTTGGCGGATTCGATGAGGCCATCCGGCAGGTTCTCGATGAAAATCTTGATGACGAGCAGCCCGAAACTATCTACCATGAGCGGCAGCACCATGGACCAAACCGAGTTGATGAGCCCCAGCTGCTTGATGACGAGATAGGTTGGAATCATGCCGCCATTAAGCAGGATTGTTGCCAAAATAAAGAATAGAAACAGCTTCCTGCCCGGCAGCGTCCGCTGCGCCAAGACGTATGCCCCGATCGTCGTCAGAGCCAATGAAAGCAGCGGTCCGACCGTACTGCGGAAGACGGAAATCATGAACGAATGCCACACAACGGAGGAAGCCATGATCCGTTTGTACGCTTCGAGCGTTGGTTCCTTCGGAATGATGACGAAATAATTGCGTTGAATCATCTCCGCTTTGGTCGTAAACGACATCCCAAGGACGTAGATTAGCGGGAAGATGGCGGTGATTGCCACGAGAATAACGATGATATGTATAATCGTCTGGTAAATCTTATCGCTTCGCGATTTATAGATCACAGGTGGTCCCCCATTCTACCAGATACCACGACCGGTGTATTTTTTGGCGATGAAGTTGCTGGATATTATGAAAACCATTCCGATAATGGACTGGAAGACGCCGACTGCCGTACCGATACTGAATTGAAGCCGATTAAGTCCTTCACGATATACCCAAGTCTCAATGACGTCCGCGGAATCCAGCACGGCCTTATTATAGAAGAGCAGAATCTGCTCACCGCCGGCGAACAGAATATTGCCGAGACTGATACACAGCACAAAGGTGATAACGGGCAAAATGCTTGGCAGTGTAATCGCCGTAATTCTCTTCATCGGCCCTGCGCCATCGATTGTGGCGGCTTCATACAGCTGCGGATCGACGGTCGTCAGCGCCGCTAAATAAATGATCGTGCTCCAGCCGATTTCCTTCCACAGTGCGGAACCGAGCAGCAGCGGACGAAACCACGTTTCCGATAGGAAAAACTCGAACCGATTGTAACCCAGCCACGCCAGCACGTTGTTGACGAAACCTGATCCTGTGGAGAAGAACGCAAACACAATGCCGTAAACGATGACCCACGAGAAGAAATGCGGAATATAAACGGCGCTTTGCAGCCATTTCTTCAATCTGCTCGACGCCAGATCATGGAACATGATAGCCAGAATAATAGGCGGGAAGAAGCCGACTACAATACGAAGAAGGCTGATCTCGACCGTATTGCGCAGCACGTTGACGATTTCGGGGTCCTCGAACATGATCCTAAAATTACCGAAGCCCACCCACTCGCTGTTGAACACCCCGGTACCCAGCTGCAAATCCTTAAAGGCAACGATCCATGCCAGCACGATCGGCCAATACCGGAAAATAACGTAATACGCGATGACGGGCAGAAACATCAGATACAGCACACGATGATCCACGATCCGCTGCCATAGGCCGCGTTTCGACGGAACCGCAGCTCTGCCGGAATGCAGCGCTGCGATCGACTTCAGGCCTGATTTTGCCACTATTGCTTCCTCCTTCTTCCTTTCCGAAGCGCTGCCGGTTTAATAAACACAGTATAGCAAACGCTTTCATCGGAAAGGTACACTGTGAAACTGAAAAGGTGCACAAATACACTGAGTTTTCTAGAGGCTTTGCCCCCCGAACAAAAAAAAGCAGCGGCTCCGTCAACCTGACGTCAGCTCCGCTGCTCCTTTAATCGTCCATTCGATTGGTTCAATAACAGTAAACACGCGGGGGTACACGATCTTGGCGATCAGAATGACGCCGGGTCGATGCAGCGTTACTTCGTAATCATAGGCAGCATTGCGATAGGTATAGGGAAAAGCCGCCGAGTCCCCGTTGACTACCTGAAAATCTACGACCTCCACTCGTTCCTGTAAATAAGAGCCGGGCAAGGGCTGCCCGCTCTCATCCAGCTGCAGATTGCGCTGCAAGTAAAGCCCGGCCGCCCGGCTCGCCGCAAGCTCATCAATGTGTAGTCGGCCTTCTGCCAGTGCGGCTCCATTCACCTGCTGGGCTGCTGCATGAGCAGCGCGATTCACCGCATGTTTCCCCTGAAACAGCGCCGTTATCGCCAGCTCCTCATCGGTTTGAAGCGCGTGCAGCAGCATCCATACGACCATCATCAGCATGACAAGCACCAGCTTATACATTAGGTAGGTTCCTCTCCCCGAGATGGTTACGGGACATATTCGCTCATCTTCATCCCGGAGGCTCGAAGCCTCGTATTCGCCGGTGGCGGTGCCAGCCCGATTAACCGGTCGATGGCGAGCAAGCCCTCCATCGGATAGTTCGCCGTCAGCGACAAGGAAGTTCCGCGAAGCAGCGGCTGATTGGCATCGGTTGCTGGGCTGCCGCTCCCCGAACTGACTACGAACTCAACCGAGCTCGGGAGTAGCCCGTACTTGGCTAATCGAAGCCTTGATTCCTGCATCATTGCGGCATCAATATAACCATGGTCGCCATTAGCGCCAATCTCCAGCAAGTAATCGACTTCCTGCTGAAGAACGGCCTGCCGGACAATCAGAACATGCTTATAAATCGGAGAAAACATAAACCAGCACATCATGGCAGACAGGAGGATAAAGACAAGCAAACTCTTCAAGGGCTCATCCTCCGAATCCCATCGCTCATATGCCGGCCGGATTGCTCCAGTTGAGCGTTCGTCCCCTGCTCGCCGCCGGTTACACCCTTGTATAGAATGACCGTAACGATGATAAGCAGCAGCGTCATCAATAGCGAGCGCATGCTACTGCCTCCTTATGGAATCGTAATGGTGTTGATTTTCGTATTCGCAGCATTTCCTTGTGTTTCGATTTGATCCTTCGTCCCTGTCGTATCCTTGGCGACAATCGCATTAAACAACAGGACAACGACAACCAGCATCATGACCGTTATCAAAATATTCCGCATGCCCTCACCTCCTTCATATCCTCCACTTGTTAATTTAAAGAGCTAAATAGCCTCTGGCCTTCTCGAACCCAGGGGTATATAAAAATCTGAAAGGTATACATGATCGGAAGCCCCGCAATGGCAAACAACAAGTAGGATGTCGATTCCTTGCGACTGTCCTTAGCCAATTCCAGCTTCTCCTTGTAATCCTGGATTCGTTCTCGCAGCAGCTCGTAATACTGTTCGCTCTCATGGAGCCGCAAGGAATCGATCGTCTCAACGAAGCTCAGCCCCTCCTCGGTTCCAAGCCGCAGCTTAAGCCGTCTTAATGCCCCTTCCGCGTCGTGATACCACTCGCCAAGCAGCATCTGCAGCTCGCTTCGCATCGTCCGCGTGTAAGGCAAGCATCGCATCAGCTTCGTATGAATATGAAGCGATGAACCTGCCAGATAGAGCAGTTGATTGCTGACGATATAAATTTCCTTCGTCATCCGCTCTGCCCTCGTCTTCCGAATCGCTTCCAGCCAAGGAAGATCCCAGAGCAAGAACAGGATCACGAACGAAAGAAGCAGCGGCGCACTCACACGTGGCAAAGCATTCCATTCCACATAAGTGAAACCGTACGCTGCTGCCGACCAGATCGGGATAAGCAGAAAGAAGAGTCTGCGCAGCAGCACATACAACGCCGCATCTCCTGTATATCCGCATCCGGCAAGTAAGCGTTCCCGTTCCTTGAATGAGCTGCTTTCGCGGCTGATCCTCGCAAATGCAAGCCACTGATCGCTGACCGTCTTCTTCCGCCAATGCTGCATGAAGACATGCACATAACGCGGCTTCTTAAACGTCAGCAGCTTCATAAGTGATGCAAAAAGCATGAATAATGCTGCATATTGGCCGGCTAGCGCTGCCCACATGACCAGTTTCGCAATAGAGTCGCTCATAGTCGGCATGGACCCCCTTTACATTTTCTTGCGGGATAACCATAATCCCATGACGAATGAGCCAAATATCATCATCCCCGCATTCAGCAATAAATCCCGCCCGGCCGGATCGACAATATAATATTGGTAGGCATTCTCGGGATTGTAATGAAAGTTGATCCCAATAAAGAGAAGCAGAAATAAGATCGGTGAGAAGTTCGCGATACGGATTTCGAGCAGCTTATTGCGCTCTTGCTGATTAGCTCTGCGCGCCTTACGCATATCCGTAATCAGATCCTTTAAGTTCGCAGCGATTGGATGCCCCTCCGCCAAACCGGCCCGAACGATATTCACAAAATAATCCGCCCACACATGTCCCAGCGAAGCCGCAAAAATCCGCAAACTAGCTTCATCATCGCCGCGAACGGATACATTTCGGTACAGCTGCTCGAACACGGCCTGCATAGGCCCGAGCAGCCGTTTCTCTTCGACGGTTCGCTGAAGTGCCGCTTTAATCTGCCTTCCCCCGCTGACAAGGCAGCACTGATAGAACAGCTCCACTGCCGGCAGGAAATCGATTCGCGTCTTCATTTGGCGGTGCACCAGCATCGTCCGAAGCAGCATATATGGTGCGGTGACCATCACAACGCCCAGCAGAAATGCTCCTTTTGCGCTTTGAAAAAACAGGGCTCCGAACGATATGCCAATCAGCAGAAGAAGCAAGCTTGTTACGGCAAATGAGACCGGACGCCAGTTCAGCTGCAGGGATTCAAGCAGCTCAGACAGATGGCGATGCGAACGATCGAAGCGCTGCAGAAAACGCGTAAAACGTTCATGAACGCCGCGATTGCGCCGATAATGCAGCCGACTGATGAATTGCTGCCGATGCAGCCATATTCCCATCATTCCTCGAACTACAACAAATACCGTACCGAAGAGCGCCATGATGAATGTAAGAAGTCCCAGCTTGACGATCATTTCGGCTCAGCTCCCCGCATGCGCTCGGGTTCCGGCTGCCATACAGAACTCCAATGCTCCGCAGACGCCTCCATCAATCTTGCCCGCGCCGATGCGGATGGTGCCTGCGGATACCGCCAATCGCCCAGCTCCTCATCGAATACAGCCCAATCTCTGACAAACACTTCACCGCCGGCCCACCCCATTTCCGCCAATCGCACCAGACGGCGGCGTCCCGAGGCAATACGCATTTCAATTCCGATCTGAGTCACATACTCCGCGATCCGTTTCGTCAGCCGCTCCGGGTCCATCCCACGGCCATCAAGCATACACATATCTGCAATCGCTTCGGGCACATCCTCCAGCATATTGGCATGAAGCGTCGTCATGCTGCCTGCATGTCCTCTCGTACACGCTCGCACATAGATGTTGGCATCCTCATCTCGAATCTCGGCATGGATAATCCGCTGCGGCGACTGTCGCAGCGCCAGCTTGAACGCCTGCGAAGAGCGGTGCATCACATCTTCCTCATCCGCTTCATATTCGATCACATTCTTCGTCGGGAAATCCCGCTTCAGCATCAGCTCATGCCTGCCCTCAATCGTTACGATGCGCTCCTCATCCGGCAATTCACCGATCAGCGCCTTGATAAGATTGGTCTTGCCCGAGTTGGTCGGCCCAATGACAACAACGTTGAATCTGGCTTCCAGAATGGCCAGCAGCATCCGCCGAATCCGCTCATTAATCGTTCCTAATTCCGCTCGCCCAAGCTGTTCCAATTGAAATCGCCGAACCGTATAGAATCGCAATGTCAGCGTAGGCTGAGCCGTGAACCCATGGCCGGTCATCGTGACGCGGGTACCGTCTCGCAGCATCACTTCTGCCCATCGCTTACGCGGATTGATGCGATCATTATTGTAGAGCACCAGATTCTGCTGAATCCGCTCCACCTCGCGAAGCGATTCAAAAGCATACTGAGACGGCACGCTCCTTCCGACACGCACTTCGAATATTCTCGTGCCAACGACCTGTATTTCCTCGAGTCCTTCCCGTTTCTGCAGCACCAGCTCCAGCACGCTCATCCCGATCACTTCGGCGAACAATGCCTCTGCAAGCGTCGAATACGGATGCTGATAGCCGGGCAGCTCATGAATCCGCTGCCGCAGCAGTCGATCCGCAATAACCGCGAGAATCCGCTCCCGATCGTACGTATAGCCAAGTACCGCTCGATTCAAGCTCTCGTTGTATTCACGCCGCTCTTCCTCTGTCTCACCGCGCGGCAGCGCCAAGTAGGCGCGCACATCTTCCGATAACCGATTGAAGTCCCGCTGCGCATCCTGCTCTGTTACCGGAGCAGCCGTATCAGCCACCGATTCAACCGCCAGCAGCTTCGCCGAGAAGGCCGATGGCGAGAAGCGCCCGTCGCCTCTCATTAGGAGCTTACTCCGCCGCGATGGGTTAGCAGCTTCTTATACCAAGGCTGCACCGTCATCCTCATTTGCCGCTTCAAGCCATAGTGCTCAATAAGCTTCCTCGAAGGCTCCTTCATAACCGCCCTCCCTCTCTCGTCATTAAGCAGCCACTCATCGAGTGTTCCCCTATCAAGCTGGGATAGCAGCGGTTCCGACAATGCCAATTCCCCCAGAAACGACACTCCGAGCTCTTTGCAAATATCCTTCACGTGAAATCCTCCTTTGCCCCAAGGCTGGTGTATAATAATCGCTTCATAATCATGAGCGGCAATCCCATACATAGCGGAAAGCTGCTTCATCCAGCGCTGTCCATCCTCTTGAAAGTGAGACAACGCGCTTGTCGTTACGATAATTCGTTTGTGTGCCTTACGGAGCGCACATAGAGTGGCAGCGTTATCCCAATACGCACCGACATCCGCGATCACGATGCTGAAAGTCTGTTCTGCGATTGTGAGCAAATGCTCCATCTCTTCAATAGTGAAAAACTCAGCTTGATCTCGCATAATGTTGCCGAACAGCACATGCAGATCAGGTACGCCTCGGCAGCGGTGCATGGAACGCAGCAGTTTATCCGGCTGCAATGATCCCGTTAACAGCTCAGGGCGTAACGAATCCAGTGTTGCACCCGGCTTATCGACGCCAAGAAAACGATGTACCTTGGCACTCTTGAGATTCAGACACAGATACCCGACTGACCGCCCGCTCTCCTCTGCAATCCGGCAGGCCGAAGCGAAAGCCGCAGCAGTAGTACCGATATTGGGTGTCGTACCGAGAAAGGTGATGATCGGACCGACAAAATAACTCATCTCGCACCGCCTTTGGCTTCCGCGATATCAAGCGATTCAGACGAGTAAGCAATAACCACTTTGCTATTACCGCCTTTACAGATCGAATCGAGCTTCAGCCACTGCGCCTCCGTCAAATTCAAATTGACGGAATCAATCATGCCGTTCGCATTACGTCTGGCGGCATACATGCCTTCCTTATCCGAGTTGGCAAGCGACATCAAGTTAGAATTGCTCGTATCGTCAATTTCGAGATTACCCGATGTTTTCACCGAAGCAACCGTTACCGATTCGGCAAATAACCTGGCAGAAGCTACAGCTTCTCCCGATAGATAAAGCATCACTTTGTCCCCGGCGCGAATTCCATTCGAGACGGAGAGGACATAATCGCGCGGGATTTGAAAGGTCGCTTGCTCTCGGCTTGGCAGCAACCGGAACTTGTCCACCTTCCAGCTTAGCAAAGGCTCGTTTACCCCCAGAGGCACAATCACCTCCATGCCGTCCATCTCTTCCGCATGCAGAAACATTTCCGGAACATAGGAAGCTTTCGAAATCTGCTTCACGCCCAGCATGTCCGTTGTCAGCCGTTCACCGGCATCTATAAACCGTACCGGAACGACAACGTTCACCGTCTCTTGAAATTTCACCTGACGCAGCTGCAGTACATACACTCCATAGACAAGCAAGCCGGATAGAACGGCGGCCGATGCGGTAACCCATATATGACGCTTTCGATTCATGGCGATTCCTTTCCGCAGCTTAGATAGCGATAAATAAAAAAAGAACGCAAGCAGGGGCATGGAGCCCAAGCTTGCGTTCTTCGCATAGCGGTCGCTAAATTTCTGCTACTATAATATTGAACTCATAATAACAGACCCAATAATCGCTGTCTAGCATAAATTGTCATTTTCTCAAAAAATGTTATCTTTTTATTTCTTCATTCACAACCGATCCCTTGCTAACCTTCAGCGACTTGCGATACTCGATTAACCCGATCCTGCACCCCGGTCCGATGGTCACGTTCGTTCCTCTGACAACATCGGCAGTCGTATGCTCCAAGTAAATGTTCTCGCCTTCGATCAACTCGCTGTTCAGTTCCATCGAACGCGGCTTTGAAAACCACTGCTTCATTCCGCCCCACTTGCTCCGCCGAACATTGATCCGTCCGCCGCCAATTTCTTTGGCATGGCAAGGTCCCCATGGACGGATCTCGACTACGTTTGCGCTTACTAAACCATGGATGTGGAATCCGCCCCGAACATCAAAATATTCAGCCTCGCATTCTCCGCGAACAGCCAGCTGTCCCCGGACCTTCATCGACTTGCTGCGAATGCTTCCTGCCGCATCCAACTCGCCAAGCACATGCATCTGAGCGCCATAAATATCGCCGCGGACGTTCGTTTCCCCAACCTGGCGATAAAGCCCGACCTTCAAATCGCCTGAAACGGACAAGTTCCCCATGCTATGGAGAGATTCACTTTCTATAGAACCGAGCACTTGCCCTTCACCTAACACACGGATGCTCTCGTAGTAACCTCCGGAGGTCGAGCCTGTTCCCGTAATCCGCACTTTTCTTCTTGTACCCGTCATCATCTGCATCTTCACCTCGCCTCCTAGCCGAAAATCCGCTCTCGCGAGCGAACAACCGCATCCGGATGTACAATGAGCTCCGACCCGAACTCGACTCGGTCAATAACACAGCCAGCACCGATCTTAACTTGTCGGCCGCGCACAAGCGCTGCCGTCGTTTCAACCAAATGGACATCATCGCCCTCAATGCGATCTGCACGCAGTTGAGTTTGCCATGGTGCCGGTAATATCGATTGCATCAGACGTTTAATTGTCCCGCTTTTCGTAATACTGACGCTGATTTGCTTGGCCCGAATCACTTCCGCTCGTACCGGGCCATCCATGTAAATAGTCAGACGGTCCGCATCCAGCACCCCGTCCACGGTCATCGCACCTCTTACATCGCATCCGCGCGTCCTGCAATCGCCGACGATTTTGATAAAACCATTCGCTTGAAGGACTTCGCAATCCAAATTGCCGCGCACCGTAGCCTGACCCTCGATTTTAGCCATTGCCGCCTTCACCGGACCATCCACGGTCAACTTGCCGGACGCTTCGAAGCGCTCTACTGCACATATGCTTCCTTTCACCTTAGCCAGGCCGTTCATCTTAAAGGAGTAGCAGTCCAAGCTTCCGTCTACTTTGCTGACGCCTTCAAGCTCGACGCGGTGAAAATCTCCTCCGCCCGTAGTTCCCACTCCTGCAATTGCAAAATCAGGTCGATTCATTGTCGTCATTCTCATGACCCCTCCATCCATTCCATATGTTACTTTCATTATGAAGTGAAACGACGCTTGCAAACAGCGGCGCAGGATGGAACATGAGCTACATCCGAAGGCGGATATTGCGGATATCAAAAAAGACAAAAAAAACAGAGCCATCTGGCCCTGCTGTCGTGTATTGCTCTTTCGTTCAAAAATCGATTAGACCGACACTGATTTGAAGCGCCTCGTCTACCTTACGCATCGTCTCATCATCCAGGTGAGTGATTTTGTCGGTCAGACGCTGCTTATCAATCGTGCGGATTTGTTCCAAAAGCAGAACGGAATCACGGTCAAATCCATGCAATGCCGCATCAATCTCCACATGCGTCGGCAGCTTAGCCTTCTGGATCTGGGCTGTAATGGCTGCTACAATGACGGTTGGGCTGAAGCGATTGCCAATATCATTTTGAATAACCAGAACAGGACGAACGCCCCCCTGTTCAGAACCGACAACAGGTGACAAGTCCGCAAAAAACACATCGCCGCGTTTAACGATCAAGCTTTACACCCCGCTTACGAGTCGGCCGAGCGTATCGCCGGCATCTTCCTCCGCTTGAAAAGCTTCCGACGCCATCACTAGGTTGATTTTTGCCATTTCCAGATAGCCTCGCTGCATCGAATCGCGAATCTGTCGTTTCTTCCGCTCGATTAAATACAATTTCATAGCCTGACGAATGAATTCGCTTCGGTTCGAGTTTTCTTTGGCGACGATTCCGTCGACTTCCTCCAGCAAATGATCCGGTAAACTGATCATAATCCTTTTGGTATTTTGCAAATTGGCCACCGAACTCGCACCCCCAAAACATTTCCAGCAAAAAACAGTAACAGTATGTCATTGTTTGGTCCGTATTATACACCTTCATATGTATGCAGACCGTATATCAAGTATGCTGCATCGAAGATAAACGCTTAAGACCGACAACAAAGAACATCTTAACAACATTATTCGAGATAAGACGATAAAATCCTTTAAATCCATTGAAAATCCTTAGATGGTAATTCGTGCCTCATTCATGCCGCTTACAGCAGCGGATTCGACACGGCAACAACCTGCTGCCCTCGCAAATATACGCGCGGTACACGCGCTGCGACCATGCATGTGACTTCATAAGGGATGGTGCCAAGCTTCTCAGCAACTTCCTCAACGGAGATTACTTCGTCGCCCTGCCCACCGATGAGCACTACTTCTTCACCGACTTGAACCGGACCTTCGGAGGGATCAGCACCATCAAGCGCTATCATACATTGATCCATACAAATCGTACCGAGTATCGGTGCGCGCTGACCGCGCAGCAGCACTTCCGCCTTACCTGTCAGCATGCGGCTATAGCCATCCGCATATCCAACCGGCAGTGTGCCGATCTTCTCTTCTCCGGTCGTCACATAACGTGAACCATAGCTGATTCCCCAGCCCTTCGGAGCTTCCTTCACCATAACCACTGCGGTTTTCAGCGTTAGTATAGGTTGAAGCGTGATCCGCTGCTTATTCACATATTCCGATGGATAGATGCCGTACATGCTAATACCAAGGCGCAGCATGCCGCCGCCCATCTCCGGTGTATCAATTCCGGCTGCACTGTTAGCAGCATGAATGATTGGAATATGAAGATCTGCTGCCTTAAGCTGTTTGACGAACGTAGAGAAACGCTCATATTGCAGCTGTGTATAGCCTTTGTCCGTTTCATCCGCACGCGCATAATGAGTGAACAACCCTTCGACATCGATCCCAGGCTGCTCCATCGCGCGCGAAATAAACCTCAATGCATCATCACCTGCAAACAGGCCTAATCGGCCCATGCCCGTATCGATTTTCACATGAACAGCGAGTTTCTTGCCGTTTGCCGGCAATGCTGCCGCAGCTTCCAAGATTTCATCACTAAAAAGCGCAATTGCAATGTCCGCATCCCGCGCGGCTGCTAAACCTTGCGGCGGTACATAGCCAAGCACCAGAATGTTCGTCTTAATACCGGCCTGCCGGAGTTGAAGAGCTTCATCCAGAAAAGCGACACCGAGAAAGTCCACGCCGCTGCGTTCCGCTTCCCGAGCCGTTTCGACGGCACCATGGCCGTAAGCATTCGCTTTCACCGATGCCATAAGCAGCATGCCTTCAGGCATTGCCTTGCGAAAGGACTGCAAATTATGAGATAGCGCATCTAAAGATATCTCTGCCCGAGTGGGGCGATAATAAGCGTTCACATCCAACCTGCTCCACCTTCATTTCCAAAAAAGTAAACGCCCGCCTTGGTGAGGGCAGGCGTTTATCTTATTAACCCGTAGCCTATATGTTAAACGTTTTGGCTTCCTGATGTCAATGAATTGGAGGGTCGAACAGGCTCGATTCGTGCTGGAAAATGTTTTTTGTACACACTATTTACTCATCTCGCCTTGTACGGATTGGGCGACTTTGATCATTTCATTTTGCGGCAGGTTGCCGGTTGTGAGCCTGAATTCCGTGCCGTCGTATGTCCATGTCAGCGTACGTTGTTCGTCGCCGCTGAGGGAGCCGTACGTAAAGCCCAGATCGATCAAGTCACCTTTCATTGCGGACACCGCGACATCCTTAGGCTGCGTTTGAATCAAGGAGTAGTCGAAGCTGCCTGCATAACGAATGATGATACCCGCGTTGCCGCCGAACACGATATCCTGCTGGTCTTTCTCGGATACGCCATCAGGGAGATAGGACGGTTCCATGGCTGTGAAAGCCTTATTGATCGGTCCAAGCGTACCCTGTGAGCCATCATCGGTTTCTTCACTGCTCGTTCCGTTATTGTCCGGATTCGCGGTTGCATCGGAATCGACTGAATTGTTCGTATTCGCATCTGTATTCGTATCGGTCTCTGCATTTACATTCGTATTGCTTTGATCGGAATCCGGCTCGGCTGTTGTCGGTTTGTCGGCTGCCGCGCCCATATTCGTCTGCGTATCAAACACGCTCTTCTCGAGCTTGGAGCCGAATTCGAAGGAATCGAATTTGACGGATACCATCACGGCTGCATTGGCATCGCTGACTTCCACTTTGCTCGGGGCATAGTCGGATTTGTTCAGCCAAATCTTCTGCCTTGCCAGCGATCCGTTCTGATAATTAGCCATGACATCAAATACATAAGCATCGTTGTCCACTGCGAATTGGCGCGAGTTGTCGAGCAGGATGCTTTGGACCAGCGTTTGATACAGATACACTTGGCCTTGGTTGGCCGGCCAATCGCTCTGGAAGCGGAACACTTTATTCAGGCGCGGCGTCAAGACAAAAACGCCCTCATCGTTGCGCAACACGATTTGCGTGATGTCCTTCTTCGCGTTCGTCAAAGCGATGCGATAGTATTGCGGCTTCTGATAAGAAACATCCACCTGATACTCCAGCGGCTGCTGGCCCGTAAACAGCGTCATCGTGCCTTTGCCATGGTAGCTGCCCAAGTTAGTTAGTGTTTTGTCCAATTCCTTGACAACCGATTCCGCGTCCTTAGTCCCGCAGCCTGCGAGCACCGCCGTAAGGCAAAGCAAAATAGCTGCGATTAAACTGAATCGACGACGCATGAGATCCACCCCTCATCACAAATTTTAAACGTATCCGGAATTGCACATTGACGAAAGCCGTTTACGCTTGACTTGTACTATGTCTATGAGAGGACTTGGACAATTATGCAGACTAGCATGACAAGCTTGCGGATCGATATCGATATAAAAAAGAAGAGCCCCGAAAGGCTCTCCACTGCGTGCTTTTAACTTACAAGCGACTTTCCAAGTCCTTTATTACGTGCAGCCAGGCTTCGTGATCTTCTGATTCTTCCCAAAGTTCTTTAAGCTCAGAATCCTTTTTTATCTTCTTAATCGCTTTCTTTGCAAGTGGTAATAAGCTTTTCCCCTGGCCTTGATGCTGCTCGATCCATTCCTTAAGCTCTTCGACTTCACCTGAGTCACGCTTCAGTTCCTCGCCCGGCTTACCCTGCAGGGCTGCAAGAATTTCAATTGCGCCCAGCGTATTAGATGCTAAATCCACTTCTATATACTCTTCGTCCATCACCGTTTCAAGGGTCTCCGCGATCATCTCGAGACCTTCGGAATCAAGGAGCTCCGCTTTCCAATCCAATACATCATCATTCTCGAATATTCCGGTTCCCCATGCTCCCATGACTGGCACACTCCAATTTGTGAATTTAGGTATCGATCTATGAAGTATTCGTGAGGGATAAAAACAATCCTGCTGCCCGAAACTCAACAAGATTGCCATGAGACTGGCGCTTTCGAAAAGCGTTCCTTTTACAATTTCTTCAATTCGCTATCATATTAGCTTAATTATTCTCCTCTATATTGATCAGAGATATGGCTCTGCCAGTACGTATAATAGAGGAGAGATGGGAATGAAAGCCGTAACAAAGAAATGGGTTGCCGTTGCAGGCGCTGCTTGCATCGTTATGGGGAGCGCGCAAATTGCACAAGCTGCCGACACCGCGCTCAAAGCACTTGCAGTCCAAATCAAGCTGTTTACAGGCGATACCGAAGTGAAGCTGGATAAAGATGCGGTCACGATCAATGGCAGCTTATACGTGCCGGTGAGAGCGATGGGCGAGGCACTTGGGCAAGAAGTGGCTTGGGACAGCAAGAATAAGAAAGTGACCTTACGCGCGTATCCTTACGTTGCTGGCAAATACACGTGGACGAACCCTCCGAGCCTTGGACTCGGCTTGAAGGAAGGCGGCTTTTCCGGTCTGTACCATATGCCGGGCGATCCGGACAATGTCTTCTATACACTGGCTGACCGCGGACCAAACGGACAAATTACAATCGACAAGACGGTTAACCGCACATTCCCGGTGCAGGATTATGTACCTCGTTTCTATAAAATCAAGCTTGAGGGCAGCTCCGTGAACATTCTCGAGACGACCAAGCTGCTTCTTCCGGAAGGCACAAAAGGCGTCGTATCGGGAAGCCGATTCACGACCGGTCTAAGCAACATCGCCTCCGATGAGAAATCCTACGACAATACAGGCAAGACCTTGCTGCCGCTTGATCCTGACGGACTCGATCTCGAAGGCATCGCGTACAGCCCAACAGATGACACGTTCTGGATGTCCGATGAGTACCGCCCTTCGCTCATTCAATTGAAACGTGATGGTACGATTATCAGCCGTTATGTCCCTGTAGGCGATAAAGCGAAGCTCGCAAACGCACAAATTCCGGTCATTGAATCGATCCCGGCTGTCTATTCCAAACGGATCATCAACCGCGGCTTTGAAGGCGTTACGATCAGTCCTGACGGCAAATTCCTCTACGCTTCCATCCAAAGCCCGATGGCTGTGCCGGATAAAGCGACAGGTGAGGCTTCTCGCAATCTGCGCATTTTGAAAATGGATCTGGCTACGAAGAAGCTTGTTGGCGAATATGTTTATGTAGCTGAGGATGCAAAATCATTCGTGAACGTTTCGCAGAAGGACGTTGTCATCTCCGATCTGCAAGCACTGTCGGATGATGTGCTGCTCGTTGATGAGCGTGATAAGAACGAAGGAGCGGCAGCGCAAATCAAACGCGTTTACCGGATCGACCTTGCGAAAGCAACGAACATCCTTAACAACGCAGCGGCAAGCGGAAACGTTGAAGGTATATCGGATTGGAAAGCGCTGAACGTTACAACGGCGCCGAAAGAGCTGGTTGTGGATCTGACGACGCTCGATTATCCGTTCGAGAAATTCGAAGGTTTGACCGTGCTGAACAAGAACACGCTTGTTATCGCCAATGATAACGACTTCGGCGTTGGCGAATACGATGCTAACGGCGTCCTCAAAATCACTGACAAACAAACGCAAGTGTGGGTAATCAAAGTAAAAGAGATGTGGTAATACGCATGAAGGGCTGTCCCGGTCGTCTTAGATGACTAGGGCAGCCCTTCTTTTAGTTAGCTATGGAATTGCCGTGCGACGACTTTTTCCTACTCTCAACATCATAATCTGGGGCAATGTGGATAGTTCAATGGCTGAGAGTCGGTTTTCACGACTTTCAGCTTCTTTTCGCCGCGGTTTGGACTCCGAGAGACGGTTTTTCCTACTCTCAACATCATAATCTGGGCAATGTGGTTAGTTTAATGGCTGAGAGTCGGTTTTCACGACTTTCAGCTTCTTTTCGCCGCGGTTTGGACTCCCAGAGACGGTTTTTCCTACTTTCACCATCATAATCTGTGGAAATGTAGTTAGTTCGATGGTTGGGAGTCGGTTTTCACGACTTTCAGCTTCTTTTCGCCGCGTTTTGGACACCGAGAGACGGTTTTTCCTACTCTCACGTAAAAATACGGAGCTACCAAAAAAGAAGCCTCCATAATAGAGGCTTCTGTGTCTTCGAAAGTCGCTCATCGAAGTCTAACGGTTGCCAGAGCGCCTAATCTCCCCTTTTTCGGCGTCCAACAATTTTAACGGCTGCCAGAGAGGCTATTTCGCGATTTAGGTATGGATTCTACCTGAAAAAGGACAAATACGGCCTCTGGTAACCGTTAGAGAAAATACAAAGCAAAAAAAGACCAAATAAGCGTTATTTCAACCGTTAGAATTCAGCACCTCCCAACCCGGCAGGGGATTTTATCTTTCGAACCGCCTGCAGGGACGGGAGGCGGGCAATTGAGCAGAAGGCTGGTAGGGTGCTCGGTGGGTTTCTCGGAGCAGGCTCGATGGGTTTCTCGGAGCAGGCTCGATGGGTTTCTCGGAGCAGGCTCGATGGGTTTTCGCTAGGTTTCTCGACAAAGAAGAAGCCCCCATAACGGAGGCTTCTTCTCTGGATCTTCACATTAGTTAGCGCCTGATTCAACCGGCGCGGACTCCGGTAAATGGGAGACCACAACTTGATAGATGGTCACTTTGTTGCCGACGATCGGACCTGCTGCTGCTTCCGCAGCCGGCTGGCCGTGGCCTTGGCCATGCGCTTGGCCTTGGCCATGTGCTTGACCGTGTCCATGACCTTGCCCTTGACCATGAGGGGAACCTTGAGCTGCCTCACGGCGTGTATGGGCATGGCGGAAAGAATCGCTGTTGGCCCAAGCTTGGAAATCTTCTTCCTTCTCCCAAGTTGTGCATACGCGAATCTCTTCGGTTTCTTCCGAAACGACGGCATGAAGAACATCCATCCGGACAAATCCAGGGAATGTATGTACGCTCTTAGGCGTCTTGAAGCGTTCCAATACCGCCTCTGCAAAGCCGACACGAACTTCAATGCGATTCTCAACTACGATCATCGTTCTACTCCCTTTCTCCTCGATATTCAAGAGCGACTTCAAAAACGAGACAACCTCTTTCGCTTGCTCGCCGCCAATCATCGCATGCTGCAGCAGCGTAATGCCGTGCGGTCCACGCGCATGAATCGATTCCGGATATTTGGTAAGTGTCGATTTGATCACTTCCAGGTCACCCAGCATAGCGGCAGCAAATAAGTCGATCCGTGCACCTTTGGACAACAGCCACTCTGCAATGTCACGGCGTCCAACATGAGAAGCCGCTCCCAGAGCTGTCTCCCAATCATCGCCGCCCCAGTTCATGGAGGCGTGCAATAGAGCAGGCTCTTGCGCAAGCAAAGTTTGGACCTTATTCAAATCCGCGTGTGCTGCGCCTACGAATTCCCGTACCAATTCGGTGCTTAAAGCTGGTTTAGCCAATCGAATCTCCTCCTCATTATAACTCAAATTTATGCTGTCGCTTCATGAGGCTGTTTGTTTACAATACCGCTTGGCAAATAAACCGGAACACCATCATCGTAGTAAACTTTAGCTTCGATGCCGAACACCTCGCGGAAGAACTCCACGCGGAAAACTTCGCCCGGCGTCCCCTGCCTTACGATCGCCCCGCTCTTCATGGCCACAATCCGGTCGCAGAAACGAGCCGCTTGATTCAAATCATGCAGGACCATCACAACCGTGATGCCTTGATCCTGATTCAAGCTGCGGATCAGCTCCATCAATTCCAATTGATGCGCGATATCCAAATACGTCGTCGGTTCATCCAGCAGCAGAACCCGCGGCGTCTGTGCCATACACATGGCAAGCCACGAACGCTGACGCTCTCCGCCCGATAATTCCAACAGGGAACGATGCTGCAGCCTCGTCATGCTGGTAACCTGCAGCGCCCAATCCACCACTTCCTCGTGCGGGCCTCTGCATTCTTCGTACCATTTCAAATGAGGATTACGCCCTCTGCGAACAAGGTCGCGCACCGTAATATCTAAGGCGCCTTCCTGTGTTTGAGCAAGCATCGTCATCGTTCTCGCAACGGATTTGTTGTCCATGCTTGCAAGATCCCGGCCCTCCAGCTCAATCTTACCTGATTGAGGGGTAGCAAGTCTTGCCAGCATGCGCAGAACGGTCGATTTCCCCGAGCCGTTAGGACCGACGATACCGAGCCATTCTCCGGCAGCAACCTTAAGATTGAAGCCGTTCACAATCGGAGCAGAACGCTCATAGCCATACTTTAATTGATCAGCAGCTATTGCAGGATTCATCGTCTGACCCCTTTCCTAAGCAAATAGAGGAAGAAAGGCGCACCGAGAAGTGCAAGTAAAATACCCACCGGGAACTCAATCGGATCAAACCAGCTGCGCGCGGCCGTATCCGCGGCCATGACTAACGTTCCTCCGCCAATGGCTGAAATAGGCAGCAGAATCCGATAATCATTGCCGACTAACAGCCGAACGATATGCGGGACGACAAGACCGACGAAGCCGACCATCCCAACGATGCTGATCGAAGCACCCGCCAGAAACGTAGACAGCAAAATAATAAGCAATCTTCCGATTTCCACTCGGCTTCCGAGCAGCTTAGCCGCGTCGTCACCGAGGACGAGCAGGTTGGCTGTCTTAATCAAGAAGATCGAAGCGATGATGCCAATAACGGCATACGGCAGCAGCGTTTGAAAATGAGGCCAGCTCCGTCCGTTCAAGCTGCCCGACATCCAAGGCAGAACGGATTGAACCTTCTCGCTGTTCAAAATCATAAGCGCCGTCATCGCCGCGCCGAGCAGTGAATTGACCGCAACTCCCGCCAAAATCAACCGGATCGGTGAAGCGCCGCCTTTCCACGATAGAGCATAGACGACTGCTGCTGCTGCAAGTGCGCCAAGGAAAGCCGCGATGGGCAAATAAGCGATTTTCTCGGGGAACAAAATCATAATGACAACTGCCGCAAGCCCGCCGCCCGAGGAAACGCCGATAATACCGGGATCAGCAAGCGGATTACGGAAGACACCTTGCAAGAAGGTGCCTGAGATCGCCAGGCAGATGCCTGCCAGCATGCCGGTCAATACACGCGGGAGTCTGAGATTCCAAACAATTTGCCTCGATTCCGAGTCGGAGGCGTGAAGCAAAGAGCTCCACACCTCGCGCGCCGGAATCGGAATTGAGCCTGACATCAAGCCATACAACCCTGCAAGCAGCAGCAGGACAAGACTAATAATTAGAACACTGCCTCTGCGAATACTTCTCGAGGTCCGCACCTCTTGCGCTCTTTGTCCGGTTACGATTGTAGCCATGGGATTAATCCACCGTCAGAAGCAGTTTATTGATTGTTTCGATCGCTTGCGGCGCTCTGATGCCCGGGTTTGCAGCGAACAGATCAGAAGGCAGCACTTCGAACTTGTCATTCTTCACGGCAGGCAAGCTCTTCCAAGCCGCATTGGTTTCGAACTCTTTCTTAAAGCTTGCTTTTACATCTGCTGCATCGCCATGCGTAATGAATAGAATAATGTCCGGATTAGCAGCTACGATCCGCTCAAGGCTCAGCTCCGCGTATTGCGGCATGCCATCCATGCCTTTGAACGAAGAAGCTACGTTCTTACCGCCTGCCAGCTCCAAGAAGTTGCCCGGGTAGCTTGTAGGAAGCGCAATAACAAAACTGCCCGGCGCGCCGTAAACGATCAACGTTTTCGGTGCTTTAGCCGGTTTTTTCAAACCTGCTACGTCGCTGTTCATCTTAGCAATCAGCTGTGCGGCTTTCGTTTCCTGACCAAGAATGCGGCCGTAAAGTTTAACGGAAGCTTGAATTTCCGTAAAGGTATTGTGGGAGTTAAACATCACTTGCGCGCCAAGCTTCTCAATCGTCGCCTGTTGCGTTTTAAGTGCAGGGCTTGCGATAACCAGATCCGGTTTCAATGTAGCCAGTTTCTCGAAATTAATGCCGTGCGAGCTTCCCACTTCCGGAACAGACGCAGCTTCAGAAGGGAACACTTTGCCGATTGCAGTGGAACGGCCGACAACTTTGCTGCCCAGTGCATAAATGATTTCGGTATCGGAGGAAGACAGCGTTACGATACGGCTTGGTTTCTTCTTCAGCGTGAATGCGCCGGTGCTTGTCGTCACTGTCATTGTGCTGTTAATGGCAACGGAATTGAAGTTCTTATTGTATGTAACCCATTTGCCAAAAGCTTCAGAGATCAGACGAAGCGGAACGTATGTTTTGCCGTCTGCGATCAATGGCGCGGAATCCAGCGATTTCAATTCGCCGTTTATGTATGCGGAAGTAGAGCCGACTGTCAGTTTAACCGTAACGCTGCCTTGAACAGCGGAAACTGCTTTATTCTTAGCATCCCATGTCGCACGACCGCCAAGTGCTTGAACAAGGCTGCTGTATGGTACAAGCGTTCTGCCGTTAATCACTTTAGGAGCGGCATCGAGCGAAACGGATTTCCCATCAAGAGTAACGCTGATAGATGAACTTGCTGCTTGCGCTGGTTGACTTGACCCTGCTGCTAATGGAGCCGCAAGCACCGATGCAGCTAGTAATGAACGAGTTAAAACTTTGGAAAACACATGACCACTCTCCCTAATAATAATGATAATCAATCTCAATTAATACAAACAATGATAATCGATAATGATTCTCATTGTCAATGATAATTTGTAATGAAACTTTAACAAGTAAGACGATGCTTGCAGCTCGAATTTTCCCTTCTATTATATGCCTCATTTTCATAGAAACTGCACCGGATTCACCGCTAAACTACGAACCTCTCATCCCTATGTTTATACGGCGAGCAAGCTCTATTGCTCAGTCTGACCTTACCTCGCACTTTCCTAGCAATTGATCGTGAAATGAACCTGCTCTTACCCAATTCCATACAGAAATCAAATAGTTTTTACCCATTTGTTTTAACACTTTCCATGTATCTTTAGTAACAAAGAAATACCTAATCCTATCAAACAGGAGTGAACCATGTGAAATTGTCCATACGCGTAAAACTAATGTCCAGCTTTCTTGCAATTCTTGCACTGCTGACCGGGATCGGGGTACTAGCCATTGTGCAAATGGGGTCGCTTCAGAAATCCAGCTCCATTCTTCAAACCAACTGGTTGCCGAGTCTTAATAATATCGGGGTCATTAAGGATAACTTCATGGAAGCGCGCGTTAATATCAATAAAATTAACTTGGAAAGCGATCCTGCCGGAATCGCAAATATTGAACAAACCATTAACGAAAATATGGATAAAGCAATGAAGGGGCTATCGGATTATGAGCACCTCCTTATCTCACCGGAGGAAACTGAAATTTTTAACTCACTCCGCGCCAACATGCAAGCTTACTCCGATATGCTGCCGCCAATTATTCAAGCGAGAATAGACAATGAACCTGAAAAGGGATATGCACTTGTCAATGAGCTAACCCCGCAGCGCAAGAAGGTAACCGCAGACTTCGAACGCTGGATCGTGTTCAATAATGATGGCGTTAAAGCGGAAGTGGACAGCGCCGCGCAAACGAATAAAGTCGGCAAATCGCTTATCATCGGCTTTGGCATCTTCGCCATAGCAGTAGGTGTTAGCCTTGCTTTATTAATCTCCGAATCCATGGTAAGAGCGATTCGTTCCATTCTCAACGTAGCAACGAAAGCGGCAAAAGGCGATTTGCGCGAACAAGCCGTCACCAAGAGCAAGGACGAGCTTGGCACGCTTGCCGCCGCGTTCAATGATATGATGGATAATTTGCGGCAGCTGATCAGCCATACTGTCACATCCGCACAGAGCGTGGCCGCGGCTTCCGAAGAAATCTCCGCTACGACGGAAGAGATTGCTAAAGGAAGCACGGAGCAAGCAGAGTCGGCCCAAGTGATCAGCGAGCTTGTACGCGAAATGTCAATCGCCGTTAACGATGTTGC
Organism: Paenibacillus lignilyticus; assembly: GCF_017942085.1. Lineage (GTDB taxonomy): Bacteria > Bacillota > Bacilli > Paenibacillales > Paenibacillaceae > Paenibacillus_Z > Paenibacillus_Z lignilyticus. The sequence continues at coordinate 53,078 of NZ_JAGKSP010000011.1, forward strand.
GAACAAAGCATCTGTCGTGGCCGAACTGTCCGACAAAACAAAGCGCGGTGCCGAGGACGGCAGCGATACGGTCAGCGCATCGGTGCAAAGCATGGAGAACCTTTCCGCCCAAATGCAATTGCTGGAGAAAGACTCGCAGAAGATCGGTCAAATCATTGAGGTTATCGACGAAATTTCCGAACAAACGAATTTGCTTGCCCTTAATGCTGCAATTGAAGCGGCGCGTGCCGGCGACCAAGGACGCGGGTTTGCCGTTGTTGCCGACGAAGTTCGCAAGCTGGCCGAACGCAGCAGCGAAGCTACGCAGCAAATCGCCGAGATCATTAAAGGCATGCAGCATAATACCGATCAAAGCTTAAGAGCGATGGAGCATGCGACGCTGCAAACGTCCAAGACCGGTCAAACCTTCGAAAGCATCGTACGCATGGTCAGCGAGACTGCCGACCAGGTGACTGAAATTGCGGCAGCGAGCGAAGAGCAAGCCGCGCAATCCGAAGAAGTCATGCGCGCCGTTGAAACGATCGCGGCAGCAAGCGAAGAATCCGCGGCTGCAGCCGAAGAAACGGCAAGCTCCTCGCAAACGCTTGCGCACCTGTCGGAAGAGCTCAACAAGAACATCAATTTCTTCAAAGTATAAACAGAATCGGTACGGTTCCGGTCTTACTCAAGCCCGTGGCCGTACCGCTGAAATTAACAAAATGAAGAGGCCGGCTGCATCCGCAGCCGGCCTTTCGTCATAGCTATTGGCGATGCACGAAATTGATAATCGCCTGCACGGCTTCTGCGCGAGTCGCAGTGCCGAGAGGTGAGAATTGATTCTCTCCGGTTCCCTGCATTAATCCCGAAGCAACCGCTTGCTTCACGTCTTCTTTCGCCCACGAAGCAATCTGCTCCGCGTCCGCGAACGGCTGTGCCTCTGCTGCCGAAGCGGTGCCGGCAGCTTGTTTCTTGCCGCTGAAAGCGAGCATTCTGTTGATCAGCGCCGCCATCTCCTGGCGGCTGATTGTCGCTTGCGGGGCAAATCGATCAGCGCTTCTGCCCTGGATCAATCCATGTTTATACGCGGCATTTACAGCATCCGCGTACCAGCTATCTGCAGCGACATCGGCGAAGACCTGTTTCGCACCTTTATCTGCCGATAGCTGCAAAACATTCACCATCAGCTGAACAAATGCCGCACGGCTGATCGCTTGCGTCGGCGCGAAGCTATCGTCGCCGACACCTTTCACCAGATGATGCGCCGCCGCTTCCGTAACAGCTGCATAAGCCCAATGTGTAGCCGGCATATCTTTAAATGTCTTCTTATACGTCATAGCCGCATAGGTGCTGAAATGAGAGAGCGGTGCAGAGATGCTGCCTGCCTGCTTATCGACTTGACCGCCGACATACTCCCAAGCACCGGAAGTCGGGTTGAAATAGTAGATGCCCAGGAGCTCCGGCTGTCCGGCCGATCCAATGTCTACCGGAATGGTAAGAATGACAGGCCTCTCGAACTTCGCAAGCTTATGCTGCTTCCCGTCCTTCGTTACGATAGTGAGCTCCAGTTGATAGACTTTACCTTCCAAACGATAACCCTCTTGCAAAGGAGCTCCGTCGGCATTCTGCTCTTTCGTTGCAATTTGGAGAGAAATCATCGCTTCCCCGCGTGCATTCGGCTCCACTTGCGCAAGTAAAGCTTGCAGCACCTCAGGAGCGATTGAAGCCTTCGCTCCTTGAGCATCCACCACAAGGGTATTGCTCCCAAACGTACTCGCCAGAGCCGCGGGAATCAGCAATTCATTCTTACCGCCTTGCAGCGTAACAGAGACTTTGCCATCCTTACTGCCGCTTTTCACTGCAGCCTCGCTCAGTTTCTCTTGGTTCTGCAGCAGTTGATCCGGCACATAGACATAGCCCGGTCCACCATCGCCATCATCCGGATCTTCCGGATCAACAGCTGCTTTGTATACCCCTATCGAATCCACATAGAGCGTACCGTCGCCGACCGGTCCATCTCCTTGATTAATGTATAACGAGAACTCTGCGACGGAGCCAAGATCAATGATGCCATTGCCTTTCGTATTCCAAGGCGCATGCCGGAATTCGGAGAATGGAAGCTTCAAGATGCCGGCTTCCGTACCCGACAGCACGCGGTAAGCCTCCCATGCTTCGCCATCCGGTTCAATAAATTGAATGGTCAGCTTGCGGCCCGATCCGTCCGGTGTCAGCCAGAAAGAGACACCGTCATAGCCCGCCCAAGACATGCCGTTCAGGTTCTTCGTCATCCCGGCAAAGTTCGTAGCCGCAGTCAGCGTGTACGAATAACGAAGACCAAACTTGCCGGCTTCCTTATGCTCGCTGTCAGGCGTCAATGTAACCGGTCCGCCCCACGTATTGCTCGTGTAAGCTTTCTGCGCAAGCAGCTCGCCACCGCCATAATAGTCGAAGTTGTCGATAATCGGGACATTCCCGAGCTTCAGATCATCGACATAAAGCACATGACTGCCTGCCGAGCCCGCGCCTTTATTGACGAAGATCGAGTATTCGGCCAGCGCCGACAGGGAGAGCAAGCCGTCTCCGCTTGACCATTGGTTACGCGCAAACCCGCTGAACGGCACTTCATAAACAGCGCCTTCCGTTCCGCCAGGAATCAGCTGCGCTTCCCAATAATCGCCGTCCGCGTCCTTCAGCTGCAGCGTGACGCCGTTCTGCGAACCATCCGATTGGAGCCACAGCGAAAGGGCGTTGCCGCCGGAGGCTAAATTCATTCCGCCAAGCGCTTTGGTCACGCCGGCATAGCCCTTCTCATCCGTCAGCGTATAGGCCAGCTTAAGGCCGTGATCCCCTTCGGACTTATGCGCCGCGTCCAAACTTATAACCATTTCATCGCCGTCGCTTTTACTCACATAAGCTATAGATGCGAGATTGTTTGAGCCCTGGTAGTATTCAAAGCCATCGATAGCACCGACTTTCGCTACTTGAATGGAATCGAAATACAGCGTCCCTGCACCCGCTCCGCTGCCGCCCTTCTCCACATAGAGAGAGAATTCTGCAATGGAACCCAGGTCGATCACGCCATTGACAGGCGCGTTCCAACCCGGTCTGGCAAAGACATGGAACGGAATTCGCACAAGCCTTGCTTCATCCCCCGAGACACGAAGCTTCGCTTCCCAGTACTCGCCGCTTGTTTCTTTAAACTGCACGGTGATCCCGCGGTTCCGGCCATCTGGCTTATACCACAGCTCGATGCCATTGTTGCCGCTCCAATCGATGCCTTCCATATTCTTCGAAACGCCTGCATAGCCCTTCGCATCCGTAAGGGCATAATCCAGCTGCAGCCCGTATTCTCCGCCGGCCTTCACATAAGAGGAGAGAGACAAGCTCACCGCATCCCCGCCGGAATTCGGCGTATAGGCCGCCTGCAAACGTGAATCGTCGCCTTCATACGATTCAAAGGTATCGATCGTCGGAAGCCGGTATAGCTTGATGCTGTCAAAATAAACCGCATAATTCTCCGCCGGCACGCCGTCCACGTAAAGTCCAAAGGAAGCTACCTTACCGGCATCGATCATGCCGTTGCCTTGCGATGCGTGACTATCCTTCCACCACTGCGGAATGTAGAATCGGCTGAATGGAACTTGCACGAGAACCGGGTCTGTACCGGAAATCCGCAGATCCGTCTTCCACACCTCGCCTGCCGTATCCATGCCCTCCGTTAGCTGCAGCGTAACGCCCATATCGGCGCCCGTTGGCTGAACCCAGAACTGGATGCCGCTGTTCCCTGACCAGTCGGCATTGTCCAGCGCCATCTCCAGTCCGCCCCAGCCTTGGCTCATAGAGGTCTCCAGCTTCAAGCCATAATCGCCTTCGTTCTTATGCGAAGCATCCAAGGTGAGCGTAATCGGCGAACCGGAATTATTCACGGCATAGGCACTGCGAAGTGCCGCACTCGAGCCGCTATAGCCGTCAAATCCATCAATGAGCTGGCTCTTCGACAGCTCGGACGGTGCATCCAGCTTCTCGTCGCCTACGCCGATCGCAATTCTGCTGACCTGCGGGTTCCAGGTCTGATCCGCTTTACTCAACGGGAACTGCACCTTCAAGTACCGCGTTCCGGCAGGCAGCTTATAAGCCGTATACTCGGTGCGCGTCCACCAGCCGTCCCCGCCTTTGCTCGCTTTCACGGCCGTGCCGTATTCCGTAAAACTAACCCCGTCCGCAGACGTGAAGAACTTGAAATCCCCCACCAAATACGCGCTCGGTTCCTGCCTTGCATACGTAAGCAGCTTGAAGTAATTCATGTCGCCGCTCGTCTTGTACTGGAAGTACTCTTCCGTATCGGTGCTGCGGACAAGCCGTTTGTTATCGCCGCCAAAAAACGCATCCGGGTTGTCGGTGCTGAAGCTGAGGTTGATGCTGCGGTCGTTCATTTTGACAAAATTGTTCATATCATCGATCAACACGCCGTTTGCCAGCTCCGGACGCTGGATCGAATCCGGGAAGGTCAGCGCGCTGCCATCCGTGCCGTACTCGATATCCACTTCTCCAAGCTCAGAAGCGCTGTAGTCGCTTGGGAACACGATTCTCACAAACTTCGCCATTGCCGGCAGACTGCCGGAATACTCAACCTGATGCCACGGCCCGCCGTTATCGACCGGCGTAACTTCAAGTGCCTCATAGGACTCTCCGTCTGCGGATGTGAACATGCTATAAGCGGAAGAAGCCAGCTTCGCAGGGTCAATATAGGCTGTTAGCTTCATCTTCAGCCCCGTCACGCCCGTATCAGATGTCGGCAGCGCGTACGTAATGTACTGCTCCTGAGAGGTTTCGAGCTGCTTGAGCCGCGAAGGATCGCCGCCGAATCGAGACGGATTCTTCGCTTCGAATTCCAAGTCGGTCGAATAGTCATACAGCTGCGAGAAGTTGCGCATGACATCCTTGATAACATGTTTGGCGACAACCGGACCGGCCACAGCCGAATAATCGGATGAACCGGATGCATTGTTCGCCTTCAATCGGTAGTAATAAGACGCGCCCGTTACGGCAGATGTGTCATGGAACAGCTGCGTCTCCCCCTCGACCGCATCGGAAACCCGGTCGCCAACGACATGCCAAGGTCCATCCGCCGCATCACCGCGTTCAACGGTATACGAGCTTGCTCCCGCGGAGCCAAGCCAAGATATCGTGGAGACCTCGTCGATAGGCAGCAGTTGCGGCATATCTGGAACCGGCAACGGCGGAACTTCGTCAATGCCGCGGATGTGATAAGCATGTTTGCTTAATGTCCGCAGCAGATTCGTCTCATCGAAGCCGTCGCCGGAAGGGAAGCCCGGCCAGCGGTAAGCGCCGTAGAAGACGCCATCCTTCACACTCTCCGTATGCGGGTAGAAGCCGCCGTCGCGGTTATGCATGCGCAAGCTCCAGATCATAGCGCCGCTTGCACCGCTTTCCTCCACGATGCTTAAGAAATCGTCCACCTGCGCCGTCGGTTTAAAGCCGAACTCGCCAATGATGAAGGCTTTCTTGCCGCGTGCTTTGCCCATATCCAGATTAGCCTGCGCGCCATAATCGGAGTAATGGTCCGGATAATAGTGGTTGGAGACGATGTCAATGTTTGGATCGTTCAGCGAAGCATCGTCAATGCCGTATTTGCCGTCGATGACCAAGTGATTCGTATCCAGGCTTTTAATGTAAGCCGCAATATCGCTGGTCCATGCTTGTGACGCCGGCACCAGCTCGTTGCCAGTCTCCCAGCCGAGGATTGCAGGGTCATCCTTATACGCCACGCCAGTATAGCTGTTCACCCTGTTCAGCACGTGAGCAATGACCGACTTAAAGTCCGCAATCAGCTGCGGATCGCTCCAGAAGGCCGCTTCGCTCTTGCCGCGAAAAGCCGCATACTCCTTAATGCCGCCTTGCCACTGATACTGATCGACGAACGGCAGAATAATGCGCACGCCGTACTGATTGGCCAGCTGCAGCATTTTATCCAGCGCTTTGAACACCTCTTCGTTAAACTGCAGCGGGCCATCCGGGGTTGCCGGCCCCATAACAGCCCGCTCCTCCGTCGTGTCGTCCGCTTTCTTCACGGACAGCACATACGGCCGCGTTACCGTTCCGCCCAATTGAACGAGTGCTTTGAAGGCATCCTCCTGCTCCCATGCCGTCGGAACCCGCCAATAAATATCCTCGATCATGCTAAGCGTTGGCACGTTGGCCGAAATAAACCGGAACGCCGCCCCGCCGTCCTTCAATGTATCGCCGTCACGCGTAATGAAATGCTCAAAAGCCGATGCGGCTGCAGGCAAATCCTCTGCCTCAGCCCGCTGAGGGACGGAAAAAACCGATAAAAAAGATGACACCGTGAGAGCCAGGGTCATCAGGATAGGTATATAACGTTTGAACAAGATCGTTACCTCCCGAACATGGAATGTGTGGAGAAGCAAAGCTTATTTTACCGAACCGCTTACAATGCCCGAGAAGATATAACGCTGCAGAAACAGATACATAATTACAGTAGGAATTAAGATAATCACAACGGCCGCGCTGATCAAATTCCACTGGGCACTGTTCACCCCGGCGAATTTCATAAGCGATGTCGAGACGACGCCCAGCTTCTGCGCCGGCATGTACAGATACGGAATATACATATCGTTATAGATGGAAATCGTCTTAATGATCGTGACCGTTGCCGTCGCGGGAATGAGCAGCGGGAAGATCACGGAACGGAAGATCCGCACCAAGCTCGCGCCTTCCATCATCGCACTCTCGTCAAGATCAAACGGAATGCTGCGAATGAATTGCAGGAAGATATAAATCTGCACCACATCTGTGCCCAAATAAAGCAGCACCGGCGCCATATGCGAATTGAACAGTCCAAGCTCCTTCACGATCGAGAACGTTGCAACCTGCGTGGTCACGGAAGGAATCAGCGTTGCGAGCACGTAAGCGCCAAGCAAATATTTCTTGAGCTTAAATTGGAATCGGCCGAGCGCGTAGGCTGCCATCGTACCTATGATGATATTCCCGATCAGCGCCAGCACGAGGATAATGCTCGTATTCCAGAAGGCGCGCCCCATGTGTCCGATTCGCATCACCGTCTCGAAGTTCTCTAGGTTGAAGAAGCTGCGCGGCAGCTCGAATACGGATGAGGCGTTGTACTCCTCCGTTCCCTTGAAGGCGTTCAGAATCACGACGTAAGGCGGGAAGAGAACGAGAAAGGCAGCCAGTGTCAGCAGCAAGTAATGCATGGCAAGAAAGGGATTGTTGCGTTTAAATATCGACGACATGGAGTTCCATCATCCCTTCTCTTCCCGAAGAATAAATTTACGCTGAATCGTAATGACAACAATGACAATGAGCAGAAGCACGACGCCCATCGCCGAAGCAAGACCGTAGTTGCTGTAATGGAAAGCCGTATCCACCGTCTTCGTCACAAAGGTATCGCTGGCTCCCGCCGGTCCGCCCTTGGTCATAATAAACGGCAAATCAAACACTTCAAGCGCGCCCGTTACGGTGAGCAGCATGGAGAGCTCGACGATCTTGAGAATACTCGGCCACGTGATGTAGAAGAACGACTGCCGTTCATTCGCCCCATCGATCAATGCCGCTTCATACAGATCATCCGGAATCGACTGCAAGGCGCCTATATAAATGACCATATTGAAGCCGAGATACTTCCACATGGAGATGAAAGCCAGCGAGATATTGACCGTATGCTTGTTGCCGAGCCAGCTCGTAATGAGACTATCGAGACCAAGCAACGTAAGCAGCCCGTTAAGCGAGCCGTCCTGCGAGTCGTACACGTACGAGAACATATAAGCAATCGCTACGCTGTTCATGATGTAGGGAAGGAAGATCAGCACGCGATAGATGTTGCGGCCCCGCAGCTTCTTGTTGAGCACGACGGCGAAATAGAGGGCGATGATATTTTGAATAATGCCGCCGAAGAAGTAATACAGGTTGTGGGAGAACACGCTGAAAATTTCGCTGTTGCGGAAGATCTCCCGGTAGTTGTCTAAGCCAACCCAACCCTTCGCCGCGCTATAGCCATCCCAAGAGGTTAAGCTTAAATAGAGCAGCATCGCGCCCGGATACAAGGAGAAGAGGACCAATAGGGTGACCGGCAGCAGCAGAAAGGTGAATAACACGATGATCTTCTGCTTCTTGTAAATGGAGGAATACATGCAAAGCCCCTTCCTGGTTCAATAGAAACGGGGCATGACATGAACCGTTCACGTCATGCCCCTCTCTCTCAAAACGTTATTTCGCTGCTACTGCGGCGCGTGCTTCTTTCCAGCGTTTGTTGTAATCGGCGAATACTTTGGCTACATCGTCCGCCATAATGACATCCTGTGCAAAGCCGCTTGTATCGAATTGCATTTTGTTGCCGATGCTTACATACTCGTCGCTCTCCGCTACCATTTCAACCACTTGCGGCTTGAAGGACATGAATTCCGCCAGCTGCGGCAGCTTGGATTCTTTATCCTTCAGCACCGGAATGAAGCCGCCGAAATCGTCATAACCGGATTCCTCAACGAGCCATTTCAAGAAGGCTTTAGCTGTTTCCACATTTGCGCTGTTCTTGCTGACTGCATAAGCGTAATCAGGGCTTAGGAGTGCTTTTGCCTCGCCGCTGTTGTCAATTGGAAGTGGGAAGAAACCGACATCCTCGGACTTCGCGCCGTTATCGATGACTTGATTGATGACCCAGTTGCCAAGGAGGTACATCGCAGTCGTGCCGGAAGCAACGTCCTTCTTCGAACCTTCCCAGTTCGTGGACATGAGATCTTTCTCCACGTAGCCTTTATCCACGATCGTCTTAATGATATTCATCGCTTTCCAGTGCGGGCCGTCTACAGGGAACGGCTCGTCTTGACCGGCCATCGTGTTGTGCAGACCCGGGTCATTCGCGAACAGGAACGCTTCTTGATCCCAGCCCATGAGCGGCCATTTGTCCTTGAAGTTCGTGGAGAGTGCAACGATACCGGCTGCTTTGAGCTTCTCGCAAGCGGCATAGAACTCATCCAATGTTTTCGGAACAGCGGTAATGCCTGCTTTCTCGAAGGCTTTCTTGTTGTAGGTAATTCCCATCGCGGAGCTTCCGGACACGATACCGTAAGTAGAGCCGTCCTGCGTGTAATTTTCTTTAAAATAAATGCGGTCGTTCAGGCCCAAGTCATCCAGCGGAGCGAAGAACTCCGGCAAATTCGCTTTCGTTACCGTCTTCGGAACGAGAATGACATCAGGCAGCTCATTGGATGCCAGACGCACCTTCATCGATTCCTCGTAGTCCTTGATCGCTTCGAATTCCACCGTTGCCTCCGGGTACTTCTCTTTGAACCGCTTGGCGTATTCCTTCAGCTCGGTTTCGACTAAATCCGTACGGTTCGTCGCGAATACGATCTTCCCTTTAATCGCGCTCTCCGCAGCCGGTTCAGCTTCGTTCGTCGCAGCCTCGTTCGTCGTTGTATTGGTCGTGCTCTCTGTCGCTGCCGCTTCTTTATTCCCCTCGTTACTCTCGTTGTTGCCGCCTGATGAACAGCCTGCAAGCGCGGCCCCGAATACAACCGTCGACAACACCAATGATGCCCACTTCTTCATTTCCTTCTTCCCCCTCATTCGTACTGGAGCGTTTTGTTATCGTTTACATTTTGAATTATGGAGGAATTTGAGAACGCTTTCCATGCAGCCGTTTTGTATTTATTGTCTTCTTTTTGGGTACCGTCCGCTACTGGCTGCCGCTCGTCTGATTCCTGTATTTCTGCGGCGTGACGCCGACTGTTTTCTTAAACAGCTTGTTGAAGTAGATGCCGTCCGCATAACCTACGAGCTCGCCGATCTGGTAAGCCTTGAGGTCGAGCCTGTCCTTCAGGTATTCCTTCGCTTTGGCCATGCGAACCGAAGTGATATACTCCGTAATGGTTTGATTCGTCTCCCGCTTGAATAGGAAGCTGAGGTAGCTCGCGTTTAAGAAGACGGTCTCCGAGAGCGCGGTCAGCTCGATTTCCTCCCGGTAATGCTCCTGAATCCACAGCTTGACCGTCTCGATGACGCGTTTGCTGCTTGCATTGCGGGTCGGCTCCAGCGCCTTCACCACTTGATCGACGATCGCGATCAGCCATTCCTTCAAATCTCGCATCGCAAAATGAGAGGCAACTGTCCGATGAAAATCAAACGTCGCCCCCTGCAGCTCATAGAGCGCATCCAAGAAGCCGTCGATCTTGGTCGTGAGCGTGTAGAACAAATGTCCGGCCATATGCATGATCTCGTCATAGCCGGCTTTCCCCCGCTCCGCTTCCGCGAAGAACAGCGGAATAACAGTCTTGATCGTCTGAGAGTCGAGCATCTCGCATGCCGTCTTAAACTGCTCGTCGAGCGCAGGCATATTGAATTTCCACTGCTCTGCCTTCGCGGGCAGATCCTTCAAATTCATCGCGAACGTCTCGCGTTCCTTATAAAATTGATGCCTGCTCGCGGCAAGCCCTTCTACGTAGGCGCCATGCCAAGAGCCGCCGACATGCGGCAGCACGCTTTCCCCGATGGCGATAAAGCCGCCGCTGCGGTTGTGCATATAGTCCATCAGCCGAAGACTGATGGCGCGTACGCTCTTCTCGGGCTGCTTGCCGTCCTCCTGAACGGAAAGCAGTACCGCGATGAGGTTATTGTCCATGACGACGACATGATGAAACATCGCTTTGATCTCATCAAGGTAATGCAGCAAGCTCTCATGAGCGAGCATATTCGAGGTGCGGAATACGATTACGGCGCCTCGGCCGGATTGCAGCTCAGGCAGCAAGCTCGGTGCTGCATGCTCGCCGGCACCGCCGCTTTGGAGCAGCTTTCTCAGCTGCTCCTCCAGCTCATGGCCTCTCTGCTGCCTAGCCGCCAAGGCCAGCTGTTCCTCGTTCTCTCGCCGCTCCGACAGCTGCCTGTCCACGGTCTGCAGCAGCTTCGACAGTTCCTGCAGATCGACCGGCTTAATCATATAATCATCGACGCCAAACTGAATGGCTTTGCGCGCATATTCAAAGTCGTTATAGCCGCTCAGAATCAAACATCGGATACCGGGCAGCTTCTCCTTCACAAGCTCGATGAACCGCAGCCCGTCCATGTAAGGCATCTTGATATCCGTAATGATGAGATCCACCTGCAGATCCGGTGCGCCGATTGCTGCCAGCGCTTCGGCTCCGTCCTCATAGCTGCCGACAATCCGGTAGTCGCTCGAGAATCTCGTAATCATTTTCTCCAGACCGAGCCTTATAATTTCTTCATCATCCACGATGGCGATGTTGAGCATTGTTATACTCCCCCAGTATTCTGTTCTATGCTGTGCGCGGCCGACGGATAAGGCAATGAGAGCGTCACGATCGTGCCCTCGCCGACACGGCTGTCGATCGCAACGCCGTATGAGTTCCCGTACCGCAGCTTAATGCGCTCGTTCACGTTCTTCAGGCCAATACCGGATTTCATCTCTGTTTGCTCCGTTTGCCCGTTCAAATAGTGCTGCAGATGCCGGAGCGTATGCGGATTGATCCCGTTGCCCTCGTCCTGGATGTGAATATGCAGCAGCTCGCTCTCCAGTGTCGCGTAGACGCGGATATGCACCTTCGCTTTCTTGCCTTCCACGCCGTGCAGGATCGCATTCTCCACGATCGGCTGGAACGTCAGCTTCAGCATGTGATAGCTCAGTACCTCAGGAGGCAAATCCGCTTCCCACTGGAATTGGTTCTTGAAGCGGTATTTGAGCAGATCGAGATAATTGCCCAGATGCTGGAGCTCCTCCTGCACCGTTACCATTTCTTTGCCGCGGTTAATGCTGTACTGCATGAGCTTGCCGAGAATGAAGGTCATATCGGCCACATCGTTATCGTCGTTTAAGATGGCCTTCATCCGAATGGTCTCCAGCGTGTTATAGATAAAATGCGGATTGATTTGGCTTTGCAGCGCTTCGAGCTCGGCTTCGTTCTTGCGGTTCTGGATGACGTAAATCTCGTCGATCAGGTCTTTGATCCGCCTCAGCATTCGGTTGAACTGGGTGCCCAGCACGCCGATTTCATCCTTATTCTTGACCCGGAAGCTGATATCGAGGTTGCCTTGCTGGACAGCGCCCATCAGACTCGACAGCTTGCGGAGCGGATGCGTGAGCCGGAACGAAATCACGATCGAAACGATGAGTGCGACGATCATGATAATAATCGTTAAACCCGTTGTAAGGTTGCGTGTAATCTTCGCGTCCTTATGCAGATGCTTGACCGGGATATAGACAATTGTTCGCCAGCCGGTTATTTTGGACTCGTTGTAGGTCGCAATATAGCTTTCGCCGTCAATCGTAGTTTCCACGCTGCCTTGCGTTCCCTTAATGTCCGCGAGCAGCTGCGGGTCGGAGAGCGGCGTGCCGATCGACTTCTTGAGACTGTCGTAGATGACCTGATGCGCATTGTCGATGATGAGCGTCCTTCCTTTGGTGATGGAATCCATCTGCTTCACCGTATCCTCGATGATGCTCAGCTTCGTATCGACAACGATGGTGCCGATCGACTTATAGGAGCTGACGTCGCGGATATCCCGAATAACGGAGAATACGTAGTAGGGGGTATGGCCCGGAATCGAGATCTCCTGCGTGCTCAGAATGACCGGATTCCCTTTGCTTTGCGCGGCCAGCTTCTTCCATTCGGGGAATTGTTCCTTGAGGTCGGAGCGGACTGAATCCGTTTTCATTCTGTAAAAGACGTTGCCGTAGAGATCCAAAATATACGTGGAGCTCATATCTTTGTTCATGTTGTTCATGAGGCCGATATAGAAATCGATCTTCTTCTGCTTCGACAAATCGAGGCTCGGCGAGACGAGAAACTGCTGCAGCTCGGAGGAGAACAAGGGGATCTTCGTAATCATCATCATGTTGGAAATGTTCTCTTCGAGCTTGCTCTGGAAGTTGTAAATCGCTTCGTTCATGTATTTCGTCGTATTGTCATTGATCGAACTGATATAGTTTTGGTAAGAGATATAACTGATGGCTATGATGGGACTGATAATGAGAAAGAGGAACACTGCCGTCAGCTTCTTCTGCATACTGTTTTGCACCATAAAAAAAGACCATAACCGCCTAATCGAACCGCGCATGAGCCATCCTCGCCATCATCCTATTTTCAGTACATCGTACATCACCTCTCTTGTCCTAGCAATGTAAATAATAGAAATAGATTCGTCGCCGGGCGAAAAAAAACCGCGCCTTCGCAAGGAAGGCTCGGCATTGCAAGCGCAGGATATGCTGCTAAATGTTGCGTCGATATTGGCCTCCGACCTCATAGAGCGCATGGGTGATTTGCCCGAGGCTCGCTGTTTTGACCGTTTCCATCAGCTCCTCGAACAAATTGCCGCCGCTAATTGCGATCTGCTTCAGCCGCTGCAATGCTTCAGGCGCGGCCTGTTTGTGTTGTTCATGGAAGCTGCGCAAGCCGGCGATCTGCTGCTCCTTCTCCTCTTCCGTTGCCCGCGCTACCTGCAGCCCCGCGACATGCTCCTCGGGCAGCGGATTCAGAAACGTATTCACGCCGATGATGGGCAGCTCGCCGCTGTGCTTCTTCATTTCGTAGACGTACGATTCGTCTTGGATTTTGCCCCGCTGATATTGCGACTCCATCGCCCCGAGCACGCCGCCTCGCACATGCAGCCGTTCGAATTCCAGCAGCACCGCTTCCTCTACCAAATCCGTCAGCTGCTCGATGAGATACGAGCCCTGCAGCAGATTCTCGCAGCGCATCAGACCGAGCTCCTTGTTAATAATGAGCTGGATCGCCATCGCTCTTCGGACTGCTTCCTCGGACGGCGTCGTGACGGCTTCATCATACGAGTTCGTGTGCAGGGAATTGCAATTGTCCATAATCGCCATCAGCGCTTGGAGCGAGGTGCGAATGTCGTTGAAGTCCACCTCCTGCGCGTGGAGCGAGCGGCCCGAGGTCTGTATATGGTACTTCAGCTTCTGGCTTCGCTCATCGGCACCATACCGATCCCGCATCACGACCGACCAAATTCGCCGTGCTACTCTGCCGATTACCGAATACTCGGCGTCCAGCCCGTTGCTGAAGAAGAACGATAGGTTCGGCGCAAACGCATTGATCGGCATCCCCCTGCTTAGATAATACTCGACATACGTAAATCCGTTTGCCAGTGTGAACGCAAGCTGCGTAATGGGATTCGCGCCCGCCTCCGCGATATGGTAACCGGAGATCGACACGGAGTAGTAATTGCGGACCTCATGATCGATAAAATACTGCTGGATATCGCCCATCATCCGAAGCGCGAACGGCATGGAGAAGAGGCATGTATTCTGCCCTTGATCTTCCTTGAGAATGTCCGCTTGCACGGTGCCGCGAACGGCGTGGAGGGTTTGCTTGCGGACAGCCGCAGTTTCCTCCGGGGTGAGCCCGCGGCCGAGCTTGCTTGCTGCCGCCTCCAGCTGCTGTTCGATGGCGATATTCAGAAACATCGCCAGCAGCATCGGCGCCGGTCCGTTGATCGTCATCGAAACCGACGTTGCCGGATGGCAGAGCTGAAAACCGGCGTACAGCTTGCGCATGTCGTCGAGCGTGCATACGCTGACGCCGCTCTCGCCGATTTTGCCATAGATGTCGGGTCTGTATGCGGGATCTTCACCGTACAAGGTTACCGAGTCGAAGGCGGTGCTGAGCCGTTTGGCCTGCTCGCCCTTGGAGAGGTAGTGGAATCTGCGATTTGTCCGTTCCGGAGTACCTTCGCCGGCGAATTGACGCTTCGGGTCTTCCCCCTCGCGCTTGAACGGGAATACGCCTGCCGTGTACGGAAACTCGCCGGGGCGGTTCTCGCTGTACGTCCAGTGGATGAGCTGGCCCCAATCCTCGTAGGACGGGAGTGTGACCCGCGGTATGTCGAGGCCGGACAGGCTTTTGGTGTACAGCTCGTTCGTGATCGTTTGGCCCCGAATCGCAGTGGTGAGCGTTTGGGCTCGGTACGCTTCAGCTATCGCGGGCCACTGCTCCAGCATCGATCGGGACGCTTCATTGAGCTTGCCGTAATGCGCGTCGCGCAGCCGCTCAAGCGAAGGGAGCACGGACTCGTCGCCAACCGATCGTGCCGCTTCAATCGCGCCATCGATGCGGTAGCACATGCGCGCGGCCGCGGCTTGCTCCGCGGTCAGCCGGTTGTAGCGCCGCACCGTTTGCACGATTTCACTCAGATAGCCGCTGCGTTCATCCGGGATGATCGTTTGCTTCTGCGATGGTTTGGATGCGGCGATGGTGGGGGACGCACCCGCCTCGCTGGCCGGACTGCCCGCACCTGTCGCCATGGTCGCGTTCGCCGCGCCTGCTCCCGCGTCTTCGCTTCGATCGCCAAGCTTCTGCATAACGGCCGCGAACAGCCGGCTCATGCCCGCATCGTTGAATTGGCTCGCGTTCGTGCCGTACACCGGCATGTCCTGCCAATTCCGGTCAAACTGCTGCCGGCTGCGCTGGACCTGCTTCTTCACCTCGCGCAGCGCGTCCTCCGAGCCGCGGCGATCGAACTTATTAATGACGATCAGATCGCCGTAATCGATCATCTCAATCTTCTCCAGCTGGCTGGGCGCGCCGAATTCACTCGTCATGACATAGACCGAGAGATCCGCCACCGCCGTTATTTGGTTATCCGCTTGGCCAATACCGCTCGTCTCCACGACGATCAGATCATAGCCTGCGGCTTTCGCCGTTAGGATGGCGTCCGCGATAGCCGCGGACAGCTCCGATCTTGACCCGCGGGTCGCGAAGCTCCGCATGAACACGCGGTCCGAATACACCGCGTTCATCCGAATGCGGTCGCCAAGCAGCGCGCCGCCGGTCTTCTGTTTGGTCGGATCGACCGACAATACGGCAATCGTCTTATCAGGGTCATGCTGCAGATAGCGGTGCACGAACTCGTCGGTCAGGGAGCTTTTTCCCGCGCCGCCTGTGCCTGTAATGCCCAGAACAGGCGTATCCCCGGCTGCCAGAGCAACCTCCGCGAACAGCTCTGCGAGCCGCGCGGCCTCATCCGCAGAGGCAGCTGTCACTCGATGCTCGGCCAGGGTCATGAAGCTCGCGGTCGTACGGTCAATTCGAGCGGCAAGCGCCGCCGGATTATCCCCGAAATCAGCTACTGTCGAATAATCGCAAGCCTCCAGCATGACGTTAATCATGCCTTGCAGCCCAAGACGCCTTCCATCCTCGGGAGAGAAAATGCGCGCTACGCCGTAACGATGAAGCTCATCCGCTTCGGCAGGCAGAATGACGCCCCCGCCTCCCCCGAATATTCGAATATGGCCTGCGCCGGACTCCCGGAGCAAATCCACCATGTATTTAAAAAATGCCACATGCCCGCCCTGATACGAGGATACCGCGATTCCCTGCACATCCTCTTGGATGGCTGCTTTTATAATTTCCCGAACGGAGCGATTATGCCCCAGATGGATGACCTCTGCCCCGCTCGCCTGCAATATCCGTCGCATGATCGTAATCGATGCGTCATGCCCATCGAACAATGCGGATGCCGTAACGAAACGAATCTGATGTACCGGCACATACCGACCGACCTCTTCGTTCATACCGATCGCCTCCGAATGCTAGCGTTGTCTGTTATCTTTATGCGGCTCCGAGTGCCCTTATATCCAAAAAGCCGCCTCCTTCACCATGTGAAGGGGCGGCTCATCGCTGATCCGGCTGTCATTCCTTATTCGCTTCCGACACGCGGTATGCGCCGTATATGGCCAAATCGTCCTCGCCCAGATGCTCGGGGATCTCGACATTGGGTGTATCCAGCGCTTCATGGATTCGCATCCACAGCAGCGTTCGTTCATAACGCTGATGGATGCTGCCGAACGGGTAGCTCTCCAGGAGCGCCTTCGCTTCGACAAACGAGCCCCTAGAAACCAGCATCGCTGCCTTGCGCTCCACCAGCCCGTCGTCCTGCAGCGCATCCACCTGCTTGAACCAGCGCTCCCGCTCCTCCAGCGTGGAATGCCCGATCGCTTCCAGCGTCAGATCCCGCTCGATGAACAGCTGCGGATGCAGCCGCCATGCTGCGGATTCGATGCTATCGTACGCGACTCTAGACGCTTCGTAATTCTGCTTCAGAACGCGAAGCAGCCTTCCGAGCAATGCATATGCGCAGTCCAATTCCAATGTTTGCAGCAGCTGAATCGCAACATCCATCTGATCCTGCGCCGCCAGCCAAACCGCTCGGTAGTAGGTCCAGAGCGAGCGGTTCGTTTCGTCCGCATCTGCCGCCCCTGCCCAGTGCAGCGCCTCGCCGAGCCGCTCCATCCCGGATGGAGGCCAGCAGCCGCTCTCCGGTTCAGGCGGAGCTGAACACGCCCCACTTACACCGCTGCCGCTGCCATCGTAAGCGGACAAAAGCGCAAGCCAAGGCAGCGTTGTATCCCGCTTTACCCAGTCGAACATCGGTACTCGGCTAAGCTCCACGAGCTGTGGAGCCGGCAGCGAAATCGCCCGGATGTCCAGCGGCTCCGTGCTTGGCAGCCAAAACTCCACATGCGAATGCCGCGCACCCGGCTGCAGCTTGTTATTGTCCGCCTGCTCCAGCAGCGGCCCTGCTTGAATCTCGACATAGCTCTCTTTACGCTGCGCTGTCTGATGCGCCCAAGCTTCATGTCGCCCCGTACCATACAACCATAGCTTCATCCCCGGTGTTACAGCGGGATCCGCAATATGGTAAAGGCCGCTTCCCAGACTCGGCGTGTACATCCCGAATGCCGTGCAGTCGGATGTCTTCCAGAAGAATCCCTGCATCCGATCGAAATCCGCCAAGCGATATTGTCGATCCGCGCTCCACTCCAGCTCCTCGAGCACATCGGCATGCCGCAGCACGCGGCCGGTCGGAAAATGAAACTGAGAATCCGCACGCGCCGGAAGTGCCGCATTCGACCAAGACATCCATGCATGCGCCTGCGAAGTGGGATTCGTGAACGTTGTCCGCTGCGTCAAGAAACGGTCCCGCTCTCCGAGCGAATACTCCACCGTCCAGTGCATCCCATAGCGCACTTCCCGCTCCCCGCACCAGACATACAGCCGATCGCCGATTTGCTCGGCAGCGGCATGCACCGCTTCGATCTGCACAGGTGTATGTGCAATCGGAAAGCTTACTTCAATGCCGCCGCTGATGAATGCCATGCGGGGCAAGATGCGCACCGGCCGTACCGAGCCTGCATGGAATAAAATCTCTTTGCCGCTGGCTTTATCGATGATGGAATGGATTTTACCGCCTAAATCCGGACATACCGTTACCTTCAGCCAGTCATTCTCGATGGCAATCATGCGCAGCTTGCGAAGCACCGGCCGCTCGGCTGTCTCGCTAAAGCTCACATACGGATAGATGCCTTCTTCATCGCAGATGGTTGGGACAGGGCCGCATGGCTGCGACTCGTGAACGAGTATCGGTTCCCGCCACTCGACTCGTTTCAGCATGACAAATCGCCTTGCTTGCAGGCATAAATCAACTGATTCACGCGCTCCCGCATGCGCAGCAGCCAAGCGCTGCCTTTCTCATAGTCCCTAAACGTGAGCGGTCCCGCCATATCCTCTTCCAGCAGCGCCACCGTTGCTTCTTTGCCAATACAGCTCTCCAGCAACTGCAGCGCCCGAACATCTTGGAAAGCCTCGCGCAGCACTTCCAGACGAATGGACCCGATCGGTCCATCCTTACCCGGATAAACCAAGAATGCATCCCCTGAAGGGAAAGCATGATCAGCATCGGTTACCGTGAAGGGATCGATCGCTCGGCGCGAACGCTGCGAGTACCAGTGATTGTAGCCCCAGTGCAGGAACCCTTGAATATTGTGCTTGTACAGCTGAACGCCGATTATTCGGTTGCGGGCCGATGGCATGTTGAAGAAGCGGTTCGACTCATTATGCTTGTACTCGCAGCAGCAATAATACGCCCAGAGCGGATCCGCCTCGCCGGCAATGTAGGTGTGAATATGTTCGGTGGATACAACGGGATGCGTCAGCAGCCCTTTCTCATAGAACGCATACTCGGATAAGGCATCGATAATCGGAAAATCGCCGTCAAACAACGAGCGGACAAGCGTGCTTGCGCTCGTGTACGATGCCAAGTCATGAAGCGTCGGCTCATCGGACAGATGAAAATAACAGCTTCGCTCGAGGCCATTCAAGCGAATGAACTGCACCAATTCCGGAATGAACCGCACGAGGAATCGCTTGTATTCCTCTCCGGCAGCATCGGTCTCCCAGCCGAAAATTTGCACATACTCACCCTCGACCTCCGCCATGATCTTCGGCGCATGCTTCGCCCCCCACTGCGTGAACAAGTGGGAAAACTCGAAGCGCTGAATACCGTTGCGGCGGCAAAGTTCAACCCATCTCTCCAGCAGCGAATAATCAAATCGATACTCTCGTTCAGGCCCGTTGCCGACGCACTTCACGCCAATTAACTGGACAGTCGGACGATATTTCCCGTAATCCAGTTCAAGCGGCGGCGAGAACAGCGGCGTCAAAATTAAGTTCATGCCGTATTCGGCGTAATGAGCGACATAGGTCTCAATGATGCGCCAGTGCGCTTCCGAGAAGATCTCAACCTTGTACTGCGTGGCAAGGCAGTCGAAATAGAACCATTCCGTATGGAGCAGACGCTGCTCCGGCAGTTCCGCATCCATAACCCGAAGCCGGAAAGACTCCGATCCTAGCTCCACGCCGGATTCATCCGCAAATCGGATTACGATGGCATGATCGCCGGGAGCGACATCGCCGGCGCCTCCGAGCTTAACGGTAACCCATACAGACCGCCACTGCTTCGGGAGCGCATGAACAGTACCATTCTCAAGCGGATAAAGGGGATCCGGATAAAGCCCCGGCGTAGCCCGCAGCAGATAATCGTCGGGATCGTTATAGTTTGTCAGCTCGGAAGGCGCCAGGCCGACGCTTCTAATCGAGACGGCATCCGCCAAGTCCGGTGATTCGGCGACTACCCGAATGTTCTTCATCAAGTAAGCGGCGCGGTACGCAACCTGGAAGGAATAATATTCGCCAAGCAGCGCCGAGCCTTCAACACATGCGGACTCATTCAGCTCCTCGTCGGCGAATACCTTCACCAGCGAATGCATGCATCTCGTCTCAAAAGTCTGAGTCATGTTATCCCTCCTCCGACAGTGCCTGCAGCAGTTTGCGGTGCACATGCTCGAAGTGCGCCGGATCCTCATTGGCTTCGTTAAAGCTGATCAAACAGCTATGCGTCAGCCCATCCGCAAACGCCTTATCCTTCTTCGCGAGCTGCTTCAGGAGTTCATAATCTTCGATGCCTGCGCGCATTGCCTCTAAGCGCACGCTGCCAATCGGACCGTTCGTTCCCGGAAACGTGATATGCGTATCCCCCGGCGGGAAGCAGAGATCCGTCTGTTCGTAGGGATCTTTGTCATCGTCGCAATGATTAAGTCCCCAGTGCAGGAACCCTTCCAAATCATATTTATAATTGCCCCAATGCAAGTAACGCGTCCGCAGCAAAGGCATGTCCCACAAGCGATTCATCGAAGAGCCGCCGGGGAAGCAGCAAGTATAGAACCACAGCTTATCGCCAAGCGATCTCAGCTTCTCGAACTGCTCGCGATGCTCGAGGTAGTAAATGTTTTTCGGCACCAGAATGTCGACAGAACCGGCCAGATCATAAGTCTCAACCGCTTCAAGGAGCGGAATGCCCGGCATGAACTTCCGAACGATACCCGATAGGATGCGATACTCCTCCACGCTGGTCCCGATCGGCTCGTCCGCTACATGCTGCACCAGCTTGCTCAGCCAGCCATTCTGTTCGAGGAACGTCCGCCATGCAGGCAGAAACTGCGACAAATAGGCATACCCTTCTGTCGATACCGCCTTCAGCGCCTCTCCGCCGTTCCATGTATTCCATATGAAAAATTCGGAGCCCCAGAAGTCTTTGCGCCCTGCAACCAGGCCGCCTTCGATATGAGTAAATCCAAGACTGAAGTACAGCCGAATGAGCCGTTCTGCCCGATCGAAATTGAACTGATACCGATCCTCGCCAACCAGGTTCACCTGAACCGCATCCATCGGAACCCAGAAATGCGTTTGCCGAGCGCGGCGCATCAATCTGCCGTACTTCTCGATCATCGCCCAATGCCTTTCCGACCACAGCTCCGCGTTATAGCGCTTAGCCATGTTCGGCAGACTGAACCAGTTGGTGACCGCAAGCGTCTCCTCGGCAGGCACCACAGCCTGATAGACCTCGATTTCGACCGGGATAAGGCAAGTTTCTTCTCCGATCGTAACGGACAGTTCACCCGAATAATTGCCGGCTTCGGCATCAACCGGTATCTCCCAGCACAGATACAGCGCTTCTGTAGCGGCACGAGTGACGACGCCCTCCGTCAGCGGATTCATCGCTTCATACACCCGGAAAGGCGCCTGACGCGTCGTGTATCCTTCAGCCGATTCGCCTTCGTTCACGCAATGGCTGATCGGCCCGGTATTCTTTTCCACGAAAATATCAATTAATTGATAGACCTCCGGCTGACGCAAAAATACACTGCCGGTCGAACGTACAAACTCGCAATGAATCTCGGCATTTGGCGCTGCGCCGTTCAATAGAATCTGGCATGCGGCATAGCTGCCTCTTGCCGTTGCCAGCTTGATCGCCGTGTTGCCGCCCTCCGAAACGATGCTGTCAGGGTAGATCCATTCATTCATGCTGAATACTTGATAATTCATGCGTGCTGTTCCTCCCGGTCTAATCGCTATTCGAGTGCTTCGTTAACGAATCCGCCTTCATGCTCGGTGAACGATCGATAATCCTGCCTGACGAGCTCCCCTACAGGTTTGATTGTCGTTCGATCCATGTGATAGATGCCGAAGGTATCAATCCAATTATTGTGGTTCACATACCAATCATACATAATCCAGTAATCAATGCCAGCCACGAATCCGTCTTTATTTCTCGTGCCATCCGGCAAAATGACCGCTCGCTCCATTAAAGCCTTCAGCGTTTCCTTATAGGTCTCGATTTGGGTATCGCCCACGATGTTGTTTTCACCGGACCAGTGTCCATATTCGGTGTTTACGATTGGCTTATTCGGCCACTGCCGATGGGCATCTTCTAAGAATTGACGGGTTCCTTCGTAATAAGTGCCCCCGTGAAAAATGCCAAAGTACATCGTCCAGCTCGCCACATCCAGCGGCTCCATCGATGGGTCATGCGCGCCGGGCTGATCGGCCGCAGCGCTTTGCGTCGTCAAACGACCATCCGGGTAGCTTGTCTTCAGATCATGGACAAGCCTTTTATTATAGACGGTCCGCAGCTCCACCTCGACCGATTCATTCTGGGTGCTCCACATAAGCACGGAAGGACGATTGTATTGCGAGAATACCATTTCCCGCCACATTTGGTCGCTCAGCCGCTTCTCTTCCTGCACCTCGAAATGCTCCCGCGTAAATTGCCACAGCGGAATTTCGCTTGCCGTGGCGAGTCCGAGCCGATCGAGCAGCATGCCCGTAAAGACATGGTTTGGATAATGGGCCGTACGCACGTAGTTGACATGCAGTTCTTCTTTCATTTGGACCAAGTCATCGCGAATGCGATCCCATGCGGCTGTACGGCCGTAGTCCGGCCACTCCTCATGGCGGGCGATACCGGCTAGAAAGATCGCACGCTTGTTAAGCAGCATATCGGTTCCTTGTGTCGTGATGGTCCGAATGCCGAATTGCGTATGGAAGCAATCCGTTGTCTGCCCCTCCGTATTCGAAAGCTTGAATTCCGCAATGTATAAATTCGGCTGCCGGAACGCCCACAGCTTCGCATCCTCCACCCTTGCGCTCAAAACAACCGCTCTCGTCTCTCTCGCTCGCAGCGTTAGCCGGGCGGATAGTTCGCCGTTCCATGCTGCCTGAGCGCCCTTGATCTGCGAGGCGTACGGGGAGCCGAGAAATGCATCCGCCTTTTGATCCGCCTCAAACAACGAGCCTTGCAGCTTACAAGCAGCAGGCAGGTCTGAGCGGTTCTCCACGATTGCCGTCACCCGTAAATTCCCTTCTACATCAAGCGAAACGACATCTACTCTAGCCAGATGGCAAGGAGCGCTGCCGCTCACATAGAGATCATGGATGATACCGGTATAGTTGAAAAAGTCCGTGCCCGCCGTAGCCGGAATAATATCGTTTCTGCTGCCCCAAGGCGGATTATCCACGCGAATGACGATGATGTTCTCGCCGCCATAACGGACATGCAGCGAAAGATCGAGGGCAAATGGCGTATAACCGCCTTCATGATAGCCGATCCATTTGCCGTTCACCCACACATCAGCAACGT
Source organism: Paenibacillus lignilyticus (assembly GCF_017942085.1). GTDB lineage: Bacteria > Bacillota > Bacilli > Paenibacillales > Paenibacillaceae > Paenibacillus_Z > Paenibacillus_Z lignilyticus. Next base: position 76,394 of record NZ_JAGKSP010000011.1, read on the forward strand.
AGCTTATGGATAGTGCATGGAGCGTAACCGCTTTGCCGGTCCATTCCGTTCCCAGCTTGAACGAACGGCGGTACCAGACACCGTTTTCATAGGTTTCGCTTGAGTTTGCTGCCTCAATGCCTTGAAGCTTATTCTCGGGAATAGGCAGCATGATCGTTTCCCATGCGGAATCGTTGTAGCTGATTTCCGTACGGCCTCCCGCTTCCTCCCTTGCTTGCACAAACCAGCGCTCATCGCGCGCGGACATCGAGAAATCATGGTCGGCCTCGAAACGCTGCTTCTTCCATGCGCCGGCCAAATCCAGCTTTAACCTATCCTGCGGATCGAAGGAAGGAACGGGAATCCCGTTCTGAAATGGAACATGAACCCCGTCTATCGGCTGCAGCGACAATGTTGTTTGAATGCCGGTATAGGCGCAAATCGGATCTGTCATCGCATGAATCCCCCTAAGCTCGTTTAGATTGCCGGACCATAGTTTCCGTCTTCCGGTTGATAGATTCGAATATAGTCTACTTCCAGCGTCTGCGGAAATACGGTCGTTTCATCCGGATACCCCGGCCAATTGCCGCCGACCGCCAGATTCAGCATCAGATAGAACGGCTTGTTGAACGGAGCCGGATATGGCTCGACTGCGGAAGTTTCCGTCTCCCGCGTATACCACTCGCTGCTCTTATAGAACAACCGGCCATCGATGTACCAGCGCATCTGAGTCGGCGTCCAATCCACGGTGAACGTATGGAAATCATCGGCGAAAATGCCTTCTTCCAACGTATAGCAGTCGCCTTTATAGTAATGCGGATTGCCCATATGAAGCGTGCCATGCACTTTGTTCGGTTCATGCCCGCACATTTCCATAATGTCGATCTCGCCCGCACTCGGCCAGTCGCCATGAACCTGCAGATCGGTAGACATCATCCAGAAGGCCGGCCAAATACCTTGTCCATACGGCAGCCTGGCGCGAATCTCAAAACGTCCATACGTCCAATCCGCCTTATTCCGCGTAACCAGCTTCGCTGACGTATACGGGCTTCCCTCGTATTCCTCTTTGATCGCTTTAATAATCAGCTTCGAGTCCTCGATATAAGCGTTTCTAGCTTCTCTCGTATAATACTGCAGCTCATTATTGCCCCAGCCATGGCCATCGATATCATAATCCCAACGTGACAAATCAATCTCCGGCCTATCGAACTCTTCGTTCCATACCAGCTTCCATCCGTTATCGGACACCTCAAAATTGTTCGTTGTCATTGTTGTACCTCCAATGTTTTATTTAGTACGCGCAGCGTACACTGCACAGCGATCCAGCCCCCAAGAGCGTCATTCTCCCGTAATCCCCGTACGGTCCACTCCCTCCACAAACCAACGCTGCAGCAAGAAGTACACAACCAGCAGCGGCGCGATCGTCAGCATCGTTCCTGCCATCTTGATCGCCTCGTTCAGCTGGCTGCCCGGCGTGCCCGGCGGGAACATCTTCGAGTAGCTGTCGCTGAATCGCTGCAGCTCCAGAGGCAGAATCGTTAGCGAATTGCCGAAATACAGCGCCGCCAAATACGATTCGTTCCAGTACCAGACGAACGAGAACAAGAAGACGATAATGAAGGCCGGACCGGCCGTCGGAACAGCGATCCGATAAAACATTTTAAAATAACCCGCGCCGTCGATCTGAGCCGCTTCTTCCAATACGGCGGGCAGCTTTTTGAAAAATTGGTAGAAAATCATGATGAATAGCGCGCCTTTCAGCCCCTGGCCCAGAAGCGCCGGATAAATAAACGTCTGCAGCGTGCCTAGCAAATGATAGTCCTTAAACATCAAGTAAGTAGGAATCATCGTCACCTGCGGCGGGATGACAAAGGTGGCGATCATAAGCACGAACCACAGCCGCTTGAGCGGAAAGTCGAAGCGCGCGAAGCCGTACCCGATAACGGCAGACATAACGGTTTGCGCAACCGCAGGAACGCTCGCCACCAGAATCGTCTGTAGCAGCGTTTTATTGAAATCCAGAACTTGCAGCGCTTTCGTGTAGTTCTCGGTATACAGCTCGGTCGGTATCCATTTCACCATCGAGTTTACCAAGTCGTCGAGGCTCATAAAACTGTTTACGAACATATAAAGCAGCGGATATAAGTAAATAAACCCGATTCCAATGAGAAGCAGATAGACGACCGCTTTAAAGACCAGTCCGTCATTCTCTCCTACGCCGAACACGATCTTGCGGATACGGCTCAGCACGGCCCTTATGCTTGGATTCACCATACTGTCCCCTCTCTAACTCTTTCTCGTGCGCAGAAGTGCCGTCCAGATGCCTAATACGATGGCGATAATCAAGAAATAAATCCATGCGATCGCCGTTGCATAGCCGAATCCGGTCGATGTATTGAACATGTTGTCTCGAATCATGGCGATAATTTCATTCAGCGCGAAGGTCGAGATATAGACGATCGTATAAATGAAATTGACGACCACAAGCGGCATCAGCATCGGAAGCGTCAGCTTCCAGAACATCTCCCAGCGCGAAGCGCCGTCGATTCTCGCGGCTTCATAGAGCGCATGGTCGACCTTTTGCAGCCCGGCCAAGAAAATCAAAATTTGCACGCCTGAGAACCAGAGCACCATAATGATCTGTTTGAACAAATACATCACGGGACCGGCAACGGCAGGCGACAAGCTTTCCTTCACCAGCGCGAACATGCCGTAGGATTCGATGTTCGGTATTGTGGTCACGCCTTGGCTGAGCAGTTCATTGATAACCGGGCCGCTCGTAATGATAACCGGCAAGAAGAAGATCGTCCGGAACACGCCGCGGAAGTTAATCTTCTGATTGATCAGCATGGCAATGATCAGGGAGAAGGTCACGATAATCGGCACATTAAGCGCCATATCTCGTAAATAGTGGAGCACTTTCTCGACGAAAGTAGCATCCGACACAAACGCGTATTTGTAGTTGTCCCAGCCCACATAATCGGTCTTGATGCCAAGCGGCGTTACCTTCACCTTCTGAAAGCTTAAGTACAACGAGTAAATCATCGGCCGCAGGGCGAATAAGAAGAATCCGAGGATCCAAGGCGCGACGAATGCCGTACCGACAAGTGCTTTTCTCCGTTTATTCGTCATTCGAATGGCGGCCATTACGGATTCACCTCCATTACTTTAAACCCCAGTGCCGGCACGGAGCCGTTCTTGCTGTCATAGGATTGGCCGTTATAATTCACGATCAATGCTTTTCCGTTTGAATACGTAACCTGGACAACGCCGTCTGTAAGCCATTCGCGTTTCTTCATGGTGGCGTATTGTACAGGTTTCAGCGCATCGTTGACCATCTTGTACGTGCTCACAATATTTTCTTTCCAATCCGCAAACGACGACGCGTACACATCGCTGGAATTGGTGTGCATCAATCGGAAAGACGGCTCGCTCGTTAAATAATAGGAAGGATACGAGCCGGTTTCGATCATTTTGAGCACTTCTTTACGCGGGTTGGCGAAGAAGTTGATCGGCTCGGCAAAATAGTTCCTGTACCCCTTCAGCACGATTTGCTCAAACGGCACTTCTTCACTCGTATACGTATACTGCGAGGAGTGCATCGGTATATTGAGCAGCTCATCTGCATAGCGGAGCATATAATCGTTTGGCTGATACATCGCCATCGATGTCATGGCCGGTTTGAGCATGCCCATAAGCTTGTCATAGGCTGCAGCGGTTTGGCTGCGGCTTGAAACCGTGCTGTCTACCCGCTCGGAGAAGAGCTCAAATGGCGTAATATCCACTGCAACCGAGCCGATTCCCTTCTTGCTGTACTTGCCGAGATTATCGCGCACGACCTGCTGCGCATAGTCAGCCGACATGTAATACATAGAAGGGTATACTTCCTGATAAGTCGGAAGCGTCAGCAGCGACTTATCCAGTTTTCTCGCAGCCCCTGCGCGCGCAGAGAAGTGCTTCGATTCTTTATAAGCGGTCGTGAAATCCGCGTAGTAATAAAGCTTGCCGCCTAACTCTGCAATGCGATCGTTCAGTCCGGCAAAATCCGCTGCCGATCCGAGTGCCGATTCGAAGCTGACCGGAGCAGGATTCGTGCCCGATACCCCGCCTTTGTTCCAGCCTTTATACACAACCGATGGCCGTTTAACGCCTTCGGTATGGAGCTCATCCACCATGGATTCAAGCTGCGCCGCCGTTGTCATGGGAATAATGCCATTTACGAATAATCCTTTCTCCGTTTCCGCACCAAGGACGTCCAAATGAATCGGAATATCATTCTCCGCCGCAGGCTGCGGCTCAGCCGGGAAAGCTCCCTGCTTGATCAAATAATTGCGGTAGTCGTTCGCCATGCCGATATAGCCGGCGTCTTCTCCCTCTAGGAAGGAGTAGCGAAGCCGCATATCTTCCGGATTGCGGTTCTTCTCATAGACGACGATTCCGCCCATCGTGCGGCTTGTCGGCTGCAAATAGGATTCACGGATGAGAAACTGCGCAGTCGCCCAGTTATAAGGCGTATTGACGCCATTGGCGTAGCCGAGAATCTTGGCATTATAGCGGCCATTCTCTACAATCCCAAGCATTGCATGCTGTCCTTCCCCATGGACCATGCCGAAGACGGGAAACTGTGCCGTATAAGGTTCCTTCGCGCCGTCCTTGAGATTGTCCGCTACCCGCGCAATTTCTACCCCGTTATTCGCACCGTAGATTTTCGTCTCATATTGGGTTTTGTATTTGCCTTTATTGTCTGCATACTTGATTAACGCGCCTGACCCGTCCGGGATGAACATGTAGCCGTCGATATCGCCGCCTTTCGTTGCGCCGAGAAACGGATACAGAAACAACGAAGCAAGCTTGCTGTCTGCCCCTTCGATAATGCTCTTCTGCGGAACATTAACGACAACTTGACTGCCTTCAAGCTTCACGACCAGGTCCATGCCGATCTTCAGATCGTTGAAGCGAATCGTCGCCTGAAAGCCTTGATCGATCGGCTTCACTCGCACGCTCTTGTTCGTTTGACTGGTCAGATCCGTGCGTATCGGGTTGTTGTCGGCCTTATTGAAATAATCAATGGAAATCGCCGAATGGATAAAATTCAGCCACAACTCGTTCGCATCCGGCTTGGCGATATCGGAAGCCCAGACATAGCCGGACCGTTTATTGACCACTTGAATGCCCAGCGTGTCTTCCTTCAGCTTCAAGATCAGCTGCTCGTTCTCGGCTACCTGCATATAGTCGGAAGAAAGCGGACTTTGCGCAGCAGGCTTGTCCGGGAAAGCGGCTGCCAGCACTTCGGGGGAAGCCGTATCCTCTTGTTCCTTCGAAGACCCGCCCATATAAAGATGTGCAAAGAATGCCACGCATGCGGCTATCAATCCGAGTGATAGCAGACGTTTTATCCATTTATAGTTCCGCACGCGTAATCATCTCCTGAATGACAGAGTAACCGAAGTCGTAAACCTGATGTAAAATGACGTACACGATAAAGACGACCAAACTGACGATGAGCATCGTGAACAACGTAATGAATAAATTGCGGAACGTTTCCCGAATCGTGTAGTCGTGCACTTCCTTTACCATGATAAAGAGAAGAATGGCGCACCATGCCGTGATGATCGTATTCGCGAAACTAAACAGAAACGAATCATTCAGCGTCAGCCAGTTGGATGCGATCACGACAAACGGATGAAAGATCAGATAAGGGGCCAGGGAGTAGATCGTCCCTTGATAAACCTCAGAGAATTTCCCTTCACCTTCGCTGATCGTGCTGACCAAGTAGTTCGAAATTACCCAGACCGCAAGCGGCACGATCAACATCGCCAGCTCTTTGGTCAGGTTAATGGAGGTCGAATCCGCTTGATTGAAGATAAAGCCGGTATTATACAGCGTGAATACATATTCGATCAGAAGCAGCGCATAAAGCAGCGTTGCTGATAGATTGGATGTTCTGCTCTCTTCTTTCATGCCATAAATGCCGTCCATCGGTTTCTTGATGAAGCGGAATAGGAAGAGCAGCTCTTGGATAATTCGGATATTAAGCATGCGTCTGTTTGCGCGAATTACCGCTCCGAATACCCCCGTTTTGCGATGGATCCATCGCAAAATCGAGCGCAGCAGCATGAGGCCGATGATAATTAAAATGACATTCAGCAGGTGCTGCTGCAGCCAGCGATTGCGAATCTCCCAGAAGGCGTCGGAATAGCCGCCGACATCGTTTGCTTTCTTATATTCGTCCATCGCATCCGCGTACCGCTGCTGTTTGATATAGGCATCTCCGAGCCCTCTGTGCGCCAGGAAGAATAGGCTGTTTCGTTGATCCACTTCGTGCCACGGCTGCTGGCTCTTCACATAGAAACCTTCCTTGTACAGGTCCAGTGCACGATGAACCAGATCCGCGAATTCGGTCGGTTCGTACACTTGGATGATATTTCGTTCTTTATCCGTAATGTAGATATGATCTCCGGAGTCAAGCGCGATGCCCGACCCGTTCAACAGCAACCCTCTGCGTGATTTGCCGTCGTCCGGCGAGCCGGATTGGAACAGCAAGTCGCCTTCGGAGCTGATCTCATAGAAATAACCCTTCTGACTGACTAAGAATATATTGCCGCTGGCGGAAACGAACATGTCCGTATAGGTGGGATCCCAGAATATCCCCGAGGGAAGCAGGTTATACCCGGAAATGTTCAGCCGTTTGATCGACTCGCTCGCATCTCCCTGCGTAACGGTGTACACTAATCCTTTTGCATCGATGGCGATGTTCGTTGGCGTGTTCGGTACGCTCTTGAACAGCTTCTCCATCTGCTTCTCGGTGAAGAAGAACCGCTGCAGCCTCAGCTTCAACGTCGGCTGGGTTTGGTTGGTTCCGAAGAAGCCTACGAAGTCGCCGGCCGGACTCATTTGAATGACTCCGTTGGTCGTGCCCTCGCTAATGATATAGACGTTTCCCCGTTTATCTACGGTAACCTTCATCGGCTTAAACGGCGTGCTTTTACCGTACAAGGGCGAGTCGGGCCTTCCAAATTTCTGCACCACGGCACCTTCGCCGTTGAACTTTAAGACTTGTTCCAACCCGTTGTCCGCTACGAAGATCGCGCCTTTCGCATCCACGAATACGCCTGTTGGCGATTGGAGCACGTCCGCGCCGATCGTGCGAAGCAGCTTGCCGTCTCGCGTAAGCTCGACAATTCGTTTGTTCCCCGTATCCGCGACATAGAGGACGTCCTTCTCATCTATATATATATCCGATGGCCCCAAGAAATCGGTGTCCCCGGCTTTCTCGATCGCACCTACCGGCTCGTAGGCATCGGGTGTCCGGAACGCATCTTGCGAATAGGTTTTATAGGTTGCTTCCGCATGTGCAAAGCCCGGGAATAACGATAGGCAGATTGCAAATGCAGCCATAAGCATGGATAGGGATAATAAACGCGTTCTCATGAGTGCCTCCTGCCTACTTCAATCCGGAATGTGCCATGGTGTTCATGACCTTGCTTTGCAAGAAGATAAAGATAATTAAATTCGGCAGGAACATCAGCAGCGATGCGGCAGCAGACATCCCTTGGCCGGCAACCGTGTTCCCATTCGTGCTGACCAGCGTGCTCATATAGAAGCCCACCGTTTTCATGCTCTCATCGTTCACGTAGTACGACGATGTATCTAGGTTATTCCAGACTGCCTGAAACGCCAGAATCGCTACAGTTGCCAAAGCCGGCTTAATGACCGGAATGATTACTTTGCGGAATACGAGAAACTCGCCTGCTCCGTCCATTACCGCCGCTTCCTTCAATTCATCCGGCACCTGATCGATGAACTGCTTGAGCAGGAACAGACCGATCGGCATTGCCAGCAGCGGCAAAATATGCGCCAAATAGGTGTCCATGATGCCGCTCTCGTCCACGACCAGAAACCGCGGGATCTGCACGGCAATGGGAACAAACATGAGTGCCACCGTATTAATCTCAAACAATGTCGCACGCAGCTTGAATTTCATTTTGGACAAGGTGTATGCCGCCAAGGAGCTGATGAATACCGATAGAAACATGACGCTTAGGGTCACGAACAAGCTATTGAATACATACCGGCTGAACGGAATCCCCGAATCGCCCGTAAATCCCGCAAGCTGCTGAAAGTTCGCAAGCGTTGGATGATGAACGAGAAATTGAGGCGGAAACGCGAACAGCTCATTGACCGGCTTGAATGCATGAAACACGATAAACACGATCGGAAGCATCATCACCATCGCAAGCGGAATTAAGATGACGTAGAATTTCAATTGGCTAGGGTGGAATTTTGACGGATTTATTTTTGTGCCTTGATAAGACATGCAGCGCACCTCCTCTTAATCTTTCTCGCCAAACAGCCTCCAGGACAGCTTGGACAATCCATAGATGCCAACCAGCAAAATAACCGACAATGCTGAGGCGTAGCCCATCTCATAGCGAATTAATCCATAATCGGCAATATGATTGACCATTACCTGCCCGGAATTCTGCGGTGTCGGGTTGCCGCCTGAGAGCTGCACCCCGAGATCGCCGGATTGAAAGGTCGTCACGACCGCCATAACGGCGCCGAACAGCATTTGCGGTTTCATGGACGGAATCGTAATATGAATGATTTCTTGGAATCGATTCTTGATGCCGTCGATATAGCCGGCCTCGTAGATCGATTGATCGATGTTCAGCACGCCGGCAAGCATCGCAAGGAAACCTACGCCCATGCTGCCCCATAACGAAACGATAATCATGATCGACATCAAGTACTCCGGCGACTGCAGCCACTGAATCGGCATATTAATGAGTCCGATGCGCATCAAGAAGGCGTTCAGATAGCCGGTCTGATCCCCACTGAAGAAGATCGACCAAACGACCGTCATCGCGACGCCGATTGTCATCGACGGGGAATAAATGATCAGCGCCAGTATTGTCCGCGGTTTGGGCGAAATTTGCGCAAGCATCCAAGCGAGCAGAAACGAGATGACATAGCCGCCCGGCCCTACGATAAGCGCAAACTTAATCGTATTGGGAAGGACGTTCTGCATAAACACGTCGTCCTGCGTAAAGATTGCCGTGAAATTCTTGAAGCCGATCCACTTGGGCAGCTCGATCGTATTGAAGCTCGTAAACGACAGGTAGATCGCGACTAAGACGGGAACGACGATAAACATGAAGAACATCAGAAGATAAGGCGATAAATACCAATAAGCTTCGTATTTTTTTGGTTTCTTCATTTCTTTTCAACCCACTTATCTATCGTATTGATTGTCGGGACCGGGTTTGGTTTCACGAGTTTGCCGTCCTTGTAGAACCCGAATTCCTCCATCTTCTTATCGATCTCGCGATTCGCCCGAATGACGGAATCATCGATAGCGGTACGCGGATTATCTCCGCTGAACACGACGCTGTTATACACATTGCTGAGTTCCCGTTCAACCATATAAGCGCCCGGTACACGCGAAGCTTCGCGTACCCACTTGCTCTGCTCGAGAATGACCTGCTTATCTTCCTCCGGCCATGCGGACTGGGCAAAAGCATCCATATTCGCGCTGTTCCACATGAACAGCGGGCCAAACGTCGTCTGCTGCAGGTTCGCATATTCCACCTGAACGCTCGTGGAAACCCACCATTTCAGGAATGTCCATGCCTCATCCTCATGCTTGGATCCTTTAAAGATCATGCCTGTCGCGCCGCCGGCCGGAGACCACCGCTGCACGACACCGTCTTGGAGCATGCCGGGGTGAAGCGCGACCTTCCAGCTGTTCGCAATTTCCGGAGCAGCCGCTCTAAGCTGCAGGTAGCTCGTTAAATCAGAAATGCCGATCGGCAGCGTTCCATTCCGGAAGTGCTGGTAGAAGCTCGGTACATCCTGCGGCAGGTTATAGATGGTAAACAGGTCGGTCATGAATTTAATGCCCTTCAGCGCCTGCTCGCTGTTTATCGCCGTCTTCGTTCCTTCGCTGTTAAACAACTCGCCGTTCGCCTGATAGATGAACGGGGTCGTAGCATTGAGCGGTTTAAAGCCTTTGTACTGGGCAAGCGGATCAAAGAAGTTCATGCCTAAGCGCTGCAATTCGGGCAGCATATTGACGACATCATCCCAAGTGTCCGGCACGGCAAGCTTCAAATTATCCAGAATATCCTTGCGGTAAAACATCACCCAGAAGTTCTGCGTCTCCGGAAGCGCATAGATGCCGTTCCCATAGGCAAGCGGAATCATCATGCCTTTGGAGAAAGGCTTCACGACTTGATCGAAATCATCGAATTTGCGCAGGTCGACTGCCGCATTACGGACGGCAAGATCATAAGGAATCCAGCTCTCTACGCCAAGCGCTGCATCCGGCTGACTCCCCGTGGCGTTAGCCAGAACAAGCTTATTCTGATCCGGCATGATCGAGAGCTTGACCGCAACCCCCGTCTCCGGCGTAAATTCCTCATCGATGAGCTTCTGCATCAGCTCGACTTCAGGTCTTGAGCGGTTGATCCACACGTTCAGCTCGGAGCTCGACTTGGCCGAGGCGGAATACGACTGTTTCGTAAACGAAAGGAAGAACCGTTTAACCGACTCTTTCAAGCGAGTGAATAAACCTGCGTTTGCCTTCGGGAGGTTCCCTTGCTGGTAAACATAGAGTTTGTCGATCAGCATCGGAGATTGCGAAACACGCTGCAGCAGGTCGCCGAGCAATTGGGATACGGAGGACCCGCCTTCCGAGAATAGAGGCATTCGATTAGGCAGCTTATCCGGTGCTTCTGCAAGCGAACGAAGCTGCTTCGCCGCCGTCCTGAGGTTGATCAATTCGACGATTTCATCCATATCAGGATTAAGCTTCTGAATTGTGATGTACGCCTGATCAAGCTGATCTGCCCATGCGCTCAGCGTTTGATCCAGGTTCGGAATATACTCGGTCAAATTCCAATCCCGATAAGCATCCATGCGATTGCCGGTCAGCTTCTTGATCTCCAGCGACAGCCGGCTGATTTTTTTCATCTGGCTCTCAATATCTTCGATCAGCGGCCTAATCGGATCTAAATCAACAGTCATCGTGAATAGATGCTTGCCCTTGGTCAAGTAGAACTCATAAGGCTCGCCGTCCGCTCCCAGTGTCTCGTTCTGCCATTTCTTACTGTAGAGAAACGCACTATGCGCTGCCTCTTGGAAAGGGACTATACCGTCTACTTTAATTTCACGAAAAACAGGCATGCCTTTCAAAGCGTCCTGCTTATATTTCATAGCGATCTTGTAGTAGCCATCCTGCGGGGCATCGATTTCCCATGAAGCGGCTTGTCCTCCGTCCATCCATGAGCCGCCAAACGCATTAAGCAGCTGTCTCTTCGTATCGTACGGGGTCATGCCCGGCTCAGTGACGGGAACTGCCCGCATCGAGGAGCTGTTCTTATACTTCGGGCTCTCTGCTTCGATGACAATCGGTGTATGCATGTCCTTGTTGTCGTCTGACGCGTCCCTTTGCTGATTCGAATACGTCTCATAGCTATCTATCTCAGAAGGGGAGTCTACTGTGATGTCGCCCAGCAGCAAATCTCCTCTTGTACTAGCAATGGTTATGGTATTTAAGCCTTTGTTCAATTTGTACTTAAGCGGTTTCATAAACAGGTAGCTCGCGTCTATCGCGTATGTATGCTGCCATACTTTCACCTTCTCCGGACGGGGCAGCAATTCATTACCGTAACGGTCGTACTTTTCTTTGAGCAGCTGGTTCTCCCACAAATTAGGGAACAGAATTCTACGGCTTTCATAGAACGGATAGCTGTGATTGACCTGAATATAACCTTCCGTCGGCATAATGCCGTCATCGGTTACAAGATAATCAAATCCAATTTGGTAGAGGCCTTCTTGATCGACTTCGACCTGAACGGTCACTTGCGAGCCTTGCGACAGTCGCACGGTTTCGGATGGATAACCTTGGCTGCCCGACTTTGCGACAACAAGGTCTTTGTTTAGGGGATCCGCACTGGGTTCCACGAGCTGGTCAACATGCGGAATGACAGGAACTTTTGACCATTCCTTCAGCATTTGAGAATAGGTTTTCTCAAGCTGGTTCATTTCGGCGGTCCCAGCCTTGGCCGGCGCAGATTGTTCATTGGCGGCAGCTTCGCCTTCAGCTGCAGCCGTCAGCGGATGACAAGCCCCGATAATAAGAGATGCGATGAGCGATGTTGAAAATAAAGTGCGAAACGGTTTTTTCATAGTCTCTTCCCTACCTATGCTTATTAATGCCATAAGTGTGAAAGAGGTTATCTTTCACACTTATGGGCGACATTTGCTATGAAATTTATTGATTCTCGAGCATCTTCGCTCTTGCGCTCGCAACAAACTCGTTTACTTTATCCTCGAATTCTTTGGCTTTGTCAGCGACTTTATATTCACCGGACATCAGCTTCTCCGTGAACTTGTTCTCGGTATCCCATGCCGCGAAATCATTCCAGCCCGGAACAATCGGATATGGAACCGCGTTAGACATCAGCTTCATGACTTCTTTCTCGCCCGGCAAAGTCAGGTTGGCTTCCAGCTTCGCCCATACTTCAGGTTGATCGGCTACCGGATACTTCGTAACTGGCTGTCCGGCTGCTTTCTCGATGTCGATGCGCTTCAAGAAACCTTCTTGGCCCCAAGTCATGAATTTAGCAAGCTCGTAAGCCGCTTCAGGATATTTAGTCGTAGAGGAAACACCTACGAAGTCTACGATAGTCGGAATGCGTTGACCTGCTTTGCCGGCAGGCATCGGATAGAAATCAACATCCCCTGCGCCGCCTTTCTTCATCTCGCCCGGAATCCAGCCCATGTTCCAAGAGAAATCGACTGCCATCGCAACATGTCCTTTTTGGAATGTCCACGAGCCTTCGTCGCCCCATAGCTTCTTCTTCTCTTCGCCTGTCATCACATCATCGACCTTCGTGCGGCGAAGCTCTAGTTTCAAGTTGTATGCGTCGATCCACTGCTGGTTCGTGAAGTGGAACTTCTCTCCGTCATACGTGTTCCAACCGATTTCGTTGTCGTTGTTCATAGGTACCCACTCTTGGAAAGCCAGATCGCCCCAAGGTCCGCCGATACCATAGTAATGTTGATCCGGCTTCGAGAACTTCTTCGCCAAATCGATCATTTCGTCGAACGTCCAGTTGTAACTTGGCAATGGCACATTGTTTTTCTCAAACAACGTTTTATTCACGAATACGCCTTCCGCGAATTGGAAGTTTGCCATCGCATAACGTTTTCCGTTAAATACGGCCATTTCGGCAAGGTTCTTATACACCTGCTTGGACTCCTCGTCTTTATCCCAGTAAGGGCTCAGATCGAGCAGCCAATCGCTTGTAATCGCCAGCGGGATATCTTTCATCCCGAAAACGTCCGGCATCGTGCCTGCAGCTGCTGCTGCCGTCAGCGTAGGCTCAGGCGGGAACGTGATGCTCTTGTCATGCTCGACGGTGATGTTCGGATATTTCTCCATAAAAGCCTTCATCATGTCATCTTCGATCTTGCTGTCGCCGCCGTCAGCGTATTTCAACGTAAACTTCTCCGTCATCCATGCCGGCTTCTCTTCCGGTGCGTTCGTTGCTTCGGTTGCCGGTTCATTAGCCGGCTCCGTGCTCGCTGTATTATCAGCGGCATTCTCGGTCGAATTGTTCTTCCCTGAGCATCCTGCTAACATCGTCAATACAACAGCGAGAATCATAAACACAGTGATAAACTTGCCGGATTTCATTGAGAATCCCCCACTTCGATTTATGTTGATACACACATAAAGTGTAATGTATCCGATAGCAACGGAAGGCCGTTTGCCTTCAGAATTTATGGAATCGATTTCATTAATTAATCCATTAGAAACGATTCAATAGGACTTATGGCCGATATTTTAGTGAAATCGATTTCAATTTCACTCAATAGAAACGCATTGTCACGCTCTATTAAACTCCGATGACTGACGCACGATCAATTGAGACTCCACGATTGATACGCGAGGCAAATCAAACACGCCGTTCATGCTGCGGATCAGTTTATCCGCGATTAATGAGCCCATGTCATTCTTCGGTTGATTAATCGTACTTAACGAAGGGGTCAAATACTTGGATACCCTGTCGTTATCGACGCCGATAATCGCCAATTCGCTCGGAATGCTGATCCCCGCTTCATTGCAGTATTCGTATACACCGAGCGCCATTTCGTCATTGGCCGAGAAAATGGCCGTGAACACTGCACCCTTCCCCTTCAGCCGCTTCATCGCCGCATAACCGCCGGTTTCGTTGAAGTTGCCATTCTCGACAAGCTCCGGCCGAAAAGGTATTCCATGTGCGCCTAAAGCTTTAATGTACCCTTCCAGGCGATCATAGCTGTCCTTTGCATTGGCATAGCCGCTAAGGAAAACGATATCCCGATGCCCTTGCGCAATCAAATGCTCAACCGCTTCTTTGGCTGCTTTCACATTGTCCGTATGTACGCTAAACACGTTCTCATGATCAATGCTGCGACCGACAAGGCCAACCATATAGCCTCTCTCGGCAACGTTCAGCACTTCCTTCTCCGGCAGCAGCGAGGCGACCAGTATCAGGCAATCGACACTCCGATCCGTGAGCAGACGCAGATATTCCCGCTCGATCTCCATATCGTTCTGGGTATCACAGATAACGACTTTATACTTCTGCGAGTAAGCCTTATTCTGAATGCCCTTCACGATGTCCGCATTGTAGGAAACCTTAATGTCCGACACGATAACGCCAATGGTCATCGTTTTCTGCTGCCTTAAATTCTTGGCTGCAGCATGCGGGACATACTTCAGGTCCTCAATGACTTTGAGAACCGCGTCTCTCGTTTTCGGTTTCACGATCGGATTGTTGTTAAGCACCCGGGAAACCGTCGCTTGAGAAACGTTAGCGATTTTTGCGACATCTACAATCTTAATGTCCATTATGCATTCGCCTTTTCTCTAAGTTTATGACACCCAATCAGTGACTGGTAGATACAGTCATGAATACGCTTTTTTTGGTGCCTTAGTTTTAAGATACCATCCTTTGAAAACGATTTCAATATTTTGTTTCAAAGCCATTTTCGTTGCGCCTTACCACGAACCTAAAAGGATAGAGTGGAAACCTGAAATCAGGCTTCCACTCCAAATTAATGTCTATTTAGTTCTCATCCTTGAACTTCTCGTTCACTTTATCGATGGCATCCTGCAAGCCAAGTCCCATTTGCTCATCGGCAAATTGCTTGAGCGCTGCTTTAATGTCATCGTTGCCCATGACCAGCTTCGTTACCAAGCCATCGATGTCTCCGCCGCCCGTGCTAAGCGAGCTTGCATACGAATTGACAACCCAGTTTACTGGCGCTTTCTCTCCGGTTTTGAGCGCTTCCGCCTCAACGCCGTCCAGATATTGTTGAACCTGCTCCGTCTCCGTCGAACCGTAACCATCGATGTAGCGCACGCCATCCGTCCAGATGGACAGACCGTTGAACACCGTTGTGGACGGGTACTTCTTAGCTAGATCGAAATCCTTCTCGCCTGCATGCTTGTTAATGATTTTATCGCCGTTCGGCTCCCAATCCACGCCTTCAAGACCGTAGAATACCGTCTTCTGGCCTTCCGGCGAAGCGAGCCAATCAAGCAGGGCAAGAATGCGCTCTTGCTTCTCGTCGCTGACTTCTCCGTTAAAGAGCGTGCCGGACCAGTAGTCGAAATAACCGTACAGGTAGTTCTTGCCATCGGCTGCCGGGATGTTCGGCAAGATTTTGACATGGTCGATGATTTTCGAACCCGGATTAGCTGCCGTCCAGCCCGGAATCATGCCTGTCATCGTTTTCACCGTTGTTACGATTGCAGCTGCCTTACCTTGGTTAAACTTGCCGTCGGCGTCCATATTAGGAACAGCAAAGTCCTTATCCATCAGACCGGATTTGAACAGATCGCGCTCACGTTCAACCACTTCGGCATATCCGTCCGTCATCCAGCCCGGAATCCATTTGCCATCTACCTTCTGCCACCAGCCGCCGCCCGGAGCGACGTTGTGGAAGACGCTGTCGTGCGTCCAACCGATATTGTTTGTGGTAAGACCGATAACGCCTTTTTTGTCGGCTATCGTTTTCAATACGTTTTTCAGTTCATCGTATGTCGTTGGATCTTTGAGACCCAGCTCTTCCATCCAATCCTTACGGATCAGAATACCGCGGTCATTCGGCAGCTCATTGCGGTTAGCGAGCATCCTTGGCACGAAGTAACTCTTGCCGTCGGCTGCATTCGCGCCTTGAACATCCGGAAGATCGATATATTTCTTCAGATTCGGGAATTTGCTCATATCGTCAGGCAGCGCTTTAATGATGCCTTGATCTACCCATTGATTGAACAAGTCGCCGCTTGTTGCATCCGAGAAGAAGGCATCGGGCAGTTGACCGGAAGCGGCCCACAGCTTAGTTCTGTCGGAGTAATCGCTCCACGATTCGTTAACCGGTTTAATGGTAATATTGAATTTCTCTTGAATCATCTTCAGCAGGTCGTCCTCTTGGCCCTCTTTAATCGCAGATGCGATATCAAAGTACGCAATGGACACCTCCAGATGATCCTTGAAAAGATCAGCTTCCGCAGCATTGCCGTTGCCTGTGTTCGAAGCAGCATTATTCGTAGCCGCTGTATTGCCTGTGTTGTTATTCGCTGTATCATTGTTCGATCCACAGCCTGTCAGCAAACCGGTTGCAAGCAGCGCCGTGCTAAGACCTACGGTAAGAGCTTTTCTGTTCTTCATATCTCTTATATCCCCCTCAAGTAATGTATCTTCTTTCAAGGCCCCGTTACTGGTAATCAGCTTCAAAGGAGTTATCCTTTGATCGAACCGATCATCACCCCCTTGGCGAAATACTTTTGCAGGAAGGGATAAACGGCCATGATCGGCAGGCTTGTTACCATAATGGCTGCCATTTTGAGCGAATCCTGCGGAATTTTCACTTTCGATTGGTCGATAACCGATACGCCGTTATTCATGCTTAATATTTGAGAAATACTGGTCAACATGTTGCGCAGCATAAGCTGCATCGGATATTTGTCCGCATCGGTCAAGAACAGCATCGGCGTATACCAGTCGTTCCAGCGATCCACCGCGTAGAAGAGCGAGATGGACGCAATGACAGGCATCGAGGTCGGAATGACGATGCGCATCAGAATCGCGAAATCGCCCGCCCCATCGATCTTAGCCGACTCCTCCAGACTTGAGGGGAAATCCCGGAAGAAGGAGAGCATAATCCAAATGTAGAACGTATTGAGCGCCGATGGGAGAATCATCACCCAGTAGCTGTTCTGCAAGCCAACACCCTTAATCGTCAAGTAATACGGGATGAGTCCGCCACCGAAGAACATGGTGAAGATAATAAAGCCCATAATATATTTCCAGCCCGGCATGCCTCTCTTGCTTAATGCGTAAGCGGCTACCGTCGTTAGGAACAAGCTGAGGAACGTTCCAATGAGTGTAACGGATATCGAGACCGTAAAGGCTCTGCCGACGCCGTATTTAATAATTTGCTCATAGCCTTCAAGCGTAAAGGCCGTCGGCCAGATCAAGCCGGTCGGCGTTCCGAAAGAGCTGATCAATACCGTGTAGAAAGGAAATATGGCTGCCAGCGCCGCGAGAATGAATATAGCATGCAGGACGACGTCCGCACTGCTCTTTCCCCTGTTTGCCAAACGATGCTCGTCTTGTGCTCCTGCGTTCTGATTTACAATCGTAGTTTCTGCCATTTACATCAGCCCCTCCTGACCCATACGTTTCACGAAATAGTTAGCAAGCAGTAAGAGGGCCAAACTGATAACCGACTTGAACAGGCCGACTGCCGTAATAATGCCGAAACCAAGATTGACTCTGCCGGAGAACGAGAGCCGGTACATAAACGTATCGAGAATGTCCGCGACATCGTAAACGCCGGGGCTGTACAGGTTGAAAATTTGATCGAAGCCGCCGTTCATAATCCCGCTGACGGCCAGGATAAGCATCATCGCAGCAACGCCGTTAATGGAAGGCCATGTAATGTGAAGCATCTGCTTCCATCTATTCGCGCCATCCATATAAGCGGCTTCGTAGAGCTCCGGACTGATCCCCGCTATAGCGGCAAGATAGATAATCGCGCCCCAGCCCGCTTCTTTCCATATATTCGTTGTATAGAGCAAGCCTCTAAACGTATCCGGATCCGATAGCAAGCTGACATTCTCAAGCCCAAGATGCGAAATCACCAGATGTACCGCACCCGTGTTACCGAGGATATTAACGAGAATACCGCCAAGCACGACCCAAGACAGGAAATGAGGAAACGTGAATACGGTTTGGTACAGCTTCTTCAGCTTGGAGCCTGCAACCTCGTTAAGCAGCAGCGCTACGATAATGGCCATCGGAAACTCGATGATCAGCCTGCCGATGCTGATGACGATCGTATTTTGGAACGCGGTCCAGAAGTCGGAATACTTGAAAATGTACCGGAAGTTGTCCAGTCCCACCCACGGACTGCCCAGTATACCCTTGTTGTACATAAATTTCTTGAAGGAGAGCGTGACGCCGTACATGGGGATGTACGCGAAGATCGCATAATAGACGACAACGGGCACTAAGAACAAATAAAACATTTTATACTGCATGATCCGTTTCCAAAGCGCTGTACCGTTCAAATGAACCATCTCCAATATGCATATGTCGTCTTACCTGCTGTACTGTTTGGTATAGACATATATTAGCCGCAAATGAAAGCGCTTCCCATGTACAAAACATAGCTGCTTTTGTCCTTATACTCGGAGTTTTCAGGAGCTCTTTGTCCTTAGATCTAACAAATAGACAAAAATAAATAACCATTGTCTATTTTCACAAGAAGAACCTTGCTGAAATGAAAAAAGACGGCTGGATGCCGTCTTCACATGCTCGCCCGATATTCCCGCGGCGTCTTGCCGACAATTTTCTTGAATATTTTGCTGAAATAATAAGCATCGGGATAGCCGGCACGCTCACCGACACGGTGGATCGGCAGGTTGCTGTTCCTCAGCAGCTCACAGGCATGGCGGACGCGAAGCTCAGCCAGGTAATCCGTAAACGATTGGCTGACATGCTTGATAAACAGCTGACTGATATAATTCCGGTTCATATAAAATTCATCCGCCAGCATCTGAAGCGAGAGATTCTCGTGGTAATGATTGTTCACGTACTCAATGACGGCAACGAATGATTCGCTGCGGAAATGCCCTTGATGGTACATGCCGCCCAAGTACGCCCCGGACATCCGTTTCAAATCCTGGATCAATTCCCCGATATCCTGATAACGCTCGATCAATCGTTCATAGTCGACCAGCAGGTATCTGGCAAGCTTCTCCGATTCGTGATTCTGCGAGTGAATAATGGTCGTTAATACGGTGTTATGGAGGAAGAAGGCGTGCTTGATCTGATAACAGCCGGTACGAAACAACTGCTCATATTGATCATATAAGGCCATCAATTCAGACAAGTTGCGATTCTGAAGTGCAGCGGGAAGCTGCTTGAAGTCCGAGAAGCCCTTCGACTCGCCAACTTGGAGTACGGTTGGCTCGCCGGTTATAAAGTATTGAAAGGCTGCCATTTCAGCATCCTCAATAGCTCCCTTCAGCTCTGCAACATGATGGAATAGTCCGCTGATTCCGATGCCCCGGAAGGTGGAGCTGCTGTTCGCCAAATGCTCGTAAAGCGATACAGGCTGATCCTCTTCCGTCGCAATATACATGCTTTTACCGCCGCCAGCGCTCAGCTTCAAGTGACGATACGGACGAAGCAGATTCGCGTCCGCAACATCCAAGCCGACGACGACGCGCAAGCCGCTTGCAGCATCAAAGCCGGCATTGCTCAGCAGCTTCAGTACCCGTTCACTGCCCTCTTGCTTATCCTCCACAATCCACTCCAGCACGGAAGGCACATCCTTGGCCGAACGTTCATCCAGCCTCTCCTTGGCTTTCTTAAGCAGCGGAATGATCTCCTCTTCCTCGATTGGCTTCAGACAATACCCGATCGCCCCTAAGTTCATGCATTTCTGCACGTAAGAGAACTCCGCGAAGCCGCTGACGACAATGAAGAGCGTGTCCAGCTGCAGCTCGTTGCATTTCTTAATGAGCTCCAATCCGCTGATCTGCGGCATCCGAATATCGATGAACGCCAAATCGGGAATGAGCTCCTGCATGAGCTGAAGCGCTCTTGGACTCTGCGTTTCGGTGGCGATAATGTCAAACCCATAGCGAGACCATTCGATGCCATCCAGCAGATTCTTCACGACCCACTGCTCATCATCAACGATCATAGCTCTATACATGGTCAGCCCTTCCTTCCATCTGAATGGGGATTCGGATCGTAACGACAGTTCCTTGATTTTCTTGGCTCCAAATATCCAGTCCGTAGTCATGTTCATATTGGAATTGCAGTCGATGATGGACATTCAGCAGTCCTACACCGGCTTCCTTGCCGGAATCCGTCCCACGATTCCTTGCATGAAGCTGACTCTTCAGGCCGGCCAGCTTATCCTTGGACATACCGATGCCGTCATCGCTGACCGTCAGGATAAGATCATGTCCGCTGTTCAGATCGTAATGAGCGGTAATGGTCAGCGTTCCTTGTTCGTATCTCGGCTCCAGACCGTGAAAGACAGCGTTCTCGACGAGCGGCTGCAGAATCATTTTCGGTACAATCGTTCCCTTCAATGACTCCGGGATCTCGTACTTAAAGGCGAAACGATGGGAGAATCGAATCATCTGAATGTTCATATAAGCTTCCGCAATGCGAATTTCATCCGATAGCGATACGGTGTCCTGTCCTTTGATGCTATAGCGGAATATCCGCGATAACGCTCCGGTCATCTCCCGAATTTCCGGCACGCCGCGCTCGGAAGCCAGCCCGCGAATCGTATCCAGCGTGTTATAGAGAAAATGCGGATTGACCTGGCTCTTCAGAAAATCAAATTCGGCCCGCTTCTTCTCGATCTCCGACTTTAACAGCCGATCATTGGAATCGACGAGCTGCCCGGTAAGATCCTGCACGTCCGAGAGCATTTGATTGTACCGGATGCCGATAACCTCGGCTTCAGCCGAGCCTTGCAGGTCTACCCGTTTGTTCAAATCTTCTTTATGATGGATTCTCATATAGTGATAAAGTTTGCGCAGCGGCAAAATCATATTGTTCAATATAAGGAAAAACGGAATGAGGAGCAGCAAGATCCCGACGGTTAACGCGATAATAGTCTGCTTCCGCAGCTTGCGGATATCCTTGAAGAAGACATCATCGGGAATCAAGCGGACGAATTTCCCGCCGATCTGGGGCAGCTCCTTCACTTGAATATGCTGCAGCTCACCATCCAGCTCCACTAGGCCGCTCTCAAGTCCATTGCTTGGAAAGCTGAATGGTTGTCCGATCTTATGGCGAACATTGCTCATGAATATCGTGTTATTCCGATCCAGCAGGTACACGCTCGTTCCGGGCTGGAGGGATTTGATGTCATAGCCGCCGGTAAGCGTCGTCGCGTCGATAAGCAGAACGATCTGTCCGATTTCGTTGGTATAACGGTTATGAATGTCGCTCGAGAAAATATTCGTACCGACAGCGAAGCAATATCGCTCGATCCCTATGTTCTTGCAGGTTTGGATGGCTGAGAAATACGAATCCGCCTTCTTCGGCATTGTGACGTTAATCTGATTCAGCGTACTGCCCTGCAGCGAGAAGGTTTCGCCATTCTTGCCGATAATCAGGAAATCCAAGATCCCCGGCTTAACCGTAGATAAGTTGATAAACAAATTCTTCAGCGTCGGATAACGCTGCAGCTTGGACAAGGGATCCTCGTCCAGCAAATAATCCTGGATCGACTTATTATAGGCGACATTGTAGGTCAACCATTTCACGACATCATAATTCGATAGAATCGTTTGTTCGATCTGGCTGAACATGTCGTTGGTATAGACTTCATTGTTCTTGGTCAGAAAGGCAGCGCTCCGGCTGTAGTTAAACAGCAGAATGGCGATAATTAAGCCCATTGTTAAGGTAGCAATGAGAAACATCTGCCCTCTGATGGGCAGCTTGCGCAACACATTCATAGTCTGTCATCCTGCCTCGATCGATATTGAAACGTTTCAACTCCAATTCCGATTATAGCACATATGATGAAACCGCTGTCAGTGTCCTTAATGCCGAGGCACAAAAAAAAGCGTGCAGTTCCTATTCATTGGGAATGAAAGGAATTGCACGCTTCTATTCAAGCTTCTTATTTCACGAGCAGCTTAACTGCATCGTCCATCATTTGCTCACCGGCGATTTTGCCGGAGTACAGCCATGCGCTCGAAGCCGGAACTTCGTAGACATGGTTGTTTTTCACGGCAGGAATGTTCTTCCATACCGGGTTTTTCAAGGTTTCGGCCGCATCTGTTTTGTCGCTGTTCACCAGGATGATGTGATCGGCTGTCAACCCGGCAAGTTTCTCCATCGCTACCGGATTCCAAGAAGCTTTGGATTTCTCCGGAATTTCGTTAACCAGGTTCGGAGGCGTTAGACCCAGATCCTTGTACAGAACCGCGCCGCTTGATTTCGTTTCGTCTACAATGTAGAAGTTCTTGGCTACGAGCCATAGTACAGCTACGGATTGCTTATCGATCGCACCGGCGAGCTTCGCTTTCGTGTCAGCTGCCTTCTGATCGTATTCGGCAATTGCTTTGTCTGCATCTTCGCTCTCATTGAGCAGACCGCCGATTGTTTTGAGCGTTTCGCGCCAGTCGTTGTTTACTTTGTCGCCAAGCACGTAAGTAGGAGCGATCTTCGCATATTGCTCGTAAAGCCCTTTCTGTACTGCGGACTCGGAACCAACAATGATCAGATCAGGCGCTAAGCTCAGTACATTCTCAACCGGCAAATCCCAGCCGATCGTAGGCACATCTTTCAATTGCGGTGCCAGGTAATCCTGAATGCCGTTTGCTACAGACCACTGAGCAACAGGTGTCTTGCCAAGCGTTACTACCGGATCTTCTAAGTAAGAAGCGAGGATACGCTTCGGTTCAGCAGGAATTGTAACATCGTGGCCCATTGCATCCTTAACCACTTTCTCGGTTGGAGGCTCAGCTGCCGTATTGTTGCCGGCGTTCTCAGTAGCGTTGCCAGCGTTCTCAGTAGCGTTGCCAGCGTTCTCAGTAGCTGCGTTGCCGCTGTTGTTCTCGGATTTGTTACCGCATGCGGATAAAACCAGCATCAATGCCAGCAATCCGGTCATGATCAAACTAAACTTTCTAACCGTACCTGTCTTAAACAATGTAACTGCCCCCTGATGATAAAAGATTTCTCCACTACATGCATGATAATGAATCTCATTATCATTGTCAAGCAAACCGTTGTCCAAAATGAACGGCTGCTTCATCCGGCGACAATATATTGTCATGTTCTCCCTGCTTACGCGCATAGTGTTTTAAGATATTGGAAACGGTCATGTCACGTTCTTTTCCTTCTCCCTACTTATAGAAACTTGTGGTACGCTTATCATAATGATTTTATCAAGGAGTGCCCTTCATGCCAAATCAAACCCTTTCCCCGCCGCGGGAAACGAAGCCGCGCCATATTCTGTTTACCGGCGGCGGCTCAGCAGGACATGTGACCGTAAATACGGCACTAATCCCCACACTGCTCGAACGAGGCTGGAAGGTCTCGTATATCGGCTCTAAGAACGGGATTGAGAAGCAGCTTGTGAGCCGACTCACAGGCGTCGATTATTACGGCATCTCGACAGGCAAGCTGCGCCGCTACATCGATTTGGAGAATGTGAAAGATCCCTTCCGTGTCGTCAAAGGGGTCTTCCAGGCTTACCGCCTAATCCGAGGATTGAAGCCGGACGTGCTCTTCTCCAAAGGCGGCTTCGTCTCCGTCCCGGTCGTCATTGGCGCTTGGCTGAACCGAGTGCCGGTCATCATCCATGAATCGGATTTGACCCCCGGCCTTGCCAACCGGATAGCAGGACCGTTCGCCAAACGGATCTGCATCACCTTCGCGGAGACGGCCAAGCATATTAAAGGCGATAAAGCCGTTCATGTCGGGCCGATCATTCGCAATGAGCTGCGCAATGGAAGCGCGTGGAAAGGCATCAAGTGGTGCAAGTTCACGCCGGGCAAGCCCGTCCTTCTCATAATGGGCGGAAGTCTCGGGTCCCAGCGCATCAACGAAACCATTCGGCGCAATGTTGCCGAGCTTACGCGGGCGTATCAAATCATTCATATTTGCGGCAAAGGGGAGCTCGATGCAAGCTGCGAAGGCATTCCGGGCTACCGGCAATATGAATATATCCATGATGAGCTCGCTGATGCGCTCGCTTGTACGGATCTGGTCATTTCGCGGGCCGGTTCGAATTCGATCTTCGAGTTTCTCGCGCTCTGCAAGCCGATGCTGCTCATTCCGCTTTCGAAGGAGGCCAGCCGCGGCGATCAGATTCTGAATGCCGAGTCGTTCCGGCAATCCGGCTACTGCGAGGTGCTGCAGGAGGAAGAGCTGACCGATGAAGTATTCTTATCGCGGCTTGCCAGGCTGTACGGCAATCGGGATGCGATCAAAGATCGCATGCGGCAGCATGGGCAGGAAGATGCCGTCAGCCGATTAATCGCGCTTATTATGGAACAAGGTGAATCGGCTGACGCCGTCCTTTGACGGTGTAGCGCGTTTCATTCCGGAGATTTCTAAGCTCATTTATAGATGCGAACCTTATACATGCTTAGAAATTGAAAAATGGCTCGTTCGCAGCTTTCTGCAAACGAGCCATCTTAATGTGTGGTTAGAGCATTACCGGGCTAAGGTTGGAAATGAACGTCAGATCCGCTTGTGTGAAGCGTTGGTCTTCGACCAAGTTTCCAAATTCGTCGAGTCCGGTTACAGACATCAGCGCATTCGGAACCCCTGCTTCTACAGTCAACGACAATTGCACTTCATACGTGACATTGCCTGCAATGTAGAATTCCCGTACATCGTATGAATCAGCGAGTACTTCATACATGGAGTAGTACGCCGTATAGAAATCACTGGAATCGACAGAAGCGAATATTTGTACGATAATCCATACCGATTCCTCGCTGTCCAGATTTCTCGTGTTCACGACAATATTGGAAGCTGCGGTTCCGAACGCTCTCGTATTAGTAACTACGCCTGTTGAATAAGCCATACTCACATCAACTCCTTTCAAGTAGACATGCTGTATTATATGACAAGCCGTCTACATTGACTGGGGTTTTATGTAATTATCTTTGAACCTTTCTTCCTCGCGTTCAAGCTTATCATCATTTCCGCGTAACGACGTTCAGACAGCTGATAGAACGAGATACAGAGGACACAAAGCAGCAAGCCGATCGCCGGTAAGATGGACATCATCAGATGAATACCTGTCAGCACGGAATCGGTTTGGTCTCGATCAGCCACATAACCGGATAGCGATAGTCCGTATCCCGCTATCGCCCCCGCGATCGCAGAGCAAAGCTTCGCATTGAACGTTCCGACTGAGGTTACAATGCTCTCCGAACGCTTCCCTGTCTTCCACTCGGCATACTCAATCGTATCCGCCTGCATGGATGTGATCAGGACAAGAATAAAACCGAGACCGAACATACTGATCGCATTCACCGCGAACAGGACGGCCGTATTCTCCGGTTGGATAAAGAAGAGCGCTGTATTCGCCGCAATGCCAATGATACCGCCGATGATAAAGGTCGTTTTCTTCCCTCTCTTCGCCGCTATCTTCGGCGTAATGCCCATTGCCACGAGCATCAGAAGCATCGCGCTTAACAGAAACAGCGGAAGCTTGTCCTCGTCACCTGCATTATATTTCATAAAATAAATCGCCATCGTATTCTTCAGCACGAGCGGCGTTGTGGCGAAGAAACTCGCAAGCGTCACAATAAGCAGCGGTTTGTTGCGAATGACCACGTTGACGCTGGCTCTCAGCGTCTCATGCTCCGCTCTTGTTCCGACCAATCGCTCGTGCGTGTTGCGGAACATCAGCATAATAAGCAGCACGCAGATTAATGCAAATATAATGGCCGTCCACAAGTAACCGTTTGCATCATTGTCGCCGCCAAGCGCCTTCACGAGCGGACTGACCGCACCGCTGGCAATGATGATGCCGACCGCACCGAGAATTTTGGGAAAGGCAATAATTTTGGTGCGTTCCGCCGGGTCGTTCGTCAGCGTTGGCGCAATGGACCAGTACGGTACGTCGAATAGCGAATACGCGGTGTTCCAGAGCATGTACGTGACATAGATGTAGACAATTTTCATTGGCATGCTGAAGTCGGGGGCATAGAAGCACATTACGGTTAGCAATGCGACGATCATGCCTCCGAGCAGGACGAACGGTTTGAATTTGCCCCATCTCGTATTGACGCGGTCGATAAATACAGCAACAACCGGGTCAAGCACGGCGTCCCAAATCCTTGCAATCAGAAACAACGTACCGACAATCGCGGCATTGATGCCAAACTCATCCGTGTAGAAAACCATGAGGAATGTAGTTACGAGCCCATAAATCAGGTTTTGCCCAAGTGCGCCTAATCCGTAAGACCATTTTTCCGTTGCGCTTAATGCCTTCATCCCACTGTCTCCTCCGGTTCATTCTATCCTTGCTGCTATAGGTCCTAGTACTACTCGCCTATCAGTGTAATTTGGTTGACCGATTGTTGCAAGATGGTATGCTTTAATTCTACGGAAAATAAAAAGATGCCATTCGCCCCGGGAACCCCCGTGCGATTGACATCTTTCTAGCGCAGCAGCTGCCTCACGCCCAGGATGATGGCCGCCCAAAGCGCGAGTGAAACGGCTATTGCTGCAAGATAACTCCATTTGAAGCGCATATGATGCATGTTTCACCTCTTATCTATCCCAATAGTATCGTCAAAACCGATTCTGCACAATTGGTTTGCCCCTAAAAGGAGAGCCTTTCAGGGGATCCAGCTATCATCGCTTTGTAAGAAGGAGGATCCCGCCGGCAATGAAGCTTACGATCACTTATGAGCATGAAATTCCGATTAACGCCTTCTATTGGACACCTAAAGCCTATCGACAGCCTTTGCATGCGCATACAAGTTTGGAAATGGGGCTATGTTTGTCGGGTACGGGTACGTTTTATTTTGGAAATAAGCAGTATCATGTTCGGGAAGGCGACTTCTTTCTCGTAAACAATGAGGAGCTGCATATCGCGCAGTCCGATCCTCTTCATCCCAGTCATTACCTGTTTCTGAATTTCGACAGCGACTTGCTCATGAGGGAAGATCCGAGCCTGCTGCTTCCTTTCTCGTACCACTCGGAGCATTTCAGCAACCTTATTGCAGCAGATACCGCGCTTGCTGCGGCCATCGCGCCATGGATGATCACGATTGAACGGGAGCTGCGCGAAAGAAAGCCCGGCTATATCGCGCTGGCCAAGAGTGCGCTCATCCAGCTGTGCGGCTTGCTCCTGCGGCATTACCATAGCGGACTTAGCGCCTCGCGGCAGCGAATGATGGTGCAATCGGTCAATCAGACCAAGGCGCTGGCTTCGCTGGTGGAGCAGCGGTACCGCGAATCGATCAGTCTCCGGGATATTGCGCAGGAGCTTGGCATCAGCGTCTCGCGCGCCAGCCGCGTGTTTCATGAAACAACGGGTCGCCGCTTCGCCGACTATGTGGCTATGCTCCGGGTGCAAGAAGCGAAACGGCTGCTTGCCGGCACCGACGAGCAGGTAGCTCACATCGGTTTCGAATGCGGCTTCCAGAGTCTGGCTACCTTTTACCGTGTATTCAAGGAGTCGACGGGCATTTCACCGGTTCATTACCGACAAACGCTCGGCCTCGACACGGATGCCGTTCCCGCAAAAAATGAGAGTTTCCCGCCTGCACCATGAGAAGATGCCTCTATCATTGTCCGTTACAATAAATATATACGTTAGAGAGGACTGGTGAATGCTATATGGCAGGTTGGGCTCCCTTATTTTCATTGATCCAAGAAGAGATGAAACAGCGCGGCGAAGAAGGCTGCGACGTGACCGGTTTCGCAGAAAAACTGGAGGCGGCGGCTAAAGCGGATGGCCATAACGAATCCTCATTGATGGGCATCTACAGCGAATTGATGGCACTGCCGATTCGAGCGGATTTCCCTTACTCGGAGCCCTCCGATCTGGAGACGATCCGTGCCGAAAGCCCGGCAGGGCCGGCAATTGCGACGCCCTCGTTAAGCGATGGCGAATGGCTCGACAAGTTTAACGGCGCATGGCTCGGCCGTTCCGTCGGCTGCGCGCTCGGCAAGCCCCTCGAAGCAGGTCCGTACATGAACGGTTCCGGCGGCAGACCCGGCTGGGCGAACGTGAAGCTGTGGTTCGAAGGCGCCGATGCGTGGCCGATCCAAGGGTATACGCCTGTTGAGTCCGCCAGTATCGCGGACTACCCGGATCTGCACATTTCGCTGTGGTGCAAAGCGAGCACGCGCGAGCATATCGCTTATATGGAAACGGATGACGATATCCGCTACACCGTGCTCGGCCTTCATATGCTGGAAGAGCGCGGAACTGACTTCGACTCGTGGGATGTCGGCAAAATGTGGCACAGCAAGCTCAGCTACGCACAGGTCTGTACGGCGGAAACGCAGGCCTATCTGAACTTCGCCCAAGTAACCTCTCATATCGGCAGCCACAGTCCCGAGGAGCGCCTTGCCTCCAAGGATTGGGTGCGCACCTACCTGAATCCTTACCGGGAATGGATTGGCGCGCAAATCCGCGTCGACGGCTACGCGTACGGTGCTGCCGGCAATCCCGAGCTGGCGGCGGAGCTCGCCTGGAAGGATGCCTCGTTCTCCCATGTGAAGAACGGCATTTACGGTGCGATGTTCTGCTCGGCGATGATAGCCGCTGCTTTCGTAGAAACTGACGTTCGCCGCATCGTAGAGATCGGGCTCAGCGTTATCCCTGCGGGAAGCCGGCTCGCCCATGATGTGCGGCTCGCCGTGGAGATTGCGGATTCGACGACAGATCAAGTCGAGCTGGTCAGCCGCATCTGGGAAGCATTCAAGCATTACGACGCCGTGCATACGAACAATAATGCGGCGCTCTGCGCGGCTGCACTTATCTACTCCGGCGGCGATTTCGAGAAGGGCATTACGACGGCCGTTCTCGGCGGCTGGGATACGGACTGCAACGGCGCGACTGTCGGCTCCATCCTTGGCGCGATGCTGGGAGCCGGCGCCCTGCCTGCCTCTTGGACGGCACCGCTGAACGATAAGCTGTACGCGGAAGTGACCGGCTTCCATCCGATTGCGATTTCGGAATGCGCTCGGAGAAGCTATGAGGTGTTCCGGAAGCTTCAAGCACAATCGTCGGCGGCGGCGGTAGAGGTGTAATGGAAAAGAGCTAAGCGCGGCTGACATCCGCTTAGCTCTTTTTGTTGCTACCCTAGGGCGGTTCTATCCGGCGACTCCGCTACTTGAGCGTCTCAAAGCGAGACGCTCAGAGGGGAAATCGCGAAAATACCAAGCTGAAAGTTCGAAAATTGAACGCTCAACCGAGGAAAGCCCCTCCCACCGCTACTTCCGCCACCTGAGCGTCTCAAATTCGGCCGATTAAAGCCTGTTCGGTTCGTTAGAATATTGGTGAGAGGTGTGTGTGTGCGGGATGTGAGGTGAGGGTGCAGGTGCAAGTTGGTGGTGTCGGTGTGGGGGTATTGTGGGTGCGGGACGAGCCATGCGACTACTATAAAAAAGGGCAGTCTCACGGTCGAATTGCGACTGTTGAGACGGCCCTTGTTCTCGGTGGCTTACTAGGAAGCAGAATAGGACTTAGACTTCTCCTTCTGGTCCTTCTTCATGCCATGTTCCTTGCAGGCCGCGTGGATTTCCTCGCGAAGCTGCTTGGCCGTTTTGCCTTGTGTCTGGATACCCAGACGCGTCGCTTTCTCCTGCAGTCGCGCCAATCGCTCCGCTTTCTTCTCTGCTTTGAATTTCTCCCACTTCGTAGGATTTTTCTTAATGGCAGCTTTCAGCTCTTCTTGTAACTGCTCCGCTGTTTTTCCTTCGGTTGAGATCCCAAAGTAAACGGCTGCTTTCTGCAGATGCTCCAGCTTGCGGGCTTCGCGGTGCTCACGGCCTTTGCCATGGTCGCCGTGCTTCCAGTGCTCTTGCTTCTGTTCATGCTGCGCCTGCAGCTGGTCGGAGGAAGGTATCGCACTTTCAGCGCTATTCGCGCATACCGTTCCTGTCGTCAGAATCAGCGCGGCAGCTGTGCCGAGGATGGCCAGCCGCGTACGCAAACGATTCGTTGTCATGTACATCAGCTCCCTTTCGCGGGCTGTGAATCTGCCCATTCTGCGATAGTATCCCCGGCATCCCCTAAATTATTCCAAATTTTCTATCCTTGATTGGCGCCTGTCAGCTCTGCCAATTCTCTCTCCAAGACATCCTTGGCAAAATGCTCCCCGATGAACACCGCAACATCATTCACGGTCCCCTGCGGGGTTATCCGAATAAACTCTACCTCGCCATACGCGTATTGGAAGAGAAACCGGCTGTTCGTATCGCTGAAGGTGACGATTCCTTTGGCCCGATAGACTTCCTTCGGCAGCCGCTTAATGAGGGCTTCGAAAGCATGGCTGTCAACGGGACCGGTCAAATAATGCGTTAGCGCCATGACATGCGCATGCGAATGGTTCGGCCCGCCGTCATGGTCGTGATCGTGGTCATGACCATGCTCGTGTTCATGGTCATGCTGGCAGTTGGCCCCGCAGACATGATTGCCGGTCTGCGACGGCTGAGCTGCGCTGATCACCGGCTTCGTTTTGTCCGCGGCAGCTTGATCAAACATCCCCAGGTCGACGACGCAGCGAACCGTTACCGTCAGCGGGGCATAGGCATTCAGCTCGCGCACCAGCTGCTGAACCTCTACGAGCTCCTCCGGCGCAAGCTTGTCGGCTTTGTTCACGATCAAATCCGTCGCACAGCGAATTTGATCCTGCATGAGCTTGAAGGTTTTGCCGCCCCGGCGGCTGCGAGCGAGCAGCTCCGGTCCGTCCACGACCGTTGCGATCGTGCGCAGATCGATGCGCATGAACAAAGCCGCCTCCGTAATCGCATCGATGATTTCCATCGGATTGGCAGCGCCCGTGGATTCGATCAGCACGACGTCAGGCTGATGTTCCTCGATCAGCTCTTTCAGCTCCATGCTGAGATCGCCGCGAATGGTGCAGCAGATGCAGCCGCTCAACATTTCTGCCATCGGCACGTCCTGATCGACGAATTGACCGTCTAAGTTGACGTCGCCGAGCTCATTCATGATGATCGCGACCTTCACATCCTGTGCTTTATAGTAATCTACGACTTGGTTTAGGAGCGTTGTTTTGCCGCTGCCCAGGAAGCCTGACAGCAGATGAATTGGAATAGCATGCATGGTTCATGTACGTCCTCTCGTTAATTGTTCAGAGAACAAATCACTTCCATTGCTGATTTGTTCTTTGAATGAAGTTGGCTAAATTATACCGTTATTTTTACGATTTTAACAGCATGTGCGTCTAACCGTATCCCTATTTACGTTCACTGCTGCGCGCGTTGGAGATTATGTCGAAGAGGTTTTATTTTGGCCGAATGCCGCATATCCTTCTTTGAATGTGGACCTTGGAGGGAGTGTGAGCGCTCGAACATGGAACAATCAGCAATTCCGGTAATCGTATTAAGCGGTTTTCTGGGCAGCGGAAAAACAACACTGCTTCTGAGGCTGCTGCAGCATGCCAAGGCTAACGGTTTACGCGCATCCGTGCTGATGAATGAAATCGGAGCCGTTGACGTGGATGGAACGATGGTGAGCAGTGCATCTGCAGCGCAGATGCTGGAGCGAATTACGGAGGGCTGCTTGTGCTGCAGCAAGAAGAGCGAGCTGGCCTCCTGCTTGGAGCGGCTGGCGCTGATGCAGCCGGATGTGATCGTGATGGAATTAACCGGTGTGGCGAACCCGGAGGAAATTGCAGAAGCGATTACAGAGCCGACCATTATCGGCAAGGTGCGGCTGCACCGGATCGTTACCGTGCTGGATGCCGAGCATGCGCTCGACTATAACAGCATCTTCTCCTCGGACCGCGAGCTGATTCGTACGCTGCGCAAGCAGATCGAGGCGGCGGACTTTATCATCGCCAATAAATACGACCTCATTTCCAATCGAACCGCGGATAAAGTGAAGCAGCTGATTCGAGACCGCAACCCGGCCGCCGACTTCATCACGGCCACGCGCTGCGAGATCGATTCCGCGCTCGTGTTCGCGGGAATCTCGCCTTCGGGGGCGAGGCGGCAGCCTGTCATCTCCGGCACGCGGACGGCCGTCGCAACCGGCGGTCGCGTGCTTCCGGAGAAGCTGCCGGGCAGCGGCGGAGGCAAGCCGCCGGCGGCGGCCGGCAAGCCAGCCGCGGCCATGCAGCCGGGCGCTGCTCACACCGCCACCAAAGCGCCGAGCTCGTATTCGCGCATTCGAACGGCAGCGATTTACCCCGGCGCAGATGCGGCCGGGCTCACGCGGCGCCAGTTCGAAGCCTTCATTGGCGGGCGGGGCAATAACTGCATGCGCGCCAAGGGTTATTTGCCTTTCGGCAAGGATGGCAGCCTCCTGCTGTTCCAGCTGGCGGGCAAACGGCTGGAATGGTCGCCGAGCAGCTATAAGGGCGAGCCGTATTTTGTCATGATCGGCATCGAACTCGATGAGAGCAAGGTCAAGCAAGAATGGGCGCGGTTCACGGCCCGCAAATAAAGAAGGGATCTCTCACCGGCCGTCTCCACAAACGGCCAGGATGAGATATCCCTTTTTTTCATACCGGTCTAGCAGTCCGCCCCCGTCATCTCGCTCGTAAACATCCGCTTATACTCTCTCGGGCTGATCTTCTCCGCGGTATCCGGCGCATAATGAAACTGCAGCGCGCGGCGGCGCTTCTGCGAGAAATTGAACGCGGTGCCGTGCATGAGCAGCCCATGGAAGAACAGCGCGCTGCCCGGTGCGAGCGGCACAGCGACATTGCGCTCGACAGGCACAACCGTATCGCATAGCTGCCAATCCCGCTCCGCATAATGCGGAATGCCGCCGTTCATATGCGAACGAGGGATAATTTGCATGCAGCCGTTATCGAGCCCCGCTTCATCGAGGGCAATCCAAACGCCGATGACGGGACGATCATACGCGAGATTGCCGTAGGCCATGTCTTGATGCCAGGGCTTCTCGCCCCCGCCTTTCGGCGGCTTGAGCAGCGCAATATCCTGCACCAGCTTCGGCTTCGCGCCGAGCAGCTTCTCCACGACGGCCAATACGTTCGGATGATAGGCAACGGCCTTCAGCCGATCGTCGACCTCCACAAATTCATACAATTTGCGGACGGCGAGCTCGCGCTCTTCATCGCTGCGAAGCTCGCTCCGAGGCTTCACGAACTGCACCTTCACAGCCGTCTGATCATCGGCAATATGCGCCATGACAGCTTCGATCGCAGCGCCAATTTCCGCTTCCGACAACAAATCCAATACCGTCGCGTACCCTTGCTGCCGATAGGACTGAACCTGCTCCTCCCCAACATCGGCAACGCGGTGAACAGCCTGATGAACCTCGCCGTGCGGATACAACTGCTTGTTGATCTCATCGGGTGATGTCAGTTTGCCGCTCATGGTATCCCTCCTGAATGGTCTTCTACCTTGTCGTTTTACGGAAAGCTAGAAACGGAAATACCCCTTCGCATTCTCGTAGCATACCGCCTGCACAAGCCCGCCAAGCAGCTCCGCATCCGCAGGCACTTCCCCGTTCTCCGCCCATTCGCCGATTAAGTTGCAGAATATACGGCGGAAATATTCATGCCGCGTATACGAGAGGAAGCTGCGCGAGTCTGTCAGCATGCCGACAAACCGGCTGAGCAGCCCGATATTCGCAAGCGACTTTAGCTGCTCCAGCATGCCGTCCTTCGTATCGTTGAACCACCAAGCAGCGCCCAGCTGGATTTTGCCCGGAATGCCGCCGCCCTGGAAGCTGCCGATCAGCGACGCCAACACGTTGTTATCCGCCGGATTAAGCGAATACACAATCGTCCGCGGCAGCTTATCCTGCTCATCCAGCTTACTTAACAGCCGGACAAGCGGCACCGCGACCGGACTGTCGTTCATGGAATCAAACCCCGTGTCCACGCCCAGCTCGCGAAGGGTACGCGCATTGTTGTTGCGATGCGCGTTCATATGCAGCTGCATCGACCAGCCAAGCTCCGCATAGAGCTCGCCTAAGTAAACCAGCGTGTAGGATTTGTATTTCTTCTCCTCCTCGAGCGTTACGCCGCCGCCTTGAAGCGCTCTGGAGAAAATACCCGCCGCCTCCTCGCGTGTCGTCTCCGCCCAAGGCACGTAATCAAGCGCATGATCGGACACTCGTCCGCCAACGGAATGGAAGAACTGAACCCGTTCCTTCAGCGCAAGCAGCAGCTCATCGTAGCTCTCGATACGGCTTCGCCCCGAAGCTTCAGCCAGCTTCGCAATATAGCCAACGAACGGTGCGCGGTTAATCTCCAGCACCTTATCCGGACGGAACGAAGGCAGTACGCGGAAGCCCAAATCCGGCTCCTGTGCCAGCAGCGCATGATGCTCCAGCGAATCGATCGGATCATCCGTCGTACAGACCACTTCCACGCCTGCGTCGCGAATGAAATCCCGTACGGCATAACCGCCGCCGCGCAGCTTGGCATTGGCCTTCTCCCAGATGACCGGCGCATTCTTCTCATTGATCAGCTCGTCGATGCCGAACAATCGGCGCAGCTCCAGATGCGACCAATGATAGAGCGGATTGCCTAGCGTCATCGGCACGGTGCGTGCCCAGGCGAGGAAACGGTCGTAATCGCTGACCCCTTCGCCGCCGGTGATGTACTTCTCTTCGATGCCGTTCGCACGCATCGCCCGCCACTTATAATGATCGCCATACAGCCAAACTTCCGTCAGGTTGTTATAGCTTTTATTCTCATAGATGTCCTGCTGACTCAAGTGGCAATGATAATCCAAGATCGGCATTGCTTTCGCATATTCATGATAAAGCCGTTTTGCTGTCTCGTTATGTAGGAGAAAATCATCATCCATAAAATTACGCATGGTCGGATGTACCGCCTTCCTCTAAAGTCCATATCTCTTCTCAGCATAACGCAATATTTGCCGATTATCGTGACATATTTTGCTCAAAGTGATAGTTTATTCACCTATCTTGCGCTAAAGTAGAGTTATCTGTTTTCTAAGATCGTAAGGAGGATACCAGATGAGGCTCACCGTCGACGAACCGCTCTCCTATGGCGATGAGGAAGGCGATTTCTATATTCAGCATGTGCATCGGACAAAGCCGTTTGGACGCAACAATCACTTTCACCCTACCTATGAAATCTATTATTTGGTGTCGGGCCAGCGCGTGCATTTCATCGAGGACCGTTCCTACTCGATTACATCAGGCGACTTGGTGCTGGTGAACAAACAGGTCGTCCACAACTCCTCTGAGCTTGGTCCTCCGGAGCATGAACGGATCGTCATCAATTTCAGCGATGCCTTCGTGGGAACGGAGCATCCCTTCCACGATCCGCTGCTGCTGCAACCCTTCGGGCATAATGCGCTTCTGCTGCATCTTACGCCGCAAGAGCAGCTATTCGTCCGCCAGCTGCTTGGCAAAATGATCGCCGAAGCGTCCGAGCAGCGGCCCGGCTTCGAGTCCTACCTCCGGCTGCTGCTGACCGAGCTGCTGCTGTTTGCGGCAAGGCATCCCGCTCCGGCGCACTCTGAATCTGCCGTACCCGAACAGCCAACCGCTCTCCATCAGAAAATATCCGAGGTCGCCTTGCACATCAACGAGCACTATGACACTAAGCTTGCGCTTACAGAGTTAGCCAAACAATTCTTCATGAGCCCTTATTATCTCAGCCGAAGCTTCAAGGCGGTCACCGGTTTCACGCTTACTGAATACGTTCATCTGACGCGAATTCGCGAGGCGCAGCGTCTGCTCAAGAACACGGATCTTAAAGTCATCGTCGTCGCGGAACGGACCGGGTTCGAGAACACGGGGCATTTTGACCGCATCTTCAAGAAAATGACGAGCATGACGCCGCTTGCCTATCGCAAAATGAACCTGCTGTAAGCCAAAAAAGCGATGGAAGAACTTTCTCCATCGCTCCGCTAAAGCTGTCATTTCATCCGATACTCCCCGGCGCTCATGCCGGCATAGCTCTTAAACCGCTTATAGAACCAGTCCAGCTCGCCGTACCCGACAGCTTCGGCAATCTCGTACACCTTCTTATCCGACTGCCTGAGCAGCTCCTTCGCCTTCTCCATCCGCACCTTAAGCAAATAATCGTTGAACGATTCGTCTGTTCCGGCCTTGAACACCTTCCCCAAGTAGTTCGGATTCAAAAATACCTGCTGTGCGATACTCCGTAAGCTGATGTTCGTGTGATACTGCTCCTGAACGAGTTTCTTCACCGTTGTAACCAGCGTGCTCGGCTGCAGCTGTTTCATCCCGCATACCCGCGCTCGCACGTCCTTCGCCTTCCGGCTTGCGAGATGCTGCAGCTCTTCCATCGTCTTGCATTTCATGACCCGCTCGTAATCGCCAAGCTCATATTCGAAGAGGCCGTCTGCGCTTGCGCCGAGCTCTCTGACAAGCTGCTGCAATTGGACGAGCAGCTCCAGCACGCTCTTGCGAACGACGCTTCCCGGCGCTTGTTCCGCCTTGAAGCCTTCCCATAACCGGTCAATGGCAGCTTCAACCTGCTGTTCATCCTGCAAATTAGAAATCGCCTCAAGCACGCCGGCCTGCAGTTTCGCGGTACTTGGATAACCACCTAAGCCTACGCTTCCACTTCCGCCCGAATGCTTAAGCGCGTCTCTGCCAACCAGAATCGACCCGCTGCCCACCAGAAATTTCCCGTCGAGCGCTTCCTCCGCGGCAGCAAAGGACCCCGCCAGCTCTCTTCCGCCAGCGGCCAAACTGCCGAAGCCGATACTGATTGTTTCTTTGGCATTCTCGGCTACCGCATCTCTCAGTCGCCCAGCGAATAGATACAATTCTTCATCATCCGCCCCGTCAGGCTGCCCCGTCAATACGATACCGTACCGTTCCTCGGTCAGCTCGAACACGAGACCCACCCCGCCGCACAGCTCCTCCAAAATATTGCGTACCGCATAACGCTTCAGCTCGGCATCATGCTCGGTCAGCGCCGGACTCGGCGACGAGAGGGAGTCCATCTCCACGAGCAGCGTACGCAGCGGTCCTTCCCCGATTCCGCGGCCAATCGTGCGAATGGCCTCCTCGTACTCGTTTCGGCTGACGGGACCATGCGCAAGCTTCCGCAGCACCTGATCGCGAAGGGCAGATAAACCCAAATGATGCTGCCTCTGAAACGATCTCTTCTCCGCTATGCTCCGGCCGATTCGCTCCAAGATCGCGATTAAGTCTTCTTCCTCGACAGGCTTTAGCAAGTAATCATGAACACCCATCTTGAGTGCTTGCCGTGCATATTCAAAGTCCTCGTACCCGCTGAGAATAATGACGGGGACATCCGTAAATTCCCGCAGCGTGGCAATCAGTTCGAGCCCGTTCATCGTCGGCATGCGAATATCCGTAAGCACAAGCGAATAATGGTTTCGCTGCATAAGCTCAAGCGCCCGTTTGCCGTCTTCCGCCTCCGCTCGGATTTGGAACCCGCAGCTCTCCCAATCAATCACATATTTAAGCGATTCTCTCGCGAGCGGCTCGTCTTCCACGATCAGTACGCTATACATCTGTTTCGCCTCCATTATCCGCCTGCTGCATGGGAATGAATATCGTCACTTTTGTTCCTTCGCCTTGCTCACTCTGCACGTCCAGCCCATAGCTGTCCCCATATCGGACCTTCAATCGCCGATTCACGTTACGAAGTCCGATATTGGAGGTGACCTCAAGTGAATCCTGCTGCAAGCCGGCTTGGATTTCGGTTAGGCGCTCCGGCGTCATGCCGAGACCATCGTCCTCCACCGTAATTTGCAGCGTGTCCTCCGCCAGCTTGCCTCTAATCTGAATGCGGGATTGCGTAGGGCTCAGTTCCACCCCATGGGTGATCGCATTTTCGACCAGCGGCTGAATGCACAATTTCGGCAAATTCACAGCAAGGGCTTCCGGGGGAATCGCAATGGTAAAGGTGAATTTATCGCCGAACCGATGCTGCTGGATTTGCAAATAAATCGAGATAAACTCCATTTCTTCGCTCAGCGTGATCGTTGGACCGCCATTTCGCAGCATCATCCGGAACGACTTCGCCAGCAGCCCGACGACTTTGGCCGTATCCCGTTCGCCTGCAATCAGCAGCTTGCCTCGGATCATATTCAGCACATTGAACAGAAAATGCGGATTGATTTGGGTCTGCAGCGCGTACAGCTCCACTTCCTTCGTCCGCAGTGCCTGCTCCTTCTGATCGATTTCCGATTGGTACACCTCTTGAATGAGCTGCCCCACCCGCTGCACCATCAGATTGAACATCTGGCCAAGCTGCGCAACCTCATCCTTGCCTTTGACCTCGACGAAGCTTTGAAAATTATCCTTGTGCACCCGCTTCATCCGAAACGACAGCTCCGTTAATCGGCGCGTCAGCCCGACGGAGATCGTCGAGATGAAGAGCGCGGAAACGACGATGGCCAGCAGGAACAAGACAATCGAGAGCGATCGAAGCTGTTCGATCTTCGGCATCAGCTCGTTTATCGGAATAAAGGTCAGCACCTTCATCCCTCGCACCGAGTTGTGAGATTCGAGCGTCTGGAACATAATTTGATAGCTGTTATGCTCATCCTCGTAGCTGAAGCTTCCCTCTGTTTCCTTCATGATTTCCGAATAAAAAGGCAGTTCCTTTAACTGCGTAATCCCGCCTGTCTGCGCACTGTCAATCAGCACCGTACCGTCTGCCAGCGAGAAAATAAAACGCTTACTTTTACTCTCTACATTAATAAGCTCCGACAATACGCGAAGCTGGATTTCGATCGAGACGACGTTTGGGGAGGCCGGATCGAAATTGTTCATCCGTTTGCGGAAGCTGAACACCGGTTTATGCTCAAGCAGCGGCGTATAGGGACCGGTCCAGTAGCCGCCGATGCGATTATTGAAGACCTTGCGATACCAATCGCTTTGCCGCGTCTCTTCATCAATCAGAAACACATTCGCGAATAGAAAGGTCGGATTGTCGGTATATAAGTTGAGATGAGAGATCGCCTTGGTCGCCTGAACCGCCGAAATAAAAGGCTGGTAATAGTCGAAATACGTATCATACGCTTCTTGCTGGTCCTTATATTTCTTCTGGAGCTTCTCATTCAAGGAAGAGTTCAAAAATAGCGTGTTCGCATTCTCCTCGTAGGAGCTCAGCTTATTATCGAAGTTCGCGCTTACTTGTGACAGCGAGAGTTCGGCATTCTCGATGATATGCTCGTAGACCAAATCGCTGCTGCGTTTCATGAGCACATACGTAAGGGAGCCCAGCAGAAGCAAAACAACGAATAAGTTGGCTACGATCAGCTTTGTCCGTATTTTCATGTCGCGGCGACCTCGCACCTTTCGTGGCTGTACGTTTCTCACTCATTCGCTTTATCTGCATGCATTTCCTTCCCCTGCGGCACGAAACATACTCCTTGCCCGCAAGTGCCGCGAACAAGGAGTACCTTACCTACAACCGATTATTGGCCTAAGATGCTGTTGTACTTGTCATTAAAGTCCGCCCATAGCTGCGTATAAGCCGCTTCTACTTTCTCCAGGCCATTCTTGTTGATGGCATCCTGCATATCCTTCCAATTGGAATCGAACGCGGCATCATCCTTCGACATGATGATTTTCGGCAAGTACTTGCGCCATGTATCATCGATCTTCTGCTCTTCTACCTTGGTCGACTCCGGAGGCGTAAGCTGCCAGATGTAGCCCGGAACATATTCGACCGGCGGCAAGAAATCTGCCCATACCTGCTTGCCGTACTTCGCCAGTACTTCCTTGGTCATGTCATCGTAGTTGGCGATAACCATGTCTTTGGTAAGCGGTGTGGAGTAGTCGCCATCCGCCAGCTTCGCGCCGTTGCCGATACCGAACCACGAGAAGTTTCCTGTTCCGATGCCGTGGAAGCCTTCCTTGTAATCCGTATCCGGATCCGCTAGACGCTGCTGAATCAGCTCCGGCTTCAGTACGCGGCGGCCGTCCTTCACATCGAAGTGAGTGCCTTCAATGCCCCATTGCGTCAGAATTTGACCTTCATCGGAGAAGAGGAAATCAATCATCTGAATCATCCGCTCCGGATTCTTCGCGTTCTTGCTGATCGTCCATTGGTAGCTTCCCGCTTGCGTCGGCGTCAGCGTGTTGGAATGATCCTCCGTGCCTTCCGAAAAATAAATCGGAATATGGGCATAGGCGCGTTCCGGATGGCCGGAGTTACGCAGGGAAGCTTCAGCGTCGCCTAAGAACCAGCCCGGCGAATAAGCGGCAAGGACGCGGCCTTGCGCGGCTTTCGTGGCAATGTTGTCGAGCGAGAAGGCTTCTTTGTCAAACAGCCCGTTGTTGTACAGCTTGTTCAGGAACTTCAGGTAAGCCTTGGATTCCTCGGAAACCGGGTTGTACGTGACGTTGCCGTTGGCATCGA
This sequence comes from Paenibacillus lignilyticus, assembly GCF_017942085.1. Classification (GTDB taxonomy): domain Bacteria; phylum Bacillota; class Bacilli; order Paenibacillales; family Paenibacillaceae; genus Paenibacillus_Z; species Paenibacillus_Z lignilyticus. The sequence goes on from NZ_JAGKSP010000011.1 coordinate 116,979, forward strand.
TTCGGGAACGGTCATGGTCAGGCAATCCCAATGCATTGATGACCGGATTGTTGAACTCGATCTTCATCGTCCAGCTGGCCATGGAAGCGGCGAAGCCAATCGTATCTTTCCCGTCGATTTGCGGGTGTTTATCGGCATACGCTTTGATAACATCGTAGAGCTGATCGAACGTTTTGATTTCCGGATACCCGGCTTCCTTCAGCACGTCATATTGCACGATAAAGTTGGCAGTCGAGTTAGCTGCCGCTTCTTCGCTCTTGTTGACGCCGGACAACGAGTAGATATTGCCGTCTTTGCCTTTGAGCAGGTTGAAGTATTTGCCGTACTTCTCTTTAATGTTCGGACCGTATTTATCGATCAGATCGTTTAGCGGAATAATGGCGCCTGCATCTTTGAATTTCTGGGTGTAGTTGGCATCGAGGACAACGACATCCGGATAGTCGCCGGCTGCCAGCCACAGATCCCATTTCTGAAATTGATCGCCGACGGAGAGGTCGTATTTGAGCGATACGCCTGTTTTCTCTGTAATCGCTTTCGTAATTGGCGTATCCCATTTCAGCTTGTCGTCTGCCGTGTTGATCGTAAACTCGATCGGACTTAAATCCGGTGCCGGCTCTGCCTCCGCAGCGGCATTATTGCCTGTATTGGCTTCATTTGCAGCCGTGTTCTTGGCCGGTTCGTTTACGTTCGTTGCCCCTTCGTTATTGTTGTTATTGGAGGAACCGCAGCCTGTGATAAGCACTGCCAGTACGGTAATGATGAGTCCGAATGTAAAACTGCGCTTTAGCCTTTTACCTTTCATCGTTAGACTCCCTTTCAATCCTCGTTTTGTATATATCAACGGATCGATCGCTCCGTTTGATATCGTGCGAACCCTTCGTTACTCCTTAATCGCAGCGAGTGTAACGCCTTTGACGAAATACCTTTGCAGAAACGGATAAACAAGCAGGATCGGCATCGTAACCACAATGGTCAGTGCCGCCCGAATCGTATCGGGATTGGACTGTATGGCTTTGCCGTCCACATGCTCATTGGCATTGGCCACTTGGCTGACGCTTTGCAGCAGAATCTTCTGTAATTCAAACTGCAGCAGGCTCAAATCGGGATTGCGGCTGGCATAGAGATTGTTGTCGAACCAGGAATTCCAGTGGCCAACCGCGATGAATAACGTGATGGTCGAAATAACCGGCAGGCTGATTGGCACCACAATCCGAAACAGCGTCTGAAAGTCGGTCGCTCCGTCGATATGCGCCGATTCTACCAGTCCTTCCGGAAGCTGATCGAAGTAGCTGCGAATAATGATAACATTAAACACCCCGATTAGACCGGGAATGATATAGACGGCAAAATGATTCATTAACCCTAGGTTCTTGATCAGCAGGTACGTTGGAATGAGGCCGCCGTTCACGTAGAGGGTAATGACCAAGATGACATTAAACGCTTTGCGGAAGATAAATTGCTTGCGGCTGAGCGTATAGGCAATCATGACGGTACCCGTTACGCCGAGCACCGTGCCTAGCAAGGTCCGAATAACGGAACGGACAGCCGACCACGCGAGCGCATCATCACTCAATATCGCACGGTAATTCATTAATGTCCATTCTCTTGGCAGGAGCGTAATGCCTCCCTTCAAGGAATCGAGCGGATCGTTCAGCGACACCGCAATGAGGTTCAAGAAGGGAAACAAGGTTGCCATGCCGATGAGAAGCAGCAGCGTATAGTTAAAGGTGTTGAACGCGAGCGCGCCCCACGCCTGATTGCGGTCCATTCTTGACCACCCTCCTTTTCTTGTCGGCGCTGTACTAGATTAATCGGCTTTGATTCGTTTTCTTGGCCAAATAATTAACGGCCAGCACCATCACTACACTGACCACCGATTTAAACATGCTGATCGCGACCCCGAACGAGAAATCTCCGAGCTGTGTCGAGTAGCGCAGCGCATAGAGATCAAGGACCTCGGAATAATCAACGACGATTGGATTGCCGAGCAAATACTGCGACTCGAAGCCGCCTTGTATGATCCAGCCCACATTCAAGATGAGCAGCAGAATAGCGGTCGGCATGATGCCGGGAATGGAGATGTACCACATTTTCTGAAAGCGGCTTGCGCCGTCGACTTCGGCCGCTTCATATTGCTCGGGATTCAGTCCCACCAATACCGCCAAGTAGATAATGGTGCTCCAGCCCAGCTCCTTCCACAAGCTGACCGTCGTATGGATGAACCAGAACCATTTTTCCTCGCCCATAAAGTAGAGCGGTTCTTGGATGATGCCGAGCTTCATCAGAATGCGGTTCAGCATACCGTCGTCCGGAGACAGCATCGTGAGCGTGATGTTCGCAATGACGACCCATGAGACAAAATGAGGAATGTAGGTGATCGTTTGGATCACCCGCTTGAACCAGACGAACCTGACTTCATTCAGCAGCAGTGCCAGCGCGATGGCGCAAACGAAACCGGCGATCAGCTGCAGCAGCCCCATGGCGAGCGTGTTGCGAAGCACGTGGTAGAACTGTTCATCTTGGAAGAGCGCGACGAAATTATCGAAGCCGACGAAGGGACTGTGTTTAATCCCTTTGCCGAGCGTGTACCGCTGAAACGCCATAATCCATCCCCAGAGCGGGACGTAGGAGAACAGGACGATCAGGAGGACGAACGGAACAGACATGTAGATCAGCTGTCTTTGCATGATGACTTTTCTGCCGAAGCTTCGTTTATTTGGCGCGTTGTCTTGCTTGGTTGAAACGATTGATTTCACACTGCCGTACTCCTTTCTACCCTATCTCTCATCCGTGTTGTTCTAGTTTTATTATGCAGGGGGCTGGGAACGCCAACAACCTGATAAACTGCAACTTATCACCCCAGTAGCGGGTGATCCTTGCGGAAGAGAAACACGCCGTTGCCCGGTAATTCGATCGTGCCCGCTGCTATCGTTTGCTCCGTTGTCAGTTCGTACAGCGGCTCTGCGAGCGTAATGGATTGAAGGTCCGTACCGTGATTGATGGCGAAAATATATTCCCGGCCTTCGCCGCTGACCCTTCGCGTGAGTTCGATGCTGTCCGGCACCTGTATACCTTGAATCGGCGCTGCTCCTGCGTCCGCGCAGATGCGATCCATAAGTGCATTCATTAGGGCAGGCTGCGGCTCCATGCCCAAGTAGTAGGCGGCGCCTTGGCCATACCGGTTGCATGTTGCGGCAGGCGATCCGGTGTAGTAATCTTCGCCGAACCAGGCGATCGGCTCCGCCGTCTCGGGATGAATGACGTCATACCAGGTCTGAGCGTTGTAGCTGTGTGTGTCTTGGGATAGCTGGACGCTGCGCGTTTGACCTTCACGAAGGATGCCGTAGTCGGTAATCGAGATGCCAAGAAGCTCCCGGTAGATGCCGGGCAGCGTTTGATCCGACATCCGGTTGTCCCACAGCCGCGAGCCGGAACGGAAATCGAGCAGCACCGTGCCGCCTTGCGCCGCATAATCGTAGATACGCTGCTTGGCCTCCGGCTTGGACAGCATATAGTGCGGCAGGACGACGAGGCGATATCGGCTGAAATCCGCTTCGTCGGAAAGGAGATCCACCGGAATATGATGATCATAGAAATAACGGTAATAGCTTTTGAAATGACGGATATACCGGTGGCCCATCACCTGAGGCTGTATGTCCATGACCCATTCATTCTCGTAGGAACGAATGATGGCGACTTCTGCTCCTGCGCTGCTGCCTTCGATTAGCGGCATCAATCGGTTCAGCTCCTCACCAACATGTTTGACTTCGTCATACCGCCTGCCCGGAATGCCGTCATGGGGCAGAATGCCATGCCAGAACTGCTCCGCGCCGAAAAGACATGTCCGCCAGCGGAAATAGACGATTGCATCGGCGCCATGTGCGACCGAATGATATGTCCATCTGCGAAGCTCCCCCGGCCGCGGCGTCGGAAACATGATGTTGCCGCCCGGCGCGCCGCTTTGATGCTCCAGCACCCAGAAGGGAGCTTGCTTCACGCCGCGGGCCATATCCAGCTGAATCGCGCTTGCGCGAGGGTCCGGCTGATCCGTAAAACAGAGATTGGGATAGATGTCCCACGAAGCAAAATCCAGGTCCTTGGACAGCTCGAAGCTGTTTATCTCGTTCATCTCCGACCACATGTTATGGGTAACGGGCTGACCTGGGGCAAGCTGCTTCAGCAGGTCGATCTGCCGTTTCTGATACGCGATGACGGAATCGGAAGCAAACCGGCGGTAATCGAGCTCGAGCCCCGGGTTATGCAGATGGAAGACGGTATAAGCCGGAAGCACAATTTGCTCCCACTCGTTGTAGGTTTGGCTCCAGAACACCGTTCCCCAGCTTTCATTGAGCTGATCGATGCTTGTATAAGTTTGGCGAAGCCAAGCCTGAAAGGCGGCTCTGCAATAATCGCAATAGCAATACACCGTATCGTTGCAGCCAAATTCATTGTCAGTCTGCCAGGCAATCACGTTCGGATGCTCGCCATATTGCTTCGCGACTGCGGTTACAATGCGATCCGAGGCTGCCATGTAGTTGGGATTGTTGTAGCAGTAATGCCTTCGGTTGCCGAAGCCTCGCGCTATGCCTTTGTTGTCCCGCATATAGATGTCGGGGTGTTTGTCCATGAGCCACTTAGGCGGCGCAGCGGTTGGCGTTCCTAAGATGACCTCGATTCCGTGTGCCGCCAGCAGCTCAATCATGCGATCCATCCATGAGAAATCGTAGCTGCCCTCATAGCGCTCAAGCTTCGACCAAGCAAATTCGCCGATGCGCAGCACGTTCAGCCCCGCTTCCTTCATGAGCTTCACGTCCAGCTCCCAGCGTTCCTCCGGCCAATGCTCCGGATAATAACAAGCGCCAAATTTCATCGGCTTTCCTCCCCCTCGGTTGTCTACCTCATTATGGAGGAAGCGCGGCAAGGTCAAAACCTGATAGATTCAACCTTTTGACCATAGAAAATAGACCAATCCGGGGTTGGATTGGTCTGTTTTTGTGCCAGAAGCCTTTTAAAGGGCGAAATAGTGTCCTTGTTCGAGGTCCTCTATTAATGCGGAGTGTACCGGACGCCATCCCAATAATGCTTGCGTCTGCGCGCTCGTCCTCGGAATGTCAAGCGCCGCGAGGGTGCCAAGAAAGCCGAAGTGGGCATTCGCTTCTTTTCGTGAAAGGCTAACCGCCGGCAGATTCAAATGCTTACCGATAACGCTTGCGATATCGTGGAAGGGCACGCTTTCGTCGCCGACTCCGTCAAGCCGCGATCCGGCCGGGGCAGACTCCAACGCCAAGCGGAACAGGTGTACGGCGAGCAGATTCTGCCTTGACCTTCCATCCGATGGATCCGTTTGAGGCGCTCCATGATCATATTTCGGATCGATTCGTTCTTGAGATCATCTTTCTCAAGCATGCGGCCTTCGATAAATGCCGTGACCGCATAATCCGGATCATGCTGCGCAATCAAACTAGTGAATCGACTTCAATTCATAGGCTTCAAATGAGCGAAGAACCGCATTTCCCCCACGACTGAACAGAGATGCCCCCAAACTATCCGGCTGGGGATAGATTCGGTTCGTCATCGTTTTCTCCCCATCATTCGCGAACAGCTCCAGCGACGAACGGTCGAGGAACAGATGGAGCTTCAGCAGCCCGCCATCCTGAGTTGCAAGCTGCACCTCACTGATTCCGCCATCGCCCAGACCGGCATGATCGCGGTTCACATAAACCGTGCGGTCCGCGGCGCGGTACCCGACTTCGGTGTATTCGCCCCCGTCTGCCGAGCAGCGCAGCCGCAAGCCGAATTCGGCAGCATCGGAATGACTCGCGTCGAACACAGCGATAATTTCTGCCGCATCCGATGCGGTGCCCGGCAGAGCGACTTCCGTATCTGCTTCGATTACCTGCGCTTCCACCTCGTATCGCTCTTCGCGAAGCTTCTCCAGCTCCGGCACGGGAACCATACGGATGCTGCCGTCCGGCTGCAAGCTCAGCTCGCGCGGAATGGTCATTGCGCCGGCCCATCCATCTTGCTGCTCCGGCATCTTCGCCCCCCACATATTCATCCATCCGAACAGGATGCGTCTCCCTTGATCATCCTCCAGCGTCTGCGGCGCATAGAAGTCGAAACCGTAATCGAGTCGTTCCGCATGCGCAGTCGTAAGCCTGCCGGCTTCGTAATCGAACGTGCCGGACAGATACATCGTCTTCGTTGCCCCCATGTTCATTGGGGAGACGATCAGCACATGATGTTCTCCTCCGCCAAGCGGGAACAGATCCGGACATTCCCACATATCGCCCTTCGAGCCATCGCTGTCAGCGGCAATCCCCCTATTGCGCCATTCGCGCAAATCCGAAGAAGCATACAGCCGCACATTGCCTCGGCCTTCTTTTCCGCTACCGATCACCATGTACCAAGTATCTTCATGCTTCCATACCTTCGGATCGCGGAAGCCGAGCAAGCCCTCTTCCGGTGGCCCCGGGATGACCGGATTGGCTTCGCTCTTCCGGAAGGTGATGCCCTCGTCTGAACTGACAGCCAAACACTGCACCTCTACCGGCGATTTGCCGGAAACATGCCCGGTGTACAGCAGAACAAGCGAATCGCCATCCGCGACAGCGCTTCCGGAGAAACAGCCGTAACCGCCGCTTTCCCCTTGATCATAAGGTTCTGAAGGGGCCAGTGCGACCGGAAGATGGGTCCAATTGACGAGATCCTCGCTCTTGGCATGCCCCCAGTGCATCGGTCCCCAACTCGGCTCGTACGGATAGTACTGATAGAAGGCATGATAGCTGCCCTTGAAGTAGACAAGTCCATTCGGATCGTTCATCCAGCCGGTTCTCGGCATTAGATGATACCGAAGTCGAAAGCGCTCCTCGGAGATCCGCGAGCTTCCTTCCTCCGTTGCTTGATTGGCCTTTTCAATGTGCTCTTCATGGCTCTTAGCTTGATTGGTTTCCATGACCCTGACAGCCTCCTGCTCGAATTGGACTCCGTGCATGTACAACAGCAACTTTTAACCGGATTATAGCATACTATTAACCTATCATTTTCCTATTTTTGCACATGCAAAATGGAAATAAATCATGGCGCCAAAGGAGTATTAGTTAGCCCTCGATTGGGCTCATCGGGGTTAACCATCTATGGAAATGTTGCCTATCGCGGAACATTTCGGCCAGTGCCTGCCGCTCCGACTGTGAAATTCAGCAGCAGCTTCCGTACATCCCACCGCGGCTCAGTGGATAGCTGCCGCATCACCGGAGCCATATAAAAAGGGCAGCCCGCCAGCGGCTGCCCTTCCTCTCACACGCGATGCTGCACCGCATGTTTCGTCCGATATTCCATCGCCGAGATGCCTTCCATCTCGCGGAAAACGCGATTGAACTGCTTCGAATTCTCGAAGCCGACTTGCTCGCTGATCTCGTAGATTTTGTGCTCCGTTTCCTCCAGCAGCGACTTGGCTTTCTGGATGCGCACGCGCTTTAAGTAGACGACAAAGCTCTCGCCGGTAAACTCCTTGAATGCCTGGCTGAAATACGAGTAGTTCAGCGAAACATGGTTCGATACCGTCGCCATATTCAGGTCCCGATGATAATTGTCGTGAATGTAGCTGACCGCCTTCTTCATCTCCTTATGCTCGGCATGCACAAGGCGCAGGCCTTTCACATAATCGTTCAGCCGCAGCAGCAAATCCTCGACGCTGCGAAAATAATCATGAATCGTCTCGAAGTTATACATGCAGCCGACCTTCTTATAGATGCGCAGAATCTCCACGGATTCCTCGCCGTACTGGTTAAAGACCCGGTCAAACACAAGCTCGTTCAGCTGCTTGCTGATCTCCTCGATCGACGCGATATCGAAGCTGGTCAGCTTCTTCGGATCAAGAAGCTCCGCGAGAATCTGCTTCATTTCCTTATCCCGCTCGGTTCCGAGCATATTCGCCAGACGCCGGATGTCTTCCATCGGCAGATGGTTCTCCTGATGGCGAGCTCTCTTCCGGTCGTAATGCAGCAGCACCGGCTCTGCAGTGATCGCCTGCAAGAAGCCGTACCTCAGCGCTTCAAGTGCCTCGGCATAGGCAAGTTTGACCCCGCTGGCACCATTCAACCGCTGACTCACTCCGATTTGCCCCGAAACCTGATGCTCTTTCATGAACGCCAGCAGGCTGCTGGGTCCCTTAATCTCCTCGCAAATAACGACCAGCCGATCATCCTTATCTTTAAAATAAAACCGAACTCCGCCAGGCCGAGACGCCAGCAGCGCCTCCAGCTGGCCCGCTTTCCCGGAGGACAATCCGCCCCGAAGCTGAAGCAGAGCGATCACGTAACCACGCGTCTCACCAGATTCGGCCCCCGCTTCCGATGAATCCAGAGCTTCAACAAGCGCATCCCAGCCTGCCTTCGCGCACCGTTCAGCGATTTCATTTTCGCTCAAATCCGGATGCAGGAAGATGTAGTTCAGCTGGGTCGCAAGCAGCTCATCGCGATAGTGATGCACCTCTCCCAGCCGCTCGGATAACGCCGCTTGCCGCTCCAGCTCCCGCTCCACCCGCTCAAGCGACGCGAACAGCTCATCCCTTACAATCGGCTTGAGCAGATATTCCCTCACATCGTAGAGCATCGCTTCTTTCGCATAGTGGAAATCATCATGGCCGCTGAGTATCATGACGACCGGCTTCTGCTCCAGCAGAGCCAATTCGCGAATAAGCGTCAGGCCATCCATTCCCGGCATCCGAATATCCGTGATGACGATCTCCACTTGGCCGCTTTGAATCAGCCCAAGCGCTTCTTCCCCGTCAGCCGCAAATAACATCTCATAACGTTCGGGATAGCCTCGTTCAATGATCGCCTTCAGCCCGAGCCTGATATTACGTTCATCGTCCACAATCAGCAGCGTACGCATGTCAGGTCACCCCTCCGCTTAATATGAAATAAGGTACGCGCATAATAACGCGCGTATAAGCACCTTCCCTGCTCTCGACGAACAAGCCGTATTCCGTGCCATAAAACAATTGAATGCGCTGATGCACATTGCGAAGACCGATCCCGCTGCCTTCCGTTTGCTTCTCCTGCTGCGCATAAACATCCCGCTTACCGACAATGGAGCTGCCTGCATCTTCTTGGCTGATCTTACGGTTCAGCTCCTCCGCCATCTCCGCTGTCATGCCAATCCCGTTATCTTCAATTTCGATGACGATCGTGGAGTCGATGACCTCAGCTTTAATCGAGATGATCACGTCACGCGCTTCCGATGGCTTAAACTTCATGCCGTGCTTGACGGAGTTCTCTACAATCGGCTGCAGGGACATCTTGAGCAGCTCCTGATCCAAGTAATCCGGCGGAATGTTGATCTGCAAGCTGACCGTATGATCAAACCGAACGTTCATAATGGCAATGTAGTTCGTAATATGTCCAAGCTCATCCTTTAGCCGCACGTACTCACTGGTCCACTTCAAGTTGTAGCGCATCATGCCGCCAAGCGAAGTCAGCGCATCCGAGATGACGGGCTGGTTCTCGATTTCTGCCAGCATCTTGATATTCTCAAGGGTGTTGTAGAGGAAATGGGCATCGATCTGGTTCTTCAGCGTTCGCAGCTCCGCTTCCTTGGAAGCGGCCTGTTTCGTGACGGCTTCGGCGATGAGCGAATTGATTTTCTTTAACATTTTGCGAAAATGATGGGCCAGCTCTCCGACCTCGCCTCCGCCGCGGATCGTGAAATCAAAGTTGAAATCACCCTGGCGCACCCGCTTCATGAAATGAGCGAGCGTATGTAATTTCTTCAGAATAAGCGCATTCAGAAAGTAGGTCGAAACCGACAAAATCGCCAGCAAAATAACGTTGACCATGATGAGTTTGTTGCGCGTCTTATTGATATCCGCGAATACGTTCTTCAGCGACACGACATTAACGACGTAGGCGTCCAGCTTCTCGATATACATGTAGTTGCCCAGAAACGGCGTTTTATCGTGGTTAAACAGGAAGTGGCCATTTCCTTGCGTGACCTGCTGATTCAGCGCGCTGCGGATGTCCGGCTCCGTAAGGCCCGTGTTTGCCAGAAACGGGCTGGCGTCATTGCGGAACATTTTGCCTTCCCCATCAATTACGAACATCTCCGACTGGCTCGTATCGGTGCCGTGAAATACGCCTTGAAAAAAATTCGTCAGCAGCATATCGACCTGCATGATGCCGACATGGCGGCCTGCCGGATATTCGATCTCGCGCAGCAGCGAGAGCTTCGGCCTGGATTCCTTCGCATCGGGAACAAGCGAGCGGATCGGCTCGCGATCCATTCGGTCAAAGTACCACAATTCCTGACCGTCCAAGCTGTTCACCTTCGCATACCAAGGGTCGCCTTGAATACGCCGCTCGAGCATAATGACGGGCCACAGCTCGTTAATGCGCTTATTATTCGAGAACAGCCGGATATGCTCGATATTGGGATTGTTGAACTGAAGGCGCAATATATTCGAGACCACGGTCGTATCGAACTCAATCAGCTCCGTGGCGTTGGGTTCACTGGTCCGCTCCAAATAATAGAGGACCTCTTTATCCGAAATCGACAGCTGCGCGGCACGCTCCATCGTCTCGATGTTGTTGTTCATATTGACCCGCTCGATCTCCAGCGTGTTCTCGTACTTCTTAATAATGTCTTTCATATAATTGTCGTTCAGCTCTTGGAAAATATACAGCGAAATCAAGACACTCGGCAGCAGCAGGATGAGAATGTACGAAATAAACAGTCGCTTCTGCAAGGACAGCTGTTCCAGCTTATAAATGATCGTTTCACGGCTGATCATGCGCGGTCTGTTTAACAATTGGGGATCACGTCCATAGAGTGGGATGAATGCCTGGTCTCCAGTATAACGCAGAAAACGAGCATGAACAGCCGGGCGGAAGCCCGCAGCCAAGAAGGGCGGCAGACTTCACCGCGCTTCTTGGCCGAGGCTTGCACCGCCGGCTGTTCGATTACCCGATTTCGAAATGGATTTCGTCTTCTATTTCAGAAATTCTTTCAGCTTCGCTACGTTCTCTTCGTATTTCTTCTGTTGGAACGCCTGCACTTTATCGAAGCCTGCGTCTTTACGTTTCTCTAAGAACTCTGCGAACGTTTTGTCGAAGTCCTCATCGGACTTGCTCAGCAGCAGCTTCGGAAGCGTTTTGCCCCATGTTTGGGCGATCTTCGTATTTGCAATTCCTTCCTCGGAGTTGCCCGTCGGATTGATTTGGTCGTATTGCGAGAAGCTGTGCGTTTTGCCTTTCGTCCAATCTTCCATTTGTTTGGACGGCTCCACGCTCGGCGGTGCCCACTTCAGGTTCATATTGGTATCCATCAGCATCCAGAAGGTGTACGACGCGCCATATTTCTTATCGAAGGAAGAGCGGTCTTTGTTCAACAGCTCGAGTACTTCCGGTTTGAATACGTCTTTGCCGTCAGCCGTGTCATACGTAACGCCCGGCTCGCCCATGAACAAGTCTTTGTTGCCTTCTTCACTTACAAGGTAGCTGAGGAAACGAATCGCTCTAGCTTTGTCTTTCACGTTCTTCGAGATAAGCGTTACCGTCCAGCCGGAGATGCCGGGGCCGCTTAATGTCGGTTGATCGCCGGCATCATTACCAGGGCCATCGATGGCGATGTAGACGGAATTCGGATCTTTGGCATAAAGGGCGTTCTGTTGTGCGGCAAAATCACTGCGCTGGTACAGCATCGCGAAGTAACGGCCTTGCGCGATTTTCTCTTCCATTTGCGGACGTTTGTCGATGAAAATATCCTTCGCCAGCAAATCCATTTCATTGGCTTTGCGGAAGGTTTTGAGCCAGCTTACATACTCCGGATCGGTTACACGGTCGTACAGCTTGCCGTCTTTCTCATACGGAACAGCAAGGAAGTTCTGCAAGTAACCTTCGAGCGAGCTGTTGCCGGTTTCGCCAAACTCATGCAGGCCAAGCGGAATAAGCGGCTGTCCGTTTACTTCCGGGAATTTCTCCTTCGCAGCTTTGAGCGCGTTCAGGAAACCTTCCTTGGTACGCATGTCTGGTTTGCCAAGCGCTTCATACATATCTTTGCGTACGACGAATGTTTGGTTCGACGTGTAATCGCGTGCATATTTCTCGAAATCCTTCGGCGAGGACGATGCGTTCGGATACCCGTACACATTGCCGTCTTCTTGGGTGTACCAAGATGTCTTCGCAGGGTCGGCAACCTTGAAGAAGTACGGATCATACTGATCTGCCAGCTTGTTCAGCGGTTCAACCAATCCGCCTTCGATCATCTTCTTCACGCCGTCCTCATACCAGCCAAGCGTGATGAAATCCGGTAGCGAGCCGGAAGCGATCATCGTATTGAGCTTCTCGTTCTCGTTGCCTGCCGGCACGATGAAGTTGACGTTTACGCCGGTTTTCTTCGTGATGTATTGGGAAGTTGCGTCTACGCCCCACTTATTCGGGAACCAAGAGAAGTTAAGATACCAGTCGAACGTGATGGGCGACGTGTCGGCTTTCCAGCCCGGCTCATCCGCAGATACGGCGGGTTTGTTCTCTGCTGCAGTGTTGTCTGCTGCCGCTGTGTTGTCCGCAGCATTCGCAGCTTTGTTATTGCCCGCTGCCGCTTCATTGTTCTTGTTGTTGTTGCCGCCGGAGCAAGCCGCCAGCGTGAAGACAAGCGCAAACACTGTCGTTAAAGCAATTAAGCGCTGAACCTTACCTTTTCTCATGTGTTCTACCCCTTTGCTTCGCTTATTATAATGTCTTTGCCGACTTGGAATCCAGCCCGCTAGGACGAATAACCTAACCCTTGATCGAACCGATCATCATGCCTTTGACAAAATATTTCTGCAGGAACGGATACACCAGCACAATTGGCAATGTAGTGACCACCATCGTGGCGAGCTTAATCGACTGCGAGGTGACGCTCTTCGTAATGCCGCCCGGCATCGCCGCCATCATAATGTTCGAGCTCGACAGTGCGATAACCCGGTACAGGTAGGTCTGAATCGGCTGCAAATCCATATTGTTGATATAGATCATCCCGGTAAAATAATCGTTCCATTGATACACCCCGTGGAACAAGGCGATCGTGGCGATAACGGGCATGGATACCGGAATGACGACGCGGACGAAGATGGAGAAGTCATTGGCTCCGTCGATCCTCGCGGCTTCCTCGAGCCCCGCGGGAATTTCGCGGAAGAAGGCCAAGAAGATGATGAGATCAAAGAAGTTGAACATGGCCGGAATGATGTAGACTAAGAAGTTATCGAGCATATGCAAGTCGCGAATAAGCAAGTAGAACGGAATGAGACCGCCGTTGAAAAACATCGTAATCGTACCGAGCAGCATGTAGATTTTGCGTCCAACCAGCTCTCTTCTGGAGAAAGCGTACGCAACCATTGCCGTAAAAAATACATGTGCGGGTGTTCCGATAACCGTCTTCGCCACCGTTACGCCCATGGCCAGCATAATGCCGGGGTTGTTGAACACCGCTTGGAAGTTATCGAGACTGACCACTCGAGGCCACCAGTAGATGCCGCCGCGCATGGCGTCCTGCCCTTCATTGAAGGCATTGACGAGCACGTACCAGATCGGATAGATCGTCACGAAGCAGACAAGCAGCATGCCGATCGTATTCACGGCATCGAATAGTGCCTCGCCGGCAGTTTTTCTTCGGAGTAGGGATGTATACATCGGTCGGCGCAACCACCTTATCTTTTAAAATAGTGACGTATCGTTGAGTTTCTTCGACACTTGGTTTGCCATGATCAGCAGAATCAGCGCGATAATCGATTTAAACAATCCGACTGCGGCCGAGTAGGAATAACGCCCGCTTAAGAGACCGGTCTGATAGACATACACGTCGATCACGTTGCTCGCGCTCTCGTTGAGCGAATTGCGCAGGACGAGGATTTGATCGAAGTTCGAATTCAGAATGCCGCTGACCGCAAGGATGAACAGGATCGCGATCGTACCGTTGATGCTCGGGAGCGTCACAAACCACATTTTCTGAAAACGTCCTGCTCCGTCAATCGTTGCGGCCTCGTACAACTCCGGCGAAACGCCTGCGATTGCAGCTAAGTAGATGATGGCCGACCAACCAAGTTCCTTCCAGATGTCGGATGTGATGACGATTGACCAGAAGTAGCTCGGCTCCGCCAAGTAGCTGATCGGTTCCTCGATGAAGCCCAGTGCGATAAGCATATTGTTGATGATGCCGACATCGGCGAGCCATGTGGTCAGAATGCCTCCGAGAATGACCCACGAGAGAAAGTGAGGCAGGTAGGAGATCGTCTGGACGAACTTCTTCAGCTTCAGCGAGCGCAGCTCGTTGAGGAAGAGGGCGAAGATGATGGGCAGCGGGAATGCGATAATCAGCTTGATCAAACTCATGCCGACGGTGTTCCAGATGACATTGGGCAGCTCATCATCCTCGAGAAATTCGCGGAAATGCTGCAATCCAACCCAAGGCGCATCGTGAACGGAATGGATGATGTTGTATTCCTTAAAGGCGATTATGACGCTGTACATGGGAATGTAGTTGAAAATAATCATCCAGGCTACGCCCAGCAGCGCCATCACCTGTAAATACCTCTGGCCGATCATCTTGCGGATCACTTTGACGGCCTTATCCTTCCGGCTTGCCGGCTGCTGCCTCGTAGACAGCTCATAGCTCAGATTGGCGCTCATGCTGGCAGACCTCCAGGGATCGATTTGTGATTGAATGTAAGTGCTTTCATTCTTCTGGACTTATTGTAAGCCGCCGGGCAGTGGCAATATAAGGTCTCAAATTTTGCATTCGGTCGCAAAATTTCAGGTAACCTCCCCGCGTGTCGCTCCCAGTGCTACTCTTCCACCCATTCCGCCACTTTTCCGACGTTGTGTTGCTCCTTGAGCTACTCTTCCGCCGATTCCGCGCCAGCACCCCTTTTTCCACATGTGCGAAATTCTAACGAACCTTGGAGGTCTTATTTGGCCGGATTTCGGGGCTTAGAGAATCTAACGAATCGTAGAGGTCTTATTTGGGGAATTTGGACTCCAAAACAAGCATAAACCGTCAAATAGCGCTTCTACGATTCGTTAGACTATTTTTGGAGCTATTTTCGGGCAATTAAGCGCTGTACGATTCGTTAGAATTTCGCGGATCCCGCTTTTAGCGTGTTGATCCGCTTCCAGCAGCAAAAAAACAGCCCAGGCGCATGATGAAATCATGCTCGCCGGACTGTTTTATGGAATCTGCGCGCGCTATGGGTCATTGCGCTGGTTACTGAGGATTCAGCAGGCTGTGCAGCCGCTCCTTGATGACCGGCCACTCCCTATCGAGAATGCTGTAATAGACGGAGTCTCTTACATAGCCGTTCGGATAGATCATGTGGTTGCGAAGCACGCCTTCCTTTACGGCACCGAGGCGTTCAATCGCCTGCTGGGAGCGCGTGTTCCGCGAATCCGTCTTGAGCTGGACTCGGATCGTACCCAGCGTTTCGAAGCAATGCTTCAGCAGCAAATACTTGCACTCCGTATTAATTGAAGTGCGCCAAACCGATGGGGTCAGCCACGTCGAACCAATCTCCAGCCCTTTGTTCGCGATGGAGATATCGAAAAGCTTCGTGCTGCCAACGATACGCCCCGTGGTCTTATCGATGATGACAAACGGCAGCGCCGCCGGTTGCGACAGCGCCTTGCGCACATCCGCTTTGGCATCGTCCAGTGTAGCTATGGCTCCTGCGGTAAGCGTCCAAATCTCGGGATATCGGCCCGCTTCATAGATACCGTCGATATGCTCGACTGACAGCGGAACCAGCTCTACTTTAGTGCCGGATAATGTAAGTGGTTGTATGTCCATGGTGACTCTCCCCTTGCTGTAATCATTTTGTTTCATAGTTCTCAATGTAAGAAGTTAGTAGTGTGATCATTGCATCATCGACGTTGTATGTAATCGTAAAATCGTCTGATAGCGCCATGCTCCCTCTTTGAGCAATTTCAAGCGGAGTGCCTAAACGAGATTGGAGTGTCGGATCAGCGCCATTTTCCAGTAAAAATTTCACCATATTGTATCGGCCATCCGAGACAGCATTATGCAGAATAGTTGTACCGATGAAGGGTTCGGCATAATTAATGTCCATCCCGTATTTCAAGAAAAGCGCTAGCATCTCTACATTATCGCTATTGAAAGGAGCAAACGCGGCGACGGTTGGCCCGAGCGGGCCAACTCCTATTGTTGGGTCGGCTCCTTGCTGCAAAAGTTTCTCGACCGCGCTCATATCCTCGCCTGCTACAGCGTGGAATAAATCAAGCTGCTTCTTAGAAAGAAACCACGCGTTGTGGCCTCCTTCCGCACCGTATAGTTGTAACTCCCCGCCGCTTGCCTCACCGATAAAACGGAGCGGTACATAAGTCGTACCGTTGATGCTGCTGGGTGCAGCCGGCATATCCATGATTTTGCCGTTGACCGTTGCTTTCTTCGAACCAAGCGTCATAGCCAGATCCAGCTGGTTGCTCTCTCCGATAATCCGCTTCTCGGCGGATTTCCAGGTGATCGTTAACCCTAACTGTTCAAAAATCGGCCGGAACGGTACAAGCGCTGTCCCGTTCATGATCAAAGGCTGGCTGCTCGCAGCAAAATCGACTTTTTTCCCATTAATCGAGAGTGTGTACGGAAATTCTTTTACGGTAGTTCCTGCCGCTGCGGATACGGTAGTGTGGCTCATACCTGCTCCGAGCAGCAGAAGTGCAATGCACGCGAAAATCAGTTTTTCCAGCGTCTTCATCTAACTGATCCTCATCCCTCTGCGAGATGCCAGCATACGCCTGCCGGATCAATCAGATGGAGCTCGCGACGGCCCCAGGGGAATACGGTTGGCTCTTTGGCGCGGATCGTCGGGAATTGACCGCTCTCCATAATGGCTTGGATATGGGTCCACCAGGCATCCAGATCGTCTACAATCAGGTCCATCATATAATTGTCCTGGAACGACTGGTTGCTGTAATTTTGAAGAATAAACTCCTGTTCGGATAGTCGGAAGATGCTGATGTCTTGTACGGAAAGGATGCATTCGAAGCCAAGTTCCTTGAAAAATCGCTGTGCCAGCTCATAGTCCGCGCCGGATGGAACAAAAGGTCTTAATTTCGTCGCTTTCATGTCATTGCTTGCCTCCCTGTCGTTTGTGCTAATTAGCATTACAACCCTATTCGCGATAACCCCGCAATCTCCTTCTGCGTCTAGTATTTCAACATCTTGTACGCTATACTTGGGCAAAAGAAATCTAGCGATGATGGATGGGGTGCACCTATGAAAATGAGTCCGCGATTACTGCAGGTTGTGAGCATTTTCTTTATCGGTTACGGCATTATTGATATTTTGTTCGTCAATTGGGTGCTTGGCGTTGTGCTGCTGCTTATCGGTATCTACATGAACTACACGGCCATCAAAAAGCGCCGTGAGCTGAAGAAGTAGCAAGGTTATAGCAGAGGCGAAGCTGAGCGTGCGATTATTGCACGCTCAGCTTTTTTATTGGAGTTGATACAGCGTTAGCGGATATGCCGCTTACAGCAGCGAAACGTGGTCGAATTGCTGCACATAAGCGATTGTTCCGCTTACGAAGTAGCTCAATCGCCCAAACCCAAGTAATCGCCTTTTCTCGCAAGGTTGGAGTGGCTTAGGTGGTTCGGGGGGATCATTAGGCTGATTGGTCGAGGCGTCAGTTTGGCGGTTCGATTAGGCGGTTGGCTTGAGGTGGTTGTTGAGGTTGAGCTAGCTGGTTTATATTGGAGAGTTCCATTTCTGAACGCTCAGCTACTTTTTCACGCGGTTTGACCACTGAGAGTTCCGTTTCGGAACGCTCAGCTTCCTAAGCAGTGGGCTGGGAGTAGGCGGCCGGGTATATGAGTACATTTTGCAACAAGCGCCGGGCTTTTTTCGGATGGCTGCACGCAGCACGGAATCTACTAAAATACGATTGACACGTTACAATCAGTATCATACAATATATTTGGCTACAATTTGTATCAAAATAACTGGATATGGAGGTTTTTTCATGCTTCGTTCGACACCAAGCTTCAAAAAGCTATCTTTCCTGTTTCTCGCATTCTGCATGATCTTCCTGCTCGCAGCACCGCTTCAAGCATCGGCAAAGCCGCGCGATGAACCGAAAAAGCCCGGGAAACTAACTCTGACTGAGCTGAGTTACGATGTTTCCGAAAACAAAGGGTCCGTTACGATTACCGTGGATCGAATTGGCGGTAAAGACGGTGTAGTGACAGTGAACTACTGCAATTGCAGCTTTACAGCCAAAGCCGGTGAAGACTTCAATCATGTTTCAGGCACTCTCGTATTCGGAGACGGCGAAACAAGGAAAACATTCACGGTGCCAATTGTTGACGATTCCAAGAAAGAGTTTCTGGAAGCCTTCAACGTCTATTTGAAAGAACCAACCGGCGGTGCAACGTTAGGGCTCTTCATCTCCTTCGTTACTATTTGGGATAACGACAAATAAGCTTCGAAATGAGGCGGCTGTATGCATTAGCTTACGGCAGAGGCTGCAAGCCGCCTCATCTTAAACTATCCGGATCGAAAGGGGCATCGTTCATGCTCATCAAACGAAGTATTGCTCTCCTGATTTCGCTGTTAATTGCGCTATCTGCCGGAACAGCGGTCCATGCTCAAACGAATAACGCATCCGCTAAATCTACTATTCTGACGTTGGAAGAGCAGCTCCAGCCCGGACAATTTACAGTCACCTTGTCCAAACCGATCACGCTAAAGCAGCTTGAAGCGAATTTCGCGATCCCGAACAAGAAAATCAAGTGGTTTACCGAGCAGTACGGCGGGTCCAACAAGTCCTACTACGGGGTTATCGACAAAGCCGTCAAAGGGCATGGCTACCCCGTAAAGCTTGGCAAAGAGCTTGATCGAGCCAAAACGGTTGATCTCAGTCTGCTGTGGCGCAGCGATTATATTGATGGAGAACTGGGTTTCTTCCTGGATATCGGTATGTTCGAATTAACATCTACCCAGAAAACAAGTCCGGAACAGCTCGAGAAGTACATTAAAGCAAACAACGGCCCCGTCAATGTAGAGCCCGCTGCGGAGAATGATGGATTTCACTGGATCATTGCCATTCCGAATGCAAAACCTTCCGTAAATTACGCGATCACGTTTGCTAAACCGATCGTTATTTCAAATACCGTCTACAGCTGGCGTCCCATTTCGGTCCAGCTTACCGGCGCCAAGCCGGATCTGACTGCCGGTACTATTCAGCTTACCCTTCAAATGGAAGCGGATCGGGAGCTGTCGCTGCGTGATTTCATCATTACGGCAACACGCAATAATAAACTTATCGCGTTACAAAATGTAACCTACAGCGAAACGGGAATTCTCTCCTTCACTCCGATTTCCGATCTTACGGAGGAAGAGAATTTATCCATTCAAATCGTCGGCAATGCTTCAAGCAGTGTGTATGGAACCATTAAAGTAACGAATATGTGATGCTAGACTAATGGAGGGATTAAATTGGTGTTACACCTTGGTAATACCATTGCGGAGTTAAGGGAATCCCGGGCAATGAAGCAAGAAGACTTAGCCCGAACACTGGGGATTTCCAGATCTACGCTCTCGCATTACGAGAAGAACAGAAGGAAACCCCCACTCGACATTATCGTTCTATTGGCGGCAACGTTTAATATTCCGGTAGAGCAAATTATCAACGCTCCGAAACAGGAGGCATAGATCGACGTTCCGCACTTACAGCTGCTTCTTGCTCAGCTCATACAGTGCCGTGGACGCCGCTCCGCAGCCCCAATCGAAGATCGTAAATTCACCGACCGCCTTACCATCGGAATGATTGACATTCTCCATATGAAAGCCATAATCGCATTCCTTCATATGGGGGTGGACTTGCTCGTACTTTGCCTTCACATCCATGTTCTCCGGGCAGTACATCATATAGAACGATGCCTTCATCGCCCAATAGGCGCGGTATCGATAGGCTTCATCGCCTGTCGTTTCAAAGTAGCCCATGTAGATGCCGGCAAATAAGCTTTGTCTGGCGTCGTTCCATTCCGAGTCGCAGTTCATCACACCGAAGCCGCCAACCGTAGGCACACTGTGGAAAGGCGGCTGCCAAATTTGCTGGTACAGCGATGCTTCAGCCAGCACGATCCGGCCTTGCTCCAGATAATGCGCTCTGCCCGTCAGCAGATACAGATCGCGCATCGCTTCAGCAGTCCAGTACATGCCGAAATTACATTGGCTGTACAAGCCGCTCCTTGCATCGCGAACACCCGGCTGCTTCTGCTCCCACATTCCGGCGCATGACCAATACGTCTCGAAATCCTCCCAGCGTCCTTCCGCGATGATATGCTTCTCAAGGAAAGCCGCTGCGCGTTCGGCTGCTTCAAGATACTCCGGCTCCGGCCGCAGCCGGTACAAGCTGCATAGCAGCATAATATGTGCTGCCGTTTCCGAGCTGACCCTGAGATACTCGGAACGTTCCAAAGTCTGCGGGTGAACCCATGCCGGGAAGCTGCCGTCCTCTTCTTGCAGCTCCAGCAGTGTCTTTACATAACGATCCACATAGTTCATGATCCGTTCATCCTTGTCGATATCCCCGTACCACTTCAGGAGCCAGATGCTTGTCCATGAACAATCGAGCAAATGCGCAAAATCATTCTGCCCCTTAGGTACACGGGAATGGGACATGATCCAGCGTCCATCCTCCCAACGATTATCCGGTCCTGCCATATAACAAGCCGGGAACAACCCGTTCGTCTGCGGCGCTGCAAGCGCGAAGGCCAGCGACTTCTCCGCCTTCTGCATCCAGTCCTGTTTCCCCCATGCCTTCCCCCACATCCAGTAGCCATATGCGCTGCGAAGACTGCAGAACCAAGCTTGATTCCAGATGCTCTTCTTCTCGCGCCAAGCCTCTTCCTGTCCATAACCCGGCTGCTGCCGAGTCGTGACAATGAAAACAACACCGCCGACTTCCCGGCCGTCCAGCTCGAATTGCTGCCAGGTAACCGATTCCCACCGTTCGAATGCCCATTCATAGGCGTATTTGGTATAGCGCTCCAGTTCCCGGAGGCCGCTATCAGGTTCTACGGCAGTCATAACGGCCGAAGCAAACCGTTCCCACAGGAATTGCTCGACCGGTCTATAATCCCGCGGCACGCTCGTTTCCGACTTGGCCCACTCCACCAGATAGAAGCGAAGCGCAATCGGCCCCTGAACTGCGCGCGGCTTCGGCTCCAGTTGGTAGTACACATGTCCGGTTTCACGATAATCCGAGACACCATAATAAAGCGAGTGAGTGGACAGCTCATAATCCATGATGTGAGGAATCACCCGATTCGCTGCCGATATATGTGTGATATCCGGAATTAACGCGCACATTCTCGACTCGTTCTCCAGAATAATAGCCGGTGACCGAAAAACGGTATCTCCAATCGTCATCCCCTCAAGCGGCGTAAGATGAGTCTTCCAGCTAAGCTCAAGCGCCGGATCGACCGGCATCACGAATTGAAATCCGCCAAGCAGGCCATCACTACTCGGGATTAGGAGCACTTCCACACGACTGCAGCGGTATTCCGACGTTAAGCTCTGTTCATCAAGAACGGTTACACTGACTTGACCGCCATCGTCGGATTCACCTCTCCAAACACCGATCGTCGCCTGTTCTTGGACAAGCTCATACTCGCTCCAGCCATCAATCCCATACCATTTATAACGGAGATGATTTCCGATCCAACCGTGCACCATCCAAGTCGCCCCCTCGTCATTAGTCCTGCCGCCCATTTTTTCGATAGGCCGTAGGAGAACACCGTTCAACCTTCTGAAAGCTTTGCAGAAACGTGCTGTAACTATCGAATCCCGAGCGATAAGCAATCTCCGTAACCGAATGTCGAGACAGCAGCAGCAATCGCTTCGCATGATGAATTCTATTTAAGAGCAGATATTCCCTTGGTGTGCATTGGAAATATCGCTTAAATGAACGATTAAAGTGAAAATAACTGAGCCCGCTCCGGTCCGAAACCTCCTTGATGTCCCGGATGCTGTCAAGCGCTTCGTCCATATATCGCTTTGCATGCTGAAGCGCAGCAGGATATTCGTCTCCCGATACGTCTCCATCTCTCCCTCTTCTATAGGCAAGAGCCTGAAGCAGCAACCCATAAAGCAGCTTCGATATTTCATAATCTTGTTCCAAGGCCGGTTCCGGCTCCTGCATAAACGCGATAATGGCATCCATACTCGGCAGCAACGAATGCTTCGGGCAGGGAGAGGTCAAGATAATGGTCCGATCCGTGAAATACAAATGCCACAGCTCGACGAGCGGCATGCCGTCAAATACAACATATTTGATTACGAATGGATCATCCGGATGCGCCTTATAGCCGTGCGGATATCGCAAATCCTGAATAACGCTGTCTCCTTCATGAATCTCGATCCAATCCTTGCCTTTCAAGTACCAGCCTTTGCCCGAAACCACATGGATAACTTCGCATGCCGGATAGAAGTCGCGAACGAGTTTATAATTGCTCTTGGCACCGTAAACGCCGGAGAGCATGGCATATAATAAACGGGATCTTGTGAATTCGCCGGGCGAAGCGATCCATTCCACATTGGGATGGACCGCGTGCAGCCCGCTGCTTTCAAGAGGTGTTTCTTCAACAAACGATGCGGCCATACCTGACTTATTCACAGTCATCCCTCCGGCTCATAAAGGTAGAAGATTACCAGCGCAAAGGGACGCCACATCATTTAGTGGCGTCCCTCCTATCATCACTGCGTGTAACGCTGTTCTATCAATTAAAGACTTTGAACGCATCAAGTACGACATAGTAATCGGAGGATGCCGCGTTTTTCGTACCGGTTACGACCAGCTTAATCGTATGCGCCCCGCTGCTTAAGCCTGATTTCTCGTACAGCACCGTCTGCTGCGGACCTGTTCCCGAGGTATAGAGATCCACCGTCGAATCGAGCGCGCCATCAATGTAGATCCCGACCTTGCCCAAGTTGTGCTGCTTGTAGCCAATCACTTGGATTTTGTTTCCCGTGAATGTAAACTGCGCATAATCATTGGTCGTTTTCGAGTATTTCTCGGTATCCGCGTAATCCCCGGTCCAGTTATCGAGCGTCCAGCTGCCGCTGTACGTAATAGCGGAATCGCGATCATCCGTCGTCACGACCGTCTCGGAAATAACAGCGACTCTATCCGCTGTCACGACATAGCCGGATGAACCGGCATTCTTCGTTCCTTTCACGCGCACTTTCAACGTATGCGTTCCGCTAGTCAGCACCGAGCTGGTCCAGAGCAGCGTGTTATCGGTCCTTGAAGCTGCGTAGAAGTCGACATCAACTTCGGCTCCTCCGTCGATGGATACGGCTGCGATACCGTGATGGGCATCTCTGCTGCCATAGAGTTTAATTTGCTTGCCATTGAAATCGACTTGATAGTAGCTGTTTGTCGTCTGCGAATAATGATCGTCGCCATTATAAGTGCCCGCTCCTGTCGACGTATTCCATGTGCCGACATACTCGAATTGATTCAACCCGGTACCTGTTGTGGCATCGTTGACGATAACTTCGCTGCCCGCGGATGCCGTGCTCACATTCAATGTGCTGCT
The DNA here is from genome assembly GCF_017942085.1 of Paenibacillus lignilyticus. Taxonomy (GTDB): domain Bacteria; phylum Bacillota; class Bacilli; order Paenibacillales; family Paenibacillaceae; genus Paenibacillus_Z; species Paenibacillus_Z lignilyticus. The sequence continues at coordinate 140,573 of NZ_JAGKSP010000011.1, forward strand.
GGCTGCAGAGACATTGCCTGCACCATCCTTCGCCTTCACGGTGAAGGCGTATGCCGTGCCGGCCGTTAAACCTGTTACGCTGAAGGATGTATTTGTCGTCGATCCCGCCAAGGTCGAACCTCGATAGACATCATAGCCGGTGACGCCGACGTTGTCGGTTGAGGCACTCCAGGCCAGATTAATGGACGTTTGCGTCTGCGATGGAGACGTTAAGCTAGCCGGCGCCGTCGGTGCTTGGGTATCCGTATCGATGACGACACGATCTGCGGTCACGACGTAACCGGCGGAGCTTGCGTTCTTCGTGCCCTTCACCCTTACCTTCAACGTATGAGCGCCTGCCGCTAATGTCGGACTGGTCCAGATCAACGTGTTGTCAGCGCGGGTCCCCGCATAGAAATCGGAGTCGACCTCCGTTCCTCCATCGATGGAAACCGCCGCAATGCCATGATGAGCGTCTTTCGTTCCGTAGAGCTTAATGCCTGTGCCATTGAAATCCACCTGATAGTAGCTGTTTGTCGTCAGCGAATAATGGTCGCCGCCGTTGTATTTCACGCTGCTGCCGGAGGTTGCCGTCCACGTTCCGACATATTCGAATTGGTTCAAGCCCGTACCTGTGACAGAGTCGTCAACCGTACCCGGTCCACCTCCGCCAACACCGCCGGAACCGGGTACAATGTTTACCTCATCGAGTGTCAGCACGCGGGAATTGCTATAGAGCGCTTGGGTTTGCGCAGTTGTATTGCCGTTCGTTAAGAATTCGCCCCAGGTCATGAACCAGCGGTATTTCGTCTGCGACGTGGCAAGCGTAGAAGGACTTGGATGTTCGCCGCACTCACCGATCGAAATGATTTTTCCTTGCGATAGCGTCTGCAGATCGTCATGATAGCTCTGCTGATAATCGTTGTTATACACGTCAACGGCGAGCACATCGACTTTATCGATGCCAGGGAAGTAGGTCGAATACGGAGCACCCCAAGGAGTGTTCGGCGTATTGGCATTCCACACCCAGATCAAATTATTAAGGCCGTGATAGTTCGTGAAACGATCATACATAATGTCCCACAGCTTATAATAATTGGGCTGCTGCCCCCACCAGAACCAGCCGCCGTTCATTTCATGGAATGGCCTCCACAGAACCGGCACGCCCGCATCCCTTAGCTGTTCCAGGTAGCTTGCGACAAGATCGATGTTGGCGATCAACTGATTGTACGCCGTGGTTCCCGGTGTAACGATTTGATTAAACTCGGTTTCACTGGTACCTGCCTGCACGCATTCCGCCCAGCAGTAGCCCGTTCCCGGCTTATTCGCGTGATACATCATCGTTACGATTCCGCCGTTCTCGTACCAGTCTATCGCACTGTCGACGACGGCTTGTCGCTGATCGTCCAATTGGGCTTCCGTCTGGCCCGAAATGGCCCCCATCTCATAGCCGTGAACGGCAGGATATTTGCCCGTTATGGCATAAACCTGATTCGTCCAATAATCCGGACTCTCGAGAAAATTATGCTGACCGGATAATATATTTGTATCTTCAATACTGTATAAGTAGGCGAGCAGGTCTCTCGCCGCTTGCGATGCATTCGCATTGATAGGCGCGGAGGCGGCAGAAGCCTTATCGGTACCGGCCGCATACATAACAGGAAGCGCAAGTGCGGTAATCATGAATACGTGCAGCGTCTTCTTCAACCATCGTGAAACACTAGGAATCATCATTTTCCCCCCAATGAATGTTTTTGCCAACCAGCGTTGCCAATCATCCCATCGTATCGTGTACACTCAAGCTGCCAATCATCGCATACGTTCATCCATGGATCATGATTCACCCCCAAGGTCTTCCGTTAATCCCAATGATAGGTTCAGAACACCTCGCAAACAATGTGACTGCTCAACGAATTCTAGCACTTTGAACCGATTCCGACCGATCAGCCCGCCCTCACGACGGAAGTCTCTCCTTCTTGATCATAAAAACATGGAATTTCAATCTGTATCGACGTTCCCTCGCCGAACACGCTTTGAATTTGCACCCCGTACGCGCTGCCGCATTGCAGCTTGATTCGATCGTCCACGTTGCGAATACCGTATCCGCCTGACAATTCCCGATTGAGCACGTGATCGATCGTTTCCTTGGACATTCCGACGCCATCATCGGAAATCGTGAATACAATTCGATCATTGTCCTTATAAGCGTGAATATGGATATGGATGTGATCGCCGTTCCAAGCGTGCTGCAGCGCATTTTCCACGAAAGGCTGCAGAATCATCTTTACGGTGCTGTATGGCAGGACGTCAGGATCGATTTCGGTGGTCACATCGAGACCATCCGCGAATTTGATTTTCTGAATATCGATATACGTTTGAATCTGCTGGATTTCCCGATCGACGGAAATAATCGTTTTCCCTTCGTTAAGAGACAACCGATAGAACTTGGCAAGTCCCATGACCATTTGATGCAGACGCTCGATTTCCCCGAACCGGGCAAGCCTGCTGATCGAGGACAACGTATTGTACAGGAAGTGCGGATTAATTTGCTCCTGCAGCAGTGTAAGCTCCGCTTCCTTCTTCTTCAAATTCGATAAGTATACCTCTCGGATCAGCTCGTCGATGTTCTTGCCCATGTCATTGAAGGCTTCGGCAATTTGGGCAAATTCGTCGTTTCCTTTATACGAGATACGCTTGCGGAAATCCCCGCCTCGAAAGGCATTTAAGGAAGCAATGATTTTGGTGATGCGGATCGTGAAAATGCGCGATACCATGACGCTCACTGCCGTTAAAACGAGGAAGCTTGCCAAGCAGACGAGCACCGTTATTTGGCGAACGGAATCCGCGGTTGCAGCAAGCAGCTGCGTCGGGATATAGGCGACGATTCGCCAGTTTAGTCCGCTATCCAGCGGTTCATCTATCCGGAGATAATCCGATTTCCCGCTGTCTGCCCCCTGCTCAAGCAGTGCTGTATTCTTGTCCCCAGAGGAAAAGAGCGGTCGATTCTGCCCATCGTAAACTACCAATGTCGCATAATCGCCGATTTTCATATAATCGATGGCATCGAATATTTCACTCAGCTTCGCGGTAATGCGAATAAAGCCAATCTGATTGATTTTGGCATAATCGTTTAAATTCCGAAGCAGCGAGATATTCCCGTACTGTTGATCCTCCGCGACTTGCAGCCATTTCACCTCTTGATTGGCCCCGTAAATCGTCGGAACTTTCCAAGGTTCATACCATGCTTCGCTATCAAGCCGATCAAGCCGATAAAGGTTGTACCGCTTACCCAGCGCAAGCGGATCCTCATCTTCCGCCGTAAAATAATACTCCGGTATCGCCCTGTTCTTGATATACACCTGCATGTTAATATGCAGCGTCGATAAGTCAATCGCGTTCTGAAAGGTAGGCTTCAGATGCTTAGTCAACGTCTCATAGCTGCTCCAAGCGTCCTCTTCGATGCTCAAGTTGCCCTGCAGCTGCTGATCCATATAAAGCTGGTCAGACACGCGTCCAACATCCTTGATTCGATACATGACGTTATCTTTCATTTGAAGCAGCGTTCCTTGAATATTCTGACGGGATTGCCTCTTGGCCGATTCAACCGAGGAATGATAGGAGAATGCGCCAATGATCATAACAGGCGTCATGATCAGAATAATGTAGGATACCATTAGCTTGAACCGGAACGACAGCTTATTCCCCATATGACCCTCCCTCTATTGAAACGACATCAGCATTGCTTGCGGAAATCCCCGGGCGTCATGCCCGACCATTCTTTAAACTGCCGACTGAAGTATGCAATGTTCTGATAGCCCGCCATATGCGCGACCTCGTATATTTTCAGCTTCGGATCCTGCAGATGGTTCCTAGCAGCGCTCATTCTAGCTCCAATTAAATAGTTGCTGAAGGTTTCTCCCGTCTCTTCCTTGAATAATAAGCCCAGATGATTCGGTGAGAAGGAGAAGCGGTCCGCTACCTCCCTCAGCGTCACATCCGTACCCAAACGCTGCTCGATGTACATCCGTACCTCTTCGATCAATTTTCGGTTCTTCTTCTGCCCCTTCAGATGAAGCTTCTCTGACACTTCGAACAATTTACGCCGGAACCATGACACAATATCGTCGATCGTCTCGTACCGGTGCAGAATGTCCAAACTTTGATAATCCAGTCCGATCATTTGATAGAGGTCTTCATTCATGCCCAGCAAATAATGCTCCAGCTTCGATATTAAATGAAGCAGGAAGTTGTACACGGTGCTCTTCTGCTCCAGCTTAGAGGCGAACGCAAACAAATCCAGCAAACAATCGTCGACCTTTACAAGGTCATAGTCGGTTGCCGCCTTGAATAGCTCCGATAAGATATGATCCAAATTACGGCTGTCCGCAATGGGTTGATCCTCAAGTTCTTCATAGGTAATGACCTTTCCTTTTCCGCTGAACAGCTTGGCATGCAGAGCCTTGCGCGCTTGCAGGTAGGAGATCGGAATCTCTTCCGGAAGCATGACAACGCTTCCAATACCGATCGTAATAGAAGCCTGAAACTGCTGCTTCACCTGCTGAATCAACCTGCTCAATTTCATTGCACAATCATCGCCGCTTACTACTATACCCATTCGATGGGCCTCCACCTTACACGGATAACCAATGGCATCATCCGCGCATGCTTTGGTAATAAAGGCTTGAAGCTCTCCTACCAAACCATGGTGCGGCTCGCTTTGGCTTGTAACCAGCTTCCAGGACACGTCGTCGACTTCAAGTAATGCTGCTGCGTACGAGGTATCTAGGCTGCTCATGCCAAGCCGTTCCAATTTCATGAAGAGCCCTTCTCGATCACCTGCTCCCGTCCCTTCCAGCCATTGACGAATGAACTCGTTGCGCAAATACGGGATCGACTGGGTGTAGGATTCAATCCACGACTCCTTCTCCCGTTCCTCGTCCAGCTGGCGCCCTACCGCGCTCATTACCTGATTGAATTCCTCGTCATCCACCGGTTTCAGCACATAATTGCTGGCACCCATTTCAAGCGCTGTTTTGGCATAGTGAAAATCTTCAAAGCCGCTTACAAAAACGATCTTTAGCGCGGGATGCAAATCAAGCGCGGCGCGTGCGAGTTCCAGCCCCGTCATCCGCGGCATGCGCACATCCGTGACCAATATATCGACCTTCTGCCGGTTAAGAAAATCAAGGGCTGCGAAGCCGCTGTTTACAGCTGCAATGACCTGCATGTTCATTCTTTCCCAGGGGACAAGCCGCCTTAGTCCTTCCAGATCGAGTCGTTCATCATCGGCCAGCAATACGGTGTACACAGCAATTCTCCCTTCCATCTCAAATTTGGCAAAAAAAGAGAGTATACCTAATTTCAAGTATACTCTCCTTCTTACACCCGGCAAGATACAATTATTGACCCACGATGGTCTGATTGTTGTGCCAAGCATTTTCTTTAAATTTCAGCACGCTGTCGAATCCGACTTTGAGTGCGTCTTTCTCCGCCTGCGCCAACACTTCATCGACCTCCGCGTCGTTCTTTGCAAAGATCGCTTTAGCCAGCGCTTCCTTGGCAATTTCGCCTACGCTTTGCGCCGCAATCCCCTCCGCAGTATCCGGCAAAGGATCCAGATTGACGAATTGGGTCGCGTTCATCGATGTTTTCCAGAACACATTGGTTTGCTGAACCGTCGACCAGTTCCGTTTATCTTCAGGCAGCGTCATCTCGATCTTCACTTTGGCGCCATCGATGAAGGTGGTGTTGCCGACGAAGTTATACGATTGCAAACCGATCTTATCTTTCTCCTCCGGAGGCATCGATGTCCACTTGTCGTTCGGAATCGGAATGCCGTCTCCGTCAACCGAATCCCACAGCACGCCTTGCGGCCCGAACCACACGACCTGCTGTCCTTCCGGCCCTGTCATCCAATCCAGGAATCGGAAGATCGCCTCCGGATCTTTCGCATTCTTCGTAATGACGTTTACGTTCCAGCCCAGAGAATTCCAGTTATTCGGCGTGATTTTGTTTTTATCCAGACCGGCTTTATGAATCGGCCAGATGGCCATATAGCCGTCTTCCGGATCTTTCTTCTTCAATTCTTCGTCCGGTGAGCGCCCGAGGTTCGCTGCGTCGCCTGCCGCGATGACGGCAACGCGTCCGTTGACCAACTTCTCTGAAAGCTGATCTCCTGTTTGTGTAAGCGCATCTTGCGAGATAAGCTTCTCTCTGAAAAGCATGCTCGTGTATTTCAGCGCTTCGGCATAAGCCGGATCGCCCCAAATCGGTTTAAGCGCATCGCCGTCGGTATATACGGAATGGTCGACCAGCATCGGCGGGTTATTCTCTTTAAAGCCGGTATATATCATGCGATGTCCCCAGCCTGATGTATCAATTTCCAGCGGGATGACATTCGGGTATTTCTCTTTGACAAGCTTCAGGTAAGCATGTAAATCATCGAAGGTTTCCAGTGCGGGCGAACCGAGTTCCTTGTAAATCTTCTTCTCGATCAGCCAGCCGGAGTTCCCGTTCGGCGTAGACGTATAGTAGTTAGGAAGCTGATAGAGCTTGCCGTCCGATGACCGGAGCAGATTGAGCGTCGCATCCCCGACATATTGCTTAAAGTTCGGATATTTGTCTAAATACTCATCGAGCGGCACGAGAGCTCCCGCGGCACGAAGCCGTTCCACGCCAGGTCCGCGATCCATCAAGATGAGATCCGGCAGCTCGTTGGACGCGATCATCGTATTAAGCTTAGCCTGCGACGCGCCTCCTGTAGCTACTTCCTTAACCGTTACGCCTTTGTTGTCCATGATCCATTTCGAGATGGCATTGTCACCCCATGCATCAAGTCCCCACCAGTCATAATTTCCGAAGTAAGTAAAGGTCAGCGGCTCCTCCTTGGCAGGTTTCACATCATCGCCGTTGCCTTCCGCCTTGCTTGTCGTATTGCCGGTTGTCGACTTCACATTATTCGAGCTGTTGTTGCCGCTGCTGCATGCAGAAAGCAACAGTGCCGAGCTGAGCATGCTTACAAGAATTACCGAGAGCATTCTTCTGGCCTTCAAGTGGATTCCCCCTGATAACGATTAATGTAAATCATGTATGTGCAAGCTCTTCTCAAGCTTATCACCAATCCTGCGATTCGATTAGCCCTTCAGCGAGCCGACCAGCACGCCTTTGACAAAATATTTCTGTACGAACGGATACACCATAATAATCGGCAGCGTAGCTACCATCATCGTTGCCGACGAGAGCGATTTTGTCGTGACCGTTTTTAACCGGTCCATAGCGTCCAGCGCAGAAGCGTTTCCGCCTGCAGCTTGAGCCAGCTGTTCCGATACGATGTTGGAATTCAGAATTTGATTGAGCAGCGTTTGTATCGGAACCAGATCCGGATTATTAATGAAGATCGTCGCCGTGAACCAGTCATTCCAATGGCCTACGGCCGTAAACAGCGACAATGTGGCAACGACAGGACCGGACAAGGGAAGAAAGATGCGGAAAAAGATGCTAAAGTGATTCGCTCCGTCGATTTTGGCCGACTCCTCCAGCCCGTCCGGCAGCTCCATGAAGAAGGTCCGGAAAATAATCATATTCCAAACGCTGATTAGACCCGGAATAATCATGACCCAGAAGGAGTTCATCATGCCCAAGGCGCGGCAAAGCAGAAAGAATGGGATTAATCCGCCGCTGAAATACATCGTGATAATACAGAAGACCATGTAAAATTTCTTACCCGCTACTCCCCTTCGAGACATCGCATAGGCAAAGATCGCCGTGCAGAAAATCGCCATTATTGTGCCGATGACTGTGCGCAGAACAGATACCGAGAAAGCTTGCAGCAGACGCTCATCCTTGAATACGATTTGATAGTTAACCAGCGTAAAATCACGCGGCCAAAAGGTGATGCCGCCCAGCGTAGTATCGGTCCCGGAATTCAGGGAGATGACCAGACTGTTCCAGAACGGATACAAGGTAACGAATGCAAGAATGACGAGAAAGCTATAAATCAACAGATGCATGACGCGGTCTCCACCGCTTAAATGCATAACTGGCACCCCTTTCCTTCTTATTCCATGCTGCCGATCTCCCGCGGTTTACCACAAACTGGAACCGAGGCGGCGTGCAACACGGTTTGCCAGTACGAGCATCCCGACGCTAATAACCGCTTTGAATAACCCGGCTGCCGTCGCATAAGAGTACCGATTGCTCAAGATCCCGATGCGATACACATAGGTATCAATGACATCGGAAACATCTCTTAGAATGGGATTGTTGCCGAGCAGCAGCAGATCATCGAAGCCCGCATTCAATATCCCGCCTACCGCCAGGATCAGAAAGATGATTACGACCGGCATAATGCAAGGAAGCGTAATGAGAATCATCATCCTAAAGCGGCTGGCCCCGTCAATGGAGGCCGATTCGTACAGATGCGGGTCAACCCCTGCAATCGCCGCAAGGTAAACAATCGTCGCGAATCCGATATCCTTCCAGATTCCCGTCGTGACCACAATTGTCCAGAAGTATTCCGGCATGGACAAGAAATTGATCGGCTCCTCTATCAGATGAAGCTTCTGCAGCAGAATGTTGATGCTCCCGTTATCCGTGGAAAGCATGGACATCGCAAATCCGGCCACGATAACCCAAGAGAGGAAGTGAGGCAAGTAACTTACGGTTTGTACAATTCGCTTAAACACCATGCTTCTGACCTCATTGAGAAGCAGTGCCAGAATGATCGGAGCCGGAAATCCGAAGAACAGCTTAAGCAGGCTGATCATAATCGTGTTGCGCATGATTTGCCAAAATTCAGGCGCCTCAACAAACATCTTAAAGTGCTTAAACCCTACCCAAGGACTTGCCCAGAAGCCTTCAAACATGTTGTAGTCCTGAAACGCCATCAGAACGCCGTACATCGGTATGTAACTAAATACAAAGATGAACGCGATGGAAGGGATGATCATAAGCTGCAAGTCCCATTGGTTTCTTAACGTCTCGATCAGCTTCGGCTTTGCTTTCCGCTGTTTTGAAGGTGCCGTCGTCGCACTGATGGATTGCTGCGCTTCCAACTTGTTACCCCCTCCTGATTTGTTACATTTAGTATAAAAGTAACGAGAAACCTTTCCTATGAGAGTAAGCAATGAAAACTTGCACATATCAATGAACAGTCTTGCGGCAATTGTGCAAACAAAAAAACAATCCACTCCGCCTCCAGGCGTAAGGATTGTTGATGATCTAACCAATACGATTTCTTATGGCCCCGCAGTTTGCTGCCGACCATCTTGCATGTCCCTTAGCCGCCAAATAAAATCAGAGCCGCGTTCACGCAGCATGCCATACGTTATGATCGCCCCCTTAGGGATGTCTACCCCGGCGATCACGTTCTGAGCGAGCGCATAAGGCAGACCGTCCTCCGGAGTAGAGCCTACTGCCGCAACCAGATGAGCGCGGACCCTATCGCCGCCCATTCCATCCAGCGCTTCCCCTGCCTTGATATGTCGCTTGGCCACAGCCACGACGTCGCTCGTCGCCTTAAGCTGCGGGCTTCCCGTTGCTTCACCGAGCAGAACGGCTTTCGCAATCGATATCGGCGTCTCCATACCTACAAAATGATGAGCGCGATATATGATCCCTTGGGAACCATCCGATGACATCGGTATCCCCTTATCTCGCAGCTGGCGTTGTACGAAAGGATCAGAACTGCCGGTGACGACAAAGACGCCGCCGTTCAGATGATCATGGCTGACATCGCCGTTCTCGCGAAAATCAACAACATCGACGACCCCATGGCGGTGAAGAACGCCCCCTTCTTTCCGCAAGCGGAACACCTCCGGGATTTGCGAGAGTTGCACCTGCGGCTTGTGCATACCGGGAATGTCCGGCACGTATCCCGTCATGTTAGCGATACACGCCATCTCGATCTGGTATTTGGAGCCGTCCCAATACGCAATATCGGTGTCGCGCATCGCATCTCGATCATTTAATCTGCGTTCGATTTCCTCCTGTGAATGAACAGTCATCCATTTGCCTAGCACGGGCACGTCAAACCCTAAGGTCCGCGCCCAGTCGTACAACCCCTTGGCCAGACTTGGTTGATCTCCGTCGGCAAGTGTGTAAACGACGCCTTCCTGTTCGGCAACGCTGCGAAGTGCAGCGCCAATGCCAACGTCTGCCTCGATATTGACCATCACCACATGCTTCTTGTGCCGAAGAGCCTCATAGGCGAACTGCGCACCGAATACGGGCAAGCCCGTTGCATCCACAATAACATCAAGATCACAGGACAGCATATCGTATGGATTCATCGCGATGACGGGCTTGCCTGCCTCAATGCCCGCTTGAATATCTGGCCTAGAATCCGCTGTCTTGATCTCGTTTCTGTCGAATCCGGCTGCCATATACATGTCAGCTGCGTAGGACGGATTAACGTCATAGACGACCGAAATCCGCATCCCCTTCATTCGCGCAGCCTGAATGACGAGTCCGGTGCTGAATCTGCCGGCGCCGGCAACGCCTACACGAATCGGTCTTACTCGGCTTGTCAGCAGCCGGAGCAAAAGATTATCCATTCCATCACCTTCTCTACTGGAATACATGCGGATCGCGCGGCCACGGGCAGGCGCCGAGCAGCATATTTCGCAGCGGCGTGTTCTCCTTATTGCCGAGCAGCGTAGCGCTCGGTTCATAGCCCGGCCATTGCTTGAGAAACAGCGGACCGTAATTGTAAATCAGCGACCTCCGCTGCTCGGAAGAGGTGTTATCCATTGCGGCGTGATAGGTAGCCCCATCGAACAAGACTGCCGTTCCGGCCCTCACATTCATCCGCACATGGCCGGGCATCTGTCCTCCCGCTTCCGCAGCAGGCAGCACTTCATCGCGCATGTGCCGGCTGCCCGGCAAGAAGGAAAGGCAGCCTCCGTCGTAAGGCACGTCGGCCGTAAAGTAAAACACCTTCACCATAAACGGTACCCGTTTCCCGCCGATCAGCATCGTCGTTGCGGTATCTCTATGCCAATTCGCATGCGTTGCTTGTCCCGGATGCTTAATAAACAGCTCATTGTCGATCATCGTGAACGCATCGCCAATCACGTCCCGCATAATGCCCATCATCCGCGGATGCTCCATCAGCGCAAGATAAATCTCTCCATGCTCAATGACGCTGCTCACCTTATCGATGTTAGGCGGCATGATACTCCCTTTAGCCTTCCAGGCGGCAAGTGTTGCATCCATCGCCGTGTTGTAGGTATGCAGCTCCCCTTCGCTTAGAAAATCTTCAATGGCTAAGTAGCCGTCTCGCTCCCAGGAAAGATACTGCTCCATCGTCAACTCATGCAAATGCATCGATTCGACCTCCTACCGAAATGTTTATCCATGACCTTATGTTAAGTCGGATAGAGGCAGGATTATAGAGGATCGTTTGCTCCGTTTCCGTGACATTTTGCTGTTTTGATCCATTAAAAAAGCGCTATCCGACAAGCCATCGCATTCGATGGTACTTGTCGGATAACGCCTCGCTAAATGCCTTTCCCTTACACGTCGCTGCGTTTCGGGCCGTCCGTTTCGCCACCCAGCAAATCCTTTATCCGATCCTCCCTGGACGGAAAGCCGGCAAACGGCTGCGAAGGCAGCGACTGATACCAGTAGGCAACCGCACAATAATCATCGCTCAGCTCAAAATAACAATCATCCGCATCTGGCCCATTACCCGCTGCCCGATACCTCGTAAAGTCATCTCCCCAATAGGCCTGTGCTTTGGCGCCGGAGCCGTAGCCGATTTGCTGTACCGTCACCTTCAAGCTGTCTTGGAAATAGATTGGATCGCGGACATGGAAACGATAGATGGAATAAAGGCCGTTGTCATGATCAACGAGCGGTGCCCCTTGATACGGTGTCAGCACCTCATCGAGTCCCCAAGCGGAGCCCATATAGTCCTCGGCGCCTGTTCCGCAGATGGTCGGATAATCCGAATCGCCATCGATATAGAACTTCACTTCTCCCTCTCCCCACCAGCAGTCCCGGTAGATGCTGCGTACGCCAAGCGTCGTTCCGAGATAAACGCCCCGCCCTTTAATGTTGTCTGCGATGACGAAATCCTCGTGCATCGGGCAAGGATTACTGCGTCTAAATTGCGCATGAAAATAACCGGTCGACTCGTCCAACTCATCGCCGCGCGTCACGTCGAATTGATAGAACAAATGAGATACATCAGAGCCGGAGTCATTCTCGATGGTTACGATCGCCTTCTCCTTGAAGGGCATCGGAATCCAGCAGTTCAGCCCTTTCCCGCTCTGCATCGTGACGCAGTCGGATAACATCACTTTCTGCCTGCCATGCGCCACGCCGAAGAAGTCACCGATAGGCGCTTCCACGCTCGGGTGTGTCTGACCATCCCAATACATCCGAATGATGACGTTACGCATATGATCGATGTTGCCAGGCGGAAGCGTGATCCATATATGACGAATCATGCCCGGTCCGTCGCAATTGACCAGCTCGATCGTCTGACCTTTCCGGAACCCTTCGATGCACGGTGAACCCTTCCGGCCATTCTGCGATTGACCGCCGGCGCCGATTGCTCCTGTTTTATTTTCCGACGTAAACGCACGGCTCTCTATGTTCTTCAACTCATACAGCATGCTGCAGCTACCTCCGTCTATATAGGGATATAATTGGTCCTCTACCTATTAATGCCACTACCTATACCCCGTTGTCTAGTAAAATAAAAAAGACCCCGAACCGGTTCTGCGAACACGCTTCGAGGACTCTCCTTCCTTGCGACTACTACTCTTTCACCGAACCCAGCATGATGCCGCTAATGAAGTACTTCTGCATGAACGGATACACAACCAGAATCGGAATCATGGTGATGACGAGCTTCGCGGCGGTCAAGCTGCGGTTGGATACCGAAGCCATGCTCTTGATCTGCTCTACATCGCGAACCGTCGTATCGAATTTGACGACAAGCTGCTGGATGTAAGTTTGCAGCGGAAAATCGTCCGTTGTCATGGAATAAATTAAGCCATCATAATAAGCGTTCCAGTTACCGACAACGACGAAGAGCGCAATAGTCGCCATAATCGGCATGGACAGCGGAATATAGATCTGCAGCAATCTGCGCCACGGCCCTGCGCCGTCAATGCTCGCGGATTCTTCAAGCTCAGAAGGAATATTCCTGAAATAGTTAAGCATGAGGATAATATTGAATTGACCGACGGCACCGGGAATGACAAGCGCCCAGATCGTCCCAAGCATGTGCATATCCTTCACTGTAAAGAACATCGGGACAACGCTCGGTCCAAACAGCATCGTGGCGATAATAATCCACATGTACACGCCTCTGGAACGAAATGCCTTCTTACTTCTGGACAGCGGATAAGCAGCCAGGACAACCAGTACCATATTAATGATCAATGCAAGGATTACCCGTTTGATCGATACGCCGGCGGCAGTCAGAATGGCGTGATCTTGGAAAATCGTCGTGTATGTCTTCCAGCTCAGGCCGAGCGGATAAATCGTTACGAGACCTGCCGTCGCTTTGGCGCTGTCGCTCAATGAAATAGCCAGGATGTTGAGCAGCGGAACAAGTGTAATGACGGCCAACAAGGTCAGAATACCGTATATGATCGTGTTGGTGATAATATCGCTTTTCGTTAACCGAATTCCCATCCGTTTCACCCCAATCGTCTAGAACACTTTATATTCGCCGTATTTTTCTGCCAGCCATTGCGAGATTAGAATAAATATAAAGGCAACTGCCGATCGGAACAGCCCTACTGCAGTAGCGAATTCATATTGATTGCTCTGGAAACCCATCCGGTAAATATACGTGTCATAGATATCCGCCACTTGATAGACCAGCGGATTGTACAAGTTGAAGATTTGGTCAAAGCCTCCGCTTAGAATACCTTGAAGGCTCAGGATCAGAATCAAGATAACCGTACCCTTGATACTCGGCAGCGTAATATTCACCAACTTCGCCCATCTTGAAGCGCCATCCACATCAGCTGCTTCATACAGATTCGGATTAATAGCCGTTAGCGCCGCCAAGAAGACGATGGCATTAAATCCGAAGCCCTTCCACACATCCGTTAAATAAATGATGATCATAAACCAGGTGTTATTATTGAAGAACATGGTCGGCTCGCCGCCGGAGATTTTGTGAACCAAGCCGTTGATCAAACCGTCAATCGAGAAGAAGTCTTTGAAAATACCGGCCATAATAACCCACGATAGAAAGAACGGCAGATACACGATCGTCTGTACCGATCTCTTGAACCACTTTTTCTTAATTTCGTGCAGCAGCAAAGCGAAAGCAAGCGCGCAGGAAATATTGAGGATGATTTTGATAATGGAGATCGTAATCGTATTCATGGTAATTTGTTTAAACTCCGGTATTTGAAACAGCATTTTGAAATGGTCCAGCCCCGCCCAGGGCGATCCCCATATGCCGGCGATCGGATCAAAATATTTGAAAGCCATGATAGATCCAAGCGTTGGATAAATGCTGAAAATAGCCAATAGGACAATACTCGGAAACAACATGAAGTGATAGTGGATGGCTTCCTTGCTACGCACTCTGTTCGTCTTCAACATCATTCCACCTCAATTCGGATGAAACAAGTGCCGAGGCTGGGGGGCAGCTCAGCACTTGTTAAAGAGTAAGAAATCTGAATTATTTACCTACGATATCATTCACTTCGGCCGTGATATCTTTACCGCCCATGTCGTTCCAGAGCTTAACGAAGCTATCGAATTCGTCAATCGATTTCTTGCCTGTAATGATTTCAAGGAACGTCTTCTTCTCCAGGTCATCCATGGAAGCTTTCTTCTTCTGCATCAAATCGGTCGAACCGATAAATGCCGGAAGTGTTTGTTGAACCGGGTTTTTAACAAGACCCGCTGCGCCGACCGCGAATTGGTTAGCAAGGCTCCACAGCCCCATATCCGCAAACTTATCCGTAGCTTTCTCGTAGTTCTGAATCGCCGTTGCCTGCGCTTTCGACTCCGGATCTGCTTTGTCCATAGGCGTTGTGCCGTTTAGGACATCTTGAATCGCTTTGTAACGAACCGTAATTTCATGCGGGTCCTTCGCACTTACGCCAACCGGCAGCAAAGGCATTTTCGCATTCAAATATTTAGCGCCTTCGTCGATAGTCAGCTTATTGTACCAATCCAGATGTTTCGTGTTTGCTTCTTGCGCATAGTTCAGCATTTTCATGATGGCTTCCGGGTGACTGAAGCCTTTCTTCACGACAACAAACGATCTAACGGCGCCGTAACCTTTAGCATGAGCAACGCCGTCTACGCCTTGCAGTACAGTCGCCTGCCAGTTCGCGTTGTGATCGTTCTTGATGGAGTCGGGAAGCGGATACCAAGTAGACCACCAAGCGCCTTGGAAGACACCTGCTTTGCCTTTGGCAATCATTTCAACCGATTTGTTGCTGTCATTCATGATGAAATCCGGCGCGATCATGCCTTCTTTGTACCATTTCGCCAATCTTTCCAGCGCGCCTTTCATTTCAGGCTGAACGGAACCGTAACCTACGCTTCCGTCTGCTGTTTTCACCCATTGGCCCGGATAGGAATTGTACGCTCCGAATACGAAGTCAAAGGAGTTTGTGTCTGCGCCGTAAATATTTTGTTGGGCAGGAAGCACGCCTGCACCGAATTTGTCTTTGAACGCTTTAAGCGCAGTCTCGACATCATCAAGCGTTTTCGGTTCAGGAAGACCTACTTGATCCAGCCAATCCTTCCGTGTCCATATAACCGGGATTGCCGTTTCAACGTCTGCGATCGATGGAATCGCATAGAGCTTGCCGTCGGAGGAAACCGCGTTCAGCGCATCAGGTCCACCTAATGCAATGCTTTCTTTGAGGAATGGCGATGCATAATCTTCGTATACCTTAGACAGATCCTCGATCATGTCTGCTTTAATCAGTTTCTTCAAGATGCTCAGACCGTTCGGATCCACGCTGATCGAAAGCACGTCCGGAATGTTGTTTGCCGCAATCAGCAAGCTGACCTTTTGCTCGAAAGCAAAGTTCTGGTCGCTTGTCGACCAAGCCATCTTCGGCTTCACATTCAAATTCTCTTCAAACCATTTCTGTACATCGTTATTCTCAAAGCTCTCTCCTGCAGGCGGTTTCGCTTCCGCGGAAATCGAAATCCCTGTAGTGAATTCAACCAACTCGTCCATCTTGGCAAACGGATCAGGCTTCTCAGCAGGCGCAGTGTTTTCTGCTGCCGCGTTATTCGTACCGGACTCATTCGTTGCTGCCGCATTGTTAGCTGCTGCAGTGTTGCCGTTCTCGCTTGTATTGTTCGAATTGCCGCATGCCGCGCTTGTCAACATTAACGCCGCGATCAGTGAAATCGATGCTGCTGCCTTTACTTTGTTGTTCACTTGAATCCCCCTTGACCTCTGTGAATTTGTTGTATTGCGTATCTCTATAGTAAGCCTGAATTGCGGAAGGACGAGATAGACAATCATCATCAGCAACTGGGAATCCGGTTATCAACTATACGCGTTTCCAATACAAATTTCGTACTATTTCAGCATAATCTTCCCTTGTTGTTGAAAGCGCTTAATTTTCCAATTCAATCATTATCGATTCCGTTCCCGGAACTCCGTGGGCGTCATGCCGCAATGCTCGCGGAACAGCTTGCTGAAATACTTCTCATCTTGGAAGCCGAGCTGGTCCGCGATCAAGTAGACGGGCTTGCTCGTTTTGCGCAGCAGCGATTCGGCGGATTGGATCTTCAGGTTTTTCAAATAGTCGCTGAACGGGGTTCCCACGATATCCTTGAAGCACAGGCTGAAATACCCTCTGCTCATGTTGACGGCTTTGGCGACCTCTTCTTGGTTGATGCCATGGAATAAATGCTCGTTCATGAATTTGACCGCATTATTAATACAAGAGACCACTTCCTCGGAGTAGCGTTTCCCTTGTTCGTTCTTAAAGATCGGCGCATACTCGCTCCCGCTCCGGTCTTTGTTCTCGCGGCGGATGCGGCTCTCGATTCGCGCCAGCACATCCTCGAGCTTCTCCTTTTCCAGCTGTGTTTTCACAATATAATCAATCGCGCCAAGGCGCATCGTCTCTTGAATGAACTCAAAGTCTTGATGGCAGGTCAGCACGACCACCTTCAGATCGGGGAAGCTGTTTTGCGTTTCCTTCATGAGCTCGAACCCCGACATGCCCGGCATCGTCAGATCCATAAACATGACATCGACACCGTTGCCTTTCAGAAACTCAAGCGCTTTGTCGCCGCTGCTGACGTCGCCGACGATCTTGAAGCTGAATTTCTCCCACGGAAGTACGGAAATAAGCCCTTTTCTCACATAGATTTCATCATCTACGATTAAAGTTCTGATCATTGTAATTCCTCCTTATGCTCTCTGCGGTTGATGGGTAGGCGGAGCTTGAATACGGTGCCTTTGCCCTTCTCGCCCTTGATGTCCATTTCGGCCTCTTGACCGTAATTCACTTCCAGCATGTATTTGACATAACTTAGTCCGATTCCCATACCAACCTTCTTGTGCTCCTCGGATTGCGGCTCCAGCATTCTGGCAATGTCCGCGTCGGTCATACCTTCCCCGCTGTCCTCAACGGTAATAATCAACTGCTTGTCCTGCTCATATACGGCGATCTTAATGGATCCGCTTTCATCTTTGAGTCCATGGTAGATGGCATTCTCGACAATCGGCTGCATGATAAACCGCGGGATACTGACGTCACCGAGCGCAGGATCTACGACAATTTGCACGTCAAAATGATAGGCATACCGAATTCGCTGCAAATCCACATAGTTCTGAAGCGCCTCCACTTCCTCGTTCAAGGAGACGATGCCGCCTTCCTTGCCCAGATTATAGTGAAGCACCCTCGTGAATAAGGCGACCAGACGGTCAATCTCGTCCTGCCCGTTCATTCTGGCCAGCCACTGGACGGTGTTCAGCGTATTATGCAAGAAGTGAGGATTAATTTGATGCAGGATCTTCTCCACCTCAATGACTCGCTTCTTGCGCTCCTTCTCCTCCAGCTCCTTGAACAAGTCCGAAATTTTGATTTTCATATCGTTAAACTGCTCCAGCAAACGATCGAACTCTACGATTCCGGTCATCTTCACCTTGGAATTAAATTTGTTGTGCGCCAGCAAAATAATCTCTCTGTTAATGGTCCGCAGCGGCCGCGAGACAATTCTCCATATGGAGAGCCCCAGAAACAAGCTGATGACAATCGACAGTGCGGCGAACAGCGCGAATTTGCCGATCCACTTCTTGACGTCCGCGCTGTAGGCTTTCGTCTTCACGGCGGAGAGAATATACCATCCCTGCTCGCCCTTCTGCGAGAAGACATAATAGCCTTGCTTGATCGTATCGGATTTGCTCGTACTGCTGAGCTGCTTGACATCGATTCGCTCGCCGATCGCGAAATCCTCCGGACGCTGGCTGTACATGACCTGTCCCTTATCGTTCAGCAGAATGGAGGATACATCCAGCTTGTACTGCTGCGATTTCAAGAGATCTTCAAACAGCTTAATGCCGGTCTCGACATAAACGTATAAATCGGCTCCCTCAATGAGGTTCACCTTGCGTGCGATGGAGAAAACCTGCATATCCTTCGCCGATTTTACCGTCATATGGGGACCATAGAAGTTGGCGTTAATGCCATCCGCAAGCTTGGGCAGCAGCTCTAGGCTAAATCCCTCCGTCACGCTCTGATTCTCGAACATGACCTGATTCTTGTTGGCATAATAGAAGAAAATGAGCCCAAGGTCCGGCTTCGCGGCATTAATGAGCGAGATGCTTTCAATGACCGCTTTCTTCTTCTCGTATTTGGTCAAGATATCTTTGGTATCGATAAAAGTCTCAATATCATCCGCCACTCGTCCGTTATACATCGCAAGCTGGAGCGCCGAATCTTCTAAATTCGAGAACACATGGTCAACGCTAATTTGAAACTGCTTCATATTGCTGTGAATGCCATCATCGATATTCGTGTTCAGCAAGGAAATCATAGATACATAGGAGATATAGCCGATTAGCGATAACGGAATGATTGAGCTGAGGATTAGGAAAAAATACGCCCTGTTCTTTAAAGAGTACGATGATTTCGGCAGCAATTTGTGGTTCCCCCGCTCCTGATGATTAGTTTCCATTGATTGTTATTATTGTAAGGAATGTAAAAGGGAACCGTCAATCCGCCACGATCATACATAATTTTACAGCTTTCGCGTTCCCTCCTAAGAAGCAAGGCTGGCCTTGGTCCATTCGGACCAAGGGCCAGCCTTTGATTGATGCTGCTGTAATGCGCTTATGACGGGAATACCAATGCGGTATGGTTGTTGCGGAACGCATTCGTCGCAGGCGTTAGCGTGCTGAAGTTGCCGGCCGAATCAACCCCGTTCGAGGTCCAAGCCTGCGCTCCCTGCCAGCCGTTCAAGTAGCCGTTCTCGTAATCCTGCGTCAGCGTATGCCCGGATGTTCCTACTCCCGGCGTTTCGCCAAGCATCGCCGGCTTGCTAGTTTCGAGGCCGTAGGATGCAGGCGACATGTAGAACGGATTGCCCCAATACTGACCCATCCAGTCGTAATAGTGCACCGAGTAGAAGTCGACCTTCGCCTTTGTGTTGTTCACTTGGGCCTGCAGCGCCGCATTGCTGATTTTGTTGCCTTGTGCGCCGGATACGGTATCGCTGTTATACTTGATCATCGCCATGCCGACCGTCACGAGAATTTGGCTGTTGTTGTGAATCGCCACCGCAGCTTTGGCAAAGTAACGCTGAAGCACATTCCAAGGCAGCTGTCCTGCCGCGGCATCCTCATAGATCCAGTCCGGCTCATTGGTAAGATCGATCGACCA
Source organism: Paenibacillus lignilyticus (assembly GCF_017942085.1). Taxonomy (GTDB): domain Bacteria; phylum Bacillota; class Bacilli; order Paenibacillales; family Paenibacillaceae; genus Paenibacillus_Z; species Paenibacillus_Z lignilyticus. The sequence goes on from NZ_JAGKSP010000011.1 coordinate 160,399, forward strand.
GAGGTACGGATTGTTTTTGTAGCGGTTCACGAACGGAATGATGTAGTTATTGACAAAAGTGTCCGTCTTGCTGCTGCTGTTAATCATGTTCCGCCATTTCGTATGGCCCGAGTGGGTGTTCTTGAAATGGTCGAACGAGATGAGCGTTGCCATAATATAGATGCCGTTCTGCTGCGCCAGCTGGAACAGCGTATCGAGGTTGCTCCAATGCGCCGCCGTAGCGCCGGATACGGTGCCGTCCGCCGCGATGTTAATGCCGACTTCACCGTCGCATGTAATCCAAACCCGCGTTGCGTTGACGCCGTTATCGTGCAGCGCCTTGAAATGATTGCCCCACCAGGTGGCATTGAAGCTGCCGCCAAAATCATTCCAGGAATTCCATGGCGTATTCGCGGCATTCATCCAGATGCGCTTGCCGCCGGCCATAAACTGCGTTCCGGAAACCGTAATCCGGTCCCCGAATGCAGCGTTGGCCCTCTTCGGTACGAGCGTCAGCAACGTTGCGAGCATACACATAACCATAAGCAAGGATAAAGTCCGACGAGTCGTTAACTGCATTCCAATCACTCCCATGTTCATTAGAATTGGGTAGTCATCTCTTGCGTTAGCTAAACGGCTAGTATGGCAATGCTGGCAGTTTCATCAGACATCCCCCCTCTCAAAGAAAGGCCTCCGTCTTTAAACCGGCTCTATGCTGACTGTTCGATACCTCCCGGAAAATAAAACTTTGATGGATTCGGATTAACCGCGGACGACGGTTAACGTGTAGGTTTGCTGCGTTGTCCCGTCCGGTGCCGTTACTTTCACCGTCACCGTATTGTTGCCTTTCACCAAGCCGCTGCCGCCGGTAATAGCTACTTTGGCCGTAGGGAATGTCGGCAGCGCGGTAACTTTAACCGACTTCGTGCCCTTAGAAACGTTTACCTTGTAAGTGAGCTTGTCGGGCGAGAAGCCGGGAACCGGTTTCCCGTCAATGAATAGCAAGCTTAGGTTTGCGTTGCTTGATTTAGCGCGCGTAACCGTAATCGTGTAGGTTTGCTTTGTGCCGTCTTCGGCCGTTACATGAACCATGACTAGGTTCGTGCCAATGACCAGCGTGAGCGGCTTGTCGATTACAACCTTCGCCTTCGAATCGGACGCTTTTGCCGTTGCATATACCGCTAGCGTGTCAAACGGCACCGTGATCGAATAGGTCTGCTGCCCAGGCGTGAAGCCTGCTATCGTATTGCCGTTCAAGCGCAGGTCGCTTAGCTTTGCGTTGCTGGATTTAGGACGGTTCACGGTCAGTGAATACACCTTCGTACTGCCGTTCTCCGCTGTAACCGTTACGGTAACTGTGTTGTCGCCAATCGCGAGCGCCGATCCGCCGCTAACAGCAACGGTTGCATAAGCATCTGCTGCAGCAGCCGTCACTTCTACGGAAATCGTTTCGTTCGGCACCTGCACGGAATAAGACAGCGTATCCGCCGAGAAATCTGCAACCGTGACACCATCGACTTTCAGGTCACTGAGGTTAGCGTTCTTGGAAATGCCGGACGGGAACACCAAGTCAGGATGTTGATTGTAGAAGCTGCTTGCTGCCGGACCAACTCTTGTAATATCACCAAGTCCGTCCACGCCGTTGGAGGTCCATGGCATCATGCCTTGCCAGCCATTCGCATAGGCACTGGCATAATCTTGCGTGAGCGTATGTCCTGCCGTGCCAAGTGCAGCGGTCTCGCCAATAACTGCGGGACGATCCGCTGACAATCCGAACTGCTCCGGCGTCATGTACATCGGGTTTCCCCAATATTGACCCATCCAGTCGTAGTAATGCGGCGACCAGAAATCAAGCTTAGCCTGCGGGTTGCCGCCGACTCTGGCCATCAACGCGTTGTCGCCGACTTTATTGCCTTGGCATCCTTCGGTACAGGTGTCGCTGTTGTATTTGATCATCGCGACGCCTACTGTTGTAAGCACATTGCTGTTAGCGTGAACGCCTACGCTCATTTTGGCGAAGAGGGACTGCAGATTCTCCCAAGGGAGCTTGCTTTCCTCGAACACCCAATCCGGCTCGTTCATAAAGTCGATCGACCACAGATAAGGGTTGTCTTTGTACCGGTTCGTGAACGGAATAACGTAGTTGCTGACGTAGGAGTCGATATTAGCCTCGCTCATCAGCATCTTTCTCCAGCTGTCGTAGCTCGGATGGGAGTTCTTCATATGGTCGAAAGAAAGCAGTGTCGCCATGATGTAGACGCCATGCTTCTGAGCCAGGTAGAACAAGCTGTCCAGGTCATTCCAATGTGCCGCAGTCGCGCCTGACACATGCCCTTCAGCATCGATGTTGATGCCGACTTCTCCATTGGAAGTAATCCAAACGCGGGAGGCATTCACGCCGTTAGCATGCAGCAGCGCAAAGTGGGTATCCCAGAAGTCGTAGTCGAAATCGCCGCCAAAATCATTCCAGTTATCCCAAGGCGTATTGGCTCCGTTAAACCAAATGCGCTCATGGCCGGCATAGAACTCCGTGCCTTGTACCGTAATCCGGTTGCCTTGGCTTGAAGGAAGATCGCGGATCAGTTTAACCGTATACGTCTGCTTGGTTAGATCCTTCGCCGTTACCTCTACCGTAACCGCATTCTCGCCAACGGCAAGATTGCTGCCTCCGGTAATTGTTACAGTTGCATCAGCGGCGATAGTTGTTGCCGTTACAGCAGCTGAAGTTGTACCGTTCGGAACGTGTGCGATATAAGAGAGGTCTTTGCTGGTGAAGCCGGCTACAGTAGTGCCATTGATGCGAAGATCGCTTAAGCCCGCGGGATTCGGAACTTCAATAGGCGTTCCGCCGAGAATACCGATGCTGTCGATATATACGCTGCCCGCAAAGTCGCCGCTGGATTGCACTTGCACGCCAAACTCATTGAAAGGCGTCTTGGCACCTGCAGGAATGGTCAGTGTCAGCGTGTTCCATGCATCCTTCGTCAAATTGTTGTACGGTACGAAGTTGCCTGTCCATGACCAGGTGCTGTCCATCATATAAGGCTGAACGCCTGCGATGCTTGCACCGCTCGGTACCCAAATATGAAATTCATACGTGCTTCCTGCAGTTAGTCCGGTAGGTGAGCTCAGTTTCGCGAAGGGTCCTTGGGAGCCTGTAACGTTCAGTGTCATTTTCATGGATTGATTGCCTTGGTAGGCTTTCTCCGTGCTGACGGCCAGCGTCGCCCCTGTTGTTCCTACAAAACCTTGTGTATTGGTCTCGAAATTGAATTGTGCCGTATCTGCCGCCGCGTCTGCGCTAACAGGTACGATAAGCAAGGCTGCCAGCATAGACATGATGAGGAATAAGGCGATTTGTTTACGAAGCTTGATCATTCTTCATTCACCCCAACTAATGTAGTTTTAGTAAATTCCTTAAGCCCAGCATTGACATTCTCGCTAGAACTCCCCCTCTCGCTAACGTGAAGCGCTTACATTATTGTGGGAAATAGAGACTCCGTCAAGGAATCCACTTTGTAACTTAGTAGGTTACATTTCATTTAATTTTGTAACACATAACGTTACAATTTCTATTTTCATCAATCGACTCTTTCGTGATTCCGATTATAGGCGATATAAAATATGGCTGTAAATATGCAATTTTCGAATTTACCAATTGTTAAGCCTATGTTTGTCCAAATATTTGTTTAGTTACAAAAATGATGTTTTGTTTATTGACAAAAAACATGGCTAACTTACAATAAAAAGAGAGATCTCAACTTCGAAGGATGGATTGCCGTGAGTAGAAAAATTACGACCAGCGATATTTCCCTAGCACTCGGCCTTTCCCGGAACACGGTTTCCAAGGCGCTTAACGGTCATCCCAGCATTACCGTCGAAACGCGAAAGCGGGTGGTGGACCACGCCATCGCCATGGGTTATAAGAAGGTCAAGCTGTCCGTCGGCGGTGGTACTGCTGCTGCCGAATCCGCAGGCAAGGCCCGGAGCATCGCGTATATCACCAAGAGCCAGATTAATCATGGGACAGGCTTCTGGTTGAATGTCTTAAGCGGCGTCGAGCAGATGATCAGCCATAGCGGCTATGAGATGAAGCTTAGTTTTATTAAAAATGAAGATATTGAAGCGCTTGAGCTGCCGGCCCTGCTCGCAAGTGACATTGCCGGATTTATCGTAGCAGGCAGCTTCGACAAGCCTTATACAGAGAAACTGATGGCTCTTCCGCATCCGAAGGCGTTCATTAACATCCATCCTGATACACGGCTGTCCGATTTACGGGCCGATGTCGTCTTTATGGAGAATGAAGACAGCATCTACCAGATTACAAGGCATCTGATGAATCTCGGCCATACGGAGATTGGATTTATCGGCGAAATTCACTCCTGCCGCAGCTTCATGGAGCGATGGTTTGGATTCCAGCGTGCACATTTCGATGGCAATTTGCCTATCCAGCCATCCTTCTGCATTACGGTGCCGAACGCGGAGAGCTATCAGAACTACGAAGGAATAGCACGTTCTATGAAGGATTTGCCGAAGCTGCCGACCGCCTTCGTTTGCGCGAATGATAAAATCGCCCTTCATGTCATCAAATACCTCAAGGAAATCGGCAAGGCGGTCCCTCGCGATATCGCGGTTACGGGATTCGATCAGATTAGCGAAGCCGAGTTTCTCGGCTTCACCCTTACCACCGTCGCACTCGACGAGTACCAGCTCGGGCAGCGGGCAACCGAGCAGCTGCTCACCCGCATGAGCAAGCCTGACCGAGCGTTCGAAACGGTGCGACTGGCGACCAAGGTCGTCCTTGGCGAGAGTTCATCGTCGAGATAACGATATAGCAAACAAAGGCTTCCCACTTCCAACGTTCCGGTGAACGCGGGTGAGAAGCCTTTGTATTGTTTTGTGTCATGCATGGAAACCATCAGTTCACCTTAACCAGCAGATGAGAGTATTTCTTAATCTTTGCTTTCGAAATCGGCACGCTTATTCCCGCATCTCCCTTGAAAAAGGCATCGTTGCCGTACAACCCTACCTCAATTCGGTCCACGAGCGGTACATTAACGAGACAGGATGGATGGAACAAATCATAGCCAAGCGGGGTCAATACCCGCTTATAGTGTTCCACATTGACTAATTGCAGGTAGACGCCATCCATCGTGACAAACATCGGAATTCCGGGCTTATAGCTCGACTTCCCCCTTAATTGCGGCGTTACCCCCATGTATAGTACTTCTGTGGCCAAATTCAAATTTCGGCAAATCACCTGGTTGTTGACCGGTTCCATTTTGACGCAGTAGACATAAATGGAATCCGTTCTCTCGTTGCTTTTGTTGACCACCTATTGCATTCTACCTCCTATCACAATCACATAATGCGACTTTTATAGCTATTAGTATATGTTCACATTACGTGATTGTAAATAACAAAAGACTCTTTTCGAGTCCGATTTTCCTCGACAATAGGTTGTAAGCTATAATAGCAAATGATTGGATGACGTCATGGAGGTGAACGGATGCGTACGTTCGGAGAACGCCTGTCTTACTTGAGGCATCGTAAGGGGTTGTCGCAAGAGGAGTTTTCGAAGTTATTATCGATCGGGAAAAGCACGTTAGGGATGTACGAGACGAATAAACGTGAGCCCGGCCATGATATGACATCCCATATAGCAGCATTCTTCGAGGTTAGCGTGGATTGGCTCACGACCGGCAAAGAATTCGCTCATACGCCGATGGCTTCTACCCAAGAGGAGATCATCATTAAGGACCTCGTGCAGCGCTACAACATTGATCTGACCAGAGAGCGAACCCGAGAGAAGCTGGAGAAGATCATTCAGTTGGTTTTTGAAGAAACGACATGATGATCGCATTCTGAATGAACGCAATCAATTCCTCAGTCGGCACCTCACGTAATTCCGGTATTTCCTTCTTCAATTCTTCGATCATGCGCTGAACGTCGTCCATGGACCTCGGCTTACCCCTTTGGCAGCTGTTCTTATAGTATTAGTATAAATCGATTTGCCAAATTTGAAATATCGATTCAAATTGGTAGATTATTGTTGACATAAACTAGTAAAACATGGTAATAAAAGAGGCTTCCCTCACGTTCGGATGAACGGTGGCGGGAAGCCTTTTATAGTTCAACCGCTTATCGGTAAACGAAATCTCCATAGGGAAAATCCTATTTGGCGATGAGTGTATGCTTTGTCGCTTTCCAAGTCTAACGCTAACGGTTGTGGCAGCGGTTATTTGGCCTATACCGACCTTTTTTATATGCTAACGGTTGCCAGAGCGCTTATTGGAACGTTTTCCACTGGCAATCGACGATTTTGCTGCAAATAACGTCCGTCGCAACCGTTAGCCTTTCAAGAAGGCTATTATTCATAAAATAACCACACTGGCAACCGTTAAAGTTTTGTTCATGAAGCATAAAAAAGGACCACTGCTTCTGCAGTGGTCCTCACGCGCTACGGCTTGCTAGGCATTTTGTTCGCTTGACGAATCAGCGAGAAGTACTGGTCCGCCAGGACGACGTCATATTCCGGTCCGAGAGAATCGGTAATGGCAACAACGTCCGTAGGCGTCAAGCTCCAAGCCAGCAGACCAAGCGAGATGAAGAGCGGCGATTTGCCATCCCATTTCGCTTTGGCATCGGCGAGAATCTTCTTGCCTTCGCTCACGGCGCTAATGCCTCGGATTGTCGAAACCGGCAATCCATTGCTGATTTGCACTTCGGTAGTATCTCCCCAGCTTAAGAATACCCCTGATGGATTGTACTCCTTGCGGTATGCCGTGCTCTTAGCATCGCTGAGCGGAATATTCTGCCCGTCTACGCGGTTAAGGATATAAGGAATGTCCATTCCGGTCTGTTTCAGATACTTCTTGCTGCTCTTCAGGAAATCCGCGAAAGAGCTGTCCGGCCAAGCATCCGGGTAGAAGTATCCGGCACCGGAAGGTCCGGCGATAATTTGATCATTCGCTGTCGCCGTACTCTGGAAGTAGTTCAGCATTACGGGAGCAGCATCGTATAACAGCGGGCTGGATGTCCAGTTGATCGGCACTTGGCCGCGGCTTGGGTCGTCCCACAGAATGCGCATCCGGTGTTGGTTATATTGAAGGTTGTCCCCTTCACTGAACGTATAAGAGACATAGATTTTGTTCTCCAGCTTCACCGGAGCCGGCTCTTTCGACTTCACGTCCTTCGGCTTGGAACCGGAGAACACGGTCAAATTGCTGAACCAGTCTGCCGCTAAGACATAAACACCGTGGTTGGAAGTGATTTCAACGCCGTTGAACTCGCCTTCCACATCATTGTTGAACCAACCCAGGTAAGGCGTGCCCGGTTTCACATCCGAGAGAATTTTCTCAAAGAGCGCCTTCTGCTCCGGAACATTGGAATCGAGCCAGAACACCATTGCTTTATTAGCAACCGCGTAGTCGCGCAGGTATCCATACGGCTCCTTCGTCAGCGAAGTGAACGGCTTCTCATTGCTGGCACTTACTTTGTATTGGTTCCACATGTCCGCGGATACAACCAGCTCCTTCGTTCCGGCCGGCGGCGTGAATTTATACGTGAAGTAACGTCCGTTATCGGCAAAACGATGACCGCCGCTGCCATCCGAAACTTGCGAGCTTTGCGGATCGTAGAGGAACGGCTCTTCCTCAGGCTTACCCGGAAGGAAATGCGCGATGACTTGGCCATCCGCTTTCACGGTGATCTCATGCACCGCAGCACCCCATCCGTCAGCCGGGAAAGCATCCCCGAATTTCACATAAACATCAGGCTTGCTCAAATATTTGCTCAAATCAAGGTCGTATACTTTGCGATTCGCTGCATCACGCTCTTCCGTCGGCTCCTGCGCGACTGTTTCGAAACGATCCGGCTGTTCAACCGGTACGCGCGCGGTTGTATCCGGACTAAGTCCGACGATCATCCTGTGCGTCGCATCTTTCCATAGGTTCTCATACTGCCACGTGTAAGCATCTAACCGGTCTTTAAATTTCCCCTGCAGATCCTCAATCACACTTAGGTTATATGGAGCAGCTTTCAACTGTTCGGCAAGCTCTGGGCTTACAGCCACGCCGCCTTTTAGCCCCGCCAGCGTAGTAGCAACGTTAATTGAATCCGGGACGGCTGGATCGTAAATAATGATGCCTTTGACTTCGCCTTTATAGCGCTTCAGAATATCCCAGTAGCTGTCATAAACACGGTAGTTTACATCCAGGTCGTTAAGCCATTTGAATTTACCTTCTTCTTTGTTCTCAAGCAGGTAAATCCGCGGCTGCTGCCGATTCACAATGCCCTGCAACGTACTGAACAACAGCTTAATGTCTCCCGGAGCGTCATAAATATCAGCAACATCCAGTTGCTTCGCCTGTTTGAAATTGGGGAGCATTTGATCCTTCGGCCAAGAGATGGATGAATTGCTCGCAGATTGGTTTGCAGCATTCTGGGGCTCCGCAGATTTGTCCTGAGGAGACTCGGCAAAAGTGCCGGATGAGAATGACATTGTGCAAACTAAAGCCAGACTGATTGCGGTTAGCTTTCGGATCATATTTACTTACACCTCTCCATAATGGGATTGTAAAACCGTCCTAGACGCTAGCAGTCACACCTCCTTAACAGCAGCAGCTCGTAGCGAACCAGAACTTTAACCTCATGTATATATTTAATATATCTTTTATAATAACACAATCGTTTCGACAAAATTTCCCATAAAAATAAACAGCAAGCCCTACATTCAGGACTCCCCGTCCCCCTAAACGACAAACACCAAAAAAAAGACCGAGCCACAAGAGGCATCGGTCTTTTCCATGTACAATGAATACACTAGATTATTTCATAAAGCGTCTACCACAATATCTCCACCTGAACGCCGTTAGGGCTGTTATCATAACGAAGCAGCACCGTCTCGCTCGCCTCATCCCAGACGTAAGCGCCTTGCGACTTCGAACCATCCGCAGCACCCAGAACAACCTGCTCCGGCTTACGCGGGCAGCGGAAGCGCGCAGAAGCTTGAATCCCTTCCGGTCCTCGAGCCACGAACGCAAACCCGTTGTCCCGCTCCTCGACGGCATCGATTCTGGATGCCGCCGCAACGAGCCGCACGCCATTTCCGGCTCTGCTCAGATCATAGAGCAGCGCTTGCTGCCCAGGCGCTATCGCAACCTCATGAAGCACAGGGAGGTCGGCGTTCAGCAAATCCACATACATGCCGTTCAGCACGAACGGCAGCGCGTCGACCGATTCTTCCAGCACGGCAGCTACGACATAAGGGCCGCGGCGCAGCGCCATGCTGTTCATCGTATCCCATTGCTGCGAAGCAACAGCATCCTGCCCTTGCGAGCTTCCCGCTGCCGCAAGCGCCTCCCTGACCGTCGAACGCAGCTGGTCGGCCACGTCGGCTTGAAGAGCACACTGCGCAGGATGAACGTTCAAATAAGCCAAACTTCCTTGGCCAACGGAATAAACACCGGGCTGCAAGGAGGCTTCCAAGCCCAGACACGTGAATAGATGCTCCATTGGGGAGGCATATTTCTTCGTTCCCTGGTTCCACCATTCACGAACCCGATGGAAGTCGTCGCTTCCGTCCCCTACATAGACGAGGGCTCCTCCATCTTTTACCCATTCAGCCAATACGTTATGAAGACCCGCTGATTCCGGCTTCATATATTCATAGCTAAGCACAAGCGCTTTGTAGTCATCGAGATAACCCGCGAACCGACCGGCATTATCAAGCTGAACAGGACGCACGGCCGCTCCGTGTTTCAACAAAGGCAAGGTCAACCCATAGAAGGGCGACCAATCGAGCAGCTCCATAAACTCGCTTCCGAGCGCCGAAGCCACTTCCGTACCGTCATATTTGAATGCGGTCGCCTCTTCGCTCCAATCCGGATGATTGCGCTGGAACATGGCGGAATCCGCCAGCAGCACGCCGATTTGCAAATTCGAGGTCAACCATTCCGTATCCGGCTGATCCATGTCCGCCAGCGTATTCAGCACCACCTGCAGTTCTGTCGCATAAGCAGCCGGAATGTTCACGCGCCCCTCTTCGCCTTGCTTCGGATATGTACCTTGATAGATTCGTCTCGGCCAAGGACACACCTCATAGCGGCTCACATGCGGATGGAGAAGCGAAGCCACCAAGGTCCGGATATAATTCTGGCGGTAGTCCTCCCAAGTATGCTTCGGATCATCGGCAATCGGATCATGCAAGAACCACATCCGGCGGTCCGTGCCGCGAACAAGCTCCTGCATAATGCCGTATTCCAGAAAAGCCGTCTCGAAGGTACGTTCCTTGCGCACGCCGTTATAGACATTCGGCGTCTGAGCCGTTCCCGTCCACACCTGCGCAATGTAACCATCAACGCCCGGCAGCTCGAGCAGCTTCGACTCCGGACTGACAATCCGCCACTGCGTATAGTTAATCAGGCTATGCGTGGGCACATAGAAACGTATATTCCGGTCATATTTGACCTTCGCATATTCCTTCAGCGTATTGCAAATCCGATCCAGCGTACGGGCATAGAGATGCACTTTCAGCTTCGAGGCCCGATACTGCGCATCTACCGTCGCATGCGGGGGCTGCCATGGCTCCCGATAGTAGATTTCCCACTCCCGTTTGAACGCGTCCGAATAACCGCCTTCCACCCAGAACTCCGGCTCCTCCAGATGGATCGCTTCTACGCCTGCATCAACCGCTACGCGAATCTGCTCCGTTAGGAAATCCGCATACGCAATGGTCGGCACCATATAAGGAATATCCACGGAGGTCCCGTGAATGATGTGCTCGTTTCTGCGATTCTTCTGCGCTTCATCCCAGTGCGTCCTGCCGTCCACTTCGCCGTTCAAATAATGCTGATAGCCGCCCCAAGAGACACCGGTCATCAAATGTACGACATAACTCTTGTCCTTCCACGCGCGAATGCGTTCCTTCAAGTCCCCGCGAATCCCATACACCATAACAAAGTCAGTCTGCAAATCATACGACGGATGGTACGGTCCTCCCTCCTGAAAACCGGTTACTTCGTTCGAACGATCTCTTGAAATCAAGGACACGGCTGCATGCCTCCTTTTAAAAGTAAAAATAAAAGGGAAGGTCCGCCCTTCCCTTTCCGGTTATGCATTCCACTTTATGCGAAGCGTCTTAATCTCAAAAGGCTGGAAGGTTAACGCTGCCGAACTAGACTTCTCCTGCAACAGAGCAATCGGATTCTCCAGCAGATCGGTCTCCTCGATAGCTGCACAAGTCAAACCGAAATTCACCTTCGCCTTAGCCCGTGTGCCTGAAGCCTCGTACAACCGAATGATCAGATGCTCGCTATCCTCCGCTTTCTTCACCGCCTCGACCATCACGTCCGGATTATCGATTTGAATCAGGGAACGGAGATCCGAACGACCTGTTGCTGTCTCCGCACTATCCGATTGCACAACGGTAAGCGGCGTATTCAATTCATAGCCTTTACGGTAAACCTTCGCCTGTACGAAATCTCCCTGATGCGGATAGATCGCATAAACGAACTTATGCTCGGCGCGGTCGCAGGCAGGATCCGGGTAACCGGGGCTGCGCAGCAAATTCATATCCAGCACATTTCTCTCCGCACTGTAGCCGTACTTGCTGTCGCTAAGCAGCGCGACACCATAATCAGGCTGCGATAAATCTATATATTGATGTGCGCAAATTTCATCCCTAACGAACTCTACCATCGTATTGCGCGTTGTTGGCCGTTTCAAATAGCCGAACTGAATCTCGCAATTGACTTGCTCCGACATCACGCTGACCGGGAAGGAAGTGCGAAGCATTTTCTCCGACTCCTGCCAATCCACTTTCGTTTCAAACCGAATCGTCGTGCCGTCTTCAGCTAATACGATGCGCTGCTCCATGGAAGATTCGCCATACCGATAGGTTTGCACAAGCACCGCATTCGAGCCTTGAATGGAGGCCGCGGCGCTTTCAAGCTGCATCGTGCCCGCTATTGTATCTCGGTAATCGCGCGGGAAATCCCATGCATCGCCTTTGTCATGATAGATGGTCAGCACATTAGCCTTCTTGCCGGCTTCAATGGATTCTCTGCCCGCGACTTTGTCATAGATCGATAGAATGCTTCCATCCGGAGCAAACGCGACGCGCAGATTACGGTTCTCGAGGGAAGCTTCATCTGCATGCAGCTCCCGGTTGTCGTTCTCGTTGCTGCGCAGCTCTTCCGAGAGCGCGATAAAGCCCATTGACGGCACCTTCACGGCGTATTGGACGCCGTTTCGTTCCACCCGTTCCTCACGTTCCCATGGCAGCGAATTGACAACGACCGCCTGTCCGCCGGCTATGCCGGACAGCCCCGCAACATTCGCATAGGTTTGCTCGATCATCTCGGCCACTCGGGTATGAAGGATTTCATAACGGGCCAGCGATTCATCGAATACACGCGTAATCGAAGAGCCCGGCAGGATATCATGGAATTGATATAACAAAACTTCTTTCCATATTTCATCCAATTCCTCCGAAGGATACGCCTGCTCGCCGAGCGCCAGTGCCAGTGATGCGGCAAATTCCAGCTCACGCAGCGACTTTTCCATTTTGCGGTTATACCATTTGTTTCTCGCTTGCGACGTCAGCGTCCCTTGATGCTTCTCCAGATACAGCTCACCCCGGTAGGTTTGGAACCGCGGCCCTTCCTGCGCCAGCTTCTCGAAGAAGGATAGCGAAGATTCCTGCACGACCGGCGGCAGTCCGAGCAGATTATGCTCGCGCGCCAAACGTTCCAAGTGCTCTTCACCGGGGCCGCCGCCGCCATCGCCGATGCCAAATAACATTAACGCATGCTCGGAAACGTTGCGGTCCAGATAGTGGCTCTCAATCTTGGCAAGCGATCTCGGTGCCCCGGGGCTGTTATAGGTATCTTCGGGCGGCAGATGGGCAAGCACTTTGCTGCCGTCAATACCTTCCCAATGAAAACTATGATGCGGATGCGTATTGTATACGCTCCATGACAGCTTCTGCGTCATCATATAGTCCACGCCGGACTTCTTCAGAAGCTGAGGAAGACTCGCGTTATAGCCGAATACATCCGGAAGCCACAGCACTTTCATCTCCTGGCCGAACTCTTCTTGGAAAAACTTCTTTCCATACAGAATCTGCCTAACCAGGGCTTCACCGCCGGAAATATTCGTATCCGGCTCCACCCACATCGCGCCTTGCACTTCCCAGCGCCCTTCCTTCACTCTCTCCTTGATCTGTTCGTAGAGTGTCGGATAATACTCTTTCATCCATTGATACAGCTGCGGCTGGCTCGCGCCGAATACATAATCGGGATACTTCTCCATGTTGCGAAGAACGGTCGAGAACGTCCTCGCTCCTTTGCGAATCGTCTCCCGAATCGGCCATAGCCATGCCAAGTCCATATGCGCATGCCCGATAGCGCTAACCGTCACGGTCGGATCTCCTCCGCGCTTGGCAAGCTGCTTGCCCAGAATCTCCCTAGCTGTCGCAACGGTTTCTTCATTAATGACTTCAAGCACAAGCGCAGATTCGTACAAGCTCTGAATGACCCGGTCTTTCCTTGCGCTGGCATCGGGCACTTGCTCAGCCAGCTCCAGCAGCACCTCAAAGTCATAATAGAGGCGGCGTGTTTCGTCGTTGCATATCGCAATATCCGCTTCTTTGAGCGTACCGCTGCGATACTTGCCGAATAAGTCGTTGCAGCCTGCATCGGCCCACAGATGGATCGATTCTCCGGCAGCAGATTCACTGACATCCACCACGCGTTTGCCCGGCAGTCCCAGGCTGAAATCAAATTCGGAGTTAATGTTGGTAAGCCCTTGATACGGCGATCCTTCGTTATCGACCAAGCACAGCTCACCGTTCACATCAATAAGCAGAACAACCTTTTTCCCTGCAGCACTCTCAGGTACGCAGCCTTCGAAGCGGAACCAAGCGCAATCCCATAAATTTCCCCATTTATCGCCCGGCTTCACATTCATGTATACTCCGGACGTACGCTCTGAATAAGGTACAGGCTCCTTAGTCACCCATGCTGAAACCGTCAAAGCTGCAATTGGTTCATAGATGGCGTTTCGAATTCTCGGCAAGAGCCCTTTTGCCTTATCCAGCATTATCTTCTTTGTTTCGTAGGGCATTACGGTCCCTCCCAATTTCCTGAAAGTTTATGGAGAAAGAGGACTGACAAAAACAGTCCTCTTCGTCTTTGTTTCTATTTATTTGGTTACCAGTTCAGCTCTCTTCTGAGCGTCATCCATAATGGCTTTGATGTCGCCATCCGTCATAAGCGATTTCACTGCTGCATCACCGAAGATTTGCCAAGCCTTCGAGTTGTCTTTCGCAAAGGTTGGAAGACCTTGAACGTTGCCGACCATCGCTTGATAGTGCAGATACATTTCCGGATGCTTCGTTTTATAGTCATCCGTCTCCGCGATTTCTTTCAGAATCGGCGAGCGAGTGTTGGAATCTGCAATCAGCTGCTGCACTTCCGTGCTGTACATCGCTCTGATGTAATCAAATGCCGCTTCTTTATTCTTAGCATCTACAGGAACGGAGTGGAAAGCAGCTCCGATCGTCACGTTACCCGGCTTGCCGTTAGGCGACAACGGAATCGGCGCCATACCGCACTCCAAGCCAACGTTCTTACATTCTTGCGCACGCCATGGGCCGTCAATCAGGTATGCCAATTGACCTTTATTCCAAGCATCGAAGTATGTACCTTCGTTGTTGTTCAGCATCAAACCGGCAGGATGGTTAGCGTTCAGCGCTCTCAGAAGCTCGATTACTTCAACGTTAGCATCGGAATTGAATGTCGGTAGTCCATTCGCATCGGCAAACGTTCCGCCGTTGATGGCAACCAGTGCACCATAGCGAAGGTAACCGCCGAAGTTAGGAGCGCCATATACGCCGCCGCCGTAGAATTTGCCTTTGCCCGCATCCGTTACTTTCTTCGCGTTATCTACAAGCTCAGCCCAAGTCGTGATTGCTTTCTCGGGATCCAAGCCTGCTTCTTTCACCAATTTCTTATTCCAGAACAAGCTGCTTACACCCGGCTGGGAAGCCAATCCGTAGATTTTACCGTCGATCTCCATCGGTTTCCATGCCGCAGGAGCAAGCTTCTCGCGAATCTCCGCTGCCATATCGTCCGGGAACGCCTCGAGCAAACCTTGTTGAGCAAAACCTGGCATTTGCGTTTCGCCTACGATGATATCCGGAATGTTCTTAGCCAGGAAACCTGCCGTTTCTTTCTGGATCAGCGGCTCGCCCCAGCCCCAGTCTTCGGTTTTGACGCTTATATTCTTTTCTTTCAATTTCGTACTGATGAATTTTTGATAATAAAGACCGAATGCCGCGCCTTCAAATTGGCTGCCGGGCGTATAGGCAATATCCGTGCCGCCGTCCTTCAGTTCTTTCTCTTTCGTAACCAGCAAATCATCCACTAAGCCCACGCCAATGCCGACAGCGCCTTCATTCAATACAGTAAGCGTAACAGGTTCTGCAGCAGCAGGCGTATTCTCCGTTGAGTTTGCCGCCTCATTCGTTGCATCATTTGTTTCCGTTGTCGCTGTGTTGCTTGGCTTCTCATTCTCTGCCGCGGTTTTGTTGTTATTCGCGCCGCATGCCGTCAGAGCAACCATCAATAGCGCTGTTCCCATCAAGGCTGTGGTCTTTTTTAATTTCACATGAACCCCTCCATTTGTGGACGACTATTTGCTACATCTGAAATATAACATATTAATATAATATATTCAATATGTTATTTAGAAACATTTTAACCTTTTATACCTGTGTTGGCCAAGCCTTGCACAATGTACTTTTGGAAAAAGAAGAACATTAATAGCGCGGGAATGGTTGCCCCTAGTCCAAGTGTAATAATGAGCGGCCAGTTCGGTATTCCGGCCGGGCCCGCAGCAGCCGACGACAACCTCGTAATCGCGGCGGGAAGCGTCTGCAAGGAGTCTGTTGAGGTATAGAAGAACGGTGTAGCAAAGTCATTCCATGTCCCAAGCGCGGTCGTAATTGCTATATAGGCCATAATCGGCAGCTGGAGCGGTAACAACAGCTGAAAGATAATCCGGATCGTACTCGCACCGTCCACTTTAGCCGCTTCATCCAATTCAAACGGAATTTTCTCAATGGATTGCTTCACCAGGAAAGCGCCCATGATATTAATGCTCGGCCCCCCGATGAGGTATACCCACCATGTGTCCAGAATACCTGTACCGCCATTAAAGATATGGTTGCCTCCGGCAAACGGAAATCTCGCATACTCCAAATAAGTGGGAATCAAGGCAATCGTACCCGGAATCATTTGCGTACCGAGCAAGAACAAGAATAACTGATCTTTCCCTTTAAATTTCAACCTTGCGAATACATAACCCGCCAGGAAGGAGGTCAATAAGGCCCAGAAGGTGTTATAAACCGTTCGAATCGAGGAGTTAATGAAATACTTCTGTACCCCCGCTTCAGTCGATCCATAGAACAGCACTAAGTAATTTCGCAGCGTCGGCTCCTTCGGTATCGGGAGCAGTCCCAATACGGATGAAGTAAACTCAGCTCTGCTAAAGAAACCCGCCAATACCATAAATACTAAAGGATATAACAATATAAGGCCGACACCGAACAAAACGATATGCGCGAATAGATGAGTTGGCTTAAATTGAACGGCGACTTGTTTCCGAATCTCTGCTGCTGTTGTTGCCATCGTTTACTTCCTCCTTTTCAACGGGATTGTATTGCTTCTGTCCGAATTCGTAGACCAGCGATAATAGAGCACCGTTACCGCGAATACAACAACTGCCATGACAAGCGATGAGGCTCCCGCCATTCCCATGTTGAAATCCCAGAAGGCATCCCGGTAAATCCGGAACACGAGCACTTCAGTCTGTCCGTACGGACCACCGTTTGTCATGAACAAGACCTGTTCGTAAATTTGAATCGCTCCGATCAAGCTGGTGATGACGATGTAGGTTGCGATCGGTTTCAAACCGGGCAGCGTGACATTCATTAATTTGCCCCAGCGGCCGGCACCGTCGATTTCCGCCGCTTCGTACAATGTCGGGTCCACGGATTGAAGACCGGCAAGCCAGATGAGCGCAGCTCCGCCTACGCCCTTCCATACCGAGTACACCACGATCCAGAACACGCCCCAGAATACGGAGTACTGCCAAATAATCGGTTCCTTGCCAATCGATTTCAGAAAGTTATTAATAACGCCGTTATTGGTATCCAGAAGAATGTTGAAAATTTGAGTCGTTGCAACCGCGGAGGTGACGGCCGGAATGTACCAAACGGAGCGATAGACCCCTTTACCGAACAAGGGCATGTTCATCAGCAGCGCTGCTCCGAACCCGGCCGTTAAGGTCACTACCGTCACCAAGCCGCCCATCCATATCGATCTCCAGAGCGCATTGTAATACAGCGGATCTTGGAAGAAACGAATGTAGTTATCGATGCCAACGAACTTCGGACTGCCGGCAATGCCGATCCATTCAAAGAATCCAAGCAAGAAGCCGAATAGAATCGGAAAACCCGACAGCACAAGCCACCACAATATCATTGGCCCTAAAATAACCGTGGCAATAATCGCATCTCGGTGTTTCTTGGTGAATTTCTTCAGCGCTGACTGACTGCTCACATTTACGCTGTTTTGCAGCGAAGCTTGGCCGCTCACAGTTAAACTGCTCTTCTCCATATTCACACGCCTCCCATGTCGCTTTATTTGTCTTCTCGTTTCAAATCACGGTTTACTCGCTGGAATAACTTTTCAAGTGAAATGACTTTGACATGCGCCAAGTCGCGGTGCATCCAGCTTGATATCGCATTCATAATGGCGGAACAGTCTTCCGTGGAAGCGCTGTTATACATGCACGACTTCGTTCCATATTCATTAAACATTCGACTGTCATTTTTATCACTTCCATCTTGGATTTGTTTCAATCCGATCTGCTTTGCTTTATCAATTAACGTGGCATCCACAGCGATCGCATGCTCAATTCCGGCCAGTGATGTCGCGACAGTCACCCCCTCGTCTTATTCGTAACATTCCACCTATTAATCACTATAATATAAATTATATTAATTATATCATTGTAGTCAATTGATTTTTACAAAAAAAAACCGACAGTACTGTGAATGGTGCATCCACAGCGCTATCGGTCCTTCATTTTGAATATTGTGCCCGCTTAGTTTAACTGACCTGTTGTTTTGCGAATGACAAGGCTTGGTTGCAGGTTGATCTTCTTATAGCTTGGCTGTTTGCCTCTATTGTCTATCACTTGCAACAACAAGCGTGCGGCTTCTCTGCCGATTTCTTGCTCGGATTGGTCGATGTACGTCAGCAGGCTGAATTCCTCCAGCAGCGGACTCGGGTTATCGAAGGTAATAATCGAGATATCCTCCGGCACGCGCAGCCCGACTTGCTTGGCAATCGACAAGATGTGGACGCCAAGCGCACAATTCAGTGCAATGTAAGCCGTCGCCATCCGGTTCTTAATAAACCGGTACAGCGGGTGAGCCTGGTTCAATACCGTTTGGTTCTCACTTGATGTCGTGAATAGTGTATTTACAATCTCTTGCGAAGCATTGACATGGAAGTCCGTCAGAATCAGTGCCGGGTTAATGAGTGCGCCTTTCTGCTTAAGCGCTTCGTTATAGCCTTGAATCCGCTCCTCCACCGATACTGTCATAAGCGGAGAGTCCGAGCAGATCGCAATGTTCCGGTGACCCAGACTCCATAGATGATCAACCGCCAATATCGAAGCTTGGACACTGTCAGAGGATACGACATTCGTTTCTACGCCCGGCAGATGACGATCAATCAGCACGAACGGGTAGTTCTGCATCTTCAGCGCGATAATTTCTTCGTTGTACACTTCCGCATCCACCGGGAAAATAATCAATCCGTCAACGCTGTTCTTCAGTTCGCGAATGACTTCCTTCTCCATCTCCTTGGAGTTGTAGGTGAACATCACTACCACGGAATACTTGCTCGCTTCCAGCATTTCCGTGATCCCATGAAGAAGACGGATCGCGAAGTAATCGTTGATGAACGGAAAGACCAGGCCAATCTTCGCCCGGTAGCTTGTCCGCTCCGGTACAGCGGCCTCAATAATTGCGCTAGTCGCAATATGCGTCTCCGGAATGCCTTTGATGAAGCTTCCTCTACCCGGTATGCGATAGATCCAGCCGTCCTTCGCCAGCTCCGCCAATGCATTAACAACCGTGATCCGACTGACCTCGAACTGATCCATTAGGTCCTTCTCCGTCGGAATTTTATCATCCTCTACCAGCTTCCTGGTTATAATCAGGTCCTTAAAATAATTTTGAATCTGAATATATAGAGGCTCTCTATCCTGACTCATGAGCCAATCCCCCATTATCTATTTATTTCACCGCACGTACCTTTATATCAAATATATCATAAACATCTTGGATTATAAAGCAACCTAACATGGTGCACGCAATAAAAATGCTCCCCTGCCCACAACCAAACATTTATGCATTTTATTAGTTATTTTACCTTCTAAGGCGTTGCTTTAAACAATATAATGATCATGTTAAATCATTTAAATACATGCTTGGCAGGAGGTGGATTACGGAGACCGCAATTAAGGCGTGCAAAGCTCAGCAACCGTGTATCATTAGTTCATTCATTTCATAACCAAGAAAGCGGGATGATAAGGTGAGAACAAGCAAACTAGGCAGTCTCCTGTTAGCCGTCGCATTGATTAGCGCTGTATTCGCAACACAGGTATTCGCCGCCCCTCCATCAGATCCAATCAGAGCAGAGCTCAAAGGTAAAATTGC
This sequence comes from Paenibacillus lignilyticus, assembly GCF_017942085.1. Lineage (GTDB taxonomy): Bacteria > Bacillota > Bacilli > Paenibacillales > Paenibacillaceae > Paenibacillus_Z > Paenibacillus_Z lignilyticus. The sequence goes on from NZ_JAGKSP010000011.1 coordinate 180,176, forward strand.
GAACGTCACCGGCGCCGTCGCTAAGAAGTTCAATGCCAAAGACAATCTGGGCAACAACATGGATACGGCCAAAATCATCGCAAACCCTTATGTATCCGGTCAATTTCTCGCCGTTTATCATACTTATACGACCGGCGTAGCGAAACTAAATCTCGCTAAATCAACTGATCTGCTCAATTGGACGTTCATCCGCGCACTCGCTGGCTCATCCGGCAACAACGCTACGCAAGGTGCAATTAAAGCCGCATCAGATGGCGGTTTCGTCGTCGCTTGGGAACAGGAACCGAACAATCATTTGAAGGTTGCTTATTACAGCAGCTGGAGCAATCTGCAGAACGGTATCGCCTCCAAAACCTACAACTGCCCAAGACAGCTGTCCAGTTATGCTGAAGGTACGCCGAATATTTACTCCGCGAGCAGCACGAGCGTTGATATCGGCTTCCATTACTTCAAGAACGGCGACGTCGATCGCCAAGCGCGGGGCACACTAACGAACTTTAACTCGTGGTCAAGCAGCACGCAACCGAATATGGATAATGCCCTCTTGTATTGGGGTGTGCTCGGCAACATCGGCGACCGTGACTCGATGGCCTACAAAGGCTATACTTTCGGACTCATGGAAGGCCAATTTACGAAAAACGACTTCGGCTCTTTCCGTCCTTTTATCTATGACTACGCAACGGGCAACGCGGAGCCGCTTGCTATGACGACGCCGGCAGGATCGACAGCCTTCGGCAATCCGTCCTTCACTACCGTCACAATAAACGGGCAAGCTGCCGTCGTTGTCTCGATGATTATTTTCTCAGAAGGCGCGCAAGGCAGCGAAGGCGGTCAATTGATTTATTATTTCTACCAATAGCAGTCCGAACGGATTACAATCTCAAAGCAACAAAAGAGAAACCCACGGTTTCATTAACCATGGGTTTCTCTCTTATATGTCCGATTATTTAATCGTTATCAGATGCAAGCAGCTTCTAGCCCTTGACGTACTGAAAGACAGGACCGGTCGACTGACCGACGACCAGCTTAGGTTCGAGCACGATTTTGTGATACCCTTCCTCATCGCTCGGACGATCCAGCAAATCCGTCAAAATACTAGCGGCGCGGCTGCCGATCTCCTCTTCCGATTGTGCGATATGCGTATACCATTCCTGGCTGTCGACCTCCGAAGACGGGTCATCGAACGACAGAATCGATAGTTGTCCGGGGACATGCAGCTTCATGCTGCGGGCAAACCCGGAGATGTAGAGAGCGAGCTTCGCGTTCAACGTAATATACGCGGTTGCTTGACCGTTCTTGAGGCAGCGAGCCAGTGCATGGGCATCGTCCTTCTGATCATAATCGATCACAAGCTCCGTCAGAATGAGCGCCGGATCAATCATCGCGCCCCTTTGCTTGAGCGCTTCAACATAACCGGCAATCCGCTCCTCAACCGTAACTGTCGGAAGCGGCGAGTCCGAGCAGATTGCAATATTCCGATGGCCAAGCTCCCATAGATGGGAGACCGCCAATTGCGCTCCCAGCCTGCTGTCCGAGCAGACGAAATGCGTTTCTACCCCCGGTAAATAGCGATCTATGAGCACGAATGGGAAATGGCTCATTTTGAGCGACAGGATCTCCTCATTGTACGTCTCGGCATCGATCGGGAAGATGATCAGACCCGCTACATCCTTCTGGAGCAGCTGAACTATCGCTTCTTTCTCGAATTCTTTGGAATGATTCGTTAAGATGACGGCCAGGTAATAATCGCTGTGTTTCATTATCTTGTTCATTCCCTCAATCAAACGAAGGGCAAAATAGTCATCCAGCGATGGAATGATAAATCCGATCATTCTTTTGCCGACCGGACGCTCACGTTGCACGATTTCCCGCTTCTCGCGTATTTGCTCCGTTACTACCGGCAGATTCTCAGATGGTGAAGGAGGTACCTCGGGAACGAAAGGCATATCCTTGCTGACAAAGCTGCCCCTGCCCGGGATCCGATAAATCCAGCCTTCCTTGGCAAGCTGGGTTAATGCATTGGCAATTGTGATCCGGCTCACATTGAAATCGACCATCAATTCCTTCTCGGAAGGAATTTTCTCGTCGATCGTCAGCGCTCCGGAACCAATCAGCTTCTTGAAATGCTCCTGCACTTGGAGATAAAGCGGCTGTCGCTCTTTCTGCATCATCAATTGCTCCCAACCCATAGTTAATAACTTATTTAATATAATAAATACAATACTTTGATATATTATATGTTGTCAACGGATTATTTAGTCGATGAATTAGGTTCAATCGGCAGACCTTTGCTTTCGCGAACCAGCTGAAAATACGTGTCCGGACGTACGAAAACAACATCTGTATTCGACAAGTAATGGTCCCTTGCGTTCACGAAATTCTGATAGGAAACCTGCCAAGGATTGGCTTGAATGGCGACGAAAGCAGGGGATTTGCCATCCCATTTCTTAATCGCCGCCTCGATGCCATTGGTCAGGTCGCCTTCCGTGCTGCCATAAGAGACATTCAACTCTTGACCCGGAAGCTCATTCTTGTAAACCTCAATCTTGCCTGTGCCAAATTGGGAGGTAAACCCAAGCAGCGAAGGTGCATGCTCAGCGAAACGATTGGCAGCCTCCGGCGTAATTTCCCCTTTCACGTAGTTCCAAATGGTCAAGACCCGAAGTCCCGCTCGCGACATATAATCATTGGTGCGAGTGACAAAGTTGTCCAGCCCCTCTCCGTCCTTCCAGAAGTTCGGGTACGTATAGCCCATTCCCGAAGGACCGGAAATTAACGCATCGTTCGGCGTTGCGGTTTTGTACAAGAAATTGAGGATCCCCGGCATCGTATCCACCATTAACGGCGAAACCGTCCAGCCCAGCGGCACCTCACCGCGGTCAGGCGTATCCCAGAATTTCTTGAACGAATGCTCCATATACTGCAAGTTATCGCCATCGCTCAGGATGAACGACACGTAGATTTTATTTTCCAGCGGCGGTTTCTTCGGCAGTTCAGGTACGGTAATTTCGCGCGAGGTTCCGCTAAATACGCTTAGATTAGAGGAATAATCGCTCGCGACGGTAGCTAATCCGAAATCGGATGTCTTCTTTACCCCTTCTCCCTCATCCGGCCACCACCCCATATAGAGTCCGCTTCCGTAAGGCATATCCGTCAGAAATTTATCCAGCAGCTCGCTTTCCTTCGGCTCTTTCGGATTGAGCCACACGACGGCTGCCGTGAGATTCATCGCGTAATCTCTGAGATAAGACTTGAGCGAAGGATCGAGGCCGATGATCACGCGGTGCGTCACTTTAGGCCAATAATTCGACAGCATAAATTCGTAGACTTCCAGCTTGGATGTGAAATCCCCGCGCAAATCTTCCAGAATAGGCAGGTTGTAAGGATCTCCCGTCAGCTTCTCCACCAGTGCCGGAGGTGCAACAATCCCGTCCTTAAGGCCTGCAATCGTCGTTGCCAGATTGACGGTATCCGGCTGGCTGTCATCATAGACCACGATGCCTTTTACTTCCGAGCGATATTTGTCCAGCAGCTTCCAGTTATCCTTCTCTTCTTTATAGGCAAGTCCGAGCGAAGCCAGCCATGAAGTTCCCGTGCTGCCATTCACATTATCCGTGAACGCGTACAAGCGAGGTTGGGTTTTGTTGACCACGCCTTTCAACGAAGTGAATACGAGATTCTCCTCCTTGCGAAGCGCCCAGGAGATGCCGACATCGAATAGTTTCAAGGTCGATTTGCCCGTCCACTGAACCCGAAACTCAAGTGAATGCCCACCTTCCGGGACGGTAAAAGGAAGCTCGAAGCTTTGAGACGCATTCGGCAGCTTGAAATCCCAGTTCGATACATCAAGCGACGCGAGAGTCATACCCGCTTCTTGATCGAGCACTTCCAGTTTCGCCACAACCCCATTCTCATTCGCAAAGCTGTCCACCTGCATGTTCACGATCGCCTTGTTCTCGCCGGCCGGAATGTTCGTTTGATCCGTAATGTCCAGCATCGGAACATTTGGCGCATCGCTGCCTGCAGCGGCAAGCCAGCCATCTCCATCCGCTTTGCCGGTCTTATGCGCGAACGAGGCATCCTCCGCCTGATAGTAGAAGTTGTCTGTAGTGTACATCAGATCGAGCGTCGAAGCCGGTTCCTCGAACGTGGGCAATGCTTGCCCCTCCGGCCAATGGACTCCCTCACTCTTCGCAGGCCAGGCAAAATAAGCGGTGACGGCTGCAGCAGCTACAACAACTAAGGAACCGAGTAGAATAAATCTGCCTTTCAATGGATCTCCTCCTATTGGGGTGATGGTTGGGTGATGGTTGGTTGATGGCTGTTCCCGTGTTGTCAAAGTTCTTAATATTTACTATAATATATATAATAAATAATATCTAGGATGAAAAGGTCGTACAGGAGCCTCCCCTGCACCACTCGCCATCACCGAGCTGGACTTGCATGCCGCTTGCTGCAACTCACCCTCACAATCCACACTGCCAGAAACTAGCATCTCTCATGCCGGATGCCGTATGCCACGCAACGCATTCCGCTAGCCGCTCGCACACTCGCCGCAATCGCATCCCCCTCACAACCCACCTGCCACATGCCAGTACTCGCATTTCTCTCGCCGAAAAAATCTAACGAATCGTAGAAGCCTTATTTGGCCGAATATCGAGGCTTTGAAATTCTAACGAATCGTAGAGGTCTTATTGTGGGAGAATCAGCACCAAAACACCTAAAAAGCATCAAATAAGGCTCGTACGATTCGTTAGAATTTTTTTAGAGCTAATTTCGGGCAAATAAGACCTGTACGATTCGTTAGAGCATCCGCAAAAAAAAGCCGCCGACTAAGCCGGCAGCTTCACATCCTCGAGGTAGGAACAACCGCGTTATTCCCCCATTATATATTGCGTTATAAAATCATTGCCGAATTTCCCTTCCGGGTCATAGAGACGAAGAAGTTGCTGGAAGCCGGGCAGATTCTCATAGTGCGATTGTACCCGGGCCGGCGACATGGTGAATAGCTTCCCCCAGTGAGGACGAGCATGGAAGGGCTCAAGCTGCTCCTCGATAACGGGCAGCAGTTGTTGAACAGCCTCCCAATTATCCCTCCACGTAAAATGAATGGCTACCATCTCCTGCTTGAAACAAGGGCTCATCCATAGATCATCTGCGGCAATGGTGCGAATCTCCGAAACATGAAGAAACGGCGATATTTGATCACGCAGACGGTTTATCGCACACAAAGCCGAATACGCGTCCCGACGCGGCACAAAATACTCACTTTGCAGCTCCTCCCCCGCACTCGGCATGAAGTCCATGCGGAAATGCGGCAGTCGTTCATACCAAGGTCCGGCAATTCCCATCTGTTGGCTGCAATTCTCCGGAGACACGCCAGGCACCGGATGCAGATGCGAAGGTGCTGGTGTAGCGCCGTAAAACTCGGCTTCTGCTTGAGTCGCTGTGGCTGCATCCGATAGACGCGTCTTCACCCACACTTGATTGAACGACGTGGACTTCCAATCCGTAAACAAACTCACGCTGTAGGCACTGGAGAAGATCGCGTCGAAGTGGTCCTCAAGCTGCGTTAGCGGTAAGTTTTCGTATATAAACTGACTCATTTGGAAAGCCGGAACCACGTCTAGCGTAAGTTTGGTGACTACGCCTAAAGCTCCAAGTCCCACAACAACACCGGTAAATGCTCCATCTTCTTGATCGCGAGAGAGCATAATCGTCTCCCCGTCCGCTTTGACAATCTCCAGGGAATGAACCGCTGTAGCTAAATTGCCATTCAAATCACCGGAACCATGCGTCGCTGTCGCTATCGCACCACCAACCGAGATATGGGGCAGCGATGCCAAGTTATGCAGCGCATAGCCGTTGCTATGAAGATAGTGGCACAGCTCTCCGTACCGGATTCCCGCTTCCACCGTTACACGATTATGCGTGCGATCTAATGCGATTACCCGGTTCAGCTTCTGGAGCGAGAGATGAGATCCGCCAGTATCGGCGATACCATTGAATGAATGACGTGTACCAAGCACCTTTATTCGATTGCTGCGAGCGACTAATTCTTGTACTTGCTCAACTGTTTCAGGCGTATGAATCTCCAAGGCGTTATATCTGTAGTTCCCTGCCCAGTTACGATGATTTTCAAGTGTTCCCATAGCAAGACATCCTTCCTGCATGTATCGGTAGTATTAATACTTGCTTCGCCTTCAGTTGGGGATATCCCTGCCTATCATGGAAGGTTTCTCGCCATATATCGCGCCTTCTCTCTCGGAATAGCTAAAGAATAAAGAAGAGGCTTCTGTGAGTAGTTAAACTCACGGAAGCCTCTTTAACGACCTGCTGTTTATTTTCCTTCTTTCACAAACTGCTCAATCCGGCTTAATCTCTCGATTCGGAGCAACCGGCGTGGTACAGCAACTACTTGGCATGCTCGCGCGATCCTCGGCTGCTTCAAATTCACTGTCATGCTTCGTGTAAAAAACTTCCCACGGGTTACCTTCCGGATCCGTTACCCAAATTTTGAGGCGACTGATGTGCATTTACCGGAATTTCGATTTTCATCAAAAGCACCTTCTATAATCAAATTATTTTGATTAATCTTCTTGGATTCAATTTACCATGATTTTCTCTGATGGTCAATATTAAATCAATAAAAATTGATTAATAACCATTTCACTCATAAGCCCAGACACAATCCTTCGGGCGTTTATCCGGCAGGAACCCTTTGAATATCGTAGTGCTCAACTGATGCATATCCGTTCGTTCCCGGTATTCGATCCGGCAGCATAAGCGCGGCTCGATCCATTTCGTTTTCTGATCTTCTCCGGTATGGAGCTGCTGTGCGATTGCGAGAAATGCTTGCTTTTCCTCTGGCTTGATGCCGACTTCAACGGTCCCTACCGGCTTATTCTTCATCGTCCTAAAATGAAGACCTATGACAAGCGCGAACGGTTCTGTCCGGTAGCCCAGGATAACCGTGTCAATGGACTTGAAGTGTTTGATTTTCAACCAATCCGCCGATAACTTATCCAGTTGATAGATGGAATCCTTCCGTTTCGCGACAATGCCTTCCAACCCTTTCTCCTTCGTCATCGCGAACAACGCCTTGCTCTTCCCATCGACAAACATCGTTTTCGTAAGAACCGATGAATCGGACACCAGTTCAGATAAGCGTTCCTTCCGCTGCATCAATGGCTCGTGCAAATGCTCACGATCCGTATACAAAAGATCAAACACCACGAAAGTCACCGGATGCGTACGCGTCGCTTGTGCAATTCTAGAGGAGTGGCTCAGCCTCCCGCGATGCAAGAAGTCATCGAACACCGGTCTTCCCCCGCGCATGCATATCCCTTCGCAGTCCAAAATAGCCGAGTCCGCCTTGATTGCGGCTGCGGCTTCCGTTAACTCGGGAAACTTGGGTGTAACAATGGCTCCGTACCGTGTATAAGCTTCCATACGTTCGTTTTGCTTATGAATGAGCAAACGCCAGCCGTCATATTTGGGCTCGAAAATATACCCTTCATCATCGAAGGCTTCCTTCCCAACACTCACGATCATGGGCTTTAATGCAGAAAAGAGCATAGGCGGCATCCCTCCCCCTACACTCTATTGTGGCCGCAATAAATAGAGAGCAAACCAGCTGACTCTATCTCCTGCCGTTATTTCGATTCACTTTCGATCACATAGCCGTTCTTCGTAATATGATCCTCGAACATTCGCTGTATATCAGGGAACTCCTCGCGCTCAAGCCACGTATCCGTTTTCCATACGCTCGACGTATTCAGCGCACGCGGGCAATGCACGAAACACTCTTCCACGGTTACCTTAACCGCGAATTGCGGAGGTCTGCCATTCAGTGTCATGCTCTGCTGCAAAGTCTCGTTATAGACCATCCGCGCAGTTCCGTTAATGCGAAGCACCTCGTTCATCCCAGGCAAAATGCAGATCATGCCGAGCCGCGGATTTTCCAGCAGGTTCATCATCGAATCGACCCGCCTGTTTCCCATTCGCTCAGGAAACGCTAAGGTGTGGTCATCCAATACCTTCACGAACCCGGGCTGATCGCCGCGCGGCGATACATCGCATTGGCCTTTGGCATTCGCGGTAGATAGGAAGAACAGCGGACACTTTGCCAAATAGGCACGGACATGATCATCGATATGATCGATGGTTTTCTTCACAACGGCCTCGTGCGGTACGCCGACCACCTCTCGCAAACGCGCAATGGAATCAATAATTTCGTCTTCTTGATGGTTATAAATCATAATGAATGATTTTCCTTCCTCTATTGAATCTTTGTATCCATTGTACAGGAAAACAGCTTCCTCCGCATGGCCTTATCCTTTCAGCGCATACACTGAATTAATACGTTGAATCGGAGGTTTTATTCATGACCTTATTTCTAGACCATCCAGAGTGGTATATCCTCGGCCCTTTATTTGGCATAACAGTGGCGGCTATGTACGCGGTTTCAAATAAACCGCTCGGTGCCACTGGATTTTATGCTCAACTTACGGACATGATCCTAGGTCGCCCAATGAAAGAGGCATGGCGTCTTTGGTACTTGTTAGGCGTAATGTTAGGCGGTTCAGCAGCCGCCTGGATCGGCGGGGATTCAGGCCCTGTCTCTTATTACGGAAAAATGGGAGAACTGCTCCCGATACAAGCTCTTATTCCTATTTTGTTCATTGGCGGCCTGCTTATGGGAATCGGTGCCAGATTCGCCGGCGGTTGCACCTCCGGACATGCCTTATGCGGAACATCCACGTTATCTCCCGCCAGTATCGTATCGACTATCGTTTTTTTCGGTGTAGCTGTAATCGTAACCTTCATCCTTCATGCGATAACAGGAGGTGCTCTATGAAACGTACGGGATTTCTATTCGGACTATGTTTTGGTTTCTTGATCGCTCTGGCCCAATTTACGGATTACAATGTGATTCATCAGGGGCTGTTAATGAAGCAGGCTTATATTTATCTCGTCATGGCTTCATCCGTCATCGTATCGATGATTCTGCTCTGGCTGTTAACGAAGCTTAAATGGCGCACTCTGCTGGGCGGTCCGCTTAAACTGCCGAAACTCCCCATCCGCAAGCATCACATCTGGGGCGGCGCACTCTTTGGAGCAGGTTGGGCGATTACGGGAACTTGCCCTACCGTTTCGGCGGCCATGCTTGGCACAGGGAAACTTCTGGGACTGAGCGTAATGGCCGGCCTGCTCGTTGGGGTATTGCTAAAGGATGTTTGGAGCAATCGTAAACCGTGATATCATGAGAAGCCTCTTATTCATTAGATAATGATCGCAGACGTCTAAGCGACGGGAACAAGAACATCCACAAACCTGCTACTACGACTGTTCCGATGCCACCGACGAATGCAGCCTGAACAGGTCCAATCATCCCGGCAAGCGTACCCGACTCAAACTCTCCCAACTGATTGGAGGTTCCGATGAACAGCGAGTTTACCGCATTTACGCGGCCCCTCATCTCATCCGGCGTTTGCAGTTGTACAAGGGAAGAACGAATCACCACGCTGATGACATCCGAACCTCCGATAAGCAGTAAGGCGACCAGCGAAATGATCAAATTCGTCGATACCGCAAAGAGCATGGTAGCTAATCCAAAAACGCCAAGCGCTCCGAACAATATCGGACCAAGCGCTTTCTTAAGCGGGAAATAGACGAGTGCAATGGACATTAACAATGCACCGACGGCAGGTGCGGTCCGCATCACACCTAATCCTAGTGGACCTGTATGTAAAATGTCCTCCGCGAAAATAGGCAGCAGAGCTGTTGCGCCACCAAGAAGAACGGCAAACAAATCAAGCGATATCGTCCCCAAGATGACCGGATTGCGTCTGACAAACACCAAGCCGGAGAAGATGGACCTTGCCGTGAGCGGCTCGGGTTTCCTAACGATTCTCTCCATGCGGATGAGGAAAGTAAGAATCCCCGCAACGAATAGCGCCACTGCTGCTGTAACATAGACGAATACCGGCCCCGCCGCAATAAGCACACCGCCTAAGGTCGGTCCTATAATCTGAGAGGTTTGTCCGGTCGAGGTTGTCCACGCAATTGCTTTCTGCATGAGTTCCTTCGGCACCAGCATCGGCAGCAACGACGAAGACGACGGCCCTTCAAATGCCCGGCAAGCACCGAGTATCGCTGCAGCCACCAGAATTTCATTTCGCCCTAGCCATCCTGCCAAGTTCCCAACAAGCAGCAGCGCAGCGATACCGCTTTCGATGATTTGGCACAAGAAAACGATTTTCCTTCTGTCGAACCGATCCGCGACTTGGCCGACAACCAACGTTAGCAGCATCATCGGCAGAAACTGTGCCAGTCCCACAAGTCCGAGGCTGTATGCATCATGCGTCAGCACATACATCTGCCAGCCAATCGCAACGGAAAGCATCTGGAAGGAAGTCGAGGATAACGTACGCGAGACCCAAAATTTCGTAAAAGAAGGCTGCCGGAGTGTAGATTCCGTTTCCGTTTCCAACACGATGCATTTCACGCCCTTTTTTGATTGCTTATTTCCATACTAGTCATGGGAATTGTACTCGATATTCGTAAAAAAGACTACCTCCTTGAAACAAGGAAGTAGTCTTCACGCCGCTCTACTAGCTAATATACAACAGCATAGCCTGATCGCTCGCCGCTGCCAGCCGATAATAATCAACCAACTCTTGATAATAATCCATTACATATTCACGATCTCCGTCGTCATCCCACTCAAGTGAAGGATAGATGTCCACCTTCCTCATTTGCTCGGGATTGTAGCGCTTTAACAGTTCTTCCTCAGAGATAATCACGAGAGCTGCGTAAATCTGTTTCACTTGCTCAACGGTCAAGTAACGTGTGGGCTGATCTTCCTCATCCGCCTCCTCGCCGATCGGCGTGCCTCCAAGAACGGTATGTACAAGCGGTTCAGTTCCTTCCCAAGCAGCCCCATTGAGCAAATAATGAATGGCGTGCCATGACTTATCCAGATATAATGGCTCGTTCTCATTACCATCGTCGCTATAAATCACATCCTCCAACTCCGCTTCCCCTTGAAGCAGATCATGAAGCAGCTCGGACGAAATTCGCTGTAAATTTGCAACCATGCTCATAGTGAATCTCCCTCTCACAGTAGTGACATGCGTGAAATCCAGTAGTCCGTATATTACAACATTACAGAAAATTACATAATTATCCAATAATAAATTTCTGCACTATACATCTCGTTTTCGGCCTGTCGCCGCGAAAGGCTAACGAATCGTACTGGTCTTATTTGGCCGGATTTCACTTCTCCGAATATCTAACGAATCATACAGGTCTTATTTCGAGAAAATCGACTCTGAATTGCCCATAAACCATCAAATAAGGCTTCTACGATTCGTTAGAATTTTTTCGAGCTATTTTGGGGCAAATAAGCCCTGTACGATTCGTTAGAGCATTTCGCTTTATGCACCTCACAAGAATAATGACCATAATGATTCACTCCGAAATCAAAAAAAGCTTCTCACAGTTCAAAATCGAACTTGTGAGAAGCCTTTTAGTTCACAGAGACTCCGTTTGTTCGTAGGTCGAGTTATTGAGTACTGATTATGGCAATCGTCTTGTTGCTCACGTCCCATGCGACCTTAGCGCCGAGAGACTCGCTGATGAAGCGGACGGGAACGAGAGCGGAATTGTTTACGATAGCCGGAGGAACGTCTATTGCCAGCTTCTGTCCGTTCACCCAAGCTGTCTTTTCTCCGACGGTTAAACGGATCGACAGGTTTCCTTTCTCTGCCGTAATGGTCGAGGAGGCGGAATTCCATTGGACTTTTGCGTTCATCGCTTCAAAGATGGCTCGTAAAGGTACCAAGATCCGTCCTGCCTGATTAACTGGAGACTGGTCCATCTGCAAATAGTTCCCGTTCACTTCGACGAAGTAAGGATCCTTCTCAATCGTTTCATTCGGATAGCTTGGAATTGCTGCAGGGATTTTGCCGTTCCATTTCGATCCGTTCCCTAGATATGGAGCTCCCCACGACCAAAGCGTTCCGTCCGCACGAATGGCCATCGAACGGAAGCCGACGCCGTGTGCTGCGATCTTCGTCATCTTCTTCAAGCCGATAACTTGGACGAGCTTATCGCTCGACTGGAAAGAGCCATTCCCCAGTTGCCCTCCCGAATTGGTTCCGCTCGCCCAGACCGTACCGTCCTTTTTAAGAAGCAGAGGCCCGCCTGCTGAAGCCTGAACGGCGGCGACGCCCGTTGCTCCATCCAACTTTCTTGCGGTTGAGCCGTCGTCCACGGATACTCCATTCGACATACCTACTCCGCTAGATCCCCAATACCATACAGTCCCATCTGTATCGAGCCCGTAAGTATACTGAGAACCGACGGCGACTTGCACAATGTCTTCGACATCTGGGATTTGCGTCAGCTGATCTAGGTACTGCCACACGGTACCGTCCTTCTTAAGCGCGACGAAACTACCGTAGCCAGACGAGATCGAAACCACGTCGCTCAGCCCGTTAAATTGCATGGGAACACTGGCATTATGAATTGTGCCATCTGAATCCTGGTAGTAGATTCCGCCCCATCCCCATACGGTGCCGTCCTTCTTCACGGCGAAACTTCGCGTCCAATCGCTTTCGATTGCTACGACGTCAGTAAGGCCGGTCACTTGGGCCGGCAGTGCTCGGCTCTTATCGGTCCCGTCGCCGAGCTCGCCGTCATGGTTGCCACCCCAAGCCCATACCGTACCGTCATCTCGAAGAGCCAGAGAATGAGTTTGGCCTCCAGTAACTGCGATTACTCCTGTCAAACCCGGGACCTTCACGGGTACGAGTGAAGACAGGTTGGTCTCGCCGACTTCTGTTCCTCTGTAGGTCGTGGTATCGCCCCACTGCCAGACTGTTCCATCTTTTTTGATTCCCAAGCTGTGACTGACTCCAACCGCGATGGAGCTCCAGCCCTTCTCGGACATCGGTTCCGCTTGCGCTCCGGATAACGGGACTATCGTTCCTACGGACATAGCACCGACTAGCACAATGGCAGCCAATATCGATTTAATCTTCATTTATTATGATCTCCTTTTCTCCTTCACATCTACCAAATTATATAAGTTTTAGTCTTTTTTGAATACCTAAAATTAGTATTTTTGTACGTATGGAAATGCTATTTAGCAGTGCCTGGAAAACGATGATGACCGTCTTTGTCATGAAAAAAGAGGCATCCCACAAGTTCAGTGAACTCATGAGATGCCTCTAGTTTTCTGCCGATGTTACCCTTTAGTTACCCTCAGGGTACCCCGTCTCCAAAACCCTTATAAATCAAGGGCTAAGGGCGCATATTACATCATGCCGCCCATTCCGCCCATGCCACCCATGCCGCCCATGTCAGGCATGCCTGGTTTGTCTTTCTCCGGTTTGTCGGCAACAACAGCTTCAGTTGTCAGGAACATCGCCGCAACGGATGCTGCGTTTTGAAGAGCGGAACGTGTTACTTTAGCAGGGTCAACGATACCTGCTTGGAACATGTTAACCCACTCGCCTGTAGCTGCGTTGTAGCCTACGCCGATTTCTTCTTTTTTCAGACGCTCAACGATAACGGAGCCTTCTTGACCCGCGTTAGCCGCGATTGTGCGAACAGGCTCTTCAAGAGCGCGAAGCACGATGTTAACGCCTGTTTTCTCGTCGCCGACAGCGTTAACTGCCGCAACTGCTGCGTATACGTTCACGAGTGCAGTACCGCCACCGGATACGATACCTTCTTCAACTGCTGCGCGAGTCGAGTTCAGGGCATCTTCGATGCGAAGTTTGCGCTCTTTCAATTCGGTTTCAGTCGCTGCGCCAACTTTGATGACAGCTACGCCGCCAGCAAGTTTAGCCAGACGCTCTTGCAGTTTCTCACGGTCGAAGTCGGAAGTCGTTTCTTCCAGCTGCGCACGGATTTGGCCGATGCGAACGTCGATGTCTTTCTTGTCGCCGGCACCGTCAACAAGGATTGTGTTTTCTTTGGTAACGCGGATTTGACGAGCTGTACCCAGTTGGTCAACAGTAGTCGCTTTAAGCTCAAGGCCCAGCTCTTCTGTGATCACTTGGCCGCCAGTCAGAGCAGCGATATCGCCAAGCATTGCTTTACGACGGTCGCCGAAGCCAGGAGCTTTAACAGCTACGCAAGTGAATGTACCGCGCAGACGGTTAACGAGCAATGTTGCCAGTGCTTCGCCTTCAACATCTTCAGCGATGATCAGCAATTGCTTGCCGGATTGTACCACTTTCTCAAGAACCGGAAGGATCTCTTGAATGTTGGAGATTTTTTTATCCGTGATCAGAATGAATGGGTTGTCCAGGACAGCTTCCATTTTATCTGTATCTGTGATCATGTAAGGGGAGAGGTAACCGCGGTCAAACTGCATACCTTCAACCACTTCAAGCTCAGTAACGAAGCCTTTGGATTCTTCAACAGTGATAACGCCGTCGTTGCCGACTTTGTCCATTGCTTCAGCAATCAGTTGGCCTACTTCTTCATCAGCAGAGGAGATCGAAGCAACTTGTGCGATCGATTCTGTACCTGCGATTGGTTTAGCGATGACTTTCAGTTCTTCGATTGCAGCGCGAACTGCTTTCTCGATACCTTTGCGGATAACCATCGGGTTAGCGCCTGCAGTTACGTTTTTCAAGCCTTCGCGAATCATCGCTTGTGCAAGAACGGTAGCTGTAGTTGTACCGTCACCGGCAACATCGTTCGTTTTTGTAGCAACTTCTTTAACGAGCTGAGCACCCATGTTCTCGAATGCATCGTCAAGCTCGATTTCTTTCGCGATGGATACACCATCGTTCGTGATCAATGGGCTGCCGAATTTCTTCTCGAGCACCACGTTGCGGCCTTTAGGACCAAGTGTGACTTTAACGGCATTTGCAAGTGCATCAACACCGCGCAGCATTGCGCGACGAGCGTCTTCGCCGAATTTAATTTCCTTCGCCATCGTAGATAACCTCCCAGTTAATCATTAGTTTAAGTAAAAAGCGTTGCATGTATGTGGAGTCAGCACGTAGGCTTAACCCAGGATCGCGTGAATGTCGCTTTCTTTCATAATCAAAAGCTCTTTACCTTCGTATTTCACTTCGGTACCTGCATATTTGGAGAACAATACGCGGTCGCCTTCCTTAACTTCAAGCGCAATACGTACGCCGTCCTTAACCGCTCCGCTGCCTACAGCGATTACTTTGCCTTCTTGCGGCTTTTCTTTAGCTGTTTCCGGCAACAGAATGCCGCTAGCAGTCGTTTCTTCTTTCGCGATTGGTTCGATCAATACGCGCTCACCCAAAGGTCTGATCATGAAAAATAGCCTCCTTTTGATATTAATGCTGCAAATTGTTTGTCCCGTTAGCACTCGCAATCATCAAGTGCTAATAACATTTCTAATCATACCGATTTTGAATGCAGATTTCAAGTCTCTCGCGCTCAATTTATATGATTTTTACATTCCATTCCCGTTGGAATGCTGCCATCATCCCTGCGCAACAGACCAAAAAAGCCGGCTTTCGCCGACTTTCTTATTTGTCACCGTATTCTTCTTCCCATGCTTGAGCGGCCTTTAATTGTTTGCCGTAGACAACGCTCGAAAGCATGACGCTAACTTCGTAGAGCAGGATGAGCGGAACAGCCACTAACGAATCGGAAATGAAATCCGGCGGCGTCACGACGATCCCCACAATAATCAGCAAGAAATACGCCAGTCGTCTCATTTTCTTAAGCCGTTTCGGATTCACAATGCGCAGCTGCGTCAGAAACATAATGACGATCGGCAGCTCGAAGAGCAGCGAAATCGGAATGACGATGTTAAACAGAAACGTAAAGTACTGAATGATCCCGTAGTTCTCTTCGAGGTTCAAATGCTTCGCCACATCGGTCGTAAAATTAAACGCCATCGGGAACACTACGTAATACGAAAACGCTAATCCGATCAAGAACATAATCAGCACGAACGGGACGAACATAAGCGCCGCCCGTTGTTCCTTGCGGCCAAGCGCAGGTCTAACGAAAGCCCACAGCTGAAAAGCAGTTGCCGGCAAGGCGAAGATGAGGGCAATGACAAGGGCAAACTTCATATACATGCCAATACCGTCCCACAAGGAGAACGCATAAAATTTCATGCCCTTAACCGGTTCTTGGTCCAGCAAGAACTGATAAACCGGATTGGCCAAGATCAGCCCGATAACCATCCCAATGACGAGGATGACCAGTATAAAAATAATTCTGCGCCTAAGCTCGCCGATATGGTCGAACAAGGTCATTAATTGATCGCCGCGAGCGGCTTCCTTCTCGGCTGCTTCATCTTTCTCAACCACCGCTATGCTCACCTCTTCTCACGCCTGAAATCAGCTTGTACCGCCCTGCCCTCTGACGGTCATAAAAAAAGCGGGCCCCACTTACTCTGGGAGCCGCTTTTCGTCTTTTTGCTCATCGCGGTTAATTTCAACCCGACTCACTGGCTTGCGGTTGCGATCATCATCATCATCCATGATATCCTTCGCACCGGCTTTAAATTCCTTCAGCGTACGGCCGAAAGCGCGTCCGAGCTCCGGCAGCTTATTCGGTCCGAACAACAATAAAGCGACAAGGGCAATAAGTAAAAATCCTGTCACGCCAATTCCACTAAACATGGTTGGGTAGCCTCCTTTAAATAACGAGTTGACGAGTTGTACATACACGGAAATCCGCTCTTACGAGCAGAAAGGAATCATACGCTTCGCCCGGGTACACCTCTCGCTTAATAGGATTAGCAGCTGTTTAAGCCGCCATAACCCATGGAGACAATGTCCTCTCTGGTGATGATATCGCCCGCCAAGATGCGCGGCAATAGCACATTAAACGAAGTATAAGGATCATGCATGACGCAGCCTGGGAGTCCCATAATGGGAACGCCGTTCAAATAACCCATAAGCAGCATCGATCCCGGCAGCATCGGTGTTCCGTAGCTGACAATCTCTGCACCGGACTCTGCAATTGCTGCAGGTGTTCGGTCGTCGGGATCCACTGACATCCCGCCCGTTACCACTATCATATCATAGGACTGGTGCAGCAAGTAGTGTATTTCCTTGACAATTATATGGCGCTCGTCCGGCGCGAAACGCTGCTCCATCACTTCGGAGCCGAGCGCTTCTACAATTCGCCGAACAGCAGGCCCGAACTTATCTTCAATGCGGCCGGAGAACACCTCGCCACCTGTCGTTAAGAGCCCGATTCTAAACTTGCGAAGCGGTTTGAGCCGCAGCGGCGACTGCCCTTCATGCTGCGCGCGGTAGCTGCTGATCAGCTCCTCTACCGCCTGGACCTTCGACTCGGGCACAACGAGCGGAATGACCCGCGTCGCAGCCAGCTGACCGCCGGGCATAACGACTGCATGCGTGCGCAGCGTAGCCAGGGCGATTTCGCCTAAATCATTAATCGCATGAACGATGGCCGGATCGATCTCCGCGATCGCCGGCACATCCAGCGCAGACTTCACCGCGACTTTCCCCTCATGCGGCTCAGACAGCTTCAGCCCTTCGCTCTGAAGGGCAACGGCCATTCGCTTCGCCGCATCGTCTTCATGGAGCTCGCCTTCGCCAAGCTCCATAATATAAATATGCTCCTTGCCTATATCAAGGAGCTTCGAAATGTCAGTTTCTTCAATGACATGTCCCTTTTTGAACAATCTGCCTTTAAATTGCCCGGGAATAATCTGAGTGAGGTCATGGGCGAGCCGCAGGCCGATCGCTTCTTGGACCGGCACTTCCTTGAGAATCGTTCCGTTCTTCGGCTTCGTCATTCGTTGTGCTCCCCCATTCGTCCCGAGAGAATGTTAAGCGCATGAGGCAGCTGGTCCATAATGGCCATCAGGTTCTCGTGTACGCCTTTGGGACTGCCGGGCAAATTGATAATGAGGGATCGGCCGCGAATGCCGCACACACCGCGCGAGAGCATGGCTCGGCGCGTACGCTGCATAGCCCCCATCCGCATCGCTTCCGCGAGTCCGGGTACGAAACGATCAATGACCTTCATCGTGGCTTCCGGCGTCAGATCGCGCGGAGCAAGTCCCGTTCCGCCTGTCGTAATCACGAGATCCGCTTGAAAATAATCCGTCATTTCTATAAGAGCAGCCATTATTTCATCCTGTTCGTCAGGTACAATTCGGTAATCGACAATCTCGCCGCTAAGCTCCTCTTCCACCAGTTCCCGGATTACCTGTGCACTGGTATCTTCCCGCTCGCCGCGCGATCCTTTGTCGCTGGCTGTCAACAACGCCACTTTCCACCGCATGAGCTTCTCCCCCGTTCACATTTTCGAAAAAGATATGTCATGAACCGCATGAAACCTAAATGCCATTAACGTTATACTCCTTGGCCCATCGCTTCACGCTCTATCGTTTATAATCGCCGTTCTTGCCGCCGCTCTTCTCTGTCAGCAGGGTTGGCCCGATCACCATATCCTTCTGCAGCGCCTTGCACATATCGTATACGGTCAGCGCAGCCGCCGAAACAGCCGTTAGAGCTTCCATTTCCACACCGGTTTTGCCGGTGGTCTTAACGGTTCCTTCTATGTACAGTTCATCCGTGCCATTATCCGCAAAAGCCAGATTAACGCCGGTCAGCGGTAGCGGATGACACATTGGAATCCAGTTTGATGTATTCTTCGCCGCCATAATACCGGCCACCTGCGCAACAGCCAGCACATCCCCCTTGCCGATTGTGCCCGCTTTAATGCGAGATAATGTATCCGGCGCCATAGTCACCGTCGTTCGCGCGACCGCAATGCGGGAGGTGATCTCCTTATCGGACACGTCCACCATCCGTGCGCGCCCTTGTTCGTTGAAATGCGTCAAATCCACGCGCCTAGCGCCTCCTTGTTAGCCCATGCTCCGTAATAACGGCATCCACATAGGCATCATGGTTATCCATTGGAACAAGAGTTTCATTCTCCATCCACTGCGCCTCATAACCTAATCCGATCCACTCGGGCATCGGTCTGCCGGACGCCGCCGCGAGCCCTCTCATTCGCTCATGGAACCGATCGTAATAACCGCCTCCATAACCTAAACGACCGCCCCGCTTATCAAAAGCAAGTCCCGGTACAAACACGATGTCCGGCATAAAATCCGGTTCGCAGCGCTCTGCAGCCCCGGGGTCAGGTTCTTTAATGCCATAAGCGCCCGGCATAAGTTCATCCCAAGCCCGCAGCCGGTACAGCTCCATCCCTCGGCTTGCTTGAATGCACCGCGGCACGGCAACTTCAATTCCTTTGCGCCAGCACCATTCAACGAGCAAGGTAGGATCAAGCTCCGAGCGAAAAGGAACATAAATCATCACGCTGCGGACCGGTTTGCCCGGTCTGGCCTGCAGCCACTCTACCGCAAGCTGGCAAGCTGTGTCGGACCATGCCAAACGCAGCTGCTCAGGGTAACCGTCTCGTTTCTTGATCGCCGATAACCTTGCTGTTTTCTTCTCCGATTGACTCATTCATGGTCACCGCTTTGCCTCTTATTGGCCGCAATGGCGTAAGTTTCAGTCATAGTTGTTATTTAGTTTACCACTGTTGCCCAGATTTCGCCAATAAGGCGAAGGCATCCCAAATCGGTGTCTAAAGGCATGAACCTTGTCGCGTTATGCGGCTTTTTCATGTACACTTAAACGTATAGGAATTCAACTTATTTGGAGGTTTCACGTATCATGCTTCTTCAAGTATCCGATATATCCAAAAGCTACGGAGTAAGCAGTGTGCTCTCGTCCATTACCTTCCAAGTGCAGCCTCGCGAGCGGGTTGGGCTTGTCGGAGTCAACGGCGCAGGCAAATCGACGCTGCTTCGTATTATCGCCGGCGAGATGTCTGCCGATTCCGGCACCATCTATAAATCCAAAGAAACAACCATCGGCTATCTCGCGCAATCCAGCGGCCTGCAGTCGGATCAAACGATCGATGCGGAGATGCATGCCGTATTTGCTCATTTGACGGAAGCCGAACAGGAGCTTCGCGCACTGGAGCAGCAAATCGCCGATCCCAAGCTGCACGAGGATGCCAAACAATATGAGGCCGTGCTGAATCGGTATTCCACGCTCTCCGATTGGTTCCGCGAGAAGGGCGGCTTTGAGGTTGAGACGAAAATTCGCGGCATTTTGCACGGAATGGGCTTTGGTCAATTCCCTCCCGATACGATTATCTCGACATTAAGCGGCGGGCAGAAGACACGGCTTGCGCTCGCGCGCATTTTGCTGCAATCCCCAGACCTGCTGATGCTCGATGAGCCTACGAACTATCTCGACATTGAAACGCTCACTTGGCTGGAGGATTACCTTCGCGGCTATGATGGCGGCATTCTGGTCGTATCCCATGACCGGTATTTTCTCGATGCGGTCGTGCAGACGATCGTCGAAATCGAACGCCATACGGCCAAGCGCTACACCGGCAATTACTCCCGTTATATCGAAATCAAAGCAGCGGAGTACGAAGCGCAAATGAAGCAATTCGACAAGCAGCAAGATGAGATTGCCAAGCTGGAGGACTTCGTTCAGCGCAACATCGTGCGCGCCTCCACCACGAAGCGTGCCCAGAGCAGGCGCAAAGCGCTGGAGAAAATGGACCGCATCGACAAGCCGCTCGGCGACTTGAAGAAGGCGCATTTCTCCTTTGAAATTGAACGCCAAAGCGGCAATGACGTGCTGGATGTCCGTGATTTGTCGATTACGTTCCAAGAGAAATCCGACCCTTTGTTCCAAAATGTATCATTCCGTCTGGAACGCGGCGAGAATGTTGCGCTTATCGGACCTAACGGAATCGGCAAATCGACATTGCTTAAATCGCTTGTCGGCCAACAGGCCTACGAGCACGGTACGATCCGCTGGGGGACCAATGTGAAGATCGGTTATTACGATCAGGAGCATACCGGATTAAACCACGCCAATACGGTGCTTGAAGAGCTGTGGGGCACTTATCCTTCTATAGAAGAAGCGCGTATCCGCACCGTGCTTGGCAACTTCCTCTTCAGCGGTGACGATGTGAAGAAACGAATCAGCTCGCTAAGCGGCGGAGAACGTGCGCGCGTCTCGTTGTCGAAGCTCATGCTCGCTCGTGCCAACATGCTCATTCTCGATGAGCCTACCAACCATTTGGACCTCTATAGCAAAGAGGTGCTGGAGTCCGCGCTTATGGATTACGACGGCACGCTGCTGTTCATCTCCCATGACCGGTACTTCCTTAACAAAATGGCGGAACGGATTGTCGAACTGGAGCCCCAGGGCACTCAGCATTTCCTGGGAAATTATGACGAAATGATCCAGAAAAAACGTGAAAACGATGAACTGCAACTGGAAACGCTGTCATTTTCCCAAGGAAAACAGGGAAAGCCTACGGCAGCGCCGGATCCGGCCCCTGTTTCCTCCTATGAAGCCGACAAACAGGCGAAGCGTGACGAACGCAATCGCCAGCGTAAACAAGAGCAGCTGGAGAAAGAAATCGCCCGACTTGAAGGCGAAATTACGGCATTTGAGGAGCAGCTTGTCGACCCTGAAATCTATAACGATTATGTGCGCGTGCAGAGTATCCAAACGGACTTGGATGCACTCAAAGCGCAGCTGCAAACCGTTTACGAATCATGGGAAGAGCTGCTTGCCTAACCCAAGGGCTACCTGGAAGGCTGCTCCCCGGTCAGCCTGATTTCACTCATGATTTTACGGCGTTTCAGCAGATAAAATAGAAGAAGCGACCCCAATCCGAATCCGGACAGCACACCCGCTGTCCGGATTATTGCATTCCAGCCGCCAATCGAGATCAGATGGCGCAAGCCTTCCACCGCATAAGTCATTGGCAGCAGCGGGTGGATGTATTGGAAGAAAGGCGGTTCCAGCTTAACCGGATACGAACCGGAGCTTGATGTCAGCTGAAGCATGAGGATCAGCACAGCCGCGAAGCGTCCTTTGTCGCTGCCAAGCACTGCGATCAGCATGTACAAGATCGCCGTGAACACGATCCCGACCAGCGCCGCGTAGCCGTACATCGCAATCGACGGTACGACAGTCGGAATACCGAGACCTACATGCAGGATAAAAACAGACAGCAGCGCCTGACAGACACTAATAGTAGCAAGTGCGATATATTTGCTCACGATGTAGGACAAAGGCCCGTGCGGCCGCTCCAACACCTGCCAAATATCGATCACGAAGAACAGCACCAGTGCGCCCACCCACAGGGACAGCGCGATAAAATACGGCGCAAATCCGACACCGTTGTTCGGCACGGGATGCAAGTTATGCTCCTCCAACTTCACCGGATCATTGATGATGGCTTGGCGGGCATCGGCTTGTCCGTCTTCGGAGGCAAGCCCGGCTGCATCTGTCAGCTTATCGGCCAGCTCGGCTTGGCCTTTGTGGATTTGCGCGAGCCCTCCCGTCAAGGACTCCGCACCGGCCACCAGCTTGGCATTGCCTGTTTGCAGAGCACTCACTCCGACTCCCAGTTCCGCTAACCCGGACTTCAGCTTACCGCTCCCCGTCTGCAATCGATCCACGCCGTCAGTTATATCTTTGACCCGCTCATCAACAGTGCTTAGTGCAAGATGCTGCTGATCCAGCTCTCCGGCTGCTTTGTCCACAGCCGACTGAAGCTCGCTAAGCTGTGCACGGAACTGTTCGAGACCGGGGCTCAGCTGCGAGATTCTTTTCGTTAACTTGGTTATCGATCCATCAAGCGAAGCTGCGAGCGCATCGATCGTCTGTGCGATTTGGTTTAGCTTGGCCATTGCCGAGGTTCCGGCCTGCTGCGCATCCACCAGCTCTTCCGAAAGCTGCTTGAACTTGTCATCTGCAGCGAGAGCGGGGAACTTGTCCCCCAGGTCCTGCAATAGCCCGGATGCCGAATCAAGGCTGCCGGTCCCCGCGCCAAGCGACTTCTTCACATTTTGCAATTGGGTAGTTAAGTCCCCTAATTGACCCGACGATTCCTTAATCGCGTTAAGTTCGCTCTCCAGGCCAGCCAGATCTCCCAGTAAATCCTCTAATGAGGCAGTGAAATCAGGCTTCGAAGCGCCGAGCAGCGCAGCCAGTGACTGATTTACAGCCGTCAGCTTACCGCTCCAATTCTTCCATTCCGAAGCTGCGCGCTCTGCATAGGTATTCATCATACCGATTCCTTTGTTCAGCTCATCTGCGCCGGCTGTAAGAGCTTGTACCCCACCCGCGAGCTTCTTGAGGCCTCCTTCCGTTTGGCGCAGCCCATCTGTCAATTGAGTCGCACCTTGATAGGCCCGTTCCGAAGCATCCGATAATTTAGCAGCACCGTCAGCGGCCTCTTGCAAGCCTTCCGCCCCATTAAGCACCTGTTCGAAAATCACGCTCAAATAATTACCCTGCAGCTCCTTGCGCAAATTTTCTTGAACCTTTCCCGCTATGGCACGGACAATCTTCGCAGATAAAGCATTCGCCCCTTCATTTAACTCCACGTCCAACGTAGTTGGCTTCGGATCCTCGCCGCTCACACTGAAAGCCAGCTTGGAGAAATCCGCCGGCAGGTACAGCACCATCGCATACTTGCCATCCATTAATCCGTTATGAGCTTGCTTGCGATTCGTCGCGATCCAATACGTTTCGTCGCTCTTTACTAGTTTGTCCGTAAGCTCTTGTCCCAGATTACGCTGCTCACCGCTGCGTTTTGCCCCGGTATCCTCATTCACCACAGCCAGCGGGAGCTGATCGGTTCGTCCGGTCGGGTCCCAGAACGCCCACAAATAGATGAAGCTATACAACAGCGGCAGAACCAGCAGTCCTAACAGCGAAATGCGAACAGCTCTGGAAATCCACATCGTCTTCACATCAAGCCAAGCCAGTCTCAGTCCGCCGCTTTTACTCTCGCTCATGTTGTTACCGCCCTTTCGGCATCTTCTGAGAACTAGCATTCTCCCCAAAGATAGGAAACATTCCGCGATTTCGGCTCGAAGGGGACAACTGAGCAATCTATCCCCCTTGTCCACAGACATATCCACAACACTGGATGAATTGTGCGGCAATTCTGGCACTATTAACGACGTAAAACAATAATAAATTTAACGTTTCTTTAACAATTGATCGGATGTGGATACAGTCGGTGGCATTTTACCCACATTATCAACATTATCCACAGTTAGGCTGTGAAAAACTTATCCCGATTTTGTTCACATTGTAAATGCCCGATTTATGCGGGTTTCCCATGTTTATACACATTCCTCGCTGTAATTGTGGGTAACCCTGGGGATAAGTCCTATAGTTACTATACTTAGACACCTTAATATCGATATTTGGAACTGCCAGTCTTGCTATCGGCGGTTGGGAATTGGTTTTCGACAAGCCCCGTTCTGCGGTTCGTGGTCCGTGTTCCGTGGCCCGCGGTCTTGATTTGTTGCATAACAGGCAACATTTGAGGAGCTGTACGGTTGAACAGGTGAAATTGCTGCGATTTGTGCAATATTTTTCCTCAATATAAGCCAAAGGAGCTCATTTTCTACGGAAATGATGGATTTCGGGCAACATTAACAAGGCTAGAACGATGAAACGTTACAATTCTTGCATTTTGAGCAACATTCGTTAACGTCACCGTTTATCCACACCGCAAAAAGAGGCACCTCAAAAGCTGCACTGCATACTTTTGAGATTGCCCCTTATAAAGCAATACGGTCACAAAAAACTCACGCCTATACTCGTCTTCCGATGTAGAGTAAATGCGAGGACATCCCCAGTACCGACGATTCCCTCGCCATCCGAATGAGCAGTTGAACGAGCTGCTGATACGTTTCCTCACCTTGCTCCGACCAATAGCGCCAATGCTCCGCTCCGAGAACTGCCCCCATGTTCGTGGACCCGATCAACTCCAACGTCTGAAAGCCATGCGCTTCCATGAACGGTCGAATAGCCTCAAGCTCATAAAAGTAAGCTCCCGTGTAACGCCCTTCATCTGTATGATCGAAAATCCCGTCCGCTGCAAACGCCTCAATGGCATCCAAGCGATGAAGCGGCTTCCAATGCTCCGGATTAAGCAGCGCATTCATCACTTGGTTGACTCGGCTGCGAAAAGCTACGAAAACGATGCCACCCGGCTTAACAACTCGGTGAAGCTCGCGTATGGCTTTCGCCCGATCCTCTGCATGCTGCAAATGGTACAGCGGGCCCATTAGAAGCGCGGCATCATAGCTGTTATCGGCCAGCGGAGCAAGCTCGCATGCATCGCGGACATGGAAGCCGCCGGTGAAACGCTCGGTCAGCTTAAGCTCCTCGGCTTTAGCCTCAGCAAGCTCGACAAGAGCAGGCGTAAGGTCAGTCAGTGTCAGTTCATAGCCCTCAGCTGCCAGCGCCATCGCATATTTGCCCGGACCGGCTCCGTTATCCAGCACTTTGCCGGCGGACGGCAAATACTGTTTGAGATAATGCATGTTAACCGTGAACTCCAGCGGTTCCCGGTCAAGCCGGCTCCACTCTCGCTCGCCGAAGCCGGTATAATACGCCAGCACACGTTCCTTGTTCCCCTGATCTGCCGGTTGCTCCATCGCGATTCCACCTTCCCGTGCGAACCCTTTAGATTGCTTGCAAATACGCGCGCAGCTTTGAGCAAATTTTCTCCACTTCCGCTTCACCGCCATTTGGAGCGTCCGGCCAGTTGATGAGGTTCGTTGGATTCCGGTAATGATCCGGCGTACCCGCATACCTCGGGATGAGGTGCATATGGAAATGAGGTACGCCATCCCCTTGAACGAAGCTGTAAATATGCTCCGCACGCAGCACATCCTTGAGCGCTCGGCTCACCTCGTTCACAATAACCCCCACTGCCGCAGCTTCCTGCACGGACAGATCGCCAAGCCCCGGTGTATGGCGTTTTAATTCCACCATGACATAGCCTAAGTACGCGGTTTGCTCTTCACCCCGAAACCCTATATGGCCCACATGGACATGCCCATCCTCATAAATGGTGCTCCCTACTGACCGGACGTCACCACGATGCTTGCGGCAAATAAAGCAGTCTTGAACGTACTTAGACACCTGTTGTCGCCCCCTCACGAACGAGCCCGGAACCTTGAAGCTCGGAACTTGGATCTCAAAGCTCGGATCTTAAAGCTTGAATTTCGCTGCATCAGCTGCTCTTCTTCTGAACGAGTTCTTCCGCTGCATCCTCCTGCGCGCTCATCAGCAGTTGATTGCAAGCACTCACATAAGCCTCAGCCGCCGCCAAAATAATATCGTTATGCACAGCCGTCCCCGTATAGCGCCGATTGTTATGCACAATCGCGACGATCGCTTCCCCGCGTGCATCCTCGCCTGTCGATAACGAATGCAGCTCCAGATCCTCGAACTCCGCCGTTACCGGAATCGCCTGCTGCAGGCAGTGAATGACGGCTTCAAGCGGCCCTTTGCCCGTACCTGTCAGCGTGCGTTCCTCTTGCGAATCACGCTCGCGAATGGTTACCGAAGCGATACGGGAACGCTGCGTCCCCGCAAGCACCTGCAAGTCAACCAGCGTGTACGGATCATGCTGCGTGTCCGTCGATTCGCTTGCCAACCGAACCAGCACATCGTCGGGCACGATTTTCATCTCATCCGCTTTTTCAATGAAACGGTTATACACATCCAGCAATTGCTCCTCGTTCAGTTCAATGCCGTAACCAGCCAGACGATGCTTGATCGCATGACGGCCGGAATGTTTGCCGAGCACGATCATGCTGCGCGGAATGCCCATCGCTTCCGGATCCATAATTTCGTACGTGTTCCGGTTCTTAAGCAGTCCATCCTGGTGGATACCCGACTCGTGCTGAAAAGCGTTCCGCCCCACGATCGGCTTGTTGTACGCGATCGGGAAGTTCATCGCCCGGCTCACCATCCGCGACGTTTCGTAAATCTCGCTCATGACGATGCCCGTTTCCGCGCCGATCGCCGATTTGCGTGTCTCGATCGCCATCACAAGCTCCTCCAGCGAACAGTTTCCGGCACGCTCGCCGATTCCGTTCACCGTCACTTCCACCTGCGTCGCCCCTGCGTTAATCGCCGCTAAGCTGTTGGCTACCGCAAGACCAAGATCATTATGGCAATGTGCGCTGTACTGTACTTTATCCCCGCCTCGCGCTCCTGCTCTCACGCTGCGGAACAGCTCGCCGTATTCTTCCGGAAGCGCATAACCGAGCGTATCCGGCAGATTGATGACGGTCGCGCCTTCAGCAATGACCGCTTCGACCATCTCGATTACGAAGTCGCGCCCCGAACGGCTGGCATCCATCGGGGAGAACTCTATTTCATCGACGAACTGCTTGCCGTAAGCAACCATCTCACGGGCAATGGCCAGCACTTGCTCGCGGGATTTTTTCAGCTGGAAATCCAAGTGGATGTCCGAGGACGAGATGAACAGATGCAGACGGCGGCGGGCGGCATCCATCGTGGAGCGGACCGCTGCATCGATATCGCCTTTGATCGCACGCGCAAAACCGACGATTTCAACCCCTTGCAGCTCTCGTGAAATTTGCTGTACCGCCGCAAACTCCCCCGGACTCGAGATCGGAAAGCCCGGCTCAATGACGTCGATGCCAAGCTTCGCCAGCTGGCGGGCAAGTACGATCTTCTGCTCGGGACGCAGCGTCGCGCCAGGTGATTGCTCACCGTCACGAAGGGTGGTGTCGAAGATACGGATGATTTTGTTAGCGGATTGGGTTTGTGATGGATGGTTAATGGTCATAAGGGTTAGCCTCCTAAAGGATTGGTTTTGGGTTGGTGAAAACAGAAAAAGCCCGACGTCTCCTGATGAATCAAGAGACGACAGGCTTCGTGAGCTTGCCGCGGTACCACTCTAGTTGCCCGGCCTTATCGAGGCCGGACCCGCTTATGCAGCATTAGCCGCCACCGGCTATGGATGCCGGGCAGCTGCTGCACCTGATGACGGAGGTTAACCGTAACTGAGGTAGGGTATGCGAAGTCGCAGTTCAAACTTCGTCACATTCCCTCGTTCCGCTCCCAGGCGAGTTTCGGATATCCTTCGGCTGCGTCGCACCACCCCGCAGCTCTCTGCTTTTCCCGGATTGTTCCTACTGCTCCTGTTCTTCGCGTTTGATCTATTGGTCGTTCATGTGTGTGTCGATCATCCAGTGACTGTTTCTTCATTTCTCTTCAAACCGCTATTTCGGAAAACAAAAAAAGCCTGACGTCTCTTGTTCAAGAGACGACAGACTGTTAGGTCCGGCGCGGTACCACCCTTGTTGACGTTCCTTCCCGTAAGGAAGCAATGAACGTCCGCTTAAGCATGACGACGATTCTAGAAGTCGAAGCCATGCACCCGATCACGGAGGTCAACCGTAAAGACGTACGTGAGCATTCCGTTAGCCTTGGCCTTCGGCCGACAGCGAAGCTCATTTCCGTAAATCCGCTCCCAGGCGAGTTTTCAAGCGGCCTTCGACTGCGTTGCACCAACCCGCAGCTCTCTAATCCCGGCTATACGCTTTACTGCTCCTGTTCGTCGCGTTTGTCAGATGTTTGAAGTGTTGTTGCCTATTATATGCCTGTCGGAATCGTCTGTCAATTCGATTTGAAAATTTACCGGATGAATATTTGGGGATTCACGGCTGGGGATGCGATTGGATTGAGGGGAGTTTGAGGGCTGGGCGTTCGATTTTCGTACTCTATGCTTATGAGAAGTACTAGGTACTTCTCATTATCGGGCAATAGTGGGTTTAGGCGAAAGAGAGGTAATGAGTTCCGCTTACGGTCCGGCAATAGTGTTTTTTGGCCAAAGTGAGGTAATAGGTGCCGCTTTGGATGCGGTGAGACAATGCCGAAAATCCCCGATTCGGTGTGGCTGGGGATTCGATGCCACAATACAAAAAAGCTGCCTAGCAAAACCGTATCATCTACGGTTTTTGAGGCAGCCTCGTATGATCATTTCTTTTTGTAGATCTTATACAACAGCCAGAGGATTCCCCACGGTAAGACATACCGGGTCACCCACTCGAAAGCATGGACCAGCCGCTCGCCTCCGAAGAATTCGTCCCCTCCGCCAACCATCGCACAGATAAAGATAAAGACAAATAATACGAATATCGTGCCGTAGAAATAAGGCTTCGAATTCACGACAACCAGCTCCCCCATACGACTACATACGTGTACGTACTTGCAGCAACTGCAACAAGGAACAGCGCGGCCGGAGAGCTAGCTCCGAACCGACCATTCTTCCAGCGACAAGCCCGGCTCCGCCTTCATGTCGAGCGGCGTAAACTCGCCGCGCTTCCACTTCAAGTGCGCCGCCGCGCCGATCATCGCCGCATTGTCCGTGCACAGCTTAAGCGGCGGAATGAGCAGCGGGATGCCCGCCTCTTGGCAACGCGCTGTCAAGGCTGCGCGCAGCCCGCCGTTAGCCGCAACGCCGCCGCAGAGCAGCAGCTGCTTGGCACCGACTTCGCGAACGGCACGCAGCGACTTTGTCACAAGCACGTCGATGACGGACGCTTGGAATCCGCGGGCAAGCGCAGCCTCGCGCGGCGTTTCGCCTTTCATTTTGGCCGAATTGATGGCCGCAAGAACGGCAGATTTCAAACCGCTGAAGCTGAAATCGTAGGAGTCCGGCTCCAGCCATGCCCGAGGCAGCTGGAACTCTTCCTCCGACTGTTGCGCCAGCCTATCGATGTAAGGCCCGCCGGGGTAAGGAAAATTCAGCGTGCGCGCCACTTTGTCGTACGCTTCGCCGACAGCATCATCGCGAGTCCTGCCGATAATCCGGAACTTGCCTTCGCTCTCCAGCACGACGAGTTCCGTATGTCCGCCAGACGCTACAAGCGCCAGGCATGGATATTCAATCTCATGCACCAGCTGGTTGGCATAGATATGCCCGGCTATGTGATGGGTGCCGATCAGCGGGAGGTCAAGCGCCATTGCTAAGCTCTTCGCAGCTACGATGCCAACCAGAAGCGCGCCTACAAGTCCCGGCCCTTGCGTAACCGCAATCGCGGACAGGTCGCGGAACCCCGCGCCGGCCTCTCTCATCGCCTGCTCCATAATGAGCGTGATCGATTCCACATGCTTACGTGAGGCAATTTCCGGCACAACGCCGCCGAACCGCTGGTGCGTCTCGATTTGGCTCGAAATAATGCTCGTTACAATCTCTTTGCCGCCGCGAATAAGCGCAACCGCTGTTTCGTCACAGCTTGTTTCAACAGCGAGAATAAGTTCATTTGTAGTCGTCATACATGTTCTCCACTTCACCTGAGGCATCCAGTTCAGCCCACATGATGAGCGCATCCTCTTTATTGTCGGAATAATAGCCGGGCCGGACTCCCGACGGTTCAAAGCCAAGTTTTCTATACAACCGCTGCGCCACTTCGTTGGATACACGCACTTCAAGCGTCATCCTCTTGGCGCCAAACATGACCGCCGCACGCTGCAGCTCCACCATCAGCATTTCACCAAGTCCACGTCCGCGATACTGCTCGCGCACGGCCACGTTGGTCACATGAGCCTCATCCATAATGGTCCACATGCCGCCGTAGCCAATGACTTCACCCTCGTAATCCATGACCATATAGCGGGCAAAATGATTGTTAGTCAGCTCGTTAACGAACGCTTCCTCTGTCCACGGCGAAGTGAAGCTCTCCTGCTCAATAGCGACGATCGTCTTCACGTCGCTCATCGTCATCAGTCGAAAAACAAGTCGGTTCACATCAATGACCGTCATGTTTACCCGCTCCTTCCACCGCGTTTTGCTGCTGCGAAGCCGTCCGTTCCTGCAACTTTACTTCCGCTTCCGTCAACTGCGTGTAGTTCGGAATGAAAGTATGCACATCATCGGATTCTCCGGCTGCAAGACGCGAGAGTCCCAGTGCAGCAACGGAGCGGCCTTCTAAAATATAAGGGAATGCCGCGACCTCCACCTCGGGGCATAGATTCCGCAACCGCTCAGCTTCCGCTTCATGGAGCTGTAATTCCCCGACAATCCAAATCGCGGCAGGTCTTGAAGCGGCGTCCATCTCCTTCACATCTGCGTCGAGTCGGTCTACCCAGTCGTGCATCTGTCGTATGCCGTCTTTGGCGAGCCGCTTCCAGGCTGCAGGGAAAGAAGATGTCGAAGCGTCCGCAGCTGAAGCCTCGAACGCTCCCGTATATACTTGCCCGCGCCGCGCATCCATGATTGGCACGATCCAAACCGGACGATTCGCCGTTACGGATGAGGCGTTGTCTGTTCCCGTTTGCCATGCTCCATATGCGAGGGCTTCCAGGCTGGACACGCCAACGAGCGGTTTTTGCCAGACCCATGCTAAGGTTTTGCCGACGGATACCGCGATTCTCATCCCTGTGTACGAGCCCGGTCCGCGACCGATTGCAATGCCTGCTAGCTCCTCCGGCGCAATCCCGCATTCACTTAGCAGTTCCTTGACGACCGACACCGTATGGACGGAATGATTGCGTTCCGCAAGCGACTGAATGTCGCGCAGCACCTCATCGCCGCGCACGAGTGCGGCGGCAAGCGATGCGGTTGATGTATCCAGCGCAAGCACCAGCTGGCCTTCCCGGCTGCCCGGCGTAGTAGTTTCACTCATCTGTTACGTGCTCCTATCTATGATCTATTGCCTGTAATTGTTGACACCAAGCCGCATACGGCGCCCCAATGCCAGTAATCGTTATCCGGCGCGCTTCTCCGCCCAGATGCGCAATGTACAGCTGAAGTCGATCCGCCGGAAGCAGCGCTTCGATGAGGCTTGCCCACTCGACGATCGTTACGCCTTCACCGAAGAAATAATCGTCCAATCCAAGCTCGTCCGCTTCCTGCTCGGAGAGCCGGTACACATCCATATGATAAAGCGGCAATTGCGCCCCTTGATATTCTTTAATGATGGTAAACGTCGGACTGTTCACAACGCCCGGTACACCGATTCCGGCTGCAAAAGCTTTGGAAAACCGCGTTTTGCCTGCTCCCAGGTCACCGTCGAGCGCCAGCACCGTGCCCGGAACCGCCAGCTCTGCAAGCTTCTCCGCCAATCGTACCGTGTCTTCTTCGGTCTCTGCCGTCCATATCATTTCGTAGCTTTCGTTCATGCTTCGGCCGCTCCTAATTTCCAAAATGATTATACCCGCGCTTCGCAATCTGCTCTCTCAGCACCTCATAGCGCCCTGTGCCGCCACCGCTTCTGCCGCTGCCGCCGTCCAAGTCGCGGAGCAGCTCCACGCCTGCACCGCCGGCTTCGACCTCGCCGATGATGAACATCGGCAAGCCGGCTTCGGCCAGCTCGGCTTTCGCTGGCTCCGCATCCGCGGCAGCAATCGTGCCGAGCAGCACGTAGTCTTCGCCGCCGTATAGCATCCACTCCAATGGATTCACGCCGCAGCTGTTCGCGTAAGCGGCCATGCTGCCGCT
Source organism: Paenibacillus lignilyticus (assembly GCF_017942085.1). Classification (GTDB taxonomy): domain Bacteria; phylum Bacillota; class Bacilli; order Paenibacillales; family Paenibacillaceae; genus Paenibacillus_Z; species Paenibacillus_Z lignilyticus. The sequence continues at coordinate 212,528 of NZ_JAGKSP010000011.1, forward strand.
GCGCGGCAAGTCCGAGTCGCGGAGCGCGAGGGTTACGCCCGAAGCCTCGGCGATTTCCCAGGCTTCGCTGGCCAGCCCGTCGCTGACGTCATTCAGCGACGTCACGGTTCCGCGCGCGGCAAGCAGCAGCGCCGCGCGCACCGAAGGCGCCGGCCGGCGGTGCGCTTG
>NZ_JAGKSP010000012.1 GCF_017942085.1 Paenibacillus lignilyticus
CCGCGGAACCGAAATGAATGACCGTTCCGGCGTCAATCCACACCGGCCGCCGCAGCGGAAGCGCCTCGCCGTCGATCGACGGTGCCAGGTCGGCGCCGCATACGGCGATCAGCATCGCCTCTTCCGCCAGCAGCTGCGGTCCATTCAGCGTGAGCTCAAGCCCTGCCGCGCCGGGCGCATTGCCGACGAGCAGATTCGCCGTCCGCAGCGCGATGCTGTCCATCGCGCCGCCTTCGGGAATACCGAAGCGCCGCCAGCCCGGTCGCCCCAAATCTTGTACCGTTGTATGTAAGCCCGGTTTGATGATGCGTAGACTCATGGCGTTTCACCTTGCTCCTTCAGGTCCTGCTCGGAAATCGGAACAAAACGCAGCCTATCGCCCATGCGAAGCAGAAAAGGCTCGGCTCTCTTCGGATCAAACAACCGAAGCGGTGTTTGGCCGATCAGCTGCCATCCTCCCGGCGTCGATAACGGATAAATGCCGGTCTGCCCGCCGGCAATGCCGACAGCCCCCGCGGGCACGCTGCTTCGCGGCCGGGCAAGACGCGGCTGACGGAGCTCGGCGGGCAAACCGCTCAAATAGGGAAAGCCCGGCATGAAACCGATCATGGCAACCTGATACTCCGCAGCAGCATGGCGAGTAACGAAACTCGCTTCCGTCATGCCCGCACGTGAGGCGCATGCTGCCAGATCAGGTCCATAATGACCGCCATAACATACCGGGATTTCGATAAGTCTGGGTTCAATCGCATACTGATGCCGCGTATCCAGCAGAACCCGTTCTACATCGGCAGCCGCCTGCTCATAGTCGAACCTTTCATAAACAACGGTTACCGTATCATAGGCCGGAACCGCATCGACGAGCCAAGTAAGCCCGGCCTCTCGCAGCAATTCCGCCATTCCGGCAGCGAGCAGCCAGCGCTCTCCTTCCTGCATCGCCGTATCCAAATATACGACAAGTGCCCGATCTCCAAGAGGTCTGATTCTGAATGCTCGCGCTGCAGACTCGCCCACATAATTCACCATTTTTCTCATATTTTCAACATTGCAATTCCGAATTGGAAGGGAATCCCGCTTAATGATAATCTCCTCTAGTTTGTACCATTACGTGCCTTTTTGTCCAGCATCTTTACAAAGCTTTTCTAAAACATTTTCCGACATAAAGCGTTCTATTCTGACGTGTAGCGACTAATGACCTCCACGAGTAAATCATTGAGACGTTTCACCTCATATTCCCCGACAGCCGGAGCCATGTGATCATTCCCGATACCGCTGTGATCCGTTAGAAATAAATAAGTCCCGCCCGTCGCCGTTGCCATGAAACGCATCAGATATTCGGTCTGTACATCTACGCCGCTGGAAGCTACCGGAATGATCCGTATTCCTTCTGCTGCGGCCGATTCCATCAGCTCATGAATGCGTTTGGTCACCTTGCGCTCATGATGCGGCGGAGCGTCAAGCACGAGAAACAACAGTCTGGCCCTTGCTTCGCCGCTCCATTTATGATCATCGATGGCATTTTCCAGTGCTTCGTCCACCGCTTCCGGAAAATCGCCTCCGCCTGCTGCGCTTTGCTGGGAAAGCTGTTTGACGGCCGTATCGATATCCTTCGTAAACGGATAATCTTTAACGAGATACTTATCGCTCCGATCCCGGTAGAAATTCGTGCTGACTTGAATATCCAGCTGCTGTCCGTTATCCCGGCCGACGCGGGCCACGACATCCTTCAGCTCCGATTTCAGAAAATCCAGCTCATCCTGCATGGAGCCCGTTGTATCCACTACGAGCATCAGATCAACGCCAAGCGACGGATTCACCCGTTCGTTTAGATCCACCTGCAGCGCGGAACCTCTTGGAATCTGCACATTCTCGTATTGCTTCTCCTGATTGCCCGAACGAATGATAACCCCGTACCTCTCTTGATTCTGCTGTTCATCGAATAATCCCGCATAGGCTGACGCTTCTCCATCGATATTGGTCCGCGACTCCCATACCGTATCGCCATCGTCATCAATAAGGCTGACCTCTGCATCGGACACCGGCTTCCCGCCTCCGGTCACGACAACTTCCAATCGATTCTGCGGAAACACAGACCAATAGGATTGCTGCTCTCTGCCCTCGCCGCTATTGAGCAGCTTGATCCATTCCCTCCAGGAGGTAAGATCGTTCCACTCTCCGGCAGTCAGCTGGCCCGGCTCTGAGTCGTCGTACTGACTTCCCGGCGAAGTCGTCTCGTCTTTATCGCCGGAGGCATCATCCGTCGGCGGTGCAGGCTCTTCCGAAACGGATGAATCTGCTTTGTCATTGCTGCTTGAGTCGGTAGTAGCTTCACCGCGGTCGCTTGTGCTGCTGTCGTCCCTTGCTTCCGTGTTCGAACTGTTGCTTGCAGAATCCGTATTCGCCGCGGAATCGTTCTGATTATCGGCCGAGGAGCACCCCGCCAGCAGGAATGTTAGCGCAGCCAGCAGCAGAAGCGACGTTTTCATCTTTCCTTTTACCATTACATTCGCTTTACTCGGTGCATGTTCTCTGTTTATTCGTTTCCGTTGTTGCATCCGAATTCCCCCTCGATTCTTTTGGAAGCCAAACCATTATATGTAAGAGTCGGCTTATATCCATCGACGGAACCCGGTTGTAAATTGTTGCATTCTCGGCGGCGCGACAGTACAATCGGGGGAAGTATATTTTGGGGAAGAAAGGATCGCTGCTGCCATATGGAAACTTACTCGCTTGCAGAGCTGAGCATTATCTACAACAATGTCATTACAAAATTAATTTATAGGTCTGCTCATTTGGTTGTGGTCACGGACGCCGGCTACAAGCTGTGGTACATCGAGATCGACGGCATGACGCAAACCGCACTCCTTCACATGTTCCATGAATCCGAAGATATCGGCATTTCCTTATCCGGCATCACGGTCGGCGGCAAGCCGTTCCAAGCAGGCGGGTATTTCCACCCGAATGCCCAGCATCACGCTGCGGCTATCCGCGGTGACGGCGAGCTGAACGGCTTCTAGAAGCTATAGATTGAAACGCATAAAAAAAGCAGCTCGGTTCTCCTTCCAAGGTGGAAGGAATGAACCGGAGCTGCTTTTGTCATATATGGGATTACTGCACGGCAATGCCTTTGAAGAAGAGCTCAAAGGTAATGGCCATTCGGGTATCGAGCGAATCCTCGGACTCTTCCATCGACCAGACGAAGAGCGTGCCGAAGTAAGCTTGAAAGGCTTGCTGCGCCATCATCTCAGCCGGCATGTCTCTGCGGAATTCGCCGTTCTCCTGCCCCTCGGCAATAAGCGGCAGCAAAGCTTCTTTGAGCGTAGTGAGCATCGAGTTATGGTTATCAAGCGCCTTGGCGCTGCCCAGCATGGCTTGAAATAATGCGCGCGTAAGCGGTTTGCTAAGCTCGAATTGCTTCACGATTTGGAATAACAGCAGCTGCAGACGGGGCACCAGCGGGCCGGGCTTGTCTTTGAGCTTCGCCACCTCGTTTAACGCAAAGATCGCTTGCAAGTCACAGATTAGTTCATCCTTGGAAGAGAAATAATTGAAAAAAGTGCCTTTTGCAACGCCGGCTTGCTTGGCAATACTTTCAACGGATGTCTGCTCGTAACCCAGCTCAGCAAATAAAGAGAGCGCAGCTTCTTTGATTCGAATGCGTGTCTGTTCTTTCTTGAGCTCGCGGTTCATCGCTATATCCTCCATCTGAGTTGTTCGCGTTCAGTCAATGCTAATTGTAGCACAGCCCTTACGCTCCGTAAACATGAGTTGACCACCGGTATAAAATGCTGCTTTTCTTCTCGAATTCATACGATCGAGAATGAAACCGAATTCATGAAACAGGCTAATTTTGAACCTGTGAAATAATTATGACCGTTAGTTCAAAATTATTGACGGATGGTTTTGTCTTGCGCTATAACTATTCATAGAGAACCTTTTAGTATCGAGGAGGTATTGAAATGTCCGAACGTATCGTTCGAGGAATTGCCCGCGCCAAATGGGCAGTCCTGATCGCTTGGCTGGCGATAACCGTCGCCTCCATGTTTGCGCTGCCTGATCTGGCGGCCATTGTCCGGCAAACCGAGCAGAAATTTATTCCGGCCGATTCCGAATCCGTCGTAGCCAAGCAGCTTATGGAGCGGATCAATCCGGAGACAACCACCAAATCCAGTGCGATCCTCGTTTATTCCCGCGAAGGCGGCATGACAGCGCAGGACCGCGATTGGCTCAAGGCCAAAGCTGCCGAGCTTGCACAGCTAAGCGGCAAGGATGGCTTCAAGTCGGTACAATCGGCTTATGAAACGCCGGAGCTTGCGGAGAAATTCCGCAGCAAGGATGGCACAACCGAGCTGCTTATCGTCGGGTTCACCCGTGCGGATAATGATACGCTCACCCAGGAAGCGGTCGATATACTCGCCGCTAAAGTGGAAGGCGCTCCGAGCGGAAGCAAGGTAGAGCTCACGGGGAGCGCTCCGATCGGCAAAGATTTTCAGCAGAGCTCCGAAGAGGGCTTGAAGAAAACGGAGCTGCTCACCGTCGCGCTCGTGCTCGTTATTCTTCTGCTTGTTTTCCGTTCGCCGGTCGCCCCGTTCATCCCGCTTATTACGATTGGCATTTCCTTAGTCATCACACGCGGGCTCGTTGCACTGGCCACGGATTACGGCATGCCGGTTTCGTCCTTTACTGAATCCTTCCTGATCGCCGTCTTGTTCGGTGCGGGAACCGATTATTGTATTCTGCTTATCCAGCGTTTCCGCGAGGAGCTCAGCCATGACGGCGACAAAGCGGAAGCACTCGTGAGAACGATGCGGACCGTCGGCAAAACCGTTGCCTACTCCGCAAGTACGGTATTCGTTGCGTTCTTCCTCATTGGTTTCGCCCAGTTTGGCCTCTATCAATCCGCCGTGGGCGTATCCATCGGCGTTGCCGTTACGCTCATCGCAGGACTTACCTTAACGCCTGCCTTGTTGATGATCTTCGGTAATGCCGCCTTCTGGCCGAGCAAAATCGCAAGCGGCCAAGGGCATGGCGAATCCAAACTTTGGGGGGCGATGGCCGCACTTGCCGCACGCAGACCCGTAGCCATTCTGGTTGTCACCGTTCTGCTGCTTACGCCCATTACGTTCCTGTACCATGGCAAACGGTCCTTTGACGACTTGGCAGAAATTAATCCGCAGCTCGGCTCCGTGCAGGGCTTTCGCCAAGTGGAGCATGCCTTCGGAGCCGGTGAAGTGTTCCCGCTCTCCGTAGCGCTGCGATCGGATGAGTCCATGCGCAATCCTGCCGCACTGGCCGCTCTCGAAACGGCAAGCGCGAACGTAGCGAAGCTAAACGGGGTCAAAGAAGTACGAAGCGCAGTAAGACCGCTCGGCGAACAGCTGGCTGACCTGACGGTGTCGAACCAGCTGGTACGAACCTCTGATGCGCTTGAGAAGATGAAGACCGGCGTCGATCAAGTAGCGGACGGCCTAACTACTGCCGGCAGCTCGATTGCGAGCGGGCAAGCCGATATTCAGAAGCTGACAGATGGCTTGCGGACGATGGCTTCTCGCACCTCGGAAGCGCAAAGCGGATTGAAGCAAATCTACGGCGGCATGCAGCAGGCGTCCCAAGGCGCCGGCCAGCTGTCCGGCGGACTCAAGCAGAGCGCTGAAGTATCCGGCTCCATGAGCCAAGATTTGCAGGCGCTGCTGAAGAAATATCCGGAGCTGAAGAATGAGCCTGCCATGCAGCAATTGCTGGGCAAGCAGCAAGGGTTATCCGGAGGATTAAATGAGCTTTACGCCGGGGCGGCTAAGCTGTCCGCAAGCTTCAATCAATTGAATCCGGGCGTAAACAAAGCAGCCGACGGACTTGGTCAGCTGGCTGAAGGTCAATCCCAAGCGGCGGATGGTACTGCGAAGCTGGGAAGCGGACTTCAAGCGCTTACTGGCGGCTTAAAGGACGGTGCCGCGGGTCTTGGGGACATCTCGAAGGGTCTCGCTTCGGTGAAGGATGCGCAACGTACAATTGGGGACAGTCAAATTCCGGGCTGGAATCTTCCTCAGGAAGCGCTCGACAGTCCTGAGCTGAAGCAAGCGCTCGATTACTATATTTCCGCCGACGGGGAAACCGCCAAGATGGAGATTGTCCTCGCGGTTAATCCCTATTCGCCTGAGGCGCTGACTACGGTTGATCAGATCCGGTCTGCGCTGAACCACAGCTTCGAAGGAAGTGCCATCGAAGGAACGAAGGTGTATCTATCCGGCACGTCGGCACAAATCTCGGAGCTGAAGGATATTTCGAAAAACGACTTTACGCGTACAGGCGCATTTGTGTTGCTCGGGATATTCATCGTACTCATGATTCTGCTGCGTTCCATTCTGGCGCCGCTCTATGTGCTGCTTTCCCTTGGCTTTAACTTCCTGGTCACCATGGGCATCGTCGAATTCATTTTCGTACAATTGCTCGGCAAGGAAGGGTTGTCATGGAGCGCTTCCTTCTTCGTCTTCCTTATTATCGTAGCGCTGGGCGTCGATTACAGCATCTTCCTCATGGCCAGATTCAAGGAAGAATATCGTCCGCGGGGCATTACGTATGCGATGACGAAAGCGATGTCGACGACAGGCGGCGTTATCATTTCCGCGGCGGTCATTATGGGCGGCACCTTCGCCGCACTAATGATGTCCGGCGTGAATACGCTCCTGCAGATTGGAGCAGGTATCGTCATCGGTCTGATTCTATATGCCACTGTCTTTATGGGGCTTGTCATTCCCGCTCTTGCAAATCTGTTCGGCGAAGCTAACTGGTGGCCATTCCGCCAGCGAACAGCACTTCAAACCGAAGCGGCGAAGAGCAACGAAGAAGGAACCGGCACGCGTTACAAAGAGCAAACGTCCGAATAAGATAAAAAAGCTGTATCCGCTCCTTCTCGAGGTGGCGGATACAGCTTTATTGTTTATATAGATGATTCTGCTACAGCACGTTTGGCCGCTTGGTGCGTATACGCAAACAGCTCCATTAGCTCCATGTGCTGCACATATTCAATCGCGCCTCTGGCTTCCTCGGAAATGGTCCCGCTCTCTTGCAGGGCAATCATGCTGGTGAGCGCCGGAGCCTGCCAGCGTACTTGTCGTTTGATCACCTGCAGCGCATCCCGAATAGCGCCTTCCTGCAGATCTCCTAATATGACGCTGTTCTGCAGCCAATCCGCTACTCGCGTTTGCAAGCTCTCCATCGCCGGATGGGCGCCTGCATTGCTGAACCAGTAGTTCGCATTGGAGAAATCACCTTCCATCCGGTGCATAATGCCGTGCCAATAGCAGCCTGTCGGATCGTCTTCAATCTCTTGGGACTGTTCATGCGACGCATCCAAGCTCTCGTTAAGCAAATGCAGTCCGGCTTTGAGCGCGATGAGCGCTGGTACCGCGGATTTCGGAGTTCCAGCGGAAATTAAAGGTAAAGCGGCTATTTCTTGATCGAGTGCAGCATCCCATACCCGTTTCGGAGACAGGGCTTGCATGGTCTGACGCGATTCCAATTGTTCGATGATTAGCGCTAATGATTTCTTCAAGCCGCATCCACTCCTTCAACAGTTCGTAACGCCAATCACTTCCATGAGTGGACTCTATTGTAATGGATGCCCTTCGAAAATTCAATGAGAATATGCCTATTTATCCATACGGCCCACGCGGATGAAAGCCAAGCAGCCGAGTAAGCCGTGGATTATCCTTCGCAGCCTCGATAACATGCTGCGGCATCTTATAATGAATGAACGGATAGAAGCGCTGCGATACCCAGCGGCGTCCATAGGTCACCTGTTGCACCATCCGAACATGACTGCTTTCATTGCGTGCGCCGCGGTGCCAGGTCTGGCCATTGAACAGCAGCATGTCTCCTTTCTTGGCGACGATGGAAACCGGACCTTGACCGTTAAAGAAAGGCGTTTCTTTCGGGGAGGCTGGATGCCTTCCGCTTCGGTGACTGCCCGGGACAAGCTGCGTCGGCCCCATATCTTCCGTCACATCCGTCAAATAATACATCGCCGTAAACATAAAGCATGGCATCTGAATTCGCGGATCCAGCTCGGCCTCCTCCGGCATCGGAAAGAACAGATCCTCATCCACATGCCAGAAATCAATGCCGGTGCCCGGCGTCGTGTACAGCCCGTTATTGGAGAACATATGGCAGTTTGTGCCGAGCACCGCCTCAGCAAAGGACACTGTCCGCTCTTCATCGATCAGCTGCAGAAACAGATTGTTTCGCTCAAACATTTTCGTGCGCAAATTGGCACCGTAGCCGTCAGGCCCCGTCGTCTTAAATTCATGCTCAAACGCCTTCCGATAAGTATCTACCCGTTCTTCGTCCAGCATGTTTCTGATTACGGTGAACCCCTTGCGGTAAAACTCCTCCAGATGGCCTTGCAAATCAAATTCCGCTTGCTTGTTCGAAGCTGTGTCCATCCCTTTCCCTCCCCTAGCGCCTGTTCATATTTTCCAACTGAGACGGTTCTGCTATAGTAAATTTATTACACAAACAACAGCGTTCGATTGGGTAATTTAACGCGAAGGTTGGACTTTCTGACAGCTTGGAGGGGGCAGCGCATGGATCATTATGTGAATCAACAGTTTATGGATAACCCTTCATTTCCTTTTCGGGCATTTCGCGCTCCGGTCACCACCGATTATGAGCTGCATACGCATGATTTTGTCGAAATCATCTATGTGACGGAAGGCCAAGGCATTCATTTATTTCAAGATCAGCAATTCCTCATTCGCGAAGGGGATATCTTCATCATCCATCGCCATGTCCCTCATGGCTACAAACGTCTGCCGGGCACGCCGTTTACCGTAAACAATATTATTTTCGATCCGTATTACTTCGAGCAGGAGCTCTCCCATATGGCCGGCGTGACGGCATTCATCGATTTCTACTACGTCGAACCCTTTCTTAGAGAGAAAACGCGTAATCCGTCCGTGATGAATATCGGCAAGCTTGACCGCATGGAGGCACTGGTCATCCTCGATCGGCTTGTATATGAAGATACGAATCGCGAAGCCAACTACGAACTAATGGTCAGAGCGCATATCATGCAGTTATTCATCTATCTTAGCCGCTGCCATGAACGATCGTTTAAGAAGCCGATGACTGCGGCAAGTGACGAGAATGCGCTTATTCGCAATGTTTGCGACTTTACGAGGCAGCATTACGCGAAGCCGCTAAGCCTGCAGCAGCTCAGCACTTTATGTAACCTCAGCCAGACGGCATTCACCACCAAATTCAAGCAGCATATCGGCATGACTTTCATCGAGTTCCGCAACCATATTCGTTTGCAGGAGGCGAAGAAGCTGCTCGAGACGACGTCCGGCAAAATCATGTCCATCGCGCTTGAGGTCGGTTTCGAGGATTTAAGCTTCTTCAATCGGATGTTCAAACGGCAATTCGGCGTAACGCCGAGTGAATATCGAACCGAGTATTGGCGAGAATCTTCCTAGAAACAAAACAAGCTCCCGGGCCTCGCAGGCCTGGGAGCTTATCTATTATAGAAGTGCTTATTTGCTGTGCAGTACTTCAGGCGTAGTCAGTTTGTCGTAGAAATCAACCGACTTGTCCTTGTCATCGGAATTGCGAAGTGCCATTGCGGAACGAGGATGCTCGTCCAACATGCCTGTAATCATATAAGGAATAATATAGCCCCACTCTTCTTTTTCACGCAGCGTAATCATGTGCTTCTCGATCATATCCAGCACCGGACGCACATTGTACTTCGTGTTCTTCAGATGTGCGACAAGCAGTTCCGTTGGGCAGTTGCCTGCCGCGCGGCCCATGCCGTATACGGAAGCATCCAGGAACTCGACGCCTTTCTCCACGGAGATGAGCGTATTGGCGAAAGCCAGCTGCATGTTGTTGTGCGTGTGTACGCCCAAACGTTTGCTTGGCAGGTACTTCTGGAATTTGCTGACCAAGTAGTTGAAGTCATTCGGATCCAAGCTGCCGTAGGAATCAACCACGTATACGACGTCAACCACGCTTGCTTCGATCAATTCGAATGCTTCAAGCAGTTGGTTCTCCATTACGTTGGAGAGCGCCATAATGTTCAGCGTTGTTTCGTAGCCGCGGGAATTGAATACGTTAACCAGCTCCAGCGCCTTCGGTACGTCTTGAATGTAGCAGGCAACGCGAATCAAATCGAGCATGCTCTCTTCGCGCGGAAGAATATCGTTCTCGTCTACCCGTCCGATATCGACAAGTGCAGAGAGCTTCGTATTCAGCTTCTGCGGGATGACTTTACGAAGGAAGTCGTCGTCCAGGAAGCGCCATGGACCAGCATCTTCAGCGCCTTTAAGCAGCTTCGGCGAGTTCTTGTACCCGATTTCCATATACTCGACGCCGGCTTCATTCAGCGAGTTGTACAGATGCTGAACGAACTCAACGCTGAAATCCCAATTATTGACGAGTCCGCCGTCGCGGATCGTGCAGTCGACGATTTTACAATGACTTTTTTTCGAAGCATTCATAGCATTGTGTCTCCTTTTTAGCCAGATCTTGTCTTTTCTACTCATAATACTTGATATTGGCTATGAACGCAAAGTCATTTTTGTCAGAATTGCACTACTCTTCGGATTATATGGCGCGGAAGGATTTCCTTGTGCTGACCATCGTTTGATCTAATTTATCGCTTAGTTTCTCCAGCATTGTCGCCAGCTCCGACGATCTGGAAATCAGCTGATGCTGCTCATTCGAGCTGCCTGTGACCGTCTTTACGCTGCCCGTCAATTCAACGGACATGCGGGAGATTTCCTCGATGTTGATGCTGAACTGCAGCGTGCTGGCAGACATTTGCTGAGAAGCGCCGGAGATGTAATGAATTTGCTCCGCAACGGTTTTAATAGACCGCATAATGCTTTCGAACGCTGCTCCCGCATCGCACACGGCTTGATTGCCTGATGCCACCTCTGCAATGACTTGATCCATGGATTGGATAGAAGCGCGGTTATTCGCCTGGATGTCTTGAACAAGCTCGGCGATTCTCTGGGCGGAAGCGGTTGTTTGTTCTGACAGCTTGCGGACTTCATTGGATACGACAGTAAATCCTCTGCCATGCTCGCCTGCACGCGCCGCTTCGATTGCCGCATTCAATGCCAGCAGACTGGTCTGGGAAGCGATGTCTGTAATTAAACTTGTAATATCATCTATTTCTTGTGAACGCTGACCAAGCAGCTTCACTTTGGCAGCAGACTCTTGAACGGCTTTGCTCATCGATGTCATCTGCCTGACAGCCTTCTGAATGGCTTCATTCCCGTTGTCGGCCTCAGTCGCGACCTCATTCGAGAAATTAGATACGGTGGCAGACGTTTCAGCGATGGTATGGATGTCTCGGAGCATCTCTCCGATAACCTTCTTGCCGGTCTGTGCGCCATTCTCCTGTAAAAGTGCCGCGGCATCGACCTTATGCATCGTTTGTACGATATCCCCTGCCAAGAGATTAAGCGTGGCCGCGTTGCAGCTGAGCTCCTTGGAGTTCATGAGCACCTGGTCCGACGTTTCCGTCACATTTTCGATAATTTGTTTGACCGCTGCTTGAATTTTCTGCTGTTGGGCCGATTCCAGTGCGTGGATGAAGGCTCTGCGCGTCAGAATTTGATAGGTAACGGCGCCGATAAACAAAACGACAAATACGATATGAATGGAGACCATGGCCAGCGAATAATCACGGGTTCCGTAGACAAGCTCTGGGAAGATTAAGAAGCCGAGTACATGCTGCAGAGCGAAGATGACGGTGCTGAAGAGAAGCATTGCGATGAGGTCGTAGTACAAAATAATGGCGAGTACCATAAAGATGGAGAAGTGGTATTCCACCATCCCGTTACCGCCGGCAATAATGGATATGCTGCTGAAGGTAAGCGACAGCGTCATCAGAAGCGGAACGCTCTGCTGTTCCTTCTGTAACCGCATGCAAAATCCGGCAAGCAGTAAGAAAATAATCGGTAATGCGAAGAACGTTTGCTTAAGTAAGGAGAGAAGCGTTGAACCTGAACCATTCTGATCCGGATGATGATCATGCTGCATGGACAAACCGAGCCAATCGAATGCGTGCACCAGAAGCGATAAAAGCACAATGATCGTAGAAATGAATAACATGACACGGTTTTTCTCTCTAAGCATACAACAAGTCTACCTCCCAATATTTGTATAAATATAAAAAGAGTCCACCCATGTTCAGGATGGACTCCTTTTCACCCGGTAACCTGTCCACCATGGCATCGGCATCGATGCTTTAGGCCTAGGCTTTGCGTCCCAACATTTCCATTGGTTTGCCTTTATCATATGAGAAGTAGTTGTAAGACTATGGTTTCGTTAATGTTAACAGGGTTAATTATAGGAGAGAAAAGCCCTAATTGTACATAGCGCAATTTGTAATCTTTTGTCGAATTTGTCAGATCATCTCTTCTGCTTTCACCACTTCGTCGAATTTATCGGCCGTAATAAGTCCGCTGCGAATGGCAGCCTCACGCAGCGTCAGGCCTTCCTTATGGGCGGACTTCGCGATAGCTGCCGCGTTCTCATAGCCGATATGAGGATTGAGCGCCGTAACGAGCATCAGGGATTCGTTCAGATGACGGGCGATTGCTTCCCGATTCGGCTCAATGCCAACCGCACAATGCTCATCGAAGGAGCGGATGGCATCGCTGAGAATGCGGGTCGACTGCAGAAAGTTGTGAATGATGACAGGCTTAAACACATTCAGCTCGAAGTTGCCTTGGCTGGCCGCGAAGCCGATTGCCGCGTCATTGCCCATGATCTGACAGACCACCATCGTCAGCGCTTCGCACTGCGTCGGGTTGACCTTCCCCGGCATGATGGAGCTGCCCGGCTCGTTCTCCGGGATACGAATCTCGCCAATCCCGCAGCGAGGGCCGCTTGCGAGCCAGCGCACGTCGTTCGCGATCTTCATCAAGTCCGCGGCGAGCGCTTTGATTGCGCCATGCACGAAGACGATCTCGTCGTGGCTCGTCAGCGCGTGAAATTTGTTCGGCGCGCTAATGAAGTTCTTGCCGGTGAGGCGGCTGATCTCCGCCGACACTTTCTCGCTGAAGCCCGCCGGGGCATTCAGGCCCGTGCCCACGGCTGTGCCGCCGATGGCAAGCTCGCGCAGCTCCTCGCGGCTTGCTCTAATATTACGCTCTCCTTTCTCCAGCATCCGAACCCAGCCGCTGATTTCCTGGCCGAGCGTAAGCGGAGTGGCATCCTGCAGATGGGTACGGCCGATTTTGATTACATCCATGAAGTCTGCGCTCTTCTGCTCAAGTGTGGATTTCAGCTGCGCAATGGCCGGCAGGACGAGATCCTCCACAGCAATCAGCGCGGCGATATGCATCGCCGTAGGGAAGGTATCATTAGAGCTCTGCGAGCGGTTCACGTCATCGTTGGGATGAACGGCTGCTTCTTGGCCTTTCTCCTTGAGCAGCTGCGCCGAACGTCGTGCTATCACTTCATTGACGTTCATATTGGACTGCGTGCCGCTTCCGGTCTGCCAGACGGCAAGCGGAAACTCATCCTGCCACTTTCCTGCAATCACTTCATCCGCCGCAGCCGCTATCGCTTCGGATTTCAGGGCATCCATCTTTCCCAAGCTTCCGTTCACGGTCGCTGCTGCTTTCTTCAAATAAGCAAAAGCGGTAATTAACTCACGCGGCATCTTCTCCGTGCCGATTTTGAAATTGTGCAGACTGCGCTCGGTCTGCGCTCCCCACAGCCGGTGCGCCTCAACCTGTATCTCACCCATGGAATCCTTCTCAATGCGAAAATCGCTCATCGCGACTACCTCCTCATACGAATGGTTTCTGGTCGTTTTACTTTCTATATACCCAAGATGGCACTTTACCTTACTTCTATTCCTATGAAAGAGGCGATGCATCTACGAGCATGCATCGCCTCTTTCCCATGATTACCTATTTGCCGGCTTGTAATACGGATTCTCCGGCTAAAACTGACTCCTCAGCTCCGGCGGCAGCTCCCTGCTCTTGCGCGTGTTCGAATCCATCGTTACGCAAGTAACGATAGCATCCCCGCACAGCTCGCCCTTCTCGTTCACGATCTCTTGTTTGAGCACATAGCTGCTCCGCCCAGCCCGCTCCGGCGTCGTTGCAACCGTCAGCCGATCACCTTGCCTGCATTCCTTGCGATAGTTGATATTAATATTAACCGTTACCGTCTGAACGCCCATTGCCAGTAACACATCATAGTGCAAGCCTGCCTGCTCATACCACGCTTCCCGCCCCCATTCGAGGTACTCCAAGTACTTGGCGTTGTTCACATGCCCGTTCACATCGATTTCCGTTGAACGAACGATAAGCTCCAGATTCGCTTGCATCGATCCTCACACGCCTCCTTTGCCGCGGCCGTGTTTTACAGCATCGGCCTAGTTGCCTTCATGTTAGCTCGCGATTGTATGGATGTCAAAGAGTTAGGCGAGGGGTACCGACGCGGGAAAGCTCCGATCCCAACCGAACCATAATAGCCTCGCGCAATGGTGCCTGAGAGTACGAAAAGCAAACTCTTACCGGCGATATCGCGCCGATTTGCTGCTGAAAGTTCCGATATCGAACTCTCAGCTTTCTAACTAACCTTGATCTCCACTCGATAGAAGCTGAGAGTTCCAATATAGAACTCTCGCCGCCGAAAACTCGCCGATTTGCTGCTGAAAGTTCCGATATCGAACTCTCAGCTTTCTAACTAACCTTGATCTCCACTCGATAGACGCTGAGAGTTCCGAAAACAAACTCTCACCGCCGAAAACACGCCGATTTGCTGCTGAGAGTTCCGATATCGAACTCTCAGCTTTCAAAGCAACTGCTAGACGCGCGAGCGCGGCATGCCATACATATGAGACTCCGAAAACTCAGAGCTGGGATTCTAACGAATCCTGGAAGCCTTATTTGAACAATATGGCTGAGTTTTAAATTCTAACGAATCCTGTAGGCCTTATTTCGGTTAGAAGTGCCCTATTTGGCTGTATTTCCCTCAAATAAGACCTGTACGATTCGTTAGAATTTTTTAGTGGCAATTTTCGAGCAAATAAGGCTCTCACGATTCGTTAGCCGTATCGTCGCCGACAACATTCAGAATAATTGCTGCTACCGTTGGGGTTGGGGTTGGGTTGGGGTTGGGGTGGGTGCCGGTGCTGGTGCCGGTGCTGGTGCCGGTGCCGGTGCTGGTGCCGGTGCTGGTGTTGGTGTTGGTGTTGGTGGTGATGTTGGTGCTGATGTTGATGTTGGTTTTGGTGTTGATGTTAATGCCGGTGCTGGTGCCGGTGCTGGTGTTGGTGTTGGTGTTGGTGTTGGTGTTGGTATTGGTGCTGGTGCTGGTATTGGTGCTGGTGCCGGTGCTGGTGCCGGTGCTGGTGCCGGTGCTGGTGCCGGTGCTGGTGCTGATGCTGGTGTTGGTGACGCGTTTCGGGTTTCGGGTTTCCGGCTTCGGGCTCCGGCTTCGGGCCTCAGCATTATCCACTCCCAAACAACAAAAAAAGCCGCCCTCTCCGAACCTGCCGGAGAGGGCGGCCTTTCATTCTACCACTCTGCGAACGAGCCGTCGTCGTACGCAAGACGAGGTGTATCCCAGTCGCCGGCGTAGCCGCGTTCAATGAGCGCTTCTTCGTTGATTTCGATGCCAAGCCCCGGTCCTTGCGGGATCGCGACGTGGCCGTCGATGACTTCAAACGGCTTCTTCAAGTAACCTTCGCCAAGGTCCCACTTCTCCGCCATCGAAGGATGCTCTTGGATCAAGAAGTTCGGCGTGCAAGCATCGAGCTGCAAGCAGGCCGCAAGCGAGATCGGTCCAAGCGGATTATGCGGCGCAATGGAAGCATAGTAGGTTTCCGCCATAGCGGCGATCTTCCGTCCTTCGAAGATCCCGCCGGCATGGCACAGATCCGGCTGAACGATCGCTACTGCGCCTTTCTCCAGCGCTTCGCGGAAGCCCCAACGTGTAAACAACCGCTCTCCCGTCGCAATCGGAATGCTTGTCGATTGCGCTACGCGCAGGAGCGAGTCTACATTCTCAGGCAAGCATGGCTCTTCGATAAACATCGGATAATACGGCTCGAGTGCCGCGGCAAGACGAATCGCCATAGCCGGGCTGACCCTGCCGTGGAAGTCGATGGCTATGTCTACCCCGCTGCCCACAGCTTCGCGGGCTGCAATGAACTTGTTCACCTGGCTCTCCACGAAAGCCAACGAATCCACATGCCGTACAGGCGCGTCTACGCCTGTTTTGATCGCGTTGAAGCCGGATTCTACTCTGCGCTTGGCATTAGCAGCGAACGCTTCCGGCGTCTCGCCGCCGCAATGGCAGTACATACGAATCTTGTCGCGCACTCTGCCGCCGAGCATTTCATAGACAGGCATGTTGTAAAACTTGCCTTTAATATCCCATAGCGCCTGCTCGATTCCGCTTATTGCGCTTACGAGGACAGGACCGCCGCGATAGAACGTTCCGCGGTACATGATTTGCCAGTGATGCTCGATGCGAAGCGGATCTTCGCCGATCAAGTAACGCTTCAACTCTTCAATGGCTGTCGCTACGGTAAGGGCACGGCCTTCGACGATCGGCTCCCCCCAGCCAACAATGCCTTCATCGGTCTCGATCTTCAGAAACAGCCAGCGAGGTTTCACATGATAGAGCTTCAAATCTGTTATTTTCACAGCTTCCGATCTCCTTTACGTCCTATACTGGTTTCATTGAGCTGGGCAGCCGGAAACTAGCCGTTCCCCTTCTCCGCCCATACCGGGAGCAATGCGCCGCCATCCATAAACATGGTCGTTCCTGTCATATAACCGGCACTGTCGGAAGCAAGAAACACCGCTGCTTCGCCTACTTCCGCCGGTGTACAGAACCGTCCCATCGGAATGCGAGTTGAGATCGATTCAATGGCCTTTTGGATGCGCTCGTTTCCATCGCCCCAGCCATTCTTCGTATAGCCCGGCGCAATGCCAACAACCCGAATGCCGTGAGGGGATAAGTCGAGTGCCATATTCTTCGTCAGCTTGTTTACAGCAGCCTTCGCCGCCGCATAAACGGTGGAATTCGCCCAAGTTCCTTCGGCATGATTGGAGCTGATTTGAATGATGACTCCGCGTGTTCCGTTCTTGACCATATGCCGCGCCGCCTGCTGCGAGCAGAAATAGAGTCCTTTCAAATCGGTATTGAACACTTCGTCGAACAGCTCCGGCGGCGTTTCGAGGAAAGGCTTCATCCGGGTAATGCCCGAATTGTTGACATGCACGTCCAGCCGATCGAAACGTCGATTAAATTGCTCGAACAAGGATTCGACGCCTTCAAGCGTAGAGATATTCGCCTGAACCGCCTCCGCCTTCACACCGAGGGCGTTGATCTCGCGCACTACTTCCTGAGCCATCTCCGCACTTGTATTGTAGTTGACACACACATCGTATCCGGATCGTGCAAAAGCAAGCGCAATGCCTCTGCCGATCCCGCGACCTGAGCCTGTTACTAAAGCAACTTTGCGATCCACGTAAGTCCCCCTACCCTTTCAAGCCTGTGAAAGAAACACCTTTCTCGATGAGTTTCTGACAGGAAGTGATGATAAGCATGAGCGGAATCGTAGCGATAACCAAGCTGGACATAATGACGTTGGAGCCCATGCTTTGCCGCTGCTGGAAGTCATTAAGCGCAACGGTGAATGTCCATACGTCTTGCGTCCGAGCAACGACAAGCGGCCACAGGAATTCGTTCCATACCGCAATAAACGTCATAACCGCAACAACCGTAAAGATCGGCGCCGACATAGGTACGATGATTCTCCAGAAAATCTTAAACTCGGAGGCACCGTCGATGCGTCCCGCCTGCAGCAGCTCGCCCGGCAGCTGTTCAAAGAACCCTTTGAACAAGAAGATAACGATCCCCCATGCCGTATGCGGCAAAATAATGCCCCACAGCGAGTTGACCAAATGGAGTTTATCCATCGTTAAATAAAGCGGAACGAGAATTGCGATTTCCGGAATCATAATCGTGGCCACGAAGAACAGCGTCAACCAAGTACCGACTTTGCTCCGAACTAGATGCGCAAGCGCATAACCAGCCGTTCCACCGATCAGCAATTGCAGGATAATGGTGGATCCGGTTACGATTACGCTGTTCAATAAGAAATGCGGAAAACCGAAATTGGCGCCTTTGCTTTCGTCACCGGATTTTTTCCAAAGCACGATGTAATTGTCGAACAGCCTTCTCCAGTCCTTCACCTCAGAGATGGTGAGCACTTTCCCTTTCACAACTTTCGATTCCGTCAGCCATTTCAACGCATTTGTCGCGTGTAACGGCAATTCCGCGGCAATTTCAGTGGAGCCCGTATACTTGTCGCCATCACCCTTGAAATCGAACGAGGTTAATTTCCCGGCACGAATTTTGGCCAGCTTGTTCTTCATAACCGCATGCGTGGCTACCATGGTCGGAACGATCTGCGGCCGTCCAACCGTAAAGTTATAAGCGGGCATCGACGCTTTATAGACGATAACGCCATCTTTCACGCCGGTTACCTTCATCGCGCCGACCGCTTCATTCTGCATTCGTTTCCAAGTGAACCAAATCGCCTCCATGGCATCCAGTTCATATTCCTCCGGCTTCGAAATATCCGCGCCATCGTAATTGAGCGTTACGCTTACGGTTTTGGGCACCTCAGGAATCCATTTAGGCGGAAAGCTGTAAATGGAAATGTTATCTTTCATTGATGAGCTGATCATCCAGACAAGCGGAACGATCGACGATAGAATAAAGAATATGGCAACTGAATAGGAGACGATTTTGACGGATAAACCGCCCTTCTCCCTAATGCGTCCGCGTCCAGCCATAAGATACTCCTTTCCGGATCCTCTAAATGAGAGGATTGCTGAGTCGACCGGAAGTCTCCTCAAACCAATCCTCTTAATCCCTGTTGGACAATTTGAGCTGCACGTAAGTGATCAGCGCGATAATTACGAACATGACGAGTGAGATCGAACCCGCTACCCCAAATCGGAACTCCTTGAAGGAACTATTGAATACGAGCATGGCCAGTGTCCGCGTGCTGTTCGCCGGTCCGCCGCCAGTCATAATGTACATCGGGTCAAACGTCAGGAATACACCGCTTATAAACGAAATAAACTGAATCCCGATAACGAACTTCAAGCTTGGAAACACGATCGCTGTCATTCTGCGCCAAGGTCCGGCACCATCAATCTTGGCTGCCTCTACGTTCTCGCTCGGAATGCCCTGAAGTGCCGAATAGTAAATGAGCATCCCCATTCCGGTTGCAAACACGCCGGGCAACACGATCGCCCACTTGGACATTGCGGGATCGTTGAGCCAGCCGTATGGACCAAGTCCGATGAAGCTGAGCAGGTAGTTCAATAAACCGTAATCCGGATTATAGAGCCATTTCCAAAGCAGATAGCCTGCTACTGAAGGAACGGCTGTAGGGAGCAAGTACAACGAACGCATCGTTTTGCTGGCAAATTTAACTTCGTTTAGCAAAACCGCCTGCACGATCGGCACCCAGAACGTAAGGATGAAATAAATAAAAAAGAAAGCAAAGGTGTTCCGGAGCGCGTTCCAGAACTCCGTCGAATGCCATAAATACTTATAATTATCCAGCCAGACAAACTTGCCCGGCGGGTTAATGACCTTATAATCAAAGAAACCCATATATACGGCTTGCAGCAGCGGGTAATATTTAAATACCAAGAAACACACGATAGCAGGTGTCAAAAACAAAATAGGCGTCCACGATATCTTAAATCGGTAGGGAGTTTTTAATTGCACTTGCGGCTGCTGCCCAGTGGCTGTTTTCATCGCTTCCGCTTCCTTTCGGAATTACAGGCGGAGCAGCTCGCGGCATGACTTGCCCGCTCGCTGCCTCCGCCTGCGTCATATTATTTCTTCACGGATGCGTTATACGCATCGACAACTTCTTTCTGAGCTGCATCTTGCGCTTCTTGAAGCAGCTGTTTCGGATCGGATTTCTCATCCGTCAACGCTTTTTGTACCGCTTTAACTACATAAGGAGTCAGACGCTCTTTCAAGAAGTACTCCAGGTGAGTATCGGAAGCCGCTTTGTTTACAGCAGCGACCAGCTCAGGTGAGATATCTTTCGCGAATTGGGAAGGATCCACGTCGTTGCGAACGGACAGCAGGTTCGGGAACATACCGTTGTCTTGTTGGAATTGCAGGAATTTCTCCATCACTTCTTTGGAGTTCATGTACGTGATGTATTTCCAAGCTGCATCTTGTTTTTCTTTGGAAGTCTTAGGATTGATGATCCAGTACGCGCCGCCGATTTGGCCTGGACCTTTGCCGCCAGGACCTACCGGATATGGTGCAAAGCCTACATCATTCAGATCCATACCTTGAGCAACATAGTCGCCGAATCCGCCGGATGCCGCATTGGACATCGCTGCGCGGCCTTGGAAAATATCGTTCATGTTGTCTTGGTAGCTTTGGAGCACGTTGTTTTGAACGATTTTATGCGTCCATTTCAAATCTTTGTAGAACTGAAGGGCTTTAACGGAAGGATCTTCTGTGAAGGCCAATTGTACAGTACCGTCTGGCTGCAGGTGCGTCAGGTCGCCGCCGGCTTGCCATACGTAGTACTCGAACCACCAGTCAGCCCACTCCATACCCAGAAGCGTGATTCCGTATTGTTTCTTGTCTACGTTAGTCAGCTTCTTACCGAACTCAACCAGTTGATCCCAGTTGGCAGGAGGCGTATCGCGATCAAGTCCTGCTGCTTCGAACATTTTCTTGTTCCAGAACAAACCTGTTACATACATATCATGAGGCACGCCGTAAACTTTGCCGTCGATTGTGCCGGCTTGCATCGAGGATGCGATAAATTTGTCTTTGTCCGCATATCCATCCCAATACGGAGTCAGGTCAAGCGCTAGGCCTTGGCCAACCCAGTCAGCAATGATTGGGAAGTGAGCTGCGTGGTAAGCATCCGGTCCGTTGCCGCCAGCCATTGCTGTAACGAAAACCTCACGGTCATTCGTACCTTGCGGCATCAATTCATGTTTCACTTTAATGCCTGGATTTTGGGTTTCGAACTCTGCGTAAATTTCTTCTTTCAGCTCTTTCTGTGTGTCTTCCGGTGTTGGCTGATCCCAAACCGTGATTTCAACGTTTGCTGCTGGTGTATCTGTTGTAGCTGCTTCGTCCGTTGCAGCATTATTCGTGTTGTCGGCTGCTGGTTCTGTCGTCGTATTCGTCGACTCTGTGTTTGTGCTTGTTTTATTTGCCGTGTTGTTGTTATTCCCGCCCCCACAAGCTGATACAATAAGCATCAAAACCATGACACAAGCTAAAACTGTCCATTTTCTAAGTCGTTTTGCGTTGTTCACTTGACTGCCTCCCTTGAATGATTTCGTCTACAAATGAAGTATATCCCCATCTTGATAGCGCTTTCTATGTAATATCGTAACATCCTATTAGCAAAATATTAACTTTTGTCTGTAAATTCAGAATGGCTAATAAAGGAAATGTTCGGAAGTTGTCGAATACACGAGGTAAGCGCTGTCAGTGCCGGAGGGGAATTCCTTGAAGCAGATGTGGACTTACTTTCAAAGCCTTAATAACCAATTCCGCAGCAAAATGATATTATCCTTCTTCATTGTCATCAGCCTTACGGCATTTATTATGGGCTATTCGTACTATAGAATTATGAGCAACGAACTTGAAGCCTCCACCTTGCAAGGACTTGAGAAGCTGACGGAACAAACGGTCGATACCCTTGACCTTCATTTCAAAACGATCGGCAATATCGGTTACAGCTATTTCAGCGATACGTCGCTGCAGAAATTTCTGGATGCTCCTCTCAACTTTGATATCCAGCAGTATTATCGCAACAAGCTCGCCTCCCAGAAAGTACAAAATCCACTCATCTCCTTCTTAGCGATCACTGACCTCAAAGGCGAGCAAATCAGCAGCTACTACTACTATAATGCCAGCGTAAGGACGCTTCTCGATCAGGAGCAAGCCATATTGTATCGCAAAGCGCTCGATCAGGATGGCTTCCCCTTCTGGAGCGTGTCCTATACGACGATCAGCACTACCGTTACCCCTGTCAAAACGATCAGCTACATCCAGCTGCTCAAACGAATCACGATGAATGCCCAGCATCCCATTGGCTACATCAAGATCGATATGGACCCCCGCGTGCTTGAGAAAACCTTGCTAGGCTTGCAAAGCGACGACGGCAGCAACTATTACATCGCGGATGCCGGCGGCACGATTGTGTTCTCCCGCAAAGAAGAGGAGATTGGCAAATCGATTGCCGGCACCCCTCTATACACGGGCTACAAGGATGCGCAAGCGAATAAGAAATACATGGATTTCCGATATGAAGACGACGATGAGAATACCAATATCGGCTTTTATCACAAGCTCGGCGTCAGCGATTGGGTTGTCATCGGCAGTGTACCGCTGGACCGTATCCTGCAGAAGGTGGATACGTTCCGAAATACGCTAATTCTGATTGCAGCCATCAGCTTCTTGATCGCGATGCTGCTCGGTTCCATTATTGCCGCAAGCGTTACACGTCCGCTCAAGGAATTGAATAAGAAGATGAAGCTCGTAGAGATGGGCGACTTTCAAGCGTTCATTGAGGTTAAAGGTTCTGATGAGCTCTCTACGATCCAGCACAGCTTTAATAAGATGACATCCGAAATAAGCACGCTCATTTCCAAGGTCTATGAAACGGAGCTCCTGAAGAAAGAAGCGGAAATCAAAGCGCTGCAAACGCAAATCAACCCGCACTTTCTCTATAACACGCTCAGCACCATCGACAGCATTTCTTCCATTCACGGCGATGAGCGAATCTCCTATATCTGTCTGGCGCTTGGCAAGATGCTTCGATACAACCTCAATGGCGGGAACATCGCTACGATCCGGGAAGAGATGGATCACCTGAACCAATATCTATCGATTTACAAAATCCGGTTTCCCGAGAAATTCCACTATGAGATCCATACGGACGAGCAAATCGACGACTACATTCTGCCTAAATTCCTCATTCAGCCGCTGGTAGAGAATGCAATCATACACGGACTGGAGCAAAAGGTGGGCTATAAGTTTGTCCGCGTTTCGCTTATGAGCCTTGATGAGCATTCGCTGCAAATTATCGTCGAAGATAACGGCGTCGGGATGGAGCCGGCCATTATTGAACTGTTTCATCGCAAGCTAAGCGATCCGAACGACATTATGTCGCGCCAGGTTTCCTCGCGGACGATGATCGGACTCGCCAATGTCTTTAAACGCATTCAGATGTATTATGATACCGACCCTCAGGTTGTCATTGACAGCAAGCCGGGGGCAGGGACGCGGATCTATTTTGTATTGCCAAAGCAAACGGCAGGAGGCGGTACCGGTGAAAGTATTAATCGTGGATGATGAGCCGTTGCTTCGAGAAGGGTTAATTCGCAAAATCGCCTGGGAGCCGCTCGGCTTACAGCTTGCAGGTGAAGCCGGAGACGGCTTCGAAGCCATGTTTCAGCTGGCGAACTGCCAGCCGGATATCGTATTGACGGATGTTCGCATGCCGGGGATGGACGGGCTGCAGTTTATCAACTCGGCGAGGGTGAATTTCCCGAGGACGAAATTCGTGATCATCAGCGGGTTCGATGAGTTCGAATATGTGCGCGAAGCGCTCCTCTATAATGTAAGAGACTACTTGCTCAAGCCGATCGACAAAGAGAAGCTGAACACCCTGCTTGAGGGCATATGCGAGGAGCTGCGGAAAGAACAGCAGGAAGCGGCCGATCGCAGCAAGCTGAGCGAGCTGAACGATATGATTCGCCAGAGCAATCTGCAGCCGCTCGACTTCCAATTGACTCATCTGATCTCGGAGCAGGAGCCCCGCTGGGACGGTATTCCCATGAGCCTCATGCAATGCACCTCCTTCGCCGGAGCATCCGTCAAGATCGTGTATCGCAACGAATCGTCCCGCTTTCAAGAGAATGAAGAGCCGCTCGCGAGATTTGCTATCCAGAATATTATTGAGAATACATTGGCAGCCGAGGCCGGCGTTCAATTCCTGGTATTCAAGCACGCGTATCACTCGGAGGAGATCGTTGTTTTCCTGGGTTCGCAGAGCGGCGAGCTTGGTCTGCAAGGGCTGATCGAAACCTTCAATCAAACCGTAGAGTGGATCAAACAGCATCTGGGCCTTGTCATCTCAATCGGCCTTGGCGGCATTAAGCAAGAGATGACGCAGCTTCGTCTCTCCTGCATGGAAGCGCGCAAGGCGCTGCAGAATCGCCTGCTCTTCGGCAACGGCAACGTATATACGGATGTTGAATCTCCAACTTCCGCCGCATCCGCTTACCCGCGCGTATTCGTTCAAGCAGAACGCGGTCTAAGCGCAATGCTCGAAGACGGCCGGCATCAGGAGTTTCTGGATTATGCGGGCCAGCTGTTCCGCACGCTCGCCGAAACGTCGGGTGCCAGATACGAGCAAGTGGAATATCTCTATACGGATATCATCCACATGCTGCGCAAATATGCGGCCAAGACCGCGACCGACTTGCCCAATTGGAATCTGGGCACGCCAATTGCCAGCTTAGACAATCTCAGAAGCTGGAAGGATATTATCGCGATCATCGAGCAGCAGCTGCAGCGTCTCAGCGGTATGCTGAACCGGGGAACCGATCAATCCTGCGACGAAATTATCGAGAGCGTCAAACAATACATTGAGGTTCATTATGCGGAGGAGCTTTCCTTGCAGTGGGTTGGAGAGTCGTATTTCATTCATCCCAATTATTTCTCCAAACGGTTCAAGACGGTCGTCGGCATCAGCTTCAATGACTATTTAACGAAGGTGCGGATTGAGCGTTCCAAGGAGCTGCTTCGGACAACAACACTTAAGATCGCCCGAATCTCGCAGCTTGTCGGCTACGAGGATCAGAACTACTTCTGCAACGTGTTCAAGAAAATAACCGGAACCAGCCCTTCGGCATTCCGAAGCTAGACTGGCAATTGTGACGGAATTAGCCGCATGGCTGCCGGTCATGCAGCGAGTTTGCTTGATCAGAAACAGCCTTGTTGCCGTTAGCTAACGATAACGAACTCGGTCCCATTCCCGCTTGCAGCCTGGTTATATCGTTGCGGTCATAAATGTCCGTTACAGGCATTTATCTGTATTAGGCTGACTGTAACGGTCATTTTTGTCCGTTATAGCCGAATTTTCAGTGCTTAGGGCTTAGTTTTCGGTTATAACGGACATTCGTGACCGTTAGCATTGTTGTTGTCGGTATTGTGGCTTCTAACGGACATTCTTGACCGTTAGGTGACAAATACATAGGGTCCTTCTTCTTCTCCGTCAACGCCACCAATAATTAAACTCGATAACAACAAAAAACCGACCGTATAATTACGGTCGGTTCATCGTGCCTGGCGACGTCCTGCTCTCCCAGGACCCTGCGGTCCAAGTGCGCTCTGCGGCAGCATCGTCTCTTCTCTCGAAGAAACGATGCTTCTTTGTTACCTGCGATAGTTAGCGGCTGCGAAGCTTCGAGAGCAGACGCAGAATTTCGATATAAAGCCAGACAAGCGTCACGATTAAGCCGAACGCGCCGTACCATTCCATGTACTTCGGCGCTCCGCGCTGCGCCCCTTGCTCGATGAAATCGAAGTCGAGCACGAGATTAAGTGCAGCTACGATGACGATTACGAGCGAAATCCCTATTCCGATCAAGCTGTTGTCATGCAAATACGGAACCGTCACGCCGAACATCCCAAGCACGATGCTGACCAGATACACCAGCGCGATGCCGGCTGTCGCCGCGAACACGCCAAGCTTGAAGTTCTCCGTAGCTTTGATAAGCCTTGTCTTGTAGGCTAGCAGCAAAGCGATGAACACACACATCGTAATTAACGCGGCTTGCAGCGTAATGCCGTTAAATCTTCCTTCGTAGCTGGCCGAAAGCGCCCCGAGGAACGCACCTTCCAGCGCGGCATAGACCGGTACGAGATATCGCGCCGTTGTCGGTTTGAAGCTGATCACGAGTGCCAGAATCAACCCGCCTATTGCTCCGCCAATCGCAAACCCCGTAACATTCTGACCATTGAAATACATCGACCATGTGGCGAACGCGGCCCCAAGCAGAATTGCCAGTGTGATAAAAGCTTTGTTCACGGTACCTTCGATCGTCATGCGATCAGCACCAAGATAATGGCCTGATTTCTCGAAGGACTTGTCATTCAAAGTGGGATTACCGCTTCGACCCAGCAAGATCAATCACCTCATCCATAGATTTACATCTATTATAGCATTCTCACTATTAATCGGCATTAATCCAGCTTACGTCTTTATCTTTCAAATAAGCATGCCATTCCTTCGGCGCTTCCACATCGCTGACGATAATATCGACGTCTTTGACATCGGCGATTTTGTAGAACTGCATGGCGCCGAACTTGGAGTGGTCCGACAAAATAATGCTTTGCTTCGCATGGCTCATCAGCTGCTTAGCCAATTGACCGCGCTCGGCATCGAAGCTTGAAATCCCCTTCTCGATCATAATCCCGTCTATCGAGATGAAGGCTTTATCCGCGTAGAAATGCTCTACCATCCGCTCCGTTAATGCCCCGCTCACTCTGGCGTGTTTCGAATTCACCTTGCCGCCTAGAAAATAAATGTCGCCGGAGAAGAACCCTTTATTCTGGTAATCGATAAGCAAATACATGATTGGGGCGGAGAGGGTGATCACCGTAATATTTTTACGATTGAGCAAATAGTGAACCATCTGAAGCGTCGTTGACCCGTCTTCGATAAAAATAATATCGTTATCTTCCACGAGCGAAGCAGCGGCGCGTCCGATCCGCTTCTTCTCTTCTGCCCGAATGACCTCGCGTTTGAGAGGCGTGGGCTCTTCGCGGGTTAAATTAATCTTCACCGCGCCGCCGTACACACGCTTCAGTTTATTCTGCTCTTCCAACTCCTCCATGTAGCGGCGAATCGTCTCCGAGGATACTTTTAACTGATCCACTAAAGCTAATGTCCGTACTTTTCCCTCCAGGTTCAGTACATTTAAGATATAGTCCTTGCGTTCCTCGCCGATCAACGACATGTGTACAGAACCTCCTTACAGCCAGAAGCGTCTCCGCGCTACGGCTTCAATTAACCGTTCCATATCCGCAGCGTGCACATCGCCGATATTACCGATTCGGAACGTATCTGCGGCTGTGATCTTCCCAGGGTAAAGCACGAAGCCTTCTTCCTTCATCTCATTGTAGAAACGCTCGAAGGTAAACGACGGCGATTCCGGGAAGAAGAAGGACGTAATGATAGGCGAATGGTAACGGGCAGGCAGCAGCGTTTGGAAACCAAGACGCTCCATTCCGCGAACGAGCATCCGCTGATTCGTTTCATACCGAAGCTGACGCGCTTTGACGCCGCCTTCATCCTGGAGCTCCAGCAACGCTTCATGGAAAGCATGCACCACATGCGTCGGGGAAGTGAACCGCCATTTGCCGTTGTACCGCTCCATCGAATCCCATTGATCAACCAAATCCAGCGATAACGAGCGGGCAATTCCTTTACATTGCTCAAGCTTCTCCTTGACTGCGATGACAAAACCAAATCCCGGAACCCCTTGAATGCACTTGTTGCAGCTGCTGATTAAGAAATCGATGCCGAGCTCCCGCACATCCAGCTCGATGCCGCCAAACGTGCTCATGGCATCGACGATCAGCACTTTTCCGTGACGCTTCACCGTGCCCGCAATGGCTTCGAGCGGATTTAACATGCCGGTGGTTGTTTCGCCGTGCACCATAGCCACATGAGTGATGGAGCTGTCTGCGGTCAGCACTTCATCGAGATGATGGGGATTCGCGGGCTCCGTTTCGCCGAAATCAAGCACGACCGTCTCTATCCCCAACAGGTTCGCCATTTGTACAATACGCTGCCCGTATGCGCCATTCACCAGCACCGCCAGCTTGCCGGCCTGCGGAATGACAGATCCAATGACCGACTCCACGCAATACGTGCCGCTTCCTTGCAGTAACACGCTCGTATAGGAATCAGGCCGTTTCGTTGCCAACTGCACCAGCTTTGCTCGAATGTCTTGGACCAGATCATTATAGTCTTTGTCCCACGTACACCAGTCCCGCAGCATGGCCGCCTTGACTCGTTTTGTCGTGCTGAGCGGACCTGGTGTTAGGAGTAAATACGGGTTCTCGGGAATGTTTGCGTAGGTCATGGTTTGTCCCCCTGCGCCAATCGAGCATTGATCTCCGCAATAACGGTGTCCAGCTCGCCAATAGAGTCGATGACATAGTGTGCGCCGGCTGCGCGATACTTGAGCTCGACAGCTTGCAGCTTCTCCTTTAATTCTTCCGGAGGACAA
This sequence comes from Paenibacillus lignilyticus, assembly GCF_017942085.1. GTDB lineage: Bacteria > Bacillota > Bacilli > Paenibacillales > Paenibacillaceae > Paenibacillus_Z > Paenibacillus_Z lignilyticus. The sequence continues at coordinate 28,368 of NZ_JAGKSP010000012.1, forward strand.
GCCGCCACTTCCGCTTCCGTCAGGCCGAGCTCACTGCTGCCTTTCAGAATGCCCACGGTCCAAACGCCTGCATTTACGCCTTCTTGAATATCGCTGATCGTATCCCCTGCTTTGGCCATGTGCTTCATCGGATAAAGGCCAAGACGAATGGCATTTTCATAGATCATCCACGGATATGGACGCCCAGCCGGCACATCATCCGGAGTAACGAGACAATCCGGCGCATACCCTCTCTTCTTCGCTTCTGCCGAAACGACTTTCATCATTTCGAAGGTATAGCCGGTCGTGGAACCGATCTTGATCCCTTGCTCACGCAGCCGCTCCATCAGCGCAATGACGCCTCGGATAGGTTCTGCATAGTTAGCCAGAATGGAGAACAGAAGGCGTTCGAAATCGGCATACATCTCATTCACATCGACATCATTCGGGGTTCTGCCGTATTTGTCCTCCCACAGCCCGGCAATACGCTCCATCTCGCATAATGTTCGCAAATGATCGATTTTCAGCATCCCCATTGGCTTGCGTGCTTCTTCCCATGTAATGTCGATGCCTTTATTGGCGAATACCTCTATAAACACCGCTACCGGTGCGAAACATCCGTAATCAACCGCAGTACCTGCCCAATCCAAAATAACTCCTTTAATGCTCATTGTCCTCATTGCCTCCTTTATTTGTGAACCTGCCATGCTTCGGACTGCCTTCTTATGCGTTTTACCGCCAGCTCATAGAGTGACCGGACGACTATATTCGTGAGGACTATCAAGGTGGACATGGCAGCTGCAGCCGCGACGTCGCCGGCATCATCCATATTAACGATGGAAACGGAAGCCAAGTTCGTATCGGCAGAGCGCAGAAAAATCACGGCAGATACGGTAACCATGGCATTAACGAAATAGTAGATCGCATTCTCCAGAATGACCGGCAACGACAACGGGACCGTTACGCGCAGGAAGGTGCGATAGAACGGAACACGCATCGATTCCGAGACAAGCTCGAACTCTTTATCCAGCTTCTTCAGTGAAGCTGTCGCCGTAATGAACGGCACGGAATAGAAGTGAACGATATTCGCGAGAACAATAATCGCCAGGGTGCCGTAAATTCCGCCAAGCGGGTTGCCCGGATTATTAAAGAAGAAGATATAAGCGAGACCTACGACCATCCCGGGCAACGCAACAGGCAGGATGGAGAGGAAATATCCGGCTTCGCGCAATAGCTTCAATTCTTTGGACTTCTCGATAAAATAAGCAAACACGAAAGTGACGATCGTACCGATTACAGCGGTGAAGAAAGCGGCTTTCAAGCTGTTCACATACGGTCCAAGTCCGCCGGCGGCGACTCTAGTAAAGTCGTAATGCTTCAAGCCGAAGCTCAGATCGTAAGGCCATACTTTGACGCAGGAAGCATACACCATCGTCACGAGCGGAATAAGAATGCCTAATGCCACGACCGTGCTGAATACGGTGAACAGGATATCGCGCGTTAGTTTCCTCTCCACGCGGTAAGGTGTGGATTTGGCTGACAGCATGGAACGCTGCTTACGGTCGACATATCGGTTCACAACGAACGCGATTACGGCCGGTACGGTAAGCAGGATGCCGACTGCCGCTCCCATGGACATATTTTGCTGGCCGATAACCTGCTTGTAGATGTCGGTCGCCAGCACATTAAACGAGCCGCCAACCGCCTGAGGTGCTCCGAAATCGGTAAACGATGCGGTAAAACATACAAACACGGCGCTGATTAAGCCATATTTGACCGAAGGCACTGTCACCGTGAAGAACCTTCTCAGCTTGCCGGCCCCCATCGACTCTGCGGCTTCATAGAGACGGAAGTCGGTCATCGAAAGGGCCGTCAGGAAAATCATGTAGGCTTGCGGGAAAATGTAGATGACTTCCGAGATGATGATGCCAACCGGGCCGTACAAATGGATGTTGATTCCCGGGATATGACCGAAAAACCCGGTCGTAATAAACCCTTGATTCCCAAACAAATACGTCAAAGCGATACCATGCATGATGGTGGGTTCAAATAACGGCAGCAAAGCCGCGTATTTAAAGAACCCTTTGCCCCACACGCCTGTTCTCGATATGCCAAAGGCATAGAAAAAAGCAAGCGTACCTGCGATTATCGTAGAAACAACAGAGATATAGATCGTATTCGTTAAGGATTGGGACAAGGCCGGTGTCGTGAAATAATGAATGAAATTAGCCAGTCCGTTAAATTGACCATCCCGATTCAGAAAAGCTTTGCTGAACAGGGTACATAGTGGGAATAATACGATCACCATTAAGATGAATACGACGCTCACGATCATGACGCGGCGTATCCATTGCTCACGGTCTCTCATCCGAGCACCAACTTTTCAGGCTGAAAGTGGATGCACTTGTTCGCGGGCAATTCAAGGGATACGTTCGCATTTCGAGTTAACTGCATGCGAGCGGCGGCTTGGGACGATATGTCCACAATCATCGTTTGAGCAGCAATGGTGCCCTTCGGAAATGCGACTTCCTGCTGCTCAACCTGAACAGTCAGACGATAGAAGGAACCGCGGAATTCAATCTGTCGCACAATGGCCGGAATCCCGTTAGCTACCGGCATCGCGTGAATATGAACATGCTCGGGGCGAATTGCCATTCCGCCTTGCACAGGTGCGTCTTGGCCGGGATTCATGAAATTGATCGCGCCGATAAAATCAGCTACAAACGGGGAGGCCGGCACATGATAAACCTCTTGCGGCGTTCCGACCTGCTTGATTTCGGCATTGTTCATGACTACGATGCGGTCTGCCATCGTTAACGCTTCTTCTTGATCATGGGTAACCATGACCGTTGTAATGCCAAGCTTCTCTTGCAGCTCGCAGATTTGCTCTCTCAGCTTCTCACGAACCTTGGCATCAAGCGCGGATAACGGTTCGTCCAGAAGCAGAAAGTCGGGAGACAATACAATCGCCCGAGCAAGCGCGATTCGCTGCTGTTGTCCGCCTGAGAGCTGCGCCGGGAAACGATCACCCATATGGGCCAGGTCTACGAGCTCCAGCACATGTCTGACTTTCTCGTCGATTTCTTTTCTGGAGAACTTCTTTCCATGCAAGCCGTAGGCCACGTTCTGATAGGCCGTCAAATTCGGAAACAGCGCGTACGATTGAAAAACCATTCCGAAATTGCGTTTTGCCGGAGGAAGCTTCGTGATCTCTTTGCCCCCTACCAGAACACTTCCTTCAGTGGGACTTTCGAGACCGGCGATAATGCGCAATAAGGTTGTTTTGCCGCATCCGCTTGGACCTAACAAACATATGAATTCACCTTTTTGAATGGTGAGATTGATATCCTTGAGTGCGGTAAATGAGCCGAAATGTTTATGAATATGTCGCAGTGACAGGTAAGCTTGTGACATAAGAGCCTCCCTTTAATTGACTTCTATCTGTAGCGTACGGTCGCTTGCCGGCTCATGGTTAAAGTAAAAGCTGCTCGGCAGCTTACCCGCGCAGCTTTTTCCTTTTTGACTACCGGTAGCGTGTCGATCAGCATTTATTCTGTTTTGGGCTCGCTCTTCGCGTTATAGCGTTTATCCCACTCCGCTAAGATGGCTTCTCTGTTTTTTGCCGCTTCATAGAAGTCATTCTTAATCAGCTGCTGCACCGGATCCTGCGAATAACCTTCGGGAATAACCGTTGTATCGGCTTTCGTCGCAAGGATTGCGTAGTTCTTGTTGTATTCCTTCATCGCATCGTCGGTAATGGCCCAATCCAGAAAATCCTTTGCCGTTTGCTTAATCGTTGCTTTCTTCATCAGTGCATTCGCTTCCACATCCCAGCCTGAACCTTCTTTCGGGAACACAACCTCAACCGGGGAACCGTTCTTCTGTTCTTCGATACCGCGGTAGCCGAAGGAGATGCCGATTGGATACTCTCCTGTTCCTGCCATCTTCGCGGGCTTGGAGCCGGAATGCACATACATCGCAATGTTGTCGTTCAGTTTATCCATGTACGACCATGCACCGTCTTGACCTTTCAGTTGAACGAGTCCGGATACAGTCAGGAATCCCGTTCCCGAAGAAGAGGGGTTTGGCATCGTGATAAGACCTTTGTATTCGGGTTTGATCAAATCCTCGTAGGATTGCGGAATAGGCAGGTTCTTCTTCTCAAGCTCGGGTTTGTTCACGACAAAAGCGGTTTCCCAAGCGTCGATGCCGACCCAATGAGCAGGTTCATTCTTGTCTTTGAAATCCGGTTGGATGCGCTCCACACCTGCCGGCGAGTAGCCTTCGAGCATTTCATTCTGGTCAAGCACGAGCAAGCTCGTTGCCGCAACGCCCCAAACGACGTCAGCTTGCGGATTGTCTTTCTCTGCCAGCAGCTTCGCTGTGATAACGCCCGTTGAATCACGGACGATGTTCAATTTAGTATCCGGGTACTTTTCTTTGAACGTCACCAGGTACGCGTTAATTTGATCATCTTCAAGCGCCGTGTAGATCGTCAAATCCTTGCTCTCTGTATCTGCTCCGCCGTTGGCCCCCGCATTCGCCCCAGCTGATGCTTGTTCTGTATTTGCTTCCGGTTTGGCTTGTCCGCAAGCTGCCATAATGGAGATTGTCATCAATGTTAGAACGATAAGTGCGATAAACCTATTCATGATTCGTTTTCACTCCCTATTTATTCAGCTCGGCTTGGCCAAGCTTCGATACTCTAAATATAGGGACCAATTGTAATTTCAATATTAAATGCAAGTTAAGAAATTGTTTTTGTTTATATATTCGTTGTTTTTGGTTGTGTTTCGAAGGTGGACAAAATTATCGAGGCATCGTACCGATGGGCACCTGTCATACATTCAACATTTCACCTTCCAACCAGTTGGCCTCCAACATTCACACATCCGGTTACTTAACCTGTTCCGTAGCCCACATTCCTCGCATTCAGCATTCCACGCTCCCACCCATTCCTCCATCCACACAGTCGGCCTAATATTCACACATCCGGTAACTCGAATCCCATTCCGCAGCCACATTCCACGCACTCAACATTTCACTTTCTACCCTCCGCTTTCCACGCCCCAACTTCAACATGTTCCGAAATTCTAACGAATCGTACAGGTCTTATATTGGGAAATCCGGTTCCAATTCACATAAAAACTCCAAAATAAGGCTTCTAAGATTCGTTAGAATTTTTCTGGTGCCATTTTGGCGCAAATAAGGCCTGTACGATTCGTTAGCGCATTCCACGATCTCCACTGGGCTACGGTGAAAAACGGTAAAGGCTGACCGCCGTCATGCGAACTGGCCGCGCACGGGGAGCCGCTCGAGGCCTGCCAATAACAAAAAGAACCTCCCGCGCTATGCTGAAGCGCAAGAGGTTCTTCATTGTTGGATCCAACTTTAAAGCATGGGAATGCCAAGCTGGAAGTGGATATATCCGTCTACCATTTTCACATCGATCGTGCCTTTGTAAAACTCGATACGTTCTTTCACTACAGCCAGGCCAAGCCCGCTGTGCTCCCCGCCGACTTTCGTGCTGAAGCCCGTCCCGAACATCTGATTGACGCGCGCGGGGTCGAAATCATCCTGCACCAGATTAGCAACGGAGACATACAGCATGCCCGTTTCCGACCAGCCTTTCACGATGACGTGACGCAGCTCCGGGGCCAGTCCGCTTACTTCATCGAAAGCATTGTCGATGAGATTACCGATGATTTTCACGATATCCACCGATTTCACGCCAAGCGATAACCCTTCGAGTCCCGTAAAATGATGGTCGAACAAGATCTTCGTTCTCATCGCCTGCGCCAGCTTCGCCTGAATCAGCGCGGCAACGGCAGGATGGCCGATGCGAATAATATCGTTCACTTCATTGATTTCTTCAATCAGCTCTTCCATGTATCGCAGCTGTTCTTCCTTCTTCCCTCTGGACAGAAGAGCATACATCGTTTGAACATGATTCAGAAAATCATGCCGCTGGCTGCGAATCTCCGTAAACATCACATCCATATTCTGAATATACAGCTCTTGCGTGGAGCGCACGGCATTTTCCTTGCTTTTGCCCATAAACCGGAATACGAGATACATGCATAAAATGCTGAAAATCGTAAACAGCACGACGAGCAGCGCAAGCCGTACCAGCTGCATATTCAACGTTCGCTCAACAGAGCTATAATCGGAAACGATCGCAATCACGTAAGGAATATCTCTTTGTACTTCGGCTACTCGCGTTTTGGCTCCGATATAGACGAAGGTTTTGAGAACGGTCTTCCCTTTCCACTTCCCCAGACTGCTCACCGGCTTGTTCGTTTGAACGGCCTCCGTAAAGCTGTCTATGTCATCCGCGTGTTTGATTTCGTAGCTGCCAAACAGAACAGGTCGATCATAGATGGACATAAACGATGCTCCATTGTTATCCGTATACATTTTCGGAGGCTTGCCAAACGTAATGCCGTTTAAGCCCGCGATTTCGATAATATCCGGATTCACCGCAATGGTCTTCTTCACAATGGTATCGCTGCCGACGATCTCCTGATATTTCAGAACCTGATCGGCATTCACAAATACCGCAATAATATAATCTGTCGATCCGTCATTATAGAAGCCGAATTTACTGACCTCGCTTGCACCGGAGGCCGGAACCTCAGCGATGCCGGACCAGAAGTTAGCTAAGCTTTGGCCTTCGGGGATCGTCACATTGTGGTTCGTTAGCAGCTGATCGTACGCCGTAAACCAATAGCCGAACGGCTTCGTGCTCGTAATCTTAAGCTCGTTGGGCTCCGAGGATTTGCGCACTGCGATGTCGTCACTGCCTGCAACGCGCTGCATGAGCGAGATACCGGCAACGCCTGCCTGCTTCGCAAGCGCACGAAGCTGATCGTTCGTGATCTGGTTCAGATCTGGACTAAGCTGTCCATGGATGAACATTGCGGCCGTGCGCAATTTCTCGCCGATTAGATCCTCTGTGTAGAAAGAGCCTTCTTTGGATTGCTCAATGGAGGTTCGGATTTGAAGGGCTGTTGAGGCCATACGCGCGGACAAGTCATCTTTTAATAAGGTCTTCGTATACCAATAATATGAAGCGTTGTTAATAGTAACCAATAATATGGCAATACCGAAAATAATATAGATGATTCTGGGATTAATCCGCATGAAACTCACACTTTCTTTCAGGGACAAATTGGAACTCTCTTAGTAGTATAGTTCCATCCCATGTAAGCTGTCTATGTACAGATTTCCTAGTTTAAAACAAAGAGCCCCACTACTCAGAGGGGCTCCCGACCTATACTTATTGCGAATCCTTCCATGAATAGATAGGTTTCCAGTTTAACAGCCGGCAGGCCGCCTCATTGCTGACCAGCGCTTCTCGGCCTTCAAAGCTTCTTCTGCGGTCTCGTACCTCCGGATAGAATTCGTTCAGCAGCCGCTCCGTATCCCAGTCGCTCAGCGTATCGCTGCTCGTAATATTGAGGGAAACCGCTCCGTAGCCATCCGTCTTCAAGGCAGCTATCGTAGCCGAAACGGCGTCTCTAATATCGACATAGCTCCATAAAATATGTTTGTAATTAAGCGGCTGATCGATGCGAGCCGTGAACGACTTGAGCTCATCCGGTGTGGCGATCAGCGAATAACGCATTGCAGCCACCTGCATGCCGGTACGGCGGTTGAACGTTTCGCCTGTCTGTTCATTGACGACCTTGGATAGACCATAGCATTCCTGCGGCAGCTGCGGATGCGCCTCATCGACAGGTACATAATGAGGATCAAATTTCTTCGGCGCCCAGCAGAAGCCATACGAGGATTCACTCGAGCCAAATACGACCTTCTGAATCCCCAGCACCGAAGCCGCTTCAAACACATTGTAAGTCGATAGGACGTTGTTCGAGAACGTAAACTCGTTCGAAAATTGGCCCGGTGACGGGATCGCCGCCAAATGCACGATAGCCTCAGCTCCGTTGATCCCGCCAATCACTTGCCCGAGGTTGGACAGATCTACGGTGATCTGCCTGCAGCGCAGTTTATCCGACTTCTTATTATCCAAAGCAATGACGGAATAGCCTTGGGCCAGCAGCTCATTCACGACCCATACGCCCAGCTTTCCGCTTGCTCCTGTTACGGCTATTGTTTTCAACGCATTCGCCCTCCTAGCTTGATTGCGCTCACCGTTTATGGACGGACAAGCGTTCCATCCGGTCTGCGGTCAAGTTTGTACGGAATATGATAGGCTGACCGGCTCCATCCATCATCCACAAGCAGTGCCGCTTTCTCCTCATCAATGTCGATCCCTAAGCCCGGCTTCTCCGATAAATAGAGATAGCCCCCTCTGCGTTCAACATGACCCGGGAATGCCTCGCATTCCGCTTCTCTGAAATGATTGATTTCTTGAATGCCGAAATTCCAGACGGCGCGGTCCAGATGAACGGCTGCCGCTTGGTTGACAGGGTCGTTCTCCCCGCCCTCCTGCCATGCCGTCCGAACGCCGAAGGTTTCGCCGAGTGCGGCTAGCTTGCGGCAGGCGCTGATGCCGCCGCCTTTGGACACGCGCACGCGGATGAAGTCGATGAGCCGCTCCGTAATGAGGTCGGTCCATTCATGCGGACTGGTGAACAGCTCGCCAACCGCTTGCGGGGTTGAAGATTGCTGCCGCAATTGGCGGAACCAGCCGATCTGCTCCGGCGGCAATATATCCTCTAAGAAGAACAATTGATAAGGATCCAGCCGTTTCGCCAGCTGTACGGCAGCAATCGGCTGCAGATGGGAATGAACGTCATGCGTAAACTGAATATCGTTGCCAAACGTAACGCGCAGCTTCTCGAACATTGCCGGAATCGCGTTCATATAGATCGCTTCATTGAACACATTGGCAGACCAGCTTGGAACAGGCACGTTCGCTTTGACTGCCGGCACGAAACCGCCGCCGCCGTAAGAGCCAAGCTGACAACGGATGACCGTGTAGCCTTCCTCGATATAGCGGTGAACCGCTTCGGTCAGCTCCTCTTGATCGCGTCCATCCGCATGACCATAGCATGGGACAGCCGATCTGCAGGCGCCTCCGAGCAGCTGATATACCGGCAAATTGGCCTCTTTGCCTTTAATGTCCCAGAGGGCCATATCGATGCCGCCGATGGCGGTTTGGGTGATGGAACCATGCCGCCAATACCCGCTCGTATGCATCATTTGCCAAATGTCCTCGATCTGGCCTGCCTCTCTGCCGATCAGCAGCGGAGCAAACAACTGCTCCACGACCTGAACGACGGCTTCCGGATTAAACATATCCGTCGCCGAGCCGATTCCATACAATCCGTCTTGATCTGTCGTTACTTTTACGATAGTCCAACTGCCGTCATGCCGCGTTCGGATACATTTCACACCTGTGATCTTTGCCACTGTTTGCTCCTCCGATTCTTGGACCTATGAATGGAATTTAACTGCTCATAGGTGCATTTCGTTATAGATTGTGACCGTTCCCAAGGATGTCGTACCGTTATAGCGCATCAGATTCATCACGTTGACCGAGCCGCTGTCCACTTTCACGGTGTATCCGCCGGAGCCGAGATTATCCGTTCCTAAGTTGAATGCGTTTACCGTTCCCGACTGGACAACTAACCCGTTCTTGGAGCCGTAGGCAAAAACGTTAACCAGCTTCTCATCGGAAGCTCCGTTCACGGTGATCAGCGTCTCATTCGGTCTCGTAAACGCATCGATGACCTGCGAGAAAACGTTGCTCTCCACGACCCAGCCGGGAATGTTGTAGCCGGTGCGGCATACGGCGTTGCCGTTGGTGAGGATGCCGGTGATATAACCCGACGTACTGAGCCCTACAGTAATACCATTCTTGAACAAGGTCCCTTGTACCTTCTCCACATAGTGGTTATCATTGCGATTTGTCATCAAATCAATGGCGTTATACGAGTTGGGCAAGCCCACATTAACAATGTATACGCTGCTGCCGTTGCCTCTAATCGTATAAGGAAAAGCTTTAATGCCTGCTGCGGGGTTATTCTCCGGATAAAACACGCGCAAACCGCGCAAGCCGGCTGTATTCCCGTTCAACGTAATAAACGCCGTGCTCGAATCCGGTGTCGCCGTATCCTTGCCTTCATAAGCGAACAGCACCGTGCCAGCGCTCGATCCGCCTTGATCTCTCGTTGGCGATGATGCCGAGCCGCGCAGCTCTACATTGGCCGGAACGGTCAAGTGCGTGCTGACTTTGAACCAGCCTGCCGGCACGTAGACGACACCGCCGCCGGCGGTTCCCGCAGCGTTCAATGCAGATTGGATCGCGGAAGTTGCATCCACCGTCGGCAATGCAGGACCGCGCGAGGAAGTGAATGGCGCATTGTAAGGCGCTTTGGTGACATCATACAGTACAGCGCGGCTGGCCTTCGGCGTAGCGGCAGAAGGGGACACCACCGGCGATGTTCCCGGACCTGAGATCGTTACTGTGCCGGATGTGCTGCCCGTAATATCGGAATCGGTCACTTTCACATAACCGGCCGTGTTGTTCTGAACGGAAGCGGTGCTGCCCTTCAGCACGCTGCGCAGGAACGATACGCCCCAGCGGGTATCGATATTGTCCACCTTGACCGCAATATTCGTGTTCTGGATATTCGCCCAAATAAAGGCGCCCGAGAACTGAATTCGCTGGCCGGTTACGATGTTGATGCCGATATTGAAGTCGGATGCCTCCATCGCATAGAACTGATCCCACTCCAAGTCGCCAAGCGTGAACGCGGTGGCATTCGTGCGCGTCCAGTTCTTGATCGTAGTCGCACTCGGCGCATTGTAGGAAGCTCCCGCATTGGCCCAATACGAGCTGTTGAAATTCACATGCTCCCAAGTGCCGACATCCGCGCCGTTATAAGCTTCTACACCGCGGTACAGAATGGTACCCTTCACGTTCTTCACCGTCGCTTGCTCATGAACCTGCGAGCCCCCGCTATGGTCAGAGGCCATCGTGCTGATACCGATTCCGCGGTACGAATTAAGCATCGTCACGTTCATGATGGACGCTGTCATATAATTCTCGCTGCCGATCCAGGCATTTCCCGGAATTTCGAAGGTGTAGTTGTAGTGAACCGGGCTTGTTGCATTCTGGTTGGGGTAATACACCGTCAAGCCCTGTACGGATGCGCTGCCCCCGATGCGGAATAGCACCGGCCCCGAGTCGCCGGATGCCAGATTCGCGGCGATTACAGTGCCGTAGCTCCCGCTCCCGCTGTCCGCATCGCGGTAATCGCCCCGAACGGAGCAGAATGCTTTGACCTGAATGGTACCGGATACTTTGTACGTACCTGCTGGCAGCCACACCGTTCCACCGCCGTCGTTGTAGCAAGCATCAATGGCATTTTGAATGGCTGCGGTCGCATCGTTTACCCCTGTGTTGTCCGCACCGAAGGCTGTAACATTGTAATCCGAAATAACAATGTCGCTTGTCGGATAGAGCGTGCTGACAATGACGCTGTTGCGGACGGAGCTCGTCGTCGTTGTATTGGAAATCGTAATATCGTCGATATACCCGCGGAAGTTGCCGGTACTTCCCGCACGGTCGTAAGCAACCCAGATCCGGTCGATCGTCTTCCCGGCATTCTGCACGCCGAAGTTCGAATTAATCGGCGACCAAGCATTGAGCGGAATCGTGCCGCCATGGCCGCCGGCCGGATGAACGGTGTTCCCGTTCTGATCGATCGATCCGCTGTCGCGCAGCGTCGATCCGTCCGTGAAATGGAAATCAACCGCCATATACCTGCCATTATCCTGCTGCGGATAGATGAAATATTGCAGCTTCGACGCCGATGTCACGGGAATGTTGACAGTGAACACCTTGAAGTACGCATACGTCGTCGAGCCGCCATTCGCGTTGCCTGAGTACATAAGCGCCGAAGTGCCCGTATGCGCCTGCTCGCCCGAACGAGGTGAAGCCTCGGGTGAAAGGCCTGACGATAAGCCGCTCACATTTGAAGAAAAATCAATGGTGTCCAAGAAGTTTGGTGCGGTTTGACCGGATTCCAAGCCTGTCGAGAACAGCACGGTATCCGCCGATGCCACAAGGGGGATGAACGGAAAACAGGATACAGCGAGTAAGAAAGCCATGATGAGTGGGGAAAACCTCTTCTTCATAATCTACACCCTTCCATATTTGTAATCGCTTACAAATAGAGTATAAGGAGTCTCGCCGCACCTTGTAAGGAGTCAATCCAATCGTTATCTGAGGCATATTTAGCTGATTGCCCGGCAAAAAATCCGCACCCGGTAAGAGGCGCGGATTTCTCGATTATTTCTTCGAAGCCAAGTAAGCATCGATTTGTTGTTGCGCTTCTGCGATGATTTTATCAAGGCCGTTTGCTTTTTGCTTCTCGATGTAATCCGCTACTGCTTTATCGACATCTTTGGCATTCCCGAATTCGATCGGTTTGTGGAATTCCTCGATCGCTTGGTCGCGTTTGGCCACTTCGTTCTTGATGTTGTCTTCGGAGATGAACAGTCCGTCTACCGGGGAGTTTACGTTGACCGGCAGCGCTGCGAATTCCGCTTCATGTACCCAGAAGTCTTTGCCATAAGCCGGGTTTGGACGCATGAACTGCGGTTTCCACAGTGCCCATTGTCCGCCCCACTCCATGTAGTTGGACGTCGTCGTTTGCATGCCTTCCGGATAATTCGCTGTTTCGCCGTCAAGAACATAGGTTTTGCCTTCGATTCCGTATTGGACGAGGTCATAGAGCGTTTTGTCCGTTTCGAGCATATCCAGGAATTGCAGCACGCGGTCCGCATGCTCGGAGTTGCGGTTAATGGCTACAACGTTGGCCAACGCTGTACGGTTGACATATTTCTTGTCTGGGTAGAGCAGCGAGCTGGACAGCTTATAAGAAGGATCCGCGAAGCCCGGATTTGCGTTCACCCATTCATGCGAGGAGTCGGTGTAGAACATTTTGCCGTTTCTCCATTGTGCTGCGCCGTCTTCTTTGTCGATCATGGCATCTCTGTTGATAATACCGTCGTCGTACCACTTCTTAGCCATAAGCGCTGCTTCTTTGTAGAACGGTTGTTGTTCAACCGGTTGGATCTTCACTGCCGGATCGTTCAGGTAGAAGCCCATGCCGTGGAAGCCAAGGTCAACCCACTCATCGCGCTCCATGTAGATGCCAAGCGGCGTGGAACGGGACAGCTTATCTTTCGGGAATGCTTCTTTCAGCTTGTGCAGGAACGCATCGAGATCTTCGATCGTTTTGATGGAATCCACAGCCGGCGTGATGCCTGCTTTATCGGTCAGATCCACCCGCCACACCGCATATTTACGTTGGTTCATACTCATTGTCCAAGGAAGGCCGACGATTTGACCGTTGACCGTTGCGGCCGTGAGTGTGCCTTGTTCTTGATATTTGGCAAACAGGGTTGGCGCATATTTCGGGAGCAGATCGTTGAGCGCCATGTAGGAGCCTTTGGCAGCCATTTGCTTATAGGAGAGCCAGTCGCCGTCAAAGTTCATATCCCATTTATCGCCGGATGCCGCCATAACGAGCATTTTGTCCTTAAAGTCGCCAAACGGGATAAAGTTGATATCGAATTTCACATTAAGCCCTTTTGTTTTCACATAATCGCTGATTGCGGACCAAACCTCATCGGTAGCTGCTTTCTTGTCACCGCCAAAATAAAACTTCAGCGTTACTTCCTCTTGCTCCTTAGTTGTATCATCAGTCGTAGCCGCTGCATTGTTCGTATCGGACGTAGATGCATTCGTGGTGTTGTCAGCCGCTGCATTGGTGGTACCGGATGAATCTCCGTTGTTTTTGCTGTTCTCATTGTTGCCGGAACTACATGCTGATACTACTAGGCTAAGCATAAGCACAATCGTGAGCAGCAGTGGAAGCTTCGCATGCATCTTCTTCATCGTGTACCTCTCCCCTTGAGCTTGTTTTTTATACTATCCAGCGCCCCGGTAGCGCTGTTATAGCTGCTGTTACCCTTTAACCGCACCGACCATCAAGCCTTGGACAAAATACCGCTGCAAGAACGGATACAAGAAGATGATCGGCCCGATCGTCACTACCGTAAGCGCCATCTTGATGGACTCGGACGGCAGCTGCGCGGAAATGCGCTGCATATCGGCGGCATTGCTGGAGCTTCGGAGGAACTCCACGTTCGAGACGAGCGTTCGGAGAAGCAGCTGCAGCGGCTGCAGCTCTTGCTTGTCGACGAACATAAGGCCGAGAAACCAATCGTTCCAGTACCCCAGCGCGACGAACAAGCCGACCGTGGCGAGAACCGGTTTGGATAAAGGCATGATCAGCTGGTAGTAGATGCGGTACTCGCTTGCTCCGTCCATTTTGGCGGATTCATAGATGTCCTCCGGGATGGAGAACAGGAAGTTGCGGATCAGAAACATATTGAACGCGTTCGCCAGCGGAGGCAAAATCATCGCGAAGATCGTGTCCTTCAGGTGCAAATAGTTGACGCAGACGATGTACCAAGGCACTAATCCGCCGCTGAACAGCATCGTGATAATCACGTAGATCGAGAGAATGTTACGGTATTTAAAAGAGCGACGCGCCATCACGTACCCGCCTAAGCTGGTCAAGAAAACCGAGAGCACTGTACCTGCCACCGTGACGAGCAAGCTGATTCCGTAAGCATCCACGATTCGATTGGAGCCGAGCAGCAGGATCTCATACGACATGAACGTGATATGCCTCGGGAATAGCGAGTAGCCGTTGTTAATAATATCGTTCTCCGTTGCGAGCGAGCCGGTAATGACCATGAGAAACGGCAGCAGACAAGCAAGGCTGAACAAGGAAATGATGACGATAATGATCGTTTGCGAGATGGATATACGTTTTACCGGCATGGTGCCCCTCCTTATGATCGTCACGAAGTGAAGTTAGAAAATCGCTGAGTCCTTGTCGACCTTCCTTGCCGCATAGTTGCTGCCAAGCACGAGAACGAAGGCAACGACCGATTGGATAAAGCCGGCTGCGGAGGCCATCCCGATATCGCCGGACTTCCGTAAGCTTCGATAGACCAGCGTATCAATAACATCTGTTGTCGGATAGAGGAGAGAAGCATCGCCGACCATGGCGTAGAACATACCGAAATCCGCATTCATGATTCGCCCAACGGCGAGCAAGGTGAGGATGATAATCGTTGGCCTCAGCATCGGGATGCTGATGAACCGAATTTGCTGCCAGCGGGATGCACCGTCGATGGAAGCGGCTTCATAATAGGAGTTGTCGATGCTCGTGAGGGCGGCTAAATAAATTATGGTGCCGTATCCGGTTACTTTCCAGCGAATGGCGATGGTCAGAATAAGCGGCCACAGCCCTGCTTCGCTGTAGAAATCGATGGGCTGGAAGCCCAGCCATTCTACAATGCGATTGATCGCGCCATTCTCATAGTTGAGCAGGTTGTATGTAAAGACGCCGACAACGATCCAGGAAATAAAGAAGGGGAGAAACGTGATCGACTGCGTAATCCGCTTAAAATATTTGTTGCGCACTTCGTTCAGCATCAACGCAAGTCCCACCTCGAAAACGAGCCCCACTGCGATGAACAAGCCATTGAGCAGGATCGTGTTTCGAACTGCGCGCGAAGCGGCATCCGAAGAGAGCAGGTAGTCGAAGTTGTTGAGAATGGGCTGCGCCCACGGACTGCCGAAGATCCCTCTGGCAAAGTCGTAATTCTTGAACGCGATGATGAGACCCGCAAGCGGCAAGTAGTTGAAGACAAGGAGCAGGATGCCGACCGGGAGGAACATCACGTAGAGCGAGTGGTTCCGCATGAGATCGGAGACGAAGCTAGATCTCTTGCGATAGACAGCTGCAGATATCGGTTTATTCACAACTTCGCTGCTTGGTTTCATGGGCGTCCTTACCTTTCTTGTTCGTGTTTGGTAGCTGCTTATCGTTGCTATAATCATCATAATGGATGGCCCTCCGTGCTACTATGAGCCAAAATTAAACTTTGTGGTGTAAACTTGGCCTCTGTCAGAAACTATCTAAGTATGTGTTGCTCTGGAAGCTACTCTTGCTCTCAATTCGCTAACTAGCCGCTCATGTGTTCCTCTGGGAGCCACACTTGCTCGGAATTCGCCTACTAATCGTTCATGTGTTGCTCTGGGAGCCACACATTCTAGGAATTCGCCTACTAATCGCTCATTTGTTGCTCTGGGAGCTACACTTGCTCGGAATTCACTAACTAACCGTTCATGTGTTGCTCTGGGAGCTATACATTCACTCAATTCACCAACTAACTGCTCATGTAGATCTCCAGACGATCTTCTTTTGCGAATTTCGCCGATCTTCCTCTCATGTAGATCTCCAGACGATCTTCTTTTGCGAATTTCGCCGATCTTCCTCTCATGTAGATCTGTAAGCGATCTTCTTTGGCGGTTTTCGCCGATCTTCCTCTCATGTAGATCTCTAGGCGATCTACTCGCCTAAACAAAAGGGCACCTATTCCAACCTCGGAATAGTGCCCTCTCTTCGCTTCCCCTCAAGCCCGCTACCCCTGCTCCTCATCCGGCTCCATGATCGGGTGGCGCAGGACGATGCGCGTGCCGCTTCCTGCTCTGGCCTCGATCTGCAGCGTATAGGCCTCGCCAAAGTACAGCTTCAGCCGGTCGTTCACGTTGCGCAGGCCGACGCCGCGGCGCTTGGCGACAGGGACGGCCTTCTCCTCCGGATGGGTCAGCTCCTGCAGCACCGCTTCCGGAATGCCTTGTCCGTTATCGCTCAGCTCAATGACAATATCCGTCCCCTCGCGGCGACCGGTCAGCATGATCTTCCCTTTCTCGGGGTTGCTTCGAATGCCGTGATGAATCGCATTTTCCACTAACGGCTGCAGCAGCAAGCGGAGAAACGGCGCATGCAGCACCTCTTCGTCGATCGAAATCAAGAAGCGAACCTGGTTGCCGAGGCGCGCCTGCTCGATGCGGACGTACGCTTTCACTTGCTCGATTTCCCTCGACACCGTCGTAATTTCCTTGCCTTGATTGAGACTCAGCCGCAGCAAATTACCCAGCGAGGAAACCATTTCGCTTATATCCGGCATGTTATGGTACTCTGCCTTCCACCGGATCGACTCCAGCGTATTGTACAGAAAATGCGGATTGATCTGGTGGCTCAGCACCTGAAACTCCAGCTCTTTCTTCGTTCGTTCCGCTTGCGTCGTCTGATCGAGCAGCTGCTGGATTTTGCCGGTCATGTTGTTGAAGCCCCGATACAGCCAGCCGATCTCGTCTCTCCGGTCCGAAGGCGGCAGCATGAACTGGAACTCGCCGGACTCCAGCTTGCGCATGGAACGAACCAATCTGTGCAGCGGATGGGTGAAGTACAGCGTCATATAGATGACGACCCCGATACAGCAGATCAAATAAATGATCAGGAAGAAAACAAGCAGCTTATCCATTTCCTGAATCGGATGCGTCAGCTGCTCCAGAGGCGTCGTGCTTACCAGCATCCATTGCTCCGAATCCAGCTTCACATACGTGACGAGCTGCTTCTCTCCGTCAATCGTCAGCGTCTCCGCTTTCTGCGTCGAGGCTGCTATCGAATCGATGAGCGGCTTCGACGGAATTAGCTTGCCGGCCAGCTCATTATCTGCCGTATCATAGAGCACATACCCGCTGCGCGTCATCAGAAACATCCGCTGCCCCTTCATCCGCTGCGATGGCGAGAGATACCGCTTCAGCTGATCCTCCGTCAAATCCGTAATGACGATCCCCCGCGCAATTTGGTCATGCAGCCCTGTAAACCGCTTGATTTTGGACAGCATCGGCCGAAAATACGTACTTTCGGCGGGCATGAACAAATGCCACGTCGGCGTAATCGTCATCTGTGCCGCTTTAAACCAGCTGCTCGTCTGAAAACCCTTCTGTTCATCCAGCGTGTTGATATACATGGGATGTTTATCCGGATCTATCGGAAATACCCGTATGCGAAAAGCATCCACTTGCGACTTCGACTGATCGAGCAGCAGCATCATGCCGGAAATAAAAGCACTCTCGTCCTTCGTCGGTATCATCGAGTTCTCCATCAGCTGCTGAAACTTCGTATTGCCGATGATGCCGTTAATCTGCTCGTTCAGCTGATTGAGGTAACGGTCCAAATTCCGTTTGGATTGAAGCATGTAGTCCATCGAGAAAGAAGCATTGGCATTCGATATCCCTTCAACCGACTTGATATGCGCATAATAAGCGAAGAGCAGAAACGGCACGATGATGATCATGAAGAACATGCCGATCACTTTATTGCGTAAAGAGGCCGCTTGCTGAAGCGTATAGCTACTCATCGATGATTCCTCTCAGCTTCCGATATTCTTTAGGCGTATGACCGACGTTCTTCTTGAACAGCTTCGTAAAATGAACCGGGTCGCGATATCCAACCTCTTGCGAGACCTGATAGATTTTGTTGGCGACGTCGCCTAGCATCTCTTTCGCTTTCTCGATCCGCACCTCGGTCAAATATTCCAGGAACGTCTGCTGCTTCTCCTTCTTGAACAGCTTGCTGAGCCATACCGGCGTTACATGAACCTCCAGCGAAACGGTATGCAGCGTCAAATTATCCCCATAATTCCGCTGGATGACCTTCTCCGCCTCGGATATGATCTGGCTCTGAGGCACCCAATTTTTCCTGAAATCCGCAGCGATGGAGACCAGATAGCTCTCCACCTGAATGCGCAGCGAATCGAGCGTATCGTACTGCTCCAGCCGATCCCAGATCGCGATGGGATTGCGTTCCCAGCCCCGTTCTTTCCACCCGCCGGCGGCAGCTTTCTTGAACAGCTCCAGCAGCCACTCGAATATTTTCTGCTGAATATCTTTAATGTTGGTCGCGCCCCATGTCCGAACAAATTCGGGAAATGACTGCATGACCGTCCGGATTTCCCGATCGGAGCCATAACGAATGAGATCGAACATTTCATTGACGTTGCCGATCGACAGCTCCGAGAACTCCGCATCGACGCCGAGATCCTGACGAAGCAGCAGCCGATTGCCGCCGTATACGGCCTTCTGCTCCAGAATATCAGCCGCTTCCTGCCGCATTTCATGCAGCTGCTTAATGCCGCCGACCGTGGAGGCGAGCCCGATGCTGACCTTCACTTTGACATATCCGTTAATCCGTTCGATGCACGTAACGGCAATATCCTTGATGGAACAAAGCTGTTCCTGATGATTGCAGCTGAGAACGATCACGAAACGGGATTTCGCATCGCTGTACATGCAGGCCGGATGCGCATATTCCTCCTGCAGAGTCTGCTTCACGACATTGCTGATGCCGAACAAGACAAGCTCCTTCTCCTTGCGGTACAGCTTCCCTTGGTCAATGGCCTTCAGATCATCCACTTCAATGAGCATGAGCGCGAGCTTATGCTGCGTCAGCCACTCCAGCTGCAGATTGCCTAGCCTATGCATCATGCGCGATTCCCAGTAAGGGTTATACTCGTTCTCCGCCGCTTCGCGAACGACTTCCTCCTGCATTTTGGGCAATGCAAAATGAACCTGATTCTCCAGCAGCAGCTTATTTTGTTTATCGAGCCGTTCCTCGCGAATTTGACTAAGCGCTTTGCGAATAACCTGCGACAGCTCCTCGATATTAATCGGCTTGAGCACATAATCGATGGCGCCAAGCTGCATCGCATGCTTCACCAGATCGAAATCATCATAGCCGCTGATGACGATCGACTTGCCCGAGAAATTGCAGCGCTGGTGCAGGGACTGAATAAATTCGAGACCCGACATGCGGCTCATTTTGATATCCGTCACAATCAAGTCCGGGTTTAACTGCTCGGTCAGCTCAAGCGCGGTTTCACCGTCGTCAGCCGTATATATTTCATCCAAATCGATGCCACAATCCACCCAAGGAAAACGAAGCCGCAGCCCTTCCCTGATTTCCTTCTCATCATCTACAATCAGCACCCGATACATGTTCTCTCATCACCCTTTACCGAGTATGTATGCGACTTCAACATGAACGTACCGTTATCTTATCGCTCTTAATTCCAGGCAGGCAATGGGGGATTATTATCTTTATCAGGTCAATCGAAACCTACTTTGGAAGCGCTTTATTACAATTCGACAACAATTGCGCTTTCCCTTCCCCATGGTTTGCCAAAGCAACTTTGAGGCCATTATGAATAATGGCTTGGATGCCTCATTTACCTTCGTATGGAAAGGCGGTAGAATAGGGGTGTTTGGTGTTTGATCCGACTGCATACCCCATCCCATTACGATAGCGAGGAATGATCATGAATCAAGAAACAATGGAACTGATGCGTACGTTAACCGAATTTCAAGCGGCATCCGGCTTTGAGCGGGAGCTGCGGAGCTTTGTTCGCGGTGAGCTTACGAAATATACAGATGAAATCGTGCAGGATCGACTGGGCAGTATCTTCGGCGTCATGCGCGGCGATGAGAGCGGTCCGGTCATTATGGCGGCAGGTCATTTGGACGAAGTTGGCTTTATGATCACGGGCATTACAGAGAACGGCATGCTCAAATTCCAGACGCTTGGCGGCTGGTTCAGCCAAGTGCTGCCTGCGCAGCGCATTCAAGTGATGACCGAGAACGGGCCGATCGTCGGCATCATCGGAACGACGCCTGTTCATCTGCTCGATGAAGCAGCGCGCGGCAAGCCGCTGGACGTGAAGGGCATGTATATCGACATCGGCGCGGACAGCCGCCAGCATGCGGAGGAAGTCGGCGTGCGCATTGGACAGCAGGCTGTTCCCTATTGTCCGTTCACCCCGCTTGCGAATCCGAAGAAAATTATGGCCAAATCATGGGATAACCGATACGGCGTCGGGCTTGCCATCGAGCTGCTGAAAGAGCTGCGCGGACAGAAGCTTCCGAATGTGCTGTATGCCGGGGCAACGGTACAAGAAGAGCTCGGACTGCGCGGTGCCAAAACAGCATCCGCCATGATTAAGCCGGACCTATTCTTCGCGATGGATGCCAGCGCGGCCAATGACATGAACGGCGACAAATCCGCCTTCGGTCAGCTTGGTCAAGGCACCTTGCTGCGTCTCTATGATCCAAGCATGCTGACGCATCGCGGCATGGTGGAGTACGTGCTGGATATGGCGCAAACGCACAACATTCCGTACCAGTACTTCGTCTCCCAAGGCGGAACGGACGCCGGAGCGGTACATACGCAAGGAATCGGCATCCCTTCGACCGTTATCGGCGTATGCGCAAGGTACATTCATACCTCGGCTTCCGTCCTGCACACCGATGACTACGACGCAGCTAAGGAGCTGCTCGTGAAATTGGTGCAGCATTGCGATCGCTCGACTTACCAGACGATTATCGACCGCTCGTAAGCAGCGTTCTCAAGCAAAAGACCAGTGAACCGTTCGTAAATCGAACGTCCACTGGTCTTTTTTGATTAGTACTATTTTCTATTTCGCAGATCGAAACATTACGCTGTATCTATTCGTCCATAAAGTGAAAGCATAAAGGGTAGAAAGGATGATGGTAATGCAAGCACATATTGGTAAACGATTTAATGTCCTGTACAGGCTGACATCAGCCGTTCTCATAGCCGTCACCGTATTAACTGTAGTTGGCTGCAGCCGATCGGATCAAAATAAGAGCACTACGGAGCATCAGGTCAGCAATCTGCCAACGATCACGAGTCAAATCAAAGCCGGAACCAACCCGTTTGAAGTAGCCGGCATCGAGGATCCACAGGCATTCTTCGACGTATTCAACGCGGTCAAAACAGCCATTGCCGAAGGTGACAAGGTCACTGTAGCCAATCATATTCTCTATCCGCTCAGAGTGAACGGCACATCAGGCTCGCTGCTGATCAAGACGCGCCGCGATTTTGTCGATCGATACGACGCCATCATCGACAAGTCGATCAAGCAAGCGATCGCTGAGCAGTCAGCTGACCAGGTATTCGTGAATTATCAAGGCGTCATGGTCGGCAACGGCGACATCTGGTTCGGCGGCAGCGCCGATAAACCTCAGGTAATCGGGATCATCGCGATTAATCACGATATCCGCTGACGGTTGACGTTGAATATCACGCCGGCCGACGTCGCCGCGCCGCGCTGAACTACTGAAACAATTTTCGCTGATAATCGGCAATACTTGCGTAATCATCTGTAAGCTTCTCCGTTAGGCGCAAGTAGATAGGCAGCAGCTCCTCATAGTGGGCTGCTGCTTCTTTATTTGGCGTAAGCTCGAACGTGGAGCCCATCATCTTCGAGACAACCGACAAGGAATCGGCACGGCCGATCGCCATTAATCCGAGCACCACCGCTCCCAAGCAGGAGCTCTCGAAGCTCTCCGGAATGACGATTCGCTGCCCCAATATGTCTGCCATCATCTGACGCCATAGCGGAGAACGGGCAAATCCGCCTGTGGCATGGATTTTGGCCGGTTTACCGATCGTTTCCTCCAAGGCATGGAGAACCGAATATAAATTGTAATTAATGCCTTCCAGAACAGCACGCATCATATGCTCCTTGCTGTGATGCAGCGACAGACCGAAGAATGAACCACGCGCATTCGGGTTCCACAATGGCGCTCGTTCTCCTGTCAAGTACGGGTGGAATATCAATCCGTCCGAGCCGGGACGTACCTTCTCCATCATTTGCGTCAGCACATCGTACGGGTCTAACCCCATACGCCTTGCTTCTTCCGCTTCTGCCGAAGCGAGCTCATCTCTGAGCCAGCGGAAGATGACGCCGCCATTGTTAACCGCCCCTCCGATGACCCATTTGTCCGCCGTCAGCGCGTAGCAGAAGTAGCGGCCCTTCGGATCCGTCACGGGTTTATCGACAATCGTGCGGATCGCGCCGCTTGTTCCGATCGTAAGCGCCACTACGCCGGGGTCAATCGCATCCACGCCCAGATTGGACAGCGGTCCATCGCTTGCACCTACAACGAACGGCGTACTAGGCAGCAATCCGATTTGTTCCGCTATTTCACCATTTAGCCCGGTAAGCACATGCGTCGTCGGGACCAGCTCCGACAGCCGGTCGCTCGTGATGCCCGCAATCCGAAGCGCTTCCTCATCCCAGTCCAACTTCTCCAGATTCATCATCCCGGTAGCCGAAGCAATCGAATGATCGACGACATAGACGCCAAATAGCTTGAAGAAGACATATTCCTTCATCGAAATAAACTTCTTCGCACGTCCGAACAGCTCCGGCTCGTCGTGTCGCAGCCACAGCAGCTTCGTAATCGGCGACATCGGATGAACCGGCGTGCCTGTCCGAAGATAGATTTCATGACCGCCCATCTCGTTCTTGAACTTGGCCGCCCATGCCGCGCTGCGATTATCCGCCCAAGTCAAACATCTCCTAATCGGCTTCCCGTCGGCATCGACCGGAATCACGCTATGCATGGCCGAACTGAAGGAAGCGAACAGCACATCCGCCGCATTTACGCCTTGCATTATTTTCGTCATTGTGGACACGACCGCCGCAAAAATCTCATCCGGATCCTGCTCCGCCACTTCCGGCGTCGGCGTGTAAAGCGGGTACTCCACATGTGCCGAGGTGACGATACTGCCATCCTCCCGGAACAGCACGGACTTCGTGCTCGTTGTCCCAATATCCACGCCAATCATATAGTTCAACTGTTCGCTCTGCATCGCTAATCCTTCTTCCCCGCTAACAAATTCAAGTTGCGCGCGTTGTATAGAGTATGTATTTCGGTAATCATCACTTTCCATGTAGTATATATTCCTTGCCTTTATAGCGCAATGTCGAGAGAGGCGGAAGACCGCGGAAAAAGCCGCCCAAGCTTCCCCATTAAGAGGATGCATGGACGGCTTAGTATCACTTAACCTTTCGACTTATTCCACTCGTCGAATTGCTTTTGTTTCTCGGCAATGATTTTATCAACGCCGGACGCTTTCAATTTATCGAGGAATTGCGCAATATATTTGTCCGGGTCAACTGTCCCTGCATTCAAGGTGCCGAAGTATTCCTTGTAGACGTTCACACATGCGGCTACTTCGCTCTTCACGCTATCGCTGTTGAAGGTGAAACCAAGCGCGATGGAAGGCTTCGCCGAATCGTTGAACGTTTTGAACATGTCCCACTTCTTCGGATTCTCCGTATCGAACAGGAAGTTGAGGAATTGATTGCCGATTTGCCAGTTCGTACCCGGGCTGTAGGTGGAAGTCGCAGCATCCACGCCGTCCGGATACTTGATGACATCGTTCGCGCCTTCGACCTTCACATAGTGCTTGCCTTCGATGCCGTAGTTGATCAAATTGTTAAGCGTTTTGTCGGTATGCAGCAAGTTGATCAGCATCATGGCGCGCTCCGGGTTCTTCGAAGTACGGGAGATCGCGAGCATCGATCCGGTTGTGTCGCCTGTCGTCGTTGTCGGCTCCGTCAGTTCCACTTGTACAAGCGGAACACCGACCGAACGCATGACTTCTTCTGCTGCTCCCGGCTTCAGCGAAGCCGTATAGCTGAACACTTTGCCCGCTTTCATCAACTCGTCCGGTTTAACCTTCGTCGTTGCGGCGTCTTTGTTGATATAGCCTGCTTGATACCATTTGCGGCTAAGCGCGGCTGCATCCTTGAATTCCGGTGTTGACGGTTCATTCAATATCGTCGTTTCCGTGCCGATCTTGTGCAAGACGCCGGGAACCGAATTGTCGCCCAAGGTGTCGAAATTCAGATTCGTCAGCAAGCCGCTGTCGCTCGATACGTAAAATGGCGTCATATCGGCTTCTTTCTCTTTGACCGTCTTCAGCATCGGTTCCAAATCAGCGGTCGTATGGATGGTGCTCAAATCAAAGCCGTATTTCTCAACGATGTCTTTACGCAGCAGCAAACCGCGTGTCGCCGCCAGCTCCTTGTTCGTCGGGATGCCGTAATTGCGGCCGTTTACCTTCGAACCGCTCAGGAACGCCGGATTCATGACCGCTTTCATATCTTTTCCATACTCATCGATGAGATCGGTTAGATCCAGAAATGCGCCTTTACCGACATTTACGGTGAATCCGTTCCAAGCAGCAGTGAAAATAATATCAGCCGGCTGAGAGGACGAAATCATCAGGTTGATTTTGCTGTCCCAGCTGCCCCAATCGATTGGCATCAAATCCAGCTTGGCATTGATCTTGTCTTTCAAATACTCATTAACCGCCGCTTCCACTTCTTGCTCATCTTTCTGAGGGGAGCCCGGATAATAAAGCGTCAAATCCGCTTCTTCCAGCTTAGGCGCAGCAGGTTCATTCGTCTTGGTTTCGTTGTCGGTTGCTGCTGTCGTATTCGCTGCGTTCGCTTGCTTAGTCGTATCCCCGTTCGCGTTACTGCTGTTGCTGACATTGTTGCCATTGCTGCCGCAGCCCGTCAATACCAGACCAAGCGCACAAGTTAACGCGACTGCTGAATAGCTCTTTCTTTTTCTCGAAATCATTCGTTTACCCTCCCAAGTGGATGACTATGAATCTATGCTAACCGGACAAACCAATATCAGTAGTATAGCTTGCCGGAATCAGCCTTTGACAGCCCCGATCGTGAGGCCTTTTACAAAATAACTCTGAAAGAACGGATAAGCGAGAATAATAGGCCCGATGCCGATAACCGCCATCGCCATTCGGATGGCCTCGCTCGGCAGATGAAGCGTACCCCCTCCGCGAGTGAGCGCTTCTGACGCTTGCACATTTGAGGTGAGATACTGGATGTTCAGCATCGTCTTGTACATGAGATACTGCACGCTGACGGTTGCGTTATCGCTGATAAAGATTAAGCTGAGAAACCAGTCGTTCCAGTACATCAGCGTATTGAATAAAGCAATTGTCGCGATGACCGGCAGGGATAAAGGAAGGACGATGCTGTAGAAAATTTTGAACTCGCCCGCTCCGTCAATCGTCGCTGCTTCCAGCAATGCACCGGGAATCGTGGTCTGGAAGAACGTTCGCATGATGAGTATATTGAATGGCTGCACGAGCATCGGCACGATCAGCGCCCAGATCGAGTCACCCAGGTGGAGATATTTGACGTAAACGAGATACCAGGGTACAAGTCCCCCGTTGAACAGCATCGTGAAGAAGATAAAGAACGTGAAGCTGTTTCGGTACGGCAGTTCTTTGCGCGATATCGGGTAAGCGAAGGCTGCCGTGAGCAGTAAGCTCAGCATCGTGCCGACGATCGTAACGAACAAGGAGATGCCGTACGAACGTACGATTTGCGCGGAATCCTCGAACAGCAGCTGATATGCCATGGTACTGTATACTTTGGGGAACAGCTGGTAGCCGTCTTTCAGAATGGACATTTCGTCTGTGAACGAAACGGCGATAATGAGTACCAGCGGGAATACGCATGCGATGGTGTAGAGCCAGAACACGGCGCCGATCAAATAATTGGAGCGCTTCGAGATGGCGTTAGGCGAATGTGGAACCCGAGCTGCTTTCATCGTGAGAGCCTCCTTAGAAAAGCGCGTTGTCGCGGTTGATTTTTTTGACGATGAAGTTGGACGCGAATACGAGTACAAGTCCGATCGCGGATTGGTACAAGCCCGCTGCCGAAGACATTCCGATGTCGCCCATGACCATGAACGATCGGTAAACGTAAGTATCGATCACGTTCGTCGTTGGATACAGCGCCCCCGTGTCGAGCGTGACTTGGAAGAACAGACCGAAATCGGCGTAGAAGATACGGCCGATCTGCAGCAAGGTCATGATAACCATGACCGGCATCAGCAGCGGAAGGGTTATGCTGGTCATCTGCTTCCACTTGCTCGCGCCGTCGATCAGCGCCGCTTCGTAATATTCCTCTTCTATGCCGACAATGGCGGCCAAGTACACCACCGAGAAATAACCGACATTCTTCCAAGCGTTAATGATGGGCAGCAGAATCGGCCACGCTTCCGGCTTGGCGTACCAGGAGATCGGATCCAGGCCAAGCGACTTCAGCAGCACATTGTTGATGAAACCATGCTCTTCGCCCAGCATTGCGAACACGAGATAACTGATTACGACCGCTGACAGAAAATAAGGCAGGAACATCGCGCTTTGGAAAAACTTCGCCAGCACCCTGCTGCGCATTTCGTTCAGCATCAGTGCAAAAGCCACGGCAAGCACCAAGTTCGTCGCGATAAACACGATGTTGTATAACATGGTGTTGCGCGTAATATTCCAAGCATCCGTCGTGGCAAACAGAAACTTGAAATTCTCGAAGCCGATCCACGGACTACCCAGTATCCCCTGCTCGTAGTTAATCTTCTTGAAGGCGATGAGGATGCCGAACATCGGCAAGTAGTTATTGATGATGACGAGCGCAATCGTCGGAAGCATCATCAAGTAGAGCATGCGGAAGCGGATAATGCTCCGAAATCGGCTAGGTCTGGTCAGCTTTCCTTCAACCTTGGCAACTGCACCGGCGTTTAGCTTCGCGGGTATTGTTTTCATCTTTCATGCCTCACTTTCTCTCTTTCTCTATGGTGCTGCTCACTCTCTCCGTTTCTATCTGAATTATAGAAGAGCGGCACTGCCCCCCTCTACGCATGGGCGTGACATGATGAACGTTTTGGTTACACTGCGATGCGGTTTGAAGGCTAGGCGCTCCAACTGAGCGCCATCGCCTCTGCCTCTGCCTCTGACACTACACCTCTGCCCGCCCCCACCTCTACCTCTATCTTCGACACCACACCTCTACCCTACCCTCTGCCTCTGCCCCGCCTCTGCCCCGCCCCCCACCACTGCCTCTCCCCGTTCAATAGACAAGCAATAAATGTTGCTGATCATGCAACATTTCCCCCTCAAAATCGTCTGCTGCTTCTAAATGTTGCGCGATATGCAACATTTGGGAGCGGATTGGCGCCAATAAGTCATGCATAGGAAAATGCTGCATAATCGGCATCATTTTCTCTCCAGCAGCTCATTTCCCCAAGAAATGCTGCATAAATGGCAACATTTCTAATACCGATGTGAAAAAAACTGCCTCAAAAGTCGCATGACGCGCTTTCGAGGCAGCTTTTGCACAGCAATTCAGCTTTTAATCAGCATCATTCGGCGCTACATGGCGCTACTCGGCCTTATCCACCGATACTCAGCCTCCCGCCGTCATCAAGGAAGCGTTCCGTTCGTGATGACGATATCGTCGACATAGCCGCGATATTGTCCCGAATCGGCAGCACGGTCGTAGTTCAAGATGATCCGGTCAATCGTCTTGCCGGATAAGACCGTACCAATGTTGGACTTAATATTCGTCCATGTGTTCAGTGCGATTGCACCGCCATGACCCGCATTCGGATGCATGCTGAACCCGTTATAATCGACGGCTCCGCTGTCACGAAGCGTTGTGCCGTCGGTCATGATCAAGTCAACCGCAACGTACCGAGCTCGATCCACTTGCGGGTATAACCAGTAGCCGAGCTTCGTGGATGCCGTTATCGGGATATTCACGTCGAATACCTTGCACTTCGCATAGGATTGCGAAGTGCTGTTGTCCGTGCCTGAGAACATCAGCGCAGCCGTACCCGCATGCGGAGACTCCAGACGCGGCGAGCACTCCGGATTCGTGCCCGCGGTATAACCGGTAACGTTCATGCTGCCGTCTAACGTATCGAGCCAAGTTGGCGCCGTATCGGCACTTTCAAACCCGCTCGTAAACAACGTTGAACCGCCGCCACCGCTTCCCGGCGTGACTTCGAAAGCGACGGCTGTCATCGGGGCGATGGAATACGTGAACTGGCTGCCGGAATACGCTTGAGACATGCTGGAGGTCGGATTCGTTGCCGCATCCAGCTTCCACACGTTTACGGTACCGGAAGCAGAAGAAATATTTTGCAATTGCACCGCTGCATCATAAGTCACGCTCGCATCTTTGTTAACCGCAATGACATAGGTTTTGCCTGTTGCCGTGTCTTTGGAAGCGACAAACTCGAGATTGGTCGTACCACCCGAAGCGGTCAGCTTCTGGTTGCCGAAATGATTGCCGAACAGGTGGTACGCATAGTAAGGCTTATAAGGACTATAGGAAGTATTATCCAGCAAACCGAGCAAGTTCGTGCCTGTCTCCGCCAGATTGTAGGACATGAACATATCCGCGTTGCCTTTCATCGCATTCAAGATGGCACTCGCCGAAAAGATGGCATTAAACTGATTGTGGTACTTCGCGTTATAAGTGCTGCCGCCGTCTTGATGGCTCATGTTATATTCGGTAATTGCCGCTCCGTACAGCTTGCCGGATGGCCCTTTGAAGATGTCTCCGGCACCGCCCGCCTTAACCGTCGCCACGTTATCCTGATAGTGCGGCTTCGTCCATGCAAGGCGCGTGGCATCGGAATTCGTCGGATCCGGGCCATAGTCATGCCAGCTTAAAATATCAATTTGGCTCTCTAGTTGTTTGGCCGCATACGATACATACCCGGTTGAGCTTAGATCCGACCAAGCATCCGCCGGTCCGATCAGCTTAATCGTGGAATCCTGCGCTTTCATGGCATTACCGACCGTCTGAGCAAACGTTTTGTAATTGGCTTGGCTCGAGAATTTGCCGTCTCCTTCGATGGTAGGCTCGTTCCAAAGCTCCCAATAACGGATAGTCTTGGAGGCCCCTAACACATGGTCCGTGTTATATCGCTTCACTACGCCTTTCATGAAATTGGCATATTCCGTCCAGTTGGCTGACGTAATCGTGCCGCTTGCATCCCGCGTATTCGGGACGCCTGCAGGGAAACCCGCGATGACAAAGAGCGGCTCTGCTCCGGCATCATAGATCGTATTCAGAATCGCATCCATGTCCGTTAGGGCAAAATTACCGGCAGACGGATAGGGGTCTCTCCCGTTATACAGCATGTTCTGAATCGGATTCACGCGCACAAGCTTAATCTTCGCATCGCTGATTCTTGTCTTCAGTGCCGTGTTACCCGCCCACCAAGCATACTTGTCCGGTGCCCCGACGCCCCACGCAAATGGATTGACGCTCCCTGCATTGGAAGCCGTATCCACTGTAATTGTCGTTGCCGTCCCTGCGAAGCTGACACCTGCGGGAAACAACGTCGCCAGCGCCACTGCTGCCGTAATGCCTAATTTCAACCCTGCTTTCACCCAACTTCTCTGCCTTGTGTTCTTCACTAATTCACCTGCTCTCTTCAATTTATGCAGCTATAAGAAGAGGAGGACGCCGCTGAAGTTGCAAGCTCCCGAACATCCTCCTCGTACTGCCAAACTAATTCATGAGCCAGAGCGTACCGAATTGCGACGCATTCTTGGCGTCTCCCACGCCAGATGACCATTCGATATACCCTTCACGGCCGCTGCCATCGTTGTCGTTGACGAGGAAGGAGAAGCCTGCAGCCTTCAGAGCCGCTCCGGCGCCGAAACCATCGAGCTCGGCAAACGGAATGCTCAGCTCGTAGAGCGTTGTGCCATTCGCTTCATCCCGAATGACGGCGATTTCCCCATTCTCCATCAACCCGGCTTTGGCGAAGCCCATCCCCTTGAATAGCTGCGGGGCTGCCCCGTCCGGTTTACCGATCTGAATCTCGTATACCTGCGCACCGTATCCGGCACCTGCCGAGTTCGTTGCGTCGAATGCCAGCTGAAGCGAATCGCCCTGCCACATCGCTCCTCCGGATTGCGGCTGGAAAGCCTTCTCATCCTTCACCGTTGCGAGCACGTACAGCTTAGACGCGTCCCACATCAGCTTCACGTTCGCCGAAACATCGTTTACTTGCCAGCTCGGGCGGTAATTCGCGCTCACCTGTGTCTGCTCGTTAGCGATTGCGGAAGCTGCAGATTGCCAGCTTTCATCCACAAGTCCGTCGATAACTGGAGCCTGCGCCGCATGAGAGGCTGTCGCTACATGCAGCTTCTGTACGAAAGGTATCGTTTCTCCGCCTGCAGTTACGCTCCCCGCAATGGATAGCGAACTCATCGCTTTCGTGCCGCTTAGCGGGGCGAGCGAATAAGGCAGAGATACGGACGCGCCCGGCGCAATTTCGAATGACGTCTGTCCCAACGTCAGCTGCCAGCCTGCCGGAGCAGGCAATGCCACTGTGCCGGACACAAGCAGGCTCGTCGTATTCGTGAGTTGAATGACCTTCTTATCGACTTGAACCGCTAATTTAGGAACGACGTCCAGCGCAGCGTCTTTGGCGGCTAATGCCGGCTTGGAGCCAAGCGGTTGTATCGTCGCTTTAACCGTGCCAAGCTCAGCAGTTGCCGGCGGCTTCAATTTGAAGGTGATCGTCTGGCTTGCGTATGGCTTCACTTCATACTCGCGGAACATACCCTTCGCTGAGGCAAACCAGCTCTTCGGAATTCCTTTCAGCTCCAGCGTCCCTGCGATCTTGCGGCTGCTATAGTTATAGACTTCGACCGAATACGAATTATCGAAGCCGCGCGTTAGCTTCGCATTGCCAATCCGCGTATACGGGCTTTTCATTATCCAGGCTTCCGCAGGATGGACGGGCTTTCCTGCAGACAACTTCTTCGTTCTGGGGACAGCCTTGTTGACATACGACCGGAGGTCGCTCCCTTGCACGTAGATCAGCTGTGCCGACAGTGCTACCGTCACTTTCCCTTTGCTCGGTGCGACGGATGAGGCGTTGCCGTAGAAATCGTATAGCGTCACCGCTTTGGATGAAGTCAGCTGAATGGTCTTGGCGGTCGTCGACCATATCGCCATAACAGGATCTGCGCCATGGCGGTCGAATGCAAGAGCGGTTACGCCATCGCTGCCAAGCCCCGCATCGCCTGCATACGCGCGATCCGCCAACACCCGATTCATGGCAGCCACCGCCGGGTAGATCGGTTTCACGGCACCGCCGAGCCCGGAATCGGCAAGTCCGAATTGCGTATCCGTAGCGATATTGAACGAATACAGCGCGTTCTTCTGCACGCCCATCGCATCCGCGAGCAGATACCCCTTCACCGTGTAGAGCGCTTGGTTGTTCACACCTTGCTCGTCCGTTCTCCAGCCCCACTCTGTCAGCCATACCGGCTTGTTTGGCATTTTCGCTTGAACGCCTGCGATATCGTGGACGAACGCATTTCCGGCTTCCGGGTCTCCCGCTTGATACGGATGAATAACAACGGCGTCCGTGTAATTCTTCGCTCCATGAGCGATCATGTCATCCAAATAGCTGCCGCCCGTTCCCGACAAGCCGCTCATGACGACGGTTGCAGAAGGATCTGCCCGCTTGGCCGCCAAATAGCCCGCCTTCAGCAGTTCCACGTAAGCCTCAGCCGAATGCGTCGGTCTAAAGAAGCCATCCAGATTCGGCTCGTTCCAAATTTCCCAGAGATGGACGGTATCTTTGTACCGCTTGACCGTCTTATAGACAAAGTCCGCGTATTCGCCAACTGTGCGTGGCGGGTAATGTTCGGACATCTCGGTCCCCGGCGCAGCGGCACTCGCCCAAGTCGCGCTATAGGCCAGCAAGCCGATCATTTGAAGGCCGCTCTTCTTGTTCGCTGCCACGATTCGATCGTAGAGCGACCAATCGTAGTTGCCCTTTGAGGGCTCAATCGTATTCCACAGAAAATCATTGCGGACAAGCTCTGAACCCGACAGCCGGATAAGCTCGGCTTCCTGCCGGCGAAGAGCGTCACTCGCCAGATAATCGTAATGGGTGGAGAAGCCGCTCAGCGAACGTGAATCGGACTGAGACTGCGGATGCTTGCCTGATGAGGCAGGCGGTGCAATAACTGCAAAGGCAGTCGTCATTGCAGACGTTAAACCTCCATCATCCTCCGTGACCGCTTCAAACGTGAAGTATCCGTAACGAGGCGCTGAGAATGAAGCAGTCAAGCTTACTTCTCCGCCCGCAGCAATGACGGGAATCGCGATAGTGCCGGTCAGCACCTTCGCATCAGCTGCATCCTTCACCGTGTAGTTCAGCTTTCGTGTCTGCGAGGTCGGTGAGGAACCGTTATTGTTCAGCTTCGCTTCGATCTTAATGTTTTTGCCCTCGAATACCGATCCCGATTTCATTGCGGATAGCTTCGCTACCTTCAGCGAAGGCTCACGAACGACCGGCGGCAGCAAGCCGCCTTTATAGAACGAGAAGTTATCAAGCTCCCAATAACCGGCGCCGTTCTCTTCCGGACTAATATTGAAGCCGTTCACGAGACTCCAATCCAGCTTCCCATCACCGCCGCCATCTTGATAGGCGAGCTCTGAAGCCGCAACCGATACCGGCGTCCAACCGTTGCCCTTCACTTCGATCACGGAACGGAACTTATCTCCTCCGTCTTTCTCCTCAACGCCAACGGAATAGTGTCGATCCGTCCCGTCACCGCGAACCATGAACTTCAGCGCTTGCGTGCCGTCAAGTTTCCAGTCCGCGGGAACGGATCCATGTGCGACAAGCCCCCATCCGGCATCGGAACGCGTATAGGTAAACCGTGCTCCCGGACCTGCCACGCCTGCTGTCTCTGTTTTCGCAATCTGGCTGCCATCTCCGGCCCATAGTCCCCAATCCCCGAAAGTATCGGGTGAGAAGCTATTCGTGTAGCTCGGCTCGAATGCTCCAATGGTCATGTCGTCAATGGTAAGCTGACCGGAGCGGTTCTTTTCGGGACTAATATTAATGGCATTCACTTTGTCCCAATCGAGATGCCCGTCTCCGCCATCCTGATAGGTCAGTTCGGACACCGGAATGGAGATGAGCGTCCACTCCCTATCCGCAATGGACACCAGCTTGCGGTATTTGTCTCCCCCGTCCTTCTCCTCCACTCCGATGTAGAAGGTCTGTTCTTCTCCATCGCCTTTGGCATAAAACTGAATCGTCTTCATCCCGTTCAGCTGCCAATCCGGCGGAAGCTCTGCATGTGCTACCAATCCCCAACCAAGCGCCGAGCGATCATAGTCAATGCGCATCGCCTTGCCGGTCACGCCGGTCACGCTTTCTTGCTTGACCGTGCTGCCTTCGCCCGCCCATAACCCCCAGCTCGTAAATCCATCGGGATCGAAGCTATTCGTCCATGTCCCGGCTGTTTCCGCCGCTGCCGCAGCCGCAGATGCACCTTGATTAGGCATCCATAGCGGCACCGCTACAACGAGTGCCATCAACCATTTGATGATCGTTCCTGCTTTCAATTGCTTAGCCAATTCACTTCCTCCTCCATCCTTCATATCCATTTCCGACACCACCGTTTTCCGATGTCATCCTGAATGATATAGGGAATGGAAACGTTTTCTCTACGCTGTGCGGTGACAATTCCGACGTTTCCGTTACTTCGCCCGGCAAGGTAGCGGCAAAAAAACCTCCGATCGCGATTATCGGAGGTTTGAAAAGGCTACTTATTAAACTTTTGCCGGTATTCCTTCGGGCCAATACCGACGATCTTGCGAAATAGCTTAGCGAAATGAGACAAATTCGTGTAACCGACCGCTTCGGCGATATCGGATACCTTACGGTCGGTGTCCGACAACAACGACTTGGATTTCTCTACCCGGGCATGCATGATGTAATCGGATAAAGCAATACCCGTTTCTTTCTTATACAACCGGGACAAGTAGGCCGGATTCAGAAATACATGCTTGGCGATATCTTCCCGCTTCAGCTCTACATCCATGAGATGCTGCGCCACAAATTGATGGATTCTATCGATAACCGCGCGCGTGTCCGGCACTTGACCGTGATAGGCCTCGAATGCCTCCTCGAGCGTTTGTTTCGCCCAAGCGTGGAACTGGGACAATGATCGAATGCCGACTCTCGCGGCGTATCCGCTGTGGATCGGCAATCCTTGGCGATGGAACGATCGGTAGAGCAAATGCTTGATCGAGGTCGTCAGCATATCCACCATATCCGCAGTCGCGTCGCGTTCTCTCATCGCCTTGACCGTATCTTCCAATCGCCGCAGAAGCTCTTGCTTGTTCCCCGCTTCGAAGAGCACCAGCCAATCATCGACGGGAGCAAACGGGATCACCTGCTGTACCGTTCTCCCCGCCGATTCTGACCACATAAACACGTCGTTCGAATCGGCCACATTATCTTGTTCCAACTCCAATAACGTGCGATAGGAACCCGGAAGACGGGATAACTCCGTCCCTTCCCCGATATAACAGGAAATCTCGCAGTAGAAATACCGCTTAGCCGCTTCAAGCATGCTTCGGCAGCGATCCCTTAACCGCTCCATTCCTGCTTCATCATAGATCCCGTCATAGAGCAGGGCTACATTAACGCCGGACCTGTCTTGCAGCACCGCGCCTCGACCATCCGCGAGCAAAATTTCCGCAGCCGAGTTCCGAATGGCATATTCCATGATCTCTTCGTCCCGCGTATCGAGCTCTTTGTTCCACTGCTCCACGCTAATCAGAATGGGAAGTATCGTTTGGCGGGAGGATAATGGCAAATTATAGAGATGAATCGCTTCGTCGATCGTGTCCGGCGAAGAAGAGATGCGCCGGCTCAAGAGATCCTGCCAGAAGCGTTCAATGAGCAGCGGCTTCTGCTGCACCCACCGGTCGTGATAACGCCGGTAAGTTTCCTGATACACTCTGGCTTCGCGCTTGTCTCCAATTTCCTTCAACGCTTTACCGACTACTTGCTTAAGCTCCTCATAGTCGATCGGCTTAACAATATATTCATAGCTTCCGAGATGAACCGCTTGCTGGGCGTAGCTGAAGTTCGCATGACCGGTCAGAAAGATCGTTTCCGTCTCCGGAAACTGTTCGCGTGTCCATTCGAGCAGCTGGATCCCGTTGTCGCCGGGCATTTCAATGTCGGAAATAAGCAGATCGACGTTCACGCGGTTCATCAGCTCCTTCGCTTGCTTGGCGCTGTAAGCCTCATAGATGTTATCGATGGGCAGGTCCGTCCAATCAATGCCCTGCGTAATGCCGGCAACTGAGTATTTCTCATCGTCCACGATCAATAGATTAAACATGCTCATTGCCTCCTCCGTCCGTCCCCAAGTTGAAAGGCAAGGTCAGTCGAACGATCGCGCCTTGCGGATCGCCGTTCGTGAAATGCGCTGCCGCCTTGTCGCCGAAATACAGTCTTAAACGATGAATGACATTCCAGATTCCAATATGGCTGCCATCCGCTTCCTCCATATAGCTTCCCGAAGCGAGCTTCGATAACTGCTCGGCCGGAAACCCTTCTCCGTTATCGGCGATTACGACGACGAACCGCTCGGGATCATCAGGAAGCGCTTCCGCAACCATGCGAACAAAGAATGACTCGCCTTCCATTCGCATGCCATGAACGATGGCATTCTCGACGAAAGGCTGGATCGACAGCGCAGGTATGAACGCCTCTCCCCAAGGTGCCGGGATGTCGATTTCAAATTCCAGCATATCGGGATATCTCAGCTTCTGGATTTCCAAATAATTGCGAATATGCTTCATTTCTTCGTTCAAGGTGACATGCGAACGGTTCGTCCGAATGGTGAATTTAAAGTAGTCCGCTAAGTATAATGCCATCTTCTGCACGTTACCGTACAGCTTCAGAGTAGCCAAACTATAGATGATATGAAGGCTGTTTAAATAAAAATGGGGGTTAATCTGTACCTGTAAATGCTTCAGCTCCGCTTGTTTGACGCGAAGCTCCTGTTCGTAGATGCCGATTCGAAGCTGCTTAATCTGATCGGCCATATGGTTGTAAGTGGATGACAAGAAGGACAGCTCGCTCGTCTTGTCCTCCGCCAATCTGAAATTCAAATCCCCTTGAATGATTCGCCGCATCCCGCGCATCAGGTCGCTTAGCGGCATGAACAGCACTCGCCTGAGGAGCAGAATATACAAGCCTAACACCAAGACAGCGAAGATCGGAATGATCCATGCCGCTCTTAAGAAGAAGGTCAACCGCTGCAGCAGGCTTCGTTCCGGAACGAGCACGACGATGCGAATATCCGACAGCTCGGATTTCGTTCCGACCGCAAGCTTCTTTCCCTCCGGCTGGTCCAATATGACATAGGAATCGTCCAGCAGATCCAATTGAGGGCGAAGATCGTCCAAACCGGCATCTGTTAGAGAGGATGAGGATAGCGGCTCGCCATTCGCTCCGAGCACCATAGCTTCCCCGCCTCCCCCGAGGTTCAATTGTCGGAATGGGACAAGCAGGCTCTTCACATCAATCCAAGCGCCGAGCATGACATCCGGCGAAGCATGAACGGCAGTGAACAATCCATATCCCCGGCCATTGTGCAAGACGGTCCAGCCGGCATTATCGTTCACGCTGCTCTTATCCAGCCAATCGGCAAGCTCGCCAAAATCTTTATAGTTGCCATCCGTTACCGTTAAATCCTGCCCGCCGCGGGAATAGACGAAGAATGTATTGATGGTGCTGTACAATACCAGATCATCCCTCAGCCGATTAATGATGCGTGCCTTGCGCATCTGATATTCCCCATCGCTCTCCGAGTATAGGTTCAAAGACAGCACATCGGGGTCGCCGGCAGCTCTCGTCAGTAAATATTTGTTCGTATCTTCAAGCACCTGATCGACCTTGCTCTGCATGAACAAGTCGACCAAATCATTATTGGAAGACGCGACTTTCTCCCGTACGACATGAATCGCATAGAAATTCGTATAGAGATGATAGGCGACTAGAGGAACGAGCACCGCAACAATGCCGATTATCAATTTAAATTGGAGCGATTGGAACACCTTCATCGGCATCGATCCTTTACAGTGAGTAGAGTTAGTTAATTTCGATTATCTCACATTGCGCGAAAAGGCGTCCACGCTATACGGTGCACATTTGAACGTTTTCGTTACCTCCTCCTCCCATCCTCCTCCCACCGCC
The DNA here is from genome assembly GCF_017942085.1 of Paenibacillus lignilyticus. Lineage (GTDB taxonomy): Bacteria > Bacillota > Bacilli > Paenibacillales > Paenibacillaceae > Paenibacillus_Z > Paenibacillus_Z lignilyticus. Next base: position 66,004 of record NZ_JAGKSP010000012.1, read on the forward strand.
GTCCCATTGCCATTGCCATTGCCATCGCCTTCGTCAACCACACATTAGTCTCCGCACTCCTCATTTTTAGTTTTCATGCGGTCATTTGTGACCACTAACATCAATTTATTGAAATATTAATTTTCTTGCGGTCATTAGTGACCGTAATCGAGGGGAAAGAAATAGAAAACCGTGAAGTATTCATTCTAATGGTCATTATTGACCATAAATACAGTAAATGCCCTTTATCTTCGTTCTAATGGTCAAGATTGACCACTTGATAGAGCCGATAACGCTGTTGTCCAAGTCTCATCTGTCTAGCGGATCGCGATTCAGGTACAAGGAACTCTCAGCACCAAAATCCATCGGAAAAAGAAGCCGAGAGTCTCAAATGCGAACTCTCAGCCCCCCAAACTACCCCCATCTCAATCGCATCACCAACCGAGAGTCTACCAAAAAGACCCATCAGTCGAGTACAGCCGTGCCGTGTAAAACGAAAACAAGCGGGGGCGAACCGGTTAGAATTTCAGGTGGCTGCTTTGGGACTAAATAAGGCTTGTACGGTTCGTTAAAATTTAGCGCATATGAACATATGCCCTGAAGAGAAGCTCATCCGCCAAGGGGATGGTGGGAAAGCACTTTTTTGTCTCTGGTTCTAAGTTGCCTGCAACAAAAGGCCAACCCGTATTTGGGTTGACCCAATAACGCAAAAAGGCTGCCCGCTAAGGCAGCCTCCCAATACTCTTGTTAGCTCTATCTTTACAGCAGATCCCAATCAAAAATAACGCCAATCGCCGAAGTGCGATCCTTCATCAAGAAATCATAAGCAGCAGGTGCCTCGAGCGGCGAGTACGTATGGGTCATCAAATGCTCGATGTTCATTCGGCCTTGGAGCAGGTAATCGTAGAATACGGCCGTCATTTGATCGCCGGTCACGCCGTTATAGTTGCGCGTCATGCTGGCATGAACGCCGAGAATGGCGACTGAGTTCGATACGACGCGCGGTCCGATCACTTGCTTGGACGGCTGAGTCGTATCGCCCAGCAATACGACACGGCCCATTTCCTTCGCCAGCAGCGTGGCCGGCGCCAGTACAGCCGGATGGCCTGTGATATCATACACCACGTCGCACATGCTTCCGCCCGTGATGCGGCGCACTTCTTCAGCCGCTACATCAGCAGCAGCGCAGATCGTATGCGTCGCTCCGCTCTTGCGGGAGAACTCCAAGCGCGATTCCGCCTGATCGATAGCAATGATATGTCTGGCGCCGGCTGCTCTCATGTACTGCACGACCAGCTGGCCGAGCAAGCCTTGGCCGATGATGGCAACCGATTCGCCAAGCTTCAGCTCCGCGCGGCGCGTGCCCACTTGCGTAATTTGTCCAAGCGTCAGCCAGGAAGCTTGCTCATCCGTAATGCCGTCCGGAATCGGCTTCACATTGTTCGCATGGGTATTGAAAAATTGTCTGTGCTGCATATTCGATGTGACCCGGTCGCCAACTTTAAACCCTTCGGCGCCTTCACCCACTTCAATAATTTCAGCAGCCATGGAATACCCCGGATAGAACGGATATTGCACCCATGACTCCCAGTTCGTATTCGTATCGAAAATCCCGCGCAGGCAAAGCGTTTCCGTGCCGGTACTGATCAACGATTTTCTGGCTTTGCAGCGCACCTCGCCGGCTTGCAATGGAGCTAATTCTTCTTCGCGTACTTCAACGACCTGCGCCGAAGGAAAAATAATATTCGTGGAATTCATTGATTCCCTTCCCTCCCATTCGTCTATACGGACATTGTAGGAGAAAAGAGTGCGCTTACAATAGAGCAGTTTTATCGCTATAATGATCATTTCTTTAGGTTATCGTTTCCTGCATGAAGCGGCGGTACTGAATGGGAGCCATTCCGGTATACTTTTTGAACAGACGCGTGAAGTTAGTCACCTCCGAGAAGTGAAGCGCCTCCGCCACCTGCGTAACGCTCATATCCAAATCAGTGAGCAGCAGCGCCTTGGCCTTCTCAATTCGCAGCCTGCGCTGCAGCCCGATCGGCGACATGCCGTACAGCTCCTTGAATCTGCTGCTGACGTAAGCCGTGTTCAAGTGCAAATGCTGTGCCATCTCCGTTAAAGAGAGCGGCTTCTCCGGCTGCTGCACGATTTGGCACAGAATGCCGAGGAAGCTCTGCTGCGCGGCACCCGTATCCGCAGCCGCTCGCTGCCCGATCGCCTCGTCAAACAAGAGATACAACAGCTCAAGCGACTTCGCTTTCTGCAAAATCGCCGCCGGCAGTGATGAAGCGTTCCGCCTCGATTCCATGAGCTGCCCGAACACCGTCTCGAAGCGTTCCTTCTGTTTCAGCTGATAAATATACGGGATTTGGAACAGCGGCAGCACATCCAAGACCCGCTCCACTTTGTACGTAAAATGCCACCACAGAATAACCGCTTCGTCATCGGTATCTTTATATTGATCATGAATCAAATGAGGAGGAATGAAGATCACGCTGCCCGGTACGATCTCATAGACCGAATCGCCGATCCGCAGCTTGGCCGTGCCTGTTTTGTGATAGGACATCATGTACTCACTCGAGAACGCTCGGTCACGGAAGTTCATTTCCCTGCGTGTATGAATGGCAAACTCCGACACGTTCAGCTCCGCCTGTTGAAGGAGCTTTATCAAGTACTGATTCACTTGTAATCCCCATCCAATCTATCTGTCTGCCTGTTTAGCTGTATCGTCGCAGGTTCCTTTCATTCTAGCATAGGGTCACGGGATCGAGGGATTGCCATTCTTCAAACGGTCGAATTCATAGATAGCTTGCAGCTTAAATTCGCCGTCCATATGATCCCTATGAAAAAGGCCCATGTATCCGACATCGGCGAAAATCATCGTTTCCACGGAAGTCTTCTCGTCGCTGCGGCTGGACTGCCAGTAATAATGCAGCTGCAGCGGGGCTTCATACCACAGCCAATCCAAATCCTTATTCGCCTGATTGCGATGCGTCAGCACCCAGATCTGAAACAGCACATGCGGATCCTTGATATCGATTTTCGATGCAAGATTGACAGTCTTTAAGCGTTCCGCTTCCTTCTTAAGCAGCTCATGGATCTCCGAATTCGCTGTAACGGTCGTAATAGAACGCACTTCGTTGAACTGTGAGGCATATTGATCCGCCTTGGCATGCACACGCAGCTCATGGAACGAGAGGGTAGGCAGATAGAAATTAGCCGTAACCGTTACAAGGCCGAAGAGCAATGCTTTCAGTAAGAAGCCATGCTTCTTCTTGTTCATGTAAGACAGTCCGATGATGAACCCTACAGGGATCAGCACCTTGCTAATATTGACGTAGAAATTGCATAAGCAATAGAGCGCGACGATCATCAGCCACATCCGTACCGTCATCGCTTTACGCTGATCGAGATAGGAGACCAGAAGAAGAGCCAGCAAGCCGATCCAAATCAAGATAGTCATGAATTAACGGATTCCGCGAACGATGTTCGTGTCGGTCGAGACGAAGGACACATTTTGCCGGTAACGCAGCTCCAGCTTTTGATCCCCGAATTGAACTTCAAAAGTCACGATAAAAGGCGTTTCGATAAAACGCAACGTAAGGAGAAGTGTATCCTGCTCCTGCCAGGTAAAGCTCGACACCGTGCGCTGCTTGCCAAACGCGCTGGGCTCCGGTTGAAGGAGCTTGCCGCTGCCTTCCATCCATGTACCGCGTCCGCTATGCACGATATACTCACCGGCTGCAGCTCCCTCGAGCGTCATGACGACCTCGCCTCGCTCGAAGCGGAACGTAAGTGATTCCCATTGCTGCGGGTTCTCATTCAAACGGTATTTATGGCCGGACACAAGTTCCTCCTGCGCTGAGCCGTTGCCGAATACCGGCGGGTGAAGCGCTAAGGATGCGAGCTGCGTCGATAGCTGCGCGGCTTGTTCGCCGTTTGCCCCCAGTGGGAGCGCTCGATCCAAGGTAGCGGGGAGAATATGCGTCCAGATGGCATCCAAGACGCCTTGCATGTCATTCGTGCTGCTCGTAATGGCGATCACCATGTCTTGTTCCGGCATGACGATGCAGAACTGGCCGAATGCGCCATCTCCGCGGTACGCACCATGGCGGCATTGCCAGAACTGATAGCCGTACCCTTGTGCCCACTCGTTGTCTCCGCCGTCGCCATTCTCGATTTGCTTCGAGGTCGCTTCCTCGATCCAAGCCTCGGAGATGAGCCGCTTGCCCTCCCAGAGTCCTTTCTGCAAGTAGAGCTGTCCGAACTTGGCGACGCCTTCCGTCGTTAGCGCCAATCCCCAGCCGCCGATATGGATGCCGCGAGGGCACGCTCCCCATGTCGCTCCCAGAATGCCCAGCGGTTCAAACAATCGAGGCTGCAAGTAATCGAGCAGCTTCTGTCCGGATACCTTCTGAAGAATCGCCGACAGCATATAGGTCGCTCCGCTGTTGTACACGAAATGAGTACCCGGCTCCCGCTCCACTGGGGCATTCAGAAAAGCACGCACCCAATTGCCGTCCTCACTGGTGATGAGGTTCACGATGGTGTCTGTTTCATGGCCGGTTCCCATCATGAGCAAATCGCGAATGCGCATCGCTTGCAGATTCGGCGACGGGTCAAGCGGAGTCTCTTCCGGGAAGTACGAGATGACGGTGTCATCGATCGACAATAATCCCTCCATCGCTGCCATTCCGATTGCAGTGGAGGTAAAGCTTTTGCTGAGCGAGAACATCGTATGCGGCAGCTGCCTCGCATAAGGCGCCCACCAGCCCTCGGCAGCTACGTGGCCATTACGCATGATCATTACGCTATGAATTTCGATTTGACGTCTCTGCCAATCATTCAGCAAGGCCGTAATCGCCTGCGGACGAATGCCCAGCTCTTCCGGCCGGCTTCTCGGCAGGCGCTGCTCTGTTTTTGTCATTTTGGGGAACCGCCTCTCAAAGTTGTGGCTTATTATCCTGATTCTCATTGCTGCCGAACTCTTTCCAATTGGTCTTGATTTGGTTCATAAGCTTGGCAAGCGGACGTTCAAACTCTGCAGCGACCAGATAGCCAATGCCTATAATTAGTGCGAACCTGCTCATGACTAAGGGACCGTTACCTACATAATCCTGCATGGCTTCGAATAATTCGCTGTTCCATGAAGTGACGTTCGAGCCGAATATAGCAGCCGTCACATACCAGATGCCATATAGAAAAGCTGCAATACAGATCAAAATAATGCCGACTGTTCTCCTTTGCATACATACCTCCCCTAAGTTAATGGCATCGCGATCTACAAAGTTGCATAGTAAGCAACATTTGCCCGCTAGAAAAAGCAATATAGAGAAATGGATGCAGTTTCTGCAACAGTTCTCTTCTGCAGAGCCGGAAAACCTCGGTTAAGCAAGTAAATGCTGCCTTTTCTGCAACCTTCTCTTATTGTAGTCGGTTCCACTGGGGGAATGCTGCATGTTATGCAGCATTCCCCCGGTACCCCTGTGGCACGGCACAATAGCAATCCTGGGTAATGCAATACTCAATTGGTATTGTATCCCATATTTGCGGCGTTGGCATTACTTTTCAGTTCGTCTATTCCTTAGGCAAGTTCCCGTGCCTCTGCTCAGATGTTCGCGAGCGAAGCGGCCCGTGATACTCCACCACACCTGCTGCCATAATGAGCGGTAATCCGCCGATGACGCACCGTTTTCACTATGGATTCTTATTCGGCTTCAGCTCTGTCGAAACCTGTTCGATGCCGATCCTCGGAGCAATAAAAAAAGCAACCGCACTTCCCGCAAGGGTGATGCAGTCGCTTTATACGGTCATAATTAATCAACTCAACCAACTAACGCCCATCTCTTCCAATGAACCTCTCCATCCCGCAGGAGGCTCATGATTGGAGACGATGCACTGTATATCCGTCAGTTCGGCGATCTTCGCGACCGTTCGTTTGCCTATCTTCGAGGAATCGGCGACGACAATCGACGTTTCCGAACAGCGAATCAGCTTGCGCGTGAATAACGCCCGTTCGAAGTCGTAGCTCGTAATGCCATTCTCGAGCGAGACGCCATCCACGGAGAGGAAGGATTTGTGCACATAGAAGTCCTCCATCACTTTCTCCGCGATCGGTCCCGACACCCGCATATGCTTGCTATTGACTTCTCCCCCGATAAAGATCATTCTTCCGTCGAACAACCCTCTCTTCTGGTAGTCGATAAGAAGAATAAGCGTCGGAATGGAGCATACGAGAATGGTAAGATTGCGTTTGTCTGCCAGATGGTGAAGGATCTGCATCGCCGTGCTGCCTTCGTCGATTACGATAACGTCATCATTTTCGATCAAATTGGCAGCCAGCATGCCGATTTTCCGCTTCTCTTCGGCATGAATAACCTCACGTTCGTGATAAGCAGGCTCGAAATCAGTCTGAACCTTGACCGCTCCGCCGTACACCTTCTTGAGTTTGCCATCCTTCTCAAGATCATCAAGGTCGCGCCGAATCGTCTCCGTCGTCACCTCGAACTTATGCGCGAGCTCGTTAACCTGAACCTTCCCTTGGATGACCAACATCTCAAGAACGCGTTTCTTTCTTTCCTCACTTGCAAGTGACATGCTGCTCACCCCTTGATCGTTATAGTGCCATTATAGCAAAAGGGGATTCATTCGTAATAGCTTCCGCGTGTATCTATCGATACTGCATCAGATTGAGCCCGTTCTCAGTCGAATCAAATACATGGAACTTATCGTCACGGAATCGAATGTGGACGATGTCACCGGAATGAACATCGGACTCGTTATCGACCAGAAACCGAATCATGCCTTCCAGCTTGTTCCCGGGATCTACGACTTTCACCAGCTTACCGCTGCCCAGATGCTCAATGAGGTCAACCTTCATCGGAATCCCCAGCTTGTCCGCGGCATGGGTCAACGTAATATCATGCGGCCGCACGCCCAAATGAACCTGCTTGCCACTATGTTTAACATCTAATTTGCGCGTTTCCGGCAGCGTGTATGAAAACCCTTGCGTCACGATCATCTGCACGCCATCACGCTGTTCGATTTTCCCCGCAATCAGGTTCATCGGAGGGTTGCCGAGGAAGCTGGCGACAAACAGGTTTACGGGATGGTTAAACAGTTCCTCCGGCGGTGCATATTGCTGGATCTTGCCTCCATTAAGAATCGCGACACGGTCGGAGATCGCGAGCGCCTCCTCCTGGTCATGCGTCACGATTATCGTCGTCACGCCGAGCTGACGCTGCAGCTTGCGGATCTCATCGCGAACGTCCAGCTTCAGCCTCGCATCCAGATTGGACATCGGCTCGTCGAGCAGCAGAATCTCCGGGTCTTTCGCCAAGGCGCGCGCCATCGCTACCCGCTGCTGCTGACCCCCGGACAGCTGCGACGGCTTGCGGTCGAGCAGATGGTCGATCTGCAGAATTCGGCCCATTTCCTTCGCGCGTTCATAGGCCTGCGCCTTCGGTATTTTACGCTCCCTCAGCGGGAAAGCGATGTTGTCGCGAACCGTAAGATGCGGGTACAAGGCATAGGACTGAAACACCATCCCGATGTTGCGATCCTTGGGCTCCACGTGGTTAACCATTCGGTCTCCGAAGAAAATTTCACCCGAGGTTGGCTTGAGGAGTCCCGCGAGCATCATCAGCGTTGTCGTTTTGCCGCAGCCGGAAGGGCCGAGCAACGCGACGAATTCCCCTTTTGGAATTTCCAGGTCGAGCCCGTCTACGGCCCGTCCGCTTTCTTTTTTGCCATCGTAGGATTTGACGATATTCCTCATTGTAATCACGATTGTTTCGCCCCTCCCATATTGACCTTCATAAACATCTTCTGCGTGAAAATATAGAACAGCACAACCGGCAGCGTATAGAACAAGCCAATAGCGGTGATCAAGCCGTAGTTCATGATATGGTTCTCCTTGGTGACGAGCTTCGCCAAGTAACCGGCCAGCGTCAGCATGTTATCATCGAAGATGAGCAAGGTGAAGAGGAACCACTCGCCGTAAGCGCCTAGGAAAGCGAACACCGCGATCGCCCCGATGCCGGAGAATACATAGGGAACGAGCACTTTGCGGAATGCGCCGAACCGGCTGGATCCATCGACCATTGCGGCCCATTCAATATCCCAAGGCACCTCATCGAAGAACCCTTTCATGATATACACCAAACCCGGAAGCGAGCCCGTTGTTGCCACGAGCATAACGCCGAGGTAGGTGTTCACCAGGCCCATTTGGACCAGGATAAAGAACGTGGCGATAATGAGCGTAATACCGGGAAACGAACGCATCAGGAACAGAAACTTCAGAGCCGCGCCCTTGCCGACAAAATCCAGCCGCGAGAACGCATAGGCTGTCGGCACCGATATCCCAACCTCGATTGCGACAATCAGAAGGGAGTAGACGATGGTGTTGAGCACGATCGGCCAGATCATCGGCAGCTTCACGCCGGAATACTCTACTGGAGAGGTAAAGAAAGAGAAATTATCGAGCGAGAACTCCCCGGTCGTGAAATTCATCGTAGCTGCGAGAAAATACCATATGATCATGGCGGCAATCGGAAGCGTAAATAGCGTCATATAGGTGTGCACAAGCACTTTCTTTAACGTGCTGGTCGACATCGGGATTCACCACCGGTCTTCTGGATTAGTCTTCGATACGAGAAGGTTTGATCATCTGATCGAAATCGAACAGGCGGATCAATAGCAGCGTCAGCACGAAGGAAATGAACACGACGATTAACGATACCGCTGCCCCGTAGCCATAATATTTGAGATTGAATGCTTGCTGGAACGCGTATAGCGATAAGGTCGTCGTATCCCGCATCGGGCCGCCGTTCGTAAGCAGCATGATGAAGAAATACGAGGATACGAAGCCGATCAAGTCCGAGATCGTGATATACATGAGCGGCCACTTGAGCGTCGGCAGTATGATTTTGATAATAACGGATTTCTCGCTTGCGCCATCGACGCGCGCCGCTTTGTACAAATCCTCCGGAATGGAGTTGATTGCCGAGGACAATAAGATCATGCCGCCCGATACCGTCGAAACGATGGTCGCCAGAATGACAATGGCCATAGCGCCTTTCGTAAACCAAGAGACCGGCTCCGAAATGATCCCCATATTTTGCAGAAATTCGTTAATCAAGCCGCCTTCGGTCGGGTCGAAAATAAACTTCCAGAAGGTGACGTACACGACAGACGGAATGATACTCGGGATAAGCCAAAACACTCTATAAATGACAGCCGTCACTTTGCCTTTAAGAAAATATTGCGTCGCAATGGAAATCACAAGCGCAAAGAGCAGCGAGATGACCAAAGTAAGAATGGCGAATACGGCGGTATTACCAAGAATTTGCGGCAGGTTGTAGTCCGTGAATATGCGTTTGAAATTGGATAAGCCGATGAAATGCGGTTTCATGGACGCGTTGAGATCCGTGAAAGCCATGCCTACCGTCGCAATCGCCGGCAAGACGAAGAAAACGAAGACGAGTAATGCAAACGGCAGGATAAACAGATACGGATAAATGATTTTGCGAACAGGTTTCTTGTACGGCTTTGATTCGAGCGCTTGTGCTGAGTTCATTTCGTTGCGGCCTCCATCCGGTGTGCAGCGTTGCCGAGAAATAGGAAAGGCGCCCGCATCGGGAGTTGAGCGCCTATTCCCCTTATGTCTTATTCCTCAATGATTAGATGATCGGCTGGTACGTTTTGCTTAACTTCCTTCTCGAACAATTCATAAGCTTCTTCAGCCGTCGCATTTTTGGTCAAGATCGCATCGATGCCAAGCGTGTAGCCTTTGGTGAATACAGCGTAATCCGGGAGAGCCGGACGCGTCTTCGTGAACTCAACCAGATAAGCGTGGTCCTTATAGAAGGACATTTCCTTGAAACGCGCATCCTCTTGCGCTTCCGGCGTTACCGGCAGCTTGCCGCTCACGACCGTATGGTTAATTTGCAGGTCCGGAGCCAGCACGTTCTCGATTAGGCGCTGTACATAAGGCATTTTCTCATCGTCAACGGTAGGACCAACGAAGATCATAGCTGGGTTACTGTAGGAAACCGGCTTACCTCCTTTGGTAGCGGAAGGAACCGGGATCCAAACTACGTTTTGATCGAACCACGTGTTGTAAGCTTGCACATCATCTTTCATGCCGTTTGCTTCGCGCATCATTTGGTAGAATTCCGTACGCGCGAATTGGGCGAAGATTTCGCCTTTCACGAACATCGGAGCGGACATGTCTGTGTCGACATCGCCGATATTCTCTGCGATAACACCGCGTTTCTTGGCATCTGCCCAGAATGCGTAGACGTCCTTCGCTTTAGGCGTCAGCATCATTTTGTTCTGCGCCGCATCGTAGTTCACGAAGTCAAACGCGTAGTTCCAGCCCTCGAAACGAGTATCCTCTACGGCGAAGCCGATCTTCACGAGCTTCTTCTTCTTTGCTTCATCAGCAAGGTCAACCAGATCTTGGAAAGTAAACTCGCCGCTGTCGACTTTGGCTTTCAAGCCGTCGATTTGGTCTTTCGTCCAGCCGATGCCTTCCAGTGCTTTGCGGCTAATGAAAACCGGTGAAGCATCCATATCTTGAATCGCGCCATAGTAGTGGCCGTCGTAGCTCATAATATTCGTGTAGGATTCCGGTACGCTCTTGAACACTTCAGAATCCTTCACCCAATCGATATCGCGGATCAGACCAGCGTCCTTCTCCCAGCCGATGTCAACGCTGGAGTTAATAAAGACATCCGCGACTTTGCCGGCTTGTGCTTGAAGGACGAGCTCGTCGTCACCGATCCCCGGCCACCAATCGAGCTTCACTTGTACGTTCTCGGAAGCCAGCTGCTCGTTTGTGCGCTTCTCTGCTTCGATGAAGTTATCTTTGCGTGCTCCCCAAGTATTCTCTCGAACCGAAATCGTTACGACCTTAGGTTCCGTGTTTCCCGTTGAGTTCGCATTGTTAGCAGGAGCGTTAGCGGATGTGTTCGTGTTGTTGTTGGCTCCGCACCCCGCCAAGACCCCCATACCTATAACCATTGTCAAAGCTATTCCAGCAAATTTCTTCACAGCTTATACTTCCTCCTTCGAATCTCTCGAATTGATGCCTTACAAGATTGAGTATAGAGCTCGTTTGTAAAATTGCGATAAAAACAACGTTAAGATTTTGTTTATCGTTGTTTTACTTGTTGTTATGTTGTTTTAAAACCCGCAAACATGTTGAATCGCTTCTTCTACGATGTCCAAAGCCAAAACCAGCTGTTCTTCGGTGGCAATTAGCGGCGGCACCAAAGTAAGCACGTTCCCGCTGGAAACCTTGAAGCTGAGTCCTCGCTCCATGCAGCGGTACATCACTTTCTCCGCTTCATCGCTTGCCTTATCCTTCGTTTTGCGGTCCGTAACCAGCTCGATCGCCGCCATCATTCCGATGACTCTCACGTCTCCGATCGGCATATATCGCGATTTCATGTCTTGTAATCTAGCTTCAATAACCTTCTCCATCTGGCTCGCATGCTCTACGAGGCCGTTTTGTTCGATATATTCAATCGTGGCCAGCGCCGCGGCGCAGCCGACCGAGCTTTTCTCATGCGTATAGTGGCCGAGTGAAATGTCCTGCGCGACGTCAAGCCCTTCGCGAACGATAATGCCTGCCATCGGGAACACGCCCCCTCCGAAACCTTTGCCGATCACCACGATATCCGGCACGATGTCGTAATGCTCGTGCACAAACATCTTCCCCGTTCGGCCGAACGCTGTCGGAATCTCATCCAATATAAGCAGCACGCCATAGCGGTCGCATAGCTCCCGCAGCCGTTTGAAATACGCCTTCGGCGGAATTTGAATATCCGTGCTTCGAACCGGCTCCATGATGATCGCGCCAACGTCGCTTTCCCGCTCCAGCATGTACGCCAGATAGTCCAAGCATTTCAAGCCGCAGCCATCGCAATCTCCCATGAAGCATCTGTAGCTGTTGTATGGCATCATGTGTTCCGTGCCCGGAAGCAGCGGGCCCATGGAGTTGCGGAATACGCCTTCTCCGCCAACCGAGATCGCATCCAAGCTTGCACCGTGGAACGAATCCCAGGTCGAGATCGTTTTGAATTTGCCTGTAGCTTTGCGAGCCAGCTTCAGCGCCATGCCTATTGCGCTCGTGCCGCCCGGCGTGAACAACACCTTGTTCAGGTCGCCCGGCGCAAGCTCGGCCAGCTTCTTCGCCAATTGGATGGCGACGGGGTTCGTGAACCGGCGAGGTAGGAACGGCAGCTCATCGAGCTGGTTCTTAACCGCATCGATTACATAGCGATTCTTGTAGCCGACCTGATGGACGCTGTTTCCGTGGAAATCCATATACTTGCGGCCGTCCATGTCGATGAGGTAGATGCCATCCGCATCGGTAACAACATTAAGGCATGGGGTGGACATGGATTGATGGATAAAATATTGGCTGTCTTCCTCCAGCACTTCCATCGTTTCCTCGCTTAAGTGAGTTTCTTGCCAAAGCTTCCGTTCCGAAGTAAGGTTGATATCCCCTTCCGTTCTCAAAAAGGCTTTCCATTCCAACTTGTCGCTCCCCCTTCATAGGTGCTAGATACTTTGCGCCAAGTTTTTGGCCCATTTATTCGATCGATACCGGAAAAATCCGATACAAGCTTTCGATACTTCTTCCAGAGCGAATACAACGTACACCCCTTCGACCGGCCAGTGAAACAGATAAACGCCGGCAAAGACGAGCGGCAATGAAATGAACCAGGTCGTAACCAGGATCAGCTTCATCGTATAAACGTTATCCCCGCCTGCGCGGAACAGGCCGACAATCCATACATTATTGAGGAAATAGGCAGTGAGCACGAGCGATTGGATTAACATGACATGTCCAAAAGCCGTCTTAACCTCCTCGCTCGTGTTGCCGAACAGCTTCACGATAAAGGGACTGGACACGGCGACAGCTGCACTGACCAATAACGCGATCACGACCGTTAGCTTCGTAAATTTCCTTCCATAGAGGATCGCTTCGCTTGGGTCCTCGTGGCTCAATTTCTGTCCAATCATGACTTTCGCGGCATACGCGAATCCGAAAATACCCATCATGAAATATCCATTGAATGTTCATGACAGCTGAAAGGTCGCGAGCGCAGCCACGCCCATGTAACCGAAAGCCACCGCATACAGCATGTTGCCGACCGACCAGAGTCCTTCATGGACAACCAGCGGCATCGTCGTTCGGTACAAGCTTCTCGCGAACGATAATTTGAACGAGAACAGCGACTTGAAAGGAATGTTGAACACTGCTTTCCTGGCATAAACGTACCCGATAAGCGCAACGGAGCTGATGACGGACGAAACCAGCGTTGCATAGGCCGCTCCCTCTACGCCGTAGGCGGGAAACCCGAATTTGCCGTAAATCAAAGCGTAATCGAGTATCACGTTAACGGACATCGAGATGATGCCCACGATGAGCGTTGGTTTGACCATGCCGATGGATCCAAGCGCTTGACCAAACGTATCCTTCACCGAATTAATAAGATAGACAACTAACAGGATGGTCAGATAGTGCACGCCATAGGCAACGGCCTCCTGATCATTAATGAAGGCCGTTAAGATCCCATGGCGGAAAACGCACACAGCCCCTGCCAGCGCCAGCGTTATGCCGATGCTGGAGGTCAGCATCAAGGAGAACGCCTTCTGCGTGGACGCCCGATCTCCTTTGCCATGGAATTGGGTGATGAAAGCTGTAATGCCATATACGCCTGACAGAATCATGCTTAGAATGAATCCGATCTGTCCGACCGCAGCGACGACCGCAATGGCCGTATCGCCGAGTCCGCCGACCATAAGCGTATTTACCAGGGAGAACGAGTTGCCTATCAGCATCTGAAGCACGGTCGGAATGACCAGCTTGATCAGATTTTGACGGAATTCAGTATGCAATTCAGAGCTGCTCATAGCTGATGTCTACATCCAATCATCAGGGAAGATCGGATTGGACCAAGCGACATTCCCTTCGAAGTCGACGCATTCGACGCGAACGTATCGCATTCCGGCGTCCAGAAGGAACGCGCCTTCCGTTACCGCCGAAGCATCCCGATTGAACACCGTGCGGCCATTGAAGGGATGCGTTATAAATTTAATGAACTTGACTGGCGAGCATTCGATCTTCAAGAAGCCATCTTCCACTCGCATGTCGTGAATGGCAGGACCGTTCGAGGAGTAATAGCTGCCGGCTTTCAAGGCTTCTATGATTTCCCCTTGTCGCAAGCCATCAGCCTCAACCGATATCCATCCGCCGAAAAATTCCGAAATCGCGCTGTCCATCGGACCGCCGTGCGCATCATCTGCCGCGATTCCGAATACTTTGCGCCCATTGCTGAGCAAGTAATCCCAGTGCCTTAATCCATAACCAACCGCTTCATCGAGCTCGGATTGGTGATTATAGATTTCGACGGCGAAATAATGCTGAAGCTGCAGCAGATCGTCAGGTTTATTGCGCGACCATGTCGGATGATTCATAATGACGAGATTTCCTTTTGCCCTCATCTCATCGATAAGCTCTTGAATGGTGTCCAGGCCGGTGTAATCCGGCTTCGGATGTTCTTCGTTATGCTCGAATTCTTGCGTTGAGCCAAGCGACGGGTCGAGCAGGCCGTGGATATGATATTGCTGCCCCGTCTCTCTCCAGCTCATCTCGCAGGCCATTTCGTAACCGCTCAGCATCAAGAAGCGCTCATCGTCGTAGGCTTCCGATTTCCAGTAAATCTCGTGATCGCTCAGGCACATGAAGTCGTACCCCTTCTCGCGGTAGGCCTTGATCACCGTTTCCGGCTCGTATTGTCCGTCGCTTCTCGTTGAATGCGCATGAAGATTGCCTTTGTACTTGCGTTTGCTTCTATTTAGGAAACTCATGAATTTCATAGCAGATCCTCCACGAAAATCGGATTCGTCCAAGCTACATTACCCTCGAAGTCAACGCATTCCACGCGGATATAGGTCATGTCCTCTTCAATTTCCATCATCGCTTGCGTAAGCGGTTCGCCGGACATAAAGTTGCCGAAGAATGGCCCGCGTTGCGGGAATGCTTTGAACATAATGAACTTGCATGGGGAGCATTCAATCTTCAGCCTGCCGTTCTCCACCCGCAGATCGTACACTTCCGGCCCTGAGCTGGAGTAGAATTGCCCCTGCTTTAGGCTGCGAATGACATCCGAATGCGTAAGCGAGTCCGCTTGCACTTGAACCCATCCCCCTCCGTATTCGGGTATTTTCCAATTCGGGTCGTGACTGTGGGAATCGTCTGCTGCAATGCCATACACGCGTTTGCCGTTCTGCAGCGCATGGTCCCAATAGGCCGCACCGTATGAGCTGGCAGTCGACCATTCCGTAGCATGATTGTAGATTTCGACGGCGAAGAACCCATCGTATTTCACCATGTCCTCGAACCTCGTCAAATGCCACTCCGGATGGTTGAACACGACTAGATTGCCATGGGAGCGCAGCTCATCGATCAACAGCTGGGGCGAATGGTCGCCAACCCATGGTACGGGCGTTGGGAAAGCATGCAGATGCTCGTAGCGCGGTTGTTCCGGTTCAACGGTCGGATCGTCCAGTACACCAAAGTGGTAGCCCGGGTTCTTGGCCGGTACCGGGTTCAGCTCGCCGCGCTCCGTTCCCGGAATCGTAATGAAATCGGAGGTGTTGAACGCCTCGGTACGCGTATAGATATCATGATCGCTGAGAGAAATGAAATGATAGCCTTTCTCCTTGAAAGCTCGAACGACATCCGCGGCAGGCAACCGGCCGTCCGACCAGGTGGTGTGAAGGTGTAGGTTTCCTTTGTAGTTCGGTTTATTGCGGTCTAGCAAGATGATATTGTTCATGTCCTGCCTCCATTTTGTTTGTTGTTGTTTTGTTAATTGTTTTATGTGGTTTATAACTAGGATACATCGATAAACTGTGCGGTTCAATCGATTCCGGTAAAATTAACACGGAGTTAATACTCTTTAACAAACGAAAACAAACATCAAACCACATCGACTCCATATTCAATTCAAGCAAGCCGAATACAAAAAAAACAGCCGCCCCGACAACTTGATGTCAGAGCGGCTGTTTCTTTTCTTACTTAGTCCTTATTCCGTTATACGAGATGGCAAGCTACGCTGTGATCGTTCCCGACATTTCTGAACAGCGGCACTTCCTCGCGGCAACGGGCTACCGCAAAGGGACAGCGAGTATGAAACTTGCATCCGGCCGGTGGATCCGCCGGATTCGGCAGTTCCCCGCTCAGCACGATTCGCTCGCGCTTCAGTTTCGGAATCGGGATCGGCACGGCAGAGAGCAAAGCCTTCGTGTACGGATGCAGCGGATTGCGGAACAGCTCGTCGCGAGAAGCGGTCTCCATCATCGAGCCAAGATACATGACGCCGATATGGGAGCATAAATGCTCGACGACACTTAGATCATGAGAAATGAATAAATACGTTAATCCCTGTGTGTCCTGCATCTTGCGAAATAAATTAATAATTTGTGCCTGAATGGATACATCCAGTGCAGAGACCGGCTCGTCCGCAATGATCAGATCGGGATTCAAGACGAGGGCTCGAGCGATGCCGACGCGCTGGCGCTGACCGCCTGAGAATTCATGCGGAAACCGGTCGATGTGATACGACGACAATCCGCAAGCGGCCAGAACATCCATGACCCGGTCGCGTATCTCCTCCTTTGGCACGAGACCATGGTCGAGCAGCGCCTCGCCAATCGCATCGCCGATACGAACGCGAGGGTTTAGCGAGCTGTACGGATCCTGGAAAATAAGCTGCATTTTCGGGCGAAGTCTGCGCAATTCCTCGGGAGGCAAGTTATAGAGCTCAACACCTTTGAACTTCACTTCACCGGCCGTTTTTTCCGTCAGTCGCAGGATCGTCCGCCCTACCGTGCTTTTCCCGCTTCCGGATTCTCCGACGAGACCGAAGGTTTCGCCCTGCTTAATCGAGAAGCTGATATCATCAACGGCCTTGACGTTGCCGACTGTACGGCTGAGCAGACCGGATTTGATCGGAAAATATTTCTTTAGCCCGTTCACCTCGAGCAGTGGTTGTTGTACCTCAGACATACGCGATCGCCTCCTCATACAACCAGCATGCGACCTTTTGCCCATTTCCGACTTCCTTCAATTCGGGCTGCTTTGTTCTGCAAATGTCCATGCAATGCGCGCACCGGTCATGAAAGTAGCAGGATGGGACGAGCTCCAGCGGATTCGGAACCTGCCCCGGAATGGAATACAGCTCTTCTTGGCGCTGGTTGATAATGGGCTTGGATTTCAGCAAGCCTTGCGTGTACGGGTGTTTCGGACTTTCGAACAAGGCGACAACTTCGCCTTCCTCTACGACTTTCCCCGCATACATGACCACGACATAATCCGCCATCTCCGCCACGACGCCAAGATCATGCGTAATGAGCAATATGGACATGTTGGATTCGTCCTTGAATCTGCGCAGCATATCGAGAATTTGCGCTTGAATCGTAACGTCAAGCGCAGTCGTCGGTTCATCGGCGATAAGCAGCTTCGGACCGCATGAGATCGCGATGGCGATCATGATTCGCTGCAGCATGCCGCCGCTTAGCTCATGCGGATACGAGTCCGCAATTTGCTCCGCGCGCGCAATGCCTACTTCGCCGATGAGCTCAATTGCCCGCTTCCGCGCGGCTTTCCTGCTGAGCTTTAGATGCTCCATCAACGGCTCCATTAGCTGCTCCCCGATTCGGAGCACAGGGTTGAGCGAGGTCATCGGTTCTTGGAAAATCATTGCGATTTCATTGCCCCGAACGGTACGGAGCTCATTGCGGCTCAGTGTAAGCAAGTTTTCGCCTTGAAATGAAATACTTCCGCCGACCACCTGACCTGCCGGTGCTTCGACCAATCCCATCACCGACATCGCGGTGATGCTCTTCCCGCTGCCTGATTCCCCGACGATACAGACGATCTCGCCTTGGCGAACCTGTAAGCTGACGTCATCTACTGCTCGAACGACACCTTCCTCGGTTTTGAAAATCGTGCTTAAGCGCTCTATATCAAGTACGTTATCCATGCTCACGTACACCTACCTTTTCTGCTTAGGATCCAAGACGTCCCTCAATCCATCCCCGAAGATATTAATCGCGATGACAGTCGCGAATATCGAGAAACCGGGCGGAATCCAAAGCCACGGATGGTCTTGAAAGTCGATCATATTGTTAGCGGCATCGATCATATTGCCCCATGTTGGTGTTGGCGCCATGACCCCGAGTCCGAAATAACTTAGGACGGATTCGTATAAAATCGCCCCGCCGATGTTTAATGTGGCAATGACGATGAGCAGCGGTACCAAGTTCGGTAACAAGTGATTGAATAGCTTCCTTCGGTCGCGAAGACCGAGGACGACGGTTGCTTGCATATATTCTCGTTCACGCAGGCTAAGCATCTGACCTCGAACCATCCTGGCAAGCCCGGGCCAGCCGACAATACTTAGCATCAGCATGACGATATACATGCGATAGTCCGTCGGTATTTTCCATTCTGACAGCAGTGCACCTAAGATGAACAGGAGCGGCAGGCTTGGAATCGTCAGCAGCAAATCTGCCAGACGCATGATGATTTGATCGACGATCCCCCGATAATAGCCGGCAATCACCCCAAGCAGCGAGCCAACGAAAACCGACAGTACCATCGAAGCCAAGCCGACGGTCAATGAAATTCGTCCCGCTTGCAGTGCGCGGGTCAGTACGTCGCGCCCCAGCGCGTCCGTGCCCAGCCAGTGCTTGAGACTCGGAGCTTTATTCATAAAGGCCATATTGATTTTGTTATCCGTGTACGGCGAGAACAACGGACCGATGAAGCATGCCGCGAACATGAACGCCACGACAACAAAACCAAACACAGCCAGCTTGTTCTTGAGCAGTCGCCTTAAAGATTGTCTCCATAGCGACGTATATACTGGTTTAGGTTTAGGGGCCGACAAAACTGCTGTCCCCTCACTATGAGTCGTTGACATCCGATTGGACCTCCTACAGCCTGACCCGCGGGTCGGCGACATGGTACAGAATGTCCGAGACCAACGTGCCGATGACGGTCAAAATAGCAATAAACAAAGTGAATCCCATGAGCAGCGGATAATCCCGCAAGCCGAAGGATTGCATATAAAGCTGCCCGATCCCCGGCCAGTTGAAAATTTTCTCGATAATCAACGAACCCCCGAACAGCGCGGGAAGCTCAAAGCCGACCAGCGTGATGGCGGGCAGCAGCGCGTTGCGCAGCGCATGCGTGAACAACACCTTACGTTCTTTTAACCCTTTCGCGCGGGCCGTACGGATATAATCCTGTTTAATAACGTCAATCATATTACTGCGGAAGTAGCGCGTCAGAGAACCGACTCCGAGCAGCGTCATGACCATGACCGGAAGAATCATATGGTGTACGACTTCTTTGACATAGGCCAGCCCCGTTGCATTGCTGCCCGTCGTCATCATGCCGCCCGGAGGCAGCCACTTCCAATCGACGGCCAGAATCTTGATCAGGAAGAGACCGATGAAGAACGAAGGTATGGACATCGCGGCGAACAGTGCCACCATTACGAACGTATCGAACCATGAATACTGCTTGTACGCGGCGATTACGCCGACGACGACCGCGATCAGCCAAGTCAGAAACGTGGAAACGGCCGCAAGCAGGAATGAATTCCAAATATATTGGTTAAACAAAGTGAGAACCGGTTTTTGCTGTGACAACGAATAACCGAAATTGCCGTGGAACGCATTCTTCATCCAGATCGCATATCGCTCGATCACAGGCTTATTCAGCCCATAGATCTCCCGAAGCTCTGCTTTGCGCTCTGGCGTCAGCTTGATATTTCCCGTGATGAAATCCCCAGGCGTCAACGCGTACAGACAAAATATCAAGAAGGAAGAAGCGAACAATATGACGATGATATATAGGATACGCTTCGTAATGTACGTGCTCATAATCGACTCCTTAACCTGCTATTCCCTGCCCGGGATAACCCGAACAGGGAATAGCATTCGTTTGTATCGTTATTGGCTCAGCGTCCAATTCGGCAAGCTTGGGGCAAGACCGTTGAACGGGCTGACGCTTAGATTCTGAATCCGTCCGTTATAGGCGTACACGCTCTTCTTATAATTTGTGAAAATGATCGGCAGCTGATCGTTCAGCAGCTTGTAAATATCCTTGTACACGGCTTTGCGCTCTTCAATATTCGAAGTTGCCAAACCTTTCGCATACAATTCCTTGAAGGTTGCATCATCGTAGCCTGCAATTTCGCCATCAACGAATTGCAGCAAGCCATCCGACGGATCGGTCAAGAGCGACGTCGAGAAGGAAGCCATGTCATAATCGCCGCCTTCCACCTTGGATACAAGCGCGTTGAAATCCGCGAATACTTCAGGCTCGAATTTGATGCCCAGCGCTTCGAAATCTTCTTTGGCTACAGCGATAAAGACATCCGTTTCCGGTTTTTTGTAGCCCAGGTAATGAATCGTCAGCTTCTTGCCGTCTTTCTCGCGAATGCCGTCTGCTCCTGCTTTCCAGCCCGCTTGATCCAAGAGCTCCTTCGCTTTCTCCGGCTCGAACTTATACGGATTGATGCCTTCCTCCGTATATGACCATGAGATCGGAGAAGAAGGAATGTTCGCTACTTGGCCCGCACCCTGCGCCGCATCCACATAAATACTTTGACGGTCCAAGCCGTAGGTGAGCGCTTGACGGACCAGCTTATCCTGCAGTGCCGGATGCTTCAGGTTCAATTGAAGATAGCCATACGTGCTTGGCGTATAGGGCAGAATATTGACGAAGCCAAGCGCTTTCAGCTTATCGATATTTTCCTTTGTAGCCGTGAACGACGCATAATCGACCTCGCCTGTTTCCAGGTACTGCCATGTATCGCCCTGTGCTGTTTTGTATATGAAATGCTCTGTTTTCGGTTTGCCGTCGAAATAATTCTCGTTCGCGATCATGCGGACTTCCTGGCCCGGAATGAATTTCTCCAGCTTATAGGGTCCGGTGCCCAGCGGACTGCCGCTTAACTTCTTCATGTAATCCAATTGACCTTGTTTGTAGTCCTTGCCGTAATACGCCTTGGACAGCACGTCTGATCCGAGCAGGGTCAACGCACTGGCATTCGGCTTCTCGAGCACGACGGATATCGTCTGCGGGTCGATGACCTTGATCCCCGATATACTGTTCGCCGTACCTGCTTTATAGGCGTCGCCGCCTTGGACATGCAGCGTGTTGACCATGGAGTCGCCGTCGTACGACTTGTCGTACAGAATCGTCCACGTAAAGGCGACGTCTTCAGCCGTAAGCGGCGAACCGTCACTGAATTTCAAATCCTTGCGAAGATGGTACGTATAAGTCAAGTTGTCCGCGGATACTTCCCATTTTTCGGCTAAGCCGGGAATCGGAAGTCCTTTGTCGTCGACTTTGACTAGCGGCGTGTAAAGCAACGACGAGACGTTGCCGTCATATCCGCTTTGTTGGAAGTACGGAGTGAACGCGCCGCTTGGATCGGTTAAGCCTACGATGATCGTATCCGTGCGCTGCTTGGCGATGTCCGGAAGTTTAGACATGTCTGACGCTGTGAAGAGGCCGGAAGCATCCTCTGCCGGAGCGGTTGTGTTCGCTGCATTGTTCGTTGCAGGCTGATTCACTTCCGTCTGGTTGGCAGCCCCCGTGGTATTATTATTGCCGCAAGCAGATAACAAGATGGCGCTCGCAAGTATGGCTGTTGATAAGGTTGCAATTTTTCTCTTCATGATACCCTCCTAGATTAGGCAGCTTTTGGCGCTTCTTTAATTCCGATAGAATTACTCGACTTTCTTCGTCCTTATTATAGGGTCGAAATTCGGTTCTGTAAATAGAGAACTCTAAATTAATTCTTTATCTAAAGAATATATAAAGAATTGATTCGAAAAACCCCCACGTTCGGATAGGCTGCAGCAAACGAAAAACCGCTTCCCCACCGTGAAATCACGTGTGTGGAAGCGGTTAACTTATAAAAGCTCTCTTCTATCCTCAGCCCTGCTCGATATACCCCAAGATTTTGCTATGAACCTGCTCCAAGGCGCTCGTTCTTAAGCTATAAGTAGTAAGCGTCTCCCCTTCGAAGTGCGCCGAAAGCATGCCGGCATATCGAAGCTTTGCAATATGATCATGGGTGATCCCCTTGGATAATTCCATATGGCGCACGATTTCGATGAACGAGCGCGGCCCTTGATTGAGATATCTCAAAATCTTCAACCGGCTCTTCTCTGCTACGCTACGGATCATGCGATACTCATGCGGCGCCAGAAATTCTTCGTCCTCCGCATAAATTCGGGCTGCGTAATGGCAAATGGTAACTTTGCCAAAGCTGAAAATAACGTTGATCGGCTGAAAATGATACTGCGGCATAAGAATCAATTGTTCCAGTCCGTTGACCGGTGCGAACGACAGCCCGTTCGTCGTCTCATCGACGAAGGCAATCGGATCCGCCGACTGAAGCGCTTCCTTGCGTGCGCGCGCTTGCTCTTGAAGCCCTTCCAGAATAAAGGGATCGATATGTCGAAAATATTGATCATTCCACTGCTCGAACAGTTTGACGGTATGATCGCGAAATTCCCCCATCTGATCCGGGAACTGGTTACCGTAAGCGGACATTAATTCATAAAGTTCTCCCGCCGTCATCCCTTTGAGCCACTCGACGAAATCGACGACATTTTCTCCCGGGCATAAATGTACGAGTAAATACGTCAGCTTCCAGTCGCCGTCGATCTGAACACGATCCAGTACATCCGCTAATTCAGGCGTGATCATTTGGCGGACCTGTTTGGCCCAGGACGGAGTTAAATCGAGCTTTTTATGCGATTTACGGCAAACATAGGCATGCAAGCTGCCTATGATTTCGTATAATGGTTTGAATCTCACGTCCAAGCTATATACCATAACGTAACGCCCCTCTCTGCCTATCATTATAGCAACTCAACTTCGCTGAGCACCACTTCGAATTTTTCGGGTTCCCCCTCACAAAAAAATAACCTTCCTGGCTAGGAAGGCCGTTAAAGAGAATCTTGCATAGCGAATTCGCTGCGCAGCTCGGATTTGGACCGCCCTCACTCCGTCAGCGTCTGCTGCTCGCTGCGCTCCGCTCGAAGCACAATCGGACCTACAATGAGGGCAAGCAAAAGCAGGGCAACACCCGTAATAAGCGAGATGCCATAGCTTTGCAGCCAATACGGGCTTTCCTCGATTTGCTTATATAGCCAGCCCCCGAAGAGCGGGCCGACAAACCCTGTCACGCCGGTAAGCGCCGAGAACACGGCAACGTACATCGGTCGATCAGACTTTGGCGTATCGCCGATAATAAAGTTGAAGACAAGCAAGTTGTAGCCGCCAAGCCCTGCGCCAAGCGCGATATTAACGATGGTCAGGACAAGCAGAACGGGCAATATCTCTATTCCTACCCATAGGACGCAAGACCCCGCAATAATCGGCAGTGCCCACAGCAGCAGCGTCCGCGAATCAAATCTGCTGTTTAGATTGCCCCAATAATAATAGCTGAACATCGTCGTCAGCATCTGAACCGTCGTGAGTACCGTAATGCCCCACTTGCTGATATGCAGCGTCTCTAGCATGACATACGAGAATAAAGGGATCGCCGCATTTTGCAGCAAAATAAATACCGCAATGAAGATCGTCGCTTTCATATAGCCTTTATCTTTAAGTGGTTTGAGGAAGAGTGCTGCCGAGCTCGATGCTGCCGATTTCTCGAACGGGGGATTAGGGTAGCGCCACAGCTCGATTCCATTCCAGACTGCGCATAAGGCACTGACAATATAGAGAACGGCAAATCCGGTCTCCGCATTCATCTGCTCCAGAATTTGGCCGCCAACCAGTAACGTGATGCTGCCAACCGCCCAGTGAATGGTGTTCCGAATGCCGAAATAGCGTCCGCGCACCTGCGCCGGCACCATATCCGCAACGATCGAGGTCCAGAAGACTGAACTTGTTGAAGCGCAAATAAAGGAGATTAGAAATAATCCGATAAAAACAGCCACCTGCAGTTCTTCAGAGACGAAGAACGGAATAAGGCCTGTCGCGACCCAGAACAGTCGATGGACCACCCCGAATATCGTGAGGAGCAGCTTGCGATTGTTTATCCGCTGCATGTAGAAAGCCGCTACCAGCTGCACGAGATTGGCAAGCGCGGGAATAGCCAGGACCAGCCCGACATCCGATGCCGAGCCGCCCAAATAGACAACGTAAATGGTTAAGATCGGACCGCCAAGCATATTCGCGATGACAACAGCCGGTATGCCTTCCATGATGGACGTCAACAACCCTCTGCGCTGATCGGACAATTGCTTTCGGCGAAAAACAGACATTAAGTGGTTCCAGAAATTCATGCGGTTATCTCCCTCGTGATGTTTCCCCTATGAATGGCCGCGCTATCTATAACATGCTAAACGAGCAGTTCGCCAAGTGTGCGCACCATAACGCCTGTTCCGCCTTTAACTTCCCATGACCGATCCCTCTCCAGCCATGCCGTGCCGCCGATATCCAAATGCACCCACGGCTTCTCCTCCGCGAAGGCGCCGATGAACAACCCGCCGATGCTTGCGCCGCCGTATCGTCCGCCGCCATTCTTCATATCCGCAGCATCGCTGTCCAGCTGCTTGCGGAATTCCGGGAATGCAGGCATCGGCCAGATGCGTTCCCCGGCTCGCTTGGATGCGAGAATAACCTGCTGCTGCAGCGTCTCATCATTCGTGACGACGCCCGTAGCAATATCGCCTAGCGCCACCATAACCGCTCCGGTTAAGGTAGCAACGTCAATCAGCTTCGTTGCCCCGCGGCGGATTGCTGTCGTGAGTCCGTCCGCCAGAACGAGCCGTCCCTCCGCATCGGTATTTACAATCTCAACTGTCGTGCCGTTCATCATCGTAAGCACGTCACCCGGCTTCATGGCCCGATCGGAAGGCATATTCTCCGCGGTTGGAATGACGATGACCGCGTTAAGCTTCGGTCGCAGCTCGCCTAGAATACGAACCAGTCCCAGTACGGCAGCAGCGCCGCCCATATCGGAAATCATCTCTTCCATGCCAAGGCCCTTCTTCAAGGAAATCCCGCCTGTATCGAAGGTGATGCCTTTGCCAATGATGCCCCATTTGTCCTCGTCACCCGGAGCGCCTTCATACTGAATAACAATCATGCGCGGCGGGTGGATACTGCCTTTGCCGACGCCGATAAGTCCACCCATGCCCAGCTTCTCGCATGTCTGTTCATCCATCACTTCAACATCGAGGTTATAAGCCTTAGCCAGCGTCTGTGCTTCGTTCGCCAACACTTCCGGAGTCAAAGTGTTGCCCGGCAAGTTGATCAAATCCCGGGCTAACACGACGGATTCTGCGAATACGGCACCTCGCCGGGTACCGCTCTCCCACTGCTCCGATGCTGCGGCTGCCAGCGGCTCCGGCAATGCCTGTGTTACCGTGAAAGCAACTGTATTCACGAGCGATTGCCTGCGGTTGTCGATCTTCTTCGCCGTCTTACGCGTGAATAAGCCGAGAATATACCCCTCTGTCATGGCCTGCGCTGCCTGGCATACCGTGAACACGGCCGTTCCAATTGATAGGACTTGAGGGAGCAGCTGCTGCACGCGCACAGCCTTTAACCGCTTGGCTGCTTTAGCCGCTGTCGCCGCTGCATCCCGCAGTCCATCAACCGTTAGATGGTCCTGCGAGGAAATGCCGACGAAGATCACATGCGACTCCGGCCGCAGCCCTAAGGTTGGCAGCACGAACGTCTCACGGAGCTCGCCCTTGAACAGCTCTTTCTCAACATGCTTGCGCAGCGCCTCGTCCAGCTGTGGATGGATGCCCGCAACTGCCCCTCCGGGCTGCTTTAATTCTTCTTTGCTGATGAAGGATACGACGACATCGGCAGCATCCGCTGCACTCCGCGCGCTCTTCGTCTCATATGTGAATGTAATACTCATCGTCTGTCAACAACTCCTGTCTTGAAACTCGTAGTCTGCACAAGCCTAATCAACACAAAAAAACCGGGTTTCCCCGATTTCCTGGTTCGTCCTTGCCGTGCAGCTCTGAAGTACAAGCATGATCAGCCGCTGCAAGACAACTTCTGCAATTAACACGGGTTATACCCCGATTCTAATCCTTTATTCCGCCAATGGCAAATAGATATTGAACTCCGTACCTTCGCCGCTGCTGCTCGAAACGCGTATCTTCCCGCCGTGGTTGCGGACGATGCGGTAGCTGACCGAAAGGCCCAATCCCGTACCTGCGGCTTTCGTCGTGAAGAAGGGGTCGAACAGCTTGGATTTGGTCACGACATCCATGCCTTTCCCATTATCGCGGATCGTAATTTCGGCGTCTTTGCCGTCTCGCCTTGTAATGATATCAATCCGGCCGCTTCGCTCGCCGCCCAATTCATCAATGGCGTCCATGGCATTACGAACGATATTCAAAATAACCTGCTTGACCTGCTTCACATCAATGGAAGTGGAGAGATCCTCGTCATAGGTTTCCAGATGGATTTGGCAGCCCTTCATGAGCGCCTCGCTGTCGGAGAGGAGAATGACTTCTTTCAGCAGCGAATTAATCAGCACCTTCTGCTTCATCGGGGCAGATGGCTTTGAAGAGTTCAGAAACTCATAAATGATGTCGTTCGCACGATCAATTTCAGTCAAAATAATACGGGAATATTCTTCTTTCCCTAATTGGGTGAGGTGAGGCTTCAAGAGTTGGATAAAACCACGGATGGAAGTAAGGGGGTTGCGAATTTCATGCGCGATGGCAGCCGCGATCTTACCCAGCATCGCCAGCTTATCGTTCTGATAAGCCGATTGCTCAATCTGCTTGTATTCCGTGACATCCTTGACACTGAATAAATAGTCGCCGTCCAGCTGGTCCCCGTACGTAACGGTTACGAGGAGGAAGCGACCGTTCACATCTTGAAATTCCAGATAGCGGCTTCTTCGCAAAAACATTTCTTTATAGAGCCTGAGAATAATGCGCTTCTTGCTCCGGCTAAGCTGATTATGCCATAGAATATCGGTCAAATTGCAGCCGATTAACGTTTTGCGGGGGATATCGAGCAGCTTGGCCATCTGCACATTGATAAAGGAGACAATCCCGTCGCTATCCAGAATCGCAATGCCGCTGTCCATATGCTGCAAGACATTCTCATATTTGTTCTTCACCATGCGGAAGGAGCGGTGCGAGCTGAGCAGCATGTCCCGCATCTCGCTGAAGCGCTGCTCCGGTGTTTGTTCCGGCTGAAGCCGGAATCGAAAAGCGACCATAAGCTCGATCAGAAAAATAAACGATCGGCTGTACAGGTTGAGCGCTTCCTCGGATTCCACGTTAGCAACGAGCATCTGCATCGATTCTTCATGAATGGCGATAATATCTTCCGGATGAATGCCGTGAAGCAGCTTCCCGATTTCAGTCGCTTCAAAAAGCGATGCTTCGCTGCCGCTTCGAATATATTCAGCCAGCGCTGGAAAATATCGCTTTCGAATGGCCTGCATTGATTTACTCCTCTCCTGCTGCACAGTTCGGCGAATCCATGCGCAATGGAGTAACAATCCATTTACGAAGTGTGATCATGGTTCCTCGTAACTGATCATGTGACAGCTCAATATCGTCTGCCAATTTCTCTATCAACTGAAGATGGATTCGACTGGATCCGCGAAAATGATCGAAAAGTCTGACTTCAATGCCACTGGCAGGTTCCCCTTTAGACGGACTGATTTGCCGAATGGTCATATGTCCCTTCTCCGAGAATGAAATGAGCTGAAGCGCTAGTTCGGAAATCGTATATGCAATTACCGTCTGATCAACAAGACTGAAGCCGATCGCCTTCGCGATGTCTCTCCCTCTTTGTCGTGCCTTGATCGCATCAGCCTTTTCCCGAATATGGAGCATTTCCACGTTTTTTCTCGCCTCCGCACATCAAAAAATTGCTTTCTTTATGCAGGTTCCGAGCCCGAGATCGCTTACAATAATCATAGTAATTACGTGCTTTTTCTGTCAACAGGAGATCCTGTCGAATCATACCGAAAAAACGTAGTACGAAAGGCGCAGTCGATGTCTGCGCCTTCGGTAACCTATGCTAATTGTGAATTCCTTGTCCGCGTCCGTTCTTCCCCTCGTTGCTCCCCTTGCCGTTACTGCTGTTTTTCCCTTGATTGCGATCGTCGTTCCTATCGTTTTTGTTCTCGTTCTTTTTACCCTGGTCGCTCGACTTAACGCTGTTCTTATCGTTTTGTTTCCCTGTACTTTGGTCATTATTCCTGGTGTTGTTCTTACTCGAGCTGTTGTTCTTGCGATCGTCCTGCTTCTTATCATCCTCTGAAACGCCATTATGACGACCATCGGAAGTGTTTTTCACTTCGCCCTGGCCGCCTTTTTGGTCGTTGCTGCGATCCTCGTTCTTGCGATCGTCAGCGTTTTGCTTATTGTCGTTTTTTCCATCGTCATCGTTGCGACTGTCGTCTCCGGGTTTATCGTCCTTGCGAATGACATTCCCCTTCTGAGGGTTCTGAGTAGGGGCTCCGATGCCAGTGCCTCCGCCTGAGGAGTGATTCCCACGATTCCAGCCTCTGTCGATGAATTTGTTATCATCCTTGCTGCTGCCTTTGTTGTTACTTTTAGGATTGCCCTTATTGTCGCCTTTGTTATTGTCCTTCTTGGTGTCCGCGCTGATGACCTTGCCTATGTCCGCATGATCCTTGTTATCCTTCGATCCTGACTTGTTATCAGAACCCGAATGATTGCCGCGGCGATCGTCTTTCTTTCTCTCCCGCTTCTCTTGCTCTTTCTTCAGCAGCTCTCTTAACTGCTCTCTCTGCTGTTCCTTCTGCTGCTCCCAAGTCTGCTTCGTTTGAGCTGCGGTCGGTTCTTCCGGTTTTTGTGCCGTATCCCCTTGTTCTTGCCCGTTCTTCGTTACAGATGGCGCCGGTTTGTTGTTATCATTGATGACTGCTTTCACGCCGCCCCACGGCTTCGCCGTCTTGTGAATCGACTGCGTCTTGAGCTGTTCAATCGTCACCTTATGGCCTTGCTTCTTCGCCATTAAGTAGAAGGCCAGCTTGCCTGCAGACAGACCGTCTTGCTTCGCCTCATCGCGAATCTCTTTAGGTGCTGAAAGTGTCGTCACTTCAACCTTCAATTTGCGGCCTTTATCGGTCTTCGAAAGCGACTTGCGTACTGCAGCATCCATATGCGTCGTAACGGTATTCTCGTATTCCGATTCTGCTGGATTAGCTACAAGTACACTGGTAATAATGACGTCGCCTTCACCGCTGTTCAGATACGGGCCGGCACTGATTCGATCCATAATCGCTTCCGTGACTTGCTCAAGCGTCAGCCCTTTATACGCCAAACCTTCCGTTACATCTACGCCATCGTTATTAATTGCGCGCAGCTCTTCAACATGCTCATCCGCTGTGATGCCAAGCTCGATGCTTGGATTCACGTCCATGGTCAGATAAGCGACAACCTGCGGTCCCTGATTCATGTGGTTCAGCAGAAACGGAACAAAGAGGAGGAGCAGAATCGCTGCCGCACCTGCGCTAAAACTATACAATTTACGCGGCTGGGCGAATCTTCGCTGCTCTGTGAAGCTGAACTCTTCGCCAACCTGAGGTTTCCGGCCTGTAGGCACCTTGCGGAATTGCCCGTCCGGCATTAGAAGAATTACGTATTTATGGCCTGTTTCCATTACAATTCCACGACTCATGCTCTCACTCCTTTCACCTGGGGTTGTTCCTGCTGTGGTGGCTCTTGGGGCTGTATATATTCCTGCAGGTAAGGATAATCACCGTTATGCAGCAGTGCGATAGCTATTATGTATTTGCGATTCCGCTCGATCGTTTTGCGGGATACGCCTGCCATCTCGCATAACTCTTTAATGGGCAGCTTCTGCTTCGTCTCCATAATCTCGTAGAGCTCCGGAGCGTTCGCGAGCAGCTTGCTGATCGAGATAAGCAGAACCCTGGAATCGGAATGCTTCGGCGATAAATCCGGCAGTTCGCCAAACGAGATGCCAAACTGCTTCAGCCGGCTGTCATACTCGCTGATTTCAAGGCGCCTGGCTTCCACATCCTGCGCAACGGAGTACCGCTGCAGCGCTTCTTTCATCTCTATAGGATTGACGGTCATTTCTTCCTCGTCATCCTGATCAAAGGCACTGTATGGAACAGTGCCGGAATGCCTTTGTTCTTTTCGGACATAGTCAATAAGCCTGCGCCGAATGACCGTTTCGGCAAAGCCTAGAAACGATTTTCCTGCCTGACTTGAGAACTGTTCGATCGCTTCGTCGAAAGCAGCCAGCGCTATGCTGAACTCATCCGAACGAGTAGGATCAATATATCGTTTGCAGAATCGACTTGTCACCTTCGCAATATACGGCTTATACGACGCGATAAAATCATTGCGCGAAGCTTCGCCGCTGCGAATCATCTCCACCATATCTTCCGGTGTGATTTTCGTATCTAGGGTGACAGCGGACGTATCGGGCTTACCGCCAAAAATCCGTTTGAACAGAACAAGTAACAACCGCTCCACCTCACATTTACATTTTTCGTGATGTCCCTTTTGCTTGAGGGGGTCGAACACATTGGTATATAAAAGAAAAAGCCTCCTTCGTCAGGAGGCATTTCGTATCTAGCAATATCCTTCGGAGGTTCGTCGCTGCAGTAGCTTATTACGCCGCTGGTTTAATACGCCGAGCCGCTTTTTCAATTCCGCTTCCCAAGCCTCATCCGCGATTTGCTTCGCGAAGCTTAAGAGATCAAGTGCCATATCGATTTGATTGGTCACGACATCCATAGGATCTTCGTTCTCATTGTTTACACAGTTCTCGAACAGTTCTTTATCTTCCTGCTCAACATATTCAATAAAGTCGACTTCCGATGCGCCGTCGCCGTGTGCATACTCAGCAAGAATCTCATATTCATTCTCAATCATGTGATGAATCTCAACGCGATGACATACTGGACAGAAAAGAATAGGAACGTTATGAATATGCGTGCGAAAATGCTTCAGCGTGCCATTCGTGCCGATCATGCTTGCTCCACAGCAAAAGCTCATGTCAGTCTCCTCCTTAGCCTCCATTACCCTTCATCAATCACATCTGAAACTTTGTATAACTTATTCGCGCCTCTCTGGCAAAATTCCTGCTTTCCTGCGTTTCCAGAGTATAGAAAAACCCGAGGCCTCTGGAGAGGTCCCGGGTTGATCGTATGCAAGATGTCGATTCTTATTTCGCAACCAGGTGAGAATCGCCCGGTTTCCAGTTGATTGGGCACAGACCGCCGGATTGCAGAGCTTGCAATACGCGGAGCGTTTCTTCAACGCTGCGACCAACGTTGTTGTGGTTGACAACTTGGTATTTGACTTCGCCTTCCGGATCGATAATGAACAAACCGCGAAGCGCGATTCCTTCTTCTTCAATAAGGACGCCGTAGTCGCGGGCAACGTTCTTCGTGAGGTCTGAAGCAAGCGGAAAATTCAGTTGGCCAAGACCGTTGTCAGTAACCGGCGTGTTGATCCAAGCGCGGTGGGAGTGTTTGCTGTCCACGGATACGCCAAGGATTTCTGCGCCGATTTTGCCAAATTGTCCGGCAGCTTCGCTAAGAGCTGTAATTTCAGTTGGGCATACAAAAGTGAAATCCAGAGGATAGAAGAAAAGGACCAGCCATTTACCTTTGTAATCGGAAAGTGCTGCTGAGCTGAAATCTTGCCCATTACCTGTTGCTGTCTCCATCGAGAAATCCGGAGCAAGACGACCTACCAAACGTTCTGCCATTGTTGTGACCTCCTGAGATTGTGCTTTGCGTTCGGAAGCGGCTTAGGCTTGTACCTAATCGCAACTGAACCGCTCGCCGCACAATTTTGCGCTTGCAGCGCTATCGCGTGCTGCGATAGACCTCATTGTTGACAACTACGTTTAGAGTAATACCAACTTTTAAAGCAAAATCAATATTGAAATTATTACTTGCTTATAATTATTGTATATTACTTCTTCAATGCTGCGATGATCAGATCGCCCATTTCAACTGTGCCGATTGCTTTGCTCTTATCGACAGCGATGTCACCTGTACGGTGGCCAGCGTCCAGCACGGATTTCACTGCATCTTCGATGCACTGTGCTGCTTCTGCGTAGCCGAACGTCAAACGGTACATCAGTGCAACCGATAGGATCGTTGCGATCGGGTTCGAGATGCCTTGACCGGCAATGTCAGGCGCGGAGCCGTGTACCGGCTCGTACAAGCCGAAGCTGCCTTCGCCAAGCGAAGCGGAGGAAAGCATACCGATGGAGCCGGTCAGCATCGCTGCCTCGTCACTGATGATATCGCCGAACATGTTCTCCGTTACGATAACGTCGAAGCTCGCAGGACGGCGAAGCAATTGCATGGCGCAGTTGTCGACCAGTACGTGCTCAAGCTCAACATCCGGGTACTCCGGAGCGATCCGGTTTACTACTTCGCGCCATAGACGGGAAGTTTCAAGTACGTTTGCTTTATCAACCGACGCCAATTTCTTGCGGCGAGTCTGTGCAATTTCGAAGCCTTGGCGAGCAATACGCTCAACCTCTTGAACGTTGTACACGCAAGTATCTACCGCTTCTTCACCGTTAGCACCTTCGCGGCGGAATTTCTCACCGAAGTAGATGCCGCCTGTCAGCTCACGCACAACGATCAGGTCAGTACCTTCAAGCACCTCCGGCTTCAGCGTGGAAGCTTCCATCAAGCAGTCAAATACGTTAGCTGGGCGAATGTTGGAGAAGAGGCCCAATGCTTTACGAATACCGAGCAAGCCGGTTTCC
The DNA here is from genome assembly GCF_017942085.1 of Paenibacillus lignilyticus. Lineage (GTDB taxonomy): Bacteria > Bacillota > Bacilli > Paenibacillales > Paenibacillaceae > Paenibacillus_Z > Paenibacillus_Z lignilyticus. The sequence goes on from NZ_JAGKSP010000012.1 coordinate 98,846, forward strand.
GGGCGAAGCTCTTTCGGGTTGTTATCCCATTTCGGTCCGCCAACCGCACCAAGCAGAACGGCATCGGCATTTTTACAAATGTCGAGCGTTTCTTGCGGAAGCGGAGTTCCTTTCTCGTCGATCGCGATACCGCCGAACAAGCCATGCTCAAACTCGAATTGGAAGCCGAACAGCTCCTCTGTTTTCTTCATTACTTTAATCGCTTCGCCAACAACCTCCGGTCCAATTCCGTCACCGGCGATAACTGCAATCTTTTTCACGTCTGCCATGTCTGATTGACTCTCCTTTTATTCGGGACTTGAGAAGCAGCAGCTGTCGCCATCGTTCGTGCAGCGCAGTAAGCTTCCTCTATAGCCGTCCTATGATTATGATTCTCAGTCTACTCCTAGTTGTACCACAAGTAGCGGACATTGACAAAGATATGAAAGCTATGACTTTTATAGGCTGAGCGAATAAGTCTCGAGAGATGGACTCGCAATAGCCAATCAGCTTAGCCGAATGCCGCATGTCCAATCCCGACTGTTCGCGCAAACCATTCAGCTTAGCCCAATGCCGCATGTCCAATCCCGACTGTTCGCGCAAGCCATTCAGCTTAGCCCAATGCCGCATGTCCAATCCCGACTGTTCGCGCAAACCACTCGGCTTAGCCCAATGCTGCGACGTTGCAGCTCGAGAATTCTAACGAATCACAGAGGTCTTATTTGTGAGAATATAGCCCCTCAAAAATTCTAACGAATCACAGAAGTCTTATTTGGCCCAAAAAGGCCGTTTGACGCGCTGATTTGACTGAATAAGACCTGTACGATTCGTTAGCCTTTATTTTTGATCAAAATGCGGCACATAAGACCTCCTGGATTCGTTAGAGTACCGGACAGCCAATTCCAACGAGCCGAATGCCGCATGACCAATCACGATTGTTCGCGCAAACCATTCAGCTTAGCTGAATGCCGCATGTCCAATCCGATTGTTCGCGCAAACCATTCAGCTTAGCTGAATGCCGCATGTCCAATCCGATTGTTCGCGCAAACCACTCGGCTTAGCAGAATGCTGCGACAAAGTTGCTGCTCGAGAATTCTAACGAATCACAGAGGTCTTATTTGTGAGAATAATCAGCTTCAGCTCAAAATAAATCATTATCCTTCGCTCGCTGTGCCGCTTCTTTGCTGCTCTTGCCGCCGAGCTTGCGCAGGATATTATTCACATGGTTCTTGACCGTGCGCAGCGAGAGGAAGGATTTCTCCGCGATTTGCGTCTGGCTGTAGCCTTCGTGAATCATCGACAGCAGCTGTACCTCCGATGGCGTCAGCATCCGCTTGAATTTATCCGTTTCGTACTCCCGCTCGAGCTTCTTGAGCCGCCTGAACTCTTCGAGCATCAGCCTCGCCGCAGAGCCGTCGATCGCCGATCGATCCTCGGCCGCTTTGCGTACCGCGCTTGGAATCGAAGTAAAGTCCGATTTCACCAAGTAGTTGACGGCCCCTGCACGGAACGCTTCCACGACAAAAGCGCGATCCTCCATCGAAGTGAGCATAATAACGCGCGCATTCGACGCAACAGACAGCTCCGCTGCAAGCCGTAAGCCCTCCGGACTGTCTGCCAGCATGATATCAAGCAGAATGACATCCGGATTCCGCTCAGCTACAATCGTGAGCGCCGCATCGGCATGATCCGCCTCGCCGACGACTTCCATATCAGGCTCGCCGTTCAAGTAAGCGATTAATCCTCTGCGCCAGTCCGGATCGTCCTCGACCAGCACGATCGAAATTGCTCTCTCGCTCATCTCTCTGCTCCTTTCCCCCGCTTGACCGCTTTAAAATGAAACCGCACCACCGTGCCTACTCCCACCTCGCTGCTAATGCGCAGCTCCCCGCCTTGGCGGCTCATCAGCTGGGCACAGTACGCCAGCCCCAGCCCGAAATTCATCGATTTGCCGCTCTTGGTCGTGAAGAACGGCTCAATGACTTTCCTCAGATGGGAGCGCTCAATGCCAGCGCCTGTATCGCTGATCTCAATCGTGCTGCCGCGTTTGCCGCCGATTACGGTGACGGTTAATTCTCCGCCGCCGGGCATCGCATCAATTGCATTTTGCAGTACATTATGTATCGCTTCCGACGTTTGCTCCGCATCGGCAATCGCCGTTGCCTGATCGTCGGAGTGCAAGGCTACGGCAATGTTTCGGCTGCTTGCCTGCTGCTCTAGCATTGCCAGCTGACTGCGTACCAGCTCCGTCAGGCGAACCTCCTGCGGCTGCAGTCGCAGCTCCTGCGTCCGTTCATGTACGCTGCGAATCATGGCTTCAATATGCCCGGCCGCTGTGCTGATCACGCTCAGATCGCTGCGCAATTCCTCATTTGCTCCGGCCTCGCGGTTCATTTTATCGGTAAACAGTTTGATTTTCCCGATATCGTTCTTGATCGCATGGTTCAGCATTGCTGTACCGCTCGTAATCGCCCGCAGCGAATAATCCAATTGCCTGCGCTCAATGAGCAGCTGAACACCAAGGAACCCGAAATTAAACAGAGCAAAGATGAAGATGACGAAAGCAATACTGATCGGCCATACGTTATACCGCCAGAGTCCATATAGGCCGAACAATGGCATAATGAAATTCATCGTCAGCGCGATAAGCACAGCGGGAATCACCGCTAACAGCAGCACGGAATGTGCCCGCCGTTCCGCCGGGTGCACATGCGACTTCGTCAGCACCAGTATCGCTCCGATCACAAAATACGGGATCGCCCATATGGCGAGTATATTGTAATGCACGGGATACGACTCCGCTATTGGCAGCGCGAGCATCCCGAGCGGCAGGATAGCCGCTGCTGCCGGCAATCTGCGAGAAAGCACCGCCGGTACTCGTTCCGAATTATAGGCTGCCCCAAAGCACAGAAATCCGAAAGGCAATCCGTAGTAGCTTGTCCAAGAGCACGTGCGCTGGATGATCCGCAGCACATGCTCGCCCGATGCATCGATATCTTGATTGGCCAGCATGGTGGTAATCCAGCCTTCCAGCACGGATGCCAGCGCTCCCATTCCACCGCAGAAGGCAACTAGGCTCAGCCAGCGGCCGGCAGCATTCCTCCGATTCGCCGACACAAGCAGCACTGAAGTAATCCATAGCACAATCCACACGAACAGCATCGATTAACGTTCCCCCAATCGGCACAGCGCGCTCGCATCTCAGGCTTCGGACCTGAGGCGACGACGAATGTCGATTTTTCTATATTATATCATGGCTGCAGCTGATTGGTTTGCGTATCCCATCGGATACGCAGCATTCAGCTAATCGGATTGGTTTGCGTATCCCATCGGATACGCAGATTCAGCTAATCGGATTGGTTTGCCTATCCAATCGAGGCTTATTAACCCCACTAACCACAAAAAAAACGCCCTGACAGCCGATAATCAGCCGCCAGAGCGTCGGTCACTTCCATAAAACTAAATCAAGCTCATTTTGTCGCGTCTGCCCGGGGACTTCCGCTTCTCCACGAGTCGGTTCAATGCGTCGATGTAAGCACGCGCGCTCGCTTCCAAAATATCCGTGCTAAGGCCGCGGCCTTGCGCGGATACTTCATCTTGCTTAAGCACGACATGCACTTCGCCAAGCGCATCTTTACCATGCGAAACGGATTTGATGGAATAGTCCTCCAGCTCCACCGTTTCTGCCGTCAGCGCATCGATTGCGTTGTAAATGGCATCAACAGAACCGTTGCCTTCTGCAGATTGCTCCTTCACTTCGCCTTCAGCAGTACGAACACGGATCGTAGCATTAGGTACGGATTTGTTGCTATAGCTCACTTCGATCGTCTCAAGCGAATACACCTCAGGCGTATCGGTGAGCTTCTCTTCCAGCATTGCGCGAATATCTTCGTCCATGACGTTCTTCTTCTTGTCCGCCAGGTCTTTGAATTTCGCGAAAGCCGTGTTTACTGCTTCGTCATCAAGCTCATAGCCGAGGTCAATCAGCTTCTCACGGAACGCAGCGCGTCCGGAATGCTTGCCAAGCACGAGCTTGGAATCACGCAGGCCGATCGACTCCGGAGAGATGATTTCGTATGTCGTTTTCTCTTTCAGCATGCCGTCCTGATGGATGCCGGACTCATGCGCAAACGCATTCGCGCCTACGATGGCCTTATTGCCAGGGACAACCATACCCGTCAGCTTGCTTACTAGACGGCTTGTTTTCGCAATTTCCTTCAGGTTGAGCGACGTTGTCGCACCGAAGTAATCCGCACGCGTAGCAAGCGCCATTGCAACCTCTTCGAGTGCCGTATTACCGGCGCGTTCGCCGATTCCGTTGATCGTACCCTCGATTTGATCCGCACCGTTTAGAATCGCTGCCAGTGCGTTAGCTGTCGCCATGCCAAGATCGTCATGGCAGTGTGCGCTGAGCTGAATTTTCTCAATGCCAGGCACCTGTTCCTTGAGCGTCTTGAAGATATGTCCGTACTCGGACGGATTCATATAGCCAACCGTATCCGGAATATTAACAACCGTTGCGCCTGCGCGAATCGCCATGTCCGTTACTTGACACAAGAAATCAAGCTCCGTACGGCCCGCATCCTCAGGCGAAAATTCGATTTTGCTAAAATATTGCTTCGCATAACGGATCGCACGCTCCGCTGCCTCCAGCACTTGATCCTTCTCCATACGCAGCTTGTGCTTACGATGAATTGGGCTGGTCGCAAGGAACAGATGAATACAAGGGTCTTGAGCGCCTTTCAGCGCTTCAACTACCGCATCAATGTCCTGCTCGCGGGAACGCGACAGGCCGATGACAGAGGCATTCTTGACGGCACGCGCAACGGCATTAACCGCTGCCAGATCGCCCGGGGACGCAGCCGGGAAGCCGGCTTCGATCCGATCGACGCCAAGCTTCTCCAGTTGGTACGCAATCTCAACCTTTTCCTTCGTGTTGAGGTTAACGCCCGGAGATTGCTCGCCGTCACGAAGCGTCGTATCGAAAATATAGATTTTACGCATTAGCTACACCTCGGACTCAAGAATAATCCCGGATAGCGAAACGGCCCTGACGCCTCCAGATCGGAGACGCAGGGACCGGTCACTTTATCCGGGTATGCATATTTATACATTCAACCACAGAATGCCGCCTTCCAAACCAGTTGGAAGGCGAGCCAATCTGCATAACCGGTTACGCGGATAATGCCTTATTATTTCTTGATCCAGTGCATCAATTCACGAAGTTGACCGCCAACCACTTCGATTGGGTGTTGTGCTTCGTTACGGCGAGTTGCCGTCATGAATGCATTGTTGGATTGGTTTTCCAAGATGAAGTCGCGAGCGAATTTACCTTGTTGGATATCTGTAAGAACAGCTTTCATAGCTTTCTTCGTCTCGTCAGTTACAATGCGAGGACCTGTTACATAGTCGCCGTATTCAGCTGTGTTGGAGATGGAATCACGCATAGTGGAAAGGCCGCCTTCATACATCAGGTCAACGATAAGCTTCAGCTCATGCAGACACTCGAAGTATGCCATTTCAGGTGCATAACCTGCTTCAACAAGCGTTTCGAAGCCTGCTTTAACAAGTGCAGTTGCGCCGCCGCAAAGTACGGCTTGCTCGCCGAACAGATCCGTTTCTGTTTCTTCGCGGAACGAAGTTTCGATAACGCCTGCGCGTGTACAGCCGATACCTTTTGCGTATGCAAGACCGATTGCTTTTGCGTTGCCGGTAGCATCTTGCTCGATTGCGATAAGACCAGGTACGCCAAAGCCTTCAACATAAGTACGACGAACCATGTGGCCCGGGGACTTAGGAGCAACTAGCAATACATCTGTGTCTTTACGAGGTTTGATTTGGCCAAAGTGAACGTTGAAACCGTGGGAGAACATCAAAGCTGCGCCTTGTTTCAGGTTCGGCTCGATTTCTTCTTTGTAAACGCGAGCTTGCGTTTCGTCAGGCATCAAGATTTGAACAACATCAGCAAGTTTTACAGCTTCGCCAACGGACAATACTTCAAAGCCGTCGTTTTTAGCTTTCTCAGCAGATTTACCGGCGCGAAGGCCGATAATTACTTTCAGACCGCTGTCGCGAAGGTTTTGTGCTTGAGCATGACCTTGGGAACCATAACCGATAACTGCGATTGTTTTGCCTTGCAGAACGCTTTGGTCTGCATCTTTCTCATAGTACAATGTAACTGCCATGTGAATGTTGCCTCCTTTAATTTAACCCTTTTGAGCGGGTGTTACAGAAGGGACTTGATCCGAGACTAACCGATTCCAGGCAACGCCGCTGCGGTTCCCTTACTCTAACCCCCGCTCAAAAGCGGTGTCGACCTTATGATTTGGTCTAAAGATGTACTTGCATTAGGTACCTATGATCTAGTTATCTAGCGTTTCCGCGGACCATTGCCGTTACGCCCGTACGAGACAGCTCGCGAATGCCATAAGGCTTAAGCAGCTCGATCATCGCATCGATTTTCTCCGTATCGCCTACTACCTGCACCATCAGCGACGTTGTGCCGATATCGACAACGGCGGCGCGGAAGGTTTCTACTACGCCGAGAATTTCAGGACGGGACGTTGGTTCCGCACTTACTTTAATTAGCGCAAGCTCGCGGCCAACCATCGGATTGGCGCTCAAGTCCACGACTTTAATAACGTCGATGAGCTTGTACAGCTGCTTGATGACTTGCTCAAGCATCTTGTCATCGCCTGTAGTGACGATGACCATGCGGGACAAGCCGGCTTCCTCGCTCGTCCCTACCGTGATGCTTTCAATATTGAAGCCGCGGCGTCCAAACAAACCGGAAACGCGCTGAAGGACGCCTGGCTGATCGTTTACGAGAACTGCTACCGTATGTCTCTTCATCATTCGGAATCCCCCATTAGCATTTGGTCAATTGTGGAGCCTTGTGTAACCATCGGATACACATTCTCATGTTTGCGAACGACAAACTCCACTACTGCCGGTCCCGGATGATTCATTGCTTCTTGCCAAACGGCACGTGCATCTTCTTTATTGGAAGCGCGGAATCCGCGTACGCCGTAAGCTTCAGCCAATTTCACGAAATCAGGACTGCCTGAGAGATCAATGTGGCTGTAACGGTTGTCATAGATCAGCTCTTGCCACTGACGAACCATGCCCAGCACCTGATTGTTAATGATAACTACTTTGACCGGAATGTTGTTGATGGCGCAAATCGCAAGCTCTTGCGCGCACATTTGCATACCGCCGTCACCATTAATGGAGATAACGAGACGGTCCGGATTCGCCATTTGAGCACCGATTGCCGACGGGAAACCAAAGCCCATCGTACCAAGTCCGCCGGAAGTGACCCACGAGCGCGGTTGATTGAATTTGTAATACTGCGCTGCCCACATTTGGTGCTGGCCAACGTCAGTCGTTACAATCGCTTCACCCTTCGACTCTTGGTAGAGCATTTCGATAACCCATTGCGGTTTCAATTCTTCATCGGAATCCGTGTAGCTGAAAGGAACTTCCTTGCAGGATTTAGCAAGCTGCGCACGCCAAGCATCGGCTTTCTCCGCATATTTCACTTCTTTGTTCGCGATTTGAAGAACCGTCTTCACGTCGCCAACGATCGGAATGTCCGTAGGAACGTTCTTGCCGATTTCCGCCGGGTCGATATCGATGTGAACGATCTTCGCCTTCGGCGCAAAGCCGGACAGTTTGCCCGTTACGCGGTCATCGAAGCGCGCACCGATATTGATCAGCAAATCCGCGGATTGAATGGCTGTATTGGCTGTGTAGGTACCATGCATACCCGGCATGCCGAGCCACAGCTCGTTACCGCTTGGGAATGCGCCCAGTCCAAGCAACGTCGTTGTAATCGGAATACCCGATTTCGTAATGAACTCAAGCAATTCCTCATGACCGCCGGAGTAAACAACGCCTCCGCCTGCCAATACGATCGGACGCTCCGCTTCCGTGATCGCTTTAATCATTTTCTCAACTTGCAGTTTATTCGGCGTAACCGTTGGGTTATAGCCGCGGATGCTAACTTCCGTCACCGGCTCGAACATCGCAAGCTCGGCGGATACATCCTTCGGAATATCGATCAATACGGGACCTTTACGGCCGGTATTGGCGATGTGGAACGCTTCGTGAATGATACGAGGCAAATCGGCAGCCTTACGTACCAGATAGCTATGTTTCGTAATCGGCATCGTAATGCCGGTAATGTCAGCCTCTTGGAAAGCATCCGTACCGATAAGCGAAGTCGCTACGTTGCCGGTAATGACGACAAGCGGCACCGAGTCCATATACGCAGTTGCGATTCCTGTGACGAGATTCGTAGCTCCCGGTCCCGATGTTGCGATACATACGCCAACTTTGCCGCTAGCCCGCGCATAGCCGTCGGCCGCATGAATGGCGCCTTGCTCGTGACGGGTCAGCAGATGCTGAAAATCCGAAAATCCGTGCATGGCATCATAAATGTACAACACAGCTCCGCCTGGATAGCCGAACACGCACTCCACATCCTCCAGCACCAAGCTGCGAAGCAAAATTTCTGAGCCGGTAATGACCTCCGGTTTTCTCAGGTTTTCCTTAATTTCTTCTTTTGACCTTAACGTTGCATGTTGAGCGACCATTAAGTCGTCCTCCCTTCCTAGGTGAAACGAGTTAGATATTAGAAAAACAAAAAAACCTTTCGTTCCCAGACGTCTATTGCGTCTAGGGACGAAAGGTTTAGCTTCCGTGGTACCACCCAAATATGTTATTCGCCTCACAGCGAATAACCTCATGAGGTAAGAACGAACCATCGTTCATTACCTTGGCACAATAACGTGTGCCTTACGATTTCCCCTAATACGATCAATCAAGATCTTTTCAGGGAAACAGCTCCGAGGTGAGCTCGTTGGAAAGGGGTATTGGCGTCGGTTTCAGCAGATCCGATCGCTCTCTGGAGCAAAAGAGCCCTTAACACTTCGTCCTCTTCATAGCCGTTTACTTATTAGCTTATCGTTTATTATATGCTCCCCAATTTCATTCGTCAAGGACTTGCTACAGCATAATTATAAAAAGTTATGTATACGCGATTCTTAGGCGCGCCGCTCCGCTATTTGCTACATAAGATGAAGAATCATGCGCCAAGGTAAACAGCGCCCCGCAAAACTTTATCAGCTTAGAATTCACGGAAAGCAGGATGCCCTATGATTCGAGCAAGGCAAGCACGTATTGATGACGATGAGATTATCCGTTTAATTAAGACCGAGCTTATCCCGCTCTCGTATACAGCTTCGCCCAGAGATGCCCAAACCATTCGCGAGCTGCCCAAACGTTTAAGCGACGGCGTCTCGCTTGTTTACTCCCGATCCAAAAGAAGCATACCGCTTGGATTCATCCATTACTATACGCGAGGCGACATGCTCCTCTTCGACATGCTCGTCGTCCATCCGCAGCATCGCGGCAAGCAAATCGGCACGCTGCTCATATCCAAAGCGGAAACAGCCGCCAAAGAAAAGGGCTGCAGCTACGCCAGATTGTTTGTCGATCATGGAAATCCAAAAGCCCAGCGGCTCTATTCGAGGCTGGGCTATCAGACCATTCGTTTCATTCATCAGGTTCGCTGCTACGAAATGGTTAAATCATTAGCAACCTAATTCGCTGATTCTGTCACGATTAGTAGTATGGGGTGTTATTGTAACCGGCAATCGGCTGGCAATCGCAGCCGCCCGGACCACCAAAGCCCGGTCCGCCAAAGCCCGGCCCACCGAAGCCCGGTCCGTAACCTGGGCCGCCAAAGCCCGGTCCGTAGCCCGGGCCGCCGAAGCCGCCGCCCCAGCCAAAGCCGCCTCCGGCAAATAAACCGATCGCAAGCAGATCGAATAATACAAGTGCTATGATCGCTCTTGTTTGAACCTCTTTACCATTGCTAAGCGGCATAAGCTGCAATTGATTTTGATGGGCGCGAACGAGTTTACCGGTGACGACAGAACCGTCTTTGCGAACCGCATAGACGGTTTTGCCGACCATCTTCTGAACTTGTTCTTTCGTAACGCGTTGCATAAGGATTTCCCTCCTTAACATAGCTTACAATGCATGTGGTTTGCCTTCGGCGACAAATGCTCATGAAGGTCATTTGTCTCGGAAGTATAAACGGCGTTGTCCTATACTCTATTCGCTAGCATCCGAATGCGATTGTACCGCTGTCCATATAGAAAAAAAACAAAAAAGCGCCTTACCGCTGTAGCGGTAGGGCGCTTTTATCATAAAACGGTAATCCGAAGACTACGCGTTTACTTTTTGTTTTGCAAGGTTTGCAAACGTGTTGAACGAGTTGATGTCGTTAACTGCAAGGTCAGCAAGCATTTTGCGGTTTACTTCGATGCCCGCAAGCTTCAAACCGTACATGAATTTGCTGTAGGACAGGCCGTTTTGACGAGCTGCAGCATTGATACGAACGATCCACAGTTTGCGGATGTCACGTTTGTGTTGACGACGGTCACGGTATGCATAAAGCAAGGATTTCATTACTTGCTCTTTTGCTGTTTTAAACAGGCGATGCTTTGAACCGAAATAACCTTTTGCTAGCTTCAAAATTCTTTTACGACGACGTGCGCGGACGAATCCGCCTTTAACTCTTGCCATGAGTAGAAACCTCCCGAGTAATAGTTATACGAATTAGATCGATCTAATTAACCTTTGATGTTTGCCAAGCCTTGTTGCAGACGTTTGAAATCGCCTTTAGCCAAGTTTGGTTGAGTGTTCAGAACACGCTTCTGACGGGACGATTTGCCGGAAAGAAGGTGGTTTTTGTAAGCTTTGTAACGAATTACTTTACCAGTACCCGTAATTTTGAAACGATCTTTCAAACTGCTGTGAGTTTTCATTTTAGGCATGTGGTGTTCCTCCTCAAAGAATGTTAGTTTGTCGGTTTCGGTGCCAAAATCATAATCATACTGCGGCCCTCAAGTTTAGGAACACGCTCCATGACGCACAGATCAGCAACCTCAGTTGCAAGCCGATCAAGAATCTTCTGACCGACCGAAGCATGTGTAATTTCACGTCCGCGGAAGCGAACCGAACATTTCACTTTATCGCCTTCACCCAGAAACTTTACAACATTGCGGAACTTTGTTTGGTAATCGTTCTCGTCGATGTTAGCACGGAACCAAACTTCCTTCGTGTCTACAATCTTCTGATTCTTGCGAGCTTCTTTTTCTTTCTTTTGCTGCTCATAACGGAATTTGCCATAGTCCATAATCCGGCACACCGGCGGTTTCGCTGTCGGTGCAACGTTCACTAGGTCCAAGTTCAAATCGATTGCCAATTGCAGTGCCTCGCGGAAAAGCTTGATGCCTAATTGTTCGCCTTCAGCACCGACTACACGCACTTCTCTGGCCCGAATTTCATCGTTGATTTGATGTTCCCTGCTAATAACCTGCCACCTCCAAAAAATTATGAATCACGCAAGCAAAAATCAAAAAATGCGGATCCGCTCGGGACCCGCATTCCAATAATCAAGATTGTTGGCTGTTCATGCAGCGATTAAGCTGAAGCCTGTTCCAATCATCGATCGCGAACCATTCGGCCATCGCCGAGTAGGTGAGAAGCGGGTGCCTCTACTTGTGCGTATACATGTGTGAATAATCCGTAAGACATGTTACTGAAATACTATAGCATAGCCTATTCAGGCATGTCAAGCTTCAACTGGAGAAGATGACCGAAAGCTCATTAGACCTGTTTACTCTGCACTTCTTCCAAACGAAGCACACGCGTATGCTGCGTATGGCTCCATTGCTTGTTGTTTTGCGTGAAGAACGCGTAGCAAGTAATTGGCAGCCAGGAAAGCTGGAAAAACACCATCGAGATCAAATGCGCGTACATCTTCCACGAGCGAATGCCTTCAAGCATCATGACGAGCGGGAACATCAATACAGTGGCAAGAATCGCAACACCCGCTACCCAATACGGCAGGTAGTAGTAGATGGATGAAAAAGCATTCTCCGCCGGAATAATATTATCCATCCACAGCAGCGCCGTAACCAGGAAGCCGATGAATGTGTTGTATACCGAGATGGAGTACAGCGCCGCATCGAACTTCACGAAGCTGCGTTCTTTAATACTTGCCCAAAGCAGCGGGAAGAAATAACTGCGAGCTACGGTAAAGTGACCTTGCATCCAGCGCAGGCGCTGTCTGGAAGACGCTTTGAAGCTTAGCGGCTTCTCGTCGTACACTTTGGCATCGTAATTCAAGACCGGATGAATACCGCGTTTCACGCAGCGCATCGAGAACTCCAAGTCCTCTACGAGACTGGTTGCTCCCCAGCCCATTTCCTTAATCAGCGCGGTATCGAAGCACATGCCCGTGCCGCCAAGATAGTTGGCCATGTTCAAGTTTCGGCGGGAAAGCTGCCACAACCGGTTGCAATACCAGTAGGTAATGGCATAAGAAGCCGTAACCCAAGAATCCGTCGGGTTCTTCGTATCCAAGTAGCCTTGGATAACCTTATGACCTTCGCAAAGATCATTGTTCATATGAATCAAGAAGTCATTGCCGACCAGGTTATCTGCGTCGAACATCACGATGGCATCATACTGACGGGGCATTGCCCACAATTCCTTCAGCATCCATTCAATCGCATGGCCTTTGCCGCGCAGATGCGGATTCTTACGCTCACATGCTTGCACGCCATAGCTGCGGACGATCTCTGCCGTGTTGTCCGTGCAGTTGTCGCAAATGACGAAAATATCGTAAAGTTCCTTCGGATAATCCAGCTTTTTTAAATTTTCAACAAGCGCCCCGACTACCTGTGCTTCATTGTGTGCAGCGACAAGCACGGCAAACGATTTCTGCGGTGCGTGCTTTACTTCCTTACGTTTCCTTACAATGCCGAACAGGGAAATGCTGAATTGATACACACCGACAAAAGCCAAAAAGATTTGAAACATAATAATGATTGTATTAACCATTATTTTTTACTACCCCCTTGAGACCCCATTTTTTATATTCTCTCTAGTTTTGATCTCGCTGTCAGTGAATCGCGGCAGTCCTTTTTGTATATTCCGCAACCCTACTGATTTTCCACACATTGTGTCCATTTGTCAAAAGTAGAAATCGTCGCTTAACCGCCAAGAAGTCGAAGAAAAGCGCTTGCATTGGGTGTTGACGGGACTGATACCTTGTTTTCGTCCGTTTCACCCTTATTTTCAGCCATTTACGATAAAAACATGTTTCATTTTCATTAAACGAATACAACTGGCAAAGGTTTCATGTTAATTATCCCCTAGTGTGACGATTTGTTGAACTCGGGACTGCGCTTTCGGCTTGCCGGAACCTCATAAGAAGCTCTTCGAATATGGCATCCCAGGATTGTCTGAGGCTGTGCGCCAATCCCCTAGCCGTGAAACGTTTGCGCAGCTCGGGGTTCCTGTACATGCGTTCCAGTGCTGAACGGAAGGCGTCCGCGTTGCCGGCTTCGCACCTCAATCCATTCCACTCGTGGACAACCGTGTCCACCACACCTCCCGTATCCGCACAAATGACAGGCGTACCGCAAGCCATCGCTTCCAATACGACATTGCCGAAAGTTTCGGTAGGTGACGGGAACAGCATGACATCCGCTGCCGCATACCATTGTTGAAGCGCCGGCATCGCAGTAAAACCAAGAAAACAAGTCGAAATGCCCTCGCGGGCAGCTTGCTGCTTCAAGGTATTCATGGAAGGACCGTCGCCGGCTATAACGAAAGTGGCGTCGTTGCACACCTCTCGCTTAAACTTTGCAAATGCGGCAATCGCGCAATCCACGTTTTTTTCAGGCGCAAGTCTGCCTACATAAAGGACGATGAAGCGATCCTTCGGAATTTGATACTGCGCCAGCAGCGCGGCTTTATCCACATTCGGATGAAAGCTCTTCGTATCCATTCCCCGCGTCCAAACGGCCAGACGATGCTCATCCCACCCCCGTTCCTTCAGCTCAAGAAGCGTCGATGCGGAGGGTACGAAAATGAACCTGCATTCCTGGTGAAACCATTCCATATACCTCCATAACATCTTAACCATCCAACGGGTATTGTAAAACGCCAAATAGCGGTCAAAATGTGTATGATAGGAAGCAACCAGCGGTATTCGGTGTTTATGGGCGTAATGAATGCCGCAAAGCCCCAGATTAAACGGGGTCGCTACATGAATGAGAGTAGGCCGAAACGCTTGCAAGGTGCGATTAATATGAATTGGATTCGGGAGTGCCAGGCGGCATTCGGGATAGAGGAAAAAGGGCATGCTGGCAAACCGAGTGACCATCGGCTGAGGTTCTTCATGCGCGGCAGCCGCAGGCTGAGGTGCGAAAACAAGACATGGAATATCGCGGCGGCGCAGGTACTGCTCCCACCGTTCAAGCGTTCGTGCCACTCCGTTCACCTCAGGAGTGAACGTATCCGTAAATAAAGCAAGACGCATCGATCATCGCCTCCATCCGCTAATACCGCCTAAGAGCGCGGCAAGCTTGTGGAGCCAGTGTACACGAGTTGTATTTCCAGGGTATTAGTGGAACATGAAGAGTACGTGAAGATCGGACAAGCAGCACTCCCGGCATCCTTCATAATCGGTTATATAATTGTTAATACGGCAAAAACAATTCCGGCCTATACTTGATCTGCAAGTGAAAAGCGATTGATGGCTTGCAGCTGATGGATAGGCGTGACATTTGCATACGACCAGGAGGGGATTCATGTGGTTAATGTCGTGTTCTGGGCTTTAACACAGGAGCAGCGCTTATTACTATGGGCAAATCGCAGATCGGCGCACAGGGCCGTTAATCGATTGTTAGGAGGTTGGCTGGGGACGGTTACCCATGCAGGCGGGGCAACGTTCACTTTAGCGACGGCTTTGCTCTGCGGGCTGTTCGCCCCGGGCGTATGGGGCACCGCGGGCTGGCAAGCTTTCGCCGCCACCATTATCAGCCATATTCCCGTTGCCATCATGAAACGTAAATTCAGCAGACTCCGCCCTTATCAAGCACTTAGCAGCGTGCATGTATGCAAAAATCCGCTGCGCGACTCCTCGTTTCCTTCGGGTCACACAACGGCTATATTCGCTTGGCTCTTGCCTTGGCTCGTGGCGGAAACCGCTATGCTGCCGATTATCGTGCCGGCAGCGATCGTCCTCGGCGTATCCGTTGGCTGGTCAAGAATGTATCTCGGTCTTCATTACCCTTCCGATATAGCGGCAGGGGCTATCATCGGTTCGTTCGTATCGTTGTCCGTGTCCGCGGCTTGGTCACTCTTCTGAGAAGCGGCCAGCTTAGCCTCTTTATGAGCCGCAATCGCCTTCTCGCCAATTACAACTTCGACGCGGTGGATATTGTTGCCCTTCTCGACGAACTTAGCTTCATATTCAGTCAACACAAGATCATCGCGCAGCGTTTCTTTATGAAGATGCAGCGAAATATTGCGCATATGCAATTCCATATCCGCGAAGCTGTTGAGCGAGAATTCGAATAGCAGCTGCGAATCTGTTTTAAAGTGGATTTCACCGTATTCGTTTAGAATCTCCATATACTTCTTGACGAAGCGCGGGTGCGTGAGTCTTCTGCGCCCGTGCTTTGCTTTGGGCCAAGGATCGCTGAAATTCAAGTGGATGCGCTGGATTTCCCCAG
This sequence comes from Paenibacillus lignilyticus, assembly GCF_017942085.1. Lineage (GTDB taxonomy): Bacteria > Bacillota > Bacilli > Paenibacillales > Paenibacillaceae > Paenibacillus_Z > Paenibacillus_Z lignilyticus. Next base: position 114,430 of record NZ_JAGKSP010000012.1, read on the forward strand.
GTGCAAACATCTCCTCGATCCCCTCGATGTTAGCCCGCAGCAGTGCCAAGTTCGGCGGTTGCGAAACGCCTTCCTTCTCCCATGCCAAACGCGCTTTGTCGCTTGCACGGCGGATCAGCTCGTCGTACATATCAACGCCGATGAAATTAATATGAGGATTCCGAACGCTCATATCGCTGATAAACCGGCCTTTTCCCATCCCAAGCTCAACATAGATCGGGTTATCGTTGCCGAAAAATTCACGCCAGCGTCCTTTATGAGGCGCTGCATCCAGCACCACAAGCTCCGGCTGTGCTTCCAAGCTCTCGAGTATTCCTTTTCTTCCTCTAAGACGCATATCGATTGATTCCTCCATTGTTAAATGCCGAATGCTGCACGAGCAACCGCTCGTCCAAACCAATCAGCGCTCGCTGAATGCTGTGCGAGCGATAGCTCGTCCAAGCCAATCAGCGCTCGCTGAATGCTGTACGAGCGATAGCTCGTCCAAGCCAATCAGCGCTACTAAACCATATTGTGCCCGAATTCGGCATCACTTGTAAAGTCGGCGGTAATGCAGCCTCCGTCCGTTTCCTTGCATATAAAAAGCCGAGGGCGCAGCGAGCGCCATCGGCTGAAGTTCATTCTGATGCAACTACCCTTGTTTAGTTGAGCATTTGGTTCTGAGCGGTTTCTTGCGACTCCAGGATGTCATGAAGTTTCTTCCGGGCGGAAACCTCAACATTATGATTACCGTAAAAACGGATACCTGCGAGCGACATCAATTCTTTTCTCGTTAATTCGACCGTAACTTTCTCGTCACCATGCGGAATTTTAACTTGTGAATCCATTCCTCATCACCTCAACTTGATTATTTTCAAGCGAATTTCCAGAAAACCGACCTGCTATGACAAGTGTTTGGAAGAGGGTTAAAAGTAGTGTTTTTGCTGTTCTGTCGCACTTTTAATATAACACTTCATGTTAGGTTTAGCAAGCCCTTTTCTAATCTTTTTTACAGCATTGCGCCTAATTTGAAACCGTTTTTTTGTTTCTAATGAAGTGCGCTTATGCCTCCGATTACACCCCCGGCGTAGCGTTTTGTCTCTTTTTTCGTTATGATTGGGGATATAAGATTTAATAAAAGCAAGAGGAGCCTACCAATGAAAGTGCAAACTCAGCCGGATGCCGACACCCTACAGCCTAGCCTGTGGAGCGACAAAAGGTTTCATACATGGAATCACGAAATGCGGGAGCAATTCGGGAGCAAAGTATTCAAGGTCATGCTGGATGCCGGCTTTACCTGTCCCAACCGGGATGGGAAGATCGCGACAGGCGGATGTACCTTCTGCAGCGCCAGAGGTTCGGGTGATTTTGCGGGCAGCCGCAGAGACGACTTGGTGACCCAATTCAATAAAATCAGAGATTTGCAGCACCAGAAATGGCCGGAAGCGCAATATATCGGGTATTTCCAAGCGTATACGAATACGTATGCGCCGGTTGAAGAGCTGCGGGAATATTACGAGGCGATCCTCGTTCAGCCCGGCGTTGTCGGCTTGTCCATTGCAACACGGCCGGACTGCTTGCCGGATGATGTCGTCGATTACTTGGCTGAGCTGAATGAGCGGACTTATCTGTGGGTCGAGATGGGACTTCAAACGATCCATGAGTCCACTTCCACGCTGATTAACCGCGCTCATGATACTGCCTGCTACGAAGATGCGGTTAAACGTCTTCGGGCACGCGGCATTCGCGTTTGCGCGCATATTATTTATGGCCTGCCTCAGGAAACGCATGAAATGATGCTCGATACCGGCAGAGCTGTTGCTGCTATGGATGTGCAGGGGATTAAGATTCACCTGCTTCATCTTATGCGCAAGACGCCGATGGTCAAGCAATATGAAGCAGGCCTGCTCCGCTTCCTGGATCAAGATGAATATGTGAAGCTGATCGTGGATACGCTTGAGCTGCTTCCGCCGGAGATGATTGTGCACCGGCTTACCGGCGACGCGCCTCGCGACCTGCTGATCGGTCCGATGTGGAGTCTTAAGAAATGGGAAGTGCTCAATGCGATCGACCGCGAGCTGACCGCGCGCAACACCTGGCAAGGCCGCTTGTGGGAGGCGCAATAGGATGGGATTCCTAAGCGTGCTCAGCATGGCCCATAAGCTCGTGAAGGAACGAGTCTCACCCGGTGACACCGTTATAGACGCGACCTGCGGAAACGGCGTAGACACGCTGTTCCTGGCGGAGCTCGTTGGCCCGCGCGGAACCGTCTATGCCTTCGACATCCAGGAGGAAGCGCTGGAGCGGACGAGGCAGCGATTGAATGACAGTGCAGCAGGTGCAGCGCTCCACCTCGTCCATGCGAGTCATGCCGATATGGTGGAACAGATTTCTGCCGATGGGCGCGGGAAGGCGGCAGCTGCAATGTTTAACCTCGGCTATCTGCCCGGCGCGGATCAGTCCGTCATCACGACGCCTGATGGCACGCTCGCCGCTCTGAAGGCGGCTCTTGCGGTACTTCGACCTTCCGGCATCGTGACCGTCGTGCTTTATCCCGGTCACCCCGGCGGCGCCGAGGAAGCCGACGCCGCCCTGCAATGGGCTTCCTCGCTGCCTCAGTCGCTGGCCCAAACGGTGCTTTATCGTATGGCGCAAAAAGCGGAGGCACCTTATTTGCTTGCAATCGAGAAACGGTAGTACACGTAAGACAAGCCAGCTTCGAAGCTATGCCGGATTCGTTAAATTATGAGGAGGTCATTATTCATGGCAGTTCGTAAACTTGAGCATGTAGGCATTATGGTTTCTGATTTGGAGAAGTCGATCGCATTCTATACCGAGATTGTCGGCTTGAAGTACCTGTACACGTTGAAGCATTCCAACAATGTCATCCGCCTGGCTTTCCTGTCCGGCACCGATGGCGGTGAATCCGAAGTCGAGCTGATTGAAGGTTACGACGGTCAATTGGCGGAGGAAGGACGCACGCATCATGTCGCGTTCACGGTTGACGATGTGGATGCAGAATTCAAGCGCATCACCGATCTTGGTGTCCCGCTTAAGGATACCGAAATCACGATGCTTCCCAATGGCGCGCGTTATTTCTTCTTTTACGGCCCGGATGGCGAATTCTTGGAAATGTTCCAGCCTGCCGCACAACCACAAGGCTAATGACTGTTTAAGGTATACAAGGAAGTTCAGACAGAGGAGTGATTCAATTGACACAAACTTACCCCTTGCAATTTAAACCCGAAATGAAAGAACGGATCTGGGGCGGCCGCGCACTGGAGCAATTCGGCCTGGAGCTTCCGGAAGGCGCGATCGGCGAAGGCTGGATGATCGGCGATCATCCGAACGGCACGACCAAAGTCATGAACGGCGCGCTCGCCGGACTTGGATTGGACGAAATTCGCGAGAAATACGGTCGTGAATACTTCGGTACGAAAGGCTATGCCGAGAATGGCCGTTTCCCGCTTCTGATCAAGCTGCTGGATTGCAACGACGATCTGTCCATTCAAGTGCATCCTACCGATGCCTATGAAGGATTGCCAGAAGGCGAGCTCGGCAAAACCGAAATGTGGTACATATTGGCTGCCGAGCCCGGCGCCAAAATCATCTACGGCCTCAAAGAAGGCGTTGACCGCGCTGCCCTCGCAGCTGCCATTGAAGAAGGCCGCGTCATGGATTGCCTGCAAGAAGTACCGGTCGAAGCCGGCGATGCGTTCTACATCCCTGCGGGTACAGTTCACGCACTGTGTGCAGGCGTTGTAGTCGCTGAAATTCAGCAAAACTCCGATACGACTTACCGGGTGTTTGACTACAATCGTCCGGGTCTGGACGGCAAGCTTCGCGAGCTGCATGTCGAAGACTCCCTTAATGTTACCGCGTACGAAGGCGCAGGCGCGAGCCGCATGAAGACCGATGCCATCGGCGACAATGAATGGCTCACCATCGCAGAATCCCCTTATTTCATCGTTGAAAAAGGGCTTGTGCGTGCACCTTGGAAGCTGACAACGACACCGGAATCATTCGTCATTCTCGTGATCGCGGAAGGAACGGGCTCGCTGAGCTGGGACGGCGGCACGCAAGCCGTTAAGGCCGGCGAATGCTTCTTGCTTCCTGCAAGCCTTGGCAGCTACGAGCTGGATGGCAGCATGACCGTTCTGCGCAGCGTAACGCCTTAATTCGAACAATGAAAAAGCCCACCCAAAAGTGTGAAAGGCGACTTTTGAGTGGGCTTTTTTTTTATGAGCACCTGAGGATGTCAGATAAAGGAACGGGTTGTCCAGCTGACTACGCTAAGCTCCCTGCCTCATACCTTAATGACAAACGGTGCAACGAGCACCTTTCCCTGATACTGAAACTGTGCCCATAGCTTATACATCCCTGCCTTGGGGAACTGCGTGTGGAACATGACACTGGAGGTGCCGGCGCTCATATCGCTTACGGCATGTACATGCAAATACTGCGTGGCACTCTCGTCCAGAATGACGCAATGTCCCGAAGTGCCAAGATAGGGCTCAAGCTTAATCGGGTTTCCGGTAGCGGCATCCTTCAACGTAAAGTTCAGCATCGCCATTTCCCCTGCCTTAATTTCCTTCATGTCAGGCATTGCAGTGAGCGTAACCTCAACACCGGAAACAACCGTTTGCATAGACTCGCTGACCGTAAGCATCTCGATAGCCGGCTCCGCACCGCCAACCGTAATCCATTTCTTATATACCGTGAGCCCAACGTCATCCGGCATAAATTCCGAAATCAGCAGAAATCGGCCGCCATGCGGAAAGCTCAGCTTCACTTTGAATTTCCCTTGCCCTTCATGAACCGGATGGACATGCGAGAACGTGGATAAGTCAGCGCTAACGATAATGAGATGCATCAGCTTGGTCATATCCTCTGTGAAGCGCTCCACCGGAAGTCCCGACGGATCCAGCACCTGCAGCTCTATTTTAATCTCCCGCCCGCTCTCGACCGACTGCTCCTCCGCTACGGTAACCTTGTATCCCCGATCGGACACATTAGTCATTTGATCTTGCTGCAAATAATGAAGCAGTCCCCTGGTTGGCGGATCTATCTCCACATTGCGAAGCGGTTTGGCTGTGCAGCCCCCTAGAAGAAGCGCTATCAGCCCTGCCATAACCAGCCATCTCAACATTAAGCTCCTTTGCTGCATCCGTCGACTATCCTTTCCCTTTCGAAGCAGACAGGAAATGAACGCCCAGAGACAGTAATGTCGCCTCTACAATCGAGCCTGACCATAGCTCTGCAGACCAGCCGATTCCATCCACCGCGTTCATGTAGCCGAAGTAAAAGCCCCAAAGCGCAACCGGCAGCGCCCCTGCGATTATTCGCTGTGCCCACATTCTGCCTTCGCCGGCCTTCAAATAGTGATAAAGCAGATCGCCCAGCAGACCTGCAGCACCTGCAATAATAATCGACTGATAGTATACAAAGCCGTCCAGTACATTCATCATCGTCGTAATCATCGCAAACAGCAGCGTCATGGCGCCGAAAGGCAGCTGCCACCGTTTCATAAGCAGAAACACCGGATACATATAGATAAGCGTATCCAGCAATATGTAGGTAAGACCGCGCATCTCGTTACTTTCAGACACGATCCCCCCATTAAAGTGACTGACATACCAGTCTACGACAGCGGCTGCCGGCAAATTGTAACGAAACGTCCAGGCGTACATGAGGAAGAAGCTGACGGCGCCTACCGTGATTACCAAGGATAGAAATGCCGGCGCAAACTCCACCCAGCTCGGTTTTGTCCATTTCTCATTATGCCAGCCGGCCCGAAACGGACTCGACAAAATCAATATCCCGCCCAACAGCAGCATCAGGTGTGAAGGACTCAGCAGCGCCGCCGTATTCTGCTCGATGCCGAACACAACATGCCAGTACATATCGAATAGTCCGCCGAGCAAGAAGATGACAACGCCGATTAATCCGAGCCCATAGCCGACAGGTGCCGCCTTGATCCAGGGTAAGCCGGTAGTTCGCTTCGAACGGTACAGCAGCCAGCACATCCAGATGGCCGAAACCATAAAACCCGAATAAAGAATGGCATGCCATGGAGTAAAGAACGTTTCGACGACTCCGTGATTATGAGCAAATCCATCCACGAAGATACCGCCAATCAGCCAAATGCCAAAGAGAATGGTCCAATAATCTTTCGCCGTGCTCACTCGTACTACGCGTGTATTCATAGCTTGAATCGGAACCGGTTGCATGGCGCGTCCCTCCGGAGTTGTCAATTTTGCAAAGGCTGTAACCGCCTTCACATTCTTGTCTTATTGTACTATGCCGATTTGCTTTTCCACTACTGGGCCGGCTAAAAAAAGAAGACCGCCGATTAAACGGCAGTCTCCTCTTCCTTCTTCCAAACCCCTCTTCGCTCCAGCAGCGCTACTAAAGCCGCAGCAGCAAATATCGTTAATAGACATACGAGCGGATAACCATAGCGTCCGAAGGTAATAAATGGTAGATGAATGAACCAATAATAGAGAAAGGGCAGCAGCAGCGGCAAAACCAGCTTCAACCGTCCGCGAATGCCAACCACGACGATTCCTGCGAAGCCAACAAGCACATACAGCCAGTGCACCACATTAATCGCCGGTCTAGGCAAGCCCGGTACCGGCTTAGAGTAGAACGGGCTCTCGAAGAGCTGGATGGACTTTCCGACCGTAAACCAGTACGCATAGTCGAACGTGTGATGTTTGAAGCCATAAGCAATGACGCGCTGCGCGGCCAGCTTCTCCGCACTGTCGCTGCCAACGAACAGCTTCTGATCCTTGTATTGCGGATATTGCTCGAAGAACCCTTTGGGCGGATTGGCGCGTTTGATCAGCGCTCCCAGCAGCATGGGATTGCCGGTGGATTTGGTGAATGGAATAAATTCATGAAAATCGACGTAGTTGCGAACCCACCACGGCGAGAGCAGCAGCATGCTGCATACGCCAACGATAGCTGTATACTTGAAAATATCCTTCCAGTTGTAGCGCTTCACGAGCCAGATGATCAGCAAACAAATCGGAATCAGCGCGCATTGCGGTTTGACGTAACAGGAGAGCCCCAGCATGATACCGACAAACACATATACGGATGCCTTTCTACGCTTCAGTGCATAAATAATGCTGCAAATCAGCAACAAAAAGAGCAGTTTAAACGTCGATTCCGTTAGAATCGCGCCCGAGGCAAACAAGTTCGGCACATAAAGCGCATCGAGCAGTACAGCCGCAACGGCGACGCGTCTGCCCAGCAGCTCACGCGCGATGATGAAAATGAGATAAACCGAAGCCGCCTGCATGAGGCACTGAAGCAAACGGAAGCCCATCACGGCGGCATCGCGATCCAGAAAGGACAAAAATCCGCTGAGCACGACAGGAACCACAGGCATGATATAGTTGGTCGGGTTCATACCGCTGTTATAAACAAGCGTATGATGCTCGAGCAGAACCTGCGCGGCATGTACATATTTGACATCATCATTGTTGCGTTTCTCATAGGAACCAAGCAGGAAATGGTCGCCGAGCGACAAGACCGAAATCACATGGATGAGTAAAACCGACGCCATTAAAATCCAAACAAACTTCCGCGTCCGGGACGTTTCGGACCGTAGTGAAAACAAAGCAAAACTCCCTTTCCAATTTACTGGTATTCTATAAAGAACCGATTTCTATTATACTATAAAAGATTTGTTGAAAAGCAAGCCTCGCAAGTAGAAGGATGGGAAAGAAGGTAATTTGAAATGCAGCAACAACGGAGCAGCGATATATTGGTCATTATTCCTGCCTATAACGAAGAAGATACACTGGCCCGAACCGTGCAGGAGCTCAAACGGCACACCCCTTATGATTTTGTCGTCATCGATGATGGCTCTAAAGACCGCACGCCTGAGATCATTCGCAGTGAAGGATTTCCTTCCCTTCGCCATGCCGTGAATCTCGGAATCGGCGGTTCGATGCAAAGCGGCTACAAGTATGCAGACCGCGGCGGCTATAAATATGCGATTCAACTGGATGCGGACGGACAGCATCGGCCAGCCGACATAGCGAAGCTTGTTACTGAAATCATAAGCCATGACTTTGACATGGTCATTGGCTCGCGTTTTGTTGAACAGAGCAGCTACAAGGGAAGCCTCTCCCGACGAATCGGGATCTTCTACTTTCACTGGCTGATTCGGATGTTGACCGGCGTACAGGTCTACGACCCGACATCCGGCTTTCGCATCGTCGGACGCCGTGCAATCGAGCTGTTTTCGCGAACCTACCCGACGGATTATCCCGAAGTGGAAGTGCTCGTCAGCTTGTCCAAGCGAGGATACAAGCTCAAAGAGATCAGTGTCGAGATGCGCAACCGCCAAGGCGGCTCCTCCTCCATCAACTGGTCCAAATCGATTTATTACATGATGAAGGTTACGATGTTCTCGCTCATTCGCAAAAGCTTCTCTTAAACGAAAGGAACCGCCCTAGATGAATCAGCTTGTCGCTATTCTCATTACGTTGTTTTTCCTGGGGCTTATCGTTTCGTTCACGGTAACCCATAAATTAAAGGATCGCTACGCGTTCCTCTGGCTGATCACCGCCATTGCCGGCGTACTCGCCGCTGCTTGTATCCCGCTGCTCAACCGGTTCGCCCTATGGATCGGCATCGCCTATATGCCTACCTTCGTGTTTCTGGTCACCATCATCTTCATCCTTGCCCTGCTCGTGCGGCAGACGATGAGCTTGTCGAACCAGTCGGAGAAAATGAAGACGTTAACGCAGGAATTCGCCGTCATGGAGAAGAAGCTGCTCGACCTTCAGAAGGCAGTGGAAGGACGTGAGACGCTGTGAACGTCGTCCAATTCCTTCTCATCCTCGCCAATACGCTCATGCTTGTAAGCGGGCAATTTCTATGGAAATACGGGCTCATGCAGCGCGCGAAACCTTTCGAATCGCTGCGCACGATTCTTGAGCTGATGTTCTCGCCCTATATCATGGGTGGATTGTTCATCTACGGCTGCGCAACGGTGTTGTGGCTGTTTATCGTATCGAAGGTCGACCTCAGCTTGGCTTATCCCATCCAGAGCCTGGCGTACATCATCTCCATCATCGGCGCTTATTACTTGTTTGGAGAATCGTTGTCTGCACTCAAAATCATCGGCTGTCTGCTCATCCTTGCAGGCGTTGCATGTATCGGCTTGTCAGCCCGTTATGCGTAAAAGCTAAAAAGCACGGTAAGTTCTAGAGCCGAGAGGCTCCGACTTACCGTGCTTTTTATTGTTTAACTCTGTTCGCTCTCGCCGATCCCGCATGCATCATCGGTGCACACGCCGGCGCTGCCATTTGAAGAAGGATCTAGAATGATCAGCGGCTTCTCCTCTTCCCAGCCCTTCTGCAGGACATCGAGGAACACATCGCTTTGAAGCGCCCCGGCTACCGCATATTTGCGGTTGATGACGAAGAACGGAACGCCATTCGCGCCAAGCATGTTTGCCTCGCTGCACTCCGCTTGCACATCGGCTTTAAACGCATCGCCGCTCAACATCGTTTCCACTTCATCCGGGTTCAAGCCGGCTTCAACCGCGATGCCTTTGAGCGTATCCAATTCGGCAATATGCTTGGAATCGGTAAAATACGCCTTGAACAGCAGCTCCGCTACCTCTGTCCGTTTGCCATGGGCGCCTGCAAAATGAATCAGACGATGCGCATCCAGCGAATTCGCCGGAATCGCATGCTCGAAGTTAAAGGTAAGCCCCTGCGCTGCGGCTTGCTGCACCAAATTCTCATGAAGCTGGATGGAGCGCTCGCGGCTCACGCCGTATTTGTCCGCTACCAGTCCATACACATCATGCTTCGGATATTTCTCCGCATTCGGATCCAGCTGGAAGCTGCGATAGACAACCTCTACCTGGTCTTTATGCTCGAACTGATCCAGTCCCTTCTCGAAGAGACGCTTGCCGATATAGCAAAACGGACACGCGATGTCCGACCAAATTTCCACTTTCATCTTGACTTCACTCCTTCATCTGATAAGCCCATTATAGCCGCTTTGTCAGGTGTAGGACAACGTTTGGAAGCGTTCAACTGTAAGCTTCCCGCCTCCTCCATTCGCTTGGAGGACAGCCGGTTACTTTCCGGAACACATTCGTAAAATGCTGGCTGGTCTTAAATCCGAGCTCGTGCGCAATTTCAATGATGGATAAGCCCGAGTTCAACAGAAGCTCACAGGCTTGTTCAATCCGCACGCGTTCCATGTAGGCAGCAGGCGATTGCCCGAACTGCTCCTGGAATAATTTATAGAAGTGCGACTCGCTCACTTGAACCGCCTGCGCCATCTCCGCTATGGAGAACCGTTTCTCAGGCGTTTGCTCCAATTGCCGAACGAGCTCAGCCATCTTTCCCCTCCATTCCGGTTCAATCGTCTTCGCCGGAACCGGCTGCAGCAGCCCAAGCAGAATATCCAGCATCCGATGATGAGCATACAGCCTCTTCGCCGGTCCATCCGATTCTAGCGTCGCCTTCAGCCGCGCAAATTGCTCATCCACCCGACATCGGCACGAAATACATGCGGCAGCTGCTGCAGACCGGCTTTGATGAAGTTACGCTCCTGCTGGCCCAAGTTAAGCCAATCAGAGTCACATGCAGGGTCCGTTATGATAAACCACCAAATGCGGCTGGGTTCGATATGGTTGAATCTGGCCTTATGCAGCTCTCCCGGAGCTGTGAAGAACCATTGCCCTGCAGTAGTGGGATATTGCACGCCATCTACTTCCCAAGTAACGCTGCCATGCTCCAAATAGACAAATTCATAGCCGGTCATGTGACGATGCAAGGTGAGCTGATAGGCCTCCGAATATTTTTGACAGCCCAGCACGATCAGCTCGGGAATAATGCTGGTTCCCACTGCATCCATCCCCAGCCTTTCATCATAATCAGGCGGGTAGATCCAGCGCATCGATGTCGGCGATTGTTTCCTTGCCATCCCGCTCCCCCTCTCCATACTCGCAGATGTGTCTAAAACTATTTAATAATTTCTGGAAAGCCAGCTGGCGTTTCATCCCTTACACTTAGAAGCAGCAACGCTATTCTGAGTCAATAAGGGGTAATCATATGAGTGAAATCTCCAAACGGGATTACAGCATTCTAGGGCCTGAAAGAGAGAAAGCGATCGCGAAAGGACTGGTATCCGCCGAGTGGTACAAATGTCCCGTTCCCCGCAAACGCATGAAGGAGCTCATGGTCCGCAGAAACGGTCCGGCGCTTCGAGACACGCTGTTATGGTTCATCTTCCTCGCAGTAACGGGTTATCTTGCTTATTTATCCTGGGGAACCTGGTGGGCGATTCCCGCATTTGCCCTCTATGGCGTCATTTATTCCACGTCAGCCGTCTCAAAATGGCATGAATCTTGCCATGGTACGCCTTTCCGAACGTCGTGGATGAATGAAGCCTTATATCAGCTATGCTCCTTCCTCATCCTCATACAAGCGACGAATTACCGCTGGAGTCATGTTCGTCATCATACCGATACGATCATTGTCGGCAGCGATCCGGAAATTATGGAGCCGCGTCCCCCGATGTGGAGTAGACTAATCAAGATGATTTTCCGATTCGGCGATATCTTCGGTACGTTTAAATCGTTATTCCGCCATGCTTTCGGCCGCCTCACCAATACGGAGAAGGAACTAATCCCTCCAAGCGATTTTCGCTCTCTGTTCTGGGAAGCACGTATTTTCATTCTCGTTTATGCTGCTATTATCGGGCTGTGTTTCTATACGCAGAGCCTGCTGCCGCTTATGTTCGTCGGTTTGCCTGCGTTCTACGGCTTCTTCTTGATGACCGCTCTGAACTCCACTCAACATCTTGGCTTATACGAAGACATGCTTGATCACCGGCTATGCGTGCGCACGTTCTATACGAACCCTATCATTCGGTTTCTGTATACCAACATGAACTACCATATGGAGCATCATATGTTCCCGATGGTACCGTATTATAACTTGCCTGCCCTGCATCAAGAGATCAAGGAGGATTGTCCGGCCGCCGCGTCAAGCTTCACGGCCGCACTGCGCGAAACGGTTGCCGCCCTATGGCATGCACGGAAAGATCCGACGTACGTCGTACCTAAATACCGCATATTTGCCGAGAACATCGCGCAATCCCATTCGACCAACCACTATGCAAGAGTAGGAGATCCATCATGACAACTTTACTGGCTTGGATTGAAGTTTGCAGCAGCTCCGACATCGACACAGAGGATGTTATCCGCTTCGATTATGGCGAACGCACCTATGCCATCTATAGATCCGCAAGAAGGCGACTTCTACGCAACGGACGGCTATTGCACGCATGAGAAAGTCCACCTCGAAGGCGGTCTTGTCATGGGCAGCACCATTGAGTGTCCCAAGCATAACGGCCGGTTTGATATTGCGACCGGCGAACCGGTTCGCAAGCCGGCATGCAAAGCGCTCCAAACCTACCCCGTGAAAGTCCAAAACGACAAAGTTTATATCCAACTGGACTAGCGCGTGGTCGCTAGACAAAGAGAAATGTACGTGATGAAGGACGCAGCTAACGTCCTTTATCACGTACATTTTTTTATGCCATCGTAGACATTGATTATCTTACTGCTTCCGAAACTGCAGCGCCGTTCCCATTTGAATGCAACTTGATCGCGAATCTAAACTTAGTATTCTCCTCGTACCACATGCGGAAATTCGTGCCCCAAACATTATTGTGCAGATTAAAATGCATCCCGCCATCTAATGGAGCGAAGGTTTGATCGAATTGAAGCATTCTCTTCTCGCCCGGAGACAGCACCGGAGCATCCAACGTTTCCACGTGGACCCTCCCATCGCTTCCGTGGTAATGCACGCCTGAATGAACGGCATGAAGGCTGCGGTTGCCGTTCTTAACAACCTCGAGCGGCGAAACACGTTCCCCCAGCTTATCCATCCTCCAAAGGTTCGGATTATCTACCTTCAAAGCAAAGGAGAACCAGCTCGCCTCCGGCAGTCGGTAGGCTTGTTTATCGAACCAGCTTAATTCGACCTCGATTGTTTTCTCCTGTTTGAAGAACCGATACAGAATCCGAAGCTTCTTGGGAGCGCCATGTGTCTGCGAGGCTTCTTGGCTCATAGTAAGCTGCAAACTGACTTCGTCATATTGCTCGTCTTCCCGGACAACCGCATGACTGATTCGCGGTACAAATCGCTTATGTTCCGGTCTGGGCTCCGCAAACTCCATGCCCGGCTTGCCGAAGTCGGGCTCCGACCAGAAATACGTTTCAGCCCAATTCACAACGTAATCTCTATACCAATTTTGGTAGTGATCCATGCCAAACGTTTCATATTCGAATACGCCTAACCGATGCTGATCGTCAGCCCAAACTTTGCCCCGCTCGTCAACAAGCCTATTTATCGATCCGTCGATTCCAAAATCGACACTGAAGCAGCCTAAAAGCAGCTGCTGTCCCAAGGTGAATTCACGTCCATTCGCACGATCCGACCCATCTGGAGATAACATCGTCAGCGCCTGGTGTGCCTCGTTTTGCAGGTCTGACGATAACATCGATATCGCCTGATTGATGTAATTCCGTTGTTCATGCCATGAGCTTTCAAGCAGGCTGAAGCTTTTCCCCGAAGCAGCTTCGAACTTCTCCGAGTGGTCGCCGCCATAAATGCCGAAATAGCCATAACGAGGATGGATGGCATCCTTCGCGACGACATCGGCTTGCCTTGCCGCATGGAAGTCAGGGACCGAATAATGCTTGAAATCGGTCAAATGTGTCTTCTCGTCCATCCCCCATGTATGTTCGGGTATGAGCATGAGCTGATCGCAGAAGTCTGCATATTGCCGGCTGCTTGCATCCAGTCGGCCTTCTTCCACCCACTTGCTCCGCAGCTTCAAGAGCTCTCGATAGTGGGCGATTTTCAGCGGATCGGAGGCTGCTCCGTGGATCCATGAATCGCCAATTTCCTCGGTAATGACCGGGAATTGATCTTTCATCGCAACCAGTTTCTCGGCGAATGCATCCATTGTCGAGGCTTCTATCATTGCTCCCGGGAATTGTTCGGCAAGCTGCGCGAACTGCTTCCGAATATCGGCTGCCTTCGGCGGCCCCATATTATCGTTCGTATGCGCGAACACAAGCACTTCATCCAAACCGTCGATTAATGTGATATTGCCGTAACTGCCGGCATAGTTAACGACGATTTCCGATCCGTCTTGTGCTCGCCATACGAATACATCCGGAACGTTCGGCTTCGTCGAAGCATAGTTAACGCCAAGGTGCAAGTATTGGATACCGTACTTCGCCATATAGGGAACCATGCCGATCGTATGCCCGGGTACGTCCGTCATCTTTGCCGCGATCGTACGTTTGCCATACTTCTCATCCAGCCGGCGCGCGATCGACAAACCATGCTCGAATAATGCCGGATCCATTAATTCCGTGTGCGTCGTAAACGGTAGTCCGTGCCAAACGATACTGCCCGCGGCAATCCCATCTTCCATGCGTTTTTTCTGCTCTGGATCAGCCGTTTTCAGAAATTCATGAATAAGCCAAGAGCCGGTTGTCCAAACAAACCTTTCCTTGCCTTGTTCGCGATTGAATTCGTCAGCCAGATCGAGCGCTTGAGGAATAAAGGAATGAAAATATTGATCCACGACATGGCTTGCCAAATCCGTAAACCCGATATCCAGATGCGTCTTAAAGACAACATGAACTTTACGTATGTTGTTCATCCCCATCGTACCTCCTATTTATTCTTTGACAGATCCAAGCACGATGCCGTGGACAAAATATTTCTGAAGAAACGGATAGATCGCCAGCAGCGGAATCATCGCCACGATCAGCTTCGCCGAATTGAGCGTCTTGTCGGATGCCTTCGATAGCTCAATTAATTGATCCGTCGTCAGCGATTTCATCAACTCCGGATCAATCCGTACGACAAGCTGTTGAATGTAGGTCTGCAGCGGATAGAGAGACGGCTTGTTCATGTAGATGAGTCCGTCGAAGAAGGAATTCCAATGGCCGACAATGCTGAATAGCGTTACAGTCGCCAAGGCCGGCATCGATACGGGAATAAAGATACTCACTAGCGTACGCCACGGACCGGAACCGTCAACGATTGCCGCTTCTTCCAGCTCTTTAGGTAAATTTCTAAAGAAATTCATAATGAGAATGACATTAAAGATGGGCACTGCACCCGGCAAAACGAGCGACCATAGCGTGTTCTGCAGATTCAGTTCCGTCACTGTCATATACAGCGGAATGAGTCCGCCGGAGAAAAGCATGCAGAACACCAGATACCACATATAAATTTTTCTGCCCGGAAACATCTTGTTATCTCTTGCTAACGGATAAGCCATGATAACGGTCAGTACGAAGTTGATCACACCGCCAAGCAGCACTCGTTTTACGGAAATGTAGAAGGCTGCAAAAAATTTATGATCCTCCAAAATAATTTTATACGAGGTTAAATTGAAGCCAACAGGCCAGGCAAATACTCTACCGGCATTTACAGCAGCTTTGTCACTGAAGGACAGCGCAATCGTATACCAGAGCGGGAACAACGAAATGCACGCAATAATGATCAAAGCCAAATAGATAAACATATCAACGCTGCGGCTGCTCCACGATTTTGAAAGAACCATGCCCAGACCCCTTTTCTTAGAAGATGCGATAGTTGGCAAACTTGTCGGCCATTTTATTAGAGAGCGCGATCAATATTATAGCGATCACAGACTTCATTAGCCCGACAGAGGTGGCAAGTCCGTATTGTTGATCCACGAGGCCCATGCGGTATACGTACGTATCGATAATATCGCCGGACGAGTAAACGAGCGGATTGTACAGATTAAACACTTGATCGAAGCCGGCGTTCAAAATATTACCTAGGCTAAGTGTCGATAGCAGCACGATAGTAGGCATAATGCCGGGAATCGTGACATGCCATAGCTTGCGGAACCTGGATGCGCCATCGATCTCAGCTGCTTCGTAGAGCGAAGGATTAATGCCTGCAAGCGCAGCCAAATAGACAACAGCGCTGAAACCAAATTCCTTCAGCACATCGCTCCAAACGATAATATGACGAAAATATTGATTGCTGGCGAGGAACATAATAGGCTCCATGTGAAAAAATCCAGTAATCTGGTTGACGATTCCGTCTATAGAAAGCATCGCAATCAGTATGCCGGATAGAATTACCCAGGACATAAAGTGCGGCAAATATACGATAGTTTGAACTAACCGTTTGAACGCGCGCGCTCTAATTTCATGCAGCAGCAAGGCGAACGTAATTGGAATAATAATGCCCAGAACAATCTTCATTGAAGCGATAACTAATGTATTGATGAACACCTGTCTACTGCCCGGAAGCTGAAGCATGAATGTAAAGTTATCCAATCCGACCCATGTCTGCTCAAAGATCGGAATACCCGGTATAAAATCCTGAAACGCAATAACGGTACCAAACAGTGGAATCGTACTGAAAATGATGAGCAGCACGATGCCCGGAAGCAGCATCAGGTGATAGTTTAGCAGCCATTTTTTCGATATCATCGGTGTTCCACCTGTCCTATGGAATGATATAAGGGAAGCGCCAGCATTTCGCATTGGCGCTTCCCCATCTTACTATTTGCTTATTTCTTCTTTCACTTCTTCGCTAATACGTTTACCGCCAAGCGTATTCCATTGCTCTACGAACTTATCGAAGCTGTCTAGAGGCTGCTCGCCCATAATGATCTTCAGGAACGTTTCGTTCTCGAGCTTCTCCAGAATGGACCACTTCGTTTGCATCGACTTTGTTTTTCCGAAGTACAGGTTATTAGAGAATACGACATTGTCGGCATTCATAAGCTTTGCGCCTTCGAATCTTGCCGTAGCGTTGGCCCAAGCGGCCAAATCCTTCTTCGGATTAGCTTGATTTGTAAAGTAATCCTTGTACCAGCCTTTAAGCTCCGTATCCAATGTCGAATCGTCTTTTGCGTCTACGGCAGCTTGAGCCTGCGCATGCGTATCGTATACTGTGGTTTCTGGGCCAACTTGAAGCGAGAATGGCCACAGCTCCCATTTCTGCTGAACGGCAGGTTGATCCTTATACAGTTCAGCCGCCTCCGGGTCAATCTTACGAATACCGTTATATTCCACATTCAGTACGCGCACTACCGCTTCCGGATGCTCATAGCCTTTTCTTACGACAAGGTATTGACCTGTTGGATCCTGGTCAACCGTATTGAACTTGCCTTCGCTATCAAGAGGAGCGATAAACGGCTTCCATTCCGCTTTCGGATCATTTTTGACCGAGTCGTTCAGCGGCCAGTAGGAAATCCACCATGGCCCAAAGACGATACCGACTTGGTTGTTAGCTACAACTTCAGCCGGATCTTTACGGATCGCGAACTCTTTGTCGATTAAGCCTTGCTTATACATTTCACTCAATTTGCCGAGTGCCGTCTTCATCTCAGGCAATGTCGAGCTGTACACGACGTTGCCTGCAGCGTCCTTCAGCCATTGGCCTTTAAACGCGTGGAATGTGCTCATAATGGGGTCGAAGCCGGAGAAGTTATTCCAGCCGGCAAGCGAAGGAACACCGCTAATGCCAAGCGTTTTACCATTGCCGGCAGCATCGTTATCGATAAATGTTTTAGCTACCGACATCAGCTCGTCAACTGTCTTAGGCGCTTGCAAGTTATATTTGTCCAGCCAGTCCTGGCGAACCCACATAATATTGTATTGCTGGCCGATATTCGTATTTGGAAGCGCCATCAATTTACCGTCGAATGTCGCTCTTTTTAGCACGCGCTCGCCATAGGAATCGTAGTAGCCTTTAATGAGAGGGCTGATGTTGCTGTTATAAGCGTCCGTCAAATCTTCAATAAGATCGGCTGCTACGAGCTGCTTGAGCTGCTGCTCATTCACGAGGAATGCATCGGGCAAATCTCGGCTCGCCATGGATACACCAAGCTTCTGCTCGTAAGCTTCAGGCGTTTCCACCTGCCATGCATGCGTCACCTTCACGTTCAATTTCTTATCGACCCAGCGAGTGAACTCGTTGTCTTCAACCGTATCACCGTTTTGGAAGGTGACATTTTTGGAGTTAATCGCTTTCGCAATTGAAAGTGAAATAGGTTGATCGAATTTACCGAACGGGTCTGGCTGCGCTGCGTCCGACGCAGTATTCGTTGCCGTATCCGCCCCGGCATTCGTTGAGGAATTGGCTGTGTTGGTATTTTTGCTGCCATCTGAGTTGCTTGCGTTGTTCCCGCTATTGCCTCCGCAAGCGCTTACCAAAAGCATTAGCGATACTAAACTGAGTGCTGCCCATCTGCTCTTGCCCTTCATCTTTCATCCCCCTTGATGATCTATATCACTACGTCTTTATCTTACCTTTGGCAGGGCAAATAAAGTGAGAGAAGCCTGCTGTTGCTGGTTAGAATTTGGTTCGTCATTCGCTGAGGTTGAACACGGATAATCTCATTTTCTCACCTGTTGTAACCATTTTCGCACCTATCTTGTACCCGAAGCGCTAAAAAGGAATCTTCAGCGTTACCGTCGTTCCTTGCCCGATCCGGCTGTCTATGGAGAATAGGCAGTCATCGCCGTAATGGGCTTGGATGACTCTCTTGACATAATCGAGTCCGATGCCAAGACCGGAGTCCCGCAGCGGATTTTTCTCTTCCAGCATGACTTTGGCGATCTCCTCTGCTGTCATCCCTTCGCCGTTATCGATGACTTCGATGATCAAGTAATGATCGCTGACTTTATGAATGTCGAGCGTTATTTTTCCATTCTCGTCGCTTAGGCCGTGATACAGCGCATTCTCAACGATCGGCTGCAGAATGAAGCGGGGGACGTCCGTATCGAGCAGCCCCTCATCAATGTCGGTAACGACCTGGAACTCGCAATCGTACCTGACACGCTGCAGCGCGATATAGTCATGTATGGCTGCCAATTCATCTCGGAGCGGCACGATTTCTCCTTTTTTTCCAAGGTTATAGTGAAGAATGCGGGTAAAGACCGATACAAACTGGTCGATCTCCGTTTGGCCCTTCATCCGGGCAAGCCATTGGATCGTATTTAAGGTGTTGTGAATAAAGTGCGGGTTGATTTGATACAGCAGCTTCTCCACCTCTAACTGCCGCTTGTTCGTTTCTCTCAGCTCGATATCGCCGATCAGATCCTGAATTCGGGTTCTCATCTGATAGGATTTTTGCATGACAATATCAAACTCTTTAATGTTGGTGTAGCTGACCGGAGAATCGAATTTGCTGCTTGCCAGCAGTTGAATGTCATGGCCGACTTTCTTTAAGGGACGATAAACCGTTCGCCACAGCGCATAAGCAGACAACAGACTGACGAATAGGCTGCCGGAACCAATTAAAATATATTTGACCAGCCATTTATGGAACTCTTTCTCGAAATCTTGTTTCGCAATGACGACCATCAGCGTCCATCCTTGCTCATTAGGTTGACCGAAGATATAGTAGTCCCCTTGCTTCTCTTTAAACGTGCCGCCTGTGCCGGCGGTCGCAAACGGTTGTCCAACCTGATATTTCTCCGGAAAATCGCTGTAAACGATGCTGCCTTGATCATTGATCAGTACATTAGAAGCCTTCATGCCATATTGCTGCTTGTCCATGATTTGTTCGAACAATTTATTATTCGCTTCCACGTACAGGTACACTTGGTCTTCCCCCGTTAAATACACGGGCCTTACCAATGAAAATACAATCTTCTTCTTTCCGTAACGATACAGCGTTTCATGCGGCCCGTAGAAGGTCACGGCTTTCCCTGCTGCCAGACGAGGCAGTTTATCGAAGCTGAAATTGCGATCCACAACCAGGTTCTCAAACTTCACTTCTTTATTCTTCGGAAAATAATAAAACATAACGCCAAGATTAGGGTTCGTAAAGTTAACCAGGTTCAAGTTCTGCTGGATATCTTGACTCAGCTCCATTTGCTGATAAATGCTCTCCGTCGTCAAATAATCCGTCAATTTCTGACCGACGTTGCCTTCATTGGTGAGCTGCAGCGAAGCGTAATCCATATTATTCAGCGTACTGTTCAGGTTGTAGCTGCCCTGGTTGAGCGAGTTGAATAAACCGCTTTCAATTTTCTTGCTCGTGATTTCTTCAATGGATAGATACGATACCCATCCTAACAGAGCTAACGGAATGAATGCGCTGAGCAGCAGAATGAGAATGAGTTTATTTTTGAGCGATCGTGCTCTTCGCAGTTTGGGTATAGGTGCGTTCACAATGTCCTCCCGCTTTTCTTCCCGAACTGTTTTCGATGATCCAGCGGATTTCTCCCGAACTGTTTGAAGAAGACGCGGCTAAAATACTTTTCATCCTGAAAACCCGTTTTTTCGGCAATGGTGTAGATCGGCAGCAGCGTTGACTCGATCAAGACAACTGCCTTCTCCAAACGCAAATGTTTGGTGTACTCGCTATAAGGCTTCCCTACGATATCTTTAAAGCACCGGCTGAAATAGCTGCCGCTCATTAAGAACTTTGCCGCCAATTCATCGCGATTAAAATCATAGTCGCTGCTTTCATGGATAAGGCGAATGGCCTTCATAACAAGGATGATAATATCTGTAGAGTACGGAAACGCTCCCGTTCTAAAGCGCAGAGCTTCTCGTAAAGCTGCGAGCCACGCCGAGGTTTGATGCCAGAAGTAAAGCGTATTTTTATCTGCCAGAATGTCTCCGAATCCATCCTCGCTTAATACGGTGAACCATAGAACAAGCTGCTCATCAATCAGCTTCATGATCGTATCGTGATTAGGTCTTAAATCGGCGATTGCTACGAGAATCGCTTGGAACGCTTCATCCTCATAAATCCAGTTCATCTCTCTCCAATTGCTATATAACTTGTCCCAGTCATTCGACCGTTTCGTCTCGTCCAAAGCCGGCATGTTTAAGGAAACGAAACCGAATTTCTGACCGGGCTGAAAGTCATAATAGATTTGCTTGGGTGTTTCGGACTGGACTGCTTTGCTGATCCCATTCACCGATTCTTGACTTGCGCCTTCAATATCCACCCATAGCCAATTCTCATGACTAGTTACAAATTGCCGGGTGACGCCGTCGATTTCTTGATGCTCCTTGCGGAACAGCCACATGCCGCTGCTTACATCAAGGACATGCTCGGATCTGTTGATCTCGGCGGGGAATGCACGTTGATGCGGCGTGTCGGCAGCAGCCACGTCAACCAACAGCCCGAAATGCTGGCCTCCCGGTTTCTCCTTACGATACGAGCCTGCGCTTTCGTGTTCAATACGGTCCAAGATCCGGCCGATGATTTCTTCGATCTTCTCTGTGTCGAGCTGCGTCTTTACGATATAATCCAATGCGCCTAAGCGCAGTGCCTCTTGAATGTAGTCAAAGTCCTGATGGCAAGTAAGCACAACCATTCTGGTCTGGTGAAATTGCTCCCGAATGGCTTTCATGAGCTCAATGCCATTCATAACCGGCATAGTCAAATCTATAAAAACAAGGTCAACCTGATGCTGCTGCATAAACTCGAGCGCTATTTTTCCATTGACCGCTTCACCAATGATTTCAATCTCGAATTGCTCCCAGGGTACGATCGAAATAAAGCCCTTCCTGGCTAGTTTCTCATCGTCCACGACGAGTGCTGTAATCATTAAAACTCCCCCCTTTTGCTGGAATCTATAGAAAAGCCGCCTTATAAAAAGGCGGCTTTTTGAACACCTCGGTACCCCTTAATCGCTCACTTTATTTTTCTCGCCGTTACTACAGGCTGATAATACCCGGATTCGGATGGCATCAACCACTCGATTTCCGAGAATCCCGCTTTCATCAACATCGCTGTTAATTCATCACGCAATAAAGCTCTGTACCTGGTTTTATTGTGCTTCGTTATCCAACTTCCGTTTATTTCTTGCAGAATAAACTGGTTCGTCTGATAGGTCGTTGCATCATCTGCCCAATCCCAAACCTGAAATACAATGCGCTTACCCTGGTCGAAAACGCGCGGCTCTGTAGCTCTGGGCTTTTCCGGTGCCAGCTCATCGTAATCCCTGATGGTGATCAGAAGAACGCCGTCATTCTTAACCTTCGCGTACATATTGCTTAGAGCGAGATATAAATCATCATCGGTCAGGAGGTGCGGGACCGCGTTATCTGCGGAAAGAACGACATCAAACGTACCTGGAACCTCTTGTGCCAACGAACGAAAATCAGCGACCCCGAAGATTATTTCAACCCCGAAAGCTGCTGCCTCTTCTCTAGCTCTTTCTATTGAAACGGAACTTAAATCAGTGCCCGAGACTTGAAATCCATGATTAGCAAGCCCAATGGCTTGTGTGCCGATCCCGCAGGAGCAGTCTAAGAGCGAGTACCCCGCTTGGTCCGGATCTGCCAGCTTTGCATGAATGATTTTGCTTAAAACCTCACCTTGTCTGGCAATAGCCTGATTCCAATCCACGAAAATGAGGTGATACGCTTCAGCCAGGTCATCATAAAAGTCTAAAACAGAATCCTCCAATATACACACCACCTATTGGTATTCGTCATTTTCAATGAGTTGGACCTAATTATAGTGATAAAGTGCAATCATGTATACTACATAAAACGTTATATGATATAGATCAAAAGCTATTTACCGCAATCCAAAGCAATCTATTCCAGCGAGTTCACGGCGGCTTTGAATGGCATCCGTTATGCCAAAGAAGTTCTCGAGCCCGTCCCACTTTAAGCTGGCACTGTTCCGCGATCAATGATGTGATCAAAATTATATTTCATTTTACCCACCTCTAGCAGAGTACTCCGAATTATTAATCATTATATTGGCACAATTTTGATCCTGTCAAAAAGAAAAGCCTTGGAGGCATGCCTCCAAGGCTTCTTATAGATGTGATTAGCGGCTAAGAATAGCTTCGATACTAGCCAGCTCTTCGCTCGTAAACGAGAGATTGTTCAGCGCTGCAACGTTGTCCTCGATTTGGCTGACGCGGCTTGCGCCGATCAGAGCCGAAGTGACGCGTCCGCCGCGAAGTACCCACGCCAGCGACATTTGAGCCAGCGACTGTCCGCGTTCCGCTGCAGTGGCATTGAGCTTCTGCAGTTGAGCTACGCGCTCCGGTGACACTGCGCTTTCGCTCAGGAAGCCTGTTGAGCTTGCCGCACGCGAATCGCTTGGGATACCGTTCAAATATTTGTTCGTCAGCAATCCTTGTGCCAGCGGGCAGAACGCGATGCTGCCTACGCCGTTCTCTTCCAGCACATCCTGCAAACCGTTCTCCACCCAGCGGTCGAACATGTTATAGCTCGGCTGATGAATGACAAGCGGCGTGCCCAGCTGCTTCATGATTGCAATGGCTTGCGCCGTTTGCTCTGCACTGTAGCTGGATATGCCGACATAAAGCGCTTTGCCGGAACGTACCATGTGATCCAGCGCGCCCATTGTTTCTTCAAGCGGCGTTTCCGGATCCGGACGGTGCGAATAGAAAATATCGACATACTCGAGGTTCATTCGTTTCAAGCTTTGCTCCAAGCTTGCAATCAAGTACTTGCGGGAGCCCCACTCGCCGTATGGGCCCGGCCACATATAATAACCGGCTTTGGAGGAGATGATCATTTCGTCACGGTACGGTTTAAAGTCCGAGAGCATCATTTTGCCGAACATTTCTTCTGCAGATCCTGCCGGAGGACCGTAGTTGTTCGCCAAGTCAAAATGCGTAATACCCAAATCGAAAGCACGATGAAGCATCGCGCGGCCGTTCTCATACTTGTCCACGCCGCCGAAATTATGCCAAAGCCCTAACGAGATCGCAGGCAGTTTAAGGCCTGTACGTCCGCAACGGTTGTACTTCATCGTTGCATAACGCTCTTGATTAGCTGCATATACCATGTTCATTGCTCCTTAGTAGTCCGGATTATATAAAACCTCTTAGAGTTTACACCATATACCAGACCGGCTCAAGTTAAGCTGGAAGGAACCAGCGATTGGGTAAAGAATTCAGGTGACCGGGAATCGCCCTTGCCGCCTCCGCTATAGATGACAACGAGCAGCGTTTCTTCTTCCATCGAAACGACGCCTTCCTCCAAGTACCGCTTCAATTGGAACGGCAGTCTCTCGATGACGGCATGCTTCTGAAGCTCCTTCTCGCCAAGCCCCATTGCGGCAAAAACTTCCGATACATCCCCAGGACGCTCGGCTAGACGCTGCATCCAGCCGCTCCACTCTGCCTTCTCCATGCTGAACTCCCACCACACTTTGCGCGGCTTGTAGTTGTGATTCAAGAAGTAATCGAGTTTCATCAGCCCCAGTGCAACATCAAGCTGCCAAGTTGCAGCTTCATCCTTCGCATGGGCTTCCGTAAGAAACGCCCACAGCCGCGAGAATAAGTCCTCCAGTTGATGACCGATCTTCTGCCAGCCGCGGCCTTCCCAATAATCGCCGAACTGCTGGAAGAAGTCGAAGGCCGACGGGAATGCCCGCTCCACCAGATAAAGCAGCGTATGATCCATCCGATGCGCATTCCAGTATTTCTCGAGCACGTCCTCTACGCGTTTGATCCGAACGATGTCCGAGAACGGCATGATAGCATTGCCGAGAATTTCGTATGGCGCACGGTCCATATAGATATAGCCGTGCTTCTCCGCGTCAAGGCGCATGCCCGTGCCTCGCAGCATCTTGAGGAAGCCAAGCTGAAGCTCCTCGGGACGCAGCTCAAACACGTCGTTGAACGTCTTGCGGAACGAATCGTAGTTCTCATGAGGCAAACCGGCGATCAAATCGAGATGCTGATCGATTTTGCCGCTTTCCTTGACCTTCATCACCGTCCGCGTCAGCTTGGCAAAATTCTGGCGGCGCTGTACGGCTTCGTTCGTCAGATCATTAGTCGATTGCACGCCGATCTCGAAGCGGAAGATGCCCGGCGGCGCGTGCTCCGCTAAGTAATCCAGCACTTCCGGACGCATAATATCCGCCGTGATTTCAAACTGGAAGACACAGCCGCCGTGATTCTCGATGAGAAAACGGAATATCTCCAGCGCGTAATCGCGCTTAATATTGAACGTGCGGTCAACGAATTTAATGAGCTTCGCGCCGGCATTAATCAGATAGAGCAGATCCGATTTGGTGCGCTCCATATCGAAGTAACGGACGCCGACCTCGATGCTCGACAAGCAGAACTGGCAGCTGAACGGACAGCCGCGGCTTGTCTCGAAATAGACGACGCGGCTTGCCAGGCGCGGCACATCCTCCTCGAAACGATGCGGCGAAGGCAGCGTAGCCAGATCAAGCTTCGGCCGAGGCGGATTCACGATAATCTCCATTCGGCCATCTTGGTGCTCCTTCCGGTAGGCAAGGCCAAACACCAGATGGAATTTGCGCGTATCCGCAAGCTCCGTAAGCAAGTGGTGGAAGGTCTCTTCCCCTTCCCCAACGACGATATAGTCGACCTGTGGCAGACGCTCCAACCAGAACGCCGTGTCGTAGCTCACTTCCGGACCGCCGAGGACGATGCGGATCTCGGGTTTGATTTTCCGCAGCATGTCGATGACCGTAATCGTCTCTTCGATGTTCCAAATATAGCAGGAGAAGCCCACAACATCGGGGTTGCGGGCAAATAAGTCAGCGACGATGTTCATCGCAGGGTCTTTAATCGTAAACTCCGCGATATCGATATCAAAATCCTTCTCGGCGTATGCCTTCAAACAGCGCAGCGCGAGCGAGGTGTGTATATATTTTGCGTTTAAAGTGGAGAGCACTACTTTCATTGAACGTCATTCCTTCATTTGCTTGAATATGAACCCAGACTAGCTTAACTATCCCATTGTAACGAAAATCAACATAAAAAAGAAGAGCAGCCCCTATGGCTCGGCGACTGCATACGCATTCTGCCTGGCCAACCGGACTGCTCCATCCGCTATGCGCGGACGCTGACGAATACTTTATCTTTGCCTTGGTACGAAATGACCGGGAATTTCACGCGCCATTTGCCGTTGCCAAGCGCGGTCACTTCATCCGGCGCGAAGCCGCGCGGCTCGAAGCTAAACTCTTGATCGTAATACACGAGCAGTTGAATCGTATCCTCCGGGAGCATACGGCGCAGCTCGTAGCCGGTGTTCAGTGCCCAAGTGCGCAAATCTTCACTGGATGCATGACCGTACTGCATATAAATCGCCGGATCGATCACGGCAGTTACAACGAGCCATCCTTGCGCATCCCGTTTCACGTCCACTTGACCCAGCTCGGTTGTGCCGCCTGTTGTTTGCAGCTCCGCAAACTCATCCTTGATCAGCTTCTTGATCGTATCCGTTGATTCCCCTACCAGCGTTTTCGGGAGAGTAGGAGGCAGAAATTCGATTGTCTTCGGCGGCGTTTCTTCCAAATCGTATTTCAGCATTAAGATATTCATAGAGGAGACCGCGAAATTCAAATCCGCCTGCGTGGTATCAATACCTGCAGCCGTAATCCCGATCAGCTCGCCGTAGTCATTAAACAAACCGCCGCCGGAGCTGCCATGATCGATTGGCACACTGATTTGATAATATTGCGCGCCATCAAAGGTAACGTTGCTGATTACGCCGTCTGAGATCGTATTTTGCAGACCCAGCGGACTGCCGATCGCTACGACATGATCCCCTTTGGATGCGCCGACACCGATTTCAACGGGATCGACCTTAAGCGCCGTCTTCGTCTTCACGATAGCCAGATCGTAATTCTCGTTGTAGCCGACAACGCCTTGAATTTCCAGTTCCGTACCGTTCAGCAGCAGCGCGCTTCCTTTAGTCGCATCCGCAATGACATGATAATTGGTCAAAATCTCATCTTTCCCAATGACAACCCCGCTGCCTTGCGCAGTGTCCGTCATGATCATCACGACTTTATTATCGTTCTTCGCGACGATTTGTTTGGTTGTCATGAGAACCGGATGTTTCTCCAGCGCTGCTTGCTCGTCCGTCTCCAGCTTCTGTTCGATGGCTTCAGCAGACGTGATGCGGATTACATGCTTCGCCTGATCGAACTGTACATCGGCTCCAAGCGCCTCTGCGATGAAACGAAGCGGCACCATCGCAGCGCCATTCAATTGCTGCGGCGCTTGCGACAGCAGGATCGTTTTGCCATTCTTGATGGCTTTCTTATTGCCAAGCTGCAGGGAAATCGTAGTGCGTCCCTTAACAGCAATAATGGTCTTGGTCGTCGGTTCCCACGTTACACTCGCCTTTAGCGCCGTAAAGATCACCCGCATCGGAACGAAAGTCGTTCCCTTCAACGTGAGCGGCGAGGGGCTGATCGCCAGCTTCTTCCCGTCTACGAGGACGGAAGTTGTCTGGGTCGATTTAGCAGCGGCTGCTGCATAATCTGCCGGGGTTGCTGCTGAGCCGGCCGTGGAGCTTGTCGCGAAGCTTGTTGCGGCATCAGCTGTATTCACATTCACGTTCATGGAGAATGGTGCTAATACAAGTCCTGCAGATAAGACGGATAAGAGCCATTTTTGCTTCAATTTCATAGTCAGACTCACGCGTGTTTCCTCCAATAATCCCTAAATCTTACATCAAACTATCGTATCATCCACCCTCTATTTTGTCTATCAAATGCCATTTGCTAGATACTAGAAAACCATGGTGCTGCTTGAAAAACATAGTGCTACTGCTGCTTGAAAATCATAGCGCTACTGCTTGAAATCATAGAACTACTGCTGCTTGAACTCCGTCGGCGTAAGTCCCGTCTCGTCCTTGAAATTCCGAGAAAAATAATGAACGCTCGCATAGCCCAGCCGTTCCGCAATAACCTCCATCTTGTCCCCGCTTAGCAAGTAGTACTTGGCCTTACGAATCCGCTCGGAGATGAGATACTGCTTCGGGCTCTCGCCGGTGCATTTCCGGAATAGCGAGGAGAAGTAAATGACATGGTAGCCGCATAGCGCGGCAAGCTCGGCGACGCTCCAGTTCTTCTCCGGTTCTTTATTTATGGCAAGCAGGGCCGGGTCGATTTTGCGCTGCTCTTGCGATTTTGGACGTTTCGTCAGTTGGTTCCGAACGATAACCGCCAGCAGCTCCGTCATGAGTGCGCGCATGACGATCGTGTAGCCGGGCTGTTCGTTTAGGTACTCTTTTACAATCCGCATCATTATCGGTTCAAGCCCCGGTATGGTGAAGAAAGGCGGCAGCTCCAGTTCCTCCTGGCCTGCAATTTCGAGTTTGTAGCTGCTTCGTTTGCTGGAGAGAAGCGTCTCCTCACTGCAGCTCTCTATTGTAAATGCCGGATGCACGGGCTCCAGTGAAGGACCGCGGTAGGTAAAATGGATGCCGATAAAGACGACCTCACTGGCTATCGTCAGCTTATGTGGACAATGAGGGCCATACAGCGCGCTGTCTCCCGGTCCCAGGATGCAGCGTTCTGATCCGATACGCACTTCAGCTTCTCCTGAGAGGATGTAGAACAGCTGGTAGTCCGGTATTATTCGGGGTCCAAACACCATTTGCGGCACTGCTTCGGCATGACTTGCGAAATTAACGGTAGGCAGCAGATCTTCGATCGCCCCGATTAGGTAATCGGAATGCGGCAGCGACATATGGGGATCGACTCCTTCATCACAATATTTGAAAAGTGCAAAGCCCTGTTGTGTATGTGTAAATACACCGCTTTCAAATTGCTTTATGCTTAGCACATAGCAGTGAAGGAAAGGCAACTAACCAGGGGTCAGGGAGGAATCATTCTATGTTAAGTCAAGCACAAATCACGGAATTTGAAAACAACGGGTTTCTGAAAGGCGACGTCGTGCTCAGCGATTCGGAGGTTGAGGCGCTGCGCGAAGAATTGGATAAAGTCATGAATGGCGAAACGGTGAAAAAGCCGGTTCTGAACCACAACATGCTATCATCGGACTCTCCTTACGACAATATGAAAATGATCGCGAGCGAGAAAGTCGTGCAAATCGTGAATATTTGGCTCGCGAGTGATCGGTTCTTGCAGCATGCCGCTCATCCGGTCATCTGCGAGGAGGTTGCACAACTGTCGCATACCAATTCGCTGCGTATCTGGCATGATCAGATTCAATATAAGCCTCCGGTTACCGGCGGGCCGACTGCATGGCATCAGGATCATCCGCTGTGGCCGATCATCCAGCCTGCTGATCTTGTGAGTGCTTGGGTCGCGCTTGATGATGCTGTCATCGAGAACGGCTGCATGTGGATGGTGCCGGGCAGCCACAAGTGGGGCAACCACCAGCGTTACCTCTCCAGCACGAAAGACTTCAAGCCGTTCCACAAGCGTCCGGAGATGCTGCCGAACAACGCCGTCGTCGAAGCGGTGCCGTTCGAAATCAAAAAAGGCCAAGTAGGCTACCACCACTGCCTGACCTGGCACGGCAGCCCGCATAATCGCTCCGACATGAAACGCCGCGCCATCGCGGTTCATTATATGCCGGGCCATACCCGCTACGAGCCCGTTGGCGAGCATGTCATGCTCTCTTATGTGAACGTCCAGCCGGGCGAGCTGCTGGTCGGTGAGCATTTTCCGGAGGTGTACCGGAGGCAAGGGGTAGAGGTTTAAGAGATCGGAACCGAGGCGCTTGTGCGCCTCGGTTTTTTTGTGCCGCCTGCGGCGGGAGCGGGGCGGGTGGGGGACGCGGGGCGGCTGGGCGGACTTTGGGGTGGCTGGAGCGGCGGGGGCGGCGGAATGGGTTTGTTTTTCGCGAGGTTTCCGGCTGGTTCGCTGCTGAGCGTTCCATTATTGAACTCTCGCCTCTCGCTTCCCGCCGTGGCTGATACGGGGCTGTTTCATTTGCTGAGAGTGCGATTTTGGTACTCTCAGCTGCATTTTTCGGCTAGTTCGCTGTTGAGCGTTCCATTATGAAACTCTCGCCTCTCGCCGTGGCCGATCTGGGGCGGTTTTGTGTGCTGAGAGTGCGATTTTGGTACTCTCAGCTGCATTTTTCGGCTAATTCGTTGCTGAGCGTTCCATTTTGGCACTTCCGACTCCCGCCGGGCTGATCCGGGGCTGTTTCGTTTGCTGAGAGTCGGTTTTTCCGACTCTCAGCTTCGTTTTTCTATGATTTCGCCGTTGAGAATCGGATTTCCCTACTCTCAGGATCGGACTACGGCTAGTTTGGGGTGGTACGTGCTCTGAGAGTCGGTTTTCCCGACTCTCGACTTCGTTTTTCTGTGATTTCGCCTCTGAGAGTCGGATTTCCCCACTCTCAGGTTCAGACGATGGCTTTTTGAGGTGGTATGTGTGCTCAGAGTCTGGTTATTCCTAGTTACTATGATTGCCTGGCGACATTGAGAGCGGTATATCCGCTAACGTGCTCCACTTCGACCTCGTTTGGTTGCTATAAGCGGTCTATCCGCTTGTAGCCCCCCAGAACGGCTAATTTAGTCTAGTTTCGGCGATTGTGCAGCATCTTTAGCGGTATATCCGCTAACGTGCTCCACTTCGACCTTGTTTGGTTGCTATAAGCGGTCTATCCGCTTGTAGCCCCCAGAACGGCTAATTTAGTCTAGTTTCGTCGATTGTGCAGCAGCTTTGGCGGTATATCCGCTAACGTGCTCCACTTCGACCTTGTTTGGTTGCTATAAGCGGTCTATCCGCTTATAGCCCCCCAGAACGGCTAATTTAGTCTAGTTTCGGCGATTGTGCAGCAGCTTTAGCGGTATAGCCGCTAATGTGCTCCACTTCGACCTCGTTTGATTGCTATAAGCGGTATATCCGCTTATAGCCCCCCAGAACGGCTAATTTAGTCTAGTTTCGGCGATTGTGCAGCAGCTTTAGCGGTATATCCGCTTACAGCCTCCCGGAAGGGCTAATTTACTCTGGTTGCGGCGCTTGTGCTACATTAATAGCAATATATCTGCTTATGTGCACCACTTCGGCCTCGTTTTGCTGCTGTTCGCGGTATATCGCCCATATTCTGCGAAACTCACTCATACCAACAACCATTTCGAGCATCCTAGACGACACTTCGCACAGGATTCGTCTACGCGGGCAATGTGTTATTTGTATGACCGCGTTTCTTTCGGTATAGTAAAATGAATATACAATTCGTACTAGGAGCGTTTATAGATGGATAACAAGCAACAACCACGATCACCTAAACAAAAATCGAATGCCGGAAAAAGGCAGTCCGCAGCATTCGGTAAATCCGGATCGGGAGCTTCGCGCGGCAATCTCGGCTCCGCCGCCGACTCGCGCGGCACATCCGCTTCGCGCGGCAAGCCCGGCTCCGCCGCCGACTCGCGCGGCACATCCGCTTCCCGCGGCAAGCCCGGCTCCGCCGCCGACTCGCGCGGCACATCCGCTACGCGCGGCAAACCCGGCTTCGCCGCCGACCCGCACGGCACATCCGCTACGCGCGGCAAACCCGGCTTCGCCGCCGACTCACGCGGCGCGTCCGCTTCGCGCGGCAACGCCGGCGCCGCCAGAGCGGCGGCAGCGCCGCGTCAAGCTGCGCCGGCGCCGAGCCGCAACTACCCCGTGCAAGAAAACGCCGAGCTGCTGGCGTTCTTGCTGCAAAGCGTAAAAGGCGAAGGCCGCAACGCCATCAAGGCGATGCTGAGCCGCGGACAAATCGCGGTGGACGGCAAGACGCAGAAGGTGTTCAACTTTGCGTTGAAGCCTGGGCAAACGGTGACCGTCTCCAAAGAGCGAATCGTCGAAGCGCCTCCGCTGATTGGTTTGTCGATTCTTTTTGAGGATGATGATCTCATCGTCGTGGTGAAGGAAGCGGGCCTGCTGTCCATCGCCTCCGATCAAGAGTCGGAGCTGACTGCTTATCGCCAGCTAAACGCGCATGTCCGCCTGACGGATCCAAGCAATCGGATCTTCGTTGTCCATCGCCTTGACCGCGACACTTCCGGCGTTATGATGTTCGCTAAGAGCGAGCGCGTGCAGCAAGAGCTGCAGAATACTTGGCAGAACACGGTGAAAGAGCGCACTTACATTGCGCTCGTCGAAGGACAAGTCAAGAAGCAGGAAGGCACCATTTCGTCGTATCTCAAAGAAAGCAAGACGCTCAAAATGTACTCCACCTCCAATCCGACAGACGCCCAGCATGCAGTCACCCATTACAAAGTGCTGCAGAGCAACCGGAACTACTCCCTGCTCGAGGTATCGCTCGAAACAGGCCGCAAAAATCAAATCCGCGTCCACATGGAAGACATCGGACATCCGATAGTCGGCGATAAGAAGTACGGTTCCAAATCCAGAGCCATTCCTCGCCTAGGCCTCCATGCGCGGCTCTTAGCTTTCTTGCATCCGTCGACCGGCAAGCTGGTTCGTTTCGAAACCGATATTCCGAAGCTATTCTTAAATCCGTTCAAGGACGGTTTCATTCCCAAATAAAAGGAGGCAGCCCTCCGTGTCCAAAGCAGACAACATGCTGGCCATCCTGTGGCTGCTCAAAGCAAACAAACGAATGACCGCCAAGCAGCTGGCAGACTCGCTTGAGATGCACATCCGAACCGTATATCGGTACATCGATGCGCTCTGTGCGAGCGGCGTTCCGATTGTGGCCGATTCCGGCCATAATGGCGGGTACAGCCTGCTTGAGCATTTCAAGGAATCGCCGCTCTTCTTCGATCTGGAGGAGCAAAAAGCGCTCATTCATGCCGCACTCTTCGCACAGGAAGCGGGTTATCCCTACGGAGACGTGCTGAAACAGGCCGTTACAAAATTAAAACGCTACACCAATGAGGCGCAGCGCAGCGAAATCGAACGGCATATGGTCGGGTTCGAAGTGGTCAATCCATCCGCACCCCCATCGAATATCGAGGGTTTCCTGCAACAGCTGGAGCAATCCGTCGCAAGCTGCACCACGCAGCACATGGTCTATCAGAAGGGCTACGGTCTGGATGAACAGGAGCGCTCCATTGACCCTTACGGCCTCGTGCATTGGAGAGGCAAATGGTACATCATCGCCCACTGCCATCTCCGGCAATCCACGCGCAGCTTCCGTGTGGACCGCATTATGGCGCTAAACGGAACGGATAGCGTATTCGAACGTCCGGAAGCATTCTCGGCACGTTCTTTTCTGCTCCAAAATTTAAAGCGACAATCCGAGGGGGAAGATCAGCTCATCCCCATCGTGATTAAGGGCAATTTGCAAGCTCTGAATGCACTATGCGAAATGTGGTTGTTCAGTGAAGCGCTCGTCGATCGTTCCGTCGATACCGGCCGCTTTATGATCGAAAATCATTTGCTCCAAACTTACGTCCCCTATCACCTGCTCAGCTTCGGAACGCGCATTCAAGTACTGGAGCCGCTGCAGCTGCAAGAACGGCTGGTTGAAATCGCCGGCCAGCTTCTTCAGCACCATTCCCGTTAATGCGCCCTGCTTGCAGCTTGATACTCATCGAGCTGTGCGGCGGGCTGCATGACCGGTCCCCCATGACAAATCTCCAATCGTTTCGGCTTCAGCTGCCGCACGATTTCGCTGCTGCGAATCGCTTCGGCCATATCTGCCGTAAACATCGCCATCGGCTTGCGCAAACGCCCTTTCTTCGAAGTAAATAAATCTCCCGCCAGCAGCATGCCATCTTGCTTGTGAAAATACACGACATGACCCGGTGCATGACCCGGCGTATGATAAACGCTCAAGCTCCCTATATTGGCGAGTTCACCGCCCTCCTGCTCAAGCGGCTTTGCCAATCCTGCTTTAACCGACTGCGCTGCTTTCTTACGCCCCGGATACGGTTTGTTCCCCTCCATGTACGGAAACTCAATTTCATGCGCATATACTTCGGCATCCGGGTAACGAGCCAGTAATCCCGTAATCGCACCAACATGGTCCGAATGCCCATGGGTAAGTACTATACGTTTAAGCGGTCCTGCCTGCAATTGATCTATAAAAGAAATAATACCCTTGGTCATGAGCGGAATACCCGCATCCACCAACGTAACGCCATCTTCCTCACGTACCACCCATACCCGCAAAGGGATAACCATCCATGTCCGTAAACACCATACATGCTCAGAAATTTGCTCGGATTTCATCCTTCATATCCACTCCTATTCCCACTTTTCTACCCCGCTGCGAATTCAATAACCAACGGTTACTAACCACTGGTTATAATATATGCCCCAACTCCCTTTCTGTCAATACCGTTTCTCCCGTCTTCAAAAAACGACATGTTTCGATATATGGAGGAATTGTAAAGAATCGCGAGGAAAGCTGAGATAATAGGCAAATATCTCGACAGATTAGCATTATTTTGATTTTTCTGAATATTTACATAATAGGCGAATTGCCTGTACACTAAGGTCAGATCAAACAAGCAGCTCGCCCCCACGCCGAGAGGTTCGGGAAGAGAAGAAAGCTGGTTGATCGAGAAGATCTCCACTTTCTCTGAGAGGGGATAGTCCATTGAAGAAGGTTAGCGAAGTATGTCCCTCAATGATTCGGGAAAGGAGTTATCCGGTATAGTTGTTTTCGGGGCATGCGGGAAACGGTGAGCAAAGTCGGATAATACGGTCAATGGTCAGGTTAAGCTTTTCGGTCTAAAGCGAGATTTACAACAATAACAAATTTGAAAATGAGGATCCATCAACAGTAAGAGCAAGATCAGCGTAAACTGTGATTAGCAACGGTTGTTGTTTGGAAAATGGAATGGAGTGCAGTATCCAATTGAATAGGAATGGTTCGTATGGATAGGGATTTCGGTTGTCATAGACAAGCGAAATCCCTATTATATTGCGTTCTCAGCGAGATCCGAATTCAGGCGGTGCCTATTTTTCAAGTCGCGGATTGACATGTTCATCTAATTAGATTATCTTCTAATTAGATGTTTATCTAATTTAAAAAAAGAAAGGCTGGCCACAGCTATGATGCAGCTTGATAAGATTGTGAACTATCATAAAGCACTCGCTGATCCTACTCGCATCCGGATGCTTATTTTGCTTGCGGAAGGCGAAATGACCGGACAATTGCTCGCGGAGAAACTCTGCCTATCCCCCGCTACCATCACGCATCATGCCGCCAAACTGCGGGCAGTCAGCCTCATTCACGAGCGCCGCGACAAGAATGCGATTTTCTTCTCGCTGGATCATTATTTTCTACGGCAATATGAAGGCTCGCTGCAAGCTATCCTTGCGCGGCCTGCAACGAATGAAACGAAGGAGATCGAACCGATGGATGAGAAAAACGAACGATTGAAGCAGTCTGTCCTGCGCAATTTCACCACTGCAGATGGTAAGCTAAAGCATATCCCCGCCCAACTGAAGAAGAAACGAATCGTGCTGGAGCACTTAGCGCAGCAGCTGGAGGAAGGCAGAAGCTATACGGAGAAGGAACTAAACGAGTTTATCAAACAGTTCCATCCCGACTTCGCTACCATTCGGCGCGAGTTCATCATGCATGCATACTTGTATCGCGAGCAGGAAGTGTATGAACGGAACCCGCAAGAAATGTGGGAGCGCTGGGAAACGTTATCCTAATCTATTCTAATCAAAGCTTAGCTAATCCATTCCAATCTATCTAGGGGGACCTTTTACCGATGAGCAATCATTCGAACGACCATCACGAGCCCTCCGGCATCGCCAAGACACCGGAGCCTCCTTATTACGCCGTCGTCTTCACCTCACTCCGGACACCCGGGGACAATGGCTATGGCGATATGGCAGAGCAGATGAGCAAGCTCGCATCCGTACAGCCGGGTTTCCTTGGCGTTGAGAGCGCACGCGACAGCGATGGGATCGGCATCACCGTATCCTACTGGGAATCCCTCGATGCCATCAAGAATTGGAAAGCCAATCCCCTCCACCTAACCGCGCAGGATAAAGGAAGAACAGACTGGTATGCCTCCTACAGCGTACGAATCAGCCGCGTGGAGCGTCAATATTTCTTCTAGAAGCAAGGTGAAAAATAAGAAAAGGGCCGCCCGGCGAATCGTTGCAGATTCCATCCGAGCAGCCCTATTTATTTATTCTCCGGCAATGCTGTTCTCTTTCAAAATAACGTCATGCGCGCCGCCTTCAATTATGCTCGTCGCTGAAACCAGCGTAATCCGCGCATTCTGCTGCAGCTCTGCGATTGTAAGGGAACCGCAGTTGCACATGGTC
Organism: Paenibacillus lignilyticus; assembly: GCF_017942085.1. GTDB lineage: Bacteria > Bacillota > Bacilli > Paenibacillales > Paenibacillaceae > Paenibacillus_Z > Paenibacillus_Z lignilyticus. The sequence goes on from NZ_JAGKSP010000012.1 coordinate 150,430, forward strand.
GATTTGATTTTGTGAATCGTCTTGCTCAAGTTCTCATGCAAGCTGCCCGCGTAAGGAACGTAAGAGTCTACGCCTTCCTCGAACATCAAGCCCGCTTTGCCGCCGGTGTCGTAACGCTCCCAGTTGCGTGCACGGTTGGAGCCTTCGCCCCAGAACTCTTTTACGAAGTTGTTGCCGACCTTCAGCTTGCGTGTCGGGCTCTCATCGAAACGGGCAAAATAACGGCCCATCATGACGAAGTCCGCACCCATAGCGAGCGCCAGCGTGATGTGATAGTCATGCACGATACCGCCGTCAGAACAGATCGGCACATAGATGCCGGTTTGTTGGAAGTATTCATCGCGCGCTGCAGCAACTTCGATCATCGCCGAAGCTTGTCCGCGACCAATCCCCTTCTGTTCGCGCGTAATGCAGATGGAACCGCCGCCGATGCCGACTTTAATAAAGTCCGCGCCTGCTTCTACCAGGTATAAGAAACCTTCGCGGTCAACTACGTTACCTGCGCCGATTTTCACGTCGGAATTCGATTTGACGAAATCAATCGTTTCCTTCTGCCATTCCGAGTAGCCGTCGGAGGAATCGATAACGAGCACATCCACGCCTGCAGCCACAAGTGCCGGTACACGTTCCGCGTAGTCCTTCGTGTTGATACCCGCGCCTACGATATAACTCTTATTCGCATCCAGCAGCTCGGACGGATTTTCTTTGTGCTCATCATAATCCTTACGGAAAACCAAATAATCCAAATTGCCCTGCTCGTCTACAACAGGCAGACAGTTCAGCTTATGATCCCAAATCAGGTCATTCGCTTCCGAAAGCGTAATGCCCGATTTGCCATAAATCAGTTTCGAGAACGGGGTCATGAACTCGCTAACCGTCTTGGACTGCGAGTCCCGGCTGATCCGATAATCACGGCCCGTTACGATGCCAACCAGCTTGCCTTTCGGCGAACCGTCGCTTGTAATCGCGACAGTGGAATGGCCTGTACGCTCTTTGAGCTCCAGCACATCCTTCAGCGTGTGCTCCGGCGTCAGGTTCGAGCGGCTGACAACGAAGCCTGCCTTATAGCTCTTCGCTCTGCGCACCATCTCCGCTTGTCCTTCCACGGACTGGGAGCCGTAAATAAACGAGATGCCGCCGCTGCGCGCGAGCGCAACAGCCATGCGATCGTCAGAAACGGCCTGCATAACAGCGGATGAGAACGGAATATTCAACGAATAGGCCGGTTTCTCGCCTTTCTTGAACTTCACGATCGGAGTCTTGAGATTTACGTTTGAAGGATTGCAATCCTTCGTTGTCAAATTTGGCACCAGCAGAAATTCGCTAAAGGTGCGGGATGGTTCCATGTAATAATGAGCCAAAGATGTCGCCTCCTGCAATCCAATTCCGGATAAATTCTTACAAGCATATCACAGCGATTTAAATCGCGCAATGGAAGTTGTTGCTTCCGACTTTACTCCAGTATTTCAACGACGATCCCGGCGAAAAGGTTGCTACTTCGCCGCTTCAAGCAGCGAAACCGCTTTGATTCGTTGCGGATCCTCTTTATCGAATTTGTTCGTCAGCATCACCATCATACGATAAGCAGTCTTATCGTTCATCGTTCCGGTCTGCGGCAGCTTCTCATTCGCTTGGAAGCTGCGGACGGCTGCAGCTGTATCGTCATCATAGATTCCTTTGCCGGCACCTGCCGCATAACCGAGCACTTGAAGCATGCTCTGCACCGTCTGCACCTTGTCGCCATAATCGCCGATCCCCAGCTTTAAGCCGGCTGCAAGACGTGGCAGCTGCGCATAATCCGGAGCTGCAACCACATAACCGGGCTCGATGCCCTTCTTATGAATCCATTGGCCATCCGGTGAACGCCACTGCGCCTCCGTCAGCTTAAGCACGGAACCATCCTTCAACTGACGGAAGTTCTGCACGATACCTTTACCGAACGTTTTCTGTCCTACGACTTTGGCATCGGCCGTTGCTTTGAGTGCTGCAGTCAGCACCTCGGCAGAGCTTGCCGTATGCGCATCCACCAGAATCGCAATCGGCAGCTTCCATGGCTCTTTCTGTTTCGATTGATGGGTGATGACGCGCGACTCGCCTTTATACACCACTTGCACGATCGTTTTCCCCTTCGGAACAAACCGATTGGCAATCGTGATCGTTGGCTCCAGCAGTCCGCCCGGGTTACCGCGAAGATCGAGCAGAAGCGACTTCATCCCTTTCTTCTGCAGGGCTTCAATCGCAGCGTTAAATTCGCTCGCCGTCTTCTCCGCGAATCGGCTGATGGTGATTTCACCGACTCCGTCAGACAGCATGTTGGAAGTAACCGTAAGCACCGGAACGGCACCGCGCACAACGGATATAGCAAGCGGTTTACTCGAGCCCTCCCGCTCTACCGTCAGCTTCGCGGTTGTTCCTTCTTTGCCTTGCACAAGCTCCTTTAGCTTCGTTAAGTCGAGTCCCTTGGCCGAGGTCCCGTCAATGGAGACAAACACATCGCCTGCCTTCAAGCCTGATTTCTCCGCCGGGGCGCTCTTAATCAATTTATCGATAATAAACCGGCCATCTTCCTCACGAATTTCAACGCCGATCCCGACAAAATGATCCTCATACGAGCTTATGTATTGCTCCCCTCGGTCTCCCGTTAAATAAACCGAATAAGGATCGCCCAGCGAGCCGACCATGCCTTCCGCAGCGCCGTCGACAAGCGCCTTCGAATCCGCGCCTTCCAAGTAACGATTCATGATTTCTTTATACGCGTAAGATAAATTGCGGAAGGCAGGCTCCTTCATAATGGGGTATTGAAGCAGCATGCTGAACCTTCCCCCTGCAAATCCGACCACTACCGCCACTGTCAGCAGTACAGCCAAGGATACGCGCCGCCGCTGTTTTACCGCTTTCTCACCATAAATACTCATCTGACACCTCTTCCAAAATGAACCTGTAACTCACTCTATCGCATTCGAGCGGCCGTCGCAAGTTCCTTCCCGGCAAAGCAAAAAGACGTTCCCGCGCACATGAACCAGACCTCATTGCCGCATCGCCGCAGCAGTCTGTTTGTGCAAGGGAACGCCTTGAATTTCGGTTGCGTTGAAGCGCTACAGCGCCGCTTTCTCGGTAAGCAGGTTCAGCCAATCGCGTTCGGCATCGGATAGCGTCACCGGCAATGCCTTGAGGCTGTCTTGCAGCTCGCTTGGCTTATGCGGTCCGATAATGGCCGCGACCGGGAACGGCTGATTCAGTACATAGGCAAGAGCAATGTGATTAGCGGTTACGCCGTATTTCTCCGCCAGCAGCGTCGCTCTGCGCTTGCGCTCCCAGTTCTCGGCACTGTAATTGACGCGCACCATCTCCGCATCCTCGCGATTATCTTCGGAATAACGGTCCGTGAAGAAACCGCCGGATTGCGAAGACCAAGATAAGATCGGCAGCTGTGACTTCTCATGCCAAGCTTCGTCCTCTGCGGTTGTCGTTACACAGCCTGCCCAGCGCGCTTCATTAGGCCTTGCCAGCGCCAAATTCGGACTGCTGCAAGCGAAGCCTGTCATCCCGTGTTTGGCTGCATAGGCATTGGCTTCTTGAATGCGAGCTACGCTCCAGTTGGATGCCCCGATTGCACGGCAGCGACCGGCGGCCAGCTGATCATTAAGTCCTTCCAGAATGTAACCGACGTTCACATTCGGATCGTCGCGATGAAGCATGTACATATCCATATAATCCGTCTGCAGCCGCTCAAGCGACTCCACCAAGTCACTTTGAATGCAGGTTTTGGTCATGCGGGATTGTTCGTAAGGATGTGCGCCTTTCCCGATGATGACGATCTCGCTGCGGTTCCCGCGATCCGCCATCCATCGTCCGATAGCCTGTGCCGAGCTCACGCCGTAAATATGCCCGGTATCAATCGCGTTGCCGCCGGCAGCCACATAAGCGTCAAGCAGCTCACCGGAGTAATCCATACGATCAATGTTAAGCATCATCGAGCCTTGAATAAGCTGCGTAACGCCCTGCTCAATGCCTGCAATTGCGATTCGTTTCATAGTCGTCATCGTATGCGCTCCTTCATATCGTTATATTGATCATTATAGTAAAGGATTTCACTTTCAAAAATCGAAATATATTGCATGGACTACAACGATATTGCACATTCAAGGAGTGTACCGATGGCTAAGCATCATTTGACGCTTCCGCTGCTGCGGAGGAATAGGTTCTATTGTTTTCCGGAGTCCGCCGGCTTTTATGAGCATAATAAAGGTCATGATGTACGTCGCGCGGCAGGTATGCTGCAGGAATTCAACCTGCATCTGGTTACCTCAGGCAAAGGTTACGCCGAGCATGACGGGCAGCGCTGCGAGCTGAGCGCAGGGGATGCCTTCCTATATTTCCCGGGCGATAAACAGGCGTACTTCGCCGACGATGAGCAGCCATGGGACATCAAGTGGATTCATTTCTATGGCAGCGGAATTCTTGCCGATCTGACCGAACGCGGCTTCCATCGTTCAATAGGATGGCGATTACGATCGCCGTTAGGGCTCGAGAGCTTAATTGATGAGCTGCTGGACGAAATCAACCGGCACAAAATGCTGCATCCCAGCCGCATTTCCATGCTGATGTACGGCATTATCGCGGAATTCATAGAGCAGGCCGAGCCTATTGCGGCTCCTAGCACCGGGGCATCCGCGATTGAACGGATGCTTAAGCTGCTGCCCGAGCTGCAAGCGGCCGCAGCCGAACCATTCGACCTCGATGAATGGGCGGCGCGCGCCGGAACGAATCGATTTGCATTCTGCAGATGGTTTCGCCGTGCCGCCGGTCAAACGCCTCTTGAATTCGTGACGATGTGCCGCATCCAGCGGGCTAAGCAATTGCTCGTCGAACAACAGGACCTCAGCGTGAACGAGGTGGCGAGGTTGTCGGGGTACGTTCATCCGAGTTATTTTAACAAGCGCTTTCAAGAAAGCGAGAACATGACTCCGACTTCCTATCGTCAGCAATTTACAATGTCGACATAGGGATTAGGGTTGTTCCTGCCTTTGATTTCCGCTACAATCAATGAAAATGCGTACGCAGGAGAGAGAAGGAGCAGAGAGAAATCATGTATAAATTAATTGCCATTGATATTGATGACACGCTCTTAACAGATGAATGTACGGTTACGCCGGGAACGAAGGAAGCACTGACCGCAGCTATGGAGAAAGGCGTGTTCGTCACGTTGGCGACAGGCCGCATGTTCCCATCCGCGAAGAAGATCGCTCATCAAATTGAGCTGAATGTCCCGATCATCACGTACCAGGGCTCCAGCGTCAAAACGTTACTGGACGAGCAAGTGCTCTATGAGCGCTACGTTCCTCAGGATGCTGCCGAACTGCTGATGCAATACTGCGAGGAGCATAACATCCATGTGCAGCTGTATACGGATGATGTCATTTATGTAAAAGAAGATAATCAGAAAGCTCGCGACTACTCGAAGCTGGCGAACATTCCATTTGTGGTAGAGCCGGATCTGAAATCGCTGATCAAACGCCCTACAGCCAAAATGCTCATGATCGACGATCCTGCCCGCCTTGATCAAGTTGCCGCAGACCTTGCCCCATTGATCGGTAATCAGGCTCATATTACGAAGTCCAAGCCGCACTTCCTCGAGGTTACCCATAAGGAAGGTACGAAAGGGCATGCGATCGCGTTTATGGCGGAGCATATCGGCTGTTCGCTGGACGAAGTTATCGCCATCGGCGACTCTTGGAATGACCACGAGATGATCGAAACGGCAGGACTCGGCGTAGCGATGGGCAACGCCGTGCAGAAGCTGAAGGATATCGCGCAATATGTCACCAAATCCAACAACGATGAAGGCGTACGCCATGTCATCGAGAAGTTCATTCTTCAAACCGTATAAACTTGATAAGAGCTGCACCGACAGTCGATTGGGACGACTGTTACGGTGCAGCTCTTTTTAGATACATCAGATGGTAAAATAGGTGCCAACAGCGAGCAGTACGGATGCGATAACCATGGCCGCGAGCGGCTTGATGATCGCTTTGCCGCTTCCGCGTAAATCTACGTTGAGCCCAAGCGCTACCATCGCCATGGTCAGCAGGAAGGTCGTTATCTTGGTAATGGCATTCATTATCTCCGGCGCTTCATGCATAAATGTCTGTCCGGCATCGGTGCTGCCAAGCGCACTCAGCGCGAGAAAACCAAGGAGAAACCATGGAAGCTGCAGCTTTGCTGCTTGAGGTATCTTCGCCTTATCTTCCGCTCCGGATGTCTGTTCCATTAACCGACGCAGTCGCCGCTGCTGTCTCTGCCGCTGCACAAGAATAAGCACTAGACTTAGCGGCACGAGCAGGAAAACACGCCCAAGCTTCGCGAGCAGCGCGCCTGCAAGCGCATCTTCTCCGGCAGGCGCAGCCGCCAGCGCAACATGCGCAATTTCATGCAGGCTCGTTCCGGACCAAATGCCATATTGCAGCTCCGTCAGCGCAAGGACGGGCCGAAGCATCGTGTAGCCGACCGCAAACACCGTCCCTACAAGTGCGATGAGGCCGACGCTCACCGCGGTGTCTTCCTCCTTGCTTCGCAAGATCGGCGATACGGCTGCAATAGCCGCCGCGCCGCAGATCGCGGTGCCAATGCCAAGCAGCAGCGACAGCTTCTGATCCGCCTTAAGCAGCTTCGCCAGCAGCAGCGTACAGCCGATCGCGAATAGAGCGGCAGCGATATCCCGAATGAGCAGGCTCGGTCCATCTTGAAAAACTTGCAGCAGATTAAGCTTGATCCCGTAGAGAATGATCGCGAGTCTCAGCAAGCTTTTGCCCGAGAATGTGATTCCGGCCCGAAGAGCCTCCGGATAGCCCCACACCTGTCTATAAATCACCGCAAGCAGAATGGCGCATGCCATCTGCCCTACATAATGGAGAACCGGCAGCTGGGATAATCCATAACCCGCAGCCGCCAGTAGAAAAGTAAATCCGATTCCGCCTGCTTTCTTACTGCCTGCAGAGCCGAGGCTTGCTATATAGGGACCAATAGGTTTAATCGTCTGCTCAAGCTTCATAGTCGCCCTCCTGCCACCTCCGTGTCTGGTTGTTGGTGTTCATTATACGTGGCAGCAGTTGATAAGAGAAATCAATCATTATGATGAAAAGAATAAAGGATTGTTATGTTGATCCATGAGGAAATCGTGCCTGCGAGCATCGTTACCAATTTGTCACTCCTATTTGGATGATGCCCGTTATACTGAGGTCCTAGCCTACAACAAACCTGGAGGGATCATTCATGATCAACATACAGCAACCATTCAAACGAATTACAACAATCGGAGCCGTAAGCGCGCTGCTTCTTACTCTTTCCGCACCGCTCGCTTTCGCAGATCAAGCCACACCCGTAACTGCACAAGCAGAGGCTAGCGTTCAAGCCGGCGCTGCCCAATTGTCTTCCAAGACCGTCACGGATAAAACCGACTATTATGAGTCCGAGCTGAACATCCCCGTCATCAGCGGAATGCAAGATAAAGGCTACCAGAATACGCTGAATGCTAACCTTGCGGCACGTGCGCATGCAGAGCTTGAGAAGCTGAAGAAACAAGCCAAAGACGATGCCGCCGCTGCAGCCGGCGTTTACGAATTCAGACCTTATATGTTCAAAGTCAGCTATGAATTGATTGGCGATGGCAGCAAGAGCTCAGGCGGGATTCTTTCCTTCAAACTGATAACCTCTGCTTATACCGGCGGCGCTCACGGCTGGACACGCGTTGACACTTACAATGTCCGCAATGAAGCAAAGGCTTCCGCCGTGAAGCTTAAAGAACTGTTCGGCAATGGCTATAAAACCATCCTCAATAAGGCGGTTAACGCCGAAATTGCCGCACATTCCGATATTTATTTCAAAGATACCTTTAAGTCCATTACCGACGACCAGCGCTTCTATCTCAAGAATGGCAAAGCGGTGCTCGTCTTCCAGCAATATGAAATCGCGCCTTATGCAGCAGGTATTCGGGAAATCGCCGTTGCCGTTCCGGGCAGCAAACCAGATGCAGCCGTACCGGGTAACCTCAGTTCATTGAACGTTACTGTAGGTGGCAAAACGGTGGCAGGCGCTCATCTCTTCGTGGGCAAAGACGGCATTGCCATGGCTCCGCTTCGCGCGATCTCCGCACAGCTGGGCTATGAACTCAGCTGGAATGCGGGTTGGACCGATGTTGACAAAGGCACGCAGCATGTTTCCCTGCAAGTTGGCAAAGACAACTATGCCTCTACTGCTGCTCAAGTCACGCTAGGTGCAGCTCCGGTTATGAAAGACAATACGCTCTACGTGCCGCTGTCTTTCTTCTCCAAAGTGCTGAAAGCCACAGTTTCCTATACGAAGGATGCCGTAGTCATCGGCTAAATTGCATAGAAAACGCAGAAAAAGCTCCCCGCAGGGAGCTTTTTCTTATTTGTCCGGTTAAATGCCGGCCAACACTTGATACCATACGCCTTTCGGTGAATAAAGCGATTTGCGTACTTCCGCCCATCCTCCCAAGTAGCTGATATCGAACAAATCCTCAGGAGTCTTATAATTGCCTTTGACCTCTTCCATGACCTTGTCGTTCACCGGTCGGAAGCCGTTGTCCGCGAAGATACGCTGTGCTTCCTCACTGTACAAATAGGCGAGCAGCGCTTCAGCCGCTTTGCGAGTGCCGTGCTTATCGACGTTCACATCGACAATCGCAGCCGGGTTCTCAATCAGAATCGTCGATTTCGGCACAATAACCTCATACGGAATGCCTTTCTTAATCCGCGCCAGCAGCTCATTCTCGTAGGTGATGATCACGTCGCCAACCCCATATTCAAAGGCAGCCATGGATGCACGGCCGCTCTTATCCAGTGACTCTACATTATGATGAATCCGTTCCAGAAACGACTTGGCATAAGCCGGGTCCTTCTGTCCCGTCTTCGCTTCCGATTCCTTCAGTCCCGCGCCGTACATCGCATTGATGTCCCATTGCGCGCCGCCGGAGGTTTTCGGATTCGGGTACAGAACCTTCACGCCTTTACGGGTGAGATCCTCCCAATCGTGAATCCCCTTGGGATTGCCTTCGCGAGTGCCCATCACGGCAATGGAGCGTGTAATCATGCCGCCGTTGCCGACTTTCCGCCAGTCGCTCGTGATGAAGCCTGCCTTCTGAATCTTATCGATATCGCTTTCCATCGCAAGTGCCGCTATATCCGCTTCGAACCCGCCGGCAATCGCACGAGCTTGAGTACCGGATGCTTCATACGATTCTTGGAACGTAATCGTCTGTCCGGTCTCTTCTTTCCAATGCTCTGCAAACTTCGGCAATAGGATATCGAATGCATCCTTCGCTACGGAATAAGCACCGATTACGAGCGTGACATCACCTTGTGCTGCCGTAGGCGCGGCGCTATTCGTATTCGACGTCCCGCACGCTGCCGTGAAGAGAAGCGAGGACGTCATAAGCGCGGCCACTGCAATGCGCCAACCTTTTGTTAGGAATGATTTCATTGTGTACACAACGCTTTCTTAAGTTAAATATGCATCGGCATCGGATCTTCCTTCAGCTTGTTCTCCATAATCCAAGTGTCGTTGTCGTTGAACAGATAGGCGCGATGAATCATGACGCTGATCTCTTCGCCCGGCTGCAGCACATCCTTCTCAAGCGATCGATACGTAATCAGCTTAATGTCGCCGACTTCCACCTCAACCATCCACTCGCTTCCGCGGAAATGCAGATGCTTCACTTTGCCGAGCACCGTTGCGGAAGGCAGGCGGAATTCATGGCGCTTGCCAATCTCAATATATTCCGGACGGATCAGTGCTTTAGTACCCGGCCAGTTCTTCGCTTCTTCGAAGCCTTTCAGCATTTCCACTTTATCCACAATCGTGGACTCCCCGATGAAGCTGGCCACGAATTGGGTTTGCGGACTTTTATAAATATCCCAAGGCGTACCCTTCTGTTCCAGGCGGCCTTTATTAATGATCATAATTTCGTCGGCTACTTCAATCGCTTCATCCTGATCATGCGTAACGAAAATCGACGTAATGCCAAGACGCTCAATCATTTCCTTCAGCCATGTGCGAAGCTCATGCCGAATCTTCGCGTCAATCGCCGCAAACGGCTCATCCAGCAGCAGCAGCTGAGGCTGCGGCGCAAGCGCCCTGGCAAAAGCTACGCGCTGGCGTTGACCGCCTGAGAGCTGATGCGGGTAGCGATGTTCAAAGCCCTTCAGACCCGTAAGCTCCAGCAGTGACATGACACGCTCGCGTATTGCATCTTTGGGTTCCTTCTTAACCTTCAAGCCGAAAGCGACATTATCATAAACCGTCATATGTTTGAACAAGGCATAGTTCTGAAATACAAACCCGATTCCGCGTTCCTGCGGCGGCAGGTCGTTGACCCGTTTGCCATGAAACACGATATCGCCGGAGGTTGGCGTCTCCAGCCCCGCAAGCATACGGAGAATCGACGTTTTGCCGCCGCCGCTTGGTCCGAGCAGACCGATCAATTGACCTTTTGCAATGTCAAAACTAACATCCTTGACCGCTTGAAAATCACCGAACTGTTTATTTAAACCGCGCACCTCGATATGCATCGCTTAATGCACTTCCTTTCTCTTCTTCGCCCATTCCATTAGCAGCAGCAATCCGACCGAGAAAGCAGCCAGTACAAGCGCCACGCTGCTCGCCGCGATTACATTGAAATTCTCGACATCCTGATAAACGAGCGTTGTCGCCGTTTGCGTCTTATTCATGATATTGCCTGAGACAACCAGCACCGCACCAAACTCACCGAGCGATCTTGCGACGGTCAATACAACGCCATAGATGACGCCCCAGCGGATAGACGGCCATGTTACCTTCCAGAAGGTGTACCAGGAGTAAGCGCCAAGCGTTGATGCCGCTTCTTCCTGCTGAGAGCCGATTTCCTGCAGCACCGGCATGACTTCACGCACCATAAGCGGGAACGTCACAAAGAGCGTGGCAAGAATCATACCCGGCAATGCATAGACCACTTTAAAGCCGATATCTTCGAAAAACGTACCGATTACCGAGCTCGGACCGAGCATAAGCACGATCATCAAGCCGCCGATGACCGGTGAAACCGCAAACGGCAAATCAACGATGCTGTTCATCAGCCCTTTGATCCGTTTGCTAAGCCACGTTCCTCGAACCAGATAAAGGGCTAACATGACGCCGAACAGTGTGTTTAGCAGCGTTACGACAATGACGATTAAGCCGGTCATCATAAGCGCATGCAGGGACTGCTTGCGTGTCAGCGCTTCTGCGAAGCCGCTCCAGCCGTCTCCCCAGGAGCCGGTAAAAATCTTCACCAGCGGTGCGATCAGCAGAATCAGAAACACCAGATAGGTTAACGTAATCCAAAGTTTTCTCATTTGCCGTGCCTCCTCGACTGGACGAGGTTAACCGCCCACAGAATGAGGAACGACAGTGTCAGCAGCATAACGGAAACGGCCGCGGCCCCCTGCACGTTATCGCTTTCAATTTCTCCGAAAATATAAACCGCCGCGATCAGCGTTTTTCCCGGAATGTTGCCAGCTACGAGTACGACAGCGCCGAATTCAGCCAGTGCTCTTGAGAACGCCAGCATCGCTCCGCTAATAATACCCGGAAGCATGGAGGGGAATATCACTTGAAAGAAGGTTCTCGCCCTCGATGCGCCAAGCGTATACGAGGCTTCTTCTTCCGACTTGTCAAGCTCTTCGAGCAGCGGCTGAACGCCTCGAATCACGAAGGGAAAGGTCACGAAGACCATAGCTACGATAATGGCGGGTTCATGAAATACGATCTGAAATCCGAGCTTGTCGGCGATTCCGCCTGCGAAGCTGTTCGGACCCAGGAGCAGTAATATCATCAAGCCACCGACAGCCGTCGGCAGCGCAAATGGCAAATCTACTAAACTATTAAGGATTCTTCGCCCGGGAAATCGGTAACGAATCAATACCCATCCAATCATGGTGCCAAGAAATACATTGATAAGTGCGGCTATTACGGAGAGTTTAACGGTTAAAAGCACAGCCTTCCAAGCCAGCGGGTCTGTGATGCTGTCCCAGAACGGCTGCAGGCCAAGCTCAAAGGATTGCGAGTAGATTCCGATAATCGGCAAAACGATCAGCAATACGAAATAAAGCATAATGGTGCTGCGGAAGCCAAAGCTCCACAAGCGGCTGCGCATGATGATATTCAAGCTGACTTACCCCCTGACACTTTCCTTGAGGAATCGTTGTAGTGGTTTTTAATTCCCATCAAATCACTTGGTATTAAATGTAGCAGACGGAGGCGCGTCTAGTCAATCCTAATATTCTGCATTCGGAAGAGGAATTAGATGTCGAAATAAGAAAGCTCCCCGGGACAGTTGGCCCGGGGAGCTTCGTATTGCATTATTCGCCTTCAATGTAGTACTTCTCTTCGCCAAGAGAGAGTACGGCTTGTCCTTGCGTGATATCGGTTATCCACGCGCTGAATCGCTCTGCTTCCGGCGCTTCCGGCAGGCAGGTGATCACCACACGATCGGTGAATTCGGTGCCGCCGATTCGTACGTTACGCGCATGGAATTCATTCTCGAGCTTGCCATACCAGGTGTAATCGACATCGACGATGACCTCGCGATGCAGAATATTCACGATCGGTTCAGCTGCTTCAATGGCCGCCACGGCGCCGTCGGTATACGCCCGAATAAGGCCGCCCGCACCGAGCATAATGCCTCCGAAATAACGAGTCACGACAATGACAACGTTCTTGAGGCCATGATGCTTAATCACTTCCAGAATCGGTTTGCCGGCTGTTCCGCTTGGCTCCCCGTCGTCGGACTGCTTCTGGATCTCGTCGCGTTCACCGATAACGTAGGCCGAGCAGTTATGCGAGGCGTTCCAGTGAAGCTTCTTCAGCTCCTCTATATAAGCGATCGCTTCTGCCTCCGACGTTACCGGCTTGCCGTAGCCGATGAAACGCGATTTCTTAATGACGATTTCTTTGCTGGCCTGCTGACGCAGCGTATTGTATCTCGGCAGCATGACAATGTGAGCTTACAGGCGAGCTTCCAGCTCAGCCTTCTCTTTCTCATAGCCCGGTTTGCCAAGCAATGCAAACATGTTTTTCTTGTATGCTTCAACGCCCGGTTGGTCGAACGGATTGACGCCCAGCAGGTAACCGCTGATGCCGCACGCGATCTCGAAGAAGTACACCAGGTAGCCGAATGTGTAAGGTTTCATGTCCGCAATGTTCACGACAAAGTTAGGCACTTGTCCGTCTGTATGTGCAAGAAGCGTGCCTTCAAAGGCTTTCTTGTTTACGAAATCCATGGTTTTGCCGGTCAAGAAGTTAAGCCCGTCCAGGTCTCCCGCATCATGCCCGATCGTAATTTGCTCTGCCACGTTCTTCACTTGGATGACCGTTTCGAAGATGTTACGGTTACCCTCTTGTATGAATTGACCCATGGAGTGCAGATCCGTCGAGAAGTCTACGGCAGCCGGGAAAATCCCTTTGAAGTCTTTGCCTTCGCTCTCGCCGTACAGCTGTTTCCACCACTCCGACACGAAGTGAAGCGCCGGCTCGTAGTTAACGAGAATTTCCGTTGCTTTGCCTTTACGGTAAAGGGCGTTACGCGCTGCCGCGTATTGGTACGCTTCGTTCTCTGCAAGCACAGGGCTGCTGTACGCTTGCTGAGCGTCCGCTGCGCCTTGCATCATTTCTTCGATATTGATGCCTGCGGCTGCAATCGGCAGCAAACCAACCGCCGTCAGTACGGAGTAACGTCCGCCTACATCATCCGGAATGATGAAGGACTCGTAGCCTTCTTCCGTTGCCAGCTTCTTAAGCGCGCCCTTCTCGCGATCTGTTGTCGCATAGATGCGTGTACGTGCTTCAGCTTTGCCATATTTCGCTTCCAATGCTTCGCGGAATACGCGGAATGCGATTGCCGGTTCCGTCGTCGTGCCGGATTTGGAAATGACGTTGATCGACCAGTCGCGGCCTTCCAGCAATTGAAGCAAATGCGTTACATAGGTGGAGCTGATGTTATTGCCTGCGAACAAAATTTGCGGCGTCTTGCGTTGTTCTTTCGGCTGCAAGTTATAGAAAGAATGTGACAGCATTTCGATTGCCGCGCGAGCGCCCAAGTAAGAGCCGCCGATGCCGATAACGATCAGCACCTCGGAGTCAGATCCGATCTTCGCAGCTGCTTTCTGAATGCGGGAAAACTCTTCTTTATCATAATTCGTCGGCAGGTCGATCCAGCCCAGATAGTCCGAGCCTGCGCCTGTACCTTCACGAAGCTGGGTATGTGCTGTGCGTACTTGCTCTGCTAAATTATCGATTTCATGCTGGCCGATGAACGGCAATGCCTTGCTATAATCAAACTGAACTGCTTTACTCATTCGTATTAAACCTCCCACAAATTATCCTGTTTACAGCTAGGATAAGGATAATGGATTTGTTAGGCAAAAACAAGGGATCGAGGGGTCCAATACTTCTTCCCGCCTTTTTGTGATAAAATGAAACTACTTAAAATCCGCTTTCAAGGAGATGACAATACATGTTTAAAATTGCATTTATCGGCCTAGGCGTGATGGGCGAGCCAATGGCTGCCAATTTGCTTCGCAAAGGGTATTCCGTTACGGTGTTTAACCGTACGCCTGGCAAAGCGGACAAGCTCCTCGAGCTGGGTGCGGATGAAGTTTCATCGCCGGCTGCTGCAGCCCGGGTATCGGATCTGATCATTACGATGATCAGCAACGACGACGCGATTCGTGAAGTTTACTACGGCGAGAACGGTCTGCTCGGCGCTATGATGCCGGGAACCATTGTCGTCGACAGCAGTACCATTTCTCCGGTACTGGCACGCCAGCTACATACGGATGTTTCCGCAAAATACGGCGACTTCCTCGATGCTCCGGTTACGGGAAGCAAGCCTGCAGCCGAGAGCGGCTCGCTTGTCTTTATGGTCGGCGGCGATATCGAAGTCATTCATAAGGTACATGACGTTCTGAATGCGATGGGACGTAAAGTCATTCCAATGGGGCCCGGCGGCAGCGGTTCTACTGCGAAGCTGGCCCATAATACGATTGTCGGCATCAACGTTGCGGCCCTGCTTGAAGGGATGGCGATTGCCGCAAGCGGCGGCATCGACGCCAAGTCGTTCCTGGAGCTTGTTCAATCCGGCGGAGCTGCCAGCAAAATGGCCGAGCTTAAAGCGCCGAAGCTGCTGGAACGCGATTTCAGCGTGCAATTCTCGCTCGCCCTCATGCTGAAGGATCTTCGCCTCGCTTCATCGCTTTCGGATGAGCTGAAGACGCCTACGCCGATTCTCGAAACGGTCAAGAGCCTCTATCAAGTCGGTGACGCGATGGGCCTTGGAGAGCTTGATCTCTCCGCGCTCGCACACGGCTACGAGCAATGGATCAACAAACGGATCACGACTCACAGCGACGCCCAAGAGATCGTTGCGGCAGCATCGGAAGCAACGGCTGCAGTTCCTGTTTCGGACAGCGCGCAGAATCGCCGCCGGGCTGAACGCCTTGCGCTGAATGTGCCGCTGAAACTCTCCATCTATCAATGGGCGCAGGAAGGTTCGTTCTCCGGACAACTGATCGATGGCACCCTATGCGACATTTCCGAAAGCGGGCTTCAAATTTCGTCCAACTTCCCGCTGGAGTGCGATATGTTCGTGGTGATTCACTTCCCTCAGGATTCGGAGCTGCCTCCTGTAACCGGACGCATTATCCGCATCGAAACCAATGGCAGCCGCTTCCGTTACGGCTGTTTGCTGGCAGGACTCGCTCCATATCAGCGTTTGCAGCTGGAAGCTTATATCAACAAACAACGTATTACGGCTGACTAAGCGTATAACGTACGTATACAAAAAGCTGCCCCGTTCTCGCTTGGATCATCCAAGTCGACGAGCGGGGCAGCTTTTCGTTCAATAAGACTATTCTTGAATATAAGAGCAGATGTAATCCGTAACTGTTGCTACTTGAAGCTTGAACTTTGCATTTGCCGGAACTGTAAATTGGCCTTCGCCGGAGATGCTGATCCACTCGGAGTCGCCTGGCAGCAGCACTTTCAAATCGCCTGCCACGATTTCCATGATTTCCTTCACATCTGTACCGAATTCATATTCGCCCGGCATCATGATACCGAGTGTTTTCTTCGTTCCATCCGCGAACAGCACTGTGCGGCTTGTTACTTTACCATCGAAGTATACATTAGCTTTCTTGACGATTGAAACATTCTCGAACTGAGACATTCGGCATTAGCTCCTTTGTGGTATAAGCTTAGAATGAGGATAGGAAAGCAGGGCTTCCGGCCGCGTAATATGGGACGGCTTTCAGCCCCGCAGTTGACTGACTACTACAGCAAGCCTTTTACTTTGCTTACAACATTCTCAACCGTGAAGCCATACTCGGCAATTACGCGGTCGCCTTTTGCGGAAGCACCGAATGTATCGATACCCAGAACCGCACCGCCGTCGCCCACATAACGCTCCCAACCGAACGGTGAACCCATTTCGATTGCAAGACGTGCTTTAACACCCGGAAGAATAACGGATTCTTTGTAAGCCTTAGGCTGACGCTCGAACAGATCGAAGCTTGGCATGCTGATGACACGAACTTGAATGCCTTCTGCCGCAAGAGCTTTCTGAGCTGCAACCGCAAGTTGAACTTCGGAACCGGTCGCGATCAGCTGAGCTTGAGGTTTGCCGTCAGCCGCATCGGAAACGACATATGCGCCTTTCGCGATGCCTTCGCGAGCTTGCTCGTTAGTGCCTTCAAGTACGGGCAGGTTCTGACGAGTCAGAACAAGTGCAATCGGCTGATCCGCTTTGGAAAGCGCATAAGCCCAAGCTGCCGACGTTTCGTTCGCATCCGCCGGACGCAATACAGTCAGCTGCGGAATGATACGCAGGGAAGCCAATTGCTCGATCGGCTCATGCGTAGGACCGTCTTCGCCGACAGCGATACTGTCATGCGTCAGCACGTAAACAACCGGCTGTTTCATCAGCGCGGACAGGCGTACTGCCGGACGCAGGTAATCCGTGAATACGAAGAACGTAGCGCCGAATGCTTTAACGCCGCCATGCAGGCTCATACCGTTGATTGCAGCTGCCATCGCAAACTCGCGTACGCCGAAGTAAACGTTGCGGCCTTCGTAGCTGCCCGGTTTGAATACAGGCAAACCTTTCAGGTGAGTCATTGTGGAGCTTTCCAGGTCAGCAGAGCCGCCGATTAGGTTTGGCACGTTCTTTGCAAGTCCGTTCAGCGCGTTACCGGAAGCTACGCGAGTCGAAAGCGCTTTGTCTGCAGGTGTGTATGCAGGCAGATCGTTGTCCCAACCTTCAGGCAGGTTGCCGCTGATGGCCGTTTCGAATTGTGCTGCCAGTTCAGGGTTAGCTGCTTTATAAGTTGCATACATGGCATCCCATGCTGCATTTGCTTTCTCGCCGTTTGCTTTCACTTCTGCGAAGTGAGCGGCAACTTCTGCCGGCACGTGGAAAGCTTCGTTCTCCCAGCCGTAGAATTGCTTCGTCAGGACAGTCTCGTCAGCGCCAAGCGGGCTGCCATGTGTACCCAAGTGACCGCCTTTGCCGCCTTTGTTCGGGCTGCCGTAGCCGATTGTCGTTTTCACTTCAATCAGTGTCGGTTTGCTTGTATCCGCTTGTGCAGCAGCTACCGCTTTAGCCAGCGCGTTCAGATCGTTGCCGTCTTCTACGCGAAGCACTTGCCAGCCGTACGCTTCGAAGCGGCCTTGTACGTTCTCGGAGAACGACAGGTTTAGCTCGCCATCGAGCGAGATATCGTTTGAATCGTAAAGGACGACCAGTTTGCCAAGCTTCAGGTGAGCTGCGAGCGAAGCGGCTTCGCTTGCAACGCCTTCCATCAAGTCGCCATCGCCGCAAATTGCGAATGTATAGTGGTCGATCACGTTAAGATCTTGTTTATTGTAAGTTGCGCCAAGATGGGCTTCAGCCATAGCCATACCCACTGCCATTGCAATCCCTTGTCCAAGCGGACCGGTTGTCGCATCTACGCCGGCTGTGTGGCCGAACTCCGGGTGACCCGGTGTCTTGGAGCCCCATTGACGGAAGTTTTGAAGTTCTTCGATAGGAAGATCGTAGCCTGACAGGTGCAGCAGGCTGTAAAGCAGCATGGAACCATGACCTGCGGAAAGTACGAAACGATCGCGGTTGATCCATGTTGGGTTGGACGGATTGTGGTTCATTGTCTTCGCAAACAATTGATACCCCATCGGAGCCGCTCCCATAGGCATGCCCGGGTGGCCGGAATTTGCTTTCTCAATCGAATCGATCGCAAGTGTACGGACCGTATCAATGGAAAGCTGGTCGATGGACTTCTGTGTTACTGTCATTACGTAAACTCCTCCTAAATCCGAATAGGCTTGCATCGAAGTGAAACGGCTGTCGCCATCCTTGGGAAGCGCGGCGCGTTTCAAGTCATACTCTCTCTTTAATTCACTTTGGCGGTGTTCCCGCACTGGCTTTGCAATATTGTACCATTACCACTGCGCCTTTTCCATCCTTAATGCGTTAGTGCGCTAAAAATCGACATAAAAATGGCGCGTTCACACGGGGAATTCCGCGCAAACACGCCATTGTTGTCAGTTAAACACTGACGGTAGCTTCGATTAATTGAATACGACGGTCTTGTTCTTGTGTACAAGAATCCGATCTTCAACATGCCACTTTACGGCACGCGCAAGTACAACACGTTCGATTGTACGTCCGATGCGCTTGAGGTTGTCCACTTCATCGCGGTGGCTGACGCGCTGCACATCCTGCTCGATGATCGGTCCACCGTCGAGCTCTTCCGTTACATAGTGCGCCGTAGCTCCGATGATTTTGACGCCGCGCGTATACGCCTGAGCATAAGGTTTGCCGCCTACGAAGGCAGGCAAGAAGGAATGATGAATGTTAATAATCCGGTTCGGGAACTGCTCGATGAATTTCGGCGAAATAATTTGCATATAACGCGCAAGTACGATCAAATCTGCTTTATCGGATACAAGCTCCAGCTGTTTCTTCTCCGCTTCGGCTTTCGTATCTGCCGTAACCGGAACGTGGTGGAACGGGATACCGAATGATTCCACGAGCGCTTTCATGTCCGGATGATTGCTGATGACCATCGCGATATCCGCTTCCAGATCGCCTGCTTGCCACTGCCACAGAAGCTCCAGCAGGCAGTGATCTTCTTTGGAAACGAAGATGGCCAGACGTTTCTTGCGGCTCGCGCGGAACGTATGCCATTTCATCTCGAAACGATCCGCCACGCGGGCAAAATCCTCCTGGAGCACCGGCAGCTCGGTGTCCAGGTCACTCAGATCAAATTCAAAACGGATAAAGAACATGCCGCCGCCGGGATCCATGGAATACTGGTCGGACTGCACGATATTCGCGCCATGCTCGTACAAGAAGTGCGAGACAGCCGCTACAATTCCGGGCCGGTCCGGACAAGAGATGAGCATTGTCGCACGATTGCGCTTATCCGGGCGCTGCGAGGACGGTCCGGGCTGATAGATGTTTTGCATAATAGACAAGTCTTCCTTCCGTCAACAAGTAGAGTAGCTATAGGTCGGCTTATGCGTTCACAAGCAGCTTTTCGCCCGCGAACCAAGCCGTAATCCGTTGATTGATGGCTTCTTCCGAAAGCTCCGGCAAAATGCGGTGCTCGGCTACAAGATCATACAAACGATCCATCGGCTCGCGCGGATCGGCTTTCTTCGCTTTCGCGTCGTTCTTCAGTACATCCCAAACGGACAGTACATAGCCGCGGTGGTTGATGTCCTGTTTATTGAAGAAATGGTGCAGACGCTCCACATCCTCCAAGAATTCTCCGCCGAAACGCGTATGCGCATCGCCGCGAAGCAAAGCAATTTCCGCTTCGTACATCGGACGCTGCGTTTTGTCCTCTTGACCAATCCACGGCGTCTCCAGGATAAACGGACGGCCTTTGAGCGCTTCGTGATGCACGATATTACGGATTGCATCGTGTCCGATCCAGCCGGCACCGATCGGTGCGTGACGGTCTTTACCCGCTCCGCGCGGGTTTTTGCTGTCATTCACGTGGACAACTGCGACGCGGTTAAGGCCGACAATGCGGTCAAACTCGGTCAGCACGCCATCGATATCATCGACGACGTCATAACCGGCATCATGCATATGGCATGTATCCATACAAACGGTCAGGCGGTCGTTGGCAGCTACTTTGTCAATAATCGCTGCAAGCTCATCGAAGCTGCGGCCGATTTCAGTGCCTTTGCCCGCCATTGTTTCAAGCGCGATATTTACATTGGTTTCTTTCGTGCCGTTCAGCACTTCATTTAAACCTTCCGCGATGCGAGCAATTCCGTACTCCGCATCCTTGTCGGTGTAAGCACCTGGATGAAGCACGATATTGCGTACGCCGATCGCGTCTGTACGGCGGATTTCTTCCTGCAGGAAGCGGACTGCCAATTCAAACGTGTCGTCTTTGTAAGAACCGAGGTTCACAATATATGGGGCATGAACGACGATCTCGTCTATTCCCGCCTTGCCCATTGCGTCTCTGCCGTCCGGAATATATAAATCTTCAATCGGTTTACGCCGCGTATTCTGTGGTGCGCCGGTGTAAATCATGAATGTGCTTGATCCGTAGGATACGGCTTCGTTCGCTGCGGTTAGCAGCCCTTTATCGGAAAATGAAACGTGGGATCCGATTTTTAACATGGACTCATTCGCTCCTTTCGTTACAAGGCACGGACTACTGGGTGTCCGGTTCCTCGCAAACGCTTGTCCTTCCTATTTTACAAGGAATATTCAAATAAATCTAGGCGTTTGACCGGAAGGAAAGTTTGGATGCTTTCGCATTATGCCGGAAATGCCTTGTCGGTTGCGGGAGATAGACGTCATCGCTTATAATGGAAACAATTTGTTACGCATAATTCGCATATCTGAGTTGGCTCGAGGTGAATAAATCGAATGGCACCAAATTGGTTTATGTATTTTATATTGTTTTGGGCAATTGTGATGATTGGCTTTATGTCGATCGGCGGCTATTTTATGTTTCGTAAATTCCTTAAGGTGCTCCCCATGCGGGATGGCAAGTCCAAGCTGGATTGGCAGAACTATTGGGTAGAACGCAGCCGCGGGATGTGGCCGGAAGATTCCAAGAGTTTTCTGGATCAGCTCGTCTCGCCCGTACCAAGCGCGTTTCGGGACATTGCCAGACATTCCATTGCAGCCAAAATCGCTCAAGTAGCCGTTGAAGGCGGCGCATCGGAAGTGTCGCGTAATCACTGTATTGAAGGTTATATTCGGGCAACGCCTAAGCGCGATTACCGCAGCTTGATTTCGTTTCTGGAGAAGGAACAGATTGACTATTCCGCCTATACACATTTACTTAACAAATAAGCCGCCCGCTTGGGCGGCTTTTGCAGTATTATTGAAGAAATTGGATGCTTTGATTGGAGTTAAAGGAGGTCTCTGTATGAAGGTAGCGGTTACCGGAGGAACGGGATATGTCGGGGCTATGCTTGTCGATGCCCTCCTGCAGCGAGGGGATGAAGTATGGATTATCTCCAGGTCTGAGAAACAGATGAGCTCGAATCCGAAGCTGCATACGATCACTTGGTCCAAGCTGGCCGAGTCGCCCGTTAAGCTGGAAGGGATCGACGCAATCGTCAATCTGGCCGGGGAATCCATCAGTCGCCGCTGGACGAAAGAAGGCAAGAGCGCTATTTTGCAATCGAGACTGAATGCGGCACGTGCGATCGGCAAAGTCGTCGAAGCACTGCAGCGTAAGCCGTCCGTCGTTGTAAACGCATCCGGAATCTCCATCTACGGTACAGACCGCACTAAAGTCAGCGATGAGTGGAGCCCTGCCCACATAACCGATTTCCTCGCAACTGTCGTAGAGAAGTGGGAAGCCGCCGCGAATCGTATAGAGGTCAAGCGGCTTGTGAAGCTGCGGATCGGACTTGTGCTCGGCATGAAAGGCGGTGCCTTTCCTAAGATGCTGCTGCCCTATCGGTTACTGGCAGGCGGAAGAATAGGAAGCGGCAAGCAATGGATCCCCTGGATTCATGAAGACGATATGATTCGACTGATTCTGTTCTGCCTCGATGAACCCAATATACAGGGACCGGTCAACGCTTGCGCACCGGAACCCGTTACGAACAATGAGTTTGGAAGAGCAATCGGCAAAGCCATGAGAAGACCGCATTGGTTTCCGGTGCCGGCATTCGTACTCAAGGCCGTCCTCGGTGAACTATCCTTCCTGCTGCTCGAAGGTTCAAGAGCGGTCCCGCGCAAGGCATTGGAGCTCGGGTTCGAGTTTCGTTATGATACCGTTCAAGATGCGCTGCGTCAGTTAGTAAGCAGGAAGTAAGAACAAGAACCTTGAATGGTCGAACTTACACATTACATGAATGAACCTTACCCTATCGGGGCTGCCCTTCAGCCTGCTTGTTGTGCGAGGCCGGAGGGCAAGCCCGATCGGAATCTATATTGCGGCCCTCTATCGCCGGCCAGCTGTATCGAATCGTTATCGTTTAGCGGATAGACTTTGTATGGAATCATTGTAACTCCGTTAAGAGTACTCCCATTGCGAGAACCCATATCCTTCACCGTCCAGCTGCCTTGCTTCTCGCTTAATTCCAGATGCGCTCTGGAAATACCGGAGGACAGGTCCACGTGGTTCACTCCCTCACTCGCCCGCCCGATTATAAATCGATCCTGTTCCAGTTTGACCATCATTACCGACTCCCCTTCCACCGAGCGTTCGAGACAAGGAGCGCTCTTATGCGTTCCGATTAGAAGCTCAGCATGCTGACCAAGCAACACTGTCGCATCGTTTGGCGACGCTTCTAAAGATGTTGTATTCCCGCCGTTAGGCAGCGGTGTGAATGGAATTCCGTTTGGCTTCATCGCAGATTGAACATCTTCCTCCGTAAACTTTTCTCGGTATGACTTCACCTGCCTTTTAACGTGGATAGGCATGGAATTAGGTACGAATCCATCCTCGGCCGGCCATCCCTGCCTCTCATTCCAACCATCGTCCTCTTCTTTCTTCCTCACGTCTGAACTCATCCTGCGATTCATCATTAGAGCTGCAGCTGCTGCCATGAGCGTTAGACCAGAGCAGATCAGCAAACTGGTCTGTGACGGAGACGGCAAATAGAGAAAGCGCCAAATGACCGCGGAGATCAAAAGCACACCTGCTCCCAGCACCCAGCCAGGCTTTATTGAGGAAGCTGCTCTCTCTTGGACAGGCAGTTCCGTTAGCGGAAGCTCATATCCCCCATCGAGCTGATGGTGCTCATTCTCATCTTCCCTGCGAAATGCATTTGTCACTCTCGGCGGGACAGCCTCGTTCTTCAATACAAACGAAGAAGGAAGGGCAGCAACGGCATCGACCGGCCTTGCGGCTTGAAGCAGCTCCCCGGACCCGGATGACTCTCTATACGCACTTCCAAGAAGGGCAAGCAGAGTCCGTCTGAGCTGCCCCCAGGCGACATACTCCCCTCTTAAATGCTGAAATATTTGCTGCAAACCCGCTCCATCAGGCTCCACGATATAACCAACCCCGCGAATAGCCATAGCCAGCACCGCTTCACTTGCCGAAGAGACGATGCTTGTATCGCGAAGCGGTACGTACACTAGCTCGGGATCCTCCCAATGATCACCGATATAAATGTACTGCTCATGGAGCATGAAGCCGTCTTCTCGCAGCATGTATTGTTTGCAATCATCCAGCGCTTCGACGATTCCGAGCAGCAAGGCATAGAATTGAACCATCGTCAGCTGCTGGGTCTGCATCCGATGAAGTAAGATTCGTTTGCCATTGATGCGATATCGAAATGTCATTTTCCCGTCGATGTCGACCCATTCCACAGGAAGCATTTTCGGAATGCGCTGGCTTTGCAGCATCTTTATTTCGATTGGATCAAGCTGCTCCCTCGAAATGCCGGATTCCATATCAACGATCATTTCAAGTCCGCGCTTCATCGTATAATCGACCCTTAGTTCTTTACACACCATCAACGTTCTTCTCCTTCCTATCCGTTGAACGGCCACTCACGCATGAAGCAGCAGGCCGTAATTGCCCCAGGCACAACGGCGATCATAAACGGGAATCGCAAACCATCCTTCTTCAGCGTCGTAAAGCCATCCGTGTGCAAATTTCGACTTAAGGCGAACAGCGAGACCGTAAACACCACCAGCCGCTTTGCAAAGGTTTGATTCATGACCAGAACCACGAGTCCAAACAGTCCCCCATACAAAATGGAATACATAAGGACTTGCAAGGAAAAGGCTGCCCCAGCCAGCGCACCCAGTGCCCCGAACAGCTTCACATCGCCCGCCCCAATGCCCTTGAGCAAATATAAGGCAAGCAGCGGAAACACGCCGGCCAGCACGCCTAATAATGAGAATGCCACTCCACTAAAGCCATCACTGCTTGAATGATAAATAAGTCCGGCAGAGAAGAAGGTTACTGTCAGCTTGTTCGGAATACGCATCGCCCGTACGTCACAAACAAAAGCAATTCCAATCAACAACGCTGCTAAAACAAGCTCGATAGGAGCCATCATCCGGAACCTCCGTCCCGCTCTTACTGAGCGGTTCTCTTCTCCACTACAAAATGTCTGGCCGCACGCGACGAACCTTCGCTTGCCGTAACAATAAGTTCCCATACACCGGGAGTGGTGTTTCCCGATATTAGCCATGTCCATTCCGCGAATCCATCATTGTCTGTGTAGGTATCCCCCAGATGCTTAGCTACACTATGTCCGCTCTTGTAAATGATTTGAATGGACAACTTTCTACCAGGACTTGTCTTAACGACAACTCGTGCCCGACGTCCAGGGTTAGCCGGCGACGGCTCGAGAAGGACGATTTGAATCGGCGCTTCATCGGATTGCGCCGACTCTTGGTCCTGAGGTGCCGAAATAGAATCACGCACCCACACCCGTTCTTCTGCCCGTTCCCTCAGTACAATGGACTTCTTCGTAAATGGAAATCCCAGCTTAAACTCATACTCCGCCTCGATGAGAAGGGAAACCTCCGTCTTATTCTTCAAATCAGGAAGCGAAAGCTTGCTAAGACGCAGCTCCTCGGGATCGAGCACAGACTTATCGGCTTCTTGGCGAAGCAGCGGTTCGATAATGCCTCTTCCGGCTTCAGTTGCCGCAGCATCCGCAACCGGCTTCCAATCCCCCTGCAATGCTGATGAAAGGAGCGGCCCGGCCGGAGCCGGAAGCCACTCTTCCAGTTTCTCGGCAATGACATCGACTCCCGGTAATTGTTCCAATACCGCTGGTAAAACCGCCTTAGCTCCCGCTTCGGTTTCTGCCCCAGTTGCAGCTCCCGCCTCTGCCTGAGGATCCGTCGCCGCACTTTCCGCGGGTCCCGATTCTTGAGCCGCTCCCACGGATGCGCTAAGCTTCTGCAGCGCTAAATCGACCGGGTGGATATTCGCCGCAGCCTGTCGTACCGTTTGGGATACCGCACTGTGAAGCGCCATTTGCACCGTATTTAGCCGGATCAAGCCTATAAAGAAAATCACGACCATAAGCACAATCGGAAGCAGTAAAGCCGCTTCCAATGTGATGCTTCCGCTCTCGCCGCTTCGTCTACCCGTACGACCAGCCGATGGTATTCGTCGCTTCATAACGGTTGCCCTTAACCTTTCCGCTCAGAATACCTGTGCTGGTAAAGCTCTTCATGAGCCCGGGCAAAAACCACAGCTTCACGGAGGAGGCCAGCTCGCCCGTCAAACCCGTGGAAACACTTAATAATGAAACGCCGCCTAAATTACGCTCGATGACAGCGATCATGCGCGCTGTCTTGGCTTCGCTGCTGCCATGCAAGAGCAGGAAAACTCTTAAATAATCCAAATAACTTAATTCCGCGGGAGCATACTTGGAAAGCTCCACTTTTCCTTGCTGCGAAATCGTAATCATATCGGCAAGCGATTTCTCTAAACCGTAGAGCACCGCGGCAGAGAGGACTAATAATGGATGACCCAAACCTCTGGATGCAATCAACCCTTCCATCGTTCGAATCGCCAACCTTGCAGCGAACAGCTCACCATACGCGGCTGCCACATTCGCAGCGGGCTCATGAAAACCATACAATACATATTCGACCTCTTGATTCCGGAGAGCGAGTGCGGAAGCGAAGGCTTCTGTATTCGCCTGTCCTCCCTCGAGCGAAGAGGAGAACATGATCGGATCGAACGAATGAAACCGATGAACGATATATTCATTCACATAGAGCGGATCTCTGATCCCTTCAAGCACATCGGCCATTCCGCTGAAGATCTTTCCCATGGAAGTCATCGATACCCTTGCCTTCTCACCCGCCTCGACGTCTGCGTCCTCGCTGCCAGCCGGTTCATCGTCTTGAAGCGAAGACACTGCAACTTTATTGAATTTCAGATTTGCTTCCATTCGCTGCTTCACTTCACGAAATGCCTCCCGGTGGTCCTCCTGATTCGGAGTAGACATCATCGATTGCAGCTGCTGTTTCACTTGCACCCATTTGGATTCGGCTGCCGCTTCATTCGACTTGCGTTCTTGATCGCTGGACTGCCGGCTCTCCATCTCCGTCTGCCTGCTGTGAATGACGGTACCCGGTTGAATATAGCGATCTCCATAAATGTTATAAGCACCCTCAAGCTGCTGATAGGAGTCTCGCAATAGTTCGGACTTGCCGGTTCCCCCAACTGCAGTGAGAACCGCTTGACGGAACAACACCGCCATTGCAGCTGCCTGCTCAATATCGACTGTTTGCCGGCTCAGTTCATTCTCATAATCCTCAAACCAAGCATGATCCAGTACGAGTCCTTCTGCGGCATCACGCGATTCTCGAAGAGGTGACGGCTCTCCGGCTTGGAATGGACCGGATTGCTGCCCAGTGAGTTCCCCGCGGTTCATCCGATCATAACCGTCACCTGTTCCTTCTTCTTTCATCCGCTTAACCGCATCTTCCATGGCCTTATTCAAGCCCTTTGCTTCTTGAAGCAAGATCACTGCCTTTCGCTCCGACTCTCGTTGACGAATGACCGCTTCTTCCAGCTTCAACTCGATTGAATGAGCTTCATTGCTCGAGTAGCTTCGATAGAAATTAATCGCATCTGTACGAAGAGGGGGCAATTCCCCCATGGTGCGTACCGCATCTTCTCTGATCCACTGCTCATAAGAACCATATAGACTCACGAGATCACGAGCTGTTCCGGCAATCTGCGATCCCACAGCATTCTTGACGTCGGCAGCCGCCTGTTTCTGAATGGCGATCACTTCTTGCAGTCGCATCTCCCGTTCATCGTAAAGCTGGCGAAGCCGCTCCAGCAGTTCCACTGACATCGAGGCTTCCTTCATCGCAGAGGCAATCGGTGCAAACTTCGAGGCTACTTCCAATGTAAAATCTATCGGGGCTTTATATTTCATCTCCTCCAGCACCTGCCTGCTAAAAACCTGATGAAGCCCTAATACCTCGTAGCTGTCTACATGCGAAGCTTCCGTTCTTCCATCAAGGAGTCTGAATCCCCCTTCATCCGAAGTCCAATTATGCGAGACTGCCTGCGCGAACAATTCGCCACGATCAGAACCGCCTGCACCGAATAGACCATATTGCTCATATAAAGGCCCGTCATAAGCAGATAGAGCGGAACGGATGCCGGATTGGGCAGCGAGTCTGCTCTGTTTCTCAAATGCCGCAATTCGCGCAAAATCGATGAGCAGCGCCGTAAACAGCAGCATGGCTGCCGTCGAAACGATCAAGTAAATCGAAACGGCGCCGTCACCGCTCCTCCAGAAGAATGCCCGGTTAGGGGCATCATGCCGACTTTTATCCATCCATCGGTGCATCTTGACCTGCCTCCAATTGCGCCTGATCCTGAAGAGATTGCCGATTATGCAGCACTTCACGGGCTTGTTCCTTCCCTTGCTCGGTCTGGCCTGCCGCTCTGCCCGCATAATACCGGACCAAATCCACGTTCCGAATGAGCTCAACAGGATCGACTATGACAGCATCCGTGACGGCCATTGGCTCCGAATGGCCAAGGATCGCTTCCAGAGGAGGGATCGACAATGGCTGACGGAGCTTCACGTCAATTCGTTTCACCCATACACCGTCATACATCATGAACCCTTCGATCGGCTCTCGAACTTTGACTGTTCCAAGAGCCATCTTCCTAAGGGGAAGTGCTTCCTTACCAGAGCTGCCCTCGTCGTTCGTAGGTGAGGCCGAGGCGTTACCGATCGGAATACTCAAGCCGCCTTGCTCGCCACCTTCAGATCCGAACAACGTTTGCAGTGCCCCATTGTCGGATAGACGCCAATATAATCCGTCATACTTCCCGGTCACGCCTATTCCGCTGACAGCGTCTCTGGCGCTGTTATCCCAGCGGAAAGCGGTTCTCTCTGCCGTTTGGGATGCAACTGTATACAGGACAACCTTCTGATAGATATACATGCCAAGCATCAGAAGCGTAATAAGCGCAACGAAAATCATGGGAAATACCAAACTCGCTTCAAGTGTAAAGCTTCCATTCTCTTGGACCGCCAGTACCCGCCACCTTGCGACTCTAGTTGAAAATTTCGTTCGCTTTGTCATCCGCATCGCCCATCAATTTCTCCATCAACGCAATAATCCAATCTTTGAAAAGCAGTGCCAATATGATGACTACGGCAATGATAAGTACGATCTCAAGCGTACCTAAGCCCTCCTCATCTTCCCAAAATGCTCGTAGTGCGTTCTTCATGTTCTTCATATCCAACCGCTCCTCTATTCGTAGTAGTTAACCGCGCATCATTAAGATGGCGGGCGAGGCGACAAGCACCATGAGCACCATAAAAATACCGACAAGGGGAAATACAAGCTTCGAAGAAGCTTCTTCGCCTCTTGCACGGGCTACAGATTTACGTTTCTCCCATAAGGAATAAGAGAGCTCCTTCAAGGAAAGGACAAGCTGATCGCCCCCGCGCCGATAATTCAGCAGCAGTGTTGTCGTAAACAACGACACCTCCTGCACGCCGCAGCGCCGGCTCAGCGTCTCCATTGCCGCTGCAAAGGATTCGCCATTACGCACGGCTTCGTTCACTTTGCTAAGCTCGATGAACAGCGGATTTCCGCTCTTCCCATCTTTTCGCTCACCGGCTCGAACCAATGCGCGCTGCAGCGTCTCTCCCGCTCCGAGCAATAACATCAGCTTGCTGATTACCTCAGGCAGCAGCAGTAAAATATCCTGCTTGCGGCGCTCCACTTTAGCGGCGGTATCCCGCCATTTCGCAGCAGGCAGAAGGATACCAAGCAGCATGCCAATATACAGCAGCGTCTGTTCCTTGCTGAGTACACTTAGCCATGCTCCCGAACATGCTGCCGCATAGCCTGTCCCGATGGACATGGCGACGAAGCCGCTTGTTGCATCTACCGTCCAGCTGCGTCCGTTAAGAATGAACAGCCTCCCGTGCAAGCTCGCTAGAAAGGGCTGAAGTCGATTAAACAATCCGCTCTGCTCCAGCAAATATCGAAACGGAAGTGCCACGAATCGTTCTGCGGTGCCCACCTGGCATCTCTTGTCATGCCGCCCGCCTCTCAGCAAAGCCCAACCCCATACAGCAGTAAGTAAAGACCCAACAACAATGGATAGCAGCAGCTGCAACCCCCTTCAACAATTACATGCGGATATTCATAATTCTCGCCATCAGCATAAAGCAAAGTCCGAGCAGAATGAGTGCCGCTGTCAGTATGACGTAGCCAATCCCGCTGTATAAAGAGGCCATATAGTCTGGCGCCGTTAAGCTAAGGAAAGCTAGGAAAACAAACGGGACCGCCATCATAATCCGAGATTCCAACCGCTTCTGCGCTACCATGACGGCGATTTCCTGCTGCACATCCAGCTTCTCGCCGATCATCTGCGAGGTACGTCTGATCACTTCAACCAGATCACCTCCGGATCGTTTACAGGTTGTAAAGACGTCGGTGAACTGTGAAATATCATCGATTTGCGCACGCCTGCTGAAATCGATCAGCCCCTGTTCAAGCGATTCCCCGTAGCCCATTCTCGCCGAAAGAATCTCAAATTCGACCAGAATCTCGGTCTTCGGATTCGGGTAGAGCAGTCTGAGATCCTCGAGTGCGTTGACGAAGGCATTCTCCACGGAACGGCCTGCGGCAAGTGAAGATGCGATCGAATAGAGCGCTTCTTTAAATTGAATGGCCAGCCGCAGTCTCCGCTGCTCCAGCAAGGAACGCCTGTGGATTCGAGGAGCGATGATACCTGCTGACGACAGGACAAACGCAGCAATAACGGAACGATAAAACAAGAATGCGGCAGCAAAAACAAGAAGTCCGCCAACAATCGCTGCCATCCGGAATTGCCGATTGGACAATCGGTACTCCCAGTAGCAAGGCAGCTCCTCTGCACCTGCACCTACTTCTGCAGCTGTACTTGTCCATCCAAGCCAAAGCTTCCAGTCAGTATGGATACTCTTCAAGCCCCTTCACCTTCCGTAATCCCAGCTTCAATCTCAGCTACAGTCATACCCGCCATCTGCAGCTTCCACGTCCCCTGCAGCTTCATATTCTCGCACCTTCGTAATGCGCCGAGCACGCGACCTTCACGCTCTCCATCCTCTTGAAACCGATAGAGGGATTGCAGCATGACCTCGCCGTCCCGAACGCCGATGACCTCGGATATTTCAATGACTCGCCTCGAACGATCGCGTAAGCGGGATAAATGCACGATGATATCGATAGCCGAGCTAATTTGCTGCCTGATGACGGCAATGGGCAAATCAGCACCGCTCAGCACCATCGTTTCCAATCGGGCAATCATATCCCGAGCGCTGTTGCTATGTCCGGTGGACAAGCTACCATCATGACCGGTGTTCATCGCAGCCAGCATATCGATTGCTTCTCCGCCTCGCACCTCCCCTACAACGATTCGATTCGGCCTCATTCGCAGTGAAGCTCGAATCAGCTCACGCATGGAAATGGCGCCTTTGCCTTCCGTATTCGCATTACGGGTCTCCAGCGAGACCAAATTGGGAACCGTGCGAATTTGCAGCTCGGCCGCATCTTCAATGGTTACAATCCGTTCGTCCTCCGGAATGAACTGAGTAAGGGCATTAAGGAAGGTTGTTTTGCCCGAACCTGTCCCGCCGCTAATGAAGATATTGTATTTCGCCCTTACAAGCTTGCTCAGCATGGACGCAGCCTCAGAAGACAGTGCACCGCACGCGATCAGATCATCCATCAGCAGCGGCCGCTCGGGAAACTTTCGAATCGTCATGGTCGGTCCTTTCAAAGCAACCGGCGGCAGCACGATATGGATCCTTGAACCATCCTTCAGCCTGGCATCAACGATCGGCGTGGATTCATTCACTACGCGGTTGACTCCCGCAACTACGGATTGAATCAAATCCTCCAGCCGCTCTTTGCTTTCAAAAGCCATCGGCAGCCTCGACAATTGTCCCCTACGCTCCACGAACATCTCCTTATGGGAGTTGATCATGATCTCCGTAACGGCCGGATCATCCATGAGCGGCTGTAAGAGATCCAAGCCGCGGAAAGCATGAAACAATCTCCGGACCAGTTGAATTTTCTCGCCTGCCGTAATGGGATGATCCAAACACCAGCGAAAAACTTCTCGTTCAATTCGCGAGCTGAACTCTTCGTCTGACATCGCGCTTCCCAGCTCAAGCTGATTGCGAATTCGATCCTTGAGCAGCTGGACTGTTTCTTCTTTCAGAGGCGGCACCGGACTCACCTCCCGGCTTAAGCTCGCCGAGTTTGCCGAGCAGTGTTTCTATGGCTCCGCGATACTGCGGGGCATCGAACCAACCGGCCACACCCTGCTGTCCGAAAGCAGCCCACTCCTTCACAAAAGGAACAGAGGCTGTAAGCGAAAGTGAAGCGATCTTACCGCTGTGCCATTCCGTTTCCGAACCGCCGAACGGTGTTAACCGAATAAATCGGAATTTCGCCTTCAACGCCTCAAAGGACGGCCCCATCTTCTGCTCGCCATATTGCATAGCTAACTCCGTCTTGCGCAAGCTGCTCGGGTCATGATTCAAGAGCCAGAGCACATGACGGCTTGCTTGAAACACACCGAAGTGCGCAGCGTCCAACCGACTGTCCAGATCAACAACAATCATGTCGTATTCCCCGGTAGCTTTGACGGCACCGAGCAGCCTCTTCACATGCTCAGCCGAAATAGACAGTCGTTCCTCCGCATTCTCGCATGGCACGATAAAGTCTACGCCAAGCCACGGATGCCGCTTACGCAGCGCAACAATTTGCGAAGCCGCTTTATCCGGAGCCGCTTGCAACGTGTACAGCAGATTCGAAAAATCCTCTCGCCCATCTCTGCTGTCCCAGAGCGGCGCGGCATTCCACTGCTCCAAATTCAAATAAAAGACGCGTGCTCCGCAAGCGGCCGCTTGCCTTGCAAGCTGCATTGCAAGCGTGGTCTTACCAATTCCACCGGCAGGAGAATACACCGAGATGATGCTCGCGCCTCCTGCAGACTCGCCGCCAAATTCACCATCCCCCTCGTCCGTCAACTTCATTGGGTGCTGCTCAGTTGAGGCATATATAGCCGCGAATGACTGCAGCAGCTGCGGCAATGGCTGATATTGCAGCACTTGATGCTTATGCCGCGAAAGCCCGACCTGCCCCACAAGCGCTGCAGATAACACGCTCTCAGCCAGTTCCCCCAGCTCATCCAGTAAGCTTGGCTGTGCGACGAGTAAATCAACGGCATACCCTCCGCGCATATAGCTGCGAAGCGCTGCCGGATTCGTGAAGGCCGTTAACTGCCAGCCCGATCCGAAAGAGCTTTGACGAATAAAGTCGCCAAGTCGTTCGATATAGCTCGATTCTTGTACAGCAACAATCAAGTTACGTTTACTCATACTGATCCATTTCACACTCCTTAGGCAGCCTGAAAGATAAAAAGGACGCAAAAAAGCACCCTAACAACGCAGATCATCTGCGCGTTACGGTGCTTCCGTAGCGTCCTGTTACAATTGACCATAATTTACCACATTTTACGCTTTGGCGTCAACCCAAATTCAGAGTAAATGAAGATATCGAATTCCGATTGAATTTCTGTATTTTGTAGTTGCTTATTTTTTGTAAGTGACTTATACTTATGTAAGTTAGATTTGTAAAGTAAGTTACTTATTTTTACATTCATTCCAGTTGGAGAGGGAGATACCTAAAATGAACCAAAACA
This sequence comes from Paenibacillus lignilyticus, assembly GCF_017942085.1. Lineage (GTDB taxonomy): Bacteria > Bacillota > Bacilli > Paenibacillales > Paenibacillaceae > Paenibacillus_Z > Paenibacillus_Z lignilyticus. The sequence goes on from NZ_JAGKSP010000012.1 coordinate 183,678, forward strand.
ATACTGTAGCAGCACCATCCGCCGAGCAAGTAATGCGCGAGCGTCATTCCGTACGTCAATACAAAAGAGATGTAGTCATTCCGGAAGCAACACTGAACGAAATCCTCGAGCTGGCAGCAACTGCGCCATCTTCTTGGAACCTGCAGCAATGGCGTTTCCTCGTCATCCAGAACCAAGCACAGAAAGATCTTGTTCGTCCGATCGCTTACGGTCAACAACAAGTATCCGACGCTTCCGCTGTTATCGTTATTCTTGGCGACTTGCAAGCGCAAATTACCGGCCGCGAAATCTTTGACGGCATGCTTGCAGCAGGCCATGTTTCGCAAGAAATCCGTGATAATATGGTTAGTCAAATCGAAGGCGCTTATTCGTTCGAGCAAGTCGCTCGCGACGAGGCTAACAAGAATGCAGGTCTTGGCGCTATGCAATTGATGCTGGCAGCTAAATCGAAAGGCTACGACACAGTAGCTATGGGCGGTTTTGACAAAGCGAAGCTTGTTGAAGCTTTGAACATCCCTGCACGTTACATCCCGGTTATGATGATTGCGATTGGTGAAGCAGCTGCACCGGGTCGTCCGACTCCTCGTTTGCCGCTTAGCAAACTGGTTATCAACGAATCGTTCTAAATCTCCCAACCTCACACAACATAACGAAAGCCCTCCGTTCGCTCTATGCGAGAAACGCGAGGGCTTTTTGCATGCGCAAGACACTCCACTTACTGTTAATGAATCGAATGCTCATCCCGTGCCACTGCCGTTCCGCCAAATAATTGAGCCGATGGCTGCGCAACATGATCGCGGTCAAAGAACAGCCCAATTTCTCGCGCAGCGCTAGCATCCGAGTCGGATCCGTGTACAATATTGCCCGAGATATCCATCCCGAAGTCGCCTCGAATCGTCCCCGGCCCGGCTTCCACCGGATTCGTCTTGCCAATGATTGCACGCGCATTCTCAACCGCATGAGGTCCTTGCCAGATCATCGCGCACACCGGCCCGGACGTCAAATAATCGACCAATTCGCCGAAGAACGGCTTTGACTTCAGCTCCCCATAATGCGTCTCGGCAAGGTTTCGGTCAATGGTGCGAAGCGATATCGCGGCAAGCTCAAAGCCCTTCTGCTCGAAGCGCGTAATAATAGGGCCGATCAGCCCTCGTTTCACCCCATCCGGCTTAACCATTACAAACGTCTGCTCTACTTGCATACTCTCAATCTCCTTCCATAAGCGGACCGATCCACATCCTGATCCGGTGACAGAAAAACGGCGCCGTCACCTTTAAGGCCGCACCGTTCTCTATTCATCAGTATTCCACATTATGTCAGGTTTTATGCCAATATTTCACAAAAGGACAATGGAAGATTACGCTTCTTCTGTCAAAGCCAAGAACTCTTCTACATCGACCAAAGCAAGCTTGACCGCTTCACGCCAGAAGTCCGGCTCATCCAAACGTACGCCAAGATGCTTCTGCGCCAAATCCTCGACCGTCATCAAACCGGTATCGCGAAGTAACGCGACATAGCGGTCCGCAAACGACTCGCCTTCTTTCTTCGCCTGTGCATAGATACCGCAGCTGAACAAATACCCAAATGTATACGGGAAGTTATAGAACGGTACATCCGTCAGATAGAAATGCAGCTTCGATGCCCAGAAATGCGGATGCAGCTTGCCAAGCGCGCCGCTGAACCCTTCCTGCTGAGCCTCTTCCATCAGCTTGCTCAGGTCTTCTTTGGTCAGCATGCCCTGCTTCCGCTGCTCATAGAATTTCTTCTCGAACAAGAACCGGGAGTGAATATCCATAAAATAAGAAACCGCATTATTCAGCTTATCATCGAGCAAAGCCAGTTTCTCTTCCGGACTAACCGCCGCCTTCAACGCGGAGTCAGATACGAGCATCTCCGCAAAAGTTGACGCCGTTTCGGCCACGTTGCTCGCATACTCCTGCGCAAGAGGCGGCAAATCATTCATTACATGCTGATGATAGGCATGACCCAGCTCATGAGCAAGCGTCGAGATATTCGACGGCGTACCGGAGTAGGTCATGAAAATCCGCGTTTCCTCACTCTTGGGAAACGAAGTACAGAACCCGCCCGGACGTTTGCCGGGACGATCCTCCGCTTCGATCCACGCTTCTTGGAACGCCATCTCCGTGAACGCTGCCAGATCCGGACTGAACGCGCGGAACTGTCCCGTTATGAACGCCGCCGCCTCGCCGTACGGTACTGTCTTGCTCGCCGAACCGAGCGGAGCGCTGACATCATGCCAATCCAGCCGAGGGAGGCCCAACAGCTTTGCCTTGCGCTCCATATAGCGAACAAGACGCGGCTTGCCTTCGGTTACGGCATCCCACATCGCATTCAGCGTAGCCTCGCTCATGCGGTTAATCGCAAGCGGCTCCTTGAGTGCCGAAGTCCAGCCGCGCTTCTCATACAGCTTCAACCGGAAGCCTGAGATGCGGTTAATGGTATCTGCGCACAGATCGCCCTGTTCCGACCATTCGCGCTCCCACTCCGCGAAAGCAGTCTCGCGCACGCTGCGGTCGCTGTGACTCAGCCGATTGTGCATTTGGCCGGCAGAAAGCTGCTTAACGGTCCCGTCATTCTCAGTGACTTCGAAGCGAACACGCGAAACGATCGTGTTGTAGAAATCGCCCCAGCCATGGTAACCATCTACCGCCAGCTCCGCAGCCAGCGCTTCTAATTGAGGCGGCAGCTTCTCTTTACCTGCTTCACGTCGCTCATTCAGTACGAAAGCAACCGGTGACGCATCGGCAGTGTGCAGCCAGTTCCCCCAGCTCTCATCGTCTGTCCGCAGCAGCAGCTCATCAAAGTTTGTTAATGCCCCGTTGAACTTAGCCGATAACGTTTTGACCCGATCATTAAGCCCGTTTGCCGCCGTATCTTTCATCTGCTGCGCTTGCAAGCAGCCCACGAAGGAATCCGACTGACGAATCCGCAGCAAAATCGATTGAACCGCTTCCGTCCAGCCTGACAGCTGATCCGGGGATGCAGGCGCACCGCTCGCTGACGCCGCAGACAGTTCACGTGTCAGGACATCGATATCGCGCTCCATTCCGTTTAGTTCCTCGTTAAATGCGGCAGAACCGGAACCTCCCGCATAGATATTTTCTAAATTCCAAGTTGTGGGTAATGTAGTTTGCATAGGAGCCTCCTCTATCTGCGCGTTGCGAATTCTATCGTCGCAGTGTATAACTGAATTATAACGTGATCATTGTCCCATTTACCATCCTATGCAGATCTGGGCGCTGCATATGCAGACAAGCCCCAACGATAAGGAGTGTTTACGATGTCTCAACCCTTACAGCTCTCAGCGGAAACCGCGGTAAAGCTGGCGAAGGAATTGAATGTTCCGCTGGAGCATTTGATGCATATGCCAAAACATATTTTGCTGCAAAAGATTGCCGAGCTTGCGAAGAATGCCGCAAACGACACAGAGGATAAAGGAGATTCCACGCCGTGATTCCTTTTGAGCGTGCCTGGCCTTATGACATCATTATGAAAGACGTGTATGTGCCGAGCTGCCCGTTCTGCAAGAAAGACAATATCCTGCTGCCCCTCAGACCCAAAGAGCTTGGCGATATTCGCACAGGCAAGAAGAAGCTTCTCGTCTTCCCTTGCTGCCATAACCGGGTAACGGTGATCGATGCAGACCAGGACTATCTCCTGACGGACACGGCGCTGCGCCACGCTTAATTTCATTTCCGCGAACACCAAAAAGCCGCCCGAGCACGAAGCTCGGACGGCTTTATTATATCCTTACGCGTTCATCGCGGCAGGCTCATCCTCATAATTATCGCCAAACTGCTGCTGCTCGCGAAGCAGCTGCCATTGATCGCGGCATGCCCGGATCATGGAAGCATCCTCAATCCGCTTGTCATTAACGACCCGCGAGAACCACTTAACCGCTGCATTCGGCTCACCGATGCGGCGATTCAGCTCCCCGATCAAATACATCAGCTTCGCATTGTTGAGCGACCCGCTCTCCGTTTCAAAAACGGCGACGTAGGCATCCAGTGCGTGGCGTAGGAAGCGCAGCTCCTGCTCCTTCAAATTCTCATACCGATACAGCCATGCGATATGATGAAGGATACCCGCTATGACGCGCTCCTTCTCGTCAATAATGCCGGCGCAGATAAGCGCAAGCTTGTAGCATTCCAGCGCCTGCTCCTTCGTGCGCGTGCCGCCGTAATCGCGATAACTCCAGCGGCTTCCCAGCGTCTCTTGGTAGAGATGTTTCTGAGCTGTCGTCATTGCCGTCTTGCCGCTCTCCGTAGCAGAGAACCCGCATTTCGGACATACGCGTACGACGTAGAAATCAGGATTAAATTCCGTCTTGTAATGGGAGCAGAAATCGGTATCCCGGCCGGATGGTTTCTTAAAGCTCGGGCGTACACGTGACGTCTTGTAGGTGGACTCACAGCAAATGCAAGTTATTGATGTTAAATAGAGTGGATCCATTTCGTCACGTCTCCCTATGGTTATGGTTGTTGATTAATAAAGTGATGAGCCGGTCCAGATAAACGGTCAAGCATAACTTCCTGCAGCTCGGCAGGCAGGTCCGTTTCGGCAAGGGCTTCCCGCATGCAGCCAAGCCAAGCCTCCGCGCGTTCCGGCGTTATGGGAAACGGCAAATGCCTTGCCCGCATCATGGGATGTCCATATTCATCCGAATACAAAGAAGGACCGCCGAAGAACTGCGTCAGAAACATCGTTTGTTTCTCCATGACAGGTTGAATATTCGGTGGAAATAAAGGGCCAATCAATGGATTCTTCAGAACCTTAGGATAGAAGGATTCGACGATGCCTTTAATACCGGCAACTCCTCCAACAGCCTCATATATAGTACTATAGTTATTCATCGTCATAACTCACTCCGATTTTTAGGTCTTTTGTAGCATACTCTTTAAATTATTTTAACATAAAACATGAATCTATAGGCATACAAAAAAATGCCCTCTAGGAAGAGGGCATTACGGCAGTAGTAGTTGGTACGAATAAGAGTCGGGATAAATCAGCTTTCGTAATCCTCTTCTCCGGGAGCCATCAAGGACTCACGGATGACGTAAATGAATGCACAGACGAGGATGCCAGCAATTATACTCATTAGTCATCACCCCATGGCGTTCGATTGATGTAAGACAATTGTAGCATACCCAGAATAAAAATAACATATTGTTTTGCAAGCGTTTTCTAAACTTTTTTTACCAGATTACAACCCTATTACAGCACGTTTACCCCTCCGTTACATCCCCTAAACACCAAGCATTTTTTCGGACAAGTGATGTTTGTCCTCTCCCCCACATATAGCAGTAGTAGTAGGCATTTTACGATTTCAAGGAGGGCCTCCTCGTGCATGTCGTTCGTTACTTGCTTCGCCCGTCTATCATACCGGCTTGGTCGGCTGTTCTGCTCGTTCTGCTGATGATTGGCTTCCCCGCCGAGGCGCTGGGTGCTTCCATTCGGGGGCTCTCCATCTGGTGGGAAGTGCTGTTCCCGGCCCTATTTCCCTTCTTCGTTATTTCAGAGCTGCTGCTTGGACTCGGTATCGTACATTTCTTCGGCAAAATATTGGATCCGCTCATGCGACCGCTCTTCCGTATACCCGGTATAGGCGGTTTCGTCGTGACGATGGGGTATGCATCCGGTTATCCCGTAGGGGCAAGACTTACGGCCCAGCTCTGGGAACAAAAGCTTATAAACCGGTCGGAGGGCGAGCGGCTCGTGGCGTTTACGACAACCTCAGACCCTATTTTCCTCATCGGCGCCGTTTCCGTGGGCTTCTTCCACAATGTCGCGCTGGCGCCGGTTCTGGCCGCGGCCCATTATGGCGGCGGTCTCATCATCGGGCTGCTGATGCGATTTCATGACCGCAAGGCAGAGTCGACACGCCACGCTACGGAAGGAAAGGGCACCAACAGCGCGCCGGGCAAGCGAAAAAGCCGCCTCTCCGAGGCTATACACGCGATGCACTTCGCCCGCTTAATGGATGGGCGCAATTTCGGCGTTCTCCTTCAAGACGCCATACAGGCTGCGCTGCGGCTCATGATCGTAGTCGGCGGCCTGGTAGTTGTCTTCTCCGTCATGATGGAACTGCTTCGGCAGGCCGGGGGTATCCATGTATTGGCACAAGGCGTTCAGTCCTTGCTCAGCCTGATTCATGTTCCGCCTGCTCTCTCCGACGCCGTAGTGAACGGCATCTTCGAGGTTACGCTCGGCGCACGTTCCGCAGGCGAAGCGGTCAGCAGCGGCCTTGTCCACCAAGCGGCTATCGCCGCATTCATCCTATCTTGGGGCGGCTTGTCCGTTCATGCTCAAATCGCCAGTCTTCTCAGCCATACCGATCTGCGCTACAAGCCTTTTCTGATCGCTCGATTCTTGCATGGCTGTATCGCCACCTGCTTAATCTATCTGCTTTGGGGTGCGCTCGGTCCGGCGCTTTAACATTGAATTCGCCACAGATATCCGCTATGATTCAAGTATTAACTGCGCGGAAGGGGCGCCTATATTTGAATTATGTCGTAATTGACAGAGGCGATAAGTTATCGAAAGAGCTTGTCACTCGTTTTCATGAGCTTGCAGCAGCACGAGGATTAATACGCAATGACGAGAGTCCGGAAATGGTCATCTCCATCGGCGGCGACGGAACGCTCTTGAAGGCATTCCACACGTATGTGGACAGAATCGATGACCTTGCTTTTATAGGCATACATACCGGTCATCTCGGATTCTTCGCCGATTGGAAAGCCGACGAATTGGAAGAGCTGGTCCGCATGATGGCGGAAAGCGAACCGCGCATCGTACGCTACCCGCTTGCCCAGATTGAGCTGGACACAGACGCAGGCAAAGTGACGCATACGGCGCTGAACGAATTTACACTTAAAGGCCTCGACAATATGCTGGTCGCTCAAATAAACGTTAATGATGAGATGTTTGAAATGTTCCGTGGTGACGGCATTGTCGTCTCGACGCCATCGGGAAGCACGGCATATAACAAAAGCCTGGGCGGCGCGATCATTCATCCGTCGATCGAATCGCTGCAGCTGGCCGAAATTGCATCCATTAATAACCGGGTTTACCGAACGCTGGGGTCTTCGCTCGTTCTGCCGCAGCATCATCACTGCGACATCATTCCACGCAAGGATCAGCGGCTGCAGCTGACGGTTGACCAGCTTATCATTAAACGGGACGATATCCGCACCATTCGGTGCAGCGTGGCTTCACGCAAGGTTAGCTTCGCACGCTACCGTCCATTCCCGTTCTGGAACCGGGTGCGCGAAGCGTTTCTTGGTTACGACGTGAAATAGATGAACCATTTTCGCGCCTATCTCCAAATCGTTAAACCTTATCGCTGGCTGATTGCGATTACGCTGGCGATTGGCATCATTAAATTCGCGATTCCGCTGACGCTTCCTTTGTTTCTCAAATATGTCGTCGACGATGTGCTGCTTGCCGATCTCTCGGTTGATGACAAAACCTCAAAGCTGTTTAAGGCGGTGGGACTTGCTTTCCTGCTCTTCGTCGTAGTCCGGTATCCGGTCGAATATTACCGTCAATATTTCGCGCAGCTAACGACGAGCCGCGTGCTTTTTGACTTGCGGAACAAGCTCTACGCACACTTGCAGCGGTTGTCCATCCGGTTCTACCAGAACCGCAAATCCGGCGAGATTATCTCGCGAATGATGAACGACGCCGAGCAGACCAAGTCGCTCGTCGAGACGGGTCTGATGAACGTTTGGCTCGATATGTTCACGCTTGTCATTGCGCTCGTCATCATGTTTAATATGAACGTCGCGCTGACATTTGTGGCTATTGCCATTCTGCCTTTCTACGGCTATGCGGTGAAGAAGCTGTACAAACGGCTGCGAGGTTATTCCCGTTCGAGATCCCAAGCGATGGCTGAGATGCAGGGTTATCTCAATGAGCATGTGAACGGCATTCCCGTGGTGAAAAGCTTTACTTTGGAGTCCTACGAACAACAGCAATTCGGCAATCGGAATCAAACGTTTCTGGAGCGCGCCTTCGCCTTAACGCGGTGGAATGCGTTGACGCAGTCCATTATTAATACGCTGACCGAGATCGCTCCCCTCCTGGTGCTGGCCTGCGGCGGTTATTTCGTTGTGCAAGGCTCGCTTACGTTAGGCGAGTTTGTCGCCTTCTATGGTTATCTCGATCGACTGTACGCGCCGCTTCGCCGGCTCGTCAACTCCTCGACCGAGCTCACTCAAGCATCGGCATCGCTGGAGCGTGTCATGGAGCTGCTCGGCGAGCAGGCTGAAATCACCGATGCGCCTGACGCCGTCCCTTTGCGCGCGGAGCAAGGAGATATTCATTTCCGCAATGTATCGTTCCGTTATCACAATGAAAGCGACTGGGTGCTGCGCAATATCAACTTGCACATTCCAAGAGGCCATACCGTCGCGTTAGTCGGTATGAGCGGCGGCGGCAAATCCTCATTGGTCAGTTTGCTTGCTCGCTTCTACGATACGCAAGAGGGCGAAATAACGATTAACGGCCAGCCTATCCGCGGCGTGACCCAGCATAGCCTCCGTTCGCAGATCGGGATGGTGCTGCAGGATAACATCTTGTTCAGCGGCTCTGCACGCGAGAATATCCTGCTTGGCAATCCGAATAGAACGGAGGAGCAGATTTATGACGCTGCAAGGCGAGCCAATGCGCATGAGTTCATCATGTCGCTGCCCAAAGGCTATGACACGGAAATCGGCGAGCGAGGCGTCAAGCTCTCCGGCGGTCAGAAGCAGCGGATCGCGATTGCCCGCGTGTTCCTGAAGGATCCCGCCATCCTCGTGCTGGATGAGGCGACCTCGGCGCTTGACCTGGAGTCCGAGCACGCCATCCAGGAGTCCCTCGCGGAGCTCTCGCAGAACCGAACAACGCTGGTCGTGGCGCATCGGCTCTCGACGATCACGCATGCCGATCTCATCGTCGTCATCGAGCACGGCCATATTGTAGAGCAAGGCCGGCATGACGAGCTGATGCGCAGCGGAGGGGCTTACGCACGGCTGTATAATGTGCAGTATTTATAATTGTTAATTGGAGATACCCTGCCCATGTATTGGGGGCAGGGTATTATTTATAACGAATTCTGCGAATCGGGCTCATAAAGCGCGCCAGGAGATCTACATGGGAGCGAATTCGACGCATCGAGCTCATGTAGCACACCAGGAGATCTACATAAGTGCGAATTCTGCGAATCGAGCTCATGTAGCGCGCCAGGAGATCTACATGGGAGCCCCGCATAACAAAAAAGGGCCAGTCTCAAAAGTGAAATCACTTTTGAGACTGGCCTTTTCATTTAATGTTTAGGGCTCTGTTCCTTGCCGCCACGCCCTTGGGGCGGATGGGAAGGGTTCTCCGATGCGGCCGCAACGGGAGCCTTCTGGTTAAAATGAGGGCGTTTGTTGCGATTCCGTTCCGGCCGATCCGGACGTTCATTCCGCTCTGAACGCTGCTCGCCGCCGCGATCAGAACGCTCATTGTTGCGCTCGCTGCGTTCTCCACGATCACCACGTTCATTGCGTTCGCCGCGTTCATGACGCTCGCCGCGCTCCGAACGTTCATTCTGATTGTTCCGCGCAGCCGGCTTGCCGTGCTCACGGTCCTTATTGAAAGGTTTGCGTCCCTCGCGAGGCGTTTCCTTCTCCGGATCCTTCGCCGGATCCTTACGGTTGCTGTTGCGCTGCTGCTCTCTGCGTTGATCCCGCTCATGCCGCGGCATGAACTTCACCTGCTGGTGCTCCGAAACCGGAGCATCTGCGGCTTGACCGGCAGCGACGGCACGGGATGCGGTTACATAAGCTTCCACGCCGTCAGCCGTTTCGTAAGCTTCGCCATCGTGATCTTCGCTCATATCGCCGTCTTCAACGGATTTGGCACCACCCGCCTGCTTCTCCAACACGAAGTAGGCGCATCCAAAATTACAATACTCATTAATATAATCCGTCATCGAAGAGAACGCGCTCTCGCGCGTCACCTTCGGATGATTATCCCGAAAGAATCCCTTGAGCCGAAGCTGATTATATCCCCAATCACCGATTACGTAATCGTATCGTTCCAGTACTTCACTGAATCGCTCTCGAAAGGCTTCGAAATTCCAGCCGTTTCTGTTCTCATGTATTAATTCGTAGGTTCTGCCGCTGATATGGATCAAGTCTGCTTCTCACTCCTTCTCACAGGGATGCAGGCTCGGCCTGTGCTGCGGATTTCACTTGCTCATGCGCGTGATACGAGCTGCGTACGAGCGGTGCCGATTCCACATGGCTAAAGCCGCGTTTGAGTCCTTCTTCTTTAAGCTTCGCGAATTCGTCTGGATGCACATATCGCTCGATCGGCAAGTGGTTCGGTGAAGGCTGCAAGTATTGGCCCAGGGTCAATATGTTGCAATCCACCGCACGCAGATCATCCATTGCCTGCAAAATTTCGTCCCATTCCTCGCCGACGCCAAGCATGATGCTGGATTTCGTCGGAATATTCGGCTTCATTTCTTTGGCCCGCTTCAGCAGCTCCATCGAACGAGCGTACTTCGCTTTCGCGCGTACGCGGTTGGAAAGCCGGGCAACGGTTTCAATGTTGTGGTTGAGAATATCCGGATTCGCATCCATAACCGCCTGCAGCGCGTCCCAATTGCCCATAAAATCCGGAATCAGCACTTCTACACTGCAAAACGGCAAACGTTTGCGAATGGCTTTGATCGTCTCAACGAAAATCATCGCGCCGCCGTCAGCCAGATCATCGCGCGCAACCGAAGTGACAACGCAATGCTTCAAGCCCATCTGCTCGGCAGCTTCCGCTACGCGTTCCGGCTCTTGCAAATCGAGCTCGGTCGGCAAGCCTGTCTTCACTGCGCAGAATCGGCATGCACGTGTACATATATCGCCCAGAATCATGAACGTGGCCGTCCGATTCGCCCAACATTCATAAATATTCGGACAACGCGCTTCCTCGCATACAGTATGCAAGGTTTTGGTGCGCATCATCTCTTTAATTTCGGCATAATTGCCGCCTGTCGCTAATTTAATACGAAGCCAATCCGGCTTCGGCGCTCTTTCGGTGAGCTTAGTCTTCATGGAAGGTGTACCTGCTTTCTGTAATCTCTGCGTCTTATTATAGCACGTTTCGGATAAAAACCAATGATTTGCAAATCATAACAGCAGGGCAGTTCAAACCAATTGCACCCATTTCAGACATTCGACCGAAACCTAAAATGAAAGTTTTGTTAGTTGGCGCGTGTGGAGGCTGATACATCTGAGATCATTTGTAATACGCCTATTCTTGGTGATGTTGGTGATGGCAGGGCTTCCGCAAGGCACCGCTGCTTACGCGGGTGCGAAGGACACGGCGCCCAAAGACGATGCTTTCGCCAAACGAAGAGAGCTGTACGATGAAATTAGCATCGTAACCCGTATTCCCTGGTACCGGTTGGCTGCCGTCGACCAGTACGAGCGAACCATGACCAGAGCCCGCCCCAAGACGAGAGAGCAGCTGGGCCAATACATCGGAATCTTTATGACCGAGAGCGCTTGGGCCGGCGCGCTCAATCCCGACATGTCGGATGAGTCGCCCGCTTCAATTCGGTGGTTCAGCGGACTTGGCGTCGATGGGGATGGTGACGGGCGTGCGATACGCACGAATGACACAGATTTACTGTATTCTGTAGCCAATCATTTCATGCAATTCGGCACAGAAGAGGATGATTTTTCCATCGGTCTGTGGCAGTATTACCACAATACCAGGGCGGTTCAGCGTATCCGCCAGTTCGCTCGTTTGTATGCCACTTACGACAAGCTGGATTTGTTCGAGCATGCTTTTCCCGTCCCGGTCGGAACTAATTATTCCTACAAGGGAACTTGGGGAACCCGCCGCAGCTGGGGAGGCTACCGGATTCATGAAGGTACCGATATTTTCGCAAATCATGGTGTTCCGGTTCGCAGCACCTGCTACGGCATTATTGAGATAAAGGGCTGGAACCCTTATGGAGGCTGGCGTCTTGGCATCCGTGACCTCAATAATTACTATCATTATTATGCGCATCTGTCCGGCTATGACAAGACATTAGCCGTCGGCAGCGTCGTAAAGCCCGGCCAAGTTGTAGGGTGGGTCGGCAGCTCGGGGTATGGCAAGCCCGGAACGCAAGGCAAATTCCCTCCGCACCTGCATTACGGCGTATACCGCGACCGCGGGTTAGTGGAGTGGTCGTTCGATCCTTATCCGATGCTGAGGCAGTGGGAGCGAGAAGAACGGCGCAGGTTACGCAGAAAGTAAACAAAGAGCGCTAATCAAACAGGCCTACGCCTTGATTAGCGCTCTTTGTTTAGGGTTCGTCTGTCGGCGCAAGCGTCGGCACATCAGCATTACCGCCGCTGTTCCCCTCCGCGTCATGCGTCTCCGTTGTCGTGGATACCCCGTCTCCGCTTTGTTCCATCGGCAATGAAATATTCGGCGCACCCGGCGCAGAATCCCCGACGGGATTGCCTTTATTATCGTAATAGTACATCGGCACGTCGCCAACGACGAGCAGATACGAAATCGGAATTTCGGTTTCGACGAGCTCCGGCTTTGTATCAAACGGGATAATGATCGAAACCTCTGCCACAATGTGCATATAGACTTCAACCAAAATCATATTGATTCCGGCATCCTTCTGCCGCGTATTCAGATCGACCTTCACCGCTCCGATCGGCTCAAACTTCACGGGAATGCGCGGACCGAAAGAAGCGATAATCGCGCTCCCGAGCGCCTGGCCAAGAGGGATCCGCTCCGGGATATCGCCCATCTTGTTCAGCGTCGTTTGCACGGTATCGATCGTCTCGGACGTGATCCGCATATGCTCGGCGTAGTTGAGCATGAAGCCGGAAATTTTGCCGCTGGCGTTCGTCTTCCAATCGATCAGCTTATCCGCATTGGAGTTCCCGGCAACCTGTTCCGTAATCGCTTTGTTGATCGATTGCGTAGCCACCTGCTTCACGCGTACGGTGGCGACAGTCATAAGCGGGCCTTGTAAGTTGCGCTCAATGAAGATAAACGTCTGCGCGAAGAACAGAATAAACAGCAGCATCAAGAAGATCAGCAGCTTGCGTCTGCTTATCTTCTTCCTGGGCGACTGGGATCGGGAACGGCGCCGCCTGCCGCTGCTTCGCCAGCCCCGTCTTCCCCATTTGCGCATGCGACGTCCTCCTTCGTGGGCGGTCTCCACATCTCCACTCCAAGCTAGCTTATGCGGAGACCGTCCAAAAAAGAAGACAACTAGTGCAGCTCAAGCAACCCCATTTCAAGACAAGCGGCAACCGACAATTTACGAACGCCTGTCGTAAATCGGATCTCGATAAATTCCGCTCCAACCGCGATCAGCTCCCCGCTGCCGAACACGCGGTGCTTCACCTGCTGACCCGGCTTCAAGGATGAAACGCTCTTCAGCGCCTTCGGATTCGGCGGCACAAACTGCGCGGAGCCGCTCGTAACCGTCACCGTTCCGGAAGTTTTACGGGCTGCTCCGGCTCTTGTCCGTCCGACAACGCCCCCGCCGGCACTCGATGCAGCCACTTGCGCCGATGCAGCCGCAGTCTGTTCCGCGCCCGGAGGCGTCTGAAGATAACGAACAGCCGTCAAGAATTGGGACTCCCGGACCTCTTCCCCGTCCCGTTGTCCGTAAGTCAGCAGCACAAGCTGCTGTTTCGCCCGTGTCATGCCGACGTAGAACAGCCGAACCGCTTCTTCCATTTCCGGCGAAACTTCGCCTTCCACCTTCTTCATATCATCGTTAGACGGAAGGATGCCGTCAATCAGATCAATGATATACACACGCTCAAACTCCAAGCCCTTGGCGCTGTGCAGCGTGGAGAAGGTAACGGCATTGGCGCTCTTGTTGCGTTTGGACGCCTTCATGACCGCCTCCAGGTACTTGAGCCGATTCGCGAAATCCTCCAGCGTCTCCAATCCAATTGCAATATCCTCTAGCGTATTGAGGATGCCGATCAAATTCTCTTTGCGGAAACCGAGACGCTCGCACATTTTCTCCAGCGCTTTCTCGTATCCCAGCTTATAGCGGATCGTTCGAATCGCCGATTGCGGTGCCGTCTCCTTCAGCGAAGCAAACGTATCCTTGCAATCCTGCAGCTGTTTCGGCTGGTAGTCTTGCAGCGGCACGAAACGAATCAAGTTGTCGAAGACGGACTCATTGTTCTGAATGTGGCTGAGCGCCGCCATTTGCGTTTTGGTAATATAGCCGTTCAGCTTCGTATGAATCTTCTCCAGCAAATCCGGCCGTTTGTCCGTATACGCCATGCGCATGAAGTTCAGGATGTCCTCCAGAATCCAGTGGGAGAAGAAACGGTTGTCGCCGTCCTTCATATAGAACGGAATGCCTCTGCGATCGAATTCGTTCATGAGCGAGATGGAAGACGAGTTGTTCCGATAGAGTACGGCCGTCTCTCGCAAATTCTCGATCAGCGCCACCTTGTCTGCCACATACTTAGCCTGCACCTTATAATCGGCCAAACTCTTAATTTGAATCGGCCGGTTGCTGGGATTGCGGGTAAACATATTTTTATCATAGCGGTTGTGGTTTCGTTTGATGAACCGGTTCGCAATGCTCACGATATTACGCGAGGAACGGTAGTTCTGCTCCATCTTGAGTATCGCCGCATCCGGGTATACCTGTTTAAAATCCAGCAAATACTGCGGTTCAGCCGCGCGCCACGTATAGATACTCTGGTCATCATCGGCAACGACGCACAAACAGCCATGCCTGCGCACCAGCTTCTCGATAATGGCATGCTGCACCAAGGACGTATCCTGGCTTTCGTCCGTCAGTACGTAATCGAACTTGTTCTGGTACTTCCAGAGGAGCTCATTGCTCTGCTCCAGCGCGCGGTTCGCGATAACGAGCATATCATCATAGTCGACGAGCAGCTTGTCGCTTCGCGTACGTTTGAACGCTTCGTATTCCTTCAACAGAAGGGCTGCATCCGGAACATCGCATTTCACGCTCGCCCACTCGGCTTCGGGCACCAGCTTGTTCTTGATGAAACTGATATAGGTAGTGAGTTCTTCCATCTGCTCTTCCGTTATGTTATCGCCTCGAACCTTTCGGTAAAGATCACGAAGGATCAGCTTCTTATGAAGAGGCGGATTATGCTCATCGGAACCGCCGGTTGGCTCATTCTCTCCTTCGCCGACTTCTATCTCTACTGCGCCTTCTATAATTTGAAAGGAAGTATGCGAGCGGCGCAAATATTCCCGCATGACTTCGAATGCGAGACTATGTATCGTAGAGAAATCGACACTGCCTGAAGGCATCTCCGGGAAAAACCGGCTAAACCGGTCTTTCATATCCTGCGCAGAGGCTTTACTGAACGTAACCGCCTTGATACGCGAGGGATGGACGCGTTTCACTTCAATTAGGTAGCCGATTCGCATGATGATGGTCGTTGTTTTCCCTGAACCGGGCGATGCCAGCAGCAGCAGCGCACCCTCGGTGTGCATAACGGCCTGCTTCTGCACCTCATTGAGCAGAACGCCCAGTTCCTCTTTCTTTCTTGCGAAAAAATCCGTCGTTGCCATTTCCGAAATGTTCCTTCCATTCCATAAACGTTAAAATTCCCTCTGACGCAGCTGCGGGAGGGAGTCTAAGTAGATCCGTCTATGATTGTATAGAACAAGTATCCCCGTTTGCTCCCTTGTCCGCAATAGTTATTTTCTGCCTTCGGCGCTGCCGCCTCTTAACCTCAGCTTAGCAATGCCCCAAAGCAGAAGCGGCACACCTACGCAATGAACCGGAAGCAGATACGGAATGGCAATTTTCTGCGGAAAATAGACCGAGCTTTCGATGAAATCTCGGGGTATAAAAGCAAGCAGCAGGACGAAAGGGGCTACCCCCCACATGAGCCGCTTCCACTTCTTTACGCCCAGCCACTGGGCGGTCCCATACGTGCTGACGAAGAAATAAAGCGAGACTTTAAGAAACACGCTTATGATCCAGATGGCGACGACAAGCGAGTCCAGATTTTGAAGGAAATCAAAATACGTCATGTAGCGGATTAAGTTGAAGAACGGATAGGTCAGACCCGCGCCTGCACCATAACCGATGACCGCCACCAGCAGAAAGGTCGAGACGCACGTCAGGAAGCCTGCCGTCCCTACGCCAAGCATGGCCGGCTTCGTGCCCGATTTCGGTTTCGAAACGAAGGCAAACAGCATAATGAGAATAATGCAATCGCCTAAAAAGGTCGTCGTCGGGAGTGAGCCTTGAATGATCGTTTTGATTCCCGTATCGCTATAAACCGGGAGAATGTGATTCCAACTAAAACCCTTGGAACTCAAGATCAGCGGCACGAAGATGCCAAGCAGGATAAAAGGGCCGAATACCTCGCTGCAGCGCGCAATGACTTCAATTCCGGCACTCGCCACATAGATCGCGACAAAGAGCATGCCGAGAATCGTAACTACCATGGGTGTTCTCGGCAATATCGTGGCTGCAATAAACTCCGCATACTGGCGTAAGATGATCGCCAGAACACTGTACCAGTACAGGAAGTACAGGAAGATGAGCACATGGCCTGCCCATTTGCCGACAATGAGCAGCACATATTCCACGAAGGTCTTTCCGGGATACAGTTGACTGAGCCGCGCGCTCACAAAAGCAATAAACACGCCAAAGACGCTTGCGATCACCATCGACAGCCATGCGTCCTGCTTGGCGGTTACCAGAGCCGGGTTAATGGTCAGCAATATGGTCATGCCTGCTTGCATGGTCGCGATCAACCAGAACAGCTGCTTGCCGCCGATTCGCATCTCTTTCATGATTGTCCCTGTCCGCTGCCGATCAGCAGCCTGCCAAAAGGTCCAAACCATAGCTCCAAAAGCTCCGATGGACCCGGAAGGCTAGGGTAGACATACAGCAGCGCACCAAGACCAAAGCCGATCGCCAATAAAGAAAAATAAGCGATCCGCTCTTTTCTCGGAGCATTGCGTACCCAATACCACTGGAAGATGGATACAATTAAACTGCATGTCAATAAAGCGGGAATGGATTTCCAAGTCATAATCTCTGCTCCTAATCGCTGGTTCTTGCTGTTACATTAGACAATCCCGGGCGCAGCAAGACGGCATCCGGCTCAATCTTAACCTCCACCTTCGGAAATTGCTCATCCCAGTCATTCTCCGTTTCCTGCCATATTTTCGGATAAGCCCGGTGAAATTCCCCTGCAAAGTCAAATACATCTGCCTGCATGCCCAATTGAATTCGTTTAAGCGCATTTCTGATCTGCTTCTTCATGTCCTGCTCAAGCGCAAGCTCCACCTTCTTGACGCCTGCTTCGCTGGAAGCCAAATTGATGCTGGTCGTATTCTGCAGGGTATCGTTCTCCGAATGAATACGTACCGTCATACTCCACTTTCCGTCGCTTATATGCGGGATGAGCTTGGTTTGGCTTCTCAGCATTTGCACGGATAGGGTCCCTTCTTCTCCTTTCGGAACGACCGTTACGACCCCATATTCGATTTCATTCCGAAGCCACAGAAGGCCTCTCGTCGTTTGCTCGTCAACAATGCCGACCATACGGCCGTTTTTGAAGATCGCCGTTCCATTCTGATAGCGGGCCGACCCGATGTTAGCTGAATTAGGCGGCTTTAGCTCCCTTAGCCATGGCAATGCAAAGGCATCGGCCTTCTCTGTCAGCATTTCGGAGACCTCGGCCAGCGTAAAGCTCATGGTGGTTTTGCTCTTCGCAAGCTCCCGCAATACCTCCGATGTATCTCGCTCCAAGGTAGACTGGAATGCCAAGACGCTCCGCGCCTTGTTACGGCAGACATAAATATAGGCACGTTCTCTGGGCTGAGGGGCTCGCATGAGATAATCCACATCGTCGCGGATGCCAAGTTTCGCCGCTTCCTCGCCAAAGATGATGACTTCGGCATGTCCCCAGAACAGCTTCCTCGAAAGCTTGTCCTGCACATGGGATAAGGCATCGGCAATATTCACCCCGGATGATGTAAGCACGAATGTGTTGGAAGATCCGCTCCCCCCTTTATCTCCCATGCCCGATCCGCCTCCTCCCGCTGCTCTGGGCACATAAATTTGCAAGGACAAATCGACTTCGTTGCTGCTTGTCCTATCGATTGCAGCTCCCGTTATCAGCGCAAGATCGTTGATTTCGATACGGTCCCAGCAACCCGAGAGCATAAGCAGCCAGCATAGGCACAAGGCTAGCAGGAGAATACGAGAACGCCACTTAGCTTTCATGACTATTCCTCCCCTTGAGAATCGCGATTAGGAGCAGCAATGCAGGAACGAACAGTTGAAAGAGAAAGGTGTAGACTGGCACGCTGGTACCCAAGACTTGGCGCAGCATTTGATAGTTAGGTGCACACCATATACTGACGAGGATAACCAATAACCCAATAGGCGCAATGATCGTACGATAATTCGGCAGCTTCAGGAACTGGGCGGTCCACAGGACCGTCCCATAGAAATTAACGGTCACCTTAATGAAGATTCCTATCAACCAAGTGGCCATCAGCAACGATTCGATATGTTCCAGGAAGTCCGATAACGAAATATAGCGAACTGCGACGAGAAACGGATAGTTGAACGCTTTGCTCAAGTTACCGAACATGAACAATATGGAAACGTTGATCAATACCAACGTCATGGTGACGGATGCCACGCTGATCAACGACCATTTGAGCGCCTTGCCTTTATTCTTAGTCAGGTAAGGCAGGAACATCGAGATGATGAAGTACTGCGAAAACCAAGAAGCAGGAAGAATCGAGCCTCTGAGCAGGGGGAGCGGTCCGTACTCCATAACCGGGTACATTTCCTTCCATTTCATATCCGGGATCATAATAATTAGCATCGCAAGGATAATGATGAGCGCGATCGGAATGAGCAGCTGAGCTGCACGAGCCCACGCTTCGAGCCCCATATACAGGGCATAGGCACAAACGATCATCAAACAAATGACGATCACGATCATCGGCGTCTGAATGAGAAAAGTCGTGGCAATGAATTCGCCATATTGGCGAAGCACCATCGCGTTGGTGTAAATAATCGATACCACATAGATCAGCGCTAAGCTTTTGCCGAGGTAACGCCCCAGAATCGTTTCGATATATTCGATAAAGGTTTTGTTCGGGTACCTGAGATGCAGAGCGACCATAACACCGATAATCATGCAAGCGGGTAATCCTGCAAGGATCGGAGTTGCCCACATATCGCGGCCCGCCGTGACCATGGATATGGAAGGCGCGCTTAATACTAACGTAGCCAGAATATAGGGATGCATGAGAAAAGCGAGCTGCAGCGGCGAAATACGGCCTTTCTCCATCATGGCGACTCATTCCCTTGGGGCGGACCCGGCTTCTGGCCATCCGCCACTCTCGTCTTGTTCGGCGCTTTCTTCGATAGATAAGGTCTCGTGCGCATCATCCAAATCGGTGCACGCACCAGCACATCCTTCAGCTCGCTGCCTTTCATTGGCGCCAGCGGCTGCAGATATGGAATCCCAACGGAGCGAAGGGAACACAGATGGATAACGACCACAATGACGCCGAGCATGAGTCCGAGCAGCCCCAGCATGCCGGATAACACCATGATGGGAAAACGCAGCATACGAATCGCGATCCCGCTGCTGTACTGCGGCATCATGAATGAGGCGATACCCGTAATGGCAACCACCATGACCATTGGTGCGGATACCAGTCCGGCCGAAGTCGCTGCTTGTCCGATTACCAGCGCGCCTACGATACTGACGGCGGCGCCGACTTGCCTTGGCAGGCGTACGCCCGCTTCGCGGAGCGCTTCGAAGGATATCTCCATGAGCAAGGCCTCCACGAGCGCCGGAAAGGGGATGTCCTCCCTGGATTTCGCGATGCTGAGCAGCAATGAGGTGGGAACCATCTCTTGGTGGAACGTCATAATCGCCACATAGAGGGACGGCAGAATGAGCGTAATGATAAAGAACAGGTAGCGCAGCCACCGGATAAACGTACCGATCAAGAAACGCTGATAGTAGTCCTCCGGCGATTGCAGCATCGTGAACAGCGTTGCAGGCGCAATCAGCACGAAAGGGGTACCGTCTACGAGAATGGCGACTCGACCCTCCAACAAGGAGGCGCTAACCACATCCGGCCGTTCTGTCACTTGGATTTGCGGAAATGGCGAGAAGGGATTGTCTTCAATCAATCCTTCGATATAGCCGCTCTCCAGTATGCCGTCAATATCGATACTCTCGATACGCTCGCGCACCTCTTCGATCAATGACGGCTCTGCGATGCCATCGATGAACGAGATGAGCACTTCCGTGCGGGTATGGCGTCCGAGATAGTAAGGAACCATTTTGAGCGAAGGCGTTTTGATTTTACGGCGAATCATCGCCGTGTTGACGCTAATGGTCTCGGTGAACCCTTCCCTTGGTCCGCGGACGACCGCTTCCGCTCCCGGCTCCTCGATGGAGCGCTTCTCCCACTTGGCAAGGCCAATTGAAATGCCCTGTTTCATGCCATCAATGACGAGCAGCCCGCAACCATTGGATAAACATGCGATCGCATCTTCCAATGCATCGTGCTCCAGCACTAGAGAGAGCGTCAGAATAGAAGCAAGCCGCTCCGACGTAATGTCACCGGATGCCTCAGCCGGCAGCTCCAGCAAAGGCCTGATGACATGCTGATCCAGCAGCTCTACATTGACTAAACCATCTATATATACAACAAATGCATCCGTGGTATCCCCGATTGAAAATTCACGGAACATCACATCTTTGCAATCCGTGTAAATATCATGCAGCATTCGATTATTATCAGCCAGCACGGTGGAAAACGGTTGTGACTGTTTGGGTGCATCCATAGGCAGGCTCCTTGTAAGTAATACGTTAATTTTTTCCATAAAGCACCTGTGATAAACGCAAGGGCGTGAAAACAGAGACAACGCCCCCACTTTGGAAGGCGCGCAACCTTTCCCGCAATCCTCGAAATTTTCGCCGATGTAGATCACTTCGTGAGCTGCTTTCTACCATTTCCCCGAATCCTCGTTGATATAGATCCCTAGTTGAGCTACTTTCTACCATTTCCCCGAATCCCCGCCGATGTAGATCCCTAGGTGAGCTACTTTGTACCATTTCCCCGAATCCCCGCCGATGTAGATTCCTAGGTGAGCTACTTGCTACCATTTCCCCGAATCCCCGTCGATGTAGATCCCTAGGTGAACTACTTTCTACCATTTCCCCGTATCCTCGTTGATGTAGATCCCCAGGTGAGCTACTTTGTACCATTCCCCCGATTGCCCGCCGATGTAGATTCCTAGGTGAGCTACTTTCTACCATTTCCCCGTATCCTCGTTGATGTAGATCCCTAGGTGAGCTACTTTCTATCACTCCCCCGAATCCCCGCCGATGTAGATCCCTAGGTGAGCTACTTTCAACCATTCCCCCGAATCCCCGCCGATGTAGATCCCTAGGTGAGCTACTTTCAACCATTCCCCCGATTCCCCACTAATGTAGATCCCTAGGTGAGCTACTTTCTATCGTTTCCCCAAATCCCCGCCGATGTAGATCCCTTGGTGAACTACTTTCCCACCCTTGTGCGGTAACTATTACCTCCCTTTCGCTCAAAACCACCATTGCCCGCTCATGTGCGGTAACTATTACCTCTCTTTCGCTCAAAACCACCATTGCCTGCACATGTGCGGTAACCATTACCGCTCTTCGAATTGGCAACACGTACGCCGAATCCAATCTCGCTGGGCACCCATCCATAACGCACAAAAAAAGCTGCCCCAAAAGTGTACACCTACACTTGTGGGGCAGCTTCTTCTATATAATCTAGCTCTGCAACGGATAGTGACACGCTGCCTGCCGTTCATCAATGATGACGCGCAGCTTCGGCTCCTCTGTCTTGCAACGATCCTGCGCGAACGGACAGCGCGGGTGGAAGCGGCAGCCGGAAGGCGGATTGGCCGGAGACGGAACATCCCCTTCCAGTATGATGCGATCCTTCTTCCGCTCCGTTGTCGGCTGCGGAATGGCTGACAGCAGCACGGAAGTATAAGGGTGCAGCGGTTTCGCGAACAACTCCTCGGTTGGACCAACCTCGACCATTTTGCCCAAGTACATGACCCCTACGCGATCGGAAATATGCCGAACGACGTTAAGGCCGTGCGCAATGAACAGATAAGTCAGCCCCAGTTCTTTCTGCAGCTTCACCATCAGATTGAGCACCTGCGACTGAACCGAAACGTCCAGCGCCGATACCGCTTCATCAGCCACGATGAATTTGGGATTAAGCGCTATTGCCCGGGCAATGCCGATCCGCTGCCGCTGACCGCCGGAGAACTCATGCGGATAACGATTGCGGCGCGAAGCATCCAGGCCGACCAGCTCCATCAATTCCACGACGCGGTCATCGATCTCCTTAGCCGTCATTCTGCGGTGAACCTTGAGCGGCTCGCCGATCAGATCGCGAACGAGAAACCGCGGGTTCAAAGAACCGAACGGATCCTGGAATATAATTTGCATCTCTTCCCGAAGCTTGCGAAGCTCGCCGGATCCTACCTCTTGAATGTTTCGGCCCTCGAACTTAATTTCTCCGGCTGTTGCCTGCTTCAAATTCAGCAATACGCGGGCAAGCGTAGACTTGCCGCAGCCGGACTCGCCTACAAGACCGAATGTTTCTCCCGCCCGGATGCCGAAAGAAACGTCGTCAATCGCCTTAACCTGTCCTACGACACGGTTCAGCAAGCCGCTCTTAATCGGGAAATATTTCTTCACATTGGAGGCTTCGATCAAATATTGGCCGCTCATGAATGTGCCACCTCCAGCTTGCTCTTAATCGTCACTTTCAGTTCTTGGCTGCTGAATGCGCCTGGCCTTGGATCTGCTCCATCATGATCATCCAGCCAGCATGCAGCCTTATGCCCCGATGGTGAAGTCTGCATCACCGGCTCCTTATGACGGCAAATATCCATGGCATACGGACAGCGCGGGTGGAAACGACAACCCTCCGGCAGCTGGCTGATCGGCGGAATCGAGCCTTTGATCGTATACAGATCACCGCCCCGTTCCCCTTCTAAGCCCGGAATGGATTTAAGCAGCCCAATCGTATACGGATGACGAGGCCCATCGAAAATCTCCTTCACCGTTCCTTCTTCCACTACGGTTCCCGCGTACATGACCGCAATGCGGTCTGCCACCTCAGCTGCTACGCCCATATCATGGGTAATCAGCAGCATCGACATGTTGAACTCTTTCTTCAACTGGAGCAGCAGGTCCAGAATTTGCGCCTGAACCGTTACGTCCAGCGCCGTTGTCGGCTCATCCGCAATCAGCAGCTCCGGGTTGCAGGCGAGCGCCATCGCAATGACGACACGCTGGCACATGCCTCCGGACATCTCATACGGATACTGCTTGGCGCGAATTTCCGGAGCGGGAATGCCGACGCGGCGCAGCATCTCGATGCTTTGCCTCCAAGCTTCCTTCTTCTTCAAGCCTTTATGAATACGCAGCGCTTCTGATATCTGGTCACCGACCGTAAAGACCGGATTGAGTGCAGACATCGGATCTTGGAAGATCATCGTAATCAAATTGCCGCGGATTTTGAGCATGTCGGATTGTTTCTTCTTCACCAGATCTTGACCGTTAAACAGCACTTCGCCATCTACAATCAAGCCGCCTGCATAATCGATGAGACGCATGACGGACATTGCCGTAACGCTTTTGCCGCTGCCGGACTCGCCGACGACGCATAGCGTTTTCCCTTTTTCCAAATCGAACGAAACACGATCCGTCGCCTTGGCTAAACCTCTATCAGACAGAAAGCCAGTTGTTAAATTCCGGATTTGGAGAATTTTTTCCGCCATCTGTCCAGCCTCCTTCGAGGTATCGTTGTCTTCCTAGGATCCAAGCCATCGCGAATGCCATCTCCGATAAAGTTAACCGCCAGCACGACAAGCAAGATACATAGCCCCGGATAAATCGCTTGAATCGGGTCTGTCAGCATAAATTCCTGCGCGTTGCTCAGCATCAGTCCCCAGCTTGTATTCGGCGTCTGAACGCCAAGTCCAAGGTAGGAAAGGGCCGATTCACTCAGAATCGCTCCGCCTACCATGAGTGTCGCCGTAACGATGATCGGTGCCGAAGCATTGCGAAGCAGGTGTCTGAAAATGATGCCAAGGTCAGAAACGCCCGTAGCCTTAGCTGCCTCTACATACTGCATTTCGCGAAGCTGCAAGTACGTGCCGCGGACAAGCCTGGCTACGCCCATCCAGCTCGTCAAAGCAAGAATCAGAATCATGTAACTAATCTTCGAGCCAAATATAGCCAGGATCAAAATGTTCAGGAACAACGTCGGAATCGAGTTCATAACGTCAACGAAACGCATCGCGATCGTATCCACCCAGCCTCCGAAGTAACCGGCAAACGCGCCGACAAGCGTACCGATAAATACGGATACAAAAGCAACGGAGAAACCAACGGTAAGCGAGATTTGCGAGCTATGCAGCAGTCTGGAGAAAATATCCCGGCCCAGCTCGTCGGTGCCAAGCAGATGACCGTCCGTCCCTGCCGGCAAATTCGGAAACATCATATCGATCCGCGTAGGATCATAAGGCGAGAACCAATTTGCTCCAATCGCTGCAATTACAAATATGGAAAGGATCACAAGACCGGTAATGGCAAAGGGATTGGTGCGAAACTTCTTCCATGCGGTCTTCCACGGTCCGTCCGGACGTTTGTCCAGGGCCGCTTGGGTGCCGGATGCTGACTTCTTCTCAAGAACTGCGTTACTCATGATGCCGCGCCTCCTTTAGAGCCTAATTGCACCCTAGGATCGACAACGGCGTATAAGATATCGGCAATCAAATTGCCGACGACGACGATAACGGATACGATCAGCGTGATGGACATCAGCACGGAGTATTCCCTTGCTACAGCCATATCTACGAATAAGCGTCCCATTCCCGGCCAGTTGAACACACGCTCTGTTAGAGCGGCTCCGCCTACCAGAATCGGCAGATCGAGACCCAGAATCGTAATGATCGGAATCAGTGCATTGCGCAGGGCATGGCGAAAAATAACCCTTCCCTCTTTCAACCCTTTCGCGCGAGCGGTACGAATATAATCCTGGTTCAGTACCTCCAGCATACTTGCGCGCGAATACTTCGTGTACGCAGCCAGAAATCCGAGCGTCAGCACGGATACCGGAAGAATCAAGTGCAGGAACAGGTCGCCGAGGTTGCCCTCTTTGCCCATGGTATACATATCCGATAAAGGCAGCAGATCAAGCTTGAGCGAGAAATACTCCTGCAATATAATGCCAAACCAGAACGTCGGCATCGCGAATCCAACATAGGAAACGAAGTTGGCCGTCTGGTCGGAAAGTCCATATTCGGCTGTACTGTTATAAATCCCCCAAGGAATTGCGATCAAGAGCGAGAAGAGCCATGCAGCGCCCATTAATACCATTGTGTTTTGCACGGTTGGCCATAGAATGTCGCCGACCGGAATATGATTCTTAAACGTATAGCCGAGATCGCCCGTAAGCAAATTGCCTAGCCAAATCGTATATTGTACAAAGATGGGACGGTCGAGCCCCAAGTTATGGGCTTGTATCGCTCCAGCTTCCGGCGATAAGCCGGGGGCTAAAAATATCTTCGTAGGTCCGCCGGGTGCGGCGTGAATCATGAGGAACGTAAGAATCGAAATTAAAAAAAGTACAAGGACGGATTGCAGTGTTCGGCGTATCATATATTCAGTCATTCCAGCGCCCCTCCTTTTACTGAACACAAGAGAAGGGCCTGTTGGCCCTTCCCTTGTTCAGTTATGCAGTATGATTGTCGAACCTATTCTGTTGCCCACCAGTTGATTGCATGGTACAAGTAGCCGTAGCCGAGGGCAGATTCCGGTTTGTCTTCTTCAGCCCAGTGGATCTTCGTGGAGTCTACGACTTGCGGAAGTCCGTATTGGTACAAGAATACATAAGGAAGGTCAACCGAGATTTGTTTGCCGATTTCATGGTACACATTTGCGCGCTCTGTTTGATCTGTAGTCAGTTGACCTTTCGTCCACAAAGCGTCGATTGCTTCGTTCTTATACCAGCCGCCGTTTTGGCCGGTTGGCGGGTAATATTTCGAAGAGAAGATGCTCTCTGCATCCGGATCCGGGTTAGACAAGGACCATGAAAGCAGAATGGCAGGGAACTTACCAGGCGTGATGTTCTGGTCGATCCACGTTGCAAAGTCAATGCCTTTAGGTGTTACTTCGATGCCAACATCCTTCAGGTTCTGCTGAATGATTGCGGCAACTTGCTCACGGCGGCTGTTGCCGGCGTTGTATTGCAGTTCGAAGGAGAAGCGGTGTCCGTCTTTCACAAGGATGCCGTCTTTGCCCGCTACCCAGCCGTCTTCAGCCAGAAGAGCTTTTGCTTTCTCAGCGTCATAAGCGTAGTTAACGGCTTGGTCACCAGGATCTGCCCATGAACCTGGCAGGAATGGCGAGTTCATCAGCTTACCAGTGCCTTTAAGAACATTGTCGACCATACCTTGACGGTTCAGTGCAGTAGCAATGGCTTGACGTGTTTTTTGACCTTTGAACGGTGAATATTTATCAGGGAAGTTCTCGTCCTTGAAGTTGAATTGTACGTATTCGTATTGAGGACCCGGAGCAAGAATCACGTTCAGATTCTCTTTCGCCTTAATCGCATCGATTTGGGTAACCGGAATCGCTGGAGACATTTGAATGTCGCCTTTGATCAGGGCTTGAACTTCCGTGTTTTGGTCAGCGTAAATTTTGTAGATGATCTTAGCCAAGTGCGGCTTCTTCTCACCCCAGTAGTTCGGGTTCGCTTCCAGCGTAATGTATTGGCCTTGTTTCCACTCTGTAAATTTCCATGGACCGCTTGTAACGGTTTTCGCAGGATCTACGCCGTATGCGTTCTTGCTCAGTTCTTTAACCGGTACATCCTTCAAGATGTGGGAAGGGACCAAGGAGCTGGCAAGCGTGTATTGGAATGGTGCATACACTTGCTTCAGTTTGAATTCAATCGTCGTATCATCGACTTTAGTGATGGTATCGATTTTGTCTACTGTGCTGATACCAGGTGCGCCGGCATCAGGGTTTTTAACCGTGTTGAAGGTGAAGAGAACGTCGTCTGCAGTAAGCGGCTGACCGTCGTTCCATTTTGCCGTGCTTTTGATTTTGACTGTATATGATTTGCCGTCTGCGCTGATCACTGGAAGCTCGGCAGCAATCGACCAAGGCTCAACTACCAGGTTGGCATTGCGGTCTACGTCGTATAACTTGGCGTTGATCAAGGTTTCAATATCGCCGGAAGAAGTGTCATTGATATAAATAGGGTTTACAGAGACGATATCGGAGAATGTGCCAATCGTCATGGTTCCGCCGTCTACAGGCGTGTTCGGATCAGGAGTCGCGGGTGTTTCAGTCGTAGTGTCGGTGTTTGTGGTAGTGTTCGTTGCTTCAGTTGTGTTAGCAGGTTTGTTGTTCGTTGTTGTATTGGCGTTGTTTGCATTGTTATTACCGCTGCAACCCGCCAACATTACTCCAACAAGAGCGATGACAGACAAACAGGAAAACCAATTCGATACCTTCCTCATCTTGTTCATTCCTCCCCATGATCTCAACAAAATGATTACATAAATTGACTTTTGTTGAAATATACCAAACTATTAGAATTTTCTCAAAACTTTTTTGCGAGATTCATAGCCTTTTCTGAAATCTTTAGAACTTCTTTACCAAGTGCGCCTTCAAACGACCAAATCCCCTATTAAATGACTCCTTTCGAACGCTAGTATTTGATGCTGCAGTTAGGCTGCTTGACTTCGAAATCATTGTAATCGATTTGACATTTACAGTATATTGGGGGAATTTCAGCATAAAAGAAAGCGTTTTTAACATTCCAATCTACCAAAGCCTTGCATTTACAAGATTTAAACATGTCATGAGTTGGGGGAATTGGACGGTGCGGTTGCTTCGGGCTATTTTCGAAAAATAGGCTTAAAGTAGGCCGCATGTATCTTTATGCAACGGCATCAATTTGCTTCAACGCGTTGCCGCGTCGCCTCAAAATGACAATATTCTTCACCGCGTTTACCGATTACTTCATTAAAGCAGTTGGGTGAATAGTATTTCTTATAGGTTTCGAAACCATTGGTTTTACTAGTTTTTTTAATTTATAGTTTCCAGTTACAGGAATTATTAAATTTCTTCAGGCCAAATGAAAAGCCTCCCGAAATAGACCGCGCGGAATACGAGTATGAGCGGGCTGCGTTTGATGTACGCAGTTTATAGGACCGAGTTACAACGCTATGAATATTTATGCACAATTGCTATTTCTTCGAAAAATATCATGAATTTAACGTAAAATGTGAAGAAATATTACATATGACTTGTTTTGATGACAGTTGCATGCATTGTCTGTCCAAAAAAACAAACCGCCAATACGTCCGTTCACGTATTGGCGGTTCTCTTCTTCCTTACAAGGAATTCATTACGCGGTAAATCGTTACAGCCGCTTGAGCTCTGGTAGTCTCGCCTTTAGGGGCGAAGCTGCCATTGCCAAGACCGTTCATCAAGCCTGCCTCTTGCACGGCAAGCACAGCTTCTTGCGCGTAAGCCGAGATTGCGCCTTGAT
>NZ_JAGKSP010000013.1 GCF_017942085.1 Paenibacillus lignilyticus
TCTTCTTGAACTGACTTACTTTAGTGCCGTCTACAGTTAGCGTA
The DNA here is from genome assembly GCF_017942085.1 of Paenibacillus lignilyticus. Taxonomy (GTDB): domain Bacteria; phylum Bacillota; class Bacilli; order Paenibacillales; family Paenibacillaceae; genus Paenibacillus_Z; species Paenibacillus_Z lignilyticus. Next base: position 45 of record NZ_JAGKSP010000013.1, read on the forward strand.
AAGTCGTACACGATGTGATCGCCGATCTGCGCTCTGGTTTGCTCGTTCAGCGTCGCTCCGTCGACCTGTTTCACCGATAGCTGTACTTCTTTGCCGCTATCGCCGATGATCGCGTTCCACATGCCTGCATCGAACGATACCTTTGCCAGACCTGCATCCAGCACCAGCGATTTCTTATCGTCTGCCAATTGGTTCACCTGCTGCGCCGGCAGCTGGAACACAATGCCGGTAATCGGTTTGGCAGCATCCACCGCTGCCGTTAGCGTGACGGATTTGGTTTTCCCTTCGCCCGCTTGAAGGAGTTCTGCTCCCGTTACTTTCACCGCTGCTTGACCGGATGCATCCGGCGTTGCTTTCAGCTCTACATGTCCCTCCGTCACGATTGTCGTTGGAGGTGTCGGCGTAGGCGGCGTAGGCGGTGTTGGGTCAACATTCCCCGTCGTTACTTCGATCGTAACTTCCGTACTGCTCGACAATTCGCCGTCCGTAGCCGTTACCGTGATGACGTAATTGCCTGCTGCGGCACTGCTCCACGCAAATGCGCCTGTGCTTGCATCCATGGAACTGCCCGCCGGCAAGTCTGCCGCGCTGTACGTCAATACATCTTCGTCCTCATCCGTTGCCGTCGCCGTGAAGCTTACCGCTTGGCCTGCGTTCACATGGATCGCTGCGATGTTCGCAATGACCGGCGCATGGTTCACCGGAGGCACGACTTCATCGCCTACGTGAATGGCAACATCACGGGTAACGGTAGCCGTGCCGTCCGTTGCTTGCACCGTCACAACGTAATCGCCCGTTGTTGCGTTCGCCCATTGGAACTCGCCTGTCTCGGCATCAAGCGTTGCGCCTGCCGGTAAATTCGAAGAACTGAATGCAAGGTCGTCCCCATCCTCATCCGTAGCCGGAACAGTAAAGCTTACGGTCTCTCCTGCCTGTACGGAGATCGGAGCAATCGTACCGATAACCGGTGCATGATTAGCCGAAGCAGCATCCAGATCATCCACGAAGAAATCATCCAGTACCACGACTACATCAATTGCCGACAACGTTGGAGCGCCGGGTGCTCTGACAACTTCAAATGCAATGTAGTAATCGCTGTAATCGCCCGTATTAAATGTCAGCTCAGCATTGGCTGTACCGGTTGATTTAATAATAGGGAATGTCCAATCTGGGATATTGCTCTTTCCAGTCCCCGTTGCTTCAGATAACAATACGCTTTGTTTCGGTCCGCCAGAGCGTGACTTCGCCGAAATTTGATACAAACCGGCTTTGTTCGCTTCGTATTTCAGTCCGACTTTATAAGTCGTATTCGCTTTAAGCTTCAGCGTAGATGGCAATGTAGCCGCAATCTCTTGCACGGAAGTTGTGCGGTTAATGAGATCTTGTTCGTTCGACTTTAAGGAGAACAAGCCGTCAATAACATACGTCATCGGCTGCTTCACATTCGGATCCGCTGCTTTCAGCTCATCGCTTGCTTTCTCCGCAAGATGAGTCTGATTGCCGCTGTTCGCCCGGAATGCAAATGGTCCAAGTCCTTCCGATACATTCTCGAAATCCTCATAGAAGTAGTGTGAGCCAAAATCCGTTTTCCCCGGATTCTCCCACAGTCTCACATCATCGAACCACACATTGGAAGTAGCCGCAGTTGCAGCATCTGCTTTCAAGGTAAGGGTCGCTTGGCCGGATTGGTCTGCCGTGAAATCGACTTCTAATCGTTGGAAGTACGTGCCTTTAAATTTACTAGGCTCCTCCAAGTTTTGAATCGTTGAAGCATCGATGGCATTCGATACTGCCGGGCCTCCGTAATTGGAAACTTGTAAGGACACGTTTCTATTAGAGGTGCTTGCAGTTTGATCGTCTTTGTTGCCGCCTGAGCCGTTATTGATATCCGCCCATACAGACGCTGTATAGGTTTTACCAGGGGTTAGGCCGGTTACGGATTGTGATAGTGCCGCATCGTCCGCACCGCTAATTCTCACATAATTGTTCATGTTGTAATCGTGCTCAACGGTAACATGGCTTGCAGCCCCGTTAGTGGTCGAAGCCTTCTGCCAGGACGTGAAGGTGCCGCTGTCGAAGCCCGGATCTTTGACCGGTCCGCCAACGCCCCACTCGGCAGCTTTCTGAATGGCGGAACCTTGCTCATCCGCTTTGGACTTATAAATGACATAAGGAACGCCAACCGTTGTATTGTCGATCGTCACTTTACCGTCCACGACAGAAAGCGTACGCTCCCAGACGCGGCCGGTATCCGTCAGCTTGTACATCTCAACCGAGGATAAGCCGTTCCAGCTGTTTGGCATATCCCAAGTCGTTGAACCGCCTTTAGGATTCCAATAGTAAATTTTCGATTCGTTTTGCGGATCCCACGGCAGGAACAATTGGGATTTCTGATTCTGAACATCCAATTGTCCGATTCCCGTGTCGCCCGCTCCTTTGTTCAGCACGACATCATAAATTGCAATTTTCTTGCCGTCTTTCTTGAGGGACGCCGTACCGAGAATCAGATTCGCGTTGGATGGGCTTGCATGATACTCATCCAAAGCAGTCGTTACGCCATTGCTGAATACGACGCTTTGATCCATACCCGTGCTGTCATAGGTAAGGTTCATAATCGGGAAGTGCTGCATGTATTTCGTCAGTAGATTGTTGTTGTAGAACAAATCGATCCCGTTCTGCATATCTGTTCTGCCCTGCCATGAACCTACACCCGCTTGCAGCATCCCTCTCAGGAGCACGCTCGTTGCAGGACTTGGCGCTTGGAACGTATCTTGATATTGGTTCTTCATGAAACGAACGATCATACTGCCGTCTGTTTTACTAGGGTAATAAGGGTCCGTTCCCCAGTGCGTCCAGATGACGTTCTGTTCCATTGGTCCGGAGAACTCGGTTGCGAACCAGAAGCCCAGCTTGTTCTGGATGATGTTCGCGAACTGATCCGCATGCCAGCCAGCTCCGCTGTAAACATCATCATAGACCATTGCCAGATTAGGAACTTCTTGTTTAAGCTGCGCGTATCTCCTCTCCAGTTCTCCTGTCGAGAGATCCTGTGCACGGTCCGGCCCATAGGTCGGATCGACCCAATCATAGGCGGAACCCGAGCTCGTCCATTTGTCTTTATCTGCATAATAAGCATCCGGGTCTTGACCGTCAATGTTGGTATGAACGCCGACTTTAACGTTATATTTCAACCCTTCATCGACAAGCGTGTTGAAATCCTTGAGTCCGCCCGGGCGGATACCGAAGTGTCCCGCAACGTCCGGATGGCTGTCATCATGTCCTTCAGCCTGATAGCCTTTTTCAAGGATTAACTGACCAAAGCCGTCGTAGAGATTGTAAAGCTTCTTCGCATTATCCAATGTTCTTAAGAATGGAGCCTGCGTTAAGCTGTTGAAGTTCATCGCGATATAGGATACATAATTGTTGATCTCGTCTGCTCCGGGATGGAGGTTCTGAGACCATTTGTCTCTGTATTCGATCGCTGCGTCTTTCCAATCCGCCGTACTATCGCTGTTTCGGTCCGGCGTGATGATGATCTCGGACGATAGATCATAGTTAGGAGGGAATTTCGCGTCGTCAATGACGTCGCCTCTTACATTCCACTGCCCGTTCCACATTGAGAGCAGCTTGTTCGAAGTGCCATTTTGAGCCGCGATATTCATAATCACTTTCCCAGGTTGGTTGATAACATTATTGATGATTGTCGCAGCGAGTTTACCATCGCTGACGAAACCATAGGTTCTGCTCTTGCTGTCTGCTTCTTGATCGGCAAGCTTCTCTCCGAATGCCGCATCATTCGTATAATACTCTTCATAGAATTGATTCCATTCCCCGGTAATCCATACGGATGCGCCTTGCGCATTCGGGTTAGCGCTGGAGACGGTCACCAATTTCTGATCCGGGAACTCCATTGTGACTACCTTATAACCTTCCGGCTCCGCATTAATATGCGTATTCATAAGAACGGATCCGTTCGTAACCTTGAAGGTGACGTCCATATCCACATTGCCGATTACGGCTTCCGTATTATCGTCGATTACAGGTACATTGAGCTTATAAACTACCGTATCGCCGGCTGTTTTCGTTGCGCTTACCACAGTCGCGAAGCTCTCGTTACCGTTTATTTTCACTTTATACAGGAAGTCGCTCTGACCTTGGAGCGTGTCTGTTACTTCATCGCCTACCCATGTGTAGCTGCGAACAGCCGGGAAGCGATTATCGAGCTCGACGCTTAATTTGCTCGATGCGATTGTGATAGGCGTCAGTGCACCCGGCGTTGGAGGCACCGGCGGCGCATATTTCTCTTGCGACAATTTGCTGACCGTAATTTTCTTCGCATCGAACCAGCTTCTGAGACCCACTTTGCCTTCCACGACAGGGAAGTCAGCTGATCCGCTTACAGCGAGTACATCGTTGACAAATACTTTGACGCTTTGTCCGATATACTTGATTTTTACCGTATATTCCGTGTCAGCAAGCAGGGTCGGGCCGTTGGTCGTGAGCACGCCATAATGTCCCGAGTCCGTTTGCCAGCCCCACTCTTTACTACCGTTATAGTAAATCATCGCGTATGGCTGGTTTGGCGACGTATATCGGAAATAGAAACCGATCCGACCGGTGGCGGAGCTCGTTGTCAATTTCACGGTATAAGTGCCATCTTGCACTTCAAGAGAATCATAGTCATAAATTTCGCCGAAAAAGTTATTAAACACGAGCTTATTATTCGTAATGGACGGTGCCGGCGTATAAGCAGATCCATCCCCGTTGTTTTTCCAAGTTCCTGTTACGCCATCCGTATAATCTCTGATGTATGTAGTAGGTTTAAGCGGTGTATATACATCGGTCTGATCATAATCGACTTTCATTTCATCCAATAATGTAGTTAGCGCCAAGGCGTTTGTCGAAATTCCCACACGGCCATAAGAGCTGAACAATCCGGGATGTGTACCGGCGTAAAGCTCAGTTCCATCTACGCTAAGCGCATAGTGATCGCCATGATAATCGATTTGCACTTGATGAGGCGTCGTGCCAAGAGGCTCCGGTGTGGTTGTTAAATCATAGCTTACATCCGTGCCGTCATTCATGCCGACCAGCTTCCAATTTCCTTCACTGTCGGTTCTTACCGCACTCCAGTTGCTTTCATCCTGGTAGCGGAACAGCAGTCCGGCATTCGTATACGTGCTGCCAAGCTGAAGCTTCGCACTGTATGTGCCGTCGCTAATCATCGGCGATTTGCTGTCTACAACTTGACTTGCCCCATTCGTTGTCACTACTTTAGCCAATCTGCCGGTAAAGCCCGGAAGAGGTGTCTTCAAAGAATAGGTGGAGTTCGTCGTCACCGTTCCGATATTGGCAACAGGCGCCGTTTCATTGTCAAAGTTACGGTCATACACCACGGTATTGTTGGTATCCGTTACTTTCACACTATCGATATTGAGCGATTTCGCTCCGTAGTAGGAGCGGAAACCGATTTTGCCTGCTGCAGTCGGCAGCTTATTGCCTGTCGTAGAAGAGTAGATCATTCTGCCGTCCAAATAAATCTCGTACGTATCCCCATTAAACGTTTCTTTCAAGGTGTAGATTTTGCCGGGGACAAGTGTTTCCGCTTTATTCAGGGATGTACCCCACACCTCTCCGGAACCATTGAATCCGTCCCAGATCCATCCGTTAGGGTCGCGGCAGACCAAGGAATAATGAGTGGCATCCTTTACGCGTACAGCAGGACAGAATTGCTCCGCTGCTCCGCCGTCGATGCCGAACTTCATCTCGACGGTACCATTGGCAATGTCAGGCATGTCGCTGAAATAGAAGACATTATTGCCGGTTTGCTGCGCTGCCAGAAACTTACCGTCCATGCCGGAGTAGGAAGCAGCGCCGCTGATCGCCGTATCGGTCTTTACGGCTCCATTGTCAGCCAGATTCGCTTCCGTTCCGCTTTCGAAATCATTCGTATACGTAAGCAGCTGCGGCTCCGTCGCCGATTCCTCCATATAGTTCAACGTGGAAGAAGAAACCTCAAAGTTATGCGTCCATTTAAAGGAGAGAACCCCTTCTTTACCCGCAGCAGTAGGAATAGTGGAAGATTTCGCCACGAATGCAGGCGTAGCTTCGCTGTCCAATACCTGCGTATCGTTAATGGAGACGACAAAATCTTTGCCCGAATAGTTGATATTCAATTTAAGAGGCACGCCTACTGCGGGCGAACCTGTCGCGATCGGGTAGGCCGCCCCGAAGTAACCATACCAATCTTCCGTTCCGTTGCTTTTCCAATTCATAAACCAGCCTACGCCGGGTTCATTCCCCAGGTAAACCCAGTTATTGGCGTCAATATAGCGAACTACGATACCATAGCGGTTAGCTGCACCTGATTTCGTAGTCAGCGTCGCCGTGTAATCTCCGTCCGCAACCGCAGGCGAATTCGAATCGATAATGAAGTTTTTGTACGAACCGTTATTCGTCGGCTCGTTGATCGTTAGTTTACCTGCTTCAGCCGTAATCGCAGCCGTTGCAGGTGCTTGGGATTGGATCCAGGTACCGGCATCATTCAAGTTGGAATGATAGGTTTGCTCGATTTGCGCGGCTTGAACAACCGAACTGCCCAGTACAGTCGAAAAACTTTGCATGGGTATCATGCCGGATGAGAACACAAGTGTCGCCGTTGTAATCATACTTAACGTCTTCTTCAATAACCTCACATTCATTACCTCCGTTGTCAGTTACCTCGCGGCCCACTGAGAATCGCGTGAACAGCTGTCTACTCCTTGCTCTACATGCGTAATCCCTTGAATACAACCCTCCTCTTCCATAAGTTTCCTACGATACTATGTATCTTACCGATAATGAAAACGCATTCAAATGATGATATTTGATAAAGAAATGATTTATTTTTCGTTTATTCTCGCATATTATTGCTGAAAAATATCACTTAAGCGAAAGAATCGGACAGAAAGTGATGTACATCGGTACATTTTGCACCTTTACAATGTGAATAGGAATAAAAAAACTCTAATTATTAGTTTTCCTTTGTAATATAAGGAAATAACTAATAATTAGAGTTCGATAATCGCTTACATGACCGAAGATGCGCTGCGATGCGTCTTCGGACTGTGACCCGTTATTTTTTTGAAAATACGGCTGAAATGCTCCGGATTCATATACCCGACCCGATCGGACACCTCGGATACTTTCATCCCGATTCCCATTAATCGTTTGGCTTCCTCGATTCTCAGCCTCGTCAAATATTGAATGAAGCTGCTGCCGACTTCCTTGGAAAACTGTTTACTTAGATAGCTCCCGCTGACGCCTACCATCTGACTGATTGAAGGGAGGGTAATATCCTCGCAATAGTGCTTGTCTAAGAATGTTTTTGCTTTCGCGACAGGAAGGGAGTATTTCTCCAGCTGCTTACATTCATGCTCGTGAATTAAGCCATGGATCTTGCCCAGCATGTCTTCCATCCACTGCAAGCTGTCCCTCATCGTGTTAAATTGCTCGATAAAGTCCAGCGGATTACTAAACCCCTCTTGGAGCTGCTGCCAACGCAAACCGCTCGGATACAGGATAGCGCCAATTTCCCACACCATCTCGGTAAACTCCGATTTGATGACTTCGGGTTTGATACTGTCGGCCTGCATGAGCAGCATACGAAATTGCGTATATTGCATCTTCCATTGCACGGTATCCGACTCCTTCAGGCTCTTCACCACTTCAGTTCTGGTCCTCCGCAGTTGGTCCAGGAAGGATTGTGATCCGGCTGGCTTCTCTGGCGAATGTTTGGATACCGGTACCGCCTCAGGAAAAAAAATTTTATCAAACCCTCGATAATAGCTAAGCTCTGCGGCATTGGATGACTGCTCCGCCAAATCAAGCCACTCGCATGAATTTCTGCCCCAGCCGCTGACGCCGATGGCGACAGAGGCATTTATAAACTGCTTTAGACGCACGCTGATTGTCGTCAGCACACCGTGGATGTTCTCACGCGCGGCAGTCTCGCTGCGTTGATGGGGAAACGCCATCAGCAAGGTGTACTCCTTAGGCAGCCTATCCAGAATGACGGCTCGGATCGCTTGAGAATCAATGACCGTCCGGATCGTTTGTTTAATAAATCCCGCCGAGCTTTCATTGAGGCTGATCCGAGAGAGTTTAACGGAAGCCGCAACGAGATTCACTTCACCAAGTACGGCCTTCAGCTCGGCAGAGGCCTCATTCCGAGCGGAGGCCTCTAATGGTTCATGGTTTAACAGAGAGATAAGCAAGGGTTCCAGATTCTTGTCAGGAAGCGCCGGCATATCCGCTTCAGCAACGGCTGCTTGCACCGGAGTCGCATCTCTATGCTTCATTACTTCATTCACGGCTTTAGACAGAATAGGCGCAAGATATGCTTCATCCATGTTGGCTTTGAGCATGTAATCCTTGGCTCCGTTAATAAACGCTTCCCTTACGTAATCGTAATCGTTGAATGCACTTAGAACGATCGGATAGACCGGCTTCGCCAGCTCGAGCCGACCCAGCTGCTGAAGAAATTGCAAGCCGTTCATCTTGGGCATCTGAATATCCACACAGACGATATCAATATCTTGATGCTGCGTAATGAAATGGATCGCTTCTTGACCATCCGATGCTTCTCCGACAATATGAATATCCGAATGTTGAGAGGTGATCATATGTCGCAACACGAGTCTGACTAACGGTTCATCATCCACTATCATCAGATTGATCATCTTCAGCGTTTCCCCCTTATCTCTGATTAAGACTGCCTGTTAACCCTTCACTGCACCGTCCATAAGGCCTTTAAAGATAAAACGTTGAAATGCGATGTATACCGCCGCACTTGGGATCAGCACGAGTACAATACCGGCGCAAAGCGCGGATAAATCGGAACCCCGCGCACCGACAAACTTCATCAGCGCCGTCGACATCGTGACCAGTTCCTTCGAAGGCATATACAGGAAAGGAATATAGACATCGTTCATGACGGTTACGCTCTTCAGAATCGCCAGCGTTGCAGTTGCAGGCAGCAATAAAGGAAATATAATCGAGCGGAAAATCCTTACGTACGTTGCCCCATCCAGCATTGCGCTTTCATCAAGCTGGCTAGAAATCTTCTCCAGAAATTGCATGTAAATATAGATCTGCATAATGTCCGTTCCAATGTAGATCAGAATCGGAGCACTCAATGCATCGTACATCCCAATGGAATGAATGATCTGGAACCGAGCGATCTCGGTCGTATACGCAGGAATAATCATTGCGACCAGAAACAGGCCGTAAACAACCTTCTTTAATTTAAACTGGAACCGATTCAAGATATAAGCGGTCATCGTGCCTAATATGGCGTTACCGCAGAGCGTAATAAATGCAATGATCGTTGTATTCCACAGCCCTCTCAGCATATCGCCTTGTGTGTAAGCCAGCTTGAAATTACTGAAGTTCAAGAAGCTGCTGGGCAGGGCAAGCGGCGTGGTTTGAAACAGCTCCGTTCTCGTCTTGAAGGCGCCGAATACTACGAGGACAATCGGAACGAACACAATTACGAAGATGAGCGCAAACATTGTATAATAGATCGCATTTCCCGGTAAGCTTCGTCTCCACCTGGACATATCAGTTCCCACTCCTGTCCTTGATGATCCAATTCTGTATCGAGGAGAACACGATAATCAGGATCAGCAATACTACGGCCATAGCCGAGGCTAAACCGAAATTATTAAATTTGAAGGCCGTGAATAAGGAGAATAAGCCAAAGGTGCTGCTGGCAACGCCGGGTCCCCCGCCTGTCATGACAAATGGAATATCGAATTGCAGCAATGCTCCCGTGACATTCATGAAGAGAATAATCTCTACGACTCGGCGAATACCCGGGAGCGTAATATAACGCTGCTTCTGCCAGAAGTTCGCCCCATCGATCGATGCTGCTTCGTATAAATCCTGCGGAATCGATTGAAGACCTGCCAGGAACAATATCACGTGCACCCCGCAGAAACGCCACAACGATACGGCAACCAGAGAGTAATTCACCAGCTTCAAATCGCTCAACCAGCCATGAATCCAGCTCTCCAGCCCGACGGAAGTCAACAAGCTGTTAAGCGGTCCGTTAATCGGAAAGTAAATATAACTAAACATATAAGCTACCGCTACGCCGTTGACGACATAAGGCATAAGTATAGTGAAGCGGAATAACGAGCTTCCGCGAATGGCCCGATTTAATAGAACGGCTACCATTAATTCCAAGGGAATAAACAACGTGTGCACAATAAAATAAATGCCATTGTTACTAATCGATTTCCATGCATCCGGCATCGAGAAAAGCACCTGCTTGTAATTCTCAAAGCCAATGTAGCTCTTAGAGGAGCTATATCCATCCCAGTTCGTAATGCTATAGTGAAACAGTTGTAAGGTCGGATACACTAAAAACAATAACAGCAATGAAACAGGGATGAATAAAAAGCCGAAGATAACCCATTTTTGCTGCGCCTGGTAATTCATTTTCATCCCTCCTGCAAGGTAACCGAATCTCTCTATCCTGCTCTTCCTGCCGCTTTGCTGAATAAGAGAGGGTACATGGTTTGACCCACAGCACCCTCCTTCACAGCTATTCCGTTATTACTTAATCGATTCTACGGCTTTCTTCCAGTTGCCATTCAACGTTTTCTCCACATCTTCCACGTTTTTACCCGCGAAGATGTCTGCTGCCGTTTTCTTCTCATCATATTGTGCAGCTGCTTTTACTTTCGCATATCTCTCGTTAGTAGCATCGTAGATAAACGGAACGAATGGAGCTACCTCGTTCGATTTATTAAAGAATGGAAGATCGGAAGTTACGCCTTCAACAGTAGAAGTGTTTTTCAACGTGTTGATATACGGTTGGTAAACTTCAGGACTAAACATCCATTCCATGAATGCTTTCGCTTCTTCCACATTCGCGGAATTTTTGTTAATGGAAACGTATTGATCGGCAAGCGTCATGTTCGGAAGCGGATCGCTCGCGGAAGTTCTCCAAGGCATCGGGAACGCCGCAAGGTCATCGTCATTGCCTACCTTCGCCAGATGATCTGCATAATACCATTGTCCTAACGCTACGATTGCCGCTTGCTTAGCTTGGAACAATTGAGTCGCTTGATCATAACCAATACCCAGCGCATCCGGTCCTGCCAATTTGTCCGTAGCGATCTTCTTAATCATGTTTGCAACCGTCTCGAACGTAGAACCCTTACCGAACGGTTCTGCATTAGTAGCCAAGTTCGCTTGGTATTGCTCATCCTTGGAAAGAATGTGAGGACCAAATTCGGCGAACGGATAGAACGTCCAATCATCCTTACCGCCCAATGCAAGCGGGATATATTTATTGCTGGCTTTGATTTTCTCAAGCACATCAATGAACTCATCCATCGTCTGCGGAATTTGCAGATTCAGCTCTTCGAAGATACTAGGGTGATAGTAAACATACTCCGAGAAGGATACCAGCGGCAGGCCCAGTGTTTGGCCGTCGATAACACCTGGGAATTTGTTTGTTTTCGAAGCCGGCAGCTCATCGAGCGGAAGCAAGGAATCTTTATAAATTTGGAAGTGAGCCGGTTTCAAGTACATCAGATCCGGCAGGTCGTTTGCTGCAAGGCGTACTTTCAAATATTGACCGCTGTTATCCGGAATCGTTTCAACTTCGATGGAAACGTTTGGTTTCAGCTTTGTGTACTCTTTCACTTTCTCTGTCCAGAACTCGATATCTGTTTTGGCTTCCCACATGCCGAGTTTCAGCTTAACAGGCTTAGCCGTGTCAGCTTCCGTCGTATTCGCAGCTGTGTCTGCTTCTGTGTTTGTCTCAGCAGCCGTGGTATTGTTACTTGTGTTCGTGTTGTTCTCTTTGCTGCTTCCGCAGCCTGTCAACATCGCTACCGCAAACATACATACCACCAGCAATACATTAAAAAGCTTCTTGTTACGCATTGATTCAACCCTCCGTTTATAGTGACCATCTGTGGTTGCTGTTCTTCAACCTTCTTCATAATAACGCCAATGTAACCGCATCCAAATGATTGTTATTGAGGTAAACATGATCTTTTTTGAACCATTCTACGCCGACATGACTTCCTCATCATCAGAACTGCTTATGAGGGGTAAAAGCAGCTTAACGCGCGTGCCTCCTCGTTCGCTCGCCTCAATCTGAAGGCCGTACGTTTTTCCGTAATGAAGCTGAATGCGCTGATGAACGTTCAATATGCCCATTCCGCTGTAGCTGCGATCTTTGACAGGCTCTTCCGCTTGTTTCCGATAACTCTCCAAGGCTTGATCCGTCACACCAACTCCGTTGTCCTCGATGCAAACCAGAAGAGCATTATTCTTCAAGCACGCCGAGATGTAGATGATGCCGCCGTGATCCCGCCCGTTTAATCCATGGATCAGACTATTCTCAATGATCGGCTGCAAGAGCAGCTTCAGCACAAACAAGGTCCGCACGGATTCTTCGATCTCCCACACCGTTTCAAACTTATTCCCATAACGAATTTCCATAATGGATAAATAGTGCTTCAAGTTCTCTACTTCATCCGAGAGCCTCGCAAGGCGCCCGCCGCGGTTAAACGACGACGATAACAACCGCATCAGCGAGTTCGTCATGTTCTGAATATTGTCCGCTTTACTAATCAGCGCCATCAGCTTAATCGCATTGAGCGTGTTGATTAAGAAATGCGGATTAATTTGCGATTGCAGCACCGAGAATTCAGCCATCCGTTTTGCTCGTTCTTGTTCTTCATGCTGCTTCATCAGCTGTTGAATCTTCACGATCATATGATTGAACGTATTGCCAAGGGTCAGCAGCTCCAGACTTCCGGAGGCATGTACATGAGTTGTCAAATCGCCATCCATGACGCGCGACATTTGACGCATGAGCCGGTTGATCGGCTTCGTGACATTACGCACAAAATAGATGGCTACGGCTCCCAGCGACACAATGACCAGCATCGCGGCAAGCAGAATGATTTTGTTCACGTTCTCATAATTCACGATTAACTCGCTGTAAGGCGTTATATTCACGATTTTCCAATCGGCTTCGCCGACATTGGCATACGTAACCAGCATCTTCTTCCCATCGATCGTCTTCAGAAAATGCCCCCATTTCCCGGTAAGCTTCTGAAGAATCGGCCCTATTGATTCCCCTTGCCGTGCAAGCTGTTGGTTCGAGGTCACAACGGATCCGTCACCGTCTACCAGAAATACTTTCGATGATCGATTCGTATCCTGCAGCAGAATGTTTTCGAATTCGCCTCCGCTAAATGCAAAATAGATCACTTCCACATTTGATAAAATATTAAAGACGCTCGGTGAGAAGGAAGCCGTCATGATGCTGGTAAGCAGCTTCTCGCTATGAACCACTAGGGGCTGCTCCCCAAGAAAATGAATTTTGTCGGGCTTCTTGAGCGCCAACTGATACCAATCCGTCTTGCGAGTCGTCACTTCATTCCCTTCCATATTGCTTAGATAGGTATAGCTGCCTTTTTCCTTGAAGAAAAATTTAACGGAGAGAACATCCGACATGACGGATGACGTATGCTTATTGAGAATTTTATGCAGCTTGCTGATATTCGTTTGTCTATCCACCGAGGTGGTCGTTTGAATATCCGAAGCGGTCGTCAGCACATCCGGATCCATGCTGATCGCCGCGAAGATGCTGATCATTTTGTTAATTTCCTGTTTCGTCGCATATGCAACGGTTTGCGAAGACTGAAGCGTTCGCTCGGTAGCCTGATTAATGACATCGGTTTTGTACATACGCAGCACAAAGATACTGCTGAGCGTAATTGGAATGATGACGATGAAGACGACAAATATGCTAAGAATCGTAGATAACTTCATGCCGTTGGTTCGGGCGAGCAGTGCTGATTTCATGTGTGACCCCTCTCTCTGTAACCGTATCCGCCACGCAATGATCACCCGGAATGAACCTAGCCTGCTATAGAATCGAGAACAAAGTGCTCCCCATGCAGGGAGCACTTTGCGTTCACTCTAGTACGACTAGATATTCCATTCTTTTCTTGCTTCCTCGATCGACTTCGACTTTTCCTTGCCCCAAGCGTAATGACCTTTCGGCTTCACGCCGACCCAGCGCTCGTCCACAGGCTCTGATTTCAGCTGATAGCGGGTATCCGAGCTTAAGCGATATCGATTCGTCATGTTATTAACCGAGCCGTGCAGCAAGAACATGCCGAAGATAATCATATCGCCTGCTTCAAACGGCGTAGTTGCCCATTGTCCGCCGAATTTCTCCACGCACTCCACGGGATCCTTGGAGATCCAGCCCAGCTCGATATTGTCACGATCCACGTCCATTTGCCCGTAGGTCGATCTCATCTTGTCAAAGTGCTGCGAGCCCAGGCAAATGGCCAGCGGTCCTTGCTCGTAAGGTACGTCGCCAAGCGGCGTCCACATCGTATACACCTGCTTCGTTCCGCGTCCCATATAAACGATATCGTAATGCGCGCCGGTAAAGTCTCCGTTTCCTACAGCGCGCGGCCATTTGTAATCGTACGTCATGGATTCGCCGCCAAGAAGACGGTCGAAGAAGCCCATAACGTTGCTGCTGTTCACAAGGTTATAGAAGCCTTGCATATCTGGATCTTCATCATTCGCCGCGCCGCCGAACATAACGCCCTTGGAACCGGCTGCAATGACACCGTCTTCGATCGGGAATTCCGGATCAAGCCGGCCCATGCCGTTCAGCTTATTCAGGATTCCGCCCCGTGCTTTCATGACATCCTCACGCTTATGAAAGCCGCGAATAAGCAGATAACCATCCTCTTCCAGACGTTCGCGAAGCGCTTCCGCGTTATCCAAAATATCATTGGCACTGCGCAGCTCCGTCATATATTTACTGCCCATTTCCAGCTCTGCTTGTCCGATATGAATCTTCATTTGCGTTACCCCCAGATTGAATGAATGAACTGACAGGCAAATCGTAACATGCCGTTTACGGCTCGAACCATTTCGAATGGTATGCGTTTTTTATACAAATGTAGTCGCAATTACGCTCCCATCGACAGCATATTTCGCCATACATTTATGCAAAAAGGCAAGACGATCTGAAATAGCAAGCCCTTTCATTCGTTGCTATGATAGAACTTGATTAATAGAAAGGGGCACTGCGCTTATGAGTCTTCGATTGTTTAAGTCGTTATGGGGGATGGAGCACCTCACCTACCGGGAAAGCATCCGACAAATTGCCGCTGCCGGCTATGACGGCGTTGAAGCACCTGTCCCATCGCCGGAGCAAGCAGGTGAATTTATAGAACTGCTGCAAGAATATAAGCTGGCTTACATTGCATTGATTGCTTCCACTGGCCAATCCTTGCAGCAGCATAAGGAAACATTTGCGAACGGGGTTAACCGGGCAGCCGCGCTAAACCCGCTTCTTGTCATATCGCACAGCGCAAGGGACTGTATGTCAGATGAAGAGCAATCCGACTTCTTCCGCGCCGCGATTCACGAACAGAAGGCCGCCGGCGTTTCCGTCGGACACGAGACCCATCGACACCGTGCGATGTACACACCATGGAACACGGCCAAACTGCTGGAATTATTCCCGGATCTTCGGATCACGGCGGATTTCAGCCATTGGTGCTGCGTCTGTGAATCGCTGCTTCCTGATCAAGGGAAAGCGATCCGGCTGGCCAGCGAACGAACCATCCATATTCATGCCCGCGTAGGGTATGCGCAAGGTCCGCAAGTTCCCCATCCCGCAGCGCCTGAGTATGCACTGGAGCTCAAGACGCATGAGGACTGGTGGAAGCTTATCTTCGAAATCCGTAAAGCCGGCGGATATGAGATCACGCCGGTCACGCCTGAATACGGTCCGCCGGGATACATGCATACGCTTCCTTTCACGAATCAGCCGGTAACCGACTTATGGGACACCTGCTTGTGGATGGGAAATCGTTTAAGGACCGTATTAGCTAACTAACAGGGGGTATTGCACAGTGAGCCGATTTGCTATTGATGGACGCCAATTTGTAGTGGATAACAAGAATTTTCAAATGATCTCCGGCGCTATTCACTATTTCCGCGTCGTTCCCGAGTATTGGAAGGACCGCTTGCTGAAGCTTAGAGCATGCGGCTTCAACACCGTTGAAACTTATATCGCTTGGAATATGCACGAGCCCAAACAAGGGCAATTCTGCTTCGCCGGTATAGCGGATGTCGTTCGATTCATTGAGATCGCAGCCGAAATCGGCCTCTATGTCATCGTTCGCCCCAGCCCTTATATTTGCGCAGAGTGGGAATTCGGCGGCCTGCCATCGTGGCTGCTCGCAGAAGACGGCATGAAGCTTCGCTGCCGCTATCAGCCGTACTTGGACCGGGTCGATGCCTACTACGATGTGCTAATGCCTCTCTTAGTTCCGCTGCTGCATACCAATGGCGGCCCGATTCTCGCCATGCAGGTTGAGAATGAATACGGCAGCTATGGCAACGATAAAACTTATTTAGCCTACCTGCGCGAAGGTATGATTCGCCGCGGCATTGATGTTCTGCTCTTTACCTCCGATGGACCTGAGGATCATATGCTTCAAGGCGGTACGCTGCCGGGTACGCTCGCGACGGCAAACTTTGGCTCAAGGCCGGAAGAAGCCTTCGATAAATTAAGCGAATACGAGCCGGACAACCCGCTTGTATGCATGGAATACTGGAATGGCTGGTTTGATCACTGGGGCGAAGAGCATCATGTCCGCGGCTATGATGATGTCGCCGACGTGCTCGACCGCATTCTGAAATCAGGCGCTTCCGTAAACTTCTATATGTTCCAGGGCGGTACGAATTTCGGCTTCTACAACGGAGCGAACTTCTTCACCTCCTACGAGCCTACGGTGACCAGCTATGACTACAACGCGATGCTTAGCGAATCCGGTGCCATCACCGATAAGTACCTGGCCATTCGGGATGTCATCTCGAAGTACGTCGACATACCGGCGGAGCTTCTTCCGGAGCCGATCCCTACGAAACGCTATGGCGCCGTGCAGCTTACGGAACAAGCGCGCTTGTTCGATGTGCTTGAAGTCTTATCGAATCCGGTGAAGAGCGTGTATCCGGAAACGATGGAGAAGCTCGGACAAGACTATGGGTTTGTTCTCTACACGACTCGGGTCAGCGGACCAAGGCCGCTCAGCAAAGTGGTCGTTCAAGAAGTGCGCGACCGTGCACTTGTCTTCCTGGACCACGAATACAAAGGCGTTATTGAACGTAATAAGCACGACTTAACGATTGAAATCGCGGAAGGCGATATTGCCCTAGAGATCCCGCAGGAAGGCGCGTCATTGAGCCTGCTTGTGGAGAATATGGGACGGATCAATTACGGCTGGAAAATGAACGATCCGAAAGGCATTACCGAAGGCGTTCGCCTCGAGCGGCAATTTCTGTATGATTGGACGATCCATCCGCTGCCGCTCGATGATCTGTCGGCGCTGACTTATGCTCCGCTGGAGCAGGAAGCCCCGCAGAATGGACCGACCTTCTATAAAGGCAGCTTTCATGTGGATGAGCTTGCCGATACCTTCTTGAACATGAAGGGCTGGACCAAAGGCGTCGTGTTCATCAATGGCTTTAATTTGGGACGCTACTGGGACATTGGACCGCAAATGACGCTCTATGTTCCCGCGCCTCTTCTTAGGGCAGGCGATAATGAAATGGTCATCTTCGAGCTTCACGGGATGGTTGAACCTACGGTAACCCTGCAGGAATCCCCTGAGCTTGGCTAAAGGTTAAAGATCAAAGGCCCGGGGGCGCTTCCTTTCCCGGATTTTTGATCTTTTTCTATTTCGCTCTGGCATGCTGCCGAAACCGCACCGGAGGCATGCCGACAATCGCCCGGAAAGCCCGGCTGAAATGGGCCGAAGAGGAGAACCTCAAATGCTGTCCAATCTCTTCCATGCTCCAATTCATCGTCATCAGCAGATTCTTCGCTTCCCGAATACGAGCGTTTATTATATAGACGCTCGGTGAAATGCCGTACACGTTCTTGAAGCAGGTATGCAGATGCGTACGGTGCACATTCAGCTGTTTGGCCACATGGTGCACACGTATATCCTCAAGGAGATTCTCCTCGATATAGCAAGCTGCCTCGCGGGCAAGCCTGATTTGCGACGGGGTGACCTCGGTATCCGAGAATTCGCCATCGCTTTCCTGCAGAAGCCGATTCGCGAGCATGCCCACAATCTCGAGCAAGCTGGCATGAATGCTCAGCGTCCGAATCGATTTCTCCATCTGAAGCCTAAATGCCTCCGGCCGCTGTACCGCATCCTTCTCCCGCGCGTTCTCTTGCCCCATGCGATGAAGATCCACGCCAAACTCCTTCAGAAACAGCTGGATCCGGCTTATTAAAGCTTCATTCTCTGCATGACGAAACAACTGATAGGTAGACGATTGAAAGATAGAATGCACATCAGGCAGCTCAACATCAAAGTGGAAATCAAAAAACATGCAATCCGTCACGGCCTCTGTTCGATGGTACATGTCCGAACCGATGAGAATGGCATCCCCGGGATACAGGTGATACTGCTGCCCATTCACCCACTGCCGAATTTCTCCCTTCACGCAGCATAGAAATTCAAAGAACGGATGGCGATGGTTCGGATAGGACCACCCGGCCCGATTCCGTGAGTATTCCATACCGGGTATTCGAATCGCGCTGTACATATTCGGCAGCACAAACAAGTTGTCCATGAAAGCTTCCTCCATCCTCGATTGATAGAACAATAGCGCCAGGTAACCCCAGCGCTAATTACTCTCCTGATTGCTATTCTTTTATGGCCGCCGCAACTTCCTTGGAAATTTCATCGCCGCCTTGGGCGTTGAAGTTATCTACGAATTCGTCAAAAGAATCCAAATCCGCGCTGCCCATGATAATCCTCGTGAACGCCTCATTTTCCAGCTTCAGCAAGCTGTCCCACTTGGTTTCCATCGTTTTCGTTTGTCCATAGTACAAGCTGAAAACTTTGTTCATCGGCTTCAACAATTGCTGGCCGGCTACGACGTAAGAGAAAGCCGGCCCCCATTTCCCGAAGTCTGCCGCAGGGTTGTCTCTCGTTGCGAGCCAATCCTCATAAAGCGGCTTCTGATTGCTGTTCAAGGTGGAAACATCGGCTGTTCCATTCAACACATCGCTCAGAGCCTTCGAATTCCGTTCGACATTATCCGCATAAGTCGTTGCACTGCGCATCGGCCAGTTCTGGAAGCCAACGCCCGGATCGAGCTTCAGCGCATCCGGATCCGCATAGGTTTCTGCCGCGACCTGCACGTTAATATATTTCATCAACGCTTCCGGGTGGCTAAAGCCTTTCCTTACGACGAAGAACGCGCTTGTCGGCGATTGCACATGCGTATTGAATTGACCCTCGGAATCCAGAGGCGCCATATAGGGCTTCCATACCGCAGACGGATCATTCCTCATCGATTCCGGGATCGGATCGTAACCCATCCACCAAGGCGCGAAGAAGATCCCGGAAGTGCCTCCCTTCACCAGCTCCAAATTATCGCTGCGAAGCGCAAATTCTTGATCGATCAAGCCGGCTGCGTACATTTCGCGAAGCTTGCCAAGCGCTTCCTTCGTCTCCGGCGTAGTACCGCCAAACACAATGTTGCCCGCGCCGTCCTTCACCCAGTTTAGCGGGTAAGAATGATAAGCCGCGAAGATGGGATCGAACTCGCCTATTGCATTATCCATTTCGAATAGCGCCTTGCTTCCGGTAAGGCCAACTGTACCTTTGCCGCTTGCGTCCTTATCGATGAAGGCTTTGGCGACAGCGGCAATTTCATCCACTGTTTTCGGAGGCTGCAAGCCCAGCTTGTCCAGCCAATCCTGACGAATCCACATCATATAGATCGAATCCGCCAACGTTTGCGAATTTGGAAGCGCCATGAGCTTGCCGTCGAAGGTTGCCTGCTTTAACCCGATTTCATCCGCGGATTTATACATGTCCTTGATTTGCGGAGAAGCATATTGCCGATAGATATCCGTCATATCCTCAATCAGTCCCGCATCTACCAGCTGCACCAAATCCGGATATTGCACGATCATCGCATCCGGAATGTCGTTGCTCGCGATCGCGAGCTTCAGCTTCTGGAGATTCGCGTCGCTTCGGGATTGCCACACATGATTAAACTTGATATTCAGTTTGTCCTTGGTATATCGGGTGTATTGATTGTTCTCCACCGTGTCCCCGACCGGCAGCGTCTTCTCCGAAGCTGCATCGATCCCTTTGCCGATGTTGATCGTAACCGTCTCTGCATATTTACCGAACGGATCCGCCGGCGCAGCCGCTTTATTGGTTTCATTCGCGGTGTTACCGGGTGCATTCGAGGTGTTAGTATTCGATGAACATCCTGCCGTCACTGCCAAACATACTGTCAACACGACAGCCGATTTATACAATCGTGCTTTCATCTTGATCCCCCTGTACTGTCGGTTGGCTTTTTACAACCCATCGTAAAACAAAAAGGACCTTTTGCGAGAGCAAAAACGGTCCTTTCCAGGTAGCAGTTCGATTCGAACTTTTGCGCTCTATCCTCAGGATTGCAATGCCTTTTTGTCGAAATCGGACGATTTTATACCTTTTGCGCGATATTCACTTGGAAGAAGGTGAAAAAGAGTCCGAAATACCTTACTGAAGTACTTCTCATTCGGATAACCGGATTTTTGGGATACCGCATAGATCGGCAGTGTCGTCTCCTCAAGCAGCTTCAGGGCGTAACTCATTCGCACATCCCGCAAGTACGATTGGAAGGAAGTCGTCGTAATGTCCTTGAAGCATTCGCTAAAATAACTGCGGCTTACGCCAACCTCTCGTGCCACCTCGTCCAAGTGAAGATCCTCGCCTAAATGCTCCCGAATATAATGCGCGGCTTTCAGTATGGCCTCAATCATCTCAATCGAATATTGCCCAAGTCGCTGTTCGCCTTGGAACCACTCGCGTAAGGAGGCCATCTCCAGAAGCAGCTGGTCAAGCGTAGAAATGGAAGCTGACCCATTTGCCGAGTTCGTCTGAATCGGTTTCAGCTTCTCCTGCAGTTTAGCTCTGGCCTCCAGTAAAGGTTCGAGTTTTACCCTGCTCGGCTTCAGCGCTTCCAAGAGTTTTCGATACGCGGCATCCTCCTTCAACCACTCGATATGAAGCAAGACGTTTGTCAGCTTGTCCTGTTCCTCTTGCTCCATAGGGAGCTCCACCGCTGACTGTTCCGAACCGGCAGCCGAAGTCGAAGGGGTGATTCTTTGCTTCAGCTCGAACGCAATCCGCTTCGTAATGCGCTCCAATACCTCCTCCAGCTTCACCTTCTCCAATTGGATCTTGGCAATATAATCGATAGCGCCAAGGCGGAGCGCTTCCTGCACCAGCTCGAAATCTTGATGGTAGGACAAGACGACGATGAACATATTCGGATAGAGCTCACGAACGCTGCGCATGAGATCAATACCCGAGAGAACCGGCATCGCCAAATCGGTGATAAGCAGATCGACTTCATGGGCCTGAAGAAACTCCAGCGCCTTCTCGCCATTGCTCGCCTCGCCGATAACCTTTAATCCGAACTGACTCCATGGTAACAAGGTTATTAATCCGGTTCTCGCCAATCGATCGTCGTCGACAACAAGTACGCGCATCACAGTGTGTCACCATCCTTCATCGCATACGTTCTGGGAATTCGAAGCGAAATGCAAGTTCCCTCTCCGATCGTGCTTGTTATGCTGAAATCAGCATGTCCATCGTACTGAGAGTCGAAGACCCGCTTCACATAATAAACGCCAATTCCCAATCCGATTCGGTTCTGTTCATCGGATTGCTTCTCCAGCAGCCGCGCAATGGTCTCCGGCGTCATGCCGCGGCCGTTGTCACGAATTTGGATGATCATGTAATCCGCACCATCCGGTTCCACCGTCACGTCAATTAAACCATTCTTATCGTCAAAATGACCGTGGTATAAAGAGTTCTCTACGAGCGGCTGCAATATAAAGCGCGGTACAAGGCAGCAGTGCAGCTCTTCGGTGGCATGAATATTCACGCTAAAGTCAAAGTCATATCGAATCTTCTGCAGCGCCAAGTAATCGCGAAGCGCCTCCAATTCCTCGGCAATGGTGGAATGAGGCCCTTTCTTGCCAAGGTTGTAATATAGCAATTTATTCAGCGAAGTAGCGACCGTGTCAATATCCTCTTGCCCTTTCAACCGAGCCAGCCACTGAATCGTATCGAGCGTATTGTGAATGAAATGCGGGTTAATTTGATAAAGCAGCTTCTCCACCTCGAAATCGGCTCGGCGCTTTTCTTTCGCCGCATTTTCCTCCAGCAATTCCTTAACCCTATGGCGCATCACATCGAAGTGCTTCATCATGCTGTCAAACTCTACAATCGCAAACTCCGATAGCGGCGTGTCGAAATCACTGTGCTCGATAAGCCGCATATCCCGGTTTACTTTCTTGAGCGGTACATAAACCATTCGCCAGATCAGCCAAGCGAACAAGGACCCTAGCAGGAGAGATAAAAATAAAATAACGACGAGCTGCTCAAACCAGTTCTTAATTTCCTTATGGTAGGTGGCTTTGGAAATCAGATCAATCGCCTTCCAGCCTTGATTGCTTTGGGTGTCGAACACATAGTAGCCGTTCGATTCCTTTTTTGAGCCGGTAGGGTCGTACTTCAGAACGGTTCCAATCGGGAAATCCGCCGGATTTTCACTGTATGTAATCCTGTTTTGCTGGTCGACGATAAGATGAAAGTCATTCATGTTCTGTTTGCGGCCGGTTTGATAAATTTTGTTCCAAATATTATACCCTGTTTCCAAATAAACATAGACATCCTCGCGATCGGGCAGGACAATCTTGCGAGCCACGGACAGCACTTGCACATCACTAAACTCCCGATTGGTTCGATGCGGCCCATAATAGGTAATGCCGTTTAACTCAACTAATCGCGGAAGCTTCTCCAGCGCGAACTGCTTATTGACGGAGAAGTTCTGATACAGGATGTTCTGATTGTCTTTAAAATAATAGAAAAACAAGCCCAGCGTTGGATTCGTGCTCGAAATGATATTGAGATCCTGCAAAATATCGTTGTTTATTTGCGTCTTCGTATAGAGATCCTTCTCACTGAGGAATAAACTTAGCTTCTTTCCGATCCGTCCATCGAAGGCAAGGATTTGCGAAACATTATTCAAGCTGACTAGCGTGTTCTCGAGCGACAGCTGGTAGAGGTTGAGGTTGCTCTGTATGCCGGTGCGGATTCGCTGGTCCAGCAGCGGATACACGCTTTTATAGGAAATGAAAATGACGAGCAGAAGCGGAATAAGCGCATTGAGGCCGAGTATGACGAACAACCGGTTTCGTAATGTTTTGGGCCATAGCCTGGCTATGGAAGCTGTGCTTCGTTTCACGTCATGTCACCCCCATGTCCCCTGTCTTAATTTTGCATTAACTATACCATGAGTTCGAAAAAAAAGACCACTCCGAGGAGTGGTCTCACGAACGATTACAGCTGTGCTGTCTTCTTCCAATCGGCGGCGAATTTCTCCATGCCTTGATCCGTCAGCGGATGCTTCGAAATTTGCTCGATGACCGAGAATGGAATGGTGGCAATGTGAGCGCCTGCCATCGCTACGCGAGTAACGTGGTCCGGATGGCGGACGGATGCAGCGATAATTTGCGCATCCAGGTTATGAATACGGAACAACTCCGCGACCTTCGCGACCAATTGCACGCCGTCCTCCGAGATATCATCCAAGCGGCCAAGGAACGGAGACACATAAGTCGCGCCCGCACGAGCGGCCAGAAGCGCTTGGTTCACCGTGAAAATCAACGTGACGTTCGTTTTGACGCCTTTCTTCGAGAGGTAACGGCAAGCTTCTAAGCCGGCCAGCGTCATCGGAAGCTTAATCGTAATGTTCGGGTCGTTATTGTTGATCTTGATCAGTTCGTCCGCTTGGGCGATCATTTCCTCGGCCGTAAGCGCGTCGGGCGTGACTTCAGCCGAAACGGATTCCACCTCGGGCACTAATCGCAGGATTTCTTCAATGCGATCCTCGAATTTCACGCCTTCTTTGGCAACCAGGGAAGGATTCGTAGTGACACCGGACAAGACGCCGATTTTATAGGCTTTCTTAATATCTTCTACATTGGCAGTATCGATAAAAAATTTCATGGTTTACGACCTCCGTTATTGTATAGATAATTGGGCAGCTTACTTCAGCAATTCTTTCGTAACGCGTACTACGTTATCCGTCGAGAAACCAAAGTACTCCAGCACTTCCGTTCCGGGACCTGATGCACCGAAGGTATCAATCGCTATATTCTTGCCGCTAAGTCCGGTGTAACGCTCCCAGCCTAACGAGATGCCGGCTTCGATGGAAACCCGCTTCGTTACGGAAGCCGGAAGAATACTTTCCTTATAGTCTGCCGACTGACGATCGAACAGCTCTCTGCTCGGCATGGCAACTACGCGTACGGAGAGGTTATCTTGCTCAAGCCGCGCCTTGGCGTTCACGGCCAGCGAAACCTCCGACCCCGTTGCAATCAGAATGACATCCGGCTGAGCATTCGTTTCCGTCAGCACATAAGCCCCTTTAGCAACCGCATCGACATTGCCTTTGGTCGCTTCATAGATCGGAAGATTCTGTCTGCTCAAGATGAGCGCAACCGGACCTTCCTGCTGTTGAAGCGCGTATGCCCATGCACTTGCCGTTTCATTGGCATCGGACGGTCTGATGACGGTCAGCCCCGGAATCGTGCGCAGCGCGGCCAGATGTTCAACAGGCTCATGCGTTGGGCCGTCTTCGCCGACCGCGATGGAATCATGCGTAAATACGTAAGTCAACGGCAGCTTCTGCAGCGCTGCCAGACGAATTGCCGGGCGTAAATAATCGCTGAAGACGAAGAAGGTGCTGACGAATGGTTTCACGCCGCCATGCAGGGCCATACCGTTGCCGGCTGCGCCCATCGCATGCTCACGTACGCCAAAGTAGACATTGCGTCCTGAGTACGAATCTACTGCGAAGGTTTGCTCTCCGTTGATATCTGTCATTGTCGAATGCGATAGATCCGCACTGCCGCCGAAGATCGCAGGTACGGTTTTCACAAAATGATTAATCGCGTTTCCGCTCGCAACACGGGTGGATACCGTTTTGGAGGAATCGAATGTAAGGATATCTGCTGCATCGATCAGCACCGAGCCGTCAATCACTTGCTCGAGTTCTTGTCCTTGTGCCGGGAACTTCGCTTTATAGGTAGCAAGCAATTGGTTCCATGCTTCTTCTTTGGCTTCACCGTTACGTTTCAGCTGCTCGAAATGAGCTTTAACGTCTTTGGGAACCGTAAACTCTTCCTCATATTCCCAGCCATATACTTTCTTCGTAGCCTGCGCTTCTTCTTTACCAAGCGGATTACCATGTACTTTGTTAGTACCCGCTGCTTTACTGCCGTAACCAATTATGGTCCGAACCTCAATCAGTGTCGGCTGTGTTTCATTTTGTTTCGCCGCTTCAATAGCCGCAGTAATACGTGAAATATCATTGCCGTCTTCGACACGGATATACTGCCAATTAGCTGATTCTGCTCTCTTCTGAATATTCTCTCCAAAAGAAAGATTTAACGCTCCATCCAAGGAAATGTCGTTGGAATCATACAATACGACTAGCTTGCCCAGTTTCATATGTCCGGCCATCGACATGGCCTCATAAGAAATTCCTTCCATTAAATCACCGTCGCCGACCAGTGCATACGTATGATGATCGACAACCGGGAAACCCTCTTGATTATATTTGGAAGCCAGATGCGCTTCAGCCATCGCCATTCCGACTGCCATCGAAATCCCTTGTCCAAGCGGTCCTGTCGTTGCATCAACGCCATCTGTATGGCCGTATTCGGGATGCCCCGGCGTCTTGCTGTTCAGCTTGCGGAACTGCTTGAGATCATCGATCGAAACCTGATAGCCGGACAGATGCAGCAGACTATATAACAAGGCGGAGCCGTGGCCCGCAGATAATACGAAACGATCGCGGTTAAACCATTTGGCATGGCTTGGATTATGATTTAACGATTTGGACCATAGCGCATAGGCCATCGGAGCAGCGCCCATCGGCAATCCCGGATGACCGGAATTGGCGCTGTTGATCGCGTCAATGGATAAGGTACGAATGGTATCGATGGCGAGTTGTTCAATTGTTTGTGATGTAAGCATAGTGTTCCCCTTCCTCTTCCTGTGTTTCATTCACTTTCACATTCTCTGCATGTTCATCGAACCACCAGTGGTACCCATCCTCTGCCAATAACGCATCGGATGCGGCCGGTCCGTAAGTGCCCGCTTCGTAAGGATAAAGCGGAACCGTGTTCGCTTGGAACGCGTCCAAGATCGGCTGCACCCATTGCCAGGACAGCTCTACTTCGTCCCAATGCGCGAAGAATTTAGGATCCCCGTTCAAGGCATCATGGATCAAGTTCTCATAGGCTTCCGGAGTATCTTCATGGCTTTCATGAAAGTCGATATGAATCGGCTTGAACTCCCCTTTATGCTTCGGGTCTCTTGTGTTTAGCTGCAGCATAATGCCTTCGTCAGGACTAATCTCAAACACCAGAAGATTCGGCGCTTGAGTATGGTCCTGCGCCTGGGCATCCTTGGACGTCTCCTTCAACGGCTCCTTGAACTCAATAACAATCCGAGTCGATTTCTCTTTCATTCGTTTGCCTGTTCTTATATAGAAAGGAACGCCGCGCCAGAAGTAATCATCGATCTGCAATCGAGCCGCAATGAACGTATCATTCATGGATGTGCTGGCAATGCCAGGCTCATCTAGGTAACCGGCAACAGGCTTCCCTTGAATCGTTCCGGCTTTGTACTGTCCGCGGATAATACTCGCGCTGATTTCCTGTTTCTGCACCGGCTCGAGTGCTTCCATGACCTTCTTCTTCTTGAAACGGACCATTTCCGAGTCGCTATGATTAGGAAGATGGCTTGCCAGCATCATCAGAAGCTGCAGCATATGGTTCTGGAACATGTCGCGCACAGCGCCTACATGATCGTAATAACCTGCTCTTTCCTCCACGCCGACCGTTTCATTGGCTGTAATTTGCACATTCGCAATGTAGCGATTGGTCCATAATGCCTGAAGAACCGGGTTCGACTGCTGCAGAATTTCAAGCTTCTGCACCATCGGCTTGCCGAGATAATGATCAATACGGAAAATTTCTTCTTCGGAGAAAGCTTTGCTCAATTTCTGATTTAAATCCCGTGCGGATTGCAAATCATAGCCGAAAGGCTTCTCGATCACGAGACGCTTCTGAGCAGAGCCAAGCCCGCTAGCCTGGATATTAGCGGCAATGGTTTCGAAATGCTCAGGTCCCACCGACAAATAAAACATGCGATTCGGTTTCGTAATGCGAAGCTCCTGTTCCCGCTGCTCAATCACCTGCAGCAGCTTCAGGTAATCCTCGATTCGGCCTACATCCAGCACATTGTAGCGGAATGCCTGCAGAAAACGTTCCAGCCCAGCCGGATCTTGAACTTCACGTCTTGAATACGTTCGAAGCGACTGCTCGACATTCGAACGGAAAGTTTCGTTAGTCAGCTCTCTTCGGCCAAGACCAATTAATGTGAAGGCCTCCGGCAGCTTCCCATCGATAAATAAGTTATATAAAGCCGGATATATTTTTCGTTTCGCTAGGTCTCCTGTTGCGCCAAACAGTACAAACGTGGTCGGTTCCATTTTTCCATACTCCTTCCAGTAAACGCTGGTATCTCTTCTGTACTTCCACTATAATACGAATTGCATCTATACAAGTAATACATATATTTCAGAGGAGCTATAGACCACGTCTATGACCAACAATTATGAGTTATATAAAGTTTTCTATTGGGCAGCAAAGACGGGCAGCTTAACTCAGGCCGCTAAGGCACTTTATATTACCCAGCCTAGCGTTAGTCATGCCATCAAACAGCTGGAAGACAGCTTTGGGATCACGCTGTTTTACAGAAATTCCAAAGGGGTTGCGCTTACGCAGGAAGGCAATTTGCTTTATTCCTATATCGAACAGTCCCATATCTTGATCTCACTGGCTGAAGAGAAAATGGCCGCACTTAAAAATCTTGACAGCGGCGAACTCCGCATTGGCGGCAGTGATTCCCTGTTTAAGCACTATATGCTTCCGTATTTGGAGGACTTCAATCGCAAACATTCCGGTATCCGGCTTCATCTCAACCATGGAACGACGCCTGAGGTTATATCTTTTCTTAAAGAAGGCAAAATAGATTTGGGCGTTGTGCGGATGCCGATCGTTGATCCTCAGCTTGAGGTGCGGGAGAGTATTCAGCTGCAGGATTGTTTTGTTGCGGGGGCTCGTTATGCCGAACTGAAGGAGACCGTTCTTTCATTGGAGATGCTGCTCCAGCATCATCTCATTCTGTTCTCGCGCAACAGTCGGGCACGAATGGCGATCACGGAGTTGTTCCAAAACTACGGCTACACCCTTAAGCCTGAAATCGAAGTTGGCAGCGTGGATCTTCTGATCGAGTTTGCGAAGCGCGGACTTGGCATTTCTTACGTCACAAGAGAATTTGTGAAAAAGGAGCTCGAGGAAGGCTCCCTCTTCGAAATTAAGCTCGACGTGCAGCTGCCGCCATCCCAAGTGGGGATCATGATTATGCGCAACATGCCGCTATCCATAACGGCTGCTCGGTTTATCGAGTACTTCGAAAAGTTCCCGTTGCGAATAGATAGCAAAAAATCCTGAACAAGTGGATTGTTCAGGACTTTCACGTTTACACGTCGTAATTGACGACGTAGTGATGTCGTTCGGTGTGGTAGTAACCTTCACTGTATTCGATCAATTGTCCGCTCTCGTCGTACGCATAACGCGACCGTTTGAGCAACGGCGTTCCCGCCTCGATGTGAAGCGCCGCCAAGACGGAGGCAGGTGCCGCCGCAGCTGCGGAAAATTCATCGCGGTACTTGCTGATTGTAATGCTCTGTTCTTCCAGCAAATCGTATAGCGACTGTGCACCGAGGTCAGACAGCTCCATGCTCGCGGCTCGGCACGACAGATAATGCGTGTAATGGATGTAAGGTTCCCCGTCCAGCCGGTACAGGCGCTCAACGCGCAAGCATCGCTCGCCGAACAGTTGGTATGCGGTCGTCCCTTCGTCGTTGATGACATGCTCAGCGCCGAGCAGCTGTTTGCTAATCTGATGTCCATCCTCGACCAGTACCTCCGTGAACCGCTTCAACTTGGACAGCTTGGAAGCAGACGTATTGCGAATCACTTTCGTACCTTTGCCGCTGCCCGTCTCCACGTAACCGTCCTGCGCCAGCTCCTTAATCGCATTGCGAACCGTAACTTTGCTGACCTGGAACTCTTGCTCAAGCTGAGGCTCCGATGGGATGTTCGTCCCAACCGGATAGACGCCGTGTACTATCCGGTCCTTTACGATGTTCGCAATTTGTGCGTACAACGGCTTCTTGCTTCGCGTTAGTTTCATTAGCGGATCACGTCTCCGTTCGCAAGCTCCGCCATCGCACGCTCAATCTCGCGCTCCGTCGACATCGGCGTATCTCCAGCGACCGTGTGAGCGAGCATCGCCGCAGCGGCCGCGAAGCGAACCGTTCGCTCCGGTTCGAAGGCGGAGAGCTCGCCGTGAATGATACCGCCGGCGAATGCGTCTCCCGCCCCAATCCGATCGTAGACTGCGAAAGTGAGCGGCTCGGGAGCAACCGACAATGCACCATTCTTATACATAAACCCGCGCAGAGAATGCGTGTTGTCTCCATTAATGGTACGATGCGTGCCCGCGATTACGGATATGCCTGCGAATCGCTGAGCGACCTGCGGCAGCAGCTCCGTCAACTGCTCCAGTCGATCCGTCTTATCCGTCGACATGCCGAGAATATGGATCATGTCACGCTCATTCATCATCACGATGTCCGAAAGCTGAAGCATCTGCTCGTAATGGGGTTTCGCTTTCGCGTATCCGCCATCTCCCCAATGGGCCGGTCTGTAATTGCAGTCGAAGACGACCATGCCGCCGTTCCTCTTCATGGCTTCAGCAAGCTTAAACATATGCTGCCTCACGCCATCGCTCATAGCCAGCGTAATCCCGCAGAAATGAACGAGATCGACTCCGGCGGCGATGGCTTCATAATCGTAAGCAGCCGATGGGGCCGTGTTAAAGCTGCTCTCCTGCCGATTGGAATACGTGACGCGGCCAGGTCTCGCACCGAACCCGTTCTCGAGGAAATACATGCCTATGTAATTACCGCCGCGGCTAACGTATTCCATGGAGATGCCCAGCTTCCGCAGATTCGCCGCGGCCGCTTCTCCGAGTGCGTTGTCCGGCAGCCGCGATATAAGGATGCCTTCATGCCCGAAACGCGCGAGCGCCGAGGCAATGTTCACGCCTGTACCGGAGAATGAATAGCGCAGGCTGTCCGCTTGGGTTAACAATTCATACCCCGGCACTTGCAGACGCATCATGACTTCTCCGAAAGCGGCGACGCGCGAGCGATTAACCATGGCGATCAACCAACCTCTTCATGATCTCGAGCAGCTTGCGTACGTCCTCAGCATTAGTCTTGCCGGTTGTTTTGTCGACGATCGAGGAATAGACATGCGGAATGACTTGCGGTACGCCTGCTTCTAATGCAATGCGCAGAATAGGTTCGAAATTATCCTTATCGATGCCGCCGGTCGGTTCAAGAGCGAACCCTTCATCTCCGCAAGCCTTGGCAACAGCTCGCAGCTCATCCTCGCATTTCAAGCCATTCATCGGAAAATATTTAAGCGCATTGCCGCCCATATCACGAACGAGCGCGATCGCCGACTTCACGGGTACAATGGCCGGCTCAGCTTCTGACGCGCTGAATGGACCCGTCGAAATATTCACGTAGCCGACTTGGCCCGTAGGCGAAACAAGGCTGTTGATCCAACTGTCTCGCTCTCCCAAATTCGCTCTTGTAGCGCCAACTGCCGGGAAAACCTGATTAATATGTGTCCCCGGGTAATGCTTTGCGATCTGCGCGACAACCGCTGCCTGCCGATTGTCCCCGGCACCGAGTCCGATCGAGACCGCGTCATCGATCGCTTCCCCATATTGCTTCATCGCGGCAACGGCTGCTTCAACCGTCGGGTAGTCCTTCGAGAGGACACCGACAAGCACATGGCCTTCCGCGGCATCGAACACTTCCTTCGCATTCTCTGCGCTGTTCGCCAGCACATTAAGGGCTGCGCGTCCTTGATACAATCGTTTCGACATGTTGGACAAGTTAGTTGCCTCCCGTAAGCGTACGTATTCTACTCGCAATGACATCCATGTCGTCCCCCAGCAGCGGACGCGGATCGATATCGAAATAGCCTTGCTTCACGCCATAATCACGTGTATAGACGGCGATGTCGCCACCTTGCAATCCCGCGACGACTGCTTTTGCCGTCGTGCCGGATAGCGCCGGATCAATCTGAATGCGTGCCCGGAATATCGCGCGGCCCGCTTCATCTTGAACGATCGTCACTTTAATACCCGGCTGTTCATTCAGCGGCATCAGCTTGTGCAGCGCTTCCTTCTCCTGCTCACTGTTATCCTTCCTGTCCATATATTCCTCAAGCGCTTGGAGCAGCCCGAATGTCGTTTCCTTGCCGACCTTCATGCTGCGGCCAATCCCATGCAGCTGTACTTTAACCATCTCAATGTAAGTCCGTTTGCCTCCGACGATACCTGAGGTCGGCCCTTCAATCGCCTTGGAGCCGCTATATATCGCGAGGTCCGAGAACTTCACGAATTTGCGGACATTCTCTTCCGCAGCCGCATCCACAATTAGCGGAACGCTATTGCGCTGCGCCACTTCCCATGCTTCTTCCACGCTAATCATGTTCTTCTGAACCGCATGATGGGACTTCACATACAAGATCGCAGCTGTGCGCTCGGTGATGGCATCCTCGATATGCTCGGCTTTGCCTTCGTTTGCATAACCGACTTCAACGAGCTTGCCTCCGCCCAGAAATACCATCGTCTCGACAGGTGCACCGTACTGGACATTATGTCCTTTGAGAATAATGATCTCGTTCTTGGCGATCGGCTCTTGATGAAGCCGTTCACTCAGGCGCCGATTCCCTTGCGTCACGATACCGGCAACGGACAATGCAATGCCGCTTGATGCCGAGTTGACGACTACCGCCGCTTCGGAGCCGAGCATATCGGCAATATGGTCGCCTGCCTTATTCGCCAGATCGGCGATTTCCACGTAGCGTTGTCCGCCCAGCTTCATCGCTTCCATGACCGTGTCGGAAGGCGCGGACACACCGAGAATACTCATTCGTCCGCTGGCGTTGATGACGCGTTTCAACCCGTATTTAGCACTCAATGAATCGCCCATTCGCACAAACTCCCCTAGCTATAATTTGATTTTCGCCTTCGCGCGTTTCTCCCTCGGAATCGAAGAACAAGGCACGCTCTTCTTTAACCGAGAACAAAGTCAGATTCGCCCTGTCGCCTGCTCGAATGCGGCCCAGCTCCGGTTTTCCCAGCCATTCTGCCGCATTCGCCGTCACGGCTTCGATTACTTCACTTAGCGAATAACCCAAACACAGAAACTTTGACATGACATGCGCCAAGCTATAAACGGGACCGTGCTGCCGATTCGCGCGATAAATGTCCGAGCTGATTGTATGGAAGCGAATGCCGTTTCGCTTCGCCGCCTCTGCCACCTTGAAGGAGAAGCTGGCCGTACCGTGTCCGACATCCATATGAACGCCTCTGGCGATAGCCTCACCCAGCTCCGGAATCGGACTGCCTTCCTCGCGGAACAAATTATTGCTTTTCCCGTTCAAATAGTGCGTGACGACATCCTTTCTCGCGAGCAGCGGAAGTATGTCTTCGATTCTCGGCGGAGCGGACCCGATATGGACCATCAACGGCAAGCCGGTTTCTTCAGACAGCTCCTTCGCGATATGCAGAGGTCGGATGCCGCTATCGCGAACGACGCTGCCGCTCATTCTGGCCTTCCAGCCGACGATGAAGTCCGGATAAGCTTGAACCGCTTGCAATGCGGCATCTCTATCGAGCCAAGCCAGATCGGACAATTCATCGATCCGCTGCAAACCGATCTTCGATACGTTCAGCAGCGCGAACATCGTCGTCATCGCTTTCTCGCGGCTTGCCGCCAACTCGCCGATTCGATCCGCGCCGCAGCTGCCTGCGTCCACGATCACCGCAACGCCCTGCTTCACGCCTATCTCGTCCATTTCATCGCCATAGGGATCAAGCTCCGGAAACGCATGAACATGAAGGTCGATCCAACCGCTCGATACATACAAACCGGAACAATCGATCACTCGGCCGACAGCGGAGGCGCCGTTTGCCCCCGCTGAAGTTATTGCTGCTATGATGCCGGCATCGACTACAATATCAACCTGCCGACCGTCTATGAGTGTTGCCCCGCTCAAAACCAAACGATCCGTCATCATAAGCCACCTTTTATATTGCTAAACAACTAGCCAATTAAATGTAAATTATAACGTTATAATGTTTAATCTACAGGGAAACCGATTTAGCGTCAACAAACATTATAATGTTTAAGCTGGCAATCAATTATTAAAGGGTGCCCTCCTGTCCTATTGACGAGTAGGCACTATTCCAAAGTGTCAAGAAACCCACGGTTTCAAAATGGCATATGAGCCATCTTCCGACTGTAACAGTTGTGACAGAGGTTATTTGGCCATGTAAGCTCGTTTTATTTTTCTAACGGTTGCCATAGAGCTTATTCGGACATTTTCCGATCGAAATCAACCATTTTGCACCAAATAGCCACGCTGACAACCGTTAAAGTTTATTTACTCGGTACCAACAGGCGTCCAACGAAAAAGAAACCCAACGCAATAAATAACGTTGGGTTTCCTAACAAACCGTGCCGCCTGTCTTATCAACGAGTGGGCACGGCTCTAGAACTGATAGCTGAGATTACTCATGGAGCCGTACTTGATTGGCTCATCGTACAGAACACGAGCTTCATGTCCCGGGGTTCCGCTTCCCAGCGCGATGAGCAATGGGACGAAATGTTCGGCGCGAGGTACGGCCTTCTTCGCATGCGGCGCTAACGTTTCATAGTTGCTAAGCGCCTCGATGTCTCTGGCGAGAACCTTCTCCGTAATCCAAGCTGTGAATTCCACGGCCCAGGCACGAGGCGGTGCATCGATGTTCCGATCGAACTCATTGAAGTTGTGCGTCAAGAAGCCGCTGCCGATCACGAGTATGCCGTCCTTTTCAAGGCCCTGCAGCGCTTCCCCAATCGCGATCTGCTGCCTAGCCGGCAGGAACGCATTCACGGAAACAGGGACAATGGGGATATCGGCCTCCGGATAAGCATGCCGCATAATCGGAAATACCCCGTGATCCAGCCCC
The DNA here is from genome assembly GCF_017942085.1 of Paenibacillus lignilyticus. Classification (GTDB taxonomy): domain Bacteria; phylum Bacillota; class Bacilli; order Paenibacillales; family Paenibacillaceae; genus Paenibacillus_Z; species Paenibacillus_Z lignilyticus. The sequence goes on from NZ_JAGKSP010000013.1 coordinate 34,436, forward strand.
CGGTACTTACGCTGAACCGGAATGTTATGCTTGCGCAGCCGCTCTTCCACGATCGATGCGACAATCGCCGAGCCTCTCGCCGGATATTGAACCTGATAGTATTCGGGCGGAAAACCGTAATAATCGTATTCCATCTCATGAATGTCATCCGTGGCCGCGATTGTTGTGATGGGGCTCTCGAAATGCGCAGAGAAGATAACGATCGCTTTGGGACGGACGGATTTGCCGAAGCGATTCAAGAAAGCCGTAAATTCCGATTTCTCAAAAATCGTAAACGGCGAACCATGCGCCAGAAATACTGGTGATAACATATTATGAACCTCCTAATGTCACCTTGAATGAAGATAGTTATAGGCTTATAATATAATCTAGACATGATTTTAGGAAGTAGACATATTCAAATAACCTAGTATCCAAAAAGTAACCATAGATAAACACTGGAGGAATGAACGATGATGAACGACGGTGGGTGTAAAATCGAAACCGCGTTAGAAATTTTAGTTGGCAAATGGAAACCCGTTATTCTCTTCCATCTGTTCGGTAACGGGACGATGAGGTTCAGTGAGCTCCAGCGCGCCATGCCCGATATCTCCAAAAAAATGCTCACCTCGCAGCTGCGGGAACTGGAGTATCATGATATCGTTCACCGCGAGGTTTATCGCCAGATCCCGCCGAAAGTCGAATATTCCATTACCGAATACGGTGCTAAAATGACGCCTTTGCTGCAAGCGATCGGCAATTGGGGAATGGCGCATGTGCAGCATCTGAATGAACTATACGGCGCTGACCGCGCAGTGGAGATATTCGAAACGAAAGAGAACAAGCTTGCAGGCAAATAACCCGCCTCAACAACATAAGAAATCCTGACCATCAAGAAGATTGATGATCAGGATTTTTTTAATTTATTATACCGGCTGCCTTACTGTCTCCGATCGCAATTTTTCCCGATAATCCTCCATGATTACGACGCTGTTTGTTAATCTCGATTGCTCGGCGGCGAATGCCATGAGATGACTTTGCACAGAGTTATGCGCGGCGGTTAGGCTTTGTTGCTGCGAGCCTTCTCGGATCTGCCGGACAAAGTCGCGAACGATACCATGGTCTCCACCGCCATGCCCTTTAGCCGCCGCATCGATGACAATCGTCTCGGTTTCGTTTACGCCGAACCATGACAGCTCGATCTCGTTCTTCTCCATATTGGCACGTAGCTCGCCTTTGGTTCCCATCAGCTTCAACGTGCGGCTCTCGTTCTTTGTAAAGGCGCACATCGTAAAGCTGGCCGTTACTTCATTGGCGAATTCCATATTTACGACCTGGTGATCGACGACGTTATTATCGCAATGGTAGACGCAGCGCCCGTACGGTCCTGTCTCCAGTGCCTTCATAACCGCTTCGTCGCTGTCTTCTCGGCAGACAACCGCCCGTAAGACGGACCCTTGCCAGCTGTCCTTCCAATCGATATAGATTTTAGGTGCAAAATAGGGGCAGGTATCCGCGACTGCACACCCATCCAGGCACCGCTTGGTTGCACCTGGAGGCGCATTCTCCGCCTTGAAATGGGTCAAGCCGCCGAATGAGGATAGCTTCGTGCAATCCGAGCCGGCAAGCCACAACAGAATGTCGAGATCATGAGAGCTCTTCGCGAGAATCATCGGACTGGACATTTCGGAATTGCGCCAATTGCCTCGAACATAACTATGAGCCTGATGCCAATATGCGACATTCTCATTGTGCTGAATAGAGATCAATTGGCCGATTTTGCCCTCATCGAGCAACCCTTTGATCGTCCCGAAGAAATCGGTATACCGAAGAACATGGCAAATGGTAAATACTTTTTTATGCTGCTTTGCGATTTCCCCTAGGACAAAACATTTGTCCGGCGAATTCGACATCGGCTTCTCCAGCTGCACGTGGTAACCTAACTCCAATGCCTTCACTGCCGGCTCGAAATGCATGTCATCCTGCGTGCAAATAAATACGGCATCTACGCCCGCGTCATATCCTCTGTCGAAGAAATGCTCCCAGGTCTCGAAGCTCATCTCCGGAGCAATACCGTGAAGAAGACGGAAATTCTCTCTGATCTTATCGTTCGGTTCGCAGATGCCGACGAATTGGAGCTCCTCCGGATGCTCAAGCGCGTAGGTAGCGTATGAATGCATGCCGCGCTGGCCCGCTCCGAATAATACCGCTCTGACTGTATTCATGATGTCTTCACCTTCCGGAAAATAATTAACTTATTCACAAAAACAGGAGCCTTCATCGGCTAAGATTCGGCTCCTTTGACTACTTATTTGCCGTTTGCGGCTTTCCACGCATCGATCTGCGATTGCATTTCAGCCAGCAGCTTTTCCATGCCGGCTTTTTTCAGCTTATCGTTGAGCTTGGGCAGCGCAACATCCGGATCGATTGCGCCGGTCACCAAACCGGAGGAGAACTCACTGATTGCGGAAGCACATTGAGAGAGCTCGCTCTTAACCTTCGACGGATCGAAGCTGAATCCGAGAATTGGCGATGAAACGGCTGAATTGTTCATATCAGGCCCTGTCGGAATCCATGCCGGTTGATCCGGATTCGTGCGGTAAGCGTTGAACAGGTTACCGAACTCCCATCCGGAATTAACGGCATAACCGCTGTTTGGAGTCAAGGCAATGAGATCGTCTTTTACTTTCGTATAATGTTTGCCTTCGATACCAAAGTTCATCAAATTGAAAAGATCTTTATCGGCATACATCAAGTCGTAGAGCATCATCGCTCTGTCCGGATCCTTCGATGTCGCGGGAATCGCGGTCATCGTTGCGATAATGGAACCTGTACTCATGTATGGCGGGCCGAAGGACACCATTTTGACATTCTCTGCCTTGCCCTCGCCATATACATTCGCATTATTCGCTGGGTTATCCGGATTCATGACGCCAATTCGCGAAACGTATTTACCGGCTTGCTCGTCCGCCGTCGTATCCGTAATCGTGGAAGCATCCTTACGGATAATGCCTTTCTGGTACCATTCACGCATGAGCTTCAAGAATCCGATATATTCCGGCGTCTCGTACAAATTCACCACTTTCGTAGCTGGATCGTTTATACGAATTGCCGCAGGACTGGAGTTACCGAAATACTCTAAGCCGAGCGCCGTTCCGATATAAGTAAGTTGATCATCGTTGCCTTTGACGCGAAACGCGTATTTACCCTGTTCACCTTGAACGACCTTTTCCAAAAACGGCGTAAAGTCTTCCAATTTCTTGAATTGATCCTCTTTAAAGCCGTACTTGTCCAGAAGCACGCCATTCACCAGCATGCCCGGTTTGCGCGCAACGACTTGGGTATTTATGATAGCGTATAATTTACCGTTGATTTTTGCTGCGTCCCATGCTTTCTCCGGTACTTGTTTCAAAATATTCTGACCGTATTTCTGCAGTAAATCCGAAATATCCAGATAAGCGCCTTTCGCCACGTTGCTCACGTAATCGTTCGTCCAGTTCGACGTAAACATCAAGTCAACCTGCTCGCCGGACGCAAGCACCGTCTGCATCTTCTGGTCATAGTTGCCCCAGTCTACGAATTGCACGTCCAGGGTCGCATTGATTTTGGCTTTCGTAATTTTGTTCATTTCTTCGATGACTTGCGGAGCATCCGGGAATATGCCTTGCGGCAAATACCACTTGATCACATAAGGATCCAATTTCGCTTCTGTCGAACCACCGTTTGACGCTGCCTTGTCGCTCGTTTGCGAAGCGTTGTCATTCTTGTTCTCGGAAGAACCGCATGCGCTTAGAATCGAACCAAGAACAATCAGGGTCGATAGCATGAGCGTCAGCATTCTCCATTTTCTCTGTTTCATCGTAATGCCTCCCTTTAGTTTGTAGTTACGCTATTGCACTACCGAAGTAGGTACAATCATCCTCTCACTTAGCCTTTTACGGCTCCCAGCGTCAGTCCTCTTACAATATGTCTTTGGAACAGCGGGAACGCGAACATCATCGGTCCAATGGCAAGCAATGCGATGGCCATCCGTGAAGATTCGCCGGGAATTTGGCTCATGTCGATATTCAAGCCGGCTTGCATATTGCTTGTCAAATATTGCAAATTCGACATGATCCGTTGAAGCATGAACTGGAGCGGAATCAACTTTTCATTCGAAATATAGAGCATCGCGAGCCACCAGTCGTTCCAATAGGCTAAGGCATAGAACAAACCAACCGTTGCAAGCGCCGGTTTGGCAAGCGGCATCACGATGCTAGCGAATATCCTGAACTCACCGGCACCGTCCACCTTCCCCGATTCGATGACCTCATATGGAATCTCTTTCAGGAAGCCCCTCATGAGCATGGCGAACATCGGGCTGACCGCGTAAGGTAAGAACAGCACCCACAACGTATCTTGAATATGCAGCACCTTCGTTACAACCAGATAGGTGGGGACTAGTCCGCCATTAAACAACATGGTGAAGAAGACATAGAAGGAAGTTGCATTGCTGTATCGATAATCCCGGCGCGTCATGACGTACGAAACGGTTGAGGTCATGAGCAGGCTTAGCAATGTCCCGAGTATCGTAACCAAAATCGTAATGAAATAAGCATTCAATAGGGCTTTTGGCGTTTGGAGCAAATACGAATAGGCGAGTCCGCTGAATTGTTTCGGTATTAATTGATAGCCCGAAGCTGAAATCTCCGCATCCGTTGTGAAAGATACCGCGACAACATACAGCAGCGGGACGAGCGTCACCAGAGAAATCACGGAGAAGAAAGTAATATTAAAGGTTTGGAATAAACGATTCGTTTTGATTGATGACACTGCGGACATCCGTATACCTCCTTGATAGAACATGCATCCGTTTCTATTCAACTAGAACATCGAGCTGTCGGGATTCACGCGCTTCACGATGTAATTCGTGAACAACACCAGAATGAACCCTACTACCGATTGATACAAGCCAACCGCTGTAGCCATCCCGATGTCCCCGACTACACGAAGCGATCGATAGACATAGGTATCGATGACATCCGTGACGGAATACAACGCTCCGGCATTTTGCGGAACGAAATAGAACATTCCGAAATCCGAGAAGAAAATTCGGCCGACGTTTAACATGAACAAGAGCAGAATTAGCGGCATGAGCAGCGGGATGGAAATTCGCATGATTTGCTGGAAGCGAGATGCGCCGTCAATTTGCGCCGCTTCATAATAACTTGGATCGATAGACATAAGCCCTGTAAAGAAGATGATGGCCGTGTACCCGACATTTTTCCATAGATACGTCAGAATTAGAATGTACGGCCAATACTTCGGATCGGAGTACCAGTCGATCCCCGTGAAATGAAAGGACTCCAAGACGTGATTAATAACGCCGTATGAGGGATTCAATAAGATGTAAGTTAAATAACCGACAACGACCCAAGATAAGAAATAAGGGAAGAATAGAATGGTTTGAAAGAAACGAACTGCACGTTTCCCCATCTCGGCTAATAAAAGTCCGCATACAACAGATGCTGCCAGCCCTAAGATAATGCAGGCTGCATTCATCAATATCGTGTTGCGCGTTACTCGGAACGCATCCTGGGAGTTAAAGAAAAACTCGAAGTTCTTGAAGCCTGCCCAATCGCTGCCGAATATGCCACCGGAATACGTATAATTCTGAAAGGCCATCACCAGTCCGAACATCGGTAAATACGAGAAAGCGAAAACAAATAATAGCGCGGGCAGACTTAAGAAAAATAATGCCCGGTTCCGTTTAAAATGCCATAGTCTCCGTTTAATAAAACCCACCGCAATCCTCCTCACAGTATGACAGTACGTCTTGGTTGATGTGACCACCTCACTATACCTGCCTCGAGAAAAAACTGTATACTGCTCATTTTGATCGGAGACGCATCGAGGAGCGTACTTTTTGATGCTGCATCTAAACGTTAGACCTGTTTTTGTGCACTGTACTTTTTCGTTTCACTGTACTTTTCCGGTGTTAACATACAAAAAAACGTTGAATGACAAGGGATTTCCCCTGTATTCAACGCCTTCTTCCTCAGAATTGCTTTTGGGCTCGTTTGGCGATGTATTCTCTCGGCGTCGAGCCGTACTTCAGTTTAAAGATCTTGTAGAAGTAGCTTTCATTCTCAATGCCCACTTTTCGAATGATCTCGCTGATGCTAAGCCGTGAGTTTTCCAGCCATTCAACCGATTTGCTAAGTCGAACATGATTGATGAATTCCAGGATGGACATTCCCATTTGCTCTTTGAACAGCTTGCCTGCTTTCACCTGGGATATGCGAAGCATGGCTGCAATCTCCGCACCGCCAAAACCGACATTCGCATAATTGGCCTCAATGATATCTTTGATGGTTTCCGCCGTCATGCTTTCCTGTTTGTCCCTGCCGTCATTAATGCCTTCGATCGCTTCATGGATCACCTCGATGAATTTCAGGTACAGCTCATCCATCGTTTCCAGCTCGAACAACTCTCGGTTGAGCAGCATAGCATTGACATTGACCGGCTTCAGACGCGAATGGTTGATCTCGAAGATCGTATTCTTGACGCGATTTACGGTATACATCAGGGCAAGCATCATATCGCTGTGCTCCAGCTTCCGAGCCAATTGGAACAATACGGCAAGCTTCTCTTCCGTCCCCGCTAAGTCACCTCGCTTCATTGTTTCGATGAACTGATTTCCCGCCTGCATAACATCTTCGATGGGAATCAAATTTACACCGGATACAATGACATCCGACGTGAGAATGGACATTTGGCCATGCGTGTATCGATATGAAGAGAGATCAATCGCCTGCATGTAGGCTTTTGCGACTTTACTATAATCAGTTGCATGTCCGCTAATTGCCGCTGTGATCGAGAGCTTGTAGCTGGATTTTACGAAAACCTGCGCCTCGTTAATTACGTACTGAAGGCCATCCATCGCAGCATCAGTAGTGAAATCTCCGCTGACAATCATTACAACATGATCCCGCTTCATGTCAACGGACTCCACGTTGTAACGCTGCCCGATCAGCTCAGTGGTGATGTTGCAGACCGCAAAACGAAGCACTTCCCTCTCTTCCATGCTCCGATTTTCAATAAATGACTTGTAGTCGTCTATCTTAAGGACAGCTACCGCAAAAGACTGTTCGAAGGTGAATGCGAGTGCGTATTCCTCGATGGCCTGTTTGAACTCGCCGGAGGAAACCGAATCGCTGTCCAGCAGCAGCTTCCGCAGGAAATAGGCTTTCATAATCTGCATATTTGAATTGGTTTCGCTTTTAAACTTGTTCAATTGTGCTGCGGCATCCTGATAGACGCCATGCAGGAACGCAAATTCATCCGACACGTCCGAAGTGCCGCTGTTATTATGGGATCTCGTTTGCGCCACGAGATTCTTGATTGGTTTATACAGCCCTCTGGAGATGGACAAAGAGACGACCAGCGCCGCAAGCAGTACGACAATTGTAATGACGATGATGCTTGTCCCTAGATTGTGGACATATCCATAAGCCTCGTCATACGGAACCGTTTTGAAAAGCACCCATCCCGTCTTCTCCACCGGAATATAAGTGACGAGGTATTTCGTTCCTTGCTGCTTGATTGTAAAGAAGTTACTGTTCTTCGGCATTGAAACAGACGCTGGCTTCAACGCAGCGTATGTGCTTTTAATTTGATTTTGCAGATTTAGTCCTTCTTCGCTTGCAGTCGAGCCCGCTTGAATAAAATGATTCTTATCATCGAGAATATATAATTGATCGTTCGGATTCGAATCCTCGGTATTGATTGCCTGAATGTTGTTCATGAGCCAATCGAGCTTGAGGTTGATTACGACAGCGCCGTCCATATTGCCTTGATCATCGAGCATATCATACATCACATAACTGATCACCAACTGGGTGCCCTTTTTATGATCCGTTGGATCAAGGGACATAACTCGGATAATCGGCTTTAAAACCGGCAGTTTCTTCTGTGCGGCTAGGAGCTTATCCCATTCCGCATCATGGTGAAAGAATTCGCCGTAAGTCGAGTAGTATCGGTTCTTATTATTGTTATAGATATATACCGAATGAACGAATGGATTATTGCGAATGACGGAGCTGTTCAGCTCGTTGACCGCGTTCATGTAATCATACGTCTCATCATCATTCAAATACATAAGTGCCCGAACATCATTATTGTAATAAATGGACATCGTGAGATTGCGCGACATCTCATCCAAATACTCCATATTGAATTTCGTTTGGTTGATAAGCTTCTGGCTGTTCTTATATTCATTGTGCAGCACCTTCTGTTGAACATTGTAATAGACGATGCTCGACAAGATTAATATGGAAAGCACAATAACTGATGTTACCCATAATGAAATCCGGACTAAATATTTGTTCGACTTCATCATTCGTTTGAATGGCATGTTGGAGGATCACCCTTTATATGAAGGAATATCTGCTGCATGATCTTCAATCATAGCATGCCATGTTTTGCTTAAACAATAGCTTAATCAGGTGCCTCCTTCAGGCGCATTCATTTCCCAAATTTGGCCACTCTAACTTAGAGAAGGAGTGGCGACCAATGGCAACCATTACAATCGCTTCAATTCAAGAGGCTTTTAACCATACCGATGATTTAGTGATGCGCGAGCTGAATATCGGCGAAGCCAAAGCCGTGCTTATCTATCTGGAAACGATGTGCGAGTCCGCCAAAATCGAACTAAGCCTGTTTAAACAGCTGCGGCGTGAAACCGCAGATGGGAACACCTCTCCGGATCTAGAAGAACTGCTTACCTCAGCCAAAGTAGATCTTTGTCCCTCTATTCAGAAAGCTGTTGACGATCTTATTCACGGCCGTGCTCTGATCTGCGAGGAAGCAGCGAATCGCTGCTACAGTTTTGATGTCAGCAAGCATTACAGGCGCTCTCCCGCAGAGCCTGAGAATGAACGATCCTTGACCGGCAATCGGGACGGTTTCGTGGAGCATCTGCAGAGCAATTTGAATTTGATTCGCAAGCATCTGTCCACCGGAGAGCTAAGCGTGCGTTATTTCAAGCTTGGTAAGAATGCGAATCGGCAAGTTGCTTTGGTATGGCTTGATGGAACCACCGACAAAAGCATGGTCGATGAAGCCGCTAAACGTATTTCCGCCTTGACATCCACGCACGACTTGCATCCCGGACTTCTTAGCAAGCAATTGCGAGAGAACAAATTCTCCATCTTTCCGCAAATCTTCAATACGGAAAGGGTCGATTTTGCTTCAGCCCTGCTGGCGCGGGGAAGGATTGGCGTGCTTTGCGATCAAAACAGTTCCTGCCTGATTCTTCCTGTTTCTATCTATACGTTCATGCTGACGGTGGACGACCTGATCCAAGGCACGTGGTCATCGATGCTCATGCGGACGGTCAGGGTTGTCGGTTTGTTGTTCGGCCTCGTTCTGCCCAGCCTGTACATCTCGATTGTCGGCTTTAATTATGAAGTCCTGCCGTTCAAAATGGCGTTCAGCATCAAAAGTTCCCTGGAGAGCGTTCCCTACCCTCCGATCTTTGAAACGATGCTAATGATTTTCATCTTCCAGCTCATTGCCGAAGCCACGCTGCGTCTACCCTCAGCGCTCGCTCAAATGACGGGTATCGTCGGCGGTATCATCATCAGCGAGTCGCTCGTTCAAATCGGGTTCGTATCGAATATTCTAATCGTGGTGATTGCGCTGACGACCATTAGTAAATTTACCATTCCGTCTATGGACCTCCGATCGACAACGACGATTGCGCAGTTTTTCCTTATTTTCGGAGCAACTGTCCTGGGCTTTTACGGCATCGCGTTCGCGTTTATCGGCATCCTGATCCACGCCCTTGCCTTGGAACCTTTCGGCGTTCCTTATTGTCTGCCGGTTAGGAGCTTCGAGCGATGAAAACCGCGAATCTCCCGATCGGTCCCATTCAACTGTTCTGCCTGATCTTCCAAGCCCAGTTCGGCCTAGGCGTCTTATCTCTTCCGCATGCGGTCGATGCCGATGCCGGACAAGACGGTTGGATTGCCTGCCTATTCTGCGGTTTAATCAATCTGGTTCTATTGCTCGTCATTTGGAAGCTCAGCGAACAGAACAGGAGCATAACCGTATTCCAGATGCTGCGACGGCGGCTTGGCCCTTGGTTAGGCGGATTTTTCAACTTGGCGATTGCTGCCTATTCCATTACCGTGAGCTATGAAACCCTTGCAAATTGGGTCTTCATCTCGAATCTTTGGGCGTACGAAAATACGCCCTCTTGGTTGCTGTCACTGCTTCTGGTTGGCGGATGCGCCTTTCTCGTTGCGCATCCGGTCCGTGTTTTCGCCCGCTTTGCCGTATTCGCAATGGCGTTCGTCCCGCTGTTCATCGCGCTAATCTGCTACACGCTCAAGGATGCAAATCTGGATTATATATTGCCGGTTTTTTCGACGGGACTGGAAAAAATCAGCCTCGGAGCTTGGAATGGGATGATGTCGTATGCCGGCGTCGGTATCCTGATGGTATTGTCTCCTCATATTCAGATGCCGTCCAAATCGGTCCTTCGCATTGCCATAATGGCCAATATCGCGATCACAGCCGTCTATATGCTCAGTGCATTTTCGACCACGGCCATATTCAGTACCGAGATGATCGGGTTCATCCGCGAACCGCTGCTATTTCAGTTCAAAACGGTCTCGTTCAAAATCATGGAACGGACGGATCTCATGGTGCAGACCATATGGATTCTGTTTATCATGACTTCCTTATCCACCTATCTGTTGCTATTCAAGTCCGCGGTGACGGCGCTGGCCAATGCCCGGAAAGGAATCGGACTTGCGTCTCTGCTTGCGATTGCCCTTATCTTAATTAGCATTGGAGCGTGGAAGCTGCATGTCTCGCAGTTAACGAAACTGCAAGACTTCATTGCTCTTTACGTGCCGACGGCGGCGATCGGGATGTTATTGATGATGCTTATCATGGTTTATCTACACAAATGGCTATCAGGTAGGAACGGGGCCCGAGCATGAAGCCGCAGTCCGAAAGAACCTGCCTCTTGCTCCTCCTCCTGCCCTTATTAACCGGGTGCTGGGACAGTCGCGAATTGAAGGAGATCCGAATCGAACAGGCTGAAGCCTTCGACTTACTCGATAACGGCAATATTCGCTTCACGATCACCATTCCAACCATTAAGTCCGCCGTTCAATCCAAATCCTCCATCGTCTCGCCAAGCTTTACTGGGGATGGAAGAACCGTCAATGAAGCCTACCTGGAAATGAAAAAGGCGGTTTCGCAGGAGTTAGACTTTGGCAAAGCTCGCGTGATTCTAATCAATAAGCGATTCGCCGAGAAAGGCTTCTACCCTGCGCTGGAATCATACTACCGGGAAGCCCGCAGCCCGATCAATGTCAAGATGGCTGTCGTGAACGATTCCGCGGGGCAAGTCTTGAAGATGAAAGTCGCGGATCGCTTAATGATCAGCGATTACCTCTACGATTTGCTTCAGAGCAGCGAAGAGAACGGCTTGATTCCAAAAGTTTCGCCGTATCTCATCTCTTCCTTGTTCACCAATAGCGGTACCGACGCCGTGCTTCCGATCATTAATCCACTAGGAAAAGACCGCGTAAAACTAGAGGGACTCGCGCTCATGCATGGGAAGCGGATGACAGGAGAGTTGAACGACCAAGCATCCGCGAATTTCGTCATGCTGTCCAAATTCAATCCCGATTACTTCACCGTCACGGAATATATCGATGCGTTAAGCGCCAATGTATCCCTATTTATGTCCCGAGATAAACGCAATATTGCCGTCACGACCGATAAAGGGACCGTCAAGGCTATCATCAACGCCGATTTCACGTGCAATCTGGTGGAAATCCCCAAAATGGTTCACACGGATGAGGAGATGCTGAAGAAGGTTGCATCAGAACTGGAGAAACTGTTGAACGATAAAGCGAAGGAAGTCATCAAGCAGCTTCAGCGAGCCAATTGCGATGCCTTGGGCATCGGACTTCACATCAAGGCGCATCATTACCGCTATTGGAAATCCATCACGTGGGACGATATCTATCCCGAGATCGATATCGAACCCCGCATTAAAGTCAGCATCGAAAAAAACGGGATCATGGAGTAGCGCACATCAAAAACACGCCATCATTGGTGGCGTGTTTTTGATATGTCCTGCGTAGCCTACTATCCCTATACTGCGGCGCCTGCTTCAGGATTACCTTCGGGGATGATGGCTTGAACCTGCTCACGCCATTGATGCAGCTTCCGGCGCAGCCGTTCGGTTCGTTCAGGGTGCTGCTCGGCAATATTATGCTCTTCCGATAGATCGGTCCTTAGATTGTACAGCTCCACACGCCCATCTTCGAAAAACTCGATGAGCTTGAAATCGCCCTCTCTCACTGACGATCCCGGTGTTCCCCCCTGATTGCCGTAATGGGGGTAATGCCAGAAGATGGCTTCCCGGCTCAGGCTCTCCTCCCCTTTAAGTAAAGGAACTAAACTTACGCCGTCCGTATGCTGCTCCGGCAGCAGTTCAAGCCCTGCAAGCTCCAGTAAGGTAGGATAGAAATCGGGGCTTGTCACCGGAACCTCGCAGACGCTGCCCGGCTTCGTAACGAATGGGGAGCGGATGATGAGAGGCTCTCGTACGCCGCCCTCGTACATCCAGCCTTTCCCCTCCTGAAGCGGACTGTTGCAGGTCGGCGAACCTTCTGCCGTTGCGAGACCGCCGTTGTCGGAGGTGAACACGATTACCGTATCATCGAGCTGACCCGATTCTTCCAAGGCGTCTATCAATCGACCGATATTCCAATCGAGATTATTAATCATCGCCGCATAGGCAGGGTCCGACTGCACGATGCGCCTCTGTACCCGTAACTGCTTCTTGTGTTCGCACGGGAAGAACTCTCCTTCGACAAACGTTTCCACCCGGTCCAGTCCAAGCGCTTTGGCCTTTTCCGCGAAACGCTTGGTGAGCTTCTCACTGACCTCTATCGGGATATGCACGGCATAATGCCACAAATTCAGAAAGAATGGCGCCCCGTCATTTTGCCGAATCAGCTTTACGGCTTCGTCCGTCAGCCGATCCGTTAAATATTCTCCCTCTGGGCCATCTTCAAGTGTCTCAATGCCATACGGGCTAAAGTAGCCATTTATCGGCATCCCCCAGCTGCAGCCGCCGATATTGACATCGAAGCCGTGACGGTCCGGATAATGCTCACGGCCGCCGAGATGCCATTTGCCCACATGCCATGTCCGATAGCCGTGTTCCTTCAACGCGGTCGCCACGCTTTTCTCTTGCAGCGGAAGGTGCCGGATGTACGGCGCATCGATCAGTTTGCCGGTCGTATGGCCGCCGATCCAGTTGGTCACGCCAACATGCGCCGGATATTTGCCGCTCATCAAGCTGGCCCTAGTGGGCGAACAGACCGGAGCTGCGGCATAAGCATCGGTGAATCGAACGCCCTCGGCGGCAAGCCGGTCCAAGTTCGGCGTTTCATAGAAGATGCTGCCATAGCATCCGAGGTCCATCCAGCCCATGTCGTCGATTAAGATAAACAATAGATTTGGTTTCTTCTTCGAATAAGTCACCTTTGTTCCTCCCCTAAGCGGATGATATGGAAGAGAGCCCGCGTCACCCGCGGGCTCTTCTCTTCCAAGGTGAAACGGCTGTCGCCGTCCTTTCGGCGGAGAAGCGCGTTTCATTCCGGTGAAATATAAGCATGGTATAAGGTAAAACTTATACTTTCTTATATTTTTAATAAGGCCGATCGCCTACTATCGCCACCCTCTCCGCTACGCGGCGGTTCGGGAAATAATCCGAATTCGCGTAATGCTGAGTAGCGCGATTGTCCCAGAACGCGATGGAGTTCGCTTCCCAGCGGAAGCGGACTTGAAACTCCGGCAGCTGGGAATGGCGGAACAAATAGGTGAGAAGCGCTTCGCTTTCCTCTTGTTCCAGGCCGACGATCCGCACCGTAAAGTTCGGATTGACGAACAGCGTTTTCCTTCCCGTCTCCGGATGCGTGCGTACGACCGGATGCTCGGCCGCAGGGAACTCCTCCTGCCGGCGCTGCAATTCTTCAGGAGCCAGATTTACCCCGAAGACGTGGGTGAAATCATGAATCGCCGTGAGTCCGTCGATTCGCTGTTTCACTTCTTCCGGTAAATTATCATAGGCGGCAGCTTGGTCCGACCACAGCGTGTCTCCTCCCAGCGGCGGCACCTCTGTCAAACGCAGCACCGACCCAAGCGCGGGCGTCAGCCTCCAGCTCACATCCGAATGCCAGTTGTTCTCATGCCCGGGCTTTTTATCGTTCTTCGCGAAACGTACGACCTCATTCGAATTTCCTTGAGGCAGGAACGGATGGGTTTCCAGCTCTCCCCATAATCGGGCGAATGCTTGCTGCTGCTCGCTGGTAATGTCCTGATCCCGGAAGAAAATCACTTTCCATTCCAGCAAGGCGCGGTTCAGCTCCTTCTGCAGCTCCGGCGATACGGGATTGCGCAGGTCAACGCCTTCGATTTCGGCTCCGATCAGCGGGCCGTAAGGCTTTACGCGAAACAGCGTGTACGGCTGTTCTTCCGCTCCTACCGGCAGCCGATTAATAATGCGGGGACCTCCTTTAATACCGCGGTCCGGAATTTGACGCGGGCGTTCGTTCGTCGTAATCGTTTCAGCCATTGCACATTCTCCTCACTATTCGCTATTTGCGGTTATTTACCTGCGCCTTGATTCTTGTATTCTTCGTTAATCTCTGTCAGGATGGCATCGCCGCCGGCCTGACGCCATTCTTTGCCGAGCTCTTCGATCCCCTTATCCACGTCAAGCTTGCCGTTTAACAGGTTTACGAAATATTGGTTGTACACTTCATTAACCGCTTTTCCATACTCGATCTCAGAATCCGTCCTGCGGGTAATGAGATTGGGCACAAAGTATTGGGATGCGATTTTGACCGATTCGATGGCGCGATCGATGTTCTTCTCCGTCTGCGGCAAGTAATTCTCGTCGATTGGCCAAGTCACGTTCCCCCATGCAAGCGGATGACTCCAGCCGTTCGGAGCAAACCCGTCTTTCTCGCGTTCCGCCTCGTTATAAGTAATTTGATCGCCTTGTTTCGTGTAGTGGACCCCTTCAATGCCGAGCTGCAGCAGCTCGCGGCCTTCTTTGGACAGCATGAACTCGATGAACTCCGCTGCCTTCTCGGGATTCTTGGCCTTATTGGTAACAGCTGTGAACAAAGCGGTCTTCGGACGCGTAGCCATCCCTTGTTTGCCGTCCGGTCCGGCCGGCGGCGCTGCGAAACCGAGCTTCCCATCGGGATTGACCTGCTGCAAGCTGCCTTCGACGCGGCTCACGTGGCGGAATAATGGGCCATCCATTACGCCGGCTTTGCTTTGGAAGAACTTCTGTTCCTTTGTCGGCCGGTCATAAATGATATATTCGGGGTCGATCAGCTTCTCCCCGTACCATTTCCGCAGCTCCTCAATCCCTTTCTTGAAAGCAGGATCTTCGAAGCGCGGAATGACTTCTCCTTTATCGTTCAAGGCATAGTCAGCGTATGGCAGTCCGTACGCATATAGAACAAAATCGAATGCGGTGATTGCGTCCCCGGCAATCGGCTTGTTCGTGATAAAGCCGAAGGTGTCGGCTTTGCCATTGCCATCCGGGTCCTTCTCCACGATGGCTTTCAGCGTATCGTGAAACTCCTCCAGCGTTTTCGGATGCGGCAGGCTCAGCTTATCCAGCCAGTCCTGGCGGAATTGAACGGTGTAATTCGACTTTTCCATGCCGCTTACGAAGGGATATCCGTAATATTTTCCGTCGACGGCCGTCCATTGTAAGCCATTGTCGAGCTTGGCTTTGATTGTGGGGAGTTTGTCAAAGTAATCGTTCAGCGGAACCACAATGCCTTCTTTGATCCATTGCGAAACGGATGAGGACGGATATTGCGTGGTCACAACGTCAGGAAGATCCCCGCTCGCGATCGCCACGTTAATCTTGTCGTACGAGAATTCCGGCGATATCTTGATCGTCAGCTTGATGTTCAGCCGCTTATTAATCTCCGCAATAATGCGATCGTTCGGCACCAACGGCTTCGCTCCTTGATCCCCGGTGGTCAAATACACGAGTTCATACGGCTCTTCCGCAGCGGAACCGGAGTTGGTCGTACTCGCTTCGTTGGAGTCCGGCTTATTGGAGCAGCCCGCCGTTACGATCAGCGCTGCCGCCGCCAGACCGATCACCCATTTTTTCATCGTTAATCCTTTCCTCTCAACCATTTCTCTTTCCTCCCGTTTGATCATTTTTTTATAGTGAAGGAATTACTCCTTGACCCCGCCAATCAAGACGCCATTGATAAAATACTTCTGGAAAAAAGGATAGATGAGCATGACCGGAATGGAAGCCGCCATAACCGTCGCCATCTTGATGGACGGCCCAAGGAGGAACATGCTGTCGCCGCCTCCCGAGTAGGACGATTCGTTCTCGAACAGCATGCTTCGCAAGAACAGCTGCAACGGCCAAAGCTCCTTGTCGCTGATGAAGAAGATCGCGTTGAAGAAATCATTCCACCGCGTTACGGCATAGAAGAGCGTAATCGTGGAAATGGCCGGCATCGATAAAGGAATGACAATCTTGAACAGAATCCCCAGGTCATTACTGCCATCGATCTTGGCTGCTTCCACCAAACCATCCGGCATCGAAGAGAAGAAGTTTTTCATAATAATCAGGTTATACGTATTGAGAGCGCTCGGAATGATCAACGCCCATACCGAGTTCATCATGCCTAGGTCCTTGACCACCAGATAGGTTGGAATAATACCCCCGCTGAACATCATCGTAAATACAAGCAGGAACATGATAACGCGCTGCCCCTTAAGTGAGGGCCTCGACAGGGCATAGGCCGCCAGCACCGTGAGGATCATATTAAGCGCCGTTCCCACAACCGTGATGAACAGCGTCACCCCGTAAGACTTCCATAATTCATTCATTGAGAATAAGTAGGTATACGCTTCGAATGTGATGGCTTTGGGAAAAAGATGAATGCTGGAACCGAGGTACTCCTCCAGCGGAATGATCGATACAACGAACGTATCCCAGAATGGATACACCGTAACGATGGCTACGATAGTCAGAAATACCACATTAAACGAGTTGAAAAGCTTCCCTGCCCTGCCGGTGTATTGCATATTTCTCCCTCCCGTATCAGTAAACGCCCTGTTCTCCCATCTTCCTGGAAAGCCAATTTGCCAGAACGAGCAGAGTGAAATTAATCAGGGATTTAAATAAACCAACCGCTGCCGCAAGGCTGAATCTGCCATCCGTTAAGCCGATTCGGTATACATACGTGTCGATAATATCCGATACGCGGTATACACCAGGATGGTAGAGCACGAAGATTTGCTCGAAGCCGGCTTCCATAATGCCGCCCAGCCGAAGAATGAGAATGAGCACGATGGTACTCCGGATCAGCGGGATGGTCAGATGCACAAGCCGCTGGAATCGATTTGCCCCGTCGATGACCGCCGCTTCGTATAGATGCGGGCTGATTCCGGCCAAGGCTGCCATGTAGATGATCGTGTTCCAGCCGAACTCTTTCCAAATCATCGAGAACACAAGCGTGCTGCGGAAATAAGATTCATCGCTCAAAAATCCGATCGGCGTACCTCCGAACAGCTTAATCAAGTTGTTAACGATGCCGCTGTCCGTGGAAAGCAAATTAATGAGAATGCCGCCAAGTATCACCCAAGAAATAAAGTGAGGCAGATAAATGATCGTCTGTATCGTCTGCTTGAACACCTTCGCCCTGACCTCGTTCAATAGCAGGGCAGCGATAATAGGTGCCGGAAACCCGAAGGTAAGCCGGTAAAGCGAGATGATTACCGTGTTTTTGATCACCTGCCAGAACTTATCCTGGGAGAACAAGTACTCGAAATGCTTCATGCCGGCCCAATCGCTGCCCAGTATTCCTTTCGTAATGCTGAAATCCTTGAATGCAACAACTGCCCCGTACATCGGGATGTAATGAAAGATCAAGTAATAAACGAGTGCCGGCACCAGCATCAAATACAGGTAACGATTGAACCAGACATACCTCACTAGCTTTAATTTGCGCCTAACGGGCTTCTTATGGGGCAGCACTCTAGCCTCTTGCAGAGCGGCCTCGCTGTCAACGTATTCCATCCACGAATGCTCCCTTACGGTAAAATAAAAGACACAACATAGGGTACATGTTGTGTCTCCGGTTGAACGGTCGACCTCGTATTCATCTCATCAATCAATCAAGTAAGCTAGCGGCTTGAACCTCTGGTTATCCAGTCGTTTTTCCCAACAAAAAAGGAGACTCAGCGCCTTTGTTAAAGCGTGGTCTCCGGTTGTCCGGTTGATATTAAATTATTCCGATGAGATTACTTTGTTATTATGTGGATTATACTATCATGCGTTCATTTCGCCGTCAACCTTTATTTCCTGATTTCTCCAAATAAACATAAAGGAGCAGCTGCCGCGGCATCTGCTCCTTTACATTAAACCAGATTCAATTAGCCCTGAGAGGTGGTACGGCTAAGCCAATCCCGGAAACGAGTCTCCGTAATGCGTGCGTTGCCGTCGATCGGAACAAGAGATTGATCATTCACCTCTATTGTACCGAAATAGCGCGCATTCTCATCTGTGATCACTTGACGCGGGTCTCCCGTTGCGCTCAAGAACTGTCGAACGAGTTCGACGAGCGGAATTTGATCCGGGCCGGCCGTATCCACAATGCCATTCACAGGCGATCCCACTGCGAAATCCGTTACTACGGCTGCAACATCATCCGAAATCATAGGCTGCGTAAGGGCGGAAGGCAAACGAACGGTATCTCCTTCGGTAGCTACATAGGCGATGCTGCCGATAAATTCGAAGAATTGCGTCGCACGGACGATCGTGTACGGAATGTTAGAAGCTTTAATTAGCTCTTCTTGCGCCATTTTGGCGCGGAAATACCCGCTTTGGAGAAGGCGCTCGGTTCCTACGACCGACAGTGCCACGTGATGGCTTACTCCTGCCGCTGCTTCAGCAGCAAGAAGATTCTTATTCGACGTTTGGAAGAATTCCATTACGGGCTCGTCGTCAAATGAAGGTGCGTTCGAGACGTCGACGACAACCTGTGCGCCGACCAACGCCTCAGCCAGCCCTTCGCCTGTAATCGTGTTGACGCCTAAGGATGGCGATGCCGCCACTACATCATGACCAAGCTCACGAAGGTTTTTCACAACTTTGGATCCAATAAGTCCGCTTCCGCCAATAACTACAATTTTCATTCCAATTCCTCCTATTAGTTAACTTCTACTATTGAAAAGGGGATCGAGATGAGGCTCGATCTCCTTCTTACTCGGTGTTACACGGATATAACGATTGAAGACCTCCATGTGTGACATGACGCAAAAAAAAACAGCAGTCGACTTACGACTGCTGTTTCTCGATTGCGGCCGAGCTGTTTGTTATTTCCCCAACCGCCAGACTTTGTTCACTAAACAAGCGAAACCGTTTTTTTGGTAATAGTCCTGATGTTCTTCCTCCGCTTGGTAGAACGTTGTCGCAGCGGCAATTTTCGTTACTTTGCCAATGCGTTTATCAATGTACTTTCGGGATCGTTCAGCCAGTTCCTTTTGTTCATCGCTTGTATAGAAAATGGCGGATTCCGCAGGGTTGGCGTTTTTCCAGAAATGTTCCAGCAGCTCGTTATACGTAATCTCATTTGGATCATAATGCACCTCGATCGCTTCGAGATGATCCGTTGCATGAGAAACAACTTGTTGATACGTCGGATTTTTCATTAATCCACCCGTATATCCGGCGTATACCGTAGAGACACCATCGAGTTTCTGAAAAGCCTCCTCCATGTGCCAGAAGCAACCTCCTGCGAAAATTGCGATTTCGGTTTCTAAAGGGTTATTCCGATTATCATTTTCCATCCTCATATCACTCATTCGTATCCCTCCGGTATTCGTCTGTTCGAAATTCCAAATGATCGATTAACGCAGCGACTTGAATGCCGTGCGAAGCTCCGAAGTGAACAGCTCTGGCTGCTCCCAGGCCGCAAAGTGCCCGCCTTTAGGCATTTTGTTGTAATGGATCAGATTCGGGTATGCCTTCTCCGTCCAACTCTTCGGCGCTTCATAGAGCTCATCCGGAAAGACGCTTACGGCAACCGGGAGGTTGACGCCTTTGACACCGAAGAAGGAGATACCGGCTTTACCGTTCTCCGCATAGAGACGAGCCGCAGAAATCGCGGTGTTCGTCAGCCAGAAGAGCGTGATGTTGTCGAGAACGTCGTCACGCGTCAGGCCTTCTTGAATTCCGTCGATCGATCTGGCGATTAAGGCAAGGCTCTTCCAGTCGTGATCAAGCATAAAGGCTGCCAAACCGACGGGCGAATCCGCAAGTCCCGTCAGTGTCTGCGGACGGGTTCCCATTATGAAGGCATAATAGAATTTATTTTCGCAAACTTGCTCGATCGTTCTCTTCTCTTCGTCCGAGAGACCGGCTGGCAGCGGATTACCGGTCCAGATGGCCGCGTCCGCGTCGGCAGGAATCACGCCGGGCATGTTGGTGTGCAGAGCCATTAAGCCTTTGGGTTCCTGAACGCCCATCATGTCGACGACGACCGCACCCCAATCTCCGCCTTGTGCGACATACTTCTCATATCCAAGGCGAGTCATCAACTCTCCGTAAGCGCGTGCGATACGTTTGGGATCCCAGCCGGTCGTGGTCGGCTTGCCCGAGAAACCATAGCCAGGCATCGATGGTATCACGACATGGAAAGCATCTGCTGCGTTACCGCCATGCGCCGTCGGGTTAGTAAGCGGTTCGATAAGCTTCATTTGCTCGATGATCGAACCCGGCCATCCGTGCGCAATGATAATCGGCATCGCGTTCTCATGCTTCGAACGAACATGAATGAAGTGAATGTCCAGACCGTCGATTTCGGTAATGAAGTTAGGGACGGCGTTTAACTTCGACTCGATTTTGCGCCAATCGTATTCGTTAGCCCAATAACGAGCAAGTTCTTGCATCGTCGCGAGCGGCGTGCCTTGCGATTGATCGGAGACCGTTTCCTTCTCAGGCCATCTTGTCGCGTTGATGCGATTGCGCAAATCGATAAGTTCCTCTTCCGGGATGTTCACGTGAAACGGGCGAATGGCGTTCTTAGCTTGTTGTGTCATCTATATAATCTCCTTTTAATTGAGTTTTTTGTAACCACCTAAATTTGTTTAACAAGTTACAAGACGTACTATACCATGATCCAATAGGGATAGCAAGTAACTATTTAAATTATTTTTGGTGGTTACAATTAAACGCGAACAAATCATGATTTCGGAACGCAAAAAGGCCGCCTTTACAGGAGGCGGCCAACTTTATTCGGTGCATATTTTATTGAAGTTAGTCGCAACCTAGGAAGGATTGTTACGAACAAGTTATGGAGCGTTCTGCTCACGCTTATCCAGAAATAACCGCTACCCGCACAACAAAGTTATCTCCATATGGATACCCTGTTGCATGGAAACATAACAAACCGGAAGCCGCATCATGCGTGAAAGCCAGCTCTTCACCGTTATCGAGCCAACGTACCGCGGAAACCCTGCCGGTGACGTTCGTAAACACACGGGGTCCGTTCTCGAACTTCGCCACTCGCGTTGACGGAACAGGTATTGCCATAGTAGGATACATCTCCTCTTTCATAATGGTTTGATCGATTATTCGGATTTTATTGAAGCTGCCGCAGGCAGCAGGATGGCAAATACCGTCCCCGCCGAGCTCGTCTCCGCCACTTCCATTCGTCCGCCATGATCTTGGACGATCTTATGCGATATGGACAAACCAAGCCCCGTCCCGTGGGCTTTTGTCGTATAGAAAGGTTCAAACAGCTTTGCTCTTGTATCTGCGGACATCCCTTTTCCCGTGTCGGACAACTCGATGAATACGCCGTTGTCTCTTCCGTAAATCTTAACGCCGATCTTCCCGATCTCGTCCATCGCGTCAATTGCGTTTTTGAACAAATTAACGAGTACCTGCACGATTTTATCTTTGTCTATCAACACATATAAGGGAGGTTCGGGATAATCGACACTGAGGTCATGCCCTTCTCTCTCGATTTCCGTGCCCATGATGGAGAGCGCCCTTTCCATGCAGGAGCGGATCGATTCGGTTTTCATTTGGGTGAGATTGGGTTTGGAGAATTGCAGAAACTCGGACGTCAGCTCGCTAACCCTCGTAATTTCATCCATGATCATCGGGTGGTATTTGTCGATATCCTTATAGCCGTGCTGATAGGCCAGCTGCAGAAACCCTTTTATCGTTGTCAACGGGTTGCGGATTTCGTGGGCCATTCCCGCCGCCAGCTCGCCAATTACCTTTAACTTGTCCGAACGGAAGAAGTGCTCGTCTCTTTTCAACCAAGCTTCTTTCTTTTGAAGAAACAGCTGATCTTCAACATCCTCTATCGTTTCATTCGTCGAGCGTCCATTTGAAAACGCATAATCATAGATGATATCTAAATGGGATGACTGTTCGATTATGGTTTCGATGACATGCTTCACATAATCTTCTGCAGCTTGTTGATCGGTAAACGCCATCGCAATTGCGAATTCGCTCCCGCCGTAACGGGATACGCTCGAAGAGCCGAAATGTACGGTTAACTGTCCGGCGATCTCCTTCAGCCCATTGTTGGCTTTCTCAAACCCATGCTGGATGTTGACGACTCGCAAATCCTGGCAGTTCATAATAATCAAGCAATAGTCGCCGCGCTCTTGCATTCGGTTTAATTCATTGCGGAATTCGTGGTAATTAAGCAGCCCGGTAAGAACATCCCTTTTCAACAGCTCGTCGTTCTTTTTCTGCAGGTCCTCTTTTTCCTTTTGTTTGGTCTTTATGATCCAAATCATGGCCACAAGGACTAAACCGCTTGCAATGTCAGATAACGTAACTAATACGGAGTAATCATTTATTTCCGAATACGTATACCGCACCAGACTGTATAACCCCATTAACAGAAGTGCGTGGTAGTAACTATGTTTCATCGTTTCACTGCGCGTCAGAAGTCGGATGAGTTCGATCACATAGAGAGTTAGGCACCAATTCAGTTCGCTCAGCCAATGAAACACAATTAAACATGCAATTTGAATATAGATTTGCTTGGTCGAATTCCGCATGAGGTTAATGGACAGAAACACGGCAATCCCCGCAGCAATCATGAAGATAGGATAAGCCGTCCGTTCTAAATAGATGGATGACAACGAAATAATCCCAAGCAGAACCGGAAGCAATATTTTAAACAGAATGCTGTTTGCCATATCCATTTCACCTTCGCGCCGATTGTTAATATTTACCTACCCTTGTTCATTCGATAAACAAGGCGAAATACCCTTTCGCAGGTAAGTAAAATTCACGTGAATAAACGGCGTGTCTCGAGCCTCCCGATTGCATACTTTTACCATCTATAGGTGAAATTATAGAAAAAACGATGCGTGAGGAGGGAGAAATTGTGAAGTTAAGCCCATCCGTAGAAGAATCAGAGTCCTATCTCAAGAAGCTCTTCGCCGAACAAAGCGACTTTCAATCGAAACGGCTGTTTATCGGGGAATCGGAGTTTCGTTTGTTTTATTTCGATACGCTGATTGATTCCGGCGTCGTTCAAGAATTCATTCTGAAACCGCTTCTTCAACGTCCGGAGGCGAAGATTCAGGATGTCGTTTCCATTCTCGACTACGCCGAAACCGATCAATTCGAGGATGCGGCTCAAGCGATCATATATGGCAAAACCGTGATGCAGCGCGATGGAGAGGACAAGCTTTATCTGCTCGGCGCGGATCTCAAGAAGGAGCGCTCCATCAATATTCCGACCAATGAGCGGGTTCTTCGCGGCGCGAACGAAGCGTTTATTGAGAATTTAGATACGAATCTGAACCTGATGCGCAAGCTGATCAACTCTACGGACTTTATCGTCAAAACCTATACGCTCGGGCGGATCTCTCAGACAAAAGTGGCAGTTATGTACCTCAAGTCTATTGCAACGCCGGCGATTGTTGAAGAGCTGGACAGAAGGCTTCAAAGCATTGATATTGACTATGTAGAGGTACCGGGTTTTCTCGATGAGCTGATTCGGGAGAAGAAATACAGCCTATTTCCTCAGCTGCTAATTACGGAACGGCCTGACCGCGCGCGTTCGTATCTCATGGAAGGCAAGGTCGTCGTCGCTGGAGCCGGGTCGCCGGATACCCTTATTTTACCTGTATCGTTCTGGTCGTTCTTCCAAAGCGCGGACGATTATCAAATTGGCTGGTTATTGGGCTCCATCTTTCGACTATTACGCATTTGCTGTTTCTTTATTACCATTGGTTTGCCCGGCCTTTATGTCGCGGTCAGTGCCTTTAATTCGCAGCTGCTTCCCATTAATTTCGTCAACACGCTGCAGAGCTCGCTGAAATACGTCGCATTCCCTCCGGTATTCGAGGCGCTTGCCATGATGCTCTTGCTCGAAATATTACGAGAGGCGACGATCCGGCTGGCCAGTCCCGTCGGCCAAACCATCGGCGTCGTTGGCGGTATCGTGATCGGGACCGTCGTCGTGCAATCCAATTTGGTATCCAATACGATGGTCATCGTCGCGGCTTTAACGGGCTTGGCCTCCTTTATCGTACCTTCTTACGAAATGAGCAGCGCGATGCGCCTGCTAAGTTATCCGGCGTTGCTGTTATCCGCACAGTTCGGCTTATTTGGGCTCGCCTTCTTCTTCGTCATGGTTTGCATCCACCTCTGCCATTTGGATACGATGGGATATCCTTACTATACGCCTCCGTTCTCATTCGGCGATGCGAAGGACACGTTGATTCGAGCTCCGATTTGGAATTTACGTGGAAGGCCTGCAGATACAGCGCCGGGTAACCGAATCAGGCTGCGAAATCCAAGGGGATGGAAACGATGATCAAAGAAGAAGGCATCAGCGGAAGGCAGTTGTTCACGCTCATCTTTATGGCCCAGATAGGGCTTGAAGTACTGTCCTTGCCGCATGCGGAAGCAAGCATTGCAGGGCATGATTCTTGGATTGCCGTATTGCTGTCCGGACTGACTGCGCAGATCGGCATCATACTGATTTGGTGGCTTGGCAGCCGATATCCGGCGCGGAATTTCTTTGCCTATACGTCTTCCATAATCGGCAGACCGCTTGGAGCTTGCATTAATTTGATATATGGATGCTACTACACGCTTTCCGGGTATTTGCTGATCATGCTTTATGTCGAACTTTTATCTCGCTGGCTGTTTATACTCACACCAAAATGGGTGCTGATTTTGATGCTGCTGATCGTCACCGGATATGCGGCGACTTCCTCACTGCTGAAGCTCGCGAATCTCACTCAATCTTTCATGCTTCTTCCTGTCATTGGTTTTCTGCTCATTGGTTTTAGCGGGCTCTACGGGATGGACGCACGTAATTTGCTGCCCATCCTGCCGAACGGCTGGTCTCCGGTTATGAAAGGCGTGTACACCGCATTCACGGCCTATGTCGGCTACGATCTGCTGCTTTACGCTTACCCGTACGTAAAGACGAAGAGCAAGAAGAAGCTGCTGCTTGCGATGACGCTCGCGAACGCCTGCACAATCATCTATTATGTGGCCGTCTCTCTCATCTGCTCCACGATGTTCAGCTTAAAGCAGCTCACGCTTATTCCCGAGCCAATCGTGTTTATCCTGAAGAACTACCGCATTGAGATCCTGCAAAGCATAGATATCTTGTTTCTGATCTTCTATTTGTGTATGGTTTCGGATACGGTTTATGTGTATTTCTTCATGGCGGCGAAAGCGTTTATGCATCTCCGGGGACGCGGCCTCGGCAAGCAGAAGGTCTGGGTCTTGGTTATAACCGGCGCATGTTTCATCGGCAGCTTCTTCTTGAAGAGAAGCAGCGCTATTAACCGGCTCGCAACGATACAGGACCTATTGTCCGTATTCATGATCGTCGCTTTGCCGATCATTCTGCTCATTATTTCCGGGCTTCGGGGCGTTGGGAGGAGCAAAACATGAAGAAAGGGATTGCGGCGCTGATGATCTGCCTGCTGCTTACGGGATGCTGGGATCAGGTACAGCTGAAGAGGCAGCTTTTCGTCGATGTTGTCGGGGTCGATTACACCCAGGATAGTAAGAAACTCAATGTGAGTTATATTATTGCCACGCTAAAAGAGGCCAATCTTGGAGGGGGCAAACCATCCGGAATCTATGTCAGCGCAACAGGCGACAGCCTCTACGATGCCGTAACTCAAACCAACCACACTATGCCAGGTGTCCTAACCGTACAGGAGACCAGGCTGTATCTCATTACGCCAAAATTCGCCAAAGATCAACCGCTTAACTATTTGAATGCCACCGGCCAATTTATTACGAATCCGTTGTATGCCTATCTGGCGGTATATAACGGTGACCTGTCGAAGCTGTTGTCGAAGAAGAAAATCAAACAGCAGACCGTACCTGAATATTTGGTTGGTTTATTGGACGGTCAACTGAACCGTGGCAGAATCCCTTCCAACAAATTGCTTGACTATATACTGGGAGGAGAGGGGTTCCTAAACGACTTCGCACTGAACCTGTTTGAGCCCAGCGGGGACGAGGCGCGTCTTGCCGGTACCGCACTGTTTCGCGAAGGGAAGTATACCGGGGTCAATCTCAATAACGAGGATACGCTATTGGCTTGCCTCATGCATGAAGCTAAAGGCAAAAACCAACCGCTCATCGGACATATCGAAGGTAAGGTATATACGGCTTTCGTTCAGAGCGTTAAGCACGATCTGCATGTGATTCACGATGAGACAAACATTCGCGAAATTGATATCTCGCTCAAACTCGATGTCAAATTAGTCGAGGATGGATTTAACGACAAGAAACATACGGACAAGATGCTCAATGATTTGGAGAAGGCAATCGCAGCGGATCTCAATTCGAAGGCATCTAACGTTATCGCGACGTTGCAAAAGGCAAATTGCGATTACTTACAGATCAGTCATGAGCTGGCAGCGTATCATCCGATCCTTTATAAAGGGATGAATTTTCGAGCGCAGTATCCGAAGCTCATCATTAAGCCGAACATTAAGGTTAAGATTCTGAACACCGGCGTTCTGGGATAGCACAAGCGAGTCTGCGGCTGATAAAGCTGCAGACTTATTTTCATTATTCAAGCTGCCCTTTCTCGCTCCACGTCCTATTGCAGCTATTGTCGACCGAATTTTGGGTCGGTCTGATCGTTCGGGTCGGTCTTCTCGTTTCTAACGAATCGTGGAGGCCTTATTGGGCAGGATTTCGGCTCTTCGAGAATCTAACGTTTCTCCATTGGCCTACACGCCGGAAACAAGAAACGCGCCGCCGGCACGAAGATGCTCGAATTGAGCGGTTGTGTAATGGGATCCATGCCAAAGCCGATCCAGCAGCATATCCTCGATTTCCATAGCGGATTGTGCCCAAAACGCGCTCCACCATTGATTATGAACTTCTCTAAGGGATGCGATAGACGAACGGCTTGCTCTTGCCACACTCCTAATCGCCCCGTTCAGACAATTCTCCGTATCAGAACTGGTAAGCGCGGATAGGACTATAATGGCAGGACGCTTCTCCCGCAGCATGAATGCATTGCCTGTATCCGTCAAAGCATGTACCGCCAGACTGCTTTGAGTAGAACAATCCGGATCCCACCCCGAATATTGCCGGGAAATCCAGTCGACCCGGTTTGCCAGTCCTTGCTGCGTGTGCGACCCATGACAGGATTGCGCCCATAACTCGGTGCCAACCGAAACCGGTTGACCTTCGCAGGAGAGCTCTACGATCAGTACGTTGTCCATAGCCGCCACCCATGCACGCATAGTTACAATGGTCGATTTCGAAGTGAAAATCGATAGCATTTCCCCTTCATACAATTGCTGCTCGCAGTAGTACGAGCTGTCCTTCAGGGCAGGAATAAGGATATCCATACCTCCAAACAAACAAGAACTTCCGCCGGGGAGCATTCGTTTGGGCTTCCACAAATCGTTTCGGGATATCCAATATCGCTGCCGCTCAGGCTCGCCGCTGACAACGACGCGCACATCTCCATTCCCGATGATCGGCCCGTCAACGACATTGTCATCCGGTTCTTGCCGTGGAGGTTTGTCAAATACAACCTTGTACCGGGATGCCTTATCTTCCGCCTTAAACCAGCTGCGCATTGTGATCCGCTCCTCTATCTGTTTAGTGCTTCTCTGAGGTGATGGAGACTGACTGTCTTAAGATTTTACCTAATTATAGTGATGAAGCTCAGTCCTGTATAATACTTTAATCGTTATATGATATAGCCTAGAAGGTATGTATTTTCGTCCGTTATACCGATCGGTGTCCATCATTGAAAAAAGCACCGTCCCTATGGGACAGTGCCTCTAAAGCCGTGACTCGTAGTGTAATTTATAAACTAATTCCTCGACCCATTTCTCATCTTTTAAATCCAATGCCAAGTCAATCAAGAACAGCAAACTACCTTTATAGGGCAACACTTCAAAACCATCTTCACTTGAAACGATAATTTTGTCCGACTTAGCGTTTTCAAACACATAGCAAGGCAACTGAAAGTAATACTCCACGTCTTTAAATACTGCGATCTCCCCGTTGTAAATGTGGTTAGTGGCGGAAATCACTTTGCACAAATCCCCAGTTTGTAAATGGATACAGCAGTTAATAAGCAACCTGACCATCTGCCCTTATGAGTAGTATTCAAATCATATCGCTCGAGCAATTATAGATCAAAAATCCCGTCCGAATGATACGATTGATGATAACTTGAGCTTAAGATCACCCGTCGCAGCACACATAATAGCCTAATGGGCTCGATCGGTTTCGATAGATAAGCATCCATCTCCATATTCTCCTTCTGTTTATCTTTTCCTCTTATTGGATTCGTTGTCATCGCGATAATAGGAACTCGTCTTCCACTATCAAGTTCTCGTAGTTGATGTGCGGCCAACTGCACGTCCAAGGCGGGCATTTCCGTATTCAACAGAATGGCATCATAGCGCTTCTGAAGAGCCATTTCCATGGCCTCAGCTCCACTTTTCGCCAGATCAATCGTCATTTCCATCTCCATTAGGATGGTTCTAGCATTCTTATAACTAATTTCGTTAACATCAACGAATAAAATACGAGCATGCTTTAGAACATGAAATACTCTATTTCGGGATAATGTGTTGCTCATGTTTCATCCCCTCTTAGTTCAACTCTCAGATTGATCTAATTATAGGGATGAAGAGAGATCTTGTATAATATATAAATCGTCATATGATATAGATTCGAAGCTATTAAAAATACCCCCGAATTGACGGGGGAATACCATTTATACGCCACCGCCAGTCATCGTTACTTCCATAACCCTAAATAGGGAATGTCCGCTGCGCTGGACAACTGCAGATTATCTTCCTCAAACCCGCCTGGCATCAAATATATGCCCTTATTTGTAATCATGAACGCGGGACGCGGACTAAATGCGAAATGCTCCCGCAGCGATCGTTCCCCGCCAACCCAGCTCATATCGCGTCCGAAACGAGCTTCATCCTTCCGCCCAAGAAGCTGATAGACATCCCGCCCAAAATAATCGGTAATGGTCCACTGCTGATCCCGCTCCATCCACATACAGCCATTACCGAGCAGCACGGATGTAAGGCTGCCTGCATCTTTATTGGAGAACTCGCTCCAGAATTGATCATCTGCTCCATTACGCGCTACAAGATATAACAGATCATGCGTATGCCAGGCCGTCGATGGCGCAACATCCGCTTCATTGTTCCACCCTGTGGCGGAAGCGAAGAAGCCTCTAGGATTCTGGTATGCGGCGTACGTACGGTCGCTTCCTGCCAAGTATTCACTAAGCTCGGGATCCGGCACATGGCGGATATATTGATCCACAGCATATAAGGTCATCCCCATTCCGGCAATCAGCATGGGCTCGTTCAGCTTCATCCACTGACTGCCGGAATGGTACCAGACCCGGTGCATCCTCAGTAGTCCCTTGTTGTCACACCAAACGCTTCTGGCAACATGGCGGCACAGATTACCTGCATGCGTTAAGTATCGCTCGTCCCCAAACAACTCGTATGCCAATACAAGCGGACCGATTAATAAACCGTAATATTCGCCGGGTTCCGTGCTGGTTTTGTCTTTATCATAACGGTAGGATGCCTCGCTTTCCATATCCGGCAATCCGCGGAAGTGAAACTGTCCAATCATGTAGTCCAGCTGCTTACGAAGGGCTTCACACCTATCTTCATCTCCGCCGAATGCTTGTAGATGCAGCAGCTTCCCCCAAATTCGAGCATATTCCTGATTACTGATAGCTCTACCCTGCTTATACATGATTCCGAATGGATAGATGCTGTCTATCGCTTCGAAATTGCGCTCCATGGCCGAGCGGATCTCAGCTACTATCACTTCGCTCAAATAGCTCTCCCCGTACTTCAGCGTAAGACCAAGTGAAACGTTCGTTATTCCGTTATGGATTAATCCAAATTTAGCGGTATCTCCAATTTGAAAGCCGATATGCGCATACTGCCCATCTTCCTGGAAGCTAGACGTCTGGAAGCGAATCATCTGAAACAGCTGATTTTCCAAGGCGCTGTCACGCTTCTCCTTGATCAGCATCGATAGAGCAGCCAACAGCGGACTGCTCCACGTACTGTGACCGCTTGTGAAATCTCCCCAACGATACGGATTAGAACCCCATACGGAATGATTATGAAAGCCATGTATCGCACCGCTGGGCTGAACCCATGACAGCAGCCAATTGGCCAGTTTTCCTGCTTGCGGACGTTGATTCATCGTCTGTTGATCCCTCCTTAACCTTTATTTGTCCTGGACTCGCCTACGAATCAAACCCGCAGAGAGAGATTCCCATTCATCGCTCCATGGTGTCTTGTAAGTTGGCTGATTAACGTATCTCTTCATGGACAGCCTCAGCTTGATTCCGGCACCCGGGGCCAAACGCACCGGCAGCCACTTCCCATCGAATGGCTGTTCGCCCAGCGTCTCGCCGCTTTGGCTATACCTTTCCGTATTCGTAAACTGATGCTCGCCGAAACTGCCTGCTTGAACAATCAGCTCACGCTCCTCGAACGCTGACAAATTAACAAGCGTCAGCGTTACAAAGTCATCACCCAGCGCTTCCACCAAGGCGCCGACATCTTCCGGAAGTCCGCAGCGCTGCCGCTGCGCGTCGTAATACCGTACTCTTGCATGCTGCAGCCCGCCATGGGAAATATGCATTGGTGCACCAAGCGTCATTTGGAGCAGGCCTTCAAAGTAAACCGGAGAAAACTCCTGCCACTCATGAATGCTGTATGGATGGTCCCAATCCCAACTCGTCGGATCGCCGCTCGGCGATCGAAGCTTCTTTAATTGAGTGTCGATTAGCTCCACATTCTGATCCAGGATGCGGTCTGGATAGTCCTCAAACTGCCCGCGCATATATAAATACCAAGGTACAGTATTGGCGATATAATGTTTGGTTTCTTTGCGGGTCACCGGATTTCGCCCGGATATCGTTGGCATATCGATGTTGCGGAAATAGTCCTCATAAGGAACCCGGTCGACGCGCGCAGCATCTTCCTCCGCCATGGAAATCGTCCACAAGTAGATCGGATAAGTCGGTACTTGAATCCGGTAATCCGTCCAACCTGCATCGAAATGCTTATGCGGCACAAGCCATTTGCCATTCTCTTCTTTACCGAGCTCCCAGTTCCGATCAAGCTGCGAACGAGCCAGGTCCAGCTTGCTCATGTCACCAGTTAGAAGTACGGCGTTCATTCCCGCATTCGTTAATGGTTCAATGATGGACATGAATCCGTGCGGCCATCTGTAGCCATAGTAGCCGCCCCACCATTTTCCATCGTTATATTCCCCGATGATGTCGCTCAGACCGACATTGTCGGGAATCAAACCACCATTGCGGCGTGCTCTCTCTTCCCAAGCCGCCAAGTAATCGAGCACCCATTCCCGATAATCCGAATCTCCTGTGTACATATAAGCATTCGTCATAAGACCGGTTGCATTCAAGTTGAGCGGAACGTCGCCCTTGGCTTTGCGCTCATTCATTCGTTTGATAATCTCGCGATATATCGCATCGTCCGACCAGCGGCACTTCCCGCTCGCGAAGTCGACGCCCGGAATGTCCTCGAATGGAGCCAAATAATCATCCAGTACGCCGCGATGCGTAACCCAGTCCTCTTCCGTCATTTCAAAGCGAGGCCCTTTGCTGCCGGTGATCGGCGAGCGCATCAACTTCCGCTCTGCATCGTAATTCGGCGTCCGCGAATTTCGGCCCATATAGAGCTCGGCGAACTTTACGGCACGCTGGCGATTCTTCAGCAGATGCGGGTCGGATAGCCCGAGGAAATAGAAATACAGATAGCCTTCTCCATGATGCATCCAATCATAGTACGCATCAAATTCGTCGTGAATCTGACCGTATTCCGTCCATTGCCATGTGATCGCATCGAATAATAGGCGGGACAAACGTAATATCTCTTCATTGCCGCCAAGCACATAAAGAAGAGATAAATTCATAAAGGCTTCGTACGGATCGTCGGAGCCGTCCATCCCGGGCCAATCACTGCGCCAAATCAAGGTTCCATCCTCTCTTGTATAACGCTTCACGTATTCCACTGCAGCCTCGTTCAAAGTACGGAACAATTGTTGTTCCTTCAATGCCCAACCAGGCACTGTCCATGCATCGCGAGCATAAATGCCGCATGTCATTGCTGTCGAATCCTTCATGACTGTCATCGTTCTCGCTCCTCTTACCAGAAGGTACCTTGTACGCCTCGCAGCTTGCAGACCGCTTCAGCGAAGAAATAGTCTCCATAAATCATCGGTACGTTCACATGCGTATTCTTCGGACGATTGGCCGTCCCCATCTTCAGAATCGCTTCTTCGTTCGGGTCGTTCCATGCCGTGTACCCGTCATTCAACTTGCGAATCAACCTTTCGGCAGCGCTCCGGTACAGTTTCGCCTCCGTCTCCGGCACAAGAAAGCTCAGCTCCAGCATACCGCTGGCCGCACACGCCGCAGCGCTGGAATCCATCGCCATGTCTGCTTCCCAAGGCGCCCGGAAATCCCATGGCGGCAACCCGTCTTCCGGCATATTCGCAAGAAAGAAATGCGCAGCGCGTTTGGCCGCGTCGATATAGCGTTCATCACCCGTATAACGAGCACTCAGCGCCATCCCATATAAGGACCAGGCTGTACCGCGCGACCATGCCGAATCCGGCGAATGACCTTGACCGCCCAACGCCTCAATCCGCTCTCCCGTCTCCTTATCGAAACACACGATATGATGCGTCGACCCGTCAGGACGAAGAAACTCGCGCAGTGTTGTATCCGCGTGTAGGGCGGCAGCATGCCGGAAACGCGGATCGTTCGACTCTTCGCTTGCCCAATACAGCAGCGGAAGGTTCATCATACAGTCGATAATCGCCCAGCCAACTCGCTCCGGTTGGTTCCATGCGCGGATAAACTGTCCTTTCGCGTTATACCGTCCAAGCAGGTGACTTGCGGCAGTCATGGCACGCCTCTTGGAAAGCTCGCTGCCAAGAAGCTTGAACTGTGCAACCGACGAGAGACTCCACATAAAGCCCACGTCATGATGCAGCGGGTAAAAGTCCAGCAGAACGGCATCCAATTTCGCTTCAATCTCGGTGGCGATGTCTTTCAATGACTCATCCTTCGTCTCGCGGTAAACCATCCACAGCAGGCCCGGCCAGAAGCCGTTCGTCCACCAGTCCGCTTCCTCGTGATTATACTTGCCGTTGTAGGAGATATATGGAAATCCGGCTCCGATCGACTTACTTGTACGGCTGACTTTGTCAACAATCTGATTCCATACATCATCTGCCCACTGATTTATCATTCTTGTTTGTCTCCTTTACCAAGCTAGTGGTTGACCCGGGAACAATCCCAGCAGCCGCTCCAAATCCCCCGGAGGCAGATTAACGCCATCGCAATACCCTGCATTAAGGGCAAGCGAGCGAAGCGAGGTGGTCCCAGTCAATGTTACCGCTATATCCGGACTCGCCAGGCTAAACCGCATGGCAGGCTCAATCAACCCTTTGTGCTCCGTCTTCCGAAGAAAAGCAATCTCCCTAATCCTGTGCTCAGCTGCTTCTAAGAGCTGCGCTCTGTGTAACATAAATGGAGCGGGAGCATCTGCAAGAAGCCCCATACCGAGTACGCTCCCGTTGATAACGGATACCCCGTGCTTGCGGGCAGCCGGCAGTAGCTCATCCATGGCCGTATAATCGATGAGCATGTAACGGGAAAATGTTTGGACGGAATCGATAGCACCCGACTGAATAAAAGGCAGCAGTAAGGAAGGATTATGAGCGTTGACGCCGATCGCACGAACCTTGCCTTGCTCTTTCAACTTGAGAAAAGCGGGAATCGTTTCGGTCATTCCGATTTCCATGTTCGAAGGATCGAGTTCATGCATCTGAATCAAATCGACGTAATCCGTTCCGATCCGTCTCAGACTGTCTTCAACCGATCGAATCACATTGTCGTACGAATACGGCACTCCGCGCGTGACGGCTTTCGTGGCGAGGACAACATTTTCCCTTCTCCCCTGCATCGCCTTGCCAATTCGCCGTTCACTCTCTCCCCTGCCATATAGCGGCGCAGTATCTATAAAGTTGATCCCGAGCTCCAGTGCCCGGTCGATCAGCTCGATCACCTGCTTATCTGTGACTGGACCAAAATCACCTCCAAGTGGAGCGCCTCCAAGACCGAGCTTTGAGACCCGAATGCTGCTTTTTCCAAATGTCGTATACTCCACAATCTTCACACTTCCTACTCATTAGGATTTGATCTCGAACCGGAAATTGCATTCGAAGCTTGCGCTTAATGTTCTCCGGTTCAGCAGCAACCGATAAAACCGCTTCACGTCTCCGTAATGCGAAACGGATAGTTGCTCCTCCACTTCCATATCCCAATCGTTCGGATCGTAAGCCAATTCCACCCTGCCGATTGTAATCCGGGATTCGGCCTGCTCCGGCTCCACGCCGCAGATGAATATCTCTTGATAGGACGCGGGCGTTTCATGGAACTCGGCTTTATCCGTAAGGATGAGCTGAGGGCTTTGATTCGCCGGGCGGCGCCACTCGAATTCGCGCGTTAGACGCTTCAAGGAAGGACATTCGTACGCTTCCGTAAGATCGAGCGCGAACAACACTTCGTCTTCCGTCGCCTCGCTATTCAGCAACTGCGCTTTGTATTTTCTGCCGAAGCTTTGCGTGCGACCATCGACGATTGGCACGGAATGTCCATGCGAGCCTGCTTGAACGGTTTGATAGCGAAGTTCGGGTTCAAAATACTGCCTCGTATATACACCGATCCCGATATCGGCCAGTACGGTCGTTCCATCGACATGAAGGATAAAGTGTCCCAGGTCGTTATGGTTGTGCGGTTCTTCGTTATAGCCGCCCTTCGCGGCGAACGCAGCAAAGTGCCCTTCCGGCTGCCGAACCTTCGAAATCACCCATTGGTTCCCGGTGAAAATACGCTCCTGAACCCGATCTTGAAGATCGGGTTCTATCCTGTCTTCCCCGTTGGTCTGATCCAAGGACCAAAGCATATGCCTCGCTGCACCGGTCCATAACGCCTGAATATCGCTCATCCGATATTGCTCAGGAGGCAGACTAAGGGATGGAAAATACCGCCGCAAGCGATGAATCAGTCCGGTATGGAAGCGAACGTCTTCGAAGGCATCGGAGAAATTCAGAACCTTGCCGTTCGAGAATAGGCAAAACTGCGGGAATTGTGAAACGCGCTCGATTTTCGGTTCATCCAGCAGTGTAATTCGTCCGGCGGTACGTTCTCTGAGCAGTTCAGCGAAATAGACAAGATGAGAGAAGCCGAACTGCCAATAAACCGGACCTTCCGGTGTCGCTCCCTGCTCATCGAATCCGGAGAGGTATTGGCGCAAAACGCCGATGACCCGCCACAGCATGCCGGCCAGTTTTTCGCTGTCCTCGATCATGTAAATCGCCGCGGCACCGATGCTGGAAGCGCAGACGGCTGGCCAATTATTCGTCTTCAGCTCCCAGTTTTGCGGAACCGGGTCATTGAAATAAACCTGAAAAATACGGCGCTCGATTTCCGCCTTCGCGCGGACGACGACCCAAGGATGCAAACGGTCGCCCAAACGGTGAATGACTTCTGCCAGTGCGAGCCCGGCCGTCGCCGAATCCAGATCGACGGTTTCGCGCGGAGGTGCCGGTTGATCCCAGATACCGTGCGGATATTCATTGACGTACAGCCCGACATGCGCCGGCAGCACCCACGTATATTCATTGCAGATGGACCATATCGCGTTCTCAAGCCCTTTGGTCCATTCCGGCCGATCATCCGTCATGGCAAGCAACCCGAATACATGAAGTCCCGCGAACACTCTGCTCCGCTGATCTTGATACTTGCTTCTGTCTCCGGTATCGCCGAATAAGATGAAATCGGAAAACGGGGGCGACGCAGCCGGGTTTTCCAACAGCTGTGCAGCCTGCTCCTCCAGCCCTTCCCAGAAGGTCGCGTAATGCTTGTCATCGCGAATTTGCAGCCAGCGATCAGGAGAAGCCGCTTCTTCGAACAGCGAGTTGTTCTCCTCCCTAGATTGCTCCAATGCAAGCTTCAATTGGCGAAACGTTAACGTGCTTAGCATAGACTCAGCTCCCTTGTTTGAATTGCCGTCGACCAAGACTTCGGCCTTTAGCCGTCATTTATGCAGAAGGACCGAGCAGTATGCCTGCTCGGACCCCGTTTTGCAAAGACCGTGTTATTTCGATGCTAACCAAGCATCGAGTTGTTTTTGAACTTCGGCAACGATTTTATCAGCGCCTGCTTCTTTCAGCTTGGCTTGGAATTCCGCCAATTTCGTGCTCGGATCAATCGTGCCCGTGTTCAGGCCGGGACCGTATTCTCCGACGACTGCAGTAACGGCTGCGGTTTCCGCAGAAACAGCTTGCGGATCGAAGTTAAAGCCCATTAGCGGCGACGGTGTTGCCGTTTCATTGTCTTTCTTAACTTGATCGAGAATTGCCGTCGTTTTACCCGGCGTCAGATAGGCGTTGAACGTGTTACCCAGCACCCAGCCAGGAGCACTGTAACCGGAATCTGCGATTGGCGTTGCGACATTGTCCGCGCCAAGTGTGTAGTTCTTGTCTTTAATGCCATTGACCAGAAGGTTGTAGAGATCTTTGTCCGTGTTAATCAGGTTGATGAACATCATGGCGCGTTCCGGATTTTTCGATGTCTTGCTGATCGCTTGCATCGTCGTAATGATTGTTCCCGTCGATGCGTAGGTATTCGACGTATAAGCCAAGACGACATCGCCCAGTCTTCCCGGTGCTTTCTCGGCAGCATATACATCCGCGCTCAGTACGTTGTGAAATTGCGATACGGCATTGCCGGTTTTGACTACGTCGGCCGAGTTCTTAACCGTAGCCGCGTCTTCACTGATGATGCCTTTCGTATACCATCTGTGTGCGAGGTCCAGATAGGCTTTATATTCCGGCGTATCATATAAATTGACGACTTTGTTCGTGCCATCCAGCTTGATCGCGCCGAGTGCACCCCAGAATTCATAATTACCGGCGTTATGCAGGTAGCCGGATGCAAAACCGCGCAGATCGATGGCAAACGGTATTTTACCAGGCTCGCCTTTCTTAACGGTTTCCAGGAACGGTTCCATATCTTCAAAATTCTTGATCGTGTTTGGATCGAACTTATATTTATCGGCAATGGACTTCACGACCTTGAAGCCGTCGCGGTTCGTGACCGTCTGGTAGTTCGGAACACCATAGACTTTACCTCCAACTTTCGTTGCGTCCCATACGAATCCAGGCATGCTCTGTTGAAGGTCGGGATATTTAGCAATCAGATCATCAAGCGGAATGAATGCGCCTTTCGCTACGTTGTCCCCGTAAGGGAAGAGCCAGTTGGATGTCCAGATAATATCGGACTCTTCTCCGGACGATACGACGACGTTCATTTTGGCGGCGTAGTCGCCGAACGCTTGAGGCTTCATATGAATCGTTGCGTTGATCTTCTCTTGTGTGATTTTGTTAACGGCTTCTTCAATCGTCTTCAGGTCTGCAGGAATAGCCGGAAGCGGATAATACCAAGTCAAATCTACCGGCTTCAGCTCATCTTGAGCCGGATCGGCTGCTGTTGTGTTCGCGTTCGTGCTTGCATCTGCGTTCGTGTCTGTGGTTGAGGTTGACGAGTTCGCCGCAGCGTTAGTGGTTCCCGAGTTGGCGTTCTCGTTGCCGTTGTTACTTCCACATGCTGCCAAGAAGATAGCCGATGTCATTAGTACCACACTAAGCTTTGCAACTTGCTTTTTCATCTGTACATGACCTCCCAATATTTGTAGGTAATGCTTATGATAATCGAACCGCGGAGCTGCCACCGGTTCGGTCTATCCGTTACCCTTTCACAGAGCCAATCGTGAGCCCTTTAACGAAATATTTCTGGAAGAAGGGGAAGACGATCAACATTGGTCCTGCGACTAGAATCGTCAGCGCCATCCTTGTTGAAAGACTCGGGAATTCCGTCAAGTCGATATTGACGCTCGATTGCATCATGCCATTGGTAAGAAACTCGATTGTATTTAGAACCCGATACAGCAGAAGCTGCAGCGGCACTAAATTGGGATTATCGATGAACAAGAGACCCAGCCACCAGTCATTCCAGTACACGAAACAGATAAACAAACCTACCGTAGCCAGTGCGGGTTTCGCCAAAGGCAATACGATTCCGAAGAAGGTTCGCCATTCGCCGGAACCGTCGATTTTGGCGGATTCGATAATTTCCATTGGAATCTGATCCAGAAATCCTTTCATGACGAGCGTGTAGAACGGGCTGACTAAATAAGGAACAATGAGCGCCCAAATCATATCCTTCAGATGCAGATATTGCGTCATCAGAATATAGAAGGGGACGAGTCCACCGCTGAACAACATGGTGACTACGACGTATCTCGTGGTGAAGCCACGATAGGCATAATCTCGTCGGGACATCGTATAGGCAAGCAGGCTCGTCATCAGTAACGCGATTACCGCCCCGACAACCGTGACGGTAATCGTTACCCCGTAAGCGTTAACTAGCTGCTTCGGAGCGTGAAAGATGAGTTTGTACGCCTGGAAGCTGAATTGTTTGGGAATAAATCGATATCCATCCGTAAGCAGCGACTTCTCGTTGCTGATCGATATGGATACTAAAAGTAACAATGGGATCACAATACTTAATGAAATGAGGATAAATGCTCCGTGAACGATGGTATCGAATAGTCCGATTTTCTTGCGGGAATTTTGCTGCTTCATCCCACTTCCTCCTACCAAAGCGAATTGTCGCGATTAATTTTGCGTATGATGGAGTTGGCTGTAATAACGAGGACAAATCCAACCACCGATTGATACAAGCCGATTGCGGTCGATGTACCGATATCTCCCATAACTCTTAAAGACTTATACACGTAAGTGTCGATAACGTCCGTAACCGGATAGAGAAAGCTGGAGTCATTCGGCACGAAATAGAACAATCCGAAATCCGCCCTGAAAATATTCCCGATACCGACAATGACCAAAATCACAATAAGCGGAGTAAGCAAGGGCAGCGTAATGCGAGTCAGCATCTGTCGGCGGGAAGCACCGTCGATCCTGGCGGCTTCGTAATAGGAAGGATCGATTCCGATAATCCCTGCGTAATACACCAAGGTAGAGAACCCGACCGTTTTCCATAATTGCGCGGCGATCAAGATGAAAGGCCAATATTGGGCTTCCATATACCACTTGATCGGCTCTTTACCTATGGAGATAAGCGCGTGATTCACAAATCCGTTCTTATGGTCGAGTAACCCTAGGACAATATAGCCGATGACGACCCAGGATATAAAATAAGGAAGAAAGAGAATCGTTTGATGCACCTTCACCCAGCGGCCCGTCAGCTCGTTCAATAGAACGGCGAGAAGAATGGCAATGACCATCGTCAGAATAATGAAGGCTCCGTTATACAGGATGGTATTGCGAGTAATTCTCCAAGCATTATCTGAACGGAAGAAAAACTCAAAGTTTTTGAAGCCTGACCAATCGCTGCCCCATATCCCTTTGTCAATTCGAAATTGTTTAAAGGCGACAATTAGACCGAGCAGAGGTAAATAAGAAAAGATGAGTTTAAACAAAACGCCGGGCAGCGACATGCTCAGCAAAGGCAAATTTTTCTTGAAGGTCTTCCATTTTCGCTGATCTTTTTTAGTTTGATCCGTGCTTGCGTATGTTTTTTCTTCTGTTGTAACCGTTGCATCCATGTGTTCACCTTCCGTCCTAAGCTTTGTTCCCTTCGTGAATTCAACTTACCATCGCCTCTGGTTTTTGACGATTGTACGATCTGCAAAGTACTGTAATCGGGTACTGTACAATATCGAAAACACTGTAATCTCTCCAATTTCAGCTCGTTTCTCGCGATTTTACCCCAAAAAAGAAGACCCCTCATCATCTCGAGGAGTCCTGATCTTGATTTGGTCTGTCTCCGAGCAACGTCTTTATGCGGTATTCCCTTGGCGTTACCCCATATTTCCTCTTAAATAACCGGAAGAAGTAGCTTTGATTCCCGAAGCCGACTGTCAGCATGATTTCGTTAACGGAACGGTCGTCGATTTCAAGGAGCTTTTTAGCTTTCTCCAATCTCATTTCGTGTACGTATTCATGGAAGGCTAGTCCGGTTTTCTCCTTAAATATCTTGTTTGTCTGTGCGACCGAGAGGCGAAGGATATCCGCGACGTAAGTGATGCTCAGGTTCTGGTCTGCGAGCTGGTTGAAGACGATTTCGATGATCGTATCCGCCAAGAGGGCATTCGTCTGGGACTGCTTGTCCTGCTGCCGCATTGCGCTCGTCTCATTCAATAGGCTGCTGAGCACGCGAATCGTTTCCATAAGCGTTTCTTGCTCAAGCACAACGTCATAGAACCGTTTCGCATCAAGTGAGATTTGCGTGACGCTGTTTGTGTTGATCTCATGGATCGTGTTCACGACGACGGATACGACATGGAGGATGGCATGGACGATATGATGGTAAGGCATTCTCAAAATTTCGCATTCGATTTCCGTCAAATAGTGTTCAATACCATTCGTGTCATTCACTTTCAGGCTGTCCGCCAGCTTCTTCTCCAGTTCGGTCAAAGGCTCGAGGTGCACAGTTTCCAGGCGGTCGGCAATCATCCCGTGCGTAATCAATGTACCTTTGCCGTATACGAAGCGATAATTCGCATAATCCTGCGCCAACGTATAGGAAGCCGTCACTTTGTCCGGCATGACGGCTTCTCGATCTAAACCAGCCGTCAAGGAGAGACGATAATACCGCATCATCACGCCTTGTATTTCGCGCAACCTTTGCTGCAGGTTCTCGTACCAATCGTCCCCGTTCACGCGGACGACAATGACGATCTGTTCGCCGCGCATCTCGGCAACGGCGGTCGCGAAAAAGTCTCCCGCGATTTCTTGGGCAATATTGCAGGCGGCGAACAGCAGCAGGCTTTGCTCCGCGTTCGACTTAAATATTCGGAGATCGTCAATTTTGAGCACGGCAACTGCATAACGTTCATCCGATTCAAGAGAGGAAGACTTGAACAGGCAGGCTAGCTCCTCGTGCTTCATGCCGACACTGTCCAAAAGCCATTTACGCAGATAGAAGGCTTTCATGTTGTGTTCCTGGCTTTCCTGTGCGCTGCGCAGCTGCTTCAAACTATGCAAAGTCGCCGAATAACGGTGACGAATGATTGCGAATTCGTCTTTGGATTGGATCTGCGCCGGATCATTGCCGGACAAGTCCTTCAGCATGGATTCGACGGGCTTGTACAATCGGCGTGCAACCCAGACGGACACGAAGATCGACAAACCTATAAAAAACAGCAAAAAAGCGAAAAATATAAATTTCAGCTTCGTTGTGCCTCGGTAAACTGTATCGTAGTCCTGTACGCTAGCAATATACCAATCGTTGGATTGGGAATTGACGAAGGTGACGATCGACTTCTTATCTCCGATGTTCTCAATAAAATAGTCGTTTTTAAGCTCCTTATCCTTGCCGAATCGTTCAATATTTTTCAACAGCTTGGAGCTGTCCGCCGATAGTCTTTTAGAGCTCTGTTCGATAATCCCCTTTTCATCGAAAACGATCAAATTGCTCGTGTAATTCGAATCGACCTGGTGTATATTGTTCAAGTTATCCGTCAGCCATTCCGGCTTGATGCTCAGGATTAGAATGCTCGGCTTATTGTGACCGGGCAGCGTCTCATACAAGAAATACAAGAAGCGTTCAATTCTGCCGTTCGATTCATCTCCGGACTTTATCGGGATCATCTTCGATTTCGGAGGTAGGAAAGCATGCCCCGCCAAATAAGCGGAGATAACTCCCCCCGATCCGTCGTTTTTACAGTTGTTCGTATAGTTCGTGGAAAAATAACAGTCAAGGTTCGGATTGTAGACGGTCAGCGACTCCAAGACCGGAGATGAAGTCAAGATTTGATTTAGTTTCCTCAACTTCTCGGACAGTTCGAGCCAATTGATGCTGTTCGTATTGGCCAAATAGACGGTCTCGGAATCGAAAAAAGCGTTACTGGCGATTTGCTTCATAACCAGCTTCATATAGTCGACGTTATATTGGATTTGATTCAAAACCTTTAAATTCGCTTCATTTTGAACGGACAGCATCGTCTTCTGGGAGTTATAATAAACGGCACCGGAGGATACTACGACGAAAAGGACCGATAGCAGCGTAACGCTAAGCAAGATACGCCTGAGATAGATTCGCTCGGAAAATAATGAGAACGTTTTCAATTTTGCTTACTCCTCCACCTGGTTATCGTGAGCACTCTCACAAATACAAACTCCAACAGTAAATTACAGTCTCAGATTTAAATTATTATAGTAATTAAGAGCATTAATGTATAATACATAAACCGTCATGTGATATAGATTCAAAGCTATCAGCGTATTATTTCAAGGCTATAGGATATAGAATTATCGATCCAATTCAAAAAGAGGAGAATTTTTTCTCCCCTACGACCTTTTTTCCGCTTCCTATTTCCTATATACGACCGGGAACATCTCCCCTTGCACGATGTCTCCGTCTACTCCGCCGGCAGCGATGAATTTCTTGATTTCCGAGTATTCATCGGCAAATCCCGCCCGATAGCGCGTCTCTGCCGTAAGATAATGAAGTGCCGACGAACGGCGTACTCGGTCGGATACATTAGGCCCGCTTCCATGAATCGTTAAACTATGATGGAAGCTTATTTGACCTGCTTTCATGATAATAGGTACGGTTCGAGCGATTTGCCCTTCCGGTGCCATATCCTGCAGCTGCTTTTGCATGTTTTGCTCGTAAAAATCGTTTCCGTTCAAAATCCCCCAATAGTGGCTGCCCGGCACCATTTGCATGCAGCCGTTCTCCTCGTCAACATCATCGTAAGCTACCCATGCGGTGATCATCGTTTCCGGGTTTTGAAAACAGCCCCAATAATGATAATCCTGATGCCAGCCGACATTCGCCGCATTTCCGCTGGATTGCGCCGGTTTAAGCAGCAACTGATCCTCCCAGAAACGAATCGTATTCGTTTCTTTCAGAGCTGCGGCAATCTGTCCGATTTGCGAGTCATGGGCCAGCGCGCGGATCGTCAAGTCGGCCAAGTTTGCATTGTCGGTCTTGCGAAGGGAGTTGGGACGACTTGTCTCGCGGCGCCAGACGGCATCCGGCGCAGTTCCGGTTTCGAATTCCCCTTGATACACCCGCTCCATTCTGTCGCGCAGCCTCTCCAATCGCTCATCATCGATGATCTTCGGCGAGATCCAATATCCATTTGTCTTGAAGAAATCTACATCTTTCTGCGATGGGATGAAATTCGTATCCGGCATTCTTATTTG
Organism: Paenibacillus lignilyticus; assembly: GCF_017942085.1. Taxonomy (GTDB): domain Bacteria; phylum Bacillota; class Bacilli; order Paenibacillales; family Paenibacillaceae; genus Paenibacillus_Z; species Paenibacillus_Z lignilyticus. The sequence continues at coordinate 78,384 of NZ_JAGKSP010000013.1, forward strand.
CCCTCCTAGAATTGAAATCGCTTCCTTGGATTCATTATGTCTGAAAGAGGACTTTCCGTCTTTAGCTAGAAGTATGATATTGATCCGTTTGTACGATTTATAACAAATAAAAGTTGAACAGGATGAATGAAATGGCATCTATTTATCCTTTTGTACGATTCTCCATTCGGGTACCGATACGGCCGGAAACTAGGTTTGCTTACCGGATCTGTTACGTCCCTTCTCTTTATTTTATCGAATCCGGCAGTGCCCGCGTGCTGTACGAGGATGGCGCATTTATCCGGCTGCCGGCCGGCACGCTGTTCTCATTAAAGCCGGGTATTTCGCATACGTGGGAAGTCGATCCGGACAGCCCTCCTTTTGCGTTCCTGTGCGTGTTCTTCGAATGGTCGTATCGGCCAAAGCCGATGGCGAAGGTTACCGGAGACCTTCTGTGCCTGAGTGCTGAGAAACACGATCCCGAGATGCTTGATGAGCCGTTGGACACGGGCATTCCCGAATGTCTCACAGTGGACGCGCACGGCTACTGGAAAGGACTGTTTGAAGCCGTATCCACCGATTACAACGTACTCCATCACGAGAATTACCCGGAGAGTCTCGCCATTAACGGCCATTTTCAATTGCTGCTTCATCAGCTCTATCAGCTCGCACGGCGCAAGAACGATGCAACCGATCCGCGTATCGCAAAGATTAAGGCATACATGGACATGAATGCCGGGGGAGAATACGGCGATATCGACCTGTGGGCAGAGACGCTCGGTCTGAGCCGCGGCCACTTCCATGCGTTATTCAGCACCCATACCGGCTTTACGCCGAAGCGGTATTGGAACCGGCGGCGCATCGATAAAGCCCGGAACGATCTTAGCGGTACGAACGATTCCGTCACTGTGATCGCCGAACGATACGGTTTTTCTTCCGTTCACGCCTTCACCAAGCTGTTCCGCCAAACTGTCGGCATTTCTCCAACTGATTATCGGAAGCAAAGTCGATTGATTTAAAAGCAAGGAGCCCTCAAAATGTGGCTCCCGAAAAGGCTTGTAATTTCCAATAAGCACGGCACATTAAAGATAACGTATCCGACTCCGATAGCGATCAATGAGCTTCTGGTTGTGCCCATCTCCCCCATCCCGGTTGGCACTTATTAATACCGGCGGCTTATATCCGCTCGTTTGCAGCACCTCAACAATGGCCACGGTAAGCGCTTGGATGAGCGCTATGCCGCCGATCGTCGATGTCGCTCCCATCTTTTGCCCGCCGTCATCGTATGACAATACGGCATCCCCGTATACGCCGCAATTGTCAAGCACGATGTCGGCGACTTCATGTAGTTTCATGCCGCTCTCATGGCGTGATGTCGTCTTCATCGAATGGTCCATGTTGGTCAACGCGACGACGTACAGGCCTCGCTGCTTGCAAGCAAGAGCCACTTCAATCGGAACAGCGTTTATGCCGGAATTGGATACGACGACGATGACTTCACCAGGGCGTAGATCATAACCGGTCAGCAGCACCTCGGCGTAGCCCGGCAGCCTTTCCAATAAAGTAGCTCTTCCGATATTCAGCTCCATTAGGGATGGCTCCAGCATCGCATTCACACAGGCGAGACCCCCGGCACGATGAAAGACATCCTCCGCGATCATATGGGAGTGTCCGCTCCCAAACACGTGCATGATTCCGCCCGCTGCGATCGATTCCGCGATTTTACCTGCGATTTCCGTTATCTTCCCTCGTTGCGTTTCGAGAATGTAATCGAGTTGTTCTTGTACGACTCGGATATATTGATCCAGTAATATCTCAGTTCACCTCGTTTTCAAAACTCAGCAGCAGCGCAGCAGCGCCTATAATACCGGCAGTTGTAGGAAACGCAGCTTGCGCGATATGAACATTCAGCATATTCGAGGACGGTATTCGTTCCATGACTGTCTTTCGCACCGGATCGAGCAGTATCCGGTCCGCTTGGCTGAAACCTCCACCGATGATGACGTTTCCTACACCGAAAAGCTGCATAATTGCCGCGAGCGGAACCTGATGCCAGCCCAGATTCACGGCATCATTCACGATGCCTCGGCCCGAATCCACGATTCCTGGAGAAGCGATTCCCACACCTGCCAATCGATCCTTTTCCGTCCCCAGCGTCAAGATAAAATTAGCGACCTGTTGGCTAATGAAAGCAAGATCTGCCTTATTATCCTCTCCTAGAGGCAAGGGAATCGAATAATCGGCAATGATTTGTCCTCGGCTGCTTACAAGCCCCATCTTCAAATTGGTTCCGCCGATATCGACACCGATGGCCATTCTTTCCATTGGCTGCCCCCTCTTGTTCCCCTTGGACGCAATAGCAGTTCCGAAGGCATATCCACGGCACGCGTCATGCTTTTGTTAATGCCAACGTTCTCAACTCCGCGATATAATCGCGCATCGATATCGTACGGCCTTCCACCCTCGATTTCTCCGCGGCGAAGGCGATCAGATGGCTTTGCACGGATTCCTTCGCACCTGTTCGCCCTTTCTCCTTGCCATCGCTTTGAACGAGTCGGACGAAATCGCGCATAATATTCGTGTCTCCCCCGCCATGCCCCGTGATTTCGGTGTCGAGGTGAACGGTTTCCGTCTCCCGGGTTACAAAGCTCGTCACCTCGATGACGTTCTTCTCCATGTCCGCCCGAATTTGGCCGTGCGTCCCCATCAACTTCACTGAACGGCCTCCTTCGAACGTGAACGCGCTCATGGTAAATGCAACGGTTACGCCGCCGGCAAACTCCAGATTTACGACTTGATGGTCGACCACATTATTATCGCAATGGAAGACGCAGCGGCCGTAAGGACCATCCTTTAAAGCTTCTAGTACGCCTTCGTCACTCGTATCGTTGCTGACGATAGATCGCAGAATTGCGGCGGCCCAGTCATCCCTTTCAATGTACATTTTAGGTGCGTAATAGGGGCAGGAATCTTGTACGGGGCAACCGTCCAAGCAGCGCAGCGGCGCGCCTTCAGGCGCATTCTCTTCGCGGAAATAGGTTAACGAGCCGAAGGAAGACACTTTGGCGCATTCCTCGTCGACCAACCATTGCAGGATGTCCATATCGTGGCAGCTTTTCGCGAGAATCATCGGGCTGGATTCTTCGGCGTTTCTCCAATTACCTCTAACGAAGCTGTGCGCTTGGTGCCGGTGCTCGACGTTTTCGGTATGCTGAATCGAGACGAGCTTGCCAATCCGGCCATCTGAAATGAGCTTCTTGATCTCTGCGAAAAAGTCCGTATACCGGAGCACATGGCAGATCGAAAGCACCCGGTTAAACCGCTCGGCATATTCGCCCATGATGAAGCACTCCAGCGGGTCCGGCGACATCGGCTTTTCCAGCAGGACGTGGTATCCCTTCTCAAGAGCCTGAAGCGTAGGCTCGAAGTGCATTTTGTCTTGCGTGCAAATCAGAATGGCGTCCGCGAGTCGAGGTCCCGCGAGCAGCTCTTCCCAGCTCGAATAACAGCTTTGTTCCGGAAGGTTATGCTCCTGCCGGAAACGCTCCCGGCGTCCGGAATCCGCGTCCGCGACGGCAACGAAATTAATTTCCTCTGAATGGCTCAGTGCGTAGGGAGCGTATGCTCCCGCTCCTCTTTGTCCGGCTCCGATCAAGGCCGCTGTAATTGGTTTCATTAAAAAGTTCTCTCCTCCATGCTGACATTGCCATCATCGTTTTCGTAGTAAAAAAGGGAACCTCCCGAGCAGAAGTTCCCTTTCTCCGTCTTATTTCACTTACTTATTAGCCGCTTTCCATTCATCCAACTGTTTCTGCTTCTCGGCAATGATTTTATCCGCCCCGGCGCCTTTAAGCTTGTCGATGAATTTAGGCAAATATTTGTCCGGATCGACGGAGCCCGAAGACAAGGCTTTGTACATTTCTTCGATGACCGCGTCGACGTTCGCTTTCTCAGACTTGACCGGGGTAAAGTCGAACACGAAGCCCAAAGCATTGGAAGGAGTCGCGTTTTTATTCAGATTAATCCATAATTGATTGCCTTTGTCGTCTTTAACGGCTTCAGGCTTATCGGTCGACAGGTAATAGGCGTTGCCCATATAACCGAACTCCCAACCGGCCCACAGGAGGTAGCCGCTGTCTTTGGCCAATTCAATTTGGTTGTCGCCGATTTTCGTGTAGTGCTTGCCTTCGACGCCCCAGTCCATGACGTTATAGATTTCTTTGTCGGTGTTCAGAAGATTGATGAACATCATCGCTCTTTCTTTGTTTTTGGACGTCACGGAAATGGCCGTATTGGTTGCAGCTGCTTTATCCGTCGTAAGCAACGGTTGCACGAATTTGAAATCGTAAGATTCGGCTGCCGGATTCTGTATAGACATCCTTCCCGCAGGCATGGATCCGTAAGCGTCTTGGAAATCGATTGAATCCAGATCGATCTGACCGATCTGCAAGGCGACTTTGCCGGCCTTAAGGTCCGCGTTCGCGTCCCTTGTCGCCGCGTCTTTCATGATATAGCCCTTCTTAAACCAATCGCGCATCAACGTGACGTACGCTTTGAACTCCGGCGTATCGTACTGGTTGACAACCTTCATGCTGCCATCGTTCAAATAAATGTAACCTGGCGTTTTCGCATCGCCGAGCGCTTCCATCCCGAAGATCGGCGGTCCCATCAAGAAGGCGTCTTGCCAGCTCCACGGAATTTGATCGGGTTCGTTTTTCTTGATGGTGTCTAGAAACGGAGTCAGATCAGATAAGCTCTTAACGGACTTCCAATCGAGGTTATACTTGTCCGCAAGCGATTTTTTAATTTGGTAACCGTATCCGGCGGTTGCTTGTTGGAAGTTCGGCACAGCGTACACTTCGCCTTTGACGGTGACCGCTTTCCAGAAAATATCCGGGACGATCGTTCTAAGATCAGGCGCATATTGATCGATGAGATCGTTCATCGGAACGAACGCGTTTTTGGCGACGTTCTGGAAGTAATTGTTGCTCCATGTGGCGGTAAAGGCAAGGTCGTACGGTTCGCCGGAAGCCATCATGACGTTCATTTTCTCGTCGTACGCCGCCCAATCGATAAGTTTAAGACGGATCGTTGCGTTAATCTTTGGCTTAACGAGGCGATTCAGTTCATCTTCTACCAATTGGATATCCTTCTGAGGTGTATTAGGGAAATAATAAGTCAGCTCAACAGGCTCCAGCTCTTTCGCCGGTTCCGTCGTTGTGTTCTCGGAAGTCGTTGTGTTCTCGGAAGTCGACGCGGAATCCGAAGCTGCCGGCGCCGCAGCATTTTCGCTTGTGTTCGTGCTAGCGCCTTGGTTCGTCGAATTGCCGCCGTTGCTGCCGCATCCGGTAAGTACAATAGCGAGTGATAGAAGCGATGTTAGAACTGTTCCTGCCACTTTCTTCTTAATCGTCATTGCTGATCTGACCTCCATTTTTTTATGTGTATGCTAAACGGGCGCATTGCCCGGCATAGCCATGCTTTAGGCTTTAACGGCGCCCAGCGTCAACCCTTTGACGAAATATCTCTGCAATAAGGGGTATGCCACCACGATAGGTCCTACTGCCATGATGCAGGTGGCCATTCTGGCCGTCTCGCTCGGTATCGTGACTGCCATTTTCTCTCCGAACGCGGTTCCTTGCAAATAAGCGATATTATTCATGATGGACTGAAGGAGGTACTGGAGCGAATACAGCCTGCCATCCTCAATGAAGAGGGCGCTCGTAAACCAATCATTCCAGAAAAACACCGCAGTCATTAGCCCAATCGTAGCGAATACAGGCGTCGATAGGGGAACAACCATCTTGATAAACGTGTTAAACTCGCCCGACCCGTCAATCCTAGCTGACTCTATGATGGAATCCGGAATACCGATGAAGAAATTTCGCATGATGAGCACGTTTATCGAAGAGACGAGATACGGGACGAATAGCACGAACAACGTGTTTTTCAGATGAAGGTATTTCGTGATTAGGATGTACCAGGGCACAAGTCCGCCGCTAAACAGCATGCAGAACACCACAAGAAAAGCGACGATATGCCGATACTTGACTTCTTTTCTCGAGAGTCCGTAAGCAAGCATGGACGAGAGGATCAGATGCAGAATCGTTCCCGCCAAAGTGGCGATCGTCGTGACCCCATACGCCTGCAAGATGGGCGACGATCCGAATAGGATATATTCATAAGCTTGGAAGCTGAAATCCACCGGAAGAATGTGATAGCCGGTCCTAAAGATGGACTCTTCATCAGACAACGAGATGGAAAGAACGACAAGCAGCGGAATGACGCACAAGGCGGAGTAGATCAGAAAAATCGCGTTCACGGATAATTTAAATAGAATGGGCTGTTTCATCTTTAGCCTCCTAGAACAAAGCGCTGTCGCGGTCGTATTTTCGAATGATCCAGTTCGACACGATAATGAGCACGAATCCGACGCAATTCTGATAGAATCCGATCGCGGAGGACATGCCGAAGTCGTTCATCCCTCGCAAAGCACGATAGACGTAAGTGTCGATGACATTGGTCGCGCTGAACAAGATCCCCTGGTCCTTCGGAAGGGTATAAAACATTCCCCAATCCCCAAAAGCCGCATAGAAGATTTTTCCCGCCTGCAGGAGCACCAAAATAATCGTTATCGGAGTCAGCATCGGTACCGTAATCTTAAGGGCTTGCTGAAATCTGCTCGCGCCATCGATCTTCGCGGCCTCATAATACTCCGGCGAGATCGTCGTAATGCCGGCTGCGAAGAAAACCGCGAAATACCCCACGTTTTTCCAAATATAAGCGGCCGGCAAGATAAACCTCCAATATGACGGTTCAAAGTACCAATCGATCGGTTCCCCATGAAAGTAAACGATCATTTTATTAAGGATTCCGTTATCCGTGCTCAGAAACGCATACAGTAAATAGCTGCCGACTACCCAGGATAAGAAGAAGGGCAGCAAGATCGCGCTTTTGTACGCGCCGGCAAAATGCCGATTGCCGATTTCGTTAAGCAGAATCGCGGCCACCAACCCGAGGCCGATCCCCGTTACGAGGAATATTCCATTATAGAAGAGCGTGTTAAACGTTACTTGAAAGAACGCCTCCGATTGAAAGAAGAACTTGAAATTGCTTAGCCCGACCCACTTGCTGCCCCATATTCCTTTGATCGGATCGAATTCTTTAAACGCGATCACGGCTCCGAACATCGGGAGGTAGAAGAATAGAAGGATAAACAGTAACCCCGGAAGCATCATGGCGTAAATCGTTTTGTTTTTGACGAGTTCACCAATGACCGGCCATCGATTCAGACTTATTCTATTGGTTTTTGTTTTTGGCGGCTGCAGGGCCTTCACCACTCTTTCCATCGCCATTTCTCCTCCGTTTCCATTTCGTAACCCGATCATAATTCTCGTGGCCGCTATTGAAAACAATGAATAATGATCAAATCAACGATTTTTCGATATGAGCCGCACAGAAAAAAGGGGCGGTCAACGAAAACCGCTTCGTCCACCCCGTCAAATGCCGACCGTCCGAACTACGAAAAATGGGTTTTTCTCTAAATAAACAAGAAACGGAGGGAAATCCAAGCGTAAACCTGTTTCGGCCAATCCGATTTTGATACAATTTAGAAAGCGTTTACTTTAGGCAAAGGTGGCCCTGACTGCATGTACAAAAAATTACTTCTCACCTTCGTTGCCAGCATCACGTCGCTGATCTTGGTGCTATCCTCCTTGCTCTATTACAACTACAATTCTTCTATCGTAAGCACCGTAAAAGGAATGAATGAAAACCTCTTATCGAATATCAGCTACAGCTCCGTCTACATGGACACGATTTCGAAGAAGTTTTGCCAATCGCTGATGCTGAACAATGCCATAAAGGCTTTCGCTTATAGTAACGACAATCAAGACGAAGACTTCTTAAATATCTTGGGTGCCATTCGCACGTTGAAGGAATTCACGATCCCGAACACCTACATCCACTCGACCTACGTGTATAACCGCCAAATCGATACCGTTATCGATTCAAGCTCCTTCTATAACGCTTCGAATTTCTATGACAAGGAAATCATTCGACTCATTAACGACGCCGGGACGGTTGCGCCGCTTAGCCTGAATCCGATCCCGAGAATAATTCCGGTGCCGCGCGGGTCCGATACGAGAACCGCCAACGTGTACACGTATATTTTGTTCGATAACAACGATTACAAAGGGAATTTCGACAGCGCCATCGTGTTAAACGTGGATGCCGAATGGCTCAGGCTGACCATCTCCTCCCTGAACAAGCTCGGCAATGAAATTATCGTTTTGGATGATCAAGGAGATATCGTCAGCCACTCTTCTTCCGATATGTTCATGAGAAACGTTTCGAACGAGGGCTACCTGCAAGAAGTGCTTACCGCCTCCGCGCAGACGGGAACGTACATCGATCGGATGAATCGGGAGAAACACGTCATCTCCTATGTTTCTTCCGACGTTCTGAAATGGAAATTCATTAGCCTGACGCCATATAACACCGCATTCTCCGCCGCCAAGAAGAACGGCATCATCACCGTTATCTTTTGCTTGATCGTCTTGCTGCTTGGCTTATTGTTCGCCGTACTCGCTTCCAAGAAGCTATACAGGCCGATCGGAGCGCTAACGAAGGGCATCATCCAGAAGCTGGGACCGGAAAGCGCCCCCTCCAAAAACATGGACGAAATGGGCTACTTATCCACGGCGTTCACGGGAATGATCGATAAAACGCAAGTACTGGAAAATATGAAGAGGAACACGACGCCCGTCATAAAAAACGAATTTTTGAAAAACGTCGTAACCGGCCGCGCCTACTTGCCGTCCGACAAACTGATCGCCAAGCAGCAAGAGCTTCAGATCGATTTGGATTTTCAAAATCGCCTTTACTTGTTTATTCTGAAAATCGACTTCTATAAAGACTACGTAGACCGGCACAGCGATAAAGACCGTTCCCTCTACCAATACGCAATCACGAATATTGCGCGGGAAATTACGGGGGAGCGCTTCAGAAATGAAGTCGTCGAGACGGCGCACGATCAGTTCGCCGTTCTGGCGGACATCGGCAGAGCCCCGGAGCAGCTGTCACAGCTAACGGAAATATTTCGCGGCCTCGTCGGCAAAATCCAAGCGAGTGTTATGGAGCTTCTAAACCTCTCGCTGACCGGAACGCTCGGCTTCGTCATCGAGTCACCGGATCGCATTAAAGGCGCCTACGACGAAGCGTTCAACCTGTCTATGTATCGCATCAAGACGGGTCACGGCAGCATCATTTCACAGGAGACGCTGAAGGGAACGGATACGGGCTCCTTCATCTTCCCCGTGTCCAAAGAGAAGCAGCTTATCGATTCCCTGAAGCTGGGAAGCGGCGAAGCTGCCAAGGATAACTATCGGGAAATCATTAAGGCGATTGAGCATTCTTCCTACGACAATATCTTAACGTCGGTCATTTATTTGTTTTTCTCGATTTACAACTCTCTTAACCGGATCGTCGAAGGCTCGGAATCCAAATTCAACTCGATTTCGATCAGCTTCTTCAACAAAGTATCCGGGTTCGAAACACTCGAAGAAATCGAGCGCACGTTCTTCGAATTAATCGACGAGATTATCGTGCTGAAGGACGGCGCGAAGGACAGGAAGAAAAACGACATCGTGAATGCCGCCATCGACCACATACACGCCGCCTTTGCAGACAAGAATCTCTCTTTGAACAGCTGCGCCGAATCGCTTTCCTTATCGTCCGTCTATCTCGGGAAACTGTTCAAGAACGCAACCGGCAGATCCGTGGCCGAATACATTACGATGGTCCGAATGGAGAAAATCAAAGAGTACCTCGAAAGCAGGAAGGTACCGATCAACGAAATTTTGGAGAGATGCGGCGTAGAGAAATCGAACTACTTCTACACCAGCTTCAAAAAATATTTCGGCGTCTCGCTTACCGAATACAGATTGAAAAACGTGAATAACGATCGTTGATCGGCTAGATGCCGATGCATAAACGGAAGCGGCAGTCGTCGTTATTGTGCTATGAAACAAGCAAAGACCACCTCCGCGAGGAGGTGGTCTCGCATGGAGTCCGTTTACTTGCTTCATTATAGTGAGGATAATTATTCCTGTAAAATACCTATACCATCATATTAAATAGATCTCAATCTATCTAAATCATCAAGCTTCCAATCTGTATTTACCGACTCAGGAGCACTTCGGGTGGAAACCTTAACACTTACGGAAGGCTTCGGCTCACCTTCGAATTTACAACTGAACGAAATGGTTTGACTGCCTGCGCGAACGATCGGCGGCTCTGACGAGGCCTGTGCGGTTCGCAGTACATTCCAGTTCCTGTCCATAATCTGTCCAACTCGGTCTCCGTCACACACCAAATATTCACCGGCGCGCACTTCTGTTTCAAACGTCATGTATTGGCCATTCATGCAGATCGTCGGACGCTTAATGTATCCTTCCTCATTACCGTACGCTGAGAGCACGCGCATGCTGAACCTTAACGGCTGCGCTTCATGCATGTTGAAGAACGGCCAATCAGCGCCGCCTGGCTGACCTGGCTGCAGCTCTTCCGGACTGCATACGAGCGGTGCAGATAGGCTGATCAAATACAAGCTCCAGCGATCCTCTTCAAGCTTCTCAAGATGCCAGTCGCTTGTCGGATCCTTCATCCTTTCCCGCTGATCCGGAGAGAATGCACCGATCTGCCGCGCTCTCTCCCAGCTGCTTACGTTCTCAAGCAGTTTGTCGCTATTACCATTTCGTCTCAGCACCGCCATTTCAGCAGACAACGCGAAACCCGCGTTAAAACCAGCCGCCTTCGACAATACCCATTCGATCTCGTCCGATGTTGTAGCTTCAAACCGATTGGATGCTGAGCGAATTAGAAACCATCCCAGCATCGGAGGGATAAAGTTTCTTTCGAAATAACGCTGGTTGCTAAGCCGCCATTCCAATTGTCCTTCGCGTGTTGCCACTCCCCATGGTTCGCCCCAATTAAATCTGGTAAAGATGTGCCATGCGTAATTGGACACGACAATGCTCGCGTCGTTAATGACCTCCTTGTTCCAGCCGTCATAGCACCGTTTAACGAAACGGTTTACGCCATAATCGTCTTGACCGGTTGCGTAACAGCCTTCCAGTCCATCAAAGGAAATTTGCTTCAAGCCTGAGTTACGGAACAGCTCGCCAATTCGATCGCTGTATTCGTCCTGCAGTTCAACATTCGGGAAAAATACATTATACGGATGATCCCATAAGCGACAAATTTCAGCACCTGCTTCATGCTCGGCAACGATTGTCCCGTTTACGCCTCTCTTAACGTCGAGAAGCTTCCATGGAGCGCTTTCCGATATGGAGCCGTATTCGATGAGCTCATTGCCGATGATTGCCGTTGTGCGATAAAGGTTTACCAAAAATGGCTTTGGGTTGTCTATGATTAGTTCGGCGGTTTCGGCTTCGCTCACAGCTTCGATTAAACGGGCCGTGCCAACGGTTTGCAATCTCTTATCCGGTTCCGGTGTTACGTAGGAATCATTAAGTGTCGTGAAATTCGAAAGGGTATGTACACCGACATGCACGCCTGCAGATTCAGCCGCTGCCACGCTCGCTCTAAGTCCTTCATCTCCGTTCGGAAAGCTCTCCGGCTTTAGAACAAAATGTCCCCATGTAGCGAACGGATCAGGATGGTACATGTACTTTAATCCCGCCTGCTTTGTGTACCTAATTGCTTCTGCGGTCGTCTCCTCAGTGAAATTTATGATTAAATACGACTGGGTCGCAGCGGGCGACACTTTCCCCCACACGCCTTCAATCGTTGGATGCGGCAAATTTTCGCTTAGCTCAATCTCCTCGATCGTCTCCAGAACATGCTCAACACCGCATCCGAACAACGCCACTTTAGAGCCGACGATTGCGGCGTCTTCGTTCTCTAACGGAGCTACTTCAATATCGTTGATGCCCCATACCGGTCTTGTCCCGCCCTTAGTACGGTTTCTAGCATACGCCTGCAGCAGACTGCCTTCCTTCGTTGGCCACGCCGTGCTCAGCCTATATTCGAACTTCCCGTCCTCATAGAGTCCGTCAGCAAAGGCCAGCGCCTTCAGTTCTGAAGGCCATCCGCCTATCGTTTTAGCATTTAATGAAAGGAGACCTATCGCAAATATAGGATTATGAACAATCCCAACCGATTCTCCAATGGAACCACTAACTGTGGTTTCGAACGGCCCCCATATTACCGCGTCAATTGCATGTTTCTCAATTGCTTCTATTATGCGTGCAACCTCAAATGACGTGTAAAGCCCCTTCGAAACAACGTTAACATCCACCTGTACACCGCTGCTTTCAAAGAAAAGCGATAGCTTGCCCTCTTCATCGTCGTATACAGCACTGCTTGGCCTTTCGATCTCTTCGTTAATTACAATTCGAAGCAGTGGCGAACCTTGATCAGCCGCGTCATAAGTTCCGCCATGAGCCGTATCCGTAAGGCGCGTGATATTACCCGCTTTATCTATACAAAAAGATAATGAACCCGCATTAAACTGAGCGCACATCATGAATTCTACTCCTCTCAAAAAGGGCGAAAATTGTTTGTCCAATTTTCGCCCCTTGTTTGTATTATTCGTTTGACTTCAGCGTAAGACGGAATCGGTACTTCATATCTTCCTCGAACCACATGACGAAATTTGTGCCCCATACGTTGTTATGCAGATTAAAGTGAAACCCTCCGTCAAGCGGGGCGAAGTTGTTGTCAAACTGAAGGATTCTCTTCTCTCCCGGACAAACAATAGGCGTATCCAACGTTTCGATGACCGCTGTGCCGTCCGCGCCTGCATAGAATAATCCGGACTGAATCCCATGCATATTTCTATTGCCGTTCTTGACTACGGACAACGGCGAAATGCGAGTTCCCAGCTTATCCATTTCCCAAATATTCGGATTGTCCACAATCGGCGAGAATGAGAACCAACTCGCCTCCGGCAGACGGCTTGCTTGTTTCCCTTGCCATTCCAACTGGGCCTCAAGAGTAGGCGCGTTGCACTGGAAGGTATACAGAACGTTCACCCGTTGCGGAGCTCCGTGATGCTCGCACACATAGTCCGGCAGCTTTAGTTCGACGCTAACAACTTCGCATTCCGGTTTTCTGTGCAGCTCGATCTTCTCGACTCTTGCCTTGAACTGTCTATGCTCCGGCTTAGGATCAACAAACTCAATGCCCGGCTTTCCTAAATCCGCTTCAGCCCAGCTGTGATGGAGCGGCAAGTTGGTTACATATTCTTTAAAATATTGGTCATAGCTCTCCTTGCTGAACGTTTCATAAATGAAGCTGCCCAGCTGATGTTCATCATCCGCCCATACCTTCCCTGCTCCATCGATCAAAGAGCAGATGGAGCCCTCGGAAGAGAAAGCAACGCGGAATGTTCCCAGCTCATAGGATTCACCGATTCGCATAGGCTCGGCAGTATCGGATAGTTGGCGTTCCGAAGTAGGATATAACCGATCAAGCGCACTCACCGCTTCTCTCGCCAATGCTTCCGGCAGAGCGGCAATAGCCCGGGATAAGTAGTCGCGCTGTTCTTGCCATGAACGTTCCACTTCGCTGAAGCGGCGGGTAGGATTCGCTAATTGACGGAGATAGTCGAACTTCTTCCACTTCGTGTCATCGATCACATCCCGCTCTCTCGCGGCAGCCAGAGATGATGGCGAATAGCTGCTAAAGTCTACAAGATACACGGACTCATTCAATCCCCACGTATGCTCGGGAATAAGCATTAAATCATCACAAAACCGAGCGTAAACTTCGCCTTGCGGATCCAGCGCGCCAGAACTTACCCACTGATCACGCAAACGAAGCAACTCACGGTAACGGGCGATTTTCCACGGATCAGAGGAAATGCCGTGAATCCAGGAGTCTCCGATCTCCTCCGTAACGACCGGCAAGAGATGCTTGACGGCCTGCAGCTTCTCGGCGTAAGCATCCATTGTCGACGCTACAATGTCAGCGCCTGGATATTCGTGCAGAAGCTTCTCATATAACGCGCGTACTTCTTCTATTGTAGGTGGACCATCGTTATCACCTGTATGCGCGAAGTACAGCGCGTCCTCCATCCCATCCAGATAGAACGGCCTGCCGTAAGCGTCGGCATAATTCACAATGATTTCGGATCCATCCGCTGCCCGCCATACGAACAGCTTGGGAACCGACGGATTTTTACTTACAGGGTTCACGCCAAGGTGTAGATATTGTATGCCTCGATCCGCCATCATCGGGACAATGGCGATCGTATGGCCGGGAACATCCGTCATTTTGGAAGCAATGGTTGTACGTCCGTACTTCTCATCCAGCTCCTGCGCAATGGAAAGCCCATAGTCAAACAAACGCTCATCCATGATCTCCGTATGGGTCGTAAACGGCAGGCCATGCCACACGATGCGGCCTTCTCGAATACCTTCCTCCATTCGAGCGCGCATGGGCTCGGACGCGTTTTGCAAATACTGCTTAATTAACCAAGAGCCTGTCGTCCATACGAACTTCACGGGTCCATCCTCTTGCGCGAGCTTCTCGGATAGCTCCAACGCTTGCGGGATAAAGCTGTTCATATAACGATCGAATACATCTTGCGCCATATGGGTAAACCCGATATCCAAATGCGTTTTGAAAATAACGTGGACTCTCTTAATCGCGTTCATCCTACTCGTCCTCTCCAATGCGCCAAACGGTCAGTCCTGCGCCCATGGTATGGCAATGCCCGATTGCTTCGGCAGCCGATTTGACATTCTCACTCCATGCCAAGCTGTAGCGGAACTCATAGAAGCCGCCTAGTGTCGCTTTGAAATTCGTTTCCCAGTAATTCGTCATCGCCCAAATGTAAAGCATAGGCTTCATATCTTTCGCTTGCTGCGTATGCAGCAGACGTTTGCCATACTCCAGCGTGCCCAGCTGCAGAAGCGGTGTATCCGGCGTTGCCAGAATAAGAGAGCCTTTATCACTCACATAAGCAAGCCCTTCTTGGATGCAAGTAAAATCAAGGAGCGAGCCTGGTATTTGGTCTACCCATGGACGAACCAGCGCGCCCGCTTTCTCGATCCAGAGCGTCTCTTCGCTATCCGATCCGGATGTAAACGGCAAGGAGAAATAAACATTTTCCGGTTCCCACACGGAGTCTTTATGAAGCCGAACCGCAACGTCGACACGATTAACTGTCGCAAACACCTTTAAGAACAATGAATAATAGCTTACGCCCGGAAGCTCAAACTGCAGCTCTACGGAACCGAACATCGGTCCGTTTTCCAATAGTTTCACTTTTACGAGGCGCCCGGCCGAACGGCGAACGTTCATCCCTTTCCGATTGCGTCCCATCGAACCGCGAGCCGAAACGCCCGGTGTCACTTCATAAACAGGTGTGAACGCCCCGTGCTTCCTGTCTTCGCGAATCTGTTCTTCCCCGGTCTCTTTGTTGATCCAGGAAATAATGCCTTCCTCTTCCGTCCAGCAAATACGAACAAATGGAGACTCAATCGAAAACTGGTTCGCGATAACGGTGCTCTCCGTTCGACCGCTTGGGAACATGTCATCGACGTCATCAACGCCATCTGTGGCAAGCAGCCGGTAATTATTCGTTGTTTTCGCCTTCGACACATTGGCCTGACGAAGCCTATACGCCTTCTGCTCACCCGGCTTCAGACTAGCTTCGATCGTTACACGTTGATAACCGGGCTGATGAGGAACGACAAGGCCCGTGCTTTCATCGATGATTTCAATGCCGTTCTTGAAGATTTCATTCTCGAACCCGTCCCATTCCAATTCCGCAAGCTGCCTGGAATGCTGCAGCTCCGTATTCGCTACAAGATAACGGAATGCGCGGCCGGTGTGAAGCAGTGTGCCGCCTTTCGCATTTCGCACTTTATCTAACGCCGAATGAGCCAGACGGCTTCCATTCGCGGCATAAGCAAGCTTACGCACCTCAAGCATTTGGACATTAAAGTGCCATGGCTGATGAACGGAGGTGTGGAATCCCCATGTATGCTCCGCGTACATGACGAGCTGACGCTCAATTTCGTCAAGCTCCCGGCGGCTTACAATACGCTGCTCCGGATCAAGGCGCTTTACCTTGCGAAGCACGCGTTGACCATCCTTGAAGATTTGCGTATGCATCGGAGTCGAGCCCGCACCATCCGTCCACCAATCCGGCCAATCCCCGGCATGGATAGGAATATCGACCGGCTGACTCTTCACATGCCGGAAAAACTCGCTTAAGGTCGCCATTTGAATCTGTACCTGTTCCCCATGACGAGCATTCCACCTGTTGATGATGTCCATTATCGCTCCGTTCGGCGCCCCGTTGTCCGTCGCAAGGCCCGAGACCGTTACCGGCACGAAATCATACGGATAGTTCTCTTGTTCAAGCAAGCTTAAATAGCGGTCAATCCGTGTATCCATAATTTCATCGTGGTTGCTGACAATCGCCGGCGTATGGAACTCATCGCGAATGATGTAGCTGCCTACGGCATCCGGACACATGCCCAGCTCGTTGCCTAAGAAATAATGATCCCCGTTCCAGACAAGCAATTTCTCTCCTTTTGGCGTCTCCCACCAGAAAGGCGTCTGTTTCTTTCCCAGAGCGAACATGCCGTGATGCGTATGGATACAGGAGAATAAATGCTGCACACCGGAATCCAACAAGCTTTGTCCATAGCCCCAGCTGTAGCCGTTAATGTCAGCCGTCATGGCCGAATCCACGTGCCGGCCAACGCTTCTTCCGTATTCCGCAGCCTTGGAATGAATCGCTTGCAGTAAATCGTAATCGGCGAGCTCTGTCATATTGAGATAGGTCCCGGACAGCTCGATATCGCCGCTGCGAACAGCTTCCGCGAAGTCACGTTTCTCCTCTTCGCTCGCTTCCTCCAGAAACTTCTCCACAGCCCAGAAGGTTTCACACGTCCACTTGAACCCTTTCCACTCCGCTTTCTGCCCTTGCTCGATTTGCTTCGTAATTTGCAGGGCTTGCCGAATGAAATCGACATGGAATTGCTCAATTCTTTCTTGTCTTCTTGTATAGCCGATATCGGTATGAGAATGATGAATGACGAATATACGCCATTTGCGCCCCAACTTTTCCATTTGCATCCTAAAATACAGTCCTCTCCACTAATGAATGATTTTCTCTGTACTAGCTACTCTTTAACGCTTCCCACAACGATTCCTTTCACGAAGAACCTTTGCAGGAACGGATACACAAGCAAGATCGGCAATGAGCCAACGATAATTTGAGCGGCCTTCGTCGTACGGTCGGAAATTTCGGACATGTGCTTCGCCTGCAGCATGCTGATTTTGTTGAAATCGGGTTTGATAATGATCGTCTGCAAATAGGTAGCAAGCGGATATTTATCCGGTGACTTCATCAGAATCAGCCCGTCAAACCAGGAGTTCCATTGACCGACAAAGGCAAACAACAGAATGGTCGCAATCGATGGCATCGAAATCGGCACAAGAATTCGCCACAAAGTCGTCCAATGCGAAGCCCCGTCAATGAATGCCGACTCCTCCAGTTCCTTCGGCAAGCCGCGGAAGAAATTCAGCATGAGAACGGCATTAAACACTTGAACCGCTCCGGGCAGCACTAATCCCCATATCGAATTGTCGAGCGAGAACATCTTAATCGTCATATACCAAGGAATAAGTCCTCCGCCGAACAGAACCGTAAACATGAAGTACCACGCATACAAGGTCCGGAACCTGAAATCCTTCATCTCCTTGGATAGAGGATAAGCCAGCAGAATCGTAAAGAACATACTGATCGATACGCCAAGAACGCAGCGCTCTATCGAAATAAGGAACGACTTCACAAACTGAGAGTTCGAAAAAATAAACGAGTATGACGCCACCGTCGCATCTACCGGCCATAGCTTGACTAGCCCGGCGGACGCGGCAGTGCTGGTGCTGAAAGAAATCGCAAGTACATGCACCATAGGAGCCAGACATAAGAGCGATAATAAAATAAGAAAAACATGATTAAATACGCTGAACGTACGGTATTTAAATGACGGACGATGAAACATAGGTTTGTCCCCCTAAAATATGCGATAGTTGGATAGTCGGTACGCGAGCCAATACGAAATGCTGATCAGCAGTAAGGACACGATGGATTTGAACAGTCCCATCGCCGTTGCAACACTGTATTGCGCGTTGACGATACCGGTACGATAGACGAGCGTATCCAATATATCGCCTGTTTCGTATACGGTCGCATTATACAGGGTGAAAATTTGATCGAATCCGGCATTAAGCACATTGCCTAAGCTTAACGTCATCATCAGGATCACAATTGGGAAAATGGACGGAACCGTAATATGCCTGGTTTGCTGCCAGCGTGTAGCGCCATCGATGACAGCCGCTTCATATAAGGACGGGTTCACGCTTGTAATCGCCGCCAGATAGACGATCGTACTGAAGCCGAACTCCTTCCACACATCCGAAATAATCAGAACAGGCCGGAACCAATCATTGCTGCCCAAGAAGAAGATCGGTTCAAAACCCAGACTCTTAATAACTTGGTTAACAATACCTGACTCGGGAGACAAAATGTCAATTAATATCCCGCCCAAGATAATCCAGGACAGAAAGTGCGGCAAATAGATCAGCGTCTGAATGCCGCGCTTAATCAACGCGTTACGAACTTCATTGAGCAGCAGCGCGATCGTAATCGGAACAATCAGACCGACAACGATTTTAATAGAGGCAATGATGAGCGTGTTCCGGATCGCCAGCATCGTATCCGGCATCATGAAAATATATTCAAAGTTATCGAACCCTACCCACTTGGAGTGGAAAAAGCCCATTAACCCCTTGCCTTTAAGGCGAATAAACTTTTGAAAGGCGAGCACGATCCCAACCATAGGGAAGTAACTGAAAATTAGAGCAAAAATAAAGCTGGGAAAAATCATGGCATGCAGCGGAAGTTCCTTTCTCAATCTTCTATACACAGAGGCACCTCCCAGTTTCCCTATAAAAGTAAAGAGAGAGGAGTGAGGGACTCTCCTCTCTCTTTCTATTCACTTCTTATTACTGCTTCGCTGCCCAATCATTCACTTCAGATGTAATTTGATCGCCGCCCAGCTTCTTCCATTGCTCGACGAACTTATCGAATTCCTCGATAGGGGCAGCGCCCATAATGATTTTGGTAAAGGTTTCATTTTGCAATTTGTCCAGCACGCCTTGTTTCTCAACCATCGTCGGCGTATTGGCGCCTAGGTAACCCGTCGTAAGCAAGGTATCTTTATAACCAGCCAATACCTCGAATGAAGATTCCGTCGGACCTGCTTGGCGATAAGTAGCCCACTGTTCTTGGTCGCCGTTCATAAACGCCGTAATTTTCTCGTACAGCGACTTCTGCTCCGGATTCAACGCAGACGTATCTTTGGATTCCACTGCCCCTTTAACCGCAAGGTAGTTATCCGGAACGTCCTTATTAGGAGCGAATACTTGGAATACCGGGTATTGGAAGAGCTCTGTTCCTTTAGCGGATACGGAGTACTTCGTCCAATCCGCCGTCTGGCCATAAGCGCGTTCCAACCATAGGTTAAGCATCTTCACGATCACTTCAGGATGCTCGAAGCCATCTTTGGCCACATAATATTCATAGACCGGGAAGCCTACGCCAGCAATTGCCGGCTTATCATCTGCGGAAACGATCGGGAACGGCTTCCATTCCATGCCTGGATTTTGTTTTCTGGCATCGTTAAACGGCCAGTAGGAATACCAGTTTGCACCGAAATAGATCCCTACTTTGTTTTGAGAGATGGATTCAATCACTTTACCTCCATCTTTCACGGCAAACTCTTTATCCAAGAAGCCTGCTTTATACAGCTTCTGAAGCTCCGCTAAAGCCGTTTTCATTTCGGGAGCGATATTTCCGTTCGTCAGCTTACCTGTTGCGTCTTTCACCCAAATGCCGGGATAAGCGTGGAAACCGTTGTAGAAGCCTGTTAACCCACTAAGCTCTTTGCTGATCGCCAAGCCGAATGTGTCATCCTTGCCATTGCCGTCCGGATCCTTGGTCATGAACGCCTCGGAAATTTTGAGCAGCTCATCCATCGTCTTAGGCGGCTGCATGCCCAATTTTTCCATCCAATCCGTACGAATCCACAGAATATCTGCGCTTGTGATGTTTCCGCCGAATTTCGGAATCGCCATCAGTTTTCCATCGAAGGTAGCCGCTTTGAGCGCAAGTCCTCCGTCTTGATTTCCCAATTCCTTCAGCGCAGGCGAAGCGTACTTCTCCCATACCTCTGTTAAATCCTGAATTTGCTCGCCTTCTACCAGCTGGTTCATCTGCTTCGTAGTGACGCCGAATACATCCGGAATGTCATTAGAAGCGATGGAAATATCCAATTTATTGCTATCGCCGCTCGGGTCGCCCAGCCAGTCGTACTCAAGTTTAATGCCTAAAGCGCTTTCATATTCTCTAGTCCAAACATTATTCTCATTCGTATCGCCATTCTCAAAGCGATCTGCCGGGAGGGCCATACGAACCGAATGTACGGTAATAGGCGGATCGTATTTACCGAATGGGTCAACCGTGCCTTCAGCGTCCGTGTTGGTCGAGGTCTTGTTTGTATTTGCGCTGTTATTTGCGGTTGTCGATTCGCTGTCTGTCGACTGCTTCGAAGCTTCATTGCCCGCATTGTTATTTCCCCCGCATGCCGAAAGCATTAGCGAAGTTGTTAGTAAGCAAGCGGCGAAGAGTGTAATCCGTTCCTTTCTTGCCATTTCGTAAACCCCCTAGGTTTGAATGTTTTGCTCACAAGTTGATTATAAGTAGACGAAGGGGCGGCCAGCTATTCGCCATTCTTTACTTTGCACTCGCATTTCTAGACATCACGACACTATCTCGATATTCCTGCGGCGTCATCTGCAAGGCCTTCCGGAAGAAGCGAAAGAACGATTGCTCCGATAAGAAACCGACAGAAGTAGAAATTTCATGGATTTTCAAGCGATTTTCTTCCAGCAGTTCTTTGGTTTTCGCAAGCCTTGCCGTCATAATATAGTCGGATAAGCCTTCATTCGTGACTTGCTTGTACAACCGGGATAGATACGAAGGATTGTGTCCAACCACATCACCAATGCGATTAAGCGTCAAATCCCCTGCTAGGTTCTGCTGAACATAACGCTGCACCATCCGAATCACATCGTGCTCCTGATTTCCTTTGCCTGCCTGTTTGTGCTCAAACAGCGCCTC
Organism: Paenibacillus lignilyticus; assembly: GCF_017942085.1. Taxonomy (GTDB): domain Bacteria; phylum Bacillota; class Bacilli; order Paenibacillales; family Paenibacillaceae; genus Paenibacillus_Z; species Paenibacillus_Z lignilyticus. The sequence continues at coordinate 99,595 of NZ_JAGKSP010000013.1, forward strand.
CGCCAGCTTATAGAAATAATCCACTACTTCCTTCCAGTTATCATGACAATCAAGGGCGGTCATTTTACCCAAATTGACTCGGCCTCCAACCTCACTCTGAACTTCCCAGCGGTTGATATAAGATAAGAAGATGGAGACGAGCGTAAAATAAACTTCCGTCTTTATTGCATTCTTAGCAGCCGCGCACTCTGTCAACGCTGTCATAATGCCAACATATTCAGCCATAAATTGCTCCTTCTGCCCGTTCTCCAGCAAGGTATGCAATAAATTCAGCTTCTTGAGCTGCTTTCGTTGATCATGCTCTATTTGATCGGCTGAGGTAATGGTTATCGTTGGCTCTATAAGCAGCAGCTGCTGACTTAGCCCAAGCCCCCGGTTTAGGAGCTGCTGCAAATGCTCGAATTGCTCCGATATGCGTTCCCACGCTTTGAACGAAGCGCCAATGGCAATGGATAGATTCAGCTTGAGCAAGACACTGCAAGAATCTTGCATCATCTCTGCCGTTCCCTTAAGAAAAATAAGACATCGCTGCTCCAGCTCGGCAAGCTCGGCGGCTGACAGGGTTCCCGTCTGCTCTTCGGGCTGAATCAGCCATAACAGCTTTGTTTTTCTCTCAAAATCAAACGAAATGAATTGCACCTTCGCCGCCAGATATTCCTTCGCAATGTTCTGAATGGCAAATAGATATAACGATTTGTCAAAAGGACGCGTGTCTTCCTTCCAATTGTCTATCCTGCCGATCATAGCAACGACAGGTTTAGTAGGATCAAGTTCAATGTCAGCTTCCTCAAAGCTTCGGCTGAGCGCGCCGTTTGCAAGCGAACCCCCTTGTACAAGCTCCATAAGCAGCTCTTTCTGCAGTAATGGTGTCATCGCTTGCATCTGCTGCTTTGATTTGGCAATATACGCTTCAGCCTCGACCGCTTCTGATAGAGCCGTCAGTGCTTTCTGAACGGAAGCGACGATCGCCTCTTCTCCTTCAGTCTTTAATAAGTAATCGACGCCTCCGTTACGCATCGCTTCATGGATATAATCAAAATCGTTGTAGCCCGTTAGAAAAATCACCTTACATCGCGGCCAATATTTGATGATTTCGCGATGAAGCTCTAAGCCGTTCATCCCCGGCATTCGAATATCCGACAAGACAATATCGATTTTAACCGTTCGCATACAGCCGAGCGCTTCCGCAGAGGAGTAGGCGCTAAGCAGTTCCAATTCAGGAATGGCCTGTCTTTCAAACAAATCCAGAACACTTTCTACGATAAATGGTTCATTGTCAACAATGAGTAATCTATACAATCTTCTCAACCCCCTTAGCAGATAATCTCATCTCCACCCGAACGCCACCTTCTGCTCCTCGAGACACGGAAAGTCCATACTGCTCGCCATATCGTAATTTTAGGCGCCGATGCACGTTCAGAATACCGGTGGATTCTTTCTCCAGAACATGTGATTGTATCCGATTTCGCAAGTCATCAAGACCCGCTTCCGAAATGTTCTCCCCATTGTCCTCCACTTTAATCAATAAGTCCTCGTCCTCTATTTCAAACCTTATTGAAAGCAAGCCATTCGAAACCTTGTCTTCCAGACCATGCACATAGGCGTTTTCAATAACGGGCTGCAGAATAAGTCTAGGAACAGGCACCTTCTGGAACGCCTCCGGCAGCTCCTCCCATTCCACTCTGATTTGTCTGGAGAAACGCAGTGTCTGTATCTCGGTAAAAGCCTTTGAGTGGTGCACCTCTTGATCGAGCGTGACGGTTTCATTTCCCGTTCGAGTAATGAATTTGAAATAGTCTCCGAGGTGTTGAATAAGCTGTTCCGCCGTTTCAATATTGCGCATCCGAACAAGTCCCTGCAGCATAAAGAAGCTATTGTATAGAAAATGCGGATTAATCTGAGACTGCAGCTGTTTAAGCTCCGCTTGTTGGGAACGAATCCGCTCCTCATAAACCTCACCGATCAGCTTATGCAACTGGCTGACCATGGCATTGAATTGTCCGTATAAGTATTTGAATTCGTCGCTGTAGTTATGGTCGATCTCTACCTGTAAATCCCCCTTTTCCACCCTGCGAAAAGAAGTGACGAGCCGTTTGAGCGGCCGATGAATTAAGCGGAATATCCAGTAAGAAAAGGCAACGATAATAATGGTGGATAGAATAGACAACAGCCATAAAAACTTACGGTAAGTATCCAGAGGTCCCAACACTTCGTCAGCAGGAATATATACAACTAAATAGGTGTCTAGAAGCTTCGAGTATTCGTACGTAATCAAGTAATTCATGCCGTTCATGTTGATGTTGCCTTGATCACTCGGTCTTCCGCTAATAGCCGGGTTGTTTAGGAACTTCCTTAACTCAGGTGAGATTTGATCGTTTTTCCCATCCGAAAATGTCCAATTCTGTTGAACATTAATAAAGGAGGCGCCAGCCCCATCCATGTCGACGATTTGACGAAGCGTTTCCTGAATCTTCTTCGTGGATAGATCGACTCCAAGCGCAATCGTCAAAGGCAGCTTTTGAAACGGATCGGGATATACTTCACTCAGAAAAAGCCCCTTCTCCCAGTACGTGATCTTCGATCCCGTGCGCCCTGACATTTTTAGAGCGTTTAGCTCGTCTGACGGAATGTGATTGTCGTAGCTGTTAGAGAATATCCCTCTCTCCATGGAAGGAATGTACACCTTGACATTGTCGACGTATAAACTAGATGTTTTCAGTAAATTAAGCCTGTCCTTCACTTTAAGAATCGTCTGAACTCTTGTGTAATCGTCCATATCCGCGGCGATCGTTCGAATTTTGAGAAAATCCTCGTTGAAAATAAGCTCTTTATTGATCTGGATAATACGAGCCATTTCGCTTTCAAACGAACTCATATAGAAATGGACATTCGTTAGGACGGATTGCGACAATTCCTCTCGCATGTTCTCCTCGGCGGATTGGATGATAAAGATGCTGATGCTAAAAATCGGAATGATTACGACTAGAAATGATAGCAGCAGCTTTGTAAAAATACCCGCTTTAAACGGCGCTTTGAATATACTCATGCTGATCCCCCGAACTCATTGTAGTAGCATTGTTGGACGTACTGGAGTTAGACAAAGGTAATAACATTCTATATCTCATGGAAATTCCCTCCCTCATCCATAGTAATTGATTCAGAACATGTCGAATCTTGCGTAAATATCAAAAAAAGCACTTCCACAATGGGGCAGTGCCTTCTAAATGAATGATTTTACTGTAGCAGCCAAATAGTTATTTATTTTTCTTCCTATCTGGCCTCGAATTTGATCTAAATATAGCGATAATGAGAGATAATGTATAATACTTAAATTGTTATCTGACATAGATCTTAAGCTATCAAATCAATGTGATACGTATCAGAAGGATGATCAATCGTAGGAGGATATCACAGTTGGAGCTGCTACAATTACAATACTTTAAGACAACAGCCAAACTAGAACAGATGACCAAGGCGGCGGAGATTTTACAAATTGCTCAGCCTTCACTGAGCAGAACCATTTCCAGGCTGGAGGAGCATTTCGGCGTTCCTTTATTCGACCGACAAGGCCGCACGATTCGATTAAATGCTTATGGAAAGGTGCTGCTTAGGCGGGTAGAACATGTCTTTCAGGAGCTGGAGGAAGCCGAGCGGGAAATCCGGGACATGTCCGGGGTCGATCGGGGAATCATCACGCTTGCAGTTTCCCTTACGAATCTCTTGCCGGAAATGCTTGGCGAATTTTTGCAGCTGCATCCGAATGTGAGTTTTCGTCAAATTGTAGAACCAACGGACGTCATGAACCAAATGCTCGAAAACGGAGCAATCGATATGTGTCTCACGTTTGCGCAGATTGAGGGTGCTGCTATCGAGCAGGAACTGCTCCGAACGGAAGAAATCCATCTATTCGTGCCGGACCATCATCCTTTAATAGGACGTGAAAGTGTCTCGTTAAATGAATTGAAACAGGAAACGTTCATTGGATTACATACCGGATATTGGTTCAGGAATCTAACAGATCGCTTGTGCATGAATGCTGCCGGCTTTAAGCCTAAGACGACGATTGAAGTAGATGATGTAGATGCGGTGCTGCTGCTATTGAAAAAAGGACATGGCATTGCTTTCGCTCCCGATCTGGCTTGGCGAACAAGAATGGACCTGACACCGAACAGGATAAAAATAACAGATCTCGGTGGCAGCTTGTCTCTGCGCCTTGCTTGGTCCGGAAAGCATTATCTGTCCTCTGCAGCTCAGAAGTTTCGTGAGTTTGTACTCGACTATTTCAAAGACCTTGATGTCAAAACAAGATGATACCCGCGACCCCGGATGACAATATCACGGTGACGGGATGCCATTTGTAACGAATCACGCCAAGCAGCGCGCCTGCGCAGATAATCAGCGTAGCCGCCGTCTGCCAAGTCAGCAGGGACGTCTGGTGCGACATGAATCCGAAGTGCAAAGCCGAATACGCAATGATGCCCGTAATGACAGGGCGAAGTCCATAGAGCGACGATTTTACAATACTGTTGTCGAATAACCGGTACCATACCGTGACCATAAGCACGATGATAAGCAGTGATGGCAGCACAATTCCGATGGTAGCCGCGATCGCGCCGGGGAGGCCAAACGCGTCGTAACCGATCAGCGTGGCCGCGTTCGTCGCGATCGGTCCCGGCGCCGTGCCTGCAACGGAGACAAGCTCCCGGAACTGCCCCGCCGCGAGCCAGCCATGTGCGTTCGTTTCTTTCTCCATAAACGAGATGACGGAATATCCGCCGCCGAACGAAACCACCCCGATTTTCATAAAAACGAAAAATAATTCCAGCAGGGATGCCATCTGCGAATCCCCTCCGTCACTTAAATATAGTATTCCGGATAAGCAAGCCCTTGCGTCGTCTTCGCTTCATCCTTCTCCGTGTTTGCTTGAAAGCCCAGCTTCTGCTTGGTCATCACGACGACGATCCCGACAACGATTCCGCCCAGCATGACAACGATCTGGTTGATCGAAGTAAACAACAGCAGCAACAGAGCCGCAGCTGAGACCAGCTTCGTCGTGCGGTCGAACAAGGCGGTCTTCGCCATCTTGTAAGCTGCCAGCATAATTAAGGCGATGACCGCCCCATGAATCCCCTTGAGTGCCGCGGCCACCTTCACTTGATACTCGAATAGCGAATAGCACATGCTTAACACACAGACAATGACGAACGTTGGCATCGTAATGCCTGCAACGGCCGCTACAGCGCCGGGAATTCCTCCTACGCGGTAGCCGATAAACGCCGCTGCATTGATACCGACGCCCCCCGGGGCTGATCCCGCAATCGTAATGACACTCCCCATCTCGGACTGTGCCAGCCAGCCGCGCTTCGTGATCACTTCCTTCTCGATGACCGGTATCATGGCGTATCCTCCGCCGAACGTGGAAGGACCTATTTGGAAGAACACCCCGAACACCCGGAATAGGAGCAGCAATTTGTCTTTTATCATCATGAAACCTCCCGAAACCGTATCGACTTTCTATATTATACACACTTTTTTTCATTTTGGAATAAAGTTATTCTATTCGTATTCATCAGCTCTGCTTATATGCCATGGCCCCGTCAATTCTCGCTCATTCTGCCGGAAGTGAGTTGTATCTCTCATTCACATGGGCTAAGATTGCTTTAATAAAGGTTAAATTCAATAGGGTAAGTTGGGATAATAGATGGAAGCACCGCACGCCAAGCTGGAGACCAAAAAAAAGCTTTATCAACATATCGCCAATCAAGGCATCGTCTCGAAGATCGATCTGCTTGCTTCTTTCACGATCACGACCAGCACGATGAACCGACTGCTGGAGGATCTTCTCGCGGACGGGCTTATTCAAGAATCCGGACGGGGTTCTTCTACGGGTGGCAGGAAACCGATCTTATTTGAAATCAACCCTCATTATGGCTATATCATCGGACTCGAAATATCGCGATTCTATTCCTCCCTCGGCCTATACGATATGCAGCTGAACGCCAAGTCGCAGGTAAGATGGCGCATGGACGAAGACATGACTCCGGGCAGGTTCGTCTCGCATGTCGCTCAACAAATCCGGGCGCTGTTGAAGGACCACGATCTCACGCAAGACCGGATCATCAGCATCGGCATCGGCGCGGTCGGCCCGCTTGACCGAGAACGCAACATGATCTTGAAGCCGCTTCACTTTCGTGCCCAAGGCTGGTCTGATGTCCCCATCTGCCAACTGATCGAAGAGGCATGCGGAATTCCGGCTATCCTTGATAACGGCGCCAATACGGCGCTCATCGGGGAGCATTGGGCCCTGCGCCAAGAGCAGCCGCAGCATATGCTCTACGTGCACGCGGGCGTCAGTCTGCGATCGGCCATGATGTCCCAAGGACGCATCATTCACGGTTCGGTCGACATGGAAGGGTCCATCGGTCAAATGATCATTCAGAAAGATGGCCCACGTTTGCAGGATACAGGGAACTACGGCGCTTTAGAGGCTTTCGTCTCCGTCCTCGCGCTTGAGAAGCAAGCGCAGGCCCACGACAATCTAAGGGGAGCCAGCTATGATACGCTGCTGAGGGAATTATCGCGAAATAATCCGGTCGTACAGAAGCTATTTCTTGATGCAGCCACAAACCTCGGGATCGGATTAGCGAATCTCATTAACTCGTTTCACCCCGAAACCATTATTCTCGGCGGGGTTTTGATCAGCTCGCATGAGAGCTTCTACTCCACCGCCATCGAAACCGCGATCGCAAATACGTACTATTATCCGGAATATACGCCTGTTTTCTCCAAGGGGGCGTTGAAGGAAGATGCCGTCGCAGCAGGCGCGGCGCTGATGGCAAGGGAGCATTTCACATTTTGACGGCAGCTTGAAAGACATCATAAGATCATTCATGCAAGAGATGAAATCAACAAAAAGTCCTGATCAATCAAGGGTTACTTGATTATCAGGACTTTTTGTAGTGATGTGGTTTATACGATCGTTTGAGCATGGAAGGAATGAAGGTAGGCACCGAGATGATTCACGTCAAGCCGCAGAACTGCAGCAAGCTCTTCGGCTGCTTCTTTGGCGCTTCCGAGTCCCGTCAAGCCCAGTCCTCGCATGTACCGGCAGTGAATTTCGTTCCTGACGTTCAAATCGTCCTCGAAGACGAGGAAATCCGGCAGCGAAATCGCGAAATAATCGATTTTGACGTCGTCGAACACATGCTTCTCAGCATAATCGATCAGCTTGTAGAACCGTCTTTTGGCTTCCTTGCCGTTACCGAGCTTCAGCCAAGCCAAGCCTTGATAATAGATCATATCCGGCGGCTGATCGTTGTAAAACATCGCGCTTGCCGGTTCCTCGAGTCCGACCGATGCGGCATGGAATGCAGCTCGGGCTTCTTCCGCTTGACCTAATGCCGCATAAGCACAGCCCAGATAATAGTAAACATTGTTTTCTTGCGCTCCCGTGAGTTTGCCTTCGCCTAGATTTTCGGGATAGAAGAGTGCTTTCTTCAGCCAAACAATCGCTTCGTCATAATTCTCTTCGGACAAGCATGCTTTTGCCATTTCTACGTGAGCGAGCACGTATTGACCTGTCGCTTTCCCTTCCCCGCCTTCCCACGGATGGAACTGACGCGCTGCGAGAAGTTCAACTGCGCGCCGGTGGCGGCCAAGGCGATTGTGAAGCGTGACATACTCCAAGTAGAGATCGTCTCTGCGCTCCACGAGATGTACGTGTGCGGATAACCGAGCGAGTCGGTCTTCCGGAGAAATACCGATTTTTCTATACAACTGATCCAGCTCATAGAAGACCCTTGCATCATCTTGATTGCAAGCAAAAGCCCGTTCCAATGCTTGGCGGGCCTTATCCTTGTCGCCAAGTTTATTGTAGAAAGCAAGCGCCAAGTTCCGGCTCACGGTCGGGAAGGAAGAGTCGATCGACAGAGACGTCTCCCAATGAGCAATCGCTTTGTCCGCGACTTTCTTGTCGTAGTACAAGTTGCCCAAGTAATAGTGCGCTTTGGCATCTCGCTGCCCATTGCTCGCAGCGAATGTTAACACCGTTAGGTCGAACAACGTGTTCGGGAAACAATAGTCCGGGGATGCCGCTCCTCCGGCTTGCAGATGCTTGAGCGACACCTCCGGTTGACCCATCCGGCCATACAAATAGCCAAGCGTGTAATGGATCATGGGATACGTACTGTCCGAACTGCTGTCTGCTATCATATTCAATATTTCAATAGCCTCGGCATATAGCCCTGCGTCGGCATAGTCAGAAGCTAATGACAAGTGGTTATGCGCGTCCGCTCTCAACAAGAAGAGGAACTCCTCATACACCGATTCCGCTTTCTCGATATCCCCTGCCATTTCCAAGGCCAGTCTCAGTTCGTTGTACGCACCGAAGTCAGCGATGTCCAGTCGGAGCGTTTCGCTGCCGAACGCAATCGCTTCCTCCTGTCGACCGAGCTTGCGAAGCAGTGCAGCCTTCACATTTCTTGCTTTGTAATTACGCGAGTTACGGACGAGCGAACGTTCGACCAGCTCCAATGCCTCGGACAGCCGTCCTTGCTCGGTCGCGATTTGCGCTAAGGAAAAGTAGCCGCTGTCTTGCCAGGCTGCCGACCATACGGATTTGTAAAAGGCCGCGAACGCTTCTTCTTGCCTGCCTTGAAGCTTTAATGAAACGCCCAACTGATAGTAAGCTTCGCCGTCATAAGGATTCGGATTGCGCCAAGTCAAACTCTTAATCGCTACGCGGAAGTGACGCTCGCTTTCTTCCAACAGTCCTTTGCGAAGCAGCAGCGTTCCGTATGCGACGTTGATTCGGATATCACTAGGATCCCGCTTCAGTCCTTCGAGGTAATAGGCTTCCGGCTCGAAAGTCGCATGCCGGTATTGCTCCAGGTGAAGCCCTGCCAAATACAGCTGCTCGTTAGTCATCAGCTCCTGCGGCTCCGGCAAAGGCTTCGCCGCCTCGGGCATTTCTTCGATTTGCGGTTTCTTAGGCGTGTAGCTCACAAGCTGCACACCGGACCCATCCTTCACCGACAACGTTAGCTCGTGCGCCTTAACGCCTGAAGCCAGACGAACTTCGGCTTGAAAGCCCTGCAGCGGAGTGAGTGTCAATTTCTCGCAGTAATACGTTTGGCCATTGCCCGAAAGCGCCACAGTTGCGCCTTCCACTAGGGATGTTGTGTAGACGTAGATAGCAGCCAAGGCAAGGTTCTCGTCGACTTCCAAGTTTACCGCGGCTTCGGTCGTCGCGTTTTTGACGACTCCGATATCTTTGTAGGGCATGAAGTATTGCTTAAAGGACTTCTCTTCGTATGGCTGCAGCCACGTAAAATCGGGTTGGTTGTCCGTGTAAACGCCGGTCATCAGCTCGATGTACGGCCCGTCTTCATCGGTTAAATTGCGGTCCCACGCTTGCCCGAATTCCCCATTGCCCCATGTCCATTGTTTTTTGCCCGGCGAAATATGATGATTCGCGACGTGCAGCAAGCCCGCTTTCAGCGCGTGATCGTAGCCTCCAACGAAGTTGTAGTCGGATTTGTACGCCATGTAAGAGGTTGGGACAGGAATGTTCTTGTAACGGGAGATGTCGACGCCTTCGGAATAGTCCATTTTGTAATACGTGCCGGTGGCGATTGGAAATTTGGACACGTCGCGTTTGCCATGGTCGTATACGGCGTTCACGTCCGGCGGAAACACCGATTGCGTATGATCGTTGACCGCAACCGCGGGGTTTGCCCACCACAGGAACGTTTGCGGTTCCGGCGTACGGTTGTAGAGCTGTGCAGCGATTTCCAGATACGCTTTGTCCGGATACAGCGTGAACCCCGCCGTCACTTTCGTTCCGTACATGCGGTCGATCTCGCTCACCCATACGGTGGCGCTGCCGTCTTCATTTTCCTCCAAACGGCATTCAACCGGGCCGTACGTGTTTGGACGATGATGCTGCGGCCAATTGAACTCGATGCCTCCCGAAATCCACGGTCCTGCCAAACCGACGAGCGCCGGCTTGATCACCTGGTTATAGTAAACGAAGTCGTAATTGTTCGTGCGATCGACCGCGCGATAGATCCGGCCTCCGAGCTCCGGCATGATTTCGATGCGCAAATAATCGTTTTCCAAGATGACGACGCGATAAGGATGCGGCTTTTTCTCGTCCTCTATTTTATCGATAACGGGATGGGGGTACACTTTGCCGGAACTGCCCTGATACACGCGCTTTTCCAGAAACATTGGATTTTTGTCGGGTTTTCCTACAGCATACGTAGGAATGTCGACGATCTCTTCCCAGACGCGGGAACGTCCAATCTGCTGAGTCAATTGCAGTCACTCCCTATTAAAGTTTGAAATCTACTACCTACTTTAACGAACGGCGTTGATTAGAACAATTGAACATCAACGGATTATGATGGACTATATTCTGATTTATCGGTATTGCATACCACATTGACCCTGTATACAATAGCAGTTATAACACCCTTGAGAAACGAAGGGATTTGATCCTATCACGCTATGAAAAAAATGGAAGGGTTTCGAGAACAGCGTCTTTTCGTCCTCCCGGAGTATATGCAGCGCGAGCTTGCCGGAACCGAGCTGACCCGGCAACTGTTCGTTAGCGATATCGGTTTTTTTCCGCATGCCAAGCACCACTACAGGGAGCGGACGGAAGGCGCGGACGCCCATATCTTCATCTATTGCATCGACGGTCATGGGATCGTGGAAATAAACGACGGCGAGCCGCTCAGCATCGGGCCTGGCAGCCTTGTCGCGATTCCGGCGGGCATGCCTCACCGCTACTGGGCTTCCGAACAGGAACCCTGGAGTATTTATTGGTTCCATTTGAAGGGAGAACACGCGCGAGAATTGACCCGACTGTATGGGCTCGACGAGCATAAGACCATTTCACTCCCTCACTCGATTGTTGCTGATTTCGTCTCCAGCATCGAGCAGTCGCTTGCGATCATCTCGGACAGGCCCTATTCGATTCACTCTCACGTTTACGTCTCGCAGACCATGCGATGGATATTGAGCGGCGTTGGCCAAGAACTCCTGCATGCAAGCCAGGATCATAAGCGGGACCAGTATTTGGAGAAAGCGATGCGGTATATGAACGAACACGTGGGGACTACCGTGCGGCTCCCCGAGCTTGCCAGATCCGCCGGCATTTCGACGCAGCATTTGATCCACCTCTTCAACAAGGAAACCGGTTTCTCGCCCATCGATTATTTCCTGCGCATGAAGATGCAGCATGCCGCGAGCATGCTCGATTTAACCAACTTAACCGTGCGGGAGATCGCCGTCTCCGTCGGTCTTGCCGACCCCTATTATTTCTCCCGCATCTTCAAGAAGCTCATGGGCTACTCGCCTACCGAATATCGAAAAATCCCTAAAGGCTAGCTGCGCAAGAAAGCCCCGGATGAATGATCATCCGGGGCCGTTCATCTTCTCATTCCCGCCAATCCCCATGTCCAAGGAGGATGTCGACGGACCAGCTATAACTTTCGCCTTCTCGCAAACGGACTGACGTGCCATTACGCTCCGCCCGCTCCAACGAGTCGTAATAGCCAATGCCGGGCTCCAATGCAATGGTAGTCCGATCGTTGAATTTACCTTGGTCGATCCAGACTCCGAAGTGGGGTACGGTATCCTTCGGAACGGATACGATCATATAGGCGTGGCTATTCATGCCAAGCAGTCCTGACCAGCCCTCCGGAACGGCCCCGTTATAATAAAATTTGGTGCCCTCGCCCGTCGTTTCCGGCCCATAAGCCCAGACATCAGGGATCATAAAATCGCGGTCCGCCTTGCCGTAAATGCAATTCATCTCGCGCACCGATGGTGGCGTAAGAATCCGCGTCGGTTCATCCACGGCAAATTGGGGATGCGCAACCCATAGAAAAGAAAACGGCGCTCCGCCGAGATGCTGAACGGTATAATTCAGCCTTAGTCGCCGCTCGCCGGGAAGTGACAGCGTCCTCGTCAGCCGGTAAGGAAGCTGTCTCCCCTCTACAGTGCAACCCAGCGCATCCCCGCTCACCTCCGCCTGCCATGGAAGTGCCCATACTTCGCCATGATCGGGAAGATTCAGACTACCGTCCTCCCCCGCTGAGCAAGCATCTATGGTCGGAAAACATTCATCCCATCCGCTCATATCGCCATCGCAGAAATTCGATCCGTAATCCAGCTTCTGCATAGGTCGGTCCCCCGCATCGAGCAGCCATTCCTTCCCCGTTGGTTTATAGAGGAGCGAGACGATCTTCCCCCCGAGCTCAGGGATGGTCTCAACTCGAACGGATTCATTTTCGGCTACGAGCGAGAGGCATCCTCTATAGCTGCTTTCGTAGATTTGCGCACCACGGATTGGCATCGGTCATCATCTCCACTGCTGAATTCGCTTTAAGTGAATCATTTGGCTCTGGCAATCACCCTTAAATCCTAATGCCACGCCAATCCGCATCAGGAAGCTGCCATGAAGCGCAACCGTCCGGTCGTCTCCGGCATCGACCTCATATATGGCTTCCGGATCAAGGCCCTGCAGAGCAAGCCGGCGTTCCCATGCCCCAAAATGCTGCGCGTTCTGGAAAGCAAACACCACGGATTCTTGCCCGTCTGTGGTTATGTACTGGCATGCCGCAACGTTCGAATGGCGCAATGACGATAAGCGATATAACTCGCCATGCATCGTAATCGATCGGATGCGTTTGTACTGCTCCACATAGCCCTTCGCTTCGGCCAGTTCTTCTTCCGACCAGCGGTCGATGTTCGCGCCTATGCCGAGACCGCCCATCATGGCGCTATGGAACCGGAAGGAAAGCGGAAGCCTTCTTCCGTTCATGCCGTGTGGAGACTCCGTTACCCAGCACATCATGACGGACGGGTCGTACGCGTAGGTGAAGCCTTCCTGAATATGCAACCGGTCGAGCGCGTCCGTATTGTCGCTGATCCAGGCTTGATCCGCATAACGCAATATACCAAGATCAATTCGTGCGCCGCCGCCCGCGCATGTCTCGAACTCGACGTACGGGAACCGCCTGCGAAGCTCGCCCCATATATCATACAGATTGTTCACATGGCGAATCCAGTCCGAATGCTCCCTTTGCTGCCGCTCATGCGCGATTCCCGGCTCGGTCACCGTTCGGTTCATATCCCATTTAATGAAGGAGATATCGTAGGTATCGAGTAAATCCGTCATGAAATCGAGGACGAACTGTTTGACTTCCGGCAGCCCGAGGTTCAGCAGCAATTGATTCCGAAGCTGAGAACCGGTACGCGTCGGGAACTGGTATACCCATTCCGGATGAGCGCGGTACAAATCACTGTCCGGATTGACCGATTCGGGCTCTACCCAGATCCCGAAATCCATGCCGAGCGATTTGACCTCGTCGATCAACTCATTCAAGCCGTTCGGGAACTTCTGCGGATTCACCTGCCAATCGCCTAGTCCTGCCCGGTCGCTGCTCCGTGCGCCGAACCAGCCGTCGTCGACGACGAACAGCTCGACGCCGACTGTCGCCGCTTTGCGCGCCAACGCTTTCTGATCCTGCACGTTGACCGCGAATTCAGTCGCTTCCCACGAATTGTAGAGCACCTTGCGTTCTCGCGAGCCAGGTAGAATCGCTGCTTTCTGATAGCGGTGAAGCTTGCGGCTCATCTCGCCGAAACCATTCTCGGAGAAACCGCCCGCAAAGACGGGGGACGTAAAGGATTCGCCCGGCGCAAGCGTGAAGCTGCCGTCGAAATCATGGATTCCGCCGGTTATCCTGAGGTGTCCGAAGGTCGTTTTTTCCGCGACGATTTTCCAATTGCCGCTCCAGCCGAGCGCGCCGAACCATACATCGCCGTTCGTTTCGCCGGCTGTCCCGTCGTCGATCGCAAACCAAGGGTTCGCGTGAGGCCCCGTAAACCCTCTTCTGGACTCCAGCACTTTCTTTCCCTCGGACAGCACGTTCGTACGCAATTGATACTCGCCTGCCCACCGTCCCGTGACATGCGTCAAACGGCATGCGGGGAGGGCAAGCAGCGACCAGACGGCGGACATCACTTGCTCGATGCGAACGGACGAAGCCTCGCCGTTTATTACCGTTATATGTCGCTCGACCAGATCGAATTCGGGAAACACGTTGTAATGCAGATTCACTTGGAGGTCGTAGTAGTTGTCTGCCAAATGAACGATCAGTTCCTCTGGCTTGTCGATCGAGTAGCCTTCATATCGAAGCTTCAGATCGCGCACGCCGTCGCCGAACGTAACTTTCAATGCCGGCTCCGCGTACAAGAGGCCGCCCCATCCCCCGTACTCTTCCGATTCGCGGTCTACCGCCGCATCGAAGGAGCTGTGATGCTTCGTTCGAAGCAAGTCGGCGCAATCCCCGGCATGCACCGGAGACCCCCAATAGAGATGCTGCACGGTTCCGCTGTCGTTGATGCCGAACAGATAGGATGACCGTGCGGTACGGATGGCGAAAATACGGTCTTCTTCCAAATAGCCGATCGGCACAGCGATCACTCCTCTAAGGTGTAATTTATTTTATTGATAGATCGTGAAAATCAGATCCGTATCCGTCTGAGGCGACCAGGTTTGCCCTCCGTCGCCGGAATACTGAGCGATCCCGCCGGCATAAACGTCGCCGCTATAGGCAAAGCCGTATTTGTTATCCGTGGATCCGTCATCCAGCGAATTCGGCGACCGCAGGATAAATGCGAACTTCTTCGTCGTATCGAGTCCGCTCAGTCTCGGGTAAATCGAGTACGGCTGCGGGGAGCCCATGAGATTGTAAGGCGGAACGGCAGCGGTAAACAGCTTCTTCGCCGGCTTCATGTCGGAATCGAGCTCCACGATGTCGATATACAGATTGTCTTCCGGCACTTTGCTGACGTAGCTTTCGTAGTAATACACGTCCATCTTCGGCAGAGATCCGCTCGTTAGCGCGAAGGTTTGCATTCTCTGCGTTTGCCCGCGGATATCCGAATAGCTCCAGAACGATCCGTTGCTGTTGTCCTGCGCGATGACGGAACCGGTATTCCCCGGAATGTTGTACGCTTCGATTTCGTTCACGGAGTCGAGCCAGTGACTGGTCTTCATATCAAGCCTGATTTTCGAAGTCGTGACCGTCTTGAAATCCAGTTCTCTCCGGTCTCCGAGCGTCAGCCCTTTGGTCAAGTCGACGTACTGCGATGTGGACTCATCCCAATACTGGAGCGCATAAGACCATGTTTCATATTCCTGCTTACCGTAACCGTACTCGCTGACAACAACGCGGTTGACGCTCGTCGGAGCGCCGAAGTTGATCTCGAGCCACTGATTGCTAAAATCATTATTCGCTGGCCAGCCTGCGCTCCAACGGGTTGAAAGATTGCCGTCAATGACGTTCGAGGCTTCGTAGCCTGCCCCGTAGGATGAGGATGCCGAAGCTGTAACCCCTGCACCTAGCGCCAAGTTGACGGGTGCTCCCGGGTTGCTGCGCGAGCCTTTACCCGAGATGCGAATCATAACGGATTCGCCGGGTCTTAACGTGCGTGAATAACTGCCGGTATACGTACCCAGCGTCGTCTGGCTGTACAGCTCGGAGAGCGTGTACGCCTTGTCCGCGCTGAGATGCAGCTCCTTGAATGAAACAGCCGCCGGCTTGCTGTTGTTCATATCCCAATTGGACATGCCGACGATGACGTCCCCATTCTTATCGTTCAGATACAGAGTCTCCGGCGAATGCTCGCCTTTCAAATAGAAGTTCGTCATGCTAAGCGGTCTTGCCGCTTTGCCTAAATCCGCAACGTCCAGCAGCGCCTTGTTCATGACGAGCCTCTTCATTCGGTCCTCCGAAATGAACGGAACGTCGTCGCCAATCAGCAAATGGCCGCCGCCCATCACGATCGCGGTCGTTAGCAGCGTTGCTTGATTCAACGTGCTCTTCCCATAAACGCCTTGCACGATATTTTCGGGCATCGACATGTCCGCATCGTTGTAAGGATATAACGTGCCATTGGTCCACCATGAAGCTGCCGCATTGAACGCTTGACGCTCGATGCCGGAATAACGGATGCCTGCGCCGTCATCGAGACCGATGACCGTGTCGCAGCCGGTTCTTCTGCCGTGTGCATAGCCCGAAGGCAGCAGAGGCGCGATCGATTCGTCGATGAAGATCTTCTGCCGCGCGCCGATCAGCGCATCCCGCATGATCTTCATTCCGATCCGGTAGGCCTGTATCCCGTTCTTGCTCTTGTCGTAGAAGCTGCCTTCATACATGCCGAAATCAATAAAGTCCAGTTTGACGTAGTCGAAGCCCGGCTCGACATGATAGGTATTCATCAGCCACTTCAAATAGACTTGTCCGCCCGGATGCGTCGCATCGACAATCGGCGTGTTCAGATAGGACATGATCGGATTGCCGTTCGTATCCTTCAGCGCGATATCGCCGAACGTATAGTTCGTCGTCGGTACAAGATCGGTCAGCTTATTCCAGATCGCAAAAGGCGCTTCATAGGAACCGGCTTTCATGCCTTTGCCATGTACATAAGTAACGTAATCCTTCAAATTCCGGATTTGCTCCTGCCCCTTGACTCCCTGGTAGCTGGCATCCAAGTTCATGTAAGTGTAGCCAAGCGACTTCAGATGCGCGACGAAGTAATCCGTCATCGCATGCATCGCGCCCTCTGTGGCGTACTGGCTGTAGAAGTTGTACCAGGTGTTGTAGCCCCTCGGTACGTCGCCTTTCCACTGCAGCATCGGCTCTTGGACGGCGTACGCTTCCCCGAAAGTCTCGAGGCCCGTCTCATAATCATCGAAATATCCAATGAAGAATGCATCCGACGACACCGTAGTGCCGCTCTGCTGTCCGCCGGCATTGTAGACGGAGAAGCCGGTCAGCGGGCCGTTCGGTGCCGTCGCCTGGCCTAGATGCTGCATGCTTTTCCAAGTTTTCGTCGTAGCCGCTCCGGCAATGATGCCATTCTTCGCCGCATTATCAAATACCGCCGCAACCCAGTAGCTTGTTCCGTTGAACGCGCTCCACTGATCCTCTACGCCGTAGGGGCGGTCATAGCCGTTCTGGCTTTTGCCGAAATCGTCGACGGGCGCTACGCCGAAATCATAGTTATTCGTATAAGGCGTTGTATAGATCCGTTTGTCCGTGCCCGAACCGATATCCAGATTGTCGGCTGCAATCGGCTCCAGCACGTCGATCGTTTGGCTTGCCGCGCTGCTCACCGTCATGTCGGACAGAAAATATGGCTGGTCCTCGTACATCGTCAGCCGCAGCGTGATGGTCGAGCCGGAATCGAGCACGCTCTTGATCGTAATTCGCTCGCCGTGCTAGCCATATCCGTCATTGCCGATTGCCTCCCACTTCGCCGAACGCTTGCCGGGATCGTAGGAATGAATGCGGGAACTTGTCCCGTACAGCTGATAATCGGAATAGAAATTCGAGATCAGCGTTGTACTGCCTTGCTTGAAGCTGCCGCGCCCCGTCGACAAATCATACGTGAGCGAAATCGAGCCGTTGCCCGCGGTTACGACAGATCCCGTCTGTCCTACGGATACTTTGGTCGGTTTAGCCTCCGCAACGTTAATAGGTCCAATCATCGTAACTATGAGCAGCAAAACGAACAATCCTTGAATGCTTCGTTTCATTCTGTACGTCCCTCCCATAATGATGATTCTTCTCTACCCTTTAATGGCGCCTGCTGCGATGCCCTTAATAATAAATTTCTGCATGAAAAGGAAAAACACGATAATCGGAATAAGCCCCATTACGGCATAAGCGAATGCCAAATTCAAATCGCTGCTGTACTGTCCGAAGAAGTAATACTGCTGCAGCGGAATGGTGCGATACGCCTTATCCTGCAGATACAGCAGCGGAAGCAGGAAGTCGTTCCAAATATACAGCGCGTTCAGCACGACGACGGTAGCGGTGACCGGCTTGAGCAGCGGAAGTACGATGCGGGCAAATATGCCCGGTGTCGAACAACCGTCGATCCGCGCCGCTTCCTCGATCTCAAGCGAGATGCCCCGAATGAAGCCCGCATAGAACAGCACCCCCATCTGAACGCCGAAGCCGCCGTAAATCAAAGCGATTCCCCAGTGCGTATCGATCATATGGGCCATCTTGCCCATCTTATACAGCGGAAGCATGATGACCTGGAACGGAACCATCAACCCGGAAAGAAACAGGACATAGATGAATTTATAGATGGGTTTATTCCGCCGGGCGATAGAGTACCCTGCAAGCGCGGACACGAATATGATCAGCGCGACGGAAATGAGGTTCACCCACAGGCTGTTTCGGATCGCGGACGGATACTTCGACGTTTTCCAGGCATGCACGAAATTATCCAGATGCAAAGTCGACGGCAGCGCATAGAAGGAGTCGAAGGTTTCCTTCGCGGATTTCAGCGCCATGAGCAGCGCAACGTAGAGCGGAAAAACGAATATAAGGGCCAGCAAGGCAATCAGCGTAAGGACGATCGCGTGCGTCAGTTTCATTACATATCCACCTCCCGCCTTCTAAATATAGCCAGCTGCACGATGGTGACGATGACGAGAATGAGGAAGAACAGCATCGACAATGCCGTACCGTACCCCGCTTTAGCGGAGTTGAATGAGACGTTGTAAATAAACGTCGAGATCACCTCGGTCGAGAAAGCCGGACCGCCGCCGGTCGTCAAGAAGACGAGATCGAACACTTTGAGCGAGCCTGTCAGCACGAGCAGCAAATTAATCGTGACCGATGGCGCCAGCAGCGGCAGCGTAATATGACGGAAAGCGCCGAACGCGCCGGCGCCGTCGATCCGCGCGCTTTCGGTCAGCTCTCCCGGAATGCCTTGCAAACCGGCGATATAGATAATCATCGGAGAGCCGATCCCTTGCCACAGCGAGATGACGATGAGCGCCGTCATCGCATGATCCGGATTGCCGAGCGGACTTGTCATATCGATGCCGAAATAGCTGAGCAGCTTCGGCAGGCCGTTACTGTAGTTGTAGCTCCAAATATAAGCCGACAGCACCGTGGAGATCGCAACGGGCAAGAAGAAGATCGTGCGGAACACCTTTCTGAATTTCAAATAAGAGTCTAGCAATACGGCAAGCAGCAGCGACACGAGATTCACAAGCAGCGTTACCAATATCGCGTACTTGAACGTGTTGCGAAGCGCCGCCCACAGGTCAGGATCGCGCAATGCCTGCGCGTAGTTATCCCAGCCGATATATTTCGCGGTAGGTGCGACGCCGTCCCAATCCGTGAACGAATATTTCGCGCCAATGACTAACGGGACGATCACCGCAAACGCAAACAGACACAACCCCGGGAGTATAAACAGCACATACCACATCTCGCTGCGGATCGATCGCTTTAAGCTATTCATAGACGATTTCCTTTCCTATAGGTAACGGCATAGGCGCCGCCTATGCCGTCATCTGAGATTCCATTATTTATGGTTCTTGGACACCCAGTCATCCAGTGCGGAAATGACTTGCTCCGGCGTCTCTTTCTTAAAGAACATTTTCTGTAGATGCTGGATGAGCTGACCGGTCCAGTCGATCGTCGTTTTCGACATGTAGGCTTGCGAGTTGTACAGCTGGCCGTTATCGAAGTAAGGCTTCAGATCGTTCAAAGCCGGCGCGATGTCGGTCGTTGCGCCTTTTACGTAGCTCAGCGTGTTCGTATTCTTAACCCAAGCGTCTCCGCCTTCTTTGCTCGCCATGAAAGCAAGGAATTTCATCGCCGCGTCTTTGTGCTGGGATTTGCTGCCGAGCGCAAGCGAAGCATCCGGATTAAACTCCAATTTGTTCAAGCTTTCATCGTTGCTGAACGGGTAAGGGAAGTAGCCGATGCCGGTATTGTACAAGTCCGGATTTTTCTTCTGAATATCCGCAAGCGGCCAAGTGCCCATGTACATCATGCCGACATCGCCTTTGGCGAACAGGTCGACGACGTCGTTGTAACCGAGGCCGAGCTGGTCCTTGTTGCCGAGATCGAATATTTGCTGGGCATGATCGAGCGTGGTTTGCATCGCCGGATTGTCGGCGAATTTGGAGCCGCCCGTCTCCAGCTTGTCGAAGAAGTCAGGCTTGTTTGCGGCAAGCGCCGTGTTACTCGGCAAATCGCGGCCGATCCACATGCCGAGCGGCCAGCCATCCTTCCAGCCGAGCGCGAACGGCGTTTTGCCCGCCGATTTAATCTTCTTCGCATTCTCGATCATGGCATCGAACGTTCTCGGCACTTCAAGATTCAATTCATTGTATATATTCTTGTTATAGAATACGGCAATCGGTCCGGCGTTCAGCGGCATAATGTAGTTCTTCCCGTCCGTCGCCTGCGAAGTCAGCACGTCCGCATCGAAATTGTTCAGGAATTCCTGCCCGCTCAAATCCTCCACGTAACCGCCGTCCACAAACAATTTCGCCTGCGCGCCGGCGTTCAACGTGAACACGTCCAGGATGTCTCCGCCTGCCAATTTCGTTTTCAGAATGGTGTAATAGTCGTCATATTTCACGGGCTGAACATCGACTTTGATAGTCGGATTAGCCGCTTCGAACTGATCGACGATTTTCTGAATGCCGTCCGTCACGTCGCTCTTGAAGTGCATGAACGAAATCGTTACCGGTTCCGCGCTCGCTTCCGCTGCATTAGTCGACGAGGTGTCGTTCGAAGCCGCATTGGAAGTGTTCTCCGTTGATGACGTATTCGAGGCTGTATTCGATGATGCATTTGAAGATGTGTTCGCGGATGACGTCGCATCATTGTTCGCGTTGCCGCATGCCGCCAGAGAAAGCATCGCGATGATGGCGCTCAGACCGACCAAACTCTTTTTCATTTTCCAGTCCCCTTTTCCTGTATTGTCCGAGGACGATCGTTTCGTCCATGAGTCTATCTTATCGGTCGGCCACTTTTCACGTAATGAATTAATTTGTGTTTGCAATGTTCAATATTTTGTTATTTCCGCAGCTCCAATCGATCCATCCCGGTATTCCGAAGGCGTCTGCCCGGTAAACCGCTTGAATACTTGGCTGAAATATCGCTGATTCTCGTAACCGACCAGCTCGGATATTTCGTTGATTTTGCATGCGGACGATTTCAACAGCTCGCAAGCCTTCTCCATTCGTTTGCGCGTGACGTATTCGGTGAAGTTCTCGCGCGTGATGCTCTTGAACAGCTTGCTCAAATAAGCGGCATCCATGTGGAACCGCGCCGCGACGTCGATGAGACTGAGATCCTCAAAATAATGCTCATCCAGGAACAGAGCGATTTCGCGAACCGAGCGAACGTTCTCCGCCTCGCCGACGCCGGCACAATGGGCTTCAATGGCTTGAGTAAGCAGGCTGAGGAACGACTGCAGCTCCTTCTCATCCAAGATGCGAGACACTTCGTCAGCATTGGGCAATACGGACTGCGTTGCCTCGATTCCCTTCAATTCGGACAGCGATAACTCTATCATCTGCCTCAAATCGCGTTGGATCTGGCGAATGGTGACATTGGGCTGCCGGCCAACTTTCTCGCAGTAATCGTTCAACAGCCGCTTGAAGTCTTTCGGATTATGGGCTCCGATCGCTTGCCTCATCGATTTCAAATCGAAGGAGCCCAGCAGCTCGACCGGCTGGATCGCTCCCGTGCTTTCAGCAGACGAGAATGCGAATGACTCCCCCAGCAGACGATTATTTCGGAGCGCATCGCCCGCCGCATGATACGCGGCAGGCAGCTCTTCGAGCCTTGTATAAGCACGGCTAAGCCCAGCTACCACGCCGACGAGCAGCATTTCACTGACAGCTTCATGATAGTCAATCAATAGCTGCCGAGCCCGTTGTTCATCATAGGAAGCAGTCGGGAAGAGCAGGCAAATGCGCGTACGGTCATCCGATTTATAGACATGCAGCTTGTCCTCCCGCATCACTTCGTACAGAATATTCTCCAGACTGAATAAGAACAGATCCGCGTTACCGTGAAATTTAGTTCGGGATACCTCGCTGAACTGCCGAAACATGCACACCGCAACCCGATAACCGCCGTCCACGGCGATGCCGAGCTCTCCCGCTTCCCGCTGTATATCCGCCGTGTTCGTAATCCGATGGCTTGTAACGGTTTGCAGAAAGGTCTCCCGCTTAAGAAGCCGAACCTCCTGATTGAACCGCATTTGCTGCTGAATGCTCATGTAGGTGTTACAAGCTTGGATCGCCTTATTGAGTGCTTGCTCGAGATCCGTTACCGATACCGGTTTGAGCACATATTCGCATGCTTGATACGTGACGGCCGCCTTCATATATTCGAACTGCGAATACCCGCTAATCACGATTACCTTGATTTCGCCGAACCGTTCATGAAGCGCTTCCAAAAATTGCCCGCCGTCCAATACCGGCATATTCATGTCGGTCACGACGATATGCGGCCTTCGGATCGGGATAAGCGCAAGCGCCTCTTCGCCGTGCCTCGCTTCCGCGATGACCTCGACGTCCAGAGCAAGCCCGCTGATCATTTTGCTGATCGATTTACGGCTCCACGGCTCATCGTCCACTACCATAACCTTATACATGCAGCATACCTCTATTCCTGTAGGGGATCGTTACAATCACTTCCGTACCTTCGCCTTCGTTGCTATCGATTCTGAGCCCGTAATCGGATCCGTAGTACATGCGAATTCTCTCGTTCACGTTTTTCAACCCGATCGATATGCCGCTGAATACTTCGGTGTTTTTATGCTCCAGAACCGCTCTAAGCCGAGCCAGTTGCTCGGCGTCTATACCGGGACCGTTATCCCGCACCTTAATGATGGCCCGATCCGATTGCTGCATCGCCGTGATTTGCAGATGAAGCTGCCTGTCCTCGGTTTTACCCAGTACATGGACAATCGCATTCTCTACAATGGGTTGAAGGACGAACCGGATGACGCTGCAGTCAAGCAGCGCATGCTCCACATCGAACTCGGTTACGAGCGATTCTTCGAAACGAAGCTGCTGAATATATAAATAATTTTTCAGGTGCACCATTTCCAGACCGATTGTGGACTCGCTGTTTCCTTCATAGAAGTTGTAACGGAACAGATCACCCAGCGCCCTGCACATTTCATGGATGTCATATTCCCCGATTAAGACGGCTTTGCCGCCGATGGTTTGAAGGGTATTGTATAGAAAATGCGGATTGATTTGCATCTGCAGCGCCATGATTTGCGCTTCCTTGTTGCGAATGAGCAGCTGATATTCCTGCTCGATCAATTCTTGAATCTTGTTTGTCATGAAATTAAAGTTTCTCGTCAATTCGGACAGATCGTCGCGCCATGGGCTCGGCTTAAGCGTGACATGGAAATCCCCTTTACGGACGGCCCGCATAGCCTTGCTTAGCGACTGAACGGGCCGCGTAATAAACTGCTGCGCCATCGATGAGAATAACGCGATTACGAGCATAACGAGGGCAAATGCTCCTACCGTCAGCAGCAGCGTAATTTTACGATTCTCCGCGAGCTCGCTGCTCGAATACAGAAGCGTTAGCCCGACGTTGCCGTTGTCAAGCGCGGACGTGCTGATCAGCGCTTGACGGCGGTCCGTGAATCGAAGCTCGCGTTTGCCGTAAGAGGCAACGTTATCGGAGCGCTTGTAGGTTTGGACCGCTTCACTGAATTGATCGTTCGTGCGATAGAAGATTTCGCCTTGATCGTTCTGAAGGACGATATTGTTCGGGGATCGATTGTAGGTTTCGATCTGCTTCACGAAATCTCTCATCCTCGTATAAAAAACTAATGTACCGTATTTATTTCGATAGAAGGGGTCATAAATCGTGATCGCATAAACGAAAAACCGTTCCCCCTGCTCCTTGTCCAAATAAGTGAACATCAGGGCATGCTGAAACGGCAAATCCAGCAATTGATCGGCATGGGGAACGGAAGCATCGAGTCGAATCGAATCGTAGCTGGCCGCTCTTAACCATGAATCCCTCAGCTTATTGTCCTGCCCGTACATCATAATCTTGATCACGTCTTTATTCTTGCTCTGAACGAGGCGATAGTAGTTATCGAGCGCGTCTTTGGTTTGAAAGATATCGGCATTGTTGTAGTTGGCGCCGTTACGCATAAAATTGACCAGTTGGTTGAAGCCATAGACTTGCAAAGCAGACGAAGAGAAGCTGCGGAAAAACTGATCCAGGTCATTGGACAAATATTCGGCGTTCTGGTCGGCGCTCCTGACCATCGTGCGCTCTAGCGAAAGCGAGCTGGCCCTGTAGAACAGGAAGGAAAGAATGAGCATCGGGATAAGGGAGATGAACACGCTGCTCAAGACGAGTTTGGTACGTATGCTCCGGTTGATAAACAGCCACTTGATCATTCGGGTCTCCTTCATTAGGCAGGTATAGGCAAGCGCTGCATGTGCTCAATATGATCTAATCTATTTTACCATCGCGATTCGGCCGCACAAGAAAAGAAAACGTGTTCTTTATGTTAAAAAATTTGTGAAGGCGAAAGCTGCCTTCCCCAAATTTAACGATGCAGGCGGGAAAAATGAGACAAAAAAGCTGCCGAATTGGTTCGGCAGCTTTTCTCTGTTTCTTCCTTAGCACATTATCTTGCAGCAGCTTCCTCTTCGAGCACTTTACCGCCAGCATCTCTCCAGTTTTCTACGAAGGTGTCGAAATACTCGATCGGCTGCTTTCCTGTAATGATATCGACGTATGCCTCTGATCTGATTTTATCGAGCTCTGCTCCATATTTAGGCTGGGATGGGAGAGGTAGAATAACCTCATTCATAATACCATCACTTTGGAGCGTTCCGAGAGACATGCCCCAAGCATACTCGCGGTTGACTTTCCCAATGATAGATGGCATCCAGATCGCATTATTGAATGTAGCGCCTCCGCCGATTTTCACGATTTCATTCCAGTCGGAGAACGAGCCAATCGCTTCAGGAAGTCCGTCCTTCAAATTGTAGTTTACGCCTTCTTTACCATAACGCGTATGCATGTAACCTTCATACGTAGCTGAGCTGTATTCCAGGATACTTAAAATACGGGCCATTTTCTCAGGATCCTTCTCCACTTGCTTGCCCATAACAATAAATCTGCCTTGAAGCGCGTTTCTAAGCTCTAAACCTCTTTTACCATCCGGACCCGCAACAGGCTTACCGTAGACCAGCTTATCTACCGCATCCGGAAGTGTTTTTCTCATTTCCATAATGTTCGAGCCTTCGCGATCACCAGCGGATTGAGCCGGTTTCCAGTAGAGGTATTCCGGGTAACTGGTTACTCCAATCATGCCGTTTACAAAATCGGTTGCGATTGACCAGTCTCCGCCTTTGTTTTCTCCATCCGCATTTACGAATTCAGGCGTAAGAACGCCGTCTTTATACCATTTGGCCAAAACTTTCAATGCTTCTTTCATTTCCGGCTGGACAGCACCATACACCAGCTTTCCGTCTTTGCGTGTCCATGCCGTCGGGAGATAGCCATATGCGCCATATACGGTTTGCATCATCGATGTAGACAACCCATACGTGTCTTTCTTCCCGTTCTTGTCCGGATCATTGTTCGTGAACTTATACATGGCATCTTCAAATTCCGCCAATGTATCCGGCTCTTTTGTAAGGCCTACATTTTCAAGCCAATCCCCTCTCCAAACCACAAGCGGTCTGAAATTACCGCTTTCCGGGTTAGGGACAACAAGACCATAGTTTTTATCATCCGATTTCGTCAGGTCCAAATACGAAGACACTTCGGTTTGATAGGCGTCGTATAGAGCCGGAGCATCCTTTTGAATCGTATCATAGGGGATTTCACTAATAATTTCATCATCTATGTATTTTTGATATTTTGAGAAGCCTAGCGGGAATACATCGGGCACTTCACCGGCAGCGATCTTGACATCGAACGCAGCCGCATCGCCGACGTCTACCATCGTAAGATTCACATTGAATTTCTCTTCAATTTCTTTGACAATCTCGCCCTCGTTATCAACCGGGCCTGTCCAACCTACCCAAGAGATATCAAGCTTTTTGTCAAAGTTCGATGCTGCAGCAGAGTCATTCGCTGCATTTGACTTGGAATCATTTCCTGCAGATTGCTCACCGTTCAATGCGTTGTTCGATGAATTGGAGCTACATGCTGTGAACGATGCGAGCATAGCGGTGCATAGAACAAGTACCATACTCTTTCTCAAGCTGAATAGATTCTTCATTGTCTTGCCTCCCCATTTTTTTTATCCCTTCAAAGAACCAACCATAATCCCTTTAACGAAATATTTCTGTAAAAAAGGATATATGGCGATGACGGGCAGCGATGTGATCATGATGGTAGCAGCCTTGATCGTTGTTGGATTAACGCTACCAGCAAGAGTAGTTGTGGTTGACCCGGCCTCCAAATTCACATCGCCTTTTTGAATAATGTTTCGCATGACAACTTGCAAAACCTGATTCTCTGGCGATGTCGAATACAGCATCGAGTCAAACCATGCATTCCAATGGCCTACGATGGACCAAAGTGCAACTGTAGCAAGGATAGGAGTAATCATCGGCGCGATAATTCGAAATAGGATTGTAAACTCATTTGCGCCATCGATTTTAGCGGACTCCTCAATGCTCTCAGGAAGTGAACTGATATAATTTCGAATCAGGATCATGGAGAATGCGGGAACCAAATTCGGAAGAACCAACGCCCATATGGTGTTCATCAGATGCAGCTCTCTCATTAAGATGTAGTTAGGAATCAGCCCTCCGCCAAAAAACATCGTAAACACAACAATTCCGGTCCAAAAATTTCTGAAGGGCAGATTTTTTTTAGTAAGCGGATATGCAGTAATCAGACAAAAGAATAGTTCCAGAGAAGTCCCAAGGACAACGCGCAAGGTCGAATTTACAAACCCCGTTTTGATGTAGCTATAGCTCAGTACACTTTTGAAATTATCAAATGACAGCTCAGGAGGAATAAAGTGTATTTTGGTAAGCGAGATATTGCCTGCGCTTAATGAGAGCGACAGGAGATACATGAAGGGATAGATTGTCGTAAAACAAAGTAGAATCATGAAAATGACATTCAAAGAATCAAAGACATGCTCGCCAAAACTTTTCTTTATCCGGCTAGAACTATTCATCTCGTTCACTTCCCTTACCAGATTCCATTATCGCTGTATCTTTTTGCAAAGAAATTAGCCGACAACACCAACACCAGCGAAACAATATTGGTGAAGAGACCAACGGCAGTTGCAAAGCTGTAATCCATGCTTTCTATCCCATTCCGGTACGCATAGGTCCCCAGAACATCGCCTACCTTATAAACAGCCGGAGAATAAAGATTGAAAATCTGATCAAAATCGTCAGCGACTATGCCGCCTACAGCAAAAATAAACATGATCGTTACGATTGGCATGATCGCCGGAAAAGTAATGTATCTGGCAAGCTGGAAGCGATTGCAACCATCAAGGTTTCCTGCCTCATACAGCTCGGAGTTAACCCCTGCGATCGCAGCAAGATAGATGATGGAGCTCCACCCGACGCTCTTCCAGATTGAAGTAACGACCAGCGTTCCTACAAACCATGCATTATCGCCTAAGAAATAAATAGGTTTCATCCCAAGCTCTCTCAGCAGAATGTTCAACGGACCGGACGTTGGCGATAGTAATTGAAGGAACAAGCCTCCAAGTATGACCCACGAAACAAAATGCGGCAGATAACTGATCGTTTGGACCGCTTTCTTGAATTTCACCATTCTTAGCTCGTTTAATAGCAAGGCAAAAATAATGGGAACCGGGAAGCCGAAAATAAGCTTATAGGTACTGATTTTTATCGTATTCGTAAAAACTTCAAGGAAGCTTGGGCGACTGAACAGATCGTAGAAATGCTTCAAACCTACCCATTCACTTCCGGTGATTCCTTTGTTGAATTTAAAATCTCTGAATGCAATCTGAATACCATACATGGGTCCGTATCTGAAAATCAGAAAGAAGATAATACCAGGTAAAAGCATCAGCAATAAATTTTTGTGTTTGATGCATTCTGTAATCACCCTGCTTTTATTGAGAGCGGCCTCTCCGGTTACAGATTTCAAGCTGATCATCCATCCTTTCCAAAACCCAAATATGCCTAAAATGAAAGCGCTTACTAAATAATTCGGAATGCATTTTCCAACTGTTTGTTCATTGGCATGAAATGCACATTTCTTTCGTTCACGTGTCCTCTTGCTTCTGACGATTACCTATTTTCCAATCTGCCAACCGCCGGTTGCCTGCTGACACGATGACTCTGCTCCTTCTAATAGTCCAAGTAGAAAGCTGATTTCCCTCGTATTTACGCCTTATTTAGTTGATCCAGCCTTCGACCCCTTCGCAAAAATGATATAATGCAGATACGATTAGTATAGAGGCTTAGCACCGCAAAAACTGTATATAAAAACACTGGATTTTATGTAAAAAACGATTATCTATGAGGATGGGTAAAAATGAAGGTAGAGGATTATGCGATTGCGCCTTATGTCCGGAACGCAGACTATGCGATCCGTCGGCCTTTTTTTCTGGGTGAGCGAAGCTTGCTGGATTACATCATTTTTTATGCTCAAGAAGGTCAATTTGAAATTCAAATCGATGGTATCCTTCATGTTGTGAAAGAAGGCGATCTCTGCCTGCTTCAGCCTGGTGACGTCCATACGATTAAAGGAATCGGCAATACGATTAACCCCTATGTTCACCTGGATTTCTTCTACAATCCCCATAGGGAGAGCAGTTTCGTCACCAGACCTGGCCAAATAGACATGTCGACCTATATGGATTTCATGCAGCCGCGGCTTCATGATTGTGAAACCTTAAATATCCCCTTTAAGCTGGAGACTCCCAATCAGAACAAGCTAAGGGATCTCGCATTCAAGATCATCGAGAACTGGCAATTGCAAACCTACATCGGAATGATGGACGCCAATCAGCTTGCTCATGAATGGTTAACGATCGTTTTCAAGACGTATATGGCGCCTCAACCGCGCACGCTGTCTAAACAGCCATTCTTAAATTGGATTACATCCTACTTCGCCTTTCACATATCGGAGCCCATACATATTGATGATATGGCCAAGAGAGCCGGCCTGTCCCCTTCCCGTTTCACCGTACTATTCAAGGAGCATTTCCACCAGAGTCCGTATCAGTACCTCTTAAAGCTGAGAATTAATTACGCGCAAGAACTGTTGAGAGATGGCATTTCCCTGCAAAAAGCGAGCGAATATTGCGGATTTACGGATGTCCACCACTTCTCCAAAACATTCAAATCCGAAACAGGAGTTAATCCGGGTTACTTTCGTAAAAATTGCAATAAATAATAAAAAAGATCAAATACCCGTTTGGTTCAATGGGTATTTGATCATAAACTTTATTCGTTTAATTGTTCTTCAATAAGTTCGACAATGGCTGCATAATCGAAAGGATCTTTAACCATGACTTGATTAATCATGATGCTAGGCGTTTGCATCACTCTATAATCCTGAACCAATTTTTCGTCTGCGCTGACTTCGTTTTGAACAGCCTCGCTGCTGATCGCTGCATTCAGTTTCTCAAGGTCGATAGCCGGCTTTACGGTTGCGGCGATTTCATTGATCTTATCTGTTGTTATCCATAATGCATCATGATCTTGTGCTGGCTGAGCTTGAAACAAGGCTTTATGGAACGGCCAGAACGCCTCGGGATTCTGTGACCAGACAGCTTCTCCTGCCTGTGCTCCCAGCCTGGATTCATCGCCATGAAACAGCACGTTAATATAGGTGAAATTGGCTTTCCCGCTATCCATATAGGCTTCCTTCAATTTCGGATAAAATTGCTCACCCCAAGCTTTGCAGGATGGACACTTATAGTCGCCAAACTCAACGATGGATACCTTGGCGTCTTTGTCGCCTTCAATCGGTTGATTGATAATCGCTGGCGCATCTTGAAACGAATTTCCGGTCTTATCGGTTGCTTGACCAATGATAAACAATAATACGAATAAACCTACGATAATCGATGTGAATAGAACCAGCTGTTTGCTTGACGGCCCTTTATTATTTCGGGTAGGCGTTGTTTTTATTTTTTTAGCCATGGTTGTTTCCTCCGTAATTGCTTAAGTTGACTTGGTACCGCATTGATCTATGTCAGATAGCTGGACGTACATTAACGTTTTCACTCTAACATATGAACACTTGCTCATCAATTCCATTTGGTTGCTAATTGTAAAGGCTTTATGAACCTTTCGGACCGGTTTCGGCCGGCTCCCAGAACAAAAGAGGCATCCCCCATGCAGGCTGCCTCTTTTGATTGCTTGATAAGATTTATATTAGAAATTCGTTCTTATCTCCTGACACATTCAAAAACTTTAGTTTACAGGCTGTGTTTTCTCATTGGTTATCCGATTGTTTGGACGTTTGAGATCTAATCCTACTCCAATGCGCCCGATGAAATAGCTCCCCCACGAAAATCGGTTAAAAACAACCACAATCCCCATCGAACCGCTTAGAGCGAAAAGGAATAGAACGAATGCACTAAACATGTTGTTGGGTAATATGAAAAAATGATCAATAACGGAAAGCACTAAAGGATGGACTAAATAGATCCCAAAAGAACACTGGCTTATTTTCACAATCAAGGATGGTACTCCTCTTAGTTTGGCTGCCACAATGAGCAACATGAACACTGTGCTCAACGTAAAGAAAATCATATCAAAGCGCTTGGAGGACAAGACAGGAATGATATCACTCATAAAAAGAAAGAGCATAACTATACCTGTAAGAGGGACTGACGCATAGATGTAATGTCGATACTTTTGCAACATACTTAGGTATTGCACATAATTTCTGCCCAAATAATAGGCTACTGCAAAATAGAACACCCATCCGATAAAAGGCATCCTATAGAATGTATCCCAAACATAGATCGCAGTTGGATGATCAGGCGGGCTGACTAAGTTAAAGAAAGCAAGATAGCTCACGTTTACCAGTCCGGCTATAATCAGTATCCATTTTGGACGAAACCGATTGAAGACATAGCGGACGAAAAACATATGCAATAGATAGAATTGAAATATAATAGCTACAAAATAGGCTGATGTTTCACCGAGAAAGAAGCCTTTAACCAAATTGGTTGCTAGGACTGAGATTTCCGCTTTCCCAGCTAAAGTAAACGTGTTCTGAAGGGAATAGATGATAACAAAACAGATATACGGTATTCCGATATAACGCAGTCTTTTTTTCAAGAACCCTTTCGGCGTGTGAGTTGGATAGGCATTTGCCAATACGATCTCGGAAATCAGGATAAACGCAGGTGTGCCGAATGAAAGAAACAATCTTAATCCACCAAAAAACCAGCTATCCGCGACATCAACGCTGTGTAGAAATACAATACTTAAACATGCGACAGTTCGGAGCAAAAACAACTCTTTCAAGCTTACTTTCCCCACTAATTCCCCCCGCTTTCATCGTTCATCTACTCGAACGTTGTATACGAAATGTATCAATAAATAGGGATGATGTAAATAGCAAACTACGAATTTAAGTGTTAACTTCTTATAAATAAGAGACTAAAAAAAGGCTGCCCTGAATGATCAGGGCAACCCTTGAAGTTCGTAGCAGTTGCTAGTGTGAGATCGTTAAACATTAACGATACCGCCGCTGCCGCAGCGCCTCATACAACAATATCGTACTGGCCATCGCCACATTCAGCGACTCCGAATGGCCATGCATCGGGATGATGATGCTCGTATCCACTTGCCCCAGTACATCCCCAGATAATCCTTGCGATTCGCTGCCCATCAGCAGCCAAGTTGGCCCACTCCAGTTATAACTGTAACAGGTAGCCGATGCTTGCAGACTTGTCCCGACAAGGGAAATTCCGTGCCTCTTAGCCTCAGGCAGCAGTTCGCTAAGATCCCCTTCAATGACCGGAAGATGGAACAACGAGCCCATCGTCGAACGCACCGTCTTCGGATTGTAGAGATCGACGCAGCCTTGTCCGAGCACAACGGCGTGGGCGCCGACCGCGTCCGCGCTGCGGATGATCGTGCCGACGTTGCCGGGATCGCGTACGCCGTCCAGCACCACAACCAGCGAGTCTTGCTGATACAGCTTGGACACGTCCGCATAAGGCTTTGCGGCCACGCCGAACACCGGCGGCGGAGAGTCCGTCCCCGTGCATTTGGCCATAACAGCCGGGGTAGCTTCAATCAGCTCGCAATCGGTTTGCCCAAGCAGCGTACGAAGCTCGCCCGGTATGCCGCGTTCCATATCGATCACGATTGTCTCCACATCGGCGCCGGCAAGCAGCGCTTCCTGCACCAAGTGGACCCCCTCGATAATGAAGCGGCCCGAGCGGTCCCGGTGCTTCTTCTCCAGCAAGGCTGCCATCGCTTTCACTTTCTCATTTTGCACTGAAGTAATGCTCATCATTCGTTTATTGTTCGTTTGCACGTTATTATCAGCCTTCCGCATAATCAAGCTCTAATTCCGATAAATGTTCCGTTTTGCCCACAATAACCAGCACATCGTCAGTTCGAATAACATCCTCCGCCAATGGAGAAATATTAAGCTCGTTCCCTGTCTTGATCGCGAGTACATTGCATTTGTATTTGGCGCGAATATCTAACTGCTTTAGGTTTTTGCCGACGGCAAAAGAGGGTACCTTGATCTCGACGATGCTGTGATCCTTCGACAGCTCGATGTACTCCAAGATGTTGGGGGAAATTAAATGATGGGCGACACGCATGCCCATATCCCGCTCCGGAAACACCACTTTGTCCGCGCCGATCTTCGTCAGCACCTTGCCATGCAGCTCGCTTTGCGCCTTAACGATCAGCTGCGGAACGCCAAATTCCTTCAATATAAGCGTCGTAAGAATGCTTGCTTGAATATCCGCGCCGATCGCTACGACGACGACATCGAAGTTGCGCAACCCAAGTGACCGCAACGCATCCTCGTCCGTCGAATCCGCAGTAACGGCATGCGTTACCCATGCGGACACGTCCTCGACCTTCTGCTGATTGGAATCGATCGCCAGCACGTCAAAGCCAAGCTTGGACAGCGATTGTGCGACACTTGTGCCAAACCGTCCCATACCAATTACCGCGTACTGCTTATTCGGCAAGACTTTCATCTCCCTTGAAGCAATTTGAGCTTATTATAGCACAATTTCCTTATATATCCGAACGCCTCGCTGCATCCTCCGGCATGAAATCAAGGTCGCAAGGAAATATTAATCCTCGAATCTGTATGTGATGGAGGGATCAGATTGAACAATCTTGATTTGCGGCAGGCAATCGTTCGTCGGGTACAAAATTTAACGGGGGAAGAACTGACCGACGTCATTGAAGGCTCCATCGGAAGTGATGAGAAAGCACTCCCCGGACTAGGAGTACTGTTCGAGATGATTTGGAAAAACAGCGAAGAAAGTGATCATAACCGCATGGTTCAAGCACTCTACGACGTGCTTCATCCCGCTGCGGAAAGCGCATCACCGAGTCCAAGCTGACCGCTCACGCATGCCCGAAGATTTGCTGCAAATGATGCTCCATATGAGCCACGTAATCTTCAATCAGCCATTCCAAGGTGACCGTAGTTCCGCTTGGAAATTGTCCGGTACGCGCTAAACTTAAAGGCGATAACCCTGTAATGACGCGCAAGACGGATTGATTAAGGCTCACCCATAACGCGAGCACTTCTTCAGGGGGAGCATCGAAATACCGCTGAGCCCTCACCCAATTCTCTTGGTCGTAGGGGACGATGACCGGTATCGCTTCCCTTTCAGTATGTCCATCAATTTGAACGAACCGGCATAAATTGTTGATGGATGAATCGCATAGATGTCCAAGCAGCTGCAGACGCGACCATTTCCCTTCAGCGATGGGCTGCACGATTTCGTGGTGACCGAATGATTGGAATCGTTGTGGCACGGAATCCAGCATAGCTTCCATGCTGCGAATGGAATTCGAAATCATAAGCGACCCTCCTATAAACAGAAAAATGACATTCAAACCGTGACGCCGGTTTGAATGTCTTTTTCTGTTTCTTATACGACTGCGTTGCTTTCGAGCGCCGGCATCGGCTCCGGACGGTCGCAAGTGCTTTCCATCACGTAGTGTTTGCCGTCACGGGAAGCATCATGGAAACCATGCATCGCTTCAAGAACATGATAAGCCATTGCCCCATTCGCGCGATGCTGACGACCTTCGGCAATAGCGCGCGCCATGTCGGCCACGCCGATGCCGCGGTTGTTGTCGGTGTTGCCGTGCGTGAACGGCACTTCCTCCCATTCTTCCGTGCCGTAACGGCGCAGCTTAATGGTACCTCCGAATGTATTCGGATCCGGTACAAGCAAGGAGCCTGCGCTGCCATGAATCTCGATGTTCGGCAATGAAGTGCCTGCCTTGGAATCGAAGCTCGTAATCAGCGTTCCGACAGCGCCGCTTTGGAAATCGATAACGCCGGCAATATGCGTTGGCGTCTCGACTTTAATGATTTTGCCGTTCTTCTTCTCGCTCGTAATCGTGCGCTCCGGGAAAGGAATAATAGCCGAGCCTGTCACGCGGCGAAACGGACCCAGCAGCGCGATGTAGGCCGTCAAATAGTACGGCCCCATATCAAACATCGGGCCGCCGCCGGCTTCATAGAAAAACTCCGGATCCGGATGCCAGCCCTCTGGTCCTTCACCAAGCATGAAGCCCGTTACGGAAATCGGAGTACCGATGGCGCCGTCATCGATCAGCTTGCGGCAAGTTTGAATGCCGCCGCCAAGGAATGTCTCCGGCGCGCTTGCGACGCGTAAGCCCTTCTCAGCTGCAAGGGCTAACACTTTCTTGCCTTCTTCTCTAGTAACCGCAAGCGGCTTTTCTACATAAACATGCTTACCCGCTTCAAGAGCCTGCAAACAAACAGGCGCATGAGCTTTCGGAATCGTCAGGTTTACGACGATTTCGATTTCCGGATCTGCAAGCAGCTGCTCTACCGTATAAGCTTTGGCCAGACCGAATTCCTCGGCACGCATCTTCGCGCGCTCCAAATCGATATCAGCTGCAGCAACAAGATCAATCTCCGGGTATTTCTTCAAATTCGTAAAATAAATTTGGCTGATATTGCCGCAGCCCACAATACCGACTTTTACTGGTTTCATGAATGAATCTCCTTTTATGTAACCTGAATATAGGATATTGAAAATGATCAGCCTACCCGAGCGAGCGGGCAGGCTGCGTGTCTCATTTCATATTAGCGTTATTGGGACTGAGCTTCAAGTGCAGGCATTGGCTCAGGACGCGCGCATGTGCTTTCCATCACATAATGCTTTCCGTCGCGCGAAGCATCGTGAATGCCGTGCATCGCTTCGAGCACATGGTACGCCATCGTGCCGTTAGCACGGTGCTCTCCGCCTTCGCGAATCGCGCGAGCCATATCCGCAACGCCAATCCCGCGATTGTTATCGATGTGACCATGAGTAAGCTCGATCTCTTCCCATTCTCCGCCTGCGCGGCGAAGCTTTACTTTGCCGCCGAAGCCGTTCGGATCCGGTACAATCAGCGAACCTTTACTGCCGTGAATTTCGATGTTCGGCAGCGATGTGCCTCCCGGTACGTCGAAGCTTGTCAGCAAGGTGCCGATCGCGCCGTTCTCGAAGTCGAGCACGCCCGTAATATTCGTAGGCGTTTCCACTTGGATAAGCTTGCCGCGTTTCTTCTCGCTTGTGATCGTGCGCTCTGCATGCGTAATCCGCGCCGAACCGGTAACGCGGCGAATAGGTCCAAGCAAAGTAACGAATGCCGTTAAGTAGTAAGGGCCCATATCGAACATCGGGCCGCCGCCGATTTCGTAATAGAACTCCGGATCCGGATGCCAGCTCTCGTGACCGCCGCAGAGCATGAAGCCTGTCGCGGATACCGGCATGCCAATTGCACCCTCGTCAATCAGCTTACGGCAAGTTTGAATGCCGCCGCCAAGGAACGTCTCCGGCGCGCTTGCGACACGCAGACCTTTCTTCTCCGCCAGCTCCAGCACTTGCTTGCCTTCTTCGCGAGTAACGACGATCGGTTTCTCCACATACACATGTTTGCCGGCTTCCAGCGCCTGCAAGCAGACAGAGGCATGTGCCTTCGGAATCGTCAGATTGACGACGATTTCGATTTCCGGATCAGCGAGCAGCTGCTCCACCGTATAGGCTTTGCTCAAGCTGAATTCAACGGCACGCGCTTTAGCGCGCTCGATATCGATATCCGCCGCCGCGACGAGCTCCACCTGAGGGTACTTCTTCAAGTTTGTAAAATAAACATGGCTGATATTACCGCAGCCAATGATTCCGACTTTTACTGGTTTCATGAAACGCCATTCCTCCTAAAAGTACGCATGATATAAAGTGCTCGCTGACTTTCGTATTCTTATGCTTCTTGGCTGCCGCGTGCTGCCCACAGGAATCCGCGGCGCATCAATTCAAGCGTTTGCGGCATGGCCACGATGTTCGCTTGATGCCCCAGTGAATTGTAGTACACGCGGCCTTCGCCCCAAGTCTTCGTCCAAACAATCGGCATTTTCACATCGCCAAACGACGTCGTGGCATGAACCTCATTGGCCGGGTCCACATGCATGTAATACTTCTCGGTGCACACTTCAAAATCGCCGATGCCGCTTGTAAGCGGATTGTCCTCGCGAACCATATTGACGTCGTAAACGACGCCGTCATTGCCCGGATGAGCGACCCACTGGCCGCCAACCATGAACTGATAATCGACATCGTTGCGGAAGGAATCGCCCATGCCGCCGTGGCAGCCCGCGATGCCGCAGCCCGCACGTACCGTATCGAGCAGCGGACGAAGCTGCTCCTGCGTAATCGACCCCATTGTCCATACGGGAACGATTAGATCCAGCTGTGCCATGAGCTCCTCATCCTTGTAAGCGTCCAGCGTATCCGAAACCGTTACTTCAAAGCCTTCTTTATTCAACAAATCGGCAAAAATTCCCGCTACTTCCTCCGGCTGATGACCATCCCAGCCGCCCCATACGATCAACGCTTTTCTCATGTTTCCCATCCTCTGCTCCAATAGTTAATCCGCAATCGTTCTCTTTATCTTAATTCCGAAATCGCGACCCAGCGGCGTTCGGCAATCGACTTATCGACAGCTTCCAGAACAGCCTGGCATTCTACGCCGTCTACGAAGTTCGGAACAGGCTGACGGTCTTCGGCCAGTGCCAGCATA
This sequence comes from Paenibacillus lignilyticus, assembly GCF_017942085.1. GTDB lineage: Bacteria > Bacillota > Bacilli > Paenibacillales > Paenibacillaceae > Paenibacillus_Z > Paenibacillus_Z lignilyticus. The sequence goes on from NZ_JAGKSP010000013.1 coordinate 136,724, forward strand.
AACTCGTGCATCTCATGCGTGAAGGTATGCTCGTAACCAATCGTATGTCCCGCAGGCCACCAAGCCTCGCTGTAGGCATGCGGAGCATCCGTTGCAATCACGCGCCGGAAGCCTTGAACGTCCGCAGCATCATCCGTAAAGTACACTTCAAGCTCATTCACGCGCTCAAAATCAAACTTGATGCTGCCTTTGCTGCCGTTGATTTCAAACGAATTCGTACAACGATGGCCCGGCGCGAAGCGCGTTGCTTCGATGCTGCCGAGCGCTCCGTTTGCAAAACGAGCCAGGAACAAGGTCGCGTCATCTACCGTTACCTGTCCGCGAGGCGCATCTGTGTCGCCTTTGGCACTAAGGCCGCTTAGGCCGAGCGTAGCCGTTGGCAGAGGACGCTCCTTCACGAACGTTTCGCTCATCCCGATCACTTCTTGGAATTCGCCCACGAGGAAACGAGCCATATCGATGACATGCGCGCCGAGGTCTCCATGCGAGCCGGAGCCGGCAATTTCCTTCTGCAGACGCCATACGAGCGGGAACTGCGGATCTACGATCCAGTCCTGCAGGAAGAAGCCGCGGAAATGATAGATTTCACCGATGCGGCCATCGGCAACCAGCTTCTTAGCGAGCTGTACAGCCGGAGCAAACCGGTAGTTGAAGCCAACCATATGCTTCACGCCGGCTTTCTCAGCCGCATTCAGCATCTCGATGGAATCCGCCAGATTAAGGGCAAGCGGCTTCTCGCAGAAGATATGCTTGCCCGCTTCCGCAGCAGCAATCGCAATCTCCTTATGCGCATCGCTCGGCGCATTGATATCGATCAAATCGATGTCGTCGCGCGTAACAAGCTTACGCCAGTCCGTCTCTGCGCTTTCCCAGCCAAACTGCTCGCGAGCCAGCTCCAGGCCGGCTGCATCCCGACCGCAAATAACCGCCATTTGCGGGCGAATCACTTTCGGGAAGAACATCGGAAGTGCTCTATAGGCATTGCTGTGGGCTTTGCCCATAAATTTGTAACCAATCATTCCTACTCGAATAGTGCTCATCGTTTGGTTCCACCTCTCATAAAATTAGGTTAGCAATGCGGTGAAACTTCCTCAATTATTAAGCGTGAAACCGATAGGGTCACCTATGCATCACGTTAGGTTGTCGTCGTTCTCGTTGTCTTGGAGGAAGCCCTTTCAATCAACTTTACAGGCAGCTTAACTTCAAAAGGGGAAGATGGTTCGGTCTCCGTCATCATGTCAAGCAGGCGGGACGCCGCCTCGCAGCCAACTTCATAGAACGGAACACGAATGGAGGTAAGCGGCGGCTCCGTCATCCGCGAGACATCGGAATCGTCACAGCCAACAAGCGCAACGTCCTCGCCTACGCGTATCCCGAGCTCTTTAAGCCCTTGCATGAGCCCGATCGCCATACGGTCATTCGCGGCAATCACCGCATCGACGTCACCGCTGCGAATAAGCTCCGCCACCTTTACAGCCTGCTGGTAGCCGCTCTTGCGGCTATAATTCCCGATCAGCACATGCTCGGCTTGGAAAGTCACCTGCGCTTCAATGAGCGCCTGCTGATAGCCCTTCAACCGATCCAAACTGTTCGAGTATTCCGCCGGGCCATTGAGAAAACAGATCTTCCGGAAGCCTTGCTGCAGAAGATGTCTGGCCGCATGACGGCTCCCCATTCGCTGATCGGCATCCACCGTGTTGAAGGCTTCTCCCTCAAAGCGCTGATTAACGAGGCAGAAGGGATGCTGCCCTTCCTTGAGCTCGGCAAGCGCTTCACGTTCCGTCGGCACATCTTGAGCGCCCAGTATGATGCACCCGTCAATCTTCTGCGTCCGAAACAGATTCGCATAATCACGCGGCTCGTCAGCCTCCCGAAACAAGAGCAGCAAATCATACCCGCGCTGCTTGGCCGTAACCCCGATCCCGCTCAATACTTCGGAGAAGTAATAAGTCGAGAAGAGATTCACCTTAGGCAATAGCGGCAGAATAACGCCGAGATTTCCGCTTCTGCGCAGCGCAAACCGCTGTGCGAGCGCGCTTGGCACATACCCCAGCTGCTTGGCGGCATCCACGACCCGTTTAGCCGTTTCATCCTTCACTGTCCCGGCGCCGTTCAGCACACGCGATACCGTCGCTTCCGACACTCCTGCTAATTCAGCGACTTTTTTACGGATAAGTCCTTCCTCCCATCCAAGGTAATCATCCAATGTACACGCGTACATTTTCTCATGCAAGCGGTTACCTGTCAATCCTTTTACAAGGCTGGCGCTTGAAAAATTTCCTGGTTATTCCTTGCCCGATTCTTGAATGCTGCATTATACTAATGAAGTCTAATTTCTAACAATTTATGACAAAGGGGACTCCTATTCATGCATTATAACATCGCCCAGAAGAGCCAACTGGACGCTCGCGAGCTGCTGCTTCTCGATCAAGAAGTAAGGAATCAGGGTAAAAACATGCTTGTCGCCTATATTCTGTGGTTCTTCCTTGGCAGCTTCGGCGCTCATCGCTTCTACATGAAGAAGACGGGTTCAGCCGTTGCCCAGCTGATATTAACGATTACGATTATCGGATACATCGTGTCGGCCATTTGGGTATTAATTGATGCCTTCCTGCTCCATGGAATGGTGAAAGAAGAGAATCAGCGCGTCGAAGGTCGAATTATAGATGAGCTGCTCGGACAGAAGCATTTCAATAATGCGATGAGACGTTAAGCAAAGGAGCAGTAGAAGCGCATGCTTACCAAACATGACTTGACCTTAAGTGAGCTGCTTATCCTGAATTCTGAGCTGCGCGGGGCCGAGAAATCCCCGGCCGTTGCCTATCTGATGCTGCTCGGCGGCCATCTTGGGCTGCATCGCTTCTATCTGAAACGTATAGGCTCAGGTATTGCACAGCTCCTCCTCTTCATAGCTGCGGTACTCTTCTACTTCGTCGGCGCCATTTCTTCAGCCGTTTCCTCTACATCCTCTTTCAGCATCCTGGCAATAATGCTATGCATCCTTTCAGGAGTCGCCCTTTTTGTATGGGTAATCGTAGATCTGTTCCTTCTTCCCGGGATGATTCGCTCCTACAATGAAGGCGTGAAGCAGGAAATTCTGGCCGCCATCGAGCATCATCGCCGGATGGAGCAGCTGGCCGGACGTCCTATTCCCGATTTGATCGACTGACGCAAAAAGACCTCAACGCCGTTAGCAAATAAACGGAATTGAGGTCTTTTCTTTATTCATTAAGGAGCCATCTCCAAGAACTTGGAGGTTGGATTCTTATCCATTGCGGTACGCATCGCATATTCATTCTCGAACAGCGCAACGTAATTATCTTTCTTATCCTTCACCAGCGTGGAATTAATCCGGTACTTGGAAGGATCGATCTTGTCATCGACGATCCAGCGGGCAAACTGGAATTGCATCCGGTGCAGCTGAATGTCGACGCCGTATTCCGAACGCATCCGATGCTCGAACACCTCGAATTGCAGCTGTCCGACAACGCCAAGAATGGTTTCATCGAAGTTGCCCGTGGAATGGAACACTTGAATCGTTCCTTCTTCGGTCAGCTGGTCGATCCCCTTCTGGTATTGCTTATGCTTAAGTGCGTTCTTCACGGTAACTTTCGCAAACAGCTCCGGCGAGAAGGTCGGCAATTCGTCGAACACGACGTCGCCGCCTTGTGACAAGGAATCGCCGATGCGGAAGATGCCCGGATCGAACAAGCCGATAATATCGCCCGGATAAGCATTTTCTACGATATCCCGGTCCTGCGCCAGAAATTGCTGCGGCTGCGCAAGCTTGATATCCTTGCCGTTACGTACATGGCGAACGCTCATGCCCCGTTCGAAACGGCCGGAGCAAATGCGCAGAAACGCAATCCGGTCGCGGTGGGCCGGGTTCATATTCGCTTGGATTTTGAAGACATAACCTGTGAACTTCTCGCTCATCGGATCGACCGGACCGCTCGTGCTCTGACGCGGCGTCGGCGATGGCGCAAGCTGCAGGAAGTTCTCCAAGAACGTCTGCACGCCGAAGTTGTTGACCGCACTGCCGAAGAACAGCGGGGTCAATTCGCCTGCACGGACTTTCTCGTAATCGAACTGATCCCCTGCGACATCAAGAAGCTCCAGGTCTTGAATCAATTGATCCGTCAAGAAGTCGCCCGCCATCTCGCGGATATGAGGATCGTTATAATCCTTTACCTTCACGACTTCAATCGTGGAATGGTCATTGCCTTGGAACAGCTCCACTTGGTTCTTCATCCGGTCGTATACGCCGCAAAGCTCGCGTCCCATCCCGATTGGCCAGTTCATCGGAACCGCCCGAATACCAAGCACGCGCTCCAGCTCTTCCATTAATTCAAATGGACTTTGGCCTTCGCGGTCGAGCTTGTTGATGAAGGTGAAGATTGGAATACCGCGCTTGCTGCATACTTGGAACAGTTTAATCGTCTGTGCCTCGACGCCTTTCGCGACGTCGATAAGCATGACGGCGCTGTCGGCTGCAGTCAGCGTACGGTACGTATCTTCACTGAAATCTTGGTGACCCGGCGTATCGAGAATGTTAACGCGATGACCGCTATAGTCGAACTGCATGACGGAAGACGTAACGGAGATTCCCCGCTGCTTCTCGATTTCCATCCAGTCGCTCGTCGCATGGCGGCTTGCCTTCCGCGCTTTAACCGTACCCGCTTCACGAATGGCGCCTCCGAATAGAAGGAGCTTCTCCGTTAGCGTCGTTTTTCCCGCATCGGGGTGAGAGATGATGGCGAATGTACGCCTTTTCTCAACTTCTTGTTTAATCTCATCGGTCATTGTTTTACTCATGATAGTTCCCTTCGTCCTTTACATGCCGCCGATCAAGAAAGCCCGGGCGGGAGCAGCGTCCAGCCCCGTAAGCTTAAGCGGCGCAATGGCCATAAAATAGTTGCCTGGCGTGACATCCTTCAAACGCAATCCTTCGACAATAATGATATTATTGCGAAACAGAGCGCGATGCGTCGGATATTCCGGCTGTGCGCGCTCGATGCCGAGTGCGTCCGTACCCAAACCGCGGATACCGAGTTCCACTAAATAACGAGCGCCGTCTTCGCGCAGGAAGACAAAGTTGAAATCAAATGCTTCCGAGAACGAGTTGCGAGTCTTGAACAGTACCCACTCATTGCGCTGCAGGTGAAGCGGCTCCAAATCTGCGAGCGTGATGCAGACCTCACAATGCGTCAAATCGACGACGCGAGCATAGCCTATGAGCTGCTCCAGACCGATCGTTTCAATCGTCTCGCCATCTTTCAGCATATGCAGGGGGGCATCCACATGCGTACCGCAGTGAACATCCATATCAAGACGGGATTCGTAGACAGCCTGCCCGTTATCGTGGTTGGACACATTCGTGATCTTCGGAAGCTTCGTTTCTTTATTCTTATACACTTGCATCGACGGATCGATCGTCATCGAAATATCGTAAATTTTAAACATGGTCAACGTCTCCTATACCGTCTTGCATGCAATCATTTCGGTCCGCCGGAGATCCAAATCACGTTATCCTCAGCTTGCCCGTTTACCGGCCACCAGTGGAAGCCGTCTTGTGCAAGGAGTTCATCCGTGCGCGCCGGTCCCCACGAGCCTGCGGGATAGAGCTGAAGATCGGAGCTGTCTTCACGCCATGCGTCAGCGATGCGATCCACGAAGGACCACGCCTGTGCAACCTCATCCCAACGAGTGAAGTAGGTTGATTCGCCGCGAGCCGCATCATAGATTAAGCGCTCATATGCTTCCGGCGTATTGATGCCGATCATGCAGCTTTGGCAGAATTCCATCGAAACCGGCTGTACGACATTGTCGACGCCCGGCTTTTTCGCATTGATCTTGATATAAATGCCTTCCATCGGATTGACGCGGATGACAAGCAGGTTTGGTGCCAGATCATGACGACGCGCGAACAAGATATTGTCCGGCACGTTCTTGAACTCAATCACTACCTCGGTTGTTTTGACCGGAAGGCGTTTGCCCGTACGAATATAGAACGGAACACCTGCCCAGCGGAAATTATCGAGGAACACGCGAGCTGCAAAATACGTCTCGGTGGTCGATTCCGGATTAACGGAATCCTCTTGGCGATAGCCGCTAAGCGGTTTGTCTTTCGCCGAACCCTCGTCATATTGACCGCGAATGACATGCTGACTCACTTCGCCCGCCGACGAGAACGGACGCAGGGAACGCAGTGCTTTCACCTTTTCGTCGCGGATATCTTCCGGATGCAGCCTGCTTGGCGGCTCCATTGCAATCATCGCCAGCATTTGCATCATATGGTTCTGAACCATATCGCGAAGTGCGCCGGACTTATCGTAATAACCGCCGCGCTCTTCCACGCCTACGGTCTCGGAAAGCGTGATTTGCACATTAGCGATATGTTTATTGTTCCACAATGGCTCAAAAAATGCGTTGGAGAAACGGAGCACCTCAATGTTTTGCACCATTTCCTTGCCCAAGTAGTGATCGATCCGGTAGATCTCCTCTTCCTTGAACACTTGGCTAAGCTGACTGTTCAGCTTGCGCGCTGATTCGAGATCATAACCGAACGGCTTCTCGATAACAAGACGGTTCCAGCCCGCAGATTCCAGCAAGCCGCCGTCGCGCAGGTTGAAAGAAACCGGTCCGAACAAGTTCGGTGCCAGCGCCAAGTAGAACAAGCGGTTGCCCGGAATGTTGAATTTCTCATCCAGCCCCTGCGACAAGCGGGCCAGCTCCCGGAATCCGTCTACATTATTAATGTCGAGGGACATGTATACGAAATGCTCGGCGAACCGGTTCCAAAGCGCGGCATCGTCCGATTTGTAACGCGAAAACTCGCTGATCGATTCATACACGTCAGCTCTGAACTGCTCATTCGTCCGCGGTCTGCGGGCAAGTCCTACTACGGCGAAATCCTCGGCCAGCTTGCCTTCTTTATATAAGCTGAATAGCGCAGGAAACAGTTTCCTACGCGCCAAATCTCCTGTAGCTCCAAATAAATAATAAACCGCACCCTCTGCGGCAACTGATTCATGTTTGCTCACTTCGGTCATTTCCCTCATTCTCTCTTATGTATTTTCATACAACGATTGGTAAGATCATGTTATGTAGTTTAGCATATTGAGGCCATAGATGCTATTCATGCAAAGATAAAAAAAACGAATCGGTTTCCAAACTTCTAGTTATTCGGCAGCGAATAATCCCCCGTAATTAAAGGCACTCCGACGATTAATTCCCCGCTTTCCCCCGCTGCTGCGGATGATTCGGCCAACTGCAGATTCACTTTCGCGGAGCCGCTCAGTACGCTGCTTTGCAACGCTTCGCTGAAATACGTGATGCTCTCCGTATGACCGTCGTTATACGATTCCATCTCCTTGGCAGCGGCTAAGGCCGCAATTCGCGCAGCACCGCCTTCACGGACCGGTATACCGCGAACCGTAAATCCACCATGGATAACAAGATCAAGTCCCTCTGTTGCCCGCTCCACTTCGTCAATCATCTCTGTCATTGCAGTTCGGCTCGTGCCCGGATCTGTATTCAGCAGCAGAACAAGCTCAAACGGCTTGTCGCCGGACTGCTCTTCTTGGCTTGGCTTGGAATGAATCCATAGCTTCATATGTCCCGCTTCATTAGATGCAGATGCCATGATATCGACAGGCTCACTCCCATCCATGCTCGCAGACAACGTAAAGCCAAGCGAAGCGGCTATATGTTCGGCTTGCTTCCGATCGGAATCACTGTCCCAGCGGAACGTCCAGTTTGCCTGCTCCATTCCTCCTTTGTATTCACTGCCACTCCACTTCCACACGGCCTCCAAATCATGCCGAAGCCGCTCTCCCGTAGTGATAGGAGTCTCTTTGTTGTTGGCATAATTGGCACTCCACAGCCCGGCAGCCAGCAGCACGAGCAGAGCGGTCAGAACGCCCCACTTCGGGGTGCGTTTGGGACGTCGCAAGCTTGGGACGATATTGTCCTCGGGACGGGAAGTAGCCATATCATTTCACTCCTCGTTAGGTAAATAACCATACGCTTATGCCTGTAGGTGAATAGACTGTATCCAAGAACCCAGGGGGAGGTATCAAATAAAAGTGGACCAAATTTACCCGCTCCATGAGGATCATATTAAGAACTTTTGCGGCATGGCCGTTTGCGCCGTTACGCATGATGGTCAGCGACACTACGGTATTCTTAGCCGGTGTCATGGCGGAAAACTGATGTTTAATGAACAAGCCGGCGCTCTGAAGCATGTCAGCTCGAAAGCCGAGCCGCCTCAGCAGGGCAAAGTGACGAATTCGAAGGTGAAGAGCAAGAAAGGAAGCAAAAAAGCGGTGACGGAGGCTAAGCCGAAGGAAGCCGCACAAACGCAGGCTTATTACCCGTACGATCCGTATTATGGGGATCCGTACTATGGATATGGGTATGGCTACGGTTACTCGCCATTCGGAGGGGCTTTTGCCCTTGATTTGGCGGCTCTTGCTTTTCTTTTTCTACTCATCTAACAACGGCCGTTTTAAAGCCCGAAGCCTGGTGTGGTGTATGCTGCGAGGCAAGGGCTTTTTGTCTGCCGACAAACATCGATGATCGACAAACTGGAAAATTTTATTTAAACTGGTAGTAGGTTTGAGATATGATCGGAGGGCATTGATATGGTTATGCCGTATGCTATACCCGCTGTATTCGGAACCGTACGAAGGACGCAAGAGCCCATCATTCCGATAGAACGGTATGCGCTGTACCCGAATTTCAATTCATGGCCATTCACACGTCAACAACGGAAAGCCCCAACGGGATCAGGGAATTTATTCAGCTCCATTGCCAGCTTCGGCTTGCCCAAACAGGCCCAAGAAACATTGAAGGCTGCCGCAGGAAGCTCGGCTGCGTGGCTGGCTCAAGGAAACAAGGTAAAAGCTGCTGTCACGGACATGATGATGAAGGATAAGTCCGCTTTTGGCAATCGGATTGTGACTGTATCGGATAACGTGGATAACAATATCGTGACGGGACAAGCAGCTTTCGGTGCTGAATGTTCCCGGTACGACATTCAGGTGGATGCTGTGGCACGGGCTCAGAAGAACATAAGCTTTGCCTTGACCAAGAATGCTCCCTCCATAATGGGTGCAGGAACACATACGTTTACCATCCAAGCAGTGAATGAAACGAATGCATTATCGATTACCATTAGACCCGGAGAAACGAATGAAAAAACGCTCGGCAAGCTCCGCGATCTCATAAACAGCGCCAAGCTCGGCGTGACCGCTTCCGTTCCGGAGGATCGGACAACCGGTACCGTGAAATTAGAGCTCTCCGCGAATGAAACCGGTGAGCAGTCTGCTTTCGAAATCAAAGATCAACGCGGCGATCTTATTGCAGCCAGCGGGATTGGACGTCCTGCAGTGAATGCTTCAGATGCGAGGTATCAGGTAAATGGTGAACCTTTCATTGATTCGTCGTCGAATGACATTTCCCTGCAACAAGGGAAAGTAACCGTACCGCTTGCGAAGCTGAATGCACCTGCTGCCTTCACCGTAATGGTGGAGCATAATGTTGATGCGGTAACCAAGCAGCTCAGCGAGATTGTCGATGAAGTCAATACGCTTCAATCCATCTATGAGGGTGCGGCCGGCTACTTGAACCCGATGCTTCGGAATCGGATCGAAGACGCCGTACAGAGCTCCGGTTCTGGCGTTATCGGCTTATCCCATGCTGCGGATGGCAGCTATAAGTTGGATAAGGAGAAGCTCGAGACCGCGATGCAGACGCGGCCCGATGAAGTGAGACGGCTTCTAACGGGCAGAAGCGGCTTAACCTCGCGATTGAAAGAAGCGCTTGATCGTTTTACCGGCCTGCCGACGGAGGCCTTGATTAGTTCGAAGGCCGGCGGATTTCAGTCTTTTACGCTGTACGGTGCTTCGTCGAAGTCGTACCTGCAGCTGCCGCTGGGCGGACTGTATGTGAACTCGTTTATGTGATCCATAAAACCCGCCGGTCGTGGAGCCGACTTTGATGTCGCGGCTTTCATGATGGCGGGTTTTGTTTATAGCAGAATAATATCGACGATCGTGTCGGCCGGCGTTCCTTCAGGGCTCGCCTTCAGACGAATGAGTCCGTCGGCCTCCGGGATGGAGGCCATCATGCTCGATTTGCCGAACGCCAGCGGGTCGGCGTAGAGCATCCCCTCACGGGAGAAGAGCCGGGTGCGCACGAATCGCTCGTGCGGACTGCCTTTCTCAAAAGGGGACGCCAGCTTCGCCGTCACCTGCTTCGGCAGCGATTCGTTCGCGCCCGCTCCTTGCAGGCGCTGAATGGCCGGCTTCGCGAATAGTTCGAAGCCGACGAAGCACGCTCCGGGATTGCCCGACAGCGCAAGCAGCAGCTTGCCGTCGATGACGGCCGCCGAGGTCGGACTGCCCGGCCGCATGGCCACTTTGTTGAACAGCAGCCGTGAGGCCTGTGGAAGTGCGGGTTCGGGCAGCGGAGCTGTGCCCGCCGGCATGAACGCCGGAGCTTCGCCGGTGGCTGACACGGATTGCTGTGCTTGCAGCGGAGCTATGCCCGCCGGCATGAATGCCGGAGCTTCGCCGGTGGCTGCCGCAGTATGCGGAAGCGATGGCGACTCGGTCGCGCCGGCGGTCGGCTCTATACCGCGAAGCAGGCTCGCGATGACATCATAATCTCCCACCGACACGCCGCCGGTTGTGATGATGAGGTCACTCAGCGCCAGCGCTTCTGCAAGCGCACGAGCCGTAGCTTCCGGCTCGTCTGGCACGCGGGCCAGCACCAGCGCTTCGCCGCCGCATTGTTCCACCAATGCGGCGACCATGGCGCTGTTGCTGTCGCGGATGCAGCCCGGCGCGAGCGCCGCCTCAACCGGCAGCAGCTCTGCGCCGGTTGCCAGCACCGCGACGCGCGGGCGCGCATACACCGGCACGTCGGCGTAGCCAAACGTGCCGAGCAGAGCGACGTGGCCCGGCCGCAGCCGCGTGCCGGGCTCCGCAATGACGCTGCCGCAGCGAAACTCCTCGCCGCGGGGCGCGATGTTCTGCCCGGGCTCGGCGGCGCGTTTCACGTGCACCGCCGGCAGCCCTTCATCCCAGGCGTCCGCCGTCTGCTCCAGCATGACGACGGCATCCGCCCCCGGGGGCACCGGTCCGCCCGTCATAATGCGGACGGCCGTCCCCGGCGCAACAGCAGCCGAGGCGAGCTCGCCCGCGGCAACTGAACTAACAACGCGCAGCGTCGCCGGTGTACTCGGCGACGCCGACGCCGTATCCGCGCTGCGGACGGCGAAGCCGTCCAGTCCGGATCGCGCAAAAGGCGGCCAGTCCGTCGTCGCCGTAATCGCCTCCGCCAGCCGCCGACCTGCGGCTTGCCGCAGCGGGACAAGCTCCCGCCGCCCCGGCACAGCCGCTTCCAGCACGAGCCGCATTGCTTCCTCCACTTTGACTGCGCGTCTACGATAACGCGCCTCTCCCTGCGGCTGCTTCACGTATGCTTCTCCTCCACTCACTCGATCTCTTGTCCCACCATTGTATCAGAATGAGGCAAACCCGCGATACCGCTTATGTTATACTCAAGGCAACATCCTAACCTCGACAAGCAACGAGCCATTCTGAAACAAGGAGTACCCGTCATGACAATGCATGCCGAATCACTTCGCCGCTCTACCCCATTCGTCCTTCAAATCGTCGGCTACAAAAACAGCGGCAAAACCACCATGGTCACCCTACTCACGAAGCTGTTAAAACAAGCCGGCTATACTGTGGGTACCGCGAAACATGACGCCCACGACTTCACGATGGATACGCCGGGAACCGATACATGGCGGCATCAAGAAGCCGGCGCCGATATCACCGCGATCAGCTCATCTGCCCGCACTGCCATCATCAGCGCGCGCGCTGAGCCGCTTTCCGCTCTGCTTACACATATGCAGCATGTCGATATCGTGCTTGTCGAAGGCTTTAAGCAGGAGCATTATCCCAAGCTAATTCTTCTTCGCTCACCGGAGGACGAGTCTTTGCTTACCCTGACGAATCCCATCATGACAGCCGTCTGGCCGCAGGCCAACCCACGCTTACTCCCCCATGTCCCGCACTTTGATATTAACGATATCCCAGCCATCTATAATCATCTGCTCACGCACCTCTAACGCAAAAGCTGCTCCGAAAGTCAACTTGACTCTCGGAGCAGCCGCATTATTTTGTATCCCTCGAATAATGAAACGCCTCTGAAATCTCGTGTACAATATTTCCATCCTCATGCTTTATCAGCAAATCCGCCATAAACTGCTGCCACCGAATGTTCGCAGGATGCGTACTCAGCGTCTGCATCGCCTGCTCGAAATCTTCTACCTCCATATAAGCGAACAGCCTGCCGCCGTCGATGAAAATACTGTACGTTCGAATACCGACCTCCCCGAAGGCCTGTAACAGCTCCGGATCGACATTCCGATGCCGTTCGATATACGCCTCGCGATCGCGCTCATCAATTTGCAAAATAAAAGAAACCCGCTGCATCGCCGCTCACTCCTTTTATTTGTTTTTGCACAACGTCACATGACGAAGCTGGAGCAGCTCCGCTACTTTCTTGAACTGAGCCGCTTGATTGCCGACCGCAATCGCGCAATGATGCGTCGGCGCTTCGGCAAACCATTTCTCCATATAGTCGTCGGGATGAAGATCGAATTTCACATGCGTCTGCGTATTGCCGATCTGCATGATTTCCCCATTTGTCGCTTGACCTTCACTCGCAATCAGCGCCAGTTTGCCGTCGCCGGTTTGTGTCACATTCAGTGTGGTTATGGAGCCCCGCTTCACCTTCGCTTCTACGGATACCCCTGTCCCTTTCTTCCCATGATACAGCCCCATCCCGCGCAAGATCGGTTTCTCGCTCGCGATTGCGATATGGAACGGCCCGTCATGTCCGAGCAAAATCGTTTCATCCTCATAATCAACCACAACGATTTCGGAGAAACTCCCGCCGGTTCCGAGGATATCGCATATTTTCATCCCAATCGCTGTCTTCATATCCCCTTCGCCTGAGCATGGAATTCCGCGTGCGGTTAACAGGGAGTGGCCAACGATAAAACCAGCCTGCAGCTTCTCGTACTCATTCCCGTCCTGGCCGTGATAATAGTACGTGAGCGCGTCCAAGTCATAGGCACGCACCAGCTTTTCCTGCGCTACCGCCACCTTCGCCGACCATTCCAGCTGCTCCCGGGTTGGTTTCTTGGCAATGGGATCCGAAGGGGAATCCCCGCTAATCTCAAACATTTCTTCCACTTCTTCAAGCTTTGCTTCAATCTCCTCCTGCGTCACTTCCTTCAGAAATCGATCGAGGTCGCACATCTCCAGCACCTCCACATGCAGCCCTAGCTGAGCTTGGAGCATCGCGAAATCGCTGTACATGTCGAGCATCCCGCTGTACGTATTCCCGAGAAAACCAAACCGCGCATGGCGCAGCGTCCGAACAACGCCTGCCGCTTTAATCCATTCCTCGATCTCGCGCAGCGCCTTTATCGCCTCGGGCCGATCTTGAGTTACTTCATCCGTCAATGAAATAGCCGGTGTATAGTCGAGCCCAAGCAGCCCATTGATGACGCGGAAGCGAATGCCGGCCCGGTTGAAGGCATTCGAGATTTCAGGAACCGGACAAGCCACGCAGTGCGCGAGCCATTCGCCTGTCGTCGATCGCGCATAGTTGATTCGCGCCGTCGGCTGCAAATTCAAGACGATCACCGGTTTGCTGCAGAACTGATGGACAGGCAGCACCGTCGAACTCGTGGAATAAGTAGCTACATGGCAGAAAACAAGATCGACGTTCTTCTCATTGAACCATTCCCCTGCCTGCCGCCCCTTGCCTTCCGAGTCGACCAGCCCGAAATTGTAGACTACACCATGCTGAGACATCTTTTTCTCCAAATGGCTGCCGTACTCCGTTAGCCGCTCTCGAAGACCGGGAAACTGCGGCCAGTAAGCTTCCAGGCCGATCGAGTATAAGCCGATGCGAGGTTTTCTTGCTGGCTTGATAGGGGTGAGCAAAGACATCGTCGTTTCCTCCCATGTATAAATAATAGATTTATACATTCATTGTAATTCGTATGATATTAACTAACATCGCGCGATATTGCTTCAAAATAACAGAATATTGCTATCTTTCCGAATGCATTGGATAATGGAGGAAATAGACTGCTGCGAAGGAAGTGGACTATGCCGCAATATACAGAGCATGCCTCTCACAGCTGGACTCCGGATTCCGTCCGTCTCATTACTTCGCCCAGTGTTGCAGCCCGATCGGCGCTAATGTATGTGCAGGAAGTCGGCTATTTTTGGACGCATCCGCCGTACTTCACAGAACGTCAGCATCTGCCTTCGTATCTGCTCCTCTACACCGTCTCCGGCGAGGGACAGCTCGAGTATGGCGGGCAAACCTACAGCTTACAGCCTCATTCGCTGTTCTTCATCGACTGTATGGCGCATCAGCATTATCGAACGGCCGAGCATAACCATTGGGAGTTCGCTTGGGTTCATTTCTATGGCTGGGCCAGCAAGCATTACTACGAGCTGTATGCGCAGCAAGGCGATCCCCGACTGCAACTACTGCAGCAATCACCCCTTCTCGGGCAAATCCGAGCCCTAATCGATATCCACGAGAACAAAACCGTACATACAGAGTTGCTGGCCTCCAAGCTGTTGACCGAATTAACAACCGAGCTGATCCTGTCCGCTCATGTCAGAGATTCCGATTCCGACGCCATGCCCTCCTATATTGCCGATGCCGTACGCGAGATGGAACGTCGCTACTCCGAACGATTGCGGATGGATGACTTGGCGAGGTCACTTGCAGTGAGCAAATATCATTTCACCCGTGAGTTCAAGAAACATATCGGGATGTCGCCGAATGACTACCTGATTTATCTCCGCATCGTAAAAGCCAAAGAGCTGCTCCAATATACCGCTCAATCCATCGCAGCCATTGCGGATGAAATCGGCATCGACAATGTCAGCCATTTCATTAACCTCTTCAAAGCGCGGGAAGGTCTGACGCCCTTCGCCTTCCGTAAGAAATGGAGAACGTTATGACAACCCCTTTTCCCGCCAAAAAAGGCCGTTCCCTGAAATCCAGGAAACGACCTTTTATTTCTAAGTACTACTCCGCTAATCCATGCTTATGCGCATATATAGCTGCCTGCGTCCGATCATCCACGCCAAGCTTCGCAAAAATATTCGTGACATGGAACTTCACCGTCTTGATTCCGATGAACAGCTCCTCGGCGATCTCTTGGTTGGATAACCCTTTTGCCACGCATTTCAGCACGTCCATTTCCCGGTCTGTCAACTGGTCGTGGAGAGGACGAACGGCCTCAGCCTTCGGCTGACGGAACCGGTTCATCATCTTCGCGGCAACCTGCGATTCCAGCACGGACTGCCCTCTTGCCGCAGCGCGGATCGCATCGGCAATTTCATTTGCACGGGACGTTTTGAGCAAATAGCTGAACGCTCCGGCTTCAATAACCGGATACATTTTGCCATCATCTAAGTAACTGGTAAGTACGATTACTTTGCAATCCGGATATAACTCCAAGAGCTTGCGGGTCGTTTCGACGCCATCCATGCCTTCCATCACCAAATCCATCAAGACGACATCCGGCCGATACGCTTGCGCCAGGCGGATTCCTTCCATCCCATTGCTTGCTTCCCCTACGACTTCAATGCCATCCTCTGTATTCAGCACAGCTGCAAGCCCGATACGAACCATTTCGTGATCGTCCACGAGCAATACTTTAATAGGTTGTTCGATGCTGTCCATTCGTTCGATCGCTTCCATTCGGTGATATTCCTCCTCCATCATGCCCTGCCGCAGGCACCCATATGTCTATTAGTACGCCATTTCCCGGTGAAGTTATTAGTTTTAACGAGCCCCCGAGCACATTGACGCGCTCCTCCATCGTTAATAATCCGTAGGAGGTTTGCTTCTTTTCCTCCAGGTTAAAGCCGGTTCCATCATCCTGCAAGGTCAGCCGTACATAAGCTCCGGCGTGCTGCAAATAGATATTGAGATGCTCTGCCTTGGAGTGGCGGAGTGTATTGGAGAGCGCCTCCTGAGCGATGCGGAACAAATGGTCTTCTGCTTCCGTATCCAGCTTGATCGTTGGATCCGCCTCCAGCGTAATCGCCATCGGCACCTTCTGCTTCAGCTCATCGATTAAGCTGTGCAGAGCTTGACCCAGATTTTTGCCGTCCAAATGGATCGGCCGCAAATGAAGCAGCAAAGCACGCATTTCCGATTGTGCTACAGATGCCATCTCCTCAATGAGCTGTACCTGACGTTTCGCTCGTTCCCAGTCCTTCTCCATCGTCCGGCTGACCGCCGTAGCGGTCATGGAGATGGCGAAGAGCTGTTGACTAACCGCATCATGGAGTTCGCGCGCAAGCCGCTGCCGCTCCTCAATGACTGCGGAGAACCGTACCTGCTCCGTCCAAGCCTCATCCTCTTCCGAGAAGGATTCAGGCGCCTGCGCCTGCCCTTCTTGGTCAGGCAGTGTCACCCGCTGACGTTTACGGCGCTGCTGTTCCGTGAGCCTCTTCATCGCTTCCCGAAGCTTCACGCTTTGCAAGTAACTATACGCGGTAGCAAGGACGAGCGAGAGGGCGATTACGGTAAGCCCGATCAACGCTGCTTTACTTTGCAGTGCAAACAGCTTCACATAACCGGTTCCTTGCAGAACCAATACAATTAAACCGAGAATAACGAGTATCCACAATACGGTTTCCGCTGCATTCCTTCGTTTCTCCGTTTGCATGGCTGAAGGCGATCCTTCATTCCGATACACCGGAAAGCGGTTTTGTGCTGCCGGTGTCGTTGCCGGTGCTGTCATCGACTTCGAAGAACGATCCTTCTCAGCCTCCGATCTCGGCGAAGACGCTTCTTCCTTCACTGCGGTACCCCCTCATCTATGTATAACCGCAGACAAGCCAGTGGTCGATGCCTGAATAGCGCATCGACCAGGTATGGCTTGTTTGTAGCTTAGTACGGTTATTGTGAATGCTTTCGTTCCGCTTTACTCGCCGGAAGGCGGGTTTAGCTTGTTCTTGAGCGCTTGCAGCTGCTCATCGATTTGAAGCTGTTTGGCAGGGTCTACAGAACCTGCTGCTGTTGCGGGTGCATTGTATGTGCCGTATGGAACACGCATGACATCTGCTTCAGCTTCCAATTGCATAATTTTCTCTTCCATCCGGCTGAAGCCGCGCGATGCGTGGCCGCTTTCGATGGAATGTACAGCAGATACTTGCGCCATTTGTTTCTTCGCCTTCGCCATTTGGGCACGGGCAGCCAGCTCATTGCGTTTGTTGCGAAGCTGGTAGTATTCATCTTTCATGCCGTGCAGCTGCGTCATGAGATCATCTGCTTGCGTTTTCGCGCTAGCGTGCATCTCTGTGTATTCCGCCGTTTTCTGATCGAAGAAGATTTTCTCTTCCAGCAGCTTGCGTGCCAATTCCTCTTGACCTGCACGAAGTGCAGTCTCCGCTTTCGCTTCACGGTCTGCACCGCTGCGTACCGCCTCATCCAGGCGCTGCTTCATGCGGCGCTCACTTGCCATTTGTTTGGCTACAGTGAGCTCAGCCGTATGGATCTCAGCCTCCATATCGCGCAAGTACTGATTAAGCATCACAACCGGATCTTCCATTTTATCAAGCAGCTCATGTAACGATGCCTTCGTCATATCTTTCATTCTTTTGAAAATACTCATGTTAAAACTCTCCCTTCTCATGTTTCGCTAATTTAGCACGAAGCTCTTCGATTTCTTTGCGCAATGCACGTTTCTCCAAATCTTCCATCATGGCATCTATATTAGAAGCCGACTGCGCCGGCGGCGACTGCCAATTTGCTCCGCCTGAAGCCGGTGGCTGAGGCGGTGTGTTGTACGAGCTCTTATAACCAAAACCATGATCCTGTCCCGGGTAATGGCCGCCTTGCGGTCCGTTATTCCAATTACCGCCGCCGTTATAACCGCCCGGTCCATATCCGCCATAGTGGTACGGATCTTTCGGGACAACCAATCCAGCCAGAATATAGACAAGTATTAATGCACCGCTTGTAAAGACGGTCACCACGATCAGAAGAATCCGCAGCAGCGTCGCATCAACATTCAGCATTTCGGCTAAACCGCCGCATAAGCCAAAGAGCTTCTTGTCGCGGCGCGAACGATACAGTTTCTTCATTACGGCTTCCATCCTTCCTGTTGTAATTTACGTTTTAATTGCTCCATTTCACGTTCGATGACGTTCTGCAGCGTATGTCCCGCCTCAGCAATAAATTCTTGCCCTGCTTTACGTAGGTCACGCAAGCTGCGTGCTTCCAGCTCCATATCCGAAATCCGGTCTTCCAGCTTGCGGAACATTCCGCTCGGCTGTTGTCCTGCCGAACCAAATGCGCTGCTGCCTGAATAACGCTCATTCATGCGCTGCTGTAAGCGAAGCGATTCCATGCGTGCGGCAAAATACTCACGTTTCTCATACACCGTTTGATACTCACTGCGCAGCTCGCGCAGCTGTTCTTCCAATTCTCTCGTGCTTTGCAGCGATTGATCATAAAGCTCACGGTACTGCAACGCGCGTTCCTCGCTGGACGCTTTCTCCATCAATGCGATGCGAGCCACTTGCTCCTCGCCGGCCTTCAGCGCGATTATGGCTTGCTGTTCCCGCTTTTCTTTCAACTGCTCAGCCTGCAGCCACTGCATTTTCAAATGATTGTTATGACCGGCGCATTGCTGATAGAGCTTCTCTGCTCCGATAATCTCTTCTCTTGTCGACCAGAGAAACTGATCGATCAGCTTTACGGGATCTTCTGCTTTCTCAAGACGCTCATTCAGCGTCGCAACCGTCATATCCCGCACTCTCCGCATGATACTCATCGTTCTTGCCTCCTTCGTCCACTGCTATAATCCTTTGTGGTTCAAGCGTTAGATACTGTTTCTACGTTTTTTGAATAAGGAGACGCCCCATACGATAAGTCCTACTGCGAGCAGCAGTGCGAACAATCCTGCTAATTTACTCATCAGCAGAATAGCTCCGACTACGATCAGAATGCCGCCGATGATTTTGCTGTTATTACGAATACCTACCACGCCAAGACCGATCAAGATGAATGGCATGATTAGACCGATAATCCAGTTTAAATTGATACCTACAAACTTCATGACAATCAATGCGCCAATCACGACTAGAATTGCACCTAATGCAGATTTTCCGTTCATTGTTTGTGTCACCGCCTCTCATTGTTTAAATGCTGGTACTTCTCATTACGCCTTGCTTCATTCATTTGTTTCGTTTCTTGCTTATGTTCTTATTCTAGGTTGTTTCAGCGGTTTCCAAAACGGACTCGCGACGGTTTTTGTTACTGGACCTCAGGCGGGGAATGCGCCGACCTTAAGGCTGAACGACAAAATGGTCCATTCTGAGGGATTCAGTACAGACCAAGACTTTAGCTGCTATACCGTTTGTCTCTCACTCACCGGTCGGCAAGTGCATTACCGATCATACATGTAATACAACAAAAAACCTGTAAGATCATAGATCCTACAGGTTGTCTTATTCAATATGGTGCCGGCGAGAGGACTCGAACCTCCACGGTTTCCCTCACGATTTTGAGTCGCGCGCGTCTGCCATTCCGCCACGCCGGCAAATTGATGGCGTGCCCTAAGAGATTCGAACTCCTGACCTTTTGATTCGTAGTCAAACGCTCTATCCAGCTGAGCTAAGGGCACATATTTCAAAGAGTAAAGAATTGTGGAGGCGCCACCCAGACTCGAACTGGGGGTAAAGCTTTTGCAGAGCTCTGCCTTACCACTTGGCTATGGCGCCATAAAAGATGGAGCGGAAGACGGGAATCGAACCCGCGACCCTCGCCTTGGCAAGGCGATGCTCTACCGCTGAGCCACTTCCGCATAAAATGGCTGGGGATCTAGGATTCGAACCTAGGGATGACGGAGTCAAAGTCCGTTGCCTTACCGCTTGGCTAATCCCCAACGCATAAGTGTACATTGTAGTTGTTATGGGGCGACCGATGGGAATTGAACCCACGAATGCCGGATCCACAAACCGGTGCGTTAACCACTTCGCCACGATCGCCATACAACTAATTAATTGGCAGGGGCAGCAGGAATTGAACCCACACCAACGGTTTTGGAGACCGTTGTTCTACCCTTAAACTATGCCCCTAAGATTAAATGGTGGAGGATGATGGATTCGAACCACCGAACCGTGAGGAAGAGATTTACAGTCTCCCGCGTTTGGCCACTTCGCTAATCCTCCATAATGGTGCCGGCGATAGGAGTCGAACCCACGACCTACTGATTACAAGTCAGTTGCTCTACCAACTGAGCTACACCGGCATATGGACTTCTAGTTTAAAAATGGTGGCTCGGGACGGAATCGAACCGCCGACACGAGGATTTTCAGTCCTCTGCTCTACCGACTGAGCTACCGAGCCGAACTTTGAAGAAATGGCGGAGCCGACGGGATTCGAACCCGCGGTCTCCTGCGTGACAGGCAGGCATGTTGGGCCACTACACCACGGCTCCGCGTTATTAATGCTCGGTATGTACTACCGAATTGTTTTGGTTGCGGGGGCAGGATTTGAACCTGCGGCCTTCGGGTTATGAGCCCGACGAGCTACCGAGCTGCTCCACCCCGCGTCATTAAAAGGTACTTCTTATGAAGTTAAATGGTGGAGGCTGACGGGATCGAACCGCCGACCCTCTGCTTGTAAGGCAGATGCTCTCCCAGCTGAGCTAAGCCTCCGTGTTGAGCGACAAGTAATACTATAACTCATTTACTTGTGTCAATGCAAGTCTTTTTTTGAAGAATTTTTAAAGAAAATGGTGACCCGTAGGGGACTCGAACCCCTGTTACCTCCGTGAAAGGGAGGTGTCTTAACCACTTGACCAACGGGCCATATCTGGCGGAGAGCGAGAGATTCGAACTCTCGAGACGCGGTTAGCGCCTACACGATTTCCAATCGTGCTCCTTCGACCACTCGGACAGCTCTCCAGATGAATGGCTCCCCGAACAGGACTCGAACCTGTGACAACTCGATTAACAGTCGAGTGCTCTACCAAC
Organism: Paenibacillus lignilyticus; assembly: GCF_017942085.1. Taxonomy (GTDB): domain Bacteria; phylum Bacillota; class Bacilli; order Paenibacillales; family Paenibacillaceae; genus Paenibacillus_Z; species Paenibacillus_Z lignilyticus. The sequence goes on from NZ_JAGKSP010000013.1 coordinate 157,840, forward strand.
TGAGCTATCAGGGAACAGTATAATTCAGGAACTTATGTCACCCTGAAAACTGGATACGAACCTTTGCGAAGGTTTTGTTTAGCTGATTTTGTCCGAAGTTGAACATCCGAGCGAATGTTCGTAGGATAAGCCCTCGACCGATTAGTATTCGTCAGCTGCATGCATTGCTGCACTTCCACCTCGAACCTATCAACCTGATCGTCTTTCAGGGGTCTTACATACTGGGAAATCTCATCTTG
>NZ_JAGKSP010000014.1 GCF_017942085.1 Paenibacillus lignilyticus
AGGCACGCCGCCAGCGTTCGTCCTGAGCCAGGATCAAACTCTCCATAAAAGTGGTAAGCCCGAAGGCTTGGCCATTTTTAAGAATTCGCTTGGTAGCTCATTCAAAAAACTAGCTTTGCGAAACGTTCGTTTCGCGATTTATGACCATTTGACTGGTCGCTCATTGTTCAGTTTTCAAAGAACAAATACTTCGTGTTTTATGCGCCCATGTCTCAGCGGCGACTTGATTAATATATCACATTCGGTCAGTTAATTGCAAGCACTTTTTTTAAATTGTTTTTGCAACTCATGTTCCATTAAGTGACGCGAGAACTAATTTAACATATCCGCGCGCCCCCGGTCAAGTGTTCTTTTGCATTTCGCGCATTCTAATGTTATCCACTTAGAATAGTGTCATTTGCAGACCCAGAATTAATGCAATGCCCGGGATACCGAGCAGCACTGTAGTCCCGATCGTTACCGGATTCAGCGGCACTTCCATCCCCGAGATCAATCCCGAATAATTCAGAACGTACAAGGTTAATGCTGCCGCAATAAGATGCAAAGCAAATCGCCTTACCCACTGCAGCGGCAATCGATGCCTCAGCATAACAGCAATTAAGAGCAAGGAAGATACAATTAGACTAACCAGCCAAATGATTTTCATCCACTAACTCCCCCCTTTAAGGTCGACCATTCGACTGGTAATCGTTTCGCTTTTCTGATCAGCATTTCATAACGCTTCTCCGCTGCCCCAATCGCAAATATGGCATAGTCGATTTGATCTTTGCCAAGAGCGTTGTCGAAGTACCGGTAAGCATTATCCCACTCTTGCTTTGCTGTCTTAATCTCTGCATAAAGCTCCACCTGCTCATCCTGTTCACTCTTCTTTAACTTCAGTGCGGCAGCCTGTTTCTTCGTACGCAGCCATTTCGCCCACATCGCATTCACTCCTCGCTCATTCCTGTTTCCCTTACAGCTCGCAATTGGCACGGCATATAGTTGAAATGTATGAAAGAGAAAGAGAATTAGAACAAGCTTCCCACGCCGCTTCAAAAAGCAGCTCAAATCAGATGAACCGGCGATCGCCCCCTATTCATCGGTGCAGCGTTTGCTTCTTTCCGGAGAAATAAAAAAAAGCCCCGGGAGAGCGATCTCTCACGGAGCTTGTCTTCAAACATGATTATCCTAATTCTCTGCGGCCTTCAAGCGCCTTGGACAAGGTAACCTCATCGGCATATTCCAAATCGCCCCCGACAGGGAGCCCATGCGCGATACGGGTTACTTTGATGCCAAACGGTTTGACGAGCCGCGATAAGTACATCGCAGTCGCTTCGCCTTCAATATTGGGATTCGTGGCGAGAATCATCTCTTGCACCCGTTCGTCGCTCAATCGTCTCAATAGTTCAGCAATGCGGATTTCATCGGGTCCAATCCCCTCCATCGGCGATATCGCTCCTTGGAGGACATGATATTGTCCCTGAAACTCCTTCGTGCGCTCCATGGCAACCAAATCCCGCGACTCCTGAACGACACAGATAACGGAGTTATCTCTGCTCTTGTCCTGGCAAATTCGGCAAGGATCGGTATCGGTAATGTTGCAGCATACGGAACAGTAATGCAGGTTACGCTTGACGCTGACCAGCGCCTTCGCGAAATCTATAACGTCGTCTTCCTTCATTTTCAAAACATGAAAAGCCAGTCTGGCCGCCGTTTTCGGACCGATGCCCGGCAACCGGCTGAAGGCATCAATGAGTTTGGCTATCGGTTCGGGATAATACAAGGCGCAGCTCCTCTACTCGTTTGGAACGTTTCAAGGTGAAACGGCTGTCGCCTTGGTGACGCAGCGCGTTTCAATCCGGAGAATTCTAAGCTGATTTATACATGTGAAACCTATAAATTCCTAGAATTTAGAATAGGCCCGGGATCTTCATGCCGCCCGTGAATTTGCCCATGTCTTTGTTAGCCAGCTCATCTGCTTTAGTCAGCGCATCGTTAACCGCTGTCAGAACAAGGTCTTGCAGCATTTCGATATCGTCCGGATCTACAGCTTCCGGCTTGATGATGATGCTTTGCACATTCTTATGGCCGTTTACTTGTACAGTAACGACACCGCCGCCCGCAGAACCTTCGATCAGCTTAGTTCCTAGCTCCTCTTGTGCTTTAAGCATTTGCTCCTGCATCTTCTTAACTTGCTTCATCATCTGGTTCATGTTGTTCATCGTGAAAGTCACTCCTCAATTATAGTTAGATTCAAACACTCATTACGTCGCATGACATCAGTTGTCTTCAATAACAACAAGGTCTTCGCCAAACAGCTTAACAGCCTCTTCAACCCACTCCGGCTCCGCCGGCGCCGCACCCGCTTCATCTTGCTGGAGCATGAGCAGCTCCCCTGCAGGAGCAGGTCCGTTCTCGGTTGCCGTCTGCCATTCTTTCAGCATGACGGTGGCCAGACGAATCGGGCGATTAAACGCCTCATGCAGAACCCGTTCGATAACCTCGCGATTGGCAGGCTTCTCTGTCGTTTCCCGGTGAATGGAGTTCTTGAATGCAACAAGGATGGTATTATCAGCGGCTGAGACGGGATCGCCATTCACAAACCAAGCATGTGTCGAAATATTATTCCCTTTCACACGCTGCAAAATGTCGCTCCACCTCATGCGCACCTGCCCTGTCGCCTGGCTCTCCGCCGCGGCAAGGAATGGATCCAGCTTGACGCGGGCAATCGAGCTGGTTCCACCGCCGGCGCCGCTCTTCGCACCGAAGTTCGAAGAACCTCGCGCACCGCGCTGCGCAGCTCCCGCCTGATCGCCGCTTGGTGCAGCGCCGGCCTCCGGACGCACGCCGCTGGCCATTAGCTGTTCAATCTTGCGTTCCAGCGCATCGATGCGCTGCTGCAGGCGCTGAACTTCTCCCGCAGGCGCGCCGCCGCCCGTTGCAGATTCACCTGCGGCGACAGACGCCGATGCGGCAACCTGTGCACCGCCTGCCTCCTGCATCGTGCAGATCTTCATAAGCGCGATCTCGAATATCGTTTGCGGCAGTGCGGCATGCTTGATCTCCAGCTGATAGCCGTTTAGCACGTCTATCATGCGAAACAGCAGCTCGGCGCTAAACGCTTCGGCAACCTCTCGGTACTTCGCCTGATCAACGATTCGCTCCGTTGCGGCTTTCCCTTGCGGAGCAAGCTTCAATACGAGCAGGTCCCTGAAATAGTATATTAAGTTCTCCAGACACTTATCTGCACTCTTGCCGGCTTGCATCAGCCCTTCCACCAAAGGCATTACAGCCCCGGCGTCACGGGCTCTGATCGCATCGGCCAATTGCTCGAACTGTTCCGCAGCTAGTCCACCGGTTACATCGACGGCATCGTTCAGCGTGATTCGTTCCCCGCTGTAAGCCGACACCTGCTCGAGCAAACTGATTGCGTCCCGCATCCCGCCGTCCGACAATCTCGCAATATAAGCGAGTGCATCGTCTTCGGCTTGGATGCCTTCTTCGGTACAGATTTGGCGGAGACGCTCGGTCTGCTCCGGCAAAGAGACTTGACGGAAATCGAACCGCTGACAGCGTGAAATAATCGTAGCCGGCAGCTTATGAGGTTCCGTCGTCGCCAAGATGAAGATGACGTGAGACGGCGGTTCTTCGAGCGTCTTCAGCAGGGCATTGAATGCTTCGGTCGTCAGCATGTGCACTTCATCGATAATGTACACTTTGAAGCGTACTTCGGAAGGCGCATAACGAACCTTGTCCCGAATATCCCTTATTTCGTCTATACCGCGGTTGGATGCCGCATCGATCTCCACAACATCCATAATCGTGCCGGCGGTTATGCCTCGGCAAGCGTCACAGACGTTGCAAGGCTCGGTCGTCGGTCCACGTTCACAGTTGATGGCTTTGGCCAGTACTTTAGCCGCGGTTGTTTTCCCCGTTCCTCTGGGGCCGTTAAATAAATAGGCATGGGATACACGATCTTCGCGTATCGCATTCTGCAAAGTTTGAATGATATGCTGCTGGCCGACCATGTCCTGGAACGTCTGCGGACGCCAGGCACGATATAAGGCGATATGTGACATACGTTCCGTTCCTTTCGGCTGCTTTCGTTCGCGGGGCTTAAATGCCCGGTCCTTCTATTATACACGATGCCGCCAGCCAAAAAAACCGTTCTCCTGCACGTTTCTTCCTTCCCTTTAGCAGAAAGCGCGCAAAGCGGGGGTTAGCAAGGGAGCACAACCTGCAGAAGAGCCCCTGTCTGTTTGTCCGCTGCTGTAATACTTCCGCCAAAGTCATGCAAAATGCGCTGGCAAACCGAAAGACCAAGCCCGGTTCCGTTCTGTTTCGTCGTTACGAACGGATCGAATATTTTATCAATCAGACCAGGAGGAATCCCCGGACCTGTATCTTCTATTTCAATAAGCAGCTGCGACTTTCTGCCTGCCTTTACAACGGAACCCCTCACCGTGAGCGTGCCGCCTGCGGACATCGCTTCGATGCCGTTCTTACATAGGTTCAGAAACACCTGCTTCAGCATTTCGGCATCAGCCAGCACCCGGGGGAGCTCCAGTTCCTCGTCCCAGATTACGTTTACATTATGTAGCAGCGCTTCACTTGCTACGACAGGCATAATATCGCGCAGCACGGATCCCACTTGCACAGAGCTTGTCATGACTTCCTTCGGCTTACTCAGTAATAGAAACTCGCCTACAAGATGATTAATTCGGTCCAGCTCGCCCAGCATGATGTCCGTGTATTCCTTTTCTTTGTTCATTTCGCGTTCGATCATCGTTTTGCGGAACATTTGCAGGAAACCCCGAATCGCCGTCAGCGGATTGCGGATCTCGTGCGCAGCCCCCGCCGCGATTTGTCCGATCATGGCGAGTCGGTCGCTTCGCTGCACCTGCGTCTCAAGCGATCGCAGATTGGTGACATCCTTGAATATGATATAGGCACCCTCTCCGCCTTCTCCACAGCTGCGAAGCAAACCAACATCCATAAGCAGGTCGCTTCGCTTCTCATCGTGGATCCAGGTGATCGGATAGTTCCGGACCGGCTCTCCGCTCTCCAGCGCCTGACAAATTAGTGCATATTCCTTCTCCGCGCTTGCGAAAAATGACGACAGCTGTTCATTAACGAGAGCCGTCTTCGCAACGCCGAGCAATTGACAAGCAAGCGGACTGATGTCGAAAATTTGCAGCGTCTCCGGGTGAAGCAGGATCACGCCAATATGCTCATCTTGCAGCATCGTTTCCCCGAAACGCTCAATGAGGCTCGCGCCTTGCCCGGCTTCTTGATTATATAACAAGAGCAGACAACGAATTCCCTGCTCGGTTTGTGCGATAATAGGCACGGTCGTAGTGTGCATAACAGTACCGCCGGTTTTTCGTATATGTAACGAGATGGATTCTCGCGAAGGAAGAAGCAGATGGTTCACGATTGCTTCAATAGTACGTTCAGGTTCAGAGCGAAAGAGCTTGCTCTCCGCAATGCCGCGGAATGCTGTATGGAGCAAATCCATTTCCGTATAGCCCGTTTCTTTCATAAACTGCATATTTACATGGACCATGCGGGCGAACTCGTCCAATACAACAATCATTGTACCAGCAAACTGCGCACAATAATTCTCAAGCGCCTGCAAACTCAAGTGAACAATGGGAGCAGAAGGTATATCGTACATGCGTTATCCCCTTTACGTAGATCCAATCCGTCTCTATTCCTTTCGTCCACAAAAGTTGATAATCCTGCCAGAAAATAAAAAAACATCCTTATCGACCCATAAAGAGTCAAACAAGAATGTCGTTTATTGTTGTTTAATAGGACCGTGCACCTAACTTCGATTGATGTGACATGGACGGCACTTCCACTCCCAGCTCTGGTCAAGCACTCCTCCGGCACATGAGCTAACTTGCTTATGGCTGCTTCCTTCCGGACCTGACCCGTTCACAAGCGCCCATTGCGGAGGACCCAACCGTCAACACTGTTCATGAACACCAGCCCCACATCAGCATAACCTCAGAAAAGGGATTCAACCTCGCTACAGCGGATTGCGAGCTACAGGGCACCGCTACCTCCCCGTCTAGCACGGCAAAAATAAGTATAGCTTGTTCTATCTCAAAGTGCAACCGCCTATTGGCTGGAAGTTGTCACTGGGTTGTCGGGAGGCCCTTTATTATTACCCTGCCATTCGGACATGCACCTTATATCTCGGGAAGTTATCCCGCAATACGGCTAGCGCCTTTACGCGTAGCTTCTCTTTGTCGACACCAGGCTTAGCCTTGATGTTTACGTACATTTCAGGTCCTTGAAACATAATATTGGTTCGCTCGATGCCGCTAACCTGCTTCAGCTGACGCTGCGCAAATTCCCCGTCGCTATCATAATTCAGGAATTGACCGTTGCGGTTGGGCAGATGCGGGTTGCTGTTCGAAAGCCCCATATAGCCATCATGGCCATAGGAGTTCGAATTATAATTGTTGGTTGCGTCTTTATTGTTTCCGCAAGCGGATAACGAAATCGCAGTCATAAGTGTTAGTGCGCTAAGCAGAAGATGCTTCTTTCGCATAAAAAAACCTCCCTTTAACCATTAGGATGGCTGAGGGAGGTTCTTGTATTCTGCTAATTTCCGGAAATCCCGGCCAATAAGGCTTAGATACCGTATTTCTTTTTGAATTTGTCGACGCGACCGCCGGCATCCAGGAACTTCTGCTTACCCGTGAAGAATGGGTGACAAGCGGAGCAAATCTCTACGCGCAGGTTCTGTTTAATCGAACCAGACTCGAAGCTGTTGCCGCAAGCGCAAGTTACCGTCGTGACGTGGTATGTCGGATGAATACCTTGTTTCATCTCGTTCACCTCTTTCTGCCCTGAATCAACATGCGGACCCAGAGTGTATTACAAAACATAAGGAGAGTATAGCATGGACGCCCTTATGAAAGCAATGCTTTTGTCGATGACCCACAGCTTACCAAAAAAGCTCTATAACGGCTGCTTCACAGGCGCCGGAGGCACATGGGTGTAAGATCCGATGACTACATCGGGCAGCTCATCCGCGAAAATCTCCAGCATTTGCTTCATGCCGTAGATCTCCCCTTGCGGCTTCGGAATAAGCTCCAGATAGCTTTCCGGATCGATATTCAGATTCCGCATTTGGATAAGCTTGAGACCCGTGCGTTTGACGAAACCGAGCATCGCTTCGATTTCTTCCTCACGATCCGTAACGCCGGGGAAAATGAGATAGTTGATGGAGGTGTAGACCCCTTTATCCGTCGCGTAACGAAGTGATTTCTCGACATTCGCCAGGTTGTAGCCGCGTGGCTTGTAGTACGCATTATAATGATCATCGAGCGCGCTAATGGTACTAACACGCATCAGGTTAAGGCCGGCATCCACGATGCCGCGGATGTGATCCGTCAGCCCCGCATTGGTGTTGATATTAATATAGCCCATCGAGGTCCGTTTGCGGACTTCGCGCATGGCATCAATAATAATTCTGGCTTGCGTCGACGGCTCGCCTTCGCAGCCTTGTCCGAAGCTGATGATGGATTCCGGCGTGATAAGATGCTCCATCATCACATCCACGATTTCTTCTACCGTCGGCTTAAAGTTCATGCGCGTCTGCGGTGCAGGGAAGCCGCTGTCGTCAGGCTGCTCCGAGATGCAGCCATAGCAGCCGGCATTGCAGGAGAAGGAAACGGGCACTGCGCCTTCCCAGCGCTGCAGAAACGTATTGGATGCGGTTAAGCACTCATAACCGAGCGCGCAATTCGACAGATGCTTGTAGAGCCGGTTCTCCGGATACTTGGCAAGCAATCGCTCGACCCCGACATTGAGTTCATTCGTGTCGCAATTCAGCGGATTCCAGCGTTCCGGATCGTCGCATTTCTGCGCCGTCACGTAGAAGCCGTCTTCCTTCCAAACGACAGCCGAATACCCAAAGAGCGGCAGCTTCTGCGTCTTGTCACTCTTCATATAACCCGGGATGCATAGACGAGTATAGCCTTGCGGCAAAAGCGCTCCAACTGCCTGCACATTGCCCGGCAGCGGACGCATCTCACCGGACGCATTATGAATGCCGATCGGCCGCGTATGCGGCAGACCGACCATCGTTGCGCCTTCAGGAAGAGGAATCAGCTCATCCTCCATCAGCTCGACGATCATATCGCCGCTGCGGCCCAGCCCCGTCCAATCGGGATGATCGAACAAATTACCGTGTTCGTCTGCGTAAACGAGATTCATGATGTACCTCCTAAAAGTTTTGCTGCATGCATAATGTAATGCTGCGTGAGCAAAACGACTTTCAATCTATGTGACAGGTGTCGTACGTGTAGACGGTCTTCGCGAAGCGCTTGTTGCACCGCTGCTCGAGCCTGAGCTAGGTCTGCTGCTGCCCCCGGTCGTGCCGGGTCTGTTTCTCGGCGCCGGCGGCGGCGTTACGGCGGAAGTGTCCAGCGAGGCCAAGAACTCCTCGTTATCCTTCGTGTCGGCGAGCTTCTTCAAGAAGCCATCCACGAACTCCATGGAATCGTTCATGTTCTTGCGAATCGCCCATACTTTATCCAGCTGTTCTTTGGTCAGGAGCATCTCTTCGCGGCGCGTTCCCGAACGGCGAATATCCAGTGCAGGGAAAATACGGCGTTCCGCGAGCTTGCGGTCCAGATGAAGCTCCATATTGCCCGTACCCTTAAATTCTTCATAAATAATATCATCCATACGCGAGCCCGTTTCAATCAGCGCAGTTGCCAGAATCGTCAAGCTGCCGCCTTCCTCCACGTTACGTGCCGACCCGAAAAACCGCTTCGGACGGTGGAAAGCTGCCGGATCGATACCGCCGCTTAGCGTACGCCCTGATGCAGGTACAACCAAGTTATAAGCACGAGCAAGACGCGTGATGCTATCCAGCAAAATAACGACGTCTTTCTTATGTTCCACAAGACGTAACGCACGCTCCAGCACCAATTCCGCAACTTTAATATGATTTTCGGGCAGCTCATCGAACGTCGAAGCGACAACCTCGCCTTTTACCGAACGAGACATATCCGTTACTTCTTCCGGACGCTCATCAATGAGCAGTACAAATAATTCGATCTCCGGATTATTGGTGGAAATGCTGTTGGCGATTTCTTTAAGCAGCAATGTTTTCCCCGCTTTAGGCGGTGCTACGATAAGTCCGCGCTGGCCAAGACCAACCGGCGCAAGTAAATCCATAATCCGTGTAGATAATTTAGGCTGGGCGGTTTCGAGAACTAGTTTCTTTTCGGGATAGAGAGGAGTAAGGGCTGGAAAATGAAGGCGTTCTGCAGCATGTTCGGGGCTTTCTCCATTAACGGCATTTACTTGAAGTAATCCAAAAAAGCGTTCGTTTTCTTTGGGAGCTCGGCATTTGCCTGAAACTAAATCTCCTGTGCGGAGGTCAAACTTGCGGATTTGCGAGGCTGAGATGTAGATGTCCTCTGGACTTGGCAAATAGTTAATCGGTCGTAGAAATCCGAAACCTTCCGGTAAAATCTCAAGTACACCCTGCATAAACATAAGTCCGCTCTGCTCTGCTTGCGCGCGCAGTATGGCAAAAATCAATTCTCTCTTCTTCAGCTGACCATAGCCCTGTATTTGATGCTGTTTGGCCAGTTTATAAAGCTCTGTGAGCTTCATCACTTCAAGATCCGCGATCTGAAGTTCAGACATAGTATCACCACTTTTATCAAGGTTCACAAAATAATTCCAAGCCTCATCCATCATTGCCGGAATCGGCCCACTCTATTCCAGAGGCCGATTCCTATAGCGGAATAGCTTCCGGCTATCCGCCTATTCTACTACTCGCGCCAAACGTCCGCGCCGAGCATCCGTAAATTCTCGACCAAATTGTCGTAACCTCGATCAATATATTCCACACCCGTGATCTCCGTAACGCCATCGCTCACCGTCAATGCCGCTACCACAAGCGCCGCGCCTGCACGCAAATCAGCTGCACGCACTTTAGCCGCATTCAACGGACCACCTTCGACGATAGCCGAACGGCCTTCCACCCGAATGTTAGCGCCCATTCGCGTTAATTCCGGAACATGCTTGAATCGATTGCTGTACACATAGTCGCTTAGGATACTTACTCCCGTCGTCTGTGTCAGCAGGCTGGTCATCGGGGATTGCAAATCCGTGGCGAAGCCGGGGTACACCAGGGCTTTCACATCGATTGCTTCATACTTCGGCTGTCCTACAATGCGAATGGACTCGTCCATTTCATAGACATGAACGCCCATCTCTTGCAGCTTAGCCGTTACTGCTTCCATATGCTTCGGAATGACATTATCAATTAATACGTCGCCGCGCGTTGCCGCTGCGGCAATCATGTACGTGCCTGCTTGAATTCGGTCAGGAATGATGGAGTGTCTGCAGCCATGCAGCCGCTCTACGCCTTCGATACGAATCGTTTCTGTTCCGGCACCTTTGATCTTGGCGCCCATCGCGCTAAGAAGCGTAGCTACATCTATGATTTCAGGCTCTTTTGCCGCGTTTTCGATAATGGTAGAGCCTTTGGCCCGGGAGGCCGCAAGCATAATATTAATCGTCGCCCCTACACTTACAACATCGAGATAAATCTTCGCGCCGCGCAGTTCCTTCGCCACAATCCGTACGGAGCCGTGGTCGTTGGTTACTTGAGCACCGAGCGCTTCAAAGCCTTTAATATGTTGATCGATCGGACGCGGCTCAAAATTACAGCCGCCCGGCAAACCGATTGTCGCTTCGCCAAATCGGCCAAGCAGCGCACCCATCAAGTAATACGATGCACGAAGCAGCTTTACTTTTCCGTTGGGCATCGGAATGGATTGCATGGCAGAAGGATCAATGACGATGGAATCCCCGCTCCAATGCACATGTCCGCCAAGCTCTTCTAATATTTCACTGTATACGGCCACATCGCTAAGGTGAGGCAAATTGTCCAGCGTGACTGTTGATTCTGCCAATATTGCCGCAGGAAGTAAGGCAACTGCACTGTTCTTCGCGCCGCTGATTTGCACGGTGCCGCGCAGCGGACGTCCGCCGCGGATCATTAGTTTATCCATCAGTTCTTATTATCCTCCCATCCGGAAGAGAGCAACGAAACGAGCAGCCGCTATCCGGCGCATAACATAAACCCTATATGCCACAAAGCAAGCGCTCCTTCTATCAAGAGATTTCTTGACGGACGGGAGCGCCTGCTTCTGATTCGCGCTAAACGCGGCTGTTCGATTCTATAGCTTTCGGAAGTTAAGCCTGGTTGCTGCTGCCGAACAACCGGATTTTCTCTTGTACGACTGCTTTCATTGCGGAACGAGCTGGTACCAAATATTTACGCGGATCGTAAACGGATGCGCTTGCGCCAAGCACTTCGCGGATCGCGTTCGTGCAAGCCACTTGGTTCTCTGTATTTACGTTGATTTTGCCTACGCCTGCAGCGATGGACAAACGAATTGCTTCGTCCGGTACGCCGGAACCGCCGTGCAATACAACCGGTACCGGAATAGCATCCGATACTTTTTGAATGATATCATAATGAATTTTCGGTTCGCCTTTGTACATACCGTGAGCTGTACCTACAGCAATCGCCAAGCAGTCAACGCCTGTTTCTTCGTAGAAACGGATTGCTTCAGCCGGCTTAGCAAGCGATGCATCTTCTTCGTCAACGCTGATATCATCCTCAACGCCGCCGATTGTGCCAAGCTCGCCTTCAACGGATACGCCCATAGCGCGAGCCGCTTTAACAACTTGTTTAGTCAATTCGATATTTTCTTCTAGTCCGTAGTGGGAACCGTCAAACATAACGGAAGAGAATCCTGCACGGATACATTTCATCGCAACTTCAAAGCTGCTGCCGTGATCCAGGTGAAGGGCGATCGGCAAACCGGATTTCTTCGCTGCTGCTTCAGCAATAGCAACGGTGTACTCAATACCCATATATTTAAGGGCGCCTTCGGATACACCAAAAATAAATGGCGCGTTTTCTTCCATTGCGGCTTCTGTGATCGCTTGCGCGAACTCCAGGTTGTTCATGTTGAACTGACCGACCGCGAATTTGTTTGCTTTTGCCTTTGGCAGGAATTCATTCATCGAAACGAGTGGCATGGTTCTCTACTCCTCCTAGTGTTTTATGAAGCTTACCGCTCCATAAATTTGTCTTTGATATGCGACGCTTCGCAAAACCGCCTCAGCACGGATGCCGACAACCGGCATTGAAGACATGCGCTTAAATAACGAAAACACGCTTCAAATATCGCACCAAATGATTATAACACAATCATGAATCGTTTGGTACAAGTCTTGGAAATCGATGAATCGCTTCCGTGTTATGCGGGATTGGGTAAAAAAAAGCAGCAGGATCCTTGGCTTAGGATCCTACTGCATACCAGCCGCCTGCTTCTTCGCTGCGCAGCTGCAAGTTAACCGCCATTCGCATCTCATCGATATCGAACGGCTTGGTGAAATGCATAAGCGCGCCGTGGTCAGTCGCTTCTTTAATCATGTCAAGCTCGCCATATGCGGTCATCATGATGACTTTAATGTCTTTGTTGATCGCTTTGACATGCTTCAATATTTCCAATCCGTCCATACCCGGAATTTTCATATCTAGCAAAACGAGATCCGGTGCTTCGTTTCTCACGATCTCCAGCGCCAGCTTGCCATTAGGCGCCTGGAAAGTAGTGTAGCCTTCGCTGCTAAACACTTCCATGAGCAAGATACGAATACCATTCTGATCATCGACAATTAAGACTTTCTTGTTTTCCAACTTGAAACCCTCCTATGAATGTACGACAATCATCGTCACGATTGGATTTGAATTCCATATTCGTTAATGATTTCGCGCCCTGCCACTCATATTCCTGCTTTCACTGGAAAAAAACTTCAAACGATTTATTTCTCCGCTTTCTCAAGCGCCGCTCTTACGAAACCGCGGAACAACGGCTGCGGTCGGTTCGGACGGGAAGTGAACTCCGGATGGAACTGAACTGCCAGGAACCACGGGTGACCCGGAAGCTCGACCATCTCAACAAGGCGGCCATCCGGGGACGTTCCCGTAATGCGCAGACCAGCGGATTCGATCGTTTCACGGTACTCATTGTTGAACTCATAACGGTGACGGTGACGCTCATAAACAAGCTCATCATCGTACTCACGCGCGGACAGGGAGCCCGGCGTCAGCTTGCAAGGATATAGTCCAAGGCGCATCGTGCCGCCCATATCTTCAATGTCCTTCTGCTCCGGCAGCAGATCAATAACCGGATATTGCGTAAGCGGGTTGATCTCGGAGCTGTTCGCATCCTTCAAGCCCGAAACATTTCGTGCATATTCGATAACCGCAACTTGCATACCCAAGCAAATACCGAAGAACGGTACTGCGTTCTCACGCGCGTAGCGAATCGCGATGATTTTGCCTTCGATACCGCGATCGCCGAAGCCGCCCGGCACCAAGACGCCATGCACGCCGTGCAATTTGTCCGCAACGTTCTGATCGGTTAATTCTTCCGCATTAACCCAGCGCACCTTCACATCCGCATCCGCGTCGAAGCCTGCGTGGCTTAGCGATTCTACGATACTCAGATACGCATCGTGAAGCGCAACGTACTTACCGACAATCGCAATTTCGGTTGTACGGCTAAGCTGCTGCACACGGCGAACGAGCGCTTCCCACTCCGTCATATCCGGAGGCGTAGTTGTCAGCTTCAAATGATTGACAACGATATCGTCGAGGCCTTGCTCTCGCAGATTCAGCGGCACTTCGTAGAGTGTCGACGCATCGCGGCATTCCACAACGGCATTCGCATCAATATCACAGAATAGCGCGATTTTGCGTTTCAAATCGTCTGCCAGCTCATGCTCCGTACGACAAACGATCACATTCGGCTGAATTCCGATGCTTCTCAGTTCCTTCACGCTGTGCTGTGTCGGTTTTGTCTTCACTTCGCCTGCCGCTTTGATGAACGGAATCAGCGTAACGTGAATGTACATCACGTTATCACGGCCGATATCGCTCTTAATTTGACGAATCGCTTCCAAGAACGGAAGGCTCTCGATATCGCCTACCGTACCGCCGATCTCCGTAATCACAACATCCGCGCCCGTTTCTTTGCCTGCGCGGAATACGCGATCTTTGATCTCGTTCGTGATGTGGGGAATAACTTGAACCGTTCCGCCCAAATATTCACCGCGACGTTCTTTCGAAATAACGGTGGAGTAGATTTTACCCGTTGTCACGTTGCTGTTCTTCGACAAATTAATGTCAATGAAACGCTCATAGTGACCCAAATCCAAATCCGTCTCCGCGCCATCGTCCGTTACGAAAACTTCGCCATGCTGGTATGGACTCATCGTTCCCGGGTCCACGTTGATGTACGGGTCGAACTTCTGGATGGTCACTTTAAGACCGCGATTCTTGAGCAAACGTCCGAGCGATGCGGCTGTGATCCCTTTGCCCAGCGATGATACGACACCGCCTGTTACAAAAATGTACTTAGTCACTGATGATACCCTCCACGCCTGTATGTTAAGTATAGGTTCTCCAATTTCCGAAGAAAAATGGTCGATAAAAAAGAAAAAAGTGACACCCGTATAAACGGGGCACTTTCTGTTTTTGGCTTATTGCTTGCATGTCCGAACTTGAAGCCCATGCAATAGTTTACTCTGCGCGGATACCCCATGTCAAGAGACTCAGGGGTCCCGCAGAATCGAATCTATTTGTCTTCCTCTTCATCCTCATCGTCGAAGTCATCCTCAGCATCTTCTTCGTCCGTCGCGCCATCTGCGCCTTCAACATCGTCAATGCCGTCTTCTTCAAGTTCTTCGTCGTCGATGACAACTTCTTCGTCCACTTCCGCTTCTTCTTCGGCTTCGTCGAAGAGCTCTTGATCCTCATCATAAGAATCAAAGTCATCTTCTTCAGCAGCGTAAGTTTCCTCTTCCTCATCCGGATAGAGATCGTCGTCGTCCTCTTCATCATTGATGATGCGCGAACGCTTCGCATTACCGACCGGATCCTCGTTCTTCTCAACCGGATACCAGCGTTTCAATCCCCACATATTGCTGCCGACGCACGCGAAACGTCCGTCGATATTAATTTCCGTATATACTTGCGCAATCACTTGGTTGATTTGATCTTGGGAAAAGCCCCGAACTTTTGCAATTTCCATCATTAGGTCGCGATAGTAAAACGGCGTATTAGCCGCTTTCAGCAATTCAAATGCCAAATCAACCATCGGCATTTCCTTGATGCGCTCTGGATCGATTTTCAACACAATCTCGCTGCTCATTTCGGACACTTCCTCTCATGTCAAACTGCTTGAACGCTGGAAAACCGACTTCGCTGTCCTAGCAGGAGAAATCGTTTTGTGCGTTAGCAATCCATTATCAAATTATAGTAAAACCTATTTCTTTGGAAAAAGCAAGCGTACCTGCTTACGAGAGCAAAAAGAAAAAGCGAAGGAGGCGCCTTCGCTTTGACTGTATCCTTCCGGATGAGGCGTTGCCGCCGTTTCCGGTAATAAGAGCCCGTTAATGACTCTTGGTCTATACTATGTGCCCGTACGGCGAATGACACGGTTTGCAGCCTAATTATGTGAAAAAAGGCAAGTTGCTCATACAGCTTGTTGCGCTCGTTCATACAATACTGCAGCATGATTCGCCATGGAGGGGAAGCCAACTTGGACAGATCCGCAGTTCTCCGCCTGCTGCACAGCGCATTAACGCAAACCACATCGGCCGCCAAGCGACGAATCGTCCGCTTCCGGCAAAAGAGCGACTACGAGCGCTTCCTTCAAGAATGGTCGAATATCGACAAAACCGTGGCGAATGCGGCCGATGCTATCCGTCACCTGCCATTCATCCAAGGTTTCTCTTTGCGCGTACCGAATGATGTGCTTCGCTCTCATACCCATGACGGAATTTGGATCGAGAATGACCCGCTCCTATCGGTGCATTCCTCCTCCATATATAAACCGGTGATCCGTGAGAAAGGTATTCCTTGGGGCGTGCAGGAGATTAAAGCACCGCTGGCCTGGAGTACAACCACCGGGCACCGCGTGAAGGTCGGCGTCATCGATACCGGCGTTGATTTCAGCCATCCGGATTTGAAGCAATCGCTGGGCCGGGGCATCAACCTGCTCAATCGGGGGTCGCTTCCGCATGACGACAACGGTCACGGCACCCATATTGCCGGCACCATCGCCGCAGCCAATCAGGTGCATGGCATGATCGGCGTCGCTCCGCGCGCGACGGTCTATCCCGTGAAAGCGTTCGATCAGAACGGAAGCGCCTTTGTCTCCGATATCGTACTCGGCATCGATTGGTGCGTGCGCAATAATATGGACATCGTGAATATGAGCTTCGGCATGAAAACGCGGAGCAAGTCGCTGCTAACGGCCGTGACCAATGCTTATAACGCAGGCGTCATCATCGTCGCTTCCTCCGGAAATGACGGCAAACGGAAGTCGATCGACTATCCGGCGCGGTATCCGCAAACGATTGCCGTCGGCGCAACGAACCGACTGCGAAGAATCGCCCCGTTCAGCAACCGCGGATTATATATCGACGTCTATGCGCCGGGCGATAAAATTCTCTCTTCTTGGCTGCGAGGCAAGTATAACGAAATGAGCGGCACCTCAATGGCCACTTCGCACGTGAGCGGCGCCATTGCCTTGCTTCTTGCCCACAGGCCCGGATTATCGCCAAGCGATATCAAGGCTGTGGTGAAACGATCCATGCTGCCTTTAAGGGGCACAAAAGCTCCCCGGATCACCGGAGAGCTCGATGTAATGCGAATGCTGCAGGCCGGGGACCGATAAGGTTCGCGGCCTTGATTATTTGTAAGCCTGCTACATGCGCTCCGGCGCGGAAACACCGACAAGACGCAGCACGTTCGCGATTGCCGTGCGAGTCGCACCCAGCAAAGCGAAGCGCGCTTGCGTTTGTGCCGCGTCTTCGGTAATGACGCGATCCGCGCGGTAGTAGCTGTGGAACAGAGAAGCCAGCTCGTAAACATAGCGAATCAGGCGATGTGGCGCGTATTGCGAAGCGGCATCCGCGATTTCCTGCGGCAGCTCGCCGATTTTGCGAAGAAGATCGAATTCATGTTCCGTTGTCAGCTGGCTCAGATCCACTTGATCAAGCGGCAAGATCGCGATGCCTTGCTCTTCGGCCTGACGGAAAATGCTGCAGATCCGCGCATGCGCGTATTGCACATAGAATACCGGATTCTCGTTGGAAGTCGAGATCGCGAGATCCATATCAAAATCAAGATGGGAGTCCATCGAACGCATGGTGAAGAAGTAACGGATCGCATCGATACCCACTTCCTCGCGCAGATCCTCCATCGTAACGGCTTTACCTGTCCGCTTGGACATCTTGACCTTCTCGCCGTTCTGGAACAAGCTCACCATCTGTGCGATGAGGACAACCAACTTCTGCGGATCGTTGCCCAATGCTTCCATAGCCGCTTTCACGCGCGGAATGTAGCCGTGGTGGTCAGCGCCCCAGATGTTAATCATTTTGTCGAAGCCGCGGCCGAATTTGTCGCGGTGATAAGCGATGTCCGGCGTCAAATAGGTGTACGAGCCGTCATTTTTCACGAGCACGCGATTCTTGTCGTCTCCGTAAGCCATCGTGTTCAGCCACGTAGCGCCGCCTTCTTCGAACACTTGACCGCGCTCGCGAAGCGCTACCAGTGCTTGCTCGACTTGACCGGATTGGTATAGCGAAGTCTCGCTGAACCAGACGTCGAATTCCACGCGGAAGTCGCCGAGGTCGCGTTTGATCTTATTCAGCTCGCGCTCCAAGCCGTAGTCGCGGAAGAAGGTGAAACGCTCTTCGTCTGACAGCGACAGCAGACGGTCGCCCTCAGAAGCTGCCAGCTCCTTGGCGAAACCGATAATGTCTTCGCCATGGTAGCCGTCTTCCGGCATAGCCGCATCTTGGCCAAGCGCTTGTTTGTAGCGCGCCTCAATGGAAAGCGCGAGGTTCGCAACCTGGTTGCCTGCGTCATTAATATAGTACTCTCTTGTAACCTTGTATCCGGCAAAATCAAGCACATTACATAGAGCGTCGCCAACCGCGGCGCCGCGAGCATGGCCCAAATGCAGACTGCCCGTCGGATTCGCGCTGACGAACTCGACTTGCACGGTTTCTCCCGCTCCGGTATCGATACGTCCGTAGTCGGCACCTTGCTCAAGCACCTGGCCCACTACCGGATACAAATAGCTGCGGTCCATCCGGAAGTTAATAAAGCCGGGACCGGCAATCTCAGCGCTCTGAATGGAAGCCTTCTTCGTATCCAGGTTCGCAATAATCGCCTCCGCGATTTGACGCGGGTTCTTCTTCGCCAGCTTCGTCAGCTGCATCGCCGCATTGGTTGCGAGGTCGCCATGCGCCTTATCCTTCGGTACTTCCAGTACAAATACCGGAAGCTCTTCGCGGGCCGCCAGCCCTGCCGTTACGACCGCATCCGCGATCGCTTGTTTCACCTGCTCATGCAGCTGTACGATGACATTCGTTTTCATGTAATTCTTCAATCCCCCTGGTTCGCTTATCAATCTGTAAGTTAAAGCATAATCGGTATCGTTATGACGGTATGTCCTAGGCCAACAACAGCTCTTCCGCCTGCAGCCGAAGCCGGAACTCCCCTGTCGGTTCATCATTTACAAGCAGCGTATAATGCCATTCGATCAGCATCGGCAGATCCGGCTTCAACTGGCCATCGCTCGGTCCCGTCTTGGTCAAATCGCCAAACTGAACCCAAAGCAGCTTCGTCTCCGTCTCCAAATGAAAAGCGGCATGCGCCGATTCATAATGACCGGTCCGTTTCGTGCCTGCGACAAACGTCTGCAGCGACTCTACATCGCCGCGGCGCGTTACGCTAAGCTCGCCGTCGCGATAGCGGATAATCGTCCGCACGACGCTGTCGCCGTCGCCTTCGCTCGTTTCCTCGTATCGGACAAATACGGAGGCGCCTTTTCGAAACCATTCGCCCTTAAACGTATTCTGTTCCACTTCCCCGTCGATGTCGCTTCTCAGCGATATCGTTACATTCGCTCTGTCTGTCATGATCACGGTCTCCCGTCGCCTGAAATGCTTATGTCCTCACTATATACAGGAGCACCTCTAATTTCAATGCCTGCGCGTAGGGACGCAAGCGTCTAGATCTGTTCCGGTGTCCGCAGTCCGAGCAAGGCCAGCCCCGAACGAAGCACGCCGGCAACCGCCGCGGTCAGCAGCAGCTTCGCCTCGGTGTCCGCCGGATTCTCCGTCAGAATGCGCTCCTGATGATAGAAACGGTTGAAGCGTTTCGCCGCATCGAGCAGAAAACGCGCCACAACCGCCGGTTCATTCTGACGCAGCGCGCCGGCAATCGCTTCGGGATAGGCGGCCAGCAGCTTCATGCATTCCCACGCCGCAGTCCCTGAGAGATAACGCCCCAGATCGCTTCCGCTCACTGCACCGGATAAGCTGCGCGTTTCGGTTTCGGCTAACGTCAGCTTCCCTTTGGCCAGCAGTTTGAACGCTCTTGCCGCCGTGTATTGCACGTAAGGGCCGGTCTCCCCTTCGAAGCGAAGCGCCTCATCCAGCGAGAAATCCACTTCCAGCATGCGATGATGAAGCAAATCGCCGAACACGATTGCACCGATCCCAACGGCTTCAGCGGTATCCCGCGCATCTTCCAAATCCGGATTCTTCTCGGCGATAATGGCTGCAGCCTTGGATACGGCCTCGTCCAGCACCTCATCCAGGAAGATGACCTGACCTCTGCGCGTGGACATTTTGCGGCCTTCGAATTTCATCAGCCCAAACGCGAGATGACGGCATTGGTCTGCCACTTCCTCGCCCATGCGCTTCAAGACGGCAAACACTTGTTGAAAATGCAGCTTCTGCTCCGCCCCTACCACATACAGCAGTAAATCCCCGCCCATCTCGTTCTTCCGATAGAGTGCCGTAGCTAGATCGCGCGTCGGATAAATGGTCGTGCCGTCCGACTTCAGAATGAGGCATGGCGGCAACCCTTCCTCTTCCAAACGAACAACCTGCGCGCCGTTGCTTTCCTCCAGCAGTTGCAAATCTTGCAGGCGCGAGACGACGGCAGCCATTTTATCGTTATAGAAGCTCTCGCCGAGCGTATAGTCGAACCGCACGCCAAGACGTGTATACACGCGGTCAAATTCCTCCATGCTGAACGAGACAAAATATCGCCACAGCCGGTGCGCTTCCTCATCGCCGTTCTCCAGCTTCCAGAACCAATGACGCGCTTTGTCCTCCAAAGTCGGATCCTTCTCGGCTTCCTCATGGAAGCGGACATACAAACGCAAGCTCTCGCGAATCGGCTCTTCCTTGAGCTTCGCTTCATCCCCCCAGCGCATATACGCTTCCATCAGCTTGCCGAACTGCGTACCCCAATCACCGATATGGTTGACGGTCACAACCTCGTAGCCGGAGCTGCGGTACATCTGAGCAAGCGCGTTGCCGATCATCGTCGAACGCAGGTGGCCGACGCCGAAAGGTTTGGCGATATTCGGAGAGGACATATCCATGATGACGCGCTGACCCGTCCCGGCCTGCGATTGCCCGAAATCGGCCAGCAGCAGCGGAGCGAGCAGCCTCGGTGCCCACTCTTCCCGAACGAGGAAGAGATTCAGGTACGGACCTTTGGCTTCGGCGCGAATCGTCGGCGACGTTCCGGAATCGGCTCCGGCACCGATCCGCTCCGCGAGCTCTGCGGCAATCGCCGCCGGCGCGCGTTTCAGTTCACGCGACAGCGCAAAGCAAGGAAATGCGACGTCGCCAAGCTCCGGGTTTGGCGGGAGCTCCAGCAGCGCCACGATGTCTTCATAGGTCAGCGATGGTACATGCGGCTGCAGCTGTGAAGCTGCCCATTGCAATAACAGGTTCATCATGTTCATCCTCCCCGATTTGTGGTTAGAAACAAATAAAACCCCCGTCTCTAATAAAGAGACGGAGGTTCATTTCCGCGGTACCACTCTTCTGGTTTTCATTATGGCTGCACGAACAACGAACAACAAACAGCGGCGGCCATGCCGAAAACCTCTCAAGCACGATAACGGGGTGACCGGATTCATCTACTTACAGAGGCGCACTTCAACAAGCTCCCCGCATGTTCAATGGATCTACTCCCGGGTCCGCTTCCCTTACGCCGCTGCGCCGGCTTTCACCAAGGATGATTCGCTCATCCAGCCCGGCTCGCTGCTAGCACCGATCTGCAAGGTACTGTCCCGTTCATCGTATGTAGCTGTTATTACTGACTGTATTTTCCCTATTATATGCAACCTCGCGAAAAAAGCAAGCCTCTTGTGAAGGTTTGCCTAGGTCTGTTCGAGCGGAATTAAGTATGGCAGCAAAATGCGCCAAGCTTCGATCCGGTCTGCAGTCGTGCGCATCGCGGCCGTTGGAATCGGACTGGTCGACGGCAGCTTGAGCAGCGTAATGCCGCCGAGCTCGGGCAAGCTTTTGAAATACTTCAAGAACGTGTCATGCGACTTCGCCCCGTTGCACACAATGCAGCTAATTTCCGGATACTCCGCCAGCAAGCCGGGAATGTCATTGGGACGCTCCTCCCGGATGTTCACATCGAGACTGCCCTCCCGCTGACAGGATTCAATGACATCCCAGAGCGCAATTCCACGAGCCTTGGCAAAAGCGAGCCGTTCCTCATAGTCCGCATCCGGCGTTAGGCCGAACAGGCCATACACCACCGGCCATAAATGATTGCGCGGATGGGCGTAATATTGGTGCTTCGCGAGCGAAGCCGTTCCCGGCATGCTGCCTAGGACAAGCACCCGCGCACGATCGCCGATCTCCGGCGGAAATGAATGTACTCTCATCACGCAGTCCCTCCCCTCATCTCCATAGGAAACCAGAAAGAGACGTTTATTTCAAGCCCCGGCTAGAGCTGAGGCGATGCCGGCGGCGTTCCGGTCAGCCGTTCGATTTTGCGGCATATATCGTGCTGCCATTCCGTATCGCCTGTCATCGAAGCCAGCAGCGAGAGATTGTACAAATTCGCAACTTGTCGGCAAATCATCGCGTTCACCGCCAAGCAATGCTCAAAGTCTGCCAGCTCCTCCGCCGAGAGCTGTCTCTTGCTTCGAACCGTCCACAGCTCCGCGAGCCGCTCGTGAATTGGCAATAGGCTCATAACTTGCTCGCCCCCTTCAATTGTTAGACTACTACTATTCATTATGACCAAAAAATGAAGCCCTAAGCGGCGGGCATGCGGTAGTCCTCTAACCGGAGCTGCTTTATTGTTATTTTATAGCTGATTCCGGCACTCTGAAACTTGACCGTCGAAAAAGAAGAAGCCTGATTTGGGAGGCTGAATAGAGCGACGAAGGCTATTTAGAAAACAACAAAAAAGGACGGGAGCATCGCTCCCATCCTTCGCTATTATTTAATAAAGCCAAGCAGCATTTCGCGGATGACTTTCGCCGCGACGATCTGTGTTTGTTCCGTAGGGTCATAAGCCGGCGCTACCTCAACAAGGTCACAGCCGACAATATTAACGCCGGAACGAGCAATGGCGTGAACCGCGTCAATCAATTCCTTCGACGTGATGCCGCCGGCTTCCGCCGTACCCGTTCCCGGTGCCGCCGATGGATCCAGCACGTCGATGTCGATCGTCAGATAGACAGGACGGCCTTCAAGCTCAGGCAATACTTTCTTCAAAGGCTCAAGCACTTCGAACGGGTGGAAATTGATGTTCTCGCGCGCATATTGCCACTCTTCGCGGGAACCGGAACGGATACCGAATTGGTAGACGTTCTTGCCGCCGATAAGGCCGGCTGCTTTGCGAAGCGGTGTCGAGTGGGAAAGCGGCTCGCCTTCGTACGACTCACGCAGATCCGCATGAGCATCAAAGTGAATGATCGCCATGTCCGGGTACTTCTTGTACACCTCTTGGAAAATCGGCCACGACACGAGATGCTCGCCGCCAAGTCCGACAGGCATTTTGCCGTCGTCCAATACGCCGCGAACGAATTCACCGATCACTTCAAGCGAGCGAGCCGCGTTGCCGAAAGGCAGCAGCAAATCGCCGGCGTCGAAATATTCGATATCTTCCAGGCTGCGATCCAAGTACGGGCTGTACTCTTCCAGACCGATCGACACCTCGCGAATGCGCGGAGGGCCGAAACGGGAGCCTGGGCGGAACGATACGGTAAAGTCCATTGGCATGCCGTAAATAACGGCTTTGGACGTGTTATAGTCATCCGAGCTAAGGATAAACACATTGCCGGAGTATTTCTGATCGAGTTTCATAGGTTGCGTCGGTCTCCTCTTACTTCACCAGGTCTTCCACAAATTTCGGCAGTACGAAAGCCGCTTTGTGCAGACGCGGGGAGTAATATTTAGTATCGATTTCCGGGATGCTGGACTCGTCCACTTCAAGCGGATCGTATTTCTTGCTTCCCATTGTGAACGTCCACAGGCCGCTCGGGTATGTTGGCACGTTAGCCCAGAATACGCGAACGATCGGGAACACTTCTTTCACGTCGCGGTTAACGTTCGAGATCAGCTCCGGCGTAAACCAAGGGTTGTCCGTTTGTGCTACGAAGATGCCGTCTTCCTTGAGGGCATCATAGATCCCTTGGTAGAAGCCGCGTGTAAACAGGTTCACCGCTGGGCCAACCGGCTCCGTGGAGTCAACCATTACGACATCGTACTCGTTCTTGTGATCGTGGATGTGCATGAAGCCGTCATTCACGATCACTTCTACGCGAGGATCGTCCAAACCGCAAGCGATTTGGGGAAGATACTTCTTGGAGTACTCGATAACTTTGCCGTCGATATCAACCAGAACAGCCTTCTCTACGTTCGGGTGTTTCAGGATTTCACGGATTACGCCGCCGTCGCCGCCGCCAACAACGAGCACTTTGCGCGGATTCGGGTGCGTGTATAGAACAGGGTGAGCGACCATTTCGTGATAAACCCACTCGTCTTTGTCCGTTGTCATAACCATGCCGTCCAGAACAAGCATCGTGCCGAACTCTTCCGTCTCGATCATATCAAGCTGTTGGAATTCCGTTTGCTCGCTGACGTAGGTTTCTTTTACTTTCATCGTAATCCCATAAGTCGGGGTCTGTTTCTCCGTGTACCACAATTCCATTGTTAAATCCCTACTTTCGTTTATGTAGTGGTGCTATTGATCATATGGTCCAATGTATCAATCTGTATTATAAGTTAACGGGGGGAAAAAGCAACCTTTTGCCACCCTCGCACAAAAATTTCATAATACGCAAACGCTCTTTCTGAATAGGGTGTCCCATTGTTTTCCATACTAGTTGGATGAAGCGGACTTTCTTCCGGTTAGGAGACTTGCAGATGAAAAGATGGTTGAAACCCATATTCAGGCAGGGCGGCGGCATGAAGCGCCGACTGCCTGTTTCTATTCAATTGGAAAAATGGATGCCGCTGCTGAAGCATGTGAAACGGTGGCTGGTTTATTCGGGCGTGGCGTTGCTGCTGCTGTTCATATGCGCCTTCGGCTTCCTTTATTATTTGCGGGAGCAGGCGCTCCCCGCTTCGGCGATCAGCCAAACGTCGCAGATGCTCGACGCGCAGGGCCATATCATTGACACGTTTCATGCCGGCGAGAACCGCCAATCGGTGCCGTTAAAGCAAATTTCGCCTTATCTTGTAGAGGCTACGCTCGCCATCGAGGATCAGCGTTTCTACGATCATCTCGGCTTCGATATGAAAGGGATGGCCCGTGCGGCGGTCGTTAACGTTGAAAATATGTCGCGCAAGCAAGGAGCAAGCACGCTGACCCAGCAGCTCGCCCGCAACCTGTATTTGACGCATGAGCGGACCTGGTCGCGCAAGCTGAAGGAAGCGATGTATACGATTCAGCTGGAGATGCATTACTCCAAGGATGAGATTTTGGCGATGTATTTGAACCAAATCTATTACGGCCACGGTGCCTACGGCGCAGAAGCCGCAGCGGAGCTGTATTATGGAAAACACGCGTCGGAGCTCACTTTAGCTGAGAGTGCAATGCTGGCGGGCATTCCGAAAGGCCCCAAGTACTACTCCCCCTATATGGATATGAAAAATGCCAAGGACAGGCAGCGCACCATCCTCCAAACGATGGTGGATCAAGGAATTCTGCTGCAGCCCGACGCCGAAGCGGCGGGCGCTGAGCTGCTTCGGTTCGTGCCGCTCGGAACGAGCAAACAGGCCGGAACCGCGCCATATTTCCGCGATTATGTGCGCTATATGGCGGTCGATAAGCTTGGCATCGACGAGCGGACGATGAGCGAAGGCGGTATTCGCATCTATACGACGCTGGATCCCGATGCGCAGCGCGCGGCGGAAGAGGCTGTCGCTTCCGGAATCCCGGCGGATTCCGAGCAGCAGGCCGCGCTCGTCTCCGTCGATCCGCGTACCGGCTACATCAAGGCGATGGTCGGCGGCCGCGATTATAAGACCAACCAGTATAATCGCGTTTTTGCCAAGACGCGGCAGCCGGGGTCGTCTTTTAAGCCGATTCTGTATTTAACCGCCCTGCAGGAAGGGGTATTGACGCCGGTATCGCAGTTTAAGAGTACGCCGACGATCTTCACCTATGATGAAGGCCGCAAGACGTATTCGCCGAGCAACTACAACAGCAAGTACGTTGGCGATTTCATTAATATGCGTCAGGCCATCGCGAGCTCCGACAACATCTATGCGGTCAATTCCATCATGACCGTCGGACCGGAGAAGGTCATCGCCATGGCTCGGAAGCTTGGCATCGAGAGCCCGATGAAGCCGGTGCCTTCCTTGGCGCTAGGCACCTTCCCGGTTAGTCCTTTCGAGATGGCATCGGCATTCAGCGCATTTGCCAATGGCGGTGTACGCATGGAGCCGACGGCGATCTTGCGCATTGAGGACGCCAAAGGCGAGGTACTGTACGAAGCACAGCCCGCTTCCTCCGCCGTAGTCGATGCCGCGCATGCGTATGTGCTCACCAGCTTGATGGAGAGCGTGTTCGAAACCGGCGGAACCGGCAACCGCGTCTCGGCGATGATCAAGCGCCCCGTCGCCGGCAAAACCGGCACGACCGCAACGGACGCTTGGCTGGTCGGCTATACGCCGGAGCTGGCTACGGCGGTCTGGGTCGGCTACGACAAGGGCCGCAAGCTGACGCCCGTGGAAGCGCGCCGTGCCGCGCCGATCTTCGCCTCCTACACGGAAGCGGCGCTGTCCGCCATTCCGCCGAAGATCTTCCCGCTGCCCGATGGCGTCGTATCCGTCTACATCGACCCGCAGAGCGGCAAACTCGCCGGGAAGTCCTGCCCGGACCGGCGGCTCGAATCCTTCGTCAGCGGCACCGAGCCGGTAGAGGTCTGCGGCGTTCACGGCGAAGGCGATGCCTCGGGTGCGCAAGACAGCGGCGCGCAAGCCGAGCAGACGCGCCACTGGTGGAAGCAGCTCAAGCGCTGGTGGTCGAACTAGCGTTTGAGCTGAGGCTAGTGGGCGCTAGTCGCGGCGGGAGTTTGCCGTAGGCTAGTCGCGATAGAGCTTGCCTTGGGGTAGTCCATGGGCTAGTCGCAGTAGAGCTTCCAATGCGTGGTAGTCCATAGGCTAGCCGCGGTGGGAAAGGGTTGCTTTGCCATCCGAGTTCTCGGATGCGCGAGGTAACCCTTTTTTGTGCTGTCAGGCGAGTGGGATGCACCTTGTACGCTTCTCTCACATGTAGATCTCCTCGCGTGCTTCTTTGCACGAAATCATACATTTTGCTGAAATGTAGATCTCCTCGTGTGCTTCATGAGATCAAAAACCTTCAATTACTACATATGTAGCTCTCTACGCACGCTTATTACTCCCACCTCCAAATTAAGAGCGGTAACCAGTACCTTTCATGAGCTTAACTCGGCGATTTGCGCTCAATGAACGGCATTAGGTTCCTCTCTTTCAACTAAATTGCATTGTTGGGTCCAATGTACGGTACCTGTTACCTCTCACGTAAATAAACACCTCTAAAAGTTAGTTACTCAAGAGCTCACTTCGACGCATCCCCGCCAATGTGTTGCCCTGAGAGCTACTTTTTCGATCATTTCGCCGTTCCCCCACCAATGTGTTGCCCTAAAAGCTACTCTTTCGCTCATTTCGGCGCTCCTCCACCATTGTGTTGCTCTGGGAGCCACTCATGCTTTTTCCTCAGCATTTCGGTAACCCCCTGACAGGTGAATAGCTTGCAGCTGGGAATTGACACTCTTTTTGACGATTGGATAAGATAGCTGTGTAAGTGTATGGAAGATTGTGTAATCGTCTATGTCTGGCTTCCCAACTATGGAGAGGATGTGTTCGCTGTTGTCAGGACTACTCGGCAATAAAGTCATTACGCAAATCGGCATACTCGTCAACGATATCGACAAGTGAGTCAAGCTTATGCGGATTTTTTCGGGATCGATAAGCCGCAGGCGATCATTACCGATACGGTGGATAAGGCGCAAACGGAGTTTAACGGCGCTTCCACCGTGGCGCGGGCTAAGCTCGCTTTTATTGATATGGGCTCTTTGCAGCTTGAATTGATTGAACCGGACGAACATCCGAGCACGTGGCGAAATTATTTGGACGAGCATGGGGAAGGGCCGCATCATATCGCTTTTGAAATCGAAGGCATGAAAGAGAAGATCATGCTGCTGGAGGGGAAAGGTTTCCCGCTTCAGCAGAAGGGTGAATATACAGGCGGGCGGTATGCTTATATAGATACCATCCCGGCATTGAAGGTGCTCGTCGAGCTGCTTGAGAACGATAAATAGGAGTGATCAGTGAGCATGAATATACTGCTAACCGGCGCAAGCCGCGGACTTGGCTTAGCGATTGCCGCCGAGGCACTTGAGCGCGGACATGGCGTGATTGCCGGGGTTCGCGATGTGAGCGGCGACAAGCTAGCGACACTTAGCGCAACGTACGGGGACCGGCTCATTATAGCCGAGCTCGATGTTGCCAGCGAAGAGAGCGTTGCCGGGCTCGCTTCCGCATTGAAGCGCGAAGGCCGAACACTTGGCGCGATCGTCAATAACGCGGCCATCCTCAATGCCCGCAACACTCAAATAGAAGAGCTCGATATGAACGACGTTGCGCAAGCATTCGAGGTTAACTTGTACGGGCCTATGCGGGTCGTGAAGCATTTTCTGCCTCTGCTTACGGAATCGAATGGCGCGCTTCTGAATATCTCGTCCGAGGCAGGCAGCATTACGAACGCCTATCCCGGCGACTATCCCTACAGCATTTCGAAGACGGCGCTCAATATGTTCTCGCAGCAGCTTCACCGCTATGTAAACAAACGCCGCATTCAGGTGCTCAGCATTCACCCCGGCTGGATGAAGACGGATATGGGCGGCGAGAACGCTCCAACCGACCCGCGTGCCAGCGCCCGCGGAATCGTCGACCTATTGGAGCGCCGTATCGTCCCGGAAGCGCTCGGTTTTCAATTCGTGGATTACACCGGCAAGGAAATGCCGATCTAACCGGACCGAATCGGATCGGATCGCCCACGCCTCCACACGCAAATCACCACGAAAAAAGCCTCTGCAGCCAAGGCAACTTGCCGCCTGCAGAGGCTTTTCCTATGTTTCCGGCTGAAGCGCTGCCCCTTCGGGCAATGCAGCATCGGCCGTCCGTTCATCCCCGCTCCACAGCTCCTGAAAGGTCGCGCTTATGCGCAGCAGCTCCTCCGCCGTCCCTTCCGCTTCGATGCGGCCATCCTTCATGACGATAATATGATCGGCATGCGTCAACGCCGCTCTGCGATGCGAAACGACCAAGCAGGTCGCGTCGCCCCTGCTCTGGAACAACCGCTCCCACAGCTTCTGCTCGGTCTCGACGTCGAGCGCGCTCGATACGTCGTCGAACACATAAAGCTGTGCATCGCGCACGAGCATGCGCGCAGCTGCCGTTCGCTGCATCTGACCGCCGGAGAGCTTCACCCCGCGCGGCCCGATCATCGTCTCCAGTCCGTTCTGCAAATGGTCGAGGTCATACTCCATCACGGCCGTATGAATCGCCTGCTGCAAGTCATCCCCTCGCTCCTGCTGACCGAGCAAAATATTGTTGCGCAGCGTATCGCTGTACATCCGCGGAATTTGCGCCGAATACGCGCTGTTCGCCGGCGTGAAGAAGGTACCCGGATCAACAACGGTCTTTCCATTCCACACGATCGTTCCTTCATCCTTAGGCAGCAGCCCGAGCAATGTCCGGATAAGCGTCGTCTTCCCGGAA
Source organism: Paenibacillus lignilyticus (assembly GCF_017942085.1). GTDB lineage: Bacteria > Bacillota > Bacilli > Paenibacillales > Paenibacillaceae > Paenibacillus_Z > Paenibacillus_Z lignilyticus. The sequence goes on from NZ_JAGKSP010000014.1 coordinate 29,206, forward strand.
CCGATCGCGCCGGTTACAACGGTGAACGACCCGCCATCCAGCTTAAGCCGAATATCCTCGATTCCTCTCCCCGTCTCGGGGAACCGATAGGTTAACCCTTCGACTTCCAAGGAACGCAGCGGTTCTGCATCCGATGGACCCGTTGCCACCGCCCCCGCAGCAGCCGCTGCGTTCTCTTTCACAGCGCTGCCTTTGCGGAGCCGCAGCCCTTCCTTCAATATGAGCACGCCGGCAGGCGCGCCTTGAAGCAGACCTTTCAGCCGATCCAGCGCGACACCCATCTGCTTGAAATACGTAATGAACTTGCCTACATTCGTAATAATCGAGGTTACGAACGTCAAATAGTAGACAAACAACGAGAAATCACCGACGGTGAACGAGCCTCCGCGGAGCTTCTGGCCTGCGAGCAAGAGAATGAGGCCGATGCCAAGGTTCACGGAATTCGTAAAGATGGAATCCAGCACCTCGCCCATCAGCTTATCCTTCAGCATCGTTTGACGCCTCGTATCATTAAACTTGCGGAAGCGCTCGATGACACGTTCTTCCGCACCGGCAATCTGAATGGCCTGCACATTCCCGAACATTTCGCTGATTGCCCCCGTCACACGAGAGGTCGCTTCGCGACTGGCCGCGCGATACTTCTGCAATCTGGAGGTCGCCAGCTGCGCAACTGCCACAACGAGAACGAGCGGCACGAATACAAGCAGGGTCATTTGCGCGTCGATCCCGATCAAAATATAGCTGGAGACCAAAGCGAAGCAGGTCATGCCGAACACATCGACCGACCAGCTGGCCGCTTCCTCGGACTGTTCCACGTCATCGCGGAAATAGCTGATCGCTTCTCCCGGCGAGCACGGAATCGCCCGTGCACCGGGCTGCTTCAGCACATGCTTCAGCATATTACGGCGCAGCATCATCCCCATGCGGAAGCGGAAATTCACGTCGGTGATGAATCCGACAATAATCAGAACAACACGGGCGAGCGCCGCAGCGAGAAGCAGCGCGATAATGCCCCAAGTCCCCATCTGCAGGGAAGCGTCGCCTGTGAGCGAATCGAAGAACTCCTTGGTTATAAGCCCCGGAATAATCGGCACCATGTAAATGACCGTCCAAGCGGTCGCATTGATGACATAACGCCATGTCCGGTATGTGATGAGCCCCATTAGAAATTGAAAAGTCGTCATACGAGCACCTCCTCAAGACCGGTTGCCAGCATGGCACTGAAACGCGATGCCGGATCGGATGCAAGCGCCGTTCTGCTGCCTGCTTCGACGACGCGGCCGTTCTCAAGAATCAGGATACTGTCGGCCCGCTGCACGGTAGCCAATCGATGCGCAATGATAATACAAGAACGGTTCGCAAGCAGCGTGCTGATGGCCTGCTCAATGCGCTGCTCCGTCATCGGATCAAGACGCGACGAAGCTTCATCCATGATGACAAGGCCCGGATTGGTCAGAAAGACGCGGGCAAAAGCCAATAGTTGAGCTTCTCCTGCAGAGAGGCTTCCTCCGCCGGAAGCGAGCCGCGTGTCCAGCCCTTCCGGCATCGCCTCGTACCAGCTTGTTAACCCAAGCTGATGCAAGACGGCAATGATTCGCTCATCCGGTATAGCATCATCGTAGAAGGTCAGATTATCCCGAATGGTGCCCTCCATAATTTCGATCGTCTGCGTAACCATCGCAACACGGTTGCGAAGCTGACTTAGCTTCAACTTGCGAATATCCGTTCCGCCCAAGGACACGCTCCCTTCCTGCGGATCATAGAACCGCAGCAGCAGCCGGGCCAGCGTCGACTTCCCGCTCCCTGTCCGGCCGAGCAGGCCGAGCACTTCGCCGGGCTTCAAGTCCAAAACCAAGCGATCAAGCGTAGGCTCGCCCGTACCATCCTCGTAGCTGAAAGTAACCTCATCGAACTTCACACCAAGCGCGCCGGAAGGGAGTGTTGCTCCGGGTCCGTCAACGATAGAAGATCGCGTCTCGAACAATGCCCGAATACGCGATATGCTGGCGTCCGCTTTCTGCAAATCCTCCATCTGGGTGCGGATCTTCTCAATCGGCTTCGTAAGCAGCTCCGTGTAATAGAAAATCAAATACACCGTACCGATCGAAATAGAGCCCGCCTTCCATAGATAGGCACTAATTGCGAATGCCATCGCATTCCCTAATGCAAAAACAACGATGGTCGTGCTCCACATCGCGCCAAAGCCCAAAAAAGCCTTCACGCGAAGCGGCAGCATCCGCTGCAGCATGCCGTAGAAGCGATTCATCACGAACCCGGAAGCCCCATTGGCCCGGATATCCTCCGTCCCTTCCAGCTGTTCGCCGATGAAGCCGTACAGATCGGCATTGGCTTGCCGCCAATCCTTCCACAGCGGCGCAGCCAGCTTCCGTATGCGCTGGATGACCAGAATCGCCGCAATCACGAACACCGTCATGCCGGCGCCGATTAACCAGCTCTCCCGAAACAGCAGGATCAAGATGCCCACCATCAGCAAGAAATTGCCGACTAAGTTAATGATCATGCTGGAGAAGAAATTCGCCAGCGCATTCACGTCTCCGTCCACCCGTTCAATAATAGCGCCTGATGTATGCGACTTATGAAACGGCATATCCAGCGACAGACAGTGCGCCGCCAAGTCCCCGCGGAGCACATTCGTTGTTTTCCAACCGATGTTCTCACTGAAGTATGTAGCTATGACCGATACCGCCCCTTGCGCAAGGGAAAACCCGATGAACAGGCAGGCCGCGATAAGCAACGGCTTCAAACTGCCTTCCGATTGTGCGGTATCAATAAAGAAGCGGATGATTTGCGGGTTGATCAGCTGTAAGCCGATCGACAGGAACAGCAGGAAGGCAAGACCGATTAATGTCCGCTTCTGCGGAAGCAGATAGCGCCGGAGCAGCTCCGAATAATGATTGCGCGATACGCGCGGTAAATTCATGCCGGTTCCCCCTAATTTTAGAACAAACGTTCTGTATTTCGACTATACCATAATCAGGATGCTCTTCGAAACAACAGAATAATAAAAAGCCGCTTCACCTTTCTCCACGTAAGAGAGACGGCAAAACGGCTTATTCGGCAGCAAAAGCGCTTGTCATACATTACGCAATTTACATTAAACGTTCAGTGCTTCCTTCAACTTATCCGGCGAGCGGTCCCACCACTCCTGATTGTTGGTGACGAGCAGCTTCTTGAGCGCCGCTTTCTCTTCCGTTCCAAGCTCATCGAGCACGAAACGGCGTTTGATCGCATAATCCAAGTTGTTGACGTGCTGGGCAAGGATCTTCCAGCCTCTGCGCGCTTCGGTGTCCACCAGCATCGGGCAAGCGGTTGCCCCTGCATAGAACGAGCCTTCTTCATTACGGTCAACGGCTACCCAGACGATCCAGCACAGACGGCCGTTAGGCACATCTTCCTTGTTCGTGCTGAATTTGATCCCCTTCTCGATCTTGCTCTTCGCATGCATCGCGCCTACATCAATATAAGCCTCGCCGTTATCGATCATGACGCAGGACACGCTGCTCAGGTCAATCGTCCCCGCACCAAAGCCTTTATGTTCCTTATTGCTCACCACGTTCAAAGAGAGAGACTTCTTCTCTTTCTTCTCCACGGGCTGTTGTTCTTTCTCTTGATCACTCATCTTACGCTTCAACTCCCATCTCCAAAACACTGCGAATTCCACGTCCGGCGCGGTTTTAGCGCCTGTCCGTACATTAATTCCATTTTAGCTAATAATCTCGGAAAAGCAAACATATACATGCTTTAGATGCTTGTCAACGGGAGGGAATCTTTCAATGAATCCACGTAACGCCAAACGTTTTCTACTCTTTGCCCTCGTCGCCGTGATTCTGGGCTTAACGGCAAGGCAAGGGTTCGGAGATGCCTGGGTTTCGCAATATACATACGCCTCCGCTCCTGCCAAGAAAGACACGGCGCCGAAGCCTGCTGCTCCGTCCACTGCTCCGGAGCCCGATATTGTGATGCAGCCAAAGCCGGTGTCGCTCAGCAAACGGGTTACGGAGTACCACATCGATGTGAAACTTCAAGAGGATACGCATATGTTGATCGGGGAGCAGTCTGTCACATGGACAAACCCCGGCAGGCAGCAGGTATCCGAGATGTATTTCCATCTGTATCCGAATGCCTTCCGCTCCAAAGACACCACCTTCATGAGAGAATCCGGCGGTCAGCTCCGCAACGATAAAGCGACTGCGGACAGCATCGGCTACATGAACCTGCTCTCCCTGGAGACGACCGAAGGCTACAGCCTCCTCCCTCGTCTGCATTATGTGCAGCCCGATGACAGCAATCCGAATGATTTAACGCTGGCCAAGCTGCGGCTGCCCCAGGCTGTCGCACCGGGCAAAAGCGTCACGCTTCGCATGAAATTCGAGGTCAAGCTCCCTGAAGTGTTCGCGCGGATGGGCTATTCCGGCAACTTCATTATGGCCGGCCAATGGTTTCCGAAGCTGTGCGTGTATGAGACAGCGGGCACGCGCGGAAGAGCGGCCGAAGGCTGGAACATCCATCAGTATCACGGCAATTCGGAATTTTACAGCGACTTCGGCATCTACAGCGTGAAGATCAATGTTCCGGACAGCTATAAGGTAGCGGCTACCGGCTTCCAAACCAAACCTTCCATCGTATCTAACGGACGCAAAACCTACCAGTACTACGCCGATGATGTGCATGATTTTGGCTGGTCGGCCTCACCGGATTTCGTCTATGCGGAGGAGCCTTTCTCCACGGACGGCGTTCCGGGCGTAAGGATCAAGCTGTACTTGGATCCGCTGCACGCCAAATTCAAGGACCGCTATATGCACGCAGCCAAATCCGCGCTCGCCAAATATGCGCAATGGTACGGCGCTTACCCCTATACCACGCTCTCCGTCGTGGTTCCGCCTAAAGGCGGCAACGGCGCCGGCGGAATGGAATACCCGACACTTATAACCGCGTTCGCCGCGGAGAACGAGAATCCCGGCTACGATCTGGAGCGAACGGTCGTCCACGAGATCGGCCATCAATATTGGTACGGCATGGTTGCCTCCAATGAATTCGAAGAGGCATGGCTCGATGAAGGCTTTACCTCCTATGCAGAGGACAAAGTGATGGAGAGCGAATACGGCGTGGAGCCGAATTTGCCGGTGGAAGCAAGCTACATGACGGACCCGGCCCCGCTGAAGCAGCTGTCCTGGTCCTACCACAGCAACAACCACTATGCCGAAAATGTGTACATGCGCGCGAAGCTGGTGCTCTTCGGCATCGAGAAGCAGGTCGGAGCCCAGACGATGCGCAAGATTATGCGGACTTATTTCCAAAAATATAAATTCAAGCATCCTTCCACCGCCGACTTCCAGCGCGTCGTGGAAACCGTAACGAAAACCAAGTGGAACGATTACTTCAGTCATTTCGTGTACGGGAATGCCATGTCCGATTACTCGGTCGCTTCCATTCATGTACGGCCGGTGAAGCAAGGCAATGAGACGCAGTACGAATCGGTCGTACTCATTAAGAAGACTGGCGGCAGCTCCGGGCCGGTGTCGGTCGTGTTCCATTTTGCCGACGGTACGCTGATGCCTAAAGTGTGGGATGGCCAAGAAACCCACATTCAATATAAAATCGTGCACCCTTCCAAGCTGCTGTGGGCCGCCGTCGATCCGCACAACGACAACGTGCTCGACAACAAACATATCAATAACTTTATGAAAGCCGAGCTGGCGGAGAAATCACGCACTCGCTGGAGTGTCGGCGTCTCCAAGCTCATTGAGAGCATATTTGCTTCCATCGCATGGTGATGAGTCCCACACTACTATTTCCAGGAGGTGATGATAAATGAGAACGCATCTGAAGCAAGGCTGGCGACTGACCGTTAAGCACTTCTACATTATCATTATGCTGTTTCTATATGAGTTGATATGGGGCTTCTTCCTCTATCGAACCATTGAAGGCATAACCGTACCGCTGCTAAAAAGGTTCCCGGACAGCATTGGCAGCAGCGGCACAGCCGTTCAGCTCTTCATGACGGAGGCGCAGTTCCAGCTCATCAAGACCGATCTGGTCCGCCCCTATCTCTGGCTCTTCTGCGGGCTTCTGGCCGGGCGCATCGTGATCACCCCTTTCCTCAATGCAGGGCTGTTCCACTCCCTCCACCATGTGACGGATGATACCGGCACGAAATTTCTAAAAGGCATTCGAGCGGCTTGGAAGCCGGTAGCGCTGCTTTACTTAATCGAGACGACGCTCACCCTTCTGCCGGCCATCTGGCTGTTGCCGCGGGCGTTAACGAAACTGCTGGGAAGCAACTCCCTGCTGGAGTTTGCGCAGCAAGCCGGACCGTGGGCGGGCGCTTGGCTCGCCTGGGCGGTTCTGCTCCACCTGCTTTTCCTCTCCATGCAGTTCGGAGCAGTCGCCGGAACCGGCGCCTTCCGGTCCTTATGGACGTGCATCGCGAACTTCCTGCCTTTCGCGGGCATCTCCATTCTAATGTGGGCCATCGGAGCCGTGCTCAGTATGACAATTGCCTCCGTATCGCTGCTTTGGGCGGGCCTGCTGGCGCTTATCCTGCATCAAGGCTACCAGCTGATTCGAACGATCATGAAGGTGTGGACGGTAGCCGCCCAGTATGATGCCTGGCAGTCGAAACAAGTCTAATCCATGCGGGGAGGCCGCCCACCATGTCATGTTGATGACAGTGGGACGGTCTCCTTTTTCACTAATAACTGGCATATATAAGACAAACCCCTCGACAGAGCGGGTTTTTTTGACATGGGTTTGTGTTCAAGATGAGACATGCTTTGCAAGGCGGGCGGGGACGTGAGCGAGCCTCTAAAAAGGCTGAAACCAGCGGCCGCTATACGAAAATGAGAGGCAAAAGGTTGCATTCTAATAATTTTAATTTGTGAACAAGTTGTGAACTAGGAAGGAGAAGGAAGAAAATGATCGAATAATTATGCCTAGAAATGAAAATTTTGCCGAATTCCCATCACGGGAAACGGGGGAACCATCTTGGGTGAATTGATCCCGACATCCGCAAAGCAAGACGCGGAATGCCAGAGGTGATCATAGGGAGCCTTCAACCGAACCCCACAGCTAACCTCGTAGGCACTGGAAGGAGTTTCCCGCTTTGAAAAAGGTTTCTGCACTTTTGATCGGACTGGCGATGCTTCTACTTTTTCAAACAGGAAGCGTTTTCGCGCAATCCAAAATGGATGGGGTCATCTCAGATCTGATCGGTACACCTTACGTGTACACCGGCACGACCACGAAAGGGTTTGACTGCTCCGGATTCACCATGTACGTGTTTAATAAACTCGGCGTGGATATCCCGCATGCATCCCGTTCGCAAGCACAGCTGGGCAAGAAAATCGCGAAAGCGGATTTGATTCCCGGCGACCTCGTATTCTTTAATACGACTGGCAAAGGAATCTCGCATGTCGGCATCTATGTTGGAGAAGGCAAGTTTGCACACTCCTCCAGCAGCAAAGGTGTTACCATCAGCGCTCTAAGCGATTCCTACTACTCCAAACGGTACGTTACAGCACGCCGCGTGATGAGCCCGAGCACGTATGAGAAATACGCGGACGAGCCTTCCGACGAAGCAGATGGCGGCGGCGACGAGTAAGATTGACCCGCACCGTCCTCAGGTGCCTGTGTGAGCACAAAAGAAGCCGCAGCTGTTCGTCCTTCGGGACAAGCATCTGCGGCTTCTTTTGTTTCGCTAAGGGGCGTATTCGGGATTACCGCCTTAAGTAGCGCACCCACCAAAATGTTCGGCCCACCTGGACATCGAGCTTGCTGCCGAGCGGCGCAAACAGATCATGCAGCTCGATCGGCGTCGCGCAGCCCTCGCTCCGGCGGTCGGCCATGACGACGATCGCGCCGGAGGCAAGCCGCTCATGCCAGGCCTCGAGGAAAGATTGACGCTCCCCCGCCGGCAGCTCCGCGAGGCAGAAACAAGCAAGCCCCGCATCGAACGTATCGGCCACGGCCTTCAGCTCCTCTTGTCGAACCGCCTTCGTCACCGGCGTCGTCAAGCGCGGCGTTCTTGGCCCCGTCACCCGCAGCACGCGACGTCCCGCCAGCGTATCGGTAAAACCCACCTCAAGCTTCTTCCACTCCGCCCGCCGATTCTCTAAGCTGTCCCGCCATCCTGCCATCCCGGATTCCTCCCGTATGGATTCTTTTTTAAAAGTTTATGTAACGAAGCTTAACAAATGACCGATTTTTAGCAGGATCGGACGGCGAGTTCTGTCTAAAGAGGAATCGATTGACTCATGATGAATAGTAGGATGATAGATGTGGGATGGGCGTTGGCGTGACGGTGGAGAAAGGCGTCGGTGGGATCGCTGATGCCGAGGAAAGGGCGAAAGGCGCTGCTGGCTCGACGGCTGTGTGCCGAGTAAACGGTGGAAGACGCTGGCTCGACGGCTGAGTGGCAAGGAAATGGTGAAAGACGCTGGCTCGACGGCCGGTGCCGAGAAGCGGTGGAGCTGCTGTTCGCCGGGACGGGCTTCGAGCCGGGGTCAGCGGCAGCGGTCTTCCGTGTTAATGCAGTGGTTGCACGCTAACGAATCGTAGAGGTCTTATTTTAGAGAAAATCACTACTTTTCGGTTCTAACGAATCGTAGAGGTCTTATTTAGGTGAATTGGGCTGGAAAAGGGCAATTTCCGGCCAAATAAGACCTGTAGGATTCGTTAGATTTTTATATCGTGATTATTGGCCGATATAAGACCTGTGGGATTCGTTAGAATTTTTTAGCGAGTTCTTTTGCTGAAAAAAGGGCTCTGAGGTGCGCTTTACCGTAAAAAAGTAGCTGCTAACGTCCTCTGGAGATGAAATTATACGTTCTGGGTTTTTCATAGAAAAGGAGGTTCCGCCATGTCACTCTCTTCTCCCGCGCTCGCGGGATTTCATAAGACGCTGGCCGGCTGGTTTGGGCATACGTTCGGTGAGCCTACCCCTGTCCAACTGGAAGCATGGGCCGCCATTGTGGAAGGCCGTCATACACTGATCGCAGCGCCAACCGGCTCGGGCAAAACGCTGGCGGCATTGCTGCCATGCTTGAATCGGCTTGCTCAGCGCAAGCTGGCCGCTGCCGCACGGGGAAAAGCTTTGTCATCCGGCGTGCGGGTGCTGTACATTACGCCGCTAAAAGCGCTCAACAATGATATTCAGCACCATTTGGTCGGGTTTATGGAGGACATTGAGCGGTTTGAAAGTGGCGAAGGCGGTGACGCTTCTGAGGCATGGCCGGGCATCCGCTCGGCGGTGCGGACCGGCGATACGCCTTCCAGTGAACGCGCACGCATGGCGAGGCGCCCTCCCGACGTGCTCGTGACGACGCCGGAGTCGCTCTACCTGCTGCTCACCTCGGAAAAAGGCCGCAGCATGCTCGGAACGGTGGAGACCGTCATCGTCGACGAGATTCACAGCCTTGCCGGCGACAAGCGCGGCGCGCATTTGTCGCTCTCGCTGGAGCGGTTGTCCGCGCTCGCGGCGCAGCCCGTGCAGCGGATCGGCGTGTCTGCGACGCAGAAGCCGTTGTCGCGAGTCGCGCGATTTCTTGGCGGCTGGGAGCCGCCGGCAGGCGCGGGGCTTGGCACGAGCGCGAACGACGGCGGAGCTGCGGCGCGAGATGGTGCGGCGCTGCACGGCGAGCTTGGCGCGAGCGCGGGCGATGGCGGGGCTGCGGCGCGGGATGGTGCGGCGCTGCACGGCGAGCTTGGCGCGAGCGCGTTCTTCTCGGGGCAGCTTGGCGAGACCGAGCCGGTGCATCCGCTCGGGTATGCGCAGCGCCGGGTGGTCATCGTCGAGAGCGCGATGACCAAGTCCATTGAGGTCCGGGTGACGATGCCGGACCTCAGCCGCCCTGCCCGCACGCGCGATGGCGTCTGGCAGCCCATCATCGAGCGGATGATGGCGCTGATGGAAGGCGCACGCTCCGTGCTGCTGTTCGTGAACAGCCGCCGCATGTGCGAGCGGCTCGTGCTGCGGCTCAACGAGCACGCGGGCTACGAGCTGGCGCGCGCCCATCACGGCAGCCTCTCGCGCGATCGGCGGCTTGAGGTCGAGCGCATGCTCAAGGCCGGCGAGCTGCGCTGCCTCGTCGCCACCTCCTCGCTCGAGCTCGGCATCGACGTGGGCCATGTCGACCTCGTGATTCAGGTCGACTCGCCCAAAGCGGCAGCCGCCGGCATTCAGCGGATCGGCCGCGCCGGTCACGCCGTCGGCGATGTGAGCCGCGGCTTCATCATCGCGCGATCGCGCAGCGAGCTGCCGGAGGCGACAGTGCTCTGCCGCAACATCGGCAGGCGCGACATCGAAGCGATCACCTTGCCGCGAGAGCCGCTCGACGTCTTGTCGCAACATATGACGTCCATCGTTGCGGCGGAAGATATCTCCGTAGATGCTTTGTACAAACTCATCATACATAGCGAATGTTTCCGCGGTTTTCCACGAGAACGGTTGGAAGCGGCGCTCAAGGTGCTGTCGGGATTTTATCCGTTCGCCCGGCCTCTGATGGAATGGGACCGCGCCACCGACATGCTCCGCAAACGGGCCAATACATCCATGGCCGCCATTACCGGCGCAGGCACCATTCCGCAAAGCTCCGCGTATCCCGTTCATCATGCGGACAGCCGCACACACTTAGGCGAGCTGGATGAGACCTATATAGCTGAAAGCCGCGTTGGCGACGTGTTTCAGCTTGGAACAAGTTCCTGGATGATTAGCAGCATCGAGAACGACCGCGTTTATGTTCAAGAAGCGCCGAATCGCTTTAGCGAGATCCCTTTCTGGCAGGCGGAGAACGCCAGCCGAAGCGTGGAGGTCGGCATTCAGCTCGGGCATTTTCTGGAGCAGCTTTCCGCTAGGCTGGCACTGGATGACCCCGCGAATAAAAGCGACTCCGAGCTGGCGAGAAAACGGGAAGACGTCACCATCGCCTGGCTCGACGCCGAATACGGGCTCGATCATTACGCGGCTTCTGAGCTGATCGGACTCATCCAGTCCCAGCATCATGCGCTTGGGCTGCCGACCGAGCGGCGGATCATCATCGAGCATTATCGCGATCTGATGAACCAGACCCGCATCATTATCCATAATCCGTTTGGCAGACGCGTCAACCGAACGTGGCTGCTCGCAATCGAGCGGCAATTTCAACGACTCCTGCCCTACTCGATGTACGGCAACGCCAAAGACAACGGCATCGAGCTGGTCGTGCCGGATTGGGATGCCTCCTGGCTGCAGACGCTGTGGCAAATTACGGCGGACAGCGTGGAGTCGCTTCTCACCGAAGCGATCACGGGCTCCCCGTTTCTCGGGTTATCATTCCGTCGCATTGCAGAGACGTCGTTACTCCTCTCCCGCAGCTTCACTCGCACGCCGATGTGGCAGAAGCGTCTGCGCTGCGCAGAACTGCTGAAGCAGTCGCTCCCCTATGCCGAGCAGTTCCCTTATCTTGAGGAGGCCATGCGGGAATGTCTGCACGACTATCTCGATACAAATGGACTGAAGCAGTTGCTCGAAGCCATCGCCGCCGGCCAAATCGAGGTACTGGTTAAGGAATCGCATGCGCCATCGCCTTTTGCCGTTCAATTTCTCGCCGACTACGCCAACATGATGCTCTATGAAGGCGATGGCTTGAGCGAAGCGACGCAGCTCCAACTGCTGAGCGTGAGCAAGTCGCTGGCAGGACAGCTCTTCGGCGAAGAGGCTGTTCAACGAGCGGTCGATCCAGCCATTGCGCAGACGGAGCAAGAGCGCTTGGAAATCGGCGGCCGACAAGCGCCGTCAAACGCCGAAGAGCTGTATATGCTGCTTAAACAGCGCGGCGATCTGTCGACCGAGGAGCTGACGGCCATAGCCGGTGAATCCGTACCGGGCTGGCTGCAAGCTCTGCGCGAAGCAGGGCGTATCGCGGAGCAACCGATCGGCCTCCGGCAGCATCGCTGGATATGCGCAGAGGAGCAGGACATGTACGCTGCGTTTCCCGGGAGCGACAGCGCCATCGCTTTTATTGCCGGTCGCTTCGCGGACCACCGGCTTTCTTTTACCGAAGAAGAGCTGCGTGAGCGCTATCCGCAGCTGTCACCGGCTGAGTCAGCGCATATTCCCGAGGTGCTGCTGCAGCTCGATCGGATCGAGTCCGCTCCTTTCGCCGACAGTGATGACGAGCGGATATGGACGAGCCGCCAAGTGGCCAAGCGTCTGATACGCCTGACCATGGAGCAAGCACGGAAACAAGCCGAGCCGATCGACCCTATTCGCTGGTGCGCTCATATGTCCATGCTCCAGCACGCTCTCTCCGGCTCACAGCTGAGCGGAATCGACGGCTTGCGCATGGTAATCGAGCGGCTGCAAGGCTTCTTCTTGCCCGCTTCGCATTGGGAGACCGTTGTGTTCCCTTCCCGGGTGATCGGTTATCGCAAAGACGACCTGGACTTGCTTTGCGCCTCCGGTGAAGTCATCTGGATCGGCCGCAAAGAAGAGAGCGAGAAGGAAGGCAAGATTGCCTTCTTCCTCTCGGAATCCAAGCCGCTCTATGCTCCCGTAATCGCACGTGCCGTCAAAGCCGCCGACAGCACGAAGCATCCGCGCCTGCTTGCGCTGCTGCAGGAAGGCGGGGCCAGCTTCCTGACTAAGCTAAGCCGCGATTACGGCAAGGTGCCTTCCGAGCTGCTAACAGATCTGCTCGATCTGATCTGGGAGGGCACGGTCTCGAACGACCAATTCGCTCCGCTGCGTCTGCAACTGCAGACCAAGGGCAAGCAGCTCGCCCGCACCGGCTCCGGCCTTGGGCGCTGGTACTGGACAGGCCCGCTAAGCGAGCAGCCCGTTCCACCTGCACCACCTGCAATACTCGCTCGGCCGGGGCAGTCCACACCGTCCGTTTCGCCAGCCCTGCCCGCTGAGCCCGGCCGGCCTGCCCTGCCAAACGATCCCTCGGGCGCTCCAACCGGAGCAATCGACGCCGCCCAGCTGCGCTCCGTATCCTCCGAGCTGTCGGAGTCTGCGCTTCACTGGACGCAGCATCTGCTGGACAGCTACGGCATCGTGTCCAAAGATCTCGTCGCCCAGCTCTCGCCATTCAGCTGGGAGGAACTGCTGCCGATGCTCAAGCAGCTGGAGCAATGGGGCGTCGTGACCCGCGGCCTGCTGGTGCAAGGCGTGCAAACCTTGCAGTTCGCGCGGCGCGAGCAAATTGCCTCGGTCCGCCAGCCGCTGCCCGGCCAGGACAATGCCGCCGTCACAGTCCTCGCCGCGGCCGACCCGGCCAATCCATTCGGCCTGGCCGCCGATTGGCCGAGCGTCCGCGGCGCCGGGTTCGCTCGCAAGAGCGGCAATTACCTCGTGCTGCAGCAGGGGCAATGGCGCTACTGGCTCGAAAATAACGGCCGCCACATCGTTGACCTGTCTGCTTTAACGACTTCGTCCGAGACGGCCGCGCCAAGCACTGCCGCCACCATCGGCGCTGCCGAGCTCAAAGAAATCTTCCGCATGCTGCTCCGCCAGCACGGACTGAGCAAGATCAAGATCGACCGATGGAACGGGGAACCGATTACCGAGTCGGTCGCCGCCCAAGAGATGCTGCGCGCCATGGGCGCCGAGCGCGACAACCGCTCACTTGTGCTGTGGCCGAGCAACCTCCGCTAACACAAGCAGCTTCCTTTCTACAGACAAGCAACCTCCGCTAACACAAGCAGCTTCTCTTTCTGCAGCCATGCTCCACTGGAACAAGCGGACTCTTGTTCTGCTCCGCTAAACACAAACAGCCTCTCTTTCCGCAGACCCGTACTGCAGGCTGAGAGGCTCTTTTGTTATGGAAATCCGTTATATTTTCATATCGTTCCTCTCTCCCATATATGTTATGGTGGAAATAATCTATCACGTGAGGAGCACTGGAATGTCTCGGTTAGTCTATCTCGGTTGTTTCGCTTATCTGGTCGTCGGGCTCGGTCAATTGGTCATCGGCGCAATAATGGAACCGATGGTTCACGCCTATGGCGTACAATATGGGGATGGCGGTCAGCTCGTCATGCATCAATTTCTCGGGGGAATGGCGGGGATTCTGTGCGCGCCATGGCTCATCGGAAAGATCGGCAAAAAAGCGGTGCTGCTGTCCGCCATCGGCTTCATGACCGTAGCTGAATTTCTATACACGCTGCTGCCGCCATGGTGGGTGATGCTCACGATTGCGCCTTTTGCCGGGGTCGGACTTGGCATGACCGAAGCGGTCGTGGGGTCCTTTATTATCGGGGCTTCAGGGGCAAAAGCCAACACGGCGATGAGCCGCGTGGAAACCTTTTTTGGCGTCGGGGCTTTGCTGATTCCGTTCGCGGGCGCAGCCTTAATCGAGGCCGGTTATTGGAAGCTGTCCTTCGGAATCGTCGGTGCACTGGCTGCCGTTACCTTCTTACTGTGGTCGATCTGGTGGCCCTCCGTTCTGGATCAACCCGCTGCTTCGGCGGGAGGCGCCAACGACTCAGGAGGGCATGAGGCACACGCGGGAGCCGCACCGAAACTCACTTCACGCTCGCTGGTTATTCTGGCCGCGTGCGCCGTTTTCTTCATCGTCTATGTCGGGCTTGAAATGAGCTACATCCACTACCTGCCTTCCTTGCTCGTTCAAACGAATGGTTTGGTGGAGTCGTCGGCTACGCTGGCGCTTAGCCTCTTCTGGGGCGCAATGGTCATCGGACGTTTGGTTGCCGGGCAAATCGCCGATAAAGTAGGCGGCTCGGTCTACTTGATCGGTACTTGTATCATCACGGCCGTTCTATTCATTCTGATGACCTTGTTTACCGGGGCATTGCCGGCATTCGTGCTCGCTTTTGCCGTCGGTCTGACGATGTCGGGCATGTTTGCGATTGCGCTTGTATTTGCCAACCGGGCAACGCCGGGCATGACCGAGCGGACGACCAGTTTGCTCATGGCTTGCGGCGGTATCGGCGGCGCGCTGCTGCCTAAAGGAACCGGCTGGTTCCTCGACCAGCACGGCCCGGAAGCGGTTCGCTGGTTATTCGCAGGTACGGCGGCATTGATGCTGCTCGTTATTCTGTGGGCTTCACTTGCAGCTCGTCGATCTGCTTCAGCGACGGCTTCCGTGCTCGTGACGATGCACAAATAATACTACTCAATACCGACTTGGAGGAGGCATTCTACCGTGAACGACGCGATTTCTCGCCGTAAGCGCGAGCTTATGAATTGCTCAGCGGAGCTGACGATGGATCCTGATCAGCTTCAGGCCTTCTGGGACAGGGTTTTGCGAAAATATGACGATATCCCGCTGGAGCTCCGCCGCGAGCGCGCGGACTCCCCTTTCCCGGGCATAACCGTGGATAAAATCACTTATAAAGGCTTCGACGACACGCCGATTCACGGCTGGTTTATCGTTCCGCAAGCCGCGGCAAGCGCGGGTACCAAGCTCCCTTGTATCGTAACCTTCCCCGGCTATACCGACGATCGCGGGTATCCGGAGCGCTACGCGAGCTGGCTGCTTCTCGGCTACGCCGTATTCGCCGTAGACGTGAGAGGCCAAGGCGGCGAAACCGGCAATTACATGCCGGAGCAAGCCGGCTCGGTGAAAGGCTGGGTATCCGGCAATCTGCTGGAGCCGGAAGGCTCGTATTACCATGCCCTGACGCTTGATGTCGTTCGCGCCATCGATGCCGCTGCAGCTCAGCCCGAGGTTGATCCGGACAGACTAGCTTCAGTAGGCGGCAGCCAAGGCGGCGGTCTCGCTTTAATCTCGGCGGCGCTGAATCCCAAAGTAACGGCCATTATTGCCGACATTCCGAATATGTGCAATATGGATCACGGCGTGCTCCATTCCAGCAGTTCCTTATCGGAGGTCGCGCAGCATCTCAAACGTTATCCGGACCAGCTGGAGCCTGTTCTGCGTACGCTAGCTCACTATGACATGCTCAATCTCGCATCACGCATCAAGGTTCCTGTCCTGATGTCTGTCGGTTGGAAGGACGGCGTCTGTCTGCCGGAGACGATCTATGCGGTTTACAACCGCATTACATCGGAGAAAGCGATCTTCGATTACCCTTTTAGCGGCCATGAAATCGGGGAGTATCACAACCGGGAACGGATTCTTTTTCTCCAGAAGCAGTTTCGCTAATTTTCGCCAAAAATAGCGATGGACGCATAGCTTCAATCCGCTATAATTTAGGTAAGTCTGACTACGGTTGCCTAAAGGAGTGAGCAGAGTGAACCGATCCATCTTGCCTCTCGTTTGTACGATTAGCAGCTTGGCACGTCATGCTGCCTCGCCTCTATTTACCGGTGGTCCGGCTGTGCCAGCGCCATACTCGAATATGCCATAATGCCCGGGTCCAACCGGGCTATCCGGAAGAACCTCTGTCACCCGCTGCGCCTTTCACAGCGAGCTGCCCGAGGTTCTTTTGTTCATTGGCGGCCCTTTCTCCGGCAAAATACCGCTTCAGCCGCTGCGCGATCTCCTTCTGGTTGAACAGGTCCGGCGCATTATGACCAAGTCCCTCCATGACGGAGTACGAGGCGTTCGGGATGACCGCCGCTGCAGCGCCGGCCCCTTTTAGCAGAAATGCGGGGCTATTGCCGCCGGCCAGAATGAGCGTCTCTATTCGAATGGCGCTGTAATTCCGGACAGTAGAGTCGAGGCGGAACACCTCATCCATCTCTTTAATGAGTGTCGGCAATTTCTCCCGCAGCTTGCGCCCTTCCCGGAACAGCAAGGAAGGGAGCAGCATCAGCTTGATAAGCCAGCGTGGCAGCTTGACCATCCGCTCCGACGTACCGACCCCTTTGAGAAAGGTAACAAAGGCATCCAGATCTTGGCCTTTCTCCATCTGGCGCTTATAGTCGGGCATCCAGCCGGAAGGAAACTCGTCGTCAACCGAGATAGCCGGTTCATACACAGCTAGCTTTACAATTGCGGGCAGGGTCGTTCGCGCCAGCTCCAGTGCGATCAACCCGCCATAGCTGTGGCCAAACACATAGGGAGCCCCCGTTGCTTGAAGAACGGCCAAGGCATCCTCGCATTCCTTCTCTATGCTGTACTGCATGCCTTGCGGTCCGCTGTACAAGCGCCCCCGACGATCGACGACATAGACGGTAAACGTGTCGGAGAGCTCCTGCGCCAGCTTCTCATATTCATGCCCGGATACGAAGGCGCCGTGAATGATGACAAGACCGGGGCCGCGGCCCGACTGTCTGTAGCCTATGACCGTCCCATCCTTGGAAACGGCGCTGTGAAGGGTATAATAGTCCTTCTTTTTCTTCATCCCGTGCTCTCCTCTCTGGACGCATCATGTTGTGTGTAGGTTGTGTTGTCCGTCGTATGGCCGATTATGCAGTTCAATGGGATTCATTGTGCCGAAGCTTGATTATGCAGCGGACGCAGTTTATCGATTAGAGGAGGCGAAATGTCCATGAAACAATCCATCGTCAAATGTCCCGGGTGCGGGCTGATGCTGCCCAATCAGTATTTTGCAGAGCCCTCTCGCTTTCATGCGAGCGGTGAATGCATGGAGCTGTTCAATCAATTATCTTATTACACAACGTCACACGGACAGCCCGAATTCATTCATCAGTTGGCACTGGACGCCTATGGCGCGCAGCATTCCGGCGGAATCACTCGTTCCATTACGACGGCCTTCTCGCTGATTGGCCTCTATCTGGTTGTGGAGCATGGGTTTACAGGCAAACAGGTGCAGCAAGCACATATGGAATTAGGCCGCAAAAAAATCACATGGCCCGAGCTCACCCCACCGCCAACGAGCGCCGCCATTACCATTCAAGAGGTGCTTCAGGCGGAAGCCGGCGAATCTCGAGATGCGATGATTCACCAATGGGTTCATGAAGTTTGGAACAGCTGGTCGCATGCCCATAGTTGGGTCAAGGAAGCCGCCCAGCCCGTCCTTCATGCCGAATAGCTAAAAGGGTCTCTTCCAGGCAGCTGCTGCTTAGAAGGGACCCTTTCTTTATAGTTGTACTATTTTCCCTGTAGCGAGGCTCAAATATACGACCGTTTATTAGCGTCCTGCCCAAAATCAAACACAATTTAAACATTTACTATTAAACTTCCTAAACACCTTGTCTCTATAATGGGCTCTAAAGCTGTCAAAGCTGGCTTGGACCAAGATAAAAGGGGTTGTCCGGATGCTGAATAACGTTTCGTTGAAGAAGAAATTGAGCGGCCTGCTTGCTATTCCGTTAGTGCTGTTTGTTGTAGTTTGTCTTTCTTTGATTCAAAGAAACAATGCCGATTTGAGTCAGATGAAAACAATGATGTACGACGTCAGTGCGCAAACCACTTCGCTGATTCTAAATGCTGACCGCGACATGTACCAGGCCTTGGCAGCTTATCAAGCCATCGCGAACGGCCAATTAGCCGGTGATGAACTGCAACAGCAGCAGCAGGATTTGAGCGAAAATATCGAACAAATCGCGGAACGGGTCGGCAGCGCCGGTACGATCCTAGCCGAGAACGGACTTTTGGCAGAAATCCATGAGCAATCCAAATTAACCGTTCAGCAGAACCTCGATCGGTTCACTACGCATTTTGAAGCATGGTCCGATAAGACCGCTGCCGGTACAAGCGATATCACGGATTTCGACACCGCGCGCGAGAGCTTAAATGAGCTCGGCGAGTTTCTCGATGCTTATGCCGTTACACAGGCAGAACTGGTTCAGAAGGACAATGTGAGCATGCATTTGTTTATCTATATCATCATCGCCTTAATAGTGTTCATCATCGGGATCACCGGTTTTGGCATCATTCGACGAATCACGAAGTCTGTCGATCATATTTTGCATCGTGTGAAGCAAGTTTCGGAAGGCAACCTTCATCACGACGGTCCTTCCCAGCATTATAGGGACGAGCTTGGCACCATTACGCAGTCCATTGATTCCATGGCAAACGGACTTCGAGAGCTGATCAGCCAAGTGCTGACATCCGCCGAAGCCGTAACCGTAGCCGCCTCCGAAATATCCGCAACAACCGATGAAGTGGCTAGAGGCAACATGTATCAAGCGGAGTCGGCCCAAACCGCCTCCGAAGTCGTTACGAAACTGTCGGAAGGCGTGCGCACGGTGTCGCAGCGTGCCAAGGAAGCGACTCATCTCACCATCAACACCAACAAAGAAGCTATCGCTTGCGGCGACACCGTGCAAGAATCGCTCCGCAGCATGAATCTATTGTCGCAGCGCATGAATGAACTGGAAAAGGATTCGAATCAGATCGGCAACATCATTGGCGTAATTGACGACATTGCCGAGCAAACCAATCTGCTGGCGCTGAATGCCGCAATCGAAGCAGCGCGGGCCGGCGACCAAGGACGCGGCTTCGCGGTCGTGGCGGACGAGGTGCGCAAGCTGGCGGAACGCAGCGGCGAAGCTACGAAGCAAATCGCCGATATCATTAAGGGCATGCAGCATAGTACGCATGAGAGCGTGAAGGCGATGTCGGCGACCGAGACGCTCTACCGGCAAGCCGGCGATGCGCTCGGCAGCATCGTGCTTCGGGTCGGCGAGGTAACGGAGCAGACCAAAGAAATCGCGGCTTCGAGCGTCAGCCAAGCTTCACAATCCCAGGAAGTCATGAAGCAGATCGAATCCATCGCTTCCATCAGCGAAGAAGCCGCCGCAGCAGCACAGCAGACGGCAAGCTCCTCCCAATCCCTCGGCTCGCTCGCGTATCAGCTCAACACGATGGTGAAGCGATTCCGCCTATAATAAAGCAGCAGCTTATGAAAAGGCCGCGTTCCATAGTGGAACCCGGCCATTATTGTGCTTATAAGGGTTAGTCGGAGCTATGCTCTGAGGCAGCCGATGAATTCGCTCCGATGTAGATTTCCTGATACGCTACACGTGCTAAAAGCTAACCATACATCTACCGCTTCAACTGCTGAGAGTCACAAAATCGAACTCTCATCACCAAAACCAATCAAAAAAGAAGCCGAGAGTACGATATTCGAACTCTCAGCTTTCAAACTAACCATATACCTACCACTTCGGCAGCATTTTACCGATATTGCTCCGAAAGGCTCTCCTGGCAGGTTACTCTTTCACCATTTCTGCTCGTTATCCACCATTGTGTTGCCCTACGAGCCACTCTTCCGCCTTTTGCACTCAGTTTCCGCCAATGTGTTGCCCTACGAGCCACTCCTCCACCGTTTCCACTCAGTTTCCACCATTGTGTTGCCCCACGAGCCGCTCTTCCCCAGGCGCCAAAACCGAGCGATCCGCGCCTAGCGAGCCCACCATCGCGCCGAGCGGCTACTTGCGCAGCAGCTCCGTGCCGAGCGCCCAGACAGAGCGGAGGCGCGATGCGCGGCCATGCTGCTGGATAAAGCTGTAGTCCGTCAGCGTGACGCCGGCGTCCTTCAATGCGGCGTGCAAATCGTCGTCGAGCATGAGGCGGTACTCCCAAACCCGCTTCTCCCAGTGGGGGATCGCTGCCAGCATGGCGGCATCCTCGATAGCGGGATGGATGTAGGTCTCGCTGATTCCTTCGGGCAGGCGGTACATTTTGGCGATGATGGATTGCTTGAAGGATTCGTACGTTTCCCCTTCTTCAACCTCGAAAGGATGCGACAGCAGATAGTCCGGTATCGCAACGCCGAGCGTACCCGCAAGCGCCGAGGCCTTGCCTACAGCACGTTCCACGCCGGGAACGGCTGCCATCATGTCCTCGGGATGAACATGGCGGAACAGTCGGAACGGCACTTTCCACTTCGCGCATTTCATCAAGACTTGCGGAATGTGGCTGCGGCCGGTCGCAATGCCGTACAGACTGCCCATGTGGTTGTCTGCATGCGTAATGGTAATGCCCGCTTGGCGCACCCGCTCATACTGAGCATCCATCTCCTGCACGACCGCTGCAGTATTGGCACCCCGCTCGAACGCCTCCACGGTCTGGTACATATGCCCGCTCGCATCATGCAGCGATGGATGACCCGTCAAACTGCCCCAGCGAAGCGCATCGAATTCACTGGTCAGCGTCAGGTGCAGTCCGATATTGGACTGCCCGCGTTTCTTGCACCAAGCCGCCGCTTCCTCGAAGCCGGGCGCCGGTGCCATGATCGTCGCCGACGACACTCGCCGCTCCTCCAGCAAATGCATAATGGCCGCATTCATCGGCGCGCTTTGGCCAAAATCGTCACAATTGATGACGAGAAACTTCCCTTTCATCACGCTCTCCCCCTCCAAGGACACTATCCCCGCCACCAAGCAGCAGTTGGATAATGCGCACTGCCTACGGTAACGGTTTCTCCGATCTGCGGTGTTGCCACTTCAACGCCCTGTGCATGAGCCGCCTTCACGGCACGTTCAACCGGATCTGTCCAATCATGATAAGCCAGCGTAAAAGCACCCCAATGAACGGGAATCAACAGCTTCCCCCGTACATCAGTGTGCGCCTTCACCGTTTCCTCCGGCATCATATGTATCGCCGACCAGCGCTCGTCATACTGGCCGCACTCCATAAGCGTCAGATCGAAGGGTCCGTACTTCGTGCCGATCTCTTTAAAATGCGGCCCATAGCCGCTGTCCCCGCTATAAAACACCCGATTGCTCTTCCCCGCTATTACCCACGAGCACCATAGCGTACTGTTCCGATCGAGCAGCCCTCTGCCCGAAAAATGCCGCGCCGGCATACAAGCAAGCATAAGCCCTGCCAGCTGCAGCTCATCGCCCCAATCATGCTCCGAGATCTTCGCAGGATTTACGCCCCACTTGCGAAGCCGTTTCCCCACTCCGAGCGGGACAATAAAACGGCCTACCTTGTCCTTCAGCTTCCGAATCGTGCCCTCATGCAAATGATCATAATGATCATGCGACTGAATGACCGCATCGACCGCCGGAAAATCCTCCGCCTTCAGCGGAAGTCCGCCACTATAGCGCTTGCCTCCGAACAGCGCTACCGGAGAAGGCGAATCCGCAAACATCGGATCAAACAGCAGCCGTTTTCCTTCGATTTCGAGCAGAAACGCGGAATGACCAAACCACGTCACCTGAACGCCTTCTGCCTGTGGCCGGGCAGGCAGAGCCAGCTTCTTATAAGGAATCGCCTGCGCCGGCTGGCGGTTCGGACTGCCTTTGAATTGATCCCGAAGCATGCTGACGATCGCCTTGAAGCTCATGTCCATTTTAGTCTCTATAGCGTTGACGAATTTATTATTTTGCCGGGTGGAGGCCATCTGCAATCATGCTCCTTCTATTGTCCTATTCATCTTAGTTATTCCCATTATAGTGCAAAGCGGTACCCAGCCACCATGAGCTCGGCCATCTATGCTACACTGGTAGTAATTCATTCGATAAGCAGCAAGGAGAAGAACGAACCGATGAAACTGGTCTCATGGAATGTAAACGGGCTGCGCGCCTGCGTGAACAAAGGGTTTATGGATTATTTTACGGAGATGAATGCGGATATCTTCTGTTTGCAGGAGACGAAGCTTCAGGCGGGCCAAATCGAGCTTGAGCTTGGTGACGACTACGAGAGCTACTGGAACTATGCGGAGAAGAAGGGCTACTCCGGTACGGCTGTTTTCACGAAAATCAAACCGCTATCCGTGCGCTATGGCATGGAAGAGGATTATGAGCCCGAGGGCCGCCTTATTACGCTGGAATTTGACGATTTCTACCTCGTCACCGTGTATACGCCGAATGCCAAACGCGATCTGGCGCGGCTCGATTACAGAATGGAGTGGGAAGATCGATTCCGCAGCTACTTGCTGGAGCTTGATGCGAAGAAACCGGTCATCGCATGCGGGGATCTGAATGTCGCCCATGAAGAGATCGACTTGAAGCATCCAAAGCCCAATATGGGCAATTCCGGCTTCACGCTCGAGGAACGCGGCAAAATGACCGACCTGCTCGCATCCGGCTTTACCGACTCCTTCCGCTATTTCTATCCGGACCTTACAGACGTATATTCGTGGTGGTCCTATATGCCGAAGGTCAGAGAACGGAACGTGGGGTGGCGGATTGACTACTTCCTAGTTTCCTCCAGACTTGCGCCGGTACTGACCGATGCCCAAATCGACTGCCACATCATGGGCAGCGACCATTGTCCGGTTGTGTTAACGACAGGCGAGCTAAGCTCCGTTACAGCATTAGCAGCAGCAACAGCGGAATAATCGAAAAAGCCGAGCATTCTCCAACATGGAGAATGCCCGGCTTTCTTTGTAGTAACACGCTTTACAGTGGCACACTAATTGCCATTCCACTCCTGCATGAACCGTTCTACATATTCCACCATGTAACGGTGCCGTTCCTCGGCAATTTCTTTGGCCGACGCGGTGTTAATGCGGTCCTTCAGCTTCAGCAGCTTCTCGTGGAAATGATTGATCGCCGTGCTTTTCCCCTTGCGGTACTCGCCGGGACTCATCTCATCGCGCGGCAGCAACTGAGGGTCATAGATGGGATCTCCCTTCCAGCCCGCATAGAGAAAACATCGTGCAATCGCAATGGCCCCGATCGCATCAAGCCGATCCGCATCCTGCACCACTTGGCCCTCCAGCGTCCGCATCGGCGGGTTGGCACCGCCATTAAACGACATCGTGGCGATAATCTCCATAATGTGCGCCTGCTCCGCCTCTGTCAGCGTTTGGCTCTCCAGCCAGCTGCTCACCTTACGCAGTCCGCTTTCCTTAGACTCGTTGAGCTTCTCGTCTGCCACATCGTGCAGCAGCGCGGCAATGATGCAGATCTCCGCATCCGCACCTTCCCGAAGGGCGAGCCGCTCTGCCATCTGCACGACGCGGTGCACATGCCACCAATCATGGCCGGTGGCATCATGCTCCAGCTCAGCTCGTGCGAACCGTTCCGCTTCTTCAATTACGTGCTGCTTCTCGCCAAGTTGGCGCTGCATGTTCACAACCACCTTTTTTCACGACTTCGTTATTAGTTGCTGCGTTCTTGCAGCTCGCGCCAAACCTTCTTATTGCTGTACTGCTTCTCTGTGCTGATATCCTTGCCGAACCACGCCGGAGGTTCAAACGCCACGGCTGCCTCTTCGGAATCAAACTCTACCTCGAGCACCATCAGCCGGATTTGATCATAGATATCAATCTCCACCACTCTATCGCCCCAATGTGCGGTGATGCGGTTCTTCGTCAGGGGAACAGCCCCGAAGGCTTGGATAACCTGTTCGTAAATCCCTTGCGAGATGCTGTATTCGACCTCTTCACGCGCCAAACCATGGCCGGATTTGAAGGTATGCGTGTAGCTCACCTCATCCGTAGCGAGATCAACAATTCTGCGGACTCTCAGCTCCTGCGGGCCATCAAGTGCCAGATAAGTCTGCTCGATCCGATGCTCCGACACCCTCAGCAACTCGCCGGTGCCAATAAGCCTCTCCGGGAATTCGGTCAACAAAAACTTGCGTTCAATTTCTAAAGGCATAACGACATCTCCTTACGGGGTAGACTGCTTGGAATCCAATACGACTAGTATAGCTGTCCGCGTGTAACTATGTTATACGTTCTGCAAAAATAAGCAAACGCTTATGCGCTCACTCCTCCGTATAACAGGCGGCAATATGGCAACGATGAAGGAAGGAGGGATTACGATGCCAACTGTTCAAGTTCAAGGAAGAGGTACATTCGAAGCAGAGGAAGGCAAAAAGCTTGTCCTCGTGCTCGAAGACAATGGGATTGATATTCTGCACCGCTGCGGCGGCAATGCGAAGTGCACCACCTGCAGCGTGGAGGTATTAGCCGGGGATGCCGGGGAAATGGGCGAAGCCGAAGCGGCCGTTCGTCAGGCAAAAGGGATCACAGAACCGAATGTCCGCCTCTCCTGCCAAATTCGGGTGCATGGTGATCTCACCGTGAATCCGCTCAAAACCGCTGCTTCGACAGGTTTAGAGCCGGGTACGCGTCCGCAGGATTAATCCGACATGCAGAAATGGCGGTGCCTCGAGTCCGGCGCCGCCATTTCTATTCCCCAAGCTATACCTTGCTGAGCCAAAACCCTTCCGATGCGTCCTCCCAATCCTCAAACGGATCGTTCTCAACTGCAGAACGGGCAGCGCTCACGCCGGCCCGGAACGCCTCTTCGGATTCCCAAATCGCCAGACCGATCAGTTTTCCGGTGCGGCTGTCCTTCAAGGTATGTACTTCTCTTAATCCGGCCGCTCCTTCGAGCGCGCTTCCGAAACGGTGCATCGAAGCGATCAAGTCCTCACTCTTGCCCGGCTTCGGATGATGGATCGACATATGAACAAACATGAACGCCGTGCCTCCTTATAGGCTGTATTTTGTCTATATTGTAGAGGAGTTGTCTGCTGTTGTCACTTCGCATGAATTATATGTTATATATATGTTATATATATTGGGAAATTTGGCTATTTTACAAATTATATGTAATGTTTATTGACACTTAAAACCTCCGTGAGCTACAATTCAAACTAACAACTACATAAAAAATAGCTTTCTAGGGTTCCGCCATTCAATCTTGTTGGGTTATACGTAACATAACCTAACAATTCGACTGGGTCAGGTCCAAGAGGAAGCGGCTGATGCAGCATCAGCTACACGGAGGGATAAAAACCCGGGAGAGTAGATACCATCTATTCTCCCGGGTTTTATTTATTTTAGAGGAGGGTTCGAGATGAGAACGAGATTACCGCTTCTACTGCTCATCATCATGCTGACGTCTGCCCTAATGCTTTCCGCTTGCAGCAAGTCCACTTCCGGCTCGGAGAAAGATGACATTACGCTGCGGGTCGCTTACAACCTCTGGGTCGGAAGCGCGGGGCTGTTCGTCGCCGAAAGCAAAGGTTTCTTCGAGGAAGCCGGCGTGAAAGTTGAACTTATCCAATTCCCAAGCCCTACCGAAGCAACGCAAGCCTTAATCAGCGGCAACGTGGATATTGCTCTCACGACACTGGATACGGCCGTGATGGTAAAGACCAATGAGCTGCAAGGACAACATTTGAAAGTGTTCAGCTTTACCGATTTATCCATGGGGGCAGACGGCATCGTCGCTTCGAAGGATATTAAAACAATTGCAGACCTCAAAGGAAAAACCGTGGCGGCTACGATCGGAACGGTGAATCATTTTCTGCTCAATCATGCTCTTCAGCTCGCAGGGTTAAGCGAGAAGGATGTGAAGTTATCCAACGTCTCGCCCGAACAAACCGGACCGCTGTTTATCGCCGGCCAAGTCGATGCAGCCGTAACGTGGGAGCCCTATCTGTCGGAGGCCTTAACCGGAGGCGGCAACCTGCTTTATTCCACGAAAGATGCACCGGATCTGATTGTCGACGGCGTCATGACGTCCCAGGCGATGATTGACGATCACGCCCAAGCGCTACGCAATCTGGTTACCGCGATTGATAAAGGCACTGCTTTCTACTATTCCAATACCGATGAAGCGGCCGACATTGCGGCCAAGAAGCTGGAAACGACCAAGGATGAAGTCATCGCCATGATGGGCGGCGTCAAGCTGCTGAAGCAAGATGAAGTCAAAGCGATGTTGACGGGCAAAGACAGCACTCTTGAAGCGAGAACCGAGGAATATTCCTCTTTCTTCTTCGAACGCAAGCTGATCGACAAGGAAGTCAAAGCGGATGACATTCTGGATTCCTTTTTATTCAAATAATCGGTGGGAGTGAGTGCTCATGAAGAAGAAAATCGATACGATTGTCGGTAAAGCTGCGCTGTTAATTATTGATGTGACCAAGGGTTCGCTGCTTCCGCCCGAGAAAACGCCTATTCCGATCTTCGATGCACAGACGGCTGTCGACAATATCGGCAAAGTACTTGAAACCGCGCGGCAGGCGGGGATTCCGGTTATATTTTTTCAAGAGCTGCATCGCGTCGATCTGATTGATTTTGGCAGAGAGCTGGAGGGCGTTGAGGATATCCACTGTTTGGAAGGGTCTGAGGATGTAGAATTCCTTGATTATTTGAAGCCTGCTCGGGGCGAGTACGCCATAGGCAAACGCCGCTATAGCTGCTTCTTCTCCACCGATCTCAATATACTGCTGAAAGGGCTGAAGGTAGAGACGCTGCTGGTTACCGGTTTCCTCACGGATGTTTGCGTTCATTACACTTGCGCTGACGCGCATCAACATGATTATTATGTTCGCGTGCTCCATGACTGCGTCAGAGGGTCCAGTCCCGAGGCGCATCAAGCTTCGCTTAACGCCATCGAGTATCTGCAAACCGCATCGAAAACCAACTCCTCCGAGATTATTGCCCTTTTAGAGCAAAGGGTGACGGTCTAATAAACAAGCTCGGAAGCCCTGCCTCCGCATGAGGTGGGGCTTTTGTATTATTGCGGCCGTACCGCTCTCTTACCTATTAGCTTCTTGTAAAAACAGCCGATCTGCCCGCCTTCAAATTGCTTCCGGCTCCATAATCTGGCACTATGGAAGATGTACCGACTATTGAAACGAAGGAGCGATCTCTTAGATGAAAATCCAATTCCATGGCCATGCCTGCATCCAAATCAGCACCGGCGATAAATCCCTTGTCATTGATCCTTTTCTTAGCGGCAACCCCGTGGCTGTCCAGAAGCCGGAAGCACTGAAGACCGATGCCGTGCTGCTGACTCACGCTCATCAGGATCATATTCTGGATGCCGCTCCGGTCGCGATTGCCAACGATGCGCCGATTGTATCGATCGTCGAGCTTGCTACATACATGTCCTGGCAAGGCGCGAAAACAATCGGAATGAATATGGGCGGAACGGTCGACCTCGGCTTTGCGCAAGCGAAATTGATTCAAGCGTTCCACAGCTCCGGCATCGTCGATATGGAAACGAAACAAATCATGTATGCGGGCATGCCTGCCGGGTTCCTGGTATTCGCGGAAGGCCTCACTATTCTGCATGCCGGAGATACATCCCTATTTGGCGATATGAAGCTGATTGGAGATCGGTATGATATTGACGTCGCATTCGTGCCAATCGGCGACCACTATACAATGGGACCGGAGGACGCGCTGCAAGCGGCAAAATGGTACAACGCGAAGCTGACCGTGCCCATCCATCACAGCACTTTCCCGCCAATCAAGCAGGATGCGGAGAAATTCGTCCGGCAGCTTGAGGAAAACGGACTCAAAGGCCGCGTCATGGCACCGGGAGACGAATTTGAAGTAGAAGGCCGGTAGCACCGAACGGTGCGCGGCGCAAATGTGCGGTAACAAGTACCTTTTATAATGCCATCATCACGTGGGGAGTGAGCGTATGCCGGATTGGTCCTATCAAACGTTGTTTCGTCCTCTGCTGCTGCGGCTCCCGAATCGGCTCGCTCGCTCCGTCACGCTCGGCGCTATCGGCGCGTTGAGCCGTCTGCCTCTGGGCTCCTTCGTCATTCGCACGCTGGGGCATATGGATCCCGCCCCTCTGCTTCGAAGCCGAGCAAGCGGCGTCGATTTCATCACGCCTGTCGGACTGTCGGGCACGGTTGATCCAACCGGCGTTGCCCATCGGGCCGTGGCGCAGTTCGGACTGGGCTTCATGGAGATCGGACCGATTACGACCGAGCCCATCCATGCCCCAAGTTCAGCGCCAATTCAGTTGAATCCAGAGGAACGAAGTATCACTTACCCATCCTATGGCGAGAATAGCGGCGCTGCCTCAGCAGCATCGCGGATCGCGAATCCCGGTCATAAGCTGCCGCAGTTTGCTAGATTGACGCCTCTGCCGGGGAGTACGCCGGAACAGGCGCTCGAGCAGCTGCTGGCTATGATGGAGCAGCTGCGAAAGGCCGGTGCTGCGGGGTTTTATCTTGATATTTTGCAGCGGCCCGCGTCAACGGAACAAATTATCGCGCTGCTCCAACTGATAGCGACTTCGCTAGCGGCAGTAGATAACCGCTTGTTCCTTTACATCCCGCATGATGCGGAAGACGGCACGCTAATAAGCGTGCTCCATTCCGTTGATTTCACGGCATGGAGCGGCGCCGTTGTGGGTGAATCCCGCGCAGCTGACGGCCGACTCACGGTCAAGCCCGCAGATAAGCGGTCGTGCGCTGCGAGACTGACTCTGCTGCGACGATTCGGCCCGCAGCACTTCGTGCTCAAAGCATCCTGCGGCATCTATGAACCACAGGATGCCCTGGACCTGACGGCTGCAGGCGCCGACTACATCCTGCTGCACGGCGGACTCATCGATACCGGACCCGGACTGCCCAAACGGGTCAACGAAGCCATCCTGTATGAGCGCGTCCGGCAACTCCCTGCACCAAAACCCGAATCCTTTTGGCGTCACTGGGGCTGGATGTGCTTGCTCGGCATTGGGATGATCATTGGCGGTATACTCGCGTGGATAATAGCGACCACAACGGTGCTGCTTCCCTATGACGAAGCGTTCCTAGGTATCCATCGCGACATGCTGCATCATCTGAATCACCGTCTGCTTCACTTCATGTCGCATGATCGCATTACGCTTGCCGGCACGATGATTTCCATCGGCGTGCTCTATTATCAGCTTGGCAGGCATGGATTACGACACGGCGTGCACTGGGCCAGAACAGCATTGCTCGTGTCCGGTATTACCGGCTTTGCCAGCTTTTTTCTCTATCTGGGCTACGGCTACTTCGATCCGCTGCACGCGGTCGTCGCACTCATTCTTCTTCCGATGTTTCTGCTAAGCATGCGTGCGAACCCCGACAAGCCGTTTCGCAATCCCGTCAACTTGCGCAGCGACCGGATGTGGAAGCGGGCCATGTGGGGGCAGTTCTGCATGGTAGTGCTTGGTTTTGCGCTGGCAATCGGCAGTATTACCATCTCCGGATTCGGCGTTACACGTGTGTTCGTGCCGCAAGATCTGGCCTACATGGGCCTTGCATCCGACCAAATTGCAGCCATGAATCCGCGGTTGATTCCACTTATCGCCCATGATCGCGCCGGATTCGGCGGAGCGCTGTTCTCCGATGCACTGGCGCTGCTCACGATGGCATTATGGGGCATTCAGCAAGGGGAACGCTGGCTGTGGTGGACGTTTCTGATCGGCGGAGCTCCGGCATTCTTCGCGGCCTTCTCGGTTCATTGGCACATTGGCTATACGGACTTCGTTCACTTGTCGCCTGCCATCTTCGCTTTATTGCTTTATATAGCCGGCCTTATCTTACTCTATCCTTATCTGACGCGGTCACCGGTCTCTGCTCAGCGCACCACATATCCAACGATCGGATCAAACCGTTTCACATAAGCAGCTCCCGGCGTTGCGGCCATGACCGCGTTACGGAAGCGGATAAGCAGCGCATTCTCAAGCTGCACCATTCTTCCCATGGAACGTGAAATTCGCACGACCCTATAGGCTCGCGCCATGCGCTCCTTCTCGTAAGCCCGCAGTGCCGCAGGCACGTCCTCCTCCGTCTGCTGCAGGCAGCGGGCCAGCACCACGGCATCTTCGATGGCTTGCGCTCCGCCCTGGCCCAGATTAGGCAGCATCGGGTGCGCCGCATCGCCGAGCAGCGTTATGCGGCCGGAGCTCCACCGAGCAAGCGGGGCCCGATCTACGATGTCATGGGCCAGAATCGTCGCCGGATCGGTCGCCTCAATCGCATCGACAACCGGCTTGTACCAGCCTCGGAACAAGTCCAGTAACGCCGGCTTACGCTCTGCTGCCGGCAGAATTGTTCCTTGCGGCGCATTAACCGCTGCAAACCAGAAAACGCGGCCGTTGCCCAGACTGGAAAAGCCGAATCTTCGGCCTTGGCCCAGTGCCTCAAACCCGCCGCCGGACGCTGCGCCAATCGGTATATTGGCCAACGTACATACACCTCTAAGCGCCGTATAGCCCGAATAACGGAGAGGACTTGCACCGAATAACTGCTCGCGAATCGCCGAATGAATACCGTCCGCTCCGATCACAAGCTCAGCCTTCTCGCGCATCCCATCATCAAACACGGCCGTTGCCGCATCATCCGTTTGTTCGCCGCGCATCCACTGCTTGCCGGTATAGACCGGGGATTCCGCCATAACCGCTTGCAGGAGAATCGATTGCAGCTCCGCCCTATGGATGACATAACTGTGCGTGCCATATTTCGCTGCTTGCTTCGCGGCAGGGAGGCTCGTAATCAGCCTGCCGTTCCATGTCCGAATGTCCGCCTGCATGACCGGGGCACCTGCTTCTCTGACATTGTTGCCTACACCGAGTACGTCGAGCGCCTTCATGGCGTTGGCCGCAAGCACGATACCCGCTCCCGCTTCCCGCAATGCCGCCGCTTTGTCGTACACCGCCACCTGCCACCCGCGCTGCTGCAGCGCCAAAGCCGAACACAGCCCGCCAATGCCCGCTCCAATTACAATTGCTCGACGCTTGTCCATGCTGATCATACCGCATCCCCCGCTCTTCTCCTATCACTGGTTTCATCATACCCAAGGAGGAATGACGATGACTACCCTAAAAGTTTGGCTCGACACCGACATTGGCGGCGATATCGACGATGCCCTTTGTTTAGCCTACCTGCTTGGCCAACCGAACTGTGAACTTATTGGCATTTCGACCGTAGGCGGCGAGGTCGCAAACCGCGCCATGGTGGCGGATGCGATCTGCAAAGCAGCCGAACGAAGCATCGCCGTGTATGCCGGTGCAGACAATCCAATCATGCCGAGCAGCGTCTACCCCACGCCGGACGGTGCATCCAAACTGGTGAATTGGCCGCACGAAACTACCTTCAAAGCGAGCCAAGCCGTCGACGCTATGCGCGCCGCCATCTACGGGCATCCCCATGAAGTGATGCTGCTCGCCGTCGGTCACCTCACCAATGTCGCCCTGCTTTTTCTGCTCGATCCCGAGATACCGAAGCTGCTGAAGGGGCTGTACATCATGAGCGGCGTATTCTCCGAAGAGCTCGAAGCCGCACCGGATATGCCGATGGCCAACTGGAATTCCTGGATGGATCCGCATGCCTGCGCCATCGTATATAACACCCCGGTGGCGATTCATCGCACATTCGGGTTGAAGGTGACATCGCAGCTTGTCCTGGGGCGGAGCGAAAAAGCAGACTTATTTGCCACTCCGGTCATGAGAGCGGTAGAGGACTTCGGAGCGCCGTGGCTGGAGCAGCATGTCATGACCTTCCATGATCCGCTCGCGGCAGCATGTTTATTTGAACCGGAGCTCTGCGTGTACGAGCGCGGCTCCGTTGAAGTCGACTACACTCACGCGGACACGTTCGGTCAAATGACATTTCAGGCGGGCGGCTCGGACGGTAACCATGAGATAGCGACAACCGTCGACCGTACGCGATTTTTCGAGCATTATTTCTCCATTACCGGCCAGCAGAAACACCTGCTCTAACGCAAAAAGAGCCTCCAAACCGCAGCAACGCGATAAGGAGGCTTTTTTTACAGCATCGAACCTATCTTCTTCTCCCCCGCTCCGAGCACACTCCCCAGTTTCTGCACCGGAACACTGGATAGAATGAGCAGTGCCGCGAGGCCATCCATCAGCGTGAGCCGCTCGTCGAGCAGCAGCACGATGAACAGCAGCGTCACGAACGGAGTAAAGAAAGTAAAGCTCGCGATCAGCGAAGCCGGCGAGTAGCGCAGCGCCCGGAAATACAAGAAGAAACCGAGCACGATGTTGCACATGCTTAACCAGAACACGCCGCCGAAATCGACAAGCCGAGGGAGCATGAGGTTCGAATAAACCAGCAGGCCGGCGGCAGACAGCACTAAAGCTACCACCGTGATCAAGAAGGTGCTGATCAGCATATCCTTCTTGTTCCGCTTCACCAGATTGGTGAACAAGCCCCAGCTGACCGCCGCCAGAATCGCCAGCACGTCGCCGGTCAAATTTGTCAGTTTTAGTGACGTAAGATCCCCTTTGGTCATCAGCAACACCGTCCCCGCGAAGCCCATTACGACGGAGAGCAGCTTGTATCGATTCATTTTCTCCTTATGGAGGGGGATTGCAAAGATGACGATAAAGATGGGAAACAGATAATTCAGCATGGAGGCCTCAACCGCCGGAATCCGAGCAAGCGCCTGCAGGTAGAGCGCATCATACAAGAAGGCGAACAACCCGCATGACACGATAAGCGCCGTTTGCCGCCATGACCACAGCCTCAGCGTTCTCCATCGCACCTTATACAAGACGATGCCCGCGAACACGACAACCCCGATTCCATTCATATAAAATAACACCTGGTAGCTGTCCAATTGGCCCAGCACCAGCTTGCTCACTGCCGCGACCGAGCCCCAGAGCAGCAGCAAAATCGGCATAAGCACATAGGGGCTCCGCGATAATTCCGACTTCGTCCGACTAGCTTGCATCCTGTCTTCTACTCCTCACTTCATACGTTCCTTATCGGCGATCAAACCGGCAAATCATCAGGGCATTGCCTTCGCAATCCTTGAAGCTGAAACAGGCATGATCGCGATATTCCTTAATAGGCTCCGGTTCCACGCCCAGCTCAGCCAGCCGTTGATGCGCCAGCTGAAGATCAGCCGTATCAAACGTGAACGGCGCCTGTGCTGCCGGCACGCCTTCACCTTCTGATTGTAGCAAATGCATCACGTAACGACCATCGATCGCGAGCTCGACGAATGAACGGTAATCATAGGCCGTGATTGTAAACCCGAGCGTGTCGCAGTACCATTTTGCCGCAGCTTCCAAGTCCTTTACATAGTGCATGACCCCGATAATTTCTTGCTTAATTAATGGCAGCATCCGCTCATTCACCTCGCCTGATTATTTAACAACCCCGTATTTGTTGCCGTCCGGATCGAGACAATCAAAATAACGGGTTCCGCTCGCATCCTCCACAATCGGCAGCACTTCCGCCCCTTTCTCGCGAAGCGAAGCATGGGAGTATTCGATATCAAAGGACTCGAAATTATAGTACGGAATCCTCACCCCGCCTCCCGCATCGAACTGTGTGGCTGCAGGCTTCTCTACTTTCCACAGATTAATGAACGTTGCCTCACCCGGAAAAGCGAGCCCTGTGCAGCAGTCCGACAGATCGATCGTCTCCAGATCAAACATCCTTATGTACCACTCCTTGGAGCGCTGCATATCCGTTACCGGAATAAAGATACCGCTAATTCTACTTACGCTTCGTCGCATGAGACTCCCTCCCATTTGGAAATTCACTACACCTATCATAACGCGGTCAGAAGATAGACAGATACGGGGGGTCAAAATTTTTTTCCAAAATGATAATTACTATCATTTTCAGTACATCTATTGAAAATTGGCATTTGCTGTTATACACTAGACTCTATTGATAATGATTATCAATACCAACTAGCGTGGAAACGCACAGATAGAGACGTGCCTGCACTACTTTCTCCCGTTTACGATCCACCCACTACAAGGAGGCATTTCCATGAAACAGCCCAACATCGAAGAATCACGCGGGAAGTACATCGACTTTATCGAAAGCCGCAAATCGCTTATCATCAGCTCGCAAGATGCCGAAGGTACGCCTTTTATCAGCTATGCGCCGTTCGTTAAAGTAGACGGCAACCTGTATATCTACATCAGCCGGATCTCCGATCATTACCGTTTCGTAGAGAACAACGAGCGGATTCACGTGATGTTGATCAATGATGAATCGGCTACGCCGAATGCGTTTGCCCGTGAGCGCGCTCGTTGGGTATGTGAATCGAGAAACCTCGGCAACGAAGGATATGAAGCGATCTTCGCCGCATTCGACGTGAAGTTCGGCGACAAAATGATGACGATGCTGCGCGGCCTCGATTTCTCCCTTTTCGAGCTGACGCCGTCGGCAGGCCGATATGTAGTCGGTTTCGGGCAAGCGTTCGATGTCGATCTGGCCGGCGACCGCTTCGAGCATGTTATCGTAGATCGCAAAGATAAATAATAATGAAGGACGGTGTAAGCATGAGTTACGAAGCGGTTGGTCCAATTTGGCGCGTTGTCCGTGATCGGTTTCAGAAAATGGTTCAAGGATTACAAGAAGAAGAGCTAAGCCTGGCCATGACTGCCGATTCCTCCTCCATCGGCCATATGATTCGCCATAACGCTGAGGTTGAATATATGTTCGCGGAATGGTTCTTCGGCGCAACGGCGCCTGAGGGAAGGGAATACATAGCGAGCGGTCAAGGCGGCGCGCACAATGGGCATGCTCTTACGCTGCAAGAGTTGATCGCGTTCTCTGCGGCAGCAGATGCATTTCTGACGGAAGCGATGAAGCAGCTTAGCGACGATGCATGGGATACGATCGTCGAATCGAAGATCGGACCGTCCTCACCGCGTGAAGCACTGGGCCGTGCCATCTATCATACGGGACTGCACGCAGGTCAAATCGGACTCATTCGTAAACATGCGGCACAACCAACGTCAGCGCAGTCATAATTAAAGAAGGCAGGACCTCGTCAATGAGGTCCTGCCTTTATTATTTTCAACCGAGCTTAGTGACCTTTGCTCTTGTTATCCGCATTGTCTTGATTGTCTTTGCTGCCTTGATTGTCTTGGTTGTTTTGATTGTCTTGGCCGCCGCCTTGGCTTCCGCCCTGCGGACCGCCGTTATCTTTGCCTTGCTTTTCAGTGCCTTCTTGCTGCGATTTCTCTTCGACTTGGCCTTTCTCTTGACCTTGCTCGGTGCCTTGCTCTTGTTTTTGCTCTACACCGCCGCCTTGGCCACCGCCTGCGCCACCACCTGCTCCGCCACCTGCACCGCCGCCTGCACCGCCGCCTGCACCGCCGCCTGCTCCGCCGCCTGCGCCACCACCTGCACCGCCGCCTGCGCCACCACCTGCACCGCCGCCTGCGCCGCCACCTGCACCGCCGCCTGCGCCGCCACCTGCACCGAAGCCTGCACCGCGACCTTTACCGCCGCCGCGAATACGTTGCGCGCCTTTACCCATACCTCTGCTCTTCGCCTTCATCTTCACGCCCGACTTCTTAGCATCGTAGGCGTATACGATCGACTTGAGCGTACGTTTATCTACGTTGCCGGTCATCGGCAAGCCATGCGACTTCTGATAATATTTGACACCTCGTACAGTCAGCGCATTGTAACGCCCATCAATTGGCCCGGAATAGCTGCCTAACGATTTCAACATCCCCTGAATGACGTAAACATCCGGTCCCTTTGCTCCTTTACCAATCGCCGAGCCGACATTTGGTGCTCCAACAAGAAGGGTAAGCACCAACACTAATGATCCGAGCATCTTAGCCGCCCATCTCACGGATTTACCTTTAGATCCATGAGAACGTTTATTTGCCTCCATTTAAACAAGACACCTTCCTTTTGGATATAGTGAGCATGATTTGCCACAGCCCTTACTATACCCAATACCTATTTTCCATTATGCTTCTTCGCGGTAAAGGTTTGACTGTTTCTTGCGGAGGTTTAAAGCGGGTATTTCTTAAACATGCCGAGCGATTGCGGCGCTGTGTATGTAAACCCGAATTTCTGGTATAATCTGTCTGCCGGTACATCGGCGAGCAGGCTCACATACGCACCATCCGGTGCATGAGCATCCATAGCATTCATCAGTTCTGTCATAATCCGTTTACCTAAACGCCGTCGCCGATAATTCTGCCCATGCCAACGAGTTTGTCGGAGCTCCTAAGCGAAACGGCATAAATCGAATTCTTCAGCGCTATCCTAGCCGCCGCCTCGTCCTTAGGGCTTAATCCGGCAGCCAGCCGCAAGGCGATATACTCACCTGCCTCCGGCGCTGTATGTTGTACCATGACTTCTGTATCCAGATCACCATGCCCCTCTCCGTTGCCATTTTCTCGCACATTATATCCATCGCGCATTTGAATCATGCAAGGCTCCCTGCATCCGCTGCCATGCAGCAACTTAAGGAGGATACCCGTTAATGATCCTTAATCGTTCCGTTCCGTCTAACCATCTGGTGCCGCATCTTTATTACGAGAATGTCGCCGAGGCGCTGACTTGGATAAGCCAAACCTTCGGTTTCAAAGAGCATTACCGCTTCGCGCTCCCGGATGGGCAGCTGCATGGTGCGATGATCTATCTTGGCGATGTATGGGTCATGTTGAAAAGCATCAGCCGCTTAACAGCCAGTCCGGCCAAGCTCGGAGCAACGACGCAGTCGTTAATGATCTTCGTGAGCGACATCGAAGCCCACTACAACGGTTCAAAATCAGCCGGAGCTCTTATCGTAGAGGAGCTCTTCGAGACGGAGTACGGGGAGCGCCAATATTCGGTAGTGGATATGGAAAACCACTTATGGCAGTTCTCGCAGCATGTCAAAGACGTGGATCCTACAGCTTGGGGGGCCACGCTTGCAGATCGTTCCTAAGAATGCCGGGAGCTTCTCGTAAAGAGAGGCCGCCCGGCTTTCTTTATTGATGTGGATTGAATTGACATCGGAGACCGTTCCATATAAAATTTGATTAAATAATCAGTTTTTTGATTAAATGCTCAATGCTTTTATAATCCGTATAATGAAAAGGAGAATGTCTGATGAACGAACCTGTCAACGAAACGCAATCCGGAACCGGCTGGAGATCGCTCCCATTAAACACGCTTGGTCTGCTCGCCGTATTAGCCGGTATTGCTTTTCCGCTGGTCACCTGGCTGCTCTTCCGCAATTCATGGGGATCATCTCCCGGCTTTCATTGGTATGAATGGCTCACTCCAATCCTGCTTCTGCTTGGAGGCGCAATGAGCTGGCTGGCGGCGGCAATGCTGTTCAGCCGCAGAGCTGCCGGCCGCGATGTGCTGGAGCTGGCGATAGCCATCGTTCCAATTACACTGGCGATGCGCTTGCTGATTGTCATCATTGTGTTTATCGGTACGGTCGCACGCAGGCTGCTCGATGGATCGGTTGTCGATTTTTTTAAGGATCTGGAACTTTCCTCCGGCAAATTGCTCATTAATATCGGGCTAATCATGGTTATCATCACGCTGATCATCGTTCGTACCAACGCGAAATCCAAACCACAACCCCCGAAGGAGAACAAGGATGACTGATCGTAAGGAGGGTGAGAAGCAATCGTTTATAACCGAAGCCAGAAGGTCGCAAATCATGAACGCAGCGATCACGACGCTCGATGAGATCGGTTATGTGAATGCAAGCCTCGCCCAAATCGCTAAGAGAGCCGGCATCAGCACGGCGCTTATTTCGTACCATTTTAAAGATAAGAACGATCTGATGGACCATACGCTGATGATGCTCGTTCAGGAATCGTCCTCCTATGTGCTGAAGAGAACGGCTACAGCGGCAACTGCCACGGAGAAGCTTCGCGCCTACATTAACGCCAGCATTGCCTATCAAGGCACTCGGCCCCAACATAACACGGCGTTGATCGAAATCGTGTTTCATGCTCGGACGCCTGAGAATGTGCCGTACTACAAGCTTGGCGACGATGAAGAGGATCCGATGCATGCGCAGCTTAAGCAGATCCTGCTCGACGGGCAGGCAGCAGGCGAATTCTGCGCATTCAACGTGCTCATCATGGCGTTCGCCATTCAAGGCGCCATCAGCGAGTATATGGCGAATGTGAATCTGATCGCGCAAGTAGACATGGAAACGTACAGCGCTGAGCTGGTCAATACGTTTGAACGCGCTATCCTCGCTTCGCGATAGCGCTGAACCCCCTATCATGATGAAAAGCCGGGTATCCACCTCATAAGGTGAGTACCCGGCTTTCTCGGTTACATCGGGCTTCCGCCCGTTAGGAACAGCAGCTGCTCCTTCGTTAAGGTTAGCGTTCCGGCCGCGCAGCTATCCAGCATATATTCCCGTTTGTTCGCTCCGGCAATCGGAAAGACGGGAAACGGCTGCGAGGTCAAATACGCGAGCGCGATGCGCGAGGCTGTCGTGCCGAGTTCTGACGCAAGCTGCTTGGCGCGATCCAGCCGGTCGAAGCTGGCTTCGTTGAAATAATGGGCTTTGACGATATGGGCGCTGCCGCCCATCTGAATCACCTGCCCTCTAAAGTAGCGTCCGCCAAAGAAACCGTTCGCCTGGGAAGAGAAAGGAACGACCGCCATACCGTGCTCCTTGTAATAGGCAAGCGACCTCTCATCCATGATCGCTACCGTCGGATCGGCGATTATTCCCTCATTGAGCACGGCCAGATTCCATAGCGGCTGACTCGCGGCGAAGCTCTTCAGTCCTCTCTGCTCCGCATATTGGCGCGCTTCCTCGATTCGATCAACCGTCCAATTCGAGCAGCCAAATGCACGAATCTTGCCTGCGGCCAGCTGTTCATTCAGCGTCTCCAAGATTTCTCCCGCCGGAATCGACGGATCATCCCGATGAAGCCAGTACAAATCGATATAGTCGGTTTGCAGATGACCTAAACTCTGTTCGAGATCATGCACAATCGCTTCCTTACTTAAACGGGAGACGGACATCGTTTGCAAATCCGGATGGCCGCCCTTAGTGGCCACAATCATCCGATCCCTGCACCCGCGTAACCGGAGCCATTCCCCAAGCGTTCGCTCACTCGTGCTTTTTCCTTTGCCGAGCCAATCTTCATATACGTTAGCCGTATCCAGAAAACTGCCCCCAAGCTCGGTGAATAGATCCAGCAGCTCAAACGCCTCTTCCTTCGGAAGCGTACCGCCATAGGCGGACGTGCCGAGACAGATAACGGAAGCCTCGATCGATGTCCCCGGTATTGCGCGCTTATTCATCCCAATTGCCTCCCCATTGAACGTTGACCGCTACTCCGTCGTACGAATCGCCGCTTTCTCCCTATATTCCTGAGGGGAAAGGGTCGTCATTTTCTTGAAATACCGGGAGAAGTAACCCGGATCCAGCCCGATTCGGAGCGCCACCTCGCCGATCTTAAGCTGAGGGTCACGAAGCAGCTCCTTGGCCTTGGTTAGCTTAAGCTCGGTGATGTACTCTGAGAGGCCGCTTCCCGTCAGCTGCTTATACAATCTGCACAAGTAGCTCGCGTTCAGTCCTACCAGATCCGCCAACCGAGACAGCGAGAGGTCCCCTTCGATATGCTTGTGAATATAGCCGTGGAGCTGATCGACGACCTCATTGCTCTTCGCCGACTTGTCCTGATCCAGCAGCGCGAATATACTGTCCGCCGTTCGCTTGAGATAGTCGCCTGCCTCCTGCCAAGATACGTGGCCATCCAAATGAAGCAGCCGATGGATGGGAAGCTTGAGGGATACGGCCTCGTAAAGGCCCCATCGATTCATGTTCGATAGCAGTAAGGTTGCGACCGTATAATAGGTTTCCTGCACGATGCCGTACGACCTTCCGGCCGCTCGTTCCAAGATGCTCTCCAGCAGCTGCAGAAAGGCATCCCGGTTACCACTCTCAATCAACGTACCCAGTTGATTAAACTCGCTTTGCCAGCGGGAGATTCGAGCTTCCGAATCGGGATCCTCCTGTTTCTCGTACAGCAGCATGCGATCGCCTTGTCCAAGGCCCCGAATAAGGAGCCGGTTCAAACGCCCGTAATACTCGGACAGATCACTCCATTCAATCGGCTGCTCCGTCGAAGCGAGCGATACCGGTACATGGAGCAGCAACTCGCATTGATTCTGAATGAAGTCAAGCGATTCCTGAACAAACCGCGACGGAACCTCGGCTTCCGCTGCGCCGCTTCCCACTTGAATGATCCAGAAGAATCGCGAACGATCGCTCATCACGGGATAGAAAGCGCCGGCATGTCCCACTACTTCTTCCGCGATATTCTGGACGGCATACAAGAGCAGCTCCTTGTCCATGGCCGAATACTTCTCATCCCAGCGGTCGATGCGTCCGACCACAAGCATGAAGGGTCGGTCGGCCTGCAGCCCCAGCTCCAGCTCTTGAAATCTCTTCTCCCTGGTTGCATCGGCAATCGGCTCGCCCTCCGCAAGCTCGGTCAGAAAGCCTCTTTGCAGCAAGGGCTGCGCCTGCCGCATACGCAGCTGCGCCTTCTCCATATTGCTCTGCAAACTCTGTTCACTGTTCATATTGGCGATGACGTTCGCTACGGCATGCACGATTTCCTCTTCCTCGTCCGTTTTGAGCAAATACCCCGCACTTCCTTGTCGAAGGGCTTCCTGCACGTACGAGAACTCATTGTGCCCGGATAGGAAAATCACTTTGCAAGCCGGCCATCTGCGCCGAATTTGTGCGAGCAGCTCAAGCCCTGTCATGCCGGGCATACGGATGTCGCTGAGCACGATATCGATTCGCGTCTGCTCCAGCCGTTCGATGGCATCCATGGCCGAGCCTGCACAGTAAATATCCAGTTCGAGATGAGCCGCCTCCTCGAACAATTCCTTCAAACTGGAGACGATATAAGGCTCGTCATCTACAATCAGCAGCCGGTGCATCATGATTCCTCCTTTACCGGAATATAAAGTTCGACCTTCAGCCCGCCGAGCGTTTCGCCGGTTGTTACACGTATACCGCTATCTTTGCCGTACATGAGCTGAAGCCGCTTGTGCACGTTGATCATACCCGTGGTTTCCAGCTGCGCCTGGGAATGACTGAGCTTGCGGTTCAAGGCGCTCATGTCCTCCTCGCTCATCCCTTTGCCGTTATCTTCAATGACGACGGTTAGCAGACCGCCTGCATGCTTGAACGAAATGTGCAGCTGTCCCCCGGAGACAACGTCCTCCAGCCCATACTTATAGCAATTCTCGATAATCGGCTGCAAGGTGAGTCTGGGCACCAGCAAATCGGCATAGCGCGCCGGCAATGGTTCGATATCAATCTGGATGCGGTCCTCGAACCGTATCTTCTGAATTTCCAAATACGACTGCGCAAAAGCCAATTCTTCCCGGAGCGCAACCTCGTCCGAGGCGTCACGCGTAATGAATTTGAAATAGTTGCCCAAGTGCTTCGTAAACGGCTTCAGCTTCGGATAATCCTCTACCTTCACCATCCGGTTCAGAATAAAGAAGGTGTTGTACAGAAAATGAGGATTAATCTGTGCCTGCAGCTGCTTCAGCTCCGAGCGCTGCGAACGGATTTGCTGCTCGTACACTTCTTCGATGAGTACGTTCACTCGTCCGATCATGGAGTTGAACTGGCTGTACAAGTATTCGAATTCATCGCGGGTTGTCGGATTGAGACGCACGTCGAGCTGACCTTTTTCCACCTTGCGAAACGTTCGGACCAGCTGCTCAAGCGGTTTATGGATAACCCGGTAAATCCAGTACGAGAAGAACAATACGATAATGAACGAGGTGAGCGAAAGCACCCACAGCCATAGGTTATATTTAGCAATCGGCCCCAGCGCGTTCTTCACCGGCATGTACATGACGAGCGTCATATCGAAGGAAGGCTCATGCTCCAAGGTAAGCAAGTAAGGCGTCCCTTCAAAATCGATCGTATCCATAGCCGTCACCGTATCGCCCTTCACCAGGCGCTTGGCGACTTGCCGTATATGTTCGATCAGATCGGCGTGATCGTCATTCGTAATCGACCAATTAAAGTCCGTCCCAAACAAGATCGCTTGCTCGCCTTGAATATTCGAAAATTGCTGCAATTCCTGCCGAATGGCCTTCTTCGAGATTTCTTCGTTTAAGAAGAAGGTGAGGGAATCGGGATACCCGATATCGGGGTACTTCTGCGTGATGAACAGACGATCCCGCCACGATTGGACAATGGGATGGATGCGGCCTGATTCGTCGATTAAGGTTTGCAAATAAGCCTGGTCAGCAGAATCATAGTTGTTCTGCGAATTGATGACCTTGCCGA
This sequence comes from Paenibacillus lignilyticus, assembly GCF_017942085.1. GTDB lineage: Bacteria > Bacillota > Bacilli > Paenibacillales > Paenibacillaceae > Paenibacillus_Z > Paenibacillus_Z lignilyticus. Next base: position 71,776 of record NZ_JAGKSP010000014.1, read on the forward strand.
GAGTCGGTATATAGGCATTGAAGCTGGCGATATAGTTACTGGAGTTCTTCACGAGCGCAAGCCGCTCCTGCAGCCTGATAATCGCCTGCGTTCGCTCGTTGTCCGACATGATTTCGCTCGTCACGCTCAGCTTCTGCAGATCGCGATCATTAATGAAATCCCACTGCAGCCGCTGTATGCGTTCGAATTCCACTACGAGGGATTGTATATAGAAGTGGACTCTGCCTTTCATCGACTTCGTGATTTCATCGCGGACGCTGGCTGCGCCCCACTGATTCAAATAGAGGCTTATCGTATACATCGGAATAATGACGAGCATGAAGGCGATGACGAGCTTGCCGAAAATCGGAATTCGGAGCTTGGCGGTGCGTCTCAGCGGAATCGACTTCCTTTCGGATGCTAACATTTGCTCATTATATCATGCCCTCGCGCATCGCCCTTGCTGCCGCTACTCCTTCACGCTGCCCAGCACGATACCTTTGACGAAGAAACGTTGAAGAAAAGGATAGATCATCAGAATCGGCAGCGAACCCATGAAGATTTGGGCCGCTTTGGAGGTGCGATCCGACACCTGCGCGAGGGAATCCAGATCCTTCGCGGATTGCATCGCCAAATCAATCTTGATGACGACCGTGTGCAGATAGCTCTGAAGCGGATAATTTTCCGGGCGGTGCATGAAGATCAACCCATCGAACCAGGAGTTCCAGTGATGAACGATCGTAAACAGCATGATCGTCGCCAGTGCGGGCATGGACAGCGGAACGAACACTCTCCACAGCACCGTCCACGCGCGAGCGCCGTCTACGAATGCCGCCTCCTCCAGCTCCTTGGGCAATCCGCGGAAGAAGTTCAGCAGCAGGATTACGTTAAACACCGGTACCGCTCCGGGGATGACGAGCGCCCAGATCGTATCCATTAAGTGCGTCTTCGACACGACGATATAACTTGGAATCAAACCGCCGCTGAACAGAATGGTGAGCACGAAGAACCAGGCGTAAACGGTGCGGTATTTGAACGTCCGAACTTCCTTGGACAACGGATAAGCGAGCAGAATGGTCAGAAACATATTGATGAGCGTGCCAAGACCAACCCGCTCCAAGGTAACGATGAATGATTTAGAGAATTCCGGCTTATGAAGCACGTATTCGTAGGATTGCAGGGTGAAGTTAACGGGCCATAACACGACATCCCCCGCAGCTGCCGCGGTTTTGTCGCTGAGCGAAATCGCGAAAACATGAATCAAAGGCAGAATGCACAGAATGGATAACCCGATCAGAAATATATAATTGGCTGCTTGGAACAGCTTTCGGCTGGTCGTTAATTGATAGAGCAAGTTCGCGCACCTCCTAGAATATGCGATAGTTGGCCAAACGGTAGGCGAGTAGATAGGAAGTCGAAATGAGCACGAACGAAACGAAAGATTTGAACAATCCGACTGCTGTCGCAGGTCCGAATTGCGCCTGCTCAAGTCCCAGGCGATAGACGAGCGTATCGATAATATCCCCGCTATCGAAGACTTGCGGCGAATAGAGATTGAAGATTTGATCAAAGCCTGCATTCAGTACGTTGCCGAGGCTAAGTGTCGTAAGGAGCACAATAATAGGCACCATGCCCGGAAGCGTCACGTGCAAGGTTTGCTTCCAGCGGCTTGCGCCATCCACGACTGCCGCTTCGTACAGCACCGGATTAATGGAAGTCAGCGCAGCCAAGTAAACGATGGTGGAGAATCCAAATTCCTTCCACAGATCGCTGATGACGATCGTAAACGGGAACCACCGATTATCACCGAGAAAATAGATCGGCTCGATCCCAAAGAGGCCCAGCACTTGATTCACGATGCCACTCGAGGGCGATAATACATCGATCAGGATTCCGCCAAGGATAATCCAGGATAGAAAGTGCGGCAAATAGATGAGTGTCTGAATCCCCCGCTTAATCGCGGTTTTGGTCACTTCATTAAGCAAGAGCGCGATAAGTACGGGAAACACGAGACCCGCCGCGATTTTCATCACAGAAATATAGATTGTATTCCAGAGCACCGTTAAGGTCTCCGGCATATCCCACACATACTTGAAATTGTCCCATCCGGTCCACTCCGAGCCGGAGTAGCCGAGCGCAGGGATGAAATGCTGAAACGCCATTACAATGCCAAGCATCGGACCATAACTGTAGATCAGCACCAAAATGACGCCCGGAAGCAGCATCAAATGAAACGGCATCTGGCTGATTCTATTCTTTACCATTGCGGTCCCTCCGTCTTTCGTATGTCGTATTTGGGGTAGATGAAAGAAGAAGAAGAAGGATAGGAAGATCACTATCGTTCTTCTTCTTGGTCTACTGCATTATTTACTTTGCTGCGCTGCCCATTCGGAAACCTCTTGCGTAATTTGATCGCCGCCAAGCTTCTTCCAGTCCGCTACGAACTTATCGAAATCATCGATTGGGGAGCCCAGAATGATTTTGGTGAACACTTCTTTTTGCATCTTATCAAGGGTCGCCATTTTCTCCGCCATTGTCTTCGTCTTGGAGCCGTAGAACTTGGTGAAATTGATGTTCTGCTCTTTGTTCTGATAGATGCCGTCCAGAACGCTATACGCGCTTTCCGTACCGAATACGCGCACCGTGCCCCAAGTTGTACGGTCTCCGCCTTGGAAGGCAAGGATTTTGTCGTAATAGCCTTTCTCTTCCGGATTGAGCGCCGTTGCATCCTTGGAATCAAGTGCCCCAATGACTTTCTTGTAGTGGCCGTAGTTTCCGATCGGATCGGAGCCTTTGACCATCATGACATTCTCTTTGAAGTGTCCGTATTCTTTGTCCCCAACGATTTCCGTATGGAACACTTTAGGATCCGCTTGGCCGCCATAGAGCTTCTCTTGGCTGGTGTTCAGCAGCTTGATGAGCGCTTCCGGATGCTCCATCTTCTTGCTCGCAACCATGTATTCGTTGAATTCCAATGCGCCGGTATACTGAACCGGTTTATCTGTCGCCGAAATGCCCGGAAGTACAACCCAGTCCGCATTCGCATTCTTCGTTACACTGTCTTGAAGAGGCCATAATGGATTCCACAGCGCTCCAAAGTTAATGCCGATCCGGTTATTGGCATAATCCTCGCCAACCTTGCCGGAGTCCTTCACCCCGAATTCGCGATCGATAAGTCCCTTGTTCTTCATGTCTTGCAGCTTCAGCAGCGCTTCTCTGACTTCCGGCTGAATACCGCCGTAGCCGATTGTGCCGTCTGCTTGCTGAACCCATGTGTATGGCTGTGCGCCGAATGCGTTGAATACGCCGGTCGCTTCCGCAACGCCGTTCTTGTACAGATCTTTCGTCAGACCCATGCCGAACGTATCCTTCTTGCCATTGCCGTCCGGATCCTGGTTCACGAATGCATCCATGACCTTCTCCAGTTCGGCCCATGTCTTAGGCACTTCCAGGTTCAGCTTCTTCAGCCAATCCGCCCGGATGTACATCAAGGACAAGCCGCCCTCGTAGGAGCCTTCATCCGGCGGAATCGCCATCAGCTTGCCGTTAAACGTCGCCGAGGCTTTGGCCAGCGGCCCCATCTCGATCGACTTCTTCGTTAATTCGGATGCATATTTGTCGTACACATCCGTCAAGTCCGCGATCAAATCCGCATCAACCAGCTGCTTCAATTGCGCGCCGTTCACTTTCATAATGTCCGGAATATCTCCGGAAGCGATTGCAACGTTGAGTTTCTCATAATATTGGTCAGATGGAGCGATCCAATCGTACTTTAGCGTAATCCCAAGCTCGTCCGCGTAAGCCTTGGTCCAATTGTTGTTCTCGAAGTCTTCCCCTTCTTTGAACGCCATGGACGGGTCTTGATCTCGAATGGCAGTAACGGTAATCGGTGGATCATACTTGGCATTAATGTCTACTACATCATCAGCCGCGCCGTTGGATTGGTTTCCGGCAGCAGTTCCGTTCGCATTGGCACCCGTGGATTCGTTCGAATTTGAATTCGAATTCGAGTCCGAGTTGCCGCACGCTGAGGTAAATACGACCATGGTCATCAGAGACAACAACAAAACATGTTTCATTGATTTCATCTTTGCAACCTCCCGTTTATATATACACTGTCATTCTTGCTGCTTCATCATACCGAACTCACCGGGAGGCGAAAATATGAATGTATTGACATGAAATGAACAATCTTTACTTTAGTCAATGAAAGAGCAAGGAAGTCAATACTTTCCTTATCTAACGGAAGAGAATCGGCTTCTTAGCTAACGCATCCTGCTTCGAGGCTTCGCGGATTGGGCGATAGATGGGCGAGAAATCGCGCTCATGCCGCTCATCCCTATAGACGGCGTTTCCTTTCGGCGCCAGCGTGGTATGCGCTTGGATGGACAACCCTTCGACGCCCAGCGGACCATGAAGGAGGAGGGAGCCGTGCCGCAGCATAAACGGAGCTTGGCCCTCGGATGGTTTGCTGCTTGAGGCTGGGATTTGCTGAAGCGCAATACCGAAGGACAGCTCCAGTTTCGTGCCGGTCGTAAGCGCAGCCGTAATCTCAATAAAACCGTTGTTCGGTATTATCTTGTCCATCGCTTCACCGTTCAGTAGAAGGGCAACCGAACCGGGTACGGCGTACTGAGGAACAAACAGTTTAATTGTTTTCTCGATGGCTCCCGGACTGCTGACGACGGTTAGCGCCGCCTGACCCTCATAAGGGTACCGTGTCTCCAGCTTCATCGCCACCGGCCCTTCCGCAAACAGAAGTTCAACCAGATTCGCATGGTAGAAAGGCACCGTCACTTCGTCGTCTCTCAGCCAATAGCTGTATTCCGCAGCGCGTGATAGTCCTTCTCCGCCGCGCATGGTACAGCACCAATACGCTTCATATACATTCTCGAGCGCATACAGCGAAGGCTCTTCTTCACGGGTACAGCAATCGCAGCCGAAGCCGCCGTTCTCGCGCTGTCCGTGACTGATCGCATTATAGTAGATGAGATGCGCGGTCTCCAGGTAGCGCGGTTGATCCGTATACCGCCACAGCTCAATGGCGGCCACGAAAGAATCCACGACTGCGCACGGTTCCGTCCACCACGGGCGGTTAAACCAGTTGCGATTCGCGTAATTCTCGGTCTTCCCTTCGCTCAAATAAAGCGAATAAATAGACTCCGCCGCATGCAGCAGGCTCTTGTTGCCGCTCATGCCATAGTAGCGGAGAATGCCCCGCAGCGCAGACAGCGTTGCATGGGTTTGAGCGTTGATGCCCGAAAGATCGATTTCGAGGAAACGACTAATCATTTCTTCAATGGTCGCCTTTAGCTCCGGCCACTTCAGAAGCTCGTACGCATGCGTCGCCCCATCGAGCATAATGAAAGCACAGCCAATGTCCGTCGACAGGTACCAGTCGCGAACCGTCTTGTCCGCGAGCGTACCGGACGCTTCGCCGCCCTCCGCCCGCTCAGACGGATCAGTCGGATAATGGGCAAAATGGCTATGGGCAGGCAGCAGCAGATTCTTCACGATGCGTCCGATTTGGTCCAGCACGGCAGGACTCTGCCTCCAAGCGTACAGCTCGCACAAAGCGCGCAGAAACCAGCTGTTGCCGGACAGCTGCTGCTCATCGGTAATCCCTTCGGGCAGTATATTCCCGAAATAGCCCAGCACATTCATGTGGAGCGGAAGCTTCGCCAAGATGGCATCCAAGTGAAGGGCGTCCTTGCCTGTTGCGCGGGCGGTCAAGATTTGCGCGAGCAAGGTTCTGCCCTCATTATCCCCCGGCCAATCGTAGCTCGATGGCTTAAAAACTTCTTCGGGGCTGTATAGCGTATCCGCCAGACGAGCAGCGTTGGCATGCAAACGATCAAGCAAATCCCCTTGTACAGCAATTTGTTCCAATGCTATCGTATTCCGAGACATCGCCATTCTCCTTCTCTCCTCGTATTCGGGCCATCTTCTTCCCTTTACTGCTCCCCCATTTAACTTGCAGCATCGTCTAAAATAAGAACCCAGTCCTCGCCAATTCCGGAGGTTGGCGGTAGGAAGGTTTGTTTGCCTTGGTTCGGAATGGCCTGCCCCTGCGGATGAGCGCTCGAAGTCTCGCCCGTGCGCGGGTCATACCAGCTGGCGCGTACGTGGTCGCCTGTGATCCGGCCCATGCTCACTTCGAAGGGCTGGCCGGTTGCGCTATATACGTACATATAACCTCGCCCTCTGGCCGCCCGAATATGGTCTGCCCCTTCCAGCTGATTCGTGATCAAGCTTTGATCCGGCACCAGCTCGAGGAACGGCCGCGATTCGAAGAGCGCACGCACATGCTTCATCTGGGCGGCGCCCGGGCGGCTCAAAGCCTCCTGCCAATGAAGCTTTGCTCCGCTATAAGCCGTCCGCCCGGGCTCATAGAATTGCCATACGCTCGTATGGCCGTAGACATGGCCGAAGGCGCCCGCCAAGACCGCCCAGTATGCGGCTTGCCGGACATCATAATCGAGGAAGAAACCGAGCTCCTCGTTCCAATTGACCGAGTGGTCTTCATAGCGGGGTTCCCCATCGATTGTCGGCTTAGGCGGGTAGATATGATAGTCTTTGGCAATCAAATTGTAGTTCGCCAAATGCCGGCCGAAATGGCCGGATTGATGCGTATGGTAATCACACCATTCGTCGTGATGGAACCAAATCGAGGAGGAAAAACCGCCCATGGGATGGTAGGTAATCAGGTGATTTCCGCCATCTCCTTCGCGCAATCCTCCTGCCATCGCCCGCCACACCGCAATACGTTCATCGGGGTTCCGATCGCCGCCGAGAATCCAGACGATGTTCGGCTTGTCCTTGTATCGCTTGCCCACGTAACGGCCGAATTGGCGCGCGTTGTCCACGTTGAAGATTTCCGGTCCCTTCGCAAAGGGATTGCCCAGCAGCACCTTGTCTCCCCAAGTCGGCACGATACCTATGACAAGATCGAGCGATGCCGCATAATCGACGACATAATCAATATGCTTCCAATAATCATAGCGGTCCGCAATTTCCGCAGGACGCGACGGATCGTACTTGCCCGCCCCGTCCTGCAGCAGCGGCACCTCGCCATATGCGTTCTGCTCAGCCAGCCCTTCAAGCTCGAAGAGAATGACCGCCTGCACGACATTAAAGCCCTGCTCCTTACGGGTTTCCAGATAGGCGGCTGTCTGCTCCCGGTCAAGCCGGTGGAACAGCTCCCATGCGGTATCGCCCATGTAGAAGAAAGGCGCACCGTCTTCTTTCATCATAAATCTTTTATTCTCGGATATGTTCAGCATGATGGCCTTCGCACCTTTCGAGCTTCATTTGTTAGCCTTGCGGTCTCTGTGTCCGCCACTCATTGCCCCACAGCTTCGTTCCTCCACCGAATGCTTTGCGGTATTCCTGCCGCCAATAATGCACATCGTGCAAATTAAGCAGCGGGATGTTTTGCCTTCCGGCCCGGTCAGGAAGCTTCGGATAAGGCTTATGCGGTTCTGATTGATACCAGTACGCCACCGTGGCGAGATCCAGCGTCAGCACGTTTCCATGACCATGCTCCATGCTCGCGCGCAACGATTTCTCGAAATACACCGGATCCTCCAGCATGAAGCGGTAGCAATGCGTCCTTCCCAGAAATCCGGTTTCCCCTTCATTGATCTTGGCGATGCCGAAGTAAGGATGCATGAACACTTCCTTCGGACACCAAGCCGTATTGAAATAATCCTCCGTCCCCGTGCCATGCAAGGATCCCGGCCATTCTTCGCCGTCGATCATCCACATGTCATCGCCTTCCCCGTACCACATGGGACTCGGGTTATCGACGAAGTAATTCAGCCCTACGAAATGACCTTTTCCTTCTATATCCGCAAACACATAATTGTTTTTGTCATCCAAAGTCGGCTTCAGCGGCACGATCTCAAGCAAACCCTCGTTCTCGCCGTCTTCGGGATCCGCCTCCGTCAGCTCACGCCGCCAATGCGCATGGAATCTTCCTATATCCTCTTCGAGCTCATCATGCTCTTCATAATCTACATAGTAATAGAGGGCATCCATCGGCAGGTCCGAATCATTCTCCACCGTAATGACTGCGCCTTGCCCAAACGGCATCGGAAAATAGCAATTCAGCCCTCTTCCCCCCTGCGGCGCGGCTGCCAGCGGCAAAGACATGAACGGGTAGGATTGGCCCCAGCCTTGTCCGAAGAAATCCCCGATCGGCGACTCCACGCTCGGCTCGCTTTCCCCATCCCAGTACATGCGCAGCACCGCATTTCGGCGAATCATATTATCGCTCGTGCTGATAGTCATCCAGATATGGCGGATAATGCCCGCTCCTTCGATCCGCGCAATTTCCTTGACCTCTCCTGCGCCGATCGGCACCGAATCCTTGTTAAAGCCGGCTCGGTCATAGCTGGAAATCCGCTTCGTTCTTCTACCGCTTTGAAGCTTGTAGATACCGTCAAGTATGGACATGCTGATCGCTCCTCTATGGATAGGATATATTGTACGATTTATAAATCTGCCTGCTCCAAAAAAACTCCTGATCCTTAACGGTCAGGAGTTATCGTATTACGCATACTTTACAGGTCCCGCATTCGCTTCCTATCTCGATTATAGGCGTGCGCAAGTGCGGCAACAACGTGAAATCATTGACTCACGTAGTCTTTCATTTACCTTTTTTCATGAAAGGAATACATTTTTTAACGCTGGTCTTTTCGAGTCGCTTCAACTAAGATAAGAGAGGTTCATTTAATCGTTCAATATTTTTTGAACAAACTTTACTAGGGGAGTGGAGCAGCATGAGAAACAGAGAAAGTAAACGAGCTGGCAAGTTTGTTGCAACTACATTAGCAGTAGGATTGCTTGCACTGCCATTTAGCGGGATCGTATCCGCAGAAGCAGAAGGAAGCTCAACATTGAAGCTTAGCATTATGGAAACGACGGACATTCATACGAATTTGATGTCCTACGATTACTACAAGGATGCTGCAGCTCCGACCGTAGGTTTAGCCAGAACGGCTAACCTCGTTAAACAAGTTCGCGAACAATCCCCTAATACGTTCTTGGTCGACAATGGAGACCTGATTCAAGGCACGCCGCTCGGCACGTACAAAGCGAAAGTCGCTCCGCTGAAAGCAGGCGAGATTCACCCGGTTTACAAGGCGATGAATCTAATGGGCTACGATGTAGCTACACTGGGCAACCATGAGTTCAACTACGGCCTTGATTACCTAAGCCAAGCGATCAAAGGCGCAAACTTCCCTTATATCTCCGCTAACGTATATGTAGATGATAAGGATAACAACCCTGACAATGACCTAAACAAATTCGAGCCGTACAAGCTCATTGAGAAAAAGTACAAAGACGAAGCCGGACAAGAGCAAACGCTCAAAATCGGCGTAATCGGTTTTGTGCCTCCGCAAATTATGGACTGGGACAAAGCATCGCTTGAAGGCAATGTCATCACGAAGGATATCGTGGAAACGGCCGAGAAATTCATTCCCGTCATGAAGGCTGAAGGCGCGGATATCATTATCGCCATGGCGCACACCGGCTTTAACGGCAACGCGGCGGCACATGTGAAAGCGGAAGATGCCGTATTGCCGCTAAGCAAAGTGCCTGGCATTGATGCCATCACGTTTTCGCACACGCATAAGGTATTCCCTGCAGTTGACGAGAAGTCCCTTGATGCGCTGTTCAAAGACGCTTCCGGCAAAGTATTGCCCGGCGTAGACAACGCTAAAGGCACAATCAACGGCGTACCTGCCGTTCAAGCCGGTTACGGCGGCAGCGACCTCGGCGTAATCGACCTTACGCTGGAGAAGCAAGACGGCAAATGGAAAGTGGCGGCTTCCCAGTCCTCCACGAAATCCATCTATGACAAAGTAGCGAAGAAATCGCTCGTTGACGAAGATCCTGCGATTGCAGCAGCGGTTAAAGCGGATCACGATGCGACCATTCAATATGCGAACAACCCAATCGGTACAACGACTTCGCCGATTCACAGCTATTTTGCCCTGGTTCAAGACGATCCATCGGTTCAAATTGTAACCAACGCGCAGAAATGGTACGTGGAGCAATACGTGAAGGACAACTTGCCGCAATACAAAGACACGCCGATTCTGTCGGTTGGCGCTCCGTTTAAAGCCGGCCGCAACGGCGTAGAAGAATATACCGAAATTAAAGCAGGCCCTCTTGCGATTAAGAGCGCAGGCGATCTTTACCTCTACGACAACACGATGAAAGCTATTCTGGTTAAAGGTTCTGTCGTTAAAGAATGGCTTGAAATGTCGGCAGGCAAGTTCAATCAGATCGATCCGACTGTCAAAGAAGAGCAAGCTTTGCTGAACGCAAGCTTCCCGGTCTACAACTTTGACGTCATTGACGGCGTAACGTATCAAGTCGATGTTACGAAGCCGGCGAAATACAAAGCAGACGGTACTGTCAGCAATGCGGACTCCAGCCGTATCATCAACCTGAAATACAAAGGTAAAGCGGTAGATCCGAACCAAGACTTTATCGTGGTAACGAACAACTACCGTGCAAGCGGCGGCGGTAACTTCCCAGGCGTTAAAGGAAGCAAGTACATCATTGATTCCACCGAAGAGAACCGTCAAATTTTGATGGATTACATCACGGAAAATAAAGAGATCAACCCATCGATCGACAACAACTGGTCGATCGCGCCAATCTACGGCGATGTGAATGTCACGTTCGCTTCTTCTCCGAAGGCTGAAGGTTATGCGAAAGCAACGAGCAACATCCGTTACTTGGACAAAACAGACGACAAAGGCTTTGGCATCTTCTCCATCAACTTGAACAAAACGTTCCGTGACGTACCTGCTTCGCACTGGGCTTACCCATCGATTCAGCGTCTGGCGGCTAAACAAATCGTGCAAGGCAAGAACGAAACCGACTTTGATCCGAATGCACAAGTTACACGCGCTGAGTTTGCGACTATGCTTGTGAAAGCACTGAATCTTAAGCCAACCGCAACTACAGTGTCGTTCAAAGACGTTCCGGCAGGAAGCTGGTACGCTGACGCGGTAGCAGCAGCTTATGGCAATGGTTTGGTTAAAGGCATCAGCAACGATCTGTTTGCGCCGACTGCAAGCATCACGCGTGAGCAAATGGCTGTAATGGCTAAGAATGCGCTGGATCTTCAAGCAGCGGAAGCGCAAGAAGCAGCTGCCGCGATTACATTCGCAGACGGCGACACGATCAGCACTTGGGCAAAATCCAGCGTTGATGCTGTAACCGGCAAAGGCATCATGAATGGCCGCGGAAACAACAAGTTTGTGCCGAAAGCGACTTCGACACGCGCGGAAGCAGCCAAAGTGATTGACCTGGTTATGACAAGCGTAACGAAGTAATCGTTCGGAAAGACCATAAGACCCGTGAGACGGACACTTGGATTCAAGTGACCTCTTGCGGGTCTTTTTTTGACCGAATTCATGGTAGATGCCGAATTTAATGAAAAAAGGGTACCCTAATTAGGTACCTTTTTCTTATTTATATATCAATATTGACATATAGTTAGTTCCGTAGCATAATACTTCGTATGCGAAATTTCGTATGCGAAATAAATTACGGCATGCTTAGGAGGCCCTCCAATGGATGAACAACAACGTATCCTTCAAATATTCCAGAGCTACCGCGAGGTTAATCAAGCCTTCTTCCAAGTGATGAAGAAAGTCGCGCAGCAGCATCGGATCACGCCGATTCAGCTCATCGTCATTCGCATCTTGAAGGAACATCCCGAGATTAAACTAACGGAGCTGGCCGAGAAACTAAACCTTGGCAACAGCACGACCAGCGGCATCATCGATCGAATGGTTCGGGATGATCTCGTGTGCCGGGCGCGCACCGAGGCGGATCGCCGAGCTATGACGCTAACGCTCTCCGATAAAGGAAACACCTTGTGGGAAGAGTCGAATACGACGCGCACGCTGCTGTACCAGCCTCTTCTTCAATTGTCCGAGGAGGATCAACAGCAATTCCTCCGTATCCAAACCGAAATTTTAGGCATCTTAAGAAAAGTGAAAGAGGATGGTGCTATATGACCAGCATGATAAGCTCAACCTTACGTAAAGGTCCGATCATGGCCTCGCTGCTTCTCGCAGCATTCGTAGCGTTGCTCAGCCAAACCGTATTAAATGTCGCCCTGCCCAAAATGATGGAAGACCTGAACGTGAACGAGAGCACCATCCAGTGGCTGTCCAACGGCTACATGCTCGTAAACGGCGTGCTCGTACCGATTAGCGCCTTCTTGTTCAATCGTTTCTCTACCCGTAAGCTGTTCTTGGTGGCCTCTTCATTGTTCGCCATCGGAACGATCATATGCGCTTTCTCCGGCGACTTTGGCGTGCTGCTCTCAGGGCGTCTTGTGCAAGCTGTCGGCGCCGGTATCCTTATGCCGCTCATGTCCGTCGTCATTCTAACGATCTTCCCTGTTGAAGAACGCGGCAAAGCGATGGGGATGATGGGGATCGCCATGATTTTCGCGCCGGCCATTGGGCCAACGATGTCCGGATGGGTCGTCGAGCATTACGACTGGCATGTCCTGTTCTACATCATCATGCCGCTTGCTATCTTGGCCGTCATCATCGGCGCCATCTTCATGAAGGATGTTATCAAGACCAGTCTTCCTAAGCTCGATACGCTTGGCGTTGTCCTATCCACCGTCGGCTTCGGCGGACTCCTGTATGGCTTTAGCGACGCTGGCACGGCCGGCTGGGGCAGCACGACCGTTATTGTCTGTCTCGCATTAGGCGGGCTATCTTTATTGCTTTTCGTTATCCGATCACTTACGGCCGAGAAACCGCTGCTTGATCTGAATGTATTCAAGTATCCGATGTTCTCATTGACGACACTGATCAATGCGATCATCACGATGGCGATGTTCTCCGGTATGATTCTGCTTCCGATCTTCCTGCAGAACATCCGCGGCTTCTCCCCGCTGGACTCCGGTTTGCTGCTGCTTCCGGGAGCCATTCTAATGGGCATTATGTCGCCGATCACGGGGATGATTTTCGATAAAGTCGGTGCTCGCTGGCTGGCTGTCGTCGGTCTCGTCATTACGACGATCACCACGTATGAATTCAGCCATTTGACTGCCGACTCGACTTATAATCACATGATGCTGATCTATACGCTGCGGATGTTCGGGATGTCGATGCTCATGATGCCAATCCAGACAGCCGGCATGAACCAGCTGCCGCGCCGCTTGAACGCGCACGGATCGGCCATGTCGCAGACGCTTCGTAACGTCTCCGGTGCACTCGGCACCGCGATTCTGGTCACGCTTATGACGAACAAGACAGCGTCCCACGCCAAGGAGCTTATCCTTGCAGGCAATGTCGATACGACCGACCAAACCAAAATGGCGGAAATCACGCAAACGGCGATGATCTACGGCATCAATCACTCCTTCGTCGTCGCTACTTGGCTGACTGTGGCCGCGCTCGTACTGGCCTTCTTCATCCGCAAGGTGAAGCCACATGAAGAGCCTGCGGCTTCACGCGCCGACTTCACTAATTTTGACGATGTGGAATAATACAAAAGGCCGGGAATTCTCCGCTTACGGAGATCCCGGCCTTCTTTATTGCTATATTAGGCGACGATACGATTTTCTTGCACGCCGCCGCGCAGATCCTCATAGAAATGAGCCATCGATGTGCTGAAATACGGTCCTAACCAGAGGAAGCCAACACCAAGCGTTGGAATGCACAACAGGAACCAACCCAAGAAGGACAAGTAGAGCACAAACAATCTCCATTTGTTCCCCGCCATCATGGCCTTGCTGCGGTTAATTGCTTCCGTAGGCGCCATGCCCGGATTATCCCTCAAAATATAATAGGACTGCGAGTAGCGCATTGCCGCGATGATCCCCGGAACGAGGAGCAACAGCGTCCACAGCAAAGTGAATATCGACATGACGACGTAAAGCACAAGCGAATCTCTATATCGCTCAAATCCTCTAAGAACTCCGGCAGCATCAGGCACGTTCCTCCGAGCATAATCCAAGTAATGATTATAGATTCCATACGTTAAGGGAGCTTCCATTAGGATACTGATGATCCATCCAATATAATTAATTTTATTGGTGACCGTACTAACGATAATTGAAATGATCACGAACATTAAGAAGTGCAGGACAGCCGGTTTCCAGTTCCCTGATAAGCTCTGTCTTGCTCTGGCACGAATTTGAGGACGAGTGAGCATGTGTCGAATTTCCCCCTGCTATCTGATAGTGGATTGCAATCCCATCTTACCTTGCCAAGCCGGGACTTCACAACCGTTTTATTTCCATTGCTTGGTTAGAATGACCCATTCCACGATGACAAGATCGATGATGATAGCCGTCCAAATATTCACTTTCAGTATCTCTTCGATCATTCCTTCCCTACCCGCCGGCAGAGAAAACCCGTTCAACAACCCATAGGTTAGCAGCAGCAGCGGAACCGCCAAACGTGCGCATACGGCTACCAGCGTAATACCATAACTGCGAATCATCCACTTGCGATGCTCATCGAACCTCCGATGTACCGCAGTCCGATACCCTTTCCAGCTGGTGAACAGCCAGAGACCGGTCAGCACGAGGAATGACACCGCTTTTGTAAATTCCTCGACGTACAGAATGACCACCAGAGATAGAATCCCGCTTAGGAAAACACTGCCGACGTACGCGCGTCCCAATAGACGATGCACACGAGGATAACGCTTGCGGATATATCCCACGAATTGACTCCAACCCGTCAGCAGGGCGACAAAAGCAAAGGAGATATGCGCAACAAGTGCCGGGTATTGAATACTCACGGAGGAGATGCTCACACGACTGTTATCCGGATCAAAAGTCATATACGGGAGCATGAACGGAATCATCACCCCAACCGATACCACCAGCAAAATCCACCAACGCCTATTCGTCCTCACGACAATCACGCCACCTACGTTTTCTTTTCATTGTACCTGTTCATTCTATCGAATCCGTAAAGGATTTCTAAAAAAAGGCTAAACAAGCCTAGGATGGCGGCGTAAGCTCAAATGTCCACGGTCCGCGGATCACGACTTCCGGACGGACGATCTTCACGCTTAACTGCTTGCTGCCCTGCTCCATGTCGACCTCCATATATAAAACCTCACCCGTTTGCTCATCCAGTTTGAACATGCTGCTTCTATCCAAGCCGAAATTAAACAACGATGCTGTCGCCTGCTCGTCATAGTGCATATCCAGGTAAAGCCGCAAATTAGTCTCACTTACGCGTTCCACTTTCGTAATCGTGACCGGAAAACCGGCGATTTCGAAAGTTTGATTCAGATGGTCGTTTGCAGCAGTCGGCACCTTAATTTGCGTCTCATCCTTATACGTAACGCTGATTTCAGGCAGCGTCAGGGTATAGCGGTCACTTGCAGCTCCCTTCGGTACGCTAAAGAAGAATTCGCTAGCCGGACTGCTGACACCCGGAATGTTCTCGATCTCCAGCTTCTTGCCAGCTCCATCAGCCACCTGCAGCTTCCGGTTATCATCATGCAGGTACACACCGAAAATGCCATAATCTCCGACTTGGAAATCATTAGAATGGCGAGCGACCAAGGAAACTCTGACCTTCTCGTCCATCCGGTCTGTAATGGCCGTTATGGAGACGCCGGCAGCTGTATCCGTTGCACCTAATTCCGAATAACTGGCGTAGGTCGCAGCCCTCGACAGGTTAACGTCCACTTCAACAGCAGGATCAAGCGGCAGAATCAGTTGAACGGATCCGCTAAGGTCCAGCTTGCCTTTATGCCAGAAATCGGAGGTCCACTTCGCCCCACCCCAAACGGCCATAGAAGAATCCAGGGTGAACTTCATTCCCTTCTCATTCACGACCTCAATCTGCTTGAACCGCGGCACATCTGTCCCTGCCATCGTGATATAGGTCATCTCTTCATCGGACATGAATCCCGTGATAAGAATCGACCCCTCCCCGACCTTAACCGTAATCGGCTGCTTCATCACATACCGTTCCATAGGAACGTCTTCTTCTTTCACAATGCCGATACCCGGCACAAATTGCAGCGCCTTCTGAAGGGCGGCCCATACTCTTGAGTGGTCTGCCAGTGCCGCCATCAATAGAAATACGGCTATCGCTGCTGCGACCGCGGCCATTCTTCGCTTCTTTGCCGGTTGCATGGCGCCGCTTATTGGAGTGCCGATGGCTTGCTTCTGTTCCGCAGCCGCTTGTTGAATGCCCAGCCGACTTCTCATCCCCAGCTCGGGAGGTATCGGTATCGATTCCAACCGCTCTTTAATTGGATTTGAACTCACGGCTATCGCCCTCCTCTACTCGCATTCGAAGCTTCTTAAGCGCCCGATACAGCAATGTTTTCCCCGTTCCCAGCGGAATGCCCATCATCTCAGCCGCTTCTCGGATCGTAATATCATAATAAAACCTCAGCAGGATGACGTGCTTCTCCTCTGCCGTCAAGTAGTCAATGAGATCCCGCAACGATACGGACAGCGGAATATCTTCTTCGTCCTTTACAGCCGCCAAATGGTCCAACAAGTCCGGACTCCATTGCACTTCTTTCTTCCGTTTGCGCAGCATGTCGATCGAACAACCGATGGCGATCTGGATGAGCCATGTTTTGAAATACTGCGGTTCCTTAACCGTTGCGATCGCTTTATACGACTTGTAGGCCGTTTCTTGTACGACGTCAAGAGCGTCCTCCGAACTGCCCAAATAAACATAAGCCGTTCGGTAAATATCCGCTTCATATTGCTGAAACAGCTCTAAATACGCCTGCTCATCACCTTGCTGCGCTTTCTTGACCCGCTCGATAATCCCCATCACCTGCTTTACTTTTACCTGCCTAACGATTAGACGCACAAGATCGCCATTTGGCTCTGCTTTTCAAATAAACGTTTCTATACCACCAAGCTTGATGCTTCCCTATTTCGAACGCAGTGTTGCAGCAGGCTTGGGTGATAGCTCCTCACTCATTCTAACGAATCCTACAGGCCTGGGCTCCTACGATTCGTTAGCGCAAAACCACATGAACACCATCCCCTCTTGCTGCCTCTGCCTCTTTGTCCCAATACAAAAAAAGCCGAGAAGCTCCACTAATGAGGAGTTCTCGGCCTTTCCTAATCCCCTTAGCTCAATCAAGCTGAACACTTATGATTACTTGGAAATATCTTCGTAAAAGTGTCCTGCCGCGGTGCTGACATACGGGCCCAGCCAGAGGTATCCGATACCGAGCGTCGGGATGCACAGCAATGCCCATCCGATGAAGGATAGGTAAAGTGTAAACAACCGCCACTTGTTCCCCGCCATCAAGGCTTTGCTTCGGTCGATCGCCTCAAGGGGCGCTATACCCGGATTATCCCGCAGGATGAAATAGGATTGCGAATAGCGAAGGGCCGCGATAATACCCGGAACGATGAGCAGCAGCGTCCATAACATCGTAAAGACCGCCATGACAACGTAGACTATGAGCGTTTCCTTGTACCGCTGAAACCCGCGAAAAATATCTGTAGCCGCCGGGATCTTCCCTCGCACGAAATCCAAATAATGATTGTAGATCCCATACGCCAACGGAGCCGTCAACAGAACGTTAATGATCCATCCGATGTAATCGATTTTATTCGTGATGCTGCTGATCAGGCCTGAAACAACCATGTACAGCAAGAAATGAAGTACGGCCGTCTTCCAGTTGCCGGCTAAGCTTTGCCTTGCTTGAGCGCGAATCTCTGAACGACTAAGCATGTATCAGTTTCCCCCCGAAATAGTATCGTTTAGCTTCAAACTATACTACGTCGGAGAGAGCGAATTTAGTCCGGTTCGGTTTATTTCGTCGTTTCCTTCCCTTGCGCGGCTTCACTTGCATCCCTTCCGCCAATAGGCATGGAGAGCAGTTCAATCAACGACAGCGGTGTATCCGCCATCTCGATCTGATCTCGCATTTCCGCACGCTCGTCCTCCATCTCTTGCATCGATTTATATAGATTATATAACAATCCCATTATACAGATCCTCCAACTTCGGCAAGCATGCCGACAAATTGTCTGCCAAACTGTTTGCAGACCTCTTTCTCGGCGGGACTTGGCCCGAATTCTATTTTCAGCCCATCCAACGCGACCTCTGAGCCCAGTTCCTTGAGTTCATCCATCAAGATGTCTACGGCAACTCCATACGCAGGGTAAGAGGAATCGCAAGATCCAATATATTAGCCATGCCTACAACACTCCTTTACCCTATGTCTCCATAGTCTCTTGCTTGGGTACACGTTCCTTGCGTCCCGCAATTCCTCTCTCATATTAGTTGATAATGATTCTCATTGTCAACTAATCTTTTGAAAATAGTTCCTTTTCCTTCATGACCCTTGTCCATTTGAGAGAACAATGTGCCAATGCGATGGGACTGATTTAGCGGGAGCGTGTTCCATGTTAAAAAGGCCGGAACTCCTCGTGTAGTAAGGAGTTCCGGCCTTTGAAGTCAAGCCATTTATTGGTACAAGACAACCTTAGCCATATCGGCTATGCGGTACAGCTTGTCTTTGTTAGTAAGTGATCGCGTAAGCACGCGCAGGCCCAGTAAATTGTTGTGCAGGCTTTCGGCGAGCTCCTCAGCGCTGCGCTTCGAAGTAAAATCGCCGTTCTTCTGTCCCTTGCTGATAACCTCAGCAAGCATTTGCTCCCAATAAGCGAAGCTCTCGCTCACTTTGGCTCTTGCCTCGGGATCGCTCGAAGCCAGCTCAACCGCCATATTTACCATCATACAGCCAACAGGGTTATCTGCACTCGTACCCTGGATCGTGTATTCGAATATAAAATCGATTGCCTGCTTGGGCGTAGAGTTCGGAATGAGCGCACCAAGCCGATTGTTGGTCAGCGTCTTGTACCGATCAAAAGCCCTCAGATATAACATATGTTTATCGCCGAACGTATCGTACAAGCTTCTGCGGTGAATGCCCATACGCTCGACAAGATCATTAATCGATGTTTTCTCGTAGCCCTGCTCCCAGAACAGCTTCATTGCCTTCAGCAGCACGACGTCTTCTTCGAATTCTTTCGCTCTAGCCATAAGCATACCCCTTTCCAGTCGATTTTACCATATTGAGAACAATCGGTAAAGAATCCCCTGACAAGGCGTTCTATACTCCGGCGACTTTTAGGTTTAACGATATACCGGTGCACCGAACGGGGATGAGCCGCCGCCGCCGTCAACACTGATTTCTGCGCCTTGCACGTACGAAGCATCATCCGAAGCCAGGAACAAAGCAACGTTTGCGATTTCTTCCGGTTCACCCAAACGGTTAAGCGGAACCGATCGCGTGAGCTTGGCTTCCATTTGCGCCAGCCCTTCCGGCTGACCCCAGATCGGCGTGCGTGTCGGGCCCGGAACGACCGTATTTACGCGAATCCCCCGCGGCGACAATTCGGAAACAAACACTTTGGCCATGCTCGTCACAGCCGCTTTGCTCGCTGCATAAGCCGCCCATCCCGGGCTGCCTGCATTAGCAAGCACCGAACCATTCAGGACCACCGAAGCGCCTTCCTTCAAGTAAGGCAATGCAGCTTGTACGGTGAAGAAGACACCCGTCACGTTCACGTTCATGACTTCCTGGAATGCGGCCAGCTCCGTACCGCCGAGCGGAGTATGACCGCCAATGCCGGCATTGGCGAATACGATATCCAATCGGCCAAATTTCTCAACTGCTGCAGCCGTTGCCTTCTCCAGGCTCTGCGGATCGGTTGTTTCGGCTTGAATACCGAAGCTGTTCGACGCACCAAGCTCCTCCACTGCTTTGTCCAGCGTAACCTGATTACGTCCCGTGATGACAACCTTAGCTCCTTCAGCTACAAACAACTTCGCCGTTGCAAAGCCAATCCCGCTGTTACCACCTGTAATGAATGCTACTTTACCGTTTAATTTACCCATATTGTATCGCTCCTTTGTCATTTGTTTATTATGATGCACCAATTGAGAATGATCATTCTCAAAAGGGTAAAAAAATAAAATTTACTGCAAACTATACTTGGCCGCCGACTTGACCGCAGCCCATACGAGAATGATCGTTCTACTATCGTTAAATAAAAAAGGAATGCATTCTCACTTCTCATTTGCTTCCTTCTTGCCTACGAGTTGATCATACCATATTGAGAACGATCAGTAAAGAATAAATTTAAAGCTAGCCCACTGCTGTGGACTAGCGCATTTTCTTTATGAACGCACCCAGTCGTATTCCATCAAGCTTGCCGCCAGAAGCGCTCGCTCCTCGCCCAGCAGCTTGCCGATCACATACAAAGACGCATCGATCCCCGCTGAAACGCCGGCCGACAAAATAATTTTCCCATTGTCCACATAGCGCGCTTCTTCGTGAATTTCTGCAGATTCCGGTGCAATAGCCCGCAGCTCATGCATCGCAAGGCGGTTCGCAGCCAGCTTCAAGCCATCCGCCAGCTGAGCCTTCACTACCAGAAGAGCGCCTGTGCACACGGACAGAAGCAGCTCTGCTTCTCCGGCAGTTTTGTTGATCCAATCCAACATGACAGGATTGTGCATTTCGGTTCTGGTGCCCGGTCCTCCGGGAATGACGAGAATGTCCGGCTTCGGACAAGTCCGGAAGCTGTAGGCCGGGTTAATGCTCAGATTGCCAAGCGCATGAATCGGGCCATCCTGTTCAGCTACGGTAAACACATTGAAGTCCCGGCCATAGTTGCTGCCGGATAGGAACGCCTCGAACGGACCTGCAAAATCCAGCACTTCCACGCGATCAAAGATCAGAATCGCCACATGTCTTGCCTGCCGCACCTGCTCCATCTCATCATCTCCCATGAAATAATAAAAGCGCTCAGTCCAAAGACCAAGCACTTCGCCCAGGCGTACGGCATATGAAATATGTGCTCCCTCGTGGTACTCCACGCTTACGCCAGTCACACACACCGAATACTGCCTTTATTGTAGTCCGAATATTTAGTCAAATCAACGATGAAGTTCTATTATGGCAGTATCGGCCTTCCCTTGCCCGATTGTCCAAATACCACTCGAATGACGAACTCGGCTGCAAGCAGCAGGAAGAGAATAGCCCCATAAACGCCGATAGTGTAGCTGTGCATGTAGGACAGGCCTAGTCCTTGGTGAACGACATAGGTAATCGCATGAATGCACAGATTCGTGTAGCAGAACGCGTAGCTTCTGACCATCCAATTGCGGTGGGCGATGCGCTGTTTTCGTCTTATTTTCACAATCGCAATCACCGTCATGGCCGCCCACAGCATGCTCAGCAGGTTCAACGGAACGCTGTTCAGCTTACCGCCGGTCGCGTAAGGCGCCATGTAGCCGGAAGTGAGCACTACGACAAGGATCGCGCCACAATAAACATAGCCGATCGCTCGGTGCGCGCGCCGGTATTGGGTCTGAACCTTCGTGGCAAAATTAACCGCTCCCGCCGCCAGCGCGATGCTCGCACATACCACATGAACATACATGACATTAAGCCAAACCGGCTTGTTTAACGGATGCTTCAGATTGATTTTGTGGCTCAGAAAACGCTCCGCCTGGGGATCCACGAAGAAATTGATGGTGATCACATATACGATAAAGCCGATCGCAATCGTCAGCATGCACCGATAGAGAATTTTGGATTTCTGCATAGCTAGGTTGTACCTCGTTTCAAAAATGAAAACTCAACGCCCCGGAACTCCGGACTGCGCTCATCGGAACCGGAATTGTTCAAAGTGAATGGAGCCCGCCGGAACCCCTCTTCGCCGAAAATCTTGTCGAAATGCCGCCAGCATGGGAGCCGGTCCGCACATATAAATCCGTTTTCCTGCCATCTCGCCTTGCATCATGCCGACTACATGCTCTGCGGTGAGTCGCCCTTGTTCCGCGGAATAGTGGACATGCACCTTGAAGTAATCATGACGTCGTGCAATATCAACGATTTCACTTAGAAACAATGCTTCTTCTTCCGTTCGTACCGTATAGACGAAATCGATTCGATGGGGAAGATGCTCCGGCATATCTCGCATCCAGCTGAGGAATGGCGTGACGCCAATGCCGCCGGCGATCCAGATTTGATTCATGCCGCCTTTGCGGTAATCCATGGTGCCATAACCGCCTTCAACGACGGCACGCGCACCTGATTTCAGGTTACGGCTCAGAAAGTCGGTATAATCACCGGCGGAGCGGATCGTCAGTCTGAGACCGGACTCCTTCGGCGAGCTGCTGACGGTGAAAGGATGCCATTCGGACAGCACCTTGTCTCTTCGGAACCGGATGAACAGAAACTGCCCCGCTTCAAACGACAGCCGCTTCTTCTCCGGAACGAGCGTGACCTCGACTGCTCCGGCGCTCAACTGCCGCACCTCGCGCACCTTGTAGCCCGCTCTGCGTCTGACGAATCTCGCAATGAGCTCGGTATACAAATACGAGGTGATGCCCACTACAATCGCAATCATCAGGAGCGTAAACGGTACTGTGGTCGTTCGAACGAGGGGATCAACAAGCAGCGAATGCGCCGTTCCGATAATGAAGAAGACCCCAATGAACCGATGCCAGATCCGCCATCCTCGGTAGCCTATCCGCACAACCCGCCGAACCCCCGGAATTCTCGGCGCCAGCGATAGGAGAATGAGCAGGACAAAACCTCCAAACGCAATATAGCCGGGAGCCCGTCCGGGAGGGACCTCATTCGGATTAAGCGGCATGACGAGCAGATGGAGGAACAGCAGCAGAAATACAAATATACCCGCGTTCCGATGGACGACATACAGCTTATCCAAGCCGCCTAATAATCGTTCCAATACCCGGATTCTCGTTGCGAGCAATAAGGTGAAGGCCATCATAATCATCATTGTCGAACCGATCACTTCGCCCAGATAGCGCTCTGAAAACGAAGGCTGAAGTCCGTGATCCACAGGCGGAAAAGCAATCCACACGGCGGCATTAACCAGCGGTAGCAAGAAAACAAAAAAATGGCGAGGCTGCAGCATGCACGTGCTCCTTTTTCGAGAGGAATCCTTGTCTACTTCTGATTCTACCATAGACCCCACTCGAAAAATCCCGCCGTACGATGAATATCTGCTGCAGCTTCACCACAATTGTATTACCCTTCGCTTACTTCGACCTTCTTCACCCAGCCGAACGGATCCGCAACGGCACCGGTTTGAATGCCTGTCAGCGTATCATAAATCGACTTCGAGAGCTGACCGGTCACGCCTTCGCTGATCACGAGCTTCTCTCCGTTCCAGTTCATTTCGCCGATAGGCGAAATAACGGCTGCGGTACCGGTTCCGAAAGCTTCTTCCAGCGTACCGTTGCGGCCCGCTTCATAAAGCTCCTCAATGGAAAGCACTCTCTCCTCAACAGGAACATCCCAGTGCTTAAGCAGCTGAATAACCGAGTTGCGTGTAATACCCGCTAGGATGCTGCCGTTCAGTGCAGGTGTTACGACCGTTCCGTTGATTTTGAAGAAGACATTCATACTGCCGACTTCTTCGATATATTTGTGCTGCGTGCCATCGAGCCACAGGACCTGCGTGTAGCCTTCTTCCTTAGCAGCTTGCTGCGACTTCAAGGCCGCCGCATAGTTGCCGGCTGTCTTCGCTTCACCTACGCCGCCTACAACTGCACGAACATAATGGGATTCCACGTGGATTTTGACCGGATTGATGCCTTCCGGATAGTAGGCGCCGACAGGCGACATGATAATGATGAATTGGTAATTCTCGGATGGAGACACGCCAAGCGTCGCTTGTGTGGCAATGACGAATGGACGAATATACAGCGATGTACCCGGCAGATCCGGAATCCAGTCTTGATCGACTGCGATGAGTTGCTCCAGCGCTGCAATGGCCACGTCAATATCCAATTCAGGCACGCTCATACGATCGTTGGAACGGTTCATACGGGCAAAATTATCGCGAGGACGGAACAACTGAATGCCGCCGTCTTCGGTTTTGTAGGCTTTCAAGCCTTCGAAGATGGTTTGTCCATAATGGAACACTTTCGCGGCCGGATCGAGCACGATCGGCTGGTACGGCGTGATGCGCGGGTTATGCCACTCTCGCTCGACACTGTAGTCCATTACAAACATGTGATCGGTAAAATAGATACCGAAACCAAGCTGATCCTGCGCTGGCTTCGTCTTCTTGTTCAGACTGCGTTCGATCGAAATGGCGTTATTGGCTGCTGTCATGGTTGAATCACTACTCCCTTACTTTCTAATTGGTGATTGCATACTACCACCTGTTGAGGTATATATAAAATATCTATTCTGTTCACTATCCATACCTTTAAAGTATGCAAAGAGAATATAAATTGGGGATGCTTAAATGGACTTTCGACAGCTCAAATACTTCTTGGCCATTGCACAGGAGAAGCAGATTACACGAGCGGCGAAGCTGCTGCATATGGAGCAGCCGCCCCTTAGCAGGCAGCTCATGCTGATGGAAGATGAGCTCGGCGCCCAGCTGTTCGAGCGGAGCCGAACCCAGCTGACATTGACCGCTGCAGGGCGGCTGCTTAAGGATCGGGCAGAGTCGTTGCTGCTGCAATTAGACGAGACAATGAAGGAAGTCAAAGAGCTTGAGCTTGGTGTGCGCGGTACGCTCTCTCTGGGTGCGGTTGTTTCCTGCGTTTCCATACTCCCCGGGCCGATCCAGCAGCTGCGCGAGAAGTTCCCGCAGGTCACGTTTAAGATTGCCGAGGGCGACCATTACCTGCTGGGCGAAATGCTGGAGAGACGCTCGATTGAGCTCGTCATATCCAGACTGCCGTTCGAGGCTCATCTGCTTCCGAATAAGCTGGATATGCTCCCGCTTCCTTCCGATCCTTATGTTGCCTTGATGCCTGCCGCATGGGCTTCCCCCCGCAGAGGGAACGATATCAGCATCGGGGAGCTCGCCCAATATCCGCAGCTTACGTTAAAGACCGACAAAACAATCAAAATGCACGAGCAGGTCGTGAACGAATTCCGCCGTCACGGCTTCGAGCCCAACATCATCTGCGAATGCTCCAGCGTCGCCATTATTATGTCCCTAATCGCCGCAGGAATCGGCGCAACGGTGTTTCCGAAATCGGTTATTTCCTCGTTTCCCTCCGGGGACGTGATCACGCTCCCTATTCGCGACGCCGATTTTCAATCCGAGGTCGGCATACTGTGGCTGAAGGATCAGCTGCTGTCCAAGCGAGCTCAGCATTTTATTGAATGTTTTCAATAGTCCTCGCTATACATTAATAAGACCGAGTGCACTGCCAGGCAGATGCGCTCGGTCTATTGTTTTGCCTTCTACTCGTTAATAAAAGCGAGCTGCTGCAGCATGCGCTTCAATGCCACAACGGCATTGGCTCTTGTAACGGACAGAGCCGGCTCAAACTTGCCCTTCAGTTCGACTTCCAGAATGCCGGCTTTCAGCAGCTGATTGATATCCTCCGTAGCCCATGCAGCAATCGAAGCAGCATCCGGCAGCTTATCGACGCTGATTGCAGTGTTGGCCGAACCTGTCTCAGGCTTGACTGTCACGTACTTCATGGCTCTGCCGATCATGACCGCCATTTCTTGTTTCGTAATAATGCCATTCGGGGAGAACCTGCCATTCGTATCCCCTTTAATCAAGCCCGTTTGATCTGCAACACTTGCAACACGTGCATACCATGCGTTCGGTTGAACGTCGGTGAAACGCAAGGAGCTTGTTTGCGGCGAAGCCAGTCCAAGCGCTCGTACAAGCAGCGCAGCAAATTCCGCACGCGTTACCTGCTGGTCCGGGTTGAACGTAGTAGCTGTCGCACCAAGAACTACACGTTTCGAGGCCATGATCTCGATATCCTTTTGAGCCCAATGTCCCGTAATATCCGTGAAGGTCTTCGAAGCGCTGGCTACGGTATACGTACTGTTATGTGGCACCTTCACCTCCATAACCGTATGATCCCCTTCCTTGCGAGCAAAAGCGGGCACAAACCCGGAGGTGCCTGTTTCAGAATCATAGACCAGAGCTGTAAGGTGATTCATATCCGCGTTTGCTTTGATGGTAAATGAACGTGTAACATAGGTGCCATTGAAATCATTCCATTCCGTGCTCTTACCGTCCTTCTCCAGCATTACGGTAAATGCGATGGAATCCGACAGTGGCTTAAATCCTTCTTGAGTCAATTGCTTCGTAATCTTGTTGCGTATCAAGTTGCTTGATTTGGCGATGCTAATGTCTACTGTCATATCATCCGTAATCACAGTACTGCCTGTATCCAAAAATGCTTTGACAGGCAGCTCATACGTGACATCGTGCGATTGAACTACAAGAATCATATCCGAATATTTCTTACTTGCCTCCAGTAGTACACTTGATGGGAAGGCTACCGATAGATTAACTTCAAGCTGTTCAAGGGAGATGATAACCTTCGGAACAACCGGCTCGTCCTCTTGTTTTGCCTGTGCATCAGCCTGCTCCTGCGCCTTAAACAGTGCTGCACGGAGATCAGCTGACTCCAATTCAAAGTGCATGCCTGAACTATCTGTTGTCGTCTTCATATCATCCGGACCTAGTTTTACAGATGGATCTACCGGTTCTGCCGGGAAGAACCCGCCGAAGAACCCTCCTCCAAAGCCGCCTCCGCTATTATCGCTTCCGTTATTCTCGGAAGGATCCGGTGAGTTTGGCGGAATTGGACAACCGTTTACCAGCGAGCTTGCAGCTTGTGCGACAGATTGCCCTGTGATCGACGGCTTGCTCAAGCCAGATACAACCGATGGTACAAGGGAGTACGGCGATAGCGTCGTCTGGCCTCCCTCACTGTATGCGATAAGCAGCTCGTCCTGTTTATCACCCGGCAAAATATCTACGATCGTGGTCGGCATTGCAAGCTGCTGCTTACGCTGGAAGGTTGCATAGTCATACACATTAAGCGTACTTCCGTTTAACGTATAGAACGTTGTCAGGTCTTTAGAGAAGACAACTCTGCTGAATGGCTCAATTGTTCTGACATACCGCATATCATCCGCTTTTGTAGTCGAGCTCGTAAATATGGTTCCGGCTCCATTGAACAGATATTTATAATCCGGTGTAATCTGTAAGTACGTCGACATGTTGTAGTCTCCGTGGTAAGGAGAATCGTAACCGCCTGGATACTTCGGATCCGTAAAATGTCCGGTGTCATCAACGTTGTAGGCACGGATGTCCCTAGGTGATAGATCTGTATCAATCGAATACACATGATGTGGACTATATTGAAGATAAGACGACTGTCGAACACCGGTTTGTTCAACGAATACATTAGTAGGCGCATAGGAATTGATATACGTCCATTGATCCCAGCCCGACGAAACATACATATAACCGTTATCATCTACAACAAGGTCAAAAGGATGGATCGTCGTGTTAAACTCTTCTACCTTCTCGAGCGTATCAGCCTTCAATATCGCAATTCCATTAACTAAAGCTACATAGAGCTTTCCTCCGGATACATACAGCCTGACCGGTTGATCAAGTGTAACAGTATGGACGTCACCTGTCTCAAGACTCATCGAAGCTACGGTATTGCTGCCATTAAATATGCCATAGATAACCGGATCGGTCGGATGCTTAATCATTTGTTTCACGTTGCCGTTGAAATGAGCCCAGCCTATTCCGGCACTCACCCCTGTAATCCCTGTACGGTTTATTACCTCCAGCTTATTGAAGGCAGAGATATTATTCCCACTGAAGTCAGTTACCTGTGCCACGGTAGAAACAGGCGTATGGGAGATCGTCACTCGGTCTGTTGACGTTACTTTATTATCCAACGTCAATATAATCTTCCGTCCAACAGAGGTGATTTCGTACAGCATAACTGACCTATTATTTACTTCTACATGAAACGTGTCCCTAACTGCCCCATATGCGTTCTTCAAAGGTTCATTGTAGGTCAACGTTAATTGATTCCCGTTAATTCGAGCCGTGCTTAATACGGGCTGCACCGTATCATCCATCAGGAAATACCCGTTCGTCGCATCGGGACGCACGCTGCGGCCATTGGTTCCTTTCAAGCCTGATACCGTAATCTTATAGCCGTTCTTGGACACAAGCGCTGAAGTCGTCAAATAGACGACATTGTCATAATCGCAATCCACTTCCACTTTCGAAATTTGGGGATTGGAATAACCGGAAATCAACGATTCCAGCTTATAATTGGCTATATTGCCAAGTGCTGAAAGACTCATCGCCTGATCAAATACAACCGCTACTGTTGTGTTGTTCTCCGCATACCCGCCAAGAACCTTCGGGCTATCGGAATCCTTGATTGCCGTGACCGTCCATGTTTGAACAGTGCCATTCTCGGCTGTAACGGTATAGGTAACCGGTCGATTCAGGTTCACCGCACTGCCACTCGCAGGTGAAACCTTCGCACCAGCAGAAACCTCAACCGTCGGTTGGATAGCGGATACGTTATCGATCTTTTCCACATATAACGTAACCGTGTGCTGAATAGGATCGATAATGGCCGGCCCTGTCAATACATCCGAGTTGAATCCGACAATATTACGATCCGCCTGCGGATCAGCGACAGACCCTTGAATCATCCACGTCTGTGACTGCCCATTCTGTGAAGTTACGGTGTAAGCGACCGGATTCGTGAAGTCCTGCGCGACATGAATATCAGGCGTAATGCTGGCACCCGGTGAAATAGCAATCTGCGGAGCAAGTGCAGTTAAGTTAGTCCCATATGCAGTCGAGAAGGTAACGGTATGCGCTAATGCGTTGATGTCCGGATTTCCGACCATTCCGGCAGCACTGAAGGATACAATACCGTTCTCATTATTCGAATATGGAAGGCCAACTGTTGCCCATGCCGCTTTCACAACTTCAATAACAGCATTCTTCTGCTCTTCCGGAAGCGTAAGATCATTAGCTGCAAGGACAAAGGAGTCCCTTGCTTCAATGAAACCGGAAGTAGGCGTCAGATAGGAGGTCAACGCCATATAAGTGATATCACCAAGGATTGAACGCCCTTGACCAGTCAAAGCAGGCAGCGCATCAATACCTTTTGCAATCAAATAAGCAGCATGATTGGGAATACCGCTATTCATATGAACGCCGCCGTTATCGTGATCGATATCCTCAGGTAAGTTCTCATATCCCGCCATTGTCGAAGGCTGCGGCGGGATTCCACGCTCCGGATGCTCCAGATCACGCAGCACACCGCTTCCGCCTGCAACGCCGGCATTCTCGGCAATGGACCAATCTTGATCGTCATAGACGACAGCCATAATGTCGGAAATCGATTCATTAAGCGCTCCGGACTGTCCTGAATATTCCAAGTTCGCTGTATATTCAGTTACAGCGTGTGTCAGTTCATGTGCGATAACATCATTCGCGCAAGTTAAACATTCGAATAATTCGTTGCCATCGCCATAGACGATTTCATAGCCATCCCAATAGGCATTATCAATCGCACCCGCATTCACGACAGAGATAATGGACATTCCATTGCCGTCCAAACTGTTCCGATTGAACCGGCTCGCATAGAAGTCATACACTTGACCTGCAAAATAATGCGCATCTACCGCTTCGGGGTCGTCAAACGACGGTGATGGTGAGTTAACAGGGAAAAACGGATTCTCGGCATCATAGGTTTCAATTACACCTGTTTCGATTCCATTTTCCATGTGATACATCGGTTTGGTTTTGTCAGAGAGGTAGTACTCACTGCCTTGCAGTGCCAAATTTAATGCCCTTGTTTCCCCATAGTAGCCTCTGCCCCAGCCGCTCGTGCTGTCGTTCGGGGCTGACTGCTCTAATCGACTGAACTTCTTAAGTACAATGCCGGTATTCGCATCGACGAAACCAATCCAGCGTCCCAATTTGGGCTGCATGTACTCCATATCTACTTTATAAGCCAAACTGTAGGTTCCGTTCGACGGATATACCATCAATTGGGCTTTAGGTTTGCCTAACTCTCGAGAAGCCAGTTGTCCACCTAGTGTTATGGCATAGCCGACTGCTTGTTCCACGTCCGACTGGAACGCGGCAGCTGCTTGGTTCTCATCTATAGTGGGCTGTGTATCTAACTTGATTCCTTCAAGTTCCGTAGAAGCATCATTCGTAATGGCATACATCCGCTTATCTGTGCCGACGTGCGCCGTTATGTATTTACCGTAAACAGGAAGGCCTCGATATTGCTGCTGCAGCATGTAGTGCTGTCTTCCTTGGGCGTCGCTTATTTTCTTCGCTATTGTCAGGCTGGTCTGCGCCTGGGACTGCCTAAGAGATTGTTGATTCGTAGAGAAATATTGAATAACGTCCGAATCGGTACGTAATTCACCTGAAAGTTTGCCTTGCAGCATACGCGGAGCTTGTTCCTGCGAGCCCTCCATTACATTGCCGATACCCGGCGTCAAAGGGCCGGTTAATCCTGACGCCATCGCAGGTGGAATGGCAACAGATAGAACGAGTATGCCCGTAAGCATGCTTATACAGATGGACTTGAAACGACGAGACAGCACTGATTTTCCCCCTAGATATTAAATTCAAAAAATTACCACCACTATAGAATATAGTAAAATAATCTATTATGACAACGCTATTTACTAGATTTATAGATGCTAGATTTTACCTACACCTTAGTAAACTGGCACTCAATCCACCACTACGTTCCGTACTGCAAAAAGAAAGGCCGATATCGCTCCGTCGAAGGAGAATATCGGCCTTTCTCGTTTCACACTTGTTATTACTCATACTCCTCTTCACACGCCTATCTGTTCTCGTCCCGCGATGACCGGAATCTTCCTCTGAGAACGCTCCCGATGGTGTAGTTGATGGCATGGCTGGCATAGACACTCTCTCCCCTGAATATGTTGTCTTGTATCTCCGATATGTGGAACCCAGTAAAGGGGCGAAACGCAATGATGAGACGATATCTCGTGATGCTTGCGAACGTAGTGCTGTATGTGGCCATGATCATAGCCGCGATTGTGATTTACAATGTAGCTGTAAATCCGCTGACGGAGTGGGGAGCCTTCGGGGAAGGCGAACAATTGCCTGCGCAAGTTTTTATCGTGCTGGCGCTGTCCGTCGTGTTGTGTTATTTGGCCTATACGGTCAAATACAAGCTGATGGGTTCGCAGACGCCGCCGGGCTTTATAAGGATGCAGCAGTACCTGCCGATTTCAACCTTGCGAGCCGTGCATATGATCACCGTCGGCATCGGGTTTGCTTTCTTCTTCACAGCCGCCCTCAAGCTCCTGCTCCATCAAGGGGTAAGCGAGCTGGCAACCTTCACCGATCAATATGCCGACGTTCCGACCGGCTACCTCATCGTCTCTGCCGTCATCAACACCGCGCTGGAGCTCATCTTGTTCATGGGCATCCTCTTCAATGAAACGCGCCGCAATGTGGCTGTCTTCTGGGCGGTTCTCCTCGTTTCCATCATTATTGCCGCTCTTCAGCCTGGCGGGTTCGCCATGCAGCTGCTCGGCATTCCGCTTGGCTTCCTGTATGGCTACATGTATCTCCGCTTGCGGTCGATTTGGTCAGTCATCCTCATCGGATGCATGTTTAATGTGTTGTTCTTTGCTTTTGTCAAAACGTCCGCTTTCGATTGGTTCGACTCGCTTCATGACGGCTGGCTTATCGTCATCATTGCTGTTGCGGCGATCTATATGGGCGCGAGCGTCTTGAAGTACAACGGGAAGAAGAGTTCGAAGCCAATGTAAGCATCCAAAACGTCTCTCTCAGGAGAGACGTTTTGGGCTGCCGGAGAGAGTCGCTCCCCGATGTCTTCGAAGATAAATTCGGCGGCTCCGCTTAGAGAGATGATGATCGCGCATTTCGAAGTCGGCTTGTCCACATGCCCGTTGTATACTTGGTTCGCTTCAAGCTGCGTCCGGTACACACCAAACAGATCAACAGGGGTCTGTACAAATTTTCTCGCCAGCTCTTCATAACTGTAGGCCATGTGGTTCCACTCCCTTCATTAATTCTCCCAATCATATTACAAAATGTACAGGCTGACGAGGTGACTATATGAGCGGCTGGGAAAATCGTCCGTTGCGATCCCGGCAAGGCTTTCCATCATCTCCGCGGTCTCGAATTATGATATACTGTCTACTACATATACACTTATAGAAGCAGTAAGCTGACGGAGGATTAATGGCAATGTCCGATACTAAGGATCACTATGATGATGAAGCGATACAAAGCTTGCCGGAGAGCGTAAAACTGAGCTGGGGTATTATCAAGCCGTCGCGCAGAGGACCAAAGGGCGAGCTCAGTATCCCCAAAATCGTGGACACCGCCGTCGCGATCGCCGATCAAGACGGACTGTCCGCCGTATCGATGAGCCGCGTGGCCGGAGCGCTCGGTTTCACTACGATGTCCCTATATCGTTACATAACGAGCAAAGAGGATTTGCTGCTGCTGATGCAAGATCGAGTCTGCCCTCCTCCACCGGAAGCGGAGCCCGATTCGGGGACGGGAGCGTCAAAGAAACATTGGCGCGCGGAGATGCAGGACTACGTGCAATTCTGTATCAAGGTCTTCCGGGACCATCCCTGGTTCGCCGATATTCCCATCCGAAGCGTCCCCATGATGCCCGGTAATCTTCGTATTATTGATTGGATGCTTCGCATTATGCGTGGCTTCCCCGTTAATGATTTTGAGAAAATGTCCTTCGTGCTCTTGATTAGCAGCTATGCGAGGGCATGCGGCATGATTGCCAGAGACATGGATTTGGTCATTAAAGCCGGTGACAGCTTCTCGACTTTCTCCGGCTTGAGTTACACGGCCGCATTGAAGCAGCTCATTACGGAGAGCAACTTCCCGGACCTGCAACCGATCGTCATGTCAGGCGCGTATACAGGAGAGGTCGAGAGTCCGATTGGAGACGACTTGGCCTTCGGACTGGAGCGTATACTGGATGGTATCGAGCAGTATCTTGAAGTGAGGCGTCAGATGTAAAAAAGCAGCGATTCGAGCTCATCGGCTCTGAATCGCTGCTTTTTTATTTTACGGCTGGCCGGCTTTGCGGCGGAACGCGAGCGTGCACCATACGATGGCCAGAATCAGGATGACCGTGCACCAGCTAATCGCCCACCAGCCGTTGTCTCCGATCGGCGTACCGGAGAGCAGGCCGCGAATCGTCTCGATGACCGGCGTGATCGGCTGATGATTGGCTAAACCTTGCAGCCATGATGGCATCGTGCTGGTCGGCACGAAGGCGCTCGACAGATACGGAAGGAAGAGCAGTGCGAAGCCGTAGCCGCTCGCGGCCGAAGGGCTCCCGGTCACCAGCCCGATCGCGGCGAATAACCAGGTGAACGTCAGGATGAACAGGATGATGACGCCGAGCGCGCCCGCCCACTCCAATACGCTTGCGTCCGAGCGGAAGCCCACGGCCAGAGCAACGCCGATAACGATACAGGTCGCCAGCAAATTACGGACCAGGCTCGCGACCACGTGCCCAACGACCACGCTAAGTGAACGGATCGGCATCGTACGGAACCGATCAATGATGCCGTTCGTCATGTCTGTCGCGACATCGACTGCGGTGCTGGAGGAACCGAATCCTGCGCACAGCAGGATGATTCCCGGTACGACGTAAACGACATAATCGCCCGAGGGATCAATGGCGCCGCCGAACACATACGTGAACAATAGCATGAGCATAACGGGGAGCATAATCGCCATCACCAGCGACTCGACGTTGCGCAGGCTGTGACGGAGGCTGCGTCCGATGAAGACAAGGTTGGTCACGCCGAAGGATGCGGGCTTCGGTGCCCGTTGCTGCAAGGTTCTCATGCCGGTGACGCCTCCTTCTCTATGCTCGTTAACGCCAGAAAAACATCGTCCATGCTCGGCTTGCGAATACTGATTTGCGTGCCTTCCGGGAAGGAATGAACGACGCTGCCAAGCGTTTGCCACACATCTGCGATGGTCCCGCTCGTTGGCAGGGAGCGAAGCAGCTCATTGTCCTTATTTCGCAGCTCGATTACTTCGCCGCCCACACGCGTCTTCAGCTCGGCGGCCGTCCCGGATGCGACCACCCGACCATGGTTAATAACCGCAATCCTGTCGGCTAACTGATCCGCTTCCTCCAAATACTGCGTCGTCAGGAAGATCGTGATGCCCTGCTCCTTCAATTGCTGGATATTCGCCCAGAGTGCGCGGCGGCTCACCGTGTCGAGCCCCGTTGTCGGTTCATCCAAGAACAGCACCGGTCGGTGCACGACTAGGCTGACCGCAAGGTCCAGCTTGCGTCGCATCCCGCCGGAATAGGTCTTCACGCGCTTGCCTGCAGCAGCTTCCAGATCGAAGCTTCTGAGCAGCTCCGCCGTGCGGACGCGGCTTTCCGCAGCCGACAGACCGGACAAGCGGCACATCATGTTCACATTCTCCGCCCCCGTCAACACCTCGTCGACCGCGGCGAACTGGCCGGTCAATCCGATCGACTGGCGCACCTCTTTTTTGCTTGCCACGATGTCATACCCTTCAATCCGCGCGCTGCCGTCATCAGGTTCGATCAACGTAGATAGAATATGAATAAGTGTCGTTTTGCCTGCGCCGTTTGGTCCAAGCAACGCGAAGATCGTCCCCTTCGGTACCGCCAAGTCGATGCCGTCCAGCACCGTTTGACTGCCGAAGCTCTTACGCAGCCCGGCGGCTTCAATTGCAAGCTTTGCCATCACCATCATCCCCTCATTAATTGTGTATTGTATAATCAGTATATTATGTACACAGTTAATTTACAACAAGAAAAAAGGTCCCGTGCATCATAGTTAGATACAGCTCGGACCCTCTGATCTTCTCCAACCGCGCTTACCGTAGATCAACTGCAATGGTGAAGGTTGTACTTGCAGCTCATTCCATAGATGCATCGCCGCTTCCTCCCGGTGGCTAACTGTGTGGTGAGAGTTCGGTTTTGCGACTCTCAGCTCCGGTTGTGGAGTTAGATTGGTTAGTTTGGGAGCTGAGAGTCGTGTTTTGGAACTCTCAGCGTGAATTCGGTGCGTTTTTGGTGGTGAGAGTTCAGTTTTGCCACTCTCAGCTCCGGTTGTGGGGCTAGATTGGTTAGTTTGAGAGCTGAGAGTCGTGTTTCGGAACTCTCAGCGAGAATTGAGTGTGTTTTTGGTGGTGAGAGTTCGGTTTTGCGACTCTCAGCTCCGGTTGTAGGGTTGGATTAGGTTAGTTTGGGGCTGAGAGTCGTGTTTCGGAACTCTCAGCGTGAATGCGGTGTGATTTTGGTGAGGTGATTCCCTTCTCACTACTGTACCGGCAATACACCGGGCAGCCCCGCCTGCCCGAGCAGCGCGTTCATACCGGCCCCGATATTCGGCTCCTGCTTCCCGTAGAGCGCCACGCCTGACTTTACGTCCCGTAAGTAAAGCAGCTCATAAGGGTTGCCCAGAGACACAAGCGCATACCGTTTGCCCAGCCTATTGAGTTCATCGATTACCGTTTGGTAATCCGACCACCCGAACTGACTGGCTACGTTGCGGAATTGGTAGGAGGCTACCATTACGTAATCCGCGCCTTTCAGCTTAGGCAGCGCAGCCGATGTCTTCCCTGGCCCGATAATCACGATCTCCGTACTCAGATGCTGCGACGCTCCGGCTTGTCGTAATTGTGTATCCAATTGCTTGCCGATTTCTTCGTCGGCTGCAGCAATGACGACCCGGTCCCCTTCCCCGATACGATCGGGATCGTTTCCATCTCGCCCGGCGAGCAGCGTAACCGCGCGTTCCGCAATGTCCTGCTCAACCTTGCGATGCGCCGCAGTGCCGATAACCGCCGGCAATGCAGCCAGCTTGGAAGAGAGACTCCCGCCTCTGCCGCCAAACAAGCCGTATTTTGCTTTCAGCTGCAGAATTCGTTTGACCGAAGCATGGATCGCCTCTGAGGAGAGCGTTCCGTTATGAACGGCCTTCACCAGCGCTTGATGCGCAATCGCCGAATCCTGCGGCATCAGAATGATATCGATACCTGCGGATACCGCACGCACGACCGCCTGTTCCTCGCCAAAATGCTCCGCGATCCCGTTCATCGTAAACGCATCGGATATGATAACCCCTTGGAAGCCGAGCTCTTCCCGCAGCAGTCCGGACAGCACCTTCTTCGATAAGGTCGCCGGCACGGGTACGCTGCTGCCGTCTTTGCGAGAGATGACATGTTCATTATCTACAGCCGGAAACGCGATATGCGCGCTCATAATCATTTCCACACCCGCCTCGATGGCAGCGCGGAAAGGCTTCAGCTCAACCGCATCCAACCGCGCGCGATCATGCGTCAGTACGGGCAGTCCCAGATGGGAATCAACCGTCGTGTCGCCATGCCCCGGAAAATGCTTCACCGCCGGGATAATGCCCGAGGCTTGCAGCCCCTTAATCTCCGCCAGCCCAAGCCGCGTGACCGCATCCGGGTCCGAGGAGAAGGAGCGCATCCCGATAATCGGATTGTCCGGATTGCTGTTAATATCGAGCACCGGCGCAAAATCAAGCTGCATGCCGAGCGCCTTCAGCTCCTCGCCCGTGAGCTTCCCGGCGGCTTCGGCCAGCGAAGCATCCCGGGCAGCTCCAAGCGCCATCTGCCCGGGCAGGTTCGTGCCGCCGGGAATTCGCTTAATTACGCCGCCTTCTTGGTCGATGCCAAGAAACAGCGGTATGTCTCCCGCTTCGGCTTGCAGCCCATGCGTGAGTGTCGTAACCTGCTTGGCATTCAAGATATTTTTCTCGAATAGAATTAGACCGCCCAGATCCTGATCGCGAATCGTCTCCTTGATGCCGGCGTTCACCGTCGTCGTGGGCTGCCCCTTCCACTGCCGGATATCCGGCATGAGCATTTGCCCTACCTGCTCGCTGACGGTCATATAAGATAGGAGCTTATCCCAGTCCTTCGCCTGAATGGCGTTCTCTCTCTCGAACCGGATCACTCTTGTCATAAACACCGCAAACTCCGCGAGCGTAACGGATTTATCCGGTCGATAGGTGCCGTCCGCATACCCGCCGATCAGCCCATTCGAGCTCATCATCCCAATAGGCGCTGCAGCCCAGTGCGTTGTCGTATCGGACAGACTCACTGTGCGCTCCCCGGATTGAAGGGCGTATGCGCGAGCAAGAAAAGCGGCTGTTTCCGCACGGCTGACTGGGGCATCCGGATGAAACGTACCGTCAGGGAAACCGCCTGCCAATCCCATCCGGGCCGCAACTGAAATTTCTTTGTAGAACGGATGGCTTCGCGGGACGTCTGTATACGTCTGTTCGCCATCTGCCAACTGCTGCGGGTACAGCTCGCGCACCATGAAGGTGACCGCCTGTGCACGGGTAACCGCACCTTCCGGCTTAAAACGGCCATTGCCGTAACCGGCTACCGTCCCCCGCTTCGCCATGTACGTAATGCTATCTTCCGCCCACCGGGCTCCCTGTAAATCAGTAAATTGTTCCCCCGCAGCTGCCGCCGTTCCTGCCCATACCATAATGGCAATGCCGGCAGCCGCGCCAACCGCGGTTGCTTTCCATTTCGTCATCGTCATTCCAAACACACCTCTGTATCTTATTTCTCGTTGTATAGACGCAGAGGAACGTATTTAGTTACGTGGCAGCCATCTCTGAGTCCGTAGGCTGCAGCTTGTAATACATGATGGTTGCAGCTAGTCCGCCATCCGCTGACATGGCGTAATCGGGAATTCGGCCTGCTTGGATATAACCCATCGACGTATAGAGGAGATTGGATGGGTCACCTTCCCGGGTATCCAGCACGATTAAGGAGCGTCCCTCCCCCTTCGCATCAGCTTCGGCTGTCTGCATGAGCATCCGCCCGATTCCCATCCGGCGATATTCGGGATGCGCCATTAGTTTGGCGATCTCCGCCCGGTGACCGCCGTTTGGCTTCATGCACAAGTGTACCTGCACGCTTCCGACAATCCGGTTGTCCATCGTTGCGATATACAGCCGGACATCCGGAGCCGGCACATGAGCCCAATACTCTGCAGCTTCAGCATGGCTTAGCGGCGGGAGAAACCCAAGCGAAGCACCATCCTGAACAACCGCTGCCAGCAGCTCCGACAGTTCATCCCTATGATCGATAATCGAAGTGATTCTCTCTATTTCCACTTCATGCTTCATCCTTCTTCACACACCTTTTGCCTAATTTAGATGATTAGCGGCGAGGTGCTCATCACCATATAGGACGATGATACGCTAGGCCGTATGATTTGTATAACGAATGTTATCCATCATAGTAATCAATAATTTCAATCATTAGGCCACAAAAACATAGACCAGCAATACGACGATCCCGGCTACCCAGAGCATTGGCACGGCATTAGCCGCCTTCGCTAACCCTTTACGACGCTTATGAAATACCCAGGCAAGGATCGAACAAACAATTGCAGCCGCCGGATACGCCGCAATGGCGGAGACAAAAGCCACATTCCACGTACTGAAGCCGGCGTCGAAAGACATGAACGACATGATGAATATCCCGAACCATGGCAGCAAGAAGAGGACGTAAATAATCTGGCTAATGATAAAGTACTTTTTCATTTCTAATGGCCTCCCTAAATCCCCCAGTTGCCGCACAACTAAATTATGATATAGGGTCGGCGAATTTGTAAATGGAACATGCAGCAATCTGCCCAAGAAAAAGGCCGTGAAGCTGACTACAGCGAAGTCAGTTCACGGCCTTTTCATACCCGCAGCAGCAACTTCAGCGGCGCCGACCGATATAGGGTACAATTCGGGAAGCTGCAAATACGAGCAGAATCAACGCCAAGCTGAGGCCCAGCCCAATCCGCTCATTGCGGTGCAGAAGCGCGCCGGAGATGGCCACAAGAATTAACACCATGCCGACATACGCGCCATAGGGATGCGTAAAGATGCGAAGCTTGCCCCTACTCGTTTCACAACGGCTGCGTAATTTGAGCGAAGAAGCCAGAATGAGAATCCAATTTAGGATCAGCATCGCCCCGGCAGCCGTACTCACATATTCATACATCGTATGAGGCAGTATGTACGAGCAGACAATGGTGACGGTCAGGGCAGCCGCTGTAATCCAGAGTGATTTTGAAGCGACGCCGCGACTGTTTACCTGCTTCAATGAACGCGGGGCATCGCCATCCTCCGCCAGCGATACCATCACGCGACTCACGCCGAATAACGCCCCGACCATGGTAGAGAAGGCCGCGCTGATGATAATGAGATTAAACAGCGTTCCCAGATACGGAATGCGAAAACCGGAAAGCGCCGTGACAAAAGGGCTGGCAGCGTCGCTGATGGCTGACGGCTCCGTCATTTTGAGTACCCCGAACAAGGCAAGCACATAGACAAGAACCAGCACCACAAGGAGCGTAAGCCCGGCCTTCGCAATCTCTTCCCCGCGCTTCAATTCGGATGCGGTAACCCCGACGACCTCAATGCCCCCGAACGAAAAGAAGACAAAAATCATAGCAGACCACAGCCCGCTTAAGCCGTGCGGAAACCAATCATGCCTGCCAATGGGTTGAATCGGCACCTTAGGCGAATCAGAAAGCAAGCCGCACACGAACAGTACGCCAAACAAGATGAACAAGATAAGAATGGTTAGCTTGATAACGGCAAACACCGACTCGATAGCGCCGAAATTACGCACGCCCATAAAATTAATGCCAAACCCAAGCACAGCATAGAGCACGGAGAAGATACCAAGCGGAATGTTCGGGAACCAATATTGCGTAAAGGTAGACAGCGCGACGATTTCGCTGGACATAATCAGCACGCCGGCCAGCCAGTAGATCCATCCGGACATAAAACCCGCCGAGCGGCCAAAGGCCAATCTGGCATAGGTGCGGAACGAACCCGGCTGCGGGTCGTTCACGGTCATTTCGGCCAAAGCGGCAAACACGATAAAGGTCGCAAGCCCTGCAATGATGTAGCCGATGAGCACGGATGGCCCCGCCATCCCAATCGAGAGACCGCTCCCCAGGAAGAATCCTGCCCCGATAATCGAGCCTATACCGATTAACGACAGCTGCCACCATGCCAATCTTTTATGCATCCCGGAACCCTCCACGTCGAATCTTCGCGTTAGTATGCCCGGGTTATAGCACAAAAACAAGGATCATCCATACGAGATGATATAGGGCCAACAGACCGTAGA
This sequence comes from Paenibacillus lignilyticus, assembly GCF_017942085.1. GTDB lineage: Bacteria > Bacillota > Bacilli > Paenibacillales > Paenibacillaceae > Paenibacillus_Z > Paenibacillus_Z lignilyticus. Next base: position 111,827 of record NZ_JAGKSP010000014.1, read on the forward strand.
TGAGGGTAACGATGAGAATCCATTTTTTTAGAAACGATGTTTCTGATACATTTTGTATCAAGAAGTACAGAAGCAGCGGCAAAATAATCTTATACGCGTAGAAGACGGTCGGATCGGTCTCGTATAAGTAAGCAGCGAACGGGTTTGCTTCATGAATCGCACGCAGTCGAATGCCCATATCTGTCGCAAACGCATCGAAAAAAGATAATACAACCAGCCATTTCAACGTGCTTTTACCCGGTCGCAAGCTCCTGATGGCCGCTTTCGCTCGAGCCGGCATCGCATCACCTCCATAATTTAGATACACATTGTATCATAATTTTCCAAATAAATACATCCCCTTCTATATAGCAAAAAGAGCAGCGGCGATACCCTCACCCTGCTCTCCTATACGGTTCAATCTCTCGAAGCCTCATACAATTTCTGCGCCAGAAGCCCGGGCTGTGTTCTGAAGTAGGTCATATGGTCGCCGTGCGAGCGAATCAGCCTGAACACGCCAAGCCGGCTCGACATATGCGGATGCCAGCCATAGCCCTCCCCCTGCGGCAGCAAGTTATCTTCCGTCAGATAGAGATAGCTTCGCGGAATGGTCAAACTATAAAACTTCTTTAAATCCAGCTTCTCAAAAGCAGGCTTAGCCGGCTCCGGCTTCGCTTCATTGTACAGCTGCTGCGCAAGCTTGATATCCGCCAAATTCACAAACAGCTCGCGAAAGACCGGGAACGGCAGCACGAGCGAATCATCCTTCGAGGTTTGTCTTAGCTGCTCGAACATTTGCTGCACAGGAAGCGGAAACTGATCCACCACGGATTGCCCGTCGCCCAGCACGAAACCGTCCATGAAGACGAGCCGCTTGATCCGGTCCGGAACGAGCTCCGCGGTCTTCTGCACGACCGATCCGCCGAAGCTGTGTCCGACCAGCACAATGTCGCGCAAGTTATTCGCGATGATGAAATCGGCTACCGCTTTCGTAATCATGGCATGCGTCACATTCTTATTCGGATCGCTGCCATGGCCCGGATATTCAGGGGTATATACGCGATGTCCCATCCTGCGCAGCATGGCCGCGACCCCATTCCAGAAGCCGGCATCCGCCCATGAACCGTGGACGAGGACGAAGGTAAGCGGCTGCTCGCGCTCCTTCGCTCTTTGCTCCATCACATACTGCCAGCCGGGAACCCACTCACTCACGCTATTCCTTATATCGAGATACATGACCTAGTCCTTTCGTACATAGCATTGGTTTATAGCCTAGTCTATGTCCGAAGCGGCCTCAGGGTGCCTGACTCGGCACAGCCTCCATTTGATATGTGTACATTCAACCGGCCGGAAAATTGCTATATAGTGAAAGAACAATAATCAATTCCGACTATTGGAGGAACTAGCCGATGAAAACAAGCAGCTCGATTATCGTTCAGGCCGAAGAGGGCCGTTTCCAAGGCGTTGCGGTTGCACATGTGACACCTGGTTTTAGCGGAGCCGGTTATGTGATTGGCACGGAAAATGAAGGGGATTGGCTCGAGGTTGACGTACAGATTCAGGAGGACGGCTTCTATGAGCTTAGCGTTCGCTATGCGGTACCTGACGGCTATCGGTCCAACGCGCTCCTCGTCGACGGCAATTGCTACGGTTACGTAAGATCACGGCCGACGGACGGTTTTGTAACAGAGCGTCAATGCAGCGTTTATCTAAAGACCGGCACGCATACGCTTGCTTTGCTCAAAGCCTGGGACAGCGGCGTGGAAGTCGACTGCTTCCTGTTATCCGCCGTAGACTCGCCGGAGCTGAGCCGTACGCCGCGCCAACTGATCAATCCGAAGGCAACGGCGGAAACCGTGTCGCTGTGGAACTACTTGAACAGCCAGTTTGGCAAGAGCCTCCTTACGGGTCAGCATACCGCTTCCGGGTTTACACCCGCGAAGGAATTCGCTTATATCGAAAGTCTAACGGGCAAACAACCTGCTATTCGCGGGTTTGACCTGCTCAGCTATACGCACGCTACCGAGACGGCAGATCCAACCCCGCATAAGCTGCTGGAAATCGCAGAGAACAAAGGCTCCATCGAGTCCGCTATCGAGTGGACGACCGTCCACAATGGGATCGTAACCTTGACCTGGCACTGGTTCGCGCCTACAGGCGGTACGGACAAAACGTTCTACACGAAGAACACCGACTTTAATCTTCCGCTCGCGCTGAAGCCTGATTCGAACGAGCATCAGCTGCTGCTGGCCGATATCGATGCCATTGCGGCGCAACTTAAGAAGCTGCAGGATGCGAACGTACCTGTGCTATGGCGGCCTTTGCACGAAGCAGACGGCGCTTGGTTCTGGTGGGGCGCATTCGGCGCTGAACCGTGCAAGCAGCTATGGCGATTGCTGTACGACCGACTGACGAACCTGCACCAGCTTCATAACTTAATCTGGGTCTGGAATTCGCATGTGGAGGAGTGGTATCCGGGCGAAGACGAAACCGATATCGACAGCTGCGACATCTACGCGCCTTCTGCCAATTACGGACCGCTGCGCAAGCCGTTCGAGCAAGTGGATGCGCTTGCCGGAGGCAAGAAGCTCATTGCGCTAGGCGAGAACGGATCCATTCCGGATCCGGATCAGCTCATCGCGAGCCGCACGCCTTGGCTATGGTATATGACATGGGGCGAAGGCTTCGTAGTTAACGGCAAATCAACGTCTGACGAGCAGTTGAAGAAGGTGTATCACCACCCGAGCTGCATTACGCTTGATCGGCTTCCGAACTGGAGACATGTCGGCCAAGCTTAGCTCTCCGATCATCGGGAGTGTTAGAAATGATGCGGATTTTGCAACATTTAGCTCGCTATATGGTTTAAAGCAACCTAAAGTTGCAGATTTTGCAACAAATTCAGGTAAATCGGCATCTACATGACGATAGGAGAAGAGATTGTTGCAGAACAGGCAACATTCTTCGGAAGATCGGCAGATGATTCTTAAAGCAACTTCCTACATGTTGGTGGAATTGCTTAAGCTAATCGATAGTGTCCCCTATATCCTTGCCTGCTGGAGCAGCCTGCCTGAGCTTCGGTTCACGCGGAGATCCATTGGATAGTTATAACTTAATGGTATTACCTGCCATAAAAAGCTCCGAGCGCGCTCGGAGCTTTTTTTTGTAAATCAGTCGACCGCACTGTCACAGAATGATAGCTTGAATTGTCTTACCCGTGTATCTACAAAAATAGAATCCGACGGAGGAATCGATATGCACTTACGAATGAACGCATCCAAAGCCAACCCAGCCGCTTACCAAGCGATGCAAAAACTAGATGGAACGGCAAAAGAGCTGATTGCGGATAATGTGATCTATGAGCTTGTCAAAATCCGGGCTTCCCAAATCAACGGCTGCGCGTTCTGCGTGGATATGCACACAACCGATTTGCGCGCCATGGGCGAAAGCGAGCGCCGGCTGAACCTGATCGTGGTGTGGCGCGAGTCCCCTCAATTCACGGAGAAGGAACGGGCTGCACTCGCGTTGACCGAAGCGGTTACGCTCGTCTCCGAGGGCGGCGTGCCTCAGAGCGTTTACGACGAAGCTCGCAAGCATTTCGATGAAAGCGAGTTTGTTGCTCTGCTCCTCGCCATCAATGCCATTAACGGCTGGAACCGGATCGCGATTGCTACGGGCATGTTCCCTGACTGTTTTGCGAAATAACGGAACGAACTGACAAGCCACCCCGCCCAGGGTGGCTTTCTTTCATGCTCTTATCTTGATAAAATGCATCTAGAATCGGAGGGTGATGCGCCTTGACGTCGATCGATCGCACGTTAGAAGTGGAACAGTTATACCGCGAACACAAGTCGCTGCTTACTTCCATTGCTTATCGATTGCTCGGCTCGATGAGCGAAGCCGAGGATGCCGTCCAAGATGTGTTCGTTACGATAAGCAAGCTGGGCAAGGTCGATATGACGCACCCGAAAGCCTACCTTGTCAAAATGGTCACCAACCGCGCGCTCAATGTGATGAAAGCAGCGCCCCGCAAGCGCGAGAACTACACGGGCCACTGGCTGCCGGAGCCCGTGATCGAGCTTGGCACTGCGGCTCCGGATGCACCGCTGGAGCGCGTCATTCAGCGCGAGCAGCTCGGCTATGCCATGCTTGTGCTCTTGCAGACCTGCACGCCTCAGGAGCGCGCCGTCTTCGTGCTGCGCGAATCGTTCGGTTACGATTACGCCGACATCGCGGCCATGCTGGAGAAGTCCGAAGCTGCCTGCCGCAAGATCTTCAGCCGCGCCTCCGCGAAGATTGGCCACTTGTCGCGCACGGACAATGAAACGGCCATGGACTCGTCCGTGGAACGTTTCGTCCAGTCCTTCACGCAAGCGATTCATACCGGCCGTTTGGAGGGCTTCATTCATCTGCTGACCGAAGATGCGGTCATGATCAGCGACGGCGGCGGTATCGTTCGTGCCGCCATCTATCCAATTCTGGGTCGCGGCCGCATTGCGGCTTTCTTTGCCGGCATAGCAAGCAAGGGCTCTCTGGACGGTCAGCTGTTCCATGTATCGATCAGCGGCCAGCAGGGACTGCTACTGCAGCGCGAAGGTCGGCCTCCACTTGCGCTCGTCTTCGAACCGAATGAGGATTTCAGCGCCATCCGAGCCGTATATATGGTCTCTAACCCCGAGAAGCTTACGCGTATCCGCGATCGAAATGAGCAGAAGAGCTGCTGAGGTCACGCCCCCGGCAGCTCTTCTGCATGTATTATGGAATACGGCTCTCGCTTAACGCCTGCACCGCTTTTTCAATCCGCCGCTGCCTGGTTTCAGCCGTCTTCGCGCCGTCTATTGCAAGCACGATTCGGCGTTTGTTACTGTAAGACAATCCATCGAAGAAGGATCGGGATGCCGGTACTCCGCCTAGTGCGGCAGAGAAATCCTCGGGCACCTCAAGCTCCCGCGGCTCGGTATCCAGCTCAAGCTCGACTTCAATCTCTTCGCCTGCAGCCACTCCTGCGCCTTGGCGATTCTCCGCGCTGAGCGGCAGCATGAAGCGTCCGCCCATTGAAGCAACGGTACTGCGGTAGCTATATGCGCCAATCTTCACCTTAACGGCCGGCTTCTTGCTTGTCCCAAGCGACGCCACAGCTTCGCTCGGCACCTCGAAGCCGGTTGCGGTCTTGCCGCCTAGCTCGACTACAGTTCGAAACCTCATCCCCTTCGCCTCCTCTATGATCTCATCACACCTTGTCCGCCTGCCGCTCCATGCCCGCCAACTGCAGGATCGCGATTGCCGCCTGTTCCCGCCGCTCCGCATCCTCGCTTCGCATCGCGGCTTTCAGAATGGCGAGCGCTTCCTGAACGGTCGCTTCGTCGACCAGCCTTGCTCCGGCCGGCGCTTGGTTGCGCAGCAGCAGCCGATCCAGCTGCTCCTTGCTTACCGGACGCTCGAACATGCCAAGCTTCCCAGCCTGCTCCAGGAAACGAATCAGCTCCGGATGCAGTTCTTCGGTGTTCAAGCTCCGCAGCCAAGTCACGCCTCGCCGATGACCGCTTTGAGCCTCGGCGTTGTCGAAATCATCCAGATAATAATAATCGCCGAGATCCCCCAGATACATGCGCTCTCCATCGCTTACGATGATGTAATCGCCGTCCTGCATGACCTGCGCGAAACGGTAATGGGCCTCTGCTTCGCGTTCCAGCTCCGGCCCATCCAGCCCATAGCCTGCAGCCAGCTTCTGCTCCAGCTCTGTTTTGGTTAACCGACCCATGTCTCCGATGCCTGGTCTACCGCAGCTTATATAATGATTTTCCACATATACAGATAACCCGTTCTTGCCTTCCGACTCCACCTGCATCCGAAATAACTGCATGTCGGTATCGCCCCTTTACACCTTTATCCGGTTGCTTTACCATTCATACTATAACGCCCTTTAGCACGGTTTGCCATTCATTCCGCATCATATCGATTAGGAGGCAATGAGCATGACAGCAGCCATGAAGGAAGAATTCGATCGGCAAGGCTATTTCATTCTGAAGCAGCTCTATTCGCAAGACGAGGTGCAAGCCTTAAAGGCAGAAGCAGCCCGTATTCTAGCCAAACACGATGTCGATCAAAGCGGCGTTTTTCTCGGGTTAGCGGCGGAAAGTGAATTGTTCAAGGAAGCTGCGCGGACACCCGGGCTGACTCGCGCGTTGAAAGCGATCATCGGCGATGCCGTCCTCTTCATGAACGACAAGGTCGTCTTCAAGAATGCGAGCACGGACTTCGGATCACCATGGCACCAAGACTACTCCTACTGGCACGGCAGTCACAAGTTCTCGGTTTGGATTGCGCTGGACGATGCGACGCCGGCCAACGGCTGTCTGAGAGTCCTTCCCGGCTCCCATCGTTCGACGGTCAGCCATGATGGAGAGGCATCGGATAACCATGGCTTCATCCATCGTTTGAACGAAGAACAGATCGATGCTTCGCAGGTTGTCGACTTCGAAGCCTCCAAGGGAGATGCCATCGTCTTCCACGATTTATTGCTGCATGCCTCCTATTCCAACACATCCGGCGCAGATCGCTGGGCACTAATCTCTACCTATAAAGACGGAACCCAGCCCGACCCCGAATATCCGTGGGCTAAGGCCGCCTTTGCGCTGAAGTAACGCCGCACGCTAGTATCTTTTCTTATAATCAACCAAATTGCGCAGATCAGCAGCATGCCCGGACAAATACAGCTCCAAATTCGATAGGAACAGCTTCACGAGCCGCTCCCCGTTGCGAACGGTCAACCCCCCGGCATTATGCGGCGTGAGAATCACGTTCGGCATCGCCCATAGGGGATGATCCGCGGGCAGCGGCTCTTGTTCAAACACATCAAGCCCCGCACCTGCGATCATGCCCTTATTCAGCGCCTCAACGAGATCCTCCGTACGCACTGTCGCGCCGCGCCCCACGTTGATAAAATAAGCCGTACGCTTCATCACGGCGAACCGCTCGGCATGAAACAGATGCTGCGTCTCCCCCGTAAGCGGCAAAATGTTAACGACATAGTCCGCTTCCCGCAGCGCATCATCCAAACGCGACGTCTCATAGACGACATCCGCTTCCGGCATCGGCCCGCCCGATCGGCGCACAGCGATGACGCGCATATCGAACGCGCGAGCGATCCGCGCTACTTCGCGGCCGATTTCGCCCGCGCCGACAATCGCGACGGTGCCTCCGTTCATCTCCGCGAGCGTATCCGGGCTTTCCCACAGGCCTGTCCGCTGATTGCGAACGGCCGCGGCAATCCCGCGCGACAAGCCCAGCATCATGGCAACCGCCGTTTCGGACACCGACCTGGCGTGTACGCCGCTGGCATCCGTCAGCATGATCCCCCGCTCCTCCAGCAGATCGAGCGGCAGGCTGTCGATCCCCGACGACCAGCTCTGCACCCAGCGAAGCTTAGCCCCCTCCTGCAGCGCAATGCTCTTCACTCTCGCATCCCACCCGAGGATAATCTCCGCCTCGCGAAAAGCTTGATCCTCCGTTTCCGGTTTCCGGCCGAAAATAATCGATGCCTCCGGTGCCGCCTGCCGTACCGCCTCTTGCTGCTCCGAAGTAAGCTCTTGTAAACAAAGTATCGTTGTCATATGTAAAACGCCTCCCTATTTGTAGTCCATTTCCTTCGTTAACTGACAAACTCATGAATATGCTGGTTTCTCCAGAAATCCGAGAACCGCCCCTTCGACTGCAGCAGCTCTTTAGGCGAGCCCATCTCCTGTACGCGTCCATTTTCCAGAAAGATGACATAATCCACATCGCGAATCGTCGATAACCGGTGTGCAATGATGATTTTGGTGCTGGCCCCGGCCCACTTCGGCAGATCACTCTGGAACATCGCTTCCGTCTCCACATCGAGTGCAGAGGTTGGCTCGTCCAAAATCGTGACCGACGCCCGGCGAAGCACAGCTCGGGCTATCCCGACGCGCTGTTTCTGCCCATGGGATAGCTTAATGCCCCGCTCCCCTACCCTTGTATCCAGCCCTTCCGGCAGCTCCCGAATAAACGCCGATTGGGACAGCTCAGCGGCCCTAGCGATGTCATCCTCCGTCGCATCCGCGAACCCGATCGCAATATTATCCCGAATCGTGCCGTCAAACAAATACACATCCTGGGTAACGGCGGCCAGCTGCCCCCGCAGCGAGGCGATGGAATAGGACTCCATTGGACGCTCATCCAGTCGAATCGAACCGCTGATAGGCTCGTAGAATCGATAGAGCAATTTAATCAATGTGCTCTTCCCGCTGCCGCTTGGCCCGACCAATGCAACCGATTTGCCTGCGGGAATCTCGAAGCTGACGTTATGAAGGACAGGACGATCCGGCTCATAGGCGAAAGACACGTTATCGAACCGAATGGAGCAAGGCTTGGCCGGCAGTGCTTTTCCTTGATCCTTCGCCTCAGGCTCCATCTCCATAACGGTGAGCAGATTTTCCGCGCCGGCCGACACCCGCTGCAGGGAGCTGATAATAGCCGTTATGCTGACGAAGGGCTCGCTTACCTTATCGAGCAGCGTCAGGAAAGCGATGATCGCACCGGGGCCGATATCCCCGTTCACCATCAGAACAGCGCCGATGGTTATACCCAATAAATAACCGATTTTCTCCGGAATGAGTCGGACAAACTCGCGAACCGCCTCCATTTTCTCGACGGAAATCCAGAGCCGAATGCCCTCCTTGCACACCTTCTCAAACCTCGTAAATACCGACTGCTCCAATTGATTCATTTTCACTTCCCGAATGCCGGAGAGCGTCTCATCCATGTGGAAGAAGACTTCGCCTCCGTTAGCCTGCTGATCTGCAATGAGATCCTTGAATCTCCCTCGCATCACCAGGTTGCTGAGCAGCTGGAAAGGACCCACAAGAATGGCGATGGCGCCGAGCAAAGGATTAACGGTAAACAAATAAATGCCGACAGCGACGAAGGATACGGGCAGCGAGATAAGCCGAAGCATATCGAATACGATAAAATGCTTGAACACTTCCAGCTCATTAAAGAGAATATTCTGCGTGTGGGCGCTGTGCGTGCGCTCGTGATACTTCAGCGATAGATTCGTTAGCTGCCGCAGTATGATCTGCCTCATTCTGAACACAATGTTGGTGTTTACGACTTGGTTGCAAATCCGTGCTCCCAGGGAGAAGAACAAGCCCAGAATGACCATCACCGCTATACCGATGATTAATCGGACAAGCTCGGCACGCGACAGCTCCGCGCCGCCGTCGAAGATCCTTCTGCTCAGCTCGGCGAGCAGGAGCGCGGCTCCCGTGCCGCCAAGCTGCAGCATCAGTACGGCCAGATATAAATATTTGTAGCGCTTACAAAGCTCTAAAAATTGCCGGAATCCCTGTCTGCGAATCAGGCCGGCGACGCTCCTGGTCGATGTGCTCAATCCATACCCTCCGTCTCTTGTTTCACTATTTTTTAAGACTTCCAAAAAGTAATAGTTTACATTCCATGTAATATCTTTATACTTAATAAAGATCATTCATACATGCAGAATAACCCATAATAGGAGGAAATTGAAGTGAATAAAACAATCAAAATCGGCATTGTAGGTTACGGAAACCTCGGCAGAGGCACCCAGAAGGCAATCGCTCAAAATCCCGATATGGAGCTTGTTGCGATTTTCACCCGCAGACAACCTGAGCAAATGACCGGCGGAGAAGGCGTCCGCTTCGAACATATTTCGGCAGCAGAGCAATACAGAGGCATTATCGACGTCATGATTCTCTGCGGCGGTTCGGCTACCGATCTTCCCGAGCAAACGCCTGTTATTGCAAGCATGTTCAACACGGTAGACAGCTTCGATACGCATGCCAAGATTCCGGAATTCTACGAAACCGTCCATGCTGCCGCGCAGCAAGCCGGCACATTGAGCATTATTTCGACAGGCTGGGATCCGGGTCTGTTCTCTCTTAACCGTCTGCTTGCAGAAGCGATTCTGCCGGAAGGAAAAGACTTTACGTTCTGGGGCAAAGGCGTAAGCCAAGGCCACTCCGATGCCATCCGCCGTGTACCGGGCGTTAAAGCCGGCGTTCAATATACGGTGCCGGTGCAAGCAGTAATCGATCAAATCCGCTCAGGCGAAACGCCGGAGCTGGCAACTCGCGACAAGCATCTTCGCGAATGCTACGTCGTTGCCGAAGAAGGCGCGGATAAAGAAGAAATTACACAAACGATCGTGAACATGCCGAACTATTTCTCGGATTACAACACGACGGTAAACTTCATCAGCGAAGAGCAGCTGCACGCTGAGCATCAAGGCATGCCTCACGGCGGATTCGTCATTCGCAGCGGAATTACCGGTGCCGGCACGAAACAAATTATCGAGTTCGGCCTCACGCTCGAGAGCAATCCCGAGTTTACGGCTAGCGTGCTGGTAGCTTGCGCGAGAGCGGGCTACCGTTTAAGCCAAGAGGGCAGCAAAGGCGCGAAGACGATCTTCGACCTTCCAATCGGCTACCTATCCCCTAAATCAGCTGAACAGCTTCGCCGCGAGCTGCTCTAATCGCCGAACACTACTTGAACCTACAAGCTTGCCATGATCCCCATGGCGAGCTTTTTATTTTCCCAACCTGCGCGGCCTCCCTTGAAACCAACTCCCCGTAACGCGAAACTAGGCCCCTGCATAGGATAATCCATGTTCAATGTTCAAAATGGAGGTTATCTATCATGAGCTCGCCCAATCAGTCCGTGCAGCAAGAACTAAAGCCGATCTATCAGTGCGACGCTAAGGTTCATCATACACTGCGGTCTGTCCATGACCATCTTCATCAGCTTTGCGCGAATCACGTCAATCGATTGGTCAAAATCGAAACGATGGACGGCGATGTTTTCGAAGGGCATATCGTCCATTGTGACAAGAGCATTCTCTACATTTGCCTGTCCAATGAAGGCGTCCATCGCGGGTTCTTCCCGGGTCCCGGTGTCCCGCCTCAGACTTATAACAATGTCATTCTGCCGCTGGTTCTGTTTAATCTTCTTGCCATCTCGCTGCTTTAAGCTTGTAGGGGACAGTTACTGACAAAGGAGTGATTCGCATGGCTTTCATGCCACCGGTTGGACCTCAAGGCACGCAGCAGCCCCCTGGCTCGCCGCCGCCGCAAATGGTTCCGCCAAGACCACTTACTTCATCGACGCTTGCGATTGATCCGGGAGCGATCTCCCGCTGCATGTTCCGCATGACCTACATCTGGCCGCGCAGCGGACCCGGCTTCTGGTTTTATCCCGTCTTCCTCGGCCGGACGTCCATCTCCGGATTCCGTTGGAACGGCTTCTTCTGGATGTTCGCCGGCTTCGACCTTGCGCGTATCGATGCGTTTACTTGTGTTTAAATCGTAAGTCCTTATGTCCCTCAGTCATGCCCGTCATGGCTGAGGGACATCTCTTTATATTGAGATCTATTGAAGCACTCCCTGTACTTGGGACATCTAAATGATGGATTTACACACGAGGTTTCTATCCATGTCTCATACAGTTTTGCGCTAACGAATCCTGAGGGTCTTATTCCTGCGAAAATAGCCGTTTATCAAACCTAACAAATCGTAGAAGTCTTATTGTGAGGAAATCGTGCGAGAAAGACCCTTTTGACACCGAATAAGGCCTGAACGATTCGTTAGAATTTCAACCCCCTTCATTTTGATGAAATAAGACCTCTGGGATTCGTTAGCGCTCGTGAACGAGCATCTAACGCTGCGCAACCCAGATGCACACAGCCCTCGAACCGACGACGCGATCCATGCTTCATTGACGATCGCCAGCGGCATTCGGAACGGGATGATGGTATGGACGTGCCGGCAAGCGAGGCTTCCCCCGTTTTTCTCATGGCATGGAATCTGACAAGCTCGCCGCAAATACAATTTCAAGTGGAGATCGCTACACGGGAAAGCAGGGATAGATGATGGGGAGCAAGCAAGAATTTATTGTCGTGGTCGTGCCGATGTCAGAAATCAAGAAGTTTGTCGTGATTGATATTATTGGGGGGACTGTCCTGTATTACTTGATTAAGCTGCCGCTCCATTCCTTCTATGCAGCCATGGTGGGAAGCGCGGTAGGACCGATGCTTATCCGCCGTTCCTTGCGAGGTCCCAAGCTGCGCAAATGAGAGACAACCCGAACTCGTTCCATAACCGCGTGCCAAGCAGAGAAGCGAGCATGATAACTTAGCCCGCAAAATCGTACATAATGCCTGATATGTCAGCCATAATAACATGCTTCTAATAAGATTCATCGTAACTTGCCATGGATTCATGGCAAGTTTTCTCACATTTAGTCGATAAATGTATTTTATTGGTCTGCAAAGATTAATTAATTGGTATTATGAGAATTACACGTTTACAATGTATAAAAATACAAACTTTGCGTAGAAAAATGCAAATCCGACCCATTATCATCTAAGGAGCGTTGGTCAAATTGATAACCGTTATATCTGATCCGCAATTGGCAGCTGCCGAGAAATACGTCCAATCCGTATACGAAACAATCGTTCAACGCAACCACCACGAGCCTGAATTCCACCAAGCCGTGAAGGAAATTCTGGATTCCCTCGTACCGGTTCTTGCTCAGCATCCTGAGTATGAGCAGAACAGTATTTTGGAGCGGATCTCCGAGCCTGAGCGCGTCGTATCCTTCCGCGTGCCATGGGTGGACGACAAGGGAAAAGTGCATGTGAACCGCGGTTTCCGCGTTCAGTTCAACAGCGCACTCGGCCCGTACAAAGGTGGACTGCGATTCCATCCGTCCGTTAATGCAAGCGTCATTAAATTTCTGGGCTTCGAGCAAATCTTCAAGAACAGCTTAACCGGCCAGCCGATCGGCGGCGGCAAAGGCGGATCGGACTTCGATCCGAAAGGCAAATCCGATCTTGAAATTATGCGCTTCACGCAAAGCTTCATGACAGAGCTCTACAAATACATCGGACCTGAGGTCGATGTTCCTGCAGGCGATATCGGTGTGGGAGCCCGGGAAATCGGCTACATGTTCGGACAATACAAGCGTATTCGCGGAGGGAATGAAGCCGGCGTTCTGACGGGCAAAGGCATTGTTTACGGCGGAAGCTTGGCGCGTAAGGAAGCAACCGGCTACGGCTGCGTTTATTTCGTGAACGAGATGCTTGCAAGCAAAAACCTGAGCTTCCAAGGCAGCACGGTTGTCGTATCCGGTTCGGGTAACGTCTCCATCTATGCGATCGAGAAGGCCCAACAGCTCGGCGCGAAAGTGGTTGCGTGCAGCGATTCCAACGGATATATTTACGATTCTGAAGGCATCAACCTGGATACCGTTAAGCAATTAAAAGAATTGGATCGCAAACGCATCAGCGAATATGTGAAAATCCATCCGCATGCTGCCTACACACCGGGCTGCGACGGTATTTGGTCCATTCCATGCGATATCGCGCTGCCATGCGCAACACAGAATGAGATCGATGCAGCGTCCGCGAAGCTGTTAGTAGATGGCGGCGTGAAGGCTATTGGCGAAGGGGCTAATATGCCGTCAACGTTGGAGGCTATTGATGTGTTCCTGAGCAACGACGTTCTGTTTGGGCCGGCTAAGGCTGCGAATGCGGGCGGAGTTGCCGTATCCGCACTCGAAATGGCGCAAAACAGCATGCGACTGTCGTGGACCTTCGAAGAAGTAGACGCCAAACTACATGACATTATGAAAAATATCTATGCCAACAGCATCAAAGCAGCTGCCGATTACGGGCATGCCGGCAACCTGGTCTATGGTGCGAATATCGCCGGATTTGTTAAAGTAGCCGACTCCATGATCGCTCAAGGCGTCGTTTAAATAACAGGAAAAACCCACTGTACCAGGTTAATGATGATTAACTTGGTACAGTGGGTTTTCTGTTTCCATACATGCGTTATCCTTCGCCCAGCACGGCCCCGAATTGGTTCTTAAACATATGGGCATACACGCCCTGCTTCTCGAGCAGCTCTTCATGGGAACCCTTCTCCATGATCGCCCCGCGGTCGATGACCATGATGGTGTCGGCGTCACGAATCGTGTTGAGCCGGTGCGCGATCAAGAAGCTCGTGCGGCCATGCAGAACGCCACGCAGCGCATCTTGAATATGCAGCTCCGTCCGGGTGTCGATGCTGCTCGTCGCCTCGTCCAGAATAAGAATCGGCGGATCCGCGAGAATGACCCTTGCGATGGCAAGCAGCTGGCGCTGACCTTGGCTGAGGTTGCCGCCGTTCTCGGCAAGCACCGTATCGTACCGCTGCGGAAGCCTGCGGATGAACGAAGCGGCATTGGCCAGCGCTGCCGCCCGTTCCATCTCCTCGTCCGTTGCGCTCGGTTTGCCGTACTTAATATTTTCGCGGATCGTACCGGAGAAGAGATACGTGTCTTGCAGCACGATGCCGAATGCCTGCCGAAGACTATCCTTCGTGTAATCGCGGATGTCGCGTCCATCGATTCGAATGGAACCGCCTGTCACATCGTAGAAGCGATTCAGCAGATTCACGATGGTTGTTTTGCCTGCGCCGGTTGGACCGATCAGCGCCGTGCTTGTGCCTTCGGCAGAATCGAAGCTGATGCCCTTCAGAATCGGCACATCGGCGCGGTAACCGAAGGATACATTGTCGAAGACTACATGACCGCGGGGATTGACGAACTTCTTTGCTCCCGGACGATCGGCCGGCTCCTCTTCTTCATCGAGCACCTCGAATACCCGCTCCGCCCCCGCTACACCGGACTGCAGCACGTTGAACAGATTCGCAAGCTCGATCAGCGGCCGTACAAACTGACGCGAATAGCTGAGGAAGCTGGCGATTACGCCGACCGTAATATGTCCGTTAACCGCCAGAACGCCGCCGACGATGGCTACAACCGCGAAGCCGACGTTGTTGATCACGTTCATAATCGGCATGAGGAACCCCGAGCGAATCTGCGCCTTAATGCCGATCTCGCGCAGCTCTTCATTGACGACCTCGAAGTCATCGATGACCTTGTCTTCGCGGTTAAAAGCTTTCACGATCTGAATCCCCGAGATCGTCTCTTCAATATGGCCGTTCAGCTTGCCGAGCTTGTTCTGCTGCTGCTTAAACAACGGCCCGGTTGCGCGGGCAATCGTCCGCGTCAGCAGGAAAACGGCCGGCACGGTGATCAAGCTCGCCAGCGTCAGCACGGGGCTCAGCACCAGCATCATAACGAGCGCGCCCGTGATCGCGACCGATCCCGTCATGACCTGGATGGCCGACTGCGCAATGGTATTGCTCACATTGTCGATATCATTGGACATCCGGCTCATCAGTTCCCCATGCGTCCGCGTATCGAAGAAGCGAATCGGCAGCTTGTGCAGCTTGGCGAACAGCCCAGTGCGCATCCGCCCGACGATACGCTGGGATACGCCCGCCATCAGCCACCCTTGCAGGAAGGTCAAGCCTCCATCTGCGATGTAGGAAGAGACCAGCGCAATGAGCGCGATCTGAAGCAGTCCGAAGTCGACCGGGCTGCCGTCGTTCTCTGCGGACATCGCATCGATGGCCACGCCGATGAGGTACGGGCCGGAAAGCGTAATAAGAGCATCGATCAGTACGATGACGAAGATAATCGCAAGAAGCTTTCTTTCCTTTCCGAAATACGACCACAGCCGCCCCAAAGTCGCCTTCAAATTCTTCGGCTTCACAACCGGTCCGCGGCCCATGAAACCGCCTCGGCCCGGGACATTCACGGCAGGCATCGGCGGCGGCGAGCCCTGCGCCTGCGCTTGCGCTTGCCCCTGCGCCGGAGGACTCCCCTCGGGCCGATTATTCCGTTCAGACATTGGCACGCGCCTCCTTGCCGGTCTGCGACCGATAAATTTCCTGATAAGCCGCGCAAGTCAGCATCAGCTCTCCGTGTCGGCCCGAACCTACGATCTCCCCATTATCGAGCACGATAATGCGGTCCGCATCCATAACAGAGGACATCCGCTGCGCGATTAGAATGCAGGTCAAGCCCTGCGCGTATTCCCGAAGCGCTTCCTTGATGCGCGACTCCGTCGATGTATCCACGGCGCTTGTGCAATCGTCCAGAATGAGGATGGAAGGTTGGCGAATGAGCGCCCTAGCAATGGAAACCCGCTGCTTCTGACCGCCTGAGAGATTAACCCCTCCCTGCCCGAGCAGCGTATCGTAGCCTTCGGGACAATCCATGATGAAGTCATGTGCCTGCGCCATCCGTGCCGCCAGCTCAACCTCTTCATGCGTGGCGTCTTCTTTGCCCCACAGCAGGTTCTCCCGAATGGAACCGGTAAACAGCACCGCTTTCTGCGGTACGATGGCTATTTTCTCCCGAAGCGATTTCAGCTCGATGTTTCGCACATCCTGCCCGTCCACTTTCACCGTGCCCGAGGTTGCATCGTAGAATCGGGGAATGAGGTTCACGAGCGTGCTTTTGCCCGAGCCCGTTGAACCGATAACGCCAATCGTCTCGCCCGGTCGGCAGTCCAGCGTAATATTGCGAAGCACGGTCTCCGACCTGGCATACGAGAAGGATACCTCTTTGAACGAAATGCTGCCGGATTGCCCGGACGCCTGCTGCAGCTGTCCCTCGTCTCGCACCGTCATGGAATCCTTCTCCGCAAACACCTCGCCGATCCGCTCCGCCGACGCCTTCGCTCTTACGAACATCGTGAATACGCTCGAAATCATCAGCAGCGAGAACAAAATTTGCGTCATATAGTTAATAAATGCAATAATATGGCCAACCTGCATATGGCCTCCGTCCACCCGAACGCCGCCGATCCAAATCACCGCGGCAATCCCTAGATTCACGGTCAGCATAATGCCGGGACTGAAGATCGACATTAAGCGCATCGCGCGAGTCGACGCTTCCTGATAGGTGTCGTTCACCATGCCGAACTTGTCCGTCTCGTAATCGACCCGGTTAAAAGCTTTCACGACGCGCACCCCGGATAAATATTCGCGCGACACCCCATTAACGCGATCGAGCGCACGCTGGACACCTGCGAACAAAGGAAAACCAATGCGCATATTGAACACAATGAGCAGCGCAACCATTGGAATGACAACAGCCAATACAAGCGAAAGAGGCGGATTCAAGCGAATCGCCATAATGAGACTACCGATACATATCAGCGGAGCTTTGACGAAGATTCGCATGAGTCCGTTCGTAAAGTTCTGAATTTGGGTCACATCGTTCGTCAGCCTGGTAACCAGAGAAGCGCGATCGAATTTGTCGATGCTGTCAAACGATAACGACTGAATCCGGCGAAACAGGTCGGACCGCAGACGCGTCCCGAAATTCAGGGAGACATGGCTGGAGATAATGTTGCGCATCGTCGCCCCTGCCGCACCAATAGCCGTGATGAGCAGCATGTAGCCGCCGAAACGGAAGACATAATCAAGATCCCGGTTCGCAACACCGACGTCAATAATACGCGACATGAGCGTGGGCTGCATGAGATCACATAACGCTTCAAGCATTAAGAACAGAATCGCTGCGGCAAACGGTTTTCCGAATTGGCGAAAATATGGCTTTAGAAAGCTCAACGTTCAGGACTCCCTTACAGTTTGTCTTCCTTATATTGTAACGACTATTAACCTCCAAATGGAACCCGGCTAACGAAAACTGATCAAGGAGATACCCTCTATGAAGAAAAAATTAATCATTAGCGCAGCTATCCTTGTCCTTCTTATTCTTATTCTATTTGGTACGCTTAAATGGATGAATTCACGTACCTTTCAACTATTCGGTGGCATCACCAACCAAGTGACGACCGATCAGAAGGTCATCGCCCTCACCTTCGACGACGGGCCTACAGCCAATGTCGATCAAATTCTGCCGCTTCTGGACAACTATAAAGCAAAGGCTACCTTCTTCCTCATAGGCGGAGAGCTGGAGAAGAACCCCGACGAAGGGCGCAAGATCGCAGCAGCCGGACATGAAATCGGCAATCATACTTTCTCTCACGACCGGATGGTCTTTAAATCGCCTTCCTATATCCGCGATGAGATTGAGAAGACCAATGCGCTTATCCGCCAAACCGGCTACAAGGGAGAGATTCTTTTTCGACCGCCTTACGGCAAGAAGCTGATTGGACTGCCTTATTACTTGAACAAGCATCATATGAAGACGATCACTTGGAACCTCGAGCCGGACACCTTCTATTCGACAACCGCCGATAAGGTGCGCTATGTACAAGACAAGGTGAAGCCGGGGGACATTCTGCTGCTTCATCCCATGTACGACTCGAACGAGATCACCGCGATCAATGAAATCCTGCAGGCGTTAAAGGAGCAGGGCTATTCCTTTGTCACCGTAAGCGAGCTGCTGAAGCTGCAGCAGTAAGGGCTTGTATCCGGTTTGTATGAGGGCATGTTGTGCAGCATATAGCGGCGGTATACCATGGGGGAAGCGAAATGTTACATCATCCAAGAACGAGATAGCAATGTCCGGGACATCCTTGTTGCCGGTAGGATCAATAAAAAGGACCGAGCAGCCGCCCGGTCCTTTTCCCGCTTATACATAACGAATGGCTGTACCGTATGCATTCAATGTCCCAGAGGCGAGTCCTGGCGTGAGCAGAATGCCGATGACCGCGTCACACTCCGCGACTGCGCCGCCTGCGCGACCGAGCTGCTGCAGCATATGAACAGGCGAGCTGTTGCTTATTCTACCGGAGTAGACGGTGCACAGCACTTCATAGGGCTGAGGCAGCGAATGAACGGTGTACACCGGGACGACGCGCACGTTCTCCGCGACCGGCTCGGGCGATTTGGTATTCTTATTGCCGAACATGGACATGGATCCATCACCCCGCTATTGTTTTGCACCTATCATAGCAGATTCATGTTAATTCCGTTAGCTAATCCATGTCATATCTGCTTTATCGACCTGCCAATGTCCGTCCTTTACCTTCACGACAACCCGCATTCCGATGGCTCCGTCACCGGACCGATATTTGGAACCCTCTACAACAAACTGCTTGGCCGTAAGCTCAGCCTTTTCCACCTTCAACAGCACGCCGTCAAGCGACAGGGTATTCTTGTTAAATAACCCTTTAGCCTCCAACTGCTCATAGGACGCTTCCATCACGTCAACCTTGTAAGATTTGAAATGCGCCAGAATCTGCTGCTTATCTCCCGCATCGAGGTCCTTTAAGTTACTCATATCAATGGCGATGTATTTCATGCCGCTATTGAGACCCTCATCGACCGGCATATAAGCGTCCAGAGCTAAGCTGTACAATTCGCCTAAATCCGCAGCAGCGGCTTTGCCTTCAGACTTCTCCCCACATGCACTCAACAGAAGCATTACCGCACATAGTAATACCCACATCATTTTTCGGAACTTCATACGATTCCTCACATCCATTCCAACCTAGTTGCTATTGAAGACGGCATGAATAGTAAAATAGTTGCCGGGGTAAATATATACAATCCGTCCTATAGGCAATTTGACTCCGCATTGAATATTCCTTGACAGGAATATTCCTAGTAGGGTATATTCAAAACAAGAACTTTAACTTTGGAGGAATCATATCATGACCGATAACCAAGCCGTAAACGCCAATGAAGTAAGCACCGAGGGAGGGAAACTAGTCATTTCCCGCACCTTCAACGCACCGCGCGAGTTGATATTCAAAGTATTCACACAAGCCGAGCATCTGAAGCACTGGTGGGGACCGAAAGGTCTGGACCTTGAAGTAGTGGAGCTTGATCTGCGACCAGGCGGTATCTTCCTCTACTCCATGAGCGCACCTGATGGGCAGAAGATGTGGGGCAAATTTGTTTATGAAGAAATCGCAGCACCCGAGAAACTCGCTTTCTTCAGCTCGTTCTCTAACCCGGAAGGCGGCACGGAACGTCCTCCGTTCGCTCCGCAATTCCCTTTGCAAGTCCTGAATGTAGTTACCTTTACGGAAGCCGAAGGGCAAACGACCATCAAGCTTGAAGGCGGTCCTCACAACGCAAGCGCTGAGGAGAACGCATTCTACAAAGGGATGTTCGAATCCATGCAGCAAGGCTTCGGCGGTACCTTCGATAAGCTCGACGACTACTTGGCAAGCCTATAAATTACACAAACAAGGCCGTGGCAGTCACCGTAAGGTGGCTTTCACGGCCTTATTTTGCCTTCTCCAATCATCTGCTGCAGAATTAATACTCACCCTTGATAACATCCAGAATCCGTTTGGCTTCTACCGCCGCAGCAGACTCTTTGTCATGCCAATCGTAGGTGATAAGCGCCTTCCATAATGCCCAGCCGCGTGCCCGATGACGTGTTCCTTCATCGCAGCCGACTTCCCGCAGGAAGATCTCCCTGCTTTCCGAATCGAAGAATGTCCATGCCATCACATAATCGCAGGCCGGATCGCCCGTGCCCAGTATGCCGAAGTCAATAACACCGCTGAGCCGCCCGTTCTGTGCCAAGAGATTGCCGATCGCGACATCGCCGTGCACCCAGACCGGCCCCTCCGTCCATTGCGACTGAAGCGCAAGGTCCCACATCTCATGAAATACGTTGGTGTCGAGGATCGGCTTCAGATTTTCGAGTGTCGTCTTCGTTTCCTCATGGTAAACCCTAAGCGAGCCTCCGCGATGAAAATTATGTGCGCCAGCAGGAGGTCCATCCGAAGCCGGAATGGCTTGAAGCTCCTTTAAGAAAGCAGCTAAATCTCCGGCCAGTTGATTCAGATCCTTTATTGCAGCAAGGCTTACCGTTTCCCCTTCGATCCATCTATTGATGGACCACGGCCACAGGTAGCCTTCCGCAGGATTCCCTTTCGCTACCGGAACCTGTATAGGTAAAGTGAGGTGCGGTCTAAGCTTAGGCAGCCACGTAAGTTCTTTCTCGACTTGTGCCGCATACGACTCATGACTTGGCAGCCTAACGCTCATTTCGTTGCCTAAATGGAAGGTGCGATTATCATGTCCGCTATTGGCTACCGGATAGATCGGCAAGTCTGCCCATTGCGGGAATTGTCCTTTAATCAGTTTGCTTACCAGCTCCGTGTTGATTTCCGTCATTCGTTACCTCCGTTTGATAGACGAACCGCCGCGTCCCTTATCCGATCAAGGGAGCCGATTGTCCAAGTGTGCCCGCTACCTCGTTCCCTTCTTTCCGCCAATATTCGATGCCGCCGATCATCTCTTTTACACGGAATCCCAGACCGGCTAACCGCGCCGCGCCTTTGGTGCCGCCATTGCAAGCCGGCCCCCAGCAGTAGACCACAATGACTTGTTCTTTCGAGAATGCAGCTGTTGTCTCTGGATTAATATTGTTGGAAGGCAGGCTGATTGCGCCCGGCACATGGCATTCTTCATAGGCTTTCGAGCTCCGAACATCGACGAGCAGAAAATCATTCAGGCCATGCTGCATGTCATATCGCACATCCGCAACGTCGGTTTCGACGGAAAGCTTGTTCATGAAGTGACGATGCGTGTGCTCCGGCGATGCGGCAGGTGTCTCGAGAACGAGGGATTGGCGTGTTTGAATGGTCATTTTGATTACCTCCGGTAGGGTTGTGATTTCTTGCTTTCAATGTATCACAGCCCTTAACCATGGAGTTATCGATAGATATCTATACTATACTTCACTCATTTCGATAATTGAAACCGGAACCTCCGCTGAGCAGCTCCACGAAGCCATTGAACGCGTTCGATTTCCATTTCTTCTTTGCGTATATCAATTGTGTATAGAACCTGCATTCCGGGTGGACAAAAGGAATCGCGATAAGCTGTCCCTTGCGGACTTCCTCGGCCACTGTAATCCGGGGCACCAGTGCAACCCCAAGACCGTAGATCACACACTGCTTGATGGCTTCCAAGTTGCCAAACTCGTATGAAAGACTAAAGCTCACTTGATTGCCCTTCAGCACCTTGAGCAGCATGGCCCGGTACGTGCAGCCTTCCTCCGTCAGAATGAGCGACTCGTTCTCCAGGTTATGGGCATGGACTTCGTTTTGCCCTTTTAATTTATGATCGGGGTTCACAATGATAACCAGCGGTTCTTCTCGCAGGATGCTGCTGTGAAGCTCCGGGTCCGTGAACGGAGGATCCAGAATGATTCCGATGTCGAGCTCGCCCTCTTTGACCGATTCGATAATGAACGGCTCGTTCGCAGGCTGTATGACAATGTTCACGTCCGGATACTCGCGGCGGTAGGCTTGCAGATGCGGCGGGAGGTAAAAGGCAGCCAATGTCTCAATCGTCCCGATCGAGAGCGTCCCCTTGGCTTGTTTGGCCACGACTTCCTTGGACTCTTCATGCAGTCTGTAAATATCGTTGGCGTATTGCAGGAGCGCTTCACCCGCCATCGTCAGCTTCATGCCTCTTCCGAAACGCTCCAACAGGACCGCCCCGTACGCTTCTTCCAGCTTCTGAATCTGCGACGTGATGCTCGACTGGGCATAACCCAGCGATTCCGCGGCTCGTGTATAGCTCCCGCACTTCGCTACCTCGCGAAAAGTTTTCAAATACGTCAGTTCCACCTACAACCACCTCCATTCCCTAAAATACAAGGCCATGGCGGTCCGGCCACCATGCTCGGTACATTTGCTTATTGCTTAAAAGAAAGCCCATTTGCCTCCAAAGCCGCTCTCAGCTTCGGCATGGAACCCGGCCCCATACCGTGAAATTTGAGTATGTCCGCTTCCCTATACTGCGATAGCTGCTCTAGAGTGGTAATCCCGTTGTGCTCCAACGCTCGTCTTGCCGGTGCCGACAGCTGCGACAGAAACCCGCTCTCCGGTTTCTTTTCTTGCTCGCAGGTCGGGCAGGTTGGGCAATCGGTGCTTTTATAATACTGATGCCCTTTCTTGCACGTTCGTAAGGACTTCTCCGTTGTTGCCATTGGTATGCAACCATCCTCTCCAGGAAATTTGCCGTTTTGTTTATTGTACCGCAAATTGACCGGGTGCTGCCGCCTTCGGTCTGGTTAGTGACTAACTCTTTGTTGCTCGGATGACCACCACGAGGTCTACTTGGGAGCCAATGCAGCGAATTTCGCGCATGTAGACCACCACGAGGTCTACTTGGGAGCCAATGCAGTGAGTTTTGCGCATGTAGACCACCACGAGGTCTACTTGGGAGCCAATGCAGCGAATTTTACGCATGTAGACCACCACGAGGTCTACTTGGGAGCCAATGCAGCGAATTTTACGCATGTAGACCACCACGAGGTCTA
The DNA here is from genome assembly GCF_017942085.1 of Paenibacillus lignilyticus. Taxonomy (GTDB): domain Bacteria; phylum Bacillota; class Bacilli; order Paenibacillales; family Paenibacillaceae; genus Paenibacillus_Z; species Paenibacillus_Z lignilyticus. The sequence continues at coordinate 134,963 of NZ_JAGKSP010000014.1, forward strand.
CTTGGGAGCAAATGCAGTGAGTTTTGCGCATGTAGACCACCACGAGGTCTACTTGGGAGCCAATGCAGCGAATTTTGCGCATGTAGACCACCACGAGGTCTACTTGGGAGTTAGTGCAGCGAGTTCGCCTACAACAACAAAAAAGCATGGCACACTGCCAATACAGTGAACCATGCTTTTGGGGGCTTAGTCCATTCCGGCGAACGCCGCGTCGACGACCTGCCGAAGCCGGTTGGATGCCGCGAACGGATCCTGAGCCAGCGATATCGCGGAGATCAGCGATATTCCGTCAGCTCCTGCGCGGATTACTTCAGCCGCGTTTCCATCGGTAATTCCGCCGATGCCGACGATCGGAATCCGCATGCCCAGTTCCCGCATCTGCGTAAGTACGTCGAGGCCCGAAGCATCCTTGGCATCCTCCTTCGTGCGAGTGGAGAACAACGGACCGATACCCAAATAGTCCGCGCCGCAGCGAATGGCAGTTTCCGCCTCCCGCTCATCGTAGGCAGAGACGCCAAGCAGCTTAGCATCGCCGATTAACCGGCGCACGGTCGAAGCTGCTTCATCCTCTTGGCCGACATGAACGCCGTCCGCATCCACTTCCAAGGCCAGCTCGACATCGTCGTTCACGATGAACGGTATGCGGTGCTCGCGGCACAGCTCCCGAAGACGCCAAGCAAGCTCTACTCGGGCATCGCCCACGAGTGCGCCGCTGCCCTTCTCGCGGAACTGAAACAACGAGACGCCGCCTCGAATCGCTTCCGACAATACCTGCACGGGATCAACTCCCGGCAAACAGTTGTTGCTCCCCATAATGAAATAGAGCCGCAGCGCCTCGCGAATAGCATCATCCTGCCATGCCCGCGTACTCATCGTCCGCGCTCCTGATCGCGGTATGCCCAGTGATTGGTCGGCCCGTGCCCTTGTCCAAGGCCAAGCGGATATTCGATCGCCGCCTGGATGAAAGCTTTGGCGACTTCGACGGCTTCAGGCACATCGCGGCCTTTGGCAAGCTCGGCGGTGATCGCCGAAGCAAACGTACAGCCGGTGCCGTGCGTATGACGAGTTTCTCTGCGTTCGCTGCGAAACTCGTAGAAGTCCCGTCCATCGTAGAGAATATCGATCGCCTGCCCGTCATCGGACAGATCATGGCCGCCTTTGAGCACGACATGCTTCGCCCCGAAATCGGCTAACCGTCTCGCCGCTTCTTTGCGCGCAGCAATGCCGGAGATCGTCATCCCCGTCAGCGCTTCCGCTTCCGGCACATTAGGCGTGACAACCCACGCGAGCGGAAGCAGCGTTTCTTTCATGGCGCGGACCGCTTGTTCGAGCAGCAGCGAAGCTCCGCCCTTGGCGATCATAACCGGATCGACAACGACCTTGCTCCAGCCGTAGCGGCGGATTTCCTCAGCCACAGCAACGATAATCTCATCGTTGAACAGCATGCCCGTCTTTACCGCATCCGTGCCAAGATCGTCGCCGATCGCCTCAACCTGCGATCGAACGGCATCTGCCGTCAGCGGATAGATCCCTCGCACGCCGAGTGTATTCTGCGACGTAACAGCCGTAATGGCCGACATCCCATACACCCGCAGCTCTTGAAAGGTTTTCAAATCGGCTTGAATACCGGCCCCGCCGCCGCTATCCGAGCCTGCAATCGTTAATGCTCTCGCAATCGCTGTGCTCATTGTTCAATCCGCTCCACTCGGCCCAGCTTCTCGATATCCGCTGCGGTTACATTCGCCAACTGATCGAGGAACGCGATTTGGAAGCTGCCCGGTCCTTGTCCGGCCGCCTTGCCGGCAGCAAGCTCGGCCGCTACGCCATATGCGGTCAATGCAGCCACGGAAGCTACGATCAGATCGCTATCTACCGCCGCGAATGCGCCGATGACCGACGTCAACAGACAGCCCGTTCCGGTAACACGAGTAAGAATAGCATCTCCGTTGCGTACGGCAAACGTTCTCGTTCCGTCAGAGACGATGTCGGCCTCGCCGGTAATCACGACAACTGTGCCAAGCTGCGCAGCCGCATGCTTAGCCAATTCGACAACGTCGCCGCCGCTTGTTCCGGCATCGACGCCTTTGATCGACCATTCGCGGCCGACAACGTTTGCGATTTCGGCTGCATTGCCCCGAAGGATGCTGATTTTCACGTCTGCAAGCAATCCTCTTGCCGTATCCGTACGATATGCCGAAGCTCCCGCTCCAACCGGATCCAGCACGACCGGAACACCATGCGCATTCGCCGAGCTGCCCGCCAGCTTCATCGCTTCAATCTCCGTTTCGTTCAGCGTTCCAATATTCAGTACGAGCGCTCCTGAAATCTTGGCGATATCCGCGACTTCCTGTTTGGCGTACGCCATGACCGGCGATGCTCCCAGGGCCAGCAAACCGTTCGCAGTGAAATTCGTGACGACGACATTCGTAATATTGTGAATTAACGGGTTCGTTTCCCTTACTTGTCTCAGCTTGCTCGCCACCGTTTGAATGTTCATAGCCTCAGCCACCTCTTCTTTCCTATTTTTCCAAATGGAGCATCAAAAAAACGCCTTACCCGCAAAATGAGGGTAAGGCGCAACAATGCGCACGACAGGCGTGAACTTCCTACGATGGCATTACCCAACAGGTTAAACGGTCTACGACGGATTAGTCGTACTCTCAGCCTGTTTCTACAAGCTCCCGCGCTTATTCGATTGTGATCAGTGTAATCCATGACACCTGAAATTGCAACGAAATTCGAGGGCTCTACTCGCCTCAAGCAAGCCAATCCGGCATGGTCGGATACGGATGATTATCTAAATCTATCCGGAAGTCCTAGCAAATTGAAATTACTAGAATAGGATGGAGTATCCCGCTTTGAAAGGAGGATACAGCTCATGGCAGGTTTAAAAACGTTTGTAAATAATACCGGAGCCGCTTTGGATATTACGCTGTTTATCCGCGCAGGCTTAGAGCCTTACAACCAATACGGCACGGAATCCTTTACCCTTGGACCATTTGGGACGGAAGAGGTTGCTTACGGCGACGACGACAACACTTTTCTAAATGGCATTCTGCTGTTCACGATCTTTGAAGGCGACCTCTACAGCAAAATGCAATTCGTCGTTACCCGCGGAAGCACTTTGGATGCTTTACTAAACACGAACAGCACCCTTACGTACACGCTTTCGAACACGGATTATGTCCTTTCGGGCAGCAACTAGTACCGCTTCGGTCAGGTTCGGGAAAAGATGGATCCCCCCACAATGTGATGGCGGGGTCTATTCTTTTCCATATTAATATTATTGTAAATATGCAGGATTTTTACATAATTCATTGAATATTAGCAAATATTGTTGAACTTTATGATAAATTGGAACGGATGATCATTCTGGAACAACCACAGGTACAAGCTGTACGAGGGAGACTGACTTCCTGGCAGCAATGGCTGATTGCTGTCGCGCTTTTATTGCTTCCCCTATCTATCGCCCTCTATTTTTATCTCCCTCAATACAATAGTTTCTCCGCGCCCGGAGGGCTTGTGTCCATTCAAGACATCGGCGTGAAGGGCAGCGTTCACTTCGTCTATGTCCGCGAAGGTTTTACCCGGAATCGGTACGAGAAGTTATCGGTCAGGCGCTCCTACCCGGATGCCCAATTCACACGAGTAAGCGCCTCCGCCAAGGAAGCAAGCGACGACATGTTGGATTTCGAAAAGTTTCTGAAGGACGATACGATTCGTCATGCAGTGGATTCCGCAGCAGACATTTCGGATCAGCCGAGCTCGGTCGATCAGCTGGAGGATCGGGAGAACAAGCTCATCGAAGAAACCTCACAGTATTATGGGAATTCGATCGGGCTCATGCTCGGCATCGGCTTGTACGAGGAAGAAAAGCACGTCGACTTTTCAAAGCTCGGCAAACTTACCATTGCCGGTACGGGTACGCTCGAGGAAGATCAGTCCGTCGGCTCTGTTGGAGCCATTCGCGACAAACTGCGGACTGCGGAAGCCGAAGGGGCGGATATTTTTCTGGTTCCCAAGGACCAAGAAACGTTTATGTATGAGGGCCTCAGTAACGAGGAGGAAGCGCTGCAAGTCGCCGGCGAACTTCATTTGCGTTTACGGGTTGTCCCCGTAGCCACCCTGGAAGAAGCCATCCATTATTTAAGCAACTATTCTAAGTATGAATTGGAGCTCGATCCCCAGTGAATTTAAAATCAGAATTTATCTCATTTATCCTCAAAATCCTTCTGGCCGCTCTCTTAGTAGCAGCGCTGGCCGATCTGGCCTTCTCCGCCATCTACATGATCGACTTGAATATGTTCAGTGACTACATCTATCCGATGTACGGTTTTGTAGATATCGTTTCGGTTGTGCTTTATTATGTAGCCGCTATCGTATATCTCATCTGGATATACCGGGTGCACATGGACTTGAATCGACTTTATCTTCAATTCCCGCGAACGCCGGGATCCGCCATTGCCTGCATGATCATTCCGTTCTATAACTTCTACGGCATCCCGTCCATCTATCAACAAATCGGCAGCCATTATCAGCGGTCAGCAGCGCTAAGCAAGGACGGTCAATGGATTCAAGGGATGTCCGTTCCGCTGATTATTTTCTTTATTGCCTCTAATATTCTCGGCCGTTTCGTGTCGCGTGCCGAAGAAGTCTCCGGAGCGCTTCTGTTCGCTTCCAGCTTAGTTACTTCTATTCTGTACACCATATTCTTCACCCTTTGCTTGCTCGTATCCAGAGGCCTGAGCAATATCCATGCACGAGCGAACCATACGACTTCCGATTCAATCGATCCCGCGAACGCAGTCCAGCTTCCCTCATAGGGAGACTAAATAGAAAATAGAGCAGGCGACATCGCCTGCTCTATTTGTCGTTAGCCACCCTACTCACCAAACTACTTCACCGTCACAAGCGCTTCCGCCTGCTGACCCAGCTTCCGATCCCCAATCGTAATATCGACCGCGATTCGGGCTCGATTCGCCGTGAACCCCGCAGGAGCCGTAATCGCGAACTGAACCGTCGCCACTTTGTGAGAATCGATTTCCAGCTGCTGCTCCTTGGTTTCCGTGCTCCAGCTTGGAAGCGTAACCAGCCGAACGGTCACCTTGTCTCTTTGCGGAAACGGATTTAATACCTCTACCGCAATTTCGGTCGTTTCCCCGCCGCTCATCTCGATTTGGTACGGCTTTATCCATGCACAGTAACCTTCCGCGCCCAGATCGATCTGCTCCAGCGGCAACAGCTCGTCATGCAGCTGCTTTAAGCTTTCTCCATCCCGCTGCAGCTTGTCGAAGTAACCTTCCTCCACCCATAGCGGATCCCAGTGGCCGGAGATGATAAGGTCGGGATTGAGCGTTTTGTACAATTCCGCGCTTAATACATAGTCATGAGAACGGAACCGATTCTGATAAACGTAGTTATTCAAATTGCCATCATTTCCTTGCTGGTCTCCGATAGCCAGTACGCGCTTACCATCAACTTCGAACGAGATCGCGACCGCATAGAGCGTATGCCCCGGCTGCTCGTAGAGACGGATGTCATACCCCTCCCACACAACGGTCTGTTCGAGCGGTATTCTGCGGTCTACCGGGATCGGATCATACCAAATGCAAGGCACGTCATAGTCGTACGGGTGTTCGAAGAGATCGGCAAAATTATCGGCTACCCACGTCTCCGTACCTTCGACATCGCGCAGAAGGTTAAAGCCCGCCACATGATCGTCATGATAATGCGTCGGAATCACCACATCAATCTTCGACACATTGAATTGCTTCTTTAACCGCTCAATGGGAAAGAGCGAGGGCCGGCGTGATGCGCGATCCGTTCCCGCGATGAAGATGGCATGGATATTCGCATATCCGTAGTCGATGAGCAGCGCTTTGCCGTTTTCGGAGAGCAGTACAAAGGAGTTGGCAAAGCTGCGGGCATTCCACAGCAGATGCGGGGTAATCTCCCGAAACTCGGGCTCCTTAAAAGACTCATAATCCGCGTATTGGCCGCGCAGCCGAAGAAGCTGCTCTAACTTCTCGATTAACGGATCAATGGCCGCGGAAGGCCGCTCCATAATTTCGCCATGCGAAGGAAGCAGCATGTGTAAGCCTTTATCCCGCAGAGCCGATATTGAACAAAGGGTATGAATAACCCCTTCGCAGCCGTTATACGACCACTGCGTGGCGGACATGGACCACACTTTTCCCGGACCGGCAATCAGATCCCCTGTAAATGCAACTTGGCTGCCGTCCAGTAAGGTAGTCAGCGTTATCGATCCTGTCGTATGGCCGGGGGTAGGAACCACGTTAAACGCATGCTCGCCAAAGGTGTAATTCGCATAATCCTTCAACGTTCCGGCAATCGAGATCGGCTCCAGCAACGAGAATTTATCTTGGCGCACATTGTAATTGACGAGTATTTCACGGCCCTGCCAGTGTTGGTCCACCCGGGCAAACAAATCCTGCTCATGATGAGGCACCCATACGCGCGCACCTGCCGCAACTGCTTTATCCAGTCCTTGTCCTTGATCCCGATGATGATGCGTCATCAGCACATCCGTTACCTTGTCGACGCCAATGGATGCCAGTTCTTCGAGCACGGCACCCGATCCAAAATCAATCAAGACCGCCTCGCTGCCGCTGCGAATGACATACACCAGGCAAGTATCCTCATATTGAAAAAGATGCGTCGAAATCGACTTTAGCATGCAAGCTGCTCCCCTATTCATAACGATAAATTTGTCTTCTCATCCACTGGGTGGCTACCCACTTCTCACCGGCCACAATGGGGTTTCCGCCATGCAAGGTCAGCCCATTCAAATGGTCGTCGGTATAGAAGTATTCGAAATAGACAGCGCTTCCTTTTTTGGGCGTTACCGCGAAATGAAGGGAAGGAAAATACGTTTCTCCTCCTTCCTCCACATCATTCAAGTACATGACCAGCGTGCTGATTCGATTGTTGACCACCTGGCCGGATTTAAAATAATCATAATGAGGCTGATACTGCTCGCCGGCTTTATAATGTAAAATCTGCAGCGGTTCTGCATGCGCGAGCGGTATATTCATGAGCTCCGAAATTCGGGTTTCAATGCGATGAATCGATTCATTCTCGCTTTCCTCGAAGAACATGCTGCTGCTGGTGCGAATATCGCTTACTTCGTGAGCCTTGCCAATCTTGGCTCGCTGCATTCTGGTTGTAGCTAAATCAATCAACGTATCGCATTCGGCGTGGCTCAATACATTTTCCAAGATGAGAATCAACGGCTCTTCGATCCTGCCGACAATCGCGATTTCCTTATCCGTCGTTATAATTTTGTTTCTTCTCACGTTCATCATCGGCTGTTCTTTAATCGTCATCGTCATGTCCTCCTCTATCTCGAGTACTGAGGAAGTAGTCGAATCAAACGGTATTCCAGTTGATTACTAGTTCTTCAACGGAATCGGAAATCCCTTCCAGACGTTGGATTAACCTGAGCGAGGACGTTAAAAAAGGCACAGGATCTCCCCCTGCACCATCAAAATGATCTATACCCCGCACGCATAATCTAACGAATCGCAGGAGCCTTATTGGGCCGATTTTCGGGGTTCCGAGATTCTAACAAGGGCCGGGAATCGTTCCCGTGAGGAGGATTCCCGGCCCTTCTTGTCTTCATCCAAGTGTGCCCTTCAAGCTGTTTTTCTCACCGCAAACCATAATTCGACGTAGTTAAGCCCGCCAGATCCACCGTAAATTTCAAAATCTAATCCATCGACCTGTTCATAGCCCGCCGTCGGCAGCCACTCTGTGAAAAACCGGCGATATAACGTCTCGATGACTTCATTGAACGCATCCCAAGTAAACGGATCCGAGGCGAAAATAGCCCACGTATGTGCAGGAATCGTTATCGTGGAATAGCCGTCCGTCTGACTGGACTCACTCTTAAAGGCACACAACATATAAGGAAAAGCGTCGTCGCCGGTTGGTTTATAACTGCATACCGCATGTACTTTATATAAATCCGAACTCATGAAAGCCGGCAAATCGCCTGCATTTGCAGCCAATCTCTCCACTTCGCCATTCGCATGGTTTTGCTGCCACATTTGCGCCGGCGTATGCTGATCTTCGCTGTCCGGGTTTGTTTGATACACGCCTTCAATGCCGAACACCTGGAAAGCTTCTTTCGATTCGATCCGATAATTCATCGCCTCTGCTCCTTTAATCGCGATAAGGAAGGAAAGCCGAGGATAGGCTTTGAGAGCAGTCCCGTCTTGCCGAGCCATCGCAGGCGTGACACCGTGCAGCAATTGAAAAGCTCGCGCGAAAGATACCGGTGACTCGTAGCCATATTGAAGCGCAATATCGATGATCTTCGCGGCTGCGTTATTTTGCAATTCCAGCGCGGCAAGCGTAAGGCGTCTGCGCCGAATATATTCGGCAAGCGTCACATCGGTAATAAACGAAAACATTCTTTGGAACTCATACGACGAACAGCACGCCTCGCGGGCCACTTTTGCCAGCTCGATCTCTCCGGTTAGATTCATTTCGATGTAGTCCATGGCGCGGTTCATTCTGGTAAGCCAATCCATCGCATTCCCTCCTTTCAATTGAAGTATAGAGCAGCGATCATTTCGAATCGCAACTATTCCTGCACGATAATGTTTCTTCTAATCGGCGGAAGCTGCGGGATGATCATCCCCACCAGCATAAATAAACAACCGATCACGCCGCGTGTATCCAGCAGCTCACCGAGAACGAAATAACCGCCAACGACCGCGAATACCGTTTCCATGCTCATAATAATCGCCGCCTGCGTCGGATGCGCCCCCTTCTGACCGACAACCTGCAGTGTGTAAGCGATCCCGACAGAGCAAATTCCGCCATACAGAAGAGGAATAAGGGCCTGCGACAGTCCTGTAAAATCGATCGTCTCCGTTGCAAAGGCAACGATAAAGCTGAGCACGGAACAGGTTACCACCTGAAAGAACGACAGCTTAATGACATCCGTTTGGCGAGACAGCTTATCGATCAGCAGAATATGCGCCGACCAGAAGAACGCGCCGGCCAGCTCGTATAAATCGCCGGTACCTAGCGTCAAATCATTCTTTACGCACAATAAATATAAACCGTAAACCGCTATAATAGCTCCTATCGCGCTGTTTGCATTAATGCGCTGTTTTAGAAACAAACCCAGGAACGGCACAATAACAATATATAGACCGGTGACGAAAGCGGCTTTTCCCGCTGTTGTGTAAATGAGTCCGATTTGCTGCAACGACGCCCCGCAGAAGAGAATCAGTCCTGCCATGAAGCCGGAGCCGGCTGAACTTTTGACCGAAGCCTTTATCTCTTGGGTTGATTTCCGCGATCTTCGATCCAACCACATGATGAGCGGAACCAAGGATAATGCACCAAGGGCAAACCGGACGGCATTAAAGGTAAACGGCCCGACATAGTTCATTCCTTCACGCTGCGCGACAAAGGCCGATCCCCAGATGCAAGCGGTGATTAGCAGCAATAAACTGGATTTCATTTGTTGTTGTTTACTCATAAGATGTCGTCTCTCCCAGCCAATCTTTTTGAAGCACCAATTAACCATACCAAAAAAGCCGGAAGCTTTGTATAAAGATTTCCCATTGATAGGGGTTATCAACATTCGCTTGCCGGATAAAGCGTGCTTATAAATTCAACAAGGCCGGGACGCCTATTATTGGTGTCCCGGCCTGTTTGGCATGATGGAGCAGCTGTCATATCTATAGCGTCTTCCGTACAAATTGCATCGTGTATTTTTCCTCGAAGCCTAAGCGATCGTACAGATTTCTGGCATTATTTCCGACAACGCACCACAGGTCGACGTAAGCATGGCATATGGCTAGCC
>NZ_JAGKSP010000015.1 GCF_017942085.1 Paenibacillus lignilyticus
GTAAGACCCCTGAAAGACGATCAGGTTGATAGGTTCGAGGTGGAAGTGCAGCAATGCATGCAGCTGACGAATACTAATCGGTCGAGGGCTTATCCTACGAACATTCAGCTCGGATGTTCAACTTCGGTCAAGATCAGCTAAAACAAAACCTTCGCAAAGGTTCGTATCCAGTTTTCAGGGCGTAAGCCTTGTGTATCGTATCGCTAACGCGATCACCGTTTGGTGGCGATGGCGGAGGGGAACCACGCGTACCCATCCCGAACACGACCGTTAAGCCCTCCAGCGCCGATGGTACTTGGACCGCAGGGTCCTGGGAGAGTAGGACGTCGCCAAGCACGAATAACCGACCACATTTAATGTGGTCGGTTTTTTGTTGTTAACAAGCTATAACATCGATTGGCGGAGAAAGAGGAGGATGAGGGTGAGCGTGGACCCAATGTGCTTGTCCGGCGACTATGACAAGAGATTGATCGTTCACCGGAAGCTGCTCCTTGCCGTTCCCTTCTCGCCGGCAGCAACCGATCACTTAAGTGCAATCGGTTATTCGTGCTTGGTGCCCTACTCTCCTAATAAAATTGTAATGGGCACAATTGACCATTACAGACATTTAACGCTATTAGTCCGACTGTAACTGGTCACTATTGTCCATTACAGCTGATTCATTAGTGTTTCGAGCAGTTTTTTGCTTCCAACGGACATTATTGACCGTTAGACTTCTTATTTTGGGTACTCTGGCTTCTAACAGATATTTTTGACCGTTAGATGGCTGTAGTCCTTTTCAAAAGGACCCGGCTCGGCGGCCCAGTATGAACATTACAGTAGGACTTAATGGAATTAATGAAATGAGTTGTATCCATGACACAGCTGCCCAGCCGCAAGCCACACAGCCGTAAGCCGCAAGCCGCAAGCTGCCAGCTGCCCAGCCGCCCAGCCGCAAGCTGCAAACCGCAAGCCACGCAGCCGTAAGCCGCAAGTCGCAAGCTGCAAGCCGCCCAGCTGCAACCGCCCAGCCGCAAGCCACAAGCTGCACAGCCGTCACTACCGACGAGCTACTCTCCAGGCAAGCTTGCCTGCAGATGCGTCAGCGTCGACTTTACTGCATAGAGTCGGTTTTTGTTGTGCGAATACAAAGGATGTGGTACCTTGAATTTCGTAACCTAACTTCATCGAAAGAGAACGCTTACATCCAAATGGAGGACAACTTCGATGCAATCCTTTCAAAACTACGAGGAATTTTGGCCGTTCTACCTTTCCCAGCATCGGAAAGCATCGACACGCGCATGGCATTTTGTAGGTACGTCTTGCGTACTCTTGTGTGTGGCCGCGAGCTTTGTGTTTCAGTGGTGGTTGTTTCTGCTGGCACCCCTTATCGCATACGGACTGGCCTGGTTCAGCCATTTCTTTATCGAGGGGAATAGGCCGGCCACTTTCGGACATCCCGTCTGGTCGCTGCGGGCAGATTTTCGGATGTACGGCTATATGCTCTTGGGCAAGCTGGGTCCAGAGTTAAAGAAGAATGGCATCAATAAATAACGAGTCGGATCAAGGGGATGCCGCGCGTGTGGAGAAGAATTCAAGGGAATGCGAGAAATTGCTTGCTCTATGAGCCGCTGTTTCTGATCCCATTTAACATGTACATGACTTACGCTTCGATTTATATGCTTGAGTTGGGAGTCAGCGAAACACAGATAGGGCTTATTACATCGATTGGGATGGCAATGCAAATTCTCACCTCCTTAATCAGCGGGCATTTGACTGACAAAATGGGCAGGCGTCGCGCGCTGCTTGTATATGATCTGATCAGTTGGAGCGTCGCGACTTTGATCTGGGCGGTATCTCAAAATTTCTGGTTCTTCCTGGCGGCCGCGGTTGTAAACAGCTTCCAGCGGGTGCCGACTACAGCTTGGTATTGTCTGCTCGTGGAGGACACCGATCCGGAGGATCGTTCCATCGTGTTTACGATTCTGATGTTTATCGGGGTTATCGGAGGGCTGTTCGCACCGCTTGGCGGCTTGTTTGTCAGCCAATTCACATTAGTGCCGGCTATGCGCATCATGTATGTCATTGCCTTCATTGGGATGACCATCATGATGATTGTGCGTCATTTCACGACACACGAGACTGCGATCGGATTGAAGAAGATGGAAGAAAGCTCAAAAGTCAGCCTTTCGGATACGATAACGGAATACAAAGACGTGATGAAGTTGATCGTAGCGAATAAAGCGCTGATGATTATTTTCGGCGTGTACATCTTGTTCAATTTCCAGATGACACTGCGTAATACGTACTTATCTGTATATTGGGTGGATGCCCTTCACATCAATGATTCGATCATTTCCATATTTCCGGCGATTTCATCGGCTGCCATGATCCTTTTTCTGATGGTGGCAACACCAAGGCTCAAAGAGCGTCTCGCCAATCAGTATATGATTGCCGGGTTCTTGATTTCGGCGGTGTCGTTCGTCATGCTGTTGACCACCGGACCTGGGAACATTACGGCGACGATCATTAGTACGGTACTGATGGCCATCGGGGGTCTGCTGGCGAGCCCTTATTTGGAGTCCTCCATACAGAATGCAATCGATGACCATAACAGAGCGAAAGTCTTCTCTATTCTAGGCGTGCTTATCCTGATTTTCACGTTTCCTGCGGGAATACTTGGCGGCTGGACGTATACGATCAATGCCAAGTTCCCGCTTGTCTTTATCGTCGTGGCGTTTCTGGCAAGTGTGATTATGATGTTCCTGTATGCGAGAAGAACCTCACGAGCCGACTTGCACAGCTCCATCTCCGGGTAATTATTAATGGTAATACAAGGAAAAACCATGCTGCTGATATTCAATCAGTGCATGGTTTTTTATGTTTCAGCAGGGAGTGCGTCAATGTACAATTTGCGATATGAAGTAAAGAATGGAATATATAAACATCAAATAGGCGCCTCTATAATTAGCCTTGTAAGCACCACTACAAAGTAAAGGGGTAGAACATGAAACGGTATGCAAAGCTAGCAAAAGGCGTCACGCTCTCACTCGTCCTTGGCATGCTTCCAACGCTTGCTGCTTGTTCCGACAGCAACAACAGCAATCAAGAAGCCGCGAACAACTCAGCAACGGCGACGAACAATCAAGCTGCAAACAATGGTGCGGCAGCAACCAATGAGAAGCCGGCGGCCGATATTTGGAACCAGAAATTCGATCCTCCGATTACGATTACAACTGCGGTTGTAGATGATGGAGCCTCCAGGGGGAATGCTTTCAAGCCCGGCGAGTCCATGGAGGACAACGTGCATACCCGCTGGATGAAAGAAAACATGGGGATCGACATTAAGTTTGATTTTATCGTTACGAAACCGGAAGATTACGATACGAAAATTCGTTTGCTGCTTTCCAGTAACGGCAAGCTACCGGACGTATTCTCGGCACCGGGCGATTCGGTTCAGAATCTGATTGCTGCAGATCGGGTCATGCCGCTGGATGAAGCGATAGAGAAATATGCGCACCCGGAATACAAAAAGATTCTTGAGAAATACAACTATGCGCTAGGCGGAGTAAAACGTGACGGCAAGCTTTATGGTCTGCCAAGCTTCTTCATGGGCGATGAAGGTACGGTCATGTGGATTCGTAAAGATTGGCTGGATACGCTCGGTTTGCAGCCGCCTAAAACGGTCGCTGAACTTGAAAACGTTCTCAAACAATTTACCGAGAACGATCCGGACGGCAACGGCAAAGCGGATACATTCGGTCTGGCAGTACCGTTAAAAGAAGGTCCATGGACATGGATGGGGCAAACGGACGCGATTGTCGGCGCATTTACGAAACAAATGATCAATACGTACGATGTCACCAGCTACTGGAACTTAGGCGATGACGGCAAACTGAGCTACGGCGCGATTCATCCGGATGCGAAGAAGTATCTGGAAACGATGAGGGACTGGATGAGCAAAGGTTACATGGATAAAGAAGCCGGAATCAAAGATCCAATGAAAGCTTCCGAAATGGCTGCCAGCGGCAAAGCAGGCGTTATGTTTGGACCGTTCTGGATGGGCGACTGGCCGCTTAGCGACGTCACCAAACTGAATCCAAAAGCAGATTTCGAGCCTTTCGAGCTTCCTGCCGGTGCTGACGGTACAGTTGGCCGCGCTGAGAAATCAATTACCGGCGGTTTCACGATGTTCAACAAAGACTTCAAAGACATCGAAGCATGGTTCGCTTACTTCAACAAAATTTTCGCTAAAAACTTGGAGCAAGAAGGCGATCCGTACTTCGATCCACGCTTCAAAGACGGTTATCACGAAGGTTACGATTATGTAAATATGGACGGTAAAATCATCAAAGGGAATTACAAGGACGCAGGCGTGCCGGAAGACAAATGGCCGCTTAAAGACGGCAGCCGCATGGATATGCGTTTCATGATCGCAAGCATCATTGGCGGTACGACAACGATTCCGTTCTCCAATGACGCCCCGATCAAGAAATTCCTTGCCGATCCGAATGCGGAGCCGCTGACGACAAGAGAGTTTGACGTCAAGCAGATGGCGAAGAAACAAATCGTTGCTGCCGGTGTCCGGATGAACCAAGGCATCGAAGAAGGTAAAAACTATTTCACCGGTCCGATGACGGCTACAATGAAATCCAAAGGCGAGCTGCTGAAGAAACTCGCTACGGAGAGCTACCTGAAAATTATTTACGGCGAGAAGCCGCTCGAGTTCTTCGATGAATTCGCTAAGCAATGGCTGGATAACGGCGGCGAGAAGATTACCGAAGAAGTAAACGAATGGTACGCCGAAAGTATCAAATAACAACCAAGAAGTGAAGCGTTCAAAACGGGGGAGAGGCTGCTGCAAGCTGTCGCCGATCCCCCGTTTTTCTATGGAAAGGAAGGATGCAGCGTGGCGTCATATTGGAGGAAGACATGGCCGTTTCATTTACTGGTGTTGCCTGCGTTAGTGTTATGTATCATTTTCAACTACATTCCGTTATTCGGCGTCATCATCGCCTTTGAAGACTACCAACCATGGCTTGGCATTACGAAGTCGGCATGGGTCGGACTGGAGCATTTCCGCACCCTGTTTGAATATCCGGACAGTAAGCAGGTTATTTGGAACACCCTCATTATTGCATCGTTTAAACTAGTCATTAATTTGTTTGTACCGATCATTTTCGCGCTTCTGCTAAACGAAGTTGCCAAAACATACTTCAAACGCATTCTACAGACACTTGTCTATTTGCCCCACTTCTTATCTTGGGTCATTCTTGGCGGGATCATGATCGATATTCTGTCAACGGATGGCGGGATCGTGAATCGGCTGATCGAAGCGTTTGGCGGCAAGAGCATCTTCTTCCTGGGAGACGGCCAGTGGTTTCGGGTTACGGTCATTATCAGCGACGTGTGGAAGGAATTCGGCTTCTCGGCGATTATCTTCCTGGCTACGCTTGTCGGAATTAATCCGGCTTTATATGAAGCGGCAGAGATTGATGGGGCCACCCGTTGGCAGCAAGTCATTTACATATCCATACCACTCATACTGCCTATCGTGATCGTAGTAGCAACTTTATCTCTAGGTCGTATTTTGGATGCCGGATTCGATCAAATCTTGAATCTCTATAATCCGCTTGTATTCTCGCATGGCGACATTATTGATACGTTTGTTTACCGCGTAGGCTTGAATAATGGTCAATTCAGCTTTGGCACGGCCGTGGGGCTATTTAAGTCGGTAATCGGCTTCATCTTGATTATTGTCAGCTACAGATTGGCTTACAAGCTAGCCAACTACCGAATCTTCTAAAGGAGGCCCGTAATGAAATTTCGCTCCCGAGGTTACGCTGCATTTGCGATTTCCAACAATATTCTGCTAAGTTTGCTCGGCATTCTCTGTATCCTTCCGTTGATCCACGTATTTGCGGTGTCCTTCAGCTCACGTGCCGCAGCAACGGCGAACATCGTCAATTTCTGGCCAATCGGTTTTACAGTGGACGCCTACGCCAAGACATTAGCCAATGAGAAGTTTCTGATGGCCATGTGGATCGGTGCAGAGCGTACCATTCTGGGGACGGTCATATCGATGGCTGTTATTACGATGGCGTCCTACAGTTTGTCGAAAACAAGCCTTCGATTTCCCGGACGGCAAGTGTATACGTGGGTGTTCGTGTTCACGATGTTATTCTCAGGGGGATTAATTCCTTCTTATATTGTCATCAGCAAGCTTCATCTGCTGGATAGCATTTGGGCTCTCGTATTGCCAGGTGCGGTAAGCGTGTGGAACATGATCCTCATGCTCAACTTCTTCCGAACCATTCCGCAGGACTTGGAGGAAGCGGCCTACATCGATGGTGCCGGTCATTTGCGCGTGCTATGGAGTGTTTATCTGCCGGTATCGATGCCCTCTATCGCCACGTTATCGCTGTTCACGATGGTATCGCATTGGAACTCTTGGTTTGATGGCATCATCTATATGTCGAAGCCGGATGGCTACCCGCTGGCCTCGTATCTGCACTCCATGATTGTCAGCGACAACTTATCCCGAATCGGCGTATCGACGGAATCGATTGCCAACTTCTCGAACCGTACGGTCAAAGCGGCACAGATCTTCATCGGCGCTTTACCGATTCTGATGGTGTATCCGTTTCTGCAGAAATATTTTGTCAAAGGGATCGTGCTCGGTTCTGTAAAATCCTAATCTAGTCGTTAGTCAACTCAAAGTGGAACGGATTCGGACGGTGAGCAAGATGGGATTCAGACGTGCCGTAGGCGGCAGAATCAATATTTTCACCAAGATCATGATCGTCATCGTGCTCCTGCTTGTGCCGATCGTGATGATGTACAATTCCTCTAACAAAATAAGCACGGGCGTAGTGGAACGAGAGCTGCTTCAGGTTAACCTGAATCGGCTCCGTTTCTTTGTCGATCAAATGGACACGGAGGTAGACCGGCTGTGGAGAGCGGCTTTCGTCATCGCCAGAGAACCGGATGTCGTTCAGCTTCAGTTCCGATCCTCAAACGCGCAAACCTATTCAAGACTGGAAGCGAAAAAGCTGCTGCAGGAGAAGCTCGATATGCAGTCGACGACCTTAGCCTGGACCAATAAATTGACTGTTTTCTCACCACCGTCCGGTGTAGCGGTATCGACCAATTGGATGGAAGAGTACAATGAGGCTTACTTTGAGAGCGCGGTTCAAGACTATTGGGATTATCGGCAAATTGTAACGGAACGGGGAGAAGAGATGGCGTTCGTGCGCCATTTGATTCTACCCTTCACCCCGCTGGGAAAGCCCGAAAATCCAAATTTATATGTAGAAGTAACCTTCTCAACGCAGAATCTGGTCAACATGCTGGAGAGGTTCATGCAAGGCAGCGGGGGCAAGCCTTTCTTGTATCATCCGTCATTTGAAAGCATTCAGACGCATGACTCAGATAAGCAGCTGGTCGGGGAGATGACTCGTCAATTCGCCATCCTTAATCAGAATACGCTGAATAAAGAAGGCTCCGTCAAGATTACGTTTCATGATGAGCCCTATCTGGTTAACTATGCTGCATCTGCCGCGCTAGGCTGGTACTTGGTTGATTTTGTGCCGATGAAGAAGGTGCTGCAGCCGATCGATCAGAGCAAACGTATCTTCTATGGGGCAGGATTGCTGCTTCTGGTGCTCGGGGTTGCAGCCGCGGCACTGCTGTATCGGAACGTACAGCGGCCGATATATGATCTCATTCGTGCGGTAAAGTCGCTTCGCCGAGGAGAATACGGGCATCGCATTGAACGTGAGCCGCAGAATGAATTTCATTATTTGATCGAACAGTTTAACTTGATGTCCGACGACATCAAAACGTTAATTGATAAGATTTATATCGAGGAGCTCCGCGCGAAGGAATCCTCGCTCAAGCATTTGCAAGCGCAGATTAATCCGCATTTCTTATACAATAATTTTGCCTATATTCAAAGTATGGCGCAGCTGGAGCGTACGAAAGCAATTGTCGCTTTCACGCAGCATCTAAGCCAATATTACCGCTATACGACGAAGACGGAGCAGCAGCTCACTTTCCTGGCGGAAGAGATGGATCTGCTTCGCAATTACTTGGAAATTCACCGGATGCAGTCGGAACGGCTTCGCTACGATGAACATATTGAAGAAGGCATGATGAAGCTGCTCCTGCCGCGGCTGCTCCTGCAGCCGCTTGTGGAGAACGCGATCGTGCACGGCATGGGAGGAAGAAAAGGAGAGTGCCGGATTATCATCTCCGGCTATCGGACGGAGAATGGCTGCGAGCTTGCGGTTGAAGACAATGGAATCGGCATGAAACAGGAAGCACTGGACTCCCTCAGAAGTTCGCTGCAGCAAACCAGTGCTCTCCAAAGTCTCGGATTGTGGAATGTGCACCAGCGGTTAAGGCATTATTTTGGCCCCTTATCGGGCTTACACATAGATCACTCTACGTTAGGCGGACTGCGTGCACGGCTCATTATTATCAATGAGGGAGGCGATTCCCATATTTGAAATGCTGATTGTCGACGATATCCCTTCTCAGGTGGACAGCATTGCGGCAACAATACCGAAGTCGGAGCTTGGTATAACGCGCATTCATAAAGCGTACTCGGGCGAAGAAGCGCTCGCGATCTTCCGGGAGCATCCGATTCAGCTCGTGATCACGGATATCCGTATGCCGGAGATGAGCGGCGTTGAATTAATCCAAGAGATCAGAAGGATGAACCAGAAGGCAAAATTGATCGTTCTGTCAGGCTATGCGGATTTCGAATATGCGCAAAGCATCGTACCGTATAATACTTCGGGCTATCTCATGAAGCCGGTTAACCCGGAACAGCTTCGCGCGATGCTGGAGAAACTCGTAGACGAGATTGCGGATGAGCTGAAGGTGCATACTCAGCAGCAGCGCAGCGTATATGCCTACAGAGAAAACCTGCCTTCACTGCGCGGTGAGCTGCTGGGCCGATTGCTAAGCGATGGACGCATTTCGGATGTGGAGCTTCAAAGAAAGCTATCCCTGCTGGAGCTGCCTTTCTCCTCGCAGCAGGATACGGGGATGTTCGTCGTACGATTGGAAGGACGCATGCAGGATTATAGAAGAATGGATCGCGCACTGATTGAATATGCGGTCATGAATATGGCGGAGGAAGTGTTTCATGATGCGTTCCATCTATGGTTCTGCTTGGATCAGAATGAGTATCTCGTATGTATCGCTTCGCCGATTGCCGGCAGAGACGGGGTATTCTCAGGAATGGACCGCTCAGCGCTGGATTGCCGAGCAGCCAAGCTGAAGAAGAAGGCGGAATCGCTGCTTAACAACAGCTTGTCCATCGCGCTTGCCGTGAATGGGGCCGCTTTCCCAGATGGACTGCCAAAGCAATACCGAATGATCGTGAACGGGATTCGGGCCATCGAGGAGGACCGTCGGCAAAGTGTGTTTCTGCGGGTGGCCGATCAGCCGGAGCCGTTCGCAATCGGCAATATGACCTCATTATATAAGCCGCCGCTGCTGCTTCATTTGCTCGATACCGGTAACTGGGCCGGAGCAGACAAGAAGCTTAGCGAGATTTTTAATGAATTGAGAAGCGTTCACTATCCGCCGGAGTATGCGAATGAAGCGTATTTTACGATTGCAGGAGCTTATCAATATATGGCGCACAAGAAGGGGAAGCTGCTGAGTGAGCTTGGCAGCTCTAGCTTCGGCCTCATGCCTGCCGCTCCTTCCTTAGCGCAGCTGGAGAGGTGGGCTTACGTAATCTTACGAGGTATTCAGGAGCTGTTTCGCGATCAAGCGGAGAAACAAAAGATCAGCCTGATTGATAAAGTGCATCATTATGTGGAGCAGAACATGAACGGCTGTCTGTCGCTGCAGACGGTTGCGGCGCATATTGGCTTGCATCCGGCTTATCTGTCGCGAGCCTATCGAGCGGAGACGGGCATTAATCTAAGCGATTATATTCTGAAATATCGGATGGAGCTGGCAACCTATATGCTGCGCAGCAGCGATAAGAAAATCTACGAAATTGCGCAGACGCTCGGTTATCAGGCAGTGCCGCATTTTATCAAGCTGTTTAAGGCGCACTCCAATATGACACCACAGGAGTATCGGGAGCGGGCAGTACTGTCATCCGGGTAGCGGACTATGGATCGATTTCATAGGAAATTGTGCGCTTATAAAAGGATTTTGCCATGGCTTTCCCGAAGTTCTAGGAGCTAGGTTGTCGAATAGGTGGAGGGAAAAGTGCATGACGATTGTCAAAGATCTACGAGATGGCGATGAATTTGTCGGTTTCTATCTCATTAAAGAGAGCGAAGTGAAGCAAACCAATACGACGCCTCCCAAGGATTTCATGAATGTGGTGCTTTCGGATGCCAGCGGTCATGTGGCCGGGAAGCTGTGGGATGCGAGCGCTTCGGATAAAGAAAACCTGGTTCCGCTGACTCTTGTGAAGGTGCAAGGTGTTGCGCAGCTCTACCGGGAGAAGCTGCAGGTGAAGATCGTTCGTATCCGCAGGACGACCGAAGCGGATGGCGTGCAGTTAACGGATTTCGTAAGATCGGCGCCGGTTCAGCCGGAGGTGCTGCTTGCGGGCATTCATAAGGCCAAAGACAGCATCGCGGACAGGGAAATCCGCGACGTTGTAGACTATTGCTTAAACAAAGTCGGCGATAAGCTGATTCACGCGCCTGCGGCAAAATCGCATCATCATGCGTATTACGCTGGTCTTGTGTATCATATCTCTCGCATGCTGGAGCTTGGGGAGTTCATCTGCAAGCAGCGGCCGTTCTTAAATGCGGATCTGCTGAAGGCCGGCATTATTCTGCATGATATTGCGAAGCCGGTGGAGATGGTTTCTGAGCTTGGCATTGTGTCAGACTATAGCAATTCGGGCAAACTGATCGGGCATATCTCGCAAGCTTCGCTGTGGGTAGCGGAAGCGGCCATGCGCCTTGGCATGGATCCCGATTCGGAGCGTATCATGGCTCTGCAGCATCTCGTGCTCTCCCATCATAATTTGGGCGAATGGGGAAGCCCGGTTCAGCCGCAGCTGGCCGAAGCGCTGGCGCTGCATCATATTGATTCGATCGATGCTAAGCTTCAAATGATCGAGGATGCTTTCGACACTACGGGCAGCCATGAGGCATGGACGCCGCAAATTCGCGGTTTGGAGAACAAAGCCTTCTACCGGCTTACCTTCTAACAGCTACCTCTGAAGGATGGCGGGAGCCGGTTCTTCTTGCTACAATAGAAATTATCACCATTGCCGGAGGATTGTTATGATTAGATTTGGCGTTATCGGAACCAATTGGATTACGGATCATTTTATCGAAGCAGCAAGAGTAGCGGAAGGGTTCAGCCTAACCGCAGTCTATTCCAGAACCGAAGAGCGGGCGGAAGCGTACGCAGCCAAGCATAACATCCCGTTCACATTCACGGATGCTGCTGAGATGGCAGCAAGCAGCGAGCTGGATGCCGTCTACATCGCATCTCCAACCTCGCTCCATGCGGAGCTCGCGATTTTGTTTATGAGCAAAGGGAAACATGTCCTGTGCGAGAAACCGGCAGCATCCAATACGCGCGAGCTGCAGCAGATGGTCGATGCGGCGAAACAGAATGACGTTGTTTTCATGGAAGCGATGAAGAGCACACAAATGCCCGGTTTCGCGGCGATCATGGAGAATCTGCCGAAGCTGGGTAAGGTACGTCGGTATTTCGCCAGCTACTGCCAGTACTCCTCGCGTTACGATGCCTATAAAGCGGGACAAGTATTGAATGCCTTCAAACCGGAATTCTCGAATGGGGCTTTGATGGATCTTGGTGTGTATTGCATCTATCCGCTGGTTGTTCTGTTCGGTCAACCGGATGAGATTCGGGCGAGCGGGTATTTGCTGGAATCAGGCGTGGACGGACAAGGAAGCCTCATTGCGAAGTACGCAGACATGGAAGCCTCCATCATGTATTCCAAAATCAGCAACTCCTCGCTGCTGGCGGAAATTCAAGGTGAGGAAGCGACAATGACGATCGACAGCATTAATTTGCCGATCCACATACGCATCAATTACCGGGACGGCCGGATCGAAGATGTGTCTAAACCGGTCGATCGCCCTACGATGAGCTATGAGGTGGAGTCCTTCATCGATTTGATTCAAAGCGGAGAACGGGAATCCAAGCTCAATTCGCATGCGAATTCCTTAGCCGTTATGCGCATTCTCGATGAGGCACGGCGGCAGCAGGGTTTGGTTTATCCGGCTGATCTGAAATAAATGAAGAAGCTGCAGTTGCATGAGTGCGATACTCACGCGACTGCAGCTTTTTTTGTGGTGTGCGCCATTATGTGGATCGATCATCTACGCGTTTATAATGTGCAGGGGTGCTGCCGGCTACTTTCTTGAACATGCGGTAGAAATGCGGCAGGCTCTCGAAGCCGCACAGGGATGCAATTTCGGCAACCGTATAATCGGTATCGCCGAGCAGCTCTTTGGCATGCATAATTCGTTTGGCGATGATATATTCCGTTACGTTCAACCCGGTCATCTGCTTGAACATTCTGGAGAAGTAGGAAGGGCTGACGGCTGCACGCGCCGCCAGAGCGGACAAGCTTAAGCTGTCTACCAGATGAGCATCAATGTAGTTGAGCGCCGATTGCAGCCATCCCGGTCTTGATCCGCCATGCTGCTGCTTAGGTTCACCGGGATTCATTTTGCGATTCGTATGGAGAAGCACGGTTTGCAGCAGCAGCAGCACCGCTTGACTATAGCCGGGTTGACGCAGCAGAAGCTCCTCGTTCATCTCGTCGATGATGGATTCGATCCGAGTCCGTTCGGCAGGGAGCAGCTCAATACGGTAATTTCGTCCTGTTTTAGCCTTATCGAAACAGCGCAAGAAAGAGTACGCATCCTTGCCGATTGCGGTCGTTTGCACATATTGCCCGCTAAAGAACATGGCCGATGACGTGATCGGTTCATCGGAATGAGGGAGCGTACGATGTATCGTATTGCCGGGGATTAGGTAGAGATCGCCGGCCTGCATTTCATAGAAGGTATGATTGATAAAAAACGAGCCGGCGCCGCTATGGACATAAATGATTTCATACCAGTCATGCAGATGGTCGGGCAGCTCTGATTGCAGGTTCTTCGTACTGCGCAGAACGAGCTCGATCGGCAGCGAAGTGTCGGGATCAAAATGTTTGCGAAGCGGGTTCAACGACTTGCCACCTCCAAGATGTGCGTTTAGTTCAAAAAAAGGTATATTTTCAGTGAAATCGATTATTTATATTCTGTTTCTTTGTTTCTATAATAAGACTATATCGAAGCCGAAGAAGATTGTCTATCATTCTGTCAACCGGAAGGTGAAGCTAACGTGGAACACCGTATTGAAACAGGCGCTGACGCGTTGTACATGGACGAGCGCGATCATGTGGCAACAGCGCTTCGCGATATGAAAGCAGGAGAATCCATCCATTACCGCCATGCAGCAGAACTGCAAATGATAACGCTTGCAGAGGATATCCCTTTTGGCCATAAAGTGGCGATCTCGGACATTGCGTCCGGACAGGACGTTCGCAAATATGGAGAAGTGATTGGACGGGCCGTCAAGCCGATTACGCTTGGCAGTCATGTGCATGTCCACAATATTGAAGGCATCCGCGGCCGTGGTGACCTGGGAACGAAGGAGGCAGCGCAATGAGCAAGACATTCATGGCGTACGAACGTCCAAACGGAGATATCGGAATTCGCAATCATCTGTTGATCATTCCGACGGTGATTTGTTCGAATCAGGTGTGCAGCCGCATTATGCAAATGGTACCAGGCAGCGTTGCGATTCCGCATCAGCACGGATGCAGTCAGATCGGCGCAGATAAAGAGCGTACATTCGAGGTGCTTGCCGGCACGGGCAAAAATCCTAACGTTGGAGCAGTTCTCATCATCAGCTTAGGCTGCGAGGTTGTAGACCCGATCGCCTTAGCCGAGGAAATCCGCAAAACAGGCAAACCTGTCGAAGTGTTCGATATTCAATCCGTCGGCGGTTCGGTTAAGGCCATCTCCTATGGTACGGAATTGGCGAAACGCATGATGGCCGAGCTGGAGAAGGAAGAGAAAGTGCCGGTTCCGCTTAGCAAGCTTAAAGTGGCCGTGAAATGCGGGGGCTCTGACGCGACTTCCGGTCTGGCTTCCAATCCGGCACTCGGTGCTGCAGCGGATTCGCTAATCGCAGAGGGCGGTTCTATCGTTATCGGTGAAACGACAGAGATCATTGGCGCGGAACATTTGCTGGCTGAGCGCTGCGTAACGGAAGAGCTGTCCGACCGACTCTACTATATCGTGAGCCGTTTCGATAAAGAGGTTGAACGGATGGGAGCCGATATGCGCGGCGGTAATCCAAGCCCGGGGAACATTGCGGGCGGGTTGTCCACGATCGAGGAGAAATCGCTCGGCTGTATTAGCAAATGCGGTAAGGCGCCGATTAAAGGGATCATTGAATATGCGGAGTATATCCCCGAGAATGGGCTTTATTTTATGGATTCGCCGGGCAATGATATCGAATGCGTATCGGGTATGGCCGCCGGCGGCGTTCATATCGTATGCTTCACTACAGGCCGCGGTACGCCGACAGGCGCTGCAGTCGTACCGGTTATTAAAATTACCGGGAACAAGATGATGTTCCAGCGAATGGAAGATAATATGGATATTGACGTCAGCGATATGCTGGACGGAACAGCTAGCCTTGAACAAGCGGGCGAGCGGATCTGGCAGGAAATCGTTGAGGTTGCGGAAGGCAAATGGACGAAAGCGGAAGTACTGGGCCATCAGGAGTTCAGTATCAACCGAATCGGACCAAGCTTGTAAAATCTATCGGAGGTGCTTGAGGCGTGAGCGCGATGAAAGAGAATTGGCTGGATTTAGAGTACCGACCAGCCCTGCCTGCCAATAAGGAAATGGGCATCGGCATTATCGGCGCAGGTGAAATTGTGGACGCCTGCCATCTGCCGGCCTATCAAATGGGCGGCCTTCGCGTTGTCGGCATCTATGACGTGAATCGGGAGCGGGCGGAGAAGCTTGCGGCTAAATTCGGCATTCCGAAGGTCTATAAGGAGCTCGATGAGCTGCTTGCAGACCCGGATGTGCGAATAGCGGATCTTGCCATCCCCGCGAAGATTCAGCCGGAGATCGCGGAACGGGCAGCAGCGGCGGGCAAACATATTCTATGTCAGAAACCATTGGCGGAATCATACCCTGAAGCGGTGCGTATTCAACAAGCATGCGAGCGTTATGGGGTAAGAGGAGCCGTCAATCAGCAGATGCGGTGGTCGCCGAGCATTCGTGCGAGCCATACGATCATTCAGCGCGGCTGGCTCGGGGAGCTGCTGCAGGCTTCGATACAAGTGAATGTGAAGCAGGACTTTGCCAACTGGGGCTGGCTGCGCGAAATGCCGACGTTGGAATTCATGTACCACAGCATTCACTACATGGATGCGATTCGTTTCCTGTTCGGCACACCGGAGTATGTGTATGCCGACGGAGCGCGTTTTCCAGGCCAACGTACAATCGGGGAGACACGCACGCTGCTGCACATCAAGTTTGCGGGCGAAGCACGCGGCATTATTCATGATAATCATAACCATATCGCCGATGAAGACGATTGGTATGCGACTTATCGCTTCGAAGGCATGGAGGGGATCATCAAAGGAACGAACGGATCGTTATACAACTATCCGGTTGGCCGTGAAGATACACTCAGCTTCTTTACGAAAGCGATTCATGAGGATTACTGGTTTACGCCGAAGCTGCATGGCAAATGGTTCCCGCATGCCTTCATGGGAACGATGGGCGAGCTGATGCGCGCCGTGGAAGAAGAGCGCGAAGCGGAGAACAGCGTTGCGGATAATTTGAAGACGATGCAAATGGTATTCGGGGCTTATTTGTCCATGAAAGAGAACCGTCCTGTGACGCTTCAAGAGATTGCGGATAACGTATAAGTATGTGCAGCAGAGCCTTGTCATTGCCCAATTGCGCAATGACAAGGCTCTTTTTGTCGTGGATATGATGGCTATAGCAGCTGGCAACCCAGGGCACCTGACTATGGAATAAATGCCGTACAGGCACGTATAGGCCGCCGCCCACATACACTGTAGAACAGTCTTCACTGTCGATAATGGGAGAACGGCTTGTCGTTGTCCTCCTGTTAGAGGCGAAATTGTATGGAGGTGGCTTTTCGATGCCCGGATTGTTTGCGGCGATCGCATTGTTTATCAAACAGCTGTCGCTCCTTGTTTCTTACGTCAAGAACAACGCCTTTCCTCAGCCGCTGCATGAAGAAGATGAGATTAAGCACCTTCAGCTCATGGCAGAGGGAAATCAAGTTTCGCGCAATCTGCTCATTGAGCATAACCTTCGATTGGTTGCCCATATCGTCAACACGTTGTGTACACAACAAGGTGTCATTTCCATACGGGAGGGATACTAATGCCTGGATTGTTTGCTGCAATTGCGCTGTTCATTAAACAGTTATCGCTGCTCGTTTCTTATGTGAAGAATAATGCTTTTCCGCAGCCCTTGCAGGAGGAGGAGGAAGCAAAGCA
The DNA here is from genome assembly GCF_017942085.1 of Paenibacillus lignilyticus. Lineage (GTDB taxonomy): Bacteria > Bacillota > Bacilli > Paenibacillales > Paenibacillaceae > Paenibacillus_Z > Paenibacillus_Z lignilyticus. The sequence continues at coordinate 16,559 of NZ_JAGKSP010000015.1, forward strand.
TATCCAGTTGATGGCAAGCGGGGACCAAAAATCCCGTAACCTGCTGATTGAGCACAATTTGCGATTAGTCGCCCATGTCGTGAAGAAGTTCGACAACTCGAAGGAGGATACCGAGGATTTGATCTCCATCGGCACGATCGGGCTGATTAAAGCGATTGAATCCTATTCGCCGGATAAAGGAACGAAGCTGGCTACTTTCGCCGCGCGATGCATCGAGAATGAAATTCTCATGCATTTCCGCTCCAAGAAAAAATCCAGCAAAGATATCTCGCTCAATGATCCGATCGGGACAGACAAAGAAGGCAACGAAATCTCGTTAATCGATATTCTGGGCACCGAACAAGACGAAGTGCTTGAGAAGGTGCAGCTGAGCATTGAGAAATCAAAGATCTATCGAAATCTCGATATCCTGGACGCTCGGGAACGGGAAGTCGTCGTCGCGCGGTTCGGCTTGGAAACCGGAGGCGAGGAACGTACGCAGCGGGAAATCGCGAAAGAGCTGGGCATTTCCAGGTCCTATGTATCGCGTATCGAGAAGCGGGCATTAATGAAGCTGTATCATGAGTTTTATAAGGTGAAGCGTTAACGTTATCGCTTCAATCTTTCGATCGGCTGTAGCAGTTTGATTCACAAAGGCCCATAAACTGGGCCTTTTGTGTTCAATTATTTAGTTACCGCGGGAACCATTGGAGCCGCGAGTACCGCGGGAACCATTGGAACCGCGAGTACCGCGGGAACCATTGGAGCCGCGAGTACCGCGGGAACCATTGGAACCGCGAGTACCGCGGGAACCATTGGAGCCGCGAGTACCGCGGGAACCATTGGAGCCGTGAGTACCTTGGGAACCATTGGAGCCATGCGTACCGCGGGAACCATTCGAGCCACGAGTACCGCGGGAACCATTGGAGCCACGAGTACCGCGGGAACCATTGGAGCCACGAGTACCGCGGGAACCATTGGAACCGCGTGTACCTTGCGAACCATTGCCTCTTGAATCTGCCATATGCAATCAACCTCCTATCTTTGGAATTCTTATATACTATGTAGCGAATCTAGCAATTGTCATCGGTGCACACCTATTTACTAGAGAATGGGCCACATGGTTGAACAACCATCAAAATGCAAAAAGTAAGAGCCCCCATGATGAATGGAGGGGCTCTTTACTTCTTGCGAAACAGCAAATCGATAAGCGCATCGACACGATTCCGTCTTTTGGAATTGTTTTTCGAACTTTCCGTTATTCCGAGGTACACCTTTTCTTGCCGGTTGTGTTTAGCTTGAATGGAATTTTCATGATATCTATGTTCGTCAGTGACAAAATCAACGGGGTGAAAGTCCCAGTGAGCAGCTAATTGCTGAAAAAACACGGCATCGGCCCAAGCCCAAATCGAAGGGTCGTCATTCCAAGCAGGAACCAGTTGGAAGCATGATGTTCGATGCATGATGGAATTGTGGTCTATTTTCTCAATGGGTTCTCTTGTAATGCCTACTAGAGGTCTAATTCCGCTTTTATGAATTTGATCATCTACGATTACGGCAAAGCATTGCTTGCCATAGACGATATGAATGTGCTCATTTATTTCAAACGCCTCAACCATCCTCGCGAATCTCTCAGGATAATAAATATCGTCATCCGTCAGGTACGTAACCAAATCTCCCGTTATGCGAGGGATAGCCATATTTATGCAAGTCGCATAGCGGGTCGTTTTTCGTCTGTCTTGATGGCTGACTCCTGATTGGATGATTTGAATTCTGGAATCCGTGCTTGCAATAGCGTGGATCACATCTTGCGTTTCTTGGTTAGAATGATCGTCCACGATCCACAACTCCCAATGCGGATACGACTGATCCAGTACGCTCGCAATAGCATCCCTGATCATTACGGGACGATTATAGCTGGTTAAAATACAGCTGACTTTAAGCATAACGAAGCACCTCCCGGTTTTAACAAAAAATCCAAGCGCACGATACATCCCTACGTAAATCTTTCGTATTCATCGCACGTTCGCGATACATCTCTTCCAACCTGCGCCTGTCTACATAGTGCTGCCAGCCTAACCCATTATCCCTGTACTTCTGCGGGATTCTTGTTTGTATGAACAGCTTTCGTCTGATCATCTCTTCATTCCAAGGGCTAAATTGAAAGTGTAACGTATAGGCTTTCTGCAAATAGATGTCATGACTGTCTGCATGAGCGGAACGATGCCTTCCAATTTCGTATGCGCCATCAGAATACTTATGGATGAAGCGATCCCTATGGAATGTTTCCATTTGAATAATGCCATGGTGTCTTTGCTTGACAAGAGGCAAGTTCGCGTCCGGCTCCGGAGGATAGACGTTATCCAGCGGATCCAGCATCGTAATCCCGGTCGTTCTATACATGGATAGACCCTTCACATTCAATTGCTTTACGAACGAAGCTTTATCGTGAACACATAAAAATTCAGTCGTATTCAAAACCATTTTCCAGCCTTGGCATTCACGTTCAATTTCCATCACTTCTTGATCGCAGCCAACCAGATCGAAATCCTTATTTCGCGACTTGCGTATTTCCCACTTTGGAGCTAGCTCGCGAATGAGGTCATTGGAATGGTCCGTAGACCCATAATCGATCATTACACCGTGATCGAACAACCTGCAGTGATGTTCGAGCCACCACCTCAGCATATAACTCTCGTTATAATAATGACACAGAACGGTCAGCCCAGATGACATTAGTCCATCCCTCTTCTCTAGCATCTTTTAAGTCCGTTTATTTACATTACTCAATAGAATAGGAAACGGATTGGGTAAAGGACACCTGCAGCAGATTATCTTCCTTCAGTTATTGAAAGTTCCACAAGTGTCCAAGCACTAAGAGGAGAATGGAATACTATGAAAATAAATCGTTGGAAATCAATGGGAGTCTATGTTTTCCAAGATTTAATTTAGGATAGAAGAGAGTGATGAGATTGCCGATTAACAAACTAGCAACATTGGTGAGCAATTCCGGGACAACTTGGTACTCGACTACAAGCAGATTAGATGCGATTACAGGAGCGATTACAGGAGTCCCAACCGCAACGAGAAACACAGTAGAAAGCTTTTCCAGACAATACCCTTTTTGGCCCGAACTCATGTACTACCCTGCCGTAAACGCAACAAACCCTGATTACGTTTGGAGTGTTGCGCAGCCTCCCGATGCGCCGTCAAATGTTCCCGGTACGTTGTTTTTTGCTCAAGCATTCGAAATAGGAGGTTCGTTGTTACCCAATTTGGCCCTTAACCATCTCGCTACCGCCGAAGTTTTTTGCGATAACGCCGCTACCCTATATATGGACGAATACTTTGCGATCGATGTATTAGGCGTTATATCGCTTCTTCTCGTGAATAATGTGGTGAACGGTACGATTAATGGCACATTAAGCGATGTCGGTCAAACGAATACTGCGCCGTTTCCTTGGCAAACCATTTCCAAATTCTCCGAAACGTATACAACTATACTTCCGACTACCATTCCACTTTTGACCGAATACTTCTTCGTAGTATCCTTCGAAGCGGTAAACTATTCACCGGATGGCGGTACGATTAATCCTGCAGGACTTCAATATATCGTTGAGCTTTATGACGATATCGGTATCGATAACGGCTAGTTCCAGGCTGAAGAAACGGCTGCCAAACGGCAGCCGTTTTTTCGTGCGTTTTCGGTGCGGGCATAAGCCAATTTTGAACGGGGGAGGTAATCGTCCATAAGCCATCCGAGGAGGATGCATATCATAGCAGCATGGCATTTATCTGAGATTGAATTCCGAGGAGGAAGGAGTCACGCCATGAAGGGCATCATTTTAGCCGGCGGAACCGGTTCTCGGCTGAGGCCAATGTCGAGTATTGTCAATAAACATCTATTGCCCGTTGGCAATTATCCAATGATCCACTATGCGCTCGATAAAATGGCTGAAGCCGGCATTCACGATATTCTGCTGGTCATCGGCAAGCCCTCCGCCGGACTTTACGTCGATTATATTGGGAGCGGGGCATCCTGGAACGTTCAAGTCAGCTACAAAATCCAGGAGTGTGCCGGGGGCATCGCTCAAGCGCTGGGGTTGGCGGAATCATTCGTGAGGACCGGAGAAAAGCTGTTAGTCCTGCTCGGCGACAATCTGTTTGAGGATTCGCTGAAGAGCTTTGTGAAAGACTTCGAAACAAGCGAAAAGGGCGCAGAGGTGTTCTTGAAAAAGGTGGCGGATCCTCGAAGGTATGGCGTGCCCGATCTGCAGAACGGCCGGATTGCTCATATCCAGGAGAAACCGGAAAAGCCGCCTTGCGACTATGCCGTTACAGGCATCTATCTGTACGAATCCGATGTTTTTGAAATCATCCGCGGCATTAGGCCTTCCGCTAGAGGCGAATTGGAGATCACTGATGTAAATAACGTTTACGCAGGCGAAGGTCGGCTGGGTTACAGACTTTTGTCCGGATGGTGGACCGACGCCGGAACGCAACTGTCGCTGCAGGAAGCCGGACTTCGGCTGTCAGGGAATAAGGAACCATGACGGATTAGCTTCCGCGAGGGGAGGAATAGGACTCATGAACATCATGATTACCGGTGCCGTTGGGCAGCTCGGACGAGACCTGCTCCGTGTTCTCGGGCAAGGGTATACGTATACGGCTTTTACCGGAAAGGAATTGGATATCTGTGACCTGAAAGCCGTGAAGAAGATAGTTGGTGAAGTGAAACCCGACGTTGTAATCCATGCGGCTGCCTACTCAAAGGCAGATCAGGCAGAGGAGGCTATTGAGCAGGCTTACCGGCTTCATGCGCTCGGAGTCAGCCATTTAGCCATTGCTGCAGAGGCAGCCGGTGCAAAGCTGGTGCATGTCAGTACGGATTATGTGTTTGACGGTACCAAGGGTAAGCCTTGCGGCGGATTGGATCGGACCATTCCTCTTAACGTCTATGGCCAATCGAAGCTGCTGGGAGAGCAGTTCGTGCACGCGGTTTGCCCCCGGCATTTCATCGTGCGTACTTCTTTGTTATCCAGCAATGATGGGGTGAATTTCGTGACGAAAATCTTATCGCTCGCCGAAAATCAAGAGACGGTCAAGGGGGTTGACGATCCATTGGGCTCCCCCGCGTATACACTTGATTTAGCAGAGTGTATCGGTCGACTTATCACGACGGAACGGTACGGAACCTATCACGTTTCCAGTTCGTACGGACCGGACTCATTCCGATCAGAGAGGAGGTATTCCGTTTGATTGACAGGCCAACGGATTATTATTATTGGATGAAAGATTGGGCAGTCAGCTCCGGATATAACTTAGCGGATGTTTACTGCGAGGTTGCCGTGAACGGCCAATTTCCCGCCTTTGTGGCAACGATTCCCCGAGGCAGGGTATATGGCGATAGCGGAACCGTGATTTCCCCCACTAATGTTCTGATCTGGGAAGTCTCGTATGATTGGAGCAACGATCCTCACAAGCATACGATATTTCTCAATCATCATTTACCGCCGATCGACTATGTGCCCGGAAACATTGCGGTGCTTACGAAAATCGGCTCTTCGAACTATTATCACTGGATGTATGACGTACTGCCCCGTATCTATTTGCTTTCCTGCAGCAGGATCCCTGTAGACAAGTACATCGTGAGTCAAGATTTGCAGCCATTCCAATCTGAAACGCTTGGGCTGCTCGGTATCACGACGGATCGATTAATCTACAGCAATAATCAATTTCATATCGAAGCTGACCGGCTGATTGTGCCATCCATCGGCTTTGGTCAGAAATGGGTCTATCATTTCTTAAGGAGTGAATTTCTCCCGCAAGAGCCAAGACCATCAAGAAGATTGTATATAAGTCGCGGGCACTCGCTCGGAAGAACATTGACGAATGAAGACGAGGTGATCCGAGTTTTGCAATCGTATGGGTTTGAGGTCGTCTATCCGGAACACTTGCCGGTGAAAGAGCAGATTAAACTGTTTTCGGAAGCCGGTTATGTCATTTCGCCCACCGGAAGCGCGTTGACAAACCTGACCTTCTGCAGCCCGCAGACCAAGGTGCTTGAATTTTTCTCTCCGAATTTTATGGTCCATGATATTAAACGCATTTGTGAATACGGAGGGCTGCAGCACTTTGCATATACAGGTATCGGCTCAAGGCCTTCGAGTTATGAAGGAACTCCATGGTATTGGGCGGGTCTAGATAACATATACGTATCGATCTCCGACCTGAAGCACCTTTGCAAACAGATGGGCTTATAGAGAATCCGTATCGGAAAGGAAGAACAATCCATGAAAATACTCCTGGCCACCTTCTGGGGTCTGCCTCATGTTGGAGGAGTGGATCTCTATGTACGGCAGTTGAAGCTGGGACTTGAACAACGCGGGCACAAGGTGGATATTTTGTGCCGGTTTCCCGATGGCAGCGGCTATTCAATCCTGAACAAACGACGGCATTTACCGAGAAAATCGGTTTATTCTTTAGTGGAATCGAACGTAAAGACGTATTTCAAGGAGAGTCTGCCCGGCTTAGATCCGATCATCCGGGACGCGGAGACGGAACAGTATTGCTATGAGGTGGGGGCGGCTTATTTGGGTGTGGATTCTTATGACATCATCCATGCGCAGGATGTCATCTCCGCACGGGCATTGTCCCGAATTAAAAGGCCGCTATCCGCGCTGGTAACCACCATCCACGGGCACTTGGCAGGAGAATGGTTTCTTTCCCTGTTAAGACAAGGGGACCTGGAGAACCCGGAGCGCAGGGAGCGGCTATGGCAGTATGCTGTGATGCGCGAACAGATTGGATTGAACTGCGCAGATGCCGCTACATTGCCGACGCAGTGGATGAAAGAGATGTTGGTTGACGAATTTGCCGTTCCCGTTGATAAGCTGACGGTCGTCCCGAACGGCATCGATATTAAGGGATTTACGGACCAGCTGCATGGCGGAGCCGATATGCGTTCTTCTTCCGGGAAGAAGGTCATCATTTGTCCGGCGCGCTTCGATGAGATCAAAGGCCATAAGTATCTCATTCGAGCGCTCGCCAAATTAAGAAAGAATAGAGACGACTGGATTTGCTGGTTTGTTGGCAGCGGCGGGCTGGAATTCAAGTTGCGCGAGCTTGTGAAGCTGCATGGTATCGAGGCAGACGTCGCGTTTATGGGGACGCGAAGAGATGTGCCGGCTCTACTTCGGCAATCCGATATTTTTGTCCTTCCGAGCTTGCAGGATAATCATCCGTACGCGGTCATGGAAGCGCAAGTTGCCGGAAAGGCAGTCATCGTATCCGATGCGGGAGGCATGCCCGAAATGGTCGCTCACGGAGAAACGGGACTGGTGTTTCCGGTAGGAAATGACGAAGAGCTATATCGGCATTTACAGTTGCTCTTGAGCGACGAACAGCTGCGCAATCATATTGCCTCGCAGGCGAGTCATAGCGGAATGGAACGATGGTCGCTGGACGTCATGATGTCCAGGATGGACGCGGTTTACGAAATAGCGCTGAACCGGAAACGAGAAAGGATAGGCGGAATATGAAGGTGCGGTCACGAACGAGCACTTCTGTCAAACGTCCATCCACGATCAACAGGCTGACTAAGCCTGTCCCAAAAAGAACAACGGCAACCAAAATCCCGGGAAAAGATGCCGGACATCTGTATGCCGGGTTGTTTCATATGCCCAGAACCAAGAAGGATATTGCCGTTGATCGGAGAGTATGGAAAAAAATTATAGCCTCGTTACCGGTCGGTTATCAAATGCCTGATGCTGAAGCGTTGAAAAAACTACATGCGGCCAGCCGACAACAGGAGGGGGGCACATGAGCGGAAAAACAGCGGCTATAGATAGAAAAGGGAGGCGTAAGCGCAGAAAGAAGATCGCGGAAAAGAAACGCTTGTCCGGCTCTAACCTTCCGAGAAAAGAAGCCGGTAATAGCTGCTTGAAGGTCATGCTGTTCTCGCATATCTGCGGCAAACGATTCATTACCGGTGCGGAAAAATATTTGTCTTTGCTCGCAAAAGAGATCTCTCGTCACACGGATTGTACCCTGGTCGTGCCTGAAGACGGAATTTTGATGAAGGAAGCCGAGGCAAACGGGATCAAAACCGTGATTGAACCGTTCTCTATACTATGGTCGATCTACCGTCCCGATGGTAAGCTTGCGCCGACGGAAACTTCCGTCCTAGGCGATGGAAGTCTTGCCATGCTCATTCAATTGCTGCAGCATCGCAGACCCGACATCGTCATTGTGAACAGCTGCGTGAATGCGCTGCCTGCCATGGCGGCCAAATCGCTTGGCATACCGGTTGTTTGGATGATTATGGAAAAAATTCATGAGCATGAGGCAGCCCCGCAGTCCGCACAATTGATTAATCGGTATGCCGACCTTATCGTAGGGGTTTCCAATCATTCGCTCGCCCTGTTTCGAGAAATCGCGCCGGATGAGAAGCTCATGCTGCTTCCGCCGTCCTCCACGGTTTGCGAATCGGGCTTGTTGCCGAAATTCCAAGCGAATGAGGAGGAAACGAAACGATTCCGATTCCCTGATTGCAAGCATCTGATCGGTTTTATTTCGGCAGGCATGCAGCGGGAGAAGGGATTGGAGCATTTTCTGCAAATGGCGCTAATGCTTTGCGCTAAGCGGCAGGATCTTTGTTTCCTTTGCATCGCAAGTCCCGCAGGCGATGCGGACTATGATCGATACTGCCGGTCTGTGGTCGAGCAGTCTGAATTCCGGGACCGCTTCCGGTTTTTGGGCTTCCAGCCCGACCTGGAGCGTATGTACCGTCTGATGGATGTGGTTGTCGTTCCGAGCTTAATCGATGAAGGGTTCGGCATGATCGCTCTTGAGGCTTTGTTATTCGGGAAGAAGACGGTTGCCTATCGCTCCGGAGGGTTGGAGGAAGTATTAACGGCAGCAGGCCAAGAGAGCATGCTGGTTGATAAGGGAGATATCAGTGGCTTGGCCGGCAAGGTACAGGAAGGGCTGCAGTCCCAATCCGCATATGTAGATGTCTATCGGGTGGCGCGGTCCTTCGGTATAGAAGCCTATCGGGCCAGATTGGCCTCTTTTATAAGCAGGATTGGCGTGTTGGCGGCAATGGCAGGTTTGCTGAAAGCTGCCGCACATCTAAGGCCTTTGAAGCCAGGCCGGTTATATCGGGGCAGTCAAACCCCATCGGTGTATTTGCTGCAGCTGGGAGCGAAACGGCCTTTCTCTTCGCCGAAAGCGTTCAGGTTCTGCGGCTTCCGGCTGAGCGATGTAGTTGTTGTTTCGGAGCGCAGGCTATTTGCTTACCCCGTGGGGTTGGAAATTCGGCAAGACCGTCTTTCTTTGGGCCGAGTGATAAAGAGGGGGCGTAGAAAGAAGCCAGGCAAACGGAGTCGCAAGGGTAATACGGTACGAAGGTTCAAAACGCGTAAAAAGATGCGAATATCCGTCTAACCAGGCACTTCCTCTAGGAGGCGCTTGGGAAGATGAAGAGGCAGGATGGACAAGCTTGCACAATAGAAGGATCGGTTCCGAATCGAATGCGATGATTGCATACGATTCGGAACCGATCAGGATGATTAGGAAAACTGTTTCATATGATTCACGAAATCACGATCAGGCGCCAGGTAGGAAGGAGGGAGCTCGGCGGCGATACGATCCCAAACGCGGCGCTCCACCTTTAAACGAATCGTTCGGTGGGGGTGAAGAAAGAAGCGGTTGTATCTGTTCGCTGAGACGAGGGAAGCGAAGCGGAACTTCTTCCTCTGTTTCTTCCTCCCAACGCGCAAGGCACGCCGGCTTTTTTTAGGCGTGCTCTTACGTCGTCGAACCCGGGATGGCTTTCTCTTCACAATCCCGGTTTTTACTTTTTTCCGCACGGCCATTATGATTACCTCCATCTCTTTTGGAGTGCTTTCTCGTAGATCGCCAAGATTCTCTCCGTCATCGTAGGAAGAGACCAGTGCTGCAGGCCAAATGCCTTGGACTGCTCGCCAAGCCGGTTTCTAAGATCGTCCTGGCTGAGAACGGCGAACAGATTCCCGAATAAATCCTGATCGTTCCCTGCGGGAAAGATCAGTCCTGTCTCCTCATGCGTCACCATTTCCGGAATGCCGCCGGCATTGGAAACAACCACCGCTTTCCCGGCAACATGGGCTTCCATTATGGCGAAAGGGTGGTTATCCTGCAGGCTCGGAAGCACGAAAACATCCGATTTCTTTAACAGAGCCGGAATGTCATCACGTTTTCCCAAGAATACGACCTCGTTCTGAAGCCCGTAAGCTGCAGCCTGCTCTCTCATCCTTTCTTCCAATTGCCCATTTCCCGCCAGCCAGCAAACCCAATCATTTCTAACCTTTTTTAAACAAGTCAGAGCCCGAAGCAAATGAAAATGCCCTTTAACCGGATCGAAGCGGGCCGAGCATAAAATGATCTTCTTCCCGCCGGCGTCGGGCGTAACGGTCGGTTTATTCATCTCATGCAAAAACTCCTCCACATCCATTCCATTTGGGACCGTCGTCATCCGATACTCCGGGATAAGAAAATCCCGATTCATGATGCCTTTCAGCCACTCCGTCGGCATGATGGTTTCATGGTTATGCATAATGCCGAAGTGCTCGATAAGCCCATAGTAGTACCAGAGCTGGGTTTTACGAAAATCGTCGCTCGGCATGCCATCCGCTTGGCGTCTTGCGAGACTCTCGGTCGAGAGGCACCCGTGGATCGTAGAAACCAATGCGGTATGGGGGTGGCGGATCCGAGCAAATGCCCGGGCGGAAATGACGTCTTGCGTATGAATAACGTCATAGGCGGCCGGCCGGAAATAAGCGGCAGCTGCTTCGAAGCAATATTTATCGATTTCCATATATTTCACGTCTTGATCAAGCCCCGGGAGATGGTTGGCGAAATACGTATCCGCTTTGGCGGAGATCATGGGCTGAATTTGGTTTTTATTCAGAACCCAGCCCTTGTTAAGGATATAAAAGCCGGAGTCATCGGGCATTCTGCAGAAAATATCCACTTCATGCCCTCTCGCTTCCAATCCCCGCTTCAACTGCAATACATATTTTTCTAAACCGCCTACGGAAGGAAGCCCCCAAAAGGTGGCAAGCAGAATGCGCATGGTAACCTTCCTTTCTGGTCTCAAGTTTTTACATGTGTATGTGTCTCCCTCTCATTCCGAAAGGGACAAAAACCCGTTTTCACAAATATGCGGCCAGGGACAAATTCCTATTTTTCATAAAGTAAGGCAGCTATCTAGCGCTTTGCCGGAACGACATGCGTACGATGATGGCAGGAGCATTCTACCTGGGAGGGACTCATACATGCAGCCTAATGAACGCTTTAAGATCGCTATCATCGGGCTCGGCTACGTTGGGCTGCCGCTGGCCAGACTTTTTTTGGAGAAAGGCCACTTCGTCTTTGGCGTTGATACAGACCCAAGTAAAATCAAGCAGCTTTGGAAGATGCAGCCCTACTTATCCGATCTGACCCGCATGGAACTGAAAGCGATGTTTGCGGGCGGAAGGTTTCAAGTTGGCGTGTCATACGAAACGGTTGCCGAAGCTGACTGCGTGATTCTCTGCGTGCCGACGCCGACCAATGAAGAGGCTAAGCCCGACTTGTCCTATGTGTTGCAAGCCATGAGACAGGCGGTTCCTTATTTGCATCCGGGACATTTATTGGTTCTGGAAAGCTCTACCTATCCGGGGACGACGGAGGAAGAGCTGAAGCCGTTTATCGAAAAGCGCGGCTTTCGGGTCGGCTTAGACGTATTCCTGGCTTATTCGCCTGAGCGAATCGACCCCGGCCAAAAAGGATCGGCTTTACAATCGATTCCCAAAGTGGTCGGAGGCGTTACCCCCGCCTGCACGCAATACGCGGAACGTATTTACGGGAAGGTCTTTGACGAAGTGGTCACCGTCTCCAACGCGAGAACGGCGGAGATGACGAAACTCGTTGAGAACTGTCAGCGTTTTGTGAACATCTCGTTTATGAACGAGTTGGTTAAGTTATGCGAAGTCATGGAAATTAACATCTGGGAGGTGATAAAAGCAGCCCGCACAAAGCCTTACGGCTTTATGCCCTATTACCCCGGTCCCGGCGTAGGCGGACACTGCATCCCCGTTGATCCAATGTATTTACTCTGGAAAGCGAAGCAATTTAACATCCCGCTGCCTTTCATCGAGTTAAGCCATCAAGTGAACGAAGAAATGCCCGGCTATATCATGGCTCGGATGGCTAAGAGCCTCCACCCGCTTCCGCTGGACCGGTGCAGCATTATGGCGATTGGCGTAACGTACAAGAAGGATGTCAACGACCTGCGTGAATCCATGGCCCTGAAAGTGATGGAGCTGCTAATGAATCAGGGGGCCCAGGTGAGTTTCTACGATCCTTATATAGCCGAACTTCATGTAGCGGGAACTACGCTGGCACGAACCCCGCTTACGACTAGAAACGTGAAGAAGAAAGACTGTTTGCTGATTCTTACAGACCATTCTTCGATTCTTTACGACGAGCTCGCCAAGCATGCCAAGCTAATTGTGGATACGCGAAATGCGACGGAAGGCGTGAAGGACAAATCGAAAATCGTCTTGCTCTGAAGAGAGAGTCGGGAGGTGAGCTGCATTCATGAACATTCTTGTAACTGGTGGTGCCGGGTTCATCGGATCCCATCTGGTGCGGGCTCTGCTGCTGCAGGGGCACAGAGTCATTACGCTGGATGATTTGTCAGCGGGCCGGAAGGCGTTTCTGCACGATGTTCTGACTCACGAGAATCATACGTTCATTCAGGGATCCGTTTTGAATCGACCTGTAATCAAGAAATGCTTGGATCAAGCGGAAGCGGTGTTTCATTTGGCGGCCATCCTTGGCGTGAAAAACACGGTGGAAGATCCAATAAAGGTTATCGAAGGCAATATCGACGGTACGAGGCATGTCTTAGAGTTAGCCTTTCGGAGAGGGGTGAAGGTGATCTTTGCTTCTACGTCGGAAATATACGGCAAGAATACGAATCTGCCGTTCTCGGAAACGTCGGATCGGGTCTATGGAGCGACGTCGATCCATAGGTGGTGCTATGCTGCGGCGAAATCCATTGACGAGCACTTATGCTTTGCTTTTGCCGATAAAGGGCTGCCGGTTACCGTTCTTCGTTACTTCAACGCCTATGGTCCAAACCAGACGAATTCGCTGTATGGAATGGTTATCCCTCGATTCATTCATGCTGCGCTGAGAGGGGAGCCGCTGCACATTTATGGAGACGGGTCTCAATCCCGCTGCTTTACCTACGTGGACGATATGGTGAGAGGAACCGTAAGCGCCCTTGGCCGGCAGGCGGACGGACTCGCTTTCAACATCGGATCGGATCGGCCGACCACGATACTCCAATTAGCCCGAACGATCATCCAAATGACGGGCTCGGAATCGCCTATTCAATTCAAAACCTATGACGAGGCCTTTGGGAAAGGGTACGAAGACATGCCGGCACGAATCCCGGATTTAACGCTGGCTGCCGACGTCCTTGGTTTTTCTCCGCGCGTTTCATTGGAGGAGGGGCTCGAACGCACGGTTCGTTGGTTCCGAGAGGAGGTCAACCTCCAGCCATGACGGATGTTCCGCTCATCAGTGTCGTCATTCCATGCTACAACTATGGACAGTTTCTGGGGGAAACGATCGATTCCGTATTGAATTCGACGTTCCAGGACGTCGAGATCATTGTGGTCGACGATGGTTCGACCGATCCGGAAACGGTAGACCTGTTGTCCGCCTTAAAGAAGCCGAAAACCCGTTTAATTAAGCAGGCGAATCAGGGGGTTGCTGCGGCGAGAAACAGCGGGATCGTTGCGGCGAAAGGCAAATATATGCTTCCTCTGGATTCCGACGATTTGATTCACCCGACATTTTTGGAGAAGGCATTGTGGATTATGGAACTCTATCCTAAGGTCGGCTTTGTGTCCCCTTGGGTCAAAGCTTTCGGTACGGAGGATTGGGTGCATGATGCCCCCCAATACAACTTCCATACCCAGCTGTTTCGCAATATCACGTGCGGAACTTCCCTATTTCGAAAGGAAGCCTGTATGCAGGCGGGCGGTTATAAATCCGGGTTTGTAGTCATGGGTTACGAGGACTGGGATTTCTGGATTTCGCTCGGCGAGAAGGGCTGGTACGGGTATCAGATTTTCGAAAGGCTCTTCTTGTATCGAAGACACGGACGGTCCATGGTCCATGAAGCGATCGATCATCATGATCAACTGGTTGAACAAATTAAAGCCCGTCATCCGATGCTGTATCAAGAGGATTATTTGAAGGCACTGAAACGAAAGTGGGAGCGTTCGCCGCTGCTGGATATGAGCCCAAGCATTCTGAACGGAAGTGCCTGGCATCATTATTCGACCAAACCGATGTCCACAAGGCTGCCGAAGTGGCTGCTGCTGATGCCTCAGACACGAAGAGACCGGCTGTCCACTCGATGCTTGAATTTTATAGATGGGCTGCATGCGAATTATTACGCGGTTACCATGGTGGCTACAGAATTTATTACGGATTCGGATATCGATGAATTCAGCTGGCTGACCTCCGATGTTTTTCATCTGTCGCTGTACGTTCCGAAGATCGAACTGAAGCTTGATATCATGGAGCGTTTGATCTCGAAGCTTATCGTTACCCGCGGGATTGATCGGATATTTCTGCTAGGGTCCCGTCAGGGCCATTACTTAAAACCTTATATTATGAATGGGTTCCCGCATATTCCCTATGAAATCATCGAATAAGGGGAGGTTGTTATGGAGTACAGAGACAATCGATATTTTACGAATGACTTCAGCTACGAGCGTTATCTCCTTTCGACGGAGGAAGTAATGGGATGTATCGATGAAGCGGTGCGGGAAGGTAAAGCGTATTCGCTGGCTCGATTCGGCCACGCCGAAATTGCCGAACTGCGGATTTTTCCTGATTTTTATAATGGCATGACCTATTACCGAAGGTATAACGGCCTTGCTGAGCAGAATATTCGCGCGGAGCTAATTAAAGCCTTTACCTCTGCGACGACAGTTGGCTTATTGTCGACCGGTGAGAATGCGTCAGGCGCGGAGTATTCCAAGAAGGCGTTTGTGGATCTTGGTTTAGGTTTCTATACCATTTGCTCTGCTTGGGTCACACATCATATGACGAGGCTTCCTCAATTCTGGGATTGGATGAAGCAGTACCGCGTCATTCTGGCAGGGAGAAGAGCGGAGGAGGCTGCACCGGTTTTTCGAGCGAACGGAGTGACGGTCGTCGATACCGTGAATTTGGAAGGTTATGAACAGTTAGAGACGGCGTATACGCAGCTTTACAGTAACAAGGAGTGGCAGATCGCGATTATTGCGGCGGGCATTCCCGCGACGCTTCTGGCTCCTCGATTGGCTAATGATACAGGCAAGGTAGCGCTGGATTTCGGCCATGCGCTCGATTTAACGATCGACGGCCAAGACGGATTCGATTTTGAAGCATTAGTCAGAAATTTGAGGTGAGCGGGATGGAATCAGAAGTAACGGTACTCATCCCCACGTATAACGCAGGGGGGTTCCTGAAGGAAGCGATTGAAACCGTATATAAACAAACCTACGGGCACTGGAAGCTGATCGTCGTCGACGATGCTTCTACGGACGAAAGCATTGCGCTTGCGAAGCCTTTGCTTGCGGACTCGCGCGTTACGTACATGTGTAACGAGACGAACATCGGACAGTCGAAAACGATGAACGTCGGTTTAGCTGCCGTTACAACCCCTTATGTGATCCAGCTCGATGCGGACGACTGGTTTTTTCCGTATACGCTTGAGGTTTTGCTGGCTGAGGTTCGCAAACAGCCGGAGCATGTCGGTCTGGTCAGCGGGAACATCAATTCCATCTCGATCAATCCGAGCGGAGGCTTTTTTTTCAACATTGTGACGAAGAATCGTTCCTTCCGGGATAAATTCGATTTTCTGCTCTCCAATATGTCGCAATGGCCCCGGTTTTACCGGACTTCCACGTTAAAATCGATCGGCGGTTGGCCAACGGATGATCCTTATGAAGGCAGGTATATGGAAGACAAAAGGGTGCTGATGCGGTTGATCGAGGTTTGCCATTTTCATTGGATCGACGTGCCGCTGTACATCCACCGCAGGCATCACCACAATCAAACGAATTTGATCGGTATCTACCGCGAGATTACCGAATGGAATATTCGCGATGCCCTGAAACGCTGGGGGGACGAATATGAGCCCGTGTTTGTGAAGGAGAACGGTTGGATCAAGATCGTCGATCTACAGCCCAAATTGGCAAGCAATTGAGAGAAAGGAGAGGCATGAATGTCTATCCTATTGACCGGCGGAGCAGGCTTTATCGGGAGTCATACTTGCGTGGAGCTGCTGCAAGCCGGTTATGACGTCATCGTCGTCGACAACCTATCGAACAGCAATCCGGAATCGCTGGTCCGCGTACAGGAAATTACAGGCAAGCCGCTGCGGTTTTACAAGGTAGATCTGTTGGACAGCGAGGGGCTAAGCAGCTTGTTCGCCAAGCATGACATCGAAGCGGTCATCCATTTTGCCGGATTTAAGTCGGTGGAAGACTCGGTAAGAAAGCCTCTGAGTTACTATCACAACAATATTACGGGTACGTTGGTCCTTGCGGATATCATGCATAAGTTCAATGTGAAAAAACTGGTGTTCAGCTCATCGGCGACCGTTTACGGCTTGCCGGGTTATGTGCCTATCCAAGAGGATGAGACACTTAAGGCAACCAATCCATACGGACGAACCAAACAGATGATTGAGATCATGCTGGGTGACCTTACGGTCGCCGATCCAGCCTGGAGCATCGTGTTGCTTCGTTACTTTAATCCGACAGGAGCTCACCCCAGCGGGCGTATAGGAGAGGATCCAAAAGGCGTTCCGAGTAATATAATGCCGTATATTACCCAAGTCGCGGTAGGCAAGCTTCAAACGCTGAGCGTGTTCGGCAGCGATTATCCGACGGCGGACGGTACGGGGGTCAGAGATTATATCCATGTGGTGGATATAGCACGCGGCCATCTGAAAGCGCTGGAACGCGCGCTGCGTACGGAAGGAATTGCAGCGTACAATCTGGGGACGGGAATGGGGTATAGCGTGCTGGAGCTCGTGCATGCGTTTGAGAAGGCTGCCGGCTGTAAAGTGCCTTATCAGTTGGTGGACCGTCGGCCCGGCGATGTGGCCGTCAGTTATGCGGATCCGCGGAAGGCCGAACGGGAACTCGACTGGAAGGCCGAGAAGGATTTGGAAGCGATGTGTGCGGACGCGTGGCGCTGGCAGTCGCACAATCCCGGAGGATATGCATCGTGAAGGGGGCACGTCTTTGGCCTATCAGGAACTGAATGCCGCGCAAGTCATGGATCAACTTCTATATTCGCTTGATCGCCGTTTACCGCTCTCCGTTATCTCCGTAGGGGTTACCGAAACGCATGTCCTTGCTCAATATGAGGTTTATTCGGAAGATCAATTTATGAATCATCCGGAAGCGCAAGTTGCGAATCTTTCTAACGTAACAAGAGGGCATACGCATCGCGGGATTACGTTTCCAAACCTCGAGGCTCGCGATGCTGCGTTAGAAGCGGTGAGAAATGCGGATATCGTCGGTATCAATATTCGGGTATCAAGGTCAGGGGAATTTACCCGGCAAGTATTCGATGTCTATGGCATAGCGCCGAGCTATGTTTTCGAGGCTTACACAAGGCGAGTCATCATGATTTCTCAACAACGGAAATTTCATGACATGCTGACGAATAGAAAGATTAGCATCGTGTGCAGTTACGCGGACGAAGTAAAGAGAGCGTTGGAAAACAGGCTGCAGGCTAAGCTGAATTTCCGAATAACGGGCACGATCAACATCGAGCGGTATGAGGATATCCCTCGGGTAAAGCAGGAATTAAAGGAATGCGAATTCGATTTGTGTTTGCTGGCTGCCGGAACGAATGCAGTCATTCTCGCTCCGTATATCGCCACAGATTTGGGGAAGGTTGCGTTTGATCTCGGTCAGGGTATGGAAACGCTAATCACCGGCAAGATCGAAGGAGAGGAGTGGCTCTCCGGACAGATCGAGTTAGCTAAACTCATGGAAATGTAAGGACGCTGTCAGCCGGCACCGGTATATATGAGGTGGCCGGTTGTTTTATTCCGTTTACGGAACGTTCTCAAGATTGAATTGAGGACGGCGAATTGAAGTCATGATACGATTTTTTCCGGAGTATTCTATAGGGGAGTGATGCTCAAATGATTTTTGACGTCCAGACTTTTGTGTCCCGTCTCCTATTTGACAACTTCCGGAACGTGGACTTGGAGCGGCGGCTGCGCCTGACATCTCCTCATACAGGAGAAGTATGCGCTTATTGCGGCAACCGGTTTGAATCGATGGTGCCGATGAAGCAGTTGGAGTTGTCTCGCTATACCGACTGGCATCTCCATCAAGCTCGAACAAGCGTCTTATTCTGTCTTCCGTGCACGACGGTTCTCAGAACGGATGACTTTCGGCGCAAGGCTGTCGTTGCCTGCGCGAATGCGGTCCGATTCTTGACGGTAGCAGAGCCGAACGATAGAGAAACGCTCATCCGATCGCTGTTTTATACGCCGCCTCCTCCTCCTTTTGCAATCAGTATTCCATCCGATTATCGAAAACATATTACGCTCCGCGCCAAGGTTAATTACGACCAGTCGCAGTTTTACGTCCAATTCGGCGAACATTCGGTTCTGCTTATTCCCGCTTTACATCGAAAAGTGTATGAAACGTCAAAGGCTTTGATTCGGTCCGGCGTTTCCTCCGTTCAAATCGAGAGGGGCACGTATGCTCAAGGTAATTCTCAGCAATACGAGTCTTGTCTCGCGTCCTATCGTCCCTCACCCGTATTAAGGCTAGTATTGGAGCTAGCCAAGTTTGACCATCCGCATTGGAAGGAGCAGGAGGGATCGACATGTCCGTAATCGAAACGATTCGCGGCACGGTCAAATCGCTGCAGCCGATTGTTCACGGAGCCGACATTCCGGATGAGGGGATAGCTGCTCAAGGGAATGAGCAATTTTTTCGTAAAATGAAAGTCTGGTATGAAGGGAAGGCCGTACATATCCCCGTAATCAGCGGAAACAGTATTCGCGGCATCATGCGCCGATTAGGCGCGCAATCCTTTCTGGAAATGCTGGAGCTTGATCCGGAACGCATCGGGCGAAAATTGCATTATCTGTTATATTCCGGAGGATCTCTCGAGACAGGCGCGGCGAAAGGAAGGCAGAAAGCAAGGCAGGAACCGAACAGGCCATTCGTCGAGGAGCTTCGGGAGCATATCCCGCTTGCCTCCTTAATGGGTTGTTCATATAAACGGCAGCTGCTTCACGGCAAATTGATTACCGACTTCCTGGTCCCGATCGTAGACGAAGTGGCTGAGCTGTACGGGCAGCCGAAACCGGGCATTCGCGCCGCCGAAATAACCGATTGGATGTTCTATACCCGGCAGTACCGTTCGGATTATCCGCAATCGGACCGCAACCAAATGATCTACAAAACGGAATATATCGTACCCAACATGACCTTTGTGCACGGCTTTACTTTAATGGGGGCAAGCAGAGTGGAAACCGCTTTGTTCTATCATCTGTTGGAGGAGCTGAACCGATATGGCAGAGTCGGAGGCAAAGTCGCGCAGGGCCATGGGAAAGTCGAGTTCCGGTATACCTTGCAGGCGGATCGATCATCGGAGCCTTATATCCGCTATATCGAAAAGAACAAAGAAACGATAGCGGCGTTTCTGCAGTCCAATTGGAACAACGGGGAGAACTAGAATTGAAATGAGGGATACCCTTGGTGGTCCGTTTTCATATTAAATATTTGATCCTGCCGATTGTTATTTTTGTTGCATTCGTATTTATACTCACCATTCAAAAGCCCTATATCGGGATCAAGCTTCATGAGACGGCCAGCGGCGAGTGGCGAATTACCAATATCGATGCGGATGGTTGGGCGCATAAGCAAAATATTGGAGTGGGCGATTCCGTCATTGAGATCGATGAGAATGAACCGGGGCTTGCGTCGACGGTCAAAACCTACGGCATTCTCGAGCAGGCGCGCAGCATCGCGATTGAACGAAACGGCACGGTCGAATCGTACGAGATCCCAAGCGGATTGACGGAGGGCCAGTTTAGATTATTCGTGTTGTATCCGGGGTTTACTTTCCTTATTATTATGGCCATCTCGGGATTCATCGTGTTTAAGAAGCCTGATCTTCCCTACTTTTACGGTCTTTTTTTCTTTCTCGTTTTAGTCGGATTGAGTTATGTTTGCGGGGGAGCCTCTTCCCAGGGACATGTGTTGCCCGAGTTATTCAGCGGAGCGGCTTTCTTGTTTGTTCCCTATTGTTTCCTGCACTTTTTGAATAGCTATATCCAATCCATTGGCGGAACAAGCATCGTTCCCCCTTTTATTCTACGATTATTCATTGCGCTTAACGGATTGCTGATCGGCATGGAAGCTGTTTTTACGCTCCTGCAAGTAAGCTCTGCTTATGAGATCGTAACGCTTTCCCTGTTGAGCTGGTTCATCACCGAGTGCGCGGTGTGCGTACTGCTGCTGGTTATGGCCGGTGTGCGGAACCGGTTGCTGATCTATAAGACCGAGATCAAAATTATGCTCCTCGGCATATTTTTCTCGTTTGGACCGTTTATCGGACTTTACGCCATTCCGAAGCTAATGGACGGCTCCGGCTGGGTATCGGCGGGACATACCGCGATATTCCTTGTCTTGCTCCCTGCAACGTTTATTTATTTGATTACGGCCAAACGATTGCTTGATATTGACTTTTATCTCGGACGGTTTCGCTATAATGCCGGACTAGCTTTCATATTGTCGTTCATTCACTGGCTGCTGGATTCGGTTCTGAGCCACACGCCGGATCTGGAAATCGAATCGCTGGTCTACTTTCCTCTCATCGTGATCTTAATGCTGTATCTTAAGGAAATGCTGGATTTCCGTTTTCGATCCAGGCACTTCATGATGAAAAAAGATTTTCAATTGAGAATGGACCGATTTGCCTCCCGAATTTCGAAAGTTATGAAAGTAAGCGAATTAGAAGAACAATTCATACAGGAAATCAAAGAGGGGCTTGGCATTCAAGCTGTATCCTTATTGGAGGTGGACCGGCGCGATTCCACCATCGAGTTGATTGGCGGTTATGAGAGGTACCCGATCGAATTGGTGACGAATGCGCTGTTCATAAAACCGCTTCCGCTCGGCTTGATCGAAGTATTGAATAATGGCGCGATCCTATTGGCCGGGGAGAGAATGGGTAAGCGGTGCATCGTATGGATCGGAGAAAAACAA
The DNA here is from genome assembly GCF_017942085.1 of Paenibacillus lignilyticus. Classification (GTDB taxonomy): domain Bacteria; phylum Bacillota; class Bacilli; order Paenibacillales; family Paenibacillaceae; genus Paenibacillus_Z; species Paenibacillus_Z lignilyticus. Next base: position 37,888 of record NZ_JAGKSP010000015.1, read on the forward strand.
AACGCCACCTCGCTCAACATTGACGAAAGAGTGTGGCTTAAAACCTTATCCCGCTACGTCAGCATCGTTTATGAGAATCTATCCCTCGTTCAAGGGCTTTCCGACGAATTCAAGGATACCGTGAAGCAGCAGTCCGAAAGGAATACGCCGCCGTGGCTGATGCGCTTCATCTTTAATTTGCAGGAAAATGAAAGAAGCCGGTTCGCATTGGATCTGCATGATTCGGTCTTGCAAAATCAACTGTATTGGTACAGAAGAATCGGGGAAGTAACGACTGATTTCGAAATGTCGGACGCGGTGCGGCAGGAAATGATCGCCATTAGAGAAGGATTGCTCGACGTCATTCATGAAACGCGTTCAACCTGCAATGAGCTTAGGCCGTCTTTGCTGAAGGAGATCGGGCTCGTCGAATCGTTAAAAGAGTTGTTCCATACGATACAGATGCGCGAAAACTTTACGATCGAGTTCGATTACGATGAATTCGATATGGAATTGGACTACGAGTATACGATTGCGATGTACCGAATTATGCAAGAGCTTCTCGGAAACGCCGGGAAGCATTCTAAAGCATCGAAGGTGAAGGTTCACCTCTCTATCATGCCGCATGAAATCTCGTTGTTATATAGTGACGATGGAATTGGAATAGGCAATGCCAAGAAGCGTGGCGATTTAAGCCGCATCGGGCTTACCGGCATAAAGGAACGCGTGACCAGCCTAGAAGGCAGAATCCAATTTAGCGGGAATAAGGAGACCATTGTCAGAATCTGGCTGCCGCGACTGGTTTCTCCGGTCGAATGACCTGTAGTCGGAAGATCACTGAAAGGAGTGCCTCATGATCAGCATATTGCTTGCAGATGACCATCCGTCGGTCCGAGAAGGGACCATTCATATGCTTGAAAGGGAAAGCGATATGTCTATCACTGCCGTATCTTCGGGAACGGAAGTACTGGAGATGTTTAAACAGGCCACGTTTGACGTCCTGCTGCTTGATCTGATCATGCCCGGCATGAACGGTCTTGAGGTAGCCCGCAGCATCAGCGAACAAAATCTCGATGTAAAAATACTCATCTATACCGGTTACGATATTGAACCTCATTTTAATTTATTGATAGAGAACGGGGTTTCCGGATTTATCAGCAAATTGTCGACCCGAGAGCAAATGATCCAATCTTTGAGATGCGCCGTGAACGGGGAGGCGTTGATCCCGATAAGGCTTCTTAAGCAGCTCAGAAGAACCGACATCCAGGTTCTGCACGCCAAAGGGGAGAAATCGCTTGATCGCATTTCGATCAGCCCTAAGGAACAGAGCATCCTAAACGAAATTGCCAGCGGAAAAAGCAATAAAGAGCTGGCCGAGATTTTTTTCATGAGCCAGCGTACGATCGAGTATCATTTGACCCGCATCTTCGAGAAGTTGAATGTGAGCTCTAGAGGGGAAGCCATTGCAGAAGCGCAGCGGCTTGGATTGATTTCCGGTTTGGACTTGCGGTAAAGGACTTGCGGTGTGCGTATACGGCACCGCTTTTTATATGCGGTAATTTGCGGACACATTGGCGTTCAAGAACTGGAAACGGATTACATATCCTTAAGATTATACAGCTGCTTATACGGCAGCTAAGGATGTGTTGTCTTGATCGCGAATACGATCTTGCTGTTGCGAAACAGGCGGGATTGCCTAGACCGCAACGTCTATCCGAACTACATTCATGGTTGGGTGTACAACGAAATCCGCAATACGCCGGTCGGCCATTACTATCATGAAGCGCAGACAGCCCCTTTCGCGATTAAGGAAATCCAGAAAGATCGTGATGGCACACTTATGCTCCATTTCATATTTTTTGACGTAAAGGTGATGCTGATATTCTTCCGTCAAGTCGAGAAGGGAAAGGTAGTCCGGTTAGGTCAGGATTATTATTTGGTTGAAGACATCCTCTTGCACCATGATGATCACCCGAAGGCGGGAATCGTCAGCTATGATCTCTTTTACAGCCTTCCTATTGCCGAAAGCATAGAACTGAACTTTCAATATACGGCGTTCAACAGCGGACGTACAACAGTGACGCTGCCGTTCCCGGACAAAATCGTGAACAGCCTCCTGAACAAGTGGAATGAAGCGGCGCCAGAGCCGATTGAATTTACTTCGGAGTTTAAAAAATGCCTGGTATCCGGCCTATTGATTGACTCCCATCACATTCATTCCGTGACCTATCCGATTCGCAAGGACGTTTCCTTGAACGCCTTCTCCGGAAAGGTAGTATTTCGTAATGCGCACGAAGTTGGCAGCTTGAGGGGAATGCTTAATCGGCTGCTTCATTTTTCGCACTATTCCGGCATTGGCTGGAAGTGTTCGTTCGGTATGGGACGCGTGAATCTGAACCCTAACTCGCTGAAGCAAGCATTCGGGGAGAGGAGGCTGCTTCTATGAGCAGCTACAGGAACCTTCAGATCACATTTACGTTAAGCACGGAAATGATTATTCCCGACCATCCGATTGGCTTTGATGCGCTGCTAATGAAGGCGTTAGCCTTGAAGGAGAACCGCTCGCCGGAACAAGGCGAGGGCATTACTTCTTCGCCCGAGCTGCCGATTGAACGACATCAGGGCTCTTCGCTGTATTTGGCTAGCGTAGGGTTTACCCGTTCAGATGGAAGAAATGTGCAATTTTATACGAAACGCTATGCTGGCGACCTCCCGGAGGACCTCGATATAAGCGGAGGCTATTTCAAGGCGTACCACCGGAGCATCTATACGCTGGCTTGTCCGGCGGAGGTCACTTTCTATTGCCGGGGAGTACGGTCCGCGATACGGGAGCTGACCGCATTAATCCCTGCTTTGGGAGCGAAACGCTCGCAAGGATATGGAAAGGTGGCAAGCGTTCAAGTTGAAGAAATCAAGGAAGACCGAAGCTGGATTTATCGAAATGAACCGATGAGGGCCATTCCCATCCGATATTACGAGGATAAATTGCAGCAGTGGTATTATGCGTTCACATCGCCGGTTCCTCCGGGTTTCGCTCCGGAATCAAAGGAAGTTTGTTACTTGCCGCGCCCGAGTTCATGGCTTCATATTACTGCTGGCAGCGTTCAGGAGCAGAGCAAGCAATATGCGGATTCAACCGGAGCTGCGTCATTCAAGAAGAAAAAAAGCTTGCGAAAAATATGGAGTGATCGGAGCAATGAAGGATAACCTTATCTACTCGGGGCATCTGACGAAGATCAAGTCCAAAGGGCTGGAGAAGACCGGCTGGTTTCAGCCCGATCAGGGCTCGCCGTTCCGTATCCGTGCAAGAGCGCTCCCGACCGGTTTCTGGAATCTTAGTATTGAGGGACTGTACACGACGGAGTCTGTATTTATCATCAATCGTTACCGGCTCCTTGCGCCGATCTCCGAGCTGCTGCCGAGCCATTTCGCATCCGGACATCCCAATGCTTTTCAACGCATGTCTACTCATCTTGACGACAATATCCGGACGCTCATCGAATGCCCGGAGTTGTTGGACCTATGGACGGCCGGCGACAAACAGGCATGCCTTCTAATAAAGAATAGCCTGATTGAGCAGTACACCGTTCCGAATCTTCTGAATTACCTGCAGCGGTTCGAGCTCTCTCGCAAAATCCTTCACGAGATCTGCGATACGCTGGGTTTTTCGGCCATTGATTTCATTGAAGGGCAGCCTTATCTATTGAACCGTGTCCCATCCGTTCCCTTCCGGGTTGCCGATATGCTTGCGCTGGAAGCCGGGATCGCGGCGAACAGTTCCTACCGAATCGGGGCGGCCGTCCAATATGTGTATATGCAGTATCTAAACGGGGGAAGCAGTTACATTAGCGGCGACGAATTCGTGAATAGGGTCAATGCCTTATTGGGGAAGTCGCTGCCGAAGGATAACATACGCCTCGAAATCGAACGATTTGCGCAGGAGCAGGATCATGAGCTCATTTGCAGAGGCAATCTGTTTTTCGACCGGCATTTATATTTTGCGGAAATTCAAATTGCGCAGCGATTAGCCGACCTGATCTCGTGCCCTGTATCGAAGCCGGGGGACTTAAGCGGCACGATTCGGAACTTGAGCGGCGCTGGCCGGCTTCCGGAGCTGGACGAGGATCAACATGAGGGGATCGAACAATTTTTCGAACACCCGGTTCTTCTCGTTCGCGGAGAAGCAGGCACGGGAAAAAGCAGCTGGATCGCGTATCTGTTAATTGTATTGCAGACCCTGCTGCCGGGCATTCACATCAAGCTGGCTGCTCCCACGGGAAAAGCCGCGAGACAGCTGGAAGCGGTGACCGGCCATCCGGCCCAAACCATTCATTCGCTGCTGGGGAAGGGAAGAGAGAAAACCAGCCGCATTTGGTTTCACCATAAGAGAAATCCGCTGAATGCGGACGTGTTAGTTATTGACGAAGCCAGCATGGTCAACGAATATCTATGGCGCGACTTGCTCTGGTCCGTGGAGCGCGGGACGAGGCTGGTCTTCGTCGGCGATCCTAACCAGCTGGAGCCGATCGGTCCGGGGCGTCCGTTCCTGGATATGATTTCCCTTGGATTCCCTACAGTCACATTACAACGAAATTATAGAAACGACAGCGCGATCCTTTCGCTCGCGCGAGCCGTCCTTCTGGGAGAAGTCGATTCTTCGCATTTGGAAGCAGCGGGCATTCAGACGATTCCCACTGAATCTGTAGAGGAAACCAAAGAAACCATCGTCAGGCTGTACCTGGATAAAGCTAAGCAGTACCCGGTCATTACCATGTACAGGGAACAATATAGTCTCGGTACAGACCGTTTGAACGAATATATGAAGCAGCGGATCAACCCGGTGCGCATGGCAGAAGGAATGGGGGAAGGGGATCCCGTCATTCAAATAACCAATACATCAAGAGCGGACAATGGCGAAGTAGGTTGGATTCGATCCTTTCATCCATCCCGAAGCAGCTGTATATTATTTGAGCCGGATAAAGAGGTGCTCTACACATTTCCGGAATTAATGAGCGAAATGGAGCTTGCCTATGCCATTACAACGGCTAAGACACAAGGTAGTCAGTACGAAGGAGTCATCATTCCGCTAACCGACATCGGACTTGAGATCCCTCACCGGCAGTCCATGTGGTATAAAAATTCAATATATACGGCGCTGACGAGAGCCAAGAAAGAGTTAGTGCTTATCGGAGATCCTGACATTCTGATCAACGGCGCGCAACGAAAAGGGACGCCGCGCAAAACGATGCTGGTCAAGCGAATAGAGCATGTTTTTAAAGGCTCCGGGATTCTCCCGGGCGAAAATGCCCTGCCAAAGGGATGACAGACAATTAAACCTAGAGAAGGTTCCGGTATTAATCCAGTTCCCTGCTATAAGGGATGGTTCCACCGTTATCATTCCATCAAAAGGCGGCAAAGGATTAAACAATCCCTTGCCGCCTTTTTTGCCGGTTATGCTCCCGATATTCGAGGCATCGGCATCACTTCTTTGCCAAGCTCCGCCCAAATGTACTTGAGCATAAGATTGGACTTCAACGCTGCATATGCGGGGTCGTCCCATAAGTTATTTAACTCGTTCGGGTCTTCCTGCAAATCGAAGATTTCACCGTAGGTTTGATTGTAATAAACGGTGATTTTATAGCGCTCATCCACGTATGTTTTCTGATGAATCGTCGTTGGCTCATGGCGGAATTCGCATATCGCGTGATCTCGGGCGGAAGAAGAAGCGCCTTTCCATACCTGGCTTTGGTCTACTCCAGTCATCGCGGGCGGAATAGGAATACCGCTGAGCGACAGGAACGTTGGCGCCAGGTCGACGAGCGATTGAATGGCAGCGGATGTGGTTCCTGCGGGAACATGTCCCGGATAACTCACAATAAACGGCAGTCGAATCAAGTCCTCGTAATGGAAGCCGCCTTTGGCCTGCAAACCGTGCTGGCCGAAGAAATGGCCATGATCGGTTGTAAATACGACAATCGTGTTGTCTGCGATCCCCAGCTCGTCGAGTTTATCCAAAATGGTGCCGATATATTTGTCCATCAGGCTGATCATGCCGTAATAGACGGCAACAAGCTTCTTCTTGTCGTAATCGGTAAGCTTCTTTCTCTCCCCGTATTCGTAATAATGATGCGAGCGGTACCCGTGAATGCCTTTGCCGGTTTCAACCCATGGCGTGAAGTCCGGCGCATGCTCTTGGGTTAGGCCGAAATGAGGCGGGTTCTTGTCATGCTCGCCCGGCACGAGAGAAGGAATGGTGAGTGTATCCGGGTCGTACATCGTATCCCAGGGCTCCGGCGCCAAATATTCCGGATGCGGATCGAAGAAGCTGGACCAGAGGAAGAAAGGCTTGTCTTCATCGTTGTACTGCTCCATAAGCGCGTTCGTGCGCTCGGCAATCCAAGTGTTGTAATGGTATTCTTCGGGAATGGGCCATTTGTACGTAATGGCAGGATCCATATGGCCGGTTGGGGGAAGGAAGTAGTCCCGCCAATTGGTGCAGCCCTTCTCCTCCAGCCATAAGGCGTAGTGCTGACCGACATGCGCCTCGTTTGTATGGTTGCGCGTGAGCTCAACATGCTCGAAGCCATAGAAAGGACCATGGAAGCTTTTCCATTTGTCTAAGTCCTGCAAAATTTGGTAAGCCTCCACCGACGGATATTGTTCCGTTGAGGAAAGCGGCTGAAAGTGAGCTTTGCCGACAAGGGCCGTGCGATAGCCGGCAGCGCCGAAGTCCTCTCCTACGCAGTGGCGGTCTTCCAATAGCTTCGTACCAAGCGTCCATGCGCCATGCTGGCTCGGGTATTGCCCCGTAATAATGGATGCGCGGCTTGGCGTGCAAGTCGGATTCGGGCAATAGGCTCTGGTAAACGTTGTACCTGAACGAATGAGCCGATCCAGATTAGGTGTTCTTAATTCGTTATTGAAATAACCTAGCGTGTTCCAATGCTGTTGATCGCTTGTGATTAACAAAATGTTGGGTTTCTTCATAAACGACACACCTCCGTTATTAAATTGTATTGCAAAGCAAGAAGTTGTAAAATAGCGTCGTGTATGCTTTGTTTATCAATTTGTCAGGTCGGAGGGCGGGGCAGAATGGATTCTTCGGTAACAGGCGGCAATGAATCGGCTGCGTTTATCTATTACGCTTTGAATGAACTGGACAAGCAATGTTCCATCTGGCCGGTACGCGGAGGGATCACGGAGACGAAGCCGGGCTACTATGTTGGACCCAAGCGGATCGAAAGCTATAGCTTGCACATCGTGAAGGAAGGCTTTCTTCGCGTAGAGTGGGATGCAGGAAGCGCGACGTTATCCGAAGGAGATATTTTTTGCTTATTCCCCATGCGTACTTATACTTACTATGCGATTGAAGGCGAAGCTCCGCCGAAAATGAGTTGGATCGTAATTGACGGCCCATTGGCAGCCGACATGGTCGCGCTTACCGGGATCAAGATGGAGTATCCTTTCCTGCATGGCAAATGGACGAAGGAAGCGGGGCTGGCGCTCCATGATCTGCTTCATTCGATGCGTGGAGCGCACAAGGAAAACGCCATCGTGCGCTCGCTTGATATGCAAGGTTTGCTTTATCGCTACTTTGCGGCACTATGCCGGACAACGCCGAAATTATTTGCAATGGAGCCGGCGGATTGGGTGGAGCAAAGCAAGTCCTATATCCGGCAGCATGCCTCGGAAGGCATTACCGTCGAACAGGCGGCAAGGGCAGCGGGGATGAACCGTACCTATTATTCGGTCGCTTTCGCGAAGAAGGCGGGAATGCCGCCAAGCGATTTCATTACGCAGGTACGGATGGATGCCGCCAAGCGGCTCCTCGCAGAGACGGAGGCCTCCATTACGGAAATCGCGTATACGACCGGGTATTCCTCCTTATACGCGTTTACGAGAACATTTAAGAATCGTCTTTCTGTGTCGCCGACGTCCTACCGGGAAGCGATAAGGAATGAGGGAACTAGCGTTGATTTGTTTTAGAAATCGTTGCAGTTCTATATGTTCAAATTTAGACTTGTTGTCTTACACTGAAGTAGCGACTTGTTGAAAACGCATCATGCAAGTTTCTCTCCCAGTCCGAAAAACTTTGTGCGTTCATTGCTACCTACTTTAGAAATGGACAAAATAGGATGATATAGAAATTGAACAAATCAGCCATTTCATTCAAATACCGGGGATGCCCTACAATGGTATCTCCGGTTTTTTCAATTTATCATGTATCTACCCGGGAATATAGGAGAGATAGTAAATGGACATCACGATTCTGCTTGTAGACGACGAAGCGATAGATCTGGAATGGCTGCAAGTGAGGGTGAAGAATGGCGGTTATGAGGGGCTTCGAATCGCAGGAGCGGCAAAAAGCGGTTTTGCCGCGCTTGAGTTGATGGAGCGGGATAGAATCGATATCATCCTGACAGATATCAATATGCCGATCATGTCGGGCATGGAGTTCGCGAGGCGAGCGAAGGCGCTTCAGCCTGACGTGCGAATTATGTTTATCAGCGGACATGAGGATTTCAATTAGCGAAGGAAGCCATACAGCTCCAAGCCTATGAATATTTGCTGAAACCCGTGGACGATCAGGACCTGGAGGCTGCGCTGTCCGCAGTGTGCGCGCAAGTGCGGGAAGACCGCCGCAACCGTTCCTCCGCGATGGAGGCGCAGCCTTACGTGCAGCGTGAATTGCTGCTGCGCTGGTTCCGTGAGGTGTCGCCGGGACCGGCTGTGGAGCGGGTGGCTGCATTTCTGGCTCCTTATCTGAACAAAGGAATGGCAGTCGTCTTGATAGAGACGGATGATCCGGAGCGGTACGCGAAGGAGATGACGGTCGAACAGAAGCGCGCGCTCTGGCTGGACGTGGAATCCTTTCTCAGCAGCTTCGTTCAAACGGAGGGGCTTGGCGACCTCATGACCGGCTTCGATAATCGGTTTGTGCTGCTGACTTCCGGGGGGGATCATTGCGGCGCCGCGCTGGATAAAATGATCCGTGCCTTTCGAGCAGCCTTTCCGTTTACGATTACAATCGGTCTTGGCGACGATGCTTATAACGAAGAACGACTACATGAGTCGTACCGGCAAGCCGAGACGGCTCTGAGCATTAAATGGATTATGGGCAAAGACCGAGTCATCCGCGATGCTTCGTCGCGATCGATCGGCAAGCCGGCCGCGGCAGGGGTCGATAAACTTGTCGGTGAAATGTTGCAGGCCATACTCGAATACGATCTCTTGAAAATTGATGATTGTCTGCTTGCATTGTTCTGGCAAGACCATGGTCCGCTGCGCAAGAGCGAGGCCTATGATCTTATCGTACGGATCACCTCTAAGCTGCATAGCGATTTACAGCTGATGAACGAGAATTTATACCACCTGTTAAACTGGGATTCGCATCAGCCGGTTGTATTATTTGAATTCGAGACGATGAATGACATCGTGTCGTGGTTAAGAAGACGGTTCTTCGAGCTGTCCGAGCTCTTGTTCAATAAACGGCGCAAGCAGGATCGGAAGCTCATTGCCGAAATGATCACCTACATGGAGGAACATCTGTTGCAGAAAGTAACGCTGAAGGAGGCTGCTGCGAAGCTCCATTTTACGCCAAACTACCTGGGATATCTCTTTAAAGAAGAGACAGGCGTGACCTTCAGCGACTTCTTGAATGAAATCCGAATTAAGAAGGCCCGTGCCATGCTGGATAACCCGAAGCTTAAAGTGTATGAGATTGCGGAGAGTGTCGGTTACAAGAATGTCATTTACTTTAACCGCATGTTCAAGCAAGCAACCGGCATGACGCCGGGTGAGTACCGAAAGAAGAATAAAATCTAAACGGGACCAAGTCAATCAGAGGGACTAAGTCAAGCCACTTGTCGAATACATCAGTATTGAGGTGGTTAGATGGAGAAGACAGCTTATGTGTTCACCTATGTATCCACGGCCAACGCTGAAGGAAATAAGATAAGCACTGAACCATCGAGCGTCAATACAGCTGCGATGGAAGCCAAGTGGCGCGTCATTGACTACATTCTCAAGCAGGTCATCATCAAAACCGGCTGAAGGTATTCAGGCGGTTTCTTTCAGTAGGAACGATACCGGCGAAGGAGCCTCTGCAAGAAAGGAGGTAAAGCTGATGTATACCGCTGTTTACGCTCGGGTGTCGACAGGCATGCAAGCGATGGAGGGAACCAGTTTGGACGGCCAAGTGGAGCTTTGCATCAAGAAAGCCAATGAGCTCAACGTAGCTGCCGCAACTATTAAAGTGTATAAGGAAGAAGGGGTTAGCGGCGAGGATATCGACCGTCCGGCTATGAACCTGCTTAGACAAGATATCGGTGCAGGGCTTATTTCGCAGATCATCATTACGCATCCGGACAGATTGTCGCGCGATCTCACAGACAAGCTGTTCATCTGCCGCGAGTTCGAGGCCAAGCATGTGCAATTGATGTTCGTGGACACCGAATATAAAAACACGCCGGAAGGGCAGCTCTTTTTTAACCTGATCAGTGTTATTGCGCAATATGAGTTGGCTTTGATAAAGAAGAGAACTGTTCGGGGACGCTTAAAAGCAGTCGAGAAGGATAAAAAGATCATGCCGATGCGTGTCCCGCCATATGGGTATGATCGGATCGGCAGCAGTCTGGTGATCAATGAGAACGAAGCAAGGTTCGTGAAGCTCATTTATCAATGGTACGTCCATGACAACCTGACGATGAGAGAGATTGGCACTCGATTAGATGAAATGGGAGCCGAACCGAAAAGGGCAGAAAGCAAAGCATGGAATGCCAGTTCCATTCACCGGATATTGAGAAGTGAAATTTATGTCGGGAAGTATTATTACAATCGCAGATGCACTCAGAAAGTCAAAGGAGAACGAACCAAAACGGGAGCACCTAAGAAGACCTATTCTATTCGCAACGAAAGTGACTGGATTGTTGTCGAGGTGCCGGCGATCATCGATGACCGTTTATTTCAATTGGCGCAAGAGCAGCGCGTAAAGAACACTAAAGATGCCGGCAACCGGAAGTACGAGTTTTTACTTCGTTCGTTATTAAGGTGCGGGCATTGCGGCCGTAAATGGGAGGGGACTACATATTCAGGACGAATCAACAAGTCCACGGGGACAAGGGAGAAATATAAATGTTATCGATGTCCGAACCGAAATCCAAGGAGGTTTGGCAATTCGATTAAGCCTTGCCCTACACCTTCCATACGAGCTGAACTGCTTGACGATTATGTTTGGCGATTAGCGATGGAAGTGGTTGCCGATCCGATGGCGTATAGGGGGCGATTAGATAAAAACAATGAATCTGTAATTGACGAGTTCGTGATCCTGTCAGACTCCATTCAGAAGCTGCTTTCTTCAAAGGAGAAGCAAACGGATAAAATCAAAATGATGTTTAAGAAGGATTTAATCGATGAAGATGAGCTGGAGCTGGAGCTCAGATCGTTAAAGGCTGAGATGACGGAGTTGCGGCAACGGTATGCGTCATGCCAAGAACAAATGCGCGTCATGATGCTGGAAGCCTTAGCAATGAAAGAAAACCAGTTGGTTTTAGATAAAATAAATAGGTTTATTGCGAGCAAAGGAGAAAGCTTAGCGTTTGACGCTAAGAGACATATTATCCAATCATTGGTCGATGAATTGCTGATTAGGTGTGAGGATACGACTGTCCATATTACTGCTGTTGGTCATTTAGACGCGCTCTTGAGCGAGCATGGGAAAAATGAGTTTACGTCGGGTTGAGTACACAATATCAAGAAATTCGACAACACCGGCGAGGATCTGGAAGATCTCATCTCGATCGGCACGATCGGGCTCATTAAAGCCATTGAAAGCTTCCAGACGGGAAAAGGGACGAAATTGGCGACATTTGCGGCTCGTTGCATTGAAAATGAAATTTTGATGCATTTGCGCTCATTGAAGAAGACGCGCAAGGATGTTTCCCTCCATGATCCGATCGGAACGGATAAGGAAGGCAACGAAATCACCTTAATCGATATCCTCGGCACGGAAGCCGATGACGTAGCGGAGAAAGTGCAGCTCAAAATCGAGAAAAGCAAGATCTATAAAAATTTAGATATATTGGATGACCGAGAGAAGGAAGTCGTCGTCGGCCGATTCGGCCTGATCGCAGGCGGCGAGGAACGGACGCAGCGGGAAATCGCGAAGGAGCTCGGCATCTCGCGTTCATATGTGTCGCGCATTGAGAAGCGGGCGCTGATGAAGCTGTATCATGAGTTTTATAAGGCGAAGAAGTGAAAGTCCAAGGAGCGGATGTCATTTTGACATTACGCTTTTTTTGTTTGAATCTCGTAATACTGTGGCAGGACTCAAGGACTAGGCAACATTTGTCGAATGAGCTTCGTTGAATAAATGACAGTTGCGATTGCGGAATCGCTATTACATTGAACTGCGGAGTTGACTCTATGTCTTTAAAAACCAGAAAATTTGTTCTAACCTATCTGCTGCTAGGGCTTACTGTTCTTTGCTGCATGTTGACCATTCAAACTTATCATAGCCGATTGCCCTTCGTCGCACGATTGTTCTACAGTGGCGGGAGCGTGGCCAGCACCGCTGATTTAAGACCAAGTCCTGCCGAACCTCATGGCACGTACTATAAAGATCACGTGATTGTGCTCATGTATCATGAAGTCATGAAGAAGCCGCACGATGCCGGCGCGTTATCCGTGGTTAAGTTCAAGCGCCAGCTTGAATTAATGAAGGCTAACAATTTTCATTGGATCACGATGGATCAGTACCGAGGATTCATTTTGCGGGGAGACCGGGTTCCGGAAAATGCGGTGCTGCTCACGTTCGACGACGGCTATGAATCTTTCTATCAGGATGTCTATCCGATCCTGCGCAAGTATAAAGCACCCGCAACCAACTTTCTAATCGTCAGCTCGGTGGGTAATCCTAGGCATGCCGGGGTTCCCAAACTGAATTGGGATCAGGTAAAGGAGATGAGCCGGACCGGCATTTCATTCTACAGCCATTCCTTCGATTCTCATCGCTATGTGCCAAGGGATGCGAAGGGCAAGCAATTAATTGCTGCGTTGACCGGACCGATTTATTTGAAAGATAAGGGCAGAAGGGAGACGAAGAAGGAATACATGCAGCGGGTAAAAGCTGATTTGGAGCAAGCGAATCTCGTTTTGGAGGAGAAGCTCGGCAACTCGAACCACGTGCTTGCTTTCCCGTACGGCGCGTTCTCCAAGCCATTGCTGGATATTTGCGCACAACTGGGCATCGACGTGACGCTGACGGTCAAAGATGGACTCGACAGCCCCCACCAAACCAACGGTTTCCGTCTAAACGCCGGCGGCGCGCAGAATAATCCCGACTTGCAGGTGGCGCTTATGAAACAAGCGATGGAGCGGCTTGGACATGCCCACTTCGACCTCGCGCCGGAGCGAAAACGCGAGGCGTTATGGACATTGGCCGCGATGGTAATCGTCGCCGCGTTATTGGCGGAATCGACTTTCAAGCAGCAGCAGCAGAAACGGCGCGTGAGCAACGCTGCATAATGAGTGTGATACGGTGGGGCATGCCGCCTCATGTGCAAAGCTGCATAATGAATGTGATACGGTGCAGTATGCCGCAACCGGCATGTCTCGAATGCTAACATGCTCCCGAATGCCGCAACCAGCGTGTCTCCAATTCTAACGAATCGTACAGGTCTTATTTCATCGAATTTCGGGGTTTCGAGATTCTAAAGAATCACAGAGGTCTTATATTGGGGGAAACGGCCTCAAAATACTCGAAATCCACCAAATAAGGCTTCAACGATTCGTTAGAATTTTTTTGGCGGGGTTTTTGCTCAAATAAGGCTTGTAGGATTCGTTAGAGCATTCGGCATGCCGAATGCGGAATGCTGGATGCCGCATGCCGGATGCCGCATGCCGGATGCCGCATGCCGTATGCGGAATGCCAAACGCCGGGATCCCGAATGCCAAGCGCGCGCCGCACCCATATCACCGACTCCGCCGCCGGCCGAACCGGCTGCATGCCTCCTCGGCTGACCGAAGTCGAAATGCAACTGGTCAGCCGAGGAGCGGACTCCACTCAGAACGAAACAAACGCTTGCGTATGGTGAAGCAGATGCGACCGATCCCAGAGGTAGCGTTGCTCCTCAGTCCGAGCTGCAGCCGGTTCAGCGTTCCCATTGAGCTTCAACAGCGCTGACGCGATGAGCTCGGATCTCGCGGATCCCCATGACTCCAGCTTGCTCTGAACGTAGCCGAAGCTCTCGAGCAGCGTCTGCCCCTTCATCCGCTGAAGGGGGGAAGCCCACATCACCAAATCGCAATTCAAGTCTTTGCGAGGGATGGCGAACTCCGCTGCACCAACTGCTCCCGTATTCGTTGTGATCGCAATTAATCCACAGACATATTCGCTCTCGCGGCCCGGTGCCAGCTTATCCGCAAGCTCACTGTCAAAGCGAAAACATTCAATACGGCTAATCTTACATTGCTGCATAAACTCCAACGAATAGCCGATGACCGAATTTCTCAAATTGAGCAAAGCAATCAGCTGGGGAAGCGTATCTCGGTGATACTCGGCAGACTCATCTATCGCCGCATGGTCAGGAATCGTGTTCAGCATCATGATCCTCCAGTACACAAGTGTAGTTGTTGTATAGAAAACAAAAATGACCTTCTCCGGAATCAGAGAAGGTCATAGGAATGTAATGTCATTGATCCTCGCTCTTATCTCCCAGATTCGCCTAATAAAGCGTTCCGCAAGAATTAGCACCGTGCACTCCTTTAATAAAAAAAGGGTTGTCGGTTGCCGGGTATCATCGGGCTTGTCCCTCCACCTACTCTTGATAAGAAAAATACGTATTAAATTTTTTCCATTATGCTATATAGTCAACCAGATTGTCAAGAGGGCGATGCCTGATTCCATCCCAAACGAACGCGAATAAAACTAGGTGTTCGTTTTTCGGTAGGTACGGGGAGAGACGCCGTAACGCTTCTTAAACGATTTCGATAAGTGGAATTCATCGTAAAAGTGGAGTGCGGCAGCAATGTCCTTGACGGAAGTGTTTGTTGCTTCCAGAGAGGCTTTGGCGGATGCAAGCTTGAGCTCCAGCATGTACTGGTTTGGGGATTTCCCGGTCATCTGACGAAATTGGGAAAAGAATGCGGTCCGAGACAAACCGCTGTGACGAATGTAGTCTTCGCTTCGGAACGGCTGAGCGATGCTTCGATGCATGTGAAGCAGGATGTCCTCCAAATCGAGATTGCTATGGAGGTTAATTATTCGGTCCCCGGCAAATAAGAGCAGCAGCTCTTGGAGAATGATATTCGCCGCGTAATCGTAGCCGGTCGATTTGATGATGAGAATCTCAATGAGGCGTTCACATAACCGAATGGCCTCATTTATTTTGGCGGACGTGATCCGTTCTCCGATTGGGAGACCTAAATGATGGATCATGGCAAGCTGATCAACATGAATAAAGTAAAATTTCCAATTGTCATCAGCGCAATCATAAGAGCAGGGAAGCAGCTCTTGCACGAAGAGCAAGGTTCCCGCGGTAAGCATCGTTTCCTCATTCTCTTGAACGAATTTACCTTTTCCCTCTAAAGTAACGAATAGACCGGGTAACGTTAGGCCTTGAGGATGAACGACCTGATAGCTGTTATTGGCTTCAACCTTCCAAATTGATTTAAATTGACATGGCGGCGGAGACTGCGTTTCCGTAAGTTGATAGGGAATGTTGATATAAGCCATCTAAAAGTATAACCCCCACTGTCGCAATATGGATTCCTAGTATTTTTTGTACGATTATACATGTTTGAATGATTTTTTTCCATGGTGTGGCACGTCGTTCCCCCTTAAACTTACGTTATACAAATCGAAAGGGGCAAGCGACATGTTGGTTAAAGTAGGTTCGAGGGAATTGGAGCTTGGAGGGCCGCATTTGACGGAATTGAGAAGCTCTAACGATATTCTGCATGACGTAGATGCGATTCGTAACCGTTTGCAGGAAGACGGCTATTTGCTGCTGCGTGATTTTCATAAACGCGAAGAAGTACTGAGCGCGCGCAGACGCATTTTAGAGAAGATAGATCGCATGGGGAAGTTGAATCGCGACACACTTCTGGAAGAAGGCATCATGGCCGATGGAAGCAAGTCGATCTTCATGGGCGGCACGAACGAGGATCTGCCGGAGCTGCTGAACGTTTTAAACGGAGAGCATGTCATGCGCTTCTTTGACGGACTGATGGGAGAAAAAACGATGACCTATCACTATAAGTGGCTCCGGGCGGTAGGGAAAGGCGATTTCACCGGCGCGCACTACGATATCATCTACATGGGCAGAGGAACTCATAACCTCTATACCGTTTGGTCTCCAATCGGGGACGTGAATTATGCGATGGGAGGCCTTGCATTATGTTTGAACTCGCATAACTTTGAAGAATTAAAAGCCACCTACGGGAAAAAGGACTCGGATCGCGACGGGGTTGGCCATTATACGGATGATCCGCTCGTGATTACGGAGAAGTTCGGAGGCAAATGGGCAACGACCGAGTTCCGGGCCGGGGATGTTCTTATATTCGGAATGTTCCTCATGCATTGTTCCCTGGAGAATACGACCAATCATTATCGGCTTAGTGTGGACACCAGATATCAGTCTGCCAGCGATAAAATAGACGAGAGATGGATCGGCAAGAAGCCTAAGGGGCATTTTGCATAAGGAGTCAAATCCGGCGTTTAAGAGAGCAATTTGACGTTATCCAAATGAAAAGGACAGTCTCGATCATCCCACGGATGACGCAGAGGCTGTCCTACTTCTATATGGTCCGCGAAAGCTTCCTGAACTGCATGGCAGACATGCCTTCCCAGCGTCTGAAAATGCGGCTGAAATAGTGGAAATCCTCATAGCCGACCGCCCCCGATATCCATTCGATCGTCTGATCCGTTTCCCGCAGCAATCGTTTGGCTTCCTGATGGCGCACGGTCTGCACGAATTTATTGGGACCTACACCCATCATCGCTTTGAACTGCCGGCTCATATAATCTTCATGTACGAGCAGAAACTTCGCCATATCCGCGCTCGACCAGCGGCGGCTGCAATCGGTTCGAATCTCATGGACCAGTTCAAGCAGACGCTTCTCATATTTCGGATGCGGCGTTCCCCGCCCTTCGTTCTGCTGCCGGAGGAGCAATCCGAACAGCTGAATCATCAGCCCTTTGCACACGCTGTCGTAATCCTGCTGCCGATCATTCCATTCCAGAATGACATTTTCAACAAGGGAGATGATTCTCGGTGACACATTCGTAAGCAGCGGTTCCGTGAAAATCGGCCGATCCGCCCCCAAATAGGGCATATCGCTGAACGCACCGGGGTCCGCGTTGTACTCGTCCGCGATGATGGTATGACTGTTAGCCGCGCCATCGAAAAAGTCAAAATGGATGCCGAGCAGCTCTGCGTGCGGCTCTGTCAGCACTTCAATCCGATGATGTCGCCAAGGGGATAAGATGAGCAGACTGCCTGCCCGAACTTCAATGGTTTCGCCCTCGATCGTAGCCCTGATCTCGCCATGTTTCACATAGAGGAGCTGAAAATCATAGATGCGACGGCTCCACTTGAACGCCGGGGCTCGGTAGTGCTGCCGCGCCCAATGAATAACGGGAGAGATATCCCGTAAAGTGGTTTGCCTAATCCGAGGAAAAAGAGCGTTGTCCAATTAATCAGCACCGCCTTATACGCGAGTTCGGAAAAGTCCAAAAAACGATCTCCTTTATGTAAAGCCTTCCGGATACTGAAATGGTAACATGTAAGCGCATTCCTTAACAAGGATGAAAGGAACAGGTGATTTTGATATGAACAGCAGCCACTTATTTCAATTAACCGGAAAAGTTGCATTAATTACGGGCGGAACAGGCGGACTTGGTGTTGTGATGGCACAAACGTTGGCGGAAGCAGGAGCAGCAGTCGTCATTACGAGTCGTTCCGAGGAGAAAGCAGCAGCGATTGCCAAACAGCTATCTATCGATACAGGGACTGAAGTTATCGGCATGGCAGCGGAACTGACGGAAGCCGGCCAAGTGGAACGGCTGGTGCAAGCGGTCAAGGAGCGTTTCGGACGCATCGATATTCTCATCAACAATGCGGGAGTCAACATCCGCAAGCCTATCGACAGCTACGATGAAGCAAGCTGGGACCTGGTGATGGGCACGAATTTGAAAGCCCCATACTTGTGCATACGCGCCGTTACGCCGATCATGAAAGAGCAGCAATCCGGTCGTATTATTAACGTTGCTTCGATGCTGGGCATGGTGGGTCTGCCGGAGAGAAGTGCTTACTGCGCCAGCAAAGGCGGCGTCATTCAGTTAACCAAAGTGCTGGCGTTGGAGCTTGCGCCATTTAACATTACCGTAAACGCGCTATGCCCCGGTCCGATCGCGACCGAGCTCAACACCGTTGTGATAAACAATCCGGAAGCGAATCGCTTCTTTATCGATCAAATCGCGCTGGGGCGTTGGGGAAGGCCGGACGAAATTGCAGGACCGACATTATTTCTCGCATCCGACGCATCCAGCTTCATGACAGGCGCTTCGTTAACGGTCGATGGCGGATGGACGGCAAAATAAACCGGGTTCATCTCCCGGCCGAATAGCCGGAAAGCGGGATACGAAAGGGTGATCGGGATGCGGAAGGGTACATGCTCGTCCGCTGTCCGATCGGACAAGGAGCGGAAGGCTTTCCGGCGCTGATGGACGTATTTCGCGCCAGCCAAGCAGTTCAGACACTGTGCATGTCCATTGAAATTGGAGCATTGGAAGCAAGGCATGCAAGGGTCCTTGCCGACGATTATTGGCCGGAATACCTGGCCCGATCCGCCAGAGAGCTTGCGGAGCTGCTCCGTTTCGTTCAGCGCCATGCGAAGCCGGCCGCCGATTGGCGCACGCCGCATGAACGTGGAGAAGCGGTGGAGAACGTTGCAGCCTACGAACAGTCGCAGCTTATGTCCAGCATCGCTTATGTGAAGCAGCTGATGCACAGCCTTAACGCACTGAAACCTGAGGAGGAGGCAATGTCATGATCATCGATCTACAAGGAAAAGTAGCCATCGTTACCGGCGCCGGCAGAGGGATTGGACGCCATATTGCACTCACGCTTGCGAAGGAAGGCGTCATTACCATTGCTACGGATATTAAGCAAGAGCAGCTTGATGAGCTGGCGCTGCAATTTGCCGAGGAACAGCTTACCGGTGCGCAATTCATCTGTGATGTGAGGGATTCGGCCCGAATCGCGGAGGTAGTAGAGGAGGTACGGAACCGTTTTGGGCGAATAGATATCTTAATCAACAATGCCGGAGTGGCCAGCGGCGGCACGGTTGAGCTGCTCAAGGAAGATGTCTGGGACGCCAACATGGACATTAACATGAAAGGCACCTTTCTGATGTGCCAAGCCGTTGTCCCGATTATGAAAGCCCAAGGGGCAGGGCGCATTCTAAACGCAGCCTCCTTTGCGGCGATCGTGCCTGCCTACGGAAGCGCAGCGTATGCGTCGTCCAAAGCGGCCGTTAAACAGTTCACGCGAGTACTTGCGGGCGAGCTGGGACCTTATGATATTACCGTGAATTGTTATTCCCCGGGGATGATTCCGACGGAGATGAATCATTTTGCAGAACAACCGGAGGAGCGGCAGCAAAAGCTGCTGGACACGCTTACGCTTCGTCGCTGGGGCAGCAAGGACGATGTTGCGAACCTGATCTGTTTCCTCGCTTCCGACCTTGCCGGTTACATTACCGGTACGATGATCGACGTAAGCGGCGGCAAATTCGCGACGCAGATTCCGAGTATCGCCTATGAGGCGGCGCGGAAGGATGCACTGCGGACATGACGGCGCCACTCATTACGTTTGAAGGGAAGTCGGTCGTAGTTACGGGCGGAGCCAGAGGGATTGGCCGTGCAATTGCCAAGCGATTCCTGGCGTGCGGGGCACGGGTCATCATTGCCGATCACGACGAGAGCGGTGCGGAGACGGCGATACAGCTTGCGGATATGGGGAATGAGGTTCATTTTATCCGCTGCGATGTTTCCAAGCTGAGTGAAGTACAGTCGCTCGTAGCCGAGTCGATCCACCGATTCGGCGGTTCAATCGATGTGCTCGTCAACAATGCGGGCATCTTCCCGAGAGCAGATTTGCTGAATACCGATGAGGCGTTCTGGGATAACGTGCTCGGCATTAACCTCAAAGGCGCCTATATGCTGTGCCAAGCCGTCGTGCCGGGCATGATCGAGCGAAACAGCGGCGTCATCATCAATATTGGCTCTAACCACGCAACAGCCGGCGAGCCCGCGACGATGGCTTATGCCGTTTCCAAGGGCGGCATCGTCACGCTGACGCGAAATCTCGCAAAAGCGTTTGTGAAGCACGGCATTCGAGTGAATTGCGTGCAGCCGGGCTGGGTGGCATCGGAAGGCGAGGTCGCCAGGTGGAAAGCGAACGGCATGGATGAGGAACAGATGACGGCATTAGCCGCGCGACTGCAAACCGGCGAGGATATCGCGGATGCCGTCTTATTCATGGCCTCCGGCATGAGTAAGCAGATAAACGGCCAAGTGCTGATCGTGGACGGCGGCATTACGTTAAAGTAACTTGTAAAGCATGCAGCTGTCCGAAAATGGGATCGGGGAGGAAACGAATTTATGCGTTATCGCTACATACCGGGAACACCTTTAAACGCTGCCGTTATCTGTATGGGGACAGCCGGCTTCGGCGGCGGAATGCCCCGTGAGGATGCATTTAAACTGTTTGATCTCTACGTGGAACAAGGCGGCAATTTTATCGATACGGCGCTCGTATATGACGATTGGCTCGGCCAAGGAAGAAGCTTGACCGAAATCCGGATCGGGGAATGGCTGAAGGAACGAGGCCATCGCGACCAGCTTATTCTGGCGACAAAAGGCGCGCATCCGGAGCTTGCGACGATGCATATTCCAAGGCTCGGACGAGCGGATATCGAAGCGGATATCGACAGAAGCTTGCGTCAGCTGCAGACCGATTATATCGATCTCTACTGGCTGCATCGCGACGATGCGAATGTACCGGTCGATGAGATTATGGAGACGCTGCATGACGAAGTGAAGGCCGGCCGCATCCGCAGCATCGGATGCTCCAATTGGACGGTGGAGCGGATCAAGCAAGCCCAGCGATATGCTGCCGAGCATGGCTTAACGCCTTTTGCAGCCAGTCAGCCGCTCTGGAATCTTGCCGTATGCACGCCGGGCTCCGTAGGAGATCCGACGCTCGTGGTGATGAGCGATTCGGATCGGACTTATTTTGCCGAGACGGGGATGGCCGTTATTCCGTACTCGTCGCAGGCGAACGGCTTCTTCAGCGGCCGCTATGCAAGAGACAGGGAAGCAGGCAGCCAAGGCAGTGCGGCAGGCGTGCAGAAAATGTATTTCAATGAAGCCAGCTTTGACCGCCTGGAACGTGTACAGCAGTTAGCTGCCGAGCTCGAAACGACGAGTACGGTTATTGCGCTGTCGTATTTAACCTCGCAGCCGTTTCCCGTATTCCCGATTATCGGCGCTTCGAAGCCGGCATACGTGCTGGATAGCTGCGCTGCAAGCGAGGTTACGCTCACGCCGGCGCAACTGCGATTCTTGGAGACGGGCTCCTACGTATCCGCCGTATAACCATAGAGAATGGCTTGCAACCTGCAGTACAGGGATGCAGGCTTTTCTTGCTTATAGACACCTTTCCCGCGCTTTTCACACTAGGCTGCACCCGATATAATGGAATCATGTGTACGCGTGGAAGTGAAAGCGAAGGAGTGACTCGCAGAATGACAGCAACAGCTATGGAACCAAATGGCGTATTCCCATCGGTCTGCTCACTGGATTGTCCCGATCAGTGCGGACTTCTTGTGCATAAAGAGAATGGCCGCATTGTACGGATAGAGGGCGATCCCGAGCATCCGGTTACGCAAGGGGCGATTTGTAATAAAGTACGGAATATGACGGAACGCATCTATGATAAAGATCGTTTGCAATACCCGCTTAAGCGGATTGGTCCCAAGGGGAGCGGGCAGTTTGAACGGATTACTTGGGAAGAAGCCATCGGCACGATAACGTCCCGGTGGAAGCAGCTAATCGCAGCCGAAGGGCCGGAAGCGATTCTTCCTTACAGCTTCTATGGCAACATGGGCCGTATTGGCACGGAAGGGTTGGGCCGCCGATTCTTTAATCGGATGGGGGCGAGCAAGCTGATCTATTCGATCTGCGAGGCTGCCGGAACAGAGGGTTATGGCTACACGATGGGTGGAAGCTACGGTACGGATCCGGAGGAAACCGTCCACGCGAAGCTCATTATCATGTGGGGCATCAATGCGGTAAGCACGAATATGCACCAAGTGACGATTGCCGAGAAGGCGCGCAAGAACGGTGCGACTGTGGTTGTCATTGATGTACACCGCAATCGCACCGCGAAGTGGGCGGATTGGTTTATTCCGGTCATGCCCGGCACGGATGCGGCGCTGGCGCTCGGAATCATGCATCTATTATTCGCCGAGCAGCTTACGGATGAGTCGTTCATGGAGCAGTTTACCGTGGGCCACGAGCAGCTTCGCGAGCATGTGAAATCGTACGCACCTGAGGTAGTTTCCACCATTACAGGCGTGCCGATTGAGGATCTCTATAAGTTGGCGCGCATGTACGGCACCAGTGAAGCAGCGTTTATCCGCATCGGTAACGGCCCTCAGCATCATGATAACGGCGGCATGACGACTCGCGCCATCGCCTGTCTTCCGGCGGTGTCGGGGCAATGGCTGAAAAGAGGCGGCGGCGCGATCAAAGGAAACGGCGGTTATCTGGCGCTGAACAAGCCTGCTCTGGAACGTCCGGATTTGCGGGCCGTAAGCGGCGCGCGTGAAGTGAACATGAATCTGCTGGGCAGCGCGCTGACGGATGCGGATGGGCCGCCGATCTCTTCCTTGTATGTGTACAACTCCAATCCGGCTGTTGTAGCGCCGAGCGCTACCAAAGTAAGAGAGGGCCTATTGCGCGGGGATCTGTTTACGGTCGTGCATGATCTGTTTCTAACCGAGACGGCGGCTTATGCGGATATTGTGCTGCCGGCAACGTCCGCTTTTGAGAATACCGACTTGTACCTCTCCTATTGGCATCATTATGTGCATCTGCAGCAGCCGGTTGCAGCGCCATATGGGGAAAGCAAGTCGAATTCCGATGTGTTCAGACTGCTTGCTGCCGGCATGGGATATGAGGAAGAAGCACTTCAGGATTCCGATGATGCGATGATCGTGCAGGCGCTGAACAACCCGAATAATCCGAATTTGGCCGGGATATCGCTGCAATCGCTGCGGGAGCACGGGGCGTTGAAAGCCGATGTGAAGCCGCTGTTCCCAGGCAAGCTGCGGACGCCGAGCGGACGGATCGAGCTCTATTCCGCGGCTATGGAACGCAAAGGCTACCCGCCAATGCCGACTTACATTCCGCTTGTTGAGGATGGTCCATATCCGTTCTTATTCATTCCGACTGCCAATCATAATTTCTTGAATTCGACGTTCTCCAATAACGACAAGCATATCGCCATGGAGAAAACGCCGAAACTGCACATGAACCGGGCCGATGCACAAGCGCGAGGCATCGCGAATGGCGATGCCATTCGGGTATGGAATGACCGCGCCAGCTGCGAGCTGACAGCGGCGGTAGGCGATGATGTGCTGGCGGGTGTCGTCGTAAGCCAAGGCTTATGGGCCGACGAAGCCGGCGGCGGCAAGGCTTTGGTTAATGCGCTCACTCCGGACCGGGTGGCGGATATGGGAAGAGGAGCAACCTTCTTCTCCGGACGCGTGCAAGTCGACAAACGGTAACGAGGTGACTGGTGCATGAGCATACGGCTGGTGATGCAAGGGCAAAGCTTACGTCCGGAGCATATTACTACCGATCGACGGCAAGGCCGTAAAGGGATGTTGACGACAAGGCACCAACATCCGGTATTTCATCTGATGTATATTACCGGGGGAGCGGGCAGCTTCCTCGTTAACGACAGGAAGAGCCGGGCATTGCCCGGCTTCTTGTATGTCATCAACCCGAATGAATGGCATCAATTTCATGCGGATGATGATATCGGCCTGCATAATTTGGAATGCACGTTTCTGCTGCGTGATGAAGAGAGCAACGAGCCCGCGCAGACGGTGAACCTATTTGATTGGATCGAGGACAAAAGAGGCTATGTGCTGCCTGCCGGTTTCCGTGACGAGCCCATACTTGTACCGCCTGCTTTAAGGCCTTTTCTGCTTGAAGGCTTCAATCGGCTGCTTGATCCCGGCAATCGCTATGTCACGGCAGAGCATCTGTCGCTGATGGTGATCGAGCTGGTGCTGCGAATCGAACAAACGATAGGGAAGCTTAGCGGGCAGCTTGTTGATTCGACTTCGAAGGCACGAAATGCGAGAGCGCTGGCCAATGAAATCAATACGCTGCAGCAATACATGCGCGCTCATATCGGTGAACAGCTTAAGCTGGATGAGCTTGCCCACCATGTGCATTGGACGCCGAATTACTTGTGCCGTGTATTTAAAGCGCATACATCCATGACGCCGATGGCTTATTTGCAGCAGCTGCGGATGACGGAAGCAGAGAAGCTGCTGCTCTATACGGATTTTCCTGTGTTCACCATCGCTGAGCTGCTCGGGTACGAGGACGCTTCTTATTTTGCGAGATTATTTCGCAGACATCATGGCCGCGCGCCGAGCGAATATCGGATAATATAGTCCGCATTCGGTGTAAGATTCTACCTTCCTATCAGCACGCGGCGCCGCTATGATGAAGAAGAGAAGAACAATTCCAGTTCAAAGGCGGTCGGTGGGCAAATGCGATTAACGCTTGAGCAATTGATCCGATATCAAACCGAAGGGTATTTGATTGTGCCGAATGTATTCACGGATGAGGACCTGCGGCCCGTTATCGACGAGCTTTCGGCTGAGCTTGACGCAAGAGCCGGACAGCTTCTGGCTGAGGGCAAGCTGACGGAGCTGTACGAGGATGAACCCTTTGAGAAGCGCTATACGAGGTTGTACGAGCAGAGCAAGGAGATATGCCGGGGGTTTGATATTAACGGTTATTTGGGAGAGGCTATCTTTCGTTTCATGGGGAATGAAGGGCTGCTTGATCTGGTCGAATGCCTGTTAGGAACGGAGCTCAGCTGCAACCCGATTCAGCATATTCGCGCGAAACATCCCGCGAAGTCGACGCAGTCGGAACCGGATTATTTTCAAAATGTGCCTTGGCATCAGGATTGCGCCGTCACTTCGCCGGATTCGGAAGCATCGGAGATCATTACGTTCTGGCTGCCGCTTGTGGATGCAACCGCCGAAACCGGGTGCATGGAGATCATGCCGCATGTGTTCAAACAGGGGTATATCAACCATCGCTCAGAAGGCGGCACGACGATCGTGCCTGAGAAGCTGCCTGCCGTAACGCCGGTGTTGGCGGAGTGCAAGAAAGGCGGCCTCGTCATTATGAACAAGTATACGCCGCATAGAGGGATCTCCAATCGTTCGGATATTATCCGCTGGTCGATTGATTTGCGTTATCATAAGACGGGTGCTCCGTCCGGGCGATCGATACATCCATCCTTCCCGGTGCGGAGTGCGTACGACCCGGCAAGCGTACTGACCGATGTAACGGAGTGGCGGAAAATGTGGCGCGAGGTAAAGGAAGAGAAAGGGAAGAGCCTGCACCGCGTGTAGCTTCTGATACGAAACGGCCCATCACTGGGGCCGTTTTGCTTTGCGATAAGCCATCGGCACCATGCCTTTGCGTTCGCGGAAGATGCGGACAAAGGTTTTGTACGAGCCGAAGCCGACTTCAAGCGCGACATCGACGACGCTGAAGTCGGTGGACACCAGCAGGCTGGTAGCATGCCGCAAGCGCAAATCTTGCACGAAATGAACGAAGGTTTGGCCGGTCGTTTCCTTGATCACTTCGCTGATGCGAGAGACGCTCATGCCGAAACGATCGGATAGCTGCGATAAAGTCAGCTCATCGCGATAGTTGCGGTGAATGTGATGGATGATGGGCCAGATCGACGGATTGGTTTTGGCAGGGGAGGTTAACGGAACGTTCTCCGGCCGGTTCGCTCTGCGCTCCCGATCGAAACAAACGAGCAGTTCCTTCAATCTCGCCTGCAGCAAAGTCTGCCGCCATGGTTCATTTCCCGTATACTCCTTCAGCATGTCTTCAATGAGAAAGAGCATTCGCTCCTGCTTCGCGCCCGTAAAAGTCGTATAGGGTTCAAGGAGGCTTGGTTCAATCAGATCGGAGAGACCGTCGCCGTGTCCGGAATCGATGAGCAAATCCATGCTGAAATTGCAGTTGTAGAGCACAAGCGTGCTGCCGGGTTCGGTGAAGATCTCGTGGACCTGATAGGGCTGCACGAACGTAAACGTGCCCGGGAGCATCTCGTGTTTCACATCGTTGATGCTTTCCCGGCCTCGGCCCTCTACCACATAAGAGAACTCCAGAAAATCGTGGCGATGCGCTCGAAACCCTTGTTTGAGTGTGTTCAAACTCATATGCAGCGGAAACGCGGAATCCATATTCGGGTATGTTTTCAAGTAATCCGGAAAAAAGGTCATAGAATGGGCAGCCTCCGAAGAAATGGGACGTTTATCGAAATATGAGTCACGCTTTTTTCTATGTACTACTTTATCATAGAAATGGTAGAAGAAGTGATGGATCCGAGGAGGCAGATGGATTAACATGGCGATTCGAATTGGTATCATCGGTGCAGGCAATATTGGAAGCGTTCACGCGGCACAATTCTCGCAGCTTGGCGAGCTCTGCCAAATAACCGCAATAACAGATGTGTTTCTGCCTTTGGCTGAGCAACGGGCCAAGGAATACGGCATCGCCGAGGTGCTGGCATCGCCTGAAGCGCTCATTCAAAGCGATAACGTGGATGCGGTTGTAATCGGCGTACCCAACCAATATCATGCGGAGCTGGCTATTCAAGCGATTGAAGCCGGCAAACATGTGCTGCTGGAGAAACCGATGGGCATCAACGCCGATGCGGCCAGACAAATTCTGAAAGCAAGCCGCTCCTCCGATCGCGTCGTCATGATCGCCCATCAGATGCGCTGGGAATCGGTTCCGATGCAAATCAAGGAACAGATTGACCGCGGCGAGCTGGGTCATATTTATACGGCCAAAACAGGCTGGTACCGCCGCAAAGGCATACCGGGCTGGGGCACATGGTTCACACGTTCCGATCAATCCGGCGGCGGTCCGTTGATTGATATCGGCGTACATATGCTGGATCTCGCGCTCTACCTCATGGGCAATCCGAAGCCGGTGTCCGTCTACGGTGCCACCTATGCGGAGTTTGGGCCTAAACGCAAAGGGATTGGCACATGGGGGAAGCCGAATTGGGAAGGCATCTATGATGTCGAGGACTTGGCAACGGCTTTGATCAAAATGGATAACGGCAGCACGCTGTCGCTTGAAGTCAGCTGGGCCGTTCATATGGACACGGATAATACGCCATTCGTACATTTGATGGGTACGGAAGGCGGCGCAAGTTACCGTGGCGC
The DNA here is from genome assembly GCF_017942085.1 of Paenibacillus lignilyticus. GTDB lineage: Bacteria > Bacillota > Bacilli > Paenibacillales > Paenibacillaceae > Paenibacillus_Z > Paenibacillus_Z lignilyticus. Next base: position 65,446 of record NZ_JAGKSP010000015.1, read on the forward strand.
CCAAGGCAAGCTGTTGACGGAGAAGTTCAATAAACCGATGGAAATTCCGCTTAGCAAACCGGAAAACGACGAGAATGAGCGCTTACGTCTCAGCCGTCATTTCTTGAGCTGCATTCAAGAAGGCAAGCAGCCGATTACGTCCGCGCTGTCCGGGTTTACGAACAATCTGGTGCTGGATGCGATCTATGAATCGTCCCGCACCGGCAATGAAGTGAAGCTGGATTGGAATCTATAAAACAATTGGAGGATTACGACTATGTTAAGAGGGTTATCACATGCCGGACTCGGCAAGATCGGAAGCGATGAGAATCTAATCGCAGCCGCAAGTCAATACGGCTTTCATACGGTAGATATTAACGCGAAGGGACTTATTGAGCGCAATGGGTTGGAAGGCGCTAAGGCGCTTCTCGCGAAACATGAAGTAGCGATCGGCTCGATCGGTCTGTCCGTGGAATGGCGGGACTCGGAGGAGAAGTTCCGCGAGGGGCTCAGCAAGCTGGCGGAAGAGGCAGCGGCTGCCGCGGCTCTGGGCTGCACGCGCTGCTGCACGTATGTGCTGCCGGCCACGAACTTTAAAGCGGCACATTTTACGGTGCTGGCTACACGCAGACTGCGTACATGTGCACAAATTCTAGGAGCTTACGGCATCTCCTTGGGGCTGGAGTTTGTTGGTCCTCACCATCTGCGCACCGCATGGGCGAATCCGTTTCTGTGGACGCTGGAAGAAACGCTCGATTGGATCGCCGCGATTGGCGAGCCGAATGTCGGCTTGTTATTCGATGCGTACCATTGGTACACGAACGGCTCGACCATTGCCGATATCGAGGCATTAACGCCGGATCAAATCGTTCATGTTCACATTAACGATGCGCCGGACCTGCCGGTTGAAGAAGTACGCGATAACGGCAGACTTTATCCGGGCGAGGGCGTTATTGATTTGGCGGGGTTCCTTCGCGCGCTGAACGCGATTGGCTATAAAGGTTCTGTGACGCAGGAGATTCTCACTGCCGAGCCGCCTGCACAATCGCCGGAGGAGCTGCTTGCGCGCTCCAAGGCCGGGTTCGACCGCGTGTATACAGCGGCCGGATTGGCATAATTGTGATCGAAAATCCCGCAGGGTCGGCTGTATTGGCCGATTCTTGCGGGATTTTTTTTTGGTGTTTTCGCTGAGATAACAGCACGAGCCTGCGATTGGGAACTTGTAACATGGCATCCGCGGATCAAATTCCGAGATGAAATATGCTACAATTATAGAATCACTTACTAGAATAGGAGACGGTCAATGAATATTCATGAGGCAATTCGAACGAGAAGAAGTATTGGCAAAGTGTCGCAGGAGCCGATCGACAAAGCGGTAATCGAGCAGATTTTGGAAGCGGGCATTTATGCGCCGAATCATCGTTTAACGGAGCCTTGGCGGTTCTTTGTCCTTCGCGGAGATGGACGCAAGCAGCTCGGCGATGCGCTTGCGCGTATTGCGCTTGCAGGCGAGGCAGACCCATCATCGCCCGAGAATGAGATCAAAGCAGAATCAGCCAAGAAAAAAGCGTTCCGCGCACCTGTTATTATCGCGGTTGCCGTCTCTCCCGCGGAGCGGCACGATATTATCGAGCTTGAGGAATACGGCGCAGTAAATGCAGCCATCCAGAACATGCTGCTTACGATACACGCACTGGGCCTTGGCGCTGTATGGCGCAGCGGAGAGCCTTGCTATCATCCCCTCATGAATGAAAGCTTCGGCCTGCGTCCGCAGGATAAGATGCTCGGCTTCATCTATCTCGGCGTTCCGGATATGGCTCCGCCGCAAGCGAAGCGGGCGGCGGCTGAGCTCAAGACGACTTGGATTGACGGCTAGACTGGTTGGCAGCCAATGCCATGCAACAAAAAAGAAGAGATGACTCCCGGATCAACGGGGTATCATCTCTTCTTTCTTGTTTAGCGGCTTCTCTTTATTAATCAAGAAACTGGCGGTTTCCAGCGCCAGCTCCAATTGACCGGTTGTCATGTAATAGTTGAATAAGTCCTTCTCGTAACGCTCGACCAGCATGGCGTCTCCATTCTTGCGGATCACGGCCAGCGCATTGTTGCGCAGGTAACTATAATATTGCTCGTGCTGTTCTTCGATCTTATAGAGGAGGAGCTGGAACCGAATTTGCAGCATTTGGTCATGTATTTCTTTCGCCGACCGAAGTCCGCCTTCCGTAACGCGCAGCAGCTCTTCTTTGTTCAGCAGATTTCCCTGCAAGGAGCAGCGGATGTACCCTTCAAGCGACAACAGATACAGCATCGTCTTCGGATTATTCAGCTCCATCGAAGCTTGATAATACTTGGATGCCATCTCGTAATTGTTTTGTTCCAAATATTCATAGGCTAAATTGTGCAGCGCGATCCTCTTACGCTCCGGCGTGTTGCAGATATCGCAGGTCTTAATCAAGTTCTCAAAACGCAAAATAATATCCGCTTGGTTGCGATTATCATCGAACACAACCTGCAGCAGCAACAGCATCTCCGCATCGATGGTGCGTACGAAGTTCCGGCTGTCTTTGAAGAAACGAAGCGACTTCTCCCCGTAATAATAGGCCATCATGTGTGAACCGATCCAATGATAGGCTACGGCCATATGATAGTAATATTCCGGATTGTTATATTCCTCGGCGTCAATTTGCTTCAACGTGTCAATCGCAGTCCGATAGTCTTGTTTGGCAAGAAAACAGATTCCCGTTACATGAAGCAGGAGGTTGCCCTCGTAGGTCGGGAGTTTGGCCTGGCTGCGCTGCATCTTCTGAACGATGGTATAAGCGGCGTCCGGCTGGGAAAGCGCCAGATAATATTTGGCCTGAATCAATTGGTAGAGTGCCGTATAATCCGAGATTTGAATCAGCTGCTCATTCTCCAGCTCAAGCTTAATCGCTTCCATCTCATCTAGAAGCAGCATCACGATCGCTTCATGCCAAGCAAATAATCGCTTCTTAATCGTGTTTAATTTAACGAGCTCATATTCGAGGTTGATATTCAACCGTTCGGTAAGGAGTGAAATGACCTCAGGTGAGAAATCCGTCGAGCCTCGCTCGATTTTACTGATATGCGTATCCGAGCAAATGCCTCTGCCTAGCTGTTCTTGGGTCATACGTGCTTGTTCGCGATAAAATTTGATGATTTTCCCTACATGCATGCGTGATTCCTCCAACTGCACCCCATAACCGCTACTATACCTTCCTGGTTCGACAGGGCTTGAGAATGATACGGATTTCACCATTATAACATGACCTTGAAGCCTGTATGACAAAAAGAAAAGACAAGCAGGGAGTTCTCTTCACTCCGTTCTGCTTGTCTTCACTGTATTACAGGGAAACGTCGATCTGAACTTCATTCGGACGATAAACCGCAAGAAGTTTGCCGGCAGCATCTGAAGCGAACATGACAGTCCGCTCCTGTGGAAGTGTAAAGGCGTACGCGGCACCCGTCTGCGGATCGCGAACTTCAATCGCCGTATCGCAGCCGAATTCCGACACGAAGATGTAAAGCGAGCCGGAAGCGAAAGCCAGCTTGCGGCCGTAAACGCCGGGCAGCTCCCCGCCATGCAGCCATTCGAGCTCTTCGGCAACGCCGGCTTGCGCCAATGCTGCACCGTACACCGCTTGCAGCGGCTCAAGGCGTTCGTTCAGCTCCAGCGGAAGCGGGCACCAGAGCAGGCGACCGGCGCCAAGCGCGATATCCGTTACTTTAGCCGGGCCTTTATCAGCGGAAGCGAAGACACCTTTGTTGCTGTCCGTAATGCGATCGCCTCCGAAGGAAATCGGGTGCAGCGCGCCATTGCCAAGCTCAAGCAGCTCTTCGCGCAGCAAATTGCTGACAGCGTTCTGTCCCAGCTCGTCGGTCAAACGTTCAACCGGGCGCCAGTACTCGTCAAGGCCGAGCGGGCCGGTAAAGAGAAGCGTGCCGCCATTTGCCTTCACATGCGCTAGAAGCTGATCCAGCGCTTGGCTGCTGAAGTTATGCGCGCTTGGCACGATAATGAGCTTCGGTTTCGTAACCGCAAGCGAATCCAGCTGGTATTCCCCAAGGCCGAATGCATGTACATTCATCGTGTAGGACAGTGTGCGAATAGCGCGGGTCGTTGCCCCGTAAGCCAGCTTCCGGTTCGAGAAGTCATTGGAATAAGGGAAAACTACCGCAACTTCTTCCAGCTTACGATCCACGAACAAGTCGCGAATTTGCTCCATGAAAGCGCCGAAATCATACGATACGTTCGCTTCCGGCTTCTCGGTCCCGTCAGCGCGCAGCGCTCCGATATGGGACTCATTGATATTGTTCATGTAGAAATTAATGTTCCAGATCCACTGAACCGCACCGGCTCCGCCCGTAGAGAAGGCATACGCATATTTGCGTTCCAAAATGTTGCGAAGCTCTTCCTCGCTGCGCTTAGCGCGGCCATCCGGTGTTTCGACGTACATAATGCCGGTCTCTTGAATGAGGTTGGGTTTATCCGGTGCCTTGGCGAAAATACCGTCCCATACGAGATTGTCCATCAGCCACCACGAGTGAACCGTTGTATAATCGACCTCTTGCGCATAGAAGAACGGCGATGGACGCTGAGCGCCAAGCCCTTCATCCTGGCCAACGGTCACGAGCTGCTTCGGCTGAATCGCGCGAATGGTAGCAACGAGCTGGGATGCCCAGCGGTTGTGCATATCCATCGTGAACAACGTATAGTCGAGCCAAGGACCGCTATGTTTCTTCAGCGTATTGGTCGTACCGAAGCTGATTTCGCTGGCTTCCGGAAGTTTCGCGGACTCGAAAGAAGGCAGCTCCGAAGGCGTCATGTTCCAGCGCTCTTGAAGCAAGCGGATCGAGCCATGGCGCTCTTGCAGCCATTTGACATAATGGGCTTTCTCGAACTGATCATGAGCCGAGCGCGGTCCGGAGAAGATCCGTGTCGGATCGAACATTGATGGTTCATTGATCAAATCCCAATGTACATGCTTGGATTCGGCATGGCGGGACACGATAGCCGCGATGAACCGCTTCTGCGCTTCTACGCTGCGGGGATCCAGGTAAGGGTTGACGCCTTCCCATGCTTCCGGCGTGAAAGCAAAGAAATTGAACGTAACTTCAAGATCATAACGCTTTGCAGTCAGGAAGAAAGCATCGATTGCGCGCAGCACTTCTTCATAAGGATGACCGTCTACGTACATGACGCTGCGATACGCTGTCCAGATCCCGGTACGAATGGAGTTGATGCCCGCGCGTTTCATTTGCGCCATGTCGCGATCCCATACAGCGGCATTCGGCAGGAACAAATATTTACGCGCCACGTCGCTCGTCATGTAGGTCATGCCGACAATTGGCAGCGGACGGCCGTTTTTCCGGAAATAGTCGCGGTCGCAAGTAATCATCTCGCCGGAAGTGAGCAGCGCTTCATCCATGCCCCAGAAGCCTTGGCGGAGCAAGCGGCGCTCGCCCGCAGGGGAAACGGCTTCGCATTCCACGATATAGAACCCTGCTTCTACGTTAAACGGCAATACGATGCGTTGAATGCTCAGCTCTCGGCCAATCGCAAGCTCTGCCTTGCTGTTCCATACTTCAGTGAAATCAGCCTCTTCATATACAAAAGAAGGAGTAGGCTCGCTGACCGTATTGCTGTTCGCCTTGCGCACGCGCATATGGAACGACCACGCCGCTGCTGCATGGTTGCTTGCCTGCTCGTCACGAGCCAATTGCAGCTGCTGACCTTGCAGCATCAAGACCGGACGCTCGCCAAGCTCATACGAGCCGTAATTGGGCTTCAGCCATAGCTCCGTAACGCCATTCGATGTAAAGCCGGACCACTCGGAAAGGGCGGCAGCGCCATTGCCTGTCCAGAACGTGCCGCGCAGCGGCTGATTAATTAGAATCCAGCGACCGCCGCTGAAAGGGCCTTTCGTATGCTCCAGCAAGATCGCAGGCGCTGACAGCTCGCGCGCAAGGCCGTCTCCGCTAATCCCGCGAAGCAGCGGATAGATGTGGGCGTCGATCGGGCCGGCAGAGCCGCCCTCGCCGGGCTTGTCATCCGCTCTTGTGACATGCAGCGCAAGGCCGAATGTGGACTCAACGGTAAACGACGATTCGTAGTCTGCGAAGAGCGGAATATCGCGGAAATGCTGCAGTTTAGCAACACCATCCACGGTGACCGGAAGGGCTTCGTGGATATGGAGCTGCTGATGGTAGGCCGTTTGATCCGGCTCGACCTGCCACTCGCCGTTCTCTTCATATACAGGAGTCTTAAACGGTGCGCCGCCTGCGGTCAGCAGCCCTTTTCCTTCTTGAGCATGCTTCAGAATGGCCGGCCAAGCCGATTTAGGGAAATGCGAACCATGAAGATGCACATAAGCAGAAGCGCCAGGCAACCGCTCGGCAAGCTCAGCTGCGGTTACGATTTGGAAGCTTTCTCTAAGCGACGCAAGCGTCGCTTCATCAGGGCGATCTCCGGTATAAGGGAAACTTTCATCATAGAATAGAATCGTGCTGCTCATTCAATGTCACTGCCTCTCATCGTTAGTTCTTCTTGTTCACATATTGTTAGGTTTGTTAGGTTGATCTGCTCTTTATCCGGGGCCAACTTTAGAGGTAAACTAAAGAAAAGTCAATCGGAATTATTGCGAGTGTGAAGGAGTATGGCAACCGTGGCACAGAAAATATCGATGCAGCAATTAGCCGACCGCTTAGGGGTTTCCAAATATACCGTTTCCCAAGCGCTGGCAGGCAAACCGGGCGTCAGCGAGGCGACTCGCAAGGAAGTGACGGCTCTGGCCGGCGCGCTTGGGTACAAGATGCGTCCTCTACCTGCCGGGCCGCCAGAAGAAGCGCAGGTAACGCGAATCGTACATATTGGTTTAGATGAACATCATGCGAAGGAGCCGCATTTCTGGCAGCGCGTCAGAGAAGGGCTGGAGGCAGGCTGCCGGATGCATGGATTAACGCCGCAGTTTTTTACATTCGGAATGGCGGATAATCGAACCGCGCAGGATTGGCTGGAGCCGGAGCCGGAGGCTGACGATGCGGCAGCCGGTACGGCGGCAGGGTTCATTATTGCCGGGAAATGCCCGCTGGACACGCTGCTAAAGCTGAAGCGGCTTGGTCTTCCGATTGTGCTGGCCGACCATGAAGAGCCGTTGATCGGAGCGGATGCTGTGCTTAATGCGAATACGGATGCGGGCCGAATGGCCTGCCATCATTTGTTGACGCAGGGCTGCAAATCTCTTGCGTTTGTCGGTCGCGACAGCTTTGCCGTCAGTTTCCGCGAGCGATGGTGGGGATGCAGGCTGGCGATGGATGAAGCGAAAGAAGGACGGCGAGGTGACGGTGAACCGGGAAAGACGGCCGCTCAGTTGAAGAAATGGACCGTACCTTATGGAAGCGCGCAATGGCATTCGTGGCAAACCGCACTTGAACGGCGATTAGATGTCATGTACAACACCGCGATGGCCGGAAAGGAAGCAGATGACCGTCAAGAAGAACTGCCGGATGGGTACATTTGCGCTAACGATGATATCGCGCTATATCTGCTTCAGCTGCTGCATCAGAAAGGCGTCATGAAGAACGTGAGAGTTGTCGGCATTGATAACACGGCTCCGGGGATGGATGCGGTTATTCCGCTGACTACGGTGGATTTGGCGAAGGAGTGGCTGGGAATTCGAGCGGTGGAGCAATTTGCGCGCAAGCTTGCACAGTCCGAGGCGCAGCCGGAGAAAATCATCCTTTCCGCCAGGCTGGTCGTGCGAAATTCGGGCTGATCGATTTATTCGCGGCTGGACAAATCTCGTATCCGCACGAGCCCGCATAAGATAGCGCAGAAGCCGTTTCAGGCGGAGAGGAGCCTCCCCACATGCAAATGGAGCAACATGCCCGTAGAGTTACGATGCTGCTTGCGCTTGTGCTGTTCGTGCTGCTTGTCGTATTGTTGTTTATCGCGTTTCTATAAGTTTCAATTTCCGAGCATTGCCGTGTAAACCTTTGGTTGCCAAACTGAAGGTTTATTTGCATTTGTTTAATCACCTGTCTCCTCTGCCAAATTCGGCATAATGGACGACAATTTAACACATACTCCAGAAAGACGAACCCAAGGAGGCAACCATCATCGCAACGAAAAGCGCAGGACAAGGCAAATACAAAAAAATGTCTATGTCACCTAAAGAATATCAGGATTACGCCAAAAAACGCGAGCCGGCACGATCCGTGCTGGCTAATTGCGTTCGGGCTTTCATAGTTGGTGGGTTTATATGTGTACTTGGACAAGCCATATCGGAAGCGTTCATCTATGGGCTCCATATGTCCAAAGAAGATGCGAGCAATCCGACGGTAGCGGTACTCATTTTCATTTCTGTCATTCTGACCTGTCTTGGCGTTTACGACAAGATTGCGCAGTGGGCAGGAGCAGGCACGGCGGTTCCCGTTACAGGCTTCGCGAACTCGATGTGTTCCGCAGCGCTTGAGCATCGCAGCGAAGGACTTGTTCTCGGTGTAGGGGCCAACATGTTCAAGCTGGCAGGATCTGTCATCGTTTTTGGCGTCGTTGCTGCATTTGTTGTCGGTATCGTCTATTTAGTGTTCGGAATCGAGGGGAGTTTCCATGCTACGCGGTAAACAAACATGGTGGTTTGATCAACGTCCGGTCATTATCGGCGCTGCGACGGTCGTCGGTCCGGACGAAGGCGAAGGACCGCTTGCAGCAGATTTTGATCTTGTCCATCCGGAGCTCGACATGCAGCAGAAGAGCTGGGAGAAGGCGGAGCGTCTCTTGCTTGAGCAAGCGTCCGAAATGGCGCTGAAATATGCCAAAGTGAACAAGCAGCAGCTGCAGTTCTATGTAGGCGGCGATCTGATGAACCAAATTATTAGCAACAGCTTCGCGGCCAGAACGATCGGCGCCCCTTATCTTGGTGTTTTCGGCGCTTGCTCCACGTCGATGGAATCGCTCGCCATTGCGTCGCTTATCGTCAATTCCGGTTCGGGCGAATATGTGCTCGCGGGGACTTGCAGCCATAACTGTACGGCGGAGAAACAATTCCGTTATCCGACGGAATATGGCTCTCAGAAACCGCCGACGGCGCAATACACCGTAACCGGAGCGGGCGCGGTCGTTGTTGCCCCGTCCGGGGACGGTCCCGTCGTGGAATGCGCGACCATCGGGCGCATTGTTGATCTGGGTATTACGGATCCGTTTAACATGGGAGCGGCGATGGCTCCGGCTGCGGTCGACACGCTGCAGGCTCATTTCAACGACACAGGCAGACAGCCGAAGGATTATGACTTGATCGTGACGGGGGATCTGGCAACCGTCGGTCATGGTATTGCCAAGGATCTGCTGAAGCGGGACGGCGTGCCGATGGAGGACACTGTTTTTGGCGATTGCGGCTTGATGGTCTACGACGTGCAGAACCAGAAGGTGCAAGCCGGCGGAAGCGGCTGCGGCTGCTCGGCGGTAGTGACCTACGGTCATTTGCTCAAGCGGTTGAAGCAGGGGGAATTGAAGCGGATTCTGGTCTGCGCGACAGGCGCACTGCTCTCTCCGCTCTCGTTCCAGCAGGGCGAATCGATCCCTTGTATCGCTCATGCCGTGGCGATTGAAAGTCCGATGCACAACTAATAGCGAAAGAAAGGAGCAGAGCTTACATGATCTATTTATGGGCTTTTATCGTAGGCGGAGGGATCTGTGTCATCGGCCAGCTCATGTTTGATATCGCGAAGCTGACACCCGCGCATACGATGGCAACGCTCGTTGTCGCAGGAGCCGTGATCGACGGGGTCGGCTTGTACGAGCCATTGGTCAAATTTGCCGGCGCAGGAGCAACAGTGCCTATAACGAGCTTCGGTAACGCGCTTGTGCACGGCGCGGTAACCGAGTATCAGCAAGATGGCTGGATCGGGATCATTACCGGCATATTCAGCATCACGAGCGCGGGGATTTCCGCCGCGATCATTTTCTCATTTTTGGCAGCGCTGGCGGTTCGGCCTAAAGGGTGACGGGAGCTGCTCACAACCCTATGGAATAGCGGAAAATATAGGCAATTTCACTGAATTGGAGGGTCCCTGTGGGATTCTCCAATTTTTTTTGGCGGATATGTTGCTATACGAGTTGTTGTATTTTTTGTAAAATAATAGAATCACAACACTCATATCCAACTACCATCATCCGGGAGGAATTGTCATGGACAATCGTACAGCTGAGTATCGCTTATGTAAGGAAATTCGCCGTAATCTAGGCAGTTGTATATTGGGTAAAGAAGTCGAAATCGAGAGACTGCTGACGGCGCTGCTTGCAGGCGGCCATGTGCTGATCGAGGACGTCCCTGGGACAGGCAAAACGCAGCTTGTAAAAGCGCTCTCCCGTACAATAGGCGGCCAATTCCGACGAATTCAATGTAATCCCGATCTGCTTCCGACTGATATAACGGGCGTTGCCATCTATCATCCGAAGAATGAAACGTTTATGTTCCGGCCCGGTCCGGTCATGACGAATTTGCTGTTGGTCGACGAGATAAACCGGGCCACCACGAAGACACAATCGGCGCTTCTGGAAGCGATGGAAGAGCATCATGTTACGGTGGATGGCGAGTCTCATGAATTGCCGGTGCCGTTCACGATGATTGCCACGCAGAACCCGATTGAATTCGATGGCACTTATACACTCCCGGAAGCACAGCTTGACCGCTTTATGATGAAGCTTACGCTGGGATACCCCGATGCCGCGACGGAGAGACAAATGATTATCGCTCCTAATGCCTCCTCGCCGGCAGATAAGTTGGAATCAGTAGTCGATGTCGAGCAGATCGCCGTCATGATGGAAGCGGTTAAACGTGTACATCTCGACGAAGCGGTTGCCGATTATATCGTACGGATCGTCCGCGCAACACGTGCACACAGCGGCGTACAGCTGGGGGCGAGCCCGCGTGCGGCGATTTCCCTGACCGCTGCTGCCAGAGCAAATGCTTATCTGCAGGAACGGGATTACGTCATTCCCGATGATGTGAAGCTGCTGGCTTCTTCGGTGCTTGCCCACCGGATTATTATGCATACGGAATCCAGAATGAACGGTTTGAAGCCTGAGGACGTGATTCAGTCCGTCATCCGCGACACGAATGTCCCTGTCCGAATGGAGCGCTGACGCTTATGCTTACGGCTAAAGCGACAATGTTCAGGTGGCGTTTCATCGGCCTTGTCTATGTGATTTCGCTCTTATTTTTACTTTTTCAAGGCGGTAAAACGTCCTTCATGTTGTTCTGTATCTTTAATGTCCTTCTTATTTATCTGGTCTTTGGCAGATGGAGCGGCATTGCGTCTGTGACCGGCGTGAGGAGGCTGAGCAACGGTGCGAACTCGATCAGCGAGCAGGCGTTGTCTGCCGGAACACGGCTTGAAGTCAGTCTGACCATGCAAATTCCCGGCGTCTGGCCAATCCCTTATGTCCTCGTTCGTGACCGTTTGAAGAGTCTGAGCGGAACCGTAATTCCGATTGAAGCTTCCTTTGTGCCGAACTATCGGAGAAACGGCGTTGTTCAATATGTAACACCGCCGCTTGAACGCGGCGTATACCGGTTTGATTCAACAGAATGCTCCACGCGGGATATATTCGGTTTATTCGAGCATACGGGGTCATTCGAATCGTCGGAGCCGTTCACCGTTTACCCCCGAATCGTCGAGATTCGGCAGTGGAGGCAAATGAAACGTGGCTCGAAAGGGCCGTATTCGACATCCGCATCACGCTTATCGGCGAAAGAAACGACACAGATCAACGGTGTCCGCGAGTATATTTACGGTGATCGCCTTTCTAGGATTCATTGGAATGCCACGGCCAAGACGGGGCAGTGGAAATCGAAGGAATTCGAGCGTGAATCGCTTCCCAGAACCGTCGTTATGCTGGACCGCTATGCCGGTGCCTATGAGAATAAGGACCAATTCGAGCTGGCGGTTTCGGCTGCCGCCTCGCTGCTGGAATTCGGTCTTCGCCGAGCAACGGCCGTCGGGTTGATTTCCGTCGGAGCGAAGAGTGACGGGTTTACGCCTAAAGCGTCCGCCGAACAACGCGAGCTGATGATGAACCATCTGGTCCGAGTAAGAGCGGACGGGGAACAGCCTCTTTATCGCGCAATCCGGCAGTCGGGGACGCTTGCAGCGGCGGGGTCTTTCGTCGTTATCGTCAGTCCGCAAGTTGGCGAAGAAACGATTCGTGCCATGGAGTGGCTAAACCGCAGCGGCGTCGTGCCCGTACTCATCCATTTGCAGTCCAAGACCGCTGCCGGCAGAACCATCGCAGGCGATATCCGCGGCAACGAATGGATGAAGCTGCTGCGTAAGAGCGGCTTCGCCGTGCATTCGATCAGCTCGCTGCAGGAGCTGCCTGACGCGCTTGAAGGAGGTCAACTGTAATGAGAACCTTCAATCGTGTGGCAATCAAATGGTTTTCCGCGGATGTTTACAGTAAACTATCGGCTATTTTCTCCGCGCTTATTGTCTATCAATGGATTCGATGTCTGGGTGACTATTGGTGGTCGGAGACCTACACCATCGTCAATGGCATTCTGTTTGCCGCAGTTGCCGCTAATCTGCTCATCCCATCCAAGCTGCTTTCCGGCACGGTTCAGCTGCTGTCGCTGGTAGGCCTTAATGCCGCTTACTCGGGGTACGTGTGGGTGGCCTTCGAAGGCGATAAACGGTCCGCCGCGCAATGGCTGGATTGGTTCAAACTCCAGTACGATCAGCTGACGCCATTTATCTGGATAAGCCTTGGCGTATGGGCCGTATTCCATGCGATTGTGCTGCTGCGCCATAAACGAGCTTATATGATGATGGCCGTGGGACTTGCTATTCTATCGCTGGCTGCGGCAGATTCCTTGTTCACGCCGATCCATTTGTGGGACGAAATTGCATGGCTCGTCTTTATCGGACTTGGCTGGCTGGTCGCGAGCCACTTCTCCAGATTCAAGGAACGCCATCCTGAGAATTGGGCGCAGCTGCTTGAGTATCCGCTCAGTCTGTTTCTGCCGATGCTGCTCATTATTACGCTCGTTATGGGTGCCGGATTGTTTGTTCCGGCCGTGAAGCCGATCTTGACGGATCCCTATACGGCGTGGAAAGAAGCGCGCGGCGAATCGATTCCCAATTTGGTTGGCGATAAAGCAATTATTGTACCGGCTTCGAAGAATAATGCGGATGGGCAATCCGGCTACAGCCGCGATGACAATGAGCTGGGCAACGGATTTGAATTCGACTACACGCCGGTCATGACCGTCACGACCACCAAACGAAGCTATTGGCGCGGCGAAACGAAGTCGCTCTATAGCGGTAAGGGCTGGACGGAGGCGCCGCAGGAGAAGAAAGAGAAGGCACTAGGCTCTATCGAAAGCAAGCAGGTACTGAAACCAAACGGCATTGCCGATACGACCAAGACAGAGGTCGTCGATCAGACGGTAACGATGCTGAAGAAGGAGAAGTATCCGGTCCTATTCGGCGCAGGACCGATCTCTTCCGTGGTTGCGGTGAACGGCAAGAATACGTCGCTGCCTAAACTGAGCTGGATGTCTGATTCCTGGGAGCTGCGGCTTCCCAAGTCCGGCGCGGCAGGCTACCCCGAGAGTTATATCATTCAATCGAGCATTCCGATTCTGGATGTAGCTGCGATGGAAACCGGAGCACCTGCAACGCTAAGCAAGGACATCGATCCGATGTATTTGCAGCTGCCGGATACGTTACCGGTTCGTGTCAAACAGCTGGCTCAGAATATAACGTCTACAGCTGCAACGCCGTACGATAAAGTGAAATTATTGGTCTCCTATTTGCAGGCCACCTACTCTTATACCAATACACCGGACTTATCGAAGCGAGTCAGTGATGATTTTGTGGATTCCTTCTTATTTGAAGTACGCGAGGGTTATTGTGATTACTTCTCGACTTCACTTGCCGTAATGTCACGCACGCTTGGCATTCCTGCCAGATGGGTGAAGGGATACTCGCCGGGCTCGAAGCCGGTCGATCCGGATATGCAGCGTCTCCAAGGGATGACGGGCATCGAACCGGAGGAGAGCGACGCAGGTACGTATACCGTGCGAAACGCGGATGCGCATTCATGGGTTGAAATTTATTTTAACGGTTATGGCTGGCTGCCGTTCGAAGCGACTTCCGGATTCGCATTCCCTTATGCGGTGCCGAAGGACGCAGCGGAACCCGAGCTCGCACCTGTTCCGGTTCCGGAGCTGGACAACGAGACACAGCCTGCTGAAGAAGGCGGCTTTAAGGTTAAAGCTTGGATGTTCTGGACGGCAGCATCCGTGCTTGCGCTGCTGCTCGCGGTGCTTGGCTACCGACCGTTGCTGGCTCAATTCAAACGATCTCGCGGCGGTTCCGCCACGATCAATGAGCGAATTGTGAGAGAAACGAACCGTTTGATCAAGTATTGCCGCAAGAAGGGACTCGACTACAATGAGTATGAGACGGTCCGGGAGACGATGGCACGCTGGTCGGGAAGACTCTCTTCGCTGCAGACGCATTTCCGTGAGGTTCAAGTGGCATTCGAGCAAGCGATGTACAGCAATAAGACGATGACGAGGGAAGAAGCAGATCGTTTGTCGCTGACGATGAAACATATCCGGGAGCATTTGGGATAACTGGGCTTACAAGCCGCTAAGAGGTGCGTTTACGCATCTTTAGCGGCTTTTTTGCAACAAATTCACTAATTATGGTATAGTTTGCGTGATAGCGATAAGCAGGGGAGTCGAAACTATGTTTGAACGGCTGTTGCCGCACATGCGCGTCAATACCATTTATGATATCAATTTGCATACCTTGAAAGAGCAAGGGATGAGAGGCATCATTACAGACCTCGACAACACACTCGTGGGAGCAAGAGAACCGCTGGCTACGCCGGAGCTTGTCCAATGGCTCGACGATGTGCGCGATAATCTTGGCTTCAAGGTTGTCATCGTATCCAACAATAATCAGACACGTGTCGGGAAGTTCGCGGATCCGCTGAATATTCCGTTCGTTCATGCTGCCCGAAAGCCGGCTGGAAGGGCGTTCACTCGCGCGCTTAAGGAGCTTGGTTTGCCTGCGGAGCAAACGGTCGTAATCGGTGATCAAATGATGACAGATGTGCTTGGCGGAAGAAGGATGGGATTGTTTACAATTCTCGTCCGTCCAATCGCACCACATGATGAAGGAATCATGACCCGTTTCAATCGGTTTCTGGAACGCATTGCCCTATCCCGTCTGCGGAAGAAAGGGCTATGGCCCGAGGAGGAACATAAGAAATCATGACTACTTACCATCAAGAAGACAAACTGGCTTGCGCCGGCTGCGGTGTCAAGCTGCAGACCGAATCATCCGATAAGCTGGGGTACATCCCGCAAGCGGCGCTTGCCAAGAATCCGGCCATCTGCCAAAGATGCTTCCGAATCAAGAACTATAATGAAGCAGCGTCAATCGCTGTGGATCAAGACGACTTTCTACGGCTGCTAAGCGGGATTGCGAATACGCAAAGCCTGGTTGTGCATATTGTGGATTTGTTTGATTTTGAAGGCAGTTTGATCTCCGGCTTGCAGCGGTTCGTGGGCAACAATCCCGTATTGCTGGTCGTGAACAAGATTGACTTACTGCCGAAGAGTATTAACCCGAACCGGATTCTAAACTGGGTGCAGAAGCAAACGAAGGCGCAGGGCTTGAAGGTTGTCGATGTGGTGCTTTGCTCCGCGAAGCGCAATATCGGCTTTGATCGCGTTATCGAAGCCATCGGCACACACCGCGGTAAGCGGGATGTGTATGTTGTCGGCGCCACCAACGTTGGCAAATCGACGCTGATCAACAGGCTGATTCGCGACTATAGCGATCTGGATCGCGAGCTGACCACTTCCCGTTACCCGGGTACAACGCTTGATGCGGTTCATATTCCGCTGGATGACGGGAATGAAATCATCGATACTCCCGGTATCGTGTATACGCACCGGATGACAGAGATCGTGCCGCGCGAGGTGCTTGGCGCGTTGCTGCCGGATAAACCGATCAAGCAGCTCGTTTATCAGCTGAATGAGGGGCAAACGTTGTTTGTCGGCGCATTGGCGAGGTTTGATTTCATAGAAGGGGATCGCCAATCTTTCTCCCTCTATGTCTCGAATGCGCTTCAGGTACACCGGACGAAGCTGGAACGCGCGGATGAGCTCTACGAAACGCATAAAGGCGAAATGCTCGCGCCTCCTTCCAAGGAGCAGCTGGCGGAAATGCCGGCTTGGACGCGCCATCGGATGACGATCAAACGCGGCACGGATACGGATGTGTTTATTTCCGGTCTGGGCTGGATTCATATCAACGGCAGCAGCGGCGCGCTGATTGATGTATTTGCGCCGAAGGGGATTCGAGTGCTGCAGCGTGATGCATTGATTTAATCGAATAGCCTAACAGCCGATTCATCTTGCATGGGGAGAGTGAACAGAAGGATGGGCAACGCAGTGGACAGCCATACCGTGCTCTACGGTGTAATCGGGGATCCGATCCGGCATTCGAAATCGCCGATTATGATGAACCGGGCATTCCGAGAGACCGGAATCAACGGCATTTACACCGCTTTTCATATTACCGGTGACCGACTTGGCGATTTCGTGGCAGGGGTGCGCGCGATGGGAATCCGCGGCGTGAACGTGACGATCCCGCATAAACTCGAGATCATGCCGCTGCTTGATGAAATCGACGAGAGCGCGCAGGCGATTGGTGCCGTGAACACGATCGTGAACACAGACGGTCACCTGACGGGCTATAATACAGACGGTCTTGGTTATGTTCGATCGCTTAAAGAAGAGGCGAAGTCGGATCTTGCCGGTGCGAATGTGCTTATTATCGGTGCAGGCGGAGCGACAAGAGGCATTCTGTATGCTCTGGCCCGTGAAGGCGTCGGCTCCATTACGATCTCCAACCGTACGGTCGCTCGTGCCGAAGAGCTTGCGGATGCATTCCGCGCACTGGTGCCTTCGATTCGCGCCATTGGGCAGGAAGAATTGCAGGAAGCCTGCGGTCTGCATGACATCATTATTAATACAACCTCGCTTGGCATGTATCCGAATGTGGAAGCCACGCCCATCGACAGTGCTTGGCTGAAGCCGGATACGGTGGCGAGCGATCTGATTTATAACCCGCTGACAACGAGATTTCTCGCGGAAGCGGAAGAACGAGGCTGCCGCATTCACGGCGGGCTCGGAATGTTTATTTATCAAGGCGCGTACGCCTTTGAATATTGGACGGGCCGTCCGGCTCCGGTCGCCGCTATGCGGGAGACGGTGCTGGAAGCGCTGCTCGCCAAATAAGGAACGTGCAGCTTTTATTTTGACGAGAGAAGGAATCACATATGTTAACAGGTAAACAAAAACGTCATTTGCGCTCGCTTGCGCATCATTTAACGCCGATTTTTCAAGTAGGTAAAGGCGGCACCAACGATCATCTCGTTCGCCATATCGAAGAAGCGATTGAGGTTCGGGAATTGATCAAAGTATCGGTGCTCAACAATTGCATGGACGACCCTAAAGAAGTAGGCCGATGGATCGCGGAAGAATCCGGCTCCGAGCTTGTTCAAGTCATCGGCAAAACGATCGTATTGTACAAAGAATCGAAAGATAACAAAACAATCGAGCTTCCATAAGGGCGGGTTCGGCTAAGGCGAGAGGAGTCATGTCGTTGATTAAAGTGGGATTTATGGGCGGAACGTTCGACCCCATTCATTATGGCCATTTGCTTGCTGCCGAATCGGCACGTGAAGCTTGCGGACTGGACGAGGTTTGGTTCATACCTGCCGGCCATCCGCCGCTGAAAGAAAACGGGCCTCTTGCTGACGGCCAAACCAGGCTGGAGATGGTGTACCGTGCCATTGATTTCCAACCTCATTTCCGCGGGATGGATGTGGAGCTGGAGCGGGAAGGCACCAGCTACACGATCGATACGGTGAAATCGCTCATGGAGCTGTACCCCGATCGAGAGTTCAGCATCATTATCGGTTCGGACCGCGTCAATGACTTGCCGCAGTGGCACCAAATCAATGAATTGGCAGCGTTGGTTCGTTTTATTGGTGTTCGCAGAGCCGGTGAGGAGCTGAAGGTTGACGCGCTTCCCGCGTTTCTGCAGGAAAGGCTGTCCATCATAGAGATGCCGCAAATCGGTATCTCATCGACAGATATTCGTAATCGCCGTGCACAGGGGCGGTCGATTCGTTTCCTTGTTCCGGAGAAGGTGTATTCGTTCATCAGAAGGAACGGTCTCTATGAATCGTAATGAGATGATTGCCAGGGTAAAAGCCGAGATGCCGGAGCGGAGATGGACGCATACGGTTGGCGTAATGGAGACTTCGATCATACTCGCGGAGCGGTTTGGCGCCGATCCCGTTAAGGCAGAGCAGGCAGCTATTTTACATGATGTTGCCAAATATTGGGCCACCTCCCGTATGGAAGCGATCATTCGGGAAGAAGGACTTCCCGCTGAATTGCTGGCGTTCGATAAAGAGCTGTGGCATGCGCCTGTCGGCGCGTTCGTTGCCGAGCGCGATTACGGCGTCACAGACCCGGCCATTTTAGATGCGATCCGTTACCACACCTCCGGTCGCGAGGGGATGACGTTGATGGACAAGATCGTCTGCCTGGCTGACTATATGGAGCCCGGACGTGATTTTCCCGCAGTGCAATCTATCCGGGAATTAGCGGAGCATAGCTTGGAACGCGCCTTGGTCGCAGGCTTTGATTCAACGATTACTTATTTGCTGCAGCAGGGTAAACGTATTTATCCGCTGACATTTGCAGCGCGCAATGATTTACTACTAACGATACGGGAGGCGGGGCTATGACGGTTCATTCCGACGAGCTGCTCAAGCTTGTAGTTAAGGCAGCCGATGATAAAAAAGCGCAAAATGTAATCGCGCTTGACTTGAAGAACATTTCGCTTGTAGCGGACTATTTTGTTATCTGTCACGGGAATTCGGATGTGCAGGTGCAGGCCATTACAACGGAAATCCGCAAACAGGCGGAGTCGCGCGGCGTGCGCGTTCGCGGAATCGAAGGCCAGGATACGGGAAGATGGGTGCTGGTAGACATCGGTGATGTCGTTGTCCATGTGTTCCACCGCGAAGAACGCGAATATTACAATATCGAACGTCTGTGGTCCGACGCGAAGGTCGTGGAATTCGCATGAGTCTAATAGCCGGTACTACGATGAAGCTTAAGCTGGCGCGCGAAGTTTCGCCTTACGGTTATTTCATGACCGACGGAGAATCCGAAGTGTTGATGCACTATACCGAGCTTGTTGGACATCGTCCGCAAATCGGGCAGTTCTATGATGTATTTCTGTTCTTTGATTCAGAGGATCGCATCGCCGCGACGATGAAGACGCCGCTCATTCAGCTCGGCACCGTGGCGAGATTGGCTGTAGCGGATATTCATCCGCGAATCGGAGCCTTTCTTGAGATGGGGCTTGGCCGTCAGCTGCTGCTGCCGCTGTCTGAGCAGCCGGAACTGAAGGAGCTGCGTCCGAAACGCGGCGATGAGGTTCACGTCATTCTTGCTCATGACAAAATCGGTCGTCTTGTTGCTAAAGTGGCATTCGAGGAAGAATTGGCCGAATTGGCATTCCATGCGCCTCAAGCTTGGCATAACACTTGGGTTGAAGGCTGGGTAACGAAGACGCTTAAGATCGGATCGTTTGTCATGATTGATGGCGGCGTGATCGGTTTTGGCGCATACGGCTTTATCCCTGCGGATGAGCGGACGCGGTTGCTTCGACTCGGCGAGCGCGTGAAAGCACGTGTCACTTTCGTCCGTGAGGATGGACGGGTAAATCTATCCATGAATCAGCGCAAGGAAGTAGGACGCGTGGAAGATTCGGAGCGGATTCTCACGTTCTTGAAGGAACGCCCGAACGGCGCGATGCCATATTCGGATGAAACGCAAGCCGAAATCATCAAGCAGAAATTCGGCATCAGCAAAGGAGCGTTCAAGCGTGCGATCGGCAAGCTGATGCGTGAAGGACTTGTCGTCCAAGAAGGAAGCTGGACGAAGCTGACCGAGCAAGCGAAGGCGGCGGCGGTTTCGACCTCGTCTGCTTCTGCTGCAGACGCGGGGGAGTAGAGATGGAAGCTTATCGGCATTTCGCCTCCGTGTATGACAGGCTGATGGAAGAGATGCCGTATCCGCAGTGGCTGAAGTTTGCAGAGGAATGCTGGACAAGGTACGGAACGCCGAAGTCTGTCGTTGATCTGGGATGCGGAACCGGCAGCATTGCGATTCCGTTGGCGCGAAGCGGCTATCAGGTCTTCGCGATTGACCTCTCCTCCGATATGCTGACCATCGGACAAAGCAAGTGGGGGGAAGAACCTTCGCGCAGCGGCGGTTCGATCACTTGGCTCCAGCAGGATATGACCGGGTGGGAGATTGGCGAAGAGGTCGATTCCGTTATCTCCTTCTGCGATTGTATCAACTATCTGACGGAAGAAGATGAGGTTCAAGCCGCTTTCCAGGCAACCTATCAAGGCTTAAAACCAGGCGGTCTGTTCCTCTTCGATGTTCATGCGCCGAATACGTTAGCTCGGTATGCCGCGGAGCAGCCGTTTGTACTCGATGATCCGGATGTGGCTTATATCTGGACCTGCGAGCTGGATGAAGAGCGGGTAGAAATCGAGCATCGCCTTACGATATTTGCGCAGGAGAGCGGCTCGCGAGACAACCGATTCTCGCGCATCGAGGAGATGCACGTGCAGCGGGCGTATGATGCGGAGTGGATTCGGGAATCACTGCTAATGGCAGGCTTCAGCCGCGTGGAGCAATTTGCTGATTTCACGCTGGATGCGCCTGATTCGGAAGCAGAACGGCTGTTTTTTGCGGCAATCAAGTGAATTTGACCGATTCCGGGCGTTCTGCGCCTTGACATGACAGGATTCGCTTATTTATAATCGAACTATCTGTTTAGGTGTTGAAGAGGAGCAGTAGCTTTAGCAGCGTTTGGATCAGAGAGCCGGCGGTAGGTGCAAGCCGGACCAACGTGAAGCGAACTCGCCTTGGAGCCGCGCGTGAACACGATTTCAGTGGTAAACGTGCCGTTTCGCCTGCGTTAAGGGCTAAGAGTGAGCAGCGACAAAGCATGTCGTTTGCTAACTAGGGTGGTACCACGGGAGAATAATCTCTCGTCCCTAGCGTTGTCGCTAGGGACGGGAGTTTTTTTGTTTTCTGATAAGGACTGGATTGACATGGAAGAGAGAATAGGGAGGCAATTCGTTATGGCACAGGAACGCCAGGAACAGCAGGGGTATAACCCGTTAGTCATTGAACCGAAATGGCAGAAGCATTGGGATGAGAACAAGTCGTTCAAGACGACTGAGGATGCAGGAAAACCGAAATTTTACGCGCTTGATATGTTCCCTTATCCATCCGGAGCGGGACTTCATGTCGGCCATCCGGAAGGTTACACGGCAACGGATATCGTCTCTCGTTATAAGAGAATGCGCGGCTACAACGTGCTTCATCCGATGGGCTGGGATGCGTTCGGCTTGCCGGCTGAGCAGCATGCACTGGACACGGGTGAACATCCGCGTGAAATTACAGTCAAGAACATCAACAATTTCCGCCGTCAAATTAAATCGCTTGGTTTTTCCTACGACTGGGACCGCGAGTTCAGCACAACAGATCCGGACTATTACAAGTGGACGCAGTGGATCTTTATCCAGCTGTTCAATAAAGGCTTGGCTTATGTAGCTGAAGTGCCGGTTAACTGGTGCCCGGCGCTGGGGACGGTTCTTGCCAATGAGGAAGTTATCAATGGCTTGAGCGAGCGCGGCAACCATCCGGTTATTCGTAAGCCGATGCGCCAATGGGTGCTGCGGATTACGGAATATGCCGAGCGTTTGCTTGAGGACTTGGAAGAGCTGGACTGGACCGAGAGCATTAAAGATATGCAGCGCAACTGGATCGGTAAATCCAAGGGTGCTGAAGTTACGTTCGCCATTGACGGACATGATGCTTCGCTTGTTGTATTTACAACACGTCCGGATACCCTCTTCGGAGCTTCGTACTGCGTACTTGCGCCGGAGCATGAGCTGGTAGAGGTTATTACAACGTCCGCACAGCAAGCCGCTGTGAAGGATTATCAAGAGACTGCTGCGCGGAAGAGTGATCTCGAGCGTACGGACCTGAATAAAGACAAGAGCGGCGTATTCACAGGCGCTTATGCCGTTAATCCGGTGAACGGCGCGCTTGTTCCGATCTGGATTGCCGATTACGTCCTTGCCGGATATGGCACAGGCGCGATTATGGCTGTTCCGGGTCATGACCAACGTGACTGGGAGTTTGCGAAACAGTTCGATTTGCCGATCGTGGAAGTGGTTCAAGGCGGCGACGTGCTGGCTGAAGCTTTCGCAGGCGACGGTCCGCATGTGAATTCCGGATTCTTGGACGGTCTTAGCAATGAAGCGGCGATTGCGCGCGCTATCGAATGGCTTGAAGCGGAAGGCAAAGGTCAAGGCAAAGTGACGTACCGCCTGCGTGATTGGCTGTTCAGCCGTCAGCGCTACTGGGGCGAGCCGATTCCGATTCTGCATTTGGAAGACGGAACAATGAAGCCGGTGCCGGATGATCAATTGCCGCTGCTGCTTCCTGACGTGGATCAAATCAAACCGTCGGGCACAGGCGAATCTCCGCTTGCGAATGTAACGGAGTGGGTAGAAACAATCGATCCGGAAACAGGATTGCGTGCGCGTCGCGAGACGAACACGATGCCGCAATGGGCCGGCAGCTGCTGGTACTACCTGCGTTTCATCGATCCGCATAACGATAAAGAACTGTGCTCCAAAGAGAAGCAAGCCGAGTGGCTTCCGGTTGATCTCTACATCGGCGGAGCGGAGCATGCCGTGCTTCACTTGCTGTATGCACGCTTCTGGCATAAAGTGCTTTACGATATCGGCGTAGTCGATACTAAAGAGCCGTTCCACAAGCTGGTTAACCAAGGGATGATCTTGGGCACCAACAATGAAAAAATGAGCAAATCACGCGGTAACGTAATCAATCCGGACGATATCGTAAACGTATACGGCGCTGACACGCTGCGTATGTACGAAATGTTCATGGGGCCGCTTGAAGCGACGAAGCCTTGGAACACGAACGGCGTAGAAGGCATGTACCGCTTCTTGGCTCGCGTATGGCGTTTGTTCGTTACGGACAGCGGTGAGCTGGCTGAGAAAATCGGCGGAAGCGGCGAAGCTTCTGAAGCTTCGGAGGCGTTCAAACGCACTTGGCACCGTACCGTGAAGAAGATCACGGATGATTACGAGAACCTTCGCTTCAATACGGCGATCAGCCAGTTGATGATTTTCGTCAACGATGCTTACAAAGCGGAATCCTTGCCGCGCGAAGCGATGGAGAGCTTTGTTCAGATGCTCTCCCCGCTTGCGCCGCATATCGCGGAAGAGCTGTGGTCGAAGCTGGGCCGTACGGATGCCTTGACTTATGCGGCATGGCCGACGTTCGATGAAGCGTTGACGGTCGACCAAGAAGTCGAGATCGTCGTACAAGTCAACGGCAAAATCGTGGAGCGTATTTCCATTGCCGCAGATACTGACGAAGCCGAGATGGAGCGAATTGCGAAAGAGTCCGAGAAAGTAGCGGAAGCGATCGCAGGGAAAACCGTTCGCAAGCTGATCGTCGTTAAAGGCAAGCTGGTTAATATCGTAGTTGGCTAAATACGGAGCGGGTTCATAGCGAATCCGTCAATCATAAAGAAAGAGGTGAGCGACCTCTTAGCGCAAAGCATGCGTTAAGGGCCGTTCACCTCTTTGCCGTATAAGGACACTTTCACTCGTTCCAAATCTTCGTTGTATTTGGCATGCGTTGCTCGGATGAGGCGATTGAATACACCGTCCAGCTCGCGATTGAGCAGGGCCAGCGCTTGTGCCGTAATACCGCCCGGAACAGCTACTCGCCGCTGCAGCTCCTCCGGAGACATGCCGCCTGCCGTTAAGAGCTGACCGGTGCCTAAGAGCATTTCACTGGCGACGATCCGCGCCTCTTCGCGAGGGATGTTGGTTTCCTCTGCGGCCGCATCGATGAATCGCTGAAGGAGGTAGGACATGATGGCAGGCCCGCAGCTGGATAAATCCGATACGATGCGCGTATGCTGCTCGCTGATCGGCATCGGCTCGCTAATATAAGAGAGAAGATGATTCAAGCGGTTTTTATCGGCATCGGTCATCCGGTTGCCGTACATACACAAGGATACACCGCTGCACATATAGTTTGTGATGCTCGGAATGACTTTCGCTACTTTACACGGGAGCGATTCTTCCAGCTGCTCGATCATAACCGGGCTTGTAATGGAGATGACGATCTGCTGCGGTTGGATGACATCGCGGATTTGATCGATGACGTTCTTAAATTCCATAGGCTTGATACATAGAAAAACCAGATCCTGATCGATAACGGCGTCGCGGTTCGAAGGGACAGCCTGAAGACCGGGATGGCGGTCAGCTAAGCAGATTGCTTTTGCTAAAGTACGGTTGCTGGCTGTGATTTGCGACGGCTTCAGAGCTCCCGATCCGATAAACGTATCGATGAGCAAGCTGCCCATGCTTCCAATCCCGATAAATCCGACATTCATCGCAATCCCTCCTATGCGCTATAAGGCGATCAGCGCAGCTTTAACACTGTATTGGGCAAGCGGATCAATAAAGTCATTGTGGTGCTCTTACTACGTTATGCCGGGAAGCAAGGCCATCATGACCAGCAATAACGTTAAAAATTACAAAGTTTTCTAAATTGGGGAGGAGTATTGGGATGCTGCAACCCAAATCGGGCCGTTGGGATCGACAAAAGCTGCTGATTCTCGTCTTGTTTCTCGCCGCTATCCTATTAGCCGTGACTGCTCTCTTACATCCGAAGGGTGAGGAGCCGCCGGGCTGGGTTTCGGTGACTGATGAGGTGGATACGGCATTAAAGCCGTTTGAGAAGCGAATTGCGGATAAGCAAGCAGGCGGCGTCAAGCCTGCACCTGAGGCGGCAGCAGCATCTGCTGATACAAAGCCGGAAATTGAGGGTAAGAAAGAAAAGGTGCGTTCAGCTGACTCGGCCGACGGGAAGATTGACATCAATTACGCGACGGTCGAGGAGTTGGATGCGATTCCGGGTATTGGTGCTTCTAAGGCGAAATCAATTATCGAGGATCGGGAGAAGAACGGATTGTATAGCAGCATGGACGACCTGCTCCGTGTGAAAGGAATAGGGCCGAAGCTGCTTGAGAAAATGAAATCTTCCATTGTTCTCCATCCTTGATTATGCGACAATAAGAGAAATATCGGGAAGCCATGGCTATTAACGCGCATGAAGGAAGTAGAAAGTATTTCGCTTATTAATGATCATACGTTCCCAAGCCCGTACATGTGCCGCCGGATTGAATGAGAGGCATAGATGATATTTTGCATGAGTTGATTGAGCGTGCAGCTTGCAGTTTGCAGGTATAGATGTAAATGTAGATGGTACGGATGCACAAGGAGGAAGAGCCAGGAAATGACAGAAGAAATTCAAGACAGCGCCAGAAAAGACTGGGATACTTATTTTATGGATATCGCGTATATGGTTTCTACCCGTTCGCGTTGCCCGCGCCGACATGTCGGCACGGTATTGGTTCAGGGGAAGAAGCTGCTTGGAACGGCCTATAACGGCGCTCCAATGGGAGTTGCGGACTGTTCTGAGGATGGCTGCATGATCGTCGAGGAGCTTGAGATGAAGCAGGTCGGTGAAGTGGAGCAGATGGTGAAGAAACAGCGCTGCATCCGTACGATTCATGCTGAGCAGAATTTGCTTCTTTTCACGGATCGGATAGACCGCGAGCGTTCGACCGTTTATGTGACGGATCAGCCTTGCTGGACCTGTGCGAACATGCTCGCTAACAGCGGTGTGCGCGAGATTGTGTATCATCGCGCCTATGCCAAAGACAGCGATAAGGTAGCATCGCTGATGAGCTTGAAAGGCATTGTTTTTCGCAATCTTGCTGCGTATGAGCCGCCGGCTCAGGCAGGTATGAATGTTATTGGCTAATTATCGGCACAAGTGGGGAAGAACCTCCGACTGTGCCTAGGGAAGAGCGCTGTGCGATCCTTTGTGGATTGAACGTGGCTGCTTTCTTAGGTATAGCGGGGGTTTTTTGTTGTTGTTTTCAAGGGAGGGGAATGGGTGGATGGTGGCGCGAAGACCGCTCATCTGGTTTACGGTGTGTTGGATCGTGGGCGCAAGTGCCGCCGCGAGCTTGACGAACAACGGCGTTTATTTGGCCGGCGCGGCTTTGCTGGCTGCCATACTTGCGCTGGGGCTCATGAAACGAGCCTCATTGCCGCTCGCGGCTGCATGTTGTATAGCCTACATGGCTGCTGCCGGAGAGCGGATGTGGGCGGATTCGCGCAATGTCACTGCATTGCCAGAGCTTCAATCGGCTGCATATGAGGCTGTTCCGGCAGGGTCCGTCGTGTTCGGTGCGGAGATCAGAGGGACTATCATTTCACCGATTGAGATTGACGGCGATCAGGTTCGGTTTCGCGCAGCGGTAAATGAGGTATTGCTGGGTGGCAGAGAAACAAATCCTGAACAGCTTGGGGGTGAGCGAGTTCAGGTGCAGGTACGACTAGCGGAGGAGGCGGAGCTTGTTGAAGCAGCTTCATGGAAGCGAGGGCAGAAGGTTTCGGCTGCCGGAGAACTTTCCGCGCCAATGGCCGCCACGAATTTCGGCGGCTTCGATTATCGCCGCTATTTGAACAGCCAGCGTATCCACTGGCTGTTCAATGTGGATGGCGCTTCCTCGGTGCAGATAAGCGCCGGGACACGTTGGTCGGCTGCCGGGCTGCTCCGCTATGTCGACGATCTGCGCGCCGCGCTTGGGGCGCAAATGGACAACTTGTATCCGGACCTCCAGTCCGGTTACATGAAAGGCCTCGTCCTCGGCATAAGCGACGATCTCGATCCCGCCGTGTACGGCCGGTTTGCGCAGCTGGGGCTTACGCACATCCTGGCCATATCGGGCCTGCACGTAGCCGTGTTTCTCTATCTGCTCGGCGGCCTGCTGCGCTTAACGCGCATGACCCGGGAGCGCATGCTGCTGCTGCTCATGGCGGCGGTGCCGCTGTACGTGCTCCTCGCCGGAGCCTCGCCGTCGGTCGTGCGCTCCGGCATTATGGCCGTGCTCGGCCTAGGTGCAGCCCGCCTGCACAAGCTCGGCGACGGGCTGCACCTGCTGGCCGCCGCCGCGCTGCTCATGCTCGCCTTCGACCCGTACATGCTCGGAAACGTCGGCTTTCAGCTGTCGTTCCTCGTTACGGCGGGTCTCATTCTCGGCGTACCGCCCGTGCGCGGCTGCTTGCCCGCCGGGAAGCGCCGGTGGACGCGCTCCCTGCTGGATTTGCTCACCGTCACCGTGGTCGCGCAGCTCGTTTCACTGCCGGTCACGATCTATTATTTCAACGCAGTACACCTGCTTTCGATCGGCGCGAACCTGGTACTCGTACCTTTCATTAGTTTTATCGTCATGCCGCTTGGCGGGGCTTCCATGCTGCTCGGTGCTTTATGGCATCCCGCCGGAGCGCTGTTGTCACAGGTAGCCGTCATCGGCAATGAATGGACGTTTGCTTTTGTTACGCAGCTGAGCAGCTGGAACAGCTTTCGGATGATCTGGGCAGCCCCGCCGCTCTGGTGGGTGGTAGCTTATTATGGGTTGCTATGGATCTGTCTCGAGTTGCTTGGAAGGATAACGCGTCGGGAGCGGCTGGATTCGTCGTTGGGGTTAGGGTTGGAACATGCGGACTCGACTCAGCCGATCCATGCATCTAATCAAGCGCTGCCGCCGGCAATCCCGTTCATAGACATGTCTTCATCAGAATCGCCGCGTGCCCGCCGCAGAAGTATCACGCTGTTGTCTCTCACGGCAGCAGGATTAAGTCTGCTGGTAGTATGGGCCTACCATCCTGACTTCAGAGACCGCAATGCGTATGTCGATTATATCGATGTCGGCCAAGGCGACGCGATTTTGATTCGCGCCTCGGGTGGCAAACATATCTTGATTGATGGGGGAGGAGCTGTACAGTTCGGCAATCAAGAGGCTTGGCGCAAGCGAAAGGATCCCTATGAGGTAGGCCGTAAGCTTCTCGTGCCGCTGCTGCAGAAACGAGGGGTACACCGTCTGGATATGCTCGTCCTCTCCCATCTCGACAGCGATCATATTAAAGGACTGCAGGCCGTGCTAAACGATATCGAAGTAAAGGCCATCATGTGGAACGGGACGCTGAAAGCTTCCGAAGATGCTGCGACGCTGCTGCGGACAGCGGTCGATAAGGATATCCCGCTATATAAGAGTACCGCAGGCTTGAAATGGCAAGTCGACCCCGGTACGGCAATTCAAGTACTCGGTTTGGCGCCAGGCGCTGACGAGGCTATTGCGGAGGAAGACGAACAGAACGGGCAGAGCGTAGCTTTGCTCGTCGAATTGTACAACCGGAGGTTCCTGTTTACGGGCGATGCTGACGCTCAGGAAGAGAAGCTGCTGCTGGAACAGCTTCATCTCTCCCAATCTTCACTGTTTACGCAACCTTCTTCGTCTTCACCGTCTACGGATCCTCACCAATCTTCACCGCCGTTTCCCCCAATCGACGTCATGAAAATTTCTCACCATGGGAGTAAAACTTCCACCTCCGACCTTTGGCTTAACTATTGGAGGCCGAAATGGGCGGTTGTATCCGTCGGGAGAACCAACAGCTATGGCCATCCGGCTCAAGAAGTATTGGAGCGCCTGGCGAGCGCCAAGATTCGAATTCGCCGCACGGATAGGAACGGCGAGATCCGATTTCGCGTGAGCCCCGATCAAACAATCGCCCGCAAAGAAAAAATCCCCGACGCCTAGCAGCCAAGCTGCAAGGCATCGGGGGAAACCCATTTATGTTGTATCTATTTAATTAAGCGATTTAATTTTCTTCGCCAAATCCATGCGCTGTAGCTTCAAGGTTCCGATCAGCTCGCGGATCGTGCTTTCCTCGGCGGGATCGCTGCTCTGCTTCATCTGGGCAAGCAGATCCATCATTTGATGGTTGATCGTATTGAATTTATGCCACAGCTCTTCTTTGGCACTTCGTACAGCCTCTTCGCGGTCCAATGCATCCTTCTGACGCATCGCTTCGAGCAGCTCTTCCTGCCACTGCTGATCGCCAAGCTGCTTGGCAAAGTTGTAGAGGTCCAAATAATCGTCAAACCAATTGCTGGTCTTAGTCATCGTGGAGGGCTCCTTTCGTGCGCTTGTCTACCTCATATTATACTGAGATTGGGATGAGAATCAAACCTTGCCGTACTTTTCAGTTTGACATCGTTCTCGGAGCGGTGGTAATCTGTGGCAAAGAACGGTTTGGGAAGGGGATCAAGCCCATGGGAACGATCGTGTCCGTACATCCTTTTGACGAAGAACAAGTGAAGGCCATACAAGAGGCTTGTCCAAGCTTGGACTATGTAAGCGTAAGCGGCTTTGGCGCCGATGAGGCAAGAGCAGCTCTGATGGGTGCAGAAGTCATTTTGGGCTGGAATCGGGATGTGCTCAAAATCATTCATGCCCACGGCATTCCACTCAGATGGCTGCAAAACTTAGGTGCGGGTGTCGATCACATTCCGCTGGAAAGACTCCAATCGCTCGGTGTCATATTGACGCATGCATCCGGTGTTCATCCGAACGGAATATCGGAATCGATCTTTGCCATGCTGCTCTCCTTGACAAGGAACGTACATATTGCGATTCGCAACCAGCAACAGCAAACATGGAAGCCATCGAAGATTATGGGGGAAGCGCATGGGAAAACCATCGCGATTCTCGGGGCCGGCGCCATTGGGCTTGAAACGGCCAAGCTGGCTCAAGCGTTCAGCATGAACGTGCTCGGTGTTCGCAAGTCGGGCGAACCGGCTGAATGGGTTGACCGTATGTATACGATCGAACAATTAAATGAAGTACTCGCGCAAAGCGATTACATCGTGAATTGCTTGCCGCTGACCGCGCAGACGAAGCACCTGATAGGCCGGGAGCAGTTTGCGGTCATGAAGCCATCCGCGATTTACATTAATATTGGGCGAGGCGGCACAACCGATACCGCTGCGCTCATTGATGCTTTGCAGCAGGAACGAATCGCCGGTGCGGGACTTGATGTATTCGAGCAGGAGCCGCTGCCGCAAGAACATCCACTGTGGAAGATGGAGAACGTTATTATAACGCCGCATGAAACGGGCAATACGCCTTATTATATGGACCGAGCACTATCGATCGTGCTAGATAACTTAAAGTATTACAGCGCACAGGGTAAACCTTGCCGAAACGTGGTTGACTGGCAAGCGCAATACTGAGTTTTGTTATGTAGTCCAAAAGCCGTACTCCCACTGGTAATATCTAGTAGGGTGTACGGTTGTTCTATTTTCTGCTATCATTTTGGATAGTATGCTTTCCTTCATCATTTCTACAAAATTGAAGCGAAACCGCATCGTTCATTATGAATTCCCGTAATAAGATGTGTGCCGATTGGCCTAGAAACGGCGATGATCCGCAATTTTACGGCACTTTTTCATTGATTTTCATTTGGCTTCATCACAACAGCTTAAATTTTTATAAAGAATTGTTTAGGCTTGGTGCAACATTATAACGAACCTTTCCGTCTGAAAGGTTGCAAGGGGGGATCCTCCGTGGTAGAGCCAGGCCTTATTAAAGCCGCACAAGCCGGCGATGGCGACGCTCTTATTTCTCTATTGCGCGAGATTGAGAATCATGTTTACCGGACAGCCTACTATATTGTAGGCAATGAGCAGGATGCGATGGATGCGGCTCAAGAAGCACTTATTCGTATTTATACGAAAATCGGCAGCTATGAAGAGAAAGCCCAGTTTAAAACTTGGGTACAGCGGATTGTGACTAACATATGCATCGATAAGTTTCGTCGAACCAAACCGACTGTATCCATCGACGAGCATGAAATGGTGTTCAAGGATAATCAATCGGTTGAGGAGGAAGTTCTTACTTCCTATGCTGCGCAGGATATTCGCAAAGCGATCGACAAGCTGCCTGAGCATCATCGGGCCGTTGTTGTTCTTCGTTATTTGCAGGATTTCTCGTACAACGAAATCGCAGATTCACTTGATCTGCCGCTGAATACGGTCAAATCTTATTTATTCCGGGCAAGACAACAGCTGCAAACATACCTGCATGATTATCAGAGAGGGGGTGTCCGAGGATGAATTGTCAAGAGGTGATGGAATATATGCAAAGGCAGCTTGACGGCGATCTGGATGAGCAGGAAGCCGAATTCTTGATGACTCATACACGGCATTGCCCGGAATGTGCAGCCATGCTTGAACGGCTTGAATTGCTCTCCTCCGGACTATCCAACCTGCCGAAGGTCACGCCGAGCTACAGTTTAGTGGATGCGATACTGCCGCGGCTGGCAGAGCTTCAAGTCGCTCAGGATACCGTTCAAGGCAATACTTCCATGCAAGACCGTGAAATGAATCCATCGGCAATGGCAAGACGAATTGCGCCAAGCTCGGAGAAGAGAAGATGGACGGACCGATTCTCGATCCGTGCAATTGGCGGCATTATAGCAGCAGGGATCATTGCGGGACTGTTTATCGTCAATTACGACCCGAGCCGGTCGATGAACGATTCTGCACAGGACATGGCCGCAGATTCATCCAATACTTACGATACGGCACAGAATACATCAACAGCCGATGCTTCGACCAGTGCGAATCAGTCGGAGAAGGCGACGAACGATTCCGTTGCCGCCGATGAAATTACGACTGAAACAGCTGCGCCGCTGGCCTCTATGTCCGATGAGAAGCCGATGATGAAGTCGGAGATCCGTAATGTCGATCCGAATGGCGAAACGATGCCGCCGCTCACAGCCGAAACGGATGGCGGAGCACCTGCTGTGAAGGGCCAATCGCCTAACTACGAGGTATCTCGTTCAAGCGACGCCAACTCCGATTCCGGTGATACCGCTGCTGCTACGGACAGTGGTGCCGAGGATCAGGCTGCGAACAGTAAGTCGGATAATGCCAATACGACGGCAGACAAAGACCGTACCGGCTTTACCACGGAAAATGTGATTATGGCGTCGCCTATCTCGCCGGACGGCATGTATCAAGCGTTTATTGTGGAAGATACCGTTCGCATCTACACCGTTCAAGACAGCCTAATGATTTTCCAAGGCGTCAAACGAACCGGTATCGCGAATTTGAAGTGGTCCGAAGACAGCTTGGTATTGACTTACGAAGGTGCAGATGCCGATGGGAGTAAGCATGTTTATTCCGTGGATGCCAAGAAAGCAACCGAGCAACAAGTACAATCTATTAAATAATATGGCGGTTGATGCACACTTTTCGGGATGTTCGCGTATGGTGTATGGAGCAGGAAACCAGTCATAGGACGGCACCTTGACGTCGTATGACCATTCGCAGCCGGTACCATGGACCGTATGCTAGCGAGTGTTTATATAGATGTTCGGGGACAAAGGGATGAGTCGCTAGCTGACTTCATCCCTTTGTTGCGTTTTTTGCAAAATGGCGCTATCGTAGGGTTGGTGGTTTAAAGGGGGACTCGAGCCGTGGAAATGAAGGATGTCATGAAGGAATTGAAAGCGGGCAAGTTCCGCCCCGTCTATGTACTGTACGGGAAAGACCGGTATCGCATGCGGCAGTTTGTGTCTGACTTGACGGACAAGCTGCTGCCGCCCGAAGAGCAAGAGCTTGGTCTTGTTAAATTCGATACATCGGAAACACCTATAGAAGAGGCCGTAGCTGAGGCCGAGACATTGCCTTTCTTCGCATCGCGCAAGCTGGTGCTTATTCGGGATTCCTCTGTGCTCGCAGCGGCTCAAGGCAAGGAAGGGAAGCTTGAGCATGGGACAGACGCGCTGATTGCTTATTTGAAGCAGCCTAATGAGAGCAGTGTCATCGTGTTTCAGGTCATGGCTGAGAAGCTGGATGAGCGTCGTAAGGTTGTTAAGCTGCTGAAGGAGCAGGATGCGTTAATTCCGTTTCAAGAGCTTCAGGAGAATGAACTTCTGCAGTGGACGGTTAAACGCGCGGAGGAACAGGGACGTGGCATGAGCCGTGACGCCGCACAGCTGCTTCTGGCCCGTACGGGGACCAATATGCAGCAGCTGGCGCATGAAGTGGACAAGCTCTGTCTGCATGCCGGCAGCGGCGGCTCCATCAGCAGCAGCGATGTGGAACATCTGATTGCCTCGACGGTAGAAGAGGACGTCTTCGCGCTTATTGACGCAATGGCATCGCTGCAGGTGGACCGTGCGCTTAAATTATACGGAGAGCTGCTGCTGCGCCGTGAGGAGCCGATTAAGATCGCAGCATTAATCGCCAGGCAATTTCGAATTATGCTGCAGGTGAAAGAGCTGGAGCAGCACAATTATTCCCCGCAGCAGATGGCAGGTCAGCTTGGATTGCATCCATACGCCGTCAAGCTGGCCGCAGAGAAGGCCAAGCGGTTTACGGCACAGACGCTCGGGAAACATCTGAACAAGCTGGCAGAGCTGGATTACAGCATGAAGACGGGGCGCATTGATAAGACGCTGGGGCTGGAGCTGTTTCTACTCTCGCTTGCGGCCTAATAAGAACATCAAAAAAGACCTGCTTTTACGCACTGGGCGTAAGAGCAGGTCTTTCGTTTGATTGATTAGGCTTGTGCGCTAAGTGCGTTAAGCTTTTTAGCCAGGCGCGACTTCTTGCGAGCAGCTGCATTTTTATGAATCAGGCCTTTAGTTACGGCTTTATCCAGCTTTTTTGTAGCATTGATAAGAGCTGCTTTAGCAGCATCAACATCAGTAGCAACAACAGCTTGATCAGCAGTTTTAACGGCCGTGCGAAGAGCTGATTTTTGCGAAGCGTTCAAAGCGCGGCGTTTCTCGATAGTTTTAACGCGTTTGACTGCGGATTTAATGTTTGGCATTGCATTCACCTCCTGTAAAAAGGGAGAATCCCTTTGTAACAACACAACTTGACATAGTGTATCATGGGCATGACCAAAAAGCAATACTTCGTTATTGCCCGAATTCCACGGAATACGACGGTAACCGCATAATTAGAGGTTCCCTTTCGCAAACTAGACACAAACGGATGGAAGGAGCGCCCTTATAACATGAGTGAGCTTGATCTGCAAGAGTTTAACGTGGGGATCGATTTGGCGCTTGAAGCGAAGGAATATGCAGAGGCAGCAGGGAACGGTCCGGTACCGGGTGTTCTCTCCGACGTATCGGAAGATGACGGGATCACGATCACGAGACTTGAAGTTACAACCGAAGAAGGCTCCCGGATTATGGGCAAAATGATCGGTCACTATGTGACCTTCGAAGTGCCGGAGCTGCGCAAGCAAGATACCGTGCTGCAAGACCGCGTGGCCACGAAGCTGGCGCAGGAATTTGCGGAGTTTCTTCTGCGGATTGGCATTAGCAAGACGGCGAACGTCTTAATCGTCGGACTTGGCAACTGGAACGTAACGCCCGATGCGCTCGGTCCGATTGTCGTTGAGAACGCGCTTGTGACGCGCCACTTCTTCGAGCTGATGCCCAACGAGGTCGCGCCGGGCTACCGCAATGTAAGCGCCGTTGCGCCGGGAGTGCTTGGAATAACAGGCATTGAGTCGAGCGACATCGTACAAGGGATTGTGGACCGCTCGAAGCCGGATCTCATCATTGCGATCGATGCGCTGGCGTCTAAGGCGCTTGAACGGGTAAACACGACGATTCAAATTGCAGATACCGGCATTCATCCCGGTTCGGGCATCGGGAACAAGCGGCGGGGGATCACGAAGGAGATTCTGGGAGTGCCTGTTGTTGCGATCGGGGTTCCGACCGTGCTGTATGCTTCGACGATAGTCAGCAACAGCATCGATCTTATGCGGGATCATTTGAAGAAACATGCAGCGGGCAAAGCGGAGGGATTCCTTGGTTTGCTTGATTCCATCGACGAGAATGAGCGGTTGCAGCTTGTCCGCGAGGCACTCGGGCCTCTGGGTCATGATCTGCTCGTGACACCGAAAGAAATCGATCAGTTCATCGAGGACATCGCCAACATCGTAGCCAGCGGACTGAATGCCGCGCTGCATGAAGCAGTCGATAAAACGAATGTAGCGGCTTATACGCACTAGGTTATTCAGGACGAAACATGCTTTAGCCATAGAAGCCGGGAAGCTGCTCCAAAAGTCCATTTTGGCTTTTGGGGCAGCTTTTTGTAGGTTCGGGGAAGAAAACGTTGTTCGCACTCTATCAAATCTATTAATCTAGCAATCTCCGACTCTAGTAAACTTTCGGTTCTATTAAATCCACCAGCTTCATAAAGTGATACTAGCCTAGTGCGCGATGAAGGAATGCCACAATTGGAACTGGGAGGAGTACATGGAATGAAACGATGGATTGTGACCCTGAACCTTGCCAAAGGCAGCATGCGTTTGCGTCAGCTGCTTGTAGCAGGCCGTACCTTTGCGTTGTTGTCATTGGGATCGATGATCCTTGTCCTTGTAGTAGGAATCGGTGCAATCGTGCATCAGAACGCTGCGTCATCGCCGGTATCGTCGATGAAAGGCTTCGCGGCAGCGGTATCCGGCGGATTATTTAAAGACATGCTGTCCATGGAATTGCCGGGCACAAGCGATGGTTCGCCGAGAACAGCCATTAACGGCCGCCAGATCAGTACGTTTTTGTTCCGACTGCTAACCGACATCAACCCGGCGGATCCGAGGAGTCTGCTGGCAAGTCAGTACCCCGGCATGAGCGGCGACACGACCGTTATCCTGCGACCGGGGACGGGTACAGATGCGGTCGTCGAATCGGGAGATCACGATTCGATTCCGGGTCAAGAGGAGGTCGGCAGCGAAGGGTCAGGGCTTCCGGTAACGGATTCGGGGAGGCCGGATCATGAAACGGGAGACACGCAGCCGGATCAAACGGAGCCGGATAATAGTGTGACGGATACAGGGGAAGAGCCGACGACGCCGGTGAAGACGCCGGGCGATACGAAGCCGGATTCAGATCCCGAGCAGGTCGAACCGGTTAATCCGGCAACGCCGACAACCGGAGGTAAGAAGGTCGTATTTATCTACCATTCTCACAGCCGCGAGTCCTGGTTCCCGGAAATCAGCAGCAAGAAATACGCCGAATCGTCGGTGAAGAACATTACGCTGCTTGGCAAACGTCTTGCTTTTCAACTGGAGAAGAGCGGCATTGGGGCACAACAATCTTCCACAGATTATGTAACGGCGATTAAAAACTACAATTGGCTCCTATCCTATAAGTATTCGAAGAAAACGGTCGTCGATGCGATGGCCAAAAATGACGATCTCAAATTTTTCTTCGATATCCACCGGGATTCCTTGCGACGCAAAAATACGACGGTCACCATTAACGGGGAAACGTATGCGGAAGTATTCTTCATCATTGGGCTGGCCAACCCCAATTGGAAGCAGAATGAAGCGCTGGCGAACCGTATGCACGAGGCACTGGAGAAGCAATATCCGGGACTGTCACGCGGGATTTTGGGCAAGACGACCGCCAGCGGAAATGGGGAATATAATCAATCGCTTTCGCCGGACAGCGTTCTTATTGAAGTGGGTGGAGTCGACAACACGCTGAAGGAATCCTATCGGACCATTGATGTGCTGGCGAAGGTCATCTCGGACATCTACTGGGATTCGGAGAAAGTCACGGCACCGCCGGTATCGAAATCGAAAAAATAGTGTACTCATAGGGGAGTGAATCGAATGCGTCGTCAATCGATGAAAATGGCACTGGTAGGGGGAGCGGTTGCGCTCATCATTCTGTTTGGTATAGATATGGCGTCAAGCGGCATTGAACGTGTATATGGGCCTGTTGAAGGAGGCGTTCAAGCTGTTAACCCTGCCGGTTATTCGTCTTCTATCCTGACCGACAATGAGGGCAATTCCAATACTTCCGGTTTATCGGATGCAGCTAACCTCGACCAACTCCCCGAGAATCAAGTGGATCAAAATGTTCAAAGACGCACCGTAGCGGATGCGCAGCACGGAAGAACGGAAGAGGAAATTCGTCAAGAGTATGAGCGAAAGCTCCAAGAAGAGCTCAATAAACGATTGACGGGCTTGCCTGATTTGCGCAGCGATGCGACGGTTAATAAAGTTGCGGATGGGACGGCAGGGGTGCTTCAAACGGTGTCTTCGAAAGGAATTCGGATGGTCGTTTCGTTTTTTGAATCGGTAACGGATTGATGGTCACCCTACAAGCTGTTATACTTATAAGAATGATTAGCAATTAGGTACCTCTGGGGGTTTAGCATGGCGGACGTACGAGACAGACAAAAACGAATTCGCAACTTTTCAATTATCGCCCATATCGATCATGGGAAATCAACGCTGGCAGACCGGATTCTTGAATTTACCGGGGCGTTGTCATCGCGAGAAATGCAAGAGCAAGTGCTTGACCAAATGGATCTGGAGCGCGAACGCGGCATCACGATAAAGCTGCAAGCCGTCAGACTCGGTTACAAAGCCGATGACGGTGTTGAATACATTTTGAATTTGATCGACACACCGGGACACGTAGACTTTACGTACGAAGTTTCGCGCAGCTTGGCTGCTTGCGAAGGCGCTTTGCTCGTTGTTGATGCCGCGCAAGGCATCGAAGCGCAAACGCTTGCCAATGTATATTTGGCGATCGACAACAACCTGGAGATCATTCCGGTACTGAACAAAATCGACCTGCCAAGCGCAGAGCCGGACCGCGTTAAGCAAGAGATTGAAGATGTTATCGGTCTTGACGCAAGCGATGCCGTTCATGCTTCAGCGAAAGCGGGCATCGGGATCAAGGAAATCTTGGAGCAGGTTGTCAGCAAAGTTCCGGCACCGACCGGTGACCCGGACGAGCCGCTTAAAGCGCTTATATTCGACTCGCACTACGATCCTTACAAAGGGGTTATCGTATATGTGCGCGTTATCGATGGCAGCATTAAATCGGGCAAGAAAATTCGTTTCATGGCAACGGGAGCGGAGTTTGAAGTCATCGAAGTGGGTGCCTTCATGCCGCGCATGGGAATCGTCGATGA
This sequence comes from Paenibacillus lignilyticus, assembly GCF_017942085.1. GTDB lineage: Bacteria > Bacillota > Bacilli > Paenibacillales > Paenibacillaceae > Paenibacillus_Z > Paenibacillus_Z lignilyticus. Next base: position 103,566 of record NZ_JAGKSP010000015.1, read on the forward strand.
GCTCGCTGTCGGCGACGTTGGTTTCGTCGTTGCGGGGATTAAGAACGTAAAGGATACCCGTGTCGGGGATACCGTTACCGATGCGAAGAAGCCGGCGCTGGAAGCACTGCCGGGATATCGCAAAATCAACCCGATGGTATTCTGCGGCTTGTATCCGATCGAAACGCAGGATTATAACGATCTTCGTGATGCGCTTGAGAAGCTGGAGCTTAACGATGCATCGCTACGTTATGAAGCGGAGTCATCCACGGCGCTTGGTTTCGGCTATCGTTGCGGATTCTTGGGATTGCTTCACATGGAAATCATCCAAGAGCGGATTGAGCGCGAGTTCAATATTCCGCTCATTACGACGGCGCCGAGCGTTATCTATCGCGTTACACTGACGAATGGCGATGTCATTGAGATCGACAACCCGTCGAACTATCCGGAAATCGGCAAGATTGAATATGTCGAAGAACCGTTTGTAAAAGCAGCTATCATCGTACCGAATGATTATGTTGGGGCGATCATGGAGCTTTGTCAGAACAAACGCGGCGAGTTCGTTAACATGGAATATCTGGATACGAACCGCGTAACGATCACATACGATATGCCGCTCTCCGAAATCGTGTATGATTTCTTTGATCAACTGAAATCAAGCACGAAGGGTTATGCTTCCTTCGACTACGAGCTGTCCGGCTATCGCCAGTCCAAGCTCGTGAAGATGGACATCATGCTCAACAACGAACAGGTGGATGCATTGTCCGTTATCGTTCACCGGGACCGCGCGTATCACCGCGGACGGATCATTTGCGAGAAGCTCAAGGAGCTTATTCCTCGTCAAATGTTCGAGGTGCCGGTTCAGGCATCGATCGGAACGAAGGTTATCGCTCGCGAAACGGTTAAAGCGATGCGCAAGAACGTTCTTGCCAAGTGTTACGGCGGCGATATCAGCCGTAAGCGGAAGCTGCTTGATAAGCAGAAGGAAGGTAAGAAACGGATGAAGCAAGTCGGCAGTGTTGAAGTGCCGCAAGAGGCATTCATGGCCGTGCTTAAGATCGACGAGGATTAGAATCTTAGAGACGTTGTTCTGGGGAGGGAGCCATCGTGCTCCCTTTCTTCATGACAACGATAAGTTACGCCTTGCTGTAACGAATTCCCGTCCTATGGAGGTGACAATCGCTAATGTTTAACCATGCGCCGAAGGCGCTTTATATTCATATCCCTTTCTGTACGAACAAGTGTCACTACTGCGATTTTACGTCTTATGTGCTTCGTGGGCAGCCTGTAGATGCTTACCTGGATGCGCTGGAGAGCGAGATGGCGCGGACGGTTGAGGCGCTTCCTCCGGAAGAAATCCATACGGTATTCGTTGGAGGCGGCACGCCTACCGTGCTGACACCGCCGCAGATGGAGCGTTTTCTGACTTCCGTGAAGAAATACTTCCCCATTCATCCGGATGCGGAGTTTACGATGGAAGCGAACCCGGGGACTACGGATTTGGACAAGCTGACAGCCATGAAGGCAGGCGGCGTTAATCGAATCAGTTTTGGCGTACAGTCGTTTGATAACGGGCTGCTTGAGCGGATCGGCCGCATACACAATGTCGACGATGTCTATCGCAGCATCGAGAATGCGCGTGCGGCAGGCTTTAGCAATTTATCGATCGATCTGATGTTCGGCCTTCCCGGCCAGAGCGTGGAGCAGCTCTCTGACAGCGTTAATCGTGCTTTGCAATTAGGACTACCCCATTACTCGCTTTATGGTCTTAAGGTTGAAGAGAATACGTTGTTCCATGCGTTATATGAGCGCAATGAGCTGCCGCTTCCGCCGGAAGAGGATGAGCTTGCCATGTATATGCTTCTGATTGATAAGCTTAAAGCGGAAGGGTTTCATCATTATGAGATCAGCAACTTCGCTAAGCCCGGCCACGAGAGCAGACACAATATTACGTATTGGCGCAACGAGCCTTATTATGGCCTTGGTGCGGGTGCGCACGGTTATGCCAGAGGCGAGCGGCACGTTAATATTAAAGGAATTCAGCCTTACATTGATGCGGCGGCGCAGCGGCTTCCTCGTCTTGAAACGAACCCGGTACCCGAGCATGAAGCGATGGAAGATTTCATGATGGTCGGACTTCGCATGCTCGAAGGTGTGAACAATGATCGTTTCTCGGTTCAATTTCCCGGTCAAACGATTGAAGGCGTGTTTGGGGAGGCGCTTCGAACCGTACTCTCGCAAGGGCTGATCGAGTACACGGAAGGCAGCGGCGGCGGATATCGATTGTCCGAGAAGGGAATCCCGCTCGGCAACGAAGTATTCGGTGCCTTTATCAGCGGATAAGGCAGCGGATTCAGTCAAATTATTCTTGTGTTAACATTCATGATGGTGTATATTTATTCGTGTTAAAAGCAGTTAACTATGGAGTTTATGGAAGCGGAGGCGAGTGAGATGCAAGCGGTATGCAGAAAGGCGACCGAGAGTGATATCGAAACATTAGTGGATTTAATAGCAGGGTACGCCGAGAAAGGCATTATGCTGCCGCGATCTCGCGATATGCTGAAGCGACAAATTCATACCTTCGTTGTAGCGGAGGTTTCAGGTGAGGTAGTCGGCTGCGGCTCATTAACACAGCTTGGCGCTGACCTCGTCGAGATCCGCTCGCTCGGCATATCTGAAGGTTATAAGGGACTGGGTATAGGCAGCAAGCTTGTCGATCAGCTGCTTCATGAAGCGAAGGAGCAGAACATCCCGAAAGTGATGGCGCTGACTTACGAGGTCAATTTCTTCGAGAAGAACGGCTTCACGATCGTGAACAAGGAGATTTTTCCCGAGAAAGTATGGACGGACTGTATCCACTGTCCGAAGCAGCATGCTTGCGACGAAATCGCCGTACTTAGAATGTTGAACTAATGCAACTATACGACCTGTTGCGATGAATAGCATCATATAACTTATAAGCCACTGTACCTTTTCGATAAGGTACAGTGGCTTTTTGTTTCTTCCAGTCCGGGATCGGCCATAATAATGGCCGGAATGGGAACAATACAAGCTGTTAACTTGAGATCAGCAACCCCACAGGAGGATACGCAAATCATGAAGCGCTTAATGATCTTTATCTCCCTGGCTCTAATTCTGGCCTCTTGTTCGGCTAAAGAGAACGCGCATATAGGGAAGAATAACGCAAGCGGCTCGCTCGTCAATTTGCAAATACAAGGGCATCAAGGGGCGGTAACGACCCCTTATAAGATGAGAGACGGGAAGGTTTGGATTCCGGCGGATCAAGCGGCAGAGCTGTTCGGGTATCGGTACGAATTGGAGCCTGCAAGCCAGTCGGCATCGATGGGCTACATGGATCCCATTTATAGATTCAAGCTGAATTCGAAACAGGCTCACATCGGCGATGAGCCGCTGATGCTGCATGAGGCTCCTCAGCTTATAGATCATAAACTGTATTTGGAAACGAACTCCTTGTCGCAGCTTTGGCAAACGCCTCTCGATTGGGATGCGAAGCTCAATTCAATCGTGGTAACACCTCCCGCGGTCGATGAGCCTGATCGATCATCCGCATTGAGCATGCCAAGAAACACACTTCGAGCCAAAGCTTTAGACACGGACGATTCGCAGTGGGACCCTAATGATAATACGGATGGAAATCCAGATCCGGATGGGAATTCAGGCGGAAATCAAGGAGGAAATACCGAGCCCGGAGCGGATGCCGAGAAAGTCATCTCGTTTGCTAAGCAATTCATGGCGATCCCATACAAATTTGATGCAGCACCCTATGCAGAGAGCCGGAAATTCGATTGCTCATCATTTGTGCAGCATGTGTTCGACCATGTAGGTATAGAGCTCCCGCGCTCATCCAGAGCGCAATCGAAGATCGGACAATACGTTGCCCGCGAGCATTTCAAACCGGGAGATGCGGTGTTCTTCTACACCCCCGGAAGATACAGCAGCAACAAAATAGTCGGTCATGTCGGCATTTATATCGGCAACAATCAGGTTATTCATACGTACGGGAGTCCCGGCGTGACGATCTCCGAGCTGGAAGGGAGCTGGAACGATCGGGTTTTGTGGGGAAGAAGAGTCCTTTAATCCTTTACGAATGATTGAAATGAAAATGGCTGTCTCGAAAGTGCGCAGGGGAATGCTGCTTTTGAGATGGCTTTTTTCATCTTTCTTCCGGCCCAAAATACCGAACTGACTTGACAATTGGCAAGCGATTTTGGTATTTTTGTAGTAATGATTAGCACTCATCGATAACGAGTGCTAACGGTTGAGGGATGACCGCAATAATTGGGAAGAAGCTTAAGTAGGAAACGATCTTTATAAACCGGGAGGGACTGCGATGTTAACTGAACGGCAGCGTATGATTTTGAATGTCATCATAGACGATTATATCCGCTCAGCGGAGCCAATTGGTTCACGCAGCATTTCGAAACGAAGCGATGTCAGCTTTAGCCCGGCAACCATTCGTAACGAGATGGCTGATTTGGAAGAGCTCGGATTTCTGGAACAGCCTCACACCTCGGCAGGTCGTATTCCATCTATTAAAGGCTACCGCTATTACGTCGATCATCTTGTAAGACTGAGTCAAGTTAACGAACAGGATATGCAAACGGTTCGCTCCTTCTTCACGGAGAAAGTGAACCAAATGGAACAGATTATTCAACATGCAGCCATGATTATGTCCAATCTGACGAATTACACGAGCATTGTGCTTGGGCCGGAGACGTTTACGAATTCGCTGAAGCATTTCCAGCTCGTTCCCATCAGTGATGACACCGCGGTAGCGATCATCGTTACCAACACGGGTCATGTTGAGAATCGCACGATTTCTTTGCCGGATGATATGAGCATGGAGGAAATGCAGCAGGCTGTTAACATTCTGAACAGCAAATTGATCGGGGTGCCAATTGCGCGCCTAAAATCCAAGCTGTATTCCGAAGTCGGTCAGGAGCTTGGCCGTTATGCGGACCAATGCGAGCGACTGCTCGGCGTACTCGACGACGCTTTAATGAACGAAGACGATCATCGTGTATTCTTAAGCGGGACGACGAACATGCTGACACAGCCGGAGTTCAAGGATGTCGACAAAGTAAAGACGCTGCTCGACCTGCTTGACGAGACGCCGACCATTATGCAGATGTTCAGTACGCTGCCAAGCGGTATTCAAGTTCGTATCGGAACCGAGAATACGCATGAGGCGATTAACAACTGCAGTTTGATTACGGCGACTTACTCGGCACAAGGCAAACAGCTGGGCACGATTGGGATTTTGGGACCGACACGAATGGATTACGGTAAAGTGATCAGCTTGCTGGACTTACTGTCCAAAGATATGGCGGTTCTGCTCGGTCGATGGTACAAATGACGCGAATTAACATGAGTGAAGCAATTAGGGATTACTTTCAGGAGGTGTAAGCGCTCGTGTCTGTGAATGAACAGCATACAGATGAGGAACATAAACATGAAGAGAACCGTACTGCAGAGGAAGCGCAGGAAACGGTGAATGAAGAAACGGCGGCTCCCCAAGAAGAAGGAAGCGCAGGAGATTCCCGCGTAGAGGCACTTGAGAAATTAGCCGAAGAGAACCAACAGCGATACTTAAGAGCACAAGCTGACTTTGACAACTTCCGTCGTCGTACGATGAAGGAAAAGGAAGAGCTTGGGCAATATGCTTCCATGAAACTGATCGGGCAGCTTCTGCCGGTAGTCGATAACTTTGGCCGCGCCATTGAAGCTGCGAAGAACGGCGGCGACGGCGAATCGTTTTCCAAAGGCGTCGACATGATCTTCCGCCAGCTTGAGCAAGTGCTTGAAGCTGAAGGACTTAAAGCGATGGATGCGGTTGGGCAGCCGTTTAACCCGGATTTCCACCAAGCCATTATGCAAGTCGAATCCGATGAGCATGAAGAAGGCATCGTTGTTGAAGAAGTGCAAAAGGGCTACGTCCTGAAGGATAAAGTGCTGCGTCCCGCTATGGTTAAAGTCAGCGGTTAACAATCAGCTTGCCTATAGATGATTCAAATTATATCCCTTTGAGGAGGAACTTTAATTATGAGTAAAGTAATCGGTATCGACCTTGGTACAACAAACTCTTGCGTTGCGGTAATGGAAGGCGGCGAAGCCGTCGTAATCCCGAATCCGGAAGGCAACCGCACAACCCCTTCTGTTGTTGGTTTCAAGAAAGACGGCGAACGTATTGTCGGTGAATCGGCTAAACGCCAAGCGATCACGAATCCGGACCGCACGATCATGTCCATTAAACGTCACATGGGCTCCAGCCATAAAGAAGTTATCGATGGCAAAGATTTCTCCGCACCGGAAATTTCCGCAATCATTCTGCAAAAGCTGAAATCAGATGCTGAGGCTTACCTTGGCCAAACGGTAACACAAGCCGTAATCACAGTACCGGCTTACTTTAATGACAGTCAGCGTCAAGCAACGAAAGATGCCGGTAAAATCGCGGGTCTTGAAGTGCTTCGTATCGTCAACGAGCCGACAGCTGCTGCACTTGCTTACGGTCTGGAGAAAACAGAAGATCACACGATCCTCGTTTATGACCTTGGCGGCGGTACGTTCGACGTTTCGATCCTTGAGCTTGGCGATGGTTTCTTCGAAGTAAAAGCAACCAGCGGTGACAACCGTCTGGGCGGCGATGACTTCGACCAAGTAATCATCGACTACCTGGTATCCGAATTCAAGAAAGAGCAAGGCGTTGACCTTTCCAAAGATAAAGCAGCTGTACAACGTCTGAAAGACGCGGCTGAGAAAGCGAAGAAAGAGCTTTCCGGCGTACTGACTTCGACAATCTCCCTGCCGTTCATCACTATGGCAGACGGCGTTCCTCAGCATTTGGAGCTTAGCCTGACTCGCGCGAAGTTCGAAGAACTGTCGCATGCCCTTGTAGAGCGTACACTTGGCCCAACTCGCCAAGCTCTGAGCGATGCAGGCATGTCGCCTAGCGATATCGATAAAGTTGTTCTTGTAGGCGGATCGACTCGTATCCCGGCTGTACAAGAAGCAGTTAAGAAACTGATCGGCAAAGAGCCGCACAAAGGCGTTAACCCGGATGAGGTTGTAGCTCTTGGCGCAGCAGTTCAAGCAGGCGTATTGACAGGCGATGTGAAGGACGTTGTATTGCTTGACGTAACGCCATTGTCCCTCGGTATCGAAACTGCAGGCGGCGTGTTCACGAAGATGATCGATCGCAACACGACAATCCCTACAAGCAAATCCCAAGTGTACTCCACTTATGCGGATAACCAGCCAAGCGTTGAAATTCACGTGCTTCAAGGCGAGCGTCAAATGGCTGCAGGCAACAAAACGCTCGGCCGCTTCACACTTGGTGATATTCCACTGGCTCCGCGCGGCGTACCGCAAATCGAAGTTACATTCGATATCGATGCCAACGGTATCGTAAACGTGTCTGCCCTTGATAAAGGCACAGGCAAGAGCCACAAAATCACGATCACTTCTTCCGGCGGTCTGTCCGAAGAAGAAATCGACCGCATGATGAAGGATGCGGAATTGAACGCAGAGGAAGATCGCAAACGTCGTGAGCTCGTCGAAGCGAAGAATGCGGCCGACCAACTGGTGTATTCCGTGGACAAAACAATCAAAGATCTTGGCGATAAAGTAGATGCGGGCGAAATCGCAAAAGCGAACGAAGCTAAAGAGAAAGTTACCGCAGCGCTGGCAACAGACGATGTGGAACAAATCAATGCAGCTGCAGAAGCGCTGACGGAAATCGTTCAACAGCTATCCGTGAAATTGTATGAGCAAGCACAAGCTGCGGGTCAAGGCGCTGAAGGCGCAGGTCCGGAAGCGGGCGGCGAATCTTCTTCCAGAGGCAAAGACAACGTAGTCGATGCCGACTATGAAGTTGTAGACGACAAGAAGTAAGTAGTGTAAATTAAGTTATACGCAAACGGTGTGCCGTCCGAAAAACTTTGGACGGCGCAGCCGTTTTTCGTGTGTCTAGATAGATAATGATTTTGCAGCGCAAATAGGAGACGGGGTGACGGAGTTGGCTGACAAGCGGGACTATTATGAGGTGCTCGGCGTCGGGAAAGACGCAGGCGAGGACGAAATTAAGAAAGCGTATCGTAAAATGGCGCGCCAATACCATCCGGACGTAAATAAAGCGGCGGATGCGGAAGATAAATTTAAAGAAGTGAAGGAAGCATACGACGTACTTAGTGACGATGGTAAGCGCGCTACGTATGACCGACACGGTCACGTAGATCCGAACCAAGGCTTTGGCGGCGGTGCCGGCGATTTCGGCGGCGGCTTCGGCGATATTTTCGATATGTTCTTTGGCGGCGGAGGCGGCGGTCGTCGTGATCCAAATGCTCCGCAGCGCGGAAATGACTTGCAGTATACGATGACCATCGAATTCAAGGAAGCCGTGTTCGGCAAGGAAACGGAAATTACGATTCCGCGCACCGAAACATGTGATACTTGTGTAGGTTCAGGCGCGAAACCGGGTACGAAACCTGAAACCTGTTCCGTTTGTCGCGGTACGGGTCAGCAAGAAGTGGTACAAAATACACCGTTTGGCCGTATGGTAAATCGCAGAGCTTGCTCTAATTGTAATGGCGCAGGCAAAATCGTCAAAGAAAAATGTACGACTTGCCATGGCGCAGGCAAAGTGAAGAAGCAGCGTAAAATCAATGTGAAAATTCCTGCCGGTGTCGATGAAGGCGCACAAATCCGCTTAAGCGGCGAAGGTGAAGGCGGATTCCGCGGGGGCCCATCCGGTGACTTATATATCGTAATTCGTGTGAAGCCTCATGATTTCTTCGAGCGTGAGAACGATGATATTTACTGCGAAGTACCGCTAACGTTCGCACAGGCGGCACTTGGCGATGAGATCGAAATTCCGACGCTGACAGAGAAAGTGAAGCTGAAAATTCCTGCAGGGACGCAGACCGGCACTTATTTCCGTTTGAAAGGCAAAGGTGTTCCGCGCCTTCGCGGTTATGGTCAAGGCGATCAGCATGTTAAAGTAACCGTCGTGACGCCAACTGCCCTGAATGAAGAGCAGAAGGAATTGTTGCGTCAGTTCTCCGGCGGTGGAGCAGCAGGCGGCGGCACGGATGCCGGACAGCAAGAACACCATGAATCGATCTTCGAGAAGATGAAGAAAGCATTCCGCGGCGACTAATAGGCTTAAAAGCATAAGATCGCGGCCACTTGTTTATGCTAACTTTCGTGTCTGAATCCATTTCTACATGAAGGAGCATGAACATGAGCGATCAAGACTTGGAGAAACAAAATTTCGCAGAGCTGCCGATCGGCAAAAATGAGGATGTGGAATTCTCGGCGGAGCTGGCTGACGAGGAAGATAAGAAAGCCATGCAGCGAGCGGCGGAGGCAGACGCCAGAGCGCAGAAGCAGTCATGAGGCTGCTGACTCTATGACAGTCATTCATGCCACGTTTCAAGATGGAGACGGAGCGCGTGAGGCGCAGCTGAAGCTGATGGCACTACGCGTGCTGCAAGTGGACGGCGGCGCTGACGGCGCTTCGCTAACCGCTACTGTCGGGGATGATTTGGTTGACCGCGCTCTTCATTTGATTGAACAAACCGGTGGAACAGCTAATATGTGAGCAAATCCAGATACCGTACCCACGAATTGTCGAGGGTACGGTATCTTTTTTTATTCCTTGTGAAACGTTTCAACGTGTGGCAAAATTAACGATAGCTTGAAGCAATGTGAGGAGGATGTACATGCCTGTTAATTTCAGAGGTGCAGCACAGGAATATCCGGAGTGGAGCGAGCTAAGCCACTATGGGATCAACCATCTTAAGGTCGGCGATATCGTTCAACTGCATTATCATGATGCGAATGAATACTGGATCATCATAAGCGGCAAAGGAACGTGTACTACGGAAGGCGACACGTACGAAATCGGTGCCGGTGATATGGTCCTCACAAAACGCGGAGATGAGCATTCCCTAATCGTCACAGAAGAGATGGTTGCCGTATATATTTATGGCATTATGCCTGAAGGCGGCCGGGTAGGATATCTATTTAAAGATAAAGGAGCCGCACAATGACATTGAACATCATTCAAGTTGGCCTCGGCATGCATGGTTTTGGCGTTGCGCTTCATTTCGTAAAGCAGTCTGTTGACTTCACTTATGCAGCCGTAGTTGAAATCAATCCGGCTCGTCTGAAAGAGTGCGCGGCAGAGCTCGGTGTAGCTGAAGAGAAATGTTTTACGGATTATATGGAAGCGTTCACATCCTGCGAGGCGGATGCCGTCTTTGTAACGGCAGCTTCTCCTTATCATTATGCGATTTGCAAAGCTGCCTTGGAGCATGGGCTTCATGTGCTCGTTGAGAAACCGTTCGTCCTGGATATCGGCGAAGCTTGCGAACTGGTCGAGCTTGCGAAGGAGAAACAGCTCATTCTGATGGTCAGCCAGAACTATCGTTATCAGAACCATGTCCTGTCGCTGAAGAAGGCCATCTCCGAAATGGGGAAACCGCTGTTTGTGCAGGCTCAGTTCTTCTATGATCATTTTGGCAAAGACTATCAGCAGGTTATGGAGAATTTCATGCTGCTTGAGATGGCGGTTCATCACGTGGACATGGTTCGCTACTTACTGGAATCCGATATTCGGACCGTGTCGGGCAAAACGTGGAATTTCGAAGGAAGTATGTACAAAGGTCATCCAAATGTGCAGGCGAGTATGGAACTGGACAACGGAATCCCCGTCTTCTACTTGGGCAGCCTCGTATCCAAGGGACTATCAACGCCTTGGGAAGGCGACTGGCGCATTCAATGCGATAACGGTTCGATCCATCTGGATGATCTCGGTCAAGGCTATGGCGTGTACATCGTCGACCAAGAGCAGAACAAACGATTCATTTCCTATGCGGACGGTCCTCTGCCGGACTCTAAACAAGGCATTCACAGCGTATTGTCTGAGTTTGCCGCACGGATCGTAGACGGTGAAGAGCCTTCGATATCGGGCCGGGATAATTTACGCACCTTGGCTGCGCTGATAGCGATCAGCGATTCCTCACGCACCGGTGAAGTCGCTTACCCGGATAGCTACGTTGTTTCAAAGTAAGGCTGCGATGACAAGTCTCTGCCGCCGATAGGCTGCAGGGGCTTGTTTTTTGTGTGAAGCCTTTATCTGGTGTAGAATAGACAAGATAGGTTAAAAATGACGAATAGAAACGATAACGCGATCAGGGGGATTCACAAAGTGAAATGGCATGAACTGACAATCTCGACAACCGAAGAAGCGATCGAGATGATTTCCAACTTCTTGCATGAAATGGATGCCGACGGCGTATCCATTGAAGAATCAGGCACACTGAACAAACAGCGGGACACATCGCTCGGCCAATGGTATGAGCACCCGCTTAACGATATTCCTGAAGGCCAGGCTGTTATTAAAGGCTACTTCTCGGAGCTTGATTCGGACATCGATGCACTCATGGCCGTATTGCCTGAGCGAATCGACCAGCTTCGCGAATTCGATATTGATCCAGGCGACTACAAGATTACCAAGGCACTTGTCGACGAAGAAGACTGGGCTAATGCATGGAAGCAGTATTTCAAGCCGATCCGGGTGTCGGAGCGGTTGACGATTAAGCCGACATGGGAGGATTACACCCCTTCGCCGGATGAGCGGATTATCGAGCTTGATCCAGGGATGGCATTCGGAACAGGTACGCACCCGACAACCGCGCTTTGCTTGCGTACGCTGGAGACGGTTATTAAAGGCGATGAGGAAGTTATCGATGTAGGGACAGGTTCCGGCATCTTGGCGATCGGCGCGATTCTGCTGGGCGCACGCCGCGTGCTTGCGCTAGATCTCGATCCGATTGCAGTTACATCCGCTACGGAGAATACACGATTAAACAAGCTGGAAAACGATATTCAAGTGCATTTGAGCGACCTGCTGGGCGTACTGAACACGGATGGCAGCACACCGGTTAAGCCGCTGAATGTGACGGTACCGGTTGATGTTGTCGTAGCTAATATTTTGGCTGAAATTATCCTGCTGTTCATTGACGATGTTTATGCTGCACTTAAACCGGGCGGTACTTATATTGCATCGGGTATCTTTAAGAACAAAGAAGATGCCGTTGCGGAAGGTCTTGAGCGAGCCGGCTTTACGATCATTGATCGTCAGCGTGACCAGGACTGGCTCGCTTTCATCGCGAAGAAACCGGAGTAAGCATACGCTCCGCAAAATGGTGTAGGAGGGTGAACGGTGTCGGACTTTTTGTGGTATCCGATTAAAGACTTGCCTTTTATTTTTCTAGTACTAATGATTGCGTTCACGCTTCATGAGTTCGCGCATGCTTACAGCGCCTATAAGTTTGGGGATCGTACCGCATATGATGCCGGCAGGGTAACGCTGAATCCACGTGCCCATCTGGATGTAATGGGAACTATATTGCTGCTTGTAGCGGGTTTTGGCTGGGCCAGACCCGTTCCGGTTAACCGGAGCCGCTTCAAGTATCCTCGATTGATGGGCATTGTCGTTTCGGCTGTTGGGCCGCTTAGCAATCTGCTTTTGACGGCAATCGGCATTCTCGCGGTATATGTGCTTAACCAAACCGGTTTGCTTCAAGCAGGCTCCTTCGGCGTACATAGTGCTATCGTTCATTTTCTTAACTATTTAATTACACTGAATGTCATGCTGTTTATATTCAATCTTATTCCGGTGCCGCCGCTTGACGGATACCGAATTATTCAGGATCTCGCTCCAACTCCGCTTCGTATTCGGATGGATCAATATGAGACGTGGGGCATGTTCCTCTTCTTGTTGATCGTATTTGTTCCGCCGCTTCGTGCAGCAACTCTCGATCCGCTGTTCGCCAACTCCGATTCGATTATTTCCTGCATTATGCAAATTTGTGAATTATTCTTCGACAAAGTGGATTGGGCTCAGTTTGTAGCGGATTTCTACAGGTAAGTAAGGTGAGGGCTTTGCTTCTGGAAAATGTTTAACGACCCTAGCGGAGCGAGTGCAAACCGTGTATGATGTAGGTTGGAGTTTTGACACAGACCTTGAACGTAATGGCCTGTGATTTGACTGGAAAGGTTCTACCGAAGATGCAACGATATTTTGTCACGCCGGAGCAGTTTACTGATAATATGGTTGTTCTGACAGGCGACGATGCTCATCATGTTACACGCGTGATGCGGATGGAAGCGGGAGACGCCATCATTGTTAGTGACGGCCGCACACGTGTCGCGGAAGCGACGATAAGCGTTCTATCACCGGGCAAAGTGGAAGCCGAGGTTTCTCAATGGCTGACGATGAGCGGTGAACCGACTTGGTCGGTAACGGTAGCCCAAAGCTTGCCGAAGGGCGATAAAATGGAGATTGTCATCCAGAAGGGGACAGAGATCGGCGCAGCAAGCTTCGTGCCGTTCCAATCCCAGCGGATGATTGTTCAATATGATGAGAAGAAGGAAGCCAAGCGCCTTGACCGTTGGGGCAAGATCGCGAAGGAAGCTGCTGAGCAGGCGCACCGCAGTCGTATTCCGGCTATTGAGCCGGTTGCGTCATGGCGGGAGCTGGTCGCACGCATTCCGGAGTACCACTTGGCATTGTTTTGTTATGAGAAGGAAGGCGGTGGACTTGGTTTGCGCGATGCAATTCAAGCTCGCCGAGGAACAGCAGAAGGCTGGAGCAATGATGAGCCGCGTAATATCTTGCTCATTGTTGGACCAGAAGGAGGCTTCACCGAACGTGAAGCAGAGGAAGCAGAAGAGGCCGGTGCTGTCATTATCGGTCTTGGCAAGCGAATCTTACGCACGGAAACCGCTGCGATGGTTGGACTCGCCTGCCTCATGTATGAATCCGGAGAAATGGGAGGCGTTTAACAACTATGCCATCGGTTGCTTTTTACACATTAGGCTGCAAAGTTAACTTTTACGATACGGAAGCGATCTGGCAGCTGTTTAAGAAGGAAGGCTATGAGCAAGTCGACTTCGAAACAACTACTGCTGATGTCTATCTAATCAATACTTGTACGGTAACGAATACGGGGGACAAGAAGAGCAGACAGATTATTCGTCGTGCCATTCGCCGTAACCCGGATGCCGTTATTGCGGTTACGGGCTGTTATGCCCAAACTTCACCTGCCGAAATTTTGGCTATTGAAGGTGTCGATCTCGTCATCGGAACGCAGGATCGGGACAAGCTGATGAATTATATTACGGACTTGCAAAATGAGCGTCAGCCCGTGAACGCGGTTCGCAATATTATGAAAACACGCGAGTTCGAGGAACTGGATGTACCGGATTTCGCCGAACGTACTCGTGCGTTCCTGAAGATTCAAGAAGGCTGCAACAACTTCTGCACCTTCTGCATTATTCCGTGGTCGCGTGGTTTATCCCGCAGCCGTGAAGCGGAAAGCGTCATTAACCAAGCTCGCCAGCTGGTAGAATCCGGTTACAAAGAAATCGTGCTGACAGGCATTCATACCGGCGGATATGGTGATGATATGGAGAACTACCGTCTATCTGACCTGCTATGGGATCTGGATGCCATCGAAGGTCTTGAGCGGATTCGGATCAGCTCCATCGAAGCGAGTCAAATCGACGATGCGATGATCGACGTGCTGAACCGTTCCAGCAAAATGTGCCGTCATCTTCACATTCCGCTGCAATCCGGCGATAACGATGTGTTGAAGCGGATGCGCCGGAAATACACCGTGGAACAGTTTGCCGAGAAAATCAAACTGCTGCACGAAGCGATGCCGGGTGTTGCGATTACGACGGATGTTATCGTTGGATTCCCCGGCGAGACGGAAGAGATGTTCGAGAACGGCTATGCGTTTATGGAGCAAATGGGCTTTGCCGAAATGCATGTTTTCCCTTACTCCAAACGGACAGGTACGCCTGCCGCGCGCATGGAAGATCAGATCGACGATGAACTGAAGAACGAGCGCGTTCATAAGCTGATCGACTTGTCTGAGCGGATGCAATTGGACTATGCGAAGAAATACGTCGGCGAAGTGCTTGATGTCATTCCGGAGCGTGAGCATAAAGGCTCCGAAGGATCCGGTCTGATTATGGGCTACTCCGACAACTATATCCAAGTTGTATTCGAAGGTTCGGAATCGCTGATCGGCGAGCTGTGCAGAGTGAAAATTACGGAAGCCGGCGTCAATGAGTGCCGCGGCCAGCTTGTACGCGTTTTGGATATCCATACGGCGTCCACGGCTCGTGCCGAAGCTGCGCCACAGCCTCAAGCGATGCAAGCGTAAACCGATTCGAATTCAATAGCTTGAAGCGAGGATTCTAATGGAGCCGGGACAGGGCTGCAAGAGAGTCCTTGCTCTACATAAGAGCGTAGTATCCAAGAAACGCGAAGGGGGAACGCAAATGAAGGAGATTTCAGCAGGTGGCGTCGTGTTCCGTAAGGTTGGCGGTGAGCTGCAGGTGCAGTTGATCCAAGACCGCTATGGCAAGATATCGCTGCCTAAAGGCAAAATGGAACCGGGCGAAACCATTGAGCAAACAGCCCTTCGCGAAATCGTCGAGGAGACGGGAATGGAAGGCGTCATCGTTTCGCCAATCGATCAAATCAAATACAAATACAACCATGAGTCCAAAGGGCTTGTGGATAAAGAAGTTCACTACTATCTCGTGGAAGCAGTGGGCGGTAAGCTGCAAGCGCAGGTAGAGGAAATTCGAGGCGTGGAATGGTTTGAACCGATGGAAGCATGGCGCAGGCAGAAGCAATCCGGCTACAACAACAATGATCGGATTCTGGCCGGAGCGCTGCGCCTGCTCGGATTGAACGTACAGAACGGCGGCTGATTCAGGTTGCTGACAGCTTCCTTAAACGTGGAAGATAACAGATCGGCAACGCAATTACCGAGCACAGGACATTAAAGATGGTTTGGGCATGAGCGATTTGACTGGCCGGCGACGAGGTTAAAGAGGCCGCAATGGTGCCAAGTTCGCCTGCGAACGGTGCAAACAAGGCGGCTCCGCCGACATTAAGCAGCACATGAGCCCAAGCGACGAAACGCCCCGATGGCGTTCCCCCAAGCGCAGCAAGTACGGCTGTGACACATGTGCCGACGTTGGCGCCGAGGACAATCGCGATGCCTACGTCGAGCGGCATGGCGCCGGACTGAGCGAGTCCCATCACAATGCCAATAACGGCGGCGCTGCTGTGTACGGCAGCCGTTAGTACGACTCCTGCGGCAAGCCCCCACAGCACGCTGTCTTCTGCGCGGCTAATAAAGCCTTGGAAGAAGGTTGTCGCTTGTACGGCAGGTGCGACGGATTGCATCAGTCCGATTCCGATCAGGAGCAATGCGAATCCTCCCGTTACGACGGATCCGTTGCGAAATGGTTTTAAGAAAAGGCTAACTTTCCGCCCTGCACGACTGAAGCTGCCAAGGCCAACTTCGCCGAATAAGGCGGTTAGCAGCCAGAGTACGAGCGAGATTTGGAGCAGCGGCCATCCAAGGCTGCCAAGATTAAGACCGATCAGCTCGGTCGTTAAGCAGGTACCGATATTGGTGCCCAGAATGATGCCGAGCGTACGAGGGAACGTGAGAACACCGGCATTGACCAGTCCTATTGCGATTACGGTAACGGCTGTGCTGCTCTGCAGTACAGCCGTTGTTGCTGTCCCGACAGCCAAACCGTGCAGCGGTGTGGCGGTGGATCTGCGCAGTACGTCCTGCAGGCGATGGCCGACAGAACGATGCATCGCCAGCTCCATCGCTCTCATGCCGAGCATGAAGATGACAAAGCCTCCCAGCACGCGGGTTATTATCATGAATAACATGGCAGCAAGCTCCTTTAACAAGATTAACGATACATATGCAGTAGATTGGACGAGCATGACAAGATCGGACCAGGCAAGCGATAGAAAGAAAGGATGAGGATACGGATGGAACGCGCTAAGGCGATATTGCAGCGTGACCGCAAGAAACGATTGGAGGCCGGGCACCCATGGGTGTTTGCTGGCGAAATTAACCGTGTTGAAGGAGAAGCTGCACCGGGAGATTTAGTTGACCTGGTTACGCATCAAGGCAAGTATCTGGCGACGGGCTACTGGAATCCCAAATCGCAAATTACCGTTCGGGTAACATCATATAAGCCGATTGAAGCTATGGACGAAGCATACTTCCGCGAGCGTTTCATGCAATGCGCCCAGCATCGGAGTCGTTTCGTAAACGGTCATGATTGCCGATTGGTCTATGGAGAGGCAGATTTCCTGCCGGGGCTGATCGTAGACCGATTCGGCGGCGTGCTGGTCGTGCAATTGCTGACATTGGGCATGGATATTCGCCGTGAAGCGATTGTCGCAGCATTGGTTGCCGTATTTGCGCCGCAGGGCATTTACGAGCGCAGCGATGTGTCCGTTCGCGAGCTGGAAGGAATCGAGCAGCGGACAGGCGTTCTGTATGGCGAATGTCCGCGTATTGTGGATATTCTGGAAAACGGGCTTCAGATGGAAGTGGACATCGTAGAAGGACAGAAGACAGGCTACTTCTTCGATCAACGCGAGAACAGAGCTTCGATCGCGCCTTTGATGCTAGGCTGGGGCGCGCGCAGCGGCATTCAATTGAAGCCGGTAGAAGAAGGCTCGCCTTCTTCGGCTCCTTCCGATGATACCGGCACACTGGCATCTCTGAACGAAGAGAAGCTTGTCCCCGTCAATGCGAATGGCAAAGTAGTCACATTCCCGTATTGGGATGGCGCTACGGTGCTCGAATGTTTTGCACATACGGGCAGCTTCACGTTGCATGCCTGCAAATATGGCGCAAAGAAAGTAACATGCCTTGACGTATCCGAGCATGCGATCGAAACCGCACGCCGAAATGTCGTTCGGAACGGCTTCGAGGAACGAGTGGAGTTTGTTGTCGCGGACGCATTCGAATATCTTCGCAGACAAGTGAAGGGAATCGAAGAACGCCAAGAGCGCGGTAGCGCCAAGGCCGTGGATACCTCGAAGAAGATGGGAGAAGCTGGCCGGAAATGGGATGTAGTCATTCTTGATCCGCCGGCGTTCACGAAGTCGAAGAACGCTATCGAAGGCGCAGTACGCGGCTACAAGGATATCAACCTGCATGGGATGAAGCTTGTGAATGAAGGCGGCTATCTGGTCACTGCCAGCTGCTCCTACCATATGCGTCCCGAGCTGTTCCTTGAAACGATCCAAGCAGCAGCAATCGACGCAGGCAAGACACTGCGTTTAATCGATTGGCGCGCAGCCGGCAAGGATCACCCCCAAATCGTCGGCGTCAACGAAGGCCATTATTTGAAGTTTGGGATATTCGAAGTACGGAGCCGCTAGTATCAACTTGATTATCGTATTTAACGCTCCTAATCTTAGGCAATCGCTTAAGAGTGGGAGCGTTTTTGTGTCGTTACATCCGCACTGTTGGCGGCATTAGCGCATTCATGTACAATGAAGGCATCCAACTACTAAATGAAAGCAGAGTGAATGCCAGCGAATGCGAGCGTCTCTTCGAACGAAGCTCATTATCGGATTTTTTGCGGTTACGGTACCGCTCTTTGCACTGTTGCTCTACAACAATTTCTATGCGATGAATGTCGTGCGCGAGGAAGTGGGGCAATCGAACAAAAACTTACTATCCATGTACCGCAATGAAATTGATCGCACACTCGTCGAATCGGAGAGCTACTTATACAATTTCGTTGTGTTGAATGAGGATTTGCGACGGTACGGGAAGTCCCAGCCAAGCAGCGCAGCTTATTTTTTCTCTAAAGTGCGAGTGCAGAACAAGATGATTCAAGATATGGTGAATTACCCGAATGTCAATTTAGTTTTCACGTATGGCAAAGCAGAAGATGAGCTGCTAAGCACTTCTTTTCGCGGGGGCGATGCAGCAAGGCTTGAAACGGTCACCAAGGTGCTGAAGAGCTACATTGCCAGCCAGTCTGATGCGCAGCTTCATGAGAAGTCGTGGAAGGTCATCAAACAAGACGGTGAGCTTGCCATCGTTCGGCTCGTGCCAACGGATTACGGGCAAATTGTCGGCGTCTGGACCGATATCGATAAGCTCATGGTACCGCTTAGCTATCTAGAGCTCGGTAAGCAGGGACAGGCTATGTTCATTGCGCGCGACGGTACGCCTCTTACTACTGCATACGTAAGGGGGTTAAACACCGCTGGAACGAAGCTCTCGCTTCCGAGCGAGAATGAGCGGTACACCAGATTGCATATGGCCGATCAAAGCGATTATCTGCTCGTTTCAACCGCCTCAAAGTTCGCCCCGCTGCATCTTGCGGTGCTCGTTCCAGAAAGTACATTGCTGCAGCAGCTGCCCTACTTCCAACGATTATTTTTCATCATTCCCTTATTCGGCTTGGCCGTTCTGGTCATTTACTTGCTGCTGCTTCAGCGCGCGCTGCTTAAGCCCATGTATGAACTGATCAAAGGGATGCGGCAAATTAAGCGCGGTGATCTGGAGACGAGGCTGATGGCGGGGAGTACGAGAGAGTTTGGCATCATAAACGATACATTCAATGATATGGCGTCACAGGTGCATGATTTGAAGATCCACGTGTACGAGGAACAGATTCGAACACAAAGAGCGGAGCTCAAGCATCTACAAGTGCAAATCAATCCCCATTTTCTGTTGAATGCAATCAATATCATATACAATCTGGCGGAACTGAACAAAACCGATCTCATCAAGAAAATGTCAACGCATATCTCGAAATATTTCCGCTTCGTCACACGAACGAATTTAAATAGCGTCAGCGTGAACACAGAGTTCGAGCATTTGCAAAGTTACCTTGAAATTCAGCAGCTGCGATTTCCACAGTATTTGCGTTTCGAGATCAACATTTCACCGGGACTAGAGAAGGAAATGCTGCCGCCGCTCATCATTCAGCCGTTTGTCGAAAATGCTATCGTGCATGGGTTCGAAATGGGGCCAGAGCACTTCACGATCCGTATTGCAGCCAAACCGGCAACTAACGAAGACGCTGCTTACTACGAGGTAACGATCAGCGATAACGGTGTTGGTATTGCGGATGATCAATTGGTAGAACTGCAGCGCGGTGATATCCATGCTGATTTCGAGGACGGTCACCTCGGCATCTGGAATGTGCGGCATCGGCTGAAGCTGCAATACGGTACTTCGGCAGAACTGAAATTTGAGCATGGAGAACCGAAAGGCACCGTAGTAACGCTCCGTATTCCATGCTCGACGACGACGTCCACTGGATAAAGAAAGGAAGGCTATCATGTATAATCTGCTGCTCGTTGATGACGAATGGTTTGCGATTGAAGGGCTTAAGAGCGGAGTAGACTGGGAAGGACTCAAATTCGGTGCGATTTATGAGGCTCATAACGCCGAGCAGGCCAAGCAAATCTTGCAGCAAACCGCAATCGATGTAATGGTATGCGATATTGAGATGCCGGGAGGCAACGGGATTAGTCTCATGGAGTGGGTGAAGGAGCAGCAGCTTTCACTGGAGACGATCTTTCTTACTTGTCATGCCGATTTTAAATATGCCCAGCGCGCCGTCCATTTAGGAAGCTTCGATTATTTGCTCAAGCCGGTTGATTATCGCGAGCTGCAGGATACGGTGCACAATGCACTGGAGAAGGTAGCTGCCGCCCATGACGCTAAGCAGCGCAGCGAAGCGTATGAGAAAGTATACAGCAAGTGGGAAATGAGTAAAAACGTGCTGTTTGAACGGTTTTGGCAGGATTTATTTTGGCAGCGGCTTATTCCAACTCCAGCTAACATTGAGCGTGCATTGACGGAAAGCCTGATGCCGCTATCGACGGAAGCGCGCATACTCCCGATTCTGATCGGGATTGAACAATGGGGGAAGCCACTGAACACTAGAGAAGAGGAAATGATGGAGTTTGCTTTGCGAAATGCAGCGAGCGAGATGCTGCTGGGCGGCTTTCCCGGTCAGGTGCTGCAAGACGGCAGCGGCGTTCAATTCGCGTTGTTCTTCGACGATCCGAACAGCGGAAATCGCAAGCCGCAGTATGATGAAATCAAACGCAGCTGTACAAGCTATATCGACGCATGCGCTGCCTATTTATATTGCCACGTATCTTGTTATATCGGAGATTGGGTTCCTCTAAGTGATGTATCCCGGCTTTATAACGCTTTGATCCAAATGGAGCACCACAATGTCACTAGGTCGCAGTCTGTTCTGTTCTACAGAGAGCAGCCGTTGGAGGCGCGCGCGACGAGGCTTCCCGCATTGTTCCAATGGTCAGAGCTGCTCGAGCACGGCATACGGGAGGAGCTGCTGCTACTTGCGGATGAAGTATTCGCAGACTTGCGCAAGGATACGAACGTGACTAGTGAAACGCTCCGCGCCTTCTACCATGCACTGCTGCAAACGATTTATTATGTGCTGCATAAGAGGGGCATATCTGTCGTAACGGTATTCCCGGGAGGAGTACTGTTGGATGAAGCGAGTGCAACGCGCTCGCTTCATGCCCTTCAAGTACGGACACAGAGCATGATCGACACGGTAACCATGCATATGTCGCTGCTGGACACGGAATCCACGGTCGTTGATAAAGTGAAGCGTTATATTAGCGATCATCTGTTTGATGATTTGTCCCGAGAAGAGCTCGCTGCTTTTGCCCACATTAATTCGGCATATTTATCGAGGCTGTTCAAGAAAGAGGCCGGAGTGAGCTTGACCGACTTTATCGTAGAGGAACGGATGAAGAAAGCCAGGGAAATGCTGCTGTACTCCGAGGAGTCCGTTAGCAATATCGCTAAAGCGTTCCACTATACCAACTTTTCGCATTTTTCCAAGCTGTTTCGCAAATATTACGGCATGAATCCTCAGGAATACCGGAGACAGTTCACAGAGGAATGAGAGAGTCTGCTAAGGAGCAATCCTTTGCAGGCTCTTTTTTTTAGTTATTATGCAAATGTCACAATCGGTATTGAGGAAGTCATCAATCGAGTAGGTCGATCATAGAGGAGCGACTAGAATAAAGCTATAGTTCACAAGAGGTTTGGAGAGATGAAGGATGCAGACGGTGCCTAAATCAGCGAAGAGATTTTCATTATGGAAGGCGATCGTAAAGTACCGCGTTTTGATTATCATGACGATCCCGGGACTGCTCTATTTTATGATTAATAACTATTTGCCGATGTTTGGAGTCATTATTGCGTTTAAGGAGCTCAGCTATACGAAAGGAATTCTGGGCAGTGATTGGGTAGGGTTCAAAAACTTCGAATTTCTATTCAAGACAGAGAGTGCCTACATCATTACGCGAAATACAGTTCTCTATAATACCGTGTTTATCTTTATCAATGTAGTTCTATCGGTCGCAGTAGCCATTCTGCTGAATGCGATTAAGCGCAAGATCGTTTCTCGCTTTTACCAGAGCATCATCTTGCTCCCGTATTTGCTCTCGGCCGTTATTATCGGTTATCTCGTATTCAGCTTCCTGAGCGTCGAGTACGGCTTCGTCAACAAGCTGATCCTGGAACCGCTTGGAATGGATACGGTTTCGTGGTACAGCGAGCCGAAATATTGGCCGTACATCCTCATAATCGTCAATGCATGGAAGAGCGTCGGTTACTTCAGCATCGTTTACTTGGCGGCGATCGTCGGTATTGATTCGGAGTATTACGAAGCAGCTGTGCTGGATGGTGCGAGCAAGTGGCAGCAAGTGAGATCCATTACTATCCCGCTCATTATGCCGGTCATTATGACGCTTACACTGCTGCAGATCGGTCGGATTTTCAACGCAGACTTCGGCTTGTTCTTCCAGGTTCCTATGAATTCCGGCGCACTGATGTCCACTACGGATGTCATCGACACTTATGTATATCGAGCCTTGCTCCAAATGGGCGACATCGGCATGGCTTCCGCTGCAGGATTATATCAGTCCGTACTGGGATTCCTGCTCGTATTCGGAGTAAATGCTGTCGTTCGAAAAGTCAACAAAGAGAATGCATTATTTTAACGGAGCAAAGGGGATTATGAACATGATGAACGTTATCTCGACAAGGCGGAGCAAGCAGTGGATCATTCATCTTCTGTTTCTGGTGTATATAGCCGCAACGCTCTTTCCGCTTCTGCTGGTGTTTATGGTTTCAATCACAGAGGAGAAATCGCTGCTTATTCACGGGTATTCAATTCTCCCGCATCAGATTGATTTTAGCGCCTATCGCTACCTCTTCCATGACTCACAAACGATTGTGCGAGCTTATGGCGTTACCATCTTAGTGACGATCGCGGGAACGATTGGTTCATTGCTCATGACATCATTGTTCGCTTATCCCTTGTCCAGGCGGGACTTCCCGTTTCGAACGCCACTTACCTTTTATGTTTTCTTCACGATGCTCTTTAACGGAGGACTTGTGCCATGGTATCTGGTGTATACCAAGTATCTAAGCCTAGATAATACGCTGCTCGCATTAATTATTCCGAATTTACTGATGAGCGGCTTCAATATTCTCATTATGCGCACCTTCTTTATGAATACGATTCCGCCGTCGATTATTGAGTCGGCTTCCATTGATGGCGCCGGGGAGCTGCGGATCTTCTGGCAGATCATCCTTCGACTGTCGCTGCCGGTCATGTCCACAATTGGACTGTTCTGCACGTTAGCCTATTGGAACGACTGGTACAATAGTTTAATCTTTATCAGCGATTCTCACAACTACAGCATCCAATACCTGCTGAACAAGACGCTGCTCGATATTCAAGTGCTGCTCAGTCAGACGGGCAATTCCGGGCAATCTCAATTGCTCGCGAATGCACCTACGGAGACGATTCGAATGGCGATGGCCATTATCGGAATCGGACCGATCATATTGGCTTATCCATTCTTCCAGAAATACATTGTGCAAGGCTTAACGGTAGGCGCCGTGAAAGGCTAATTCTGGAATGTTGAGTTCCGGTTTAGTATAAAGAAACTAACGGAGAAAAATTGGGAGGTTAACGAAAATGAGAAAGCACGTCAACAGGTATCATCTTGTCCTTCTGCTTCTGCTGATCTTTTCACTGGTTGCAGCAGGCTGCGGTTCATCAGGCAACAACAGCAAAACGAATACCACGAACAGTGAAAGCAAGGACAGCAACAATGGCAAGAACGAAGGCACGGAAACGGCAGATACCTCCAAGCAAGATCCGTACAATATCGTCATGGTATTCCCTGGTCCTGAACCGAAGGATCAGAAGCTTGTCCTAGATGAAGTGAATAAGATTCTTACATCCAAAATCAATGCGACGCTGGAGATCAAATCGATCGACTGGAGCGCATGGAGCGACAAAACGAATTTGATGTTTGCTTCCGACGAACCGTTCGACCTGATGTTCTCTGCGGGCTGGTTCGGTTTTACACAGCAGGTTGCAAAAGGTCAGTTTATTCCGTTGGATGATTTGGTCAACGAATATGGTCAAGATTTCTTGAAAACAATCGATCCGGCAATCGTCAATGCGGCAAGGGTAAACGGCAAGCTGTACGGCATGGTTGCGAACAAAGAGTTTGCTGCGGATAAAGGACTTATTCTTCGCAAGGATCTGGTCGATAAATACAAATTTGATTTATCCACAGTGAAAGAACTGGCTGATATGGAGCCCATGTTCAAAACGATCAAAGAAAACGAGCCAGGCGTTACCCCATTCATTACAACAGGCGGGGCATCCCCATCGGCCATGATTTTGGATTACGGCTATTACGATATGCTTGGTGAAGGACCGGGTGAGCTGGTGCGTACCGGTTCGGATCTGAAAGTCATCAACAAAATCGAAGATCCCAAATATATGGAATATGCAAAGCTGATGCGTAAATGGTACGAAGCGGGCTATGTCAACAAAGACGCGGCGACGCTTCAAGATATCGGTAAAGCACTTGGTGCCGGTAAAGCCTTTGCCCAAACAGGATCGTTTAAGCCAGGCTCTAATCTTGACAACTCCCGCACACAAGGAACCGATCTGGTAGAAATTCAATTGGCGACACCGTTCACAAGTACGACGGACGCGACAAGCGCTGTATTAGCGATCTCCAGAACCTCAAAGGATCCGGCACGCGCGATGCAGTTTGTTAACCTGCTCTACTCGGATAAAGATATTATGAATCTGCTCATCAACGGTATTGAAGGCAAGCACTATGTGAAGAAGTCCGACAATGTGATCGATTTCCCTGCCGGCGTTGATGCAGGCAGTTCCGGCTATCCGCCAACAAGAAACTGGATGCTGGGCAATTTGCCGCTCGTTTATCTATGGGCAAGTGAAGATCCGCAGAAATGGGAAGCTTATGCGGCTTACAACAAGAGTGCTGAGAAGTCTCGTGCACTTGGTTTTGCTTTCAACGCTGAGCCGGTGAAGACAGAGATTGCAGCAACAAGCAACGTAGAAAAAGAGTTTAAGAATGTCATCGTAACCGGTTCTGTAGATCCGGAGAAATATATCCCAGACTTTATTGCGAAGATGAAAGAAGCCGGTATGGACAAAATCATTGCGGAGAAGCAGAAGCAATTGGACGAATGGGCGAAAGCTAATCAATAAGGATGAAGGATGGGGAGCACCATGAAAGAGATAAAGATCGGTATTATCGGGCTTGGCGGCATGGCAAACGTGCACATGGAGTATATGGCCAAAATCGAAGGTGTTAGCGTTACTGCTATATGCGATTCGAATGCAGAAGCAGTAGAACGTGCCGGGGAGAAGCTGGGCATTCCGGCTGAGAAACGGTATATGAGTTATGAAGCTATAATTGCAGACAGCGATGTGGATGCCGTATTGTCCATCACGCCGAATCAAGTCCATCATGCGATTGTAAAATGCTGCTTGAAGCACGGGAAGCCGTTCATGACGGAAAAGCCATTTACAAGAACCTATTCGGAGGCGCTTGATCTGCTGCAGCAGTATGAAGAGAATCCGATTCAATCGATGGTAGGTTTCTCCTACCGCTACGTTCCTTCATTCCGCTATGCTCGCGATTTGGTTCGTTCCGGCAAGCTGGGAACCGTCCGTCATATCTTCGTGCAGTATTTGCAATCATGGGGGGTTGCGATGGTCGGCACTCCGATGAACTGGCGCTACCGCAGCGAATTCACCGGAACTGGGGCGCTTGGCGATCTTGGTTCCCATATGGTCGATGCCGCACGGTTTATCGTTGGCGAGATTGCGGAAGTGTCTGCTCAAATGAAAACCTTCATCGTGAATCGTCCGGACCCGGCAACAGGTAAGGTAGGCACAGTGGATGTGGATGATTTTACAGGCTTCTTGGCGACGTTGGAATGCGGAGCTGCAGGTGTGTTTCAAACCTCCCGCAATGCTTATGGCTCCGGCAATCAGCTGGAAGTGACGATCTATGGCGATCTTGGCACAGTTTCGGTCAGCTGTGAGCGCGGTCAGGAATTGACTTGGATTCAGCCGCAAGTTGATGCAGCAGACCCATCTATTAGTATGAGTGGTGTTCATAAAGTGCCTGCGCAGTATCATATTACGCAGATGCAGGATTTCATTGATATGCTCCGAGGTCATGTTCGTGAGGAGCTTCCTACATTGTTGGATGGTTACCGCAATCAAGAGGTGCTTGAAGCCATTCAACAAGCAGCCGAGCAGAAGAGAACCATTGCTTCTGCGGATGTCCGCGAAGCAGCATTGGAAGCGGGAGGTATAAGCTAGTATGACAAAAGTTACAATATGGAATGAGTATCGGCATGAACTAACGAATCCGACCGCGGCTTCTATTTATCCGCAGGGGATTCATCAGGTAATTGCGAGCGGCTTGCAGGCGCATGAGTTAAGCACCAGTACAGCCACTCTGGATGAGGCAGAACACGGACTAACCGAAGAAGTGCTGCAGAACACCGATGTGCTGATTTGGTGGGGACATATGGCACATGATGAAGTCCGAGACGAAATCGTGGAGCTCGTTTATACGAGGGTGCTGGAAGGTATGGGTTTGATCGTACTTCACTCCGGCCACTATTCTAAAATATTTAAGAAGCTGATGGGCACAACCTGCGCGCTCAAATGGCGGGAAGCGGATGAGAAAGAGCGACTATGGGTAGTCGATCCCGCGCACCCGATCGCAGCGGGCATTGGCGAGTTTATTGAGCTGGAGCAGGAAGAAATGTACGGCGAGCATTTCGATATTCCGGCACCGGATGAGCTTGTATTCGTGAGCTGGTTCCAAGGCGGGGAAATCTTCCGCAGCGGCTGCACGTATAAGCGCGGGCAAGGAAATATCTTTTATTTCCGACCGGGACACGAGACATATCCAACGTACCACAATCAAGACGTAATCCGCGTCATCGCAAACGCGGTGAAGTGGTCGGCAGCAGGAAAAGGCGCAGCACCAAAGTATGGCCATGTGCCGGTGCCTCTTGAAACGCTATAAGGTTAACGTGCAGCGCATTAGCGCTGCACTTTTTTTGTTGCAAGTGGCTGATGAAAGGCCGGATGCCGAATGTAGAACTTAAATTGTAGAATGTAGAATTATTTCAGCCAAATGACTGGGGTGAAAATCTAACGAACCGTACGGCATTATTCCTCCGTTGATTGGTTATCTGGAACAAAGAACAATTTACCTCCATATAAATCGAACAAACGTTTGCGTTTTGGGGTGAAACAAGATTAGGCGTATGGTAGAATAGTAGAATCGAATAACGAGAAGAGGTTGGCGGATTATGACGCTCCGATTTGTAATTGGCCGGTCAGGGTCGGGGAAGACCCATTATTGTTTGGATCAAATTCGCAGCAGCGTGCTGGCGCAGCCGGACGGGCCGCCGATTGTCATATTGGTGCCGGAGCAGGCAACCTTCCAAACGGAATATGCATTGCTGAATCATGCTGAGCTTAGTGGTTCTATTCGAGCGCAAGCACTCAGCTTCCGCCGTCTATCATTCCGGATTATGCAGGAGACAGGCGGCACCGCGCTGGTTCCGATCAGCGAGAACGGCAAGAATATGCTGCTTTACAAAATCGTCCACCGGCTCGAGGAGCAGCTGCAGTTGTTCAAAGGCAGCGAATCCCAGCATGGATTCATTGAGCGTCTGGGCGAACTGATGACAGAGTGGAAGAGGTACGGCATTGGCACAGATGAGCTTTCCTCATTCGTCGAAAGCAGAATGCCTCAGAAAGGCAGCTCGCTGCTTGGGAGGAAGCTTCATGATCTGCAAATGATAGCCTCAGGACTTGAGCGCGAGCTGGACGGCCTCTATGTCGATGCCGAGGATTATTTGAGCTGGCTGGTCAAAGGTTTTCATCAAGCGCCTTCTATGGCAGATACAGAGATTTGGGTAGATGGCTTCCATGGATTTACGCCTAAAGAATTCGACGCGCTCGGTACGCTGATGAAGCACTCCAAAGGCATGACCGTGACGTTAAATTTGGACAAGCTTTACGAGCAAGGCGAACAGCCGCATGAGCTGGATCTATTCCGGCCGACTGCCGAGACCTATATGAAGCTTCGCGATCTGGCAATCGAGAATGGCGTGGAGATTGAGGAGCCTGTCCTGCTGGACGGCATCCCTTACAGGTTCAAGCATAATCCGATGCTGGCTCATTTGGAACGCCATTATGGCGGAAGGAAGCCGCTTCATCTATCAGAGCATGAGCTGGAGCGTGGCGGCGTCTCGCTTCATGCCGCAGCTAATCGCCGCGCAGAAGTGGAAGCCGTTGCTCGTGATATTACGCGAAGAGTACGTGACGAAGGGCTGCGCTACCGGGAAATGGCCGTCATGGTGCGCAATGCACCGGACTACAACGATTATATTAAGGCGGTTTTTGCAGACTACGGTATCCCCTATTTCCTCGATCAGAAGAACGGCGCGCTTCATCACCCGTTCGTCGAGTTTATTCGTTCGGCGCTGGAAATTGCGACCCACGGCTGGCGTTATGAAGCCGTATTCCGCTGTATTAAATCCGAGCTTCTCATCCCCGAAGACGGCAGCATTACGAGGGAAACGTTTGATTTGCTGGAGAACTATGCGCTTGCATCAGGCATGAACGGCAACAGATGGACGACGCTCAGCCAGTGGAAGCCCTTAATGCGGGATACGTTGGATGGCGACCCGGTACAAGCAGGCGAGAATGAGCTAAGGGAATTTGACGCGATTATGGCCGCAAGGGAGGCTGTCGTACCGGTTCTTCGCAAGTTCAGCAGAGAGATGAAGAAAGCCGGCAGCGTTCGCCAAATGTGCGAGGCCATTTACAGACTGCTGATCGCAATCGAAGCGCCTGATCGTATGGAACGCTGGAGTCGCAAAGCGATTGCGGAAGGCAATCCCCTTCGGGCGAGAGAGCATCGCCAGCTATGGGACGGCGTTATGGATTTGCTCGATCAGCTGACCGAAATGACGGGAAGCGAATCGATGCCGCTTGAACTGTTCACGGGCATGGTAGAGACCGGACTTGAGAGCTTGAAGCTGGCATCCGTTCCTCCTTCCCTCGATCAAGTGCTGATCGGAAGTATGGATCGAACGCGCTCCGGCCAAATCGCAATTTGTTATTTGCTTGGCGCGAATGACGGGGTCATGCCGCAGCGCATGCAGGAGGACGGCGTTCTAACCGAGCAAGAGCGTGAAACGCTTGAATACGGCGGGCTCATCATGGCGCCGGGCGTGCGCCGCAAGCTGTTGGATGAGCGATTTATGATCTACAATGCGCTTACGACACCAAGCGAGCATCTGTGGATAAGCTGGCCGCAGTCTGATGAAGAAGGGAAAAGCTTGCTTCCTTCGGAAATTATCCGCCATATTAAAGGGCTTTTCCCCGGCATGACGGAGAAGGGCATCGCAGGCGAGCCGGTCCCGGCCATGCCGGAGTCTGTCCAGCAATCGTTTATGGCGCATCCGGAACGAACGCTGTCTTACCTCATCGCACAATTGCGTCTTTGGAAGCATGGCAGCGAGATAGCTCCGCTGTGGTGGGAGGCATACAACTGGTTTGCCGTTAGGCCGCAGTGGCAGGACAAGCTTCAGCGTCTCGTTGCTTCTCTGCAATATACCAACGAAGAAGTGACGCTCTCTCCGGAAACCGCCGAGCAATTATATGGAACGCTGCTGCGAGGAAGCGTGTCGCGAATGGAGCGTTTCGTGTCTTGCCCGTTCCAACATTTTGCGATACACGGACTCCGTCTTCGTGAGAGAGCCCTCTACAAATTGGCTGCTCCGGATATCGGACAGCTCTTCCATGCTGCACTAAACCGGTTAACGGAATCATTGGGCGACAGCTGGCCTTCTCTGACGCCGGAGCAGCTTCGCGAGGCATCAACGGAAATCGTCAACGAGCTGGCGATGAGGCTGCAATCGCAGATCCTGTTCAGCAGCAACCGACATCAATACGTAGCGCGCAAGCTTCGCGATATTATTAGCCAAGCTGCGGTTATTCTGGGCGAGCATGCAAGGCGTGCGCAGTTTAAACCGGTAGGACTTGAGATCGGCTTCGGGCCGCAAGGACCATTGCCGCCTGTTACGATCCCGCTGTCTGATGGCAAAATGCTGGAGATGGTCGGCCGAATCGACCGCGTTGACGCCGCGCAGACAACAGACGGTCTGCTGCTGCGTGTCATCGACTATAAGTCTAGCGCGAAGCAGCTTCGCTTAGAGGAAGTTGCCTACGGAATGGCGCTGCAAATGTTGACCTACTTGGACGTGCTGCTTACGCATGCGCCGGAATGGCTGGGTCAGCCTGCGAAAGCAGCAGGTGCATTGTATTTCCACGTGCATAATCCGATGCTTTCCACCTCCAACGGCATGCCGCCCGCGAAGGCGCGTACGGAAATATTGAAGCGATTCAAGCTTAAAGGGCTGGTTCTGGCCGATGAGGAAACAGTCAGAATGATGGACGGGGCACTATCAACGGGGTATTCCGAGCTATTGCCGCTTGCGCTGAAGCGTGACGGCGGCTTCTATAGCAGCTCTTCGGTCGTTTCCGATGAGCAGTGGGGAACGCTGCGTCGTTCGGTACGGGGGACGCTTCGCCGAATCGGCGATCGGATCGCCGGCGGAGATGTTTCGATAACCCCGTATCGACTGGGAAATAAGACGCCATGTCAATTTTGTGCGTATAAGCCGGTGTGTCATTTTGACCCATTGGTAGAAGGCAATTGCTATACAAGGCTTAATAAGCCGGGCAAAGATGAGGTCTGGGAGCTGCTCGCAAGCGGTGATGATGAAGGCGATACAAGCGATGTACAAGAAGATACAGGAAGGAGGAGCAAAAGTAATGACGACAACGTTACCGGGGAGTTCAACTCTTCCACCGAAGCCGATCGGAAGCACTTGGACAGATGATCAATGGCGAGCTATTGTGACAGGCGGCAGTAATATATTGGTTGCCGCGGCTGCGGGCTCAGGGAAGACCGCAGTTCTGGTCGAACGGATCATTCGCAAAATATCGGCGGATACCGATGTCGATCGACTGCTCGTCGCTACCTTCACGAAAGCGGCCGCCGCGGAAATGAAAGAGCGCATTCGGATCGCGCTGGAGAAAGAGCTGGATCGAAATCCGAGCTCTGATCATTTGCGCCGTCAGCTTGCATTAATGGGACGCGCTTCGATTACGACGCTGCATTCCTTCTGCCTTGATGTCATTCGTCGCTATTATTCGCTGATCGGACTTGATCCCGGATTTCGCATCGCCAACGAGACTGAGGCGGAGCTTCTTCGCATTGACGTGCTTGATGCCCTGTTCGAGGAGCGTTATGGGGAACCGGAATCGGAGGAAGGTCAAGCCTTCCTTCAGCTTGTCGATAAGTTCGGCGGGGAACGAGGCGATGAGCCGCTTTACGCGCTTGTGATGAAGCTCTATCATTTCTCGCAAAGCCATCCTTGGCCGAAGGTATGGTTAGAGGAAACGGCGAATGCGTTCCAAGTTCAGGGTGCGGATGAGCTCAGCCAAACCGAATGGGTGACAAGCCTGACGGATGCCGTCTCGTTGTCTCTGCAAGGGGCGGTAAGCCTGCTGGAGCAAGCGGAAGCTCTAACCTACCAACCCGGAGGTCCGGATGCTTACGGCGAGACGTTCCGAGAGGATCTGATGCTTGTCCGTTCACTTCTGCAACGTGTTGAAACCCAGCCATGGACCCTGTGGCATGAAGGTTTCAACACTGCGGGCTTCGGGAAGCTGAAGAGTCAGCGCGGCGATGCATGTGACAAGGCACTGCAGGAGCAGGCAAAGGATTTGCGTGATCGGGCTAAAACGATCATAGCCGATTTGACCGACGAGCTGTTTACACGTACGCCTGAGGAGTTTGCGGCGGAGCTGGCCGAAATGGCACCGCTCATGAAGACGCTGGCCTCGCTGGCTGATCAGTTCGGCAGCCGATTCGAAGAAGCGAAGCTGGAGAAAGGTTTGATCGATTTCGGCGATATGGAGCACTATTGCCTGCGTATTTTGCGGGACGCTGATTCCACTGCGACATCGTTAGTGCCATCAGCCGCGGCATTGGAGTATCAGCAGCAGTTTCAGGAAATTTTGCTCGATGAGTATCAAGACACGAATATGGTTCAGGAAGCGATCGTATCGCTGATCTCGCGATCAGGCAGAGGGAACCGATTCATGGTTGGCGACGTGAAACAGAGCATCTATCGATTCCGTTTGGCGGAACCGGGATTGTTTCTGCGTAAATATAAGCGTTATCAGATGGCCGGCGAAGTCGACGCTGCAGCTTCGGAGATTGTGCCTGACGAGCAAGGCAGCGGCGAGTTTGGCGTACGGATCGATCTGGCACGGAATTTCCGTAGCCGGCAGGAAGTCGTGGATGGCGTTAACAACGTGTTCCGCGCAATCATGCGTGAGAAAGCCGCGGAGATGGACTACGATGCGCGAGCAGAGCTGGTGTGCGGCGCGGCCTATCCGTCTTCAAGCGAAGGAGGCCCTGCCGAACGTTATGCGGTAGAGCTTGCCGTACTGGACCGTGGCAAAGGGGAATCCGCGGAGCATGCTACAGAAACGCAAGAAGAGACGGATTCGGAAGGCGAAGGTTCAGCGGCTGAAACGGCGGAAGATTTGCAAACCGTTCAGCTTGAAGCCCGCTACATCGCAAGTCAAATCGTTCGTCTGAAAGGCATGGGCACCGATGCGGCAAACGCACAGCCATTCGAGGTGTATGACGGCAAGAAGGGCCGTAAGAGACCGCTTGCTTGGCGAGACATCGTTATTTTGCTGCGGGCCGATAAGCAGTGGGCGCCCGTAATCATTGAGGAGCTGCAGCAGCACGGGATTCCGGCCTATGCAGAACTAAGCAGCGGCTACTTCGAGGCGACCGAGGTTGAAACGATGCTGTCGCTGCTTCGCGTCATCGACAATCCTTATCAAGATATCCCGCTGGCCGGCACACTTCGCTCACCGCTGGTCGGGCTGACGGGCGAAGAGCTTGCTCTTATTCGAATCGCTGCGGGACGCGTTTCGTATTTCGAAGCGGTCAGACATGCGGCGGACGATTCTAATATACCTGAAGATACGCAGCGCAAGCTGCAAAACTTCCTAGCAACGCTTGAAGTGTGGCGGGGGGAGGCACGGCAAGGCTCACTTGCTGATTTGCTATGGCGCATCTATCGGGAAACCGGCTATTACGACTTGGCGGGCGGTATGACGGGCGGGCTGCAGCGACAAGCGAATTTGCGCGCGCTTCACGACCGGGCAAGGCAATATGAGGCGACAACGCTCCGAGGTTTGTTCCGATTCCTGCGGTTTATTGACCGGATGCGCGAGAGCGGCGGTGACCTCGGAACGGCGAGAGCGCTGGGGGAACAGGAAGATGTCGTACGCATTATGTCCATACACAAGAGCAAAGGACTGGAATTTCCGGTCGTCTTCGCTGCGGGCCTTGGCAAACAGTTCAACAAACGGGATCTAAGCAGTCCGTTCCTCATGCATAAACAGCTGGGCTTCGGGCCTCGTTATGTGGATACGGAGCTCAGAGTCAGTTATCCGACTTTGCCGCAGCTGGCGATCAAACAGCGTCTCGCGATGGAAACGTTGGCGGAAGAGATGCGGATCTTGTATGTAGCCTTGACACGGCCGAAGGAGAAAATGTTCCTCGTCGGAACGGTTGCAGACGCTGCAAAGCAGCTGCAGCGCTGGGAGTCTGCGCTGGATGCGGACGGCGGATTGGCGGATTTCCGAATCGCCGGCGCGTCGAGATTTCTGGACTGGCTCGGTCCGCTTGCAATGGGAGCGGGAATTCCGACTGTCATGGTGAATGACATGGAAGATTCCGTGGACGTACCAGGAAGCTCGGAAGTATCCGAGCACGCTGAAATTATCGATTTCGCGGGAGTTGAACACGAATCGGATACGCCACCGTCAACGGATAGAGTCATGGAAGATGACGGAAAAGTGATCTCCTTCAGCGATTGGCGGACAGCCGTCGTTCCTGCATCAGTGCTAGGTCTAGAAGCGGCAGTTGGCACGGAGGAAGAAACGGAAGAGGCAGCGGCTTTTGCAGAGCGCATGCAAGCGGTGCAGGAGCTTGTGCCACTGCCGGAATCGCCGGAAGCGGCGGCGGAGATTGACCGACGTCTAAGCTGGCAATATCCCTATACGGCGGCAACAATGACGGCAGCCAAGACATCCGTAACCGAGATGAAACGGCTGCATGCCGAAGCCGGAATGGACGAGGCGGCGTTTCTGCTGACGGAGCTGGCCGGCGAAGATGGTATGGCCGGTTGGGGATCGGCGGAAGAAGTTGTTCCTCATGAGGAAGCGTCTGAGCTCGAGGCGGTAGTGTCGCCACCTAACGTTGTAGGGATTCAGGATCAGGTCGAGTTTCTTTTTGACGAGGAATCTATTAGCTTGGTCCAAGAAGAACCGACTTCCCGGCGTGCAGCTGATGAGACTGGTAAAGGAAAACACACCGGCGATAGTGACTATACCTTCCGTCTGCGCCGTCCGAAATTCATGGAGGAAACCGCATTAACGCCGGCCGAACGAGGGATGGTCAGCCATCTCGTGATGCAGCATATTCCGCTCACGGACGAACTGTCGGAAGAGGCAGTACGAGCAACGGTTGCAAGTCTTAGAGAGCGCAATATGTTGTCTGTTCAGCAGGCGGCGGCCGTGGATGTTGCGGGTTCGGCGGCATTTTTTCAAAGCGAGGTCGGGCTTAGGCTGCTGCGGGCACAGTGGGTGCGCCGCGAGACGCCGTTTAGCTGCACGTTCCCCGCGGATCGCGTGTATCCCAATGCTTCGCACCAGTTGAGCGACGAGCCGATCCTTATTCAAGGGGTTATCGATTGCTTGTTCCAAGATGAAGCAGGCAGACTTGTGCTGCTCGATTATAAAACGGACCGGATTACGCTGAAACGATGGACGGAAGCGGCGGAGCGTCACCGTTTCCAGCTGACGCTGTATGCGGAAGCGATTCAGTCTATTATTGGCCGCAAGATTGATGAATGTTATGTGTTCTTCTTCGATGGAGGACAAGCGGTGAAATTGTTCTAGAAGAGAAGGGACGGGGAAACAAGCGATGCGCATACTGCATACGGCAGACTGGCACTTCGGGCGGTCGCTCGAAGGCCGCAGCCGATTAGAGGAACAAGCGGCTTTCGTGGACGAGCTTGCCTCTCTCGTAAAAGACGAAGAGATTGATTTGGTGCTGCTTGCAGGCGATGTCTACGATTCTGTTAACCCGCCGGCCGCGGCGGAGCAGCTGTTCTATGAAGCGGTTGCCAGATTGGCCGACGGGGGGAAGCGGACCATAGCGGTTATTGCGGGCAATCACGATCATCCGGAGCGGGTGTCCGCGTCCGCGCCGCTTGCTGCACGCAGCGGCATTCGTCTGGTGGGCATGCCGACAGACCAACCGATTATTGTTGATGTTGCCCGCACAGGGGAGCAGGCGGTTATCGCAGCGTTGCCCTATCCGTCAGAATCGAGGCTGCGCGAGCTGTTAAGTGAAGCGACCGATGAGGCGCTGCTGCGCACGGCCTACTCGGAGCGAGTGGGGCGGCTTATGACGCAGCTTGGCGGTGCTTTTCGCCACGATACAGTGAATTTGGCCATGAGCCATATTTATGTACTTGGCGGGTTGGAGACCGATTCCGAGCGTCCGATTCAAATCGGAGGCGCCTATACGGTTGATCCGTCCGCGCTTCGAATCGGCGCGCAGTATGTTGCGCTTGGCCATTTGCATCGTCCACAGCGCGTTGCCGGGGATGAAACGATGCGGTACAGCGGCTCGCCGCTGGCATACAGCTTCTCAGAAGCCGGGCAAGCGAAGTCGGTTACCGTATTTGATGCGGAGCCGGGTAAAGCGGTTGTGCCTCAGGAGATATTGCTCAGCTCCGGCAAACCGCTGGTGAGCTGGAATGCCAAGGGCGGTTTGGCCGAAGTCTATAGCTGGCTCGAAGATGGACGCGATACGCGTGCATGGATTGACCTGGACGTATGGATGACCGAAGCGATGACGCTGCAGCACATTCAGCAGCTGCGTAAGCTGCATGACGGGCTCATTCATATTCGTCCCATATATCGGGAATCCGCCGGCGCGTTGGAATCGGGCGAACGCTCACGTGAGCAATTGCCTGCGGAAGAGCTGTTCAGGCGCTTTTTTGCCAAACAGACCGGAGGCGGGGAACCGGATGATCATACCGTTCAGTTGTTCCTGGAGCTCATTGCCGAAGAGGAAGATGTGCAAGGCGGCGACAACGGCGCAGCGTCTTCAGACGGCGATCTCCAACTGTCGGGAGGTGATCGCGCATGAAGCCGATATCTCTTCGTTTAAGCGGGTTGCAGAGCTACCGGGAACCGCAGGAGGTCGATTTCGAACGGCTTACCGAAGCCGGAGTGTTCGGAATCTTCGGTCCGACAGGAAGCGGGAAATCCAGCATTTTGGATGCGATTACGCTAGCGCTCTATGGCAAAGTAGAACGAGCCGCGAACGGCACACAAGGTATTATGAATCAAGCAGAGAAAACGCTCGCGGTGTCGTTCACGTTCGAGCTCTCCGGTGCCGGCGAGAAGAAGCGTTTTCGTGTCGAGCGGCAATTTAAGCGCGGCGGCGATGTGTCCGTTAGCAATACGATCAGCCGTTTCGTGGAGATTACCGAAGCCGGCGACATCGTCCTCGCGGACAAGCTTGTTGACGTGACGCGCTGCGTAGAAGCGCAGATTGGTCTTCACATGCAGGACTTCACGCGCGCGGTGGTTCTCCCGCAAGGGAAATTCGCCGAGTTTCTGTCGCTGACCGGCAAGGACCGACGCTCGATGCTGCAGCGTCTGTTCCGTTTGGAGCGATTCGGCGACGGATTGGCGTTGAAGCTTAGCCAGCGCATGAAAGCGGCGGAAGCCGCGCTTAACGAGGCGGCGGCCGAGCAGCTGGGCCTCGGCGACGCCTCTGCCGAAGCGGTGGCTGCCGCGGAGGCACGTTACCGCGAAGCGGCGGCCGCGGCCGCGGCCGCGCGCGCCGCGCTTGCCGAGGCGGAACGGCTGCACGCGGAGCGCCTGCATGTGCGCGAGCGGCTGAGCGCGCTGCGCGAGAAAGAGGCGCTGCAAGCGCAGCTGCTCGCGG
>NZ_JAGKSP010000016.1 GCF_017942085.1 Paenibacillus lignilyticus
CGAAGGCTTGGCCATTTTTAAGAATTCGCTTGGTAGCTCATTCAAAAAACTAGCTTTGCGAAACGTTCGTTTCGCGATTTATGACCATTTGACTGGTCGCTCATTGTTCAGTTTTCAAAGAACAAATTTCATGTTCTGGTTTGTTGACCCAGAATCAGATGATAACATATTTCGAAACATGATTGCAAGCTTTATTTTCAACTTGTTTTCGTTTCGAGCACCGCGTCCCTGTATCTCTCAGCGGCGGAATTAGAATATATCATGGTTCGACATCATATGGCAAGTCTTTTTTCGAAATTATTATAAAAGCCATAATCCGAAGGCGCATGATGCGCCTTCGGGCCTGCTGTAAGACTATCTATAACGCTGGATAAGATCAAGTTTCAGCTGCCAAGCTTCGACACTAATATTCACGCGATACATCTCCGGATTCAGCTTGCGAAGGTACTGCGGCCAGAATAACTTTAGCTGTTCCTCATGATAATTCCGAACTCCCTCTAGGGTCGGCATTGCATACACAAGCTCCCCGGCCTTGAATATCGGCCTCAACAGAGGCACCGCATCGTAATCTTCAATGACTTTATGAATATAAGGATGAAGGGGATCAAACAGCTTAATCGCCTCTCCCCGCTTCACGGCTTCTTCATGCCGAAGTGCGATATAATCGCCGTCAGCCATCCCGGTACCTCGATTAATAATGCGGTAGACCTCTTTGATCCCAGGGGTGCTTACTTTCTCGGGATTCCCTGAGATTTTGATAACGGGCACATACGTACCATCGCAACCCTCACGAGCAACGAGCTTATAAACGCCGCCCAGCGAAGGCTGGTCACCTGCCGTTATCAGCTGCGTGCCAACACCCCAGACATCGATACGCGCCCCTTGCGCCTTAAGGTTGAAAATAATATTCTCGTCCAAATCATTCGATGCGATGATCTGAACATAAGGGAATCCCGCTTCATCGAGCATATGTCTCGCACGCTGCGATAGATATGCGAGGTCGCCGCTGTCGAGGCGAATCGCGTTCATCCGTTTCCCCTGCTGCTCGAGCATGCGGGCGATTTGAATGGCATTCGGTACGCCGCTCTTAAGCGTATCGTAGGTATCTACCAGCAGCGTTACATGATCCGGAAGCACTTCCGCATATTTGCGAAAGGCTTCCTCTTCGGTCTCGTGCCCCTGAACCCAAGCGTGCGCATGCGTACCTTTGGTAGGGATACGAAACAACATCCCCGCTCTTAAGTTCGAGGTAGCATGGAAGCCGGCAACATAAGCAGCCCTCGCTCCCCAGATCGAAGCATCCGCTTCCTGTGCGCGTCTTGTGCCAAACTCCAGCAGGCCGTCCCCACCGGCAACCTGCTTAATCCGCGAAGCTTTGGTAGCGATCAACGTCTGAAAATTAACGAAGTTGAGCATGGCCGTTTCGATTAGCTGCGCCTCGAACACTCTGGCTTCGACGCGAATCAGAGGCTCATTCGGGAAAACGATCGTTCCCTCCGGAACGGCGTCCAAGTCTCCCGTGAACCGAAATGCACGAAGCTCCTGCAGAAACGTTTCCTCGTAGTTCTCTTCCTGCTCCCTCAAATACGCAATCTCATCATCGCCGAATTGCAGACCTTTAATATAATGGATGACCCGCTCGAGCCCGGCAGCAACCGCATAGCCGTTGCCGAACGGAAGCTTGCGGAAAAACAGTTCAAATACCGCCTTATCATTTAAGGTGCCGTTCATCCAGTGCGCGTACATCATATTAATCTGATATTTATCCGTATGGAGCGTCAGATTGTCGTAATTCATAGAACCTCATTCCTTCCACCAGTCATCATAAACCGTCACGGGACCGCGGCGTTTATGCTCCGTTAGTTTGTAACGCGCTTCGATTTTGTCGCTTAACTCGATCGGCAATGTTTTACCCTCTAAATAGTCGTCTAGCTGCTCGTAGGTCATGCCTAATGCAACTTCATCCGGAATTCCCGGCTTCAAATCCTCTAAATCCGCAGTCGGTTTCTTCGTATATAAGTGAACCGGACAGTTCAATGCTTCTAATAATGCTCTTCCTTGACGCTTATTCAAGCCATAGATTGGCGCCATATCGCAGGCTCCGTCACCATGCTTCGTGTAAAAACCCGTTATCGCTTCGGCAGCATGATCCGTACCCAGCACGAGCAGCCCATAATGCGCCGCCAAATCGTATTGCGCCTTCATCCGCTCCCGCGCTTTTACATTCCCTTTATGAAAATCACCCAGCTTATCTCCGGTTGCCGCTTCAAACTGCTCTACGGCCGCATCGACCGCCGGTTTAATATTGACGACACTCGTACGAGTCGGCCCGATAAATCGGAGCGCGTCCTGGCAATCGTCTTCGTCTTTCTGCACACCATACGGCAATCGGACTGCTAGGAAGGTAGCTTGGTTCTTGCTGGTTGGATCTGCATTATATTCGTCCACGGCCAGCTGTGCGAGTTTGCCTGCCAATGTGGAATCTTGACCGCCCGATATGCCAAGAACATATCCTTTAGCCCCTGTATGCTGAAGATAAGCTTTCATAAAACCGACCCTGCGCCGGATTTCTTCCCCCGCATCAATCGTCGGCTTCACCTGCAAGTGTTCGATAATTTCTTGCTGCTGCTTGTTCACCATAATTCAATCTCTCCTTTATAGAGTCGTGTGATTGTGCCAATTTGTGGGTGATGGAGTGATTTATGATTGGGTCATTAGGTGATTGGCTGATCGCCCGCCACTACTTCTGCACCGAGTGAATGCTTGAAATGCCCCAGCGCCCACTCATGCCCCTGCTCATTAAAGGTTGCCACGCCATCGGCATGAACGACAATTTGATAGCCTCTATTGTAAGCATCTACCGCCGTATGCAGCACGCAGATGTCCGTACAGACGCCAACCAGATGAAGCTCCGTAATCCCTCTCGCCCGCAGCTGCAATTCCAGGTCCGTTCCGCAAAAGGCACTGTATCTCGTTTTGTCCATCCAATAGATACGGTCCTTCTCCGTCTCATAAACCTCTCGCAGTTTGCCGTAGAGCTCCCGTCCT
The DNA here is from genome assembly GCF_017942085.1 of Paenibacillus lignilyticus. Taxonomy (GTDB): domain Bacteria; phylum Bacillota; class Bacilli; order Paenibacillales; family Paenibacillaceae; genus Paenibacillus_Z; species Paenibacillus_Z lignilyticus. The sequence goes on from NZ_JAGKSP010000016.1 coordinate 3,049, forward strand.
GCCGTGCCTCGAATGTTGTGCGGAGGAAACAGCTTGTGCTCGGGATGAAGCGTATCGTGCTCGTCGTGCAAATCTACGGCCATCACAACAAAGTCCCCTTGTTCTGCAAACTGCTTCGTTATCGCTGCGATGCGGCTCTCAATCTCAATTGCGGGCTGACCAACCGGTAGACGACCGTTCACAAAATCAACCGTGAAATCAATGACAACCAATGCTTTCATCATATCCACCTTCCTTATTTGAATTCATGGAATCAAATCATGTCATTGTGACAATATCAACCTTGTAAAAAGAATGCCTAGCTGTATATAGACAACTGAGGCACATAATCAGTGAAGCGATAAAGCTGAGCTGCCCGCTGGGAGTAGCGATTCGACATCTTCAGCTCACCGCGTGAATCCCGGATTTCCTCAATAATGCCTTTGCGGCTTTGCGTCGAAGTAATCTTGCGGATAAAGTTGTGTTCCACGAAGTCCGGCACGACCGCCTCAATAACTTGGTACAGCTCGCCGATCGTAAACTCCTCAGGCAGAAACTCTCTGGCAATGGCCGTTGTGAGCATGCTGCGGCGAATATGACCCAGTGCATCCTGCAAAATCTGCTTATGGTCGAATGCCAGCTCCATCTCCAGTGCCTCCTGCACCGAAAACAACCGGACATCCGCAGCATCATCGGCAGCTCTGCGATGCTCAAGCTCCCCTTCGTGCACGAGCGCGCAGAAGGCGTGCGAGATCATCCATCCACGCGGATCCCGCCCGGGCTCGCTGTAGGCATTGAAATATTCGATATGAACATTGTCGACGCCGGTTTCTTCTTGCAGCTCCCGCTTCGCGCTCTCGAGAATCGTCTCGGTTTCTTTCGAGAAGCCTCCGGGCAGAGCCCACTGCCCTGCGAAAGGCCAGCTCTTGCGTTGAATGAGCAAGACCTCCAATTGGCGGGTCGGGAGAGACTTCTTCGCCGTATTGCGATGTGTCGAAGTAATCGTGAATATCACAATGTCCGCAGGCGCACCGTCCGGTGTGCGATAGTTACGCGGGGAATAAGTCAGCTCTTCGGGCTCATTAGCCTCATCAATAGGTTGGGTCAAGGTGCATCACCTGCTTTTGTTAATCTTTATATTGTCATTATGACATTATTAAAGTATTTGTCAAGCGGTTTGTTGTAAATGTTTCCTTGCGGAAGCCCGTTTATTCGTTACACATGGAGACTGAGCCGCTTCTGACTCTGCATGCAATTCCTCAATTGGGCCAATTATGATACTATTACGTTTGGCAAAAATCATCATATTCGCTAACATCAGGAGGCCATCGCCGTTGTCGAAGATCATTCAAGTCCATGAACGGCCGTCACTCGCGGCCAGCATTCCGCTTAGCTTGCAGCATTTATTCGCCATGTTTGGCTCCACCGTGCTCGTCCCGATTTTATTCAAAGTAGATCCCGCAACGATTCTGCTTATGAACGGTATTGGTACCCTGCTCTATCTCATCCTTACGAAATTCAAAATCCCGGCTTATCTGGGATCAAGCTTCGCTTTCCTCTCGCCGGTATTCGTGGTGCTGCAATCAGAAGGAGGATATTCCGCGGCGCTCGGGGGCTTCATCGCGGTTGGCCTCATCTTCATGCTTGTTTCCTTCATCATTAAACTGGCCGGCACACGCTGGATCGATGTCGTATTCCCGCCGGCAGCGATGGGCGCGATTGTTGCCGTTATCGGCCTCGAGCTTGTGCCGACCGCAGCACAGATGGCCGGCCTCATTGCCAAGCCGGGCTCGCCGGCAGATTGGTCGCCTGATGCGGCTACTATTACGGTATCCCTCGTCACGCTATGTATTGGCGTTGTCGGTTCCGTGCTGTTCCGCGGATTCATGAAGGTTATTCCGATTCTGATCTCCGTTATCGTCGGGTATGCCCTCGCTACAATCCTTGGGCTGGTGAAAGTAAAAGCGACGCTCGACGCCGCCGCTTGGTTCAAAGCTCCAACGTTCTACTCGCCGACGTTCGACTGGGCCAGCATCGCGATCATCGCGCCGGCGGCCCTCGTCGTCATCGCCGAGCATATCGGCCATTTGATCGTAACGGGCAACATTGTCGAGAAGGATTTAACGAAGGATCCCGGCCTCAGCCGATCGCTGCTTGGCAATGGCGTATCAACGGTTCTGTCCGGCTTCGTCGGCTCTACACCGAATACGACCTACGGCGAGAATATCGGCGTAATGGCCATCAGCCGTGTATATTCGGCATGGGTTGTCGGCGGCGCGGCCATTATCGCGATCGTTCTTTCTTTCATCGGCAAGCTGTCCTCCTTGATCCAAACCGTACCCGAGGCCGTCATGGGCGGCGTGTCGCTGCTGCTCTTCGGCGTTATCGCAGCTTCCGGGATTCGCATGCTGGTTGAAACCAAGGTCGATTACTCCAAACCTGCCAACTTAATGTTAACTACCATCGTGCTGGTCATCGGACTTAGCGGTGCTGCGCTGAAATGGGGTAATTTTGAGCTCAAAGGAATGGCGCTCGCAACGGTTTCCTCCATAGTGCTCAGCTTGTTCTTGAAGATCATTGAAGTCTATAAGCTGGCTGAAGAGTAGAAGCCTGCCTAATCAAAGAAGAGGGCGTCCATGCGGACGTCCTCTTCTTCACTCCTGTCCGACGGTAAAGCAGGAGCTATTCGCCCGTGAACTGCGGCGGCCGTTTCGCGCGGAAGGCTTCGAGCGCTTCCAGCCGGTCCCTGGTAGGAATAAGCGCTTCATAGGCGGAGGTTTCGAGGGCAAGGCCTGACGGGAGGTCCAGGTCCAGCCCTTGGTCAATGGCCCGCTTCGCTTGGTACACGGCGAGCGGGGCATTGGCAAGGAGTTCTTCCGCGGTCGCCGCGCATCGCGATTGCAGTTGTTCTTCGTTCTCCGCGACGTCGGTCAGCAGACCGAGCTTGTGCGCTTGTTCGGCTGTGATCCGCCGCGCCGTGAGAATCAGCTCTTTGGCTTTGGCCGGGCCGATCAGCCGCGGCAATCGCTGCGTGCCCCCGGCGCCGGGGATGATGCCGAGGCTAACCTCGGTCAGCCCCAGCCTTGCACTGCTAATGGCGTAGCGGAAATCGCAGCATAACGCCAGCTCCAGTCCGCCGCCGAAGGCGAGGCCGTTGATCTTGGCGATCGTCGGCTGCGGCAATCGTTCCAGCGCGGCGAACACGGCTTTGCTGCGGATGATTCGCTGCCGAATCTGCAGCGGATCTGTCAGCATGCTTCGCTCCTTCAGATCCGCGCCGGCGCAGAAGGCACGCCCCTCGCCTTCGAGGATGACGACGCGGACTGTCCGGGTTTCGGAGGCGATGTGATGCAGCTGCTCCTCAAGAGCGATAAGCATCGCTTCGTTAATCGCATTCAGGCTCTCCGGGCGATTGAGCCGTATCGTGCCGATATGCCCTCGTTGCTCCCATAGAACAGGCGGCTGAGGCTGAGGCTCCGGTGATTCCGTAGTCATGGCGATGCCGTCCTCCCTTCTCCTCCTTCTTCCTCTCCCGCTAGACCGGATAAACCGGATGCTTCCGCTCTGTGAAGGTGACGGTTTTTGAACCGTACACCTCAAAACGTTTGATCAGCTCTCTGCGCAAGGAATGGGCCGGAACGATGCCGTCGATGACCATATCCGATGCCAGCTGGTAGAGATCAATATCCTGGCGGTATTCTTCGCGTTTGGCCGCAATGAATTCGGAGCGCTGCGGCTCTTGCAGCTCCGCAATCTTGTTCGCGTACACGGCGTTGACCGCGGCTTCCGGTCCCATGACCGCGATTTGAGCCGAGGGCAGCGCCAGGCAGCAATCGGGTTCAAAGGCCGGACCGGCCATGGCGTAAAGGCCGGCACCGTAAGCTTTGCGCACGATGACGGATATTTTCGGCACCGTCGCTTCGGACACGGCGGCGATCATTTTGGCACCATGCCGAATGATGCCCGCTTGCTCTACCGCCGTGCCGACCATGAAGCCGGGCACATCGGCGAGAAACAGCAGCGGAATGTGGAACGCGTCACATAAGCTGATGAATTTGGCGGCTTTGTCCGCCGAGTCGTGGAACAGGATGCCGCCCTTGGTCTTCGGCTGATTCGCGATAATGCCAACCGGTTTGCCGGCTATCCGAGCGAAGCCCGTGATGAGCTCCCTCGCGAAGAGGCGTTTGATTTCGAAGAACGAATGCTCATCAATGAGGCCGTCGATGAGCGGATACATATCGAATGGGGTATATTGGTTATCCGGAATAATCGAGTCGAGCGGAACTCTCAGATCGGCAGGGGGACGTGGTTCTTTGGTTGGCGGTTTTTCCGTGAAATTAGGCGGGAAATAGGCTAGGTATTGTCTCGTCAGCGCGATCGCTTCTCCCTCGCTCTTCGCGAGCACATCTCCGCAGCCCGAAACCGAGCAGTGCATGCGGGCTCCGCCGAGCTGCTCTAACGAAGCTTTCTCCCCCGTCACCATCTCCACGATGCGCGGGGAACCGAGGTACATGGAGGCATTGCCCTCGACCATGATGACGATATCGCAGAAGGCCGGGATATAGGCGCCGCCTGCCGCCGATGGCCCAAACAAGAGACATACCTGCGGGATTTTGCCCGACAGCTTCACCTCATTGTAGAAGATGCGCCCTGCGCCTCGCCGCCCCGGATACATGAGCGCTTGATCGGTTATCCGAGCCCCCGCCGAATCGACAAGATAGAGCAGCGGAACTCGCAGCTTATCCGCCGTCTCCTGCATCCGAATGATTTTCTCCACGGTCCGCGCTCCCCAGGACCCTGCCTTCACCGTGGAATCATTGGCGATGACGCATACGGTTGCACCGTGAATCTTGCCAATGGCGGTGACGACGCCGTCAGCCGGCAGCCCTGCTTCGTTGCAGCTGGCGAACAAAGCATCCTCGAGCTCGAAGTCCGGATCAAACAGCAGCTTCAAGCGATCGCGCACGAAGAGTTTGCCTTGCTCCGCATTCTTCGCGTGATATTTGGCGGCGCCGCCCTTCTTGATCTCCTCGATCTGCTCCTGCAGCCGGTCATTCGCCGATTCGTGTTCAGATTCCATAGTTCTCGGTACTCCCCTCTGCTGCTGACTCTGTCCTAATAACAGCCGATTTGGGCTGCAATGACCAGACGCTGAATTTCCGAGGTTCCTTCACCGATTTCAAGCAGCTTGGCATCGCGCATATAACGCTCTACCTCGTATTCTTTCATATAGCCATAGCCGCCGTGAATCTGGACCGCTTGATCGCATACCTTCATGCACATCTCGGTCGCAAAAAGCTTCGCCATCGCCGCTTCTTTCTTGAACGGCCTCCCCTGATCCTTCAACCACGCCGCCTTATAGACCATCGTGCGGGCGAGCTCGATGTTCATCGCCATATCGGCCAGCTTGAACTGAATCGCCTGAAACGCGCTGAGCGTTCGGCCGAATTGCTTGCGCTGCTTCGCATAACGCAGCGATTTGTCGTAGGCGCCTTGGGCGATGCCGACCCCCATGGCGCCAATGCCAATTCGGCCGCCGTCGAGAACGGCGAGAAACTGCTTGAAGCCGTTCCCTTCCTTGCCGAGCAAATTCTCCTGCGGCACCGCTACGTCTTCGAGCACGAGCTCGGTCGTGTTGGAGGCGTGAAGCCCCATTTTCTCGTAGCTGCAGTGGGTGGTGAATCCGGGCGCATCCGTCGGAACGATAAACGCGCTGATGCCGCTCGTTCCCTTGGACTTATCGGTGACCGCGGTAAGGGCGAGATTGCGCGCATAGCTGGCATTGGTGATGAAGCATTTGGAGCCGCTGATGCTCCACTGATCCCCGGTTCGCACTGCAGTCGTGCGGGTTCCGCCCGCATCCGATCCGGCATCCGGTTCGGTCAGTCCAAAGGCGCCGAGATACTCGCCCCTGCAAAGCGGCGTTAAGAAAGCCGCTTTCTGCTCTTCCGTGCCGAACAGTGCGAGCGGCGCTCCCCCGAGCGACACATGCGCAGAGTACGTAATGCCGGTTGACGCGCATACTCGGCTGAGCTCTTCGACTACGATCGCGAAGCTGATCGTATCTGCTCCGCCTCCGCCGTATTGCTCCGGAAAAGGAAGGCCCATCAAGCCGAGTTTGGCAAGCTTCCCGAAGACTTCCGCCGGAAACGTGCCGGTGCGATCCCGATCAACCGCCCCCGGCGCTACCTCCGCATCCGCAAAATCATGAATCAAATCCCGAATCATCGCCTGCTCTTCCGTTACGTCGAAGTTCATCGCAAGCACCCCCTCTTCTGCTTAAGTCGTGGTGGCGGGCGGCACAGGTGTTATGGGTGGTTCACCTTCATCATCATCGTCGTCCATTTCAATTTCCAGCCGCAACAAATTAGCCGCATAACACTTGCCGAGGTTATCCATCCGAAGCGTGGCGGAGCCGCCTCCGCCCAGCGCGGCGCGGCAAACATAATTCATAGCCAGCAGGTTAGGCACTACGTAACGTACGACTTCCCCTTCGATCATGCCGGTAAAATGCGCCTTGATCCGATCCGTCGTCAGCTCCCGCTTCAACAATTCGAACACAGCCGCATCTTGCGCGAAGACGGCAATGTTGATCGTATTTCCCTTGTCGCCGGATCGTGCCTGCACAAGATGACGAAGCTGCTTGCGTATACGCGCCACGATAGCTACACCTCCACAACCGTCACTTGCACGCCCTGCTCGATGAGTGCCCGCTGAACGAGACAAGACCACATGCCGAGCAGCTCTCGCGGCTTCATCACGCCAAGGAATGCGCCCATCGCAGGAGGACCGCTCAGCATAAGCGGCGGAACGAGCCGGCCCAGTTTGGCCGCATCGTCCCGGCTCTTCGTCCGCATCGCTACACGCACATAAACTTCGTTCAGCTCTTCCTGCTGTGGCAGCTTAGCCAGCGGTCCATGCAAAGAGTTGTAGCCGAGGTAATCCGTCCGAATTTCATCATAGCGCAGACCAAGCCGTTCGATATGGCTGCGTACAATTCGATCCCCGGTCTGGGCTTTGGCGAGAGCATCCGGCCACGAATACCCCCAGATGGCCTGCCCGAGCCAGCCGTCGGCGTAGCCCATCACGACTTTAAGCGTATCGGGTCGTTCGGAACCGCGCGCACCCGAAACCTCGACCCTGTTCGGGCCAGCGTCAACCAGCGCAACCCCCATCAGATCCAGCACAACATCGGGCGTGACATACGCCGCCGGATCGTGGATTTCATACAGCAGCTGTTCCTTCACCGTATCGACGGAGACAAGCCCACCGGTCCCCTCGGTCTTGGTTAGCGTGAACGTTAAGTCCTCGCGAACTTCCGCAATAGGAAAACCAATCTGCTCCAGCTCCGTTACCGCCTGCCAGTCCCCGCTGAAATTGCCGCCCGACGCTTGCCCGGAGCATTCCAGAAGATGACCCATCAACACCCCTTGCGCCAGACGATCCCACTCATCCGGCCCGATAGTGAATTCATGAATTAACGGCGCCAGGAATAAAGCCGAGTCGGTCGTTCGGCCTGTAATAATGACGTCCGCCTCTTGCCGAAGCGCATTCACAATCGGTTCGGCGCCTAAGTAGGCGTTGGCGAAGACGATACGTTCTTGGATAGTGCTTATATCCCGGCCATCCTCCATATGGGAGAGCGCCGCTCCTTGCCGCATGAATTCGGGCAGCTGCGAGCGCACGTCGTCCCCGGTCACAACGGCTATCTTTAGCCCTGTCAGGCCCAGTTCACTCGCGATTCGCTCGGTTTCCCGCATCGCCCCAAGCGGATTCATGCCTCCCGCATTCGTGATGATGCGGATGCCTTGCGCTTGCGCTATCGGAAGCAGTTCTTTCATCGTACGGCCAATATCGGCGGCATAACCTCCGGCCGGATCACGCTGCCGGTCTTTCTGAAGGATGGCAAGCGTAAGCTCGGCGAGGCTGTCAAAGCAGATATACTGCACCTTCCCTCGCTTAGCCGTCTCGATAGCGGGCCATACCGAATCGCCATAGAATCCCTGTCCCGCTCCAATCCGTATTGTTTTCATGCGAACCTCCTTTCGATAATCGCAATCGATCGCGAGGTATCTTCCTTCTTCATTCTATGGCGGGCAAAAGGGGGCTAGACATATAAACAAATACCCCGAGCACTGGCAGCAAGCCATCTCGGGGTATTTGTCATGCCGATCGTATTAATGATTCATGAATCCTTGGAACAAAATGCCGATCATCTTCGCCGTCTCTTCGCGCGTAGCAAACTGCTGCGGATCGAAGCTGCTTCCTGCACCGGCGGATGCTCTGCCGTTAATGATACCTGCTTGCTGAACAGCCGCAACGGCTTCTCTCGCATAGCTCGAGATACTCGCCTCGTCTGTGAACGTGACGCTCGGCACTGTTTTCGGAAGCGTGTAATGCAAGGTTGCGGCAAGACGCGCAATTATCGCCACCATTTGCTCCCTTGTAATCGGAGCACTCGGATTAAATACGCCTTCGGCTGCACCGCTTGTAATTCCGGTTGCCGCTGCCCATTGCACGGACTGTGCATAATAAGCATCTGCACTTACATCGCTAAACTTACTTCCTTCATACGTCGTCAGGTCGACCCCTGCAACGCGGGCCAGAATCAGCGTAAAATCAGCTCTTGTCACTTGCTTCTTAGGAGCAAAGCTTCCGCCGCCTACACCTTCCATGATCGCCCTTGCAGACAAGTAAGTGATTTGGTCCTTCGCAAAGCTGGATGCCGTATCGGTATACTTCACATGGTTGCTGGCGATCGCATACGTCGAGAAATGGGCAACGGAGAAGACCAGTTGTCCTGTTGCCTTGTCATACTTGGCATTAGGCAGCAGCTCGAGTTTGCCATTATCCGCGATATAGTAAGCGATGATGGCATTGGCATCTTCGCCTGCGCCTAACACATAGGGAATACGGATATTGACGATGCCGCCCGCAAAATCAGATACCTTCTTCCCATCCGCCACTACATTAAAATCATACACGGGATGCGAGCCAATCGCTTCCGCGATCGCGGCTTGATTATCCTTCGTACGGGCAGCCAGTTCCTCTGCCGAAACCTTCGCAACGGATACCGTTACCTCACCTGCGCTTGCAGCATTCGCTACCGTGGTCATTGCTTTCTTATCCAGCTGCACCTGTCCGATTCCCGATTGAATTACAAGCGCATCTGCGCCGCTGCCGGAAATCTTATCCATCGCCGCTGCCGAGAAGGTCACGGCCGTCTCCTTGGCACTCGCATCCGCTACGGCTTTGATCGCAATGATATCTTTCGCGCCTGCCGAATTGGAAGCCGCCAGCTTGGACAAGACTTCTTCGACTTGTTTATCCGTTACGGCCGCCGTCGCTTTGCCCGTAGCATCAGTGACTGCTTTCACTTCCGTCGTCACTTTAGTTCCATCCACAACAGGTCCAGTGGCAGGCGGCGCGGTTGGGCCCGTAACCGGACTGGTTGGAGGCGCATCCGCACTCGCAACCGTAACTGCCGCTTCCGCTACGCCGTAACCGTCTGCGCTTAGTGCCGTTATGACAGCCGTTCCCGCTTTAAGAGGCGAAACTTTACCGGCTGCATCTACCGCAGCCACGGTTGCATCCGACGATGACCAAGTTACCGTCGCGGCACCATTTTCAGCATGGGGGACTACTGTAGCTGTCAACTGCGAAGTCGAACCGCCAACCTTAAGCGCCAATTCTTTCGCATTCAATGTCACTTTGTCCACATTCAGCTGATACACCGTAATCATACCGCCTACTTCATGAGCGACCAGAAGAAGCGGCATTCCGCTTGGACTTGCCGTTGCGGGGATAAACTCCAGACCTTCCGGACCGATGTCGCCTTGCAGATCCGACGTTCCAAAGTTGCGTGTATTCGTATAATTGACAAAAGCAGGCGTCTGCGGGTTCGTCACATCGTACGTCATGATACCGCCCACGCGCTCAAGGCCGATGAAAGCCAATGCCTTGCTGCCCACTTTGCCGACTTTCACATACTCCGGTTCCGGACCTTTCTTCGTGCTTCGTTTATCAAAAGCAACCTCCTTATGATCGGAGTTGAAATAGGCCGGAAGACGTTGTGCTGTAATTTTCTCAAAATCATTCTTGCTATCAAAGACAGGTTCTAAGCTGTCCGCATTCCAAATCGAGAAGGAACGAGCGCCATATAAGTAAACGCCGTCCGGTCCCATATCGCTTGGTACCTCTACGCTGTCATAGGCTGTTTTGCCGCCTACCGTTTTGCCAGCTAAGAAAGTAGCTGCTTCCGAAGTAGGCGTCAATCCGCCTTTCACAAGGCCGCCGATCGTAGAGATATTGGTTCTGCCCGGCCATTCCGTCGCATCCCCCTCGTTCGCCGTGAACAAATACGTTTCTCCGTCCACGGTGTACGTATCGATGCCATCCGGCATGAACATGCCTTTGAACGGCACGTTCTCGAACTTAATCTTGCTGTCCTTCACCAAATCGAGGGAGTTCTCGGCCAGATTCAAATCCTTATAGCCAAGTCCGGTAACCGCCGTTACCGTTCCGCTGGCAACATCGATCGTCGCAATCGCGTTATTCTCTTGCAAAGATACATAGGCTGTTTTCTCGTCATCAGACAATGCGATGTATTCCGGCTCCAAATCATACTTAGCCGCTTCTTTCGATGCAGCCGGACCGGTAATGAGACCCGCCTCGTTTGCAGTGCCGCGAAGATGAACCAGATCATCGATGACGCTGACATCGTCGAATTTCACGTGTTTCGTCACGTTGTTCACGCGATCGACGATTGTCACGCTGCCTTCCGGATCAGCGCCGGCTAAACGCGGCTCGGCTTCATCCGCTGTTAATACATAACGGCCGTCATGCGTAACTTTGATCATATCCGGTTGTACGCCTGCCTCGTAGGAGGTGACATATTTGCCGTTGTAATCAAATACAAGAATCGCTCCGTTGTTCGTATACGTCTTCTCTTGAATGGCAGCGTAAACCAAATCATTCTTCAGGTCGATATCCACACTCGTAAAATCACCGTATTCGAAGTCGGGCAAGTTCTGTTGAACAACCTCTTCGATATTGATCGAGGTCGCGTCCGCTTCCGGTTTTCCCGTGTTATCCAAGGATACGATATCCAGTGTCGCGGGATCGCTGGATCCGTTGACGGAATAGAACTTATGATTCTCCGGGTTATACTTCACGATCTCCGCAACGCCGCCGTCCCCGTTAGGCGCACCGGCAATAAAGGAGCCCACTCTCGTCATCGTCAGCGAATCCGGAATCGGCTGATTGACAAGAAGCACATAAGTTTTGGTTGTTGTTTGAGGTATCGTGGCACTGTCTGTAACCGTAACTTCCACATTGTTACTTGCAGGCGCATCGGATGCCAGGGTTCCGGAAATGATCCCTGTAGCCGCATCAATCGTGAGACCAGCAGGCAGTCCTGTTGCGCTGAAGTGATGAGGAGCTTTCCCGCCTGTCACACTAATAGTAGCCGTGTATGCTTTCGTTGCTGTTCCATCAGCAAGTTCAGTAGTGGAAACGATAAGAGGTGTCGGAGCGACTCCCCACTCGCCATCATTGCTGCTGCGAGGGCCATACGTAGTTAGCTCTGCTTGTCCCGCAGTCATGGAACCGAAGATAATTTGCACAAAGTCGCTCTTGTTATTGTCGGAGTCCGCAAAATTCACACGTCTTAGCGACATGTTCTTGGAAGTGCCGCCTGTAGTGCCCACGACTCCGGTACCTACTGCTGGCCCTGTAGGGAATTCCGTCTCAAACCCGCTAATCGTACTCCCATTGTCGTTACTGCCTGTACCCAGCATATCCACATAACCTGTTGGTTTATTGACAAACGGATTCACGGAAACATCTTTATCCAGCAAATCTTGATTGCTCATCAAGACGAGCTTCATCCCTTTGTTCTGGAGCGTACGAGAGAAATTCTGATCGAAATCCCCGTCCGCAATTACCACCTTGTTAACAGAAGCGGTGGTTGCATTCGCACGAATCAAATACGAAGAGTGTGCATGGATCGTCCCTGTCAGATCCAGCTTCTCCCAAACACCTGTTGCACCTGTAGTGGTGTTCGTAGTTTCACCGCGATCGGCATATTGTAAGGACCAGCCGCTGAGATCCACATTAGTATTTGTAGGGTTATAAAGCTCGATGAAGCCATGGCTTACCGCTGCTCCGCTTGAAGCTCCTCCGCCATAATACTGATTGATGATTACATGCGGAACCTGGACGCTGTACCCCCCGTTTGCATCGTACGGCGTTCCTTGAATAACAGCTGGATCGGCAGAAGCAGGCAATACTCCGGCCAGCATACTTGCGGCAAGCTCAGTTGAAAGCAGAAGTGCCAATAGCTGTTTATTTCTCTTCTTCAACATGTCTTCACTCCTATTAAGGGATTGTCCTAGAAATTATAGGGGAGAAATGTGAAGCATCTATTAATGCGAAATGGATGTTTTGTAAATGACAGGTAAAAAAAATAACCCCGCCAACTCAGGAACATGCCTGAATTACGCGTGGTTATTCACTTTCTTACGTTTATTCAATTGGAAAAAACGCATCCCTATTTCGCGGATTCTTTGGTCGCCTTATCCAGCATATCGTTCCAATTCGCAAATTGGGTCTCTCTGGCTACATGACGATCAAACAGCTCATCGGGAATATTACGAATGTCCTCGTGGTTTTCCACTTGGAAATTCCCCTTCTCCAGAAACTCCGCGAAGCTCTTCATGCCGGAATACTTCCCCATGAAGGAATCGTTGAACAATCGGTCAAACGACAGATGATCCGGATCTTCCTGAATCGTCTTCTGTCCTTGCAGTTCCTTTAGCAATTCATCAAATGGCATTGGCTTATGCTTTCTCAGACGCTCACCCCTAAAAATATTTTTATCACTAGTATAACCATGACGGCACTGATTTCTTCCTGTTTATTCAAGCTCAGTATATGTGAAAGTCAGACACGGCACACCGCTACTCTACCCAGTATACAAAAGGTACCCCTAGTTTGAACACCTTTTTTCAAAGTGTCCTGTCTACGGGTACCTATTCGAAGCGATTTGACAAGTTCTAAAATGACTATTCTTCGTTAACCGATTCTGCGTATTTCTTAAAGTTATCCATGATCGCCTGCCAGCCGGCTTGCTGCATTTCAGCGGCATTCATGGTTTCCGTCTCGAACGTTTCGATGACTTTCGTCCCGTTATCTTGGCTGATGAAGGCAATCGAAACTTCTCTGCCATCGCCTAATGTATAAGCAATCGCCTCGTTGACCCGCACCTCGTCATAAACGCCGCCAAATTCGAATTCGAAGCTGCCGTCCTTCGCGGCCATCTTGGAAGTGAAGGATCCGCCAACCCGTAAATCATTCTCGGAGAATGGCGTGTGCCAGTCATCGGAGGCGTTGTTCCATTGGGTGATATGCGCCGGCTCGGTCCAGTATTTCCAAACTTTCTCAACGGGTAAATTCACGACTGTTTGCACGGTTAATTTCTCAGCACCTGTTCCCATTTCCAAGACCGCCTCTACTCGTAAAGTAACTGCTAACAAGCACATTTTACCAGAACATTCATTCTTACTCAACGGCTTGCCTAACTACGCGTGAATCTTCACTTTCGTGCCTGTCGGAACGGTTCCGAACAACCATTCTACATCCTTATTCAGCATCCGGATGCAGCCTGCGCTGGCATTCGTTCCGATCGAAGAAGGGGCATTCGTACCATGAATGCCGTATTTCGTTCCTTGCGTATTCGGCACGCTCAGCCCAAGCCAGCGGCTGCCCAGCGGGTTCTTCGGATCGCCGCCCGGGATTTCTTTGGCCATGTACCATGGATTCTTGATCTTCGTAATAATCTCGAAGCTCCCGGTCGGCGTTGACCCCTTCTTCCCGCTTGCGATGTCGAAGGTCTTCTCAACCGCTCCGCCCGCAATCACATATAACTTGTTGCGTGTGATGTCGATCTCAATGGAGACTGGCTTCGTGGAAGCGGAAGCAGAGGCCGGCGGAGTCACCGCCGTCGTCCCCTGCGGTGCTGCGACAGTCGCACATTCCTCGATCGAGTAGAACGGATTCGGAATTTGCACCACTTGTCCTGCCTTGATTGAGGCGGAAGTCGATTCGATGCCGTTCACCTTGGCGATCATTTGCTGATAATCCTGCACTTTGAAATATTTGGCCGATAAGCTATACAACGTATCGCCTTTATGCACCGTGTATTTCAGTTCGCCTGCCGGCAGCGGCACGCGCAGCGCCATCTCTGCCTTCAAATTCGCTTCCGTGATGTGATTGTACGCCATCAACGCGTTTATGTAGTAGACGCGGTTGAAATAATGATTCGTAATCGCATACAGGGTATCGCCTTGTTTGACTGTGTATTGATCCAGCACCAGCGGGTTCGACAGCTTGAGCGCCGTCCCTGCTTTCAAGCTTACCTTTGGATCCAGCCCGTTCGTTCTTGCCACCTGCTCATAATCGCCTGTCAGATAAAACTTCTTGGCAATGCCGTATAACGTATCGCCGGGTTTTATGTTGTACGAAACGCTGCTAAAGGATTCTGTTTCTGTGTAACCCTGCGCGTTCGTCATGACGGGAAAGCTTGTACATAAGACCACCAACAACACTATACTTAAGACCCACTTCGATTGCCTACTCAACGATGATCACACCTTCTGCCGGAATAAATTGCGGCTCAGATGATTCGTCATCATTCGTCAGGAATCCTTTTTATTTCATGTCGATTTTAGAAAAATAATCCAATCGTAGGAGACCGGGGGAAAAGCCCGGCCGAAGCGGGTTCTTGAGGACCAAACCCTTCTTCTATTTGCCCGGGTTTCGAAGAGGGATAAAGTCCCAGCTGTATTGGGATGCTTTAGCGCGCCGTATTGCCGTCATTGAAGAGCCATTGATCCAGCCACCGGAATGCATCCTCTTGCATCTGATTATCGAATTTATGAGGCCCGGGGTAGAACAGACCGCGATACCGATCACCGGCCCCCATTTTCTCATAAATCGCCTTTAGCTTCCGGTCGCTCTCTTCTTGTCCTTCGATCGTCCATAGGGGATCGTCGATATCGTATTGCACCATTACGGCATGGGGTCCGCTTAGTGAAAGGATGTCCGGCATATCCAGATAGGAGGATAAGTGCGGAACATGCATCATCCATGTGTGCCGCTGAATGCGATGGGCCACGACCTCACGGTTGGTAGACATGAAACCCACGCACACTGCGCATTTGATTCTATCATCCAAACCCGCCAGGTAAATCGTTCTCAAGCCGCCCCCGGATAATCCGCCGCAGCCGATTCGATCGCCGTCCACCTCGGGTCGCGTCAACAAATAATCGACGGCCCTCCTATCCTCATAGGCCATGATCCCCGTCCAGGTGGTGCCAGCCAGAAATAACGTTTTGGCCACCATGGATTCATACTCGCCCGCAAACCGATTGTAGGCCTCAATATAAGCTCTGGAGCCCGGCGCTTCACGCAGCACGGGCAGCACATATTCTTCCGGAACGCTCTCCACGTCCGTCTTTCGCGATCCCCATAAGAAAACATCCGGCACAAAAACCACATAGCCCCGCTTAGCCAGCTTGGTTGCCCATGAACTGCCTTCATAAGCGGCCTGCTTGAACTCCCTCATGATTTCCGGCTCATCGTCCAGCTCCACCAGCTTCTCTTTGCCGAAGTACTTGAACCCTCCATGATCATGAAGAGCCACGACAGCCGGCAGCTTCCCTGTCCGTTCAGACGGATATAGGAGAATGCCTTCCGTTCTTGGGCCAAACGGCTGGTCGTAGCTCACATGCTCCACAACCAGACCGTCCTTCACATACGAGCGATCTACTCTTGCTTGCATGGGACACGGATCAGCCTGATAGGACAACAGCTCCATCACCTTCGCCCTTGTCGTCGATCGCCAGCTGTCGATGTCAGCCCCCTCATAGGCTAGAAAAGAAAGCGGAAACGAACATTTCTCGATGGCATTCATGGCTAGAGGCAAATAATTGCCGAATAGACTCTTCATGTCGAATTCTCCCCTCCAATTTAAACAGCTTTGATTCGATTAAAGATTCGCAGCAGCGGGACGGCTAACAACAATGAGGCAACTCCGGCCAAGATGAAGGGCATCGAAATCATCCCCGTAGCCAAATACCCTGCTATGGAGATTGTTCCTCCACCTTTGAGTGCGACCTCTCTGGAGACTAAGCATTGGGACAAGCTGTGCGTTTGCTTGCTTTCCTTGACGAAATTCGCGAATATCGGAATGGTGAAGAACGGCACCAGAAACCCGCCTGCCGCGGACAAGGTAAACACGCTAATCGGCGCCATCGCATAAGGCCTTACGATCCAAATGGCTGCATAAGCAAGCAGCGGCAGAAGTGCCGGCAGCAGCCATTTGCGGACATCCGTCAATTTGCCGATCACTAGGTTTGCGCCAAGTACGCCAAATTGAATAAACACGGCAACAAAACCAACATCGATGAAAGCGGCGGAGACGGTGTACACATACAGCGACCAGAAGATATCGGCCGTATCGCTGAAGCCTGACAATACGGATGAAACCAAATAAATCCGGATGGCAGCAAATGGAGACTGAGGCTGTTGCGCTGATGACTCGGCAACGGGGGCGATCAAGGGAGCCTCGACGATAGAGGACATGGCCTTGGCCTCGTTACCAGTGCTCAAGTATGAAACAAGCAGCACGACGATCGACGCCACGAAGAAGGTAATCGCAATCGTCGATACGGCTTCGATGCCGAAATAAGTCAGCACGATGCCGCTTATGCCGGGTCCGATGATTTTGCCCGCAACAGATGCGGCGCGGAAACGGCCCGTAGCTTTCCCCACTGCTTTGCCGGCCGATGAGGCGAACAAATAGTTCAAGGGAACCCAGTAGAACGCATTGGCGCAGGCCGTCGATGCGATCAAACCGTACAAGAGCAGGCTCCCATGTCCCGCAACTAATAGATACTGTGTAGCCAGTACGGGAATGAGCCGGAGCAGAATAAACACAACCGGCTTTGCCGTCATATAACGGCCTAAAGTCATATTGAGGAGAGACTGCAAGACATAATAGCCGCCTAAGTAGGCCGCTGCATAACCGATCGAGCCCAGCTCTTTGTAAATTAAGATAGGGATAAATACTTTGAGCAGGCTGTCGGCAAGCTCGTTCATGACTCTATGGACCAGTAGGATCTTCGGGTTAACGGTTCTCAAGTTTCTCTCTCCGATGCACGTACTTTCTATCTATACGGTTATTATAAGGAACCTTATTCCGGTTTGATAGATCATACACGCAATAAAAAAGGCAGCACAGGGTTTATCCCTGTGCCACCGGTATGGTTTGAACTATTGGGCGATTTCGGTGCTGAACCTTCGCCTTCCTCATTCGGCGAGACCTTAACGAACCGTAGTGGCGTCACGTCGCCGATTTTCCGGTCTTCGAGATTCTAACGAACCGTAGAGGTCTTATTGGGCCGAATATCCGGTCTCCGAAATTCTAACGAACCGTGGAGGTCTTATTTCGGGAAAATCGGCTCCAAAACACCTCTAAACCGTCAAATAGCGTCCCTACGATTCGTTAGAAATTTGTTGGGGCTATTTGGGGACAAATAAGACCCGTACGATTCGTTAGAATTTTAACGGCGCTCATCTATAGCCCCGTGCGGTTGTTAGCGCATTCGGCAGCTCGCACAGCGAAACTAGCGTAAGCGTACATTCGTGCATCCACGCACTAAGCATTGTTCAACGCATCCAGCTCGGCCGTGACACTCTCAATCATCGTGACGAAAGCTGCCAGCTCCTGAGAGCTCGCGGCTTGGTCGCGCGCGATTTTGACCGTTTCATCGCTGCCGCTCTGCACCTCGCCTAATATCCTGCCAATAATGGACAGCTTCTCTTGAATCGTCTTCAACGACTCCTTCGAGTGGCTGGCCAGCTTCCGGATCTCGTTCGCAACCACCTCGAAACCTCGCCCGCTGTCGCCCGCGCGTGCCGCTTCGATCGCAGCGTTCAAGCCGAGCAGATGGGTTTGATCGGATATTTCCCGAATCATGGCCCCCATGAGGTGAATTTCTTTCACTTCGGCTTGCAGCACCTCCACGTTTCGGTGCGCCTTCTCTTGAAGCGTTGCGGTAAACGAAGCGGATGCGGCCACCGATTGGGTGCTGCTCCCCAGCTCGACCATCATCGAAGCCAACTCCTGTACGGCCGAGCTGATTTTCCGAAGCATCTGCTGTCTGTCATCGGCCATCCGCTGGATGATCGCCTTCTCGTCCATTTCATAGGCTTCCAAGACGAGCTGCGAGTCGAAATTAAACATTTTGCTGAGCGCGAAAATAATCGCCGTCCACTGTTCCGGAGCAGCCGCTTGCAAGTGTTTCGTCGCAATATCGAGATACAGCATGTAGGTGCCGAGGTACCAGGTCGTCGTTAATCCGATCCGGGAATGCACATTGCCGATAAACAGACGCCGCTTGATGAACTCTTCATCGATTCGGCCTTCCGTCATCGATTGAAAATACCAAATTTGCGTCCCCTTCAACCGGTCGACTGTGCTGTGTTTGTTAATAATCTCGACCAACTCGGGCTGTGTGAGCACACGATCATATAATTCGTCCACGACGGATTTCGTAATTTGCTTGAAAATGCCGGCTTGCGATTGCAGCAATTGAAGATCGTCTTCCGATATGCCTATGTAATCGATTTGTTTCCTTCGTTCGGGGCTAACCTTGATCATCATGATCTCTCCTCGTTGTTGGGAAAAATCCCCTTCGCATGTAGCTCCCATTAGTTTAACGATTGGCGGCACGATCGTATATCAGGACATTCCCTGATAAACCGTGTTGAAAACCCTGATTTTTTTTAGGATGCCGCTCCGAGGCTTCCTTCATTTTTGGACGGCAACTTGGTAAGATGAGAGGATTGAGGTTGAGTCTAGTTCATAGAGTCAAAGCCAGAGGGAGGAACCTCTTATGATTCGTATAGTCATCGTAGACGATCATGTCGTTGTGCGGTCGGGATTGCGATCGCTGCTGGATAGCAAGCATGACATGTGCATTGTCGGTGATGCGGCAGACGGGGACGAAGCCATTCGTCTCGCACGGGAGCTGAAGCCGGATGTGGTGTTAATGGACCTTAGCATGCCTCACGGCAAAGATGGCATGACCGCAACGCGTGAGTTGAAGGCGCTGCTGCCGGAAACCTATGTCCTTATTCTTACGATGCATGACGATGGCGAATATTTATTCCGAGCGATTCATGCCGGAGCATCCGGTTATATTTTGAAAAGCGCTCCTTACGAGGAGTTAATTACCGCAATACAGTCGATTGCCCAAGGGAACGCCTACTTATATCCGACCGCTACGAAACGACTCATGAATGAGTATTTGGAGAAGCTGCGGCAGGGTGAACATACAGGGAGCTATGCCTCGTTGTCCGACCGTGAGCAAGAGGTGTTGGTCGGGATCGCCAAGGGCTACTCCAACAAAGAGCTCGCCGAACAGCTTATGATCAGCGTCAAAACCATTGAGACGCACAAAAGCAACCTGATGGACAAGCTTGGGATGCGCACGCGGCCGGACTTGGTTCGCTATGCCGTGGAGAGAGGACTGTTGAGCTATGAATAGCAGCCAGTCTTATCCGGAGGTCATCGGGCAAAAGGTCCATTCTCTTCTGGCGCGCCTCGACGATCACATTACCGAGCCTGCGTTCCGTGAAGATTTGCATCAAATGCTGAAGCAGCTGACGGACGTGAAGCTCGCACTCGATGAATCGTCGATCGTGGTCGTTACCGATCACCGCGGGATTATTCAATATGTGAACGATAAGTTCTGCGAAATTTCCCAATATACGCGCGACGAACTGATCGGAAAGGATCACCGCATTATTAACTCGGGGTTCCATGGCAAAGTCTTCTTCGAGGATCTGTGGCGGACCATTCAATCCGGCCGGGTATGGCGGGGAGAGATTCGGAATCGGGCGAAGGACGGCAGTATTTATTGGGTGAACACGACCATCATGCCTTTTCTCGATAACGAGGGGCATCCCTATCAATATTTGGCCATTCGCAACGAGGTTACGCAGCTGAAGAAGGCGGAAGAGGAGCTTCAGGAAATGATGAAGCGCGTCATGCACATTCAGGAGACGGAGCGGCAGCGTTTCTCGCGGGAGCTGCACGACGGCATTGGGCAAAGCTTGTTCGGGCTTGTTATTCAATTGGACCGGCTGATTGGGGAGCAACGAATCGATCAGTCCGAGCTGTCGACAATTCGGCAGTCAGTATCGGCGATTATCGAGGAAGTGCGAAGCCTCGCGTGGGATTTGCGCCCTTCCGTGCTCGATGACTTAGGCGTCATTCCCGCGCTGCGTACGTACATCGATAATTACAAGCAGCACTACGATATCCGCGTTCAATTCGCATGCACGCTGCGCACTCGGCTGGACCCTCGCATCGAGACCGCTCTGTATCGCATTGTTCAGGAAGCGCTGACTAACGTAGCCAAATATGCTGCGGTGTCCGAAGCTGTGGTGGATGTGTCGGAGACGGAGGAGCAGGTTTTCATTCGAATCCTGGATCGCGGGAAAGGTTTTGTTCCGAATTTGAACCGGCAGGGCGTTGGACTCTTCAGCATGGAAGAGCGCGCTCGCGGTATCGGCGGCCAGCTTGAAGTGGTATCCGCCCCGGGGGAAGGGACTGCGATTAGTTTGATGGTGCCGAAGAGGGTGTAGGTAGTTGGGCTAACGGAATAGAAGTAAGCCCTCTCCTTGTGGAGAGGGCATTCTTCTTTATTCCGCGAAAAACTGCGCGGCCTTCGCCCGATGCTCTTCCGTGATATGAATGGTTATCGCCTTATAGGCTATAAATACCGCTGTCCCATCATCCGCAAAACCTGCGACGGGAATAAAGTCAGGGATCACGTCAATCGGAAGAATGAAGTATGCAAGAGCGCTTATCGCCGTTACTTTCGCAGCAGTCGGTGTAGCCGGGTCCATCGCACAATAGTACATCGATACGGCTTCGTGGGAGAAAGGCACTTTTGCCGCATATTTCTTCACTTTGGACCAGAAGCCCTTGTTCACATAGTTCACTTGCTCTTCATGATTGCCAATTCTGGAAATATACTTGTCTGTTTCGACTTCCTCGATGACAACACCGGATGGAGCTGCCTCGACCGCTGCTGCAATCTCATCATCGGAGAAGGCAGCGGGAATCACATCCTCGTCGACCAGCTGTTCCTTGCAGGAGTCACAAAGAGCAGCTTTCACTTTCAATGCATCTACCTGATTCTTGCGACCGCAATTCGAGCACTCAACGATCATTTGCATGGTAGCCCCTCCTTGTGAAAGGTGATTTAGGATTTGGCAGTCGTACAACCATTGCCGGGTAACAATCCCTATTACCCCTTTGCGTTTATACGTAACCTTAATCCTTATAAGGATCGAATTCATCCGCTCCTGCCATGCAAACGCCGATCGGCTTCAGCACGTGGAGTACGTCAATGGTCTCCGAATGTGCGTCTAGTACCTCTTGGAGGTTGCGATAGGCAAACGGACTCTCATCCGTACCGGCTCCGCGAAGTTCAACGCCATACTCGCGTACGGCTTGCATCATTTGCGCCGTGGAAATTTGGCCGCCGGAGCGCGTGCGCGTTTTCCAGTTCATTTTGCCGGCGGCTTGCGTTCGGCTCATAATCCGTCCCGCTCCGTGAACGGTGCTGTAGAAGGAATCGCGATTCTCCTCCGTATCCTTTCCTTGCACAATGACCGATATATCGCCCATACTGCCACCGATGAACCCCATTTGCCCCGGTGCCGATGGCGTTGCCCCTTTACGTACGACAATCGAATCCTTCCCATTATGGGACTCAAGCCATGCGTAGTTATGATGATTATGCACCGCGAAATCCGCCTGAGCTCCGACAACCGCCAGTACTTGATCGATTATGTAATCGCGACCGGCATAAGCATATCTGCCCGCGATCTTCATCGCTCGGAAGTACATATCGCCAAGCTCGCTGTCGATGTCGAGCAGCACGGGAGGCTGATCCATTTTCTCTCCCGGTGCATTCGCCAGAAACGCACGACCAGCGGCCAAATTGATAAATCCGCTTGCCGTCTTGTGACCGAACCCCCGGCTGCCAAAATGGTTGGCAATCCACAGCCTTCCCGTTCCTTGCTCCTCGAACAAATCCACAAAGTGATTCCCGCTTCCGACCGTTCCCAGCTGATCGCGAGCAAGCGCCTTTAACTTGTCATGCTCCTGCCGGCCAAGGGTTGCATATACGCTCCAATCCGGATCATCGAACAACTCATGATCGACTTTCTCGCTGTTGACGCGTCCAACTCCGAAAGAGATCTTCTTTGCGATTTGATCCATGATCTTGGACAACGCTGGCTTGATATCCGCGGCCATAAGGTTGGTTCGAACCGCTTTGTTGCCGCATGCAATGTCGTAGCCGACGCCCGAAGGCGAGATCTGTCCGTCATACACGACTACCCCGCCAATTGGTTGACTATACCCTTTATGATGATCAGCCATCAATAATGCTTGAACGACATTCCCATGCTCCGCGCAGGTTTTCGCTTGCGACATCGCCCCCGGATCAGGGTTTCCCCATACTCT
This sequence comes from Paenibacillus lignilyticus, assembly GCF_017942085.1. Taxonomy (GTDB): domain Bacteria; phylum Bacillota; class Bacilli; order Paenibacillales; family Paenibacillaceae; genus Paenibacillus_Z; species Paenibacillus_Z lignilyticus. The sequence continues at coordinate 25,637 of NZ_JAGKSP010000016.1, forward strand.
TACGCCATCTATAGTTTGATAAGCCATCGTTAACAACTCTCCCATTCATTATCATTGCCAAGCTTCTTGTAAGGTTGAGCGAAATAAGGCATCCAGTTGCTCGCCTAATTGGCTCTCTTCTTTTGTTAACACGACTGCTGTCTGTTCGAAATGCTGCAGCCGTTCCTCCAAATACGCATTAATGGCATGTAACCGAGGCTCGTAGACTAATTCTTCGCCTGCTTTCTTGCGATACAGTAATTGTTGAATGGTCTCCCACAGCTCTCCGTCTCTCGGTACCAGATGTTCCGCCAGCACTTCAAATTCCATTGGCGGCATTTCGCCATATCGCTCGATCCACTCGCAAGCGAGTACAGGACGCAATACATAGAAGTACTTCTTGATCCGAACCCGTTCTCCTTGCAAATACATCCGATAGTTGCCGCGGGCCATGTTTAGATAGTGATACATGCAGGACTTTGGCGAAAAGGCAAGCGGTGATAGTTGGCGGAGTTGCTCGGCCAAGCTAAGTTTCTCTGCGTATTGAATTGGGGACTGTAGCCACTCTAACAACGGCGGGTTCGACTTCCGATACAGGTTCAACGCTTTGCGTATATCCCAACCGCTGATGTCGAGCATATCGCTGATCGGTCGTTCGATGACATCTCGCTTATCGAAGATGGACAAGTACCATTCCGGTCGCCGAATATAGATGAACCGAACATCGTAATCGCTATCCTGCGAAGGAAACCCCCATGCCCTGCTTCCCGATTCGCAGGCGTACAAGATGATGACCTGTTCCTCTTGCTCCAAGCGAGCCAATTCATTCTTGATGATGCTATGTATATGTTCCATTGTTCGTTCCTCCGTTTGTTGGCGTGGACGGGACTCGGACCCGCATATCCGGACGTGAAAGGTGTGACAACCGACCGTGATGAATTTCACTGGGTAGCGGTTGCACTGTACCCGTGTGTTTTTCCATTTCACCACCACGCCGCGTGATGGTTGGATGCCCGGGCAGGATTCGAACCTGCGGTCGATGATTCAAAGTCATCTGCCTTGCCGCTTGGCTACCGGGCAATGTTTGTGGAGGCCATGGCCTCCACTGCTTTCTTACTCATGGTGAGGTTTATTGCGTTATGTACTTTGCAGGGATCCCATGAAAAAAAGACCCCTGTTGCTTAAGATCCTTTCCTACAGCACATTCAGCCATAGAAAAAGACCGCTCGGCCTCAAGCAGTCTTTATAAGTTCGCGTATGTAATCCATCCTTAACGGAGTCAGGCCGTAGATAACAACCGACAACCCGATAAGGATTTGCGCTTATAAAGAATGCCCCTATGAAATGGAATGACAAAGTCATGCGAATCCATGTTTTCCTGCTCCCGTTCAATCGACTGTTCCAAGCTCGTTAGCGAATTTACCCCATAGCGATTATTCATCTCTCGCATGCTTCAACATTCCTTTCTGTATGTAGTGAACTTAAGCACTCGGCTTCTTAGATCTGATTTTCGCCGATAAAGCCGTTCGCGAACAGGGCGGAAGTATGGCGACGGATAAAAATTTTCCATATCCCCCAACTTTCGTCCTTGATACAATATAGAGCATAAGTTACCTATACAGGCTGGAGGGAAGCGAGTGGCTAGGGAGAGCTTCGATAAAGAGATTCAATTCCTGCGCATGCTGGCGCTCGCCGGCGGCGCTTATAACAGGCAGCAGTTCGCCAACCGGCTCGGTATCTCCGTACATACCTATGACAAGACGCTTCGCAGCCTCAAAGAGATGCTCGGCACGCTCAAACAAGGGTTGTCGCAAGAGCAGGGATCCGTCTTATCCGATGGATTCCACTACAACTATTACGAATCCGCTGACCCTCTCCTTCTGTTCTTATTTCGCGCGAAATCGCTGAAAGAAACGGAGAGCATCCGGCTTGCGCTGCTGTTAAATGCGCTACAATCCCGAGAGCTAACCGCGAAGGACCTGCAGGATCATTGCAGCGAGCAGATGCCCGCCGACTACCCGATTCCGGATGAGAAAACAATTCGAGGGGATCTCAAGTACTTGGAAGAGGTCGGCGTCATCATCCGCCTGCACGGAGGTCGCCCTTACCGCTATAAAGCGGCCAACGATCTGATTGACCACTTATCCGACGATGAGCTCCTGGATCTGTTCGATTACGTCGATGTCATCGCGAATACGCAGGTCCCTTCCGTTCAAGGCTTCCTGCTACGGGCTACCTTGAAGAAGGCACTCCATAAAAGAGGTTTCGAACCGGACACCGGGGAAACGCATCGCTACAAATACCATTATCATTCTCGGATTTTGGATGAAGCGCATTTATATACGATTTTCAAAGCCATTCAACAACGGAAGAAGCTTCAGTTTCTCTACCTGTCGCCGAAGAAAGGAAAGAGCTACGCGTCTCAAAACTCCAATCCCCTCTTCGAACGAGAAACCGAAGGCACGCTGCAAACGGCACTGCCGCTGCGCGTCGTCTACGATCACCAATACGGCAGATGGTACTTAATCTGTCATGGGCAACGAGGCATAATGAAATTCCGAATGGAAGGTTTAACGCAGCTGGAGGAAGGCGAGGCCGTCACGGAAGAAGAATTCGACCAACGATTACATATTGTCTTGGAGCAGATGAAATACAGCTGGGTAACGGACACCCTGCGTACATTGAAGGTTGTAGCCCGCTTCTATAATCCCGAACGATCCGGCGCTAATTTCGTCCGCGAACGTGTCGAGGCACAGGGACAATGGGGAACGATTAGGGAGGAAACGGACTCTACCTTCCTCTTCGAAATTACGGTGAACGGCATTTACGAAATCAAACCATGGCTGCGAAGCTTCGGATCAAGCTGCGAGGTGTTGGAGCCGGCATGGCTAAGGAAGGAATTCATCGCGGAGTGGAAGGAGATTCAGGGTTACTATGAACCTGTTCGAGAAAATCTTTAATTATCAGATCATGTCCCGCCTTGATGAAGCCGGTTCCTTTGCACTGACCTCCCAAGAACGGACTTGGCTCAAAATGATGCTGGAGCACGCCGCTTCGGCGGATGCATTTACACCGGATACCCGAAACAAACTGAACCAGCTGCTGCATACTGAGGCTTCAACGGAAATACGGGCTATTATTATGGAGAAAGCCAAAAGCAAAGAACGCCAGGTCTATCATCCGCTGCTCCGCGCACTTCGGCGTATTCTAATGGTCAACCAAGGCATTCGAATCACCTATCGCATCAAGCACGGCGGGGTAAAGGCGAATCAAAGCGGCTTTCCTTATAAACTCGAGTACAACATGGTCAAGCGGGAATGGTATTTATTGTGGTATAGCACCCGAGGCCGCTCGCTCATGTCCACTAAGCTTCACAATATCGTTGATGTCGAAGGCATTGAACTTTCTTTAGAGCGAGTTGCGGAGTTAAAGGGATTCCTGCAACAATTATTGGAAACACGTAAACAACAGGCCATCATCCAAGTTGTCCCGCAGTATAATGAAGAGCTTTCACGCATCTTATATGCGTTCTCCTGCTTTGAGAAGTCCGTGTCCTATGACGAAACGGCCGCTCAATACCGCATTCATGTTTCCTACCTCGCCGACGAGAGCGAGTTTCTGCTATCCAAAATCCGTTTCCTCGGCTTGCGCGTAAGGGTGAGCGAAGGGGAGCATCTGAAGGCCAGAATGAGAGAATCAGCTTCCAGAGCGCTGAATCGCTATGGCATTCCCGCTTCGGAATCTTCATCATGAAAAAGACCTCTGCCATGTCTCATGCGCAGAGGTCTTTTGCTTTATTTGAATTCCCAGCAGTTCAAGCTTAACGTGCCCAGCTGATAGCTGCGATGCAGCAGCTTCGCTTGCCTGCTGCTGTCGCCGGCTCCCATCGCAAGAAGCAGCGGAATGAAATGCTCATTCGTCGGAACCGCTTCTTTGGCGTTCGGTGCGAGCTGTTCATACTGGAACAACGCTTCCAGGTCCCACTTTTCCAGCTTCTCTTGAATCCACTTGTCGAAAGCGAGTGCCCATTCTTCCGGCGTATTGCCTCCGCGCCAATTCAACCTGCGCAGATTGTGAACGATCCCGCCGCTGCCAAGGATCAGAATATCTTGCTCCCGCAACGCGGACAGTGCTTTCCCGATCTGATATTGCTGCTCATTCGTCAGATGCCTGTTGACGGACAAAGCAATGACCGGAATATCGGCGGCGGGATACATCAGCTTCAGCACCGCCCATGCCCCGTGATCCAGCCCTCTCTCCGAATCCATGACGCTAGGGATACCGTTCTTCGCGAATAGCTGCCCAATCTCCTCGCTGATCGCAAGGTCGCCTTGTGCAGGATAAGTCATCCGGTATAGTTCATCTTGAAAACCGGAAAAATCATAGATAGTGGAGTACGTATCCACGGTGCTTACGGATTGCGTTCTATTCTCCCAGTGTGCGGAGAAAAGCACGATCGCTCTTGGTTTGGATGGCAGCGTAGAGGCGAACTGCTTCAGAAAGTCTGTATAGTCATGCTGTTCCAGTACAAGCGACGGTGCTCCATGAGCAATAAAATATGATGGCAACATAATGGTTGTTTCACTCCTTTAGTCGTTTCGTTTAACGCCTAGCATCCGCTTGAAGCCAGCTGACGAAATCCCTTTGATTCTCTTCCGATACGCCATGATCCGTAGGATAGATCTTGAATGCGAAGTTCGGCGTTCGTTGCTGAAAATACGCCGCGTTGTCCTTCCCAATCTGCACCGGGAATACGGAATCGAACTCGCCGTGCGAGATGAATACGGATACCTGATCTATAGACTGCAGCGCGTACTCCGTCTTCACGAATGCCGGAACATAGCCGTTCAAGGCTACGATTCCTTTCAATTGCTCCCCCATCGTTAGCGCAAGCGTCATGGACAATATCGCGCCTTGGCTAAAGCCGAGCAAGTATCGCCCCGCAGCGTCAATCGGATACTTCTCCGTCGCATAATGGATGAACGCCTCCAGCTGACGAACCGCCCGGTCGAAGCTTTCGCGAATTGGATTGCCCAACCCCTTCAGCTCATAGTATTGATAACCCGCTCCTAATCGAAGATCTCCGCGAATGTTGACGATGATGAATTCATCAGCCAATGGGGCAACCAGCCCCCGCATGTTCTGTTCATTGGAGCCCTTCCCGTGAAGGGTAAAGATCGCCGGGTATTTCTTGCTCGGATCGCTATGAGACGGAAGATGGATATCATATTCATAAGCCAAGTTCACTGCAATCAACCTCCTAATCACATTCGCTTTAATATTAGTAATACAGAATTAAATTTTATATCGCTAATATAACTCTGCCCCACTGGTATGTCAATCATTTTATTGTTAATATGTAATTAACATTTGTATTACTAATATTTATAGGCAGGTGATTCTGATGGACATCGGCTCCACCATTCGCGCAATACGCAAACGCAAAAACATCACGATCGCCCAAATCTGTGAAGAAACCGGTTTATCGCAAGGTTTCATGAGCCAAGTCGAGACGAATAAAACATCGCCTTCGATATCGACATTGGATAACATCGCCGCGGCGCTGAACGTACCTTTGACTTATTTGCTCATGAAGAAGGACGAACGGATGACGATCGTCCGTAAAGACGACCGCAACGTGACGACAAGCGGCGTCGAGAAGCTAAAGGTAGAGCATCTCAGTTCGACCCGAGGGATGAGAATGATGCTTGTGGAGCTTCCGCCCGGCGCTTCTACGGGAGCAACCCCTCATGCCCATAAAGGTGAGGAGTCTCATCTCGTGATCCAAGGCAAAATTATAGCCGAGCAAGGCGAAGATTCCGCCGTTCTGGAAGCAGGCGACTCTTTCAGCTGGAACGCCTCCACTCCCCATAGAGTAACCAATGTCAGCGAAGGTATCAGCATCGTCCTCATCTCGGTGTACACCGGGGCGGAAGATGATCCGGAACAGGAATTTTATAGCCTATAAACACAAGAGGCCCTCCCTCCGGTCGCGTGTCCGACCTTCAGGATAGCCTCTTCTGCTTCTAAATCCCCAGCTTCTGCCCCTTCTCCAGCCTCTGAATCTGCTTCTCGCCCTCATCCGCCAGATCGCGGAATTGACCGATCGTTTCACGCATCTTGGGGAGCGCTTCTTTCTTATACGTGCTGATTGAATCCAGTGCAGCAAGCACATCCGTAAACGCTTGTTTCAGCGTGTCTACCGAGATGCTCGCATTAAGCGCCTGCTTATGAATCTCTGCTCCTTGCTCCTTCAGCATGCGCGAAGTACCGGCGATTAGCTCGTTTGTCGTTTGGTTCAACAGTTCGATTTTCTTTAATACAATCTTCTGATTATACAGGGCGCTGGCCACCGTAACGGAAATGCGCAGTGCCGAGATGGTCACGTTCTTCGCCCGGTCAACGCCGCGAATAAGCTCCTTGTTGTTGCGGATGACGACTTCGATCGCCATGATTCCCTGCTGATTGACGACCAGCATCTGCTGCAGATCCATAACGCGCTGGCGCAAAGGGAACAAAACTTCCTCCGTGATAAAACGAATCTTATCGGGATCTTCATTGCGAGCAGTCGCCTCGGCGATCTGCGTCGCGATGGATTCATCCATCAGCATGCCAAGCTGGATCTCCTTCTGCAGCTTCTTCGTCAATTCGCGAAGCGTCTGCTGCTCGATCTCCAGCGTCGTGTTGTCGTTCTTTAGCGTCAATTTTCCCTTATCCAAGGAGACGACGATGTCGGCGATCACCGCATCGGCTTTCTGATATTTGAGGAAGTAGGCGCGTAACGGATTAAACAATTTGCCCAACAATCCTGTCTTGGCAAAATCCACGACGCTCGGATCCAAGTCCTTCAACTGCGTATGAAGCTCGGATAAGCCTTTGGCTACTTGACCGCCGTCATCGCCCGTCTTCGAGAGATTGCCGACTGAGACTTGCAGAAGCGTATTCTTATCTGAGGATGATTTCATCGTACTGAGGCCGAAAGCGTCGATCGATTGGAGAATCTCTTTACGTTTCTCGAGCGACTCCGTGTCTAACGCCATGATCGTGGATACGTTGTTATCCGCAATCTCCTTGAGTTTGGCGATCTCTTCGGGAACCGGTTTGATCTCTTGTTCGATGACCTGCTTGATTTGCTCCGGGCTGGCGACTTCCATCGAGAATGACATAGGATACCTCCTTAGGTTTGGGCTTACATTTGAACGTTGAGAAGGTTGCCGATCTTGTACACGACGTCGTCCGTATCCGCGTTGATGCTTGCCGCTTCGTTAATGCTCGATATGCTTTGAAGCGCTTTGATGTTGGCATTGTAGCCGATGGTGTAGATCGGGACTTTGTAAATTTCGACCAGCTCTTTGATATCGTTGAGCGAGTGGCCTTCGTTCGTCTCCCCATCGCTTAGGACGAAAATAACCGGTTTCATATTCGGATCGACGAGCAGCTGGTCTTGCAGCATCTTAAGCGCGACGATGATGCCGTCGAAGGTGGCCGTCCCTCCGCCGGATTGCAGATTGTTCACCGCCCCCACGAACAACGATTGCTGAATCGCGTCATATTTGCCGATCGGCACATCGATGGATACGTCGCTGGAAAACGAAACGAGTCCGATGCTGTTATCTCGGCCGAGATATTTCTGTCCTTTGAGCAGCGATTCTTTCAGGCGGACCAGCGGCTCGCCGTCCATACTTCCGGAGATGTCGGTTACGAAGACGGCCGCGATCGGTTTGCTTCCGTTCTTCTTCTCTTTCCACAGCTTCTGAGCGGAAGTCAGCGTCGCGCCGTCCATGACGGCCAGTTCGGATTTGTACTCTTCAAGCTGGTTAAATCCTTTGTCCTTCGCCATTTGCTGATAGTTATCTTGGGTCACAAACTCCGCGAATTTGGTAATGATGTCGATTTTCTCTTGCGGCAGATCCCCTAAGGCAAATAACGGACTGTCATGTCGAACCCCGAACGGAGTGAATACATATCCGCTCTTCAATTCCGGCGCATTAACGAAAGTCTGATACTCAAGCACGAAACCATCCAGCATGCCCGACTTGGCCGCATCTCTCATCTGTAAGGTAGTAGAAGCGATGAACGGCACGTTCGCTTGAAACTTCTCGAACCCTTGCACCGCTTTGTCGCTCAAGCTATCGGAATTATCGAATGTATGTAGTGCGGTGACGAGAAAGTTGAGTCCGGTCGAGCTGGCAAAAGGATCGGTATACCCCATCGAAAACTCATTGTTCGCGATCGCTTCGGTAACGGTTTTGACGTTGACCGATCCGTATTTGTCGACCAATGCATCGTACTTGGCCTTGGCAATGACGATGCCCGGAACATTGCCGACAAGGCGCGGGGCAATAAGCTGCGTCTTGACTCCGCTGGCTTCGGCCATTTTGCCCCATAATTCATTGGAAGGGGTGAACGCATCCGGAACATATTTGCCGGTCTTGATATAATCGGTCGCCGTCCCGGAGGCGATGTTTCTTATCTTCACAGATGCGGGCTTTCCATCCACCTCGATGCCGGCATTGTTGAATTCCGCAGCCACTTCGGTTAGCCAGCCGTCAACGCCGGTTCCCGATTTCTCCGTGGAGGAGAAGATTTCAACGAATTGATCGGTCGTGCTGTTCACCGTAATCGGGAACTTCGAGATGTCCGGAAGTGAAGCGGCTACGTCGATGGGATCCAGATCGATCTGCCCTTTCACCGGCTCCGCGGTCGTAACGGAAATATCTTCGTACAAGTTGCTTAGCTGCTTACCGGCGTTCTCGGAAGTGACTTCCGCTTTGGACTTGCCTAAGTTCGAGGTCAAATTGATGCCGTAGTACACGAGGACGAATACGAGACCTAAGATCAAAATCGATATCACCAAAAACTTGCTCTGTTTGGACATAACCGCACCTCTCACTGTTTGTAATATTTAGTCTGCTTGATCAACGAGTCGATCTCCTGCATGCAAGGCATCTGATCGATTTCACTCGGCTCGAAGCTGTCCAAGCGCGAAATTTCAAGCAGCAGTTTATCCAGCTTGATCAACATCTCTTCGTTCGACTCCAACGATTGCTTAACGAATGTCAGCTGCTCGTTAACGATTCCCGATCTTACTTGGAGAAGCTCAGGAGAAATTCTGGAGGGCTTACGGCCTCCTCCGGCATTCTCCAGCTCCGATTCGTCGAACACATGCAGCCGGTTCAAGATGCTCCTCACGTTCAGGTAAAATAACTTCTCAACCTCCCGTGTCACCGAAGCGAATTTCTTGTAGCTAAGCTCATTCGGATCGAATCGCTGCCCGAGAACGTTCAGCAGCGTGTCCTGTCTCTTATTCATCCGCTCCATCTGCTCCAGGGCGTAAGCCATATCCTCCTGCAGCACCTTCACTCGTCGATACCTCATTAGTGCCTCCTCGAAGTCTTCTCTTGTTTGAAGCTGCTTGGGAGAGATCGACTCCTGCTGCTTAAACAGCAGCGTGAAGCTTCCATATAGAAGTGTCAGTCCGCTGGCAAGAAGCAATGTGACACCGAGAGCCGACTCGAATGGACGCTCCCCAATCTCAATCCCCATCAAGCCGGGCGAGAATACCGCAATATTCAAAGCCGCGATGACCACGATCATTCCCAGCAGCTTCACGAATTTAGTCCCCATCGACCATGCTCCTCCATCCAGTTTCATTCCAATGTACGCGGCTTGATCGCAACATATTTCCGTTTCCTTAATCTGGATTACGAAAGATCAGACGCGTAGTTTCAACATCGCTTTTTTTACCCAATTGGACAAGAAGCTGCGAGTCTTGACATTTTATTGTAATTCGACATTTTCTTCCATCATCCTTGGCGATTACTTAAAATTTTCCATAAGATTCGAACGTGCGGACGCTTGGACCATGACGCTCAATCTGCCAGAGAGTCCCAAATAAAATTTATTTTTTAGCTTGATTTCCAACTTTTTGTGTTATAATTTCCATAGTTTTTTGACCGGAGACCAGCCCTGTATGAAGTGAAGGCGATATTCGGAACCTGCAAAATGCAGAAACTTACAGAAGTCGGTGATCACATGTTTCAATTCAAGTGGCTTTGGCACAATCTGATAGGCGATCGCACGCGTTATATTTTCGCGCTATGCCTATCGGTGGTGGGTTCCTCGCTCACCATTATCAATCCGTACATCGGACAGCGCATTGTCGATCTCTTCATCGCCGGCGATGACGCAGCACGTTATCTGACAGACGAACGAGCGCTGCTGATCGGCCTTTGTTTGGGCATGATCGGCTTTTCTTTGCTTCGCACGAGTCTGGCCTACTGTACGACCTTGCTTTATGAACGAGCTTCGCAGAACATGCTTTACCGGATCCGGATCTACCTGTATAACAAAATCCAGGGCCAAGACATGAGGTACTACGATCGCAATCGTACCGGGGATCTCATGACCAAGATGACGGGCGACCTCGAAATGGTCCGTCACTCCTTGGCGTGGATCGTGAAAACCATCATCGAATCGCTGACGGTATTCATTGCGGCAGTGGCGTATTTCTTCTATATCGACGCAGAGCTGACGTGGTGGCTGCTCATTCTGTCGCCTCCGATCGGCATCGTGGCCTTCATATTCGCCAGACGCGTACGTCCGATGTATGTGGATCTGCGGGAGCGCCTATCGCAGCTGAACACGACGACGCAGGAAAATATCGCGGGGAATCGCGTGGTCAAAGCATTTGCGCGCGAGGAGTTCGAAATCAACAAATTCACGGAGAAAAGCGTGAACTACTCCAAGGCCAATAAGAAAGCCGCCTTGGTCTGGCTGGACTATTTCCCCTACTTGGAGATCTTCTCTCAGGGATTCAGCGTCATTCTGATGCTGGCGGGAGGTCTGTTCGTCATGAACGAGCGGATTACGTTCGGGGAATTCTCGGCTTTCTCCGCGCTCGTCTGGGGACTTTCCAACCCGATGCGCAGCATTGGTATCATCATCAACGATATTCAGCGTTTCTTCGCGAGCCTTACCAAAATCATCGAGGTCTACTACGCGCATCCGGAAATCGTCAACGAGCACAATGCCACGGTTAAGCGGCGTTACAACGGACGCATTCAGTTTGAGCATGTGAGCTTCAAGTATGATAGCGTGACGGTGCTGGAAGACATCAACTTCACGATCGAGCCCGGCGAGACGATTGCCATTATGGGCGCGACGGGGTCGGGCAAAACGACGCTCATTAACCTCATCCCGCGCTTCTATGACATTACGAGAGGCCGCGTCTTGGTAGACGGCAAGGATGTGCGCAAGCTGGAGCTTGATGAGCTGCGCGGCAATATCGGGATCGCGACGCAGGACGTGCTGCTGTTCTCCGACACGATTGACGGCAACATTGCCTACAACAATCCCGATATGCCGGAAGAGGACGTCCATAAGTTTGCCGAGCTTGCCGCTGCGCAGGATTTCATACGCAAAATGCCGGAAGGCTACAATACCGTCGTCGGCGAACGCGGCGTCGGTCTGTCAGGCGGGCAGAAGCAGCGTATCGCCCTGGCTCGGGCATTAGCCGTGCAGCCTCCGATCCTCATTCTCGACGACACCACGTCTGCGGTCGACTTAGAGACGGAAGAGCATATCCAGAAGAGTTTGCGCGAGCTGGACTTCCCTTGTACGAAGATCATCATCGCTCAGCGGGTATCCACAACGGCGCAGGCTGACCGCATTCTTATTTTGGACAATGGACGGGTTATTGAAGAAGGCACTCACGCCGAGCTTCTAGCTAAGCGTGGTTACTATTACGACGTATTCATGCTGCAAATCGAAGGCATCGGAAGGGGGGCGGTCGCACATGGCCAGAAATAAGTTCGATATGGATGAGAATTTGGAATCACCGTTTAATATCCGGCATTTCCGTCGTGCGCTGGTCTACATCAGAAGGCAGCAGAAGCCGATGATCATCGCGTTCATCCTGAGCGCCCTGTCAGCCGGTATCGCGCTCTCCGCGCCTCTCATCATGCAGCATGTCGTCGACGTTACGATTCCCGCTAAGGACGGTCAAGCGCTTGTCGGTTGGTCGCTGCTTACGCTGGCTACCATCGTCGTCAGCGTCATCTTGGCCACGATCCGCTCGCGTATGATGACGAGCGTCGGGCAGGATATCATTTTCGATATCCGGACGGATTTGTTCAAGCATTTGCAGGAGCTGCCGTTCCAATATTATGACGACCGCCCGCAAGGCAAGATTCTCATAAGGGTCGTCAACTACGTCAACTCCGTATCGGACGTGCTGTCCAACGGGATTATCAACTTAATCCTTGAGATCATGAACCTGCTCTTCATCGCTATCTTTATGTTCGCTGTTGACGTGAAGCTGTCTTTTGTCATTCTGGGCGGTCTGCCCGTCTTCCTAGGCATTATCATGCTGATCAAGACCAAGCAGCGCCGGGCATGGCAGTCGGTGTCTAACAAAAGCTCCAACCTGAACGCTTACTTGCAGGAGAGCATCAGCGGTATTCGCGTAACGCAAATCTTCACCCGAGAACAGCATAATGAAGGCATCTTCACCCGCTTGTCCACCAACTACCGCAGTGCGTGGATGAGAACGATGTATCTCAACTTTCTGGTCCCGTTCTCGGTCGATAACCTGGCGACGACGGTCACGACTGCGATCTACTTCGTAGGTTTGCTGGCACTCGGACCGGAAGAGGTGACGTTCGGCGTCATACTCGCGATGAGCAGCTACGCATCGCGCTTCTGGCAGCCGATCCTGAACATCTCGAACTTGTACAACAGCTTTATTAACTCGGTCGCCTACTTGGAGCGTATCTTCGAGACGCTTGATGAGCCGGTGACCGTCAGCGACGTGAAGGATGCGAAGGAATTGCCGCCTATCCGAGGCCATGTGACTTTCGACGATGTCACCTTCGCCTACGATCCGGGGCATAACATCCTGCAGAACCTTTCGTTCGATGTCAAAGCCGGTGAAAGCATCGCGCTCGTCGGTCCGACAGGCGCAGGCAAAACAACGGTGGTCAACCTGATTTCGCGTTTCTACAACATCACCGGCGGACAAATTCGCATTGACGGTCATGATATCTCCCAGATCAAGCTCAAATCGCTGCGCAGTCAAATGGGGATCATGCTGCAGGACAGCTTCATCTTCTCCGGCACGATCTTGGATAACATCCGCTACGGCAGGCTCGACGCTACCGAGGAAGAGGTTATCGCGGCCGCTAAGGCGGTCTGCGCGGATGAATTCATCCGCGAGTTCGAGAAAGGCTACTTGACCGAGGTCAACGAGCGCGGCTCGAAGCTCTCGCAAGGTCAGCGCCAGCTTATCTCCTTCGCGCGCACGCTGCTTGCGAACCCGCGCATTCTCATCCTCGATGAGGCGACTTCGTCCATCGATGCGCAGACCGAGCGTCTGGTGCAGATGGGCTTGAATGAATTGCTGAAGGGACGCACGTCGTTCATTATCGCGCATCGTCTCTCGACGGTTAAGAACTGCGACCGCATCATGTACGTCGCCGACAAAGGCATCGCCGAAAGCGGATCGCACGACGAGCTGCTCGCGCGGCGCGGCCGGTATTATAAGCTGTATTCGGCTCAGAAGATGGAGGCTTGAGTTTGTTGGCCTAGGGTAGATAAGGCAAACCCCCGATCTCGATGTGAGATCGGGGGTTTGTACTGTTGAGGCTCTTCAGGATTGTTGCATGATGTGCAACAATTTCGGATTTTATCGTCTGAAGGTTAATCGAATTCAATTGGAACAGCGAGACAGTCACTTCTCTCATACATAATTAAGGAGACTATCTATGAAAAAAACAATGATCGCACTACTTCTAATAACTGCTATACTTTCCGCCACTCCGGCAAACGCTGAAAGCAAGTTTACTGATGTTGACGCGACGAAATATGCGTGGGCTACCGGATCCATTGACTTCATGGTTGCCAGCGGCGTCGTGAAGGGCTATCCCGATGGTACCTTCAAGCCAGACAAGCCGGTGACCAAAGCAGAGTTTGCCCACATGTATCACTTGCTCTTCCCGAGCGTGGATAATGGGTCAGACAAAGCCCTTAAGTTCAACGACGCAAAGAAGCATTGGGCTGCATTAGATATTGCCGCACTTTTTAATGGGGATGACAGTTGGCTGTTCGCCGATTACGATGGCAATATATTACCGGATAAGCAGCTTACACGTTGGGACGTTGCCATGCTGACTGCTTTTCTGACGACACAACTAAATGCCTCCGTAGACGCTGCCGGTAATTACATCACCTGTGACGAAATCTTCAGTACGATATCCTCTACCTTCAAAGATGTCCCCGTAAAACGGATGACAAAGAACGATAGCTTGGAAGACAGTTTGAACTTCTACGCCCCTGTTATTTTTTACGACGATAACTTCGACGGAACCTTGATCTATGATGGGGACGGCGCTCAATTAAAAGCCGAGGCGATCTATTCGATTATCAAAGCTAATGTTATGGCGGGCGCTGATGGATACTTCAGACCGAAAGCCAAAGTTACGCGTGCCGAGGCTGTCACGATTCTGAATCGGGTGAACACAATCCTGCAAGGCGGGGAAAATAGATAGAACAGAGGGGCGAGCCTATGTAGGCTCGCCCCTCTGTCAGTTATATAACCCACTGCTTACTTGTTCATCTGTGCCAACAAGTTGAGCAGAACCGTTACAGCCTCTGCTCTAGTAGCATGGTCGCGAGGGACGAATTGGTTATCGCCTTTGCCCTGCACAATGCCTGCTTGTTTCACAAACGCAACGCCGGCTTTAGCCCACTCCGGAATATCCTTGTCGTCGGCGAAATCGGTTGCCGCAACCTCTTTGATTGGCGTCCCCGTCGCTATTGCGATCATTGCCGCCATTTCCGCTCTCGTTATCTCTTCATTCGGACGGAAGCTGCCATCTGCATAACCTTTAATAATACCCGCTTGCACCGCCTGAGCGACTGCTTGCTTCGCCCATGTTCCGATCTTCGCCGTATCCGTAAAGGTCAGTTGTGCTCCTTCTCCTTGCGGCTTCAGCACATTCATCAGCATAACCGCAAATTCGGCGCGCGTGACGGTTTTGCCAGGCTTAAATGTACCGTCCTGGTATCCC
This sequence comes from Paenibacillus lignilyticus, assembly GCF_017942085.1. GTDB lineage: Bacteria > Bacillota > Bacilli > Paenibacillales > Paenibacillaceae > Paenibacillus_Z > Paenibacillus_Z lignilyticus. The sequence continues at coordinate 40,684 of NZ_JAGKSP010000016.1, forward strand.
TTAACGATTCCGCTGCTTGCCGCTTTCTTAATGTTAGGTTCAGCCCAATGTCCGGTGATGTCGCTAAAATGAATGGTTGGCGTTGGATTTTCCACAAATACCGCATATTTCGTAAAGTGATTGACCTCTACGGAGATGTGATTCGCGTTTATTTGGACACCGCCGACTTTTACCCATTCCTTCTTCACTTCGTCATAATAGAAGACCGCTACTTTCCCCTCGCCGCTCAATTTGGTCGGATTAAAAGCAAACGTCAACGTGATGGACTTACTGAAGTTCTCCGAGAAATTTTTCAGAATCTCGAAGACCGGACTGGCTATAACATCTTCATCCGAAACTAGATTTTCAGTGTTCAACACTTTGTCTATCGTTAGTTTCAGATCATTTGTTGTAGAACCGGCCGGAATAGAGATTGTAACCGCATCTTCAAAGCTAACCTTGCCCGATTGACCTGCCGGAAGCGCTAGTGTACCGTCCGTCGAGGTTACCGGGTTGTCGCTTGGTGTTGATGGTGTTGTTGGCGTACCGGTAGATGCCGCTGTTACCGTGATGAGCGTAGCTGCGCTCACGTTGCTCGCTGCATCCGTTGCCGTAACCTCAAGCTGCGTAGCTGCCGGTAGCGCAGCTGTCAGCGTAATAGAGAATGTGCCTCCTGTTGCTACTGCAGATCCCAGCGTCGTTCCGCCCGCTTTTACCGTTACGGTCGAACCCGCTTCCGCAGTACCTGTGATGACGAGGTCATCGCTGTCCACTGCACTCACTGTCGGTGCCGCTGGAGGTGTTACGTCCGGCGGTGTTACTACTGTTGCCTCTGTTACCGTAATGAGCGTTGCCGGGCTCACATTGCTTGCTGCATCCGTTGCCGTTACTTCAAGCTCCGTAGCTGTTGGTAGTGCAGCTGTTAGCGTAATAGAGAATGTGCCTCCGATTGCTACTGCCGATCCCAACGTCGTTCCGCCTGCTTTTACCGTTACGGTCGAACCCGCTTCCGCTGTACCTGTGATGACAAGGTCATCGCTGTCCACTGCGTTCACTGTCGGCGCTGCCGGCGGTGTTACGTCCGGCGGTGTTACAACAGTTGCCTCTGTTACCGTAATGAGCGTTGCCGGGCTTACATTGCTTGCTGCATCCGTTGCCGTTACCTCAAGCTCCGTAGCTGTTGGTAGAGCAGATGTTAGCGTAATAGAGAATGTGCCTCCGATTGCTATTGCCGATCCCAACGTCGTTCCGCCTGCTTTTACCGTTACGGTCGAACCCGCTTCCGCTGTACCCGTGATGACGAGGTCATCGCTGTCCACTGCATTCACTGTCGGCGCTGCCGGCGGCGTTACGTCCGGCGGTATTACTTCGTCTAGCTGGATTACTGATAGCGTGAACGTCTTCGTCTCGATTGCCGCATTCTTCTTGATTGTCGCAGTCAACGTTACTGGTGCATCGCCTGATCCGTATGCCGGACGCGTTACTGTTCCTGTTGCTGCATCAATTGCTGCGTTATCGGACGACCAGGTTACTGTCACTCCGTTCAGTCCAGTTGCTGGCAGCGTTACTGCTTGCGTTACGCTTGTAGCGGAATCACTGCCACCGTAAGTAATGGCTAGCAAGGATTTCGCTGCGCTTACTGCTTGCTCATCGGTCTGTGCCAGCTGCGGCACAGTCAGCGTGAACGTCTTCGTCTCGATTGCCGCATTCTTCTTGATTGTCGCAGTCAACGTTACGGTTGCATCGCCCGATCCGTATGCCGGACGAGTTACCGCACCTGTCGCTGCATCAATTGCTGCGTTATCGGACGACCAGGTTACTGTCGCTCCGTTCAGCCCTGTTGCCGGCAGCGTTACTGATTGCGTTACGCTTGTAGCGGAATCACTACCGCCGTAAGTGATGGCTAGCAAGGATTTCGCTGCGCTTACTGCTTGCGCATCCGTTTGTGCCAGCTCTTTTACTGTTAACGTGAATGTTTTCGTCTCGCTCGCTGCATTCTTCTTGATTGTCGCAGTCAACGTTACGGTTGCATCGCCTGATCCGTACGCCGGACGCGTTACTGCACCTGTCGCTGCATTAATTACGGTATCGTCGGACGACCACGTTACTGTCGTTCCGTTTAGTCCTGTCGCTGGCAATGTTACTGTTTGCGTTACGCTTGTAGCAGAATCACTGGCACCATAACCCACTTCTAATGCCAACTTATCCGCGCTTACTGCTTCTTCATCTGTCTGTGCCAGCTTCGTTACAGTCAGCGTGAACGTCTTCGTCTCACTTGCTGCATTTTTCTTGATTGTCGCAGTCAACGTTACCGTCGCATCGCCCGATGCGTACGCCGGACGCGTTACTGCACCTGTCGCTGCATTAATTACGGTATCGTCGGACGACCACGTTACTGTCGTTCCGTTTAGTCCTGTCGCTGGCAATGTTACTGCTTGCGTTACGCTTGTAGCGGAATCACTTCCATCGTAACCAACTTCTAATGCCAACTTATCTGCACTTACTGCTTCTGCATCTGTCTGTGCCAGCTTCGTTACGGTCAACGTAAACGTCTTGGTCTCGCTTGCTGCATTTTTCTTGATTGTCGCAGTCAACGTTACGGTTGCATCTCCCGATGCGTATGCTGGACGCGTAACTGCACCTGTTGAAGCATTAATTGCTACATCATCGGACGACCATGTTACTGTCGTTCCGCTTAGCCCTGTTGTTGGCAGTGTTATTGCTTGCGTTACGCTTGCAGCTGTATCACTGCCATCGTAACCAACTTCTAATGTCAACTTATCTGCGCTTACCGCTTCTGCATCTGTCTGTGCCAGCTTCGTTACAGTCAGCGTAAACGTCTTCGTCTCACTTACTGCATTCTTCTTGATCGTCGCAGTCAACGTTACGGTTGCATCACCCGATCCGTAAGCTGGACGCGTAACTGCACCTGTTGAAGCATTAATTGCCTCGTCATCGGACGACCATGTTACCGTCACTCCGTTCAGACCTGTTGCCGGTAGCGTCACCGCTTGCGTTACGCTTGCAGCTGTATCACTGCCGCCATAACCAACTTCGAGATCCGCTTTCGTTGCGTCAACCGCCTGCGCATCTGTCTGTGCCAGCTCCAACACGGTCAGCGTAAACGTCTTCGTCTCGCTTACTGCATTCTTCTTGATCGTCGCGGTCAACGTCACCGTCGCATCGCCCGATCCGTATGCCGGACGAGTTACAATACCTGTTGCTGCATCAATTGCTACATTATCGGACGACCATGTAACTGTCGTTCCGTTTAGCCCAGTTGCCGGCAATGTTACTGCTTGCGTTACGCTTGTAGCGGTATCACCGCCACCATAACCAACTTCTAATGCCAACTTATCCGCGCTTACTGCTTCTTCATCTGTCTGTGCCAGCTTCGTTACAGTCAGCGTAAACGTCTTCGTCTCGCTTGCTGCATTCTTCTTGATCGTCGCGGTCAACGTCACCGTCACATCGCCCGTTGCAAATGCTGGACGCGTTACCGCTCCTGTCGTTGCATCAACAGAAGTATCATCGGATGACCAGGTTATCGTCACTCCGTTTAGCCCTGTTCCTGGCAACGTCACTGCTTGCGTCACGCTTGCAGCTGTGTCACTGCCATTGTAACCAACTACCAATGCCGTCTTAGCCGCGCTTACCGCTTGTTCATCCGTCTGTGCCAGCTCCAACACGGTCAGCGTAAACGTCTTCGTCTCGCTTACTGCATTCTTCTTGATCGTCGCGGTCAACGTCACCGTCGCATCGCCCGATCCGTATGCCGGACGCGTTACAGCACCTGTTGCAGCATCAATTGCTGTATCATCGGACGACCAGGATACTGTCGTTCCGCTAAGCCCTGTTGCCGTCAACGTCACTGCCTCCGTTACGCTTGCAGACGTATCAGTACCACCGTAACCAACTTCTAGCGCCGACTTCGCCTCGCTTACCGCTTCTGCATCTGTCTGTGCCATCTTCTGCACGGTCAATATGAACGTTTTCGTCTGGCTGACTCCGCCTCTGGCGATCGTCGCAGTCAACGTTACCGTTGCATCGCCCGCTCCATATATCGGACGCGTTACTACACCTGTCGCTCCGATAACTGATGCATCACTAGACGACCATGTAACTGTCGTACCAAGCAACCCTGCCGTTGGCAGCGTTACCGATTGCGTTACGCTTGCAGCGGAATCACCGCCGCCGTACCCAACTTCCAAAACCGTCGTTGCTGCGTCTACCGCTTGCGCATCCGTTGGCGCTTGCTCCAGTACGGTCAGCTCGAACGTTTTCGTCTGGCTTATGCCGCCTATGCTAATCGTTGCGGTTAAAGTCACCGTTGCATCGCCCGCTCCGTATGCGGGACGCGTTACCACGCCTGTCGTCCCAATAGTTGCCGGTACGCTGGAAGACCACGAAACGGTGGTTCCATTCATTCCTGTTGTCGGCAACGTTACCGACTGCGTTACGCTTGCGGCGGAATCGCTGCCGCCGTATGTGATGGCAAGTGCCGCATTCGCTGCGCTGATGGTATCTTTCGTTACGCTGACAGTCAGCGCATCGGAAACATTCCCCACAGGATCCGTAACAACAATCGCAATGTTGTTGGCTCCCTCTGTTAGCTTCGTGAGATCAATCGGAAGCGTCGCTTTACCGCCCGCAGCCAAGACGCTTACTCCCGTCTGTAGGACGTTCGCGCCGCCAACTTTCGCCGTTACTGCGGCTCCTGTCTCCGCATTCACGGCGATGTTGAAGTTAGCGGTCTGAGTAGTCCCTGCTTTATCAGCCGTGCCATCTTCCGTTGCGGTTATTGGTGCCGTTGTATCCTTCGTTACCCTAACCGATAATTCTTGGGAGTTGATGTTGCCTGAAGGATCCTGTAAAACAATTACAATTGCGTTATCGCCCTCCGACAAACTATCGATCTCAATCGGAAGCGTCGCTTTCCCACTGCTTACCGTAACTTCGGAACCCGTTTGCAAAACGTTAACGCCGCCAACTTTCGCTGTGGCCTTTGTCCCGTTTTGGGCCGTTACGATGATCGTAAAGTCCGCTCTCTGAGTTGTTCCTTCTTTATTAGCCGTTCCATCCTCTGCCGGTGCCTTATAAATAGTTACTGCGCCGGATGCCGCCGATTGGGCACCATCCTTATAATTTACGGTATCCCCGATCGCTTTCACTTTGACCGTATAATTACCCGCTCCTGCAGCAAGCATGGCGGCTAAGAAATTCGTGTTTGTGCTGCCAGCGGCCACCGAGACTGCGCTGCCCCAGACAGATCCGTTACGGTACAGTTGCGCTTCATAGCTAACCGCCCCAGCCACACTGCCCCACGATGCATTGCCATTCGGATTAAGCTGTACACCCGTAACCTGCGCCAGCGAAGACGCCGTGTTAACCACGTTGACGGCTACTCTCTTGAATGGTCCGTTGCTTACGTGCAAGGCGATTGTCTGCCAACCTAGAGGCAGTTTGGCCAAAAATGACTTTTTAACCGTCACCGTAGTTCCTGATACGCTATAATCGGTTCCTTCTACCAATGCGCTGCTATAATTGCTGACGCTGATATTTCGCAAGGTGCCGGTTAACGTGATCGGAACGTCCGTTTGATTGGAGCTCTTCTTATCAAAAGTAAAGACGATCGGAGCTGCTTGAACGTTTTGCCAATTGCTTCCTGTATAATCGGATTGAAGAAGGACTCCAGAATCGCCGGCAGCATAAAATCCACTGCCATCGAAGGCAACGAACCTTAGCGCATTATAGTCGACGGAATCGCTCCTCTCCAGCGTCCAGCTTGTACTGCCGTTTGCCAGTTTATAAACGGATCCAATCTCGTCGACCGCCACGAATACGGCGTTTGCAAAAGCGACCGAAGTTAAACCGTATTCCGAAACTGCAGGAGCGTTTACGTTCCAAGTGGTACCGTTAGTTGATGTGAGCACCGTTCCCGGGGAGTCGCTCACCACAACATATTTACCCAGCCCGGTGGCAATCGAAGTCAAGGCAGGAACACGCAGCGGCAACGTGACAGGCGTCCAATTCACAAAATCGGCGGACGTTTTAATAAACCCGTCGTTGCCATGTTTGCCGACGGCTATGTATTCCGTACCGTTGTAGAGAACGCTGGACACCACGCCGCCGTAGGCGTAATTCCAAGCGGTCCCGTTGGTCGACACCACGATGCCGTCATTGCCGAGCTGCATGTAGACTCCGTTCGCGTAGAAGCCATTTTGCGCGGTCATTGTAGTGGTTTGAACCCCTTGCTTAGAGAAACTCACGCCGTTTGCTTTGTCGGACGTAAACACCGCTCCATACGATGTCCCGTCATAGCCGAACAAATAATACTTGCTGCCGTCATAGAGGCCGCCGAAAACTTGACCGGCTATGCTGGCCGCTGTCCAGGTATATCCGTCAGTAGATGTATAACTCGCCCCCAACGCATCGTTTGCATAGAATCGGTTATTAAGACCGAGAACGGAATTGATAAAGAAAGTACTCGGAAGCTTCGTGTGCGTCCAACCGGTTCCATTCGTCGAAGTATGTACATAGCCGCCGGAATCGCCGATGACGATTGCCGTTCCGTTGAACGCGATGGAAGTAAGATCTTTGCTCGTCCCTACAGATGCCGATGTCCACGTAACGCCATCGGACGACGTGAGCAGGGTTCCTGCTTTGGTAACGGCAAAGAATTTATTGATTCCGGTAACGTAAGCGACTCTCGCAATCGTGTTCGTGACGGTAGAGTCTCGCTGCGTCCACACCGCACCGTTCGCCGACGTCATGATCGTGCCGTCGTAGCCGACTGCGACGAAGACGTTATCGCCGAAAGCAACGCCTGTATAGGTGACGTCAAGCCTCGTTTTATCTGCGGCGATTTGCCAATCAAGCCCGTTCGCAGACGTTAAGATTTTGCCGTAATAGCCTACCGCAACATAGACTCCGTTCCCGTAAGCAGCGCCGGTTATGGGCTCGTTCGGAATGGCGCTCGTCAGAGCACCGGAGGATGCGGCGGACACGAAACTCTTTTGCTGAAAAAACACGCCAAAAACCAGCATAAAACAGATGAACATGATGACGAATTTGGATACTTTCCCTCTCACTATGACACCCCTATTAACGATTAATTTGAACCGATCCCTAATCATTGTGGTTCATTACATCCGAGTTTCCACCCTTGCACGTGCGACTCCCCATCACGACCTTCCATTTCGCCTACTATATCAAGCATCTCTATAAACGCAGACCAAGAGACACGCTCGCTTTACGCCAGTGTAACTACTTCCCTATTATATCTTATATCGCTAACTTACTAGTCCTATTTTGTCGAATAAAAACAAACTTTCTATAAACGATCTGCGCAAATAAAAACCTCCCCAAACGGGGAGGTTTTGCCTACGAAAGCTCCATTTGCCGATTCTTCGAAAACTCCGATAGCTCCAATTCCTTCTTCTTGTTTATAGGGGATAACAACAGCGGGATGATACCCAGAAGGATGCATGCGCACGGCAGTACGCCCGCACCGATCTGGATGCCCAGCAAAGCATTGGCGCTCTGCACGTCAGAGCCTGCCTGAAAACCGAAATAGCTGATGATGCCCATGAAGAGCGACGCTTGGATGCCGGACATCGGGATCGTCAGAAGCGCGTCCAATCCGGTGTACATGCCCGCTTTTCGCAGACCGGTGCGCTGTTCGTCCTCGTCGATAATCGCACCGAGCATGGGGCTCATCGCAATGCTAACGGCTTGGGTGAATACATACATGAGGATATAGGCCGCAATGGCTTGATAGTAATTCTGGACAAACGCCAGCAGCAGAAACCCGCACGCACTCGGAATCAACGCCAATAGCATGGCATTTTTCATCCCCCGCTTCTTGATAAACTTGCCCAGAAACGGTGCCGCCGCAAACAAGGAAAGTCCCATCAGCACATCCATAAGGGTCGCCTGTATGCCTTTCAGCTCCAGCACGTAATCCGACATGTACAGAAAGGGAGTAAAGTAGAAGGCGCTTGGGCCGCCGACCAGAATTTGGACGAGAACGAAGGTGACGAACGCTCGCGATTTCACAGCCTCTCTCACATTGTCGAAGACATCGCCGAAGATGCCTTTTCGTCCTGCGATCTGGACATTCTCCTTTACATACATCTCCTCCGCGTCCTTCAACGGCTTGAGCGCGACCAAATAGAGAATGGAGTTTAGCGCCAGAACGGCGCAGAACAGAATGGTCGTCAAGGTCTTGTCGCTATTGCCAACCAGAAGCAAGGTCGGGATCACCGTACCCAGAAAACCCCCGATGTTCGCGATATAGCTGGTGAATACGGACACATCCACTCGCTCCTCGCTCGTCTTGGCAGCAAGCAGCTTATAGTTGGCGTGCGCAATACTGAAGGTAGTCATGGACGTATCGTATATGAAAAGCAAGATTAGCATAAAGGCGAAAATAACCCACTGATCCCATGAGGGCTGAGCGAAAATCATCGCAAAGGACGCGACCAGCGTAACAGGCGCGCTTAGCCGCATTACATAGACATATTTGCCTCTTTGAGGATTGTACTTCAATCGATCCAACCACACGCCTATAGCCGGGTCATTGATCGCATTCCATATCCCGAAGATCGCATACAGAATCCCGATAAACTTCGGATTCAAACCGACAATGTCCGTATAGTATTTCAGAAACGCGTTGTGAATCAGGACGTTGCTCAAATTGCCCGGCATCGTGGGGAAGGAGATCATGAACTTCTGCCATCCCGTCAGCCTGCGTGAGATTTTGTCTTCGATTGCACTCATCGAATGCCTCCTATATCGATCTCGAACAAGCTTTGCTAGACAGTATTATATAGGCGAAAACCATTTATTGAAAGCGTTTTCTTATGGGTGCTTCCGCGGCGCGACGCTAGCGGAAACGCAAGAAAGACACGGAATAACAATTCCGTGTCTTTTCTTATGTCCTTAAAGTCACTATGCCTGCACGCCTTCTCCACGCACAATTTGCAGCACGCGATGCGGATAATTCGTCGTAATCCGGATATTCGGATACGCCTCGATAATTCGCGCCAGAACCTCCGAATCATCTACCGTCCAGACACCCAGATCCATCCCGAGCGCCGTCATCTCGTCCACGAGTTCTTGCGTTACGAATCCATAATGCACCGACAAGCCCGTCGCGCCCGTGTAACGAAGCTGCTCCTCAAGCAGCGTCGGCTTGCCAAGATAGATCAAAGCCGTCGCGATCGACGGGTCGATCTCATGTGCCCGCTTCATCGAGTCATGATTGAAGGAGGAGAGCACGACGTCCTCCTGCATGCCGTGCCGCTGAATGAGCGAGATGACCCGCTCCTCGATGCCCTCATATTCGTTGGCCAGCATCTTCAGCTCGACGTGCAGTTTGCAGCAGCCTTTGGCAAGCAGCAGCACTTCCTCAAGCGTCGGGATCCGCTGTCCCGCAAAAGCAGCATCAAACTTGCTCCCCGCATCCAACTGCCGCAGCTCTTCCAGCGTATAAGCTTTTACCGGTCCGGTTCCGCTTGTAGTCCGGTCCAGCGTATGATCGTGAATGACAACGGGGACGCCGTCCTTCGATAAATGCACGTCAAGCTCGATCATCGGAATCGCCGGCTCGCTCAGAGCCAGCTCGAATGCCGCCATCGTGTTCTCCGGTGCCTCTCCCGAACATCCGCGGTGTGCCACAATTCTTACCATCGTCTCTTCATCCTTTCCATCATGCCTGGTTTATTTGACGCCGTTATACACGAAAGCCTTAATGATCTGACGCTGCGACAAGAAGAATACGATGAGGATCGGCACGACTAGAATCACGTTACCGGCCATCAGAATATTCCACGTCGCAACGCCTTCCACTTCACGGATCTTAGCGATACCGAGCGGCAGCGTTCTGGCTGTTTCGTTGGTGGTCATGACAAGCGGCCAGAAATAGTCGTTCCAATGCGCAATGAAGCTGAACAGGGCAAAAGTGACCAGCACCGGCTTCACGAGCGGTACCATGATCTGTACGATGACCTTCCATTCGGCTGCCTGATCCAATCTTGCCGCTTCGATCAGCTCATCCGAGATTTGCATGAACGCCTGCCGCAGCAGGAAGATGCCGAAGGCGCTGGACGCGAAGGGCAGGATCAAGCCAAGATGCGTATTGAGCAGCTTGAATGCGCTCAGCTCCAGGTATACGGGCAGGAAGATCAGCTGGGCCGGAATCATCAGCGTCACCATGACGATCCCGAACAGGAAGCCCGAACCGACGAACTTGTATCTGGCAAAAGCATACGCGGCCGGAATAATCGTCAGCATCTGCAGAATCAGAATGCCGACCGCGATGATGACGCTATTCATGAAGTAATTGAGGAACGGTCCCGTGTTCCATGCATCCGAGTAATTCTTCCAGACCGGATCAAGCGGAATCCACTGCGGCGGGAATACCATCGTCTCGGACAACGTCTTCAGCGACGTGGAGAGCATCCAGATGAACGGCATGGCAAAAATCAGCACCAGCGCCAGCAAGGCAATCGTATTCAGTCCACGCAGAACAGCGGATATCGCTCGTCTGATCGTTGCTTCGCGGGTACGCGTATGACGCAACCGGCTGCTTGCTGCAGCAGTCCCGATAGATGGGCCGCTGATCGTATTGTCTACGGCTTTCAAGAGCTTCACCTCTTCTTAACGGTAATGAACGCGCTTCGACAGCAGTTTGAAATAGATAATCGTAAGAATCCCGATGATGATCAGCAAGATGACGCCAGCCGCGGATGCATAGCCGATCTTGAAGAACCGGAATCCGTTCTCGTAGATGTAATAGACCAGCGTATTGGTGGAGTTGATCGGGCCGCCTTGCGTCATGATGGCGATGGTCTCGAACACCTGGAACGAACCGATCATGTTGATGATCACCAAGAAGAATATCGATGGCGACAGCATGGGCAGAATCAGCTTCCTGAAGGTCGTCCAAGGCTTGGAGCGATCCAACGAGGCCGCTTCATAGATATCCGGCGGGATGCTCTGCAGCCCCGCGATGAATACCAACGCGTTATAGCCGAGCCCCTTCCATACGGCCACGATGACAAGGGAAACGAGCGATGTGCTCGGATGGGACAACCACGCCAGCTTGCCGAAACCTACGAGCCCGATCACCCAGTTGAGCAGCCCGTACTCGGGGTCCATCAGCCAGCTCCACAGCAGCGATATCGACACAAGCGAGATAATATGCGGACTGAAGATCGCGCCTTGGACGAAGCCGTGAAAGAAGCTTTTTCGATTCAGCCACAGGGCAAGAAGCAGTGCAATTCCGGTCGTTAACGTTACCGTCAGCAGCGTATAGATCGTCGTGTTCGTCAGCACCTGGCGGAAATCCGGCTCTGCCAGCAGGTCTTTGAAGTTCTGAAGGCCAACGAAGGTCTTGGTCGGGCTGACAAAATTCCAATCGAACATGCTCAAGTAGATCATGTAGAAGATCGGATAGATGAAGAACAAGGAGAATACGATTATCGCCGGAGCGACCATGCTATACGGACGCAGTCTTTCCCATACGGTCATGTCATCTTCCTCCAGCCGTCGCCAAATGTTTCGCGCTTGCTCTGGCCTCCACGCCGCGCAGTCTCTCTCCATTCAGCCCGAAATAATAGAGCTGCTCATATGGAATCGTGACCTTCACGTGCGCGGCCGTCTCGAGCGGCGCAAGGAAGGTTTTGACGAAGAAGATGCCGCTTCGGGATTGGATCTGATAGATATTCTCCGCCCCAAGACTCTCGCGGGTTAGAATCTCGCCGATAAGGTCGTAGCCTTCAACCGCATCGCTCGCGCCAATCAGCGCCTGCTCCGGGCGGAAGCCAACACGGCCCACTGTTGCAGAGGATTGAATCTCCAGCTCTTGAAAATCCCGTACATCCATCATGTTCATAGCCGGCGTTCCGATGAACTCCGCGGTGAATTGGTTAGCCGGGTTGTGATAGAGCTTCATCGGCGTATCCGCCTGCTGAATAACCCCTTTGTTCATGACGACGATCTCATCGCCCATCGACATCGCTTCTACCTGATCATGCGTAACGTAGACGAACGTCGTGCCAAGACGCTTATGCAGCTGAATCAGCTCCGTTCTCATCTGGTTGCGCAGCTTCGCGTCCAGATTGGACAAGGGCTCATCGAGGATGAACACCTTCGGCTGCTTCACCATTGCACGAGCGAGCGCCACCCTTTGGCGTTGACCGCCGGACAAGTTCTGGGGTTTCTTGTTCAGATGCGGGGCTAAGCCGACAATCTCGGAAATGTCCGAGATCAGCTTCTCGCGCTCGCCTTTGGCAATGCCTCTATTCTTAAGGCCAAATTCGATATTGCCGCGTACAGTCATCGTCGGATACAGCGCATAATTCTGAAAAACCATCGCCACATCCCGCAGCCCCGGCGGCGTATCGTTCACGCATTTATCGTCAATCCAGATCTCACCGCTCGTCAGCTTCTCAAGCCCCGCTACCATGCGCAGCATCGTGGATTTGCCGCAGCCCGAAGGCCCGACCAGAACGGTGAACGATCCATCCTTGATGGTCAGGTTCAAATTTTCAATAACGGTCTCATCCTTGAATTTCTTGCATATGTGCTTCAGCTCGATCTTCGCCATCCGCCATGTTCCTCCTTGTGATGGATTCTTGAATCGTACGCATAAGCTGCTCCAGTTCCTCCAACCGATGAAGCCGTAAATCCCAAACCTCTGGGTCGCTGCTCGGATAAGGAGAGATATAACAAGTTCTGCCGCCCAGCTGCTTCACCGGATGCAGATCGTTCCACGGGTTATCCCCGATCGATAACATTTCATGCGCCTGATAGCCCTGCTCAAGAAGCGCCTTGACGTAGGAATGAAGGCCGATAGGCTTATTGGCATCGAATACAACATCGTCGAACATATAACGGATCCCCATGTAGCTCGTGAACTCAATGCCGGATTCGTGATGGGTGTTGGTCATGAGTACTTTTTTCTCCACGGCCGTTAGCTCTTCGATGGCTCGGAACAAGTCGGTGTGGCAAATGAACGGATAGGCAGCTTCTTCGACCATCTCCTTGCGGACCCGATCGAACGCAGCTTTCAGATTTTGCTCCGGAAGCTTATATCTATGGTTGAGAGCCGTAGCAATTCCCCATGGGTCGCCGATCGGAATCAGATGCGGCGCTTGGGCAGACACCGTTCCGTAGCCATGCGCTTGCTCATCGACCACTTTCGTTCCCTCCCAGGTATGACCCTGAATGAAGAACGCGCCGTCTCGAACCAACCACAAATCATCCAGCCTATGATAAAACTGTCCGAATCGGATCTCATGCTCGCCTGCCCGAATAGCTCTCCCTAAGCCAATCGCCGCCTCCGTTTCCCCTTCATGCGCCGTTCCCTCCAGCAGGTAACGGATATACCGATCCAGGTAAGTGTCTTCTTGGTAGAGCGTCCCGTCCATATCGAAAATAACCACTTTGATCGCAGACAACCACTTCTCGCTTTGCATCGGCGCAAGCTCCCCTGCTCTTAGGATGACAAGGAGAAGACGCTTGCGAGCGCAAGGCTCCTCCTTGGTTTGGACTAGCTATGAGGTGATGGGTGCAAGATTATTTGCCGAGCAGCTTATTGGCTTTCTCCGCCGCTTGATCCATCGCTTCTTGCGGCGTTACCTTCGGATCAAGAATGGCTTTCTCGATGGCTTCTCTGATGACCTTCGCTACTTCCGGATACGCATTCTCCATTGGGCGCGGTCTAGCGAATTGCAGTTGGTCTACGGCTACTTTGAATTGCGGGAACTCGATAAAATGCTGCTTCAGCTCATCGCTCTCTACGGCAGACATACGAGTCGGCAAGTAACCGACATGCTTATGCTGGTAGATCGTGTTTTCCTTCGACGTCATCCATTTCAAGAACTCCCAAGCCGCTTGCTTCTCTTCATCGCTGCTCTTCGACGTAATAACCAGCTGACAGCCGCCTGTCGGAACGCCGTAGCTGACATTGGAAGGCATGAACGCCGTATCCATCTCGAAGCCGCCTTGCTTAGCCAGTTCCAGACTTCCCGTTACGCCGGCCGTCGAAGCAAATTTGAATGCGGACAATTGGTTGGACCAGTCTTTGTCAGCCGTTGCTCCCGCTTCGTCGCCCATCGGGATCTTGATCAGCCCTTCACCGACCAGCTTCTTCCAGAACTCTACCGGCGCTACGCCTTCAGGCGAGTTGAATGCAGCCGTCTTGCCGTCTTCGCTGAGCATTTTGCCGCCGCTCTGAGCAACGAGGCCTTCATAGAACCAGATATCCGCAGGCACGGTCATGCCGAGCTTGCCTTTCTCCTTCAACACTTTGGAGTATTGCTCCAGCTCATCCCATGTCTTCGGACCGGCCGGGTCGAGTCCGGCGTCCTTCAGCATTGTAACGTTCTTATATAGAATCGGCGTGCTGCGCATGAACGGAAGGCCGTACAGCTTGCCGTCCACGTAGGCATTGCCCATCAGACCCGGGTTGAAATCATCCAGCTTCAGCTGATCCTTGTCCTTCTCTGCATAAGCGGTCAGATCTTCCAGCATGCCGGAGTGAGCGAATACACCCGTAGAGGAAATTTCAAGATCCGTTACCGCAGGCGCGTCTCCGGCTGCGAAGGCTGCTTGTACTTTAGCGTGAAGATCGTCGTAAGTCCCTTGGTGTTCCGCTATGACTTCGTATTTGTCCTGCGACTCGTTGAAGGTTTGAACCATGTGCTGCTTCGCTTCTTCGATCTTGTCGCCGTACGCATACCAATATTTGATGACGATCTTCTCAGCTGCAGGTGCTTCTGCTGCCGTGTCTGTCGCCCCGGCTGTCGTGTTGGTTGCATTTGCGTTTGTTGCCTTGTTGTTGCCCGTGTTCGAGTTCGTTTCGCTCGCTCCGCACGCCGACAGCACACCTGTTGTCATCAGCATTGCAAGTGTCACAGTAGTAAGCTTCTTAACCATCGTCCAATCCTCCACCTTTTCTCTACTTGATTTTTGTATAATCGGGGGTGCAACAAAAGAAACCTTAATCCTGCCGAAGGCTAAATGCCCTCAAGCGGATAAGGTTTCTCCATTACTCCAACCGATCGCTATTTACTTTTCATAATGAATGATACAGGGGTTTCGTTAACGCCAGGTTATCCGATTGCAAAGATTATATGGATTTTCGATTATTGAATGATAGGCGTAGAGGCAATGGAATTCCATAAAGCCGGTTTAGATGTCGAGATCGCTGCTGCTCCGTGTCTCAAACACGCCTCTGCCTGCTCCGGCTCGTACAGTAGGCCGCCGGTGATGATCGGAAGCGAAGTGAACGCCCTCACCTTGTCGAACATATCCGGGATACGCGCAGGCATGACCTCAATAATATCCGGCTCGCTCAGCAGGAGGCTCTTGGCGATATTGTCCAAGCCTTCGCTATCGACGAGGAAGAAGCGCTGAATGGTGAGCAGCCCCATCTTCTTCGCGGTTTTCACCACATTGGTCTTCGTCGAAATAATGCCCGTCGGCTTGATGACCTTCGCCAGGTAATCGAGACCGTAATTGTCCGTGCTGAGGCCTCCGATCTTCTCCAGATGCAGGAAGACCGGGAGCTGGTGTTCCTTGAACACATCCACATACCCTTTGATAACGCCGATGTGCCCCGTTAACAGGAAAACTCCGCTCAATTGATTGCGTAAGGACAGGGCGGTCTCGATATGCCTCGGGTCCTTAATGGAAGCGATCAATCTGTGCGTGGCAAGTCGGTCCAAAAAAGACGCATGGTACAAGGCTGTGTTCTTCGTTCTTGTCGTCTCCATTATTGGGACTGCTCCGCCGTTGCTGTCACGGTGGCTAAGGGAATGTTGTGCTGACGGTCTGTGTCTAGTCCGCGAGCATTCGGATTGTGGCCGTAATGCGAGATATGTTGGTAAAGTATCGCTGCATGCTCCTCTAAATACATGACGTCTATGGTCGAGATCCGGATTTGTTCATCTTCGAGCTCCACAACTCGGAAGCCCGGTTGATCCAAAGCTGCGGACAACTGCACGAACGTCCAATTGTTCTGCGCCACGATCGAGTTCACATGCGTATGCCCGTTGAAATAAACGCCTGTCCCTTGTTTCCGATTTAGGATACGCCACATGTCGATGCTGGGATGAATGGAGCCTTTGTCCATCTCTGATCTGGTCGTCGTCTGATACACAGGGTGATGGCCGAAGACGAGCAGCGGCTTCGTGCCGGACTTCTCCACACAATACTCCAGCCACTGCAGCTGCTCTTCATCCATCCAGCCGCTCCAATCCGCGGTGTTCATCTCTCTGGCCGTATCCAGAAACACCAGCGTTGCTGCATCCGTATCGATGGCGTGATAACGCTCCTGCCCCGTGATCTCGAGCACTTGCTCGCGCGTCTGCGAGTAGAGGTCATGGTTGCCCAGCACATGAACGAAATTCCGCTTCTCGTGCCACAGCAGATCGTACACTTCTTGCAGCTCCACGGCCGAGCCGAAATTCGTCAGGTCTCCAAGCGATATATGCAAATCCGCATCCGTATTCAGAAATTGCTCCAGCAGCGTCTGGTAGAAAGCCGTCCTAGCCTCCGGCAGCCCCGGAATCGTCATATCGATTTCGTGGTAATGCAAGTCACCCATCAGCAATAGTTTCATAAGTTCTCTCCTCCTGGAATCATCCAATTTTAGAACGCTCTCCCTTATGGTATAGAGGGAGTATTGATTTTCGATTAATTGGAGGAGGTGTTTTTGTAAAGGTTATTGGGTTCTAAGCGAGGAAAATCCCAGGCTTAAGGATAAGAT
Organism: Paenibacillus lignilyticus; assembly: GCF_017942085.1. Lineage (GTDB taxonomy): Bacteria > Bacillota > Bacilli > Paenibacillales > Paenibacillaceae > Paenibacillus_Z > Paenibacillus_Z lignilyticus. Next base: position 57,443 of record NZ_JAGKSP010000016.1, read on the forward strand.
TGATGATCCGTGTCGCGCCGTCTGTACATACTCATCAACTTGTCGACGGGAAGCTTTTCGGGAAGCGGTGCAGCCCTATCCTGATACCAGTAGGCGGTCGAAGAGTACCAATAGGGCTTCAGGTGCTTCGCCTCCCATGGGTTCACGAACGAGATGCTGAGATTTTTGTCGAACGCAATGGCGTCATGTTCGTGAAACCGATACATGCTGATCATCGAACGCAGCGTGTCTTTCAGCGGCACGCCGTGCAGCTCACCGTTGAATTCACCATCCCTGAAGTACCAGCCGCCATTGAAATAATCTTCCAGTCCGGTGCCAACGATCGTCGGGTGCTCGCGGTCTTCCGTATCGATGAACATATATTCCGGCGCTTCCAAGTAAGACAAGTAGTTGAGATCCTCTCCCTGCATGGACAGGCAGCATCCGATGTAATGGCCGCGTCCTTGAATGTCTACCAGAGGAAGCGGGTCCGTACCCCCAAGACGGGCCGTCCGGAAGAGGCAATGGAACCGCCCGGAGTCCTTCGGCAGTTCGTCGTATTCCTCGTAGTTGGCGTTAAAGAAAACATCAAGCGGGACGCTCTCATGCAAGTTCTCAAGCTCAATGCGCACTTGATTATAGGGCATCAGGAAGTAGGAATAGAATCCTCCGCTCGACATTCCGATATACCGTGAGACGAAGTGTCGGAATTCGCAATGGCCGATGCCAAAGAAATCGCCGATCGGACATTCAACGGACGGTTCAGACTCCCCGTCCCAATAGATACGGATGATGAGCTTCTTCAACGTAGATGTATCATTCTCGGCTTGCGTGTCCCAATGTCGCCAGAACCATCCGGGAAAGGTTAACCACATCCGGCTGATCATGCCTGGTTTGTCACTCTTTACAATCGTGCGCGGAGGCTCGCCGGGCATGATTCTCACCGTCTTGCTCTTGGTGGCGGGATCGAAGGTCGTGAATTGTCGGGTTGTCGCTTTCCTAATCTCGTATAAAGCGGGGAACATATTCATCTCTCCTTTGTTGTTAGCAATTTTGGCAACGCTTCCATGTTGCGCCGTTTAGTCGTTGTTGCTATTCTATATCTCCGCCTCGGTACGCTTTCTCATGATACTTGGTGATGAATTTGAACAGCGATCGGCCGTCATCCTCCGGCTTAAACGCAGGCTCCAGCGGCAAATACATCGCCTGATACGTCTCAGGTACCCAGATGTAAGGATGCACATAACTCGTGAGCTGAAAGCCTGTCCTCAGCCAGAATTTGATCCGCTCCGCATTCTCCTCCGTTCGCTCCGCTTCGACCTCGATAACGACCGCGCGGCACGATTCCGACGACTTCGCCCATTCGCTAATCGCTTCTACGCAATGTCGACCTAGACCGCCGCCTCGTCGGCTTGCCCGCACGGCGAGATAATCGATCACGAGCACATGCGCTCCACGGTCAGTCGCTGTCAGTGCCATAGCGACGACTTCCCCCGCTTCCATCCATGTATGCAACTCGCTTAGCTTGCGCTGAAACATGCGGCGGATTACGCCTTCGCTCTTCCCTCTATGCTCGGGGAAGGCTTCCCGGTACACCGGCTCTACCTTGCGCCACAGACTCTCGTTCCAGTTTGAAGTGACTTGATAGTTTATCATTGTGACCTCACAGGTGCTCGCATAAATTCTGAATGAAATGCTCGTGCTGATCGATGACTTTCTTATCATTCTTCTCACCTGGTCCTGAAGATGCTTCGATATGAAACATTAGATGTGCTCCTTTACTAGGTCAAACGATGACATGCAAAGATATACCATTAATTGTATATCAGTAGGAAGTGATGTTCAAATCATCCTGTTGCAACGGGTGGAATAATAAAAATGCAGCCCCAACATGATGGGGCTGCTTCGTTTTAATCAAATCTGGTTCGGTTTTGGAGACACGATATAGATTTCTCGGATTTGCGTGTTTCCTTTTGTGTCCACATAGACTTTATATTGGCCTACTTCGTACGTCCCTTTCGCGTTGTTTTGGATAGAGAACGTTTTTTTGATGTCAATAAACGAACCGTCGGAATACTTTTCTCTAACCATGATAGTCAAGTTATTTCTATTACCGTTGAGTTTTTCTACGTAAGCCGTTGGCGTCGCTTCGATAACCGTGGCGGGAGGCGAAAGTAACGCCATTAGCTCTGCCTTAACTTGGCCGTCTGCCAGAATAGTGACAAAGTTGAGAGCTAAAGCGATATCGGCAGCAGATCCAGACTCGAGCGCCTTTGATACGGCAGCCTCTGCCGATGTTTCAAGCATTTCATTGTATCCGCCTGCGCTTAACAGATATAAAGCTGTAAATAAATCCGAACTCTTTAATTGCCCGCTTTCAACTTCAAATGTGCCTCTGGTGCTGTCAGATTCATTCGGGCCGTCAGATTCATTGAGCATTACCGCTACTCCGATTCTTCCGTTAGCGAGTAGCGATGCAGGATTATTATGAACGGTATTAAACGGAATTTTAAGACTGTAAATCGTCTGTTTAGTTGCTTCATCTCTCGTAATCTCTGCCGCAATATCCGTGATCGGAGCAGTCGGTGCATTGGCGCCTGCAGGACGAGTCCAAGCCCATTTGATGACTTCGTTGTCATTGGTGAGCGTGAATCCCAATTCATTCCGCGTCGTACTGTTGGTTGCAGGATTGCGTAAATCAATGCCTAACTGCAAATTGTCCTCTCTCCATATATTTCCTCCAGACTGACTATTGAAGTGTACGTCATCTGTAACGACAATGTATGCATATAAATTGCTGTCATCCCATGCGAAATGCGATTCTACGCCAAGGTCTTGCGGACCATCCCACGTTCCCGCAGTTACATAATCTTTTGTGTTCATTACGTATGCCGGAGTTGCGGCACTTCTGGCCGGATTTTCCGCGCCGGCGGAGCTTACCTTTTCAGCGTAAGCTGCGTCTAGTTTTGCCGTATATTTGTATGTCTTTCCATCTTCAAGTTGAAGCTCGAATGTGATCAGACCTGCAACATAATACGGTAAATCTACGGTTACGGATTCGCCTGCCGCAAGCGCGTTAAATGGGATTGGAGTGAACTCTTCAGCATAAGCCGCCGGGGAACCAATTGTCAGTGTCCCTGGTGCAGAGATTTTTCCTCCGACATTATACTTAAAGGTAAATTGTTGCTCAGCTCCGTTACTGGTAAGGCTAAACACAAACGGTTCCGCTAATAGATCCGAGCCGTAAATGCCATATGGATTGTCGACCGGCGTGCTGTTTCTCAAACCGGATGCGTAATAGTTGTTGCTAAGTTCGATGGATGTGCCGCCCGTGCGCAGCATGGCATACACATTATTATTCTGACCGTTCTTAGACGGTTGGAAGTAAGAGGAGTATACATTCGCTTGACCGCCGTAGACGTCTATACCCGGGTTGTTAGCCGGCAGCTGAGTAAAGTTTCCTTGCTGGATACGAACGATACCGTTATTGACTACCGCACCCGCTACGCTTGGGCTTCCCCAGAACGCGCTGTTGTACAGAACAAGTTCAGCGTCGGGGTGGATTTTGGCGGTATTCGGTACATCGCCCATTCGGATATACGCTCTGTTTGGCTCCGTTGCGATGTTCGTATTCACCAATTCCGAGTTGATCGCGATGATTTGGGTGTGTTCGTCCGCGTCTTCCACATACAAGGAGTATGCGCATCCGTCCGAGCCATGGCCGATCATCGTCAATTTTCCCGGGTATGCGAATTGGCCGTTCCCCAAGTCTCTCTTCAGGAAGTGGACGCCGTATACCGAACCATAAACGAAATTGTTGAAAATCGTCTCGTCTTCCACATCGGAGAATTTGAGCGCACTGAGGTATCTTTGTACGAATCCGTACACGTCGCCTGAAGGTGCCGTATAGCCTTGACCTCCCGGAAGTCTCAAAGCGTAATGCGGATTGAGTTGCATATTTCTGATAAATCCGCCTTCCCCGCCTCCGCCGACCCAGATGCCTGCTCTTAAGAGCGTGCCGCCTAAATAATCGACATAGTGACCGTCGGTTTTATAGGAAGCAAGGTCGATGCCTTTATCCCCGATTGGAATCGTTAAATTGATTGCATATACGCCTGCACCTTGCCCCTGTACCAAGAACGGCGTTTTTAGCGTTTGATTAGGATCGTCGAGGTTGACGCTGGTTAGATTCGCTTGCGTAAGGTTAAGTCCTCTGATACCTGCGTTTGCCTGAAGTTGAATGAGAGAGCTTCCATTTTCCCCTTGGGCACCGCCGGTGTAAGTCGTAAAGATCGCCGTACCGCCGCCTTGCGTATGGTGCTGTACGTCCCATGTTCCTCTGAGTTCAACGCCTTCGGGAATGATTACAGGATTATCCAGTCTATATCTTCCGCCTGGTAAATATACAGTGCCACCGCCATGATTAGCTTTAATATAGGTAAGAGCGTCTTGCAATTCTGCAGCTATATCCACGGTCGGTACGTTGCTTGTTAACGAGCGCGGCAAGTCCAGTCTGAGCACTGCGCTTGATGTCGGTCTAGGGTGTACATCAATATCTGTTTTTACGTCCTTCGGAATCGGTTCAAACAGATAATCGATGTCATTCACGATCTGTACCGTGGTGTCATTACCGCCACCCGAAACGTCAAGTTTAAGGTTATCGATGTGAGCGGCAAGGTTAGCGCTCTCGATGTTAAGGTTATAACCGGAATTTACCGATTTAAAGGTTCCGAAGTTTGTTCCGAGATTTGCATGTTTGTCTGCTTGTTTGAAGTTGCTCTGACTGACTAATGCATTGCCTCGATTGAGGAAGTTCAGCGCGAAATTGTCATATTCGTCGAACGTGCAATCCTCAAACGATATAACTCCGCCTCTGGCGTTACTTACAATCGGACCTTTAAATGCAACTCCGTTGAACTGAACAGATGTGTTGAAACGTTCGTTAACATATGCTGCAGTGTCGCCGACAAATTCCGAATTCGAGATCAGCAGACCGAAACCGTTAGCATTGTCAATATAGATGCCCGTTTGACTGTCTTCGATCTTTAAGCCGTAGAACTGCGCGTTCGGAGATTCGTCGCCGCCAGGTTCTCTTCCGATCCACATCCCCGTCTTATACCCGGCAACATGTAAACCAGACACATATTCCCAGTCGGAACGATGCATCATAAATCCGGTAGCGTTGGCTCTTGTGTACGCTTTCGCAGCCGAAAGAGTCGGAGCGCCGCTAAGCCCTGATTTCGCCCAATAGCTCGGGTCAATGTTAACGTTCTCGATCCGTCCGATATCTGTGCAGGTGTGAACCACGATGCCCTTGTAGAGAGCCGTCAACTTGCTGTTCAGAACATAATGCATTTCGCTAGGCAGCGAGATGAATCCTCCCCAAGCGTTGACAAGAGTAACGTTATCCAGCGTCACGCTGTTACCGGTTTTCTGATAGAACGTCCACGGATACGGAATTCCATGAATGGTCTCGAATTCCCCTGTCTTCTGACCGTTTTCGTCCCTCTTCTCAACAACGGTTGCAGCAGTAATATCCTGCTCGGGATACCATACGGAGAGGTTAGTTACACCTGTGCCTTGTTCCATGTCTATAAATCTATCGGACACATTAGCTACTTTTTTGCCGCCTGTCTGATTCTCCCTCTCGTCAGAGTCAACATACGTGTCATAATTGGCGGAATTTTTGCCGGCATATACCGCGAGAATGGTTCCGTCGATTTTACCATCGTAATTGTCCTCATCGGGGTTATCCCATTCCCCGCGGAGCTGTACGCCAGCCCGCAATTTTAAAACCTGTTTATATTCGTATGTTGTATTGCCGGTCGTGCTTTTTACGCTTATGGTGCCGGTAGATTCCGTACGGAACGCATAAGTTCCAGCCGGTATATAGACTACGCCGCCGCCGTCATTATAAGCCGCGTCAATCGCCGCTTGGAAAGCCTCTCTGTTGTCTGGATTAACGATGCCTTCATTTTGTGCCATCTCATCGGTTATTGCACCGAAAGCAAGTACGTTGTAGTCAGAGATCGCCCAATCTTTCGCATCGTGTACCTGAGTAATTGCCGTTCTCATGTATTTTGCGTAATCATGTCTATTCGGAACTGTCAGTACGAATGCTTTAGTCTTGCTTACAGGATCGGATACCGGACCTCTTGTAACCGTCGCTGTAATCGTTACTACACCGCCGTCGTCCGGACGGTTTGTCGGGATCATGCCTGCAGCGGTTATGAGGTTAGCAGCGGATGTCGCCCAGGCAATATCCGTCATATTCTCACCCATTGACGGAAGAACCAAGTTCGTCGTCACATTAGCCTCAGAAGCATTCACGCCTTTGATTGCATCCCATGTCAGCTTGTTCAACATATGATCTACTGCATCCTCGTCGGTTCCTGCACCTGTTCCGCGAACGACGATAGTAAATGTTTTGACAACCACTGCCGCACCTTTGCTTATGGTCGCCGTGAGGGTTACGGCTGCATTGGCTTCTTGACGAGCTACTGCGCCGGTGTTGCTGTTTATAACCGTGTTATTGGAAGATGTCCACGAAATGTTCGTTCTCGCCGAACCCGTCGTAGTAAGAGTCAAACTTGTTTCAACCAGATCCTGTCTGGTGTTCATGCCCTTGATGACGTCCCAAATCAGCGCGTCCGAAGCAAGTTGTACCGCTTCTTCATCCGTTGGAGGAATTTCGGTTATTCGTATGCTCTGAATGATGGCTCCAGGTGTAGCGAAACGGAGGTGCGCGCCTTGATTTTGTGCACCTATCGCAAAATTAGCTCCGTTAAGCACAACTTTTGAAGTTACCCAAGTATTGCCGCTTCCTGTCGCCGGAATGCTCGCAGATCTATACGCATCAAATCCGGAGAAACTGCCAGGATATATCGTGTTGTAATGTAACGAAATACCGCCGGTTGCGCTCGGTCTCCAGTATGTGACCGTTAACTCGACCTTGTTTACTTGTGCAAGTCGAGGGTCACTTACAATGACGTACATAAAGTCGCCAACCTTCGCAGCGCCTACACCGCTTTGTGGTGCGACCACCACCGGGACACTGTCTCCTTCGAGGCTGATGCCTATGCCGTTGCCTTGTAGTTTGTTGCCGGATTGAACAAAGGTGTTGGGATTGTTCAAATCAATGAACACTTCAGCAAGCTCATTAGCCGTACTGGATACTGTCAAATTAAAAGGTACATGAACAGGTGTTGCGCTACCTTTGCTTATTGTCGCAGTAAGGGTTACTGCTTTGTCTGCGACAGGGTCGCGAGTTACCGCGCCAGTTAAGGTATTTATGACACCTGCCGGTGCAGCCGACCATGCTATAGCCGTATCGTTCGTACCCGTTGTCGGCAGAGACAACCCGGTTCTTACTTCGGATTGAATCGCGTTCGCATTCCTGATCGTGTCCCATGTCAGATGATTTGCCGCGTTTGTTATGGCTTGCGTGTCGTCAAGATGCTCCACTTTCACTCTCGTATGCGTTCCTGCGAAAGGATATTGCGTATTTTGAGCCGTGCGTGCGAATGTATAATAGGTGTTGCCCGTTGGTTTTGTAAATGTCGCCGTATACACGCCTGCATTGAGCGTACCCGTCGTCCAATCGCCGACTGCAGGAGCGTTACCGGAGGTGTTGATCGCGAACTGAACAGCCTGACCGTTTGAAGGCGCTGTTGCCGATAACGTTACGTTGTCGGTTGTTTCAACAGCTGTCGGAATCGGTCTCGGCGAATCCACGGTATTCTGGAAACGCGGGTTCTTGATATAGATGTCGCCTTGGGGCACGGCAGACCATTGCATTTGCAATCTTCCTGCTTGTACCGTGTCCAAATTAACGGGATTGAAACCATTAGGAGAATTTGCTGCCGATAATTTCGCATATACCGTCATCCATTCATTGACATGTCCGCTTCTGATCTCGTTCACATTAAGGTTAAGACGCGAATTGGTGTCAACACTGTTACCGCCAGCCGCTACGGCAATCCAGTTATTCCCGTTAAGATTCAAAAGGTCTGTATGCGTAACATACATATCAAAAACAAAATATTGATCTGCATAACCTAATAAATTCTGATTGCCGCTGCTACTAACAAAGCGGGCATCCCAAATCCGTTCAGCTCCCGCGCCAATCCTGCCAGCTCCCAGCTTGAACGCGTTGTTTCCGTCCGGCGCAGTCGTGTTCGTCCCCTCATTCGTATTCGGAAAAAACGTCGCAGCTTGAGCATTTACCGCCGCCGGTACGGCTGTCACCGTCAAAGTAAACGTTTGCGTAGCACTTGCAGCACCCTTGGTTATGGTCGCCGTGAGTACTACGGTTTTATCTACTTCTCTATTCCATAAACGATTTACACTGCCGGTGTTGCTTATTGCTGCATTGTCCGAAGACCATGCTACGTTAGTTGTTCCTATTGCCGTCGGAAGATTAAGTTGCGATTTGACATCGTTATTCGAAGTATTACTACCTTTTATCGTATCCCATGTCAGAGACGCCGCTGCTTCATTTACCAATGTTTGTTCGTTAATTGATGTTACGGTAATTCTTGAAGATGCGCCGATGAAGTTGTAGCTGCTATCTGCTTTCGAGCGCGCGAATACATAGTAGGTATCTGCTGAAGGCAATGTGTCAAATTGATACGTATAAACACCACCGTTATTCATTCCATCCACCCAACCGGTTGCAGGAGCGTTTCCATTATCGCTTATTGCGAATTCCACAGCTTGCCCGCTAGCCGGTGCGTTCGCTGTTACCGTTTTTGATGCTACGTCAAGCGCGGGGACCGTTGATTGTGAAACCGGGACTCCTAACGTACTCTTCTGGAAACGCGGGTTTTTCATGAAAACGCTGGTATTAGGGACGCTCGTACCCCATTGCAAATGCATCGCCAATCTGTTTACTTGGTTTAGCCAGGCATCATCGAAAGCCCCGGCTACGGCACTTGACGACGATAGCTTCGTATAGACTGTCGCCCATGTGCCCACTGCTGCAGCTGTAACCCCGCTTAAATTAAGCTGGAGACGAGAATTGGTGTTAAAGTCATTATTTTGATCGCTTACGATGACAAGCCAGTTATTTCCTTGCATATTCTTGAAGCCTTCATTAGGAACGTACATCTCGAAAACGAAGTAGCCGTCTCTATAAGCCGATACATCCGGATGTGACGTCACGCTTGGCGTGAAGAGGTTATCCCATGGCCCCCCGTTCTTTGAGGTTCCGGTATTTAAGCTCCACGCGGTCTGGCCGTCCGGTGCAATGGTTTCTGTCGCCGCATTCCCATCTGCGCCTGCATTTACAGTCAACAGATTTACGGCATCTCCCCATGCCGCGCTGACTGTCGTAGGAATAGAAAACCAATTTAATAGCATCGCTGTCATAAGGAAATAGACTAAAATTCGTCTTTTTATCATTCTTAAACGTCCCTCCATATCTAACCTATTTATGAACGTATAGTATTGATTACTGGGTCTAGCAATCGTTGTAATCCAACACTTTCCCGCTTCTATGCTCGCTGCCGCATCACCTCTCCTATTATCGCTATGTCTGGTAAAAGTGGATCCGCCCACAATCGATCAGGTGTTAACGTCTTCACGGGCAAAAAAATAACAGCATTCAAAAAGCGATAAGCGTACGTGCAGAAACGTAATCTTACATCTTTTTAAATCCTGTGATTATTTGCAGAATGATACTCTGCCTATTGTGGGCTAGTCTTATCATACGACTGATGGAATGGAGTTCCTATAAGGTAATCTTCTCCTTTACGAGGGTATTATTGTCTTGATGAGAACTGGGCTTATGTTAAGAAATGGATACTTAGTGAGGGGGTTTTAGGGGCGATGTTTGTAATGCATCTCGTCGAATCGGTTGGGAGATTGGTATAACAAAAGCCCAGGCGTTGAATACGCCTGGGCTTCTGGGGATTGGTAAAATTAAAATATCTCGTATATTTAAATTCCCCAAATCTCAGCTATGGCTAAAGTCATCTGTGATCAAGTTCTTTCTTCTCGTTTTACGATTCGCTCTAGCTTGTACATGCTCATAGGTCGTATGGAATGTGTATTCCCCGTAAGGTGTATCATCATCTAATCCAGCATTAATAATGTCATAAATTTGATTCTTTCTACAATCTTTTAATTCACTCCATGTGGAAAGAAATCTAAAGCATTCCTGAATACTAGCAAAATCTCTATGAGGAAGGCCATTCCTTTTTAAATAAACAGGAATCCAGTTCCGATTTAATGACATCTAACCACACTCCATTTTTAGTAATTCAGTACATTTTCACAACCACTTAGGCGGCAGTAAAACTACTCAGTTTCTAAAATTGCCTCAACTTTGCTTGCCAAATCAACTTGCTCACGATAGAGCCAGACCTTCACACGCCCATGTCGTCGATGCTAACGCAAACGGCGAATTCGACCGTGAATTTTACATACAGCTTTTCTTCAGTACCTGCTCTCGCTGGAATTTTCGTAATTTCAGCCCCTACTTAACTGATAAGTATATTTTGAGAACAGACTAACGATATGGATTGAAACCCTCACTTGACTTGCTTAATTTTCTTTTTATTTTTACAAAATGGGCACCCCGAGCCACTACTTCTATGATCAATTCTTGTTTCCCATTCATGTCCGTGTTGACATTCCCACCACACTCTTTTGTATGACTTAGGAAGAACATCTCTAGGTGTTAGATTAAAATTCTTGGTTTTATGCCATTCTAAAGCAAGCTGAGGATTTACTGTCTGTAAGCAAGTCTCAGGTGTCGCCTTTTTCCCACTACAATAAGGACACTTGTCACCTAGATATCTACGCTGAACTATTGCTTCCCATTCATGTCCGTTAGAACATAACCACCAAACCTTCTTATTAGATTGTGGCGTCAAATCAGATGGGGACAAATCATAGTTCTTGGCAAAGTTCCACTCACCTACGAAAGGCTTATTTATATCTGACAACTTCTTTGGTTTTGTTTTTTCATTCATATCTGTTAACCTCAATCATCTTTTCAATAATAAAATTCTTCAGCAAAACTATAACAAATAAAAGTTTGAATTATCAATAAACTCGTCTCCCATATAGCACCAGTCTAGATAAGAATAACATGCATGGAAACCCTGATTTGAAGATGTTATATTAATTGTAATATAAACTCCAACGTAGTTTGAATAAGAACATACATTCGTGTATAATTAAGGTATTCAGGAGTCACTATGATAAAAACTTCAGAGCAAATAAGTTACAATATGAAACAAGTTAAACACAAAGATTCTAAAATTGAACTCCTGCTAAGAAAAGAATTATGGAGACGAGGGTTACGATATAGGAAAAACATTTCCGGTATTATCGGTAAACCTGATATAGCATTTCCCGGGTTAAAGATCGCCATTTTCTGTGACAGTGAATTTTGGCATGGTTACAATTGGGGGGATGACAAAAAAAAAGAATTCAAATCCAATGCCGAGTTTTGGATTAAGAAAATTGAAGGCAACATGCAAAGAGATATTATTGTTAATAATACACTTGCCGAACTAGGCTGGACTGTGATTAGATTTTGGGGTAAAGAAATTAAACAAAATTTCAAACAGTGTGCCGATATTATAGAACAGACAGTTATAAGGGTAAGATCTGCAATGACAAAGGAGAAGAATATATGACTTATAAAACAATTGATTTGTTCGCCGGAATCGGCGGAATAAGAAAGGGCTTTGAGCTTGTCGGTTCCTTTGAAAATGTACTTTCCGCTGAAATTGATAAATACGCTCAAATCACATACAAAAAACTCTTCAATGAACCTGATGATCATATTTTCTATGATGTTACAAGCCCTGAATACTTAACAAAAATCAGAGAGCTTGAAGAATTCGATGTATTATTAGGAGGATTTCCGTGTCAAGCATTTAGTATTGCAGGAAAAAAAGAAGGATTTAAAGATAAAATACGTGGTACACTTTTTTTCAATATTGTCGAGACTATAGAAGCAAAGAGACCAAAAGCATTTCTGTTAGAAAATGTTGAAGGGCTGCTGCGCCACAAAAAAGGACAAACCTTTCAAACAATTATTGAAACATTAACATTTGCTCTAAATTATAAAATTATTGGTGTATCAATAAATGACAATGGAGAACCTTCTTTTAACCCCAAAGATTTTCTGCTGAATTCAAAACATTTCGGAGTCCCACAAAATCGTCCAAGAGTTTATATCATGGGATTTGATAATGAACGATATGGGGCATTCTATGACTCTCTCCCGGTTACAGAATTACCCAAAACAAACAACTCCATACAGACCACATTAAGTGAAATTTTGGAACCCAGCGTTACAGAAGAGTATTATCTAGCCAGTGGATACTTCGATACATTACAAAAACACAGAGACAGACATAAAGGTAAAGGTAACGGATATGGTTATATCATTATCAATGATGGTACCGGTCCACATGTATCTAATGCTTTACTTGCTACCGGGGGATCAGGGAAAGAACGAAATCTAATACGCCAACACAATCCCGAACATAGCGGAAAGATTGTAAAAGGGAAGAAGTCAGCTATAAATACAGACGGAATACGAATGATGACAGAATGGGAATGGGGAAAATTGCAAGGTTTTATCGGTGATGACACTTTCACCAAAGAGGACTTCCCTCCTACGATGAGCAGAGCTCAGCTCTATAAACAGTTTGGAAATTCCGTGACAATTCCTGTAATTAAAGAATTAGCAAAAACTCTGAAAGAAAACTTGAACTACTTGGAATCAGAATATCAGAAGGCATTGCAAATTCCACCTAATATATCTGAACAACAAGTAGCTGCTGCTTATACCAACAATTAAAATATCCCCTCAGTATTCATCCGATACTGAGGGGATATTTCTTATTTATCCTAGTTAATTAAATCTTACCTGCAGGTTAAGCTTAATGTATGCATCGTCATTCTCTTTATAAATTGTTCCAAATCCATGTCGTGAACTGCTTGCTGTATCAAATCTGGTGTTATTTATTAAATATTGTTGAAATTCATTTCGATTGTAAATATGATAACAAACAACCTCGCCATCTTCTTTAACAATTATGTAACCACCTGTTGCGTCATACTTGCCATTCCAAACCGTTGATGGAGTCATTCCCAATGCAATGTCAGTTAAGAAGTTTTGAATTTTATATTTATAAAACAGATGGCTGTATTCTGTATTAAAATCACACGGATTTTCTCTCTCTATTATTGCGGTTAACTTATTTAACAGTATCCCCTCACCGCCATAATAATGCACTAGCATCCTGCCTAAAATATCCGGTAGTTTACTATCAATTAGTTGAAGATTTAGTTCAAACACACTGTTTTCCATACCATAATAGGATAAGTTACAGCCTGCATCATAAATCGCTTTTAGTCTATCCTTAATTTTTGATCTAGAATCTATGTTATTGATTGCAGATATTTGTGAGTCTGACAAAGACGAATCAATCTTAAATATAAAGTTAGTTGTTTTCCCTGCATTCAACAAAGTCGAAGCACTGCCTAACTTTGATTTAATACTAAATCCTAGTGTAGGTTGATGTCCTGTGATATAGTCATGAACCACTACTTTGATATCACTTTTATCAGATGACTTCGCTTTCAGATTCGTAACACCAATGGAATTAAGAAAGCTTTCTACCTCAGCTACATTAAATGTTCCTTCATGCTTTTTAATCTGATTTATCAGTTGTTTGGATTGCTGTGCATATTCATAGTCTGAAGATTCACGAACAACATTATTATTAATTTTATCTACAACTCGAATTTCCCTGTCTCTTACGTACTCAAATTCCCCTCGTGTATCTTGGCGAATAACTTTCAATACAGGATAGAAATTATCCTCAATTTTGTTCAAGTTCTCATCAGCTGCGTACAACTTCCCTTCAGAAAGCAGCTTCAAAAAAACATATATTTCGCTCCATTCACCTTTGTTGCCTGAGTACATTTCAGAATCACCTCTTAGTTCTGGTCTATTGTCTCACACATCTAAACACCTGACCTAATATGCAGCGCACCACTTTCCTTAAAATTAACTTCTCTAGTCCATTTAACTATGCTCTCATTATTCTTGAAATTTTTAGGCATACCTTTGACTCTTATACTGAAGATTAATTTATTCCAAAAATTATTCAATGCAGTATTCCTATCCAATACTCTCCAAGTCATAGCATCTAACGGATCTCTATAATCCAGTATATAATCAGCTGGAAAATTAGATTTATATTTACCGGTACCCTCAAATAAAAAATAATTTAATACAGGCTCCAACAATTTTCTCTCACCAACAAATGGCGATTTATCGTTTTTGTTGTGAATATCTTCACTAATTTCTTTATTTATCCTTAATTCCCAGTAATTATTTATTAATTTATCTATGTGCAAGATATCTACACCCGTAAGTTTACAAATCCTCTCAAAACCAGGTCTTGTAGTATGATTCACCAAAGCTGGAGGAGCTGATGCCAAAGATTTGACTGAGTATCCCTTACCGTTAATATAAACATCACTCTTTGATCTGGATGGCGCTTTTATAACTCCTATTTTGTTACATAACTTAAATAACTGATCATTTTTATATTCTCTTAGCTTATTTAAATTGAAATTAGGGGGCAGTGATTTATATTCACCATTAAGCCCCACGCTACTTATTGAACTTATAGGACCAGTACTCGAATTATTATCTCTTATATGAATAAGAACTAATTTAATAATAAGCTCACTTCGTTCACCTTTGTTCATGTATACCCCCTGGTATTTTATCGCTAACACTTTGAGAACTACTTTTCTGAGAGATTATCTAACTGAAGAATTTTTTATAAAGCGTATTTGCAAATTAAGATTTATATAAAGTTCACTATCTTTTCTATAAACAAAGCCAAAACCATGTTTAAATCTAGAACCTTGATCCAAATAAGTATTTTCAACCAGATAATCTTGAAATTCATTCCTATTATAAATATGGTAACAGACTAATTCACCATCAGCTTTTACAATAATATATCCACCATTTGCATCATATGTACCTTTCCATACCTTACCAGGCATTAACCCCAGGGAAGTATCAATTAGAAAGTTTTTTATTTTATAGCTATACATAGGATGTTTATTTTTCAAGTTATAATTCAATGGATTTTTCTTCTCTAAGTACATAAAAATCTCAGTCATCTTCTTTCCACACTGTTTCGAAACGATATAATATAATATTTCAGAGAACAGAAATGGAAAGCTACTATCAAATAATTCTAAGTTACTATTAAAAATTTCATTTTCAGGTTTGATAAATTTCAATTTAAATCCCCTACATTCCAAATCTCTAATAAGATCACTGGTATTTCGCAGGCTGTCAAATGGCTCATATCCATATTTTTCTCTGTCCGCAATACTCTCCTTTGATACTTGACCTTTTTTCCTTAATTTTTTCGTTTTTTCATGATCAATGTTTATTTCTTTAATTTCACTATCTGTTAATGACAAATCACCTTCTAGTTTATATATAAAATTGGTGGTATTACCGGCATTAAGAAGTGTCGCAGCAGAACCAAGTTTTGATTTGATACTAAACCCTAACTCAGGTGAATGTCCCGTGACTTCATCGTGAACTACAATAGTGATATCTCTTTTATGTGTTGATTGTTCTGCTTTCCTTGTCACGTTGATGGACTTCAGAAAATTATCTATCTCAGTGCTTACAGGGAAAGTTGTTGACTTCGCTTTTTTAATTTCATCAAAAAGTTTCAGAGATTTATCTTTGAATTCTTGAATCGGTATAGAAATGCCAACCCAATTCTCATCAAGAATAATAATATTGTCACTCGCATCATAAGTGTTATTGTCGTATTCATATTTAAACTTAGCTTTTTTTTCATACCTTAATATATTAATTAACGGATAATATAGATGTGGAATTGCATTTAAGTCAGCATCCGCAGCACGCAAAATGCCATCAGCTAGTAACTTCAATAGAGCATATGTTTCACTCCACTCACCTTTATTATATTTTTGTATGGTCATATTGAGTCTCCCCATTAAACTTCATGTTCATAATAACCACCTTACTCTAATTATAGATTAATTAAATGAATATCGATAAAGTAATATGATGCTATAGTACCCAGTTTTCATA
The DNA here is from genome assembly GCF_017942085.1 of Paenibacillus lignilyticus. Taxonomy (GTDB): domain Bacteria; phylum Bacillota; class Bacilli; order Paenibacillales; family Paenibacillaceae; genus Paenibacillus_Z; species Paenibacillus_Z lignilyticus. Next base: position 73,554 of record NZ_JAGKSP010000016.1, read on the forward strand.
GCTTATACCAATTAAGTCAATCTTATAATTAATTTCTCTAATAGCCTCGGGTATTTTAGAATCCACAAATGAATTTGCAGTAATTGAAGGAAAGGAATTGTCTATACTATATTTCCTAATCTCTAGAAGCTTATACTTCTCATTTCTAGCACTACAACCTTCCTCTAGGTCATACTTTTCTAATCCAAGATTAAGTTGTTTTTTGTCGATCCCTCTGGATGCTAGTCTTTCTACAACATCAGATACGGATATGCCAATTTCAGATTGCTCAAATCTGCAGAAAATTAATTTCAACTCTGTCCCAGCAGTTTGTTGCAATTGCAATTGAAATTGGCTATTAATTGTTACAGTAGCGCCGTATCGAACAATAGTTGACTTAACTTCATAGCTGCCTGTCTCTGTCTCAATATCATGTGTCGATTGGGTTAACGCTGACCATATAGGGGTCTTTCCTTCAATGATTAACTGTTCAAAAGCTAACATTTCCCCCAAAATACTGTATACAGACTTTTCCTGCACCGAATTACCAAGTAACATTTTCCACTTCCCCCACCATTCGGTGGGATTAGCAATTAGTCGTTCTCTTTCAAATCCGTTTATTCCTGGATCAATAAATTGAGCACAAACCGATGAAAATTCTAACCTCAAAGATTCTGCAGTAGAAGTTAATAGCAATAGAGGAATTTCCTTATCGCCTATAGTAATATTCTGCGACCAAAGTTTTACATTTGAAAACTTTTCGGATATTAGTAAATTTGGATCGAGTAGAGGTATACCAACGCCATACCAGCCATCATGTTTCAACACCCACGCTGGAAAATTATCTTCGAGTGAAGTTATCTTCATGGCTCTATCGTTTTTCACTTCCGCGAAGTATTTTCGTATTTCCGATAATACATCCATCTGTATTCCGCCTTTATTCATCATAATTCAAGAGATTTTTTCTCATTGCAAGTGCTATAGCTTTCGACAGTAAAGGCGGAACAGCATTTCCAATTTGCTTAAAAGCATCTCCCATGTTGCACTGAAATAAAAATCCATCCGGGAATGACTGCAATCTCGCCGCCTCTCTCACAGAAATCCCTCTTGGCTCCCACGGATGTAGATGACTGTAAGTATCTGTACTTAAATGTGCTACTAATGTATGTGCAGGTTTATCCGGCGGCATTTTTTTCCACTTCGTATGGAATTTCTCTCTATCATAGGGAGGAACAATACTTTGTCGTAGATTTTCGTATATACCGACATCAAGATTTCTATCAACTGATTCTGCTCTACAAACTTCATCCAGCATCTCCTCCGCGATGATAGAAGCGTCTCTATAATCATCCCCTGGTCTCATTCTCTCGAAGATGGGAAAGTCTCTTTCAGTCCTTCTATAACCGTGACCGGTTACAGACTTCTGTCCTCTGCCAAACCAATTTCTCATTAAACGCTGATAATCAGTACTTGCCTCGCTGTTATAAAATAACTGAATATTAGGTTTATACAGGTGATATTTACTTTTCGCTGTAGGAAACAGAGAAGGTAGATCGGAAACAGCATCTCTGACTGTTACCCAATTAGGGAGATTTGAATCAGCTATATTTGGTATCCTAAAACTCTTACTTTCAAATATTTTCTTTCGCCTCAACTGACCTTGTACAGCTTTACTATCTTGGGAACTATGAGTAGGTGTAGGTAGATTGAGTGTTTGGGTAGTAACGTTTTTTTTCACGGCAAACACAAATATCCGCTCTCTCACCTGTGGGACTCCGAAATCGGCAGCATTCAGAATTGTCCAGCAAGCTTGATAATTGTTTTCTTCTAAGATATCGCATACATGCTGCGGTACATTTAATCCACCATAATCAACAGCTTCAGGTACATTTTCCATTACAATTGCCCTAGCATCCAGCTCCAATGCAAATCTTAAAAAATCTTGAAACAAAAATCCTCTGCTGTCATTTGTATGTTTTCTATCTTCACCTAGTGATTTTAACTTAGCTCTTCCAATCTGCGAATATGCTTGACATGGTGGGCCTCCAATTACAATACAGCCGGATTCACCAATATCTTTTTTGAATAATTCAGGATTTAGTTCAGTAATATCCCCCCAATGATGCTTTGCATCAAGACCATCTCTCCAGTATAAATTGTAAGATGCGGTATTAATCGCCGCTTTCATAATTTCAACACCATGCAGAATTTTATAGCCCGCGGATTTAAAACCAAAAGCCAATCCACCACATCCTGAAAACAAATCAATAACTACAGGCAACTCATTTTTTACGTTCTCACTAACCAAAATACTCAAACAACTCCTTAACATACTGCCGCTCTCCACCACTAAACAAAGACGGCTCAATAACTTTAGCGCGAGCTGTATTTAGTTTCATTGCGCGCTTAAAGATTTTCTGATTTCTTTTCTGCTTATCCACCGCAATAAAGCTGTAATAGCTCATGATTTCCCGACAGAGTTCTACTCGGTAACCGGATGATCCTGATCTTTCAACCAATTGTGAAATCTCATCTGAAGTATTGTTTTCTAATACTTTAAATGTTTTCTCTGTGTCACCTTGCCAAGAAAGATATATGTACCACCAAAGAATCTTTAACCATATCCTCCAATTCTTCTTCCAAAATCGATCGGGGTTATTCCCCCATCTTAAAGCAACAATATCCGGGATTACTTTGATAGATAAATATCTCCAAATCCCATCATTTGAAGCAAGTCTGGGATTCATTTTAAACTCCTTAGTGAGCACTTCGTATAATTTAATGCCAAATAATAAATCGAATTCGTAGCCGGCCGATTGAATTTTAGTTCTATCTAAATTCAAATCAAATGCTGCTGATTTAAGCGCGTTTTGCAAACTGCTTCTAACAGCTGAATAATCATTATCGAACTGATCTGATTGTTGTTCAAACCACGTTTTCATCTGGACTTCTGCTTCTGCCTTACTTAACGTTTTCCATTTCATAATTATCCCCTCTTATATTCTGGAGTCAAAATCTCTTCTGATTGAAAGTGCCAAATCTTCAGGAGAATATGGATTCCAATTAAAAGTATTTAGAAAATAATTGATTGCCTCAGCTACGCTGCCACTTTCAAAATTCTGTCCTGAAACAATCTCATTCCAGAATTCACTCTCTTTAACCTTTTGTATGATAATTTGCAGGGCACTGGCAATAATATCAATAAGAAGTGGCGACTCCTTAAATCCATCCTCTAATTTAAGTAAGCTATAATTCGGATGAGCTTTATTTATGCAAATTCTTACATTCTCCTCTTCAAATCTATCTCCCATTGGATCTGTCCAATCGCATTTCACCCACCAAAGAGGCTGCGATTTTTCTTCGACTTCTACGATTGGAAAGACAGATCCATTCCCATCAATAATAATATGACATATATCTAATGAACCTAATGTAATACCGGTGCTATTAGCCAGATGCCTTTCAGTATCTTTACGCAAACCGGGTTCCTTCAAAAAAAGAATAGTTTCAAACCCCATACTTCCTTTTAATTGACCGGGAGGAAACACAGTTTCAAAATCAAAAACAATTCCACCACTGTTCTTTCTGATTCCTCCAATAACTTTGACGCCTCTTTGATTGGATGTTTTTGATGCCCACATCAAGGCTATCCCGATCTCTGCATCTTCAGCCACAATCCCGTTTACTCCAAATAAAAAGACTGGATTATTTATGGTATATGTTCTTTTAATACTGAGATCATGTATGTCAGGCGTCCACTCGCTTCTTTCATCAGAAATTTGTATGTTATCTAACCTTGCTTGAGTATCATACGAACTAGAAGTAAGTGGATGCTCTAGCCCATTAATATGATATTTAAATTCATAGTTCCCGGCTTCGAAGCCGATCTTCACCATTAACTCATCGGATAGAACAGGAAATAAATTCAATGCAGTACTCATTCCATTTCACCTTCACCTTGCACCAGAATTATCCCAGCTTGGATCTTATCATCCTTACCAGAAAATATAGCTGAGCCATTCATTTTTATGCCACTCTTATCTCGAACCTTAATACGAGCACCGAAAGGTGTCCCAAATCGTGCAGTTTTCAAGGTCGTCAGCTGTATATTTTGACACAAGTCATTATCTTTTTGTTCATCAATATAAAACTCTTCCGGTTGTGTTGACTGTGTCTTTCTGCCGATTTGTATCCGATTGATACTAATCCGTTCCATTATCATTGGAAATTGTCCTCCAATAACCTCCTCACTTTCCCAATTTACAGCTTCGATTCCACCAAGCTCTGAAAGAACTTGAAGCTGAATTTCAAAAACATCATTTTTATTGCCACAGTTGAGTTCAAAATCGACTTTGATCAGTCCATTTTCAAATTTAGGTTGTTCTAGAGATAATTGTCCATGCCCCTTTTGTTTACCACCCGCCCCACCGACCGCCGTGTTTTTGTTCCCGGTAGCTTTAGAACCGAAGTTTTCCGGTGGAAGCAGAATTTGTGCAAGGGCTTTACCCAGTCCGATGTTTCTCTTTGACTGATTCTCAGATTCTTTTACTGAATATTTAGCTGAAATATACTTACGTACTTGTCTTTGCACCTTAGAAACGATTAATGGATTAAATGGACCGATATTCCAATCAGTCCATGATGTATGATCTGCTTTTTCACTTTTGCGAATATACTCTTCAACCGTCATTGTTTCCGGTAAATCCTTTAGTGTGTTTGTGGAGTTAGCTACAAAGAGACCAAGTATAAACTCATCCTTAGCTGTTTTAGGAACCCCTTCGGTCCAAGCACCTGAAGCCTCATATCCTACGATCATGCCTGGTTTTCGCACATACATTACAATAGGAGGATTATATTCCATTTCAACATCAAATTTATTGGCTTGAATAAACGGACTCAGATGATTATCCGGATAACCCATCAATAATTGTTCTCTTGATAGTTTAACAAAGGAGATGTAACCGGCACCGGTATCTCCGTTAAATATATTACGCAAACCGACTTTTTCAACACTCACATCAGCATCTTGTAGAAAGTCGTTGCCTTCCTGCACTTTTCTAGTAAGTGGTGTGCGATTATACAAGGCCTGTGCAGCTTTAAACAGTGGCAACATATTTTCCTTCTTAATTTCCTGTTTACCGACAATAGCACGCAGCCATTTCCCATATTGAAATTTTTCATTTGCAAGTCGTGGGCCATACCATCTTTGCAAAGCTACCTGCAAATAATGATGGACGGATTTTGTCCACCAAGGTTTTGGAACAGTCTCATCTTTCTCCGTTATGCCACCGGAAGGAAGTATTCCTTCCAGTAAGGATTCTTCATTAATATATGGTATTATAATTGTAGTTCCGGTTTCGTTATCACGGTATGGCTCTGCGTTAAATATGCGTAGTATTTCAGCAATCTCTTGCTCGTTTGTCAGAGGCATTGTACTCGTCTCATCCGCCTCCTGCCCCCACCAGGCAATCCCTCTTTTAGGTTTTCCGTCGTTAAAATTGATGAGTGCATCTTCTTTTCTCTCATCCTCAACAAGGCAGGCAGCCAATCTGGAGGAATATCCTCCATATTCATCGATAATTCTGCTATAATAAAAAACCAGTCCAATCCCCATTCTAAAATAAACGGTTTTTCCAAGTCCCCAAGAGCCTCCTGCACCTTCTTTTTGCTGAGGCATACTAATCTCGTAAATCAATTTCAGGAGATTACCAAACTGATTATCAATTACATCATTATAATGCAATGGACCCGTTAGCCCGGTTGTGTTAGAGTCTTTAATTTCCAACAGCTGATATTTGTTATCAGGAAACTTTTGATTTAAGTTTTCTTGAATACCTTCTAAAACCTGATTAAGCTCCGACGAATTGAAATCCCTTATTTGAAAGGAAATATCTACAGGCTCGGATCCCATTGAAGTTGCTGCGTCCAAACTGTTTTGAACACTTTCTCTTATTAATAAATCTAAAAGGGGCATATCATTATTCTGTATTAATCTTAACAGGGAGCTCCCTCTTTCAGACATTCTTGCATGTTGTGCAACCTCTATTCTCATTCTTCTTCTCTCCAAACTTCATTCACCTTACGGTTTAATTTAATAGTCAGTGCTTGGGACTTTACTCCTCGTGATTTTCCGCCTGGAATTACTATACACAATCCAATAATGTCTTCAACAGCATTTAAATTTACCCTATTACTGGAATTGTTTTCTCGAGCAGTCGAGTCTTTTGAAATACGATAAATTATTAATTGAGGTGTCCTACCGAGGCCTGCTTCAGACCTAATTTGCTCTATATCAATTGTGGATTTGGAGATTGCCAACTTCTCTCTTGTTTCTTTAGACAACATGTCAATCTGCACATCTGCCAGCAAATCTTTCGGATCCCTTAATACACCGATATTTATTACGCTGTCATCAACCCCCATTTTTCTGGAACGATTAACTTTCCCGACGGAGCCATTTGCGATTTTCCACTGCCATTCTTCATTTTCGGAATTCCCTAAACCGGCAACTATAATATTCCAAGCTTGAAGCTTTTCGTGAATACTGACATTCTTAACCCAGTCAGCAAACATCTCCAGTGCCGGTTTTTTAAAAGTTCTTGAATTTTGATTAAATTCAAATGGTTGTAACAATTTATCGTATATCTTGGAAAATTCTACACCTTCCCATATAAATGAAGAATTTTTTTTAAACTTATAACGCCCTAAACTATCAATAAAAGTTTCTGTAATATCAATGTTTTTCTTTAATTTCTGTGCATCATTATCAAATAGGAATGTTTCGCTGCTGGTACCGGTAAAATCCATTTCTATTTCTTTTGCACTCTGCATTCTGTTTTTAGCCGTAATCCTAAGCCAGGAAGCTTTGGGGGTATTTTTCACTCGCGGACCATATTCCTTGGGGTCTACTGCCGCTATCATGTAGCGCACCAAATCCTGCCTTAACTCCATTTCGAGAGCGGCTAAAAACTTGAATTTATCTATAGTGTCCTGCGTCATCCAAATTCGAGGCAATAACTCATATCCTCTCCGGTATCCAAACCATCTGCCCATTTGCATGAGAGAGTCAGCTTGACAAGTGGAACGTAGGAAATAGGTACTGACTAAGCCCTCAATGGTTAATCCCCTTGACAGAGTACTACCCCCGACAATGATGAAAACAGGCGCCGGTTTCGGCTGCACTTTCTCCGGATCCGGATAGGCAAGACGAACGAACATACCCTCTTCAGTTATACCGTTGTTAGCACAATTATCTACACACAAATGAATTCCTGCATGATACTGAAACTCACTATCTTCACCTAAGGGGATGTGGGTGATCTCCTCAAGTAATACTTCAATATGCGAAACAATTTCCGTAAATTCGGGATAATCGTTCAGCTCTTCATTCGTCCTTCCGTATTCGGGATACGTTTCTCGGAATGAATCAATTGTCAATATATCTCTTTCCGTCATCCAAATCGATTTGCATTTACTAATCAGAATATTTCGATCAATTGTGGATATCCAACTTCTGATCGCATCAGAAACTTGTTTATGATGTTGTTGTTTTTGGCTGGTGTGGACGAGCATACTGATTGGTTTTGAATGACCCCAAACCCGCATTGCTGACGCCGAGCACAGAAACCAACAAATTGAATCCTGCATACTTTTCGGTATAGTATCAGAGTCTCCATTATGTAAGCACTGTAACTCTTCGTATTCTTCCTCACTTATATCATGAACTATGTTGAGACCGTCACAGTCATCCGTTCCTTCAATACCAAAAATTTGTCTGGGACCGAAGTATTCATTGGAAGGCTGAAGACTTCTAATGAAATTACTTGGATAGAGCGATTCAGGCGCAGACTCATTTAAAAAATTCGCGTAAGGTGTTGCTGTGTAACTGATGTAATTCATCGATTTGACTTTGGTATTACAAGAATCTCCCTTGAAGGTGTTACCCTCTACTAAATTAACAATAAGTTTATTAATTTGTTTCCTTTCACTTGTGTTAATATCCGCCGTGTTCACACTGGCTTGATCTGCCTCATCATCAATTACAATTACTTTCATTTGCTTATGTTTGTGTGGATCATACTGCATCCATTCGATTAAATTCTTTAGTCGACCGGAATTTTTTAAGCAGACTGTAAAGTACCGCATATTTGAACTGTCTTCCAACCTCAAATTTTGAGCTTTTTGTCCTAAAGGACTTCTTTTGGAGAGATGCTCCAGACCCAACCAATTTAAATTGCCATCTCGATTTAAGTCCCTAAATAACCTGCTCTGCGTCTGTTTCCTTAAATTCTCAATAGTTCCGGACAATACTACAAATAAGTTCCATCCCCAGTCGGCAGCCATTGCCATTAGTGCAGCCATATTTGCGGTTTTTCCGGATTGCACATGCCCTATTACAAGACCTTTTATCGGCCCTGTTTCCATAGTATTGATATTGAGGCGTTTTAAAACTCCTAAAGTTGCTTGTTCTATTTCATCTACGGATTCTTTCTTGAAACCTGAATCTATCAAGTGACATCTATACAATTGCCAAGAAGACCTTTCTCCCGTTGGTAGCGATACATCAGTATCAAGTCGATCATCAACTAATACAGCTTTTCTGTCTTTTATTTCAACTGATAGACTTTTAATTTCAGCTTCTATTTCCGAGTCTACTAGTTCATACCATACTTCCTTATTCAAAGTATTTGGCCAAAAATTTGTAGATGTTTGTTGTTTTAAAAACTCATTAATACCTGCTTCGTTTGGCCGTAAAGCACATCTTATTGCTTCCCATTCATGTCCTAATTCCCTTGCTTCACCTATCCATTTTCTGCAACGATCATACACCGGCAAGTTTATATTAATCACGAGCATCCCCCTGGCCATGATTTTATAGTTCATTCTTCACTTCTTACAGGACTATTTTACCAATTTCTATACGCTTAAGCTAAAGGAAAAAATTTCTTTTTTAGTATTTTATACATTAAATATACTTATTGTGGACGTTAGATTCTTACATACTCATTCCCATGCAAAAACCACAATCCCGCTTCCTTCACCTGAATTCCAAACGCCCGCAATAATTCATCCGCATAAGCCTTAACTTGTGGTCTATAAAAATCCACAAAAGCACCCAGTTGACCATCTTCATAGACGTCTGTTTTAAAATCAACGATGACCCAGCCATCTTCCTCTTCGAACAAGTAATCAATAACTCCCTTAAGAAGAGTATGTACTGTCGACTCATCCCCTGCCACCTTCTCCATTCGTGTTCGGAAAGGCAGTTCATGGATCCTCCGCTTAGCAGCCAATCCCCTCTTCCAAATCTTATGCTGCCTAACATCCTCTAGCATCGACATAACATCTACAATTAGTGACTCTACCAGTCCTTCTTCAGCTGCAATGGCTCTTATATCTATCCCAAGTTCCTCTGGCGTTCTACCAGCACCAAGAAGCTCAATGCAGCGATGAACGGTACTTCCAAATGCCATTCCCCGCCCTGCTAGCGGACGCGGCGGCTGAACACCGGCACTTTTGGCGATCTCAGTAACGGATGCAACTCGGTACGATGGAACCGCAAGAGCTTCGCGTTGTTGCCGACCACTCCTGGCATCCTCTAATTCATCGTGCCTCACATCATATACAGGCGATGTAATCTCGCGTACCTGTACATCTTCGATCTCCTTCGCATCCCGGAGACTGCTCTCAAACGCACTCCAAGGATCTACCGCCGGCCGATCAGGGTACCTGCTTATGACAAGAAGCTGTTTCGCACGAGTAGCAGCTACATAAAGTAGCCGTTCCTTCTCTGCATTCATATACAAACGCTCTCGCTCCGCTAGCTCAATCCAGCCCGGAGGATGAGCAATAACATCGTTCTGATATCCTGTTTTGCGTGTAATGTTAAAGTAGCCCTTAACAGATTCACCGGAGCGATTAATATGCTCAGAAGCATCGTGATCCGATTCACCGCAAGGACAAGCGAGGAAAACGACGTGGGCTTCCAGTCCCTTGGCCTTATGCAAATTCATAATTCGAACAGCCTCGTGTTGGCCTGCGTATAAATCTTCAGCTTCTACTGAAGCTTCTTCAGCAATATGTACTACATACGCGCAAAGCTCCGGCCAACTTGCAGTGGCCATTTCTTCTCGTTGCAGAAGGTAAAGTAATTTAATCAACGTGCCGGCCCGATTCGAGCCACTTTTCCCCATTGCAGCAAGCGGAATTAATCCCAAATCATCGATGATAAACATAAGCGCCGACAATGCTGACATCGATCTCATCTTCCGCAAATAAACAGACAGTTGTTCCAATGCTTCATATACCGGCATGGCTGTCTCTGATACAGCAGAACGATCCGGAAGAAAAGTATACGATACCGGGAAACCTTCCATTTTATAATGGAACAGAGCATTATCACTCACACCGAAGAACAACCCCCGCAGCACAGCGAGAAGGGCGATTCGATCATCCGAATCATTCAGACTCTTGGCAAGGGCAGCTAAACTAATAATTTCCTCATATAGCGTCGAGCTACCCGCCGTTACTGCAGGTATGCCGTAGCCTTCCAGCTTCTGTGCATATAAGTGTAGAAACTCCCTGCGCTTATGCAGAATGAGAAAATCTCCCGGAACCGCGGGTCTTAAACCAATCTCACCAGATCGATCTCTTTCTTGAATCTTCAAATTCCCCGCACAAGCCCAAGCGATATATCGGGTAACCCAATCCGCATCCGCATCAGCGATAACAGCTTTACCACCTTGCAGCTTCGGGACCGTTAATGTTTGTATACCGTACTGTGCACCAAGGTTACTTTTCGGATTAGTTAACTTAGTTTCCATTTGGACAAAAGCTGCCTGATGCTCGGATTCTGTCCGTGGGAATCGAGAATTGAAATCATAGTTAACAAACTGACCAATAGCATGCACAGATCGAAAGTTTGAACTCAGCTGCAATACTTCACCATGGGCTGCTATCTTATTTTTCACCGCATTATAGGTAGAGATATCTGCTCTGCGGAACCGGTAAATAGACTGTTTCGGATCCCCTACTACGAACAATGAGCCGGGCTTCGGAGTCACGTTACGCCAGTTCGACTCCGTCGGATTATCGCCTGTGAGCAGAAACATGAGCTCTGCCTGAATCGGGTCTGTATCCTGAAATTCATCCACAAATAATCTGGTGTAACGATTAGTGAAGAATGATCGCACTTCCTTATGTTCACGAAGAAGCGATGTCGCACGCATCAATAAATCCTGGAAGTCCAGCAATCCCAGCTCATTGCGTCTACGGGCGCAATATTGAATTGCCGGCATGACAAACGTAATTACTTGTGGATACAGATGCTCACGCCATGCTCGCAGAAAGGGATTTAGGACTCGGAATTGCCACTCTTGAAAGGCCACCTTAAACTGCTTCGCCATATCTTTATCCGTCCAGCGATTTAAGGTTGCAGCCACTTCTCGTTCAAATAGAAGCCCCAGATTCAGAATGCGGATGTCATCTTTTACCCCGTACAATTGGATCATCCTTCTGCCGTTCCGAATCATCTGCTGAAGTCTATCCCAGCCTTTCTCCGGCTTTAAGATTGGCAGATAGGCGAAAGCTTCATCTATCATCGGAGGCAAGGAGAGACGAATAAGATCAAAATCCGGTCGTAGCATAACTTGTAATTCGATGTGAACATCGGTATACAAAGAGACTCGGTTATAAACATGCTTGAGGTCCTCTACTGAGACCTGCAGCGACTCCAGAGTTTGTATTTCCTGCTCCTGCCCGGATTCGTTTAGCTGTAGTAAATACTCATCCCAACAAAGGTCCCGGAATGCCAATGCCTCCTGCTCCTCTATCTCTTGAAACATAGGATCAAGCTTCGCCTCTATAGGACGTTCGCGCAGGAGCCTGCCGCAGAAGGAATGAATCGTACCAATATAGCAGCGGTCAATGGTCTTCAGCGCTTGGCGAAGGTTTACGACCGCTATTTCATTAGTCACTGTACTTAGCTTCTTCTCAAGCTCCAATCGAAACCGATTCTTAAGTTCATCTGCCGCTTTACGTGTAAACGTAATTGCTGCAATCTGATCGGCAGTGGCTTTTCCGTTCTCGATAAGGGCGATCATCCTGCCTACAAGTGAAGTTGTCTTACCGGACCCGGCACCAGCTTCAACTAGGAATGTTGTGTCCAAATCCTGTACAATGCGATCCCTTGCCACTTGATCACTATGCATAATTAGCTGCCCCCCTGACCTCAATCAAGGCCGTTTCATTACTGCAAACCTCTCGATAATCACACCATTTGCAATTGCTCACTTCAGTAGTAGGAACAAATACGCCGGATTCAATATTATGAAGCATGCTGCTCAGCAGCTTAGATAATTCCGCTCGTCTGTCCTGGATTCGGGACACTTCCTCGCCTTTCCCCCGTTCAGTGGGAAAATAATAGGCCGACTCCACGACCTGCGCATTCACATCAATGCCTTTGGTTCTTAACCATTGTTCAACAGCCACAGCATACAGAGCGTGCTGCAACTGCGTGCCTTGAGCGAAGTAGTCGTTCTCATCGTATTTGCTCGGTCTTCCCGTCTTGTAATCAAAAATCTTATAATGATGTGGGCGGATTTCATCTACCCGATCCACGAACCCCTTCAGTCGAATTACGAGTCCATTCTCTAACTCTACCGTCAGCGGTCCGCCTTCTTCTTCCAGCTCCAGCTCAAAATACCGCGGTTTGGTCATCCGCTCCAGCTCGACTTTATAAAACACTTCGACATCCTTCCGGATAGCCTCAGATTCCTTATGAAAAATATGCAGGCTCGGCGGCGGCACCATAACCTGATACTCCTGAATAGTTTCCTTCGTTATTTTCATTAATAGCGTGCGATCATGACGAGGTTCACCACTGTCCGTCAGCGAGATCGCTTCTTTTAAATAAAGATAAAAGATGCGGTGCAGCAAACTTCCCCGATCCGCAGGTCCCAACCATTGTGAACGGTCGAATACGGCCGTATCCTTTTCACGAATTTTCAGTATGGATGAGTAGAAGAATCTCCGCGGGCACTCTGCATACCGTTCCAGTTGTGTCACGCTCAAATAAGCTTCCGAATTTCCTCTATACTGAATGGTAAACGTGCTCATATCCAGTATTCCATCTTGACCGGAACCATTCCCGCCCAGCGTCGAATCGTGGTATGCCTTGGATGCAAACCGATACGAATGAAGCAGCGAAGATGTACCATTGCTTAGTCTGCCACCCTCAGTTAGCCGGCCCAACCAGCGGTCCGAACTATCCAACTCATGAGAAGACCCGTCACCTTGACCAGGTAAATAACCAACGGGTTTGCCTAAATAACTTTTCATAGCCGTGAAATCCATTAACTGATTTCCCGAAACTTCGCGGCAAACCTGAAGCAGTTCAAACGCTGCATGCTCTTCTTTCTGATCAAATGGATCATAAGAACAGAAACTAAACGTGACATGACTGCTAATATGACCTAAGCGGCTATTTCTTTCCAGTACTCTCTCTTCAGCTCGTTCTACCGAAGTCAATAAGCGCCCCATGTTTGCCCGCTCCATATCAAACAGTGCCGGATCCTGCCTCGTCTGGACCGACCATGCAGACTCATTCATTCCAATCATAAAAGTATGCGCCCGACCGGAATCTCCTCCATCCTGCAAGGAAGATATGTAGATATGTCCGCTTCTGGGACTGTTACTGCGAATGTTTATGCCCGTTACAATTTCCTTTACATAACGAATGGCACTCTCACTGCTTACTGTCTGCGGATTAACAGCGGCCAAGCAATCCGCTTGTTCACGTAATACCGCGAGCACCGCAGCATCCTCCACGCTAACAGGTGCTGTACAACGATCCAGAAATTGAATCAACCCTCTAAGTACGATAAGCGGTTTCCAGTTCTCTTCTTCCGGCAGGGCAGTAAACAAATCGCTAAAAATAGCATTCAACTCTCTTAGAGCAGCATTATCTGCGCCTGTTCCATCTTCTCCTTCTACTGACTGCAAAACCGCATATCGCGCTCTCCCCCAGCCAATACCGCTTTGTTCCAGACAGCGAATGATCGCGATCGATGAAACCGAGCTCTCGTCCTGCCAAAATGATATAAAACCATGCCTAAGCGCATTCAGCATGCAGTCCACATCATAGTTACGAGCCAGCCACTCCAGATAAGCAAGCGCAGCTTTGCCCACTTGTGTGAACGTAGCAGATAACCCTTTCGAGAATGTACAGGGTATGTCTAAAGACTGCGATATGTTATGCACGACCGTGTTATATAGGTTGTAATCAGAGAGGATTACTTCAACGTTATCAAATGGTATCTCGTGACTGCATACCCTTCGCAGCACTTCACGAACTTCAGCCATACTGCCTGCTGCTTGAAATATTTCAGGTTTCGTACTCAATTGTATGTAGAGCGATTCCGGGAATCGTGATTCTTCTTGAATAACATGCAAACGCGGCCCTGCAACTCGATCCAGCATCTCTCGTTCTATATAGGAGTGCGCTGCTCCGGCATCTCTAGTAATAATTAATTCATCTTCAACACCACTGCTTACAGGCAAATAGGAAAGCAGCCCGGCAAAATCGGTGAACTTGCCATCTTTTAACCGGTTCTCATATGCAGATAGAAGCTCCAGCATATACAAACCTTTTTGCTTACTTTCAAACTGTTCGACAGTTAATTCAGATGACCGAAGATCAGCCTCTCTAAGCTCCTGAATGGCATCATGAAAACTCTGCACGATACCAGACGTTATCATTTCCACGGGAAGGTATTCCGAATAATGCTGCGCAATCTCCAGCATCAAATTATTAATAAGCCAGAAGGTTTGATCACCACTCAGTAATGTAATCTCCTGCTTTACTAACTCCTGCTTCGATCGTTTCGTAATTAAAGATTTAATCGTTTCAATTTCTGTATTCATAATCGGACCATGTTCCCTGCAGATCCGATTCAACCATTGTTCGCCTTGCTCATACCGATCAACCAGGATGATTTTCCGACAAAAGAGATTCTCCTTACAGATCTTATATATATTTGTCATCCAAGATTGATTCATATGACTTACACCGCCTTAGCTGCTATTAGTTCCTAAGTTACCTCTATCCGTCTAAAAGACCACTTAAATAATTTCGCGATCATCTATCATTCTCCTTGTTATCCCCATTTCTTCCGTTAAATCCATCTTACGCACCGTTAACGACATAATGATGACAGCGAATATATGTTCGAAGCTGTAAATAAAAGAAATGAAGCACACTCCAAGATATGGAATATGCTTCTTCTATTACTGTTTGATTAACGACGCTTCATTTGGCGGTATTTTTGCTCATGCAGTTCTTTACGAGTACGGCTCGAATAAGTAAAATTTTCAAGACGGTTGTATAACTTCTCAGATTCTTCCGCTAAGATCGGAGCACCTAGCTGCACGGACATAGCCAGCATTTGATCAGCCTGTTGTTTCAGCATCTCCTGACCACCCTGCATATTCCCGCTGTCGAAAGCCTCCATTGCAGCTTCAATTACTCTGGCTGATTGGGTCAGTTGAACCCGCTTCTGTACATCAACATTACCGGGAAGATTCAACAGCTGAAGATTATTCGTAAACTCCGCATGAACTTCGCAGCTATATGAGCAAGCCGCTGCTCCTTCCGATACATCGACGTATTCCCAGTTTAACAGCAGCACCGGATGCATACCTTGCGTATGTGGATCAAGGCTCAGTTCCACTAGAATCGACTTCACTTCCTCATGATAAAGATCGCCGACAAGTACGGTATACTCACCTAGGTATTGCTCGAATTTATGACCATAAATACCTGTAATTCGAGTCGAGTCAGTTGTCTGCAGCGTCAGCTTCATATTTTGAGATACTACGTTAAGCAAGCCTTGAAGCTCTTGTTCGAAGATAGAGGGGATATGATCCGGCTTATCAATGTAGTAGAAGTTCCCGCCGCCATGCTCTGCGATCGCCTCCATTAGCTCCTCATCGAAGCCATCACCTACTCCCATTGCTGTAATGCCAACACCTAAGGAACGGTATTCTGCTGCTATAGCAGCCAGCTTGTCCCTCTTAGTGATACCTTGGTTTGCATGCCCATCAGACAGGAGAATGACACGGTTTACAATGCCTTCCTGTGCGCTTTTCCGGACATACTGCGCTCCTTCGATCAATCCGCCGCTTAAATTCGTACTGCCGCCGGTCTGGATAGATTCGATCTTCTTTTTCATTACTTCTTTATGCATAACCTTCGATGGGGCAAATACAGTGTGTACTTCATCGTCAAACGCTACCAGACTAAGTCGATCCCCGCCATCCATCTGGTCAGTAACAAATTGGCAAGCCTTCTTGCTGAATGTGAGCGGCTCGCCGTCCATAGATCCACTTCGATCAAGTACAAGAGATAGATTAATCGGTGCCCGATTCGTCTGAGAAGGTGCGTTACCCTTCGCTTCTATAAGTAGATATACTTTCTCTGCTCCGCCAACCGGTAGATACGAACTGCTCCATGCATGGTTAAATAATACTGTTTGTTTCACTAAGAGTTCCTCCAGTTAATATCAGAATTAGTAGGCAAACTTTCTTGTAAACCGATTGTTCCTAAATGATTCTTGCCTTGAAAATGAGTTGAAACTAATAAATTCAAGGATACCAAGGCAAGTAATTAACGTAACTTCCTGCTTTCTTGCATCCATTTCATAGCGCCAATAAGCTTGATGGAGGTAAATAACCGGTTTGCCTTTCCATTCAAGAAAACAAAAGATTACGTTTCGCTTCACTTCTAAGTTGCTTTTGAAAGCATTTGAAGTCCAGTTCAAGTACATTTCCCCATTCGCGGAAACGATCAAAGGCATGATTGGTCAAATGCAGCTTCATCTCACTCATTCCCCCACTTAAATATTTTCGCTAATCCATCTCATGCATAATCCCGATGTCTTACGTCTACATTATGCAACTCGGTTACGACAACATAGGCGTCAGCGAATGTTTGTTCGATTTTAGAAAAAGGAGACCTATATTAGGTCTCCTCGTAAAATACTATTTGTTATACATCTCTACCCACTCATTGAGTTGATTCTTTAACGAATCCCTCACTGACTTTGGCTCCAGGATTTCCGCAGCAGGTCCGTATTGAAGAATCCATCTCATGAATTCTTTCTCGTTATTTACCGTTACTTCAAATGTCATACTGCCATCTTTATTATCTTTCATACGCGGGTGCACGAACAATTCTTCTTCCTTAATGTAGCGCGCAACTTCCGCACTAAACCGGACTTTAAAGGTGATATTCTTGTCTCCCTGCTCTATGGACCAGGTGTTCTTCAAATACTTCTTGATATTGAAATCACCTTTGTCGAATTCCTGGGTAGTAAGCTCTGCTTTCAAGAACCGACTAATGCGGAACGTGCGAATATCCTGCTTCAAATGACAATAGCCAATTAAGTAGAATCGTTGATCGCGTGGCACAAGGTAGTATGGATCGATCTTACGAACTGTTGTCTCGTTACGCGATTGAGTATGGTATTCCGTATGTATGGTTCGCTGCACTAGAATTGCCTGTATGATGGGCTGTAACAGATTAGGGCTGTCTTTACGATATGCAGGCGTACCCATTTGAATAATACCTGTAATATCTTCGATGATACTATTCTGGCGGGATTTCTCCTTAAGATGCGTTCCCATAACCTTATCATAGGCGGTATCAAAACCAGGCGGCAGCTTATCCTTGTCCAGTACAGAAGGAAGTAAAGAGAAGACAAGCGCCTCCTGCTCAGTAAAGTTTAACGGATATAGGAAGAATTTCCCCATAAAGCGGTAACCTGTGCCTCTGCCCTCTCTTTGAACCGGAGCAATCAGATCAAGAATATCCATATCTCTATAAATTGTACGAATATTCACTTCACATTTGAAAGCAAGATCCTTCGCAGATATGCCGGGGTTTGCCTGAATGGCATTAATAATATTAAAGATGCGGATGACTTTGTCGATCATATATGTTCTCCTCGAAACCGATTTACAAATCTCGAGGAGATATATTCGACATGATTCAACTGTATCCTCCAAATATTTTCTACTCTTTACAATAATTCCTTACGAAGCATTCCTGAATTTCTTCTTACAAACGAACATCATTTTAAGCTCCAATCGTTGGAAGAAATTAGCTATAACGCAAGCTTTATAAATCAAACATCTGTTCGAGACACCCAGCTGTCAATTGGCTTCGTTATACTGACTCCATAACCCATGAATGGAGACTTTATAAATGAAGTATATTGTATACGACCTCGAATTTACCGTTTCTCGCACGCAGAAATATCTATCCGAAATCATAGAAATTGGAGCCATTGAGCTTCGTGTCCTTGAGGGGCGGCTTGTAATGACTGACCTCTTCCACACTCACGTGAAACCGACAACCCGTCCGTATCTTTCGAAACTGACTACGGAGTTTACCGGAATCACGCAAGAGCAAGTTAGCCATGCTCCGAGATTCAATGAGGCAGCATGGGCATTTTATGAGTGGTTAGGTGCTGAAGAGTACTTTCTGTGTTCATGGGGACCCGATGATAAGTATCAAATGATTAAGCACTGTCATCATCATAGTATCGATCTAAACTTACTACAGAATTATAATGACATACAGTTGCAGTTTACTTGCCTCCAGGAAACCGACATAAATCAGCGCCTCGGACTAGTGAAATCCCTAGCACTCCTAGACATTCCATTCTTCGGTAAACAGCATAACGCCCTGGACGATGCTTTCAATACGGCCAAATTGTTCGTGAAGGTGTTTCCGAAACTGACTTTTCAGAAAAACAGAGTAACTGAGGAGTTTATGTTTACAAATCAAATCGTCTATTCATCCGGACAAAAAGAAGAAAACCGGCCGTTTGGCCAGCTCGCTTCGCTGCTTGGGATGGTTACATGACGCCCCTTTGTGCATTTTTTATCGCCAATTCATCCGAAGTCGTAGCGTGTAAGAAACGAACTTCAATAATACTCCCCTAATGATATGGAAGAGAACGTGAATGATTAAGAATACGAGTGTACTTTCTGGCTACTGATAACCTGGTGCCTTTCCTCATACTCTCTAAGTTCATTCAAGTGATTATCTTCAATAATTGAAGTATGCCATGATGTACATACTATTATAAAATTCCGCGCTTCATACCACGCTTGAAATGATGCAAAACCTCAGAAGGATACATGTTTAATGCACTCATAAGTACAGTGCAGAAGCCTACAAGAATAGCGGGGCCTTCACTGTTAAATTCAAACTCAATGCCCCTTTCTTGTAAATAAGTTATCAGCCTATCAAAATCGTCTTGATATTCCGGATATAGCGGATAAGCTCTTTCGTGGATATGCTGTACAAGATCCCATGCACCTAGCTTCACAAACTTCGGCTGCCGCTCTTCAATATCAGAGATGTTGCCATACGCAGTTTCAAAAGCCAGATCAATAAATTTCCGGCTCTTTCGAAGCTTACTCCATTCTGGTTGCGCCAATGGGACTCCGAAAACTTGCTCTATCTCATCTTGCAATCCGTCTAAGAGCGGGAATCGCGATACGTACCCAAGACTTTCAACTAGCCCAGTATAATACCATTGCTGGCTCTCACGTCCCCGTTTGAATCGCTTCCAGATGTCTTCGCCATAATGCTCCAAATCGCGTCTGATCGAGCGTATATTGTTCAGCTTATCTGCGCAAGACACCTGTCGAATGGCCAAATTGGACGTTTTCAGAGCCTCCAGCGTATGCTGTTTTCTCTCCTCCCAAGTGGCTCCTTTGTCGGGTTCAGAGCAGCCCTGAACAGTTTCAAGAACAACGGGGCCGAACATCCCACGCAATTGTTCATCGGTCGTCTCGGTATCCTCAAGCGTATCATGCAGGATCCCGGCTGCTACGACTTCTTCCTTACAACCTGCCTTTAACAAAATCATTCCTACCGCATACGGATGACTTATATATGGAATTTCTGTTCCTTTGCGGGTCTGATTTCGATGTGCATATGCGGCAAATTCAATCGCCTTTTCAATGAGCGAATGACAACTTAATCCATGATCTTCAATATCGGCCATTCTAACTAACTCCTCTCTGCATCAAATCATTGCCTCAATGAATTCTTATCCGGTAGCTTAAGTACTGATTCCTTATTCCATTCGTCGTGCTTTAATGAATAAACCTGCATTCTATACTTCTTCATATAGTTTGTCTCCGTACAAAATCAAATTCACCTTACCGTTTATAGGCATAATAACTCTTCTATTCCCTTATGATTTTCAAACCCATTTCCCCTCTCGGTTGAAGTCTACTTAGATTATAAAACTTTTTACAGACATATCATTGTCACGAAACATACGTTCTTAATTTAATTTACCAATCGCTTCACTGGTATAAAAGATGTCATTTATATAAACCACCTTTTCATCTAAAGCCCCCTAATGACAAAAACAAAGACGCCTGGGAATTCACTGACGTCTTCGTTTCATTTTGGTTAATTTCTATCTGATTTTCACATCAACTTTACACAGTAAATTTGAAGATTAAATTACGCTTTACTCTCCCTCACCAACAAAGCCACCGATTCTACGTGAACGGTATGCGGGAACATATCCACCGGCTGCACCTCAACCGTCCGGTACCCGCCATCCTCCAGCACGCGCAAGTCGCGTGCCAATGTCGACGGATTACAAGACACATACACCACCCGCTCGGGCCGCATCGCCAGAATCGTCTCCAATAACGCTTCGTCACACCCTTTACGTGGTGGATCGACGACGATTACATCGGGTACAATGCCTTCCTTACGCCAGCGCGGGATCACGACCTCAGCTGGGCCAGCCTCGAACGAGGCGTTCTCAATCCCGTTCAGCTTCGCATTCCGCTCCGCATCCGCAATCGCCTCCGGCACAATTTCGACGCCGTAAACATGACCAGCTTGACGCGCCAAGAATAGCGAAATCGTACCGATACCGCAATAGGCATCGATAACCCGCTCTTTCCCCGTCAGCGCGGCATACTCAACCGCTTTGCGGTACAACTCAACCGTTTGTACCGGATTTACCTGATAAAACGACCTAGCCGAGATGGCAAAACGAATGCCATCGAGCTCGTCATAGATAACCTCACTGCCCCATAGCACGCGGGTCTCATCGCCGAAGATGACGTTTGTATCTCGCTTGTTCACGTTCTGCACGATACTCTTCACGTTAGGCACGGCTTCGCGGATCATCTTGATCCAGCTGTCCACTTGAGGGATGTGCCCCCCGTTAGTAATCAGCACGATCATCGCCTCGCCAGACACGAATCCAACGCGCGTCATAACATGACGCAGCAATCCGCGGCCTGTCTCTTCGTTATAGGCCGAAATACCAAGCTCGCGGCCGATCGCCTTCACGCGCGCCACAATATCATCATTGTGCGAATGCTGAATCATGCACTCGTCCATATCAATGATGCGGTGACTGCCACGCGTGTAGAAACCGCCGATTAGGCGCTCTTCTGAGAATAGCCCGTCACCATCGCCACCCATAGCCACAGCGGCCATACCCATCGGCACGGATGCTTTATTCCGATAGCGCCATGGCTCGTCCATCCCAACAGTGGGATGGACAATCACCGCAGCCGCCTCACCGCCGACTAGGCCTTCACTCGCGCCGTCTGCCCCAGCAACCCGCAGCTTCCCAATCCGCTCCAGATTGTCCACCACATGCTGCCGTTTCCACGCGAGCTGCCCCTCGTAACTCAGATGCTGCAGCTGGCAGCCGCCGCACTGCTTATAGATCGGGCAAGGCGCGTCCACCCGGTCCGCGCTCTTAACCAGTAACTCCTGCAGTTTCGCGTAGCCGTACGTCTTCTTCACCTTCAGCACCTTCGCGCGGACGCGTTCGCCGGGAAGGGCTCCCTGTATAAAAAGGGTAAAGCCGTCTGCACGGCCTACCCCTTCGCCTTCATGCGTCAAGCCGACAATGTCGACGACGACTTCATCATTTTTGCTTACTGTCGGTACTTTAACCTTGTTGTTGCTCATTGTTCTTAACCCGCTCCGTTTTCCTCAGTCAGTTGTCTCGCCTAGCCTTATCCATCTATCTGCTTCGTTCCGTTTATTTATAAGTAGAATTGCCCGCTTCATCTACGATAATGTTCAAATGCGACGGCAGCACCGTGAACGTACATGGCAGCGTGCCGCCATACTCGCCGTCCAGGTTCAGCTGCACATAATCCGGTGTTGTAACGATCAGCTCGCGCGTCTGAAAATGCACCACATGCGGATCATGCAAATGCTCGCCGCGCAGCGCCAGGGACGCTAGCCGAATGAACTCGCCGAGGTTGCATTTCTTCAGCACGACCACGTCGAACAGGCCATCGCTGAGGCTCGCCTCCGGTGCCAGCTTCTCGAAGCCGCCGACCGAATTGCTATTACAAATGAGGAACATCATGATCTCCTCATGGATCTCGCCGATCTCCTTCGCCTGGAGCCGCAGCTCCGTTGGCCGAAGGCGGGTCATTTTCTCAAGACCCTTCATATAATAGGCCAGTTGCCCGATCATCGTCTTCAGCTTGCTCGGCACTTCATAGGTCAGCTCCGTCAAGGAACCCCCGCCTGCAATGTTGATAAAATAACGCTGATTCGCCCGTCCCAGATCGATCGGCTTCGTGTACTGCTGAATGATGAGATCGCACGCGTACTCCCAGTGCTTCGGAATGCCAAGCGCACGGGCAAAATCATTCGTTGTCCCGAGCGGCAGAATCCCGAGCGGCGGTCGTACATCCTTCTCCGCCAAGCCGTTGATCACTTCATACAGCGTCCCGTCGCCGCCGGCCGCGATGATCATGTCGAAGCCGCGGTCCGCCGCTTCGGATGCCGCGATCGTCGCATCGCCTTCGCTCACGGTGGCGTGGCAGCTCGTCTCGATGCCGCCGCGCTCAAGCCGCTGCAGGATATCCGGCAGCCGCTTCTTAATTTCCTCCCGACCCGATGTCGGGTTATAGATCAATCTCGCCCTCTTAATCGTCACCTAGTCCACCTCCGGCACATTCACTCCGGACCGTGTACGGCAGCGCCTTCCGCGCACCCGTAAACACGGCAACCGGCAAGCATCCTGCTGCCCGTATCTTCTCGCGTTCTCTACCCTCTACTATACACCTAAATGACGAACTTCCCAAACGCGCCTCGCCAGTTATTACCAGCGACGAGCGACAAGTCATCTCGCACCATTCAGCTCACTCAGCCAGCTCTCGATCTGACGCTCCATCCAGCGCACGATGTACGGATTCGGCAGCAGCGCGCGGCCATTGTACCGGTAGTCCAGCCCTTCAAGCCGACCCGGAATGACCGTTCTTGTAAAATAACCCTCGCTCAGAAAGAGAGGCACAACGAGGAACGAGTCGCCGGGGTACCGCCGCTGCAGCGCGCGCAGCTTGCAGGCTGCCTGGTTCGGTAGCAGCATCGCAATGTCTGCGCCGCCAAACCCGCCAAGCTCGCGGACACGCGCCGCGAGCTGCCGCATCCCATCCCGCCAGCGGCGGTGGAAGACCGGCTCGCGCGAACCATGCGCGACGAGCAGCAATCGCTCCCGCGCGGGCACCGATGACAGCTCCGCGATATTACCGAGCAGCAGCTCGGCAATATCCGCATCGTCGTCGATCGGCAGGCCGAAGCGGACGCTCATGCCCGCGCCAACCCGAAACGGCGCCAGCTCGCCCCGGCGCCTTGCCGACACCGGCGCAACGCCGAACGCCTGTGCAATGTCGTCCACATGCGTACTGCCGGACGACACAAAAAGCGGAAGGACGTAGAGCTCCGTCACGCCTTCCGCTTCTAGCTGATCTATGCCGTCTTGGATCAGACGTCCTTCTACAATCTCCAGAAAAGCCGAGACAACCGGCACATCGGCGCCATTAGGGTTACTATGAGTCTGCTCGGTAGCATCACTGCTATCATCGCGATTAGCGCCAACATCTCTGCTCTCAACGCTCTCACCGCGACCAGCGCCAGCATCTCTGCTCTCAACGCGACTAGCGCTCAATCCAGCGCCACCCTCTCGCCCAACTACAACCGCCGCTACCGCTTCATCCACAAGCTTCACCCAGCCCGCCTCGCGCGAGCCGTGACTAATAACCAACACGCCAGGCTTCCGCATGACGTTAGCGTCCTGCGCGCTCCAGCGCCATCTTGTACCCATCGTTGCCGTAGTTCAGGCACCGCTTCACGCGCGAAATCGTCGCCGTGCTTGCGCCGGTTTCTGCTTCAATCTGATTATATGTCGCACCCTTGCCAAGCATGCGTGCCACTTCAAGCCGCTGGGACAGCGACTGGATCTCGTTTACCGTACACAAATCGTCAAAGAACACATAGCATTCTTCCACCGTCTCCAGCGTAAGAATTGCTTCAAACAGCTGGTCGAACGTCTTGTCATTCAGCTTCTTCAATTGCATCGTCCGCACACTCCTACTTGAACTAGTAAGTTAATTGTATTCGTTTCTCTACCATTATTCAAGCGTCACCGTTGTAGCGCTTCACAGAACAGAAGGACATGTCGGCCCACAATGATCACCGAGTGTTACCCCGCACCTGCGGAAATTTATTACGAAAATACGGGCATTCGTCCAGTCCGTATGTTTGCCTATCCCATAGACTACTATATAAAAAGCCAAAAAAGGTTGTGATCTGCGTGAAATACCGCTACGATCCACCCGCCGGCAGCTATGAGCAGCAGAGCCAGAGCGGCGGGCAAGGTCAAGGCCTGCATCATGGGCGGCAGCAAAGTCCTTTTCCCGGAATATCGGATCCATTTCAAGGCTTAAACACTAACAAAAGCGTCGGGTTAGGGAAAACCCCGGTCCCGTTCTCATCCTCCGAGTTCTCTACCGGAGTCCCATCGATTACCATTCAACCGGCGGCCGGCCAGCAAATTATACCTCTTCCGGAGTCCGACGGCAATCTCCCCGCGATGATCGAAGCAGGGAAGATCGACATCAAACCGGATGCCAAGGCTGACGCCAAGTCCGGCTTCAACCTCGCCACGAGTCTCAATGACCTCAAAGGCGTAGTCGACCGTTTAGGCGGCATCGACGGTATTGTGACCACGATGGGCAAGGTTCAGAAAGTGGTCGGCAGCATCACCCAGATGGCGCCGCTGATCAAGGTACTCGCTTCCTCCTTCGGGAAGAAGGGAGCTTCGGTAACCAGCACCGACGACGATGATGACGCACCGCCGAAGCGCCGCAAGAAGAAGCGCCGGCGGACCGGAAGCAAATCCGGTGTAACGCCCGGCGGCCCGCGCCGCAGACGCCCTCGTCGATAACCGGCCGCACCAGCGAAAAAAAGGCTGAACCTCTCGACCAAGCGCACCTTAAGTGCCGCTTGCGAGACGTTCAGCCTTTTTACATACGTGTTAGATAAACAAAGCGATAATCTGGTACAGCACGGCCGCGAGAATCATCGTAATCGGAATCGTGATGATCCATGAGATGATGATCCGTCCGGCCAAATCCCATTTGACGGCGGAGAAGCGTTTCGCGCTGCCCACCCCGAGAATGGAAGAGGTAATTACATGCGTCGTACTTACCGGCAGATGCGTCATCGTTGCCGTTAGGATAACGGTTGCCGATGTGATATCCGCCGCGAAGCCGTTGATCGGCTCGATTTTGAAAATTTTCGTACCCATCGTCTTGATGATCTTCCAGCCGCCGATCGAAGTACCGAGCGCCATAGCCGTCGCTGCGGAAATCTTAACCCAGAGCGGAATATGATCGGTATTATCTTGGATGCCCGCTGTGACGAGCGCGAACGTGATGATCCCCATCGCCTTCTGCGCATCGTTCGTCCCGTGGGTGAACGATTGGAATGCCGCCGTCAGAATCTGACTCGAGCGGAACACTTTATTGACGTGATGGGGATTGGATTTTGCAAAAATCTGCTTCAATATCCACATCACGATAAAGCCCCCGGCGAATGCAATGAGCGGCGATAGAATAAGTGCCTTTAAGATATCGATAAATCCGCTGCCATTAATCGCGTCCAATCCGGCAGAGCTGACAACCGCGCCGGTCAATGACCCGATTAAAGCATGTGAAGACGAGGAAGGGATACCGAACCACCACGTAACCAGGTTCCATGCAATGGCCCCGATCAGCGTCGCGACTACAACCTGCACGCCATGGTCAAGCGTAGCCGGATTCGCGATTTTGCCCCCGATCGTCTTCGCCACGCCCGTAAACATAATCGCCCCGATAAAGTTCATCAGAGACGCAAGAATAATCGCCATCCGCGGTGACAATGCACGTGTCGACACTGTCGTCGCGATTGCGTTAGCTGTATCGTGAAAACCGTTAATAAAATCAAAGGCCAATGCTAGAAATATAACGATGCCAACCCAAATGTAAATGTCCATGCCTGCTCGTCCCGCTCCTTAGCTGTTGCGCATAATGATGGTTTCGAGTGTGTTTGCGACATCCTCACAATAGTCGGTCGTTTGCTCCAGACGCTCATAAACCTCTTTGCGCTTGATCAGCTCAATCGGATCCTTCACGTTCGCGAACAAGCTCTTCACGCTGATGCGAAGCAGATCATCGGCTTGGTTCTCAAGCTCGTTGATATGGATAGCAGGCTCGCGCATCGCAAGCAGCTTCTTCTCGGAGAGGAGGTAGATCGCTTTCTTGATTTGCTGCGCGCAGCGAAGGATGTTCTCTGCGAAGAGCGTGACATACTCGTCCGGCTCCGTAATGTTGTACATTTCGAAACGGGAAGCGCAAGCTTCGATGCCGTCAAGCACATCGTCAAGCGACGTCGTCAGCTTCAAAATATCTTCACGCTCGATTGGCGTAATAAACGTTTTGTTCAGTTCAGTCAGAATCGTATGTACATGACGGTCGCATTTGCTCTCATACTCTTTCATCGTTTTGGCAAACTGTCCGGCATCTTTGATTTTAGAAACGTTCTGCTCAAAGTAGAGCACGCCTTCCAGAATCGTATCCGCCATCGCTTCCAGTGTCGTAAAGAACACATCGTTCTTTTTCTTAAACATAACTATCCCCTTCGCTGTCGCGCTAATTTGGTTGCCGGTAAATTTCTACAATCTCCATATGAAACCGACAATATCTTAACACAGTTTACAACCCAATTGTTAAGGGATTGTAAAGGTTTTATGACTAATTATCAAAAATCGTTCATTATTTTCATTTGAGGCTGCCTTGCCCTTCTATTGTTTTCCGGCACATCCGATTTTAACCGCCTCCGGCGCAAAAAAAAAGAAACCGGATCTGCTCCGGCTTCTCCTGCTTATCGCGATTTACAGCTTCTCGGCTGCGATGGTGAAGGTCTTCGGAATGCCTTTGTCGAACACGTCCGACGAGGCGTTCGGCAGCTCTTCCAGCAGCTTGATGCACAATCCCCCGGAAGCAACCGCCGTTACGATCTCCCCGAGCGTCCAGTTGCGCAGCAGCACTTTGGGTACTTCCGATGCCCCTTCTTGATCCTCCGACATAAACTTGGAGAATGCGACTTCCTTCTCCTCCAGCTCCGTGCTGAAATAATCGCCGTCCACCTTGTGTTTGCGAATGTTCGCCGTTGTGCCGCGCGAGGAGATCAGCTTCGTGGAGACGGGATGGAAATCCTGCAGCACGAGCGTCCCTCCTTGGCGAAGCAACCCGCGGACAACCTCAAACAACGGGAGTAGGTCCAGAAAATAATGCAGAATCCCAAACTCCATATACACGATGTCGTAGCTTCCGTTCAGCACCGAATCAGGCAGCTTCAGCACATCAGCCACGATATAGGTGAGCGGAACCCCTGCCGCAGCGGCTAGTTCCGTGGCATAACGTTCATTCTCCGCGGAGAAATCGATGACGGTTGCTTCTGCGCCAAGCAGCGCAAGCGCCACGGCTTTGTTGCCGTTCGAGCCAAGCAGATTCACGATCCGCTTCCCGCTCACATTTCCCATATGCTCAAGTGCCGAACCGACGCGCTTCTCGGGTGCCGATTTGATTTTGTCCGCCGCCTCGGCCGGCGTGCCGAAACGCTTCAGCCACGCCCCGTATGCGCCGGTGTTCCAGGACTGTTCATTTTGCTTCGTAGTCGATTCCAAGCTCTGTTCCTCCACGTTACGCTGTCTAATCTATTCATTATATGCCGAGCTTCACATGCCCCGCAAACGTCGGCGTCATCGGAACGATGTGGTAGAAGGTATGTCCGGGTACGAACGGCAGCTCCTGTCCGTCCTTCATCAGGCGAATGACGCCGTCGCTGCTGCGCTCCCACGTGCAGTCGACTTCCTTGCCCTTCTGAATCAGCATCGCCGGACCGCCGCTCTCCAGATCAATCTCAAGCCGGCCATAGTCGTCGTAAGTCTTATGTTTCGCGCCGATGACCACGAGATTCGTAGCCGTCAGCTGGTTGTTCGTCGTGAGATCGGTATGCGGTTTGCCGTTAACCGAGCGTTCATAGAGGCCAGTCGTCTCGTTGTAACGGTAGGACAGCTTGTAATCCTTCAGCAGAAAATGAATCTCGACCGTCGTTGCCGCCGCTCCCGCCGATGTTGCTCCTTGCTCGGACCAGGTGAACGTCGGGATCTCTACGGTTTCCGCATATTTCTTCTTCGCGGCTCCGGCACGCAGCTTCTCTAGATTGGAGTACAGATTGTGCGGCGGTTTGCGGAACGATTCGCGGTAGAAATAAGCGCCGGCGTTGGAGATTTCGTCTAAGTAATCTTTGTCATGATGCTGCAGGATGTCGTAGCCATCTGTGCTCGCGCCTGCATGAGCCAATACGGAATGGTAAGCTTCGCCGATACGAATGAGGTAAGGGCGGTTGCTGCGAATCGGACCGATCGGATTCGTCGAGGTGTCGCTTTGGTAGACGGCTACAAGCCTTGTAATGCCGCCTTCGGCAAGCACTTCCCAGACGACATCGGCGTTCGGCAATCCCGACTGAGGACGCGCCGCGGCGAAGTTGTTCACCATGACGGCGATCGGACGCTGCGTAGGTTCGCTATCCAGCGGCAAGCCGGTGAGCGGTGCAATATATTGAGGCGGATCCACGGCGGGCGGGTCAACCGGCGCCGTCTCTGCAGGCGCTTCCGCTGGCTCCGTCGGCGTTTCGGCAACCGGTGGCGTATCGTTGACGTTAAGCTTCTTCTCGTTGCAGCCCGTGAGCACCATACTTGCCACTAGCAGCATTACTGCGCCAAGCACGAGCGTAAAGCGAAAGGATGACCGTTTAGCATGCTTCATCTGCGAGCCCACCTTTTGGAAGAGTTGAGTTGGATATTTCTTATTAAACCACAAGAGCGGTGGCATTGTCTTCCACTGTTGTCGGGAATGAACTTTCTTATTGCTATTTCCCCATTAGAATCTCGACGCTCGGAAATCAGGGCGAAATATCTCCCCTACGATTAGTAAGCGCAAGCTGGACGCGGCGGGGCGCCATTCGTTAGATTATCGCAGTTGGACGCGGCGTGGTGCGAGGTGGGGGGAGCGTTATCTGGTGCGAGATGCGCAATTTGAGTTGCGTGATCGCTCTAACGAACCACACAGGTCTTATTTGCCCGAAAACGGCTCCAAAAATAGGCTAACGAATCGTACAGGCCTTATTTGACCACAAGTGTGTATTTGGGAGCCGATTTTCCCACAATAAGCCCCCTACGATTCGTTAGAATCTCGAAACCCCTAATTTCGGTGAAATAAGCCCTCTACGATTCGTTAGAATTTCGCATTGCACAAAGCAGCGCTGCCTCGCTGGGCAGAAACGCATAACTCGCCTAATATCTGGCACACTAACTTTATCTCGCTTCACCCGAGGGGGCTGTGTATGCCAGCTTTTATCGACTGGATCACCGCACATTGGTTCTCCAGCCTTGTCATCCTGTTGGCGATTATCGCGATTGCCTATGTAACCAAGAATCACAAGTCGCTGTTCTATAAAGAATAAATGCAAGCTCCAAAATAACCCGGTCGGCTGCTGCCGATCGGGTTATTTTGGGTTTGCCGCTTCCGGCGGCTGTTGGGGTTGCTGTTGTTGCTGTTGCTGCTGTTGCTGTTGCTGTTGCTGCTGTTGCTGTTGGTTCTGCTGTTGTTGCTGCTGTTGCTGTTGGTTCTGCTGTTGTTGCTGCAGTTGCTGTTGGTTCTGCTGTTGTTGGTTCTGCTGTTGCTGCGTACCGATCAGCGGTAATGCAATCGTCACCGTTGTTCCTTCGCCAACCGTACTCTCCAGACGGAAGCTCCCGCCATGCAGCTCGACGATTTCTTTGCAGATGGCCAGGCCGAGCCCGCTTCCGGAGCGCTGGCTAGTCCCTTTGTAGAACTTCTCGGTCACATGGGGCAAATCCTCGGGCGAAATGCCGCTTCCCGTATCTTGAATGCGGATTCGGGCCATCCCGTCGTCTTGATCCGCCGTTACCGTAATGGTCCCGTTTCGCGGCGTAAATTTCAGCGCATTGTCGAGTACATTGATGAACACTTGCTTGAGCCGATTGGCATCCACTTCCGCAACGAGCGGCTTGTCCCCGCTTGTTCCCGTTATCTTGATCGACTCCCGCTGCCCGCGCGCTTCGAACTGGCGGAGCGTTTCTTCGATCGTCTTCCGGATGTCGAGCGCCTCGGGATGGAGCACGATGCTCTTGGCATAGAGCTTCGAGAAGTCGAGCAAGTCCTCGACGAGTCCGGCCAACCTTTCCGTCTCCCGATCGATGATCTTCAGCCCCAGATTCAGCTCTTCTACATCGCTCGGATCGCCGGAGGCCAGCGTCTCGCTCCAGCCTTTAATCGAGGTGAGCGGTGTCCGCAGCTCGTGGGAGATCGAGGAGATGAAGTCCTCCTTCAGCTTCTCTCGCCGCGTCAGCTCGGAGGCCATCGTGTTCAGCGTTTCCGCAAGCCGGCCGATCTCGTCCCGATCATGAGGCGCGGCGCGGCGGGTCCAATCGCCTTCGGCCATCTTCTCGGCGACTCGCGTTAGATTGCGAATCGGTTTGGCGATTCGGTTCGCGATCAACACGCTCGTCGTAAAGAAGAGCAGCACGACAACCGTACCGACAAGAAGCGTAATCCACAGCACATTGCGGACGGTTGTGTCCACTTCCTTGAGCGAGGCGGTATAGCGAAACATCGCCACCACGCGCTGGCCTTGCTTGACCGGCAGCGTAACCGCCGCGATCCGCTCGTTCGTCAGCGGGTCCGTGCCGCGCCAGACCCCTTTGCCGCCGTAGATCGCCCGCCTGACATCGGGCGTTTCCGCAAGCTTGCCATCGCCGCCAAGTCCGTTGCTGTCGACGACGATAACGCCGGAGCCGGTAAGCAGCTGGAGATGGGCCGTGCCTTCGGACATGTTTTGCAGCATGTATCTGGCTTTCTCTCTCATCGGCTCATACGCGATCATCCGATTATGTAGGGCCGCCTCCGTCTCTGCACGCTGCAGGACAGAGCCGACCGCGCTGCTGTAATAGTAGTTCCAGACGAGTGTCACGAACATCGAACCGAGCATCACGACTACGAGCACGATCAGGATGCCATAGCTCCATACGATGCGTGTGCGCAGGCTTCTCATTGCTCGTCGCTCCGTTTCCAGCGGTAGCCATACCCCCACAGCGTCTCGATATGCTGCGGATCGGACGGCTGGATCTCGATCTTCTGGCGGATGCGGCGAATGTTCACGTCGACGATCTTCAGATCGCCGACGTAGTGGCGTCCCCATACCGCGTTCAGGATATCATCGCGGCTAAGCCCTTCGCCTTCCCGCTCCATCAGCAGCTTCACAAGCGTCCATTCCGTCGGCGTCAGCACGATCTCGACGCCATCCTTCCACAGCCGGCGCTCCGCCGAAGACAGGCGGAACAGCCCCGAACTCAGCTCGCCGGGACGCTGCGGCACCTGCTGCTGCGCCGAGACGCCGAAGCCTTGCGCTTGCGGCGGTTGCGTTTGCGCCGGGGGCAATGCTCCTGCCTCGGCAGCGGAAGCTCCTACAGCCCCGTCCGGCTCTTCGCCAAGCGGCTGCATGCGCCGCTTAAGCGCGTTCAGCCGGGCGACAAGCTCGCCCGGGCTGAACGGCTTCTGCACGTAATCATCCGCGCCCAGCTCCAAGCCGCGGATCTTGTCTTCCTCCTGCGACTTCGCCGTCAGCATAATGATGCCCATGCGGGGAAACTGCTGTCTCAGCTGCTCGCACACTTCAAACCCGCTAATGCCGGGCAGCATCAGATCCAGCAGGGCCACATCGAAAGGCGGGGAAGCCGCCTGCGCAAGCGCCAAAGCGGTTTCCCCATCCTCGGCCTCCGTCACTTCCATGCCGCCTCGTTTTAAATTAATGCGGACAAACCCGCGAATCGCTTCTTCATCCTCAACAATCAATATTTTCAAAGCAGCCGTCCCCCTCTTTACTCAGACCTATTCTTCCGGCAACAGCTTGAAGAGCTTGCGCATCGTCGCCTCGTCCGGCGGGAAGATGCCGCTTGGCTTCGCTCCATCTTCCTTAATAAGCGGAGCATGCCATATCGCTACATAAACAAGCCCGCTTCCGCTGCCAAGCTGCTCGAAGCGGCTCCCTTCCTCTTGCAGCTGTTGTTCCTTCTCGTTCCACTCCGCAATCGGGATCACGCGCAGCGACAAAATCTCCTCGCGCCGATTCGTTTCCTCCTCGAAGCGGTCAAGCGCAACATCGTCGCTGTTTCCATCCGTTAGTCTTCGGAATGTGTACTGACTCCAATCCATCGGCAGCGTCAGCGCATAGGACCGATTCGTATCCACATATTGTTCGCCAACGACGTCAAACCCATCGACACCGTTCCACTGCTTATATTGCTGAATCCAGAGCAGGTCACTATAAGCGACCCCTTCAGATTGACCGGGCGCTTCCCGAAGCTCGATCACGTCCAGAATCCCATCCCCGTTGCCATCGTCGCTTAGCTGCATGGTCGCATTGATCTGCACATTCTCGTCGCCGGCTTGTTTAGGCGGATAGATCGGAATCAGCTTGCCTGCTTTCCAGGCATACATGGTCGTCATGGAAGAGTTCGCGCCAATCGCGGCATCTGCGAGCACGCCATATTGATCCTTTGCGATTTTGCCAAGCTTCACCTGCAAATATTCGTTTACCGAGCCGTCGAGCGGGGCGGAAGCCATCTTCGTCGCACGATCCCCCGCAAAATGATAGATCCCAATCGAGGCCGTCAGCTTCTGACGCTGCAGCTGAATTAAAGCAATCTCGTCGTGTCCGTCGCCTTCCGCATCCCCGAGTCCAAACGTATCGTAAGGCAGCTCCGCAATCGGCTTGGGTGCTACGATTCCGCTGGTCGAAGGCACATGATACAGGGTCAAAATATGCTGCGGCTCCCCGTATTGATTCCACCCGATCAGCACCTCAGGTTCCCCGTCCCGGTCCAAATCCACCGTGCGCAGGACATCGATCCCGTAGCTGGATGTTTCGGCGAACGAAAACCACTGCTGCCAGCCGATATCCGCGCTGCGCTTCAGCACCATCACGTGCTCCGTACCGCTCTCATCCGAATAGATGACAAAAGCCTCCTGCTTCCCATCGCCGTCCGCATCCATTTTGACCACGGCCGAATTCGACCGCTCTTGCATGGCCAGCGACAGCTTGGCTCTCGCCGGGAGATGATCGCGAATGGCAGCAGCCAGCTCGGCGTTCTCCGGCGTTGACCTTGGATTAAGCAGCAGATCAGCCGGCGTGGCGCTGTACTGACAGCCCGTTACCGCCAAGAAGCAGAGCAAGGTGCCAACCAGAACAGCGGTATGTTTCATCCATTGCGATATGTTCATCCCTCGTGCTCCTTCCGCACTGTCAGCCTTGCTTCGTCTTGGCATGATTGCTATGTGCTTTGGCAGCCAGCAGCTCACTCACGGTAACGAAGGTATAGCCTTTGTTTTGCAGATCCTTAATGATGAGCGGCAGAAGTTCTACCGTATTGCTGACATGTTTGCTTCCGAAAGAATGCATCAAAATAATGCCGCCGGGATGCGTGTTCTTATTCACGTTAGCCCGCATTTCCGCAACCGAGCTGCCCGCCCAATCGCGCGTATCGACCGTCCAGCCGATCAGCTCGCGTCCGTTATCTTTTACAATCTGCTTCAATAACGGCGAGGTAGCACCATACGGCGCTCTGACCAAGCGGGGCACATATCCGATCTGTTTATTAATTAATTCGTCCGTCCATTTAATTTGATTCAAAATAGGGTTGCTGTCAAGCTTTGACAAATCCTTATGCGCATAGCTGTGATTGCCGATCTCGCTGCCCTCATCGCGAATGCGTCTCATGACTTTGCCGTACCTTTTCACTTGGGTTCCTACCGTAAAGAAAGTGGCATGTATCTTCTTGGCTTTCAAAATATCGAGTATAGCCGGCGTGTGATGACCGTCCGGCCCGTCGTCAAAGGTTAAGGCAACCAGCTTCGCGCCTTGTGGCGAAAGAAAATCCGTGTTCTGCTCGGTCGGTTGATCCAGCATAACGGGCGGCTCAATCGTTATAGCAGGCGGCTGCGGATGCAGCAGCGCAACGGTTTGGCCTGGCGGTGATCCGGCGTGATTGTCGTCCGCATGGGATCCGGACCCCGAATTGCCTTTGCCGCTGCCGTCGTTTGTTCCCGTGTCGCTGTTACTTTGCCCCGGAGGAAGCGATGGATGAGCGGCTCCCGCCAATTCATCCTTGCTCAGTCCGCAGCTGGTCGACAATAGGCCTATCATTAGCGTAACCACAATCAATGAGGCTAATCTTCTCCGATGTCGCAATTCTCGCAGCTGTCGCATCCTACCAATCCTCTCGCACTTCTTCTACTACCTATGCTAGTAGATTTAGGCGACTTAGTAGTTACAAACAAGTAACACGCCACATGCCAAACTATGGACCTCCTCCAAAACTCTGGTAGGTTGCAAATATGCAAAAAGACCGCCTCAAAAGCGCACGCAGCTTTTGAGGCGGTCTTTTCTGTTTGCTCGAGCGCCGGTGTCGCTCGCATCGCTCCATGTGCGGTACTGGTTACCGCTCTTTCGCACGATTCCGATGATCCCGCTCCATTTGCGGTATCTGTTACCGCACTTAGGCGCAAAAACGGCAAGGTTACCCTCAGAGTAACCTTGCCGTTGCCGTTTTGTTAACTGATTCTAAACATGTGTTGCTCACAGAGCCACTCTTACCATCCGCCGTCTCTGCACCAATCCAGCAAATGTGTTGCCCTCACAGCGACTCTTCCGCGCGTCCTTCATCGCCATAACGAACGATATCCGTAATATCGTAAAAGAAAGGAACGCTGCCGCTCGGATGCGTGCCGACAAAATGACCGTTCACCCATACGCTGCTGTGCCGCATAACGCCATCAAACTCGATGATGATCTTCTTGCCCTCATCGGCGGCCGGAATTTCGACCATTTTGCGGTAACAGCCGACGCCGGATTTTTTGTAGCCGCGCTCCAGCGGTCCGTCCTTCGAGAACTCCTCTTCCACGAGCCAATCATGGGGCAGGTTAACCGACTCCCACTCACCCGGGGCTACCGAGACGCCGGATTTCTTATCCGTAAATGCGATCTGCTGCCACCGGCTTTCCTCACCTTTCTCGCAATCCGTTAGGCTGCCGGCTCCGCCCGCTTTCACCGCAAGAATAGATGCCTGACATAGCCGCCAATAAAACCATTCACTTCAAATCATACCTGAATTTGTGAAGGAATGGTGTGCGAAATCATCCGTGAAAACGAAAAAAAAAGAGTTGTCCGGTGATGGACAACTCTTTGCTAGATGTTGCTTTGTTGCTCACTATTTCAGCGCTTTCGCCGCAATATCGGTCCGGCAGTGCATGCCGTCAAAATGAATCGCAGCCGCCGCTTCGTACGCCTTCGCGCGCGCTTCCGCGATATCGCCGCCACGGCCGACGATGCCGAGCACGCGTCCGCCGTTCGTGACGATCTCGCCTTCGGCAGACAGTGCCGTTCCGGCGTGGAACACGAGCGCGCCTTGCGCTATTGCAGCATCCAGGCCTGAGATCGGAAGGCCCTTCGGATAGGCTGCCGGGTAACCTTCGGATGCGGCAATGACGCATACCGCAGCTTCGTCGCTCCACTCGATCTCAAGCTGGTCGAGACGTCCGTTCAGCGAAGCGAGCACGATATCGAGCAGGTCGGTCTTAAGGCGAGGCAGGACAACTTGCGTTTCCGGATCGCCCATCCGTGCGTTGAACTCAATCGTCTTAGGGCCGTCCTTCGTAATCATTAACCCTGCGAACAGGACGCCGCGGAACGGACGACCTTCGCTGACCATTGCCCGAGCCGTCGGCTTGATGATGTTCTCGATGGACTCTTCCACGATAGCCGGATCGATATGCGGCAGCGGAGAATACGTGCCCATACCGCCTGTATTTGGTCCTTTGTCGTTGTCGTAGACAGGCTTGTGATCTTGAGCCGGCACCATTGCGCGCACCGTTTCGCCATCCACAAATGCCAGAATCGACATCTCTTGTCCGGACAGGAATTCTTCAATCACGACGCGTCCGCCGGATTCGCCGAACACTTTGCCCACCATCATGCCGTGGAGCGCTTCTTCGGCTTCTTCCAACGTTGCCGCGACCGTTACGCCTTTACCTGCCGCGAGGCCGTCAGCCTTTACCACGATCGGCAGCTCTTGCTCACGCAAGTAAGCCAGTGCCGTCTCGTAATCGGTGAACGTCTCGTATTTCGCTGTCGGAATCTCGTACTTCTTCAGCAAATTCTTCATGAAGATTTTGCTGCCTTCGATTTCAGCCGCATTCTTGCGAGGTCCGTATACCGGAATATTGCGCGCTTCGAAAGCGTCGACGATCCCGTCCGCAAGCGGATCATCCGGTCCTACGAAGACCAGATCCACCGCGTTATCGCATGCAAACTGAATGAGCTCGTCAAACCGGTTAACCGGAATTGGCGCGCATTCTGCCAGCTCCGCAATACCTGCGTTGCCCGGCGCACAGAAAATCTTGCTTACTTTATCGCTCTTATTCAGCGCCCAGACGATCGCGTGCTCACGCCCGCCGCCGCCGATGACCATAATCCGCAAAGGAAACCCCTCCTTTTATGCCAAGCCTGTACTAGTGTTTAAAATGACGAACGCCTGTCAGCACCATCGCAATGTTATGCGCATTCGCTACTGCGATCGATTCCTCATCCTTGATCGAACCGCCCGGTTGAATAACCGCTGTAATGCCGGCTTTCGCAGCCAGCTCCAGCGTGTCGCCCATCGGGAAGAACGCGTCGGAAGCAAGAACGGCGCCTTGTGCTTTGTCGCCTGCTTGCTCGATCGCGATGCGTGCTGCGCCGACGCGGTTCATTTGACCGGCGCCTACGCCTACCGTCATGTCGTCCGATGCCAGAAGGATCGCGTTCGATTTCACATGCTTCACGACTTTCCAACCGAATAGCAGCTGCTTCAGCTCTTCTTCTGTTGGCTTGCGGTTCGTCACGACTTGGATGTCCGCTTCCGTTAGGCTGTGAACGTCGCTCTCTTGCACGAGCATGCCGCCGTCTACGCTTGTTACGAGCCATTCCGGCTTGCGCTCGCTGGCCGCTTGGATTTCGCCGAGCTTCATCAGGCGGATGTTCTTCTTCTTCGTCAGCACTTCAAGCGCCTCAGGCGTGAAGTCCGGGGCAATAACGATCTCCAGGAAAATCTCGCTCAGCAGTTTAGCGGTCTCCACGCCGATTGTACGGTTAGCCGCCACAATGCCGCCGAAGATCGAAGTTGGATCTGCTGCGTATGCTTTCTGGTACGCTTCGTGGATGTCGCTGCCGATGCCCACGCCGCAAGGGTTCATATGTTTGACCGCTACGACAGCCGGTTCGTTGAATTCTTTTACAATGGCAAGCGCCGCGTTAGCGTCGTTGATATTGTTGTAGGAGAGCTCTTTGCCGTGCAGCTGCTCAGCCGTCGTGATGTTGCCCGCGGATGCCAGCGGCTTGCGATAGAACGCCGCTTTCTGATGCGGGTTCTCGCCATAACGCAGATCCTGCACTTTCTCGTAAGTCACCGTGTAGCTCTCCGGAAGCGGATTGCCTTGCAGCTTCGAGAGGTAGTCCGAGATAAGCGCATCGTAAGCGCCGGTGTGGCGGAACACTTTCGCTGCGAGGCTCTTACGAGTCTCAAGCATCGTGTCGCCTTGCGCTTTCACTTCTTCGAGCACGGTTTGGTAGTCTGCCGCGTCTACGACAACGGTTACGAAAGCGTGGTTCTTCGCTGCCGAACGAAGCATGGTCGGACCGCCGATGTCGATGTTCTCGATCGCATCCTCGTAGGATACATCCGGTTTAGCAATCGTGGCTGCAAAAGGATACAGGTTCACGACAACCAGGTCGATGTAGTCGAGGCCAAGCTCTTGCATCGCTTTCTGATGCTCTTCGTCATCGCGAACAGCAAGCAGGCCGCTGTGTACGGCAGGGTGCAGCGTTTTTACGCGACCGTCCAAAATCTCGGGAAAGCCCGTTACATCGGAAATCCCGATAACCGGAACGCCTTCCTTCTCCAGCAGGCTCGCCGTACCGCCCGTCGAAATAATTTGCACGCCCAGTCCAGCCAATGCCCGCGAAAACTCCACAATCCCCGTCTTATCCGATACGCTAATAAGTGCTCTGCGAATGGTCAAAATAGAACCTCCTAAAAGTTTTTGCGCCGCTCCGATGGAGCACGCCTATTGTAAGCAAACCCTTGCTTCGTAAGCTAAACGCCAGCTTCGAAAGCATAAACCCTTGCGCGCAGCTCCGTCGGAGCACGCACCTTGCAGCAAAAACTTGCATCTATATGTTGAAACTTACTCACGCTTTGATATGGTCCGCTCAA
Source organism: Paenibacillus lignilyticus (assembly GCF_017942085.1). Taxonomy (GTDB): domain Bacteria; phylum Bacillota; class Bacilli; order Paenibacillales; family Paenibacillaceae; genus Paenibacillus_Z; species Paenibacillus_Z lignilyticus. The sequence continues at coordinate 112,328 of NZ_JAGKSP010000016.1, forward strand.
GCGTTGCTCTGAGTGCTGCTCTTGGGCTTGATTCGTCGTGTATGCGGTAACTAGTACCCTTCTTAACTCAACCACACTAGTTTTCCGCCAATGTAGCTCTCCAGATGATCTACATCCGCACAACCACACCACTTTTCCGCCAATGTAGCTACCCAGATGATCTACATCCGCTCAACCACACCAGTTTCCCACCCATGTAGCTACCCAGATGATCTACATCCGCTCAGCCACACCAGTTTCCCAACCATGTAGCTCTCCAGATGATCTACATCCGCACAACCACACCACTTTTCCGCCAATGTAGCTACCGAGATGACCTTTACCAACTCGATCTACTTCACGCTCACGTGCCGGCCGTCGATCGCGACCGCCCCGGCGGCGATGCGCGAGACGACCCATGGGAGCAGCGCCTGCTCCGCTGCGTGGATCCGCGGCGCGAGCGTCTCCAGCGTGTCGCCGTCCGCGACCTCGACTGTGCGCTGCGCGATGATCGGGCCGCTGTCCAGGCCGCCGTCCACGTAGTGAACGGTGACCCCCGTCACCTTCACGCCGTAGGCCAGCGCCTGGCCAATCCCGTTCACGCCCGGAAAAGCGGGCAGCAGCGACGGATGCACGTTGATCATCCGCCCGAAGAACGGCTCAACGAGCACCGGCGTCAGAATCCGCATATAGCCGGCCAGTACGATTAGCTCGATCCCGCGTCTCTTCAGCTCCGCCAGAATCTCCGTTTCGTACGCTTCACGCGAAGCGTACTCCTTCGGCCGAAACGCAAAAACATCAACGCCGGCCTCACGCGCACGCGCAACGACAGGCGCCTCCGGCTTATCACAAACAAGAAGCTCGAGGCTTGCGCCATCGAGCCTTTGGTTTTTTGCCGCATCCACGAGCGCCCCGAAGTTCGAGCCGAAGCCCGAAGCAAACACGGCGACGCGCATTCCGGCCATTAAACGTCAGCTCCCGTAAAGGTGACTACACGGCTGCCTTCCGTTACTTTACCGATGATGTAGGCATCTTCGCCAAGCTCGCGCGCAATGCGCAGCGCGTCTTCGGCTTGTTCGGCAGGAACGACAACGACCATACCCACGCCCATGTTGAAGGTCGTGAACATATCGCGGTTTGTGATCGAGCCTTTCTCTTGCATCAGCCCGAAGATCGGTTGAATCGGCCATGATCCGTAAGCAATCTCTACGTTCACGCCTTCAGGCAGAACGCGCGGAATGTTCTCAATGAATCCGCCGCCTGTAATATGGGCCATCCCTTTAACTTGTACCTGTTTGATCAGCTCGAGAACGGATTTCACATAAATCCGAGTCGGCTCGATGATCACTTCGCCAAGCGTTTTGCCGCCAAGCTCAGGCAATGCATCGCCAAGACCGTAACCGGCTGTCTCAAGCAGCAACCGACGAACGAGGGAGAAGCCGTTGCTGTGGATACCGCTCGAAGCGAGGCCAAGCACGACATCGCCAGGTGCGATCGTTTTGCCGTCGATGATGTTTTTCTTGTCTACGATGCCGACTGTAAAACCAGCGATATCGTACTCGTCGCCTTGGTACATACCAGGCATTTCAGCCGTTTCGCCGCCGATCAGAGCGCAGCCGGACTGCACGCAGCCGTCGGAAATCCCTTTAACGATCGCTTCGATCTTCGCAGGCTCTACTTTGCCGCAAGCCAGGTAATCAAGGAAGAACAGCGGCTCCGCGCCTTGAACGATAATGTCGTTCACGCACATCGCAACCGCATCAATACCGATCGTGTCATGCTTGTCCATCGCAAAAGCAACCTTCAGCTTCGTACCGACACCATCCGTACCCGAAACCAATACCGGCTCCTCGTACTTATCTTTATTAAGGCCAAACAGACCGCCGAAGCCGCCAAGATCCGTCAATACTTCCGGACGGAACGTCTTCTTCACGTGTTTCTTCATCCGTTCGACTGCTTCATTACCAGCCGCGATATCAACACCGGCCTCTTTATAAGCTTCTGCCACGATAGTCACTCCTTAGAATTATTTCATCAAACCTTAGGTGATCAAGGTTTGTCTTTCGGATCATACCCCAAGGTGAAAAAGCGGCCGCAGGCAGCTGCCTTCACCTTACTCTAACAGCTGCAGCTTTTCTCCGAAGTCGGATCCACCGGTGTCGGGTAATCATTATCGAAGCAAGCCAAGCACATCCCGCGATTGTATTCCCCGTCGTTACCGCCGACAGCTTCAATAAAGCCTTCATGGCTTAGGAAATATAAAGAATCCGCATTGATCGCCTGACGAATTTCTTCAACCGTCTTCTGCGAAGCAATCAATTCCTTGCGGTCAGGCGTGTCGATGCCGTAGTAGCAAGGGTTCTTGAACGGAGGCGAAGTAATGCACACATGAACCTCAGTCGCGCCTGCTTCGCGAAGCAGGTTGACGATGCGAAGGCTCGTCGTACCGCGCACGATCGAATCATCGATCATGACAACGCGCTTGCCTTCCACCACTTTGCGAACCGCGGACAGCTTCATTTTGACGCCTTTTTCACGAAGCTCTTGGGAAGGTTGAATGAACGTACGGCCCGTGTACTTGTTCTTGATCAAACCGAGCTCATACGGAATGCCCGTTTGCTCCGCATACCCGATAGCTGCCGAAATACTGGAATCCGGTACGCCCGTTACCAGATCGGCATCGAAGAACGCTTCGAGTGCCAGCTTCTGCCCCATGCGCTTACGCGCCGAGTGCAGGTTGATTCCGTTAATATCGCTATCCGGTCTTGCAAAATAAATATATTCCATCGCACACGTCGCGCGGCGCTCCAGCTTCTCGAAACGATCCTCACGCAGACCGTTCTTATCCAGCACAAGCAGCTCGCCCGGCTGCACGTCGCGTACATATTCAGCGCCGCAAGTTTCAAGCGCGCAGGTCTCCGAAGCGAATACATAACCGCCGTCCAGCTTACCCATGACGAGTGGACGAAGGCCATGGCCGTCAGAGGCAACAAGCAGCTTGTCATTCGTCATAATGAGAAAAGCAAAACCGCCAATAATCCGCTGCAGCGCATCTTTTGCCGCGCTGACGAAGTCTTTGCTCGAGCGCGCAATCAGATGGGCAATAACTTCGGTATCGCTTGTCGTTTGGAAAATCGAGCCCTGGCTCTCCAGCTCCTTGCGGATCGAAGGCGCGTTCACGATATTTCCGTTCGTTGCGACGGCGAGATCGCCGTCACGATATTTGAAGACAAGCGGCTGCGCATTCGCGAGCTTGCTTTCCCCTGCAGTCGAATAGCGCACATGGCCGATGACACAGTTGCCCGGAAGGCCTTCCAGCGTTGCCTGGTCGAACACTTCTTTGACAAGACCCATGCCCCGATGGTACGTAAACTTGCCGGTTGTCGATTCCACTGCGGCCATGCCGGAGCTCTCTTCGCCGCGGTGCTGCAGCGCGTGCAGCCCGTAGTAACCGAGGGAGCAGGCATCCGGGATGCCGTACACCCCGAATACTCCGCACTCTTCGCGCAATTTATCAAAAATATCGTCCCGGCCAATGCCTTCGTTATAGTGATCGCCTGTCCACAGCTTCGGCAGCTGTTTTATTTCATCAGACATGGAATCGCATCCTTCCAAACCTTCTCCAGTTGATCAACCGGTGCATTGATGCCCGGTTTGCCATTAACAGTAACAACAAGTCCGCTTGTGCGTACGACGCCGAGTGCCGCGTTCGGTACGCCTTTGTCTGTCAGGTACTTTTGCAGCGCTTGAGCTTGCTCCGGCTTCGCCGAAAGTAAGATACGGGATTGCGTTTCGCTGAACAAAGCAGCGTCAGGACGCAGGTCTGTCGTAATGTCCACTTCAGCGCCGAGCTTGCCGCTGATTGCGGATTCCGCAAGCGCAACCGCTAGGCCGCCCTCGGACAAGTCATGCGCCGAAGCGACAAGACCTTCGCGGATCGCGCCAAGCACGCCATCAAGCAATTTCTTCTCTGTTGCGAGGTCAATTTGCGGAGGACGTCCTTCGCTCTTGCCTTGCAGCACGTATTGCAATTCGCTTCCGCCAAGCTCATGCTTCGTTTCGCCGGCAAGGAAAATAACATCGCCTTCCGCCTTGAAGCCTTGCGTCGTAATATGATCAACGTCTTGCACGAGTCCAACCATACCGATAACCGGCGTTGGGTAAATCGCGCCTTTTGCGTTCTCGTTATACAAGCTGACGTTACCGCCGATTACCGGCGTATCCAGCGTACGGCAAGCTTCGGAAATACCGTCTGCCGCTTTCTCGATTTGCCAGAACACTTCCGGTTTCTCCGGGCTGCCGAAATTCAGGTTATCCGTGATCGCGAGCGGCTCGGCACCGGAACATACGATGTTGCGCGCTGCTTCCGCTACTGCGATACGTCCGCCTACTTCAGGATCGAGGTATACATAGCGGCCGTTGCAATCGGTTGTCATCGCAAGCGCTTTGCGCGTTCCGCGAATCGTCACAACCGCAGCATCGGAGCCCGGTTGAACGGCAGTGCTTGTGCGCACCATGTAGTCGTATTGGTTGTAAACCCACTCTTTGCTCGCCACTGTCGGCGAAGCCAGCACTTGCTTCAGTGCGCCTGTCAGATCCGTTACTTCCGGATAAGCAGTCGTGTCGATTGCCGCATTTGCCGCGTAGTATGCAGGCTCTTGGGAAGGTTTGTCGTACATTGGGCACTCGTCAACGAGCGCTTTAACCGGCATATTCGCCACTTCTTCGCCTTGGTGGAACAGACGCAGACGGCCGTCATCCGTAACTTTACCAACCTTCACGCAGATAATGCCCCAACGGTCGAAAATTTCCTGCGCTTGCGCTTCATGCTGCGGTTCAACGACGAACAGCATACGCTCCTGCGACTCGGACAGCATCATTTCGTAAGGCGTCATGCCTTCTTCGCGCTGCGGCACCTCGTCGAGGTACAGCTCCAAGCCGTTACCCGCTTTGGACGCCATCTCCGCGCTGGAGCAAGTCAGACCCGCTGCTCCCATATCTTGAATACCGACTACGATGCCGGAATCAATAAGTTCAAGTGTCGCTTCCATAACCAGCTTCTCCATGAATGGATCGCCTACTTGGACAGCGGTACGTTTCTCTTCGGACTCTTCGGACAATTCAACCGATGCGAATGTCGCACCGTGAATACCGTCGCGGCCGGTTGCAGGACCGACATAGAATACCGGGTTGCCTACGCCTTTTGCCACGCCGCGCTGGATTTTATCATGATCGATCAGACCCACGCACATTGCGTTAACAAGCGGGTTTCCTTCGTAGCTTTCATCGAACATCACTTCGCCCGCAACTGTCGGAATCCCGATACAGTTACCGTAGCCAGCGATACCGCCAACTACGTGCTCGAACAGATATTTAACGCGCGGATTCTCAAGGTTACCGAAACGCAGGCTGTTCAGCAGCGCAACCGGACGAGCACCCATGGAGAAAATGTCGCGGATAATGCCGCCTACGCCTGTTGCTGCGCCTTGGTAAGGCTCAACCGCGGACGGATGGTTATGCGATTCGATTTTGAAAACGACCGCTTGGTTGTCGCCGATATCGACGATACCCGCGCCCTCGCCGGGACCCATCAATACCTTCGGTCCGGTGATCGGGAACTTCTTCAGGATTTTCTTCGAGTTCTTGTAGGAACAATGCTCCGACCACATAACACTGAAAACGCCGATTTCCGTATAGTTCGGCTTGCGTCCCAGAAAACCGCAAACCAGTTCATATTCATGATCCGTCACACCGAACTGCGTATAAATGCGTTGATCCGCAATTTGTTCCGCTGTCGGTTCTTTAGCTGTTAACTGCTGCGCCATTTTGTTCCCTCCAAGCATTCAAAATCGATGTAAACATCCGTTTGCCGTCTTCCGAGCCAAGCAGTTGATCAACCGCGCGCTCCGGATGCGGCATCATGCCGACCACGTTGCCGCGCTCATTGCTGATTCCCGCGATATTGTCAATGGAACCGTTCGGGTTCGTGTTACCCGCATAACGGAACACAATTTGGTTGTTTGCTTTGAGCTGCGCGAGCGTTTCGTCGTCGCAGTAGTAGTTGCCTTCGCCGTGCGCGATCGGAATATCGATAATTTCGCCGGCACTGTACTGGCTAGTGAATGCTGTAGCGTTGTTCACGACTTCCAGCTGGGTTTGCTGGCAGATGAATTTCATGCCGTTGTTGCGGCGCAGTGCGCCCGGCAGCAGGCCCGCCTCCGTGAGGATTTGGAACCCGTTGCAGATGCCGAGAATGAACTTGCCCGCCTCAGCTGCTTTTACCACTTCGTTCATAACCGGCGCAAAACGAGCGATCGCGCCGCAGCGAAGGTAGTCTCCGTAGGAGAATCCGCCCGGAACGAGAATCGCATCATACGCGGAAAGATCCGTAGCCGTATGCCATACGTATTCGACTTGCTGGCCGATTGTATCTTCTACTGCTTTGAAGCAGTCGATATCACAGTTGGAGCCCGGAAAAACGATAACCGCGAACTTCATCGTTTAGCCCTCCAATTCAAAACGGTAGTCTTCCACTACTGTGTTCGCCAGCAGCTTCTCACACATCGCTTTCAGACGAGCTTCCGCTTCTGCACGATCCGTAGTATCTAGGTTCAGTTCCAAATATTTGCCGATGCGGACTTTGCCGACTTCCTCGAAGCCCATCGTGTGCAGCGCGCCTTGAACAGCGCTGCCTTGCGGGTCAAGCACGTTTTGTTTGATCGTTACGTAAACTTTAGCCTTCATTTGGGGGGTCGCCTCCTGGAAAATGTGAGATGTGGGATGGGAGCGCTGCGCAAATGCTGGGAGTTCTCGACTCCGTCGCTGTTGAACGCACGGAAACTTTGAACAATGACCTGCGGTAGTTTCCTACGTTCAAAGGCGATCGCTATCGCTCTTCGTTCGAGAATCCCGCATTTGCTTCGCCCATCCTGGGTAGACCTTTCGCAGGATGCTCTGGGAGCATCCTGGGCTCGCTTCGCGGGGCTATCCGCCGCCGCTTGCGTCGCCTGATTTATATAGTGCGAGCCATCTGTGCTTGGCTCGCGGGTTTTTGGTTACTAGACCAGTGCTTCGCCTGTTAGCGCTTTGTAGATCGCCAGGTAGCGGTTGGTTGTTTCTTCTACGACGGCTTGCGGGAGCGGAGCCGGTTTGCTGTCGCGGTCCCAGTCGGAGCCGAGCAGGTAGGTGCGTACCGGTTCTTTGTCCATGCTGTCGATTTCGATGTCGTAGGCATAGTTGTCTTTCGCCCAGAAACGCGAGGAATCCGGGGTGAAGATTTCGTCGATGAGAATGACTTTACCATCTATAAGGCCGAACTCGAACTTGCAATCCGCCAAAATGATGCCGCGCTCTTCGCAGAAGCCGCGCGCATATTCGTACAGCGCAATGCTCTTATCGCGAAGCTCTTCCGCCAGCTCGGCGCCGACCATCTCTTGCATCCGCTCGAACGGGATGTCCTCGTCATGGCCAACGTCGTTCTTCGCAGCCGGCGTAAACAGCGGCGCTGCAAAACGCTCGTTCTTGCGCAGACCTTCCGGCAGCTCGATGCCGTTAATTGCCGATGTTTTCACATATTGTCTCCAACCGCCGCCGGTGATATAGCCGCGAACGACACATTCGATATCGATGCGCTCGGCTTTCTTGGAAACCATGATGCGGTTTTTCAGAAGCTCGGGCTCCGTTACGAGATCGCCAAGCTTGTACACGTCCGTGTGAACAATATGATTCGGCATCATAGCCGCCGTTTGATCGAACCAGAAAGCCGACAAACGATTCAGCACGTTGCCTTTCTCCGGTACAGCCGGATCAAGCACATAGTCAAACGCGCTGATGCGGTCCGTTACCACAATGAGATAATGCTCGCCAAGATCATAAAGCTCACGCACCTTGCCTTTATACAGCAGCGGCGCCTTCACATAATCCACAGCCGTGGACAACGCTTGTGTCATTTCTCTCTCTCCTTTGGGCTTATTGTTTGTTAAGGTTTGTGACGGAGCAGGAGAAAACAATCTGTAGAAGCGTCAAGGTGAATGCTGCATTCCCGTCTCGCGACGTGAACGCAAACCAATCACCTTAAGCGTTCGCCTTGGCGAAATGATATGCGTTGTCAAACTACGCATATCATTTGCGCCTTTGTACAAGGATTTCAACCTATAATTCCTTATAGTTCAAAGAAATCCAAGGTACAACAGCGATCGAAAGATGTTTTCTCATGCGCAGTCATGCTTTTAATCCTTAAATCAACTCAAGCCGTCTGAAAATGGTATCCACGTGTTTAAGGTGCCAAGCCGGGTTAAACGCGTCCGCGATTTCATCAGCGGACAAGTGAGCCGTAATCTCAGGCGTCGATTCGATGATGTCGCGGAATTGGCGCTGCTCTTCCCATGCTTGCATCGCGCGCGGCTGTACCGTGTCGTACGCTTGCTCGCGGCTCATGCCTTTATCGATCAGCTTCGTCATGACGCGGCCGGAGAACGGCACGCCGAACGTACGCTGCATATTGCGTTTCATGTTCTCAGGGAACACCTGAAGGTTCTTGATGATGTTGCCCAGACGGTTCAGCATGTAGTTGAGCAGCATCGTGGAATCCGGCAAAATCACGCGTTCAGCCGATGAGTGGCTGATGTCGCGCTCATGCCACAGCACAACGTTCTCGTATGCCGTCAGCATATGGCCGCGGATTACACGGGACAGACCGGAGATGTTCTCGCAGCCGATCGGGTTGCGTTTGTGCGGCATTGCGGATGAACCCTTCTGACCTTTCGCGAACGGCTCTTCCACTTCACGGAACTCGCTCTTCTGCAGAGCGCGGATTTCCGTAGCGAACTTATCGAGCGAAGTCGCGATCAATGCCAATGCGCCGATGTACTCGGCATGACGGTCACGCTGCAGCGTTTGCGTCGAGATCGGAGCAGGCGTAATGCCAAGCTTCTTGCAAGTGAATTCTTCTACAAAAGGATCGATGTTCGCGTAAGTGCCGACTGCACCGGAGATTTTGCCGAACTGTACGCCGTTAGCCGCATGGCGGAAACGCTCCAGGTTACGCTTCATCTCTTCGTACCAGAGGGCAAGCTTCAAACCGAACGTCGTCGGCTCCGCGTGCACGCCATGCGTACGTCCCATCATCGCTGTATCTTTATAAGCAACCGCTTGGCCGCGTAAAATTTCAATGAAGTTCGTAATGTCTTTCTCCAAGATCGTGTTCGCTTGAAGAAGGAGGTAACCCATCGCCGTATCAACAACGTCCGTGGAAGTCAGGCCGTAATGAACCCATTTGCGCTCAGGTCCCACTGTCTCGGATACCGCACGCGTGAACGCGATAACGTCATGGCGCGTTTCAAGCTCGATCTCGTTGATGCGGTCGATATTGAACGTTGCGCCTTTGCGCAGCGCTTCAACATCCTCGCGCGGGATAACGCCAAGCTCCACCCAAGCCTCGCATGCGCAAAGCTCAACCTCCAGCCATGCCTTGAATTTGTTCTCTTCTGTCCAAATCGCTCTCATTTCCGGTCTGCTGTAACGTTCTAACATCGTGAATTAAACCCTCCAAATGTTGGTTTCGGAAATCCATGCCAGCGCCTGCTCTACATCCGATGCAAGCACGTTGACATGACCCATTTTCCGTTTATGTTTGGCTTCATGTTTCCCATATAAATGAATTTTAGGCGCTACGCCCAAACGTTCCGCATTCTCATCTTGCTTCGCAATCAACTCCAGCAGCGGCTCTACGTGCTCGCCGAGCACGTTCACCATAACAACCGGCGACAGAAGTGCCGTGTCGCCAAGCGGCAAACCGCATACGGCGCGCACATGCTGCTCGAACTGCGATGTCCGGCAAGCTTCCATCGTATAATGGCCGCTGTTATGCGGACGCGGCGCAAGCTCGTTGACGAACAATTCTCCGTCCTCCGTCAAGAACAGCTCCACCGCGATCAAACCAACAGCGCCAAGCCCTTCAGCGATTCGTGCAGCAAGCCGCTCCGCTTCCCGCTGAAGTTCTTCATCGATTCGTGCAGGCACGATCGACAGATGCAGGATATTATCGACGTGAATGTTCTCCGCCGCCGGGAACGTGCGAATCTCTCCCTGCGGGCTTCTTGCCGCAATGACCGACAGCTCCTTCCGGAAGCGAATGAACTGCTCCAGCACGAGCTCGGTGCCGGCACGATTCAGCGTTTCGAACGCTTCATCGATTTCGGCTTCGCTGCGGATGACCCATTGGCCTTTGCCGTCATAGCCGCCCATAGCGGTCTTCAGCACGCAAGGCAGGCCGAAGCGGCCTACCGCCTCGCGGAGCTCATCCGCGCTTCGCACCTCGGCATATGGCGCCACCTTCACGCCCGCTGCTTCAATCGCCCGCTTCTCACGAAGCCGATGCTGCGTCGTATAGAGCAGCTCGCTGCCTTGCGGCACGTACGATTCCTCCATCAGCATAGCCGCAACGCCGGCATCGACGTTCTCGAACTCATATGTGATGACATCCGAGCGCTCCGCCAGCTCGCGGGCCGCATCGCGATTGTCATACGCCGCTACGATTTGACCGGCAACTTGTCCGGTAGGCGCATCCGGCGTAGGATCCAGTGCCACGAACCGATACCCCATGGCGCTGCCTGCATTCGCCATCATTCGGCCAAGCTGGCCGCCGCCCAGAATGCCAACCGTCGATCCAGGCAAAATCACCTTCACGTCTTTACCCGCCAAGCCGCTGCTCATAGCGTTTCACTGCTTTCGAGCACTTCCTGCTCAATCCGTTCGCGGCGAGCTAGCACGCGGGCTTGTACATCCGGATCGAATGCGCCAAGCATCTGTGCGGCAAGCAATCCCGCGTTCGTGCCGCCGGCGTTGCCGATCGCAACCGTTGCGACCGGAATGCCGCCCGGCATCTGCACGATGGATAGCAGCGAATCAAGTCCGTTCAAATTCGAAGACTTCACGGGCACGCCAATAACCGGCAGGATCGTCTTCGCAGCGACCATGCCGGGCAAATGTGCAGCTCCGCCGGCACCCGCGATAATAACCTTCAAGCCGCGTTCTACTGCCGTTTCTGCGTATTGGAACATAAGGTCCGGTGTCCGGTGAGCCGAAACAACCTTCTTCTCATAGGGGATTTGTAACTCGTCCAGAACGTCACAGGCTAGCTTCATAGTCTCCCAGTCTGACTTGCTGCCCATGATGACGCCGACTTTTGCTGACATTTGCTTATAACCACCTTTGTCTGATGAAGGAATCGGATTACTGTACAAGCCACAAAAAAAGTCCCTCAGCACAGGCTCCACAACATGGATGGCTTCGGGACTTACAAGTCCAGCAGTGAAAGATGTAGCTCTACGCTGCCCTGTCATACCAGTAGACAGGAACGGCAATAGACAACATCAGGCTGCCCCGTCAAGGCGGCAACCTGGTTCTTCAACTGCATGGGCTCGTAGTCCGAAAATTAAGGTTCTCGGGTAGATACTCTCGGGCCTAATCCCCAAGGATATACGAGTCTTGCACGGCAAGTATTTATTCGTTTTTCGCTATCCCTAGTTTATCAATCCCGACGCAGAATGTCAACGAAAAAACACGAACATTAAATTCAAATAAACTTCATAAAGTTCGTGTTTTACCTAGTTTTTGCAATTTTCATGAATTGTTTTGAACATTTTGTGATCTTGTTGGTTATTCGGACCATTACCGACCTCATACTCTCATTCCGCTTTCCTACAAAAACCGACAAATATCGCGTCCTTTTTAAGTCGATGAGCCACCTAAAACCCGCCTCGCGAACGCACAAAAAACTCATTGACTCACGAGTCAATATGGGATTACAATCACATTGACTCATCAGTCAACGCAATTCATTAACCTGTTAAACGATAGGAGGCTCCAAGCGTGAAAGCAATCGTCGAACTTCGTCAGTTGACGAAAACGTACGGCAAGAGCCGCGGCATATCCGATGTAACCTTTGCGATCGGAGAAGGCGAGGTGTTTGGGTTCATCGGACCAAACGGAGCCGGCAAGAGTACCGCCATCCGCACGCTGCTTAACTTCGTCTTCCCTACCTCGGGCAGCGCCTCGATTCTGGGAATGGACATCGTGAAGGATGCCAAGGCCATCCGCCGCCAAGTCGGGTATTTGCCTTCGGAAGTATTTTATTATGACGACATGAAGGTTATCGACCTGCTCAAGTATTCAGCAGCCTTCTACGGCCAAACGGAATCGAAGCGGATCGTCGAGCTGGCCGAGCGGCTTGATCTGGATCTCTCCCGCAAGATTGAAGATCTCTCCTTCGGCAATCGCAAGAAGGTCGGCATCGTGCAAGCACTGGTGCACAGACCGAAGCTGCTCATACTGGATGAACCGACCGGCGGCCTCGACCCTCTTATGCAGAATACGTTCTTCGAGCTGCTCGCGGAAGAGCGCGGGAATGGCACGACCGTCTTCTTCTCTTCCCACATTCTGAGCGAGGTGCAGAAGATGTGCGACCGGGTCGCCATTATCAAAGAGGGAGCGCTTATTAAAGTGGAATCCGTCGAGCAGCTGCTGAAGAACAACCTGAAGAATATTACCCTGACTGCAAACCGCCCTGAAGCCATCGGCCTTCCGCAATTAAGCGGCATTATTAAGCAAGAAACGAGCGGATCCCACGTGAAGCTGCTGTACGGCGGCGATATGAAAGCACTCATTCAAGGCTTGGCGGATTGCGCCTTCACGGATATTTTGATTGAAGAGCCTTCGCTTGAGGAAGTATTCATTCATTATTATGAGAAAGAATAAGGAGGCCGAATTATGCTTCTTGGAAGAGAATTCAAACGGAATCTTCGGGGATTGATCATATGGAGTATTATTATGGCCGGTATCATCCTCTTATATTTAAGCATTTACCCGGAATTCGCGAAGCAGCAGGAAGGGCTGGACGATATGATGAGCACCCTTCCCGACGCGATGAAGAAAGCTTTTGGCATGGATCGGCTGAATTTGAGCTCCTTGCTCGGATTTTATGGGATCGAGATCCATTTGATGACGACCTTGCTGGGCAGTATTTTCGCATCCTTATCGGCTTCCAATATTGTCGTGAAGGAGCAGCATGAGAAGACGATCGAATTCCTGCTCTCAAGGCCGATTACGAGATCACAGATCATCACGCAGAAGCTTGGCGCCGTTGTCATCAACATCCTGCTTTTTAATGTGGTCATTGTGGCTGCCAGCCTGCTTGGATTTCAATTCTCGAAGGACAACGATGTTGAACTGTCTACATTCTTCCTGCTGGAATCGGCCGTCCTGCTCATGCATTTGACTTTCGCAAGCGTCTCATTCTTGTTCTCGACGATATTGAGAAGGAACCGTTCCGTCGTGTCCCTCTCGCTCGGGCTTGTGTTCATTACGTATTTCTTCAGCATTATCTCGGGCGTCTCCGACCATTTCACTTGGTTCAAATACATGAGTCCCTTTAAATATGCCGAAGCCGCCGCCATCATTACCGACCGGTATTTCGATCCGCTGTACATCGCCATTATGGCCGTCGTTATCGTTTGTTGCGCCTTGTCCGCTTACTGGTATTATAGTAGAAAAGACATCACCGTTTAGCGGTCTTGAACAGAACTGAGGTGTTTTGCCGTGTACCCCGCATTCGCGAAGCTTCCTGAAGAGAAACAGGAGCTCATCATGACGATTTGTATCGAGGAGTTTGCCAAGAACGGCTACACAAACACCTCCACGGATACGATTACGGCGAGAGCCGGCATTTCGAAAGGCATTTTATTTCACTATTTCAAAAGCAAAAAGAACCTCTTCCTCGCCGTGGTCCAGCATGCGATGGATGTGTTGGTGGAGAAAACCGTTACCGCGGTGGAAGCGATCGGCGCAGTCGATTTCTTCGATCACATCAAGGAGATCGTGCTGGCGAAGCAGCGCGTGACCTTGCATTATTTTCACGAAACCGAGCTTGTGCAGCGTGTCATCAGCCATCCGCCGAAGGCCGTTCAAGCCGAGATCGAGAAGCTGATCGAAGCGTATCAGAAGACGTTCACGACGCCTGCCATGCTAAGGTCCATCTATAAAGCCGAGCTTCTGGACGCCGCGCCGCTGAGGGATGGGCTGGACGCCGATGCGGTTTTCAACCACGTCACCTTCGTCTTGAATGCCCTGTCGAACAAATATTTGCAGCTTCATAAGACGCACGCTCTCGCTCCCGTTATCATAGAGAAGAAGCTTATTGAAGAAATTGATACGTTTATCGATATGATCAAATACGGGGTATACCGGCAGCCTTCACAGTGAGGGATAACAAAAGAGGACAGCGCAGATTCGCGCCGTCCTCTTCTTGATTTCTATTAGCCTTGGCTTCCGATAAACGCGTAGCGTGCCACGATAAGAATCGCAAGCACCCACATGAGCCAGTGCACTTTGTAGCCGCCTTTTTTGCCGGCTAGATTAGCTGTTGTTGCAAGTACGACGTACGACACGATACCGAAGGAAATCCCGTTCGCGATGTTGTACGTGAAAGGCATCATTGCGACTGTCAAGAAGGATGGAATGGCGTAAACCATGTCTTGGAAGTCGATTTCTTTGATCGATTGCACCATCAGCACGCCTACGATGATCAGTGCCGCTGCCGTTGCAGAGCCCGGGATCAACGAGATAAGCGGCCACAGGAACAACGCTGCCAAGAAGGCAACGCCCGTCGTTACCGCAGTAAGACCCGTACGTCCGCCTTGCGCGATACCCGCGGAGCTTTCAACGAATGCCGTTACCGTACTCGTACCGAGCATTGCGCCGCCGCTTACGCCGACTGCATCCACAAGCATTGCTTTACCGACGAGCTTCTTGCCCTTCTCAGGGTCTTTCATGTAGCCTGCGCGGTTCGCCGTACCCACAAGCGTTCCGAATGTATCGAACAATTCCACGAATGTGAACGTTGCGATGATGGAGATCAAGCCGGTGTCCATAACGCCTTTGAAGTCGAAGTCCCAGAAGTTGCCTTTGCTGAAATCAGGGCTCCACGATTGACCTTTGAGGCCTTCCGATACGTTCACATCTCCGGTCAGAATCGCGATGATCGTAACGCCCAGAATACCGAACAGAATCGCGCCCGGCACGCGCAGCACCATCAGAATCGCGATCAGCAATACGCCGATCAGCGTCAGGTACACGCTGGAATTCTCCAGGCTGCCCATGTGGAACACGGACTCAAAGCCCAGTACATCTGTGAATACGCCTTTCGGAATATCCGTAACCGTGTTTTCAACGCCGATCGTCATAATCCCGCTGTTTTTCAAGCCGATGATCGTGATGAACAAACCGATACCTACTGTAATCGCGTGTTTCAAGCTGTCAGGAATCGCTACAATCAGCAGCTGACGAACTTGCGTAATCGTTAGGATGAAGAACACAATACCCGAGATAAAGACAGCCGTTAGTGCCATTGAAGGTGAAATCGGTGTGTCTGTTGCTTTGGAAGCAAGCACCGTTGCCGCGAAGTACGCGTTAAGTCCCATACCCGGCGCGAGCGCAACCGGGAAGTTCGCAAACAATCCCATCGCAATCGTGAAAATACCGCCGGCTAATGCCGTCGCCAAAAATACCGAATACCCGTCAAGTCCTGCAGTTCCGAGAATACCCGGATTGACGGCCAAAATGTAAGCCATCGTCATGAAAGTCGTAAGGCCCGCCATAATCTCTGTCCTTACATTTGTTCCGTGTTCCTTCAACCGAAAGAAACTACCCATTTTTCAAAAACCCTCCCCAAAAAATGTTTCAGAACAAACAAGAACCCAGAAAAAAAATGCCGATGTTGTCGGCATTTCTCCCTAGGTTCCACGCAAAACAAGACAAGAAAGCGCGACTTGACCCATCAGCGCCTTGCTTCTGTCTTGCTTCTCGTAGACAGGTCATTTACGGTGACCTCGTAGAGACTCTCAAGCCGATTCTTGAGATTATACGAAAAGATATGCTGTTTCTGTTTGTATTGATCTGTGAACATTTTAGCGAGGAAATCCTGAGCCTGTCAATGGGAAACGTTTGCAAATTAGGTAATTGTCCTTATAAAGCGAAAAAGCGCCTTTCCGGGCGCTTGCTCGTCCACTGCGATACTAATGAAATCGTTTCATCAACTGCTTGATCGCTGCCGACATTTTCGCTTTATTTCGTTTTTCCGAATCCGCTTTTTCAAGTGCAAGCAGCCCTATGCTATATCCAAGAATACCAAGAGAAGAGGAAATTTTCGCGAGATCGTCAGCTGTTATCTTCTTTTGTTCCGGCATTAGCGCAACGCTCCTTCTTTCCGGATGATCCTTATAATTCCTGTTTCTCGGTTCTGGCTTTCAACACTGCAAGCAACCCGACTAGATCCCCGACAACCAGAATGATCGCCGCCCACAAAGCAAGGTCGTCAGCAGATAATTCGTTCAACTCATCTTTGGTCGTTGTTGCTCTCGCCATTTGGATTACCCCTTGTTTCGTTAACTGCTAGTAGCCTATGCGCTAAGGGCATTAGCCGCGTAGGCTCCTGCCTTGGGGGGCGAAATTTTGTGAGGCGACTACCCATCCGCGGTTAACGAGCCGCATCCACCTTCACTCGTCTGCCGCTCTCGAACGATCTAATCGCCGCATCCGCGACCGCTAAAGCGCGATATCCGGCAGCGGCATGAATCGGAGGCTGGTGCCCGGCCATGAACGCCGCCAGCATGGCATCCACATGTTTATCCATCGTCAGATGGAACTGGCGATCGGCGTCATTAAAGTATCCCGCTTCCCAGGTCTCCCCAAGCTCGCTTCCCGAAGGATGGAACGTATACTTCTTGACCGTATCGTGAATCACGCCCCGTCCTTTGGTACCGTCGAGTTCCAATCGATGCGTGTCCGGATACGCGTAAGACGAATCGTAAGTTCCAATGAGTGTGCCAACCGCGCCGCTGCTGAATTTCAATGCAAGGGCAAGGGTCCTGAAGCCCGCTTGGGTTAAGTCGGACATCTCCGCTGACACCGCTTCAATAGGACCGCACAGATGCTCCAGCATATCGAAGCCATGGCATTGCGTCTCGATAAGATTGGCATGCGGGTGAGTGCTTGATCCCTCTCCGCCGAAGCGCCAGGATGCGAAAGCCAATTGCCCGAGCCGTCCCGCGTCGATCGCTTCGCGTGCCAATTGAACCGGCTTGGCGTAACGATGATTGAAGTTGATGGCAAAGAACAACCCTCGCTTATCCGCTTCGTTCAACAGAATATCCGCTTCTCGCAAGGAGAAGACCAAGGGCTTTTCCACAAATAGCGGCACGCCTGCCTGAATGACCTGAAGCGTCGTTTCGAAATGCCCCTGATTCGGCAGACATAGGCTGACCAAGTCAGGCTGCTCCTTCTCCAGCATAACGGCAAGATCCGAATAAGCCGTAGTGTGAAACTGTTCAGCACGCTCCCTCGTTTTCTCCGGATTTCGCCCAACCAGCGCGCAGAACGCAACGTTCTCATGCGCGTCGAAAATTCTGGCATGCTGCCTTCCCCAGCCGCCTGTGCCGACTAACGCTACTTTCACCTTTCGCGTATCACTCATTGTTCGATAATCACCTTTCCGGTATCGCCCCGGAAGAACAGTTCATAGGCTTCTT
Source organism: Paenibacillus lignilyticus (assembly GCF_017942085.1). GTDB lineage: Bacteria > Bacillota > Bacilli > Paenibacillales > Paenibacillaceae > Paenibacillus_Z > Paenibacillus_Z lignilyticus. The sequence goes on from NZ_JAGKSP010000016.1 coordinate 129,889, forward strand.
GGAGTCTGCTCTGCGGGAATCGATGCGTAATGATTTGCTGAAGGTAAGGCAAATTCGCTAAGAGCCGTTCATGATTATCCTGCAAATCCTTGTACTGGAAATACTCGCTGCCAAGCACCGTCCGCTCCGTCGCGATCAGGTCGCCGGATACATTCAAATGCAACTCTTCGCCATGCCCTACACATACGAGTGCGCCGGGCTTGTTCAGACAGTTTAGCGCAGCTTGGCGCGCCACTGTTCGGCCGCTTGTATCTACGGCCAGATCGACACCCTCGAACTGCATCGCATCGAGCCGCTCACGAACGCTCTCACGAGCAAGATATACCGGAATGGCCCCCATCTTCTCGGCCAATTGGAGGCGGTATTCGTTGAAATCCATGATGAATACAGGCGTCTCCTCACCAAGCAGCAATTTGATCATCGCCAGAACGCCAAGTCCGATTGGGCCGGCACCGGCTATAACGGCCGATCCGATATGCGGAAGCACTTGAAGGCCGCGGTTGACGGCATGCCCGCCCGTTCCCATAATATCCAGCAGCATCGTCGCTTCGGCCATCGGGATGGAGGGATCCATTTCAAAAAAGACGTTTTCGTTCACCAGCATATAAGGGGCATAACCGCCATCATGCGAGAACCCGTAATCCGCACGCTTGCTCAGACACAAATTGGAGAATCCGGACTTGCAATTCCGGCATGATCCGCAGAAATCCATGAGAAAAACAACGCCATGCGCGCCTTCGCGAACGGCTGTGCCCGCTCCCGCAGCAATAACAACGCCGGCAGCCTCATGGCCCGGCACGACGCTTGTTCCGTGCTCGAACTGTCCGCGGTCTGAACCGCATAAAGCGTTCGCTTTCACCTTCAGGAGCAATTGCCCGGGACCGGGCACCGGAATTTCCTTTTCTCCGTATTCGATTCGTCCTCCACCTGCAAAGACCGGGACCGTCATCGTGCCAATTACGCTTGTGTTTTCCATTGTCAAATCTCCTCCTCTAGACCGCAAAAGTTATCGTGTATATACGAATAATGATATAATAACGAACGAGATTTGCCTTACAGGAATCAATGATCTTCTTGTCAAAAACACTTATTCCTACGAGCGGATGAAAGGATAACCGAGATGGCAATAATGGACAATCTCATGAGCAATCACATCTCTCCTCATGTTCGGCTTTGCTACACGTTCGAACGTTCTGACTTCTTTCAAGGACCGCGGCGGCTGCTCGACTATCTGTTTCTGTATTTGGAAAAGGGGCGCTACGTGCTGACGATCGAGGGGAAGGAGTACGAGCTGCTGGAGGGGGAATTTGCATTAATCCAACCCGGACTGCTGTTTACAACTCGCGGTTACGGCGAGTGCGTCGTCCCGAATGCTCATCTGGATTTCTTCTACAATCCGCTGCGCGATCAGAGCTTCGTCACCACGCCCGGTTTGACGAACTTGACCCATTACGCCGACCTGTTACAGCCTCGGCTTGACGAGCTGGGACTGTCCCAAATTCCGCCGATCATCGCTCCCGAGAACCCGAAGAAACTGAAGCAAACTCTTCTGCAGATGATCGACTGCTACAAAAATCACGACATCGTGAGCACGATCAAGGTGCAGCAATTGGCGTTGGAACTGCTGGTACAACTTATCGGCAGCAGTGGACGCCAAAGTCCGTCCACTGATTATTACGAGCATCGTTTCCGGGCGCGCATGGAAGCTTATTTATCCTCCAACCTGTCGGCACCGCTAAGCATCGCAGCCATGGCGCAGCATATCGGCTATTCCGAATCCCATTTCTGCCTCCTATTCAAACAAGTTTACGGCGAACCACCGCATAGCTACCTCATCGGAATGCGAATCGGCAAAGCCAAAGAGCTGCTGCGCACCACCGAGCTGCATCTCGAGGTCATCGCCGAATATTGCGGCTTCGCCAACGCCTCGCATTTCTCCAAAGCTTTTAAACAGATTACGTCGTTAACGCCGAGCGGGTATCGGCAGAGCTCGGAGGAGCAGGATGGGGAATGATTCGTACGCAACATAAAAAGCCTCAATCCCCGCATTGGGCGGAAATTGAGGCTTTTTGAACACGTGACAAACTGGCTATTCCCCATTCACGCAGAGCTCTTGTCTTAGAAGAATGTTAAGCTTCTCCGGGGGATTGCAATGCGGATGATTCATGAAAATCTCATGGATTTTCCCTTTGACTTGATACCCCTCTTCATGCTAATAGACAACCCCTTTACATGTAGTTGTAATCGAATCGTACAGGTTATGTTCTGGATTTACTTTCCTTTTAGCGAATTCGTAATCTTCGACTTGGCCTTCAGCTCTGTCAGCCATGTATAGGAAAGTTCTTGAACCTTCTGACTGATGAGCTGTTCCTTAATCTCAGCTTGTTTCTCTGCAAGTGTCGCTGCCTTCGCCGCCTTATGGTCGGTTACTTTGATGATGTGATACCCATACTCCGACTTGATCGGCTCGCTAAGCTCGCCAACTTTAAGCGAGAACGCTGCATTTTCAAACTCAGGAACCATGGCGCCCTTGCTGAAGTAGCCAAGATCGCCGCCAGCGGCACCACTGCCTACGTCAGTTGATTTTTCTTTCGCCAGCTTCGCAAAATCCGCTCCTGCCTTCAACTGCTTCACGATTTCATCAGCTTCTGCTTTCGTTGCGACTAAGATATGCGATGCTTTGACCTGCTCAGGTACATCGAATTCCGCTTTATTTGCTTCGAAAAATTGTTTTACATCCGCGTCAGTCACTTTCACGCTCGGTTCAATGATCTTCCGAATGCGAAGCTGCATCGGTGTTTGCTTCTTCAAATCTTCGAGCGTCATGCCCGCTTGCTGCAGGGCAGTTTGGAATTCCGCTTCGGACGGGAAACGCTTCTTGATTATCGCTATTTCCGCATCCACGTCCTTGTCGCTGATTACGATCCCTTTTTTAGCCGCTTCTTGCTTAATAAGCTCGTCTTGAATCAGGTTGTCCAACGTTTGCGCTCCGCCAACCCCAACCATCGCTGCGTACAGCTGGTTCCTCGTAATCGATACGCCATTAACGGAACCAATCGCTTCATTGCCGGCATCGCCTAATGGAGACTTCTCGGGCTTGCTCGTAATCATGACTGAATTCGAAGAGGCATTGTAGTTGACCGTGGCACCCAGCATTTCAGCCGCGGACCGAATAGGTACGTAAGTAACCCCCTTAATGGATACCGGTTCTACCGTTGATTTCTTGCCATTTACGACCAAGCTCATTTTTGTTGCCGCGTACGCTCCCGCACCAGCCGCTAACGTCATACCCACTACGATCAGTGCTGTGATTCCCACTCTACGAGATAGGATGCTGCTTTTCGTTTTGCTCACCAAATAAACCTCCCGCCGGAATAATTCCGATAACTTTGAATGGATTGCATACTAGGATTCTATATCATTGCTTTGGATATATAAACCATTCCGATCAGAAGACTACTTTAGTCATAACAAAAACTCCCTTCTATCCGCGAAATATCGCAAATAGAAGGGAGCCATTTGTAGTTCTATCCTATTCCCACTCGATCGTCGCCGGCGGCTTCGAAGTTACGTCGTAAACGATACGGTTTACGTTGTCGACTTCGTTGACGATACGAACCGAGATTTTCTCAAGTACGTCCCAAGGGATACGAGCCCAGTCTGCTGTCATGCCGTCGATGGAAGTTACGGCGCGGATACCGACCGTGTACGAATACGTACGCGCATCGCCCATAACGCCAACGCTCTTCATGTTCGGCAATGCCGTGAAATACTGCCAAATTTCGCGGTCAAGACCTGCTTTGGCAATCTCATCACGCAGAATCGCATCGGAATCGCGAACGATCTTCAGCTTTTCTTCCGTTACTTCGCCAAGCACGCGGATCGCAAGACCCGGACCCGGGAACGGCTGACGCCATACGATTGCTTCGGGCAGACCGCATTCTTCGCCGACTTTCCGAACCTCGTCCTTGAACAATGTTTTAAGCGGTTCAACGAGCTTGAATTTAATATCTTCAGGCAAGCCGCCGACATTGTGATGCGACTTGATGGTTTGTGCAGTAGCCGTACCGCTCTCCACGATATCGGTGTACAGCGTGCCTTGTGCCAAGAATTCGAAATCGTCGAATTTCGCGGATTCCTCTTGGAACACGTAAATGAACTCGTTGCCGATGATTTTACGCTTCTGCTCCGGATCGTCTACGCCTTTCAGCTTGCCCATGAAGCGCTCTTTGGCATCGATTTTGACAACCTTCATATCGAACTTGCCTACGAACGTTTCCATAACGCCTTCCGCTTCGTCTTTACGCAGCAAGCCGTGATCGATGAACATACAAGTCAACTGGTCGCCGATTGCTTTGTGCAGCAGGATCGCTACAACAGAGGAATCTACGCCGCCGGACAATGCGCAAAGCACTTTGCCATTGCCCACTTGTGCACGGATGTCGCGGATCGTGTCATCAATAAACGTGGTCATGCTCCAGTTGCCTTCGCAGCCGCACACGTTGTAGAGGAAGTTGCGAATCATTTCGTTCCCTTGTACGGAGTGACGTACTTCCGGGTGGAATTGTACGGCAAAAACTTTGCGATCCGGGTTACTCATCGCCGCGATCGGCGCATGGTCCGTGCTCGCATCAACGCGGAAGCCTGTCGGCAATTCCACAACGTGGTCGCCATGGCTCATCCATACCGTTTGATTGCTGCCCAGATCCTTCACGAGCTCGCTGCCCGCGATGAATTCCACATCAGCTTTACCGTATTCGCGTTTGCCTGCACGCTCAACTTTACCGTCGAGCTGGTGCGCGATCAGCTGCATGCCGTAGCAGATACCGAAGATCGGCAATCCCAAATCATAAATCGCAGGATCTACAAGCGGCGATTTCTCTTCATACACACTAGCGGGTCCTCCCGAGAACACGATGCCTTTCGGCTGCAGCTCGCGGATCCGTTCCACCGAAGTATTGTATGGCAGCAATTCGCTGTACACACCTAAATCCCGGATACGTCTTGCAATTAACTGGTTGTACTGTCCGCCGAAATCGAGGACGACGATCATTTCATTTGGCTTGTCCACTTTTTTAAAGCCTCCCTCAAATCATTGTGTCAATTATATATAGGCGCTTAGTGACAGTCAAGGCGAATGGGGGCAATGCGATGAGGATATGGTGAACAGTTGCGCCGCCGTATGGGCGGAGCACGAAACGAGCGAGCGAAGGCGGCTTATTTGGCGGAAATTGGGTGCGGTTTATATAGTATGAAGTGCGGTCGGGGAGCTACTTTGTGCGGAATTGAGCGATGTGTGGCGAAGTAGATCTATGGAGGGCTTGAGCTTGAAAAATAACCTACTAACTTCACCTATCTTCAGTTCAACTGTCCACCTCTCCAGAAGCCGGGCGAAACGATGGGTAAAATTCCCGCTTATAGTGCGGAAGGGTTGTATTCTAACGGTTGCCAGAAGAGCTTATATGGCCTTTACGAGTGGAAAACACACCTAAAACGCGAAATAGCCTCTTTGGCAACCGTTACAATTTCGGGACGCCGATAAATGGGCGATTAGGCGCGCTGGCAACCGTTAGCATTCGGAAGTGGCTTTCTCGACAGCCAGTAGATCTCTGGGAGAGCTACTTTACAGCGAATGCGCGCGTTGGGTGGTGATGTAGATCTCAAGGTGAGCTACTTTGTACAACATTGAACGGTTCCCGCCAATGTAGATCACTGGGAGAGCTACTTTATGCGAAATCCCGCGTTTTCGGCGAATGTAGATCTCTAGGTTTTAGCTACTTTACAGCGAATACGTGCGTTGGGTGGTGATGTAGATCTCAAGGTTAGCTACTTTGTACAACATTGAACGGTTCCCGCCAATGTAGATCACTGGGAGAGCTACTTTATGCGAAATCCCGCGTTTTCGGCGAATGTAGATCTCTGGGCGAGCTACTTAAAACCAATGCGCGCGTTGTGTGGTGATGTAGATCTCTAGGCGAGCTACTTTGTACAACATTGATCGTTTCCCGCCAATGTGGATCTCTGGGAAAGCTACTTTCTGCAATTCCCCGCGTCTTCGGCGAATGTAGATCTCTAGGCGAGCTACTTTGTACAACATTGAGCTGTTCTCGCCAATGTGGATCTCTGGGAGAGCTACATGAGCAGCATCCAACCAAAAAAACCGAGCCGCCTCAACAGGCGGCTCGGTTCGGCTATCTTCACACGATAGGTCTACTCTTGCTCCGTCGTTGCTGCAACTGCTGTTGCAGCTGCTGCGATGGATTGGTTTGTTTTGTTTTTGGCCAGCTTCAGGTAGCCGTAAACGTTCTGGAATTCGCTGTCGTTCACGAAACGAAGGCGAACGGACCCAGCCTCCTCGTTAATGTACTCGCGGAGTGCGGAAGCTCCGCCGCCGAGTACATAGAAGCACTGGATGTCCGGGTTCTTTTTCCACCGCTTCAGAATCAGATCAAGCACTTTATTAGCGGCACGGTTGAAGTAGTTGTCCACGATCGGACGAATATCCGCCTGACCTTCGCCAATGCGCTGAATCGTGTAATCGCGGTTCTTGATGCGCTGGATCAGCTTCGTGCGGCTTGGGAACCGGTGGCCGAACTGGTCTTCGACGTCACGGATAATATTGTCGAGGTAGCCCGCAAGGCCGAATTGCTCGCCTGTGCTGAACTGGTTGTCGATGCTCATCCGTTTAATGACCGGGAAATCCGTCGTGAGCGCGCCCATTTCGCAAATCCCGATGCAGCCGTAGTACAGCTCTTCGTTCTTCACCGTCAGGTTGTCGTGTGTCGCCATGTGGAACAGCGCCGCGGCGCCTTCGATGGAAACAACCGCACGCTTGATAATGACGCGAATGGAGCGGCCGCGAAGCTTCGGCGTGGAAAGGAAAGTCACCTCATGCTCGCCTACAAGGCGCTCCTCGAACGTCTTGTGAAAACCTGCATATGTACGTACCGGCAAACCCGTTCCGACGATATACTCTACCGCTTGCGTCGTTTGTCCCTCTACCGGCTCATAAGTTTGACTAGTCAGCCCCGCATAAGCCAGTGCCGTCAGCGCCACGATCAACGCTTGATCGCTGGTTGCTTTGTTATCGGTCTCTTCGAGCTCCGAAATATCCTGATCTTCCATCGCCAGCAAGCCTACGAAGTAGCGCTGGTTGTTTTTCTTTAATTTAGGGCTGTATACCCTTACGTCCAGCGCTTTTAGCGGTGAATCCTCATCTTGAAAAATATGGCGCTCATAGCCCGGGGAGAGAATGCTTGGCACTACAATCGGCTCCGACGCTCCATCAATTACCAGCTTTACACTATCGTTCCCTACGTCAATACCTGCAATTTTAATCACAAGAGTGCCTCCGTTCATTGTCTTAGCCTATTTCCGCTGTTTAAGGTGAACCAATTCGCTATATTGCGACAAAATCCTTTTTTATCACTCTTTTTTCTCCATGTATAAGTTTTTGCTATCAATCTGCCGAAATAGTTCGGTGTGTATGTTTTTTGCTGTGTCTAAGGACGCATAGAATCGGAAGGTCCAACAAAAAACTGTAGGAGGTAAGCATGAAACTTTTACCACGCAATACGCATTTCACTTTTCTTGTCTTACCAGACGGCAGCAAGCCAGCGCTGCGGTTTCGGGTTTCTACCGCCCTATTACTGGTGATCCCCATCCTTATCTCCTTGCTGATTGTTATAGCATCAACGCTATACCTACTTCATGAACGTAACAGCCATCAGCTGGAGATGCTTCAACTGCAGCTTGCATCGGAATCCGATGCCCATCAAGATCAGTTGGCAGACAAAGAAGCAATCATTGTGAAGCTGCAAACCGATCTGGTTCAATTGGCCCAGCAGGCCGATGCCGTAGATGCCCGAATGGAAGAGCTGAGCAAGCTGGAATCCGATATGAAATCGCTCGTTGGGCTCTCTTCGGACAAGACAGCTAAAGAAACAGACGGTGACGGCGTTGGGGGCGAGCAGTTGGATGCAACCGATGCGGATATCCGGGAGCTCGCAGAGCAGACCAAATCGTTCTATACTTCTATCGGCGGCGAAATCAGCGAATTGAAGAACAGACTGACCTCCACCCGCAAAGAGGTGCAAAAAAAGAAGCAAGTCCTTCGACTGACGCCTACCTATTGGCCAACGGAATCGGAGCGCATTACCTCTTTGTTCGGGGTCCGAATCGACCCTTTCACGAATCATCCGGGTGTACATAAAGGCATGGACATTGCCGGCAAAACAGGCGACTCTATCTTCGCGGCAGCAGATGGCTACGTACAAGATACCGGATATATGACGGAACGCGGGAATTACATTGTCGTCTCCCACAAGAACGGCATTGCTACGAAATATATGCATTTGAACAAGGTACTGGCGCAAAAAGGAGACCGCGTAGAGCAAGGCGATCTTATCGGTTTGCTCGGCTCAACGGGCCGCAGCACAGGACCGCATCTTCATTTTGAAGTGATGAAGTATGGGGTGTCTGTCGATCCAAAACCATATCTAAAAATGGGGATAAAGGGGATACCAACTGATGTTCAATTGGAAAAGAGACAAGATTAGCGCCAAGCTGACCGATACGTTCATCGGGGAAGGTACGATTGTTGAAGGCACGATCCGATCTGCCGGCGGCGTCCGTTTGGAAGGACAGCTGCGTGGAGATATATCCTGCGACGGCGATGTCGTCGTGGGAGAAAGCGGCTTTGCCATATCCAATATTACGGCCCGCAATGTCATTCTTGCAGGACAAGTCACGGGCAATGTTCATATCACGGGCAAACTGACCATCTCCGCAACGGGCAAACTATATGGCGATTTGACTGCAGCTACGTTGACGATAGAAGACGGCGGTCTGTTCCAAGGAAAAAGCACCATGGATCACGACGAGCCTGCAGTCAACCCTGTTGATCGAAGAAGCGGAATCGAACGTCGCAGCGGCAACAGCGGCAACTACACGGGCGTCGAGCGCCGCAGCGGATATGACCGCAGAGATATGGTGGTTGGCGAAGACGGCGCTGTTGTATGGGCCGCTCCGAAGAAAATCAGCTACCGTGCAATCGATAAGACCAGTGAAACGGATGAGACAGCCGGCAACGATAACAGCGGGATTGACGGTAAATTAGGCGAAGATCGTGCTGCCGCAAGCCATGATTCGATGAATCGCGATCCGCTTCGGGAAAGCGGAAAAGCTTTTATCAGCAGTATCAGTGGGGGCAGCAAACCGACAAATGCGGCAGATGATACGCCGTTGGCAGATCGGGATGCAGGTAGAGGCGAAGACCGGACAAACCGGGATGCGCAGAAAGACAAAGAAGTGTTTAACCAAGTCATTAGCCGAATCAATCAAGGTGTAAATGAGGCGGAGCGTGCTGCTTTGAGCGGTGTGATTTTGCCGGAAGCCGTTAAAGTTGCCATTACTCAGAGTCAAAGTGAGATTGCTGCCGGATCGGAATTTGTAACCGAACACTCGGAGCTGATGGATGAGGACTCGGTGAGTGCGGTCGATTTGGTGCTCGATGCCGGGAGCTTCGTGAGTGATAGTGTCGGTGCGGTTGAAGAGGTTCAGGTGGATCAAGTGAGTGCGGGGAGTTTCGAGGCGATCAGCGTGAATACTGCAATGGAAACGGCAAGTGAAAAAGTGAGTGTGGAGAGCTTCGAAGCTGATCGTGTAAGTACGGAGAGCTCTGAGATGGATAAAGCAAGTACGAAGAGCTTCGAGGCGGACGATGTTAGTGGAGACTTGAGTGATCGCGTGATCGGGGATGTGAACGTGGAAGGTGCTCAGGTTGGAGTTGAAGAGGCAGTCGCTCAAGCGGAAGCGGCTGCAAACGTGGATGAAGGTAGTGCAGCTCAACCTAGCGTCGTGGCTGATTCTCCGGCCAAGGAGAATGCAGCTATTGCTGCTGCAACTAGCGATGTGCCGGCGGCTGCGGCTATGAATGTTAAAAACAGTTCGGAACCAGTTAAACCTTCTGATAACGTGTATAGCTATGGCTTCGAGGATCGAGCGAATGGCAATGCTTCGACTAACGAGCCTGCACAACGCAGTGCCGAGGAAGCTGCGGCTTTGCTGAAAAACTGGTAAGCATTCACACTGGCGGGCGAGGTAGCTAGATGTTGCAGATTCTGCAACATTTTGAGGTGTTAAAGCCATTAGTTGGTCAGATGTTGCGCTATATGCAAGATTATCAGCTTAACCGGCCCGTTGGGAGTCATTCCTGCCCAAAATGCTGTATTTCGGACAACAATTTGCTGTTTGAAGCATCGGGTTTAGGAATTTGTTGCATGTTATGCAGCATTTCTAGCGGGAAATCAAAAAAAGAGGTCTCCAACCAACCACGCGGTTCGCGGAGGGGATTCCACCGTTCGAAACTCGCCGCCCGGCCCCTCGCTTACCTTTGTTATGGAAAAAACCGAAGGCTGGCTCACAAGTGTTTGACGCACACTTGTAAGCCAGCCTTCTTCTGTTTCTTATGGCTGTCGCGCTTGTAACCCGGCGACAAGCACGGTCATCTGCTGCAGCGTTGGCTGGTTATGCCAATGCGCGTCATAGCGCGCCGCTTCATCCCAGCGCACGAATTCCGCGACCAGCTTCGCGGTTTCCGGCGGCAGGCCTGTCAGCGCCTCCGCCGCGAATTCGCGCGCGGTGCGGTGCAGCGGCTTCGCGCCGCACCTGCTGTACAGCTCGCGCCAGCAGGCGTCCGCGAGCTGGAGGAAGTGCCCGCGGGCCGCGGTATGCCGGCCCGCTTGAAGCGCGCTGCCGTAGCGGCGCAGCGCGCTTCCGAACGCGAAGCGTTCGCTCTTGC
>NZ_JAGKSP010000017.1 GCF_017942085.1 Paenibacillus lignilyticus
TAGCTTCTTTTCGGAGCAGTTTCGACGGTGAGAGGCTCATTTTGAGACGCTCACTTCCACCACCTGTGACAAGCAGGTTACTTGATACGCTGAGAGTTCCATTTTCGCACTCCCAGCTTCTTTTCGGCGCGGTTTCGACGGTGAGAGGCTCATTTTGAGACGCTCACTTCCACCACCTGCGACAAGCAAGTTACTTGATACGCTGAGAGTCCATTTTCGAACTCTCAGCTTCTTTTCGGCGTGATTTCGACGGTGAGAGGCTCATTTTGAGACGCTCACTTCCACCACCTGCGACAAGCAGGTTACTTGGTACCTGAGAGTCCATTTTCTCGAACTCTTAGCTTCTTTTCGGAGCAGTTTCGACGGTGAGAGGCTCATTTGAGACGCTCACTTCCACCACCTGCGACAAGCAGGTTACTTGGTACCTGAGAGTCCATTTTCGAACTCTTAGCTTCTTTTCGGAGCAGTTTCGACGGTGAGAGGCTCATTTTGAGACGCTCACTTCCACCAACTGCGACAAGCAGGTTACTTGGAACGCCGAGAGTTCCATTTTCGCACTCTCAGCTTCTTTCGGCGCGGTTTCGACGGTGAGAGGCTCATTCTGAGACGCTCACATCCACCGACGGCGGCAAGCAGGTTACTTGGAACGCTGAGAGCGCTGTTTCCCCACTCTCAGCTTCTTTCCCAGGGTGAGCCTCGCGGACAAACAAAAGGCGTGGAGAAGGAGCCAATTGGCTGCCTCTCCACGCTCCAATAAATGTATTAGTGCGTGCTGCTCGCTTCTTCCTTGATCGCTTTCAAGCGCTTCATGACGTCGTTTGCGCCGCGGCCGTAGTAATCGTGAAGCAGGTTGTACTCGGCATACAGCTTCTCGTAGACCGCAACGTTTGCCGGGATTGGCTTGAACGTTTCTTCGCGAACGCGGGCCATAGCTGCCGCTGCGTCGACGACGCTGTCGTAGCCGCCTTTGTCCGCTCCGGCTGCGACTGCGCCGAACATGGCTGCGCCGAGCGCAGGCGTTTGCTTCGAGGCCGCGATTTTGATCTCGCGGTTGGTCACGTCTGCGTAGATTTGCATCAGCAGACGGTTCTTCTGCGGCAACCCGCCGCAGGCGTAGAGCTCGTGCACTTCCACGCCGTTGCTGTGGAATGCGTCGATGATTTTGCGCGTGCCGAATGCGGTTGCTTCCAGCAAGGCGCGGTAAATTTCCTGCGGCTTCGTAAGCAGCGTCAGCCCGACCAGCATGCCGGTCAAGTTCGTGTCGACGAGCACGGACCGGTTGCCGTTCCACCAGTCGAGCGCAAGCACGCCGGATTCGCCGACGTTCAGCGCGGCCGCAGCCTTCTCCAGCCATTCGTGGACGCTGATTCCTTCGACTTTGGCCGCCTCAACGACATACGCAGGAACTGCCTCATCCACATACCAAGCAAAAATATCGCCAACCGCCGATTGCCCCGCCTCATAGCCAAAATACCCCGGAATGATGCCGTCTTCCACCACGCCGCACATCCCTTCCACTTGCTTCTCTTCCGATCCAAGGAGCATGTGGCAGATCGAAGTACCCATCGCCATAACCAGCTTGCCCGGCGTTACCACGCCAACCGCCGGAACGGCCGCATGGGCATCGACGTTGCCGACTGCAATGGCCGTGCCTGCAGCAAGCCCCATTCGCGCAGCCATCTCGGCCGTAAGCTCGCCGGCCTTCGTGCCGAGCGGAAGAACATCGCCGCGCAGCTTCGTTTCCGCCAAATCCTCGAGCCGCTCGTCAAGCGCTTTCAAGAAAGCGCGATTCGGATAACCGTCTTGCTTATGCCAAACCGCTTTATAGCCGGCCGTGCAGCTGTTGCGTACAATGTTGCCCGTCATTTGACCAACGACCCAGTCGGTCGCCTCAACGAATTTATCCGCGGTTTCATAGATATCCGGCGCTTCATTCAAGATCTGCCATACTTTCGCGAGCATCCACTCCGAGGAGATTTTGCCGCCGTAGCGAGGCAGGAACGCTTCTCCGCGTGCCGCTGCGATTTCATTAATGCGGTTCGCCTCATCCTGCGCCGCATGGTGTTTCCACAGCTTCACCCAGCTATGCGGGTTCTCCTTGTAAGCCGGATCGAAGCACAGCGGCTGACCCGCTTCATTAATCGGCAGCATCGTGCAAGCCGTGAAATCGATGCCAAGCCCGATAATAGCGGCAGGATCAATGCCCGATGCACGCACGACTGCAGGCACGGATTGCTCCAGTACCTCAATATAATCGGCTGGGTGCTGAAGCGCCCAATCATGCTCCAATTTCAAGCCGGTTTCAGGCAAACGCTCATCAATGACATTATGGCGATAAGGGGTGACATGCTCGGCAATCTCGGCTCCATCGGACAAGCGAACAAGCACCGCGCGACCGGACTCCGTACCATAGTCAACGCCAATTGCATATTTAAGATTCATTATTAGGCCTCCTATAATAATGTACATTTCGGCTTGCAACGCTGACTGACTACGCTATACTCCCCGACTTCTACTTCTGCCCGTAATATGCGTTCTTGCCATGCTTCCGCAAGTAATGTCGATCAAGCAGGTGCTGATCCATCGGCTGCACCTGCGGGTTCAGCTGGAAGGTATGCAGCGCCATCTTGGCCGCTTCCTCGACGACAACGGCGTTATGAACCGCATTATGAGCGTCCTTTCCCCAGCAGAATGGCGCATGGCTGTACACGAGCGCAGCCGGTACTTGCAGCGGATCGATGCCGCGTTTCACGAAGGTCTCTATGATGACATTGCCCGTCTCCAGCTCGTACGCTCCACTAATTTCAGCTTCCGTCATCGGACGCGTACAAGGAATTTCGCCGTAAAAATAATCCGCATGCGTCGTGCCCAATGCCGGAATCGCGCGTCCCGCTTGTGCCCAGCTTGTAGCCCACGGCGAATGGGTATGCACAATGCCGCCAATCCCTTCAAACGCCTTGTATAGCGCCACGTGCGTCGGCGTATCCGAAGATGGACGAAGGCTGCCTTCCACCACATTGCCATCTAAATCCACCAGAACAATTTGCTCAGCACGCAGTTCCTCATAAGGCACTCCGCTAGGTTTAATGGCAACCAATCCGCTTTCGCGGTCAATGCCGCTTACATTTCCCCATGTGAACGTCACAAGCCCATAACGAGGCAGCTCCATATTCGCTTCCCATACCGCTTGTTTCAATGCTTCCAACATACGCCCGCTACTCCCCTCGCCAGGTCAATTGTAAGCTCATTATAACTTGTACGTACAAGTGTGTCACGACTTAATTTAGGACAGCACCGAAGCAGGGCCGGTAGATTCACGAACGATCAGCTTCGGTTCATAGATGACATCGGCGATACGTTCCTGTCCGCTGCGGCGCTCGATCATAGCCATCAGCAGAGCTACGGCATCCTCGCCCATCTTCGTCTTGGGATGCTCGAACGTGGTAAGCTTCACTTCCGTTGCCGTCGCAAGCGTCGCATCATCGAAACCGACCATGGATAGATCGCCGGGAACACTTAGCCCGCTTCTGCGAATGACATCCAGCAGCCGTACGGCCAGCTCGTCGTTATAGCACACAATTGCCGTGGGACGTTCAGCCGGGTCACGAAGCAGCAGTTCAGCAAGCATAGCTGCAGGCTTAATTAACTTCTCTTCGGTCGTATAACGGATAATAGATTCAGGCTGCAGAGTAAGCTTTCGCACCCTCAATCCGCGCATAAAGCCCCGCATCCGGTGCACGCCTTGAAAGTCATCCGTCTTAAAGAATCCCGCGATCCGCTGATGCCCGAGCTTCACAAGATGCTCCACCGCGCGGAAGCCTCCCAGCTCATCGTCCACCTTCAAGCAGACCGCATCCAGATCGCTGTATCGTTCATTCAGCATGATATAAGGGATGTTCCGTGCCTCCAGCGCGAGAAAATAATCCAAATTCGGATTGCCCTCCGCACTCTTGGTCGGCTCAATGATCAGTCCGCCAAGCTGCTGCTGGAGCAGCATGGACTCCAGGTTCTCCCGCTCCCGCGACTTCTCGTTCTCTGTGCTGGAGAGCAGCAATCGAGCTCCATGCTTCCGCAACTCGGATTCCACGCCGCGCACGATCGTCGGGAATATATAATCCGAAATATGCGTCGTCATCATCCCAATCGTCAGCTTCTGCTGAGGCTCCGCACGAGACTGACCCCTCTCCGCGTCCGACACAAAGGTGCCTTTGCCTTGAGCCCGGTACAGCCAGCCCTCGGCTTCCAAGTCGCCAAGCGCTTGCCGAACGGTCTGCCGGCTGAAGCCGAAGCGCGCTGCGATTTCATTTTCTGATGGAAGCTTATCATGGGGCTTGAACTGAGCCATCGCGATCCATGAGACAATTTCCTCTTTGAGCTGTATGTATTTGGGTGGAAGCTGTTCCTTCATGGCCAAGCACCTCTATTTTCTGTTGTTTCCGCCAACTTGTATGGATGTAGTATAGCATGCACTCAACTTGTACGTACATACAAGAAGGATAAGGGCCGTTTCCGGCTCCATTCGCATAAAAAACTAGACCTCCGTGCAATTTACAAACACGATCGGACAGCTGTAAGATGATAGCAGCACGGCCATTTTGAGAGGAGGGTTTGCATGCCCGAAGGCAACCGTTATTTGCGCCTGACGATCTTTTTGCTTGCGGTATTATTTGCAGCTTGTATTGTCATTCAAGTGTACATAGCCGGAATGGCTACGTTTATCGATGGCACGCATTGGTCCGACCACAAAAATTTCGTCCATATTATTGAACCGGTGCCGCTCGCGATATTCGTTCTGTCCTTCTTCGGCCGCGTGCGCGGAGCCGTTCGCTGGATTGGATTGGCCATGCTCGTACTCGTTATGGCCCAGTACGCGACCGCTCATTTGAGTGACAAGCTCCCCTACTTCTCTGCTACGCATCCCGTCATCGCCTTAATTCTGCTATGGTTGTCCGTTTATACGGTGAAGCGCTCTTATCTGATTTGGCGCCGTACGATATAGAATAACAAAACCCGCATACGCCGTTAACCAGCGGTACATGCGGGTTTCTTTATTAAGCGTCTCGAATAGCAGGCAAACTGATCTTGACGACGGTTCCGCGCTTCAGCTCACTCTTAATATCAATCTCACCGTGATGTTCATGAATGATTTTGTAGCTGGCCATTAACCCAAGTCCGATGCCTTGTTCATTCGTTCCGTAGAAGGGCTGCCCCAAATATCGGATTCGTTCAGGGGCAATGCCGCGTCCCGCATCCTCTACCCGAATGATGACACGGTCGCCGGTATCCATGCAAATCACTTTCACCACGCCGCCATCCGGCATGGCATCAATCCCATTTTTCACGACGTTCATAATGGCTCGTTTGAGCAGCTGCTCATCGCAATACAGGTAAGCATTCATCGACGCTTCGTTTTCCACCTCTATGGAAACTCCGTTCTGCAACGCTTCTGCCGCCAGCGTGGATTGAACCTGCCTGATGATACTAAGCGGTTCGCGTTTTACAAACTGCACGGAAGGATATGGCCTCGACAGCAAAATAAATTCTTTGGTGAGCGCCTCAATCTGGTTCAGCTCTTCCGTCATAATCTCGATATAGGATCGAAACTCAGAGCTTGTACCCATCAACTGCAGAAACCCTTTCACCGCGGTAAGCGGATTTCGAATTTCATGCGCCAATCCAGCCGCCAGCTGCTGAGAGACATGCAGTTTGTTATAGTGATGACTGAGTTCCTCTATGCGCAGCTGATCAGCAACCCGCTTAAGCTCCAGCTCGTCCATAACGACTTGGGCCAGTGTTTCAAGTATACCGATTTCCTCGTCCGTGATATGTCGCGGCTTGTAATCCAGCACGCAAAGAACGCCTAAATGCTGCCTATCGCGGCCCGTTAACGGAACTCCCGCATAGAAACGTATGCCGCTCTGTCCTCGGATACAAGTCTCCGTGCCCTCACAAGATTCCAGACCTACATCCATCACGAAATAGGGCTTATTGTAATAGACAGCTTCACTGCATAGACCGGAATTCATCTCTATCTCACGCAGATCGGTGCCGTAACTCGATTTCACCCAAATCCGATTTTCGTCAACGAATGTAATCATGCATAGCGGAATGCCAAGCAGCTGCGCCGCCAAACTCGTAATTCTATCAAAAGCATCTACCGGCGTGCTGCCCTGGATCGGATAGGTTCGTAAAGCATTTACTCCTGCATATTCGTTCTCGGATGAATTGGGCATAGATGCCTGCCTTTCAAAGTTGTAATTTTCCCATTTTTTTCATGAATGCATCATGGGTATTAGCCATTATTTTACCAAATTAACTAAGGATTGCATATTCCGCGTTATGCCGATTGTGTAATTTTTTTTTACATTATTGTGCAAAACTCACATGCCACATTGCGGATGGCTATATAGAGCCTTCAACAAGCAGAGGAGCTGTTCGGCAACCTGCCGCTCAGCTCCCCTTGGAAAGATCAGTTCAAGACGATCACGCTTGGATCCTTCGTCTCGTAATGTTTACTCGTTAGCTGCTTTGCGGCCATAGGTCCTAATGATCGCTTGATGTTTCTCATCCGCTTGCTGCATGAGGAGATTGAATTCCTCCCGGTCTCCTCGCAGCAGCGCCATCTGGCTTTTCTCCATCACGACCGCTAACGAGTTGGCCCCGATATCAAAGGCCACCCCTTTGAGCGTATGGACTAGCCGCTTCGCTTTGTTCAGATCCCCTTCGTGAACGGCTTGAAGAATCTGCGCAATCGCTTCCGAGTGATTGGTTATAAATAATGCGAGTATCCGATTATAGAGTGCCGAATTTCCGCCAAGCCTCGTGATAACACCTTCCGAGTCCAGCTTGTCACCAGCTTCCTTCTCCTTGTTCTGACAGAAACGCAGCAGCACATTATAGAGATCCACAGGGTCAAACGGCTTCGTGAGATACCCGTTCATGCCAATCGACAGCACCTGATCCTCTACGCCTTTCATCACATCGGCGGTCATCGCAATAATCGGAACCTCATCTCCGAATTCCTGCGCTCTTTCTTGTGCTCTGATCGCTTTGGTCGCCTCATAACCGTCCATGACCGGCATTTGCAAATCCATCAGAATGGCGTCGTAAACCTTGAGCCCCGCGAGTTTGACCGCCTCTTCCCCATTGCTTGCCACGTCCACATGACGGACCGCCTCGCGCAGCAGCTCTTTGGCAACCAATTGGTTAATTTCGTTATCCTCCACCAGCAAGATTACAGCATCCTTCAGATCTGTAGGCTGGATCGGCTTCATCCCGCCATCCGGCAGATTATAGACGCCATCGCGGTGAAGCAGCTCACCCAGCTCGTTATACAATTGAGACTGGCTGATCGGATACAGCAGCGCCTTCGAGATGTAAGGCAGCTGGCCCGCTGCTTCATATTCCGCTTCATGATAGGCGCTAATGAACAGGACAGATGGGCTTTTCCCATCGAAATCGCGGATAATCTCCTCAGCAAGCTTAGTCGCGCATAACCCACTCAGCTTCCAATCAATCAGAATAAGATCATAGGCATTGCCAGCCAGCAGCAGCTTCCTTGTCTCATCGGCATCCGAGCTGGTTTGGACCTTGAATTCCAGCTGCTCGAGCTGATTCTCAAGCACGGAACGCATCTCGTTATCCTCGCACACAAACAATAAACGAGGTTTCTTCTTACCGTAAACCTTTCCGTCCTCGCTTGGTTTGCCTGATGGCAAGGCCGATTGAAATGGCAGCGTGACGGTGAATAGGCTGCCTGCACCGAGTTTACTTTCAACCGCGATACTTCCGCCCATCGTTTCGGTCAGCTTCTTGCTAATGACTAAGCCGAGGCCGGTGCCCCCGAATTTGCGCGTGGTCGTCATGTCCGCCTGCGTAAATTCCAGGAACAAATTGCTGACTTGCTCCTCGCTCATGCCAATGCCGGTATCGCGAATGCCAAAGGACAGCGTAGTCGTCCGCTCCTCTTGGGCAACCAGGTTTACGGCAATGGACAGCTCGCCTTTAGGCGTGAATTTGACCGCGTTATTCGTAATATTCAGCAGTACCTGCTGCAAGCGGAACGGATCGCCCGTCAGCATCTGAGGAACATCGTGATGGATGTCAAAATGGAACCTCAGACCGGTTTCGTTCGCTTTGTAGCTAATGAGATTCGAAATATTGCGGAGCACCTCATAGAGGTCAAACCGCGTCGATTCCAGGACGATCTTATTGGCCTCGATTTTGGACAGATCAAGCACATCATTGACCAAATTCAGCAGGCTCTTGGCTGCCGTAATGGACTTATCCACGTATTCCAGCTGCTTCGGATTCAAATTGGATTGCTGAAGAATATAATTGAGACCGATAATCGCGTTAATCGGCGTGCGGATTTCGTGACTCATATGAGCCAGAAACTGACTCTTCGCTTTATTCGATTCATCTGCCGCTTTACGTTTCATGATATCGCTCGTATCCACGGCACTGCCAATTACGTCAACAACTGCACCTTGATTCTTAATGGGATGCAGCGTCACGAGAATATTGATATCCATCATCGTGGTTTCGTAGGTTATCTTCTCTCCTTGCCACGCCTTCTCATATTGAACTTTAAGAAACGCCGCAAAATCCTTCGGAAATATCCGTACGTCGTCGATGGATTTCCCAATAAAGTCATTCGGCTTCCCTCCTACTCGTTTCAAGAGCTGGCCGTCAATCAAGCTGTAAACAAACAGACCGTTCTTCTTTCGAAAACGAAACGTAAAACCGGGCTGCATGCGAAGTAAGTAACTCATATCACGTTCGGTTTGAATCATCTTGGTTTTGTAACGATGATTGCGGATGAGATAATAAAGGAAGCAGGCGATCAGCTGGGAGTAAATAAGTTGAATGAGGATGTAGAGCAGGATTGTGTCGAATTTCATCTGACCTGCCAAACATAAGGCTCCATAGTAATAGATTAGCAGAAACAGAGCTCCGACAGGCCACTTGAGCCAATACGATCGGATTCGGAAGAACAGATAACCTGTAGCATAGGCTGCCGTTATCCCAATAGCCGCTTGTACCCAATTCATAGAACCGTCTTTAATAAATCTGCCTATGTATACGACGATCAGCTCTGCAAGCGCCCCTGCCGGACCCCCGAAGAAAGCAGCCAGCATCAGCGCGATTCCCCGCAAGTTCAAAGGCACTTCCGCACCTTGAATCTGTATGCCGAAGAACATCAGAATGACACCCAATAAACCGAATATGCCACCTATGTATACACGTTTAACAAACGTCGGTTTAGCCTGATTCTCCTCTCGGATAAAGAACGGGGAGACAAAAAAAAGATACACGCTGAGTATCGCAAAATTTAGGATTAAATCTTTAGGCACACCGTCACCGTCCAAGGGCTTTTTATACTAATTTACAACATTAATCGACATTTCAATAGCCCTCGGACATAAATAAATGTGAATATTGAAGTAGGTATTTCCTCCTTGATTCGCAGGCGATAAATCTGACATGAGTTGGAAAGTTTTACCCTGTTCGGTTGGCAATATTACACAGTAATGGGGTGGTTTCGCGCGGTGAGCGTTGATATTCTCACATTCGCACCTGCAGGGTATAGCTTACCGTAATCGGCCTGCCTTCTCTGGCGAATTGCCCCCACACTTTATAGATTCCGGGAGCAGGGAAGGTCGCATGAAATGCAGGCGCCGAATCTGCGCCTTTCGCATCGATAGGGTGCACATGAATGTACTGCTCCGAATCTCCGCTAATAATGACGACATGTCCGGCAGCTCCCAAATAAGGTTCGAGATCGGTAGCAGGCTTCTTCGTCTTGGCATCCGCAATATGGAACGTCAAGTTCGTCTCTTCACCTGCCGCCAAGCGGTCATAGGTTAACGTAACGATCTCTTGCCCGGTAGATTTCGTGAGTGTTGTGTCCGGTATGAGCGGCTTCGACTCCGCTTTACCGCTTAACAGGATGGCTTGTCTCGATACGACAGAGCCGCCTCCCTCCGGCTGAAACTCCGCGAATAAACGGTACTCGCCCCCGAAAGGAAACGTTGTATCGATCGTGAACACGCCCTCTCCGTCATAGTCCGGATGGATATGGTTGAAATACGACAAATCTTTGCTCACCACAATGAGATGAAGCAGCTTCTCATGCATAACCGCGAACTCCGTCACGAGCTTCCCATCCGGGCCATGAGCCATAAATTGTATCCGCGTGTTCGACTTCGGAGTCGGCAGCTCGGGATTTAATCGCCACATGCCTTGAATCTCGGAGCTCCCCATCTCATGGCGCTCATGCTCGTGATTTCCGCTGACGGGGGCGGAGTCTCCCTTTATGCTCGCCGCTCTGGAGCAAGCGCTTAAACTAAGTACGAGTACTGCCAAGCCAACTATTGCCGCGTTTCGTTTCAAGCTTTCCACCTCTTCGAGAAATCATCCTATCCCCCTCTATATTCCACAAAATGGCGTCATCCATACTCTCCCGGTAACGCAAGCTCAGTAGGACAAGGCTACAGACTGATTCACGTAAGTCGCATCCTTGAGCGTCCTCAGCAGAAAATGTGCCACGTCGGCACGGGAAATTCGCCCTTTTCCACTCGGCACCCCATGTCTGGCCTCCAGGTATTCGCCTCGCAGCCGTCCATTCATAAGCTGCAGCGGTCGAGCAATTGTCCATTGCAATCCGCTGGCTTCGAGCGCATCAGCAGCTCGGCGATGATCGGCCAGCACCTGCCTCAGAAGCAGCTGCGCCAAGAATCCGGTCAGCCCCGGAATCTCGCGGTATATGCCTGCAGAAGCGACGTAACCAATCCGCTCCACGCGATGCTGCTGCATGCCCGCGATGAGATTGGCGGTCATTTCGGATATCGTTTTTCCGCGGCTGAACCCTCTTGTACCGAGACAAGAAACAACGCTATCCTGGCCTTCAATGGCACGGCTTACAGCAGCAGGATCCAGCGCATTGCCTTGCACAATATGAAGCTCGCCATTCCCTTTGCTTGGCAAGTCGATTTGCAGCTTCTGCGGCGAACGAACGAAAGCGGTTACGGATTTCCCCTGCTCCAGCGCCTGCCTGACTACCTCTTGCCCCGTCCTCCCGCTTGCTCCAAAGACGATGATCTTCATCGTACTTCCACCTCCCGTCCGCTGCATTTTTCTATTGACTTTCGACCTTATTTATAATAATTTTAATTTAGTACTTATTATCATCTAGATTCAAGTTCAATCCCGTTGGGTTATAGAGGGGAAAGGAGCAATCATTCATGGAAGATATCGTTATCGTAGGCACAGGGCCAGCCGGATTAACTGCAGCCATTTATCTCGCTCGTGCCGGTTACAGTCCGCTTGTACTCGAGGGACCGCAGCCGGGCGGCCAATTGACCACTACTACAGAGGTGGAGAACTTCCCGGGATTTCCAGGTGGCATACTGGGCTCCGAACTCATGTCGAATATGCGCAGTCAAGCGGAGCGCTTCGGCGCGCGTTTTGAGACAGGCTGGGTGCAGCATGCTGACCTGTCTGAACGTCCGTTTAAGCTGTCTTTGGACGGCGGCCGTGAATTGATTGCAGGTGCCATGATTATTTCGACAGGTGCTTCGGCAAAATATATGGGTATCCCTGGTGAACGTGACAATATTGGGCGAGGTGTGAGCACCTGTGCAACTTGTGACGGCTTCTTCTTCCGAGGCAAGAAGATCATTGTCGTTGGCGGCGGCGACTCCGCAATGGAGGAAGCCGGCTTCCTGACCAGGTTTGGCACTGAGGTTCGTCTCGTGCATCGCCGGGAAGAGCTTCGCGCATCCAAGATTATGCAGGACCGGGCACGCGCCAATGACAAAATAAAATGGAGCCTCGGCGTCACTCCGATCGAAGTCGAAGCAGGTGAGCACAGCGTGAAGGGACTTCGTGTCCGCGATAACGCCACCGGCGAAGAAACGCTCCTTGAAGCAGATGGTGTATTCGTAGCCATCGGCCATACGCCGAATACCGCTTTCCTAGGCGGACAAGTAACGACGGATGAGCTTGGTTACGTCGTTGTCACGCCGGGCACCTCGAGGACGAATATCGAAGGCGTCTATGCCTGCGGCGACGTGCAAGATCACCGTTACCGTCAAGCGATTACTGCGGCAGGAAGCGGCTGTATGGCTGCACTGGATTGCGAGCATGATCTGGAAGCATGGAACAGGGCGGCAGGGCTTGCGACAGACACAGCGGTCAATGTGTAAAGTGTAATTCCTATATCCTATTATGAAGGAGCTGTTCAAGATGACGACTAAACTACAAACGAAACTCCAAGGCACTCTAAACAAACAAATCGCAACGTGGAGCGTATTGTACATCAAGCTTCATAACTACCATTGGTATGTGAAGGGCAACCAATTCTTCACCCTGCACGTGAAGTTCCAGGAGCTGTACGAAGAAGCCACGCTGCACGTGGATGAAATCGCGGAACGCTTGCTCGCGATTGGCGGCGAACCGATTGCGACTATGGCAGAGTACCTCAAGCAATCCAGCGTGAAAGAAGCAACGGGCAGCGAGTCCGCCGTAGAAATGGTCGACTCCATCGTAGCCGATTTCACCTTGGTCGCTTCCGAGCTTAAGGAAGGTATGGAAGAAGCGCAGTCCGCCGGCGACGAGACGACCGGAGACATGCTGCTTGCGATCCACAGCGGACTAGAGAAGCACATTTGGATGCTTAAAGCGTTTAACGGGAAACAAGTTTAAGTCGGCGATCCGGCTGGAGCAACTACCATCGCGCATCATCTGCGCGGGGTTTATTTATACAAAAGACACCTTTTGCAGCCGGGAGCTTCCCGCTGCAAAAGGTGTCTTTTTCGCATCTCATCTATTTCTTCTTATTCGCCGCAATTTGCTCGGCCAGCTCGTTCAAGTAAGCCCAGCGGTCCATCAGCTGCTCAAGCTTCGTTTCTAGCTCCTGCTGTTCCTTCAGCAGATCTTGCAGGGTAGCCGAGTCGCTGCTCGATACTTCCATCTTCGTTTGAACGGCCGCAAGCGCAGCTTCGGCCTTCTCGATATCCGAATCGATGGATTCAAATTCCTTCTGCTCTTTGTAGGTCATCTTAGTCGGAAGAGCAGGGTCGTTGCCGGTCGCAGCCGGCGGAACCGAGGCAGCTTCCGTCTTGCGCTCCGCAGCTGTTGCACCGCCTGTGCCTGCGTTCGTTCCGGAACGACTGCCGTACTGAGCCGCATACTGCTGGTAATCCGAGAAGTTGCCCACATGCTGCTCGATCATGCCATCGCCCTCGAAGGCGAAGATGCGCTCGGATGTCCGATCCAGGAAATAACGGTCATGGGATACGGTGAACACGACACCGGGGAAGTCGTCCAGGTAATCCTCCAGCACCGTTAGCGTCGTAATGTCCAAATCATTCGTCGGCTCATCGAGCAGCAGCACGTTCGGCGCTTCCATCAGCACGCGCAGCAGCTGCAATCTGCGCTTCTCTCCGCCGGAGAGCTTCGCGATTGGCGTCCATTGCTGCGCCGGCGGGAACAAGAACCGCTCCAGCATTTGTCCCGCGGTTATGTTCGTTCCGTCGCCGGTCGTGATGCGCTCCGCGCTCTCGCGGATATAATCGATGACGCGCAGCGACTCGTCCATCTCTTCGCGCTCCTGCGAGAAGACGCCGAGCTTCACCGTCGGGCCAAGCCGAACCTCGCCTGCATCCGGCTCCAGCTTGCCGGAGATCAGCTTCAGCAGCGTCGACTTGCCTAAACCGTTACGGCCGACGATGCCTACGCGATCCTCCGGTACCGCAATATAGCTGAAATCGCGGATGACTGTCCGTCCCTCGAAAGCTTTGGTCAGCCCTTCAAGCTCGATTATCTTCTTACCAAGCCTCGTGGAAGCTACGGAAACCTCAAGCTTCCCGTTCGCCTTCTCCGGAGCTGCAGCATTCAGCGCTTCAAACCGCTGAATACGCGCCTGCTGCTTGGTCGTCCGAGCCTTAGCGCCTTTTCGCATCCAAGCAAGCTCATTGCGAAGCAAGTTCTTGCGCTTCGCTTCCGACGACGCCTCGCGTTCCTCGCGGTCCAGCTTCAATTCAATAAACTTGCTGTAATTCGCCGTATAGAAATAGGCTTTCCCTTTGTCGAGCTCCAGCGTCCGGTTGCTGACGCGGTCCAGAAAGTACCGATCATGCGTAATCATCAGCAGCGCGCCTTTGCGTTTCTGCAGCATACCCTCCAGCCATGCGACGGACTCGTTGTCGATATGGTTGGTAGGCTCATCGAGCAGCAGCACATCGGCCGGCTGAATCAATGCCGCAGCCATCGCGACACGCTTGCGCTGGCCGCCGGAGAGCGTCCCCAGCTTGGCGCCATAGCTTGCGATGCCGAGCTTCGAGAGCGCGATCTTCGCTTCGCTCTCGATGCCCCAGGCATCCAGCTCCGCCATCCGCTGATTGGCGCGCACCAGTCGCTCTTGCAGCCCTGCGTCGCCCGGCAGCAGCTCCAGTGCTTGCAGCGCTTCTTCATAGGCGCGCACCGCAACCATTTGCGGCGAATCGCCGCCGAGCACATGCTCCAGCACGGTCTGCTCGGGGTCAAACTGCGGATCCTGCGAGAGCATTCGCACCGTTACGCCCCCGGCAACAAGAATAGAGCCCGAATCAGGGGGCTCTATTCCTGCAACAACTTGAAGAAACGTCGATTTACCGGTGCCGTTGACGCCGATAATTCCGATTTTGTCGCCCGTTTCCACGCCGAACGACACGTCTTGAAACAATATTTTTTCACCGTAGGTCTTTGAAATATGATCAACCGTTAATACGTGCATCTTATTATTCCCGCCTAACGTTAGTAAATCGCAAAACGCACCGCGCTACGCGTGAATGGTTCGAACATAGCGATAGCCGTTAATCCGTATCTACCCACTTTAAACGATCTGCTAAGCTTCAATCAAATCTTTCTTTGCAAAATCGCTTGCCGCTTGCTCAGCCTTGATCGCGATTGCCGCCATCGTACGGACCGCCTCTAATGGATAGCTCCCTGAAGCCGTCTCGCCGGAGAGCATCACGGCATCCGTGCCGTCCCATACGGCGTTGGCTACGTCGCATGCTTCTGCGCGCGTCGGACGCGGGTTGCTTTGCATCGAATCCAGCATTTGCGTAGCGGTAATAACGAATTTGCCTGCGCGGTTACATGCTGCAATCATGCGTTTCTGTGCCATCGGCACTTCTTCAATCGGAATCTCTACGCCAAGGTCGCCGCGAGCAACCATGATGCCTTCGGACGCTTCCACGATTGCGGCAAGCTCATCCAGACCTTCTTGGTTTTCGATTTTCGAAATAATTTGGATATGGCTTGCGCCCTTCTCTGCAAGCAGACGCTTCACTTCAAGGACATCCTCCGCGCGGCGGACGAACGACATCGCGATCATATCAACGCCCGTTTCGATACCGAAGGCGATGTGCAGCTTGTCTTTCTCCGTTACGCCCGGCAGGCTTGTTTGAATGCCCGGCAAGTTAACGCCTTTACGAGACTTGATGATGCCGCCGTTCAAAATCACGCACACCACTTCGCTGCCCTCAATACGAACCGCTTGCAGCTCGATCAAGCCGTCGTCAATCATAATGCGCGAGCCGACTTTAACATCTTTCGCCAAGTCATACGAAACCGAAATCCGCGTAGCCGTACCGACGATCTGCTCTGTCGTCAAGGTCAGGAACTCACCGCTTCTAAGCATATAAGACGATTCTTGAAGGACCCCTGTCCGAATTTCCGGTCCTTTAATATCAAGCATAATGGAAACAGGTACGTTCAACTTGCTCGCTGCTGCCCGAACCGATAAAATCCGTCCGCGGTGGTCATCCAGCTCGCCATGCGCCAAATTCAATCTTGCTATATTCATGCCCGCTTTCAGCATTTCTTCCAACATGTCAGCCGACATACAAGCAGGTCCCATCGTGCATACAATCGCCGTCTTTTTCATGTCGATCACTCCCAAGTCTAATTTCGTTCCGTTACTTTCATTCTAAAAGAACAATTGCACGATTGCATAGGACTATAGTACAGTGGTTGTAAAATAGTACGATCATTGTCTGAAAGTGAGCGTTGCCCCATGTTTCATATCTTCGATATCCGGCAAGAACGCGGCATTCTGCAGGGGGAGCGCCGCGTCCTCGGCATGGACAGCTATACATTGGTCTGGGTTCGTTTCGGCCAAACGAGCTACGCCTACTCCGGTCAAACGATCAGCTGCCGCAAAAACGAGCTGCTGCTCATTCCCGCCGGCGTTCCCGCTGCGGAGCTGCATGGCGCCGGGAGCATCCGCGAGAGCGTAACGGTGCGCTTCAGCCCGGCTGATATTTCGGCCATGCAGCTGCTGCCTATTCTGGCGAGAAGGACACCGCTGCGCTGGATGACGCATATGCCGGAGCTGCTGCTGGAGAAGCTGCTCTATATCGTGGAGCAATGGAGCGCCCGCGACCGTTACTTCTCCGTCATGTGTTCGGCGCTGCTGACCGAGCTGATCGTGACGATCAGCCGGGAGTATGACGAGGGCGAGAAGGCGCCGTCCTCCATCCAGCACATTGAGCGAATGAAGCGCTACGTCGAAGACAATTACCGCGGCAAAATCACAAAGCTCGAGCTCGGCACCTGCATCAACGTCAGCCCGAACTACGCCGCCTCGTTATTTCGCAAAGTAACCGGCCTCACCATCAGCGAGTACGTGCACCGCAGACGGATGAAGACGGCCCATTACATGCTGCGCCACTCCCAATTAACCGCACAGGATATCTCCGAGCATCTCGGCTACAGCGATCCTTCATATTTCAATCGCATTTTCAAACGCATCATCGGCAAGCTGCCTTCAGATTTAATCGCAGAGCGCACGGCGCGGGAGTGAGTTGGCGGGTTGTGTGCACTCTCTTCCACACATGGGGGCACCATTGGTTAGCTTGAACACTGAGAGTTCGATTTCGGGACTCTCAGCATCATTTTCGGCGATGTTTCGGTGGTGAGAGTTCGGTTTTCGAACTCTTACTTCCACACAAGGAGGCGGGATTAGTTGGTTGGTTCGCTGTGTAAGCGGAATAGCCGCTTACACGGTGCATTTTTGGCGGTTGGACAGACTGTAAGCGGATATGCCGCTTATGGCCTGCAAATGTGTCTGTTCGGAGGCGGGATTGGCTGGTGCGCAAAGGTGTCTATTCGGGGCGGGATTGGGCAGAAGTGGCGACTTGGGACAGATAATAAATAAATAGACGTTTACTAAATAACGCTATTATTTAAGCGAATTTAATTAAGAAACATCTATTTTCTACTTCGGCACCTAAGTTTCTCCCCACAACAAAAAAGGCCGCCAACACAACCTTGGCGGCCTTCCATAAACGTCAACCCATTCCTCTACCCCACTCCGTGCGCGGCGACTCGAAATCGACCATGTCGTCGATGCTCGGCGACAGCGGTATGGCAACCATTCGCAGCGCATCCATCGGGCGAAGCATGGAACGCAATTCGTATGGCGTCCGCAGCCCGCGCTTCAACCAATCGTTGATATCCTCCTGCTCCAGGATCGCCGGCATCAGCGACTGATAAGGAGACACATGCGAGTTGGCTTCGGTCATCAGCATCGTGCAGGTGCGCATCTCTTCGCCGGAAGCCGGACGAAAGACATCGTAGAGTCCTGCAATGGCAAACGTCCCGCTTCGCATCGTAAGCTTCATGCGATGCACTTCCTTGCCAATGGTGCGCGTTACATAGAACCCCGTGCACGGGATAATGCAGCGCTGCTTATTCGCAATGCGCTCATAAATCGGTTTATCAAACAACTCCGAGCTGTCCATCCGCACGGAATCCCGTGCCCAGTAAGGTACCATCCCCCACCTGAACTCATCCAAAACCCTTCCATTCTTCGTCTCAATAATCGCAGAAACCGAATCCGTCGGGTTAACTTCATACCGGTTAGAAATATAGAACAGTACATTGTCGAGCTCGAACCGCTCCGTCAGCTCAGATGCTTGAGCCGTTATCGATATTGACTGACACATGGTAAACACCTCCATCTATTTCGGCTATTATTTCCGGTTTAGCCAAAATCATGTGCGTCCATGGACAGATCCTATATAATATTACTCAACATGACTCAAGCAAAAGGAGGGGACACGCGGCCAATGACGGATAACTCCATTCAAAATTTCTCCAAAGGAGAACGGCTGCTGCCGTACGCCTCCCTATTCCAAACCGATCACGAATCGCAGCAGCTGCCGATCTTCGTCAACCGGGTCCACGAATCGTTCGACCTCGTCATGCACGCGCATGATTTTATCGAAATCTGCATGGTGACTGAAGGGACCGGCTTCCACTATATCGGCGACGACCAAATGCCCGTATCCCGCGGCGACTTGTTCTTCATTCCGGTGGGCATCTCGCATGTCTTTCGTCCCAGCTCCACGGCAAAAGGCCGCTCGCTCATCATGTACAACTGCATCTTCACGACGGGGCAGCTGGACAAGCTATTGCAAGCCGTCTACGCAGACCCGCAAATTTCCGATTTGCTAAGCGAGCTCAATAAAGCGGGACAATGGCTTCATGTTCGGGATCGCAACGAGGAAGGGCAGCAGCTCTTTCATAAACTGCACGACGAATTTACGTCTCGCAAACCCGGGTTTACCGCTAATCTGTGCGCCACAACCATTGAGCTGCTCATCATGGTCTACCGCAGATGGCTGGAGAAATCCCAGCCACAGACGATGCAGCAGCAACAACCAACCCCCTCCGCATCCGCGTCCATGCAGCAAATCGTGGAGCAGATTGACGCCAACTGCACGGCGGAGCTGCATGTCGCCGATATGGCGGCGCAGCTCGGAATCAGCGAGCGGCATTTTCAACGCGGTTTCAAGAAAGCAACAGGCATGACGTTTCTGGACTATGTACAGAGTGCGCGAATCGATCTCAGCTGCAAGCTGCTGCTGCGCACAGATGCCAGGATTAGCGAAATCGCCGTCCAAGTCGGCTACCAGGATATGAAGTTTTTTAACGAGCTGTTCAAGAAGAAAACCGGCGTAACACCGCGCCAATACCGACTCTCGCCCAAGTAACCGCGAGGTGCGGCACCAACCGAAACCGGGGAGCCCGCCGGCTCGATGGACTCCCTATGCACCGCCTCGAACTCTCCGCTAGCTCGTCAGGATAAAAGCTTCCCCATCCGTGATCGCCACCGTATGCTCGTATTGCGCACCGATCGATCCGTCCAAAGTCCGTGCCGTCCAGCCGTCCTGATCAATATTGATGTACGGCTTCCCCGTCACAAAAATCGGCTCGATGGTGATGACCATGCCTGCAGCAAGCTTCTTGCCGGTTCCGGCCTTCCCCTTGTGATGAACCTGCGGTTCCTCATGCATGCTGCGTCCGATTCCATGTCCGATGAACGCATCGACGATGGAATACCCCTCCGACTCCGCCACACGCTGCACCGCATTCCCGATATCGCCTATTCGTTTGCCCGCAGTCGCCTGTGCTATCCCTTGATAGAGCGCATGCTTCGTCGCATTCATCAGCCGCTCCAGCTCAGGACTCACATGGCCAACCGCGTAGGTCCAAGCCGAATCGGCCATCCAGCCATCAAGCTCCGCGACCATATCAATGGTCACGATCTCCCCTTCGCGAAGCGGCACATCCTTCGGAAAACCATGACAAACAACCTCGCCCGCAGAAGCGCAGGTCGCGTACGGGTAGCCTTTGTAGCCCTTCTGAGCGGGGCGCGCCCCATTTTGGCGCATATAGGCCTCGACGAACCGGTCGATTTCAAGCGTGGTGACACCGGGCCGAAGCCGCTTCGCAATCTCGGCATGGCAGCCCGAAACGATCCGGCCCGCTTTGCGAATCAGGAGCAGCTGTTCATCGGTCTTGAACTGAATCATACGGCATCCCTCCATAAGCGTTAGCTGAGGTCCAGGAAGCAGAACACACGGAACACGCGAAATAAAAACAAAAAAACCTTGTCCCTATCGTGCCGGGCAAGGTTAATGGTTCAACTTAATTAGCTTACGGATGATCGAAGTCGTCCCATCTCATGCTCAACGAGCATGGTCAGTTCCTCCTCATACCCGCCCATAATACGATATTTGCGGATATAGTCTCGGACAAACTTTCGTGAATCCTTGGGCTGAAAAATTCTTGTTAGTTCCTTGAGGCTTTCTTTGACTTCATTATGGCTGCGTTTCGCCATGAAATCCCCTCCTAGCATCGGCTTAGTGGTCCTAACAATTACTGCACGAGAACGCGCACGGCGGAACTTGAACCGCGGCTGGTACTCCTCATTGATGTCGAACGATCGGCTTGTATGAAGGTGGGTTAGGAGTTTAGGGAACGACAATGAAATCAAATGCCTTTTTTGAAACAATCGAAATTGTTTCATTTATCAATCAATTATAACATTTTAAACTTAGATATAAAAGCGAACAGATTTAATTTTACAATTCATTCAGATTTTGTCGTCTTCCAAGGTTTCGTGTCTGGTCGCAGCAGACTCTTCGGCGGACTGAATGAGCTCTTCGTTCGGTTGATCGGTTCGGTGAGAGTTTGATGGTGATGCGGCTGACCAGGCACTATTCTTATAGACGCGCAAATAGGCCACTACACCTACGATTGCGACAATGATGCCAAACAAGATAACCACGTTCGTCATCCATGGACTAACCACGTCAATCTCCCCTTTCCCCCAATTTGTTTTCCAGATATGCTAATTATAGGGGAAAGGGATAACGCTTTCAATGTCACGAACAACCCTCTGCGAAAATGTAACATGTTACAATTAAGTTACTCTGCGAAACGTTCCGCTCCCCCATGCAAGCAGCTCTCCACTATTATCGACAATACGCCCCTGCATTGTGAGCGTTCGACGCGATTTATGAATAAGCAGCGCTTCACAGCGTATAGTCCCGATACCCGTGCTCTGCAAATAGTGGACATTCAGCTGCGTCGTCACCGTCTTCTCGCCCGGACACTCCAAGATCACGACAAGCCCCATTGCATTGTCCAGCAACGAGGCCAGCACGCCGCCATGAACGATGCGGGCTAGATTCAGATGCTCCGGACGCACATTCAGCGACACGACCGCCTTCCCCGGTTCCGCATGATCCAGCTCGCAGCCAAGATGTCCCCAGAATGTCGGTTTGGCCGCCTCGGCCAACGCATCAAGCGCAGCTCTTGCATTATGGGGGCGCGCTTGGTCCGATCCCGTTTCCTTCTCGCTCATTCGCTTCCTCCTCCTGCAGCTTGCGCCGCAGCACCTTCCCAATCATCGTCATGGGAAGCTCGGTGCGAAATTCATACAGATGCGGCACCTTAAATACAGCTAACCGATCTCTGCACCACCGATCAAGCTGCATGGATGACAGGCTCACATCTTTGCGCAGCACGATAAACGCCTTCACCGTTTCTCCCCGATAAGGGTCCTTCACGCCAATAACGGCAGCATCACGCACGCCTGGATGCTCGTAGAGCACCTCTTCTACCTCGCGGGGGTAGATATTGAAGCCGCCTGCGATAATGATATCTTTGATCCGATCCACAATGGCGAAGAAGCCGTCGCTGTCCATTTGCGCCAAGTCTCCGGTGCGCAGCCAGCCGTCCTTAAAGGTCGCTGCGGTAGCCTCCGGCCTCCCCCAATAGCCGAGCATCACCTGCGGTCCGCGCACGAGCAGCTCGCCTACTTCTCCCTGCGGAAGCTCTTCGCCCGTCGTCATATCGACGATTTTGGCATCGGTGTTAGGCAATGGCAGGCCGACAGTGCCGATTTTGCGCTTGGTCCAGATCGGATTGACATGCGTCACCGGCGACGCTTCCGTCAGGCCGTAGCCTTCGATAATTTTACCTCCGGTTAACGCCTCGAACTGCGTCTGCACTTCAAGCGGCAATGGCGACGACCCGCTGACGCATACCCGAACAGAAGATAGATCGTATTTTTTTACGTCGGGATGGTTCAACAACGCGATGTACATCGTCGGCGCGCCCGGAAATAGCGTCGGTTTCAGCTTCTTGATCGTCTCCAGCACCACGCCGACCTCGAAGCGAGGAAGCAATATGATCGTACCGCCAATCATCACGGACAAATTCATAATGACCGTCAATCCAAAAACATGGAAGAGCGGCAAAGCGGCAAGAAATCGCTCTTTCCCTTCTTCCATGCGGTAAAACCACGCCACAGACTGCCTGGCGTTCGCGATTAAATTTCGGTTCGTAAGCATGACGCCCTTCGCAATGCCCGTGGTACCCCCGGTGTATTGAATCAGTGCGACATCGGCGGCAGGATCGACAGCCACCTCGGACGGCAGCTTAGGCGCTTTTGACATAAATGAGGTATAACGCATTACTCCGTGCTTGCCATACGCAACTTGCGGATTATTTCCGGAGCGTCTTTGTTTAATCGGGAAGAGCAGGTTTTTGGGAAAAGGGAGCGCGTCTTGGATAGAGGTAACGATTACGGTACGCAGCTGGGGCACGGGGCCATCCTCAGGCGTCTTGCCTCGCACCCGTTCTAAACGGGGGTACAACAAATCCAAGGTTACAATCGCTGCCGCGCCGCTATCCTTGAGCTGATGCTCCAGCTCCCGCTCCACATAGAGCGGGTTCGTCATGACGACAACAGCGCCGGCGAGCATCACACCGAAGTATGCGATCATCGTCTGCGGGCAGTTCGGCAGCATGATCGCGACGCGGTCGCCTCTGCCGATGCCGGCTGCCTGCAGCCCCGCGGCCATCCGCTGGGAAGCGGATAGCAGCTCGCGGTAGGTTGTTTTCTTGCCGTAGAAATGCAGCGCTTCATGGTTAGGGTACTTGGCGGTTGTTTGAAGCAGCATATCGCTTATGCTTATATTCGGAATTTCCACATCAGGCGCAATTTCACCGGGGTAACAGCGAAGCCAGGGCCTCTCTCGCGGTTCTTCCATCTCCAAACGCCTCCCCCTACAACGTGTATTGCTGGCTGCGGATGACGCGCGCGGCAATGCCGCGTTTAAGCGAGATCGTATCGACAAGCGGGGAGCGTGTCAGTTTCTTCATGACGGCCAGCTGGGTTTGGAGCGCATCCCCTTCTTCCAGCGCGGCGAGCGTCGTTTTGGCGTAGCGCTCGATCCGTTCCATCGCCTCTTGAACGAAGACGACTGTCATGTCGATTGCATTTTGCGTGGCTGCAGCTGATGCTGAATCGCCGCGCAGCAGCATTTTGCGCGTACGCAGATTGGCGCTTTCCATTGCGAACACTTGAATCATCATGTCGGCCAAGAGGCAGAGCACTTCCTGCTGCTGCTCAAGCGCAAGCCCATACTTCTGTACCGCCATGCCGCCGACGGCGAGGAAGATTTTCTTGCCCTGCTGGATGCGGAACGTTTCCTTGCTGAGCGGCTCGTCGAACAGAGGAAGCGGCATGGGCTGCAGCAGCTCCGCCTGCAAGGCGCGTGCTTTGCGCAGGAGAGGCAGCTCGCCCTTGAGCGCTTTCTTCATCAAGGTGCCCGGAATGAGCATGCGGTTGATCTCGTTCGTGCCCTCGAAGATGCGGTTTATCCGAGAATCCCGGTAGATGCGCTCCACCTTGTAATCCTTGATATAGCCGTAGCCCCCGTGGATTTGGACGCCTTCGTCCGCGACATAATCGAGCACTTCCGTCGCAAACACCTTATTAATGGAGCATTCCAGCGCATACTCGGAAATGGCTTTTGCCGCGATCATCCCGGCGTCCGCCCCTTCACTCGCCGAACCTTCAACTTCGCTCTCCTTGAGCATTTCGTCGATCCAGCCTGCCGTTCGGTAAACCATGCTCTCCAGCACATACGTAGCGATGTTCATATCCGCGAGCTTCGCGCCGATCAGCGGAAACGACGCGATTGCCCGGCCGAATTGTTTGCGCGTGTTGGCATATTTGACGGCAAGCCCGATCGTTTCCTTCGCACCTCCGACGCATGCCGCCGCCAGCTTGAAGCGCCCGATGTTCAGGATATTAAAGGCGATAAGATGGCCTTTCCCCACTTCGCCCAGCACATTTCCAACCGGAACCGGCGTATCGTCGAAGAAGATCGGGCAGGTCGAGGAGCCTTTAATGCCCATCTTGTGCTCCTCCGGTCCAATGCTGAAGCCCGGCAAGCCGCGCTCCACGATGAAGGCAGTGAAGTGGTCCCCGTTCACCTTCGCGTACACGATGAACAAATCCGCGAAGCCGGAGTTCGTAATATACAATTTCGAGCCATTCAAAATATAGTGCTTCCCGTCCGGCGTCAGCCTCGCCGTCGTGCGCGCACCGAGCGCATCGGAGCCGGAAGCGGGCTCCGTCAGGCAGTAAGCGGCGATCTTCTTGCCCACCGCAAGGTCGGGCAGATACTTCTCCTTCTGCGCCTGCGAACCGAAGAAAACAATCGGCAATGTGCCGATCCCGACATGCGCCCCGACGGAGAGCGCGAAGGACGAGGCTTCCGCCAGCGTCTCCGCGAGCAGCGTCGAGCTTACTTTATCGAGCCCCAGCCCGCCATAAGCTTCCGGCACGTCAGCGCCAAGCAAGCCGAGCTCGCCGGCCTTCTGCATCAACTCCACCGTCAGCTTATAGTCGAGCGCCTCGATTTCGGCATCGCGGGGGCGAACTTCGCCCACCAGAAAAGCGCGCGCCGCATCGGCAATCATCCGCTGCTCCTCGGTAAAATCCTCCGGGGTCACGATTGCGCTCGGCGACATATCCTCCACGACAAATCGGCCGCCCCATCGATTGTTTTGCGCCATCTGACGTTCACTCCTTTCTATCATGGCGATACTTCGAGCACCCCTGCTGCGCCCATGCCGCCGCCGATACACATCGAGACGACGCCGATTCCGCCGCCGCGGCGCCGCAGTTCATGGATGAGCGAGACGGTCAGCTTCGTTCCCGTGCAGCCAAGCGGGTGACCCAGCGCGATGGCGCCGCCATTCACATTGACGCGTTTCGGATCCAGGCCGAGCTGCTCAATAATAGGCAAGCACTGCGCGGCGAAAGCTTCGTTCAGCTCGAACACATCCACCTGTTCTTTCGTAATGCCGGCGCGGTCCAGCGCTTTCGGAATCGCTTCAATCGGACCGATTCCCATAACCTCGGGAGCAACGCCCGCTACGCTATAGGCGCGGAAGACCGCAAGCGGCTTCGTGATCCCCAGTTTCTCCGCACGCGCGCGGCTCATCACGATTACAGCCGCGGCGCCGTCGCTCATCTGCGAGGTATTGCCCGCCGTGACCGTCCCTTCGCGCGCGAAGGAAGGCTTCAGCTTCGCCAGCACCTCCGGGGTCGTATCTGCCCGGACCCCTTCGTCGCGGTCAAAGAGCAAGCTGCGCGCCCACGGCCGGCCGTTATCGTCTACCCCTTCCCGCTGCACTTGAAGGGGGACGATCTCGTCGTGGAACCGGCCTTCCGCTTGCGCCTGCGCCGCCTTGCGGTGGCTCTCCGCAGCGAAAGCGTCCTGCGCCTCGCGGCTAATCCCATAGCGCCGGGCCACCTCCTCGGCGGTATGGCCCATGCCCATGTACACCTCCGGCATCGCGTCGGCAATGCCGGGATGCGGCGAAAGCTTGAAGCCGGTCATCGGGACATGGCTCATGCTTTCCACCCCGCCGGCGAGCACGACCTCGGCCTCGCCAAGCCGGATTCGCTCGGCCGCGTAAGCAATCGCCTGCAAGCCGGAGGCACAGAAGCGATTCACGGTAACAGCCGGCGTCGTGACCGGATAGCCCGCATACAGCGTCATGATGCGGGCGAAGTTCAGCCCTTGCTCGCCTTCGGGCATGGCGCACCCGATAATCACGTCCTGCACATCGCCGTACGTCAGTCCGGGGACACGATCCACCGCTGCTCGCAGCACCGCTCGGCCCAGATCCTCGGCTCTCGTATCCGCCAGACTGCCTTTCTTCGCTTTGCCTACAGCCGTCCGTACCGCCGACACAATGACAGCGTCGAGCGGATGGTTTGCTTTCAACATTGGCGGTCACCTCCTTGAGCTTAACTTCCGATTTCCCGCTAATTCCGCAGCGGCTTACCCGTCGCAAGCATATGCCGCATCCTCGCCTGCGTCAGCGGCTCGCCGCACAGGCTGAGGAACGCTTCGCGTTCCAAATCGAGCAAATATTGCTCGCTCACTTCCGCTCCCGGAGCGGCATCGCCTCCGGCAAGCACATGCGCGAGCTTGCGGCCGATGCGCACGTCATGCTCGCTCACTTGCCCGCCGAGGCGCATCGCGTCGACGGCCAGCTGCAGCACGGCACGGCCTTCGCGCCCCGCTACGCGGATGCGGACTCCCGCAGGCTGCGGCGCGTAGCCCGCTTGATCAAGTTCAAGCACGCGCCGCTTCGCCTCCGCCACGCGGCTCTCGCCGCGGATAATGACGCGATCCTGCGGCCGCATCAGGCCGATGCGCTGCACGTCATAGCCGCTGCCCGAAGTCTTCGCCATCGCGATGGTCTCGAACAGCGCATTCACATGCGGCTGCAGATCGCCTCCAGCTCCGGCGCGCGAAGCCGCCAAAGCCGCCGCTTCCTTGCAGCCGCCTCCGGCAGGAATGAGCCCAACACCGGTCTCCACGAGACCGAAGTACGTCTCCGCGGAGTAGATAATTTCATCGGCAGGCAGGCAAGCTTCCACGCCGCCGCCGAGCGTCATCCGATGAGGCGCAGCGACGACCGGACGATCCAGCCGTTTAAGCAGCAGCATGCTGTCCTGGAACAAGCGGATGATATCGTCCACCTCGTCGAAGTCGCCATTTTGCGCTTCCATCAGCAGCATCATAAGGTTAGCGCCGACGCAGAAGTGACGCCCCTCATTCGCGACGACAAGTCCGCGCCAATTGCGGCTGACCTCATCCGCGCTTTGACGAATCGCGGTTAGAATATCTCCGCCAATCGCATTGTTCGGAGAGTGGAAGGCCAAGCACGCGACTTCATCGCCCAGATCGAGCAGCGATGCGCCGGAATTGCCCAGAATCACTTTGCCGGACCGTTTGAGGCCGGCCAGCGATATGACATCCGGCTCATCCTGCACCAGCCGATACTCTTCGCGGTTCACATAGAACCTGCGCTGTCCCTCTTCCTTGTAGAAGCTCGTGTTACCCGAGGCCAGCCACTCGGAGAGCCACGTCGGAATGTCTTCTCCCTCGGCACGCATCCGCTGAACTGACCGCTCAAGGCCAATGGCATCCCACAGCTCAAACGGCCCGAGCTCCCAATTAAAGCCCCAGACGAGCGCGCGATCCACATCATGGACCGTGTCCGCCACAATGCCGATCTGACGAGCGGCATAGAGGAGCACCGTCTTGATCGACTGCCAAGCAAATTGCGCGTAGCGGTCGTTCGTATCGGTGAAGAGCAGCGCTTTCACCTTGCCTGCTGCCCCTTTTGCCGACTTGGACGCTTCGATAATCGGCGAATTCACGTTTTTCTTCGGGGCGTAAGTCATCGTATCCAGCTGCAAAGTCTCAATATCGCTGCCGCCGCCGGGCCGCTTGATTTTGCGATAAAATCCGGCTCCCGCCTTCTCCCCAATCCACCCGCGCGCAACAAGCGCTTCAAGCTCCGGGGGTCTTGTGAACGCTTCTTGATCGATCGCATCCTCACTGCGCTCCCGCACGTTATCCACAACATGAAGCAGCGTATCGAGTCCGACCAAATCGAGCATGCGGAACGTCGCCGTCTTCGGCCTTCCCATGGCCGGCCCCGTCAGGGCATCCACTTCATCGACGCTTAGTCCATATTGCTTCATAGCCGCAATCGTGGTCAGCATGCCGTACGTTCCGATCCGATTGGCAATGAAATTCGGCGTATCCTTCGCAATCACGACGCCTTTGCCGAGCTGAAGCTCGCAGATCCGGGTCAGCCGACTCATAACAGCCGCACCCGTATCCGGTCCCGCCACAAGCTCAACCAGCTTCATATGCCGAGGCGGATTAAAGAAATGCGCCGCTGCAAAATGGGTCCGAAACGCCTCGCTCCGCCCCTCCGACATCGCCGCAACCGATAGGCCGGAGGTATTCGTCGTAATGAGCGTCCCCGGCTTCAGCACCGTTTCCACGGCCGCAAACACACTGCGTTTCACATCGAGCCGTTCCACCACGGCTTCAACAATCCACTCAACGCCTGCCAGCTTGGCGAGATCATCCTCCAGATTGCCTGCCGTAATCCGCTGGGCAAAAGCCAAATCATACAGAGCAGGCGGCTGCTGCCCCGCCAGCTTGGCAATGCTTGCCGCTGCAAGCCTGTTGCGGACACGCTTATCCTCCAGCGTCAAGCCGGCACGGCTTTCCTGCTCGGTCAACGCGGCAGGCGGTACGTCGAGCAGCAGCACGCTGATGCCTGCATTGGCAAGATGAGCGGCGATGCCGGCTCCCATAACACCCGACCCAATAACAGCCGCGCGGCGGATTGGCGTCGACCGTGAAGCTCGTACTCCCACATAGCTCCCCCCTTTTAAGTGACAGTGCTTGCTTGCGATTTTCCGAATACACTTTCGGCGAGCAGTTCCGCAACATCCCTTGCTCTGACCTTCTCCTCCGCGCCAAGCTGCTTGATGCCATCCTCCATCATCGTGAGACAATACGGGCAAGCCGAACCGATAACCGTCGGAGAGGTTTCCAGCGCCTGTGAAGTTCTGGCCTCGTTAACCCGCAGTCCGGTGCGTTCTTCCATCCACATGAGGCCGCCGCCGGCTCCGCAGCACATCCCGTTTTGCCGGCTTCGTTCCATCTCCACCAGGTTGACGCCGGGGATTGAATTAAGCACTTGGCGCGGTGCATCATAGATACCGTTGTATCTGCCTAGGTAGCAGGAATCGTGATAGACGATCCGCTCCCTTACCTGATGTACGGGCCGCAGCTTGCCTTGCGCGACAAGGCGGGCAAGCATCGTAGTATGATGCTCGACAACGACCGACGTGCTTAGACCAAAGTCCGAGTACTCATTCTTGAGAGAATTGAACGTATGCGGGCAAATCGTGACAATCCGTCGAATGCCATAACGCTGCAGGGTCTCGACATTGTCGCGGCAAAGCGTCTGGAACAGCAGCTCGTTGCCCATCCGCCGCGCCGTATCGCCGGAGTTTTTCTCCTCGCCGCCCAGCACGGCAAACGGAATGCCGGCCTCCTGCAGCAAACGAACGAAAGCAAAAAGCACCTTGCGGCTTCGCTGATCATACGCCCCCATCGTACCGGCCCACAGCAGCAGCTCCGGCTGCTCGCCTTGCCGAACGGCTTCCTGCATCGTCCGCACGGGCTTTGCCGGTTGTTGAACGCCACCGCCGCCGCTCAGAGCAGCCGCTTCAGCCTCATACGCCTTCAGCCATGCAGCACGTTCGCCGCGCGGCAGTCCCCACGGATTGCCTTGCCGCTCGATATTGTTCATCGCGCGCTGGCCTTCTGCCGGAATGCGGCCTTCCATGAGGACGAGGTAGCGGCGCATGTCGATGATTTTGTCCACATGCTCGTTGCCGACGGGACATTGCTCCTCGCAGCTGCGGCAGGTGGTGCAGGCCCATAGCTCCGACTCCGTCATCACCTCGCCGATCAGCGCCACTTCCGAAACCGCCGTATCCTCGTGTACGTTCCATGCTTGCTGCTGCACGGTCATCGTAGGCTCGATCGTCGTCGTCGTCGTTGCCGCCGAATGGTGAGCGTTGCTGCGGTGCACCCATATCGGCGTTGCGCTCGTCATCACATGCGCGCTCGTTTGCAGCTTTTCGACTTGCCCGCCAAACGATGGGACCCACGGCGATTTGGAAGTAATCGCCGCTCCTTTCTCGGTCAGGTGGTCGCGCAGCTTCACGATGAGATGCATGGGCGACAGCAGCTTGCCGGTGTTTGAAGCGGGACAAACGTTGGTGCAGCGCCCGCATTCGACGCATGCGTAGAGGTCCAGCAGCTGTTTGGACGTGAATTGCTCCACCGCGCCGACGCCGAAGGACTCCGCTTCCTCATCCTCCAGATCGAGCGGTACCAGCCTGCCTGGAGGCGTTTTGCGGCGAAGCCACAGATTAATGGGCGCTGTCATGATGTGAAAATGTTTCGACTGCGGCACATACACCAGAAATGCCAGGAGCACCGCATAGTGCAGCCACCAAAACAACTCATAGAAAACCCTTCCCACGGCAGCCGTCATGCCGATGTCCCGCAGCGCTTCCGCTATTGCGGAAGAAACGGGAGCATGGCTCGTGTAAAGGGAATTCGCTTGGAGCTGCAGCTGCCAAGGCGCATGCAGTCTGTCAAACGATTGCGTGAGGAGGACCGTCACCATCAGCCCGCCAAT
This sequence comes from Paenibacillus lignilyticus, assembly GCF_017942085.1. Lineage (GTDB taxonomy): Bacteria > Bacillota > Bacilli > Paenibacillales > Paenibacillaceae > Paenibacillus_Z > Paenibacillus_Z lignilyticus. The sequence continues at coordinate 30,244 of NZ_JAGKSP010000017.1, forward strand.
AAACCAAAGCACGAGGGATGGCTTCCACCCCCTCTTGAGCCGTCTAAGCTGCTCGACGTAACGCCTGAAGCCGCCGTACAAAATTGCCAAAAGAACGAGCACCACGGTTATTTCCTGAGATTGGACAAAAGCCTCATAAGCCGGCAGCGGCAGCGGCTTCCCGCTAATTCCTTTCCAGATGATATCAATCGCACCGAATTGCAGCACGATAAAGCCATAGAAGATGACGACATGCATAAGCCCGCTGCGAATATCCTTCAGCAGCTTCCGATGGCCAAACACCTGAAGCACCCAGTCCCAGCCTCTGCGCGTACTCTCGTTTCCCGTTGCCGCCGATGCGAGCGCTGCGTTTGCCGCGAAGGAAGAGGTATGCAGCATCTCCTCGCGGTTATCATTTTCGGGATCGGACGTATCGCGAGCGGCAGAGGATGGCCAATTCGGCCCCCCGTTGCGGCCCATCCGAATGTAACCTACGCGACGCATCACAACGGTGTAGAAGCACCAGAGCGCAGTTCCCGTCATCCCTGCAAAAAGCAGCCATCGCAACAACGCCGCAAGCAGATGCGCACTTAAAAACCCCACAAGGATCCCTCCTTTTCTGGAATCGCGGAGTGATTCAGTATATGTCCTCCCAAGCGGTAACATGCGGAAAGGGCTCCATCGAAGGCGGCCGCCGCGGTCTATTTTAAGGGCCAAGTTCATAAGGTAACACTGGGCGAAGCATGTATAGAGGGCTTAGTTTATCGTATTCGGACGCAGAGCGGCCGTATGACTGATACGAACGATCGGGAGGTGTTTGGTACCGATGCAAGTAGTGGTTCTGATGAAGCAAACCTTTGATACGGAGGAAAAAATCGAGCTCGTTGGCGGGGCTGTATCCGAGCACAGCGTGAAATACATCATTAACCCTTACGACGAGTACGCGCTTGAAGAAGCGCTTCGGCTGCGCGACACCCATGGCGGCAGCGTCACCGTCGTCAGCTGCGGACCGGAGCGCGCCGTCGAGGCGCTTCGCACCGGCCTTGCGATGGGAGCCGACGAAGCGGTGCATATCAGCGATGAGGGGCTGCATGGGAACGACCGCGCCATCGCGGCGGCGCTGGCCGCAGTCGTGAAGTCGCTGCAGCCGGACCTCCTGCTGGCCGGGCTTTTTGCCGTTGACCGCGGAGCGGGAAGCGTCGCCCTGCAGGCGGCGGAGCTGCTCGGTTTGCCGCATGCGTCTGCGGCGCTGAAGGTTGAGGTGCGGACTGGCGGCGGGAGCGGTGCGGGAAATGCAAAAAGCGGTGCGGCTTGGGCAAGCAGCGGCGGGTTGACCGCCGTCGTGGAACGGGATACCGAGTGGGGCTTGGAGACGGTGGAGGTCCCCCTCCCCGCGCTCATTACCGCGCAGCAAGGGCTGAACGAGCCGCGCTACCCTTCGCTGCCGGGCATTATGAAAGCGAAGCGCAAGCCGCTTAAGCAAGTAACCGCAGCGGAGCTCGGGCTAGGCGCGGATGACCTTGCGCCGCGGACGGAGCGGGTCGCGCTGCTTGCGCCGCCGGTGCGCGCCGCGGGCCGCAAGCTCGCCGGCACGCCGGGCGAGCAGGCTGCCGCGTTGGCCGATTTGCTGCAGCGCGAAGCGAAGCTGTTCTGATCGCGGTGAAGCTGCTGCGGAGCAAAAGCGGCTATTTAAGGTCTGTCCCTTTCGATGTCAAAGTAGATCCCTGGGTGATCTACTTTCTCTCCATTTGCTGATTTCCCGCTAATGTAGATCCCTAGGTAAGCTACTTTCTCGCATTATTACGAATTACCGCCAATGTGTATCCCTACGCATGCTGCTTTGTTGCTAACCAGCCACGGCGCGGGCGGACCGATCGGTCGCGCTGCTTGCGCCGCCGGTGCGCGCCGCGGGCCGCAAGCTCGCCGGCACGCCGGGCGAGCAGGCCGATGCGTTGGCCGATTTGCTGCAGCGCGAAGCGAAGCTGTTCTGAGAGCACCACCATTTATGCTATGGAGGTATACGAGCGATGAGCGATTCATTGAAACGAACGGCACTCGTGTATGCCGAGTGCGCGGAGGGCAAGCTGCGGCGCGTGGCGCTGGAAGCGCTCGGCGTCGCCAGGCTGCTGGCCGGTGACGGCGGCAGCGTGCACGCCGTCTTGGCCGGCGGCGGTTCGCCGGCAAGCTCGGCGGCGCTCGCTGAGGCTGCCGCCGAGCTTGCCGCCCGGGGGGCGGGGGTCGTCCATGTCGTCGACGACCCCGCCCTGGCGGGCTTTGCGCCCGAGGCGTACGCCGCCGCCATCGGCGCAGCCATTGCTGCGGTGCAGCCGAGCATCATTCTGCTCGGCCACACCGCGGCGGGGCGCGAGCTCGCGCCCCGCGTGGCCGCCGCCGTGCATGGCGGCCACATCGCGGATGTGACTGCCGTGACCGTGCCGGAGGACGGCGATGTCGCAGACGCGATCTTCACTCGCCCGCTCTACGCCGGCAAGGCGTTCGAGCAGCGGCGCATCGAGCGGGGCGCACCGTGCGTCATCACGGTGCGGCCGAACAACCTGCCCGTCGCGGAGCCGGTCGATGCCGGCAGCGAGGGCACGATAGCGGCGCTCCCCTACGCCGCGCCGCCTTTATGGACCATCGTCCGCGACGTCGTGCGCAAAGCCAGCGGACGAGTCGATCTCGCCGAGGCGGATATCATCATCGCCGGCGGCAGGGGCGTGCGCAGCGCAGATGGTTTCGCGCCTCTCGAAGCGCTGGCACAGGTGCTCGGCGGCGCAGTCGGCGCCTCGCGCGGTGCCTGCGATGCGGGCTACTGCGACTACGCGCTGCAGATCGGCCAGACCGGCAAAACGGTCACGCCAAAGCTCTACATCGCCTGCGGCATCAGCGGCGCCATCCAGCATCTCGCCGGCATGAGCCAATCCCGCGTCATCGTCGCGATCAACAAGGACCCCGACGCCCCCATCTTCGGCGTAGCCGATTACGGCATCGTCGGCGACTTGTTCGAGGTCGTGCCGCTCCTCACCACAGAGTTCGAGCGAATTTTATCGAATCCGAGCAACTAATCGAGCCAAAATGTCGCCCTCAGAGCAACACATCTGCAGAAAAGTAAGGTAACAGTTCCCCCACATTAGCCAAAACAGACCTTTTCAGCTCAATAGCGGTAACTCATACCGCACATGCAGCGAAATCCGGCATGTTCGACTAAAGAGCGGTAACCGATACCGCTCCTACAAATCCAAAAAGGAGCTGCCCTCCACCATCCAACCCGGATGATAAGGCAGCTCCTTTTTTCACGAAAACATCCTCTTCCTCATCACATACCAGCTATCCGCGCCCTCGGGGTAGAATAGATGCTCTCTTACCTCATAACGCATCCCCGCGTAGAAGTTTACGTTGCCCGGAATCGACAGCCTCACGCCAACTTCGGTTTCCGAGCAGCCGCGTTCGACCGCGAAACCCTCTAAATACGCCATGATCTCGCGCCCTATGCCTTTGCCGCGCCAAGCCGGCTTCACGGAAACTCTGCCGATATACAAGCATGTGTCCTTGAACGAGTAAACCGCCGCCCCAACTGGCTCGGCACCTTCCCAGACAATCACGGCACCGCCGCCTCCCGCGATTTCGCCGCGAATGCTCGCTTCGGTTTCCCTCAGCGCCCCCGATTGCGGAACCAGCTTGCCCTCAAACTCTTGAAAAGCTTCCCGAATCGTTAACTGCACGACTCCCGCTTCATGAAGCTCAGCATGTTTAATCAGACGCGACATAGCGACCACCGCCCACTTCGGTTTAACAGCCAACAACTTCCGTTTGTCCTTCTCCCGAGGCCGCTTAGCCTCTTCCGAGCCGCTTTACGAACCGATAGCCGGCAACCGCAATCGCATATAACACCATCACTGCCGCCGCGAGGGTCATGTAACCGATCCACCCGACATGCATCACCAGAAAGTAACTGTCATGGTACGCATAATCCTGCGGTTGCCTATTCTTCAGTTCCACAATGGCATAAAGAATGGCATACACAACTCCCGGAAAAGCGAGCGAGAGCACCGCGCCTGCGGCAGCTTGCCGCCTTGTCATTCCGTATCCCTCCCAGCCTGTGTTTTCCTCATGAGGCAGCAAGCTCTCGATCTATTTTCTATCGTTTTTTAAAATCAATCTCAAGGAAGCGGTCAACCTCAGGAATCCATCTGTTCTCGACAAAATCAACATGCACCGGATGCGCGTTATAAGTCTCGTAATCTTCTTGGCTGTCGAACACCATGGAGAAGCCGTAATCGTAGTCGTTTTTCACACTTACTTGCTTAAACACGCTAAACGCCTTCACGACCGGAATCGAGGTCAACAGACGCTCGCCGTCGTTCAAGAACTGCTCGGCCGCAGCCGATCCTTGCTCATGCTTCAAATTGAAAATAACCATGTGCTGAATGCTTGTCTGATTCATTTGGTTATGCCTCCTAGTTATTAATGATATCTATTGGCCTTGCAACTAACGCCTCTAATAAAAATGTTGCAGAAACCCGCTACCCAGCTGACAATACTCACACTACGTATCCGCCGAAAAAATCGCAATACCCGATCGTTTCATCCAGCCCGACCGCGCCCAGAAGCGATTGCCAATCTCGTTGTTCTCTAAGACGAACAGATGGCATTTCTGAATACCCGCTTCGCGCAGCTTGTCCAAACTCAGCTTCACGAGCTGCCCGCCTATCCCCTTGCCCCGCTGATCCGGCGATACAGCCACATGGTAGATAAAGCCGCGCCTGCCATCATGCCCGCCTAATATCGTACCCGCCACTTGCCCGGCGCTATCTTCACAGACGAAGCTGCAGCCGGGGTTGCGAGCTAAGTAGGCTTCGATTTCCTTGCGGGCATCAGCTTCGCTCAGCACCATTCCCTCCGTCTTCAGCCATAATGCGTGGGATTCATCGTAGTCTGCCGCTAACATCTCTCGGTAGGTCAGCTCCATAAACGTTCCACTCCTATCAGCTCATCCAGTTGAAATTCCAGTCGGTACACGTCCGGCATCGAGGTGTTCTTCCAGAACTCCCAGCCGTAACGAGCATCGAACGCATGCAAAATCATACTCATCACATTGCCGTGCGTCCCCAAAACGATGGATTTGCCCCGATAATCACGGAGCAGCTCTTTGATAACCGGCACCGCCCGTTGCTGCGCCTGCCTGAACGATTCCCCGCCGGGAAGCACCGCATCGTGATCTGCGAAGGATCGCATAATTGCCGCCTGAAACTCGCCTTCTGCCAGCGGATAGTCAATGCCGTGAAGCTGTCGCTCTCGCAGCTCTTCAAACGGAATAATCGGTAATTCGCGCTGCTCGGCTATTCCCTGAACGGTCAGCATTGCTCTGGCATACGGGCTGGAAACGACTGCGTCGACAGGTGTATCTAGCAAAAGCGCCGTTACTCGGTGAACATCCTCTTGTCCTCTTGCAGACAAGCCCCGCGTACGGTCCTCTTTAGGCGAATAGGAGGATTCCGCATGCCTGACCATATAAAGCGTTGTATTCACTCGCACCACTTCCCATCCTGCTCCTCATTCCCATGCCATCCATTATAATCCTATCCGTCTTACAGCAACACCCTCTTTTGCATGCCAAAAAGTCGCCCGCCCCTCATTAGTCGAACAACCTCTCCCGACACTTATTTAGACAGAGTCACGACCTCATTCGAATTTATCTAGACGATTTCTATTATTGCATATATAAACCTAGACTGATTTACCTCTTCGTCTATAAAACCATACCCACAGCATCGTAATCATCGCGCCATAGAGCGTAACCTCCATATCGTGCTGGGCATCCCATTTGTCCCCCTGCGCACCAAGAAACATGTCCCCCTTCTCCGCAGGGGCAACAAACACCACATACATCTCTCCAATCTCATAAACCGCAGCGAAGCCCAGAAGCAACCATGGAACGAGTAAGTAAGACCAGCCTTTGCGCAAACCCGTGACGCCGGTCAGCACCTCGACTGCCGGATAACCAAGCAATAAGCCGAAAGCAAAATGAACCACGCGGTCATACTGATTCCGCTTAAAATGAAACAGATGGTGCATGAGGCGATCCAGAGGCGTTAATCCGTATGCATAGTGCGCGCCAACTGTATGCAGCAAGATGAAGATCATGATCAGCGTATAGGCGAGGTTGTTGAATTTGAAATAGCGATATCCGATTACAAGTCCGACGATCGCCAGGAAATTCAATATATTTTCCATCCACCAGTCAAACACATGGACGGGATAAAGCGCCAGCAGCCCCCATAGAATGACAAATATGACGATGACGACTTGGAGCCCTCGATTGCTTCGAAAAGGCATGCGCATACACTCCTCATGTTCATGTCCCCTCATCATTACCGGGCCGTTGGCTAAATATCCTAGGCAAATGCCCGTTGACAATTGGCTGGCTTGGGAGTATAACAAGGTTAATTGAATGTTGAAATTCGTTGATGGGAACACGCACATCGCTATGGACAATCCCCAGAGAGTCGGCGCACCCGCTGAAAGCCGACGTTTGCCGAGCTATGCCGCATCCTCCCGAAGAAGCCCTGCAGAACCCGCCCGCTTCAAGTTTGCTTGAAGTTTGGTCAGTAAGCATGGACGGTATCCGCCGTTATACGGAGCGCGTATGTTAGTACGTGACAAAGAGCCGTTTCATCCTTCGGTGACGAAGGGTTTAACGGAAGCAGGGTGGTAACGCGAGATCAATCTCGTCCCTTGAGGGACGGGATTTTTTTGTTGTTTATAAATATCCGGGGAGGAATGGGCTGTCATGGGAAATGAATGGAATGTGAGTTCGACGATCTCTGTTGGTTTGACCGAAATTGCACAAGCGCAAATGCACGTAAAGGAAGTGGCGGCACGTACACCTCTGCAGCATAACCGTGTGCTGTCCGAACGCTACGGCTGCAATGTTTATCTGAAACGGGAGGATTTGCAGGTCGTCCGTTCATTCAAGCTGCGGGGTGCGTATCATTTGATCAAATCGCTTCCCGAAGAACGTCTGATGCGCGGCGTCGTCTGCGCCAGTGCCGGCAACCACGCCCAAGGCGTCGCCTATTCCTGCCATACGCTCGGTATCCCCGGCAAAATCTATATGCCCAGCACCACGCCTCGGCAGAAGGTCAATCAAGTCGCTTTCTTCGGCGGTGCCGATGTAGAAATTATTTTAACCGGCGATACGTTCGACGATGCGTTCAACGAAGCGATTGCAGCGAGCCGCAAAGATGATCTTGCTTTCATCCATCCCTTCGACGATCCGAAGATCATCGCGGGCAACGGGACGATCGGCAAAGAGATCATGGAAGCAATCGAATCTGCGCCGGACTTCGTGTTCGTCACCATTGGCGGCGGCGGTCTTGCTGCAGGCGTAGGCGCTTATGTCAAAGCCGTCTCGCCAAGCACGAAGCTGATCGGCATTGAGCCGGAAGGCGCCGCTTCCATGCGTGCCTCGCTTGATGCGGGCGAAGTGCAGACGATGGATACGATCGATAAGTTCGTGGACGGCGCTGCCGTTAAACGAGTCGGCGAACTCACCTTCCGCATGTGCCGGGATATGATCGACGACATTATTCTCGTGCCGGAAGGCAAAGCTTGCACCGCAATGCTGGATCTGTACAACGAGAATGCGATCGTCGTCGAGCCGGCAGGTTCCCTGCCAATCGCGGCGCTGGATCTGTACCGGGAACAAATCGCCGGCAAAACGGTCGTTTGCGTCGTCAGCGGCGGCAATAACGATGTCGATCGCATGCAGGAGATCAAGGAGCGCTCGCTCGTATTCGAAGGGCTAAAGCATTACTTCATGGTCAACTTCCCGCAGCGGGCAGGCGCTTTGCGCGAATTCCTCGATGAGGTGCTCGGACCCGATGATGATATTACCCGCTTTGAATATACGAAGAAGCATAACAAAGACAACGGTCCTGCGCTCGTCGGCATCGAGCTCAAGAACCGCAACGATTACGAACCGCTCGTTGCGCGCATGCACAAGAAGGGACTTAACTTCCTGGAGCTGAACAAGGATCCCGTTTTGTTCAATCTCCTTATTTAATGTTTTTGTAAAGCCTGGCCGCTCCTCCCTTGGAGCGGTCAGGCTTTTTTGCTGTCTCTTACTGTTACAAGCAATGATCCGCCGCTATTTGGGGAACTCTATGCTTTACCAGTTGCGGAGGCATAACTTGGATTTTTGTTCCAGCTTGCATATAATGAAGAAGACGTCTGCCCGCTGGTGATAAAATGCTCCATTAACCTGCCCAAAGGGGATGTGACATCATTACTACTCGTCTATTCGGCCGTGAAATCGTGTTGTTCTCGGTCATTTTATTTCTGGTTGAATTTGTCCGCGGCGCTGCATTGATCAGCTTCCTTCCGATCTTCGGAGAGAAGACGCTCGGTTTGTCCCTCGACATCATCGGCATTGCCATTACCGCTCACTACTTAACCGACACCGCGCTCAAGATGGCCATCGGGTACTTGCTTGATCGTTTCTCCATCCGGTTTGTCGTGCATACCGGCTTATTCGCTTCGCTCGTCGGCATATTCCTCCTTCAATTCGCAGAGCAGCCCTGGCTGTTCATTACCGCTGCCGCTTTATATGGCGTCGGCATATCGCCGATATGGATCGTTTGCCTGACGAAGGTTTCCGAAGATCGCCGGGCCATGCAGATGGGTTTTCTATACACGATCTGGTTCGTCGGCATCGGTGCCGGACCGATTGTGACGAATATTTTGCTCGATCACAGCACGGCTTGGACCTATTATTTGCTGCTTGGCATGGCACTGCTGTGCTGGCTGCTTTCCCTATTCATCAGCAACCAAAAATCGGATGGCGCAACTTCTTCGCTACCATTACGCGAACAGCTCGTAATACTAAAGGAACGTCTTCGGCATATGCGTCTGCTGCTGCCCGGAATGGTGCTTCAAACGATGGGTGCGGGCATGCTTGTTCCGATTCTGCCGAGCTTCGCCGAGAACAAGCTTGGGATGAACGGCGCGCAATATTCGCTGCTCTTACTCGCAGGCGGCGCCTGCACCGTAGTCGGTCTCATCCCTCTGGGACGCTTATCGGACATCCTTGGCGGGAAGAAGTGGTTCCTCGTCCTCGGTTTCGTTATGATCGGCGTTGCGCTTTACCTCCTATCGCTTGCTCCGCCTATGTGGCAATGCATCGTGCTTACGGCCGTCCTCGGCTTATCTTACGCCACGCTGCTCCCTGCTTGGAATGCGCTGCTGGCCAATTATGTGCCTCCTAAGCAGCAGGGGCTCGGTTGGGGAATTTTCTCGACCGTGGAGGGCATTGGCGGGATGATTGGTCCTGTTGTCGGCGGCACGCTGGCTACATGGCAGGGGCAATCCGCCGTACTTTGGTACAGCGGAATTATGTATGCATTAATCGGTTTTTTCTACATTTGGTTCCCATTCCGTGCGTTTAAAGACAGCAGCCACGGCAAAACGTGATGATAGCAAGGAGAGAACACGGAATGAATGTCTTGCAAGAATTGATTGACTCCTTTAAGAAAATGGACCTCGAACACCTGCAGCGAACGCTGGAAAGCTACAAAGCTTACGGACCGCTGCCCGGTATTCTGCTGCCGCTGGCAGAATCGTTTCTGCCGATTCTGCCGCTGCTTGTATTCGTTGCGGCCAATGCGAATATTTATGGGCTGTGGCTCGGCTCATTCTACTCCTGGCTTGGTGTATCCGTCGGATCGATTCTTGTGTTCTGGCTCGCACGCAAGCTGGGCGGTCATTTCAGCGGATGGCTTCGCCGCCGTTTCCCGAGAGCCTCGAAGCTGCTCACTTTTATTGAGCGCCGCGGCTTTACGCCGATCTTTCTGTTTGCCTGCTTTCCTTTCTCGCCTTCAGCCATCATAAATATCGTATCCGGTCTTAGCGGGATTTCCTTCGGTTCCTTTGCGCTTGCTATTCTACTGGGTAAAGCGGTTATGATTTTCAGCGTATCGCTGCTCAGCTTTAATATTGGCGATTTGCTAGAAGAACCGTGGCGCATCGTGATCACCCTCGTGCTGCTCGTCGTCATGTGGTTTGGCGGCAAGAAGCTGGAGTCGCGCTATCACCTGAAATAACCCGGGGGAGGGTCCGCATATATGATGAATGTAGTAGCAACCGGCATCGTCTTGCTTATTGCCGGCGGACTTGTCGCAGCCATGGTTTTTATGATTCGCTTATCGACAGATGATTCAGGCAAACATCCCGAGATCAAACAATTCGTGGAAGCGCTGTTCGGCGGCACCGCTTCCCCTGTTCAAGCTGATCCCGCCAACGGCGGACAACAAGAGAGCGCGGCAGCTCGCGCCGCTTCTTCAGACGAGCCCTTCAGCGAGCCTTGCCCGGCTTGCGGCGATCCCGTCACGCATCTGCATCAGGAGTGCCCTTCTTGCGGGCTGCGACTGATCTAACCGCTTTTCGCAAACGGTCTCCAATGATTCCATTCGCACATAGTTTCGTTCCCCCTGTGGCAAACTGTTAAAGGATTCTCACGACTAACAGCAATCAGGAGGCGATCACGTTTGTCAGGTGAACAACCGTCCCACTTGCAGAATAAAGCGAGTAAGGCACAGTCTAGGGCAGATCGAACAGGAGTAGGCAAAGCGCAGGCAAGCAAGGCGCAATCCGAAGCCGATAGTGCCGCTGTAACGAAGCACGGGCTGTAGTCTTTTCATCAGGAGGAGAACGTTATGAGCGAAGAAAAAGGCCATTTTCAGATGGATCCCATGTCCGGAGAACCGGTTGAAGTAGACGGTGTATATAAGAATGAGTGGGGCCGTGAGGAGAAGCTCGCGCGCGGTGAAGTGTTCCCGGCAGATCCGATGCTGGGCGCGACCGAGTGGGAGCTCACTCAGCTCGATATGGAAAACCATTCAAACGGAGAGACCGATCCTCGGCTCTATCCGAAGAAGGATGCCACTGCCCACGATGCTCATCTTCAGCATCCTAAGCGTCATCCTGCCAAACCGAATAAGTTGGAGTAAACCTTAAAACGCCCCTGTATCCGGCGCCAAGCACCGGTACAAGGGCGTTTTCTCGTTATCAACTAGTCTGCTCGCTGCTGTACCTGGTCCGACACACGCTCTAATCGGCGCAAATGGTACGCATACTCCAGCATGGCAGATGCCACGAAGACAAGCCGTTTATGCTCGTCCGGGTCGTCGCGCATATAATCGGTCAGCTGCTTAATGAGCCTCGCTTCACGTTCTTCCTCGGGCTCGATCGCAGCACTTGGTTTCATTTTTCCCTCAATCTTCAGCAGGATCTGCTCATGGTACTTCGTAAGTTCTTCGATCTGACGATCGAATCGCTGCGCCCATGCTTCTGCCCCCGCAGCCGAAAAATAATGCTCCTCCACAACCTCGAGCAAATCGACGCCTTGATGAAGCGCCTTGATGAGATGCTTCGACAGAATCAATTGCCGTGCGCGTGCCTGCCTGCGCTGCGGCAACAGCGAACGTTCTTCCTCAAACAGCAGATAAGCCTCGTCGAGCTTGCGCAGCGTTCCTTGCAGCTTCTCTTTCTCCTTGCGGTGCACATCCTCACGCATCTCATTGGAAATCGCCATGCGCAGCAGCAACGATAATTGCGTATAAGCTTCCTGCACTTGAACGGTGAACAGCTTGCGCGGACGCGGCGGAATGACGAGAATGTTAACCGCGAAGGCGGCACCCATTCCCGTCAGTACCATGAGGAAACGTTCCACCGCAAACAGCCAGCCTTGTTGATTGGCTTCCATCACCGCTACTACAGTCACGAGCGTCAGCCCGATCGTATTTTCCATACGGAGCCGAATACTGATCAGGATGACGATAATGCAGACCAAACCAACCGCAATCGGAGTTTGTCCGAATAATCGGACGGCTGCGAGCGCCACGATGGCTCCAAGCACATTCGTTTGCAGCTGATCTACAATCTGCTGCCAAGAGCGTGAGATAGAGGGCTGGATCGTAAATATCGAAGCAACGGCCGCGATGATCGGGGAAGGAAACTCCAGCAGATTGCTCAGATATACCGCCAGCGCTACCGCGAGGCCTGTTTTCAACACGCGCGCGCCAATGGTCATTCTGCTTCGCTCCCATTCTCGTTAAGTTCATCGGCCGAAGCATAGACCATTACGGCTGTTTCAGCAACGGGAGCTCCGTTCACGACCAGCTCAAGCCGGTGCAGGCCCGGATAATGCTTACGTGTCGTTAAGTCGGTGAAGTCCAGCTTCTTCCCGCCGGCCAATCTTGTTCCCGGCGCCGCGCGCTTGTCGCTCAGCAGGAACCGCTTCTGCGACACCTTGCCCCCTGCCTTCGCATAGAAGACACCTAGCTCAATGCGAAGTTTAATCGGCTCGCTTGTCGAATCGCCCAGCCGCAAAGCGTACCGGACCTCGACGATTCCGCCGATCTTGACGCTCTCTTGCATAACCTCGATTTCAGCGGCATCCACGCAGTTTTCCGCTGCCCCTTCCTCATAGCCGAACAGCGCCATAATTTCAGGATCGGCTGCTTTAATCAGCGTTCTGCAGCCGTGCCGTACGATCCAGTCCGTGAGCGTATGTTGGCCCTTCCAGCGAGCAGCAATTGCTTTTACGGCGTCAGGATGATCTTTGGCGATATCGTTCAGGTTGTTCGCGACACTCTTGCGCACATAGAGCGATGGATCGCACTTGAGCAGCTCCAGCAGCGGAATGATTGGGGATGGGTCACGTTTGAACATGGTGAGCGCCTGGGCCCACGGCAATCGCGGTCGACAGCCTTCGCTGGCCAGACGGCGCAAATGCTCATTCTCGCTTCGAGCCCATTCCATCATTCGAGCCATCGTCCGCTCCGGCTCTTGCAGCAGAAACGGCCTGATCGCAAACTCTGCCGTCGATTGAATCGTGAACTTCTCCAGTGCATGCATGGAACGCTCCCAATCGGAGAGTCCATAGCGTTCTACGAAATCGGGAAAGAATAAATAAGGAAATCCGGCGCAACGCTCATGAATCGCAAGCAGCACATCCAGAGCCTCCGGGTAAGATGCGGGCAATACCGCCCCTAATGATTCCGTAATTCGGCGGATTCGGCCCTTGAGCTCAAGCTCCTCCCAGCCTTCGCCGGTGACAAGCAGCGTGAAGCGTTCACGCTCGAAGGCCGGCCACTCGGATGCGGTTAGCTCCGCGAATCGCCGCAGAAACGGCATGTCATACATCAATTTCAACGGTTCTGCCATCTCTCTGTTCTCGCCTCCTTTCGCTATTATAGCCGATTCTTCTGCAAAAAGAAGTTTTCAACCTGCTTATCCCCCTTTATAATGAGCACATCAGAGGAGGCGTCAACCACATGTGGATTTTTGCCGTAAACGACAAGTCCGGCGGCGGCCGAGGCAAGAAAGTATGGAAGCTCGTAGAAGCTGAGCTGCAGCGCCGCAAGCTCCCGTACCGCGCGATCCTGGCTCAATCGCCGGAGGAAGCATGCGCAGAAATTCGCAAGCAGCTCGCGTTACACTCGGCCAGCAGTACGGACTCGGCAGTCGAAGCGTCTGCCGGCGGCGGATCACCCGGCAGCCCCGCAGCGCGTTCGGCAGTTCGCGCAGTCGTCGTTATCGGCGGAGACGGTACGATCCACAGCATACTGCCTGCCTTATATGAGAGCGGCGTGCCGCTTGGCATCATTCCTTCCGGCTCAGGCAACGACACAGCGCGCGCCTTTCATATTCCTGCGGAGCCGATCGAAGCACTCAATCGCATCCTCAATTGCGAAAGCGCTTTACCTATAGATCTCATCCGGCTGCGCAGCGCCTCGGCAGACGGACAGACGACGATGCGACCCGTTCTTACCGCGCTCGCGGTCGGTTTCGACGCCGCAATTGCCGCAGCCGTCAACCGCTCCGTCTATAAGAAAATATGCAACCTGCTCGGGGCAGGCTCCTTCGCTTATGTCATCGGCCTCTTCCAGATGCTGATGTCCTATCGCCCCCGTCCGATTACGGTGACGGTAGACGGAACCGCGCACGACTTCGAGCGCGGCTGGATGGCGGCCGTATGCAGCGTTCCGGCTTATGGCGGCGGCTTGCGGATCTGCCCGGATGCTTCGCCCACCGACGGCTTGCTGGACGTGTGCGTGATCCATACTTGCACTCCGCTGCAAATGCTGCGCGTATTCCCTACGCTGCTTAGCGGCGCGCATGTTCGCCTTCCCTATGTAAAGATGCTCCGCGGCAAGGCCGTTACCGTTGAGGCTCAGCAGAGGTCGGGTGCAGAGCCGATAGGAATTTACGGCGACGGCGAGCCAGCCGGCGCCACTCCCTTATACGCAGAAGCAGCCGGCAATCGCATTAGCTTGCTGCGGTAACCGGCTGCCTCTATGCAGCTTATGACGAAAGCGCATCATGATACGCTCATGATGCGCTTTCGTCTTCTTGGCGCAGCCGATGAATCGGCGTGACCTTATTCCAAACCTCAACATCCGTAACCTCTGCCGGAATCTGAAATGGCAAGATGATATCGAATGTCGTTCCATCCCCTACACGGCTTTTCACTTCGATGCTGCCTTGGTGATTGTCTACGATTTTGTAAGTCACCATCAGCCCCAGACCCGTGCCCTTCTCCTTGGTCGTATAGAAAGGCTGACCGATCTTCGAAAGCTGGTTCTGCGGAATGCCGGGTCCCCGATCCGCGATGCGCGCGATAATGCGATTGCCTTCACGCAAGCAAGTAACGGTGATTTTTCCGCCGTCCATCATGACCTCAATCGCGTTCTTGAGCACATTGATAAACACTTGCTTGAGCTGATTCTCGACGCCTCGCACCCATAGCGCTTCCTCGCCTAAATTCGATTCGATCTCAATATTGTGCAAAATCGCCTGTGCTTCCAGCAGCGTAATCGTATCCGCCATAATGGAGCGGATATCCTTGTATGCCAGCTCGTAAATTTGCGGCTTGGAGAGCATCAGCAGCTCGCTCACGATCGATTCGATCCGATTCAATTCCGATTTCATAATGTCGTAATAGTTCTTGCTGTTGTTGCGCCCGGATGCGATGAGCTGCAGGAAACCCTTCAAGGAAGTGAGCGGATTGCGGATTTCATGCGCGATCCCTGCCGCCAGCTGGCCGGCCACATAGAGCTTCTCGGAATTAATGAGCAGCTCCTCGTTCTTCTTGCGCTCCGAGATGTCTCGGATAATGATTTGAAACACCGGCTTGCCCGACAGCTTCGTGCTGGTCTCAATGACCTCCGTATGCAGCGGCTTCCCTTGCACCGTGAACCAATCCAGCTCGATCGGGCTCTGCCGAACCCGCTGCTTCGTCACTTGAAGCATTCTTTTGAGAACCGTGTGAAATTTGGGCTGCAGAAACTGGTAGACCGGCTTGCCGAGCATATCGGCCTCGCTGTCCGCCGCAAACATTTGGAGTCCGGACCGGTTGATATATTCCCATTTCTCATCATGAATGATCGCGATCATGTCGATGGATGTTTCCACCAGCAGCTTATAGCGTTCATTCATAGAGGTATAACGACGATCTACATACCGGGCTACCAGGCTGAATACGAAGATGACCAGCGTAGCCAGACCAAGCACGATGGAGAGCAGCTGCATGTAATCGTTCAGTCGATCCGCGGTAAGCACGACCGAATAGATTACGGTCACGGTTTCCAGCCCTAACAGCTGCATAATAATGCCGGTGAAGCCGAGCAGTAAGCCCGCGAGCAGCATGGAACCGTTCTTCCGCTCGAAGATATAGAAAGAGACCGCTGTCCCGAGGAAGCTGAACAGAAACGAAAAGGATGCTAACTGGTAATGGATGCTGTAGCCTTCCACCTGCACGCTTAGCAGCGTGGAATAAATCAAAGAGCTCGTTCCGAGTGCCATCAGTAAACTGCAGCCCAGCAAACGAATCGTATGCGGTAACCTTGAGCCCAGCAGCCGGAAGGAACCGTAAGCGCTCGCCATTATGCTGAACAGTTTAACAATGATGGTCCAGTCTATGAGAATCATGGTGTCTGATGTCAGTAAGATGATGAAATGGCTTACCCACAAACCGAGTCCATAAACAAGCGCACCGCTAAGCAGCCAATATTGCCGCATGACACGGAGCATTTGGAGGTGACCGATCATGCTGTACATCGTGATGGAGGCAAATAAATTGATTGTGAGTGCCAGCATCAACGGCATCCACTTATCGCCAATCATTAGTTCACTCATTATGATTCTCCGATAACGATAGATTTTTGTGGAAGTCTGCTAGCTGTGAAATTCGACATTTTCCCAAATTATCCTTTTTTCTTCGCCAGGAAAGTGCAGGAACACCCTTCCTATGACATCCGGACTGTTCCTGAAGTGGGAGGTGCGCTATAATATTGCAAGTAAAGGAGTGAACTTATGGTTAAAATTTTAAAAGAGTTTCGAGAATTTGCCGTCCGCGGCAACGTGCTGGATCTGGCAGTCGGCGTTATCATCGGCGGCGCCTTCGGCAAAATTGTAACTTCCATGGTCAACGACATCATTATGCCGCCGATCAGCTATCTGCTTGGCAACGTCAACCTGACCGATAAATTTATCCCTCTGTCCGCAGATGATTCCGTGAAAATCGCTTACGGTAGTTTTCTTAACGTCATTCTCGATTTTACGATTGTCGCCTTCTGTATCTTCATGATTGTTAAAGGGGCCAATACCCTTCGCCGCCTCAATGCCAAAGAGACGGAAGAGAAGCCGGCCGAGCCAACGGACAAGACCTGTCCGTACTGCTTGTCCAAAATCCCCGTCAAAGCTACTCGCTGCGGCCATTGTACGTCTCATCTGAACGACGAGCCGGCCGAGCTTCAAGAAGGCTTGTCCTAGTCCGATGGCCACGCTTGGGCACGCTTCCGAAGAAGAGCACTTCGACATTTACGACGAAGCCGGCGCATGGCTCGGAACGGCTCCTCGCAGCGAAGTACATGCTCGAGGGCTATGGCATCGTTCCATTCACTGCTGGCTGGTGCGGCGCGACGGCAATCGCAAGCTGGTGCTGTTTCAACAGCGGAGCTCGGACAAGGATACGTACCCGGGCTTCTACGACATTACGGCTGCCGGTCATCTGACGGCCGGCGAGTCGATGCGCGATGCTGCACGCGAAATTGAAGAGGAGCTCGGCGCTCCCGTTCCGTATGAAGCGCTTATACCGCTTGGCGAAGCGCGCAAGGAAGCCGCGGGATTCGCCAAGGGTGCAGCGTTTGTAGACCGCGAGGTCAGCGAGGTGTACGGTTTCGTTTATGACGCGCCGCTCGGGTCGCTGATCCTGCAAGCCGAAGAAGTGGCCGGGGTGTACGAAGCCGACCTCGAAGAGATGATTGCCCTGTTTGACGGAGAGCTGGATCTTGCAGAGGCGGCCGGTTTCCGGCTTGGCCCTGATTATCAGCAGCTCCCTTCGACGGTACAAGTGAAGGCCTCTGACTTTGTAACACGGCCTTCAAGCTATTATTCAGGCGTATTCCGCGCTTTGCTGCTCCATTTGTGAGCAGCAGGGCGGAACTGCGCCTTTTTTTGCCTCTTCCGGACTGACTCCTTGCTGAGCTTGCGCTGACCTGCCCCCGGTTCCCTGTGGATGCTGACTTCCGGGCCAGGCTCGCCCCTCTGCCGCCTCCTACGAAGCCGTTCTGCCCCGCCAACTGTTCCCACCGCTTATAGAACTGATCAAGCATGCCATGGATTTGATAGAAATACGTACTCTGAGGCGCCAAATCGAAATCATTCAGAAAGTCTTCGCCAAAAACTCTAGACGCCTCTTGATGAATGCATCCATGGAAATTCGAACCCTCGATAAACAGCCCGAGCTGATCCAGCGAGCTGAAAGACTGTAAGTTATTCATAAGGCGCGCTTCGGCCGATTTGTTATAACAGCGGGTGTTGCGGATCGCCTCAGGCACGCTTTGCCACGGCGCGACCAGCTGCGGATCATACCCTTGTTGATAGTACCACTGCAGCGCTTTATTGATAAAATAACGATGGAATTGCATAAACTTCGCACCATAGCCCGCCGGCAGCTGCGACGGATCATCGTGATGATTGGCATGGTGCCATTGCACATGTTCCTGCAGAAGCGCTTGTGGAAAATTCGGAATTAACGGCATACCTGTCCCCTCCTATGCCAAACGTCCATTTCCAGTTAGTCTATGCCGGTGTCATGGGAGGGGTTCGTCACAAAATAAGGGCTGCCTCACCGAAGTGATGACAGCCCTTACAGAGGAAGACGGTTCGCCAATCAAATTTAGAAGTTGTTGCAATTTCCCATCGATACGCAAATGTCGAATGTAATGCGGACGTCGCAGCAGTTACCAAACACACATGAAATGCGTACGCAAGCCATCCGGCCTTGGTGGAAGAAACAGACAACATTACAGTTGGAGCCGATCAATTCTTCAACGACTTTACGGTTTCTGCAGCGGATCGCACGAACAAGCTTAGCAGCTACAGCCGGCGAACGAAGCTGACAGAACAAATCGGAAAGATCTGCACCTGCCTCTTGGATACCTTCTACAGCGCCATCACGTTGGTTGCAACAATGGCTTCCGCTTCTGCTTCCCATCACTTGCTCGTTGGAAACACGCGCGCTGCTGGATTTCCGGGATTTCGATTTTGCAGCAACCTTCTGAACACTCTTCACTTTCAATTTAATTGACACCTGATTTCCTCCTTTCAAACGAACTACAATACACTATGAAAGGAGAGGTGTTCTAGTATAAGACAAGACTCCCGTGGCTATCGCATAACCTGAAAGCCACTGTCTCTGCGTAGTCGATCGCCTTCCCCTCTATCAGCCTACTTCTTATAGCCGATTTAGTGTCATGGGGGTATAGTAGCCGCTATTTCATCTGCACTCGCGGGCCGCGATTTCACACTTCTGGGAATAGCAAAAAGGCGCGATCTCCGATACTTCGGAAGCCGCGCCATTTATAGCTAGACATGGTGCTGGTGAAGGGAATTGAACCCCCGGCCTACGCATTACGAGTGCGTTGCTCTGCCCCTGAGCTACACCAGCATGCAACTGCAATTGCTGCATAGAACTGCTGCTTTTTTCAATATACTGCAACCATTTCTCATCGTCAATCCTCTTTCCGGCATTCATCTTGCACCGCTGTGAGCCCCCTATGGAGCTTGAATCCCCCGTGATCAAACACGGGGTTAACGTACAGTGAAGAGCCCTTTTTCGAGCGAAACGATTGGATTTGAAAATCAGACCTTTGCAGCCGGCTCCGTTACGTGCTAACGAATTGCAGGGGCCTTATTTGCCTGAAAACAGCCCTTTTTCAATTCTAACGAATCGTGGAAGCCTTATTTCGGGGAAAATGGAGCGAATATGGCATCTAAGCACGAATTAAGGTCTGTACGATTCGTAAGATTTTCAAATCGAGCAATTAGGCTGATTTAAGACCTCAGGGATTCGTTAGAGCAAAACACAAAAAGTGTTGCAATATGCAACAATTCATTTTAGATACTTCATATGCAGCAGCCTGCCGGCGCAAACTGCGCACACAGCGGCTCAGCCTCCGCTCCTACTCCTGCGTCACCATCGGCACGCCGCCATACGGCGTAACCGGAAGCCGCAGCGTGAACTTGCTGCCCTCGCCCTTACGGCTCTCGAGCGACAACGTACCGCCGAGCAGCCGGGCCAATTGCAAGCTGATCGACAGGCCAAGCCCTGTCCCGCCATAGTTGCGGTTAATGGAGCCGTCTTCCTGCTGGAACGCCTCGAAGATCAGCTGCTGCTTCTCCGCCTCGATTCCGATGCCCGAATCGATAATGGAGAACAAAATGCGTTGCGGTGGCACCACTCGCACGGCCGGGCGGCCCCACGACGCCGGATTCCAATTCCGAAGCGTTCGCTTCTTCAGCGCAGAAGGCTCGATCGGCACGCCTCCCTCTACTTTGACAACGAGCTTAACAGAGCCCGATTCCGTAAATTTGAAGGCATTCACCAACAGGTTCCGCAAGATCTGATTGACCCGCAGCGCATCGGATTGCATAGCCTCCGGCACAGCCGGAGAAATTTCGGTTTCGAAGAGCAGCTTCTTCTGTCCTGCAACCGGGAGAAACTGCTGATGCAGCGTTTGGACAAGCTCTTCGATCGATAACGGCTCGAAGTTGATATCCATCTTCCCGGCTTCCACCTTGGAGAGATCAAGAATGTCATTGATCAGCTGCAGCAGATCGTTCCCTGCCCCATTGATCAGCTCCGCATACCGGACATCCTCGGCACTATACCGATCCGTATCCTCTTCCTGCATTAACTGTGACAGCAAAATAATACTGTTTAGCGGCGTCTTCAGCTCATGCGACATGTTCGCCAGAAACTCGGATTTGTATTTACTCGCCAGCATCAGCTCGCGAGCCTTTTCTTCGACCTCGCGCTTAGCCTCCCGCAGCTCCCGCGTCTGTCTGCGCAGCAGCATATTCATGGTTCGCAGTTCGTCGACTCGCTGCTGCTCCTTCTGGAAATCGCGAATGATAAAAATCAGCAGCGCGCATAACAAGAGTCGCAGCGGCAGCGCATAGATGCCAAACTCCAGCCAGTACGTACGCACACTCATGAGATCCAGGTGAAGCAATGTCAGGGTCACAATTAAGGCATACACTACATTTACTACAAGTAGGGTGGCCGTACTTTTCCATACGAATCGCCACGGCTTCCATTTCAGCCAGTTGCTTAACCAAGCACTTACGAGTCCGACGATAGCCATGTTCAGGAACCCTGCTATAGCCGCTTCGTCAAAGTCGAGAAATAGCCGCCCGAAGCCGATACCGACGCCGATCAGCGCGATGACGAGCGGGGACGGGAAGACGAGCACTGCAATGATAAGCGGCGCTATGCGCAGATCGAGCAGGTGCAAATCGCCCATCCGCGGTCCGAATGCCATCGCACACCAACCGCCGATTATGAACATCGCAATCGTTAGGCCATATTTGACACGATTCGACGCGTATTGAAAAAGGTATCTATACCCCAAATCAAACAAATAAGCGAGCGCGATGAGCAAACTGATATTGGCGAACAATGCTTTTGCATTAGTCAAAACGTGATCCCCCTGCCTTCCGATTGTTGGTTATTACCCTATATTTGGTGGAATGACACACAGGCGGATTAATATTGTACCTCTTCGCAAATAATACCATTACCCCCTGCTCAGCATGCCGAAATTTGTTGTAATTTGTTAGAAAAGGTTGAGTAAATCAAACAAAAGTCTCATTTCGATTTTATAAGCGACTAAAAGATTTTGTTTACAATGAGGTTATTAAAGTAAACGGAGGCGCATTCCCAATGACAAAGGTCATTACCTTCAAAAATCGTTCCGTTCCAGTCCACTACCCATCCGAGCAACTCTCCTACATGGAGCTCCTGCATAATAAATTGTTGGAAATGGAATACAACTTTGATTTCCGTAAGAAGTGGAAACGAATCAAGTCGGTTGAAATGATTCGTGACGTCGCTATTTTACAATACAGCGACGGTACAAAGCTATATCTGGAAGTGTGCTAACGGACTCCCCCTCCGGCTTGCATACATCATAGCGAAAAGGGCAGTCCATACACGAAGGCGTATATTCGACAAGTCGAATGTGCGCTCGTGCAGACTGCCCTTTATTTTATTACACGGACTGCAGCTGAAGGAGATGCGTACCGATCGCTTCCTCTTGCATCGGCATGCCGAGCAGGTACCCTTGATAGAAGTCGCAGCCCCATTGCTTCAACAGCTCCAGCTGTCCCTCGTGCTCTACGCCTTCTGCCACAACCTCAAGACCCAGCTCATGCATCAGTGCGATCAACGCCTTCACAATCGCGCTGTCCGCATGCTGATCGCAAATATGCCTGATATACGAGGTTTCCAGCTTCAACGTGTGCAGCGGCAATTTCCTTAAATAAGTCAATGAAGCATATCCGATACCGAAGTCATCCAGTGCAATGCGGATGCCTAAATCTCTTAGCTGCCCCAGAACCGCGCAAGCCTTCTCGCCGCAATCGATCATGCTTCTCTCGGTAATTTCGATTTCCAAGCCTGCTGCCGACGTCGCTGTATCTTCAAGTATGCGCTGCAAAGACCTTACGAAATCCGGCGAAACAAGCTGGTTCGGCGATAGATTAACCGATATGATCATGTTCGTCAGTCCTCTGGCGCCGGTCCTGTTCAGCATCCCGCATGCCTCGCGGATGACCCATTCGCCGATGTCCACGATTTGGCCGTTCAGTTCGGCAAGCGGAACAAATTCCTCCGGCATGATTAAACCCAGTTGTGGATGCTGCCAGCGCAGAAGCGCTTCAAAGCCTCTCAATCGCCCATGCACCTCGTATAGAGGTTGATAATAGAGCGACAGCTCATCGCTCTGCAGGACGGTACGCAGCGCGATTCTGATGGCTTCAGTCCGCAGGATCTGCGCAGCACCGTCTTCCGCATAAACGACAACCTGGTTACCGCCTGCGGCCTTTGCTTGCTGAAGCGCCGTTTCGGCATGACGAACAAGCCGCTCTGCCGTCTCGCCGTCTGCAGGGTAGCTGCTTACGCCGATACTGCAGAATGGCTGCAGGTTCTGTCCGCGGACCTCCAGCCAATCCTCCGCCGTCTTCTTTAGCTCCTCGATGAGCTTGTCCGATTCTATAGAAGCATCGTCCATTTTCACGAGTCGGAATAAGAGGAATGCATTGCCGCTTAGCCGAAACACCGAGCCCGACCAATGCGTAAGCTCGCACAGACGATTGGCCATTTGACGAAGCGCCTCGTCGCCGAAAGCCGTCCCTCTGGTTTCATTGATGAGATAAAAGCGATCCATATCTACTAGCGCTGTAAGCACGCCTCTATTGCAGCTTCTTGCCAAGGAAACTGCTCTTGCCAACATCGCAAATGCAGCCTTCCGTCCCGGCAAGCCTGTTAGCGAATCATATACCTGATCAGCAGGCACATTCCCACGGCGCTGCGAAGCAGCCCGCTGAGAGAATGGATCCCTGACTTCCATCTCCAATCACCCGTCCTTCCGACCTAATTCCAACATTGCCTTACTAGGTAAATTATCACATAAAAACAGTAGGAATAAAGTAGCTATGTAAGGTTAATTTATTAATTTTAGCTAAAAAAACGCATAAAAAAGCGCTCTGCCGCATGAGTTTCGTGCCCCGGCACAGAGCTTCTGTTATTTCTGTCATTATATGGTTTGTTTCATGAAAAAAGCAGCGCTTCAATGATGCGCTGCTTTTTTCATTGTTCATTCGAATTGTTAATGCAAAAAACAGCACACAACGTCTGATTTTTGCATTGTTAATGAACCGACTCCACCTCGGTCACATACTTATACCCGACTCCCCAGACGGTACGGATATAGTGCGGCTCCTTCGGGTTCTTCTCAAGTTTGCGTCGTAGATTCACGATATGTACATCGATTGCTCGGTCCGTAACAAAGGAGTCAAACCCTCGAATCGCATTAATTAGATCTTCTCGGCTGAATACTTTTCCGGGATGTGTAAGGAAGAGCTTCATCAGTTCAAACTCGGAGAAGGTCGTTTCGACAAGCGTACCGCGTACAAGCAGCAAGCGCCGCTCCGAATCCAGCCTGATTGTCGTCTCTGCTTTCTCATTGTCGTTCTCGGATTGAAGTGCCCCTTCCGCAACCGCAGATTGCATCAGCTTCGCTCGGCGAATGAGCGCTTCAACGCGAGCGCTCAGCTCGTGCATGGAGAAGGGCTTGCATAAGTAATCGTCTGCGCCTGCGCGCAGTGCTTGGACGCGTTCAGACACTTCAGATTTCATAGAAACAATCATAATGGGAACCGAGGAGTGTTGGCGTATTTGGAGGCACAGCTCTGTACCATCCCAGTCAGGCAGCATGAGATCGAGTAGAACGACGTCCGGCTCGAACTGTTCCAACAGCTTTAATCCCAGCGTGCCGGTAGCAGCTTGTTTAATTTCGTAGCCCTCTTCAGACATGTACATGGACAGCATATCGCTCATCATCACATCATCTTCGATAACCAGTATTTTGTACATGTTTCTCACCTCATGAAGGGATTCATGAATCGACTAATCTTCTTACTACTAATATACAATAGGAAGATCAACCCAACAATAGATTGTTAGAATTTTGTTAGGTTATATTGTCGAATTCTGTCAAATCTGACAAATGAGAAATAAGCTCTTTCAGAACGTCATTCACTTCTGCAGCGGCTTTGTACACCGTCTCAATTTCCAGTAATTCTTCCGGTACTTTGAGCAGCTGCTCAAGCTCTTGCGCGGCTTTGGCCAGCTTGATTGCCGACAAATTACCCGCGACTCCTTTGAGCGTATGCGCCATCCGGCGGGCCAGCGTGAAATCCCCGTTCGTCAGCGCTTCATGCAGCCGCTCGTCGAAACTTACGTAATCCTTCACAAACAGCTTTAACATATGGTTCAAAATATCTCGCTTCCCATTCACCCGCTGAAGTGCTTCTTCCAGCTGAAGGCCCGGTATCCCCTTGTGCAGCCATTCGTCATCAAGCGATTGCACGGGCACGTAAACAGCACCGACGGCATCACGGTCTCTGGACTTCGTCTTGGTCGGCTCGACACGCAGTTCCCCTCCGTATCGAATCCACTTCGATATGATCTGCAGCAGTGCATCCGGAGGAATCGGCTTCGTCAGCACATCATTCATGCCCAGCTGCATATACCGGTCATGGTCCTCCTGCATAATATTCGCCGTAAGCGCCACTATCGGCAGCCGATCGTACTTCGAGTCCAGGCGAATAATCCGCGCCGCCTCATCGCCGTCCATTTCCGGCATATGGATGTCCATAAGTATGAGATCATAGCGTCTGGAGGTTAGTTTGCGAAGCACTTCGGTACCCGTCTCCGCCACATCCACCGTAAAACCCCATTCGCGCAGCTGTTCCACTGCAACGAGCTGATTGATATCATTATCCTCGGCAAGCAGAATTGCCCCGCTTGGCCGCTTCGGCTTCTCGACAACGGCAGCAGCCACCTCGGCATTAGCCGTCGTCACAACCCGTTCTGTATGCTCAAACAACGTCAATAGCGATTGATAGAGACTTACCCGAGTGGCCGGCTTCACAAGAATGGTATCCGGACGTTTCTCTACCGGCAGCTTCAGAAGCTCTTCGCGGCCGTATGCCGTCGTAAGCGCAATCGTTTTAACCCCGGCATCCCTTGCCGTTTCATGCATGTTGTGCCACGTTTCTTCCCCGTACATATCGGGCATTTCAAAATCAAGCAGCAACGCGAAAGGCCGAACGCCGATACCTGAACGAAGAAGCCTCTCCTGAGCCGTTTTCCATGAAGCGAGTGTGATTGGCGTCACCCCGCAATCTTCGAGTCCAACGCATATTCGCTGACTCAGCAGCTCGTAGTCCTCAACAACCCAGACGGAATACTCCCCGCCTTGTCCCAGCAAGAATCGGCCTTGCTGCCGCTCCTCCGCTACAGGAAGCTCAATCGTAAAGGTAAACTGACTGCCTTTGCCGATCTCACTCTTCACTTGAATGGTGCCGCCCATCAGTTCCACCAAACGCTTCACGATGACCAGGCCAAGGCCCGTTCCGCCGTATTTGCGATTCGTGGCGGCATCCGCTTGCACAAACGGTTTAAACAGCTTGGAAAGCTGCTCCTCCGTCATGCCGATTCCTGTATCTTCCACGAGGAAGGCCAGGCGCACATTCTTCTCTAAACGCCCGCGCGGATGCAATTGCACCTGCAGCTTGACATGCCCATGCTCCGTGAATTTGATCGCATTCACACATAAGTTCAGCAGCACCTGCTCGATTCGCAGCCAGTCTCCGATCAATTGCTCCGGCAGGTCACTCGGTGTATCGATAATGAATTGGAATCGTTCCTTGCCGCCTACGAACATGCTCAGCAGCTCCGTCAGCTTATGGATCATACTGTACGGGTCAAACGGCATTTCGTTCAGCTCGATCTTGCCGGCCTCGACTTTAGCAAAGTCCAAAATATCGTTAATAATCGAGAGCAGCGCTTCGGAGGAATCCCGCGTCTTATGCAGATAATCCAGCTGCAAGGCCGTCAGCTCCGTCTTCTGCAGCAGTCCGGTTAAACCGATGATGCCTGCCAGCGGAGTTCTGATCTCATGGCTGATTTGCGCTAAGAAATGGCTCTTGGCCAAGTTGGCGCTCTCCGCCTCGCGCCTTGCGTGCTCAAGCTCGAACTGTACCCGTTTATGCTCCGAGATATCACGCGCAATACAAGAATAGAAGGTTTCACCCGTCTCATCGTCACGGTGAACGACTAGGATCTTGGAAACCGGAATGAACTCCCCTTGCACCGTCCTCAGCAGTACCTCGTCCTCCTGGTAGCCGTATGCTTGGGCATCTTCGATGCCTTGCAGCAGCTCGCCAATGGTGCGCATCGGCATTTCATCATTGTCATTATAGGATTTATGGATGCCAAGGAGCGTGCGCCCCGCCGCATTAATATAGAGCAGACGGCCTTGATCATCGAACATCGCGATAAGGTCCTTCGCAGCCCCCATCACCTTGAACTGTCTGTTTCGCGCCTTCTCTGCTTGCTTCTGCATCGTAATATCGCGGGCAATCGCAGCCACTCCGATAAACTTGCCCTCTCGGTCCCTCATCCCATTCGAGCTGTGGGCAACCGGGAAGCTGGTTCCGTCTTTGCGCAGATAATTCCACTCCCGTTCATAGGAGAAGCGCTCCGATCGAAGCATTTCGAAAACCGTAATATCAGCCGGGACCGGGTAGCCGTGACGACCGGACAGCCGCTCAGCCTCGCGCTGAATATCCGCCGGATCAATAAACAGCAATCCCGTCGCTTTATTAATGACCTCTTCCGCCTTGTACCCCAGCATCAGCTCCGCCGCCTTACTGAAGTAAGTAACGCGATATTGATCGTCAAGCACAATGAAGGCGAATTGATTCTGGTTAATCATCGCATCCATGCGGCCGAACATGCCGCTCAGCTGCACCTTCATTTCGTTGACCGAATGCGACAGCTGCGAGATCTCATCCCCGCTGTCATCCAGTACGTTATTCACGTCGAATCGACCGGCAGCGGCCGCTTCCGTTACATTGATTACGCGTTTAATCCGTCTGATGATATGATCGGAGAACAAGAAGAAGAGAATCGTCAGCATGGCCTCCGCAATGACAATAGAGAGAACCGAACGCCACTTAATGGCTTCCAGCGGCTGCCTAATTTCGGATAGGGATACGTTTAATCCAATATGCCAGGATGTACCTTTTACAGCGGAGAAAAACAAAATGGAGGAGCCGGATTGCCCATCCAGCTCAAAATAACCCTTATCATTAACGAGCATATCCAGCGCAGCCGGCTGGAATGGCAGCTCTTCGGACAGGATCGATTTCGAAGCCAAGTCAAGCAGCCCGCTCTCCTTAGGCGCTTCGATGATTTCTGCCTTATCGTTATACATGAATAATCTGTCGGTGGTCCCAACCCGAATATTTAAATGTTCACTGTACATACGTTCTGCGAGCAAGGAGGCGTAAATAATGCCAATAACCTCGTTGGTCGTCCCGTATACCGGAACTTGGATCACAATGATTTTGCTCTTCGTGCTGCCGTTTGTCATCGGATCCGTCACGACGACACGACCGCTCATGGCTATAGGAAAGGAGGGATCATTCGCTAATTCGATGATTCTTCCGTCGCTCAGCAGCGCTTTACCGCTTGGATCGGCGTAACCGATCGTCTCGAACGGCGAACCCGTTCTGCGCGTCTCATTCCAGAAGTAAGCTTCTCGTTCAAAATTCGCGCCGAAGCGAACCTGGTCGGTTCGGCTCATCACTTCTACCTCTGCTCGGCGGGTATCGATCCAAGAAGACAAATTGTTAGCTGTATTTTGAACCTTCGTATTGGCCTTCTCGATAAGCGCTTCCATAATGGTATGCTGGGCTGCTGAGTAATTGCCGTAGCCGACAATTGTCAGAGCGCCAGAGGTCACAACGAGGATAAGGACAAGCACTTTGGTTCGCAATGAGAAACTTCCCAATCTAAGCCCTCCAGTAAGGAACAAGGTAGTCATTTTCCCTATTATACCTTGAGAGGAAATAGCTTCATAGATCAGGATAGCGTTTCAGTTCGATAAAGCCTAGGAGTTTGTTTGCATTTGCAATACTTGCACACGATGAATGTAGTAATGTTTGGAGCAGTATCCTTTACTGATCGACGACTTCTGGCATTTCACCCACTTGCACAGGGTTGGCTCCGCGGATTGACGGACCTTGGTCACGACCGGATCTCCGTGTCTGCGCCAGCGCTGATGATGCATGGAGCACATGTTCTTCGCCTTCACCGGTTTGTCACATTCATTAACGGTACAATTCTGCATTCGAATTCGCCCTCTCGATGTAAATACAATGATGCAAGTCTATGTATTATTATGAGTGAAAATGCTTCATTTGGAAAGTTCCCGAATTTGCATTTTTGTTGATATTTGTAGCATTGCAAGATCTGCATGGATGATATAAGGTAGACCGAATAATAAAAATATTCATAAATAATCATAATAACTTATAAATAATCAGTTGATAATTCAGTTTTCCACTCTTATACTGTTCTATAAACGACGAATGGATTGCGTTTACATTCGATAGATTGTAGATGCACTCAACAGCCAAAGCCGATTGCGAGGGATAGCCAAAGTGACACTATTGACCGCTATATTTCATACCATACGAACGCCATTAGCTGTTGTCGTAGGACGGGGTGACGACATACGGTTTAACAGAGCAAACAAGGCCTTCTCCAATCTTGTAGGCTGCTCTGAAGCAGAACTGGCGGGCTTGCCGCCAAGCAGACTGTTTTCGGCTTGGAACAATAACAATCTGCTCACCTCCATTAGTTCTGAAACGGTACTGTTAGATCGGCCGAAGCCCGATGAGCCGCAGCGTCTGCTCCTCACCTGGGAAGCCGTTAAGGATACGGAAGAACCGGCTTACCTGCTCACAGCCGAAGATATTACGGCCAAGACCTGGATCGACACGATGAGCAGCTCGAAGAAAGTCATGTTCTCCGGCATATTAAACGATCGTTATGTCATAGAGCGCTATTATCAGCATGATTCTGCGCCGCTGTATGGCCGCCTCTTCCGCATCGAACAAGAATCTCTGCATGAATTCTTCAATAACCATGATCGCGACCGTCTCTTCTACGCACTGGAGCAAGCAGCTCTTCACAATCGGATGGACCGCATTGTCGTACAAACCAAGCTGGCCGCCAACACCGCCCAGCTGGAGCTGCATATCACCTTCCGTCCCTTCTATAGCGGCGATGGTGTACTGAAGCACTTCGGTTTTATTGTGACGGATGTCCAAACGATTTCGGAGGCTATCGACCCTTCTGTTACGTTAAAAGTGCTGATGGCGCGCAGTTATATGTCGGCTCAGCAGCTATCCATTGAAACCGGAATATCGCTGCAAACGATTTCGAAGCTTCGCAATGGCAAGATCGGCAAGCCGCAGCGGCAAACCGCGATGCTCATTGCATCCAAGCTGAACGTGACGCCGCAAGATATATGGCCTTAATACCCAAAAGCGGAGATCCATGGGATCTCCGCTTTTCTGCGTATTTTGTCGCTTTCCAACTCTAACGGTTGTGACACAGCCGGAGACTTTCACGGGCAGCCTGAAAAAGGAGATCCCGTTTAAGGATCTCCTCTTATCTCATAATTGTGCCGCTTTATGTACGAGCTTCAAGCTGCGGCTGTTTGCCGCGATCTCTTCGAAAAATTTCGCATCCGCAGCAGCCAGACGCCGCCATGCTTTGACACAGGCCGGATCGAAGTGAGCTCCGCTGCCTTGGATAATAATGTTCATCGCTTCCTCATGCGTCATTGCCTGGCGGTAAGAGCGTGAAGAAGTCAGCGCATCATAAACGTCCGCGATCGCAGTAATACGTGCCAGCAGCGGGATGTTCTCGCCGCTCAGCCGATCCGGATATCCGGTTCCATCCCATTTCTCATGGTGAGAACGGATGACCGACAGCTCGTCTTTCAGAAACCCGAGCCGCTTGCACATATCATAACCGGAAACCGGATGCCGTTCGATAACAAGACGCTCCTCCGGCGTAAGCTTCCCTGCTTTGTTCAAGACGGCATCCGGCACTCTCAGTTTCCCTACGTCATGCACCACGCCGCCTTGCGCAATAGCACGCAGCTGATGCTTATTGAGATCCATCTCCTCGCCAAGCCGGAGCGCATACAACGCTACGCGATTATTATGACCGGCCGTATAGGCATCGCGCGCCTCCGTTGCCATAATAAGCGCTTGAACGCTTGGCGTCTTGCATGCTTCCAGCCAAGCGCGCGGATCGGATTGAAACAATACCTTCAGCGAATTGCTGAAGGAGCCTTGCGAGAAATACTGGCGCAGCAGTCCAACCAGCATGATGACCATAGAGAATAATAGCAATACATGATAGAGCCACCAGCTCAGTTTCCAAGACGTGCCCATAACAATGATATATTGTGCCGCGATAATGAGCCCGACACTATAGACAATGGCGCGCTGCAGCGGGAATCCCGCATTTCTGTACGATTGCCAATACCGATACATCGTCCACACGCAAGTTATACAAGTAATCGACGAGGCGATCCATTTGTATGGATCTAAATTAAGCGGAATATCATCTATGAGATGCGGCTGTTGCAGCGCCAGTAAGAAAATAAAACCAAGCAGCATCAGCCACGCCGGAATGAGCCACATTCGTATTTTGGAGAGCTGTCTAATAATAAATCGATCGGTGGATACGGATGACAAGAACAGCCACACGGAGGTAATCAATACGCTAAGCTGCGCTAACACACTCGGCAAATGCCCGGCATGAATGATGAATCCCGGCGTGGTCAGCCCATGTAAGACGAATATACCGGCCAGCGATACATACGCAAGCGACATGAACCCTACTTTGATATTCCGCAGACGATGTCCGGCAATACCAACCGCAATCGCGGCCACTATGGCCAGCGCAGCCACAAGCGTTACAATTTGAAAATGCCCCTCAGGCGCCTCGACGGAAATATCCAGCGTTTTCGAAGAGCGCAGCCCTTCAAAAAATAAAATCGGCAGGAGGGCGCCCAGAATCGGTCCGATGGCGGATTTTTCTTTCATCTGCATGGGTTTAAGCTCCTTCTCTTAGTTCTGCCTCTCAAGGTACGCAAATCAGTCGCCGACTTGAATGGTCGTAAACATCCCGCCGGCCGGCAGCGTAAAATTATTCGAGGTATGATGCGGGATATGGCAATGAAACGGCCAGCGGCCCGGATTCCATGCACCGAACTGAATATCTCGCGTCTCGCCCGGCGCAACGAATACCGTGTTTTTGCGAAGTCGGTTCCACGGCGGTACTTCATTACCGTCATAAGCGGTCTCCAGCATCTGCACGCCATGAAGATGCATGGGATGCCCTTGCATCCCCAAATTAGCCAGTCGAATCCGGACACAGTCCCCCAATCGCACATGAAGCGGAGAAGTATTCGGAAAGCAGCGTCCATTCATCGTAAAGAAATTAAATGCGTCCGACATTGGATCGACGGCATAGCTACCCGGCTGAAGCTCCCCTTTGGGAAGGCCGTCCAAATGAAACTCCTGAAGCATATAGGCAAAGTCTCTGGTGACTTGCTTCTCCTGTCGATTTCGAATGATGAACAGCCCGCCAAGTCCCATCATTTCTTGCCGTATGGATTCATAATGGCTGTGATACATATGGGTGCCGGGCGGATTAACAATCCGAAACCGGTAATCTAATCCGAATCCCGGCTGTATGAGCGGCGATGGCTCGAACGGCGGTACGCCATCCATCGTGTTCGGCACGTCAAGCCCATGCCAATGAACACTCGTCGGCTCCGGCAAGTTGTTAATGACCCGAATTTGTACGAAATCTCCCGGCTCCACGACGATGGTCGGCCCCGGAATAGACCCGTTATATCCATAACCTTGCATAAATACTCCTGGCAGAAGCTCCTGCTGAACCACACCGGCGAACAATTCAAAGCACTTCACCCCACCAATTACGCGATAGGGCAGCAGCGGCAAATCCGGCGATTCTACCATTCACATCTCCCCCTGTTCATAAACAACGAAGTTTATGCTGGGAAGCACTAGGATATGACTTCTGCCTAATAGGTCTATTATCCTTCTTTCAGAATATCGGTTTTTCGACAATAAAACTGTAATTCCGCGGAAACAAAAAAAATAGGGTCCCGCTTGCTCAAATAAGCAAATGGAACCCTATTACATGTTTACTTAGCGCCAACCGTTAAATCGCCGGATCCTGTATGAATATGCAGCGGAATGGATCCACTGCCGAAGAGGAGCACGTCGCGATCATCCTTGTCCGTCGATTGCTCTCCACCATCCCATTCATTGTCGAGGTCGCCCGAGCCGTGACTGAACGTAATGCGCGCCGATGCCGGCTGTTCGTCGGTCAGGATGGATACGTCACCGCTGCCGGTCTCCAGCTCGGCAGGCTGTTCGAGTGCTTTCAGAATCAAGTCGATATCACCGCTGTTTGTTTCGATCTGAAGCTCTGCGACGGCATCTTCTAACTCGACATCCCCGCTGCCGACATCAACCGTAATCTTCTTCGCCTTTACGCCTTCCGTAGATACATTGCCTGAGCCTGCATCCACGGCGATGAGATCCGCTGCCGTAACATCAGCAAAACTCATGTTGCCGCTGCTGATCTCAGCTTCTATGGATTGCGAATTCAGCTTCTTGAGCGTCATATCCCCTGAACCCGAATGAAGATCAATATGATCCGCATTCAGCTGCGCAATATCAATGTCACCGCTGCCCGCATCAAGCATCAGTTTCCGATACTGCTGCTCCGGCAGCTCCAGCCGCAGATCCAAATTGCGAATGTTGATGCCAATTGCAAAGCCGACTCCGTCCTCCACGGATACCCGAAGGACATTCCCCTCTTTCTCAAGCTGCAGCTTCAGTTTATCCCGGTATTTCTTGCTGGCACGGCCTGTGAGCTCTGCTTTCACTTCATTACTCGAGCTCGGAACGACAGTCAGATCCAAGCTGCCGGTATGAATCTCCACCTCTTCAATGCCATCTCCGGCTACTGTCTGCTCTTGGGCTACCTTCTCCGTTCCGAAGGAGAGCGCTCCGTCTTTACGGAACGTGCCGAAGGCGCCGATCAAACCGACCACGAGCAGTATCAACGCGACAACGATCCAATTTCTCA
The DNA here is from genome assembly GCF_017942085.1 of Paenibacillus lignilyticus. Lineage (GTDB taxonomy): Bacteria > Bacillota > Bacilli > Paenibacillales > Paenibacillaceae > Paenibacillus_Z > Paenibacillus_Z lignilyticus. The sequence goes on from NZ_JAGKSP010000017.1 coordinate 63,413, forward strand.
TCCTTTTTTCACCCTTATCACTCTGGAATTAAATTTCAAGTAACTTAAAGTCATCTTGGCAAAAGCCCGCGTCAACCAGTGCGCGCCTGCGCCGATCAGCATTCCGAGCGCAATCAGCACCATGGAGAGGAAGGTTCCTTGCAGAAGCGTGATTCCGCCGCCAAATGCGCCTTCATAGATCGCCATAACCGAGGAGAGCCCGATGCCAATGGCCGTCGCCCATATCGCCACAAGCACACCGAGCAGCGCGACATAAGGTCCCAGCACGAAAACGAGATTGAAGAAACCTAAGCTGACCGCAGCGAGTACCGCCCGTGATACGAGCGTGATGCTTCCGCTCTTATTCGACGCTTGATCGACGCGATAATTGAGCATCAGCTCCTTCGCAATCAGCCGCGGGTCGCCAAGCTCATTGGCAGCTTCCACTTCCGAACGTCCATGCTCGGCTGCCATGCGAAAATGCTCTTCATAATCGTACATCCATTCCCTGCGAAGCGGCTCCGGTACGGGAGAAAGCAGCTCCCACAGCTGTCCCAAATACTGCTCTCTGATCATCGTTCGACACCTTCCTTAATCAATTCATCGACTGCGACGGAGAATGTCCGCCATTCACTGATTAGTCCCATGAGATGCGTATGCCCTTTGGGCGTGAGCTTGTAATATTTTCGCGGCGGTCCTTCTGTTGATTCTTTGAGATAGGTTGAAAAATAACCCTCCTGCGTCAAGCGGCTGAGCAGCGGATACACACTGCCGACGGCGACCTCGAACTTCGCGGACATGGTGACCGCCAGCTCGTACCCATATCGGTCCTCCCAAGCAGTTAACGCAAGAACGCACAAATCGAGTACGCCTTTCTTAAACTGTACATTCATAGTCAACGCCCCTATACCATATCGTTAAGTATTCATCATTGTAGAATAGCTGGTCGAAAAAAAAGTCCCTGCTGCTATAGTATATCGCTCACTATTCATTTATGCAATATAGCGTTGGAAAAATAGTTGTTCGCCCTTAGGAACCGTCGCCGGGTTTTTGTCCACTGCCGCAATATGGTATGCTTGTTCGCATATAACCATACTTGGGAGGCTTCCGACATGAGTCAGAATCGCTATGAAGTGAAATCACATCACGATGAAACATATAGGCTATATACATTAACGGATTCCGTTACGAATTCTTCGGTTACGATCTGTCCGGAGCGAGGTGCCATTGCAACCAGCTGCATTCTTGGCGGTGAGGAGCTGTTCTATCTCGATAAAGCGACCTACCTGGATCCGGAGGCGAATATCCGCGGCGGTAATCCGATTCTTTTCCCCATTTGCGGCCAACTGCCCGGTGGGCAATATGAATGGAACGGCACGTTGTATTCGATGCGAAATCACGGTGTCGCGCGCAACCGCGCTTGGGAAGTTGTTGCCGACTCCGATGCCGGAGAAGCCGCTGTAACGGTACGTTTACGCAGCAGCGAAGGTACGCTGGCCGAGTATCCATGGCAGTTCGAGCTGTTGTTTACCTATGCGCTTGTTGAAGGCGAGCTGCAAATCCGCCAGACGTACAGCAACCTGTCGGACTCCGCGATGCCGTTCTATGCGGGATTCCACCCGTACTTCCGCTCCGAATCGAAGGACTTGGTGTATGGAACAGATGCGACGCGTTATTTGGATTATAACGACAATGAGGTTAAATCCATCGACGGCGCGATCTCACTTGATGGCTTGAAAGAATCCGTCGCTTTGCTTGATGCTGCTGCGCGTTCCATTACGTTCCCCGGCCCCGATGGCCGTGGAACCGTTGCATTGTCTTACAGCGATGCGTTCAAGTACGTGGTGCTGTGGCAAGTGAACGGATCCCCGTTCGTCTGCGTCGAACCATGGATGGCGCTGAACGGCGAGCTGGTCAGCAGGGACGAGCTCCCGATGCTGGAGGCCGGCGGGAAGATGGAGCTGCTGCTGAAGATCGGCTACAGCGGGTAAGGATCGGCATGTGCGAAGAAGGGCCAAACATCCGTAGGATGTTTGGCCCTTCTTCATAGTGGCTAGCCGGCTGATTTGGCTCGCCCCGTGCTGCCGGGCTAAAGAGCGTTACTAATGACCTCTCTTTAGCTAATATCCACTATTTGCGGCGTATGAGCGGTAACTCGTACCTCTCGCATGAGAAGTAACTCGTACCTCTCTTTAGCCGATATCCACCATCTGTGGCGCATGAGCGGTAACTCGTACCTCTCATACCCACCCAATGTTACTCCACGGGCCGCTCTCAACTAACTTAGCTGTTCCTACTTCATCCGTCGTTCTCCCGCCATTGTGCTGCTATGGAATACTACTCTCCGTGCAGGCTTCTGTACGTAAATTTGCAGCCTCAGTTTCCGTGTAGACCTCTAGGTGTGCTTTTTGCACGAAATTCACTATTTCGGCTTCTATGTAGACCTCTGGACGAGCTTCTAGCACGGAATTCAATGCCTCAGCCTCCATGTAGACCTCCTGATGGGCTTTTTGTAATTATTAGCTACTCTAAACTCACCATTCCCCACACCATGTGTTGCTCAGGGAGCTACTCTTTCTCTAAACTCACCATTTCCCCGCCAATGAGTTGCCTTCAGAGCTACTCTTTCTCTAAACTCACCATTTCCCCGCTCATGTGTTGCCCTGAGAGCCACTCTTTACTAATTAGCGTTAGCTCCTGCCACTCTAATAGTTACTCCGACAACCGCCCCTACATTGTAACCCGCCCGAGCTACTCCCCGCGGCAGGCGATTACTTGTCGCTCGAACTTACCCTTGCGGACGATGCAGCGGTCGGTGATGGTGAAGCCGGCTTCTGCGATGTCGTCGTCGATGAGCTCCGTCGTGACGATGATGACGCGGTCTGCCAAGCGTCCCGCACTGCGGAGCATAGCCATTCGCTCGGCTGATGGCAGCTTCGAGCACAGATTGTAAGGCAGATCGAGGATCGCCGAATCGAAGGCTCGCCAGCCGGCCGACGCTGCGCCTTCATCCGCTGCCAAAGTAAGCTCTCTCGGTTCCAGCGTCGTCATATCCGCCAGCTTGACCACGTCCGGCATGCCGAAGTGAGCCAGATTAATACGGGCTCCCTTCAGCGCCAGCGGGTTATTATCGAAGCCGACGATGGAGATGCCCATCGACAACGCTTCGATGATAACCGTGCCGATCCCGCAGCAAGGATCAATGACGCGCTCCTCCGTTGTCGGCGCAGCAATATTGACAACCGCCCGGGCTACGCGCGTGCTTAGCGCGGTGGAATACGGCTGCGGTTTGTCGTTATACTTTAGCCACAGCGCCTCGCTTTTCTCATACTCCCCGAACAGGTAGCGCCCCTCCGCATAGGCTACGCCGAATAACCGATCCGGCCGCCGCATCTCCGCTTTGCCAACGATCTGCCAGCCGATCTCCTTCTCAATGGCCCGCTGGCGGTCGAAATCGAACGACTCGCGCTCATCGCCTCCCCCGACAAACATGATCTTGAACGTATCGCCATCAAGTCGGACAGCATCGGCAACCTGCGCAGCAATGCCGGCAGGATCATCGGCCAGAAGCATAACGGCCAGCTTTCCACGGATAAAAGGGCTTCTGCCCGAATCTATATTTTTATCGCTAATCACACAACCATGATTTGGCTCACAACCGAATAACGAGCGCATTTCCATCCCACACAAGTCCGCCTCATCCTCATGAGAAGTGACCGGATAATAATAACTGCCCACGTAACTTGCTTCGACCGACTCTGAACCATTTACCACTTTTTGCACATTTTCACCCTCATTATCCAGCTGCTTAACACCCTAATTCATTGCCCCAAACTGCGGTAGGTTCGAAATACGATCGATTGATTGTAGTTACCGAAGCCCTCGCCGTAGATGGTCAAACCGCCGACATGCTCGGCCTCTTCGGGTACCGCCAATCGGAGCAGCCAATCATTGCGCGTTCTGACAATATCCTGCAGCTTTACGTCCGACAAGCGCTGGCCGTCGAGGTAGGTGCCGCTGCTTGTTACGCGGATGATTTTGAGCCAGCCATATTGGTTGACGGTCCACCAAGCCGGCGTCAGCTTGCCTCGTCCCTCGCCGGAGTCGCCGGGGCTGGTCCATACGCCAAGCAGCGTGTCATTCAAATAAAAATGAATATCCGAAGGCCAGTCCGCTCGAACGCCCGGCGCCTCCGAGCCGATTTCTAGCGAAATCTCAATTTCCTCCAGCGTCTGCCCCTGGAGCACATAATTGGGGATGCGGTACTCCACATACCCTTTGCCGAACCAGAGGATTTGCGCATGCATGCGTTCCGGCTCCATGAAAAAGCGCGGATCGTCATATTGCCCAATGATATGCTCCGAAGTCGCCAGTCCGCACGTCGGATGAATCTCGAAGCCGGTATAATGGCCGACCGGGATCGATACTTCATGAAACTCCCGTTTCGGCTCAGCCGTTTTAGGGATCAGAATCTCCACATGCCCTGCAGCTAGCGAACAGATCTTATGCGTGCCGCCCCCTCGCCTTACCAGCATCGTGTCGATTAAGCCGCCCGCTTCCAGCTTTCTCGCATGCATCGTCACGATCGCACTGCTCAGCCCGAGCGCCGCGGCCAGCTCCTTAATATTCATCGGCTGCACCGACAGCAGCTCCAGAATATGCAGCCTCACCTCGCTCGCCAGCGCCTCATACAGCGGCAGCCATTTGCGGTCCAAATTTGCCCGTATCATTCGATTCACGATTCCCTTCCCATCCTTCAATTAACAAATATATTAATTCAATTTACGTCAAAAGAAAAGCTTGCGCTGTAAGCCCAGGTTAAGGTTTAATTAGCGATATAGCAATCATTATATTATTAACTTATTAATGTTTTTATTAATCCAATTTCATGAATGCAGAGGTGAAACATCGCATGTCGCTGAAAGCAAAAATGATTATCGAAAAGGATTTTACGATTGGCGAGGTGGATAAGCGGGTTTTCGGTTCTTTTGTCGAGCATCTGGGCCGGGCCGTTTACGGAGGCATCTACGAGCCCGGACATCCGAGCGCCGATGAGCAAGGATTCCGCGGCGATGTGCTGGAGTTGGTCAAAGGGATAGACGTGCCGATCGTCCGTTATCCGGGCGGCAACTTCGTTTCCGGCTATAACTGGGAGGACGGCGTCGGCCCGGCGGAGCTTCGCCCGAAACGGCTGGAGCTGGCTTGGCGGACGATCGAACCGAATTTGTTCGGCCTGAATGAATTCGTCGATTGGTGCCGCAAGGCGAACACCGCGCCCATGATGGCCATCAATCTCGGTACGCGCGGGCCGAATGAAGCCCGTCAGCTGGTCGAGTACGCCAACCATCCGTCCGGTACACAATTAAGCGATCTTCGTATTTCGCACGGCTACAAACAGCCTCACCAAATCAAGACCTGGTGCCTGGGCAACGAAATGGACGGACCGTGGCAGATCGGCGCGAAGACCGCGGCTGAATACGGCCGAATCGCTGCCGAGAGCGCGAAGGTAATGAAGTGGGTCGATCCTTCGATCGAACTGGTTGCCTGCGGCAGCTCGAATCTCACGATGGCGACGTTCCCAGAATGGGAGCGCACCGTGCTCGACCTTTGCTACAACGAGGTCGACTATATTTCCTTGCACCAGTACTACGGCAACCGGGACAAGGATACGTCCAACTTCCTGGCGCAATCGATGGGCATGGACTCTTTTATCAACACGGTTATCTCCACCTGCGACTATGTCCAGGCGACGAAACGCAGCAAGAAGCGGATGAACCTCTCCTTTGACGAGTGGAACGTTTGGTACCATTCCAATGAGGCCGATTCCCGGATCGAGCCATGGTCCGTCGCGCCGCCCCAGCTGGAGGACGTCTATAATCACGAGGACGCCCTGCTGGTCGGCAGCATGCTGATCAGTATGCTGAAGCGAGCCGACCGCGTCAAAATGGCCTGCCTCGCACAGCTCGTCAACGTCATCGCCCCGATCATGACAGCAAACGGCGGCGGCGCTTGGAAGCAAACGATTTACTATCCTTACATGCACGCCAGCGTATTCGGACGCGGCACGGTGCTCGTTCCGCTGATCCAATCGCCGAAGTACGACGCCAAAGATTACACCGACGTTCCGTACCTTGACGCCGTGGCTGTACACAATGCCGAAGCCGGCGAAGTTACGGTATTCGCGGTGAACCGCCACTTAAGCGAAGCGCTGCCGCTCGAAATCGATCTGCGCAGCTTCGGAACCTTCCGCATTCTGGAGCATATCGTCATGGAGAGCGATGACTTGAAGGCAGCCAACACGCTTGATTCGCCGAACCGCGTGTCGCCTCATTCGCAAGGCAGCGCCATTGTCGAAGGCAGCACGGTCCAAGCCGCGCTTGGTAAAGCTTCTTGGAATGTAATCCGGATTAAGCTGTAGGCATAATCGATAAAAGACCCGTAAGCGCCGCTGCGCACACCGTGCGCATCCGTCTCCTACGGGTCTATTCGCGTTACAAACGCCCCTCTGCAAAAGCAAGCACATAGGTCCAATCCACTTCGTTCAAATCATGCCGCCCTGCCCGGATATGGTACCCGCAGCGCTCGGCATGAAGCGGCGTATCCAGCTCCGGAAACGGCGCGGCTGCCAAGCCGCCCAAGCCATGCAGCCGGTAAGCAGGCTCAGCCAGCTGAAGGGACAAATACTCCGAAGCCGGATCGGCCCACTCATCCTCCGCGGCGCTTGATACATACAACAGCCGCGGTGCAATCATAGCGAGCAGCATGTGCTGGTCAACCGGCAGCTCTTCTTCACGCTCGTTATAACGCTTGTAATTATCCGCGAACCAGTGCGGGAACGCGGTATTGATCTGATGAACCCGCTCCCCGGCCTTCCCTCTCGAAATAGCCGCGCCGGTACAGCCCGACTCATTGCTGACGACCATGGCGAAGCGCTCGTCGAGCGCGCCGGCCCAGAGCGCGGTTTTGCCCCCGCGGGAATGGCCGATGACGGCAACCCGGGCCGAATCGACGTCCGGGTCTGTCTCCAAATAGTCCATGGCGCGGCTAAGCCCCCACGCCCATGCGGAGATCGTGCCCCATGCATCCCCATCGCGAGGCCGATCATTCGGATCAAACAACCCATGAACCCCGTTGCGGAAGCCGTCATGCTCGTCGGGATCGATGTCCTCGGCGGCAATCATCGCCGTGCCATACCCGCTGTCGATAATTTGCTCCACCGGCCAGAAAGGCGTGGAAGGCGATTCCCCTTCCCGCACCGCCGACAGCCTGCCGTGATCAAGGAGCAGAAACGCGGGCCACCGCTTCTTCTCAGCCTCACCCGTATCGGCAGGAACATACAAGGTTAAGCGAATCCGACCTTGGCCGCCGCTTTCTCCTTCGCCATCCCCTACAAAATGAATATCGATCTTCTTGCGGACGGCCCTGCCATTAAAACACGGCTCTTGCGCAGCAACGGCGAAGATCATCCATTGCGGCCGACTCACCGGCTGCCTGCCGTAAACATGCTCAGCGAATAGCTCAAGCAGCTCGGGCCTGCGCCGCTCCATCCATTCCCCTGCCGAATCGATTTCATTGCCATCAAGACTGACCAGAAGCTGCGGTATCGAACGTTCCACGGATTGTTCCTCCTTTGATAGCTGCATATGCCGTAATACATTCGACCCGGTGCATAATTTTCCTCCGCTTGGAAAAAAATACTTCGAGAGGTGTAGCAATGGAAGCCTATGTCGAAACGCTGAAAAAGCAAACAAAAACCCAGCACGACTTAAGAATCGATCAGCTCCAAGTGGGATCGATCACACTGTGGATCGCCGGCTACGAATCCCTTGTAAGCTGGGAGGAAACCATTTCGTTTATCTCGAACTGCGGCATCGGCGCGGATTCCGGCTTCGAGGAAATCTGCGCGCGCTTATTAGGGCAAGCTTGGACACCGGCCACTATGGATCTTTTGCTGCAAGGGAAGGTCGTCTTGATCGATGCGACGGCAAATCGCGCATTCAGTTTTCAAGGCAAGCTCAAGCAGCTCGATCGCGCGATTGATAAAGCGGAAAACGAGTTCCTCCCCTTCTCATCAGCGATCGCCTTCATGGAGCCCTTAACCACCAACATGGGCATTCTGCGCAGAACGATCGATTCAACCGAGCTCCAGATCGAGATTCTTCACTTCCATGGCGTGGCTCAGAAGCAAGCTGCCTTGGTGTATCTGTCGGAGGACGTGGATCGGGATTTGCTCGAAACCGTCAAGAACGCCTTGAAGAAGGCTTCGAAGCAAGACGTCCGGAACGGACAGGACCTCATCCGCATCTTCGGCCAAAGCCGCTATCATTTGTTATCTCCTTATCATAAAACGGAGCTGCCCGGACAAGCCGTCGCGTCCATGATGCAGGGCAGAGTCCTTCTGCTGATCGACGGCGAGCCGACCGCGTACGTGCTTCCCTTGATATTCAGTGATTTCATTGCCTTGGAATGGGACAGGCAATTCCCTATACCCATCATGCTGCTCCTGCGCGGCTTGCGCTTGCTCAGCATTCTGGTCGCGCTGCTGATACCGGGGCTGTATGTGGCTCTTGTATCCGTTAATCCCGAGACGCTGCGGATCGAGCTCGCCCTTTCCATCGCCGAGAGCCGGATCGGCATACCGCTGCCGACGTTTCTGGAGATGCTGCTGCTTCTAATAATCAGCGAAATCATCATCGAAGCGACGCAGCGTCTGCCCAAAACCATCGCATCGACGAACTGCTTGATCGGCGGCATTATCCTCGGTCAGGCCATCGTCGACGCCAAGCTCGTCAGCAATCTCGTCATCATCGTGCTTGCCGCCTCGGTGACGGCTCATTTTGCTTTTCCAAACTACTTGAATACGCTGATCGTGCGGATGCTGCGGTCAGGCGTCGTCATCCTTTCCGGCGTATTCGGGATCTTCGGCTTATTCGTCGCCTTTATCGCCATCTGCTACTACGCGTGCAGCCTGCAGCGGTTCGGCGTTCCGTTCATGGATTTTCTCTCCGCGAAAGAAGCGAGAACAATGACTCTAAGAAAGAAGTGTCGCAATTGATGCATCGATGGGTCGCCACTATGACTGCTCCTATATTCTTTATAGCCGCCCACTGCAGCATCCTGTTTGCCGCCTTTACGCGTTCGATGCTGGAAACGACCGAATACGGCCATTGGGAGCCCGTATGCTTGAGCATGGGGATCGAACTGTTTCTGCTTCTGCTACTTCTGCTCGGGTTCCGCAAAGCGGGGAACAAAGATTACGCCGACCTGTTTTTGCCCCTTGGCAAATGGATTAGCGCCGCACTGATCGTGCCGCTGGCAGGTTTTATCTTGCTTATTCCGATTTTGGCGCTGCGTTATTTTGCCGAACTGATGATTATCGTGTTCATCGCGCGCTCACCGCTTCACGTCATCTTGGCTGTGCTCTGCCTGCTTATGTTCTTCGGGGCTTCCATCGGACCGCAGGGCATTATGAGAGCCAGCACCCTGCTCACGTTAATCAACTTTCCCGTGCTGTTATTCGCCGTATTCGCATGCTTTCAGAATGCCAAATTCGTGCGCGTTTACCCGCTTATCAACCCAAGCATGGACTTTTTGTCCAACAGCACCTTTTTAATAACGCTGTTCTCGATCTGCCCGTTCCTGCTTCTAGGCATGCTGCCTCCCGTATGCAAGGTGAAGATAAGGCCGATCTTAATCAGCTTTATCTTAATTTCGTTGCTGCACGTTGTCGTCCTGTATATTCCGATCGTTATTTATGACCTTAATGCGGCGAAGATTATGAACTTCCCGCTCATGACCAGCTTCGACTCCGTTAACATTACATGGACGGTGTTCAACCGGATTTCGCTGTTTTACGCCGTTGCGCTGCTTGCATTCGTCATGACGCTCAGCTCGTTCTCTATGTGGTCTTCCGCGCTCCTGATTCGCAAGATTATTCCGGCTTGGCGCGAGACCTACATCCGGATTTGCCTTAGCCTCATTGTCTTCTTGATCAGCTTCATCATTCCAAGCTGGAACGATTATATCCGCGTCTTTGCCGCGGATACGTGGTTCCGCCTGTTGATTTACGCGGTCATTCCGACCGCCGTCTTCTTACGGGGAAGATCTATTGCCGCTCAGGAGCGAAAGCGGGTTTTGAGTGAATGATGCGCCGGGCACGTACAGCTGTTTTGCTGCTCCTTTGCATGCTTTCCTTAACCGCCTGCTGGGACATCAAGGATGTCAACCATCGCATGCTCCCTATCGTTATGGGCATCTCTTACGGGGAGGCAAAGAAATATCGGGTTTTTATTCAAGTTCCGCTTCCGTATGGCCGAAAGCTCATTTCCAAGGTGCATTACGAAGAGGCCGACACAATCAGCAAGGCGCTGACCCAAATCGATACCAACATCGAAGCCGGCATCGACTTCATGCATCTGCAGCTGGTTTTGTTCGATCGCAAAGTGGCCATAGACGGCATCCGGGACGAAATGGCTTATATGATACGAAGCCAGCATATGCCGACGAAAGCGCTTGTAGCCATCACCTCGCAAAATATCGAGCAATTTCTCAATCATACCGGAAAATCCATCCAGACCGACGGAAGCGCCTTAATGAATTTTTTCAATAAGAACGCCGGCTGGAGCCCCGAAATCAATCTTGCCTATCTCTGGCAAACCTTCGGCGCCATCCACTCGGATACGCAGGATGTCACGATTCCGATTCTGCAGTCGGGCAAATCGACCATGATGGAATTCGTTGGCTCGGCCATCATGTCGAAGGAAAAAATGGTAGGCGAAATTTCGCAGGAGCAATCGCTGCTGGTGAACTTATACGACGAGCTGTTCCAAGGCTCGGTAGTCGAAACCGCCCATCAAGCCAGCGTGTCCATCGTCAATTGCGATAACCGCCTTCGCACGTCTTGGAGGGACGGAAAGCCCGTGCTGAACATGCGCTTGAAGCTGTCGCTGCATCTGCTTGAGAACAACGGCAACATGACCGAGCAGCAAATCGAAAACGCGTTATCGGAGGCAATGGAGGTCCGGTACAAGCAATTATTCAAGAAGCTGCAAGCCAGCAAAGCGGATTCGCTGGGGACGGGCGAATATTTCCGGAACAAGCTGGCCTTCTCCAAGCTCAAGCAATGGCGCGAAACGTATTACCCCCAGCTCATTCCGGAAATCAAAGTGAAATGTATCATTACGAATACGGGCGACATCCGGAAAAATTAGCCGCTTTTAGTTCGGCTCGCTTAACAAAAGAAAGACGGCGCTAATCTCTGCGCCGTCTTTCTTTTGATGCCTGAAGCAGCCGAGCTGCGGCTGAGGCAAGCCTACAGCTGGTAACCGACGGCTTTCTTCCAGCCCCCGTACACGTCATCACGCCACGCTTCATCCAGCTCCGGCTCGAAGGTACGATCCAGCGCCCACAATCCGCGCAGCTCATCCATACCGCTCCAGAAACCGACGCCGAGACCGGCCAAATACGCGGCGCCGAGCGCGGTCGTTTCAAGCAGCACCGGTCTAATTACGGATGCGCCGAGCAGATCGGCTTGGAACTGCATGAGCAAACCGTTCGCGACCGCTCCGCCGTCGACGCGCAGCTCCCGCAGCGGCAGCCCCGATTCCTCGGTCATCGTGTTCAGCACATCCGCCGTCTGATACGCGATCGACTCGAGCGCCGCGCGCACCAGATGGGCCGAGGTAGCGCCACGGGTAAGTCCGGTGATCATGCCGCGCGCATCCGCGTTCCAATACGGCGTGCCAAGCCCGGTAAACGCCGGCACGAAGTAGACGCCAAGCGTATCCGCGACCGAAGCGGCCAGCGCTTCGCTGTCCGCTGCATGCGCAATCAGACCGAGCCCGTCGCGCAGCCACTGCATGACGGAGCCTGCCGTGAACACGCTGCCTTCGAGCGCGTACGTAGTGCGGCCGTCAATCTGCCATGCAATCGTCGTGAGCAGTCCTTTCGCCGATGCTACCGGCGCGCCGCCGGTGTTTTTGAGCAGGAAGCAGCCTGTCCCGTACGTATTCTTCGCCATGCCGGTATCGAAGCAGCCCTGCCCGAACAGCGCTGCCTGTTGGTCGCCCGCAACGCCCGCGATCGGAATCCCTGCCGATTGCGAGCCTGCCGCACCGCCTCCGGCAGCATCGCCAAGCAAACGCGTATACCCGAATATGCCGCTGGACGGCTTCACCTCGGGCAGCATGGCTGCGGGAATACCGAGCTTCGCCAAAATGTCGGCATCCCATTCCAGCGTATGGATGTTATACAGCATCGTCCGCGACGCATTGGACACATCCGTAGCATGCACGGCACCTTCAGTCAGCTTCCAGATCAGCCAGCTGTCGATCGTTCCGGCCAGCGCGCGTCCTTGCTCCGCTTGCTCGCGAATACCAGGCACCGCATCGAGCAGCCACTTCAGCTTCGTGCCGGAGAAGTACGGATCGAGCAGCAAGCCGGTCCGCGCGCGCACCTCGTCCTCCCAGCCATCGGCTTTCAGCGATTCGCACAGCGCACTCGTCCGGCGGCATTGCCACACGATCGCGGGATGAAGCGGCTCACCGGTTTGCGCGTCCCAGACCACAAGCGTTTCGCGCTGATTCGTAATCCCGATCGCGCGAATCTGCTCCACGCCAACGCCGGCCGCCGCATCGCGCATCACCTGCAGCTGCTTCCGCCAAATCTCATTCGCATCCTGTTCCACCCAACCAGCCTGCGGGAATATAGAAGCGAACTCCTGCTGCGCCGATCCCGCAGCACGACCTTGCTCATCGAACAGGATCGCCCGGCAGGAGGTAGTCCCCTCGTCCAAAGCTAATATATAGCGTTCCATCGTCTTCGCTCCCCGTTACAAGCCTTTTCAACCTATTCCTGCACGAATTCGGGAAATTCCGTCACAGCTTTCAGCTCCGCTTGCACGCGGGCCAATTCTGCCTTGCACTGCGCGTCATTCCAGCCGAAGCGCTGCCCCATCAAGTGGAGGATAGGCTGTACCAGCGTTTCCGCCCGTTTGCGGTCAAATAAAATCATACTCGTCCGCCGCACCAAGAAATCAACCGCGCTGCAAGTCATCTCTTCCTCGATCGCGTAATCGAGCTCCGCCCGTAAAGCACGATCCCATTTCGCAGCAGCAGATGCACCTGCAGGCGAGGAAGCAGCCTGCCCTGAAGCCGAAGCACCGGCCGCACCGGTAAAGCCGACCGATACCGTAATGCGGCCGTTTACCGCTTTGGCCGCCGGCCCCAATACGGAAGCCCCCGCGCCTGCACTTACGCCAGCCGAACCGGCTCCCGGCAGCCCCGCGCTCGCAACCCCGCCGGCAGCTCCCGCAGCAACGCCTGAGTTCCCGCTCTCCGCTTCCCTGAGCGCGGCATAACGCGCCAATAGCTGCGCGGCATTGCTGCCATACCTCGCAACCCAGATCTTCAAATCCTCCTGCGGCACACCCAGCTTCAAGCCTTGGCTTAGCAGTTCCTTTTGCAGCTCGTCGAACGAATGATATCCGCCATAATCGCCGCCGGAGAGCATCTCATCTCCTGTCGTGCACCGGCCGAACTTACGGCCGGTCCCGCGCTTAATCTCATCCGCCACGAGATCCACGACCTTCTCGGCCATTTTGCGGAAGCCTGTCAGCTTGCCGCCTGCGATCGTAATGAGTCCCTTCTCCGAAATGAACATTTCGTCTTTCCGGGAAATTTCCGAAGGGCTCTTTCCATCTTCGTGAATGAGCGGCCGAACTCCTGCCCAGCAGGACTCCACATCCGCCGCCTTCAGCTTCGCCTCGGGGAAAGCCGCATTGGCCGCATGGAGCAAATAATCGCGGTCGGCGCGCGTCGTCACGACGGAACCGGGATCGCCGTGATAGAACGTATCCGTCGTCCCGATATAGGTTTTGCCGTCCCGCGGGATGATGAAGATCATCCGGCCATCCGGTACGTCGATGTAAACCGCCTGCTGCACCGGCAGCCGTTTACTGTCCACGACCAAATGAACCCCTTTTGTCAGCAGCAGCCTTTTGCCCGTTACCTCGCCGTCCAGCCTGCGCACGTGATCGACCCAAGGCCCTGCCGCATTCACGATCTTCCGCGCATAAACGTCATAGTGCTTGCCGCTTCGCATATCCGCAATTCGAGCGCCGCATACTACGCCGTCTCGATACAGCATTTCTTCGACTTTGGCATAATTCACAATCTCCGCGCCATGCCGATGAGCCGTCTTCATCACCTCAAGCGTGAGCCGCGCATCGTCTGTCCGATACTCGTAATAGTAGCCCGAACCGCGCAGCCCCTCCCGCTTCAGCAGCGGCTCCAGCGCTTCCGTTTGCTCACGCCGGTACATTTTGCGCCGCTCCGCACGTTTAACGCCCGCAAGTCTGTCATAAATATATAACCCAATGGAAGAAGCCAAATAACCGTAGGTGCCGCCTTTATAGACCGGCATCAGCATCGGCGTCGGCGTCACGACATGAGGCGCATGCTTATGCAGCAGCGCCCGTTCGCGACCTACCTCCGCAACCAATTTGACCTCACCTTGTTTCAAATACCGCAGCCCGCCATGCACCAGCTTGGTGGAGCGGCTGCTCGTACCTTGCGCAAAATCGCCCATCTCCACAAGACCTGTCCGAAGACCGCGCCGCGACGCATCCCATGCAATCCCGGCCCCGGTTATGCCACCCCCGATGATAAGCACATCGAGCAGCTCCGATGACATTCGCTCTAGACGCGCAGCCCGGTGCTCCACCGAGAAAGATTCGCCCATGCCGTTCATTCCTCCTTTACCGTACATCCGAAAACGGAACCGTTACCCCTTAACCGCCGAACCGACCGTAAGCGCATTTTCCACCTGCTCGCTAAAGAGCATATACATCAGCAATGTCGGCAAGCTGGCAATCGTCATCGCCGCGCCCATCGCACCCCAGTCTGTCGTGAATTGACCTTGGAAGAAGAGTAAACCAAGCGGCAATGTTTTCAAAGACTCTTTAGTTATCAGTATAAGCGCAATAGGAAATTCATTCCACGCGGCGAGAAATACGAAAATAATCATCGTCGCAACCGCCGGCCGTATAATCGGCAGCATGATGCTGAAGAACGCCCGATAGATCGATGCCCCGTCGATGCATGCCGATTCTTCGAGCTCAACCGGAATACTGCGGAAGAAACCGTAGAATACCAAAGTGGCAAAAGAAAGATTGAACGCAATATACGGAACGATCAGCGTCGCGTAGGAGTTCGCCAGATGAAAATCGCGCATCAGAATCGCGAGCGGAATCATAATGACCTGCACCGGCACAAACATGCCGATCGTCATATAGACTCTGGCGGCGCCGCTAAGCCGCCATTTCATGCGCGCCACCGCATAGGCGAACAGCACCGCAAGCGATAGACTTCCGACGACGGTAGCTATAGATACGATGACGCTATTCGTAAAGTACTGCGGCACATTGAAGCTTTTCCAAGCCGTCACATAGTTCTCGAACCGGAAATGCGCCGGAAATCCAAACGGATTGGTGACGAAGATTTCATTATTGTCTTTGAGCGAATACGCGATCATCCAGAACAAGGGATAGATAGAGAGCAAGGCGTACAGCCAAATCATCAAATTGGACACGGGGTGCTTCAGTTTGAACATTCTCATAGATGGCATCTCCTTCCTAGTATACGATGGGATCGCGCGCGATAAGCCGGTTAATCAGCAGCGTAATGACCAAACATTCCATGACAAGAAACGCTGCCGAGGCGCTGCCGTAACCAAACTCGCCCACCCGGAACGCCGAGCGATACATCATGTAGGTGAGCGTATACGTAGTCGTACCCGGGCCGCCGCCGGTCATAATGAACATGTTTGCAAAAGCATTCAAGCCGCCCGTGAGCGCCAGCACCAAGCAGAATTTATAAGTTTCGGAAAGCAGCGGAATCGTAATGCGGGCATGGGCCTGCAGCTTGTTGGCCCCATCGATCCGTGCCGCTTCCATGTAATGCTCCGGTACCGATTTGACCGCCGCCAGCAGCAGTGCAAAGTGATACCCCATGTACTGCCAAGCATTAACGGCTGCGAGTGCAAAGATGGCGGTCTTCTCATCCGTCAGCCAATCCTGGCGGTACGAAAGGCCGAGCGCCTCAAACAGCTTATTCAGCAAGCCATACTCGCCGTTATACATCGCAAGCCACAGCTGGCACACTACCGTGATGGACAGCACGACGGGAATAAATACGCTGATCCGCACGAATTTACGGCCGCGCATGGCGATTTCCGCTACGGCGAAGGCAAGCAGCGTGCCGATCACGATTTGCACAACCGCAATGACGGCCGCGAACACCGCGCCGTTATACACGGACGTTCGGAATATGCGGTCATGGAACAGTCGCGTATAGTTGTCGAGGAAGATGAACTTCCCTTCGGTCAACCCATCCCAATCCAGCAAGCTGCGATAGAAGACCTGCACGACCGGATAGAACACAACGATGGTATATAGTAAAAGGGCCGGTAAAATAAACAGTAGAATTGCCGTCTTGTTGCCCAGGTATTTTCTCATGCCGCCACTTCCTTTGTTATGAAATCAATGCTATAGAGAAGAAAAACCCATACCGGGAAGCCGGCATGGGTTTTTCCGGTTAAGCTTACGCGCCGCACCGCTATCGGACGGTGCTTTGAACCTGATGCTTCATGCTTGCGTCTGCCTTACTTCGAAGCCTCAATTGCACTGTCTACATCCTGCACGAACTGCTCGGCCGTATAGTTGCCTGTCATTAGATTTTGCGATGCATCCTCAATGGCTGCTTTAAACTTCGGATTGCTCAGTCCCCATGCGAACGAGGTTGTTTTCATGCTAGGGATATCTTTGGCCAGCTGCTCCATCGTTGGCGGGAATTTATTGATGATCGCTTTATCGACCTTCGTTGCCACGATCGGCGTACCGCGCTCGGTGTATTTGTACTCCGCATATTTCTCAGCGATGAACGCCGCTACTTTCGCCGCAAGCTCAGGATCCTTTGTTGCCGAGCTGACCGCATAGCCGCCGGGACCGCCGCCGCCGCTGAAGTTCAGCTTCGCGCTTTCATACGCCGCTGCATCTGCTGCCGGGATATACATGTAAGCCAGCTTGTCGCCAAGCGCTTTGGTCGAAGCATCGATTTCCCACTGACCGTTGACGAACATCGCCGCTTTTCCTTCATGGAACAGCGCTGCCGCTTGATCGTAGTTGAGGTTCGTTGCGCCTTTCGGCAGCAAGCCTGCACGTACAAGCGTGACGATTTGCTCCGCCGCTTGCTTGAACGCCGGGTCGCTTGCTTTCGCCTCGCCTTTGTCCAGCTTCGTAATGCCAGCCGGCTCTGTGCGAGTAGCGAACATATCGAACAGGGCTACTGTCGGCCATTTCTCTTTCGCGAATAGGGAGAGCGGCGTGATGCCTTTCTCGTTGAACGCTTTTACCGCCGTCATCAGCTCATCGTAGGTAGTAGGAACCTTTACGTTGTTTTTCTCGAAGAGCTCTTTGTTGTAGAACATCAGCGCCAGCTCATTGCCGGCATAAGGGAAGGCGTAGATGTGGCCGTCTTCCGTGACGAGCGTGTTCATCGCGCTCGGCTGCATTTTGTCCTTGAAACCGAACTTGTCGGCATATTGGTCAAGCTCGAGAATGTTGCCTGATTTCTTCAATGTATTGATAATGTCCAGACCCGCTTGGAAAATATCCGGCAGATTGCCTGTAGCTGCATAAGTCTTGAGCTTCTGTCCATCATCTTGCGCCTGTACGTCGAGCTCCAGCTCCACATTCGGCATTTCCTTCTTCAGCTCCGCGACCGCATAATCGTAAGGCTTCTTCGTATCGTCATCCGCATATTGCGCGTAAATCCGCAGCTTCACCGGCTCCGTATTCTCTGCCGGAGCGTTCGTACCTTCTTCGGCCGGCTTGTTGCTGCTGCCCGTGCTCGCATTCTTCTCTGTGTCGTTATTCGAGCCGCATGCCGCCAAACCAGTTACCATCACGGCTGAAATAAGCATTAGTGTCCATTTTTTCATCTTTAATACCCTCCCCTATTACTATTACTGTGTGCTTCCCTTACGTTTCTCATTATAAAATGCCGTTTCTCCCCCGATAATGGAAAAAACGATGGCGTTTTGTATTATCCGCGCATCGTTTCATTCCCTTTTATCCGATTCTCGTATTCGCTCGGCGACCAGCCGAAGAACTTCTTGAAGCTCTTGCTGAAGTAGCTGCCGTCGCTGTATCCGATGCTCTCCGCAATGTCCGACAGCTTGCGATTGCCTGCTCCGAGCAGCTCCTTCGCTTTATTCATCCGAATATGCGTGATGTAATCCGTGACGGTCATCCCGCTCTCTTTCTTGAACACGGCGCGCAGATAGCTGGCGTTGATGAATACATGCTGCGCTACCTTCTCTACCCCAAGCTCGGCATCACCGTATTGCTCCTCGATGAAAGCTTTTGCCGCCTGCGCGATGATGGACGATCTTGTTTTCTTGTATCGCCTCGTATAGTGAACGGCCTTGGCGAACAGCTCCTTCATCCACAGCTCCGCTTCGTCTATGGAAGCTAGCTCGCGGATCTCGTGATACGGGAAGAAATGCTCGCCGAAGCAATCCTCTATAGGCTGGCCTGCTTCGCTGACATAACCGAGACAGACCGATACGAGGCTCATGCAAATCACATAAGTATAGTCGATAGACAGCTTCTGCTCCCGGATGAGCCGGAACAGCCCACTTAGCTTAGCATCGATTCTCACATCATCTTGCGCGCGCAGCAGCAATTGCAGCTCATCGCCAAGCTCCGGCGGATATTGCACGCCTGTACCTTCCTTCGAGATGTGCTGCCCGAAAGCGATGACGCGATCATTGCCGAGCACGAACTTATTCTGAAGCGCCGTGAGCGCTTCTTCGTACGAGCAGCGAATGCCGCCAATCCCGCCGTAAATTTGGCCAACGCCGATGGTGATCGTTAATTTCAAATAGCGTTTGATCAGCATGCACAGCTTCTCGAACGGCTCCAGCTTCGGAAGCCCGGCCTGGGCTTGCGAGCCTCTGATCGAGGCGCCTGCGCCTGCGCCATGCGGCAAGCCATATAGGCAGATGATGCGGCCTTCCGGTCCATTGAAGATAACGGGCTTCCCTCCGGAATCCTCCATCGCTTCCGCAAGAATGTTGGTCACGGCATATTTCCACAGCAGCCGTTCGCTTACCTCGCCCCACTTGCGATCGATCTCATCGATCTCAATGCACGCCACCGCATAAGCCTTGGCATCCAGCTGCAGCTGGTAGGAGCCGAGCTGCTGCAGAAGCACGTCCTCATGCTCCGCCAATTCTCCGCTGACCAGCCGGTTCAGCACGCTCTCCTTCATGAGCTGCAGATTCTTCAGATGCGTCGACTGCTCTTCCCTCTGTTTGCGGTGATGCTCCTGCAGCTTCAGCAGCGTGAGCGTCAGCTCATCCTTGGAAAAGGGCTTTAAGATATAGTCCTCGACGCCGAGCTTGAGCGCGCGCCTTGCATAGTCGAATTCGTTATGGCCCGTGATCAGCACAATGCTGATGCCGGGGTAGTCTTCTTTCAACCGCTGCGCAAGCTCCAGCCCGTCCATAAACGGCATCGTAATATCGACAAGCGCAATATCCGGCGTTGTCTGCTGCGCGATCTCGAGCGCTTCCAGCCCATTCTTCGCTTCCCCAATGATCCGGTAGCCGTACAGCTCCCAGTCCAGCACCGTGCGTAAATACTCGCGGAATATAGACTCATCATCCGCGATCAGTAAATTCAACATGCCTGCCGCCTCCTGTCTCCTCATGCTGTTCCATAGGCAATCGTACTTGAATCTCCGTTCCCGCGCCGGGCTCGCTGATTAGCGTAAGTCCGTACCCATCTCCAAAATACAGCTTAATCCGGCTGTCGACGCTGCGCATCCCGAACGAACTGCCGGTATTTCCGGCAGCAGACAGCACTGCGGCGGGCGTTGTGTTCGGTGAATCTGCGCTTGGCCGCAACAACGTCTCCAGCCTTTCCGGCGGAATGCCGACTCCGTCGTCCTTGACGGTAAGCAGCAAATCCTGCCCTTCGATGCCGCCTGTCACGATAAGGTGGCCGAACGTCCCTTTTGTCTTCAGCCCATGATAGATGGCATTCTCCACGAGCGGCTGCAGCGTCAGTTTTAACACGGTACAAGAGAGCACTTCCGGCTGGACATCGATTTGGTAATCGAACACGTCGGCATACCGGATCCGTTGAATGGCCAAATAATCGCGCAGCCCCTGCAGCTCATCCTGAAGAGGAATCGCCTCTTTACCTTGGCTTAAGACGATGCGGTAATAATCGGCCAGCGATTTGGTTGTTCGCTGCACATCCTTGACTCGCCCGATCTCCGAGAGCGTATAGATCACGTCGAGCGTATTGTACAAGAAATGAGGTTTGATTTGGGATTGAATCAGGGCCAGCTCGTACTCCCGCTTCTTCTTCTGTTCGAATCGCACATTATCGAGAAGCAAATTAATGCGCGTAAGCATCGTATTAAAGCCGGATGCGAGCAGGCCCAGCTCGTCGTTCGATTTGACCGGCAGCTGGATGGTCAGATTTCCTTCTTTCACCAGCTTCATATATTTGGTCAACAGTACGATGGGCCTGGCGATGAGCCGATTTAGAATACCCGCGCCCATCAGCGCGAACAAGAAGCAGAAGAAGCCGATGGTCATGATGAGCGCCGTGATTTTGCGATTATCCGCCGTCAGCGCATTAAACGGTTCCATGGAGATCAGCTTCCAGCCGAACTTAGGCATCTCCGAGCTGATGACAAGCAGCTTCTCCCCTAGGAAACGATCGATTGTCGAACCGCTGTTTGTTTGATTGATCCACTGTCGAAGCGCCTTGTCTTCCACGGGCTTGAGCAGCTGCTCCTTATGAGTAGAGGAGACGATCGTTCCTGCTTGATCTGTCAGCATGTAGCTGCCGCTTTGATCGTTACCGATGTTATTGTAAATCGCCGAAAGCGATTGTTCCTTCACATTAAGCACCAGCAGCCCAAGCTCCTGGCCGGTGTAGATGTTATTGATTTTCTTGCCCACCGTTAGAACCGGCTCGTCCGCTCCGAGCGTCAGATAGCTTCTTTTG
Organism: Paenibacillus lignilyticus; assembly: GCF_017942085.1. Lineage (GTDB taxonomy): Bacteria > Bacillota > Bacilli > Paenibacillales > Paenibacillaceae > Paenibacillus_Z > Paenibacillus_Z lignilyticus. The sequence continues at coordinate 84,477 of NZ_JAGKSP010000017.1, forward strand.
TCCATCGGAAACCAGATGTTCTGGCCGGTCGTTTCGCGAATGCGCTTCATCATCGGGGTCTGCAGCAGCGTCTCCGGCTGAGGCGCGCCGGCGTTCTCAATCGCAGCCGATGTACCATAGATCGTGCCATAGGTATCAATGAATGCAGCGCTCTCCACATCCGGAAAAACAAGCAGCGCGAAGCTAAGCTGATTGGTAATCAGGGTCGACAGCAGCAGCGAACGTTCCCGGCTAATTTCCCCTTTGTTATGGTCTTGAATGACGCGGTTTAAGTTGATCGTTAGTATATTGGCGCAGCTTTCCGCATTCGTCAGAATACCATTCATACGCGTAATGATCAGCGAGGAATTGTCGCTCACATTGCTGATCGTCTTGTCGACGATCGCATTGGTGTAGATGGTGTTGGACGCAAAGCCCAGCACCAGCAGCGGTACAATGATCAGCGGAATATAGATCGCGATGATTTTGCTGCGAATGACTTGATTCCGCAGCCAATTGGGATAGAGCCAGTTTGTCAGCACAAGCGCGTTGCTCCTTTCGCAATTACCCAAGATCCAGCAACATTATAGCACAGCCCTGTTCAAAGGCACCTCCTCATGCTACACTCTAGGAAAATAAGGCTGCATGCAACTGGCGAAATCAGTGGAATGAACCACGAGGGAGCATGCGGATCGAATTACACCGTTCGCCTGGGGAGAAGTATTTGCGGCTGGCTATGTCTGAGGACTAGCCTGCCTGCGGATGCTTTTTTTCGTTTCTGATCGACCGTACATTCAAGGTGAGGGAGAGGATCTCTAATGGCCATTGTACTGAAAGCGAAAGAAGCGGCTGAGCTCGTGTATTCGGAAATAGCGGCCCGCGTTAAGGAATGGAAAGAGAATGGAAAACAGCCGTCTCTGGCGACACTGCTGGTCGAAGGTGATGCTGCCTCAGCTTACTATGCAAGCTCCAAGCAGAAGATTGCCGAGAAGCTGAGTATCTCGTTTCAGCTCCATACTTTCGCGAATGATGTCTCGGAAGAGGAATTGAAGCGCGTCATCGCTACGCTTAACGAGGACGAACACATGCACGGCATCATGCTCGAGCTCCCTCTGCCCGCGCATTTATCGGCATCTGCAATTGAAGCTTGCATCGCCCCTGCCAAAGATATCGATGGCGTTACTCCATCCAACAAACTTGCGGTTTACACCGGCAATGACACGGGACTTTATCCCGCAACGCCGCAGGCCTGCATCGGGTTACTCAAGCATTACGGGTACAAACTAGAGGGTCGCAACGTGGCTTTAGTCGGCAGGGGTCAAACCGTCGGCCTTCCGCTGTTTCATCTCCTTCAACGGGAGCATGCTACCGTGACCGTTTGCCATTCCAGGACGCCGGATCTGGCTGCTCAGCTGAAACATGCGGAAATCGCCATCGTGGCGGTCGGCAAGCCGAATATGATTACGAAGGATATGGTGCATCCGGGCTTAATCCTCATCGACGCAGGCATTAACGAGCGTGCAGACGGTTCGATCACCGGCGATGCCGCTTCGGATCTGAGCGATGGAGCCGCTGCTGTCTCACCGGTTCCCGGCGGAGTCGGCACCTTAACGACCGCGATTCTGTTTCGCAATCTGATGAAAGCAATGGATATCCAAACGTCGATGAAAGGAGATGCGTGACGATGACTACAGTATCGTGGGATGATTCCATTCGCCGCTTCTTAGAGAAGGCGGCCAGCGCCGACCCCACTCCCGGTGGCGGAAGCGCCGCTGCCCTTGCCGCAGCGCTCGGCACGGCCATGACCGCAATGGCGGCCCATCTCTCGCAAGGAGAGAAGTACGCCGATGCACGGCTTCAAGTTAACGCTGCATTGAACGAGATGCAACGGCTTTCCGCCTCTTGTGAATCGCTGCTCGCCGAAGACATTTCAGCCTTCGACGGTTATATGCATGCATTGAAGCTGCCTAAACAGAATGAGTCTGAGAAAGCTGTTCGCCAAGAGGCGCTCCATAACGCGACCATTGCCGCCATCGAAGCGCCGCTCCGGCTGATGGAGGTGTGCAGAGCGGCGCTTCTGTCTACACTAAGCATCGCTTCCTGCACGAATGCGCATGTCATCTCCGATCTCGGTATCGGCGCCTTACTCCTTGAAGCCGCTGCGCAATCCGCGCTCTTAACGGTGGAAATCAATTTAGCCGCACTGAAGGATGAAGGGATGAAAGCCCTTTACGCAGCGAAACGCGCCGCCCTTATCGCTGAAATCGAACAACTCAAAAACCGGACATTAGCTGTCGTACGCGACAGAATCTAATGTCCGGTAACCTGTTTCTACTATGGCTCAAGCCGCTCCCTGCACCCTTACGCTGAAGCGTACGCCTTCAGCCGTATTGGCGATGCTATATTCAGCGCCGTGAGCATCCAATACTTTGCTGACAATATAGAGACCAAGTCCGCTGCCGCCGGTGGAGCGGCTGCGTGACTGCTCCACCCGGTAGAACGGCTCGAACAATCGAGGCAGCTTCGACTCCTCCACCTGCACGCCGGTGTTCAGCACCTCCAGCCTGTACCACGGATGAAGCGACTTCACCTGCTGCTCGCTCCCCTCGTCTGCTGCGCGATACTCCTCGGATAACCGAACAACGACCCGCTCCGCATCGCCGGAATATTGAACGGCATTGGTGATGATGTTCGCCACAGCCTTCGACATGAGCCGCTCATCGGCCGTAATCATCGCTTCCTCCGGCAGTTCGACCTCCAGCCTCAGCTGTTTGACGCCTGCCAGATAGCTCAGATTGTTCATCGATTCCCGAACCAATTCGGATAGGTCCACCTTGCGCATCAGCGGGCGGAAATCCCGACTCTCCAGCTTCGACAGCTCCAAGATCTCGTGCACCAGCTTATCCATGTCCTGCATGATCGTATAGGATTGGCGCAAATATCTGTCCCGATCGCGATAAGAGCCCACGTTCGCAATCATGGCTTCCAATTGACCGCTTACCGCGGTAATCGGCGTCTTGAGCTCATGGGAAATCGTCGCCACAAACTCCCGGCGCTTCGCTTCCTGTTCGCGTTCCTGTTCAATATCGCTCTTGAGCTGCGCGTTGGCATCCTGCAGCTCCCCCATCGTCAGCTGCAAATTAACCGCCAATTTGCTGAGGCTTAGCGACAGCTCGCCCAGCTCGTCCTTCGTATTCAGGGCAGGCTTCGTTACGGAGAAGTCGAGTTTGGCCAGCCGCTTTGCCACTCGGTTAAGCGAGAGAAGGGGCCGCGCGATTAAACGCGAATAGATGAGCGCCCCACCCACTGCAATAAGGAGAATCGGGATCAACATGTAGGGCAGGAACAGCAAGATGACATCCGCCGCTTCCCCGATCGGCTGCAACGGGGCATCCACGGACAGCGTATAAGGATCGTCGCTTTCCGCGAATCTAATCGTCTTATCGACGCTCAGCATATGCATGTTCTGGCCGCTGCCATTACCGTCGCCCGGCCCTTTCATCACATCGCGGCTATCGAGCGCACGCCCTGCTTCAAGCTGCTTGCGCATGCCCAGGTAGCTCGCATTTCGGGACAGCCAGCCGTTCATTCCCCGATAACTCGGCGGGATATAATACCCCTGCCCCTCCTTATCGCGGATCATGAGCGCCGCATTATGCTCTTGACCAAACTTCGCCATGAGCGGAATGGCATCAGCCGCACTCACGCCGTCGATCTGTTTCACCAGTTCGCTGAAGCTGCTCTCGAGCCGAGATTGCTTGATGTTCTTGTAATAACCCGGCAGCATGAAGTAGAGGGTCAAGTAGATCAGCAGCGCGGATACGACCAGCAGCGCAGCCGTAACCATGAAGATTTTAAACCGTATCCCCTTGCGCCGGATCATCCTTCCACCGACGCCAGCTCAGACTCCAGCGAGTAGCCGACCCCTTTTACCGTGCGAATGACGGAGATCCCGAGCTTCTTGCGGATATTCTTAATATGAGCATCGACGATGCGGGAGTCGCCGTAGTAGTCGTAGCCCCATACTTTGTCCAGCAGCATATCACGTGTCATAATCCGTCCGGCGTTATGTACGAGCGTGTGCAGGATATCGAACTCCTTCGTCGTCGTGTCGATGAGCTTGCCGTCGACGAAGATTTTGTACGCGTCGGCATCCAGCCTTAGTCTTCCGTCAAACAGCTGCTCCCCGGACTGCCCGCTGCGCGTGCGCCGAAGGACAGCCTCCACCCGCTTCATCAAGACGTGAAAAGAAAACGGCTTCGTCACATAATCGTCCGCCTCTTCCTCGAACGCGCGCAGCTGATCCTTCTCCTCGCTAAGTGCCGTCAGTACGATGACCGGCGTATCGGAACGCTCGCGAATATTGCGGCATATCTCGTAGCCGTGCATGGAAGGCAGCATTAAGTCTAATATGACGAGGTCATACGACGACTGCTGGAATTTCTCCCAGCCTTCCAGTCCGTCCCCCGCTACATCCACCTCGTATTGTTGAGCCCGCAGAAACTCAGCAATGAGCTCTTGTATATAATAATCGTCTTCGATGACCAGTATTGCGGCAGGCATCGTCCAATCCCCCATCCTACTCAGCATGTTACCCCCAGCATAACCGACGAAGATGAAAACAGTATGAATCGTTTCTGAAAAATAACTGAAAACCATTCGTAAAACAGCAAAAAAAACCACCAGCGATCCGCCGATGGTTTCGTTAAGCGCATAAATAGTTGATGGCCTTCATCAATGCTCGTTATTCTGGCGTGCCAGCTTCTCCTGCGCCATGCGCACAAGCTCTTTGACCATCGCTCCGCCGATCTGTCCGCCAATTTGACCTGCCGACTCCGTCGATAGTTGGCCGTTGTAACCGTGCTCCAGCGGAATGCCGAGTGATTTGGCTACTTCAAATTTCACATCATCGGGTCTGCTCGGATTCACGACATAACCTTCCCGCCGCATCACTTCCGCCTTAAATGCGCTCATTTGAGCATCAGCGCCCGGTACCAGATGTTTTCTCCGACTTCTTCTTGCCATTATTCCTGCCGCCTCCTTAGGGTTGAGTCGTATTCCTTACCGTTCCCTAAGGATAATTTCTCTATTCAAACCAGCCCTTGAGCTTAAACCATGCAAACATGCCCGCAGCAAGCAGCACCATAAACACCAGCACCATATAATAGCCGGCATGCCAGCCGAGCTCGGGCATATTGGAGAAATTCATGCCATAAATGCCGGCAATAAAAGTTAACGGCATGAAGATCACCGTAATGACCGTCAATGTTTTCATAATGGCATTCATCCGATTGGCGTTCAGCGACATATAGTGATCGCGCAGATCCGACGTCATATCGCGATTCGAATCCACCATCTCCGCGAGCTTCAGCAGATGATCGTAGATATCGGTGAAGAACAAATGGTAATGCTTTAAGGCTTCGATCCGCTGCGAATTGAGGATACGGTATAGCAGGTCCCGCATGGGAACGATTGTTTTGCGCAATCGGAGCAGCTTGTTTCGAATTTCGAACACCTGGCTCAGGTCCGTCCGGAATCCTTGGTCGGTGCCGCCTGTTTCGATTTCCAGCAGCTGATCCTCGATCGCCTGCAGCGCCGGAAAATATTGATCCACCAGCTCATCCATCACCGTATATGCGGCATGCAGATTGCCATGCGCTTCCGTATGCGGCTTGCGGATGATTTTATCCCAAGCACGATCGACCTCATGGAGCGGCAGCTGATGGTAGGTCACCAAGAAATTCGGACCGACAAATACATCCACCTCTGATGCCTCAAGCGTCTGCTCGTGGATCGCGTGAAGCACGAAGAAATGCACGTCGTCGTAATGGTCCATTTTGGGACGCTGCAAGTAAAGGAGACAATCTTCTATAGCCAGCGGGTGAAAATGAAAGTAGTCATCGAGAAGCCTAGCTTCTTCTCCCGTCGGCTCGCAGAAATCGACCCAGTACCATTTTAGATGCGCGATTTGGTTTAAGTCCTCCAGCTTGTTCAGCTGTTTAATATGGTGATCATTCGTAACGGCAACAATTCGAATCATGGATCATGAGGCTCCGTCCGTAGTTTTGTCTTCATTGTAGCATTAACGGTATTTAAACTTGAAGCTCACAACGCCGCTGTTATCCATCGTGTAGGAATAGGATGCGAGAGAATCGCCATAGTTTCTCAGCAGCGCTTCCCAGCCGCTCGGTCCTTGCTCGTCCTTATACGTGCGTTTAATGGTGACGGAGGTCAAGCGCGCCTCCACGGCGCTGCTAATTCTCGCTTCGAACTCCGCTTGATTGTTCACGGTGAGGCCGTTGATGACATAATAGTTAAACGTATTGGCTGTAGCTTGCGGAAGCGTATCCTTCCATGCATGATCCTCGCGAAGCGCTTCATCCGTCACGTTGAAGTAGCCGTAGTTCAATCGCCCCGCCACATCCGGAACGGGATCGTCCCATGTTACATCGAGGTTGTAATACGCGCCGTCAATCTTCACTTTGTTCCACGCATGGCTGCCGCCGTCTGCCGTACCGATTACGATATGCGATTCAATGCCCGCCATACTTAGCAGCAGATCTGCCGTCCCCGCATAACCTTGGCATACCGCGATGCCATTCATCAGCACCCCATACACGGAGTAGGATTCCGGCGGAACGGTGTCATTCTTGTAATTCTCGTAATCATAGGCAGTATGCTGCAAAATATAATCGTGAATCGCAAGCTCGCGTTCATATTCGGTCATACCCGGACGGATGATCTCCGCAAGGACCGCTCTCGCTCGGGTGTAGATTTCCTGCATCTGTTCGTTCTTAATGACAACCGGAAGCGATTGTTTGGCCGCCCCCAGGAGATCTTCCTCATCGTTCACAAAATACGTCCCGAACCGCGAGAAAATCCGGTACACCAGCACGATTGCCTGCTCCCGTGTCGTCGTCACGCGCGGTTGAAAACGCAGCTGATTGCCGCTCACATCGCCTTTCATGATGCCGTTTCCGGCCAGCATGCCGATCGCATTGCGCGACCACTGGGCGAGCTGCTTGTCGTCCGCGAATTTCGGCGGTGTTCCTTTTCCCTCTTGGAGCTTCGTTTGGAAGCCGGCTTTGGCCAGCGTGTTATAAAGCATCAGCGCGAGCTGCTCCCGCGTTACATTCGCCTTGGGCGAGAACGTGTTGGGGCTTGTCCCTTTAATAATGCCCAGCTCGTAGGCTTGGCCGATGCGAGGGTTGTTTGTATCCCGAAACGGATTCTGCTTCGGATCCGCCGGTTTCGTGTCGGTCAGCACTTCATAGAGCTGAACCGCCATTTCGCAAAATTCCTGCCGCGTCAATGCCAATCGATAGCTGTTCGTTAATCCATATGGGATGAGTCCGCTCGAAATCGCATCTTGGATTTCTTGCTTCGCCCACTCGCTCGGTGATCCGGTTGCTGCTGCTGCATGCGCTCGTGTCGGCGCCGTTCCCAGCTGACTCGCTGTCGTGCCGATGGCGGCGACGATGAGTGCGATTTTGATCCACTTCTTCGTTCTCATGCTTCTCGTGATCCCCCTGCTATTCGCAAATCTAGCAATCTAGTTCCTACTAGCTTATCACAAAATTTGTCTATCATTTACAATTTTATGGATATTAATCGTTTTTACTATATGTTTAACCTTCGAGATGGAGTTGCGAAACGAGGGGTAATGCTGAGAGTCGGGCTTTCCTACTCTCAGCTACTTTTTCATGCGGTTTTGCCGCTGAGAGTCGGATTTTCCGACTTTCAGACCCTGGCGCAGGCGTTTTCCCCTACTTTGGGGTGCTGAGAGTCGGGTTTTGCGACTCTCAGCTGCTTTTTCACGCGGTTCTACCGCTGAGAGTCGGGTTTTCCGTCTCTCAAGTCCTCATCCCGGCACTTCTCCCGTCTCTGGGGATGCTGAGAGTTCGGTTTCTGCACTATCAACTGCTTTTTCGGACGGTTTTGTTACTGAGAGTTCGATTTTGGAACTCTCATGGGGGCGGGGCACGCGCTTTACCGCGTTTGGGGATGCTGAGAGTTCGGTTTTTGCACTCTCCACATGAACACATCGAGTGGATTTCCCAGACTTTAAGCGAGATATGCCGCTTAAGGCAGCAAAACTAGTCTAGTTGGGGCTCCGATTAGCGGATATAACGCTTATCGAGCCGGTTCGAAGCTCGAAGTGAGCTCATCCGGCGATATTCACAGACTTTATGCGGATATGCCGCTTAAGGCAGCAAAACTAGTCTAGTTGGGGCTCCGATTAGCGGATATAACGCTTATCGAGCCGGTTCGAAGCTCGAAGTGAGCTCATCCGGCGATATTCATAGACTTTATGCGGATATGCCGCTCTTATCAGCATCCCGTCTCACGAAAAACCCCCTCCCATGTAAAGGGGAAGGGACTTGATCATTTTACTCTGTTACTGTTATCTCACCCTGCATACTAGGGTGGGTGGAGCAGTCCACGACAAACTGACAATAAAAAACACCCGCAGAATGCAGCCGCAGCCGCTTCCCGAAGGTGTTTCCATGCCCATTCGTACTGTTATTCGTTCAAATAAATCGTTGCCCGGTTCTGCAGCTGCTTCGCCGCTTCCTCGGCCGACTTGCGGCCCTCGAAGAACGCCGCCGCTTCTTCCTTCACCATATCCATGATGGCGTTATCTTCACCGCTGTAACGTTTGATGCGCGGGATCATATCCACGATCTTCTTGATGTCCGCATCCGTCATTGTAGGAGGCGAAACTTCCCCTTCGGGAGTGGACATCTTCATGTTGCCGCTCGTCAACATCTTCATCGATTCCTCGACCTGCTTTGCCGTCATATCCTTGCGCACCGAGAAGCCAAACATGCCCGGCGTTCCCTGCATCTCCGCAGAGAGCAAATATTTCAAGAATTCCCAAGCTTCCTTCTTCGCGCCCGACTTCGCATTCAGGGCAAGCATAAGATCGCTGTCGAACGTCATGCCCTTCGCTTCGCCGCCGGACGGGGTTTGGAAAACCTCGCCGCCGCCATCGCCCTGGAACATCATCTGCGGAAGCATCACCAGCTCCATCGGCATCATCAGATTCATATGGCCAAACGATTGCTGGCCGCGGCCCGCCATCTGATCGTTGATCAATCCATCGTCGTACAAGCTCTTCAGGTTCTCCAGCATAGCCGCAAAATCTCCCGAATCAAACGATGCTTTCTTTCCTGCCGTATCCACATAATGCTCATAGCTCGACTCGACCATCAGCTTCAGCAGCTGTTCCTTTGTCATCCCTGTCATGGCGTAACGGTCCGGCTTGCCGTCACCGTCCTCGTCCTTCGCGATCTTATGAGCAATCTCCGCAAAATCCGCCCATGTCCATTTGCTGTCGTCGACTTTAACGCCTGCTTGGGTCAAATCCGCATTGCTGCCCAGCATAATATCCAGAGAGAATTTCACCGGCACTGCCGCCTGCTTACCTTCACTGTTCGTCACCGCATCCATAATGCCTTCGTAATAATCCTGAAGGTTAAACGTTTTGTCGTCCTTCATCAGCGCTCGAAGATCAACCAGCAGCCCTTTCTCCGCATACTTGTTGAACGGTAAATCCTGCACCGCAATAATGTCGGCACCTTTGCCTGACATCAGCTCCGTATTGACTGTGCTTACGAATTTTTCCACATCCGCCGGGTTTTCCTCCCCGCCTATTGCTTTCGTGACCATTTTACCCATCTCCGGCGTTGCAACGGCAGCCTGAATCTGAATATCGATATCGGGATGCGCTTTCTCGAATTGCTTCTCCGCCGTTTCGAGAAACCGGTCATTCTTCAGGACGGAAATGGAAACGACCGTTTTGCCGTCCTTGGTTTTGACGGCGGGCTGCTCCCCGTCCGCATTTCCGCCATTGCCGCTTGAGCAAGCCGACAGGGCCGTCATCAATGCCAGGCTGACACAGCCGGATTTGATTGTTTTTATCTTCTTGGCTGACTTCATCTTCATCGTTAACACTCCTAATGATTAATGGGATTATTTCATTCGGACACGCTGGCCTTCGCTCAGCGGCTCGCTCATCTCTTCGATGATTTGCTCATCCGGCATGATGCCGTCCATAATTTCGGTATTCGTTTCATCCGAATCCCCAATCGTGACCGCAGCCTTCTCGGCGGTGTACACGCTCCCGAGCGGCCCCTTCTTCTCCTTGACGATCCATACAAAATAACCATCGCTGCCTTGATGCACCGTACCGCTCGCCAGGATGATCCCGCCGATTTTCCCGGTTTTTTTCACCGACAGCTTCACTTGATCCCCAAGCTTGAGCTCCTGCCCGGTGAGCTTGATCGTAATTTTCTCGCGTTCTTCGGTATCGCCGGAGCCGCCCGTTGCATTCCCGCTGTCGGCATCCTCGATGTCTTCGACCGTCCCTTTCGCCATCTTCCACCTCTCACCGCTAACAACGGAAAGCGAAACGGCTTCGCCGACGCGCAGCTTGTCCGCATCATCCGCATCATCCGTGAAGCTGAAAACCAGCCCCTGGCTCACATCTGCAAGGACCGCAACAGCCTGCCCCCGCGGCGAAGGCAGTCCTTCTGTCGCCTCAAGCTTGGTGACAATGCCGTCGAACGGTGCCCTGACAGCGCTGGCGTTCTCAATGGAATCGCGCATCGTCTCCAGCTTGCGCCGCTGGATGTCCAGGTCGTATTCCGCAATTTCCAGTTCACGCTTCAGATCGCGGACTGCGGACTGATCGTCCTGTCGCAGCGCGTCTACAACTTGCTCCCGCTGCTTCTCCATCCGCAGCTTCGCCTGCGCATACCGCGTTTCTTCATCCTCCAGATTCCGCTTGGCCTCTGTCGTATCGTAAGAAATCAGCAGTTGCCCCTTCTTCACGGCGTCGCCTTCTTCAACATGAATCTTCGTCACGTCGCCGTCGCCTTCGGCGAACAGTTCCTCCGTTTTCTCGGCTTCCAGCTCGCCTTCGCCGGCAATCGTACGCTCCAGCTGGCCGAAAGCAGGCTTCGTCACCGTCACCTTCGGCAATGCCATGCCCGCAATCGTGTTCGAGAAGAAAGTGAGCACGGCCAGCGCGCCAAAGAAAAGGATCAGCACTGTTCCCATCAGCCGTTTACGCCGCTTTAATCGGTTATCGTCCAGCATCGTGGACATTCCCTTCAACTCCTAGATGTTTGTTTGGATTCTTTACGCTAGCCCTTCAGCCCGGAGAGCTGAATCCCGGCAATCAGATCGTTCTCGCCATAGAGAAAAATAAACAGCATCGGCGCCATGTAGAGCACAGAAACGGCAAAAGCGATGCCCTGCTCCCCTTCCCGTACCCGGGAAAGATAGACCGACAGCGGCTGCTTCGCCGCATCGGTTAACAGGATGAGCGGCTGCTCGACCATGTTCCAGTTGTCGATGAAGAGCAGAATTACGAGCGCGGCAAGTCCCGGCCTGCACATCGGCAGCACAATACGCAGGAACAGCTGCGCATGGCCGGCGCCGTCCATTTTGCCTGCTTCCACGTAAGCCGTAGGGATTTGCAGCATAAACTGGCGCAATAAGAAGACGCCGAAGGCCGCGAAGATGCCCGGCCAAATAATAGCGCCGAAGCTGTTCAGCAGTCCAAGCCGGTCCGCCATGATGTAATTCGGCACAAGCGTTACTTGGAACGGCATCAGCATCGTGATGAGATAGAGGAAGAACAGCTTGTCCCTTCCCGCAAACTGCAGCTTGCCCAGCGCGTAAGCCGCGAGTGCGGCAACGAGAGTCTGCCCCGCAATAATCGGCACCGTCATCACAACCGCATTCCAGAACATAGCCAGAAACTGCGGTTTTCTGAAGAGCGCTTCCCCGTACTGCTCGAGCGTCACCTTGTCCGGAATCAGCTTGAGCACGGCGAATTGGCCGGCCTTCGAATCGGACGCGCCTCCGGAATCGCCTTCCGCACTCGGCGATAAAATGCCATATGCGGCCGTAATTTCATCCTCCGACATGAAGGAATTGCTGATCGTAAATACAAGCGGAAACAACATACCTGCCGCGAATAAAGCAAGCATGAAAGTAAGCATGATTTTGGCAAAGATTCTCGGCTTGTCCCTCATTCCATCCGCCTCCTCAGCGCCCGCTCCAGCCTGAACACCACTGCAACAAACACCGTGATGACAAGCGCCATGACATATGCGGCCGAGGTCAGCTTCTGGTAATCCAAGGACAGAAACATATTGTTCATATAATGCTGCAGCATGTAGATGCTCTCATCGGGATATTCCCCTGCGATTAAATACGTCTCGCGGAACACTTTGAATGAACCGATAACGGACATGACGAAAACGAAGAACGCCGTTGGCGTTAAGTATACGAGCGTAATATGGCGCAGCTTCCACCACCAGCCCGCACCTTCCACGGACGCTGCTTCGTAATAGTCCTCCGGAATATTTTGCAGACCTGCCAGGAAGAGCACCATGTTGTAGCCCGCGTTCTTCCACAGGAAGACCAGCAATACAACGGCTCTTGCCGTTCCCGAGCCCATCCAGTCCTTCGTTGCCAGGCCATAATCATGCAAATAGGCATTCAGGAAGCCATTGCTGTCGAACAAAATCTCCCAAAGCATGACGATGGACGCGACCGGAACGACAAGCGGCATCACATAGAACGTCCTCAGCCAGTTTCGGGCATACACATCGCGCGTGAGCAGCATCGCCAGCAGAAGCGACAGAACCATCAGCAGCGGAACGCTTACGGCCGTGAATAACGCGGTGTTGGATGCCGCCTTGCGAAATGAGCTGCTCTGCAGCAGGTCCGCGTAATTGGAGAGGCCGACGAAACTGCCGTTCACGGGACTGTCTACCAGCGAATAGTAGCATCCCGCCGCAAACGGAATCAGGAAGAATAGCCCGAAGCCGATCAGACTCGGCAGAAGGAACACGACCGCCGCACTGCCGTCTCGCTGCAGCAAGCGATTGAATTTCATAACAACCTCCTATACGATAGTGGGAGCGAATCCTTTTGTTTCAACGAGCAGAAAATCGATTTCGGGATCCTTTTCTGCTCGTTTTGAGCTATAGAACGGCGCGAACCGCTTCTTCTCACTTGTAACTGTAAAAGCGCGATGTGACAGCTGTGTGACAATGAAGGAGGAAACGGTATTGTGAGCGGAAATGTACTGCTTGTCGAGGATGAGCCGCTAATGCGGCAGCTTATTGTCGACTACTTGCACGGGGAAAATATTAAGGTTATCGAGGCGGCCAATGGCGAGGAAGCGCTGCTCCGGTTCGGAGCAGAATCGGTCGCGCTCGTCATCTTGGACATTATGATGCCGAAGCTGGACGGCTACAGCGTCTGCCGTTCGATTCGCGAAAGGTCCGATGTCATGATTATTATGCTGACGGCTCGGTCAGCCGAAGACGACAAGCTCCTTGGCTACGACCTGGGCGCGGATGATTACATGACGAAGCCGTTCAGCCCTAAGGAGCTGACTGCGAAGGTCAAAGCCCTGTTGAAACGAGCCGAGCTCTTGGCCGCAGCTTCAGCTTCGACGAATACGGACGGTCAGGATGCCGGCGTGATTTCGTTGGACGGGCTAACGATTAGAGAAGCTTCGCACGAGGTGAAGGTCGAAGGCGAAGAGCTTACGCTGTCTCCGAAGGAGTACGATTTGCTGCTCTACATGTATCGCAATCGGAACATCGTACTATCTCGCGACATGCTGCTCAATCATGTGTGGGGCTTCGATTATTTCGGCGATGCGCGAACGGTCGACACCCATATTAAGCGCCTGCGGCAGAAGCTGGGCGTTAAGTCGGACCTCATCTGCACCGTGCGCGGCAACGGCTATCAGTTTAAGGTGAAACGATGAAGCGCGGGCGGAGCGTTGCGTTTAAGCTGTTTACCGTCACGGCCATCGTGTTTATCGCCTTCACGACCCTCATGATGGTGCTGCAGCTGACCTTCTTCGAGAGCTATTACGAGCGGCAGAAAATCAAGGCCATTACGTATGAATTTACTGCTCTGAGGGACAAGTATATTACGGTAGGCGATACGCCTGAGCCCGGAGGGGATTCGGCAGAGCCAGGCACATCCACGTCGAGTCCCGCCCATAGGGGGGATACGGTCGCTCCGAAGCCTCAGCCGGGTACTGCTGACGATGAGGGAGTCACGTTCCAGAAGTTTATTGGGGCGTACAGGATGCCCTATATGGACGAGATGCCGGGAGATGTAACGTCCGTGACGTCCAGGGGCAGCGGTTTGCCGCTTTATTTTGGACCGTTCGAGAGCAAATACTTCGCCTTGACCGCTAAATTCGAGTTCGATGAACAGGGAATTAAAACGATGGCCATCGGAGCCGGAACGAAGCAGAGGAGTGTCACGATCAGCATCGACCAGCTGAGCGGCGATGTGATGCGCATGATACAAAATCCGGTCTCCCAAGAACAAGTGGACAATCTAATGACAGGCGTTATCCAGTGGCTGCAGGATCCCGAGAAGGTCAATCAGGTGTTCGGCAGCGGGCAAACCGTCGTGTATCGCGCGCAAGGGTTCGGTCCGATGAAGCTCGGCGATAACCAGCTTATTGCGGCAGCCGCGCTTCCTTCAAACGACGGTGCGCGCCAAGTGCTGTTTGCTGTCTCCTCGCTGCAGCCGGTCAGCGATGCCGGGATGGTTATTAAAGACTTTTATCTGTATTTCTACGGGCTTGCGGTCGTGCTCATTCTGCTGCTGTCCTTCCTCTACTCCGGCATGATTACGAAACCTCTGCGGAGGCTGAACCAGGTGGCGCTTCGCCTCTCCAAGCTGGATTTCTCGGTGAAGAGCGGTATTAAGCGCAATGATGAGATCGGAAGCCTGTCGCAAACGTTTGATTTTCTATCTGACAACTTGCAGCATGCGCTTGACGAGCTAAAGGCAGCGAATGTGCAGCTCAAGGAAGAGTTCGAGAAAGAAAAGCAGCTGGAAGCGATGCGGCGCGAATTCGTAGCGGGAGTGTCGCATGAGCTAAAGACGCCGATCAGCTTGATCAGTGGATATGCCGAAGGCTTGCGGGACGGCATCGGAGGCGCCGAGAAGCGTGAGCAGTATCTCGGTGTCATTATGGACGAGACGAGCCGGATGTCGGGTCTCGTCAACGATATGCTGGACCTGGCGCAGCTGGAATCCGGCAAATATCGTCTCGTGAGCGGCAGCTTCGATCTGCGGGCATGCGCGAATGCTTTCATGCAGCGGCACGCGGAGCCGCTGGAACGTAAGGCGATCGCGTTGAACGCATTGTTGCCGGTGGAGCCTGCTGAGATGACGGCTTACGGCGACCGTTTCCGGCTGGAGCAGGTGCTCGCGAACCTCATGAGCAACGCCATCCGCCATACCTCGCAAGGCGGCGCGATCGAGCTGCGCATTGCCGAGGAGCCGGATCGCTGGCTGCTCTCGCTCTGGAATGAAGGCGAAGCGATTCCGGAAGCGGAGCTGAAGCGCATCTGGGAGCAGTTTTACCGCACCGATCACTCCCGCAGCCGCGAACTTGGCGGGACCGGAATCGGGCTTGCCATCGTGAAGCATATTTTGCTGCTTCATGGCAGCACGTTCGGCGTGCGCAACCACGGCAGCGGCGTCGAGTTCTACTTCACCGTGGCGAAGACGGATAATGACTCTGGAGAGACTGAGGCCTAGAAGAGCCTGGAGTAACGATTCATTCACATTTGTTTTTGCCGAGGGGCTGTTTCTGTCATCGTTAAGGTGATAGAGGCAGCCTTTTTTTCTAATTGAACCCGTTCAAAGAGAGGTACTAGGTACCGCTCTTCTGCGTGCAATGGTGGTTTGGCATCAATGAGAGGTAATAGGTTCCGCTTTTCAGTGTGCAATGATAGTTTGGTGCCAATGAGAGGTAATGCGTTCCGCTCTTCTGCGTACAATGGTGGTTTGGGCTCGATGAGAGGTACTAGGTACCGCTCTTCTACGTGAAATGGTGGTTTAGCAACAATGAGAGGTAATGGATTCCGCTCAACAGCTGTGAAGTAGCTTACGTAGGGATCCACATCGGAGGAAACCGGGGATACGAGAGAAAGAAGATCACCTAGAGATCTACTTTAGCGGAAAATCAGAGAATAGAGAAAAAGAAGATCACCTAGAGATCTACTTTAGCTGAAAATCAGGGAATAGAGAAAAAGAAGATCACCTAGGGATCTACTTTAACGTGAAATCGGGGATATAAGAAAAAGTAGATCAGCTAGGGATCTACTTTAGCGGGAAATCAGGGAAAGGGTATGCGATTCCTAGATCCACCCGTTCTTCTCCGCGATTCCAATCGCATCGATGCGGTTCTTCGCCTCCAGCTTCTGGATCGCTTCGGACAAGTAATTCCGAATCGTGCCCGCGGAGAGGAACAGCTGCCCCGCGATGTCGCTGGCAGTCAGGCCTGCAGCCGCAAGCCGCAGCACCTCCTGCTCCCGCTCCGTGAGCGGATTCTCCGTCTCCCAGAACGATAGCGCCAGCTCCGGGCTCACCGCGCGGCCGCCTTGCGACACGGTGCGCAGGGCTGCGCCAAGCTCGTCGATCGGAGAATCCTTGAGCAGAAATCCGCGCGCTCCGGCCTTCATCGCCCGCTGGAAATACCCCGAGCGGGAGAAGGTCGTCAAGATGACTACCCGGCACGGATGGAGCAGCTCCTTCAGTTTCTCCGCCACATCAAGGCCGCTCATCTCCGGCATCTCGATGTCCATGACGCAGAGATCGGGAGACAGCGCGCAGATCATATCCAGCGCTTGCTTGCCATTCTCCGCCTGGCCGATGACCTCGAAGTCATTTTCTAAATCCAGCAAAGCGCTCAGCGCGCCGCGCAGCATACCTTGATCTTCCGCCACTACGATCTTCACAGCTTATCTTCCTCCTTCTTTCGCCGATGACTTCTCCACCAAAGGAACCGTAAACGTCAGCGTCGTGCCTCTGCCTACCGACTCCAAGGCCAGATCGCCGTCTATTAGTTTGAGACGCTCTCGCATCCCGCGCAAACCATTGCCGCCTGCCAGTCCGCCGCCTGTTTCGAACGGCCGGGATTCTGCAGCTTCACTGCTCTTGCTGACTCCGATTCCATCGTCCGCCACAATCAGCTTCAGCTTGCCCGGCTCCCATTCCAGCCGAACGGTACATACCCGCGCGCGGCTGTGCTTGACGATGTTCGTCACCGATTCCCGCAGGCACATCCCCAGAATATTATCGAGTAGCGGCGATGGCAGCTCCCGATCAAAGTCGCTCCCCTCCCGCTCCAGCACGATACTCGCCGCCGCTAAGATCTTCTTCGCCTGATCGACCTCGTCGCGCAGCTTGACGGCATTCATCCCCGACACCAGCTCCCGCACCTGACGAAGCGCCGCACGCGAGGTCGCCTGAATATCTCGAACCTCCTGCACGGCGCGCTCGGGCTGCTTAAGGATCAGCTTCTCCGCCAGCTCGCTCTTCAGCGTAATCAGCGAAAGGGTGTGACCAAGCGTATCATGCAGATCCCGCGAAATACGCTGACGCTCTTCATTCTTGGACAACCGCGAAATTTCTTCGTTCGCGAGGATCAGTTTTTGGCGCAGCTCTCTTGACCTTCGGCCAAACACCAGAGCAAACGGAATAACAATGATGACAATCATCGCCGGAAGAAACTGCAGCAGCGCATCGGTGTCGTCATACAGCTTCCAATACCACATGGTCGACGCAAACAAGGCCACAAGTCCGCCAAACGCAATGGTCAGCTGCTTGCGGCTCGTCAGCATGCCGATTATAGGGGCCGGGTAGAAAGCCATGTACAGGGAAGCCTCATCGCTGAAACAAAACACGCCTATGATAAGAAGCATCCCCAGTATGCACAAGAGACGCCCCCGCTCGTAACAGTAGCTGTAAATGTAAATGGCGATAAAGACAACAACCGCCGTCAGTCCCATCGCGGCTCTGGCCGGCGTTTGATTGAATAAATGATAAAGCGGAAACACAAGATAAACTAACCATATCATAGCGAACAAGACAGGCGGGCCTACTGGAGGCCGCCTCATCATTTTGGGCATGCAGTTACACCGCTTCCTGCTTTTTCATTATCCACGATGATACCACCATCAGAACGACTACGTAAATCACTAAGATACCGATTCCCGACCAATCCAAGGCATGGCCGCCGATAATGTTCCAAGCGCCCTGCCCAAGTCGGTACGTCGGTGTTACCTCGGCAACCTTCTGCATCGTGGAAGACATCGTTTCATACGGCATCCACAGACCGCCCACAACGGATAAACCCATATAAGCAACCGTGCTCAATACCTGTACGGCATCCGGATTGCGCATCGTGCCGAACAAGGTGCCAAGCGTCATAAACGACAACCCGCCGAGCCAGATCCATGCTCCGCTGGCGATCCAGGTCGTAGCAGGCAATTCGATACCCTTCGCAATACCGCCAATTAGGAACATCATCACCACGATGAAGAGATTGATAATGGCTTGAGACGCGATTTTCGATACGATATAGGCCCATGACGGCAGCGGCGTAATGCGCAGCATGCGGATCCAACCCTGCGAGCGCTCACGTGCTAATCGGATGCTATAGGTCGAGAAGCTGGCTCCGATAATGCCATAGCAAGTCATCGACATGAGATAATAGGCGGACCAGTCCACGCCGCCGACAACCTTATTGTCGCCAACGATGTTGGAGAACAGGAAATAGAAAATAATCGGCATGACGATGGAGAAAATAAAAAACCGTTTATTGCGAACCGTACGCAGCAGCTCCGCCTTACATTGGGCGAGGGTCGCCTTCATCATAGTTCCATTCATTATCATTCACTCCCGTTAGTTTATCCTGATCCTTCAGGTGTTATTTCGTTAATTCGACGTTTGTTGAACAAGCGCTTGGAACGCATCTTCGAGCCCGCCGGTTTGGATTTCAATGTCGCGCATATCAAAACGTTTCTCAACCAACGCTATAATCAGCCGGTCCGTGTCGGAGCTGTACAGCTTCACTTTACGACCGCTCCATTCCACATCCGTCACATCCGGAAGTGCAAGCAAGGATTCGGTTGTTACGCTGTCGCCTGCGATGAAGGAGATCACACGTCCCGTCGTCTCGGCTTTAATTTCGCTTGGCGTACCATCGGCGATTAGCTTCCCGTTATTAATCACGATAATGCGGTCAGCAACGCTGTCGGCCTCATCCAGATAGTGCGTGGTCAATACAATCGTTTTGCCCTTCCCTGCCATCGCTTTGACCGTATCCCAGAACAGCTGGCGCGAAGTGACATCCATTCCCACGGTCGGTTCATCGAGAAAAATAACATCCGGATCGCCGGCAAGCGCCAGCGCGAATCCAAGCCTTCTCTGCTGCCCGCCTGACAGCGCGGTTGCGAACTTATTCTTCTCTTCTACCAGGTTGGAAACCTTCAATAGGTAATCGAGCGGCAGCGGCTTCTTATAGTAGCTGCGGAACAATTCAATGCTCTCGCCTACCTTTAGTCCATCGATTACGCTGACATCCTGCAGCATCGCGCCGATTCGGTCCCGCACCTGCTGATCGCGGGGATCGCCGCCAAGCAGCTTCACCGTGCCTTTCGTCGGCTTGTGCATGCCGAGTATCATGGATACGGTCGTTGTTTTGCCCGCGCCGTTCGGACCGAGCAATGCCACGACGGTTCCCTCCGCGATGGATAACGTCAAATCGTTGACGGCCGTTTTCTCTTTATACACCTTGCTGACTCCGGTTAGCTGTATTGCAGCTTTCATGATCGCTCACTCCTCGATTCGCTTTCTTTGATGTCCTTAGTGTACCGAATTGCTTCTGCGTCCGACATGCATGAATGTAATCTGTTTCGCATGACAAATGTCATATCGTTGAAGTTTCCAAAGAAAAGAAAAGAATGGAACTTGATTTCCTGCCCGGTTGTGTGTATAATCAGGAGTTGTATCAAGTGTAACCTCTGGTTTTTTCCTCGTATTCGTTGTGATTACCCTTCAGATCACCACATTCAAATTCCTTTTATTCACGGCTGCTTTAAGGAACACGGATTCACACTGGCGCGGTCGAGGAACCGCAAGGACGTTAGAGAGGTTAGGGCTTTCGTTGCTTTCGTGCAAGTTTTTTTAATTGAAAGTAGGAAGACATTAGCGGTTACGCTTATCATATTTTGCGGCGCAAGTTACGACGCCTGCACATAGTGAACATACAAGAAGGAACGAATGACGGCGCACATGGCGCGTTGTACGTCTCTTCAAACCAAAAAAGACCCTCGCTTCTATATGAAGCGGGGGTCGTCCAATTTATATGAGCTATTTTAACCGACCGGGACCGCGTTCACTCTCTTCTCCAAGCTAATCCACACCAGCCCCGCAACCATGAACACCGTACCGCCGAACTGCCAGCCGCTGATTTGCTCGCTGAAGAAGAAATAACCGGCCGCAACCGCTGCCGCCGGCACGACATAACGGAAGAAATTCGCACGCGTTGCGCCGATCTTGAACATGCTCGCATTCCACACCACGAACGAGAATAGCGTGCAAATCAGTACATTATAGGCGATAGCCGTATACGAGCTTGACGTTAACGAGCTCCATTCCACCTTGCTCCACGAACCTAGCGTGAACGGGAACATAAACAGCATGCCGAAGGTGATGTACCAGGTGCTGACGCGCAAAGCCGAGTACGTTCTCATCAGCGGCATGCACGCGAGGTTGAACAAAGCGCCGATGATGCTAACCCCAAGTGCAAGCATATTGCCGACCATATTATTCGAGGAGAGGTCAAACCCCTCCGATCCGCCCAGAATAACTAGGCAAACTCCTGCCATTGCCGCAACTCCGCCAACGATCAGACGAGCCGACATCCGCTCCCGCATAAACAACGGTCCAAGCAATGCCGCGAAAATCGGCCAAGGTGCCACGTTCAACAGCGAGGCGTTAGCCAGCGTCGTATACTTGATCGAATACATCACTGCAATTTCCAGCCCCGTTACGCCTACCAAACCGATGGCCGCCAGCTGCAACGCCACCTTGATCGGTACTCCAACGCTGCCTTCCTTCAGGTAAAGCAAGAAGAAGAAGAACGGCGTCGCGATGGAGAAACGCAGAAAAGCGAAGAGTATCGGATCAAAGGTCTCCATCGCTTTCCGTGATACGCCAAAATTAGCTCCCCAGATCGCGGCAACCAGCACCAAGCCGAGGTAATAAATCCATTTGCGATCTTGCTTCATTCGTTAGCCTACGCCCCATTCCCGTAAGTTTCCATTGCCAACAGTTTGACGGATTTAGGGTTGAAATACAACAAAAAAATAATCGGCGCTCCGCGTTGGAGCAGCGATCAGGACATCTGAAGGTGAAACGGCCGGTCGCCGTCCTATCTTAATAAAACGGCTTCAGCACCATGAAAATAAAGAGCAGCGCCCCCATCGCCGTCGCTCCGTAATAGAGCTTATTGGCTTTGTTCAGCAAACGAACCTGATTGTCGGGAACCATCTGATCTGCGCTTAGCGACTTCGAATTCTCGATCTCCACGCCGAGCTGCTTCGTCACCGGCGCGGCAAAGCCGATCACCAGCACTTGAATCGCGATATAGAGCGCAAGCGAGGCCAGAATCCAGAAGCTGACGAACTCCCATCCGTCCGCAAATACGAGAATAAGCCCCGTAATAACGGCGAGCGAGCCGCCAATCTTCGGAAACAGCTCCAATTTACTGCCGAGCTTAATCGCGCTGCGCAATTCGCCGACGCTGTCTTTCTTGCCGAATAGCGTGTGGATGAAGAACGTTGGGCCTACCCCAATGATGGCTGACATGACGTGGATGAGTACTAGCCATTTCATTTTAAACTCACCTCTTTTAAAATTTTTTTGGAAAAACTCAACTATGTATGGAACAAGATGTATAATAACACGCTGTCACTTACAGCTATCTTACGCACGGCTTACACTAAAAAATTCCAATTCACTGACTTCCTTTGTCAGCAATGTAACGTATACTAGAGAGACTTTGACAAGCACACTAAGAAGCCCGGGAGGCATTTCAATTGGATAAGCTCGACTTAACGAAAACAGATAAAACCTATTACGGCGCAAGCAAGAAGCCCGAGCTGATTGCATTGCCGGTCCTGCCCTATTTGCAAATGACCGGCTCCGGCTCTCCGGAGAGCGACGCTTTTAAAGCTGCGATTGAAGCGATGTATACAGCGGCGTACAGCATTAAAGCGCTGTGCAAGCAAGCGGAGCAGGACTTTACGGTCGCTAAGCTGGAAGGTTTGTGGTGGGTGGAAGACATGAGCCTGGATCCGCTCGAAACGCCGCGCGAGCTGTGGCAGTGGACGCTGCTCATCCGTCAGCCGGATTATGTAACGGCGGCGATTGCTGAAGAGGGACTGCAAACCGCGATGAAGAAGAAGCCGCATATGCCGGTGGAGCGTGTCAGCTTCGGCCAGCTCTCGGAAGGGACATGCGTGCAAATGCTGCATGTCGGCCCGTTCAGCACAGAGCCGGAAACACTTGCGATTATGTATGCATACATAGAGGAGCAAGGTCTTGCAATCAGCGGGAAGCATCATGAGATTTATTTGTCCGACTTCCGGAAGACGGCGGAGGAGTCGCTTCGGACGATATTGCGATATCCGGTTTCTAAGTGAAGCTACAAAAAACGTTCCCTAGCCGTTGTGGTAACGGTTTGGGAACGTTTTTTAAATAGCGGCTGCAATCGTATCCGTTTAGGAAACTTTCATAATGCTGCTTAGGGGTGAATCACTGCTTGATCCCGGATTGCGGGCGGCAATCTGGCACAGCATATCCTGTGCCATCGCCTCCAGCGTATAGCGCGGCTTGAAGCCCCACTCGTTCCGTGCTGCAGACGTATCGAGGGAATTCGGCCAGCTCTGGGCGATTTGCTCTCTTATCGGATCGATCTGATACGTAAGCTTGAACGACGGAAGCAGCTTTCTGATTTCGGCAGCCAGCAGCTCCGGATCTATGCTCATCGCAGAAACATTGTAGGCGTTACGGTGGATCAGCTTAGCGGAATCCGCCTCCATCAGCTGGATGATCGCTTCGATCGCATCAGGCATGTACATCATATCCATGAATGTACCCTTATCAATATAAGAGCTGTATTCGCCGCAGCGGAGCGCTTCGAAGAACATCGCTACCGCATAATCGGTCGTTCCGCCGCCCGGCGGCGTTAGGTAAGAAATCAAGCCGGGGAATCGCAATCCACGCGTATCGACGCCGAATTTGCGATAATAATAGTCGCACAGCAGCTCGCCGGCTACTTTGTTAATGCCATACATGGTAATCGGACGCTGAATGGTCAGCTGCGGCGTGAGATCCTTCGGCGAATCCGGTCCAAATACACCGATCGAGCTGGGGGTGAAGAATTGGCACTTCAGCTCGCGCGCTACTTCAAGCGCATTCAAGAGTCCGCCCATGTTCAGCTCCCAGGCAAACAGCGGGTTTGCCTCAGCTGTCGCCGACAGAAGAGCGGCGAGGTGGATCACGGTATCGATGTTATATTTTCGCGCGATATCAAGGAAGGCTTGGCGATTGTTCACATCCAGCAGTTCGAACGGTCCGCCTGCCGCTGCCGGCGATTGGCTTGGTTTAATATCGGTTGCAATGACTTGATCTTCTCCATAACGGGCGCGCAGCGCGGCGACAAGCTCACTGCCGATTTGGCCCGATGAACCGGTTACCAGTATTCTCTTCATATCCGTTTCGCCTCCGAATCTTAAGGTGAGCTGTCTCTATACGCCGATTTGCTTCTTCACATTCTCATAGATGGCGAGCGCCAGATCGAGCATCTCGGTCGTATGTGCTGCCGTTGGCATGTTGCGGACTCGGCCCGCGCCTTTCGGAACGGTCGGGAATACGATCGCTTTGGCATATACGCCCGCTTCAAACAGCGCTTTGCTGAACTGCTGGGTCTTCACTTCGTCTCCAATGATGCACGGAATGATCGGCGTTTCGGTATGTCCGGTATCGAAGCCGAGCTGCTGCAAGCCGTTGCGGAAATACGCGGCATTGCTCCACAGCTTCTCCTGCAATTCCGCGCTGTCGGATAAAATATCCAGTGCGGCGCCGCATGCTGCGGCAATTGCAGGCGGCGTCGCCGTCGAGAACAGGAACGGACGGCTTCTAACTTTCAGCCACTCGATCAGCTCGCGTTTGCCGGCTACATATCCGCCAACGACACCGATCGCTTTGGACAACGTGCCGATTTGAAAATCGACCCGATCGGACAGCCCGAAATGTTTAACCGTGCCTGCCCCTTTGCCAAGCACGCCTGAACCATGCGCATCATCGACATAGGTAATGAGGTCATAACGTTCTGCAATGTCCACGATTTCCGGAAGCTTCGCAATGTCTCCGTCCATCGAGAACACGCCGTCTGTGATCACCATGATTTTGTTATATTGACCGGACTCCCTTGCATCCTTCGCCTGCTTCTCCAGATCTTCCATATCGGAATGCTTGAACCGAATTACCTTCGCTTTGGTCAACCGGCAGCCGTCAATAATAGAAGCATGGTTGAGCTCATCGGAGAGAATCGCATCCCCCGCCTCCATGACCGCTGAAATCGCTGCCATATTACAGTTGAAACCGGATTGGTACGCTATAGCGGCCTCCGTTTGTTTGAAACGCGCTAATTTCGCCTCCAGTTCTTCGTGAATGTCCATCGTTCCGTTGATCGTGCGCACGGCACCGGCGCCTACGCCGTATTTGCGAAGGGCAAGCTCTGCCGCTTGAATGAGCCTTTCATCGCCTGCCAGCCCCAAGTAGTTGTTGGAGGAAAGATTGATCAGTTCTCGGTTGTTAATATGAATAAGCGGACCGTTGCCGCCTTGCAGGACGTTAATCTCGTTAAATAAGCCGTTCTTCTTCATTTCTTCCAAGTTGCGCTGCAAATAAGCGGTCAATGATGTACTGGACATAGTCGGCATCCCCATCTCAATTGGTTTTGGCATCCATTTGCTTATATTATACATATGTATGTTATGACGCACAATAGTTTTGTATGCTATAGCGCACAGATGGATTTCGACTTTTAAGCACGATTGGGCTACAATAAGCTAAATAGGAGAGCGAGGCAGGAGGCTTTTTATGGAGCAGATTCATATCAAACTGGGGCGGAATTTGAAAATGATCCGTCAAACGAGAGGGCTCAGCCTGGACAAGGTCGCCGAGCTGACCGGCGTCAGCAAAGCGATGCTCGGACAGATTGAACGCGGGGAGACGAGCCCGACCATCTCGATTATTTGGAAGATCGCCAATGGGCTTCGGCTTTCTTTTACCACGTTAATTGAGGAGCCTCCCTCTGAGGTTGCCGTCATTACAAAAGAAGACTTGGACCCGCTGCTCGAAGCAGACGGACACTATCGCGTCTATCCGATGTTTCCGTTCGAGCCGACGAAGAAGTTCGAGGTCTATTCCGTCGAAATGGATGCCGGATGCACGCATGAATCCGAGGCGCACAGCCCCGGCGTGGAAGAATATATTCTCGTCTCTACCGGAACGCTTATCGTTGAGATCCAGAACGCTTCCTATACGGTAGGTCCCGGCAGCGCTGTTCGCTACGCGGCGGATCAGCCCCATTTGTACCATAATCCCGGTGAAGACATCGTCCGTTACGATGCGATCATCTACTATCCTTAGAAGATGAAGAAGATGAAGATGATTATGAAGATAAAGATGATTATGAAGATAAAGATGATCAAGATGCAGATAAAGAAAGGACGATTAATGCTATGAATAATCGTATTGCGCAGCTGGTTGCTTACATGGATCAGCATGCCATTGACGCCGTACTTATCACCATGCCGAAGCATGTCTATTACTTGACCGGTTTTGCCACTGACCCGCACGAGCGGTTTCTCGGCTTGTTGATTCCTCGGCAAGCGGAGCCGCTGCTGATCGTGCCCGCCCTTGATCTGGAGGCAGCGCAAGCTGCATCGTCCGTGACGAGCATCCATACGCATACAGACACCGACAATCCGTATGAGGTGTTAACTAAGCTTATGCCTGCGGGCGTTCAGTCGCTTGGGCTGGAGAAGGGCTATATGACGGTCAGTCGCTTCGAGGCGATCAGCCGTGCCGTTGGCGCGAGCGTCTATGCGGATATCGACGGACCGCTCCGCGAAATGCGCGTCATTAAGACGCCGGACGAAGTCGTGCGCATGAAGCATGCCGTCCGCATTATTGAGGACGTGCTGCGCGCGGGTATCGCCCAAGTGAAGCCGGGCGTTAGCGAAATCGAGCTCGTGGCCGAGCTGGAGTACCAGATGAAGAAGCTCGGTGCGAGCGGTCCTTCATTCTCGACGATGGTGCTGGCCGGCGAGAACTCTGCTCTGCCGCACGGCGTGCCCGGTTCGCGCGCGGTGCGCGAGGGCGAGCTGTTGTTGTTTGATCTTGGCGTCTATGCCGATGGGTATGCATCGGACATTACGCGGACGTTCGCGGTTGGCGACATCTCGGAGGAGCAAACGAAGATCTATAACACGGTGCTGGCGGCGAACCTGCGCGGGATCGAAGCCACTCGCCCCGGTGCTACGCTGGCGAGTCTCGACCGCGCGGCCCGCGAGCATATTGAGTCGGCCGGCTACGGGCCGTACTTCATGCACCGGCTAGGCCACGGGCTTGGGATGGACGTGCACGAGTATCCATCCGTGCATGGGCAGAACCAGGACGTGCTGCGCAGCGGCATGGTCTTCACGATCGAGCCTGGCATCTACGTGCCGGGCGTCGGCGGCGTCCGCATCGAGGACGACGTCCTCGTGACGGAAGGCGGCGTCGAGGTGCTGACGGCGTTCCCGAAGGAACTTACGGTAATCGGGTAGAGATAGGTTGGTTGAGGGCTGAGAGGTTGAGGGCTGAGAGTCGGATTTTCCGTCGCTCAGTCTTTTTTTGTGGTGGATTTGGTGGTGAAAGTCGGGTTTTCCTACTCTCAGCTCCCCGTGAGGGTTCGGATTAGTTAGTTTTGGTGACTGAGAGTCGGATTTTCCGTCGCTCAGTCTTTTTTTGTGGTGGATTTGGTGGTGAAAGTCGGGTTTTCCTACTCTCAGCTCCCCGTGAGGGTTCGGATTGGTTAGTTTGGTGACTGAGAGTCGGATTTTCCGTCGCTCCGTCTTTTTTTGTGGTGGATTTGGTGGTGAAAGTCGGGTTTTCCTACTCTCGACTCCCCGTGAGGGTTCGGATTGGTTAGTTTGGTGACTGAGAGTCGGATTTTCCGTCGCTCAGTCTTTTTTTGTGGTGGATTTGGTGGTGAAAGTCGGGTTTTCCTACTCTCAGCTCCCCGTGAGGGTTCGGATTAGTTAGTTTGGATTCTGAGACTTCCATTTGGGCACTCTCAGACTTTTTTCAAGGTGGTTTCGACGCTGAAAGTTCCGGTTTCGCACTCTCAGCTCTCCGCGAGAGGGCCGTCGGCGACGAACCCTCCGCCCTTACACTTCCACGTTCACATTAATAAGCGGAGTCGCCCATTCGATCCAGGACAGCTCTTCCCTCAATAAACCCACCTTGCGGCGGTACAGCAGGTAACGACCGAATTGTTTGGACGTGGAGTCCTTCACGATCGTCGGGTCAGCCTGCATGATCTCGAGTTCCGCCTCCACTCGCTGCAATCGCTCCAAGAGCGCCGCTGTCCGTTCTTGAAACAAACGGAGCGCAATCGCTGGTTCCACCAGGCCGATCGCATAGACTTTCAACAGAAACTCGTCGCGCTCGATGCTCTCCCCGGCCGGTGCGTCGTCGATCCAGCTCCGCAGCGCTGCTGCTCCATCCTCTGTGATGGTGTACAGCTTCTTATCCGGCTTCCCCGTTTGCCCGATCAATTCGCAGGTGACCAGCTTCTCCTGCTCCAGCATAGCTAACAGCGGATAGATTTGGCTGTGCTTGGCCTGCCAGAACAATTTGAGCATCTTTGTCAGCTCGTACCCCGTACACGGCTTGCGCGCCAGCATGCCAAGCAGTCCATATGACAATGTATTCATGAATCCTTTTCCCCCTTAAGGCTGTCTATATGAGAAAAGAGTACCATAACTGCCTCCGAAACGCATGCTAAGCCATATCGTCATTGCCATGGGTACGCTTTCTTGCTAAGATTATAGCAGGTTCCGCTCGGTACGGAGCAGCGATCCTGCCACCGATTTTGCGGATAAAAGAGGGATAACTATGAATCAAACGGAAGCGGAATTCAGCAATTTGGTCAAAGCGTTCCGCAAGCGGCATATGGGCAAAGGCCCGAGCCGCATTTCGACGACTTTCTGCAAGCATTGGGCCATTTGCGAGATGGACGGCAATTTGTCGCCGGTCGAGAAGTTTATTGCTTCGGCGAGCGATGGCAAACAGATGCTGCGCGAAGCGCGAACGCAGTGGGTAAAGGACATTTACCGCAACCACCCTCCTATTGAGATGGAGCGGCTGCTTGGCGCACGGTTTCTGGAGTTATATGTAGATATCGATATTGACAAAGATTTCGGCATGTCCGTGTTTGTATTCGATCAAGACATTGAACGCAAATTCGGGAGCAGCCGTTAACGATAGGTGTTGGCGCTTAGCAGCGAACCTGCAAGAGACTAACCGCGAAGAGACGATTTTTCTTGGAAAAGAAAATGTCGGGCTCTGCGCGGTTTTTTTATTCCCAACAATTTTAGAAGGAGGCCATCCCTAATGGGTAAAACCAAACATTCCGGGCCAATCAAGCTCCCGAGCAAACCCGATCCGAAGCTATGGGTAAGCAAAGTCCCGTTCGGACTCGGCAAAGTAAAGCCGAAGCATATTCGCGACACGATCAAAGTAATGGCCGACAACCGAGATAATCTGCCGTATGCGATGCGCATTCTGACCCAAGGCGTCTGCGACGGCTGCGCGCTGGGCGTTTCCGGTCTCTACGATCAGACCCTCGCCGGTCCGCATGTGTGCACGACCAGACTCAATCTTCTGCGGCTTAACACGATGCCGGCGATCAAGCCAAACGTGCTGCACGCCGACATCGACGAGCTGCGCAAAATGGACAGCACCGAGCTGCGCAAGCTGGGCCGGCTGCCTTATCCGCTCATCAGACGCAAAGGCGAGCGCAAGTTCAGCCGCTTGTCCTGGGATGCCGCGCTCGACATGATTGCGGAACGAATCCGCCAAATCGATCCGAAGCAATTGGCATTCTACTTAACGGCTCGCGGCATTACGAACGAGTCTTACTACGCCGCGGCCAAGGTCGCGCGTTTCCTGGGAACGAACAATATCGACAATGCTTCTCGCATCTGCCACTCCCCTTCCAAGACGGCACTTAAACGTTCCGTCGGAATTGGTGCATCGAGCTGCAACTACAAGGATTGGATCGGCACCGATGTGCTCGTCTTCTGGGGCAGCGTTGCCGCTAACAATCAGCCGGTATCGACCAAATATATGTACGCGGCCAAACGCAAAGGAACGAAGATTATCGTCATTAATCCTTATCGCGAGCCGGCCATGGACGGGTACTGGGTCCCTTCCATTGCGGAGTCTGCGCTGTTTGGCACCAAGCTGGCCGACGACTTCTATCAAGTCAACATCGGCGGCGATATCGCCTTCATGCACGGCGTGATGAAGCATTGGTTCGCCATGGAGATGGAAAAGCCCGGCTCAGCCATCGATCGCAAATTCGTCAATGAGCATGTGAACGGCTACGAAGAGCTTCGGCAGCACGTCAAGAGCCAAGACTGGGCACAGCTGGAGCGTTCCTCCGGGATCTCGCGTCAGCGGATGGAGGAATTCGCTGAGCTGCTGGCGGCCTCGAAGTCCGGCGTATTCGTCTGGAGCATGGGGCTGACGCAGCACCGCTTCGGCACGGACAACATTTCGCAGGTGGCCAATCTTGCGCTGCTTCGCGGTTTTCTGGGCCGCGAATATTGCGGCCTGATGCCGATCCGCGGACACAGCGGCGTACAGGGCTCCGGCGAGATGGGCGCCGACCCCTTCAGCTTGCCGGGCGGCGAATTCAAAGGACAGGACATCCCTCGCGTCGAGGAGGTCTGGGGCTTTAAGCTGCCTACGTGGCAAGGCGACATCGTCGGAGTCACGCTGGAGAATGCGCTGCTTCCCGAAGATCATGAGCGGAAGCTGAAGCTGTTCTATACGTCCGGCGGCAACTTCCTGGAGACGATGCCGGAGCCGGATTTTGTCCGCCAATGCTTGGAGTCTATCCAAATCCGCGTCCATCAGGATATCGTGCTGAACACCTCCACGCTGGCTGATGCGGAAGAAGCCGTTATCGTCCTTCCGGCGATGACGCGCTATGAGCAGCCTGGCGGCGGCACCTCCACTTCAACGGAGCGGATGGTGTATTTCTCGCCGGAGATCGCCGGCCCTCGCATCGAGGAAGCGCGCACGGAGTGGCAGATCTATTGCGATCTTGCTGCGCGCGTAGATCCGAAGCGCGCTGCGCTCGTGCAGTTCAAGGACGCGCATGCCCTGCGCGCGGAAATCGCCAAAGCCTCCCCGAATTACGATGGCGTTCAGCATCTGAAGAACAGAGGCGATGTGTTCCAGTGGGGCGGCGCTTGGCTGTGCGAGGACGGCGTTTGCCCGACGAAGGACGGCCGCGGACAGCTCATCCCGGTGGAACTGCCGGAGCTGCGCAAGCCGGAAGGCCATTTCTATATCACGTCCCGCCGCGGCAAGCAGTTCAACTCCATGATCTACAGCAACAAAGATCCGTTCAACGCGGCAGACCGGTACGATGTTCTGGTAAGCAAGAACGATGCGGCGAAACATGGCATTACGGAAGGCGAGGCGGTCGTCCTCTACAACAGCTGCGGCAGCTTCCATGGCAGAGCGAAGTTCGCCGACATCGCTGCCGGCAACCTTGAGCTCTATTGGCCGGAGTGCAACCCGCTGCTGCCGAAGAAGGTGTATGAACCTTTTGCAGGGATACCGGAGTACAATACAGCAGTCGTGATGGAGCGAGCGGAAACGTATCATGCGCTGAAGGACACCAGGTATGTGGAGAAACGCATCGCGGAGCTGGATCAGGAAATAGCGGACGAGGAGTAGACGTGAGCTGGAACGAACCAACAGGGAGGAATGAAAAATGCTGCCGAGCATCACAGCCAAATGGCGCATTCGCAAATACAGCGGCGGTGCAGCCTCCCTGCAGGAGGATGATATCGCAACGGAGTACCCGCTGACGGTGCGCCTGGATGGCGAGGAATTCGCCACCATCGTCTGTTCACCAACGGATTTGGAGGAAATGATCATCGGCTTCTTGGCCTCTGAAGGGGTCATCAGGCAGGCTGCGGAGATCGAATCGCTTCGCATTGACGAGGAGCGCGGCTTCGTCTACGTCGAGCTCTATAACAAGCACTCGACAAGTAAAGATGAGGTTTCCAAACGATTCATCGGCTCGTGCTGCGGGAAGAGCCGCCAGTTTTACTTTCATAACGATGCCCGTACCGCACGCACGTCGATGAGCCGCATGACGATCTCGCCGGCCCAGTGCACCGCACTAATTCGCTTATTGCAAAATAGCTCCGGCGAGTTCAAGCTGACCGGCGGCGTGCACAATGCAGCACTCTGCACCGCCACGGAGCTGCTTGCCGTAAGGACCGATATTGGACGCCACAATGCGCTCGATAAGCTGTTCGGCTTTTCACTGCAGCAGCGCATTGCGATTACCGATAAAATCATCGCCTTCAGCGGTCGACTCTCCTCCGAGGTCGTACTGAAAGCGGCCAAAATCGGCGTCGGCATTCTGCTCTCGAAGTCGGCGCCGACCGACCTCGCGCTCAAGCTCGCGGAGGATCTGGGCATAACATGCGTCGGGTTCATTCGTGGCAACGAAATGAATGTGTATACCCATGGTCATCGAATCGTGGATGAACAAAACGAAAGCGAGGAGCGTTAATGCGCCCCTCGCTTTTTTGCAGCTATATTAGTGAACCAGCGTTTTGGACTTCGCCTGCTCCAGCAGCTTCTTAATATGCGCCTCGAACTTCAGCGGTTTGGTCGTCGGCGAGTAACGCTTCACGACGCGTCCTTCCGCATCCACCAGAAACTTCGTGAAATTCCACTTGATGCCCGAGCCGAACAGACCTGATGCTTCCTTCTTCAAGTACTTATATAACGGGTCGGCGTTTGGCCCGTTCACATCGATTTTGCCAAGCAGCGGGAACGTTACGCCAAAATTGATTTGGCACGTCTCTTCCATGTCGCTGTTCTTCACCGGCTCTTGATTCTGGAACTGATTGCATGGGAAACCCAGCACGGTAAGTCCCGCATCCTTATACGTCTCATGCAGGCGCTGCAGCTCTTTGAACTGAGGCGCCAGCCCGCATTTGGTCGCCGTATTTACGATAAGCAGCACCTGGCCGCGATAATCGGACAACGATTTCTCTTCGCCTCTGACCGTTTGCACCTTGAAGTCGTACACGTTCATGCCACGTCACCTCGATTATATTTTATACAATATTATTGTAAACAATTTATATTGATTTGAAAAGCATCTTTTCCAATCCTTATTAATATTGCACAAATCGTTCTTAATTCTGCATATCCTCAGCGCACCCGCGAATCCATACAATGAAATCAGAGCACGATCATTGAAGGAGGCGTCACACTTGGTTGCCATGAGACAGCAAATCTTGTTTCTGAATTTGACTACGCCGGATTTAAAATCCCCCACGATCGCCTGGTCCCTGTACGACGGCGCAGCGCCTGAGGATGCACTGCCCATGAATACCGGCGATTCCAATGAACCGCCTTACAAATCCGTTCTTCACGCCATGAGAGATGGCTGGAATGTCATTCAAGTCCCTTCGCTGCCGTACTATCCCGCAGGCCAGGAGCATGACACCGGCCATCTGCCTTACGAATATGTACTTGAGAGGAAGGTGCCCGTACATGAGCAGCTTGAACATGACACCGGCAGATCCGAAGCATCTGCTCACGGCCGCGCAAATGGCTAAGTTCGTTACCGACGGATTTCTGCTGCTGGATGCCTTCATCCCCCAGCACCTGAACGAGTTGGTTTATAAGGAGCAAATTCAGCACAGCCAGGGGCATATGTTCTGGAAGGAATCCAAGCATATCCGCAGCGTGTTCGAACTGCCTGAGGTACAGGGCATTATTCAAAGCTTGGTCGGACTCGCGCCTGTATACGACCATTCTTTTCAGCACATCGTTCCTGCAAACTACCCGCTCGCGCAGGATTGGCACGGCGATTCCATCATCGATGTCCGCCCGCATGCCTTCGATATCCAGCTGTTCTATTTCTCCCACGATGCTCCGCCGGAGATGGGGCCGACACTAATTCTGCCCGGCTCCCATTTGCGCAAGATCAACACCTTCAGTCTCGCCCGGTACAAAAACATTACCGGACAACGGCAGCTCGCAGGCAAGGCCGGTTCGCTCGCCATTCTCCACCATGGGATCTGGCACTGCGCGCAGCCGAACTATACGGACAAGACCCGTTACGTCTTCAAGCTCCGCCTGCGTCCGGGGCAAGAGCAGCGCGGTCTGTTCAATCTCGAAGGCTACCGCGATCCGGAAGTCTCTCGTATTATCCAGCAAGGGTATCAGCGCTGGCAGGGCAACGAAGACCGCCTCGATCATATGCAGCGGGCCAAATTGTGGCGTTATGTAACCGGCGACGACCATGTCGATGTGTCCTTCGAAGGTGCGCTGACTCGGATGGGCATCTAGCTCTCAATATCGAAGAAGCCCTCAGTTTCGCTAATCGGCGGAATAGAGGGCTTTTTATCATTGGATGGCGTCTTGCGCGGCAAGGCTCTTCGTCCGTCTCCGATAACCGACAGGCTGCTCGCCGGTTAGCTCCCTGAACAATTTGCTGAACTGCGACGTAGTGGAGAACCCGCAATCCATTGCGATTGCCGCCAGCTTCTTGTCCGTATTGGCGAGCTCCAGCTTCGCTTGATTGACACGCCGCTGGATCAAATATTGCACCGGCGAGAGCCCTGTGCTGCGTTTGAACAAATGCCGGAAGTAATCATAGCTGTAGCCGGAGATTTGCGCCAATTGCGGCATGTTCAGCTTCTGGCTGTAATTCTCGTCGATGTACAGCCTGGAATGCAGCAGCTTCTCGCTGTCCGGCAGCGCAGAGACTCTTTTTCCCGTACGTTCCAATTCAATGACAACGAGCTGCGTGAGAACATCGAGTTTAACGCCGAACAGCGGCTTCTTCTCCAACATCTCATGCTTCATCTGCAGCAGCAGCGTCAACAGCGTCTGATTCGCATCGTCGATATAGATGCCGTTGGCAAGCGGAATCGGGTAATCATCATACGTAAATCCGATAAAAATGACTTCCGTCTCCGTATCATGCCGCTCATCATGCAGATGATCCGGTCGCGTTAACGTAATCGTATTGGCGCTGTACGGGTACCATTCGCCGTTCAAATTCATCATGCCGGTGCCGCTGACATAATAAACAAGCTCGTAGCAATTATGCTTATGCAAGTCCACGTACGTGCCCTGCTTATGTGTGGCATAGAACAAAAAGTCGAATTGGCAATACATGCTCGGCCCGCCTCTCCAAATAACCGTTTGATGCTACAAAAGAACCGTTTGATTATCGCTGTGACCCACGTTTTTCGTTTACATTTATTGTATTCGAAGCTCATTATACATCCACTTAATAGTATTAAGAAGGAGTGCAGCGGACATGAGTGCATGGCGTGACGGACTTACTGAAGAAGAGGTGCGGCAGTATTGGGAAGATGGGTTTCTGGTGTTCGACGATGCGCTTACAGCGGAAGAAGTCGAGCTTTACCGGACGATTTGCGCAAGCGATGCCGTTGTATCCAATCGCTCGCAATCGATGTACAAGCAAGAAACGGTTCATCTGCTCGGCTTAACGACAATGCATCCGGCGCTGCTGGATTTGGCAAGACATCCTGCCATCGTATCCAAAATCCTCCCGCTGCTCGGGCCGGACATTCAAATTCAGCATTCGAAGCTGGCTACGAAGCCTCCTGCCAAGGGGCTTGGCGAATTCCCGTGGCATCAGGATTTTGCTTTCTACCCGCATACGAACACGGATCTGCTGTCGGTCATGATTATGCTGGATGATGCGACACCGGAGAACGGATGCATGCAAATGGTCAAAGGAAGCCACAAGCTCGGGCTGCTTAATCACTCGATGGATGGTTATTTTGTCGCCGGCTGCCAGGAGCCGCAGTATTGGGAGGATGCAGCGGACCGGACCGTGCAGATCACGCCCAAGGCGGGAGGCATTAGCATTCACCATTGCCTGACGCTGCACGGCTCGCCTGTGAATCTGTCCGGGAGGGAGCGCAGAGGCATCGTCATTTCATACCGGGCCGATGCTGCATACCAGCTTGCGGATAACTTGTTCAACGACACGGGCATTATGGTTTGCGGCGAGCGCAAGGAATTAGTACGGTGCGAGTCTGCGACTTATCGGTTGCCGAAGCGCCATCAGCCGCTCTCGAAGTCGGGAACTTATCGACCGTTCGGAAACGCTTGGAATCAGGTTGGCAGCGAAGTGACCGATTATTCCTAGCAACAATATAAACCCTCCGCAGTCGCCAACTCTTCGATCGTAGAGGGCTTTTATGCTCCGTTAACGCGCTGTTACTGCTGCTGTGACTGCTCGCGAAGCACTTTACGGTAATCGCTGGGACTGACGCCGGTGTGCTGCTTGAACATTTTGGAGAATTGATATAACGAGCTGCCGGTCCGC
This sequence comes from Paenibacillus lignilyticus, assembly GCF_017942085.1. Lineage (GTDB taxonomy): Bacteria > Bacillota > Bacilli > Paenibacillales > Paenibacillaceae > Paenibacillus_Z > Paenibacillus_Z lignilyticus. Next base: position 120,073 of record NZ_JAGKSP010000017.1, read on the forward strand.
TCTGCCGCTTCGGAGACGGACATGTCCGTCGACTGCATCCACTGCTTCGCTTTCTCCATCCTCCGCTGGTTCAAATATTGAATCGGAGAGCAGCCTGTTACCGACTTAAACACGGATATGAAGTAGTTCGGGTGAAAATGGACAAGCTCCGCCAGCTGATCCAGCCGCACATCGTCGGCCAGATGATGCTCCAAATAAGCCAGCACCTGACTGACTTTATCCAGGGACCCGCCAGCTTCCGATTGCCGCAGGCGCACTTCGTCTCCCTGCTCCAGGAACTCGCATAGCAGCTCCTGCAGCAGCAGTTTTGCCCGAAGCATCGAGGTCAGCCCAGTCTCTCGGTAGTGGCGCACAAGCTCGCCGAACCGCTTCGAAGTCGCCTCTTGGTCCGGAACATCGACGCAGCTTGGTGCCTCCAGCAGCTGAAAGAGCTCCTGACCGCCTGCTTTTGCATTGAAGTGGCAAAAGAATTTGCTGAAGACCCGGTCTTCCAGCGTACGTACCGACAGCATCGTTCCGGCAGGCAGAACGACAAGCTGGCCGCGCTTCGGGTACAGCTCCTCGTCGCCAATCCGAACATGTCCCCCCTCCCCCAGAAAATAATAGAGTCGATTGAAATCCGATAACACATCCATATGGTACCAGCTTGAGGTGCAGGTGAAGAATGCCGCCTCCGATATATGCATGTGCAGGTTCGATATATAGCTGCCCAGCGCTTCTCTTTGCACGCCCAACAAACCCCGTTCATAAGTGTATTTAGCTCATTCTCTTAATCTACTACAATTTAGTAGCCGTAACTACCTGCAGCGATGTTGAACTGCGCGGGGGTTACGGCTTTTTTATTGCGCTGACAACGTGCTGGCAACAATAAGGAAGGATCGTGCGTCAAAGGGATAGAGGTGAGAGTGATGAAGAATAGGTGGGTTTTGCCGGTCGTTTGCTTGCTGCTCCTGTCATTGTTTAGTATCGGCTGCTCAAGAGGAGGTTCGTCGATGTCGGAAGCGAATTCGACTGAACCGCCGAATGCCTACATTGTCGTCGATCAAGTGGAAATTCCGCTCATCAAAGGCTCCAACCAATGGAAAAATGCCATCGCAGACGCTCCGACTCCCGATATGCTGGTGCGGGATTCGAAGGTTTATACCGTTAATTCAGGATCAGCAGTAACGGTTTCTTTTCACAGCGGACCGGAGCCTACGGAAACCTGGGGCGGGCTTTGGGTTAAACAGAATTTCACGCCATTAACGAAACAAGACGGCAAGGTTATCCTTCCCTCCGAACCCGGCCAATACATTTTCGTCGCAGGCGGAAAATGGCCGGATGGCGAGTGCAGCTACGCTGCGATCCTCGAGGTTGTAGAATGAGTCCAAGCAGCGGGGCAGTAGCTTCTGCTGCTTGTTTGATGATGTGTTGCTCCTAGAGCTACTCTTTCACCAATTCTGCCACTTTCCCGTCGATGTGTTGCTCCTAGAGCTACTCTTTCACCAATTCTGCCACTTTCCCGTCGATGTGTTGCTCCTGGAGCTACTCTTTCACCAATTCTGCCACTTTCCCGTCGATGTGTTGCTCCTAGAGCTACTCTTCCACCATCTCTGCCACTTTCCCGTCGATGTGTTGCTCCTGGAGCTACTCTTTCACCGTTTCCGCCACTTTTCCGACGATGTGTTGCTCCTGGAGCAACTCTTCCACCATCTCTGCCACTTTCCCGTCGATGTGTTGCTGCTGGAGCCACTCTCTCCCACAAGCAGATAACTTTTAAGATGTTTTCGTGTTGAGAGTCGGATATTCCGACTTTCAACTTCCGAACTCGGGGTTAGTTGGAGACATTGCATGCTGAGAGGCGGATTTCCCTACTCTCAGCTGTCTTTTCATGCTGTTTTCTTGCTGAGAGTCGGATTTTCCGATTCTCAGCTTCCGAACTCGGGGTTAGTTGTAGGAATTGCATACTGAGAAGCGGATTTCCCTACTCTCAGCTGCTTTTTCATGCTGTTTTTGTGCTGAGAGTCGGGTTTTCCGACTTTCAGCTACCCGGGAGCGGAATAGCCTAAATAATAGAGCGGAAACGGTTAGTTTGAATAACGAAGAGAGGTAGACCCTTTAGAGGGTTGGGGTTGGGGTTGGGGTTGGGGTTGGGGTTGGGGTTGGGGTTGGGGTTGG
>NZ_JAGKSP010000018.1 GCF_017942085.1 Paenibacillus lignilyticus
ATGACCTGTGCTCCTCGGCCCTGTTTGAGTTGGTTCATCGACCTACGAGTCGGTTTTCGGCACTCTCAGCTCCTTTTTTGTGCGGTTTCGCCGCTGAGAGTCGGGTTTTGCGACTTTCAGCCTCCGGCGCGGGCAGTTTGGGTTGGTTTCCGGAGCTGAGAGTCGGGTTTTGCGACTCTCGGCCTCGGCGAGGGCAGTTTGGGTTGGTTTCTGGGGTTGATTTGCCACTATCGGTGGCGGAACTAATGCGAGAAGTGCTAGTTAGTTCGGTATTGAGCACTGATAAGCGGAATATCCGGGTATCGTGCTTATTTCAGGTGGTTTTCCCAACTGTTAGCGGATATGCCTCTAAGGCGAGAGAAATCATGCGAGAAGTGTTAGTTAGTTGGTTTATTGAGCGCTGATAAGCGGAATATCCGCTTATCGTGCTTATTTCGGGTGGTTTCCCCTACTGTTAGCGGTTATGCCGCTTAAGGCGAGGGGAAATCATGCGGAGTACGGATTCGGGGAGCTCGTACTGGCGCGGATACTGGATGCGGGCTTCAGTGTCCAGGGGGTTCGGGTTCGGGTTCGGGTTCGGGTGCGGGTTGGGCAAACAAAAGAGCCCACAACCATGGGGGCTCTCTCAATTTCTACTTCAAATCCACGACGACCAAGCATCGGTCGTCGGATTGCAGCTCTTCGGTCTGCTCGCGCGAGAAGAGTGCTTCTTCGAGCGCCTGCAGCGGCGCGTGTATGCCGTAAGGCTGCAGCAGCTCGGTGAGGCTGGCCTCGCGGTCTTCCGCGTAGTCGCTGCCGACGAGGTCGTAGATGCCGTCGGTCAGCAGCACGATGCGGTCGCCGGGTCCGATGGCGAGCGTGTGCTTCTCGATCGGCATTTCGCTGAACATGCCGATGGCGACGCCGCCTTGGGCGAACCGTTCGATGCTGCCGTCGCTTCGAATGAGCATCCCCGGCGGATGCCCGGCATTCACATATTCGAGCGTGCCTGCGCCTAAATCGACGACCATATACAGCCCCGTGAAATAGTACTGGATCAGCTGATCCGCAAATTGCAGCTGCAGCGACCGACGGTTCAGTTCCTTGATGACGCGTTTGGCCCCGGACTGCTTCGTCATCGCTTCCTTGAGCACGGATGCGATAAACATACAGGCCAACGAGGACGATATGCCATGGCCCATCGCGTCCATCACGGCTACGCCGTAACGGTTATCATCGATTCGATGCCACGCATACAAATCGCCGGACAGCTCCTCCGACGGGCGGAATATCGCATCGATGGCAATACGCTCGTCATCCACCGGCTGCGGGAGCGCCGCAAGCTGTACCTCGCGTGCCAGCTGCAGCTCCTCCCTCATCCGCCGATCTCGCTCCTTATGCCAATCCTTCTGCTCCTTCAGCCGCAGGGCCACGCGTATACGGGCAAGCAGCTCTATGCGATTGATAGGCTTCGTCACATAATCGATCGCTCCGGCATCCAGCGCCTCGGCCAGCTTCTTCGAATCGCCGATGGCCGTCACCATGATGATGGGAATATCCTTCAGACGCGGCGATTCCTGAATCATCGCACAGGCTGTAATTCCATCCACGCCCGGCATCATCATATCGAGCAAAATCAAATCGATGTCATGATCGTCATCGCCCGGCTCTTCCTCCGGCTCACGCCCCTGCCTGTTTAAGCCAAGCAAACTAAACAATTCGCTGCCAGAGGCAGCCTGCAAAACATTCGTATACCCCGCACGCTTCAAAATCTCTCTGACAACCGTAATATTCATCGGGTTGTCATCCACCACTGCAATTCGCATCTTCAATTTCCTAGGCATTTCTGATCTCCTTATCGTTGTCCTTCACCGGTACGACGTTATGTACTTCGTTACCCCCGCAGATCATGCTTTGAATCTGGAACATGTAGGACAGCAGCCTAAAGCACATTGGCCCATAGCCTCATACACTGGTAGCAAGGAGAGTGGGTGCAGAAATGAACAATGGCAGTGCGATGGACATTCGAACGGCCATCTTTTTGGCTGCGGTTTGTGGGCAAACCTATGTGCAATACAATAATGGCGGGTTATTCCTGGTGCCTGATTCCTACCGGCTGGTCGGGTCGTTCAATGCCGCTTCCTACATCGGCAAAGAAGAGTCTTTCGGCTTCGTTATCGAATCAGACCGAGCGGTCGTATTGGCTTTTCGCGGCACAAGCTCCCCCACTGACTGGGTGATGGATATGATCGCCCAGCAAATTCCGTTCAAGCCCGTTAAGAATGGGGGCAATACGCACAAAGGGTTTACCGAAGTCTATTTGTCGGCTCGGGATCAAATCTTCCGCTTGCTCGATCAAGTGCCGAAGTCGAAGCCGCTTTTCGTAACCGGACATAGTCTTGGCGGAGCATTGGCGACGCTCGCCTCGCTTGATATCGCGGCCAACCGCATGCCTGCCGCCCTCATCACCTATACGTACGGATCGCCTCGCACCGGAGATCCCGCTTTCGTTCGGGCCTATAATGCAGCCGTGCCGGTCACCTTCCGGGTACAAAATGAATTCGACGTCGTGCCTCACCTGCCGCCGCTCGTGTATCAATCCCCGAATACCGACAAAACGTACTATTATTTGCACGTCAAAGAAGAGGTCAAACGGAATTTCCGAATGGGCTCCGTCGGAGGAAATCATGTGATCAGCAGCTATTTTGCCGATTTGGCGCGGGAAGCACCATCGTTTACAATGGCTATTTGTTCAGGACCTCCCGGCTGGTGCCCTCAGTAATGAGGCCATCAGCCCTGATGGAGTTTAACCTAGCCCTTCAAACCAGCCAGCTCGGCAATACGGCTTCGCTCCGCCTTCGTCATCCCTTTAAGGACAAGCTCATAGGAGTGCTTGATCATATCCTCCAGCTCGCCTTGCGGAATGGATCCATCGAGCGCGATGGAGTTCCAGTGTTTCTTGTTCAAATGATAACCCGGCGTGATGGCATCATATTGCTGCCGCAGATTCTCTGCGATAATGGGATCGCATTTCAAGGAAATGCTGCCTTCCGAGAGGAGCGCGAACATTTTGCCGCCTGCCTTCATCACCAATGGATCCGGTCCAAACGGATAATCCTTCTCTGCCCCCGGCATGGACAAGCAATAAGTAGTTAACTCTTCCATCCGCTTATCTTCCCCTCTTCACACAAAAGTATAGTTCGCAAATGCAGCCGCTTGTCCATAATACGCGCCGGCTTCATCATACAAGTTCCATACGACAGCCTGCTCGATTCGAAAACGCCTGCCGCTGCTGGAAATTCGGATGCCATTGTAGTCGTCGATATAACCTTGCCCTGCGACGGCTTCCAGAAATCGCTGCCGCTCCTCTTGAATCATCGGCTCCGCCGTATGCTTCGACTCGATTCGCGTAAAAGCATCCCAATCCATTTCCCATAACGACAAAGCCGCCCGGTTGCCGTAATTAAGCACCGGGTCCTGCTGCGTGCCATGTGAAAGCACCACGAGATCCGCATGAAATAACGCGTCCGCTGCCGACTCCTGCTCTCCCTGCGGAAGTAACGGCTTACCCAGCAGCCTTTTGTAGCTGTTCAAAATAATGGCGGCATGGCGCTCTCCCGCGCCGACACCGGTCAGTTGCTGCAACAATGCCATTTGCTCCCTTCAACCTTTGAACTTCAACTTCAATCCATTTAAAAAAACTGAAGGTGAATTTCACCTTCAGTTCTTCGGTTTCGCTGCTATACGCCCATTTTCTTGCGCTGATTGTTAACTTTTTTGTGGTTTTGGCTTTTCATCGTTTGTTGGTTGCCGCCTGGACCGTGTTTTTGCTTACTGTTCGCATTCGCTTGCTCTTGTTTCTTCTGGGCGAGCTTCTGCTTCATTGCTTCGGCAAGGGAAATTTTCTTCGGCTCTTGCTCTTGCACTTCCGGCGTCGTTTGGTTTTCTTCCATTTCAGATCACCTCGTCTGTTTGTACTAGTTGTATTGTAGCCTTTTTTTCGCTTGCTTTCCAGTGTGCGCGGCATCAATTTTCACATCTTTGCCATTATATCCCGCATGCTACTCCCGCAGCGCATCCTTCAGCTTGGTGGACATGTTGTCCGCACTTCCCGCACGCAGCTTTCCGCGAAGCTTCGCAACCTCTTGCTGAAGGCGGAGCTTATCTCCCCGCAGCTGCTCAATCTCAGCTTGCGCCTGTATGAGCTGCTCTTGCAATGAAGAAATCGGCTCGTTCATCGCCGGCTTCCCCCTCCCTCTATTCACATCACTTCTCTCTATTGTAACGCTGACCCTCCTCAATGTAAAAAAAAGCTCCGGCATCGCATGCAACCGGCGCTCTCCATGGAGAACGCCAAGTGCCGCAGCTATCGGAACTTTGCTTGTTCATTTGGCTCCTTACTTCACCGCAACGGCAACCTTCTGCGTCGTCACGAGAGCATTCTTGCTGTCGAACGCTTTGACAACCACATCAATCTTCTTCCCTTTATACGGCGCAAAATCAATCTGAGCCGTCCAAGGCAGCGAAGTTACGGTCGCCACCGTCTTGCCGCCGATCGTATAGGTCACTTTGCTGATTGTTGGCGACCATGTTTTCACATATGCCGAAATCTTCTGCGTCGACGCCGGTACCGGCGAAGCGGCGTTAATCGGCTTGTAAGCGACCGGCGATTCATCGCCAAGGCCGCTCAGATAGAAGGGATTGGCAACGGACTGCTTGTAGCCTTCAAGAAGCTTCTGATTGGCCGAAAGCATATAATATTTTATCCGAGCGGAAGCATCATGGTTGCTGTCGAACCAGAATACCGCTTTTACCTTCGGGTACAGCATCGGAAGCGAAGCGTAAAATTCTTTCATTTTGTACACGGCCCAGTCCGTCTTATCTTGTTTCTTCTCCGGGTACATGTACGCGACGCCGCCTTCAGAAATATAAACCGGTTTGCGCGATGCGTATTGTTTGTAGATATAATCGAATTTCTCCAAATGGCTTGAACGGTCTTCCCCTTGCTTCAGCGGGTCAAGAGTGGGGTTAAAGATGGTATACAGACTGACACCCACCCAATCTACTGCATCGTCACCCGGATAGTAGTCGTTAATGCTATACTCCGGCGAGCGGTCCGGCGCCCAAACCATAGCCACATTATCCGGTGCTTCCTCGTGAAAAACTTTCGCAACGATACGGAACTTCTCGATATAATTCTTCGGGTTCGTTTCATGCCAAGGCACCCAATCGCCATTCATTTCATTCGCGAAACGCAGGAATACGTTAACGCCGGATGCCGCAATATCACGTGCCAGCTGGCGCAAATATGCATCATCTTGTACTTCGCCAAGTCCCTTTAGCGGCTGAATGCCAAGCTGCAGGGCGACACCGGCTTCACGGGCGTGATCGATGTGGCTCTTAATGCTTGAAAGCGGCTTTCCATATGTAAAATAAATCAAATAAGCTGCATGACCCTTACCTGTAAGCGCCGGGAATCCGTCGGTGTAGAAAGGTTTGGCCGTCTTCGAATTGTGCACGGCCGGATCAAGCTCCGCGTATGCACCGATATAAGCGCCATTCTTCGGTTCGAAAATCGCTCCATGCGTGTTCGTTGAACCGAGTGCGGAAGCCGTAGTCTCCACAAACAGTCGTGCCGAGCTGCGAAGCTGATCGGCCTTGCGTTTGGCGGCGATGCTCATCTGCGTCATGTTCGCTTTGCCGGTATACTCCGCTTCCTTATCCCAGTTCGTGACGGCATCGTCATATTTCTTCAGCTTGGCATAATCGTCGCCGATGCGGCGGTACATGCCGGCTGCATTACCGTACTCTTTCTTCTTCAGAAACTCGGGCGCGATTTGATTGTATTTCGCGATCGCCTCCGCATATTTCCCTTGCTGGTCGAGTTTCTGCGCTTGTTTGAATATCCCCCATACATCCATCGCCTGTGCTTCATAGGTATGGAATGTCGTGAAAGCAACAATAATCGTAAATAATGCCACCATCATTTTACGGCCAAACGTAAAGTAATTCTTGTAAGTCACCATGATTCCTCCATGTGCTAGTAGTAGAAGTTACAGCGACATTTTACAGCATATGGGATGGATTGGAAAGACAAAGTTTTACAAAATGTTACAATAATCAACTTCCTGCAACATGTTGCGACATCCATTCGTTAAGTCTGGTATAGGCGGTTAGACAGGCTTGGCAGCAGTGACCAGTTGTAAATGAGATTCTAGCGTCTATAATTATCTTTATTATGGTTTGCGCTTTATTCATAGGAGGAACAGCAATTGAAAACGAATATCCGTATGCCCTATCTCATACTCGGCGCGGCGCTTAGTGCCGTTATTCTAACGACCCAAACTTCATGCACCTACAATTTATTCGGCAAATCCGCTACCGAAAACAATCAACTGAACACCGGCAATCCGGTTGCAGGCGACGATGCGGCGTCGAGCACCGTTAAGACGAGCACCGGCGACACGAAGGGCACGACCGGGACAGCTTCCGGAACCGGCAATTCCGATTCAAACGGCGGTCCATCAGACTCCACGGGAAAAGGTACGACAGATCCCGGAAAGTCGAGCGTCAGCACTTCCGCCAACGTCCAATCGAGCAATCAATCTGCTTTTATAGCGTTCATGCGTGAGAATGCTCCGTCCCGCACCATTAAGAAGAAGGACGGCGTAGTATATGTAACCAACACGGACAGCCCGCTTGTTCTCGTCAACAAGAAACGCGAGCTCGAATCGACTTACGTACCGAAGGATCTTGTGAAGGCAAACGTAGGCTTCTCCTTCTCCGGCGACAATCCGAAGCAGCAGCTGCGCCAAGTTGCGGCGACGGCGCTGGAGAAGCTGTTTGCCGGGGCAAAACAAGACGGCATTGAGCTGAAAGCCGTTTCCGGCTATCGCTCGTACGCTTCGCAGCGTTCCATCTTCAACAACTATGCCAAGAAGAACGGCGAAGAAGAAGCCAATACGTTCAGCGCGCATCCCGGACAAAGCGAGCATCAGACCGGACTTGCAATGGATGTGTCGAGTGCCAGCGTCAAATACGATCTGGATAAGAGCTTCGGTGAAACGAAGGAAGGCAAATGGCTGAAAGAGCATGCGGCGGACTATGGTTTCATCATTCGCTACGAGCTCGGCAAAGAAGACGAAACCGGCTACATGTACGAGCCGTGGCATATCCGCTACGTCGGCGTCTTCATCGCACAGGAAATCAAGAAGAAGGGCGAAACGTTCGAAGCCTATATGGCACAGTTCTGATACGGGGCTGCCACAAAAGTGTACCACTGACTTTTGTGGCAGCTTTTGTTTATGCTTTTGGAAGGGGCAATCGGATTACTAGTCATGAAAAATGGTGACGCAGAATCAAGACTCTGCGCCACCATTTTCCATAATTGCAACTCGCCGCGTTATTCGCCGAGCTTCCGGAACAGATCCTTAAAGACCGAATCACGATGCGCATAGTGGGCACACCGGATGAAATGGCGGGAATGGTCGACGCTCCAGCGGAAGTCCTCTGACAGCAGCGGGCTGTGCACAAGCGTACTCGGAATCCAGCTTGGATCAACCAGATAAGCAATGGTCGAGATGTCCCAGATTACGCGGGAATAGCCGAAGTGATCTTTGCTGCAATCCCGATAGGTTTCATACAAATATTGACCGATCGGCCCTTTATCGCGGACGTAATCCTCGACCTCGGACAAGGTTGTCGCCAGATGGGAGGCTACCCCTGCACACGGAACCAAGATAAGCGGAACGCCGCTGTTAAGCACCGTGCGGGAAGCATGCAGATCCTGAGCTAGATTGAATTCCGTCGTATCAGGCCAATGCAGCGCATGTCCGCCGAGCCAGACAACAACGATTTTCTCAATAATACGAGGCTCCATCAGCAGGGCCGAAGCTACATTCGTAATCGCTCCGATCGCAACTACATACAGCGGATCATCTTCGCTTGATGCCATCGCCCGCTCCACCAGGTTCCTTGCCGCAGCGCTCTCTTGAGGAACGCCGGCTTCTGCCAAATATCCCTCCGACCCGCGGTAGATCGGAATATCCGTCATCTCCGGCATAATCGCGCGGATCTTAAGCAGCTCGTTATAGCTTTTCTCCATGCCGTCCTTCGGACCTTCAGACAGATCGTTGAAGAACGGGGCAGCATAGAACGCTTCAACCGTTACGCTTTCCGGTGATTTCAATGCGTAGATGACGGCGAATTGATCGTCGATTTCGTTGTATGTATCCGTATCCAAAACCATTCGAACCTTGCGCTGCGGATGTTCTAAACGCTGCAGAAGCTTTTGCTGAGGCAATTTTGGAAATTCAACCATGTCCCTTGTCATCCTCCTTGAATATATCCTGTATTCCTTTTATGATGTGGTTATGAATTCAGGATTTTTCTCGCTTACTACGCTTATTCTACAACGAATACCGCATATGAAGATTATAGGATATGGCTGTTTGTTTGCATGATTTGGCTAGGATAATGAGAGGGGAGCATGCTGATTGCTGGCGCAAATGGATTTTCTGTTTCAAGCTACGCGGCACGCGCATTCCTATATGCCGATGCATGAGCATACCTGTTACGAGCTGGTTTACTATCAAACGGGGAAAGGCCTTACGCGCTTCCTTGACACGGTCTATACCTACACGCCCGGCACGTACGCGATCATTGCGGCAGGAACGCTGCATGATGAGCGGCGCACACAGGATACGGATGTTATTTTTGTCGGCTTTCGACTGCCTCGGGGGGAGCTGCTGCTCAAGGAAGGGCTGTATCAGGATGACTCCTCTTCCCCGATCTTGCCGCTTCTGCTGAACATGATCGAGGAAATGCAGGAGCAGCGAGCCTTTTATGCGGAACAGTTGAATTATTACATCAGTTCCATCGTGATCGCGCATCAGCGAGCCGCGGCTACCGGCACATCGGGAGGATCGGTTGATCATCTGTTGTATGCCCGCACCTTCATCGACGAGAACTGCAACCAGAAGATTACGATCGAAGAATTGGCCGAGATGGTCGGGTACAGCTACCACCACTTCCGGCATCTATTTAAGGATAAGTTCGGTTTATCGCCTATTTCCTACTTACTCCGTAAGCGCATACAGAAAGCGGAGCATCTGCTCCTGCATTCCGCGCTCCCTGTCACCGCCATCGCGATGGAATGCGGCTTCTCGAATGATGCGCAATTCTGTACGATGTTCAAAAGGGAGAAGGGCGAGTCGCCTCGCGCCTTCCGGCAAAGCCGGGCAGCCGCCAAGGCTTAGAAGCCTATAGCTGGCTGCCGCCGGCTTATTGCCGCGCCGCTATTCCGGCGTCGCACAAGCACGACCATTGATATAGTAGGCGGTTTCTTGATATACCTTGAACGCAACCTCTACTTCGGCAACACCGGCCTTATTCAGATGTTGAGTAACGGCACGGGCAAGCTCGTCTTGAACGACTTGTCCTCTGTCGAACCAAGCAATTTCTACAAAAGGATAGGTCGGCACCGTTTCGCCTCCGAACACGGAAACCATCTGCAGCGCGTCAATCGTGAAATTATCGGTACCGCACTGACAGATGCCAGCCATCTCTTCGACCAGAGCCTTGCTCACTTCCGCTAATATAGACGTTTCAACGCCTCGAACATTTAATTGGGGCATAGGTAATCCTCACTTTACTCGTATTCGTGCAGCTGCTCTTCCTCTGCAATGTTTTGCAAATCGTAGCCGGATATCGTAATGATGCGGTAGTCCGGCGTAATCTCGGCATGCTGCTTAGCCAGCTCAAGCAAATAACGCGGCGAACCATCCTGCTCCTCATCATAGATGAGAATGAGTCCCTCGGAATTATCGAGCAGAAACCGATCTCTCGCCTTGAACTGCCACGGTCCATCATACTTCTGTTTGGAGATTGCGCTCACGTAATCCGCACCGGCCAGTATTTCGCTGTAGGTCGTCTTCTTCTGCTCGTTCCAATTCTCTTCTTGATCCAGGAAAGGGGTAATAATCGCGAGTCGCAAGCTCTCGTAGCTGGCTTTCAGCTCGATGGTCACTTCCGCTGCCCACAGCTCCACGCCCCAGCCGCCGCTCACAATCACCCACTCCAGTCCATCCTCCACAAGAGCCGTAATCTGTTTCTTGAGTGCCTTCTTGATGATGGCGATGCCGGGATGCTTAGCCGAGAATATGCCCAGCTCTGTTGCTCTATAACCTGTAATCAATACCTGCTTCATCGCGGTTTGCTCCTCGTCTACTCTTCCAAATAAGGGTAGCATACGCGTGACGAAATTTCACTCGAGTTTTCATTCTAACGAATTAGCGAGGCAACAATAGACCGCTCGGTCCGCCTGGGATAGCTCAGCTCACTTCCCCCTACGTTGAACATAAAAAACTGCCTCAAGCGTGCGCCGATGCACGTTAAAGACAGCTTCTCGACTCTACTCCATCCCTTGCGGGTAATGAGGCTGCGGCTCGCGAATGACCGTCCCATCATCCAACTGGATTTCGGTTGTAAATTCCCGCGCTCCTTTGTGCAGCTTAATGACGCGCGCACCGCGGGGAAAGCCTTCCCGGCCGTAGGTCTGATAGCCGCTGGCCCGGCCGTAACATAAGCTGATGCCATGCAGGTCACCCCGGTAATCATTGACGTGATCATGCCCGCAGAAGGTTCCCACGACATCGCCCATCTCCACCATCGCGGCGAACATCCCCGAATTGATAGGGGCACTTGCGACACCTTCAAACTTACTGCCGTAGCACAGCTCTTTTCTCCATACCTCTTCGTATTCCGGCAACGGAATATGGAAGAAAGCGAGCGAAGGCAGCGGCTGACCGTCGTTTGCAGCCTTCAGTGCCGTGGATTGCGCCGTATACCAATCGATCTGATCACGGCCAATCCAGGCGTAACCTTCAAGATTCGGAATCTCCGAATAGCTCCCGCTGTCGAGGAGATAGAGAGCATGATGGGGTTTTTCCGTGCCGGAATCTTGAATTAACAGCTTGAAATTACCCGTACCTTTAAGCGCCTCCGGACCCGCTTCGCCAACACAATGCTCGTGCTCCAGCTGAACGTCCATCAACTCATCTCGCGTTATCCCATGCTCGGTATCATGATTCCCAAAAACAGCTGCCCATGGGATGCCTCTGACCTCGACTTCACTCACAGCCTCACGAAAAGACTGCCTCGGATCCGTGCAATTGTCGCTGTAAATCACATCGCCTGTAAAGATGACCAAGTCTGGAGAAGTTTTCTCGAGCACCCGCTCCATCAGCAAACGAGTCAGGATATCTCCCGGCTCCCCATTTTGCCAGTGAAGATCCGTAAATTGCACAATGGTAAATGTGCCGTCCTCGCGATAATGCAGTTTTTTCCCCATCTTACTCATCCCCCATCCTAGAGCGATTCTCCTCCGGCTTCAATCCCGATAACGCCTTCAATTGAAGCAAGCGAAACGATGACTTCCTCGAAACGCTTCTTATAATTAAGCTTCACTTGCATCCGGACAATCAGCATCTCGCCGGAATCGCCATGCGCGGCTTCTTCGTTCTCCACGATGATTTTGCTAATCTGGATACCGAAGTGGTGAAGCTCCGTTACAACTTTGTTCAGGCTTGCGGAATCTTTGTTTATTTTCATCATCAAGTCCTGCTTGCGCTTGGTTCGTGAGAATTTCTTCTCGAACTTATTCAGGAAAAACAAGCTGACCACGACAAGGAGCGTGAGCACCGCGGATCCATAATAGAACCCTGCGCCTACCGTAAGCCCAATTGCAGCGACTACCCAAAGCGAGGCAGCCGTCGTAAGTCCCGAAACCGTAATCCCTGTTCGCAATATCGTCCCTGCGCCAAGAAAACCAATCCCGCTGATCACCTGAGCCGCTAACCGGGCCGGGTCTAGCCGGACATTCGGATCTGCCGCAAACTCGGCAAAACCATACATGGATAACAAGACGATCGCCGCAGATCCCAAACAAACGAGAATATGTGTCCTAAATCCTGCCGAATGCCCGCCAAGCTCGCGTTCTACTCCGATTAAACCACCCAGAATAAGCGCCAGCACCAATCGAATCGTCAGCTCCAAATAACTGATTTGCCAGATGCTAGGGTCGTACACTTGTGCCGCCGTTTCTCCCATATGCGTCAATCCTTCTTTGTTTATGGTCCTTTGCTTATCTATACGCAAGGCAACAGCGAATGCCTACTGATAGGCCGAAAAAATATAAATTCTTGACATGATCCGAGCGCTGCTAGCTGCGATTAAACTGCGATTCAAACCAATCCCAGCCGGAGCCGACATGTTCAGGACGATGAGCGTCTGAGCCATAAACCAGTTCAATCCCCATGGTCATACATTCCTGCATGAACCATTCCGGCACGTAAGGCTTGCCGCAGCTCGGCACGCGCAGGCCCGCCGTATTGACGTCGATACCGACATTTCCTTGTTGCAGCAACGGTAAGAGGGTCGTCAAGCGCCTCCGAATCTGCGCTTCATCGATGGGCGGAAGCTTCAGTGCGAATTTCTCAATTAAATTAATATGACCGATCCGTTTGCGCATCGGAAGCTTACTTGCGAAAGCAATGGCAGCTTCCACATGGTTGTAATATTCGTCGACGACCTTCTCCATCGTACCGTAGTAGCTTAATAAGTTGGCCGTGAAATCGTCAGCCGTGAAATCAACGCAGTACATACCGTCTTTACCCGGTAAATAGTGAACTGAATAAACGACATCCTCCAGCTGCTGCTGATACCGCTCAACGATCGCTTCCGTAAACGGCAGTGCACCTTGCAAATAGTCCAGCTCGAGTCCGACGACAATATCGATTTTTCCTTCATACTGCTGCTTGATCGAGTTCGCATAGGCCATATAGAGCGGAAGCTCCTCGCTCGGCATGGCAAGCTCGTACATCAGCTTCTCGTCTTGTACCCAATTTGCAGGAAGCGGCGGATGCTCACTGATGGTATAACGCGTAAAACCAAGCTCAATGGCACGGTCCACATAAAGTTCCGACGGCGCATCGTTGCCGTGATAGCAGAACTTTGTATGTGTATGTCCATCCCATTTCATTACGTTTGACATGCTGCTCTACCAACTCCTCTAACCGCTATTTACTCATCTCATGGCAATATGTACCTACTCAGTATATCATCTTGAAAAATGCCTTCAATAAGGAACTGCAGCAAGCGAAACTGCTTCTTCCAACAAGCGGCATTTCTGTTATAATGAATTCTGTTCATTTAGGTTAATCTAAAATAGAAATCCTTGTAAATTTTTTTCACCCCAAGCAAAGAAGAGAGGAACATGTATGATCAGCCGATTTAAACGACTTCTTATCGGGCGGCCGATGAAAAGCGCAGAACTCGAAGGCGAGAAGCTCAGTAAGCTAAAAGCACTCGCCGTACTGTCCTCCGACGCCTTGTCGTCGGTCGCGTACGGAACGGAGCAGATCTTGCTCGTACTCATGGCTGCCGGTTTTGCCGCGGTGTGGTACTCCATTCCGATATCCATTGCCGTGCTCGGTCTATTATTGATACTAATTATCTCGTATCGTCAAACCATCTTCGCTTATCCGAAGGGCGGCGGCGCTTATGTCGTGGCCAAAGATAACTTAGGCGTTTCCACCGGGCTGCTTGCAGGCGGATCGCTGCTTGTCGATTATATTCTGACCGTAGCCGTTAGTTCATCGGCAGGAACCGATGCCATCACATCCGCATTCCCTTCGCTGCATGATCATCGGGTCAGCATCGCCTTAATTATGATCGTATTTCTAACGGTCATGAATTTGCGGGGAATTGGGGAGTCCGCTTCCGTACTTGCCTATCCCGTCTATCTCTTCGTCGGCGCGATCTTCGTATTGATTATCGCAGGCGTTGTAAAAGTAATCGTAGGCGGCGTCCATGCCGATGTGCCGGAGATCGGCACCGCGGTGTCCAACATCAGTTTGTTCATGTTACTTAAGGCATTCAGCTCCGGTTGTTCGGCGCTCACCGGCGTCGAGGCCGTATCCAATGCGATTCCGAACTTCAAGAAACCGGCGGAGCGCAATGCCGCGACAACGCTCATCATGATGGGTAGCATTCTCGGTGCCATGTTCATCGGTATCAGCTTGCTCGCTTATTGGTACGGCATCGTGCCGAGCGCTACGGAAACCGTCGTTTCCCAAATCGCGAACGCGACGTTCGGACGAGGTGTCCTCTATTATGCGATTCAAGGGATTACCGCATTGATTCTGTTCCTTGCGGCTAACACGGCCTACTCTGCTTTCCCGCTGCTCGCGTTCATGCTGGCCAAAGACAAGTATATGCCCCATGCGTTCATGGTGCGCGGAGATCGGCTCGGGTTTTCGAACGGGATTATTTTTCTCGGCGTGTTCTCTGCGCTCTTAGTCGTCCTGTTCCACGGGGACACAGAAAATCTTATTCCGCTCTATGCGGTCGGGGTATTTATCCCGTTCACGCTCTCGCAGCTTGGGATGATGGTCCGCTGGATTAAGCTGAAACCGGCGAACTGGGGCGTTGGCCTGACGGTTAATACAATCGGTATGTTGACCACGCTCATCATTACGCTGATCTTTATTTTCACGAAGTTTAGTCAGATTTGGATGGTCTTCATCTTCTTGCCGATCGTTATTATCGGGTTCTACAAGATCAACCGCCACTATATGAACACCGCTGACGAGCTTCGGATCAACATCGATAAAGAGAAACCTGCGATTAAAGGCAGCACCATCGTGGTTCCGGTCGCTGGCATTACGAAGGTCGTTCTGCAGTCCATCAGCTATGCCAAATCGCTGACGGATAACGTGGTTGCGGTCTATGTCGGGTTTGATGAAGAAGAAATCGAACGGCTCGAAAAGAAATGGGAAGAGTGGAATCCCGGCGTGCGGCTGATCGTCCTGCGTTCGAGCTACCGCAGCATTATCCGCCCGCTCGTCCGCTTCATCGAGACGGTGGAATGGAAGACGCAGGAGACGGATCATATCACCGTGCTGATTCCGCAGTTCATCACGAAGCACTGGTGGCATAACATTCTGCATAACCAGTCGAGCCTTCTGCTTCGCGCGTACCTGTTCACGCAGAAAGACGTTGTAATTGCGACTGTGCCTTACCGGTTGCACCGGTAATAAGCACCGTTAAAGTACCTCTAAAAAGCACGCTAAAAAGTTGAAGAGCTGTCCCGATCGTCATCCGTAGGATGTGGGTTGGGACGGCTTTTTTGTGTGGTGCGATTGTGGAGGGGCGAGGCGGGGATGGTGTGGTAGGCGTGGTGGCGGGCGACTTTGATGGATGAGAGGCGGATTTTCCGACTCTCAGTATCATTTTCCAGTGATTTTGTGATCGAGAGTCGGGTTTTCCGACTATCAGGGCAAGATAGTGGTCGCGGCGAGCGATTCGGGTGGTTAAGAGGCGGATTTTCCGACTCTCAGCATCATTTTTCAGTGATTTTGTGATCGAGAGTCGGGTTTTCCGACTATCAGGGCGTGGTAGTGGTGATTGTGAGAGGGCTTGCCTCGGCTGAGAGTTCGGTTTTCGAACTCTCAGCTTTGCTTTTGCGCGATTTTACCTCTGAGAGTTCCATTTTGCGACTCTCAGGGGAAGGAATTAGTGGTGGGAGAGGCTTACCTCAGCTGAGAGTTCCATTTTGCGACTCTCAAGAGGCGGGAGCAGTGGTTTGATGGGGTGCGGCGAGCTGAGAGTTCGATTTTCGAACTCTCAGCTTTGTTTTTGCGCGATTTTACCTCTGAGAGTTCCATTTTGCGACTCTCAGGGAGCGGATGTGGTGGTGGGAGTGGCTTTACTCAACTGAGAGTTCAATATTGAGTCTCTCAGGCTACCGTAGTCATGGTGGAAGAGGCTTGCGGCGGGCGGGCTAAGGCACGCTCGCACACTGCAGCCAACAAAAAAACGACTCCTAAGTAAGCGAGTCGTTTCCCGTCAAGGAGCGAACAGCTCCAGAAACGCGCTCACGCTCATCGGCTCCAGCAGCTGCGGGTCCTCGCATACCGCTGTAATGCGTGCCGTTTGTTCTGCGGAGAATCGCGTCAGCAGATTTGATTCAAACTTCTTTTTCAACAACGGAATTCCTTCATCCCTCCTGCGCCTATGGCCGATCGGATACTCCGTCAGTACGTCATCCGTCGCGCTGCCGTCCGTGAAGAACACCTGCACGCTGTTTGCGATCGAGCGTTTGTCCGGGTCCAGATAGTCGACCGTAAAGTCAGCCCGCTCCTTCACCTCCATTAAATTGCGCAAACGATCAACTCGTGGATCTGCCGCCGCCTCGTCCTCGTAATGATCGGCAGTCAATGAGCCGTGGAGCAGACCGATCGCCGTCATGTATTGCAAGCAATGGTCGCGGTCGGCAGGGTTGTGCAGCGGCCCTTTCTTGTCGATGATGCGGATTGCGGACTCATGTGTGGTGATGGTAATCCGAGCGATTTCGTCGAGCCTGTCGGCAACGTGGGGATGCAGCGCGATTGCGCTTTCCACTGCGGTTTGCGCGTGGAATTCGGCTGGGAAAGAGATTTTGAACAACACATGCTCCATGACATAGGAGCCGTAAGGACGCGAGAGCGAGAACGGTTTACCTTTGAAAAGCACATCATAAAAGCCCCATCCCTTGGCCGACAACGCGGATGGATACCCCATCTCCCCTCGCAGCACTATCAGCGACAATCGCAATGCACGGCTCGTTGCGTCGCCGGCTGCCCAGGACTTGCGCGATCCGGTGTTCGGCGCATGCCGATAGGTGCGTAGCGCATGGCCGTCGATCCACGCGTGGGACAGCGCCTGCGTGATCTCATCCTTCGTACCGCCAAGCAGGCCGGTCGCTACCGCGGTGGACGCCACTTTTACAAGCACGACATGGTCGAGTCCGACCCGGTTAAAGCTATTTTCGAGCGCCATTACGCCTTGCAGCTCATGCGCCTTAATCATAGCGGTAAGCACATCGCGCATGACGAGCGGAGGCTGTCCCGCAGCCTGCCTTACCTTGCTTGCATAGTCGGCAGCAGCGAGAATGGCCCCGAGATTATCGGACGGGTGACCCCACTCCGCGGCAAGCCAAGTGTCGTTATAATCCAGCCAGCGAATCATGCAGCCAATGTTAAAAGCAGCCGTCACCGGATCTAGCCGAAACGAGGTCCCCGGCACACGTACGCCGCCCTCCATCTCTGCTCCCGGCACAACCGGGCCGAGCAGCTTGGTGCAGGCCGGATAATTTAATGCCAGCATGCCGCAGCCAATCGTATCCATCAAACAATAGCGAGCCGTCTCATAGGCAAGCTCGCTGTCTACCGAATAATCCGTTACATAGGAAGCCATATCGGCAAGCACTTGATCCGGCTCAGGCCGACTATTATCCTGACCATGTCCCATTGCGGCAGCACCTCCCATTATCGCTTAATGGCGTTCATGAACAGCCGGCCAAGGCAGCGGATCAGGCCCGACATAGGCGGCGGTCGGCCGGATAATGCGGTTATTTTGCCGCTGCTCCATAATGTGCGCCGTCCAGCCCGTCAAACGAGAGATCACGAAGATCGGCGTGAACATCCGCGTAGGGATGCCCATGAAATGATAGGCGGTGGCGCTGTAGAAATCGAGGTTCGGAAATAAGCTTTTTTCCTGGCGCATCACCTGTTCGACGGCTTCCGAAATCGCATAGAGCTGGCTGTCATCCGCCCACAAGGAGAGTGTCTCCGACCATTTCTTGATGATGTCCGAACGCGGATCGGAAACGGTATACACCCGGTGGCCAAACCCCATAATGAGCTGCTTCGCCGCCAGTCTCGCACGCGTGGCCGCTTCCGCCTCCTCCGCATTGTCGAACTGAGTAATCAGCTCCATGACAGCCTCATTCGCTCCGCCGTGAAGATTGCCCCGCAGCGTGCCGATGCCGGTCGCAATACAAGAGTAATAGTTCGACAGCGTGGAAGCCGTTACGCGGGCGGCAAAAGTCGATGCGTTAAACTCATGCTCGGCATACAGAATAAGCGAAACATCGAATACGCGAATAGCGAGATGCTCCGCATGTTTGCCATGCAGCAAATAGAGAAAATGGCTCGCTACCGTGTAATGGTCGAGGTCGAACGGCTCTTCTTGCACCTCGCCGGTGTCCGAACCGTTCGATCCGGGGGCATCCGCAGTGACCTCGGATTCCACTCCCTCAGCGGCTTTAGCGTCAACCGAATCTTCGCTTGCCGAGGACTCCAACTGAAGCGCCTCCACCGAACCATCCCCACCGGCAGCCCGCCTATGAAAATGATGCCAATGCAGCAGCATCGGGCCTGTCAGAGCAATGAGCCGATCCGCTATATCGGCTGCGCCAACCGATGCCGATTCCGGCTCCATCGTTCCAAGCGCGATGCAGCCCACCTGCAGCACCTCCATCGGATGCGCATCTGCAGGCAGCAGCTCCAGAATTCGCTGCAGCGTCTCCGGCAGCTGGCTTGCTTCCGCCAGCTTGCGCCGATAAGCCGCAAGCTCATCGACATTCGGCAGCTTTCCCCGAATGAGCAGATACGCCGTCTCCTCAAAGCTGCCGTGCTCTGCCAAATCCTCGATGGAATATCCGCGGTAGGTGAGTCCCAATCCGTTTTTTCCTACCGTACTGATTGCCGTTTCACCGGCTTCAATGCCGGCCAAGCCTCCGGGCTTCTTCACGGTCATCTCTCATTCCTCCTCCGAGTTCCGTGCGGCGAACAGCGCATCCAGCTTGCGCTCATAATCGTAGTAGCCGAGATATCGGTACAGCTCCTCGCGCGTCTGCATTTCGCCAAGCACGGAGGCTTGAGACCCTTGCTCCCGAATCGTCTGATATACCTTTAACGCTGCCGCATTCATCGCACGGAAGGCCGACAACGGATACAGCACCAGCGATACCCCGGCCGCTGCCAGCTCATCCACCGTGAAGAGCGGGGTCCGCCCGAACTCCGTCACGTTCGCGAGCACCGGTACCTTCACCACGTCCGTGAATGCCTTATACTCCTCCAAACTCCCGGCCGCCTCCAGAAAAATCATATCCGCACCGGCCTCCACATACGCCTGCGCCCTTGCGACAGCGCCTTCCATGCCTTCCGAAGCAAGCGCATCCGTACGTGCCATGAGCACAAAATCCGCGTCAATCTTCGCATCTGCCGCGCTTCGGATACGATCCACCATCTCCGCAGGGCTGACGATGGCTTTGTTCGGTCGATGCCCGCAGCGCTTGGCGGCCACCTGATCCTCAATATGAATGCCAGCGGCACCGGCGCGGATCATCTCGCGTACGGTGCGCGCAATGTTAAACGCCGAACCGAAGCCGGTATCGGCGTCCACAAGCAGCGGCAATTCAACCGCGCTGCTGATGCGCCGCACGTCCTCCAGCACATCGCCCTGCGTCGTAATTCCGAGGTCCGGCAATCCGTACGATGCGTTTGCCACTCCTGCACCAGACACATACAGCGCGCGAAAACCCGCCGATTCGGCGAGCAGCGCGGCATAAGCATGAATCACTCCTGCCACCTGAAGCGGCTTCTCTTGCTGCAGCGCCTCTCGAAGCCGGCTTCCCGGCGAGCTGCGATTCGTTGATCCCATATGCCCTCATCTCCCTCCACAACAGACCGCAAGCAAACACCGTTCAGATTAACTGTTATCCTCTTAACTGCCTCGCAGCAGCTCGCCGGAAATCACCAGCCGATGAATTTCGTTCGTACCCTCGTAGATTTGCGTCACTTTCGCATCGCGGAACAGCCGCTCCGCATGCAATTCAGCCGCCAGACCGCTGCTGCCGCACCACTGCAGCGTCTTCGTCGTCGCATGCATTGCGGTATCGCTGGCGAACATCTTCGCCATGGACGCTTCCTTCGTGCACCGCACGCCGCGCTGATGCATATCCGCCGCGCGATACACGAGCAGCGCAGCCGCCTCCACCTGCGCCGCAAGCTCCCGATACTCCGCCGCGGCTCTGCTCCGTTCCCGATGAGGCAGCGCACGCAGCAGCTGCTCGCTCAAAGTCAGCGCCGCTCGCGCAATCCCGAGCGCCTGCGCGCCAATGCCAATCCGCCCGCCGTTCAGCGCCGATTTGGCAATGGCGAAGCCTTGCCCTTCCTCGCCGAGGCGCTGGCCCGCCGGCACGATCGCATCCTCCAGGATCAGCTCGCAGGTGTTCGATCCGTGCAGCCCCATTTTTTTCTCTTTTTTACCCACCCGAAAGCCCGGCGTATCCTTATCAACGAGAAAAGCAGTTATCCCGCCTACACTGCCGCTTTGCCCGTTATGCACCGATGCGAACAGCACGTATTGGTCGGCTTCACCCGCATTCGTTATAAACACCTTCGTGCCGTTCAGCACATAGTTATCCTCATGTCGAACCGCTGCCGTCCGAATCGTCGAGGCATCTGAGCCTGCATGCGGCTCGGTTAACGCAAAAGCGCCTAACCATTCCCCAGAGGCGAGCTTAGGCAGACACCTCATTTTCTGCTCCGACGTGCCGTGATATAGAATCGGAAGCGTCCCAACCGACGTATGCACCGACAAAATAACCCCAACCGTCGCACTTACCCGAGCGATTTCTTCAATGGTGAGCATATAGGAGGTTAGCTCCAGCCCGCTTCCGCCCCATGCAGCCGGCACAGGCAGCCCCATCAAGCCCCTCGCGCCCATCTCCCTCACGAGCTGCGCCGGAAAACGGTCATGCTCCTCCATTTCAGGGATGAATTTGGCTACTTCCTGCATGGCAAAATCTCGGACCCTCGCACGCAACCGTTCTTGCTCATCCGTAAAATGCAGCAGCATAGCAACGGTCACCCCCCTTCGTACGCGTAGAAGCCTCGCCCGCTCTTGCGACCCAGCCAACCGGCTGCAACATAATTGCGAAGCAGCGGACAAGGCCGGTATTTGGAATCGCCGAAGCCTTCGTGCAGCGTTTCCATGATGGCAAGGCAGGTGTCGAGCCCAATCAGGTCAGCCAATGCCAGCGGGCCCATCGGATGATTCATGCCCAGCTTCATCACGCCGTCGACGGCTTCGATCGAAGCCACGCCTTCATACACTGTGTACACGGCCTCATTGATCATAGGCATCAGAATGCGGTTGGACACGAATCCCGGAAAATCCCGCACCTCCAGCGGCGTCTTCCCCATCCGCTCCGCCAGCTTCGCAATGGTGGCATAGACATCATCCGATGTTCGCAAGCCACGAATGATTTCGACGAGCTTCATGACCGGAACGGGGTTCATAAAATGCATCCCGATCACCTGTTCCGGCCGCCCCGTCACCGCTGCCAATTCTGTGAGCGACAGCGATGACGTATTGCTTGCCAGAATCGCCCCTTGCCCGCAAATACCATCAAGCTTAGCTAACAGGGCCTTCTTCACCGGCATGCTTTCGGTTACCGCTTCGATGACAAGATCAGCGCCTGAGGCAGCCTCCAAGTCAGCCGCGGCGGTTATGCGCCCAAGCGCCTGCATGGCCGACTCTTCCGTGATTCTGCCTTTCGCAACGCTGCCGGTGAGCTGCATGCCGATTTGCGCCAATGCCTTGCTGATGCGTCCCGCTTCCGCATCATGCAGCAGCACTTGGCAGCCTGCCTGCGCGGCAACAAGCGCGATGCCGCTTCCCATCTGGCCTGCTCCGACGACCGACACATGGTGGATATCTGCCATGAATGACTCCCGCCTTCCCTAGCCCTTCTGCCTTTACCCTGCCATTGCTTTTTCACTTGTTTCTATACCTCAAATTCCAACCTAGTCCACCCGAACCAACACGGCATCGCCTTGACCGCCGCCGCTGCAAATCGCGGCAATCCCAAGCCCCCCGCCGCGCCGCTTCAAGTCGTTGATCAGCGTCATCACAATCCGCGCTCCGCTTGCCCCGACAGGATGGCCGAGCGCGATCGCGCCGCCGTGCACGTTGACCTTGTCG
This sequence comes from Paenibacillus lignilyticus, assembly GCF_017942085.1. GTDB lineage: Bacteria > Bacillota > Bacilli > Paenibacillales > Paenibacillaceae > Paenibacillus_Z > Paenibacillus_Z lignilyticus. Next base: position 21,853 of record NZ_JAGKSP010000018.1, read on the forward strand.
GCATCCCAGCCTGCCAGCTTGCCGCAGGCCAAGACGACGACCGCGAACGCTTCGTTGATCTCGAAGCGGTCAATCGCATCCATCGCGAGCCCGTGCTGCTGCAGCAGCTTCTGCACGGCAAAAGCCGGCGCAATGGGATAGTTGCGCGGCTCCACGCTAACCGCGGCATGACCGAGCAGCACGGCCTGCGGAACGTAGCCATTCTGCAGCGCCCTGCTCTTCGCGGCCACAACGAGCGCGGCCGCACCATCGTTAAGCCCTGGGGCATTGCCGGCCGTAATCGTGCCGGAATTGCCGGCAGCGAATACCGGATTCAGCGCTGCCAGCTTCTCTGCGCTTGTGTCTCCGCGGGGAGCCTCATCCTTATCGATCGCGAACACGTGGCTCTGCGTCGGCACTGCGCCAGGTAATGGAACGGGGATAATTTCCGAATGAAAGTAGCCCTGCAGGCTGCTCTGGACGGCACGCTCGTGACTGCGCAGCGCCCATGCATCCTGCTCCAAGCGGCTAATGCCATATTCAGCGGCAATGTTGTCGGCATAGTCCCCCATATGCATATCAGCGAAAGCGCAGCGTAACCCATCGCGGAGCAATAGATCCGCTGCCCGGCCATCCCCAAGACGCATGCCTGACCGAGCTTCGGTCAACGCATACGGCACTTGGCTCATGCTCTCCATGCCGCCTGCGACGATCAGCTCCGCATCGCCGGCTGTTATGATTTGCGAGGCCATCGTCAGTGCCCGCATCCCGGAGGCGCACACTTTATTGATGGTCTCAGCCGGCACCGTATGGCTGACTCCTGCCAGTATGGATGCTTGCCTTGCCGGATTCTGGCCCGCTCCCGCTTGAACGGCCATGCCCATAATGACCTCATCCACTGCCGCAGGCGAGATACCCCCGCGCTGCAGCGCGCCTTCAATGGCGAGTGCGCCAAGCCGAGTCGCCTTCATCCCCTTCAGCGCTCCGCCAAACTTGCCGAAGGCCGTCCGAGCGCTCCCTACAATGACGAGCTCAGCCATGGCGTCGCCCCCTTTCCTTTCCGCTTCCGCCACTGCCTCTTCCTTTGGGCTGCGGCATTTTCGAACTGAGGTCCAGTCCTTTGAAAATCTGCACCGCCTTCGCATCGCGCATGAACCGTTCTACCGGATATTCCTTCATATAGCCATAACCGCCATAGACCTGAACGGCATGAATCGTCGACGTCATCGCCGCATCCGCGGCAAAGCTAAGCGCCAGCGCAGCTTCCCAGCCTTCACCGTCCGTAAGCCCCCGATCCTCCTGCCAAGCGGCTTGATACACAAGAAGCTTCGATGCATCGGCGGCAGTCCGCATATCCGCCAGCATCCAGGCCACCGCCTGATGTTTCGCGATCGGCTTGCCGAACTGCGAACGCGCCTTGGCATAACCAAGCGCAGCTTCCGAAGCGCCTTGGGTAATTCCCGCGGCAACCGCGGCAAGGCCGTAGCGCACACCTGCCGCCGCACGGCCTGCGATCGCGCCGCCTTGGCCGTCACGACCGATTCGCTGCCGCTTCGGTACGCGGCAATCCTGAAATTTCAAATGCGCCATTCCCGCCGAGCGCAAACCAAGCTTCTTCGTGACCGGCTGAATCAAGAGGCCGGGGCAGTCTTTCTCGATAATAAAAGCGCTGTAGCGCTTGCGTCTCCCTCCCGCGCTTTCTCCGGTTACCGCGTAAATGATGAAGAAGTCTGCCGTCGTGCCGCCGAGGATATATTTTTGCTGACCGTTTAGGACATAACACTCCTCTTCTACCCCATCGTCCTGCAACTGCAATTGCCCAAAGACGCCAATTCGAAGTGTGGTATTCGGATCAACCGCCCCCGGAAGCACGCCCGTACCCATGCTGTTCCCATCGATAAGTCTCTTCAGATAATGACGCTTCAGCTCCACGCTCCCGAACCGATGCAGCGGCCACGCCGACAGAAAAACATGCGCCCACAGCGCCGCGCCAAGCGACGCGCTTACGCGGGACAGCTCCTCCAGCACCAGCACAAAACTGAGAAATCCTCCACCTGCGCCCCCGTCCTCCTCGGGCCAAGGCAATGCCGTAAAACCTAGCTGCGCCATCGCGTCAAACGAACGCCTGTCGAATAATTCGGCCTCATCCAGTCCGCCTGCTTCCCTTGCAACCTCATGCTCCGCAAACCGTGCCGCCATCTCGCGAATCATCAATTGTTCTTCCGTCAGAGAGAATTTCACCTCATACGCTCCCCCTTCTTGAATCAGACAGAAGCGTTGCCTGCTATTTGGCGCTTATTACATCGTATTTTCGCCGGGGCCGATTCATGATAGAGTGGGAACAAAGGCCTCATGTTTTGACCATTACGGGTTGGAGATGATTAACGGATGAATGGTGAGAATAAGCTCGATAATCAAGCAAAAGATGAATCGCTCGCGGCAGTATTTCCGGATGCCTATACGGCGGTGAAGACCGGAAATGTAGAGCTGCTCAAGCAGCTGCTGCAGGCGCATCCCGCTTTGGCGAATGCCAGGTCGCTGCAAGGCAGAACGCTGCTGCATCATCTATGTGACTGGCCCGGACATTATCCGAACCAGCTTGAAATTGGACAAGCGCTGCTGGATGCGGGAGCAGATGTTAATGCGAGGGCTATTGATCCGGAGCGCGGAGAAACGTCGCTGCAATGGACGGCCAGCAACGACGATGTTGCGATGGCGACCTTGCTGCTGGATGCCGGCACGCCAATCGACGGCTTGAATGATGACCGCAGACCGCTTGCGCAATCCCTTTGGTATGGCTGCACGAAGGTGACGAAACTGCTCGTTCGCCGAGGCGCGGCGCTGGATCTCGAGCTTGCTGCTGCCGTAGGCCGAGTCGATTTGCTTCCCTCCTTCTTCAGCTCGGATGGAACGCTTCTGCCTAGCGCAGGCAAACACCGCGAGCCTGTAAATACAACGACTCCAAGCGCTCCCGAGGAGCTGCTGCAGCAAGCGCTCATCTATGCCATTATTGGAGGCAGCTACGAATCCGCCGCCTATCTGCTTGACCGCGGTGCCGATGTGAACGGCATTCCTTCCGGCTTTGACCATACCGGAGCAGCACCGCTCCACTGGGCAGCGGCCGGTACGAATACGGCCATCATCCATCTGCTCCTGGACCGAGGCGCCGATCTGAATGGGAGAGATCGCCGTTATAACGGTACGCCGCTCGGATGGGCCAATCATTTCAAACGCACCGAGCACGAAGAGCTGCTGCGCAGTTTAGGCGGCTTGTAGAAACAAGAGAAAAGGCCGAGCAGTCTTCCCCTCGCATGCGAGTGGAGACCGTTCGGCCTTCTTCATGTATCCGTACATCACTTCGGCGCTGTCATGCCCATCTGTTCCCATTCTTCCTTGGAAGGACCGTACAAACCCGCAACAGGCAGTCCGGCTTGGCGCATCAGGACGGTCAGTTGACCGCGATGATGGACCTCATGTTTGATGAAGAGCTGCATCGTCAGACCATTCTCCCAAACCTCGCCGAAAATGTTATGGCTCTCAAGCAGCTTCTCATCGGACCACTGCGAAGCCGCTTCAAGAATGGAAGCCGCTGTTTCGCGGTAGGTTGCGGCAATAACCGCTGCCGATTGCGGCGGTTCTGATTTGGCAGCCGGGGCCTTGAAATCAAGTCCGATACGGCGCAGCATCCCTGTATCATCGTGGATCAAATGCCATGCCAATTGGCCAATTGTTCTGCGACCTTCTCCGACCGCTTGAGTCAGCGATTCATCCGTCAGCAGATCAAGAAGTTTCTGCGTCCCTTGCGATTCATCTTTATAGTCTTCAATAAAATCCTTTACCGTTCTAAACATTGCCTATCGCCTCCATAACCTGCTTCGAATTCCTTCTCGCATTTACTATATCGCAGGTCTACTGACAACAGCATGTCAGTCGAGTTCAACTTTTATTCGTTGTTCATGCCGGCTAGTTTCTTTAGCACCATATTCAGTTCGGGATGACGGCCCAGAATCTGTTCATATTGGGCTTTCGCCTCCGCTTGCTTGCCCGCGATTGCTGTCAGATCCGCCAGCGCAAGATCCGCTTTCCAATCGGCAATGGCAGCATCCGCCGTAACGGTTCCCCGATACGTACGGAAGGCCTCCTTCGATTCTTTGAGGCTGCGCTCTGCCTGCTGCAGCAGAACCCCCGCCTGCCTCATCTTAGCTTTCGCCAAATGATACTTGGCATCCGGGAAGTTCGGCTGCACCTCAAGGGCACGCAAGCAAACGCGCTGTGCTTGCTCATAATCCTTCGTGCTCATATAGATTTTGTTCAAATACATCAGGACATCCAGCAGCCTGCCAAAATTCGGCTTACCCGGCGCAAGCCGCTCCGCTTCTAGGAATAACGCTTTTGCTTTCTCAATGTCCCCTGTCGCAAGCGTCTCTCTGCCATAATAAAGCAGCCAGCCCGGATTGTCCGGTTCCTGCTCCACCATCAGCTTCAGCAGCCGCAAGTTCCGTTCCAGCTTGTTCTGCTGACCCATAATAGCCGGCTCGTAGCCGTCATGATGAAGCCGAATGCGAACCGGACGCCGCATCATGCGGTTGTCGTACATATCTTCGCCTTCAATCACAACCTGCTCGTGAACGCGCCCGTAATAATGCAAGCCGCGATTAAGCGGGAACATCCGTGGATTCGCATAATCAGCCGATATTTTGCCTTGGATCTGATTGACTTGGCATACATTAAGAACCGTGTGCTGAAACCGATCATGGAACATCGATGCCGCCAACCGGACAGCGCCGATGTCCTCCTGAAAGAGCCATTCATCCGCATCCACCCAGAGCACCCAATCGCTCTTGATATGTGGCAGAGCTTGATTTCGTTTCCACGCAAAATCATCATTCAGCGCCACGCTCCGAATAATCTTCACCTTCGGCATATGCTCGACAAGCTCAATCGTGCCGTCCGTAGAATCCGAGTCAATGATAATGATCTCATCCACGGCATCCTGTAAGCTATTGACGCAGCGGACGATACAACGCGCTTCATTCCGCGTCATAATAGCGGCCGCAACGGTTACGGCCGGTTGCAGCTGCCACAATTCCGCTAAATCCTCGCGCTTGTCCCCCGGCGGTTTGCCCGCCAGCACCTTCTGCACCTCGCTCCCCCACTGCGCCTGCGGGTCTAGCACGCTGCCTCTCTCGAAGGCATGTCCTGCTTCTTGAACGCAGCCTTGATGCAGCAGCGCTTCCCCAAGAAACACCCAATTCTGTGCAAGCAGCGGCTGGCTGCGCAGACTATCCAGTGCGAGCTTCTCCGCCAGTTTGAACTTGCGGGCCGTTAGCGCTTGACGAATGGCGTTCGAAGCTGACTGTTTTCTATCCGTTGCCTGATTCAAGGGCTCATTCTCCTTTGGGTTGAGTTGAAAAGAAAAGGCCAACCTGAAATGAGTTGGCCATTGGTTAAACTTCTTTACTTTCTTCTAAGCGGATCCTGGGTCTATTTCCGTCCAAGCAACATTCATGTACAGGGTGAGTACTCTGGTGATATTGCCGTCCGTAATGGTTACGGTTATAAACTCGCTGTCGCCCGGGTACATGGCCTCTGAATTAACGTCAAAATGTAACGTTGTCCCATTCAATGTGGCTCCGGGATCATGAATCATGTATTCACTTTCAACACCTACGAGCGTCAATGAACCTACGTCCATGCCCGCTAACAGCCCTGCAAGTTCTTTATCGATACTAAAGTCGTCTACAATATCAATGCTATCATCATAGATAATGAAGGTACGATAAGAATAACCGGTGCCAAACGGCAGACCATCCGATGTCATGATATCCAGTGTCGCAGAACCGTTTTCCATCCCTGCTGTTACAAACAGCTTCCCGTCAGCGTAGGTGGCAGTGACACAGCTGCTATTGTCGCCGCAGATCGAATCGTCAGGATCTGCAATAACCGAAGTAATAGGATCTCCCTCGGCATCCGTGATTGCCAGCTCAACCGTTTCGCCTTTCTTAAGCAGGATCGGTGGCGCTTCTCCACCGCCATCTAAAGTCGGAGCCGTATTTTCCCGAATTCGGAGCGTGTAGCTTTTTTCGATCCCATCTGCCGTACGCCCTTTGACTTCAACCTCTGACACAGTCGTAAATGTTACATCCGTCGACAGGTTCAGCCATGGATCAACCGTCCAGACGCCTAGCGTATAACTGCCGATACCCTTGATCTCTTCTTCGTTATAAGCGGTAACTTGGAATTCAACGGCATTATGGAAGATGTCTTTCATGTCTAAATAAGCATTGTGATCCTCGTAACCCTCGTTATTGTCGAAGAACTGCACGCCAATATCTTTGAAACCGATCCCTACATACAGGTTGAAAGTATCTGTAATCGTCAAACCGTATCCGTCTCTAGCTGAAACGACAACAGTGACAATATCATCATCTTCCAACGGAACCGTTAACGTCGACTCTTCAATCGGCAGCATTGCGCCTGATTCCGCGTCAAACGCAACATAATCGAAATAACCATAGAAATATTCGGATAGATCAACGGTATACTCATCTTGATCATTGCTGATTTCCTCTACATCCGGAAGGTTGCCTCCATCGACCTGAACCATAACCGGGGCCGAAACATACGTTTCAAAGCCGTCATCGCTAGCCTGTAAATCGAAAGAAGTGAAGCCTGGGGAGCCCAGCGCATTCAAATAATAACTCGATCCATTAAGCGTTCCGTTTAAGCTGCTATTGCCTTGGAAGGTTGCACGATACGTAAGCTGCTGACCGTCCACTTCGGTGAAAATCTGAGACAGATCCAGCATGGCCGTTTGATCCGGGCGAAGCTGAATGTAACCTTCCAGACCTACCATACCGGCAATCGGTTCATCGTCTTCCGGCGTAATATTCACCGTAACGGTCACTTCATCCGAATACGAGGTTCCGTCATAGACCTTGAACGTAAAGGAACCCACTCCGTTGGCGTTCTCATTCGGCGTATAAGTGAATTCGCCGGTCTCTTGATCTAGCGTTACGTCTCCTTTTACCTTTGTCCCACCTAAGAAAAATTGTAGACCTTCTCCGTTGCCACCTGCTCCTGATAATGTTCCGGAGACAGGCTCATCTTCAAGCGTTTCAACGGTTTGCGGTATCGCCTTCGGCCTTCCGTCACCAACTGTGATGTATACGGTTGCCGTATTGGAATCCCCCCAACCATCGTTCACCACATAGGTGAATGAGTCACTGCCACTATAGCCTTCCGTAGGTGTATAAGTAAACATCCCCGGCTCCGGCTCATTCATGATCAATTCACCGTGTTGAGGTCCCTCTAACAGGCTATAGCTTAATATGTCATTCGTGTTCACATCACTGCCTTCCAAAACATAGGCATGCGATTCAGCTTCCGGCACTTGAAGCTCCATATCGGATGCAGTCGGCAGTTCATTTTCAGCTATTGAAATTACTACGGAAGCAATATTGGAATACTTCTTTCCGTCATAAACTTGATACGCAAACGAATCCGCGCCGGATACGCCGCTCATCGGTGTATAAGTAAACTCGCCCGTTTCCGGATTCAATTCCACGCTGCCTGCACCTGGGGAAAGATAAATGGAATAGGTCAATTCATCCCCATCTGCATCCCCGCCGCGCAAGATATCCTCGTACGGAGCATTCCCCGTCACTGCGATTTCAAAGTCTTCCGCTATCGGAGCTGCATTTACCGAGTGTATTGAAATGGATACGGTCGCTTCCTGGGAATACCCTGTTCCATCATAGACCCTATAAGTAAACGAATCGAATGCTTGCTCACTGCCATCCTGTTGATACGTAAAATGACCTAATTCGGTTGAACTTATCGTCACTGTACCGTGGCTTGCCGCAGTTACAATGCTATATGACAGCGAATCGCCTTCATCAAGATCCTCACCCCAAAGATTTCCTTCAACACTGCTGCCAACGTTGACATCCACACTTAATTCATTCGCAGTAGGCAGATCGTTTACAGGCTTGACTGTGATCGAAACGGTAGCTGGTGCCAGCGAATCCTCCGTTCCGTCATTCACCTTATAAGTAAAGGAGTCGGTTCCCGAATAATCCTCATAAGGTGTGTACCTAAACTGATTTAACTCGAGTGAGCTGTAGCTCAGTGTCCCGTGACTTGGTGTCGAGGTAGCTACGAATGAAAGAATGTCCGCTTCATCAAAATCCGTCCCGGTAAACGTACCCACATAGCTGCCATCTTCATCCACTTCGATGCTAATCGCATTCGCTACCGGTTTATCGTTCACCGGATTGATCGTGATAGATACTGTCACAGGCACGGAATCGACCGTTCCATCGTTAGCCGCGTAGGTAAAGGAGTCCGTGCCGTTATAATCCGCTTCCGGCGTGTACCTAAACTGATTCAACTCGAGCGAGTCATAGCTTAGCGTTCCGTGACTTGGTAACGATGCAGTTGCGAATGTAAGGATATCCGCCGCATCTGCGTCCGTTCCGGTGAACGTACCCACATAGCTGCCATCTTCATCCACTTCAAAGCTGATCGCATCCGCTACCGGCTTATCGTTCACAGGATTGATCGTAATGGAAACCGTCACCGCTTGCGAGGTCATCGTTCCGTCGAATACAACATACGTAAACGAGTCTGCTCCGCTTACTCCCGGATTAGGCGCGTAAGTAAATGCACCTGTTTCGTCTGAAAAGGTTAACTGACCTTTACTCGGATCGGATCCAATTCGATAGGTCAGTCCATCATGATCCTTATCTACGCCGCTCATATTGCCTGTGTAGCTGCCATCCTCAACCACTTCAAAACTAATCGCGTTCGCTTCCGGCCGATCATTCAATGGGTTGATGGTAATCGAGACGGTTACCGCTTCCGAGTCTTCCGTTCCATCGTTCGCCACATAAGTGAAGCTATCCGTTCCGCTAAAGTCCGCTGCCGGCGTATATCTAAACTTATTCAATGCCAGCGAGCCAAAGCTCAGCGTACCGTTGCCCGGCTGAGAGATCACTTTGTACGTAAGTGTGTCTGTCTCATCTACATCCGTGCCGCTGTACGTACCCACATAGCTGCCATCCTCATCCACTTCAAAGCTGATCGCGTTCACTACCGGTTTATCGTTCTTCGGTGTAACGGTGATCGATACTGTCACTGGCAACGATTCGCCGGTTCCATCATTCGCCACATAGGTGAAAGAGTCCGTGCCGTTGTAGTTCGCTGCCGGTGTGTATCTAAACTGGTTCAACTCCAGCGAGCTGTAGCTTAGCGTACCGTGACTTGGTATCGATGCAGTTGCAAATGAAAGAATGTCCGCCGCATCTGCATCCGTTCCAGTAAACGTACCCACATAGCTGCCATCCTCATCCACTTCGAAGCTAATCGCACTCGCTACCGGTTTATCGTTCACCGGATCGATCGTGATAGATACTGTCACAGGCACTGAATCGACCGTTCCGTCATTCGCCACGTAGGTGAAGGAATCCGAGCCGTTGTAATCCGCTTCCAGCGTGTACCTAAACAGATTCAACTCGAGCGAGTCATAGCTCAGCGTTCCGTGAAGCGGTTGCGAATTAACTTCAAAAGAAAGAATGTCCGCTGCATCTACGTCCGTTCCGGTAAACGTACCCACATAGCTGCCGTCCTCATCGATTTCGAAGCTGATCGCATTTGCTACCGGTTTATCGTTCACTGATTTAATCGTAATCGAAACAGTCGCTTTCAGCGATTCCTCGGTGCCATCATCCGCTACATAGGTGAATGAGTCTGTGCCGTTGTAGTTCGCTGCCGGTGTATACCTAAACTGATTTAACGCCAACGAGCCATAGCTTAACGTACCGTGAAGCGGTTGCGTCTCAGCTTCATATGAAAGAATATCCGACGCATCTACGTCCGTTCCGGTGAACGTACCCACATAGCTGCCATCCTCATCCACTTCGAAGCTAATCGCACTCGCTACCGGTTTATCGTTCACCGGATTGATCGTGATAGATACTGTCACAGGCACCGAATCGACCGTTCCATCGTTCGCCATGTAAGTGAAGCTATCCGCGCCGCTAAAGTCCGCTGCCGGCGTATATCTAAACTGATTCAACTCCATTGAGCTATAACTCAGTGTGCCGTGACCCGGCGGAGAAAACACACTGTATGTAAGTGTATCTGTCTCATCAGCATCCGTTCCGGTGAACGTACCCACATAGCTGCCATCTTCATCCACTTCAAAGCTGATCGCATCCGCTACCGGCTTATCGTTTACAGGATTGATCGTAATGGAAACCGTCACCGCTTGCGAGGTCATCGTTCCGTCGAATACAACATACGTAAACGAGTCTGCTCCGCTTACTCCCGGATTAGGCGCGTAAGTAAATGCACCTGTTTCGTCTGAAAAGGTTAACTGACCTTTACTCGGATCGGATCCAATTCGATAGGTCAGTCCATCATGATCCTTATCGACGCCGCTCATATTCCCTGTGTAACTGCCATCCTCATCCACTTCAAAACTAATCGCATTCGCTTCCGGCCGATCATTCAATGGGTTGATGGTAATCGTGACGGTTACCGCTTCCGAGTCTTCCGTTCCATCGTTCGCCACATAAGTGAAGCTATCCGTTCCGCTAAAATCCGCTGCAGGCGTGTATCTAAACTTATTCAATGCCAGCGAGCCAAAGCTCAGCGTACCGTTGCCCGGCTGAGAGATCACTTTGTACGTAAGTGTGTCTGTCGCATCTACATCCGTGCCGCTGTACGTACCCACATAGCTGCCATCCTCATCCACTTCAAAGCTGATCGCGTTCGCTACCGGTTTATCGTTCTTCGGATGAACTGTGATCGATACTGTCACCTGCTCCGAATCGACCGTTCCATCGTTCGCCACGTAAGTGAAGTTATCCGTTCCGCTAAAGTTCGCAGCAGGCGTATATCTAAACTGATTCAACTCCAGTGAGCTGTAGCTCACCGTTCCATGACCCGGCTGAGAAATCAATTTGTATGTAAGTGTGTCTGTCGTATCTTCATCTGTTCCGGTAAACGTTCCGACATAGCTCTCATCTTCATCGACTTCTAAACTAATCGCATTTGCTACCGGCTTATCGTTCACGGGGTTAATCGTAATCGAAACTGTCGCTTTCAGCGATTCCGCCGTGCCGTCATTCGCCACATAAGTGAAGCTGTCCGTCCCGCTAAACCCCGCTGCAGGCGTATATCTAAACTGGTTCAAATCTAGCGAATCATAACTTAGCGTACCGTGCCCAGGCGGAGTGAGCACGCTGTATGTAAGTGTGTCTGTCTCATCCGCATCCGTTCCGTTAAACGTACCGAGATAGCTGCCGTCTTCATCGACTTCGAAGCTAATTGCACCTGCCACCGGAGGATGATTCACCACTGGCGCAGCCCCAACCGTCACACTAAACAGCTTCGTAGCACTCTCTTCACCATCTGTCCCATCCACTGTAACAATGAGAGACTGCGAGCTTGGATTTACAGCCGTTAGGACTAGAGTACTAGTTTCACTGTAAAGGTGTGCATTGACAAAGGAACTGCTGGATGGAGGGTCAATCAGCTCGAAGGAAAGCTCATCGCCATCTTCGTCGCTGAATAGATCGTTTAATTGAATTTCGGTGTAGGTTCCTGCTGGCATTACGATAGATGTGGTTTCAGGGGAGACAAACGGCGCATGATTCGGCGTCGGCACTGTACTTGAAACGGCGGCTTGCAGGAGTGTGCGGTAATCACCTGTGGAGTGGAATTCGCCGGCGTGGCTGTTGAAATACTTGATAATATCAGCAATCCCCGCTCCGTCTTGATCGGGATCGAGCGCCCCGTTGGCACCGACCTTTAGAGTGAAGCGTTCATGAATGGACATGCTCTCATTCGGCTTATGTACGATGAGATCTACCATGGTGGAGCCGGTTTTTTTGAGGTTAAAAGCCAATTTGTTCGTACTCGTAACCTTAACGTCGGCTACGCTGTTATTCTGGACAACAACGGTATACTCTAGCGTATCCGCCTCTTCAAAAATCGTGTTCAGATCAAGTTGGAAATTACTTCCCGCCTTTATCTTAGAAGCATACTCATTGGCGAGCGTACTGTTGATGCTCTTGATGACGACCGGGAGATTAACCGGCTGCGGGATGGCAACCGGGTCTGCACTGGCAAATCCGGGTACCGCGAGGGCAACCGGAACGGCCAGCGCGGTTGCCGTGCCGAATAGTTGGGCTGCTTTCTTCACGGACTTCAGGCGCTGTTTTCTCTGTTTCTTAGTCATGAACGAACAAATCCTTCCCCTGGCATATATGAAGAGCGGAATCTATGATCGCAATAGGCATTCTATACCATTTATACTACTGCTACTATACCACGTGAGCATTCGATAGAGAATGCGAAAGTGCCATATTTTTGTCATTTTATGACGAAAAAACCGCCCGCGAGAGCATTCCTCTCGCGAAGCGGTTTTGGATTCCGTATTTTTACAAATTATGGTTGATGACTGGTAACAGGCGCGGGATTCTGCTTTACCTTGAACTTAAAGAGGAAGGCAGATAACAGCAGCAGACTACCGTTAATGACGAAGATATAGTGGATCGGCATCATGCCGCCGAGGACGCCTCCGATAATCGGTCCGGCCATCGTTGCAAGCTGCGATGCGGACTGGTTCAAGCTGAATGCTCGTCCACGGAATTCCGATTCGGTATGCTGCACGATCATCGCGTTAATCGACGGATTGACGGCGGCGAAGAACAGACCGTACCCGAACCGCAGCACGCCGAAGCCGATATAACCGGTAACGAAAATTTGCAGCAGATTGCCTATGCCGCCGCCGATAAGCCCAATCAACAGCACCTTCTGATAACCGAGCTTACGCCCCCATTTGCCCCATCTGGGCGCCATAATGACCGTAGCGATACCGACCGCCGAGAAAATAATACCGGAGCTTAATGAAGCTCGATCAGGAGAAATGCCCATATTCAAGACATACAGCGTAATGAGCGGCTCCAGTATCATAACCGAAAAGGTGCTGACAGCTACAAGCATCAGCAGGATCATAAACGGCCGATTGGCCAGCGCATGCTTCAGATCATCACGCACATGCGACCTGACGGCCTTGCGATTGAAATTCTGCTCCTTCGCGAAGAAGGTCGCTACAAGGGCAGAGATTAGAACGATGGCACTGGAGAACAGGAAAGCCTCGCGGTTGCCGATATAATGGCTGACCAAACCGCCGGCGAGCGGTCCGAGAATGCTTCCCGTCGCTCCGGCCGTCGACATGATACCAAGCGCATAGCCTGTCTTCTCTTCCGGCGTATTCGTTGCAACAAGGGCAATAGAGGCAGGCACGAAGCCGGCAAGCAGCCCTTGGAAAATACGGATAAGCAGAAACCAGTACGGATCATGGACAAAATAGTTCAATAAATAAAGTGCGGCAAGACTGAAGCCCGAGCGAATCAACATCGGCTTACGCCCATATTTATCGGCGAGCGAACCCCAGAACGGCGATATCAGCGCACTCGCCAGAAAGGTAATGCCAAAGGCAATGCCGGACCATGCTTCCAGATGATGCTCCACGCCCAGCTCGGTATTTAAGAAGATCGGCAGAAAAGGAATCGAGATGGAGTAGGCCATGCTGCAGAAGAAAACCCCGATCCACAGTACAACTAAGTTCCGTTCCCATGAAAAATTCATTTGCAGCCACTTCCTGACTTATTATCTGTTATCGATTTTCTCCGGATACAGATCGTGATTCATCAGACGGTATTGTGCCATTTCTTCAAACTTAGTGCCCGGACGGCCCCAGTTGGTGTAAGGATCGATCGAAATGCCGCCGCGCGGCGTGAACTTGCCCCATACCTCGATGTAGCGCGGCTCCATGAGCGCGATGAGGTCATTCATGATAATGTTCATGCAATCCTCGTGGAAATCGCCATGGTTACGGAAGCTGAACAGGTACAGCTTGAGCGACTTGCTCTCCACCATTTTCACATCGGGAATATACGAGATATAGATTGTGGCAAAATCGGGCTGTCCCGTAATCGGGCACAGGCTTGTAAACTCCGGGCAGTTGAATTTCACGAAATAATCGCGTCCGATATGTTTGTTATCGAACGATTCCAGCACCTCCGGGCTGTAGTTGAACAGATAGGACGTGCCTTGATTGCCCAACTGCGTAATGCCGCCGCTTTGCAGCTCTTCTTTCGATCTTCCTGACATTTTCACATACACTCCTTGTATTTACTTGGTTCGAGGGTTACTCTTGTTCTAGTAGCTTACACCTTATCGCAGGCTCAATTCAACCTAAGGGGATGATGCTCTTGTTAACCAGACCTTCAGCAGATGAATACGGATCACACTTCGGCACGTATATCGCAGCTGCTCCGGACGGAGATTTGCGCGAAGCGCTTGAAGTCAATCGCAACCAAACAAACGCCCTGTTCTCCGCATTGACCGAAGAACAAGCGCTCTATCGCTATGCACCGGGCAAATGGAGCCTGAAAGAAGTGCTCGGCCACATCACAGATACGGAACGAATCATGAGCTATCGCCTGCTGCGCGCCGCACGCGGAGACCGCACGCCGCTGCCGGGCTTCGATGAGAATGATTTTGTGCAAGGGGCCACGTTCGATAACGAAACGGTCGCGGAGCTGCTGGAGAACTACAACGCCGTCAAAGGCGCGACCGCAGCGCTTCTGCGCAGCTTGCCGCCTGAGGCTTTCCTCCGGAAAGGCTTTGCCAGCAACACCGACATTTCCGCCAGGGCGCTTGCTTACGTCATCGTCGGCCACGAGCTGCATCATCTGAATGTCATCCGTGAACGATACTTAAATCGCTAGAAAATAACCGAGAGAGGTGCATGATATGCACCTCTCTCGCTTTGTCTTGCCACATGAAATTAGTAGCCTTCGTTTGTACCGCCGCTGACGATCGTCACGCTCGCACTCGCACCGATGCGTGTCGCGCCTGCAGCAATGAGATTGCGCACAGCTGCCAGATCACGCACGCCGCCCGAAGCTTTAACGCCCATTTCGGGTCCGACTGTTTGACGCATAAGCGCGATATCCTCGACCGTCGCGCCGCCGGGACCGAAACCGGTCGAGGTTTTCACGAAACCTGCGCCGGCACGTTTGCAAATTTCGGAAGCCGTCACTTTCTCTTCATCCGTAAGCAAGCCCACTTCAAGAATAACTTTGCTGGCTGCGCGTCCTTTGCAAGCTTCTACGACGCCGCGCACATCGTTTTCCACCTCTTCGAGGCGACCCGATTTCAGTGCGCCTACGTTTAGCACCATGTCGATTTCCGTTGCGCCGTTCTCGATGGCATCTTTCGTTTCTGCTATTTTGACGAGCGAGCTTGAAGCGCCCAATGGGAAGCCAACAACGGTCGTGATGCCGACCCCTGAACCTGCAAGCTGTTTCGCTGCTTCCGATACCCAGTATGGATTCACGCAAACGGTAGCGAACTTATACTGCTTCGCCTCTTCACACAGCTTAGCAATTTGCGTCGCCGTCGCATCCGGTTTCAACAACGTATGGTCAAAATAAGCGGCTAATGCTGCTCCTTGTAACTCGTTACCCATCCTATTTCCTACTCTCTGTCTGTTTTAGTTAGTCCGTTCCAGCAGGTATTTGGCGGTAAATTGATCGGTTATCAGCACGTTCGTATATCTCCCGCGCAGCGCGCCGTAGATCCCGTCGACCTTGCGGATACCGCCTGCTACCAGAATGGATTTTTCTTTCTTCTTCAGATCCTCGAGATCGATTCCGATGGTGCGCTGATTCAGCTCTTGGGAGCAGATCACACCGTCCAGATTGAAGTATCGCGAGCAAATATCGCCGGCGCCTTTCTCGAAGATCATCCGAAGCTCGTTCTCGTTGAAATAGTTCGCTTTGATCAAAACGGAATCTTCCGTCGGCGCACCCACCGTTACAATCGCGATGTTGGCCTTCTTCCCCAGCTCCAATATATTCTGGATATGGCGATCCGTTTCAATCGTCTTCTTCACGACAGGGTGATCGACGATCGCAGGCAGAGGGATGAAGTACGGGTTCGTATGGAGCGCTTTACCGAACAGATTCACAATCTCGTACGCATAAGTGTTCGTCTCGGAATGGCTGACGCCTCCGTTTAGCTGCACGACCTTTACGTCTTTGACATGCTTATCCTGCAGGTTCAGCGCAACCTCATATAGGGTCGTTCCCCAAGTGATGCCTACGATATCGCCGTCCTTGATGGTTTTGTCCACGTACTTTGCCGCTGCCGGGCCTAAGTACTTCTTGACCACGGCATCCTCATAATGCGGCACATTGACGATGATGACTTTCTTGAGCCCGAACTTACGCTCGATTTGACATGCGAGAAGGTCATTGTTCTCCAGCGGATCGACGATGCTGATGATCACATAGCCTTCTTCTTTAGCTTGTTGGATGAAGCGACTTACAGTAGGTCTGGATACCCCGAGCTGCTTGGCAATTTCCTGCTGGCTGTAGTCCAGTTGATAATACATCCGGACCGCATCCAGCATTTTTCCCCTTTTATCATCTGAACGTTCTTCATGCACTGGCTCTCAACACTCCCCTGTCAATAGCTCACTCACTCTTCATCAACGTTTGCCCGAATCGAATACCTCCCCTGCAGCCTTAGGTGCTTGCGATGTTTTGGAGAACAGAACCAAGGCGATCAAAGTAATAACATATGGGAACACCTTAAGGATAATCGGCGGAAATGAAGCAAATGCCGGAATAACCTGCGATACGTTGGCAACTGTGCTGGCAAAGCCGAAGAACAGGGTTGCGGCCAGAATGCCGATTGGACGCCATTGTCCGAAGATCAAGGCCGCGAGTGCCAAGAAACCGAGACCGGAGACCGTCCCCGTGAATTCACCGGCGATCGTAACCAGGTGGATACCTCCACCCAAACCTGCGAATGCACCGGAAATCAACACGCCGATATAGCGCATTTTCCGTACATTGACGCCTGCTGCCTCTGCTGCCTGCGGATATTCGCCGCAAGAACGCAGTCGCAAGCCGAAAGCTGTTTTTCTCAGAAGTAAGGAACTGAGAAGGACGACCAGCAAGATGATCCATGTCGTCCAGTACGTCTTCGTGAAGAGCAGCGGTCCCAGAATTGGAATATCCGATAGTCCCCACACATCAAACGGCGGGAAACCGCCGGCAAGACGGATGTTCCCGCTGCCTGTGATGTTACGGGAAAGGAACACCGTGAGGGCTCCGGCAATCATGTTGATCGCCGTACCGCTGATAACCTGATTCGCGCTGAGATGTATGCTCGCGAAAGCATGGAGCAATGAGAAGAGCGTCCCTGCTACGATCGCGACCAGAAGTCCGATCCAGATCGATGCGATTTGATGATCCGGCCAAGCCGTCTGCAGCTTATACATCGTGAAGGCCGAAGCGAAGGAGCCAATGACCATGAGTCCTTCCAAACCGATGTTCACGACGCCGCTTCGTTCGCTGAACAATCCGCCAAGCGCCGTAATGAGCAGCGGGATCGTAAACATGATCGCATACGGGAATATTTGTTGAATCGTGATCCACATACGCTACACCTTCTCCTTTCCGCTGACCGCTGAGTTTGCAGCTGCCTCTTTACGCTTGGACAAGAATCGGGTAATCAGCTTGTCCATCAGTACGCTCGTTGCCGCGAAGTAAATAATGATCGCGATAATGGAATCCGCTATTTCCGGCGGTATTTCCGTCATCGCATTCATAAAGCCGCGACCGGAGTATAGGAGACCGAAGAATAACGCGGATAACAATACACCGATCGGCGAGTTGGCACCAAGCAGCGCAACCGCAATCCCATCATAGCCCTGTGTCGGCAAGATCCCGATCTGAATGTTGTTTCCGTTACCTGCATATTGCGCCAAACCGCCGAGTCCCGCGAGTGCGCCGGAAATCAGCATGGACGTGATGATGCTGCGATTAACGCCGATACCCGCATATTCAGCCGAGTGACGGTTGAAGCCGACTGCTTTAAGCTCGTAGCCGAGCGTAGTTTTGTTAATGATGAATGCAATGATGATCACGACAATCACTGCAAGGAACAAGCCCAAGTTCACATAGGAGCCGCCGAACAGATCGGAGAGGAATGGCGCTCTCAAGGTAGCTTTGTCAGCCAGGGAACGGGATTCCGTCTCGATTTGCTCTGCTTTCAGATAGGCCGGAACGGCGTAGTAGATCGTCCAATAAGCGACCCAGTTCATCATGATGGTCGATACAACCTCATGTACATTGAATCTGGCCTTGAGAAGTCCCGGAATAAATGCCCATACGGCACCGCCGAGGATAGCGGCAATGATCATGAGCAGCAGCAGCAGCGGTCTGGACGTATCGACATTAAGACCTACTGCCGAGGCGCAGAAACCGCCGAACAGCATTTGACCCGCAGCTCCGATATTAAACAAGCCCGTGCGGAAGGCAAAAGCGACCGAAAGCCCCGTGAAGATAAGCGGAGTCCCGGTTGCCAACGTGTCTCCGAAACGCGACGCATTTTTGAGACCGCCTTCGAAGAGGTATCTGTAGCCCTCGAATGGCTGATGACCCGTCACGGCCATCAGTATTGCGCCCCCGAGCAAGCCGAATATCACCGCACATAGGGATATAATGACATTTCTCATTGGTCTCCCCCATTTCCAACTCCGGCCATCATTAGGCCGATATCGTTCTCGTTTGTCTCGGACGCGTTGACGACGCCGATCAATTCTCCGTTATTGAGTACCGCGATGCGGTCTGACACGTTAAGCACCTCGTCAAGCTCCAGCGAGATGAGCAGCACGGCCTTGCCTCTGTTCCGGTGCTCGATCAATCGCTTGTGAATATATTCAATCGACCCGACATCAAGGCCGCGCGTAGGCTGAACCGCGATCAACAGACCCGGATCCAGTTCAATTTCACGGCCGATGATCGCCTTCTGCTGGTTACCGCCGGATAACGACCGCGATAAGGAAAGCGGGCCTCTGCCCGAACGCACGTCGAAGCTCTCCAATATGCCGCTTGCATATTTGCGAATCGCAGCCTTGTTCAGGATGCCGCGCTTAGCGAACGGCTTGCGGTTGTAGATTTGCAAAATCATATTCTCTTCAAGCGTGTAATCCAGCACCAAGCCGCGTTTCTGACGATCTTCCGGGATATGCGCGATGCCCTTCTGAATCCGGCCTCGGATCGATTCGCGCGTAATGTCGTGACCATCGATTTCAATCCGTCCGCTTTCGACTTTGCGCAAGCCTGTAATCGCTTCCACCAGCTCTGTTTGTCCATTGCCCTCTACGCCGGCGATACCGACGATTTCTCCTGCCCGAACATCCAGCGAGAAGTTTTTGAGCCCGGGTACGTTTTTATTATTATTCACGGTGAGCCCATCCAGCTTCAGAATCACTTCGCCCGGACGACTACCTTCTTTGTCAACTTTAAACGAGACATTGCGTCCAACCATCATCTCGGCCATCTTGAGCTCGCCCGTTGTCGCGACATCAACCGTACCGATTGTTTTGCCGCGGCGGATGACCGTACACCGGTTAGCTACCGCTTTAATTTCTTTCAGCTTATGCGTGATCAGAATGATCGACTTACCCTCTGCGATCAAGCTCAGCATGATTTTGCCCAATTCTTCAATTTCCTGCGGCGTCAGAACAGCTGACGGCTCATCCAGAATGAGCACTTCCGCGTCCCGGTACAGCATCTTCAAGATTTCCACGCGCTGCTGCATGCCAACCGAAATATCCTCAATCTTCGCATGAGGATCCACATTCAAGCCATAACGCTTCGAGAGCTCCTCAATACGGCGGGCTGCTCCATTGATGTTCAGCACAAAACCTTTTTTAAGCTCATTGCCAAGAATAATATTTTCGGTAACGGTAAAATTGCTGACCAGCTTAAAATGCTGGTGAACCATGCCGATGCCAAGCTTGTTTGCCACATTCGGATTTGCGATCTTGACCTGTTCGCCATTGATCTTAATCGTGCCGCAGTCCGGCTGATACATCCCGAACAGGATGCTCATCAGCGTCGACTTACCGGCCCCGTTCTCTCCGAGCAAAGCGTGAATCTCGCCTTTGCGAAGCTGGAGCGTAATATCGTCGTTAGCCACGACCCCCGGAAACTCCTTACGAATATTCAACATTTCCACTACAAATTCCATACGATAGGCTCCTTTACCTAATTGATCGTAAGGGTAAAGCTGATTAGGACGATTAATGGTAAAAAGAGACGGAGCATCCCGTCTCTTCTTAGAATGAAGGTTTATCGCAAAAGACTCTTACTTAATAAGATCGCCTTTTTCAGCTGCTACTTTGATATCGCCGCTTTTCATTTTAGCTTCAACATCATTGACTTTAGTCATTGTATCTTCGCTAAGGTTCGGATTCTCTTCAGGCAAGCCTACGCCATCGTTCTTGATGTCGAACGTCAAGGTTTGGCCGCCAGGGAATGTACCGTCTTGCTCGGCTTTCATCATGTCAAAGGACGCGGAGTTAACTTTCTTCATTGCGGAAGTGATGATGATGGATTTGTCGCCCTCATACACGCCGTCTTTGAATTGGTCGCCGTCAACGCCAACGATCCATACTTCTTTGCCTGCTTTAGCGCGAGTCTTAGCTTCGTTGATTGCACCAACGCCTACGCCGCCTGCTGCAGTGAAGATGACTTTAACGCCGCGGTCATACATTTGAGCTGCCAGTTGGCCGCCTGCCGCTACGTTGTCGAAGCTGCCTTGGTATACTACGTTTTCTTTTTTGATCGAAATTTTAGTTCCCAGGTTGTCGTTCGCGTATTTCACGCCTTGCTGGAAGCCCCAGTTGAACTTCTGCACGGCAGGGATTTCCATGCCGCCGATGAAGCCTGCTTCGCCTTCTTTCAATTGAACCGCAGTTGCAACACCCGCGATGAAGCCGGATTCATGCTCTGCGAAGAAGATCGAAACCGTGTTCTCTTTCACAACCGGCGTGAAGTCGTCAGCAGTATGAGGAGCGCCGTCGATCAGAACGAATTTTGCGTCTTTATATTTATCTTGCGCCGCAAAGATCGCCGTTTCGAATTTGAAGCCCGGTGCTACGATTACTTTGAAGCCTGCATCGTACAGGTTGCCGATTTCTTTCAGGTAGTCAGCTTCCGTCGTACCAGCCGGTTTCAAGTATTTCGTTTCTACGCCAAGATCTTTCGTAGCGCGCTGCAAGCCTTCCCAAGTACCTTGGTTAAAGGATTTGTCATCAATTGTACCGGAGTCTGTAACCATACCCGCTTTAAAGGAAGCCTTGGTGCCTTCGTTTGTACCTGCATTCCCACCTGCGTTGTTGGTGTTGTTGTTCTTGCTTCCACAACCTACGACCATTGCAAATGCAAGCATACAGATCACGATTGTTACTAAACTTTTCTTCATGGTATTCTACTCCTCATTTCCATATTTAGTTTACTGCTAACCCCAGTCTGAACATTTGTAAAAAACCTGTTTTAGCATTTGTTTGACCTTTATCAAATATACGGTGATTTGAGGTTTTTGTAAACTAGTTTTGCGGATTAAATCCAGTCTCTCTACCTTCTTATGTAACGTTTTCTCACACTTATGTCACATCTCAATCGTTTCACGTATAGCATTCCCATAACGAATAAATTCTTCCATATTTTTTGGCTCAAAAATCATTTTTTTCGGCCCACTTCGTCCAATGATGCCATTTCCGCATCCGATCGACCCCAAATAACAAGTGGACGCCCCATAAAGATGCAGCCTCTTCGCCTTTGTTTCGACAAATTAGCAAAAAATACCACTTTTTCTTCATTAGTTTAACGCGTTTGCGCAACCTTGTCCATGTAACATTGTCTTGTTCGTTTATTCATTTACCGTTAAACTTTAACCTATCTTCTTCAGGAGGTTCTACTCGCATGAAATCCGCCCGATCCTTATTATTCGTTTATATCCTGAATCAATCGCTGCACTGGTTCATTATCGGCTTGATTCTCCCCGTCTCCAGCTTGTTCATGCTAGACAAGGGACTTAATCTGCAAGAGATCGGACTTGTCTTCGCCGTATCCTCGGCGGCAGTGCTGCTGCTCGAATTGCCGACAGGCGGATTATCGGATGCGCTCGGCCGCAAACGCGTCTATCTGATCTCCTTGCTCTTCATGCTGGGAGCGGTGCTGCTCGTCATGGTTTCTTGGAATCTGATCACGCTTATGATCGGCTACATCCTGTTCGGAGCAGCCCGGGCACTTTCCTCCGGATCCATTGATGCTTGGTTCGTAGATGAACACAATCGGCTTGAGCCCGAAGGCGACTTAAGCCGCAAACTTGCAATAGCAGGGATCTTCATCCCGCTTGCGATGGGAATAAGCGCGCTTGCCGGGGGCTGGCTTCCCGATCTGCTCGGTCCGCTCACTTCCGATTTCGGCGCAGGCATCTACTCCATTAATTTCATTGCCATGGCCGTCATGATCTTGGTCCAGTTCTTGCTCACGTTCAAGCTCGTGGTGGAGCAAATCCATGCCAGCAGATCGAAGAGCATGCTGAGCGGCTTCCGCCAGCTGCCTCAACTGGTCGCTGATTCCGTGCAATACGGATTCAAACAGATTGCCGTGTTCCTGCTTCTGTTAACCAGCTTCGCTTGGGGCTTCGGATTCTCCGGCCTCGAGACCTACTGGCAGCCGCAGGTGAAGAACATGCTCGGCCCCGATTCCGCGAACTGGCAATTCGGATTGCTGACAGCCGGGTATTTCCTCTCTGCGTCCGCAGGGAACCTGCTCTTCACGCCGCTCTCCAAGCTGCTGCGGGTACCGGTAACGGTCATGCTGTTCGGATCGCGCTCGGCGCTCGGCATCCTGTTCCTCATTCTCGCCGCACAGCATGGAGTAGCAGGCTTCACCGCCTTTTACTTTATCTTGTTCATGTGCAACGGCATTGCCAGCTCGCCGGATACCGCCCTGTTCAATCAGCAGCTTAACGAAAACAACCGTTCGACGATGCAGTCGCTCAATTCGTTATTCCTGCAGCTGGGCGGCCTGATTGGCTCCTTTCTCCACGGCTTCATCGCCCAGTATGCTTCGATTTCCATCACCTGGTGCGTAGCAGGCGGCGTGCTGATTGCCTCAGCCTTCCTGTATCTCAATGTTCGCGAGAACGCGAAAGAACCTATCCGAGCAGTCGGATAGGTTCTTTTCTTGTCTAACGATGCTTGGTCAGAGCAGTCTGCTACTTCATTATCATTTTATCCATTTGTGCCATGGCATTATCCATTTCCCGGGATAAATCAGCTGACGCTGCTGCACTGTAAGCCGTCTCGAGGATGACTCCGACAGCCGGACGACAAAAGAACCTACCCGAAAAGTCGGATAGGTTCTTATCAGTGATGAAGCATGATGAACTGGATCAGTCCGTAATATTGCGCGTGTAATACTCAATAATATCTTTACGCCTTATAATGCCGAGAAAGACGCGATCGTCATCTACGACCGGAACAAAATTCTGGTCAGCTGCGAGGGTTAACATATCGTCCATGAGCGCTCCGATGGCGACGCACTCGTTATAAATTCTTTTCTTGATGCTGATCACCGGAATTTCGTGCATATTCTCAAAGGTGAGTCCGGCCGTCCCCCGAAGCTTCCACAGAATATCCCCTTCGGATAACGTACCGATATATTTGCCTTCCTCATCGATAATCGGAATTGCTGAATAATGGCAGGCTTCCAGCTTCTCAAGTGCGTCTTTCATGGTGGCTGATGTCGTCAGGTATGACACTTTTTCTTTCGGCAGCAGAAAGAATCCAATTTCCATTACATGAGCTCCTCCTCTGGTTGCGGGTACTAGAGTGTTTTAACCCTGATTCCGCATATTTGAAACAGAACTTGCCAGACCAATTCTTGCCTAAACATCGCGCTGGGCAGAGGCGGAAGGCATCTGACCCGGCAGGGCATACACTACATGGGATAAACGTTTCCGCTTGCTCCGACTTGCCAATATATAAAGGAGTGATTCCGTATGTTCATGCAAAGTCCGGGTCAAATGCAAAATCCCGGTCAGGCACAGATTAACATGTCGGTGCAGCAGAAAGCAATGTATCTTACTGGGCGCCCAGTCGGGATCTCCCTTCGAAACGGCCAAGGCGTATCCGGCGTCATCTGCGGTGTTCAAGGCGGCGAGGTCTATGTCATGCAATATTTGTACGCGACTCAATTCGCGACATTCCATTATCCGTTCAATCAGATTCATGATATTTTGCCGTACCCGGAGTGCGGGTAGTGCTAGTTGAAGAGGATGGCAAATGGTTGATCTGCATCAGCCATTTGCCCGCTTCCATATGGCCGCCTATCTCAATTACATAGAGGCTGCTATCGTCGTCGCTTTCTTATTTGCAGATAGGGAATGAAGCGCTGGGTCATTGAAGCCTTTAATGAGGAGCCACACCGCGAGAATCATTTCATTCGCTGCTACGGGCAGTGCCAGAATACCTCCCCAGAACGAAATTTGTTCAATGACACCGAACATAACGAGCAAGGCGCAAGTGAAAACGAGAACTGCCCCTGTCATGCCCAAGATCGGGATAAACCTCGGGACGAGCCTCGATTTATAGAAAATATAACTGTACATCATCGTGTTGATCCCCAGCATGAATAACGGTCCAAGCAGAAAGGTCCAATCATGAATGGCTGCTAACAGCGTTCCGGAAACTTGAAACGCGGCCGCATCGACAGCGCCTGCTGCAACAAATTCACGGCTTAACGTCACTAGGGACAGAACGCTGATTACGCCAACCGTAATCATAATCGCTTCAAGAAATCGAAAGCATATATGCCACAGCGCGATCGTTTCATTGTATTTTCTGAGAATGGGAAACATGGTGGTTGCCGTACCAATCGCGGAAACGACAAGCATTAATTCCATCACCGCGCCTAGTATCACTTGGTTTGCGTGCTTAGAACCTTGAACCAGATAATCAGCATTATTTAGAATCGGTTTGTACAAAATAAAAGCAGCGATCATCGATGTAACGGCTGCAAGGATGAACAGGATCCCAACAATCTTGGCAGCTAATTTAGGCGACATTATTTCCCCATCTCCTTTTCTATTCCCCGTAAAAGAAAACCTCTTCCAATGGCAAGCTAAAGGCGTGCGCGATGCGAAAAGCAAGTTCCAGAGACGGGGAGTAATTCCCCTTCTCCAAGGCCACGATGGTTTGTCTGGTAACACCCACCTTGTCAGCCAGTTGCTGCTGTGTCATTTCATCATGGTTGAATCGTAATTTGCGGATGTGATTGCCGACAAGATGCTTACTCATCTTAGACTTATACTCCTCTCCGGTAGTGATAAAGTTTCGTAAAGGAGCCGGTCACATCGGATAAGAATCCGCTCGCGATCAGAATCACAAACATCACCTGTGACGGCTGATCCAAGACCAGTGACCCCATTGCAAGCAGAAAGCCGAGGATAAACACGAAGAACGAAATCCGATTCGCTTTCAGCTCGATAAGTTTATCCAGCTCATCCGCGAAGGTCGGTTCTTTTTCTTGCGTGGTTATTCTGAAGATGATGTTAAAAACAATACTGACCAGGATATGCGCAACGATAGAGACCAACATGAGAATGAGGACGAACGAGCCCCAATAATGAAAGGCTTCCTCCGCTTCAAGCCCGCCTTCGGGGAACTGCGAATACATGTACAAGCAATAAGAGCCGAAAATAACGATAGTGCTGATTAAAGAAACGATGCTCTTCTTCTCTTGGTAAGTCATGGATTTGCCTCCTGTTTATAATCTTCCCTAAATAAAGTAAATAATGATATACATAATGTAATAAAAACCATTCATAATGTCAAGTTAACTATACATTAAATAGACAGCTATGCCAGCTTCCTAAGCAATCATCAAATAATAAGTCTTTGAAAGCGGTCTATAGATAAGGCATAATTGAAATGGTTATAGCGCTTATACTTACCGCAGGTAGGCAGGAGGAACGCCGATGTACAAAGTGATTATTGTAGATGATGAAGCGGTCGTCCGGGTCGGATTGAAAAATACGATTAACTGGAACGAGCATGGCTTCGAATTGATCGGCGATTATGCGAACGGTCGAGAAGCTTGGGAAGCTGTCGAGCAGCACAAGCCGGACCTGGTTATCTCGGACATCAGCATGCCATTCATGGATGGCCTTGAGCTGGCCGGATTGATCTCTACTCAATTTCCTTATATCAAAATCATTATATTAACGGGCTTTGATGAATTCGAATATGCGCAGCAAGCGATACGATTGAAAGTGTCCGATTTCATCCTAAAGCCGATCACGGCCAATGAAATCCGCGCCTTGCTCGATCGCGTCAAGAAAGAAATGGACGAAGAAACCAAGCACCGCGAGGATCTCGGGCGGCTAAAGAGCCAATTGAACCAGAGTCTTCCTCTATTGAAAGAACGCTTCCTCGAACGCCTGGTCGCAGTAGGACTCAATCTTGAGGAAATCAACGAACGGTTCTCCTATTTCGGCATTCCGGCGCCGCTTCCCCTGCATGTTGTGCTAATCGTCGACATTGATGATTTCGGAGACCGAGAGCTTCATTCCTATGAGCATGATGTAGAGTTTCTGCGGTTTGCGGCTTTCGATATCTTCAAAGAAACGCTCGAACGCGAAGGCGTTATGCTCTTCCGTACGAGGGAGGAACGCATGGTTGCCATTATATCGGGTCAGGATGACGAAAGCTTGCTCTACGAGCAGGTCTATTCCTTGGCGGAGCAAGTGAGGCACCATATCGAGAAGTACTTAAAGTTTACGGTCACGATCGGCATCGGACGAGCCTGCGCTCATCTTGAACAGCTGCCGGAATCGTATAAAAGCGCGCTATCCGTCTTGGACTACCGCTTCTTGCTCGGCAAGAACCGCGTGCTCAGCATATTGGATATGGAGGGCAAACCTTCCATTCCGCTGCCTCCTCAGCTCGATTGGGACCGCAAGCTGGCTTCCGCCGTCAAGAGGGGCTCTGCCCAGGAAGCTTTTCAGCTTATCGAGGACGGTGTCGCGGAGCTGAAATCCTCCCTTGCTCCGATTGAAGCCTGCTTCCTGCAGATGCAGAAGGTCGTGCTGTCCTTGATGAACTCGATTCAGGAGCTCGTTGCCCATGATCCGGAAGCGTCCTTCGACCGGCAGATGCGGCTTATGGATGTATATGGGCTCAAGACGCTCGATGAAGTCGAGATTTGGCTCAAGGATGTCGTGCGCTCGGTGATGTCCACGATTGCCGATAACCGCAGCCATTTGACGAACATGCAGATTCATCGGGCAGTCGAGTATATCGAGACGAACTACGCCAACGATAAGATGTCGCTGCAGGATATCTGCCGTCACGTCTTGATGAGCACCAGCTACTTCAGCCTCGTCTTCAAGCAGCATACCGGCGAAACGTATATCGAATTTTTGACCGGGGTACGCATTGCGCGGGCGAAGGAGCTCCTTCATAACACGACGATGAAATTCTATGAAATTGCCGAACAGGTCGGCTACAAGGATCCGAATTATTTCAGCATTTTGTTTAAGAAGCATACCGGTATCACCCCAAAGGACTTCAGAGAGAAGCAGCTTAAGGAGAGCGGAAACTAACGATGCCAAGCGAACGCGCGCGAAGAATACCCCTATTTCCGTTAAAGAGCATTCAATCGAATATCTCCTTGGCGTTCTCTCTCCTCATCCTTGCGGCAATCGTGCTGACGAGCTTAATTAGCTATCAGCTGTCGGTCGATGCGGTTGAACGAAATTCCAAGGGGTACATCGAAGAAATCATCAAACAAGTGAACACGAATATTCAGTCCTACGTGGATAACATGGAGAACATTTCCTTGCTCGCATTGACGAACAAGGACGTGAAGTACTACATATCCGACAATTCGTACATCAGCGCCGAGGATCGCCGGATCTACGAGAAACGTATATCCGACCTCTTCCAAGCGATCTTATACACGCGCAATGACATCGCTTCGATTATGGTTTTTGGCTACAATGGGCGTTTCGTTTCCGACAGACGCATTACGAACTTGAATCCCAATATGAAGCTGTCCGATCAAAGCTGGTTCCAGATGGCCAAGAGCGAGGGCGGCAAATCCGTCATCTCCTCGCCCCATGTGCAGAACATTATCCAGAACGAATACCGCTGGGTCGTTTCTTTGAGCCGGGAGCTCAAAAGCACAGACGGCATTACGGCGGAGGGCGTCTTCCTCGTCGATCTGAACCTCAGCATCATCAATGATATCTGCAAAAATATCGACTTAGGCAAGAAAGGCTACCTCTTCATCGTCGATAATAGCGGCAACATTGTCTATCATCCTCAGCAACAGTTAATAGACAGTAAATTGCGGACGGAGAGAATCGCCGACGTCATCAAGGCATCCAGCGGCAGCTCCTTCGTCGTGAATGACGGTGAAGGCAAGCGGATTTATTCCGTGCAGGATACGAATTTCGGGTGGAAAATCGCCGGCGTTGCCTACACGGACGATCTTATTGCGAGCAAGGACGACTTAAGAAACTCGATTCTCCTCTATTCCTTGTGCGGACTGGCTATCTCCCTGCTTATCTCGGTTTGGCTCTCGCATCGTTTATCGAAACCGATCAAAGTGCTGCAATCCGATATGAAGCAAGTGGAGAAAGGCAACTTCGACATTCAGACGGAAATCGGGCAAATGAACGAGATCGGACAGCTCGGCCGTTCCTTTAATATGATGGTCAGTCGAACCAAGTCGCTCATGGAAGAGACGATTCATAATCAAGAGAGCAAGAGGAAGAGCGAGCTGCTGCTGCTGCAATCGCAGATCAATCCCCATTTCTTGTACAACACCTTGGATTCCATCGTATGGATGGCGGAGCAGAAGCAGCATGAAGAGGTCGTACTGATGACTTCGGCATTAGCGAAGCTATTCCGTGCCAGTATCACGAAGGATCAGGAGCTGGTACCGATTCGCGTGGAGATCGAGCATATCACGAACTACTTGCTCATTCAGAAGATGCGGTATGAGGAGCTCGAATATGAAATTCAGATGGATGAATCGATTCTGGACTTCAAAACGTTGAAGATCTTGCTTCAGCCTTTAATCGAGAATGCGATCTATCATGGCATACGCAATAAATACGGCATTAATGACGGCATCATTACCATTCGCGGCTGGCAGACGGAGGATAAGATCATCTTCGAGGTCGAGGATAACGGCTTCGGTATGACGCCGGAGCAAGCCGAACGCCTGCTGATCCCTGTCGAAGGGGAAACCCGCAATCAAGGCATTGGGATCAGGAACGTCAACGAGCGGATTAAGCTGTATTTCGGCTATGAATACGGCATCCAAATTCGCAGTGAAATCGAAGTCGGCACCTGCGTTTCGATTTCGATCCCGAAACTCGGTTAAAGGGAGAATACTATGTTTAGGCAGAGATTTACGATAGGGCTGGCCCTTGTATTATTCATTGCAGCGGTTTATTCGATTTTCTACTTTAAGCTGTTTAGCGTGACGAGCCATCATGAGAAGAGCATTACGGTCGTCCTGAAGTCCTTAAACGTTCGTTCGGATTTCTGGCAGGCGGTCAGTGCGGGATCGGCGGCGGCGGCTAAAGAGAACGGGCTCACTCTTAACGTCCAAGGCCCGCTGCAAGAAGGCGACGCGGAGGAGCAAATTCACGTGCTGGAAGAGGCCATCGGGCAGAAGCCGCAAGCGATCGTAGTGGCACCTTATGCGGATGACCGCATGCCTGCCTTATTCAAACAAATCCGTGAAGAAGGCATTAAATTGGTCGTGATCGATACTCCGCTTGAGATGAAATCCGCCCCCGTCGTCGTGTCTGACAATCATGTAGAGGCCGGGCGGTTAGCGGGAGAAACGGCAATTAATGTGACCAAGAGGAATCCCGTCATCGCGATCATAAGCGATCATGCGGATGCCACTATCTCGAAGGAGCGGCTGGAGGGTTTGAAGCATGCCCTTGAGCGCTATAAGAACAGCATTGTCGGTGTTTATTATGGCGAGCAATCCGAAGATAAAGCCTACGACATTGCCAAGAAGCTGCTGGACGATGGTCAGTCCTTCAATACCTTCATTACGATGAACGAATCCGCGACCATCGGCGTAGCCAAATTGTTAAAGGAACAGAACATAGCCGGTGCAATCAAGCTGATCGGCTTCGACAGCTCCTTCTACGAAATTCAGCTGCTGGAGGAAGGCGTCTTGAATGCGGTCATCGCGCAGAAGCCGTTTAATATGGGCTATCTCGGCGTGAAGCGAGCTTTAAGCCTGATCGAAGGCTCGAATACGGCTCCCGTTACCTACATCGAATCGAATGTAATCAATCGCAAAAACATGTATTTGCCTGAGAATCAGAAGCTGCTGTTTCCATTCATTGAGAACAAATAATTCCTAGGAGAAGGGTGTGAGCCGCATATGACCGTCTTCTTCCGTCCAGTCCGTCAGCATTGGAAGGCAACCGTTTCCGTAATGTTCCTATCCGTCATCCTGTCCTCCTGTATGTCATCGGGCGAAGAGCCGACTCCTCCCGACAAGGAGGATAGAGCGCTTATTCGGTTTGTGGCCGCTGAATACAGTACGGAAACGAAGCCGTTCCTGGAGAAGCTCGTGAAAGATTTTGAAATGAAAAACCCGCTGATCGACGTCGAGCTGCAGGTCGCGAACTGGGACATTCTTGATGGCATCTACACGACGATGATTAGCAAAAACCAACCGCCTGATCTACTAAATACGAATGTATACGCTCATTTTGCCCAGGATGGCCTGCTCAATGATATGGGTACGATTATATCGAAGGAGCTTGCCGATAGACTCTACCCGAATTTAGTCGCGATGGATCGGATGAACGGCACGCAGTTCGCCTTGCCGTACGTAGCCTCGACGCGGAATCTGTACTACAACAAGGAACTGCTGGAGAAGGCCGGGATTAAGTCTCCTCCTACCACATGGTCTGAATTAGAGAAAGCGGCGCACAAGATCAAAGCTGCAGGCGCTGCAGATGGTTTCGGCGTTGATTTGACCGACAATGAGACCCAAGCATATCTCTCCTATTTCTTCTACGGAGCCGGGGGCTCTTGGACCAAGGACGGCAAATGGACGATTAATTCCCCTGCGAATATCGCGGGATTGACGTACTTGAAGCAGTTGTTCGATAAAGGGTTAACCGATCCCGAGCCGACCGTTACGACGCGTGACGAGAAGCAGCGGATTCTGGGCGGAGGCGGACTTGCCATGCTCATCTCGGGCAACTACTTCACTTCCGTTGTACCGAAGGAATTTCCCGCGCTCAAGTGGGACAAAGGCCCAATCCCCGTGAAAGACGGGCAGCCTCCGATTACGTTCGCCGTGCAGGACGTGCTCATCTCCTTTAAGACGGATCATACGAACAAAGAAGCGTTGTCCAAGTTTATGGATTTCCTGTACGACGATTCGGCCTATGGCGATATGATCAAGCGCGAAGGCCTCCTCCCTGTTACGAGTACGGTAGGCAGCCGGATGTCCATACAAGATAATGTCATGAAAGGCAATCTCGATGCGCTGAGCAAAGCGATGTTTTATCCGGTTGGAGAACCCGCTTGGCAAGCGGTCCTCGATTACGCCCGCAAGATGGGCGATGCCGTCCTCTACGAGCACCTTACTCCCAAAGACGCCTTGGACAAGCTGCAGCAATTCGCCGAAACGAAGAGCGGCCGGTAACGCAGCAAAATAAGAAAAGAAGAAAACAAAGAATTCGTGGAAGATATTCGATAGAGACTTAAGCCCTCCCACCTTATGATGAGAACAAGCGCTGGAGTTCACTTGTGAACGACCTAAGGAAGCGTAAATCATCATTATTGGGAGGGTTTGCTTTTATGACCATGAACAAAAAAATGGCTGCAATCGGTCTTGCCAGCATTCTGGCTGCCGTATCACTAACAGGATGCGGTTCCAAGAATAACAACGAGGCTGCGGGCACGACAACCGAAAATACGACGGCCAATGCCTCGGAGAACACAACAGCAACCAATACCACTAACACCTCCACGGATACAACCGCTAAATTAACCGGCGATTTCGAAATTCAATATTTCGTTGGCGGATACGGCGACAAATGGTGGAAACAAGTTATCAGCGATTTCCAAGCCGCTAACCCGGATCTGAAAATCAAACAATCCGGCGGTCCGCAAATCAATGAGCAAATGAAACCGCGTTGGATCGGAGGCAACCCGCCTGATTTCGTGTACATCGACGGCGCCGGCTTGAATGACCGCCAAATGGTTGAAGATGGCCAGCTTGAAGATTTGACCGACTGGCTGAAGGATGCCAAGAACATCGACGGCGATCTCATCACCGATATTCTGGCACAGCCCGCGCAGCAGTTCGACGGCAAAGTATACAACATTCCACTCGTACTTAACTCATGGGGCGTGTTCTGGAACAAAGCCTTGTTCAAAGAAAAAGGCTGGACGGAGCCTACAGACTTCCAATCCTTCCTGGACACAAGCGACAAAATCAAAGCGGCCGGCATCAATCCATTTATCCACACAGGTAAATATCCGTACTACATCAACGGATCGATTCTGTACCCGGCCATCGTTTCGGCGAATAATAATGATTTCACCATCCTTCAAGACATGGCAGCGAACAAAGTAGAAGCTTTCGAAAGCCCTGCCGTACTTACGGCTTTGAACAAAATCGTAGAGCTGCGCGACAAAGGCTTCATCGATCCGGCGTCGATTCAAATCAACCACACCGATTCGCAAATGCTCTTCCTGCAAAACAAGGATGCGTTTATCCCGAACGGCCTATGGCTGCCTAACGAAATGTCCAAAGACATTCCGGATGGCTTCGACTTCGGCTTCATTCCTTCCGTAACGCAAGATGCAGGCGGCAAAGTAGTAGCGAATACTTCTACATCGACAGTAGCCATCGCTAAAGATGCGAAGAACAAAGATGCAGCGAAAGCATTCCTGCAATTCATCTTCTCTAAAGCGCAAGCTTCCCAGTGGGCAGAGCTGAGCGGCGCACCTTCCAACATCAAAGGCGATATCAGCGCTTCCAACGCTCCGAACTTCGTTAAAGATGCTGCGAAATACCTAACAGATCCAAATACAGTTGTTATCCCGACGATCACTTACAACGCGGACGTGGATAAAGCGATGATGGATGCAACGGATGCCCTTACAATCAGCAAAATCACCCCTGAAGAGTGGGTCAAACGTGTAACTGACGCAGTGAAAAAAGTAAGTAAATAATAAGCCTTCAGAGGCTTAACGCGGAGGGTGATCGGGGCAGCCGCCTCGATCCTTCTCTGCGAATTTACTCGGAGGGATGGCAGGCACTATGACTCATAGAACGGCTAAGTGGCAGCGTAATGTATTTATCGCAACCTTCATTATCCCTACTCTATTGTTCTTTGGGGTATTTACGATTTATCCGGTTGCGCAAGGATTGTATTTCTCGTTCTTCGACTGGTCCGGCATGTCGCAGCATAAAACGTTTATCGGCTTGGATAATTTCAAGGAATTGTTTCACGATCCCATTGTATGGAGAGCGATTGGCAACGATTATTTTCTGGTAGTGGGCAAGGTTATCGGCATTATGACGATCGCCACCTTTTTCGCTGTTGCGCTTACCCGGTTCGGCTTTAGACTGTCAGGGTTCTTCCGTTCGATTTTCTTCATTCCGAATGTTATTTCCGTCGTCGTTATCGGCGTATTGTGGAACTTCATATATAATCCGCAAATCGGGTTCCTGAACGCGTTTCTGTCGCTATTCACGAAAGAACAGGTTACGATCACCTGGCTTGGATTTACGAATCACACGATTTGGATGCTGCTGCCTCCGGCGATTTGGGCCGGTATCGGATTTTATATGATTCTCCTGATCGCCGCGATCCAGAGCATTCCGGACTCCTATTACGAAGCCGCCAGCTTAGAAGGAGCGGGTCAATGGGGGCAATTCCGCAACATTACCCTTCCGCTCGTTTGGGAGCAAATTAAAGTGTCGACGCTCAATATCATGATGACGACGCTTAACGGCTCTTTCGTGATCGTGTGGATCATGACCGAGGGCGGTCCGGATAACAGCACGCAGGTTATGGGCTCCTATTTATACCAAATGGCATTCCGCCAATATCATTTCGGCTATGGTGCTTCGATCGGATTTATCATCTTGATCTTGTCGTTGATTACGACAATCGTACTTCAGCGGTTAATGCGTCATGAGACCGTCGAGATGAGTTAAGGAGGGCTTCGAGATGATTGTAGGTTTAAGAAATCCAGTCGCTAAACTATTCTTCTATGGAATCCTGGTCGTATGGGGCATTTCGGTCTTATACCCGCTGTTTTGGACACTCCTGGACGCTTTGAAAAATAACGAGCAATTCTTCCGCAACGCGCCGTGGGCCTTACCGGAATTCCCGCTTCTGTGGTCCAATTTCTCCTATGTATGGAGCAATTACAACTTCGGCACCTATTTCATCAACTCGCTTGTGGTCACAGCGGGTTCTACGGGGCTCGGCCTTATCTTATCGGCTATGACGGCATACGTGCTGGCAAGATACAAGTTCAGAGGCAGCAACATGCTGTATCTGCTCTACATTTCGTCGATGATGATTCCGTTCGTGCTGGCTCTAATTCCATTGTTCTTCCTAATGAATTCGATGCACTTGATCAACACGAAGCTCGGATTGATCGTCGTCTATGCCTCAAGCTTGCTGGCTTTCGGAATCTTCGTGCTCGTCGGTTTCTTTAAATCATTGCCGAAGGAACTGGAGGAAGCGGCTATCGTCGACGGTACTTCTTATTTCGGCACGTTCTTCCGGGTCATGCTGCCGTTGTCGCAGCCGGGGTTAATCACCCTGGCGATCATTAATGTCTTGAACATCTGGAACGAATATATCGTAGGGACGATCCTCGTAAATGATCCCCTGCAATATACATTGCCGGTTGAGATTGGCGTCATGCGAGCGGAAATGCAGTATCGTACCGAGTGGGGTCCCTTATTCGCCGCTTTGCTCATTACGATCGTACCTGTTCTGTTCATGTACATCATCTTCCAACGTCGAATCGCGAGCGGCATTACCGCTGGCGCCGTTAAATAAAAAAAAGGGCTTCCCATCGTCATCATGAATGACTTGTGGGAGAGCCCTTTTTTTCGCTTTCGCTGGACGGATTCCGTTATACTTGTAATAAATGGATAGTGGCGAATCGATTATCGATTAATTCAAGGAGGCAGAGATGATAACAAGAACCATCGATGGCGTTTCCTTCGGATTGAAAGAAGATTTTGACTTTGATTTTCTTTGCGAATACGGCAAGGTCTTTGCCGTATTCGATAAGCAGGATTCGGGATACCTGTGCTTTGGCGTTCAGAGCGAGAACGAGAACGAGAACAAGAGCAAGAGCGAGAACGAGAGCAAGAGCGAGAACAGGAAGCTGTTCTTGAAAATGGCCGGTGCTGCCACATTAGAGAGTAATGTCAGTCCGGAAGCAGCCATCGCTCGACTTCGGTCCACCATAGTTGTTTATGAGGATTTACGTCATCCGGTGCTCATTGATATGATCGCGCACAAGGAAATTCCCGGTGGCTATCTGACGGTCTATGAGTGGTTCGAAGGCGAGTGTATGGGCAGACAATATCAGTCTCATGATAAATTCTTAGCTTTGCCGATTGAAGAGAAGTTGGCGATCTACAGAGACCTCTTGCTATTTCACATTCATACCAACAATTGCGGTTATATCGCCTTAGATTTCTACGATGGCAGTATCATGTATGACTTCCGCACGCAACGGACCATGGTTTGCGACATTGAAGTGTACAGCAAGAGACCCGTAGTCAATACGATGGGGCGAATGTGGGGATCCAGTCGGTACATGTCTCCGGAAGAATTCCAGCTAGGCGCCGAGATTGATGAACGCTCCAATGTTTTCGTAATGGGGGCCACCGCATTTCAGTTGATGGGCGGCGGTATGGACCGTTCTATCGCTAAATGGCAAGCTTCCGAGAAGCAGTACCTCGCAGCTCTACGCGCGGTTAGCGCGGAGAAAGACGATCGGTATCCAACCATCGCTGACTACTACGAGGTTTGGACGAACGCTTAGCGAATGTGCGGTAACTGGTACCTCTCTTGGTGGCTGCTCTCTCGCTTTCCCACCAAGTGCGGTAACCAGTACCTCTCTTAAAGCTACTTTCCCGCTTTCCCGTCAGTGTGCGGTAACCAGTACCTCTCTTTACGGCTACTCGCTCGCTTTCCCGCCAATGTGCGGTAACCAGTGCCTCTCTTGCAGCTTCTCCCTCGCTTTCCCGCCAGTGTGCGGTAACCAGTACCTCTCTTGCAGCTACTTTCCCCCTTTCCCGCCACTGTGCGGTAACCAGTACCTCTCTTGCGGACAGCTTCTAATCACTCTCTAAACGACAAAGAAATGTTGCCCTGGAGGCAACATTTCTTTGTCGCATATTCCGCTGGGCGAACCCATCTTAGAAATCGAAGTTGTCCGGGTCCGGGCCAATGCGAAGGTTCTGGTTCAGCTGGTCAATGCGAGCCACCTCACCGCTCGAGAGCTCAAAATCAAACAGCGACGCATTCTCGATGATGCGATGTTCCTTCGTTGACTTCGGAATCGTCACAATGCCATGCTGCAGATCCCAACGCAGGATGACTTGAGCAATCGATTTGTTATGAGCGTCGGCGATTTCTTTTAACACAGGATGCTCCAGCAGTTGGCCTTGCATTAACGGAGACCACGCTTCGATTCGAATGCCATGCTCCGCGCAGAATCGTCTTAGCTCCTGCTGCGACAATTGCGGGTGGAGCTCTACCTGGTTCACCATTGGTGTAACCGTCGCATCTTTCATCACATCTTCAAGATGATGGATTTGGAAATTGCTCACGCCAATCGCTCGTACTCGGCCCTCTTTGTAGAGCGTTTCGAGTGCCCGCCAAGCTTCTTTGTATTTACCTTTCACCGGCCAATGGATGAGATACAGATCGAGATAATCGAGGCCTAGTTTTGCTAAGCTAGTCTCATAAGCAGCCAGCGCAGCCTCGTAGCCCAAGTCGGCATTCCACACCTTCGACGTCACGAACAGCTCATCCCTGGCGATCCCGGACTCCGATATCGCTTCTTGAATGCCCTGCCCCACACTTTGCTCGTTCCCGTAAATGGCTGCTGTATCTACACTGCGATAGCCCTGTTTAATCGCTGTTTTGACAGCTTGGACAAGCTCATCCCCTTCCGCCACTTGAAATACGCCGAGGCCCAGCCAAGGCATCTTCACACCGTTGTGTAATGTTGTTGTATCCTGTACATGTTTCGAAATCATAAGAAAAACCTCCTGTATTTATGTTTAGTATGATGTAGATGTAGATGTAGTTGTAGTTGTAGACGAAGTAACAGATCCGGATTCCGATGCAGCACTTGCTTCGGCTCTCCGCTCCAAGACGCGCGCTCTCCCCGTTAAGATAACCGCTCCGAAGACCATCAATGCTCCAACCCATGCGGTATGAACAAGCCCGATAGAGTCCGTCACGACGCCGCCCATAAAGGCGCCAATCGCAATGCCCGCATTAAACGCGGCAATATTAACAGCAGACGCGACATCAACCGCTTTGGGCGCATAACGTTCAGCCAAAAGCACGACATATACTTGTAGGCCCGGCACGTTCATGAAAGCCAGCAGCCCCATGAAGAAAATCGTAATCAGCGCCGCAATTTTAAACGGGACGGTGAACGTTAAGACGAGCAGCACGATGGATTGCAAAATAAACATAAAGAACAATGCAGACACCGGCTTGCGGTTGGCCGCCTTACCTCCAATAACGTTGCCGATCGCAATAGCCACGCCATATACGAGCAGAATGACCGCGATCGTCGTATCTTTAAATCCGGTTATATCGTGAAGCAACGGGGATAAATAAGTGAAGACGACAAAGGTGCCCCCGTATCCAATTGCGGTGATGGAGAATGCCAGCAGCAGCCGTCCATTCGTGACTAGCTTAAGCTGCTCGCGAAACGGCGTACGGCTCCCTTTGCGCATATTCGCAGGAATCAAGATCAAGTTGGCGATCAAGGCAATGATGCCGATCACGACGATCCCAATAAAGGCAGCCCGCCAGCCCCATTCTTGACCGATCAATGTCCCGAGCGGCACGCCTGTAACGGTCGCCACGGTAAGCCCGGAGAACATAATCGCAATAGCGCTCGCTCTGCGGTTCTCAGGTACGAGATCAGCCGCAATAGTGGAGCCGATCGACATGAAGATGCCGTGCGCGAAAGCAGAGACCACGCGAGCTGCGAGCAGAATGCCGATCCCGCCGGCCCCTGCCGCAAGACTGTTTCCCGCAATGAAGACAAGCATGATCCATAACAGCAAAGTTTTGCGCGGAATACCAGTCGTTAAGGTAGTCAATATTGGAGCTCCCAACGTTACTCCAAGCGCATATATAGTTACCGTTAAAGCGGATGTAGTCACAGATATGTTCAAGTCTTTCGAGACCAGAGGCAGCAGCCCCACGCTGATAAACTCCGTCGTCCCGATTGCGAAAGCGCTTATGGCAAGCGCAAGCAGGGCTAATGTACTTCTTTTCTTATCGAGTGGCAAGTGAGATGCCTTCTTTCGTTTGATATTCCCGGCCGGTAAGTGCTACTATAGGTGAAATAAGTTTGTATGAACAGTACGTACTTTAAAGTGATATAGGCACTTCTAAGTACTATACGCACTAAAAAGTGCCTATTAGGTTCGGGGAGGAACGGCCATTGCTCAAGAAGAAATACAACATCTCCGTGGAAGCGACGCTGGAGGTAATCGGCGGAAAATGGAAATGCGTCATCCTTTGTCATCTGACGCATGGCAAGAAACGAACGAGTGATTTCAGACGCCTCATGCCGGGCATCACGCAGAAGATGTTAACGCAGCAGCTCAGGGAATTAGAGCATGACGGCATCGTGAATCGGATCAGCTACAACCAGGTTCCGCCTAAAGTGGAATACGAGCTCAGCGACTATGGCTGGAGCTTGGAAGCCATCTTAAATGCACTGTGCAATTGGGGAGACACGCATATTATTAAAGAGTATGGCGATCGATCCGCTGTGCTGGAGGATAGCATTCTGAATAATAAAGACAGTCACATAGAAAGCCCCCTCGTATAGTTAGAATTCCAAATCAAGTTTTTGGAGTACACTTGCCAATCGCCAAGCTAGCCCAGTCAACTTTCCAAGCTTCCGGAGTCCTCGCCGCTCTAACGAATTGTAGAAGCCTTATTTTGTTTAAAATGGCACCTTCAAAATTCTAACGAATCATAGAGGTCTTATTTAGCAGAATGAAGCAGAAATGCTGGGGTTTTGGAACAAATAAGACCTGTACGATTCGTTAGAATTTCCAATACCTGCATTAGCTACGTGGAAGTGCTCCGGAGTTCGTTCGTTTTCCAAGCCAAACTGCAACAACGCGCACCGATTGAGTATCGATGCGCGTTGTTGCAGTTTGGTTTTTTTAATTGTCTTGCTTGACGAGGGCATGACCAATAGAGGAGCTTTCATTTTTATTTCAGCTCGACAGCTGCTTTGTAGTCCGGCTTATAGGTTGTTGCAAAGAATGCGTTAAGAATCGAAAATGGCAGTACACTCAAAGCAATAACAAGCGGCGTGATGGGCATCATAAACATGACGAAGATCAGCCAGCCTACCGGTACATAAAGCACCAAGATGCCGAAACCGAGCACGGACGATGCAACCATCCGTCCTATACGATGCCTATCCATCAGGGCGACAATCAACATGCCCAGTGTCGATAAGGCAAATACGTAACTCAGCTCAACGAACAAGAGTACGGTTCCGATTGTGAGCAGCAGTTGAATCGGCAGCAAGCCAGCCAGCGCTTCGGCAAGCGATTGACTCCGCATCCTGAAGTACATGACAGCAAAGATGATTAAGCTAAGTACAACGAACAGGCAGAGAAATACATCGTCATTATTCGTCCGTTTGCTCAGCCCCATCATCTGTGTCGCGAATAAGACGAGTCCCCAGCTCAGCAGTCCCATGCCCCCTATCATCCCGGCAAACCAGCCCGTGCCAATAAGGATTTGACGCAGCTGAACCCTGCCCTGCCGAAGCTGCATCAATAACCAGAATAAAGAAGCGAATACTGCCGATGCGGCTATGAAATAAGCGACTATATCAGTCATGACTACAAGATGGCCGGGCAAGAAAGTGAAGAAGACACTATCCCTCGTTGAACTGCCTGCCCCTCCAATCTGCTCATGCCCTGCGGCATACTCAGCCATTTCCATGGCAGTCTGCAAGAAGTTATAAGCCGTGCCGCGATCCAGATTTTCAACGTTATCCGTCATTCGGTGATAATGCTCCACGCCTTCTGCCACTGCGAAATTAAGCCCCGAATATCCCGCATCCATAAAGAAGGTCAAATCCGTGCCGTTGGGCATTTTGCGGTACAGCCCCGTTGTGAATGAGAACGCAATCGGATGAGAGCTTGCCGCTTGAAAATGCCGCAAAAGCCCATGGTTCGGCGCAGAGGTCTCAAACATGAGCAGGCCCCCGCGATCCCCGCGCGCATCGAAATTAATGGCAAGATCAATCTTACTCGTAAGCTCCGGATGCGACTTCACGAAAGCTTTTGCACCCAACGCGCTCTCCTCCTCCCCATCCGTAAACAGGAAGTAGAGATCATTCTTCAGCAGCTCGGGGCGGCTCCCTTGTTCGCGCATGACTTCCAACAGGGAACTTACGGAAACCATATCGTCGGCCGCACCGAGGGCCTTGTCCTCACTGTCGTAATGAGCCAGCATGAGGACGCCGCGGTCCGTGTCAGGCGCGTCCAGTTTCACCCAAATATTGCTCAAGGCCAGATCTTTCAATGGCGGTCCTTCTCTGTGAATAACTTCAACCGTTTTACTTCCCGGAGCAGGCTTCTTGTCTCCCGACGAAGATTTCTCCTTTTCAATTCGAACCTCTCTCGGCGGTCCATCCTGGGCCAGATGCTCCGCTTCCAAGTCGGCGGCCGTGTACACTTCCTCGTCTACGGTCGGTTCCAAGCCCATGTCTCGAATTTGCCCCAGTAGATGGGCTCGTACGGCTTCCAGCTCCTTGGAGCCGGATGGATGCGGCGCGACGGTCATGGCTGTCAAATTGGCAAGCATCCGTTGAAAAGCCGGATAATCCGCACCGGATTCCGATGGCGGTGACGGCGGCCGCATTTGCAGAAAACCGATCCAGAGCCCCGCGATAACTACGATAAGCATAATTACCATCGCTATTCGTTTATTCATACTTCCTCCCCCTGCAATTCATCTACAGCTATGATAGCTCAGAATCGGTTAAATTTTGGTAAAACGTTCAATGTTCGCGAGATGTCCGCCCGTTTTCCGATATTTGAGCGCAAACTATATTGACACTCGATATATCCGGGAGTATTATATCGCTATAAGATATATCGACTGGCGATATAAGTACGAAGGGAGTGAACCCTATGGTCAAAGATTCCTTGCCCCTTACAGAAGCCTTTTATTACATTCTTGTGGCGCTGCATATAGCGCCTTCCCACGGTTACGGAATTATGCAGGACGTCGAGAAGATGAGCGGCGGCCGGGTGAAGATCGGGGCGGGCACGCTCTATACGGCACTTAACACCTTGCTGAACAAAGGGCTCATTACGCCATTCCCCGCACCGGATGGCCTCGATCCAAGGCGGAAGATGTATGCCGTCACAGAGGACGGCAAGACAGCCGTAGCTGCCGAGATGCTTCGATTAGAAGAGCTTCTGAGAGCCGGACAGCTGGCTCAAATTTCATTCAAGGAGTGATCTGAGATGAAACCAAACACGGAGAAAAAGTATCGGTTGAACCTGAGCTGGGATTACGAGAATGAGGAAAAGTGGATGAACGAGCAATCCGCTCGCGGCCTGCATCTCCGGAAACCCGGTTTCTTGAGCAGTACCTTCGTTCGAGATGAGACCGTAAGATATACCTATTGCCTGGACTATCAAGCGGGTCTGACGAAGAAGAACGGCAAGCTCCAGGAATATATTGAGCTGTACCGGGATGCGGGCTGGGAGTACATGACCTCCTACGGAGGAATTTGGCACTATTTTCGCAGAGAGTGGGAGCCCGGAGAGATGCCTCGTCTATACTCCGACCGCGATTCGCTTGCCGCGCATTATAAGCAAATTCAGCGTGCAATGGGCTTGATGCTGCTCCTGAATTTTGGATTATGTACGATGAATATGGTGAACCTGCTGCCTCGCAGCGATCAGTTCTGGGGCATAATCATTCCTTTAGCGGTCATGTATATCTTCCTCTTCGCCTTGCTGCTGGTTGGCTACTTGAAGATGAGAAACAAGATCAATAAACTTACGAAATAGAAATAGACAAAGACAAAGAGACTGAAAGCGCCCTGTTACTCAGGACGTCTCAGCCTCTTTTTGACTTCTATGATTAGTTGATTTCGTAGATTTTGAACAGCTCATCGAGCATCAGGTTTGCTGCAATGACACCGCCCGCTGTATTCCAGATCGCATCGCTCACGCGAGTCGTCTTCTTGTTCTTCACGACGTTCAGGCTCTGCCACAGCGGATCCTTCAGCATTTCCTCTTCCATCGCCGAACCTTTGCCGTCACCGGTCTCGTAAGTGAAGTAGAACAACCGATCCGCATCTACCTCCGGAAGACGTTCCTTCGTGATTTCTTCTACGAATGTATCCTTGTAGTTCTTCTGATTATCAGGACGGGTAATGCCAAGCTTGGAGAACGCGAGTCCCGTAAAGGTATCATCCAGATAAATACGCGTTTTGCCTGCCATGAAGCGCACGACAGAGACTTTCTCGTTCAGCTTGTCGCCTGCCTTCGCTTTGAAATCAGCAGCGCGGTCATCGTAGGCTTGGATGATTTTCTCGCCTTCGGCTTTTTTGCCCAGCGCATCCGCATACAGCATGAAGTTCGACTGCCATGCTCCGCGAAGCGTTTCCGAGAAGATCGTCGGTGCGATTGCATTCAGCTGATCGAATACTTTCTCTTGGCGCAGCTTGTTGCCGATGATCAGATCCGGTTTCAGGCTGGCAATCAGCTCCACGTTCGGCTGGCTTTCTTCGCCAACTACCGTGACGCCTTCCATGTCTGCTTTGATATGCTCGTACCACGGATCGCCTGTCCATGATTTAACAGCGCCAACGGGCTTCACGCCCAGTGCCAGCAAAGCTTCTGTTCCTTCGTTCGTCAATACCACGATACGCTGCGGAGTCCCTTTAATCGTGGCCTCTCCCATTGCATGCGTGATCTTATGTTCTTCCGAATTCGCTGCCGGCGAATTCGATGCATTACCCGTGTTATTGCCAGCATTATTGCCGGAATCGGACTGCCCGCAAGCGGACAAGATGAGTGCGAAAGTAAGCAACAGAACAGAGACGGACCACATGTGCTTCTTCTTCAAAACGGATATCATTACGCAAATAACTTCCTTTCGTATTTGAAAATGATTATCAATGCTTTCACAGATAGCAACTATAGCAGGGATATATTCGGATGTCAATGATTTTGAGAATCACTCTCATTGACA
The DNA here is from genome assembly GCF_017942085.1 of Paenibacillus lignilyticus. Classification (GTDB taxonomy): domain Bacteria; phylum Bacillota; class Bacilli; order Paenibacillales; family Paenibacillaceae; genus Paenibacillus_Z; species Paenibacillus_Z lignilyticus. The sequence continues at coordinate 65,338 of NZ_JAGKSP010000018.1, forward strand.
TCGAAGTGCTCATCGCCTAAAATTACGAAGTGCATTTATTCTTTTCTACACATAATCTCTCGCGCTGGGAATGGGGCAATTATGAACACCTTACTTACAACACGCTTTCAGAAGGTACTGGGTCTAATCGCCTGTTTCGTCCTTCTCTTCCTCGGGATGTCAGGCAGCATTATTTTTGGAACTTCCAATATAAGCCTACCTACCATCATGGAATCTTACACCGCCTATAATGGTTCGCAAGAGCACCTCATCATCCAAACGGCAAGGATGCCCAGAGCTTTAATCGCGGCATTCGCCGGTGCAAGTCTGGCGGTTGCAGGCGCATTGATGCAGGGCATCACGCGCAACCCGCTTGCTTCGCCAAGCCTCTTTGGCATCAACGCCGGGGCGGCTTTCTTCATTGTCGTAAGCTCCGCATTCTTCGGGGCAACCAGTCTGGGAACGTTCGCGACGCTGGCATTCGTTGGCGCAGCCTTCACGGCATTGCTTGTCTATATTCTGGGTTCAATCGGCAGCGATGGACTCACGCCGCTGAAGGTGACGCTCGCCGGAGCGGCGATGACGGCGTTCTTCTCTTCCCTTTCCATGGGCGTGCTGCTTACCGGAGGACAGACCTTCGATCAAGTCTTGTACTGGTTCGTAGGTTCTGTAGCCGGACGAGACATGCACATCTTTACGACCGCAGCCCCATATATGGGAATTGCGCTTCTGGGCACCTTGGCCCTCTCCCGTCCTATGAATTTGCTCGTATTGGGGGACGATGTCGCTACGGGACTTGGGCAAACGACGGTCTACGTGAAGCTCGCAGCCGCCGTCATTATTGTCCTGCTGGCCGGCGGATCGGTTTCCATTGCCGGACCGATTGCATTCGTGGGCATCATTATTCCGCATATTACGCGTTACGTGGTAGGCATTGATTTTCGCTGGGTTCTCCCTTACTGCGCCTTCCTAGGTGCTATATTGCTGCTTGTCGCTGATGTGGGTTCACGTTTTATCGCGTATCCCGGGGAAGTGCCCGTCGGCATCATGACCGCAATCATTGGTGTTCCGTTCTTCGTGTATATCGCCAGAAGGGGGGAGCGTTAAGATGAGCAAATCGCTGACCATGCGAAACAATCGGCTCTCGTTTCTAATCGAACGCAGAACCTTATCGGTTATTCTGCTCTTAATCGCTGCCAACTTGGTTGGCGTTATCGTCTGCGTAGGTCTCGGCAGCACGTTCGTAAGTCCGATCGCAGTCATTCGCTCGCTGCTCGGTATCGGCGATCCTGCGGACTCCATGATTATTTTCTCGCTGCGAATGCCGCGTGTAGTCATTGCCATTATGGTGGGCTCGATGCTGGCTGTATCCGGTGCTCTGCTGCAAGGTGTCGTGCGTAATCCGCTGACTTCTCCGGACGTCATCGGCATTTCCGGAGGTGCCTCGCTCGGCACCGTGTTCTTTATCATTTATTTCTCGCATGTCAGCATACGCTTCATGCCGCTCAGCTCGATTGCAGGCGCTTTTGCCGCCGCATTCCTGATCTATCTCTTTGCCTATCGGCGCGGCATTACCCCGCTTCGGCTCGTACTGATCGGGATCGGCATGGCAACCGCGTTAACGGCGGCCACCTACATGCTCATTCTAACCGCATCGTTTACACCTACTGCAGTTGCGGTGAAAGCCTTCACTTTTATGACAGGAAGCATCTACGGCGTATCCTGGAAACGTGATGTGATGACGCTGCTGCCTTGGATGGTCGTATTAATGCCCATCGCGCTCATCTATGCCCGGCATCTGAACGTACAAGAGCTCGGCGATGAAGTCGCTACAGGCGTGGGCAGTTCCGTCAATGCCAAAAGAACGATCCTGCTCATGATCAGCGTCGCGCTCGCAGGCACAGCGGTCGCCATCGGCGGCGCCATCAATTTCATCGGACTCATGGCTCCGCATATTGCGCGGAAGCTTGTGGGTCCCTCGTATGGCGGCGTCATCCCGGTGTCTGCCCTGATCGGCTCGCTAGTCCTGCTGCTGTCTGATTTGGTCGCCAGAGTCGCATTTATTCCGCTCGATATCCCGGCAGGCGTATTTACAGCCGCAATCGGAGCGCCGTTCTTTATCTTCTTGCTGTACCGCCATCGCAACTCGTAGAAGGAGTGAATCTTGTGTCCGTTATTGCAGCTAATAACCTCACGTTATCGTATGGAAAGAAACCGATCTTCGCAAATCTGGAGCTGGAGATTCCTAAAGGGCAAATCACCGTGTTTATCGGGAGCAACGGCTGCGGCAAATCCACCCTGCTGCGCTCGCTTGCTCGGTTAATGAAGCCGCAGGAGGGCTCTATCGTGCTGGATGGCTCCGACATCGCCAAGCTGTCCAGCAAAGAAGTAGCAAAGCGTCTGGCCATTCTTCCGCAAGGCCCGACAGCTCCGGAAGGACTGACGGTGCAGCAGCTTGTGAAGCAAGGACGCTACCCGTATCAGAGCTTCCTTCAGCAGTGGTCCGCAGAGGACGAGAAAATGGTGAAGAAAGCGCTGCAAGCGACACATATGGAGGAACTGTCCGGACGTACGGTAGACTCCCTCTCAGGCGGACAACGCCAGCGTGCTTGGATTGCCATGACGTTAGCGCAGAACACGCAAACGATCTTGCTCGATGAGCCGACCACCTATCTGGATATGACGCATCAAATCGAAATATTGGATCTCCTATTTGATCTGAATGCGCAAGAAAACCGCACCATCGTGATGGTGCTCCATGATATCAATCTTGCTTGCCGGTACGCGCATCATATTGTAGCGGTTAAGGAAGGACGCATCTTGGCGCAAGGGAAGCCGGAGCAAATCGTGGATGCCTCGTTTATCCATGAGGTCTTTAACATGGAATGCCAAGTCGTGCAGGATCCTATATTCGGGACACCGCTGTGTATTCCATACGGTAAGGGGCGGAAGCTTCTCGGCGATCAGGAACAGGTTGCAGCACATGTGATTGCGGCGAATGAAAGCGGAGTTGAGGCGCTTCTGGCGACTCGCTAACCTGGCAAAAGAAGCCCCCGCGGTTCTGTGTTTGTTTACACAAAACCGCGGGGGCTTCTTGTTTATGATTTGGCCAATGCGTCTACAAGCAATTGTGCGAAAAACTGCGCGCCGTTCTTCCTCAGATGAACGCCGTCGTTGCCGAAGAAATCGTCTTGGCCTTTGCTTGCCGAATACCAGTCAATGAGCGAGAGTCCCGGCGTCTTCGCGACCTTCTCTGCCAGCATGCCGTTGACGACATCCTGCCACTTGCGGGGAACGCGCGTATTGACGAGAATGACTTTGTGTTCACTGCCAATGGCCGTTAGCAGCGTGTTTAACTGCTTCTCCGTAAATGAGCCGTTCGTGCCAAGTTCGATGACGACGGTTTGGCCCAACTGGTTGTTTGCCTTCAGCTCCAAGACCGCCTCATCAGCCTCAGACATCTGGCGTCCGATTTTCCCGTCCACGACTATTCCTTTCACAAGCTCTTCCAGATAGGGTTTTGCATCCAGAAGGATCGAGTCGCCGATCACCGTAACGCTGCCTGCCGCAGGCGGTGTAATCGGTGGCTTGGGTAATTTTGCAGGTGGAGGCGTTGTCGTCGTGGTTGCCCCGCTGTCTTTCGCGCTGTCGGGAACACTCGCACCCTTGCCCGGTTTTTCCTCCGCCGAACCCTTATAACCGGACTTACTTGTAGTCGGCTGATCAGGGCTTGTCCCTTGATCAGCCGGTTTAGTATCTATTGAATGGCCTGAATCCGCATCACCATCGCCCGGTTCACTTGCACTCCCGTCCCCTGGCTTAGTATCGCCTGGAGTCGTATCCTCCGGCTTCGTATCCCCCGGGTTCGTCACAACCGGACGATCTTCGGATTCCTTGTGCCCTTCCGATACAGCCTGTCCGGCTTGATCTTCACCCGGCCTTTCATTCGAGATGCCCGGCTTCAAAATGGGAACTCCCACCGATAAACCACCATCTATCGCGTACAATTGTGTCGAGCATGATACGCTGACAGCCATCAGCGTGCAGAGCGACATGACCATCACGATTCGACTTGCGCGAAGCGGCTGCCGTTGCCTCGCCACTAGCTGCGATAGCTTGCTGCGAATTCTGCCAAACGCACCTCGCCGGATCGGCTCCTCGACAAAGCGCCAAGAGAGCTCCGCCGTTGCAATGGCTGCCGCCACCTGAAGCAAGGCTCGCGTCGCATGAAACTCATCTGCCTGTGCCGCAGGAGTAGTCGAAGCAATAATGGGATAATGATAGAGATAAATGCCGTAGGAGCGCACGCCTATCCAGCGCAGCGGCTTGCAGCCGATAATGCGGCCAAACCTGCTTGATGGATGTGCCAATGAAGCGACCACGGCCGCAGTGGCAACAGCCACTACCACCATGCCTCCGCGATACAGCAGCTGATCGTATTCGCCAACCGTCGCGATCATCGCCAGCACGACGGCCAGTCCGCTGAAGCCGGCGATATCCAGCACCATTTTCGTTTTGCTTCCGGCATGGTCGGACAGCTTCCAGCTTGGCCAAATCACGGCCAAAGCGGCACCGATCAACAACGCAAACGCCCTTGTATCTGTACCGTAATAGACCCGGCTCGGATCAAGCCCCGGCACATAGAGCGCAGCCATCAGCCCCGCCGATGCCGCCGCCCCTGCCAAGATGACAAGCGCCAGCTTCCCCCGCTGCGGGACCAAACGCACGAGCAGCATCAGCAGCACCGGCCATACGAGATAGAACTGCTCCTCGACGGCGAGCGACCACAAATGGCCAAACGGCGAAGGCGGCCCAAACGACTCGAAATACGAGACCTGATGGAAAATCAATCGCCAGTTACTCGTATAAAGCAGCGCTGAGCCGATCTCCCCTTTTAAAGAGGCGAGTCTTGCAGGGTCTATATATAGCAGCCAAGCCGCTACGAGCAGGAGCATGATAAACATGGCCGGCAGCAGCCTTCTCGCCCGGCGAATCCAGAAATCGCCGAGCTTCAGCCGCCTTGTTTGACTCTGTTGTTTTAACAAAATATCGGTAATCAAGTAGCCGGAGAGGACGAAGAAAATGCCTACGCCAAGCAATCCGCCCGGTACCCACGATAGATTCAGATGATAAGCGATTACCGCAACTACGGCAATTGCACGCAAACCATCGATTCCGGGCATGTAGCGACCGCTGTTTCCTAATGGTTTTGGCATATTAACCTTCTCCTTCCGGCAGGGGACCGTTTCCCCCTACTTGCTGACTGACTAACCTGTCTCTAGGCTGCATGTTTGATTATAAAACGAGATGGCCGGTTTTGCGTTACAGAAGAGTTACATTTCGGTTTCAAATGGAACTGACTCGCTCCATCCTTTAACTTGGTTCAATATCCCGCCTTAGCCGAACCGAATCACATCCAGCGCAAGTTTACCTCCGTCAGTCAACGTTACACGTACCGTATGAGAACCCGGTGCCAAGCCTTCCGTCTCAAACCAAACGCCGTTCTGTTCCACTGCCCGATCAGCGGTACCCGCCTCAGTACCATCGATCGCTACCGATGCCTTCCCCCCGGCCATATGGCGCTCTCCGCAGAGCTTCACCCAGGTGCCATGGAAGGAGAAGCTAAAACTATCGCCTGCCGTGTCGCTCCACGTATAGTCATCGTTATAACTGCCCGCAACTCCCCGCTCCCGCTGCCAGTTCCCTTCATACGTGATGCCGGGATTCGAATCATTGATCCGATTCTCGATACGTTCCGGATGAATACCTGTCTTCACGGCGCGGAGCGCATCCAGAAACATCGTGCCTTCCTGCTTCGTCGGCATAATGCCGGGACCGCCTTCATCCAGCTCATTCCATGCATAGATCGCCATCACCGGCGGCGAGCTCGTATGCTGCGCATGATGGAGCAGCCAGCCGCGCATTTCGCTAAGATGCTCGAACCATTCCGTATACGTCGGATATTCAAACGAGTACCCGTAATAACTGGCCCCAACCGCAGCCGTCCAAGCCTCATTATGGCGCGGACTCGGATCGATAACCGCGCTGACGCCGGGGATCACCTTAAGTCCCTTCTCGATATCGCGTTTGTTACGATCATGGCGAGCCAGCTCCCCAAAAGCATAATGCCCCTCGCCGCTGTGCGAAGCAGGACCGTAATCGGAAACGCCGTCGAAACCAAACCGCGCGGCAGACGCGTAATCGTTACGCATATCCACCAAGTATGGCGCTCCCAGACCGGCCTCGGCACAAGCTTCCGCCAAGTAGGCCAGCTCTTCGGCCCAGCGGCTGCCGAATCCGCGCTCCGCATCATCGAGGAAGGCCGTGTCCATCCAGAACAGCAGCGGCCGGTTGCCGTCTACAAGCACATACTGCTTGTCCTTCATCAGCTCGACAAACTCAGGTACATTGCGTCTCCGCCAACCCCGCCGCTCCTCTTGGGCAGCGCCGCTTACCCAACCGGTCTGCAAGATGAGCGCAAACTGCAGGAGATCATGTTTGGATGAAGCCATGTAATCCTTCAATGGATTGTTCAAACGTCTAATCCCTTCATGAGGATCGTCGTCGGGATACCAGACGAAAGCCCAGAAATCGAGCAGACCGTCAGCGGCAGCTTGAATTTGGCGGTCAACCCGCTCCGCGTGATCCGGCACCTCTGAATCGAACCAGCCATCGATAGGTTCCCTGCTGCTGAAAGCGGTATACAGCGATGAATCTACGAATCCCGCATAAGATGCATTCGTCGGAAACCAAGCATCCCACCTAATTGCTCCTGCCAGAAAAGCTTGTCCATCCCGCATACTCATCTTCCCATCCCCTCTCTTGATAGAAAAAATGCCCTTCTCCCATGTGGGAGGAGAGCGGGTTTCCGTTCCGATTAATCAACCTTCTGCGAAGCGGCTTTCTTGCCCATGTCGTCAGCTTCCTGCTCAAGCGCAGGGTCATCGTTCACGGGCATACCGGCCACCGACAGGGTCGGCTCGATTCGCCCTTTACGCTGCTGAACGACATGCTGCAGCTCATGGCCGATCAGCTCTTGCCCTTCTTGGGTGTCCGGTTGAAATTGACCCGGCGCAAAATGAACGTCGCTGCCCTGTGTGTAGGCAAGCGCGCCTACTTCCCTTGCAGAAGAGGAGTTCTCATGAACGCGCACATCCGACATATTCGTTTGAAGGGCAGCTTCCATCTTCTGCTGCACGCTTGCAGGAAGCTTCCCTTGCTGCCGCTGTTCGTCATCTCCCTCTGCGCTGCGCTGAACGGCAGACGAGCGGCTGTTATGCATCATCTGCACAACCGCTCGATTGCCTGCAGCTTTCTGCAGCTGCAGCACCTGCCGGGGAGAGAGCATGTGTTCACTGCCGGATGCCGGGGCTTGGGCTGACGTTGAGGCTAAACCTGCGGTGCTCCGAGCTTCAGCTTGATAAGCGGTAGGACGTTTGAACTTGGCAGACGGGGACTGATGCTCGTGCGACACGGGGACTCCTCTTTTCTAATGGGTTTTGCGCAACCGTTTGACGATCAATATCACTACGCCTAGCAGCAGCAGGAGAACGCTGATCGCCGCCATCATCCATTTGAGGGTAGTAAAGAGACTGCTCGCCTTTGCGATGAACGTGATTTGATCCGGGTATTGGGTCAGCATCGTCACGATGCATGCATTTTCTAAGTAATCCAGAAGAAGCGTGATGTAAATTAGAAGAGGTAGTTGATGCGCCCATGACTGGGGTGCGAACGCACGCCGATAAATAACGGTCGTCAGCAGCGCGAAGAATGAACTATATACAATGGGATAGATAAAGTCCGCTGTGAGTGTAAAGGTGACGTAAAAGGTTCTTCCAGCGTCGCTGTATGCCCCAATAATGGCATACGCCTTGTCTACGGAATAAGAGAGACGCAAATCCAGAATGCCTGCACTGCCGGAATAAACATTCAGCTTTGATGAACCGTAAGGCAGCACGACCGCTTCGATAATCAACAATACGATGAACAACCCTGTGATAACTTGCCAAATACTCATCCTAGACTGCATTCGTCGCAGTACGGTCAGCATGGCGATTCCCCTTTTCTTCGCATGGAATAAATAGGGTTTAAATCTGGGGTGTCATCGTTATTTTAAAGGATTTCCGCCGCATTTAACACTACCGGTTTGCCAAATCCATCAATTCTTTTTAAGCCGCTCTTCAGCCCCTCAAGGAAACTTCTATTCCTCCCCCAAAAGCAAAAGGAGACCGCCCTCACAAGGGGCAGTCTCCTTCTCATTGCTGCTGCTAAGCAACTCTACTTATCCGAAATAATTCGCCAATCCTCTTGCGATAGCCGCAGCCGCCTTCTTCTGATAAGCGGATCCGCGAACAATCGATTCATCCTTGCGGTTCGACAGAAATCCGAGTTCGACCAACGTCGCGACCGTGTCATTCTCCCGCAGTACATACAGATCGCCGAAGGATAGACCATGGCTGCGCAGCCCGCCGACTTCAGTCAATTCGTCCTCAATGGCTTGCGCCAGCGGTCTGTCTTTCTTCTCGGAATAGAAGAAAGTAAGGATGCCGGACGTTTGTTTCTCCGAGGAATTATAATGAATGCTGACGAACGCATCCGCGTCCGCTCTTTCGCTTATCCGTACACGCTCCGAGAGCTCGGGCTTCTTATCCGTCGTCCGCGTCATGATGACCGTAGCTCCTAAGCTTTGCAGTTCCTGCTTGAGATAACCCGCTGTGCTAAGCGTCAGGTCTTTCTCCTTGGTTTCGTACGTTGTTCCGATCATGCCCGGATCATTACCGCCATGCCCGGCGTCAACGACGATGACCTTGCCTCTGAGTCCCTTGCCGGAATGCTTCGGCGGGACAGCGCCTTTGCCGACGTATGCCTTGGCCACCCAGCCCGTTGTACGGCCTGCCGTACGAATCTTGATCCATTCGCTCTGACTGCCCGTAATCGTAATCTGCTCGCCTTGCGACAAGGAGCCGACTACCTTATAGCCCACACCCGGGCCGGAGCGAATCCGAAGCGAATCCGCAAGCACTGTCGCCGTAGAACCCGGGCTTGTACTTACCGTACCGCTCGTAGGCGGCTCATTAGCTGCCGGGCTGGATTCCTGACCGGAGCCATCCAGCTTGCCGAGCAGATATCCGGCTGCCCAACCGGTCAACTTGTTGTGTTTAATCTGAACCCAGCCGTCGCTGTCTTCATCCGTAACCGAAACGATATCGCCTTTATTCAGCTTGCCTACGACAGATGCTTGCAGAGACGGTTCGCTGCGTACATTGAGCGCGCTGCTGTTCACTTTAGCTTGATAAGGGAATGCCGATGTGGCGGAAACCATGGAAATGCCAAGACTGCCGACCAGAAGCGTAACCATTATTACTAGGCTGATATATCTACGCATAGAGTCTCCTTCCAGTGGATAAAAAAGGTAGACTCTTATTATATCAGCAGTTTGCCGATTACGGCATCCTATTTTACAAAAAAATTAGGTATTGCGAAGGTTGTCGAAGAAAGTCGATTCCAAATTCTATACCTATGTCCCTATCCCTTCTGGATATTCAGACCGAGCTCTTCCGCTCTGACAAGTGCCTCAGGGGAAAACTTATTCTTGCCATACTTCTGAAGGAATTCTTCTTCCGTCACCGGCACCCACCGAAACTCGCGATTCTGGTATACCCATACCTTCTTGCCCCAATCCACGTGAATCGTGCGGCTGTTCACCTTCTTCACGACGCCGATTTCGGTAATGACATTCGTATTATTGAACGTTTTCACGCATAGCTTGTTCAGCATTTGACTCATCCTATCGTCCTCCTTCTACATCTTGGTGTTGTTTTCATTATACCCGTAAAATAAGCACAATAGCTTATGGCCGGGTAAAATGTAAAGTCCGGCAAGCAAGGCGCATCATGCGCGCTTTACTCACCGGACCCGCTCAGCTGACCATTATAGCTTTCTTCCGTACATCACTGCAAAATTATAATACTTGTATACGCAGTCCACATCAGAGAACCCGGCATCTTTCAACCAGCCAAGCTGGGTTGGCAAATCCGTCATCCGATCAAGCTTAGTCCGCTCGTAAGCGGCTGCGATTTCCGGCTCTGACAATCCGCTTGCTTCTACCTTCCCTCTCCAATCCTCTTTATAGAGCGTATCTACGAAAGGCGTATGTCCCAACACTTGATCCGCATTGATAAACACGCCGCCGGGCTTAAGATTCGCGAAGCTGTTGCGATACAAAGTGAGCTTATCCGCATCGGACAGATGGTGGATCGACAGCCCGGAAACGATGATATCGAACGCCTCTCCCGGAACATAGGCCGTGTAGTCTTCGCAGAGGTACGTAACACCGGACGATTCCATTTCCTCAAGCCTCAGCTTCGCGACGGCGAGCATTTTATCGGACAGATCGATGAGCGTAAGCTTCGCTTTCGGATAACGCGCCAAGAGAAAGGAAGATAGCAGCCCCGTTCCCGCACCCAAATCCAATATCGAAGGCGTCTCCGTCTCCACCTCAGCGAGCGCCGAGGCAACACCATAGAAGTCGTCAAAGCAAGGTATTAATTTTCGCCGCTGCTGATCGTACACGGCTGCCGTATCATCGAATGTACGGCGAACATGCTGATGTTTCTCCATTCCGAACACCTCCAGGGATTGCCTTCATCATAATGCAGGGAAGCGAATCCGTGAAATATTTAGAATCTATGAGCTCCATCACTTTCGCCTATACTCAAATCGCAGCTATTTATCCGCTCCGTTCTTTCTTCCCTGGAAGAAATCACAAGCGCTGATATTTATCCGCTCGTTCTTTCTTCCCTATTGACAATAATCCCCTTCGCGAGTAGAGTGAAACTATATTTCCGACAAAACAACTTGGATTAGGGGGATTAAGCGATGGGACATATAGACAACAACTTTTTGTCAGCCATTGAAACGAACTGGTACAGCTTTGTTACTTCCGTCTTTGTATTTTGGGTATTATTCTTTCTTGCACGTAAGCGGGTGAACTTCGGCGCTCGGGTTCTGATCGGTCTGGGCATCGGACTTCTCGTCGGCATTCTCTTTCAGAATTTGGACTATGATACCAAAGGCATTACAACGTTCGGCAGCATGTACATAAGCTTAATTCGTATGCTCGTTGTACCGCTGGTCTTCATCCTTGTACTGAACAGCATTTCTTCCTTAACCAACCTGGAGTATTTGCGCAAAATCGGTCTTAAAACCTTCGCTTGGTTCCTGGGAACGACCGGAGTCGGCTCCATTATCGGCCTTCTGATCGCACTTGCGTTCAATCCGGGCAGCGGCATTCAACAAGCGGCTCCGGCGGATTTTGAAGCTCGCGAAATTCCGACCTTCTCCCAAGTTATCCTTGACCTTGTTCCATCCAATCCGATTAATGAAGCGGCTAACGGCAAAGTAGTACCCGTACTTATCTTTGCCATCTTCCTTGCCGTAGCGATTATCAAGCTTGGATCCAGAAATGCGGAAACGGTGAAGCCCGTCCGTGATCTGATCCAGTCACTCGCTCAAGTGCTTCATCAAGTCGTGAAGTTCATCATCCGTCTGACGCCTTACGGTGTATTCGCTCTGATTGCCGGCGTTACATCCCACTATGGCTGGGAGACGCTGCAGGAGCTCGGAAGTGTAATCATCACCTCCTATGTAGCCCTGATCGTACACTTCGTTCTCGTATTCGGCGGACTGGTCTTCTTCGTGGCCAAAGTCAATCCAATCCGGTTCTTCCGCAAAATCTATCCGACAATCGCCGTCGCGTTTACAACCCGCAGCAGCTACGCAACGCTTCCCGTTAATTTGGATGTCATTACGAAGCGTCTGCATGTATCGCCGCGTATAGCTAGCTTTGTCGCACCGCTTGGTGCTTCTGTTAACTTCAACGCATGCGGCGGCATCTGGCCGGCCATTGTCGTCGTCTTCACCGCCCAGGTGTACAGCATTGATCTATCGTTTACGGATTATATCGTGCTTGTGCTTGTCAGCATTGTTTCTTCGATCGGCGTTGCCGGCGTTCCGGGACCTGCCGTTATCTCGACAACCGTCGTATTGACCGCTCTGGGTCTTCCGCTCGAAGGGATTGCCATTGTTGCCGGCGTTGAGGCACTGATCGATATGGGCCGCACAACGGTTAACGCAACAGGAACAACCGTTACTTCCTTGCTCGTTGCGAATTCGGAAGGCGAGTTCGACCGCGAAGCCTTCAACAATGACAAGGACGACGAGATTTCCTTGCAAGCTGCGATTTAATAAGTAGTAAAATTGCCCTCCCGTCCAATTCTTTTGGACGCAGGAGGGCTTTTTGTTACGAATTAATCATCGGATCCAGAATAGCCCTCATCTCCGCTTCCTTCATCGCACCGACTCGTTTTTGCACAATATTACCCTTACGATCAACGAAAACAGATACCGGAATGGACGTAATGCCGTACTTCATCGCGATCTTCTTATCGGGATCGAGGACAGCGCGGAACGGATAGCCGTTGTCCTGCAGGTACGCAGCGGCCTTCTCTCGATTCTCGCCGACATTGACCGTCAGAATAATAAGATCTTTTTCCTGATATCGCTCATAGATTTTCTTCATATCCGGCATTTCCTTCTTGCAGTATTTGCACCAGCTTGCCCAGAAGTTGATGTAGACGTTATGTCCTCGCAGCTCCCGCAGGGAAACATGATTCCCGTTCAAATCCTCTAATGTAAACTCGCTGGCCCGATCCTCAGTTGCCTTGGCGGTGGGGGGTGCAACGCCGGCTTCCGCATCGCTTAGACTGTAATGACCGGTGACATACACGGCAGCCGCAATCATCATGACAACAAGCAGCGTCCCCCATAACAGTACGCTTCTCTTCATTCTTCAAGCTCCTTCTATAGATCGAACAGGCCTTCGCCTCCGCTCAGCGCTGCCAGGATTAGAGGGAGAGCCAGTCCCATTGCATAAGCTGCCAGCAGCCATACGCCTTTCCCGATCGTGTCCATGCTGCCTGCATAAATTAGAATGTAGGTCCGACACACGGCGTCCAGCCTGCCGCGAAAGCCATCCCCAGCAAAAGCGACCCGAAGGCCGTCTTCTCCCCTACTTTGCCAAACGACAGCAGCCGTTTCTCGGCATACAAGGCTTTTATCTTCAAGAGACCTGTCGTATGCAGCCCTAAGAGGATAATCAGCACGCCGCCGATTTGCTTCACCGCCTCCAAATTCATCGTCAGCAGCTTGCTGACAGAGCTGACTGAAATCCCAAGCAGCATAAAAACCGCCGTGAATCCGGCAAGAACCCCGCTTTCAGAAGCAATTTCATGCTTGCTTGATGGGATTGATGTTCAGCGACCGATGTCCCGACAAGATGACTGAGGTAGATCGGAATAAGCGGCAGCACACACGGAGGCAGAAAAGAAAGCAGTCCTGCTGAGAAGGCAACGATGATATCCATGCTTTCTCCTCCTACTCTTCCTTTAAATGAACAAAATGGGCAGCCGATTGGATGCCCATTTTGAACGAAACTTTTATTTGCTCGAAAGCAAGTTATACAATACCTGAGCGACCTCAGCTCTTGTCGTAACCCCTTGCGGGCTTAGCTTGCCGTTATTGCCGGATACGATTCCGCTTTCTACAAGCGTTTCAGCTGCCTCTTGTGCATAGGCTGCAATGTGATCAGCGTCGGTGAAGCTGCTTACGCTTACGCCTGATTTGGCCTCAGGAAGCTTGCCGAGCGCATCAAGCGAGCGATACAGAAGTGTAAACAGATCCTGGCGGGTAATGGCTTTATCCGGTACGAACAGGTTGTCGCCAAGGCCGTTCGTGATGCCAAGACGTTTCGCTGCGCCCAGATAATTCGTGTAATAGGTATTGCCTGCGTCCGCAAAATTAGCCGCTTCGGTTTCGTTCGGCACGATGCCGTATGCTTTCAATAACAGCACCAGGAACTGGCCGCGCGTTACGTTCGCGAGCGGGCTGAAGTGAGTATCGTCCGTACCCGCAGCAATATCTCTTGCCGCCAGGAAGGTTACCGCTTTGCTGTACCAATAAGCCGGTGCAACATCGGAGAACGTAACCTTGTTGTAGCCCACGATATATTGCGAGAAGTGAGTCGTCACGAAATCTACCGTTCCGGTTGCAGCGTTGAACACGCCGTTTACCGTTTCCAAGTAACCGTCATCGGTCAAATAGTAGACCACGACTGCATTTGGATCTTCGTCCGCTTTCAGCGTATAAGGCACGCTGACTTTGACGCTGCCTCCGCCAAAAGTGGAAACCGTTTGGTCTCCCGCTTTCACGGTAAGCTCATATACAGGTCGGTCGCCCAATACTTGCTTGCCTTCTTCGGTAAGCTCGCGCTTAGCAATTTCAATCGTGATATCGCCGTCACCGGAGACTGCACGAATGTTCTCTACTGCTTTCGTGTCGAACGCAATCGATCCGACTGTGGTGTAGTTCACTTTAACCTGCGCCCCAGTGCCGTCCGCAACTTCGTTGAAAGCACTGCGCGGAATGCTTAGCTGGCCGGTTTCGGTAGCTGCGCTTGCTTCTACCTTAAACTCGACAACCGCTGATTTTCCGGCCGTTTCTGCTTTCTTTGCATCAGCTACAAGAGCCGTAACAACTTCCTTCGTGACGACAGCTGATGTTGTACCTGTAGCCGCATCGGTTTTGGAAGGCACGGTAAAGCTTGAAGTAGCTGTATTACCTGAAGTTGTATTCGTTACCTCCACAGTAGGAGGCGTGACTACTCCGTAAGGCGGCGTTGGTGGACTAATGATTTGATCTCCTGGAACGACAACATCCACGGATGCTCCCGGATTGTACAGCACTTCAGTTGGAGCAATCAGCGTCGAAACATTGTTCACGCGCTGGCTGACAGGACCATTGTAGCCCGGTTTCGCCGCAAAACGGACATTGTAAGTACCTGCCGCCAAGCCTGTAATGGAATCGCCCGTTACAGCCGTGTAGCTTGCAGCTCCGGCCAGCTTGTATTCCAAGCCCGCTTTCGTGCCTGTAATGCGACCGTCACTTGCGCCTGACGAAGTTGGTGCTACCCCCGTAAGACCTGTCGGTACAGCTTCCAGTCTCGAGAACAGTTTGTCGAGCGCAGCCTTGTAGACCGTGTTTGGCAATACGCCATTCGATACGTAATCCGGCTGGATATTCGTCCACGAGTACATCAGCTCGACATGTCCAAGGATCGGAGCGCTGTTGCCGGCTGCATCCTTGTTGTCCTTGTTGTAAACGTACAAGTAAGGAACTTGCAGTTTATTCACAATGATTTCATTGTTATTCGCATCGGTGTAACGAACATCCGTAGTTCCTTTCACGTATTGCGTTTTAATGTTAGTCAGGTACGTTTTCACCAGGTCCACGTACAGATTGGCATACGGGTGTTTCGTGTCGCGAACCATCAGACGATCGATATCGTGGGAGTCGAACGTAGGCGAATCCGTCTGCGTCACATCAACGCCCGCATCCAGCCTAGGGTCCCACATGTACACTTTATCGACGTTGTATTTCTTCGCGTATTCATTGATAAACTTAATCGCCGCTTGCGTATTCGGGCACCACGATCCGCCGAAGAGAATCGCGTAGTTGCCTTGCGAAGCAAGCAACTTCGTAAGCTCATGGTACGTCACATGCTCCAGTACGACGTTACCGTCCGTACCGTCGAAGATATCCCGGCCATTCGTCGAATTGAATTTCACGTTCTTATTGAAGGCCAATTCGATAAAATCGTTCGGATTGATCGTGTCGAAGGATTGCGCTGCGCCAAAGACCGCTTTGACTTGATCCTTATACGCCGTTACCTTCGCCGCATCCTCAACGCCGTCTGTCAGGAAATCAGCCGAGGTGTTGCTGCTCTTCAGCGAAGCCACGATTGGCTGGCTGTTCGCGCCGTCTTTATTGTCCTTGTCGTAGATGAAGAGGAGCGTTTGGTCCTTCACGTCCGCTGCCGGACTTGTTCCCACCGCCGTGCCGCTTGCATCCTTCGCCGTCAAATATTTGTTCACCAGATCGGTGTACACGCCGGCAAACTGGTTGGTGCTGTCTGCCAGATCCAGGCTGACACCGTCAAGCTTGGTGTCAAAGTTGTAGATCGTCGAGATGTTGTATTCTTTGGCAACCTGATTAATGAAGCCGATATTCGCCTGTGTGCTGGCAACGGATGCGCCGCCGAACAGTACCGCGAATGTTCCTTCACTCTCGAATAGGTGAGCGATATCCTCATACGTAGCCGTTCTGAACACATGGTTGGCATCCTTCAAATTCGGGTATACGTCGCTAAAATAATCATAATGGCTGATGGCACTTGGACTTGGGCTTGGAGTTGCCGGATCCGCGGCAGCGGTCGAAGCTTGGAAGAACGGAATCGTTAGGAAGATGGCTAGTAGTAATGCCCCTAGTCTGACAATTGGTTGATGTTTTCGCATATGGTTACGCTCCTAATTAGTGGGATGAGTGTATAGAGCTGCGGTTATGGGCAAACCTCTTCTTCCACCGCACCACTGTTTTCTCCGCCCGAAGAGTTCGAGGAATCCGAAGACGCAGAGTTGGAGCTTGATGACGACGACGATGAAGAAGACGATGTCGAAGCTGCTGGTTGCTGAGTTTCTTTCTTAGCCACCAGGGAGCCTACTTTCTTCGGTCCTTTGTCAACAGGTGCTGCTGCAGGAGCCGGCGTGCTTGGTTGCTCTTCAACTACCGGTGCGGATACAACTGCTGCTGCCGGTGCTTCTTGTTTCACGGATGCTGCAGCTGTTTTAGGCGCAGCAGAGCTGGTTGTTACCGGGGAAGCAGCTTTCGTGCTTGTTGCCGGAGCTTTCACTTGTTTCACTGCTGCAGCTTTAGTGGAAGCAGCCGGCTCTGTTTTGGCTTGTTTCGCTGAAGCATCCTTATTTTCCACAGCTGCGGTTTGTGTTTCTTCGGCAGGCGCTGGAGCGGCAGCCGTTTCAACAGCTGGTTCAGCTGCCGGCGTTTCTTCAGCAGGTGCGACCGTTGACTCCGGTTGTTGTACTTCCGTTGTTACTACTGCCGCAGGAGCAGTTTCTTTCGTTTCGGCAGGGGCAGATGCCGGTGCTGCAGCTTGTTCAACGGCAGGCGTAGTAGGATTAGTGCTTTCTTGCGAATCTTTATTGGCGAATACTGCGGTATAAGTCAACGCCAGGAACACAGCGCTTGCGATCACTAAGGAATAAGTAAGTTTGGATACGTTTGGTTTTTTCATGGAAAGAACATCTCCTTCTTCGCTCTCTGAGCATCGTGTAATGGGATTCTAATTTGTCGTGCCTGTAAAGAACGACAGCTTACTTCGTCGTTCCTCCCCCTTAATGATGAATTCCGGATAAAAAAAGAAGACCCAACGATGGCGTGTACAATCACGCTCACATTGAATCTCTGGTGGTCCAGTAGACTGATCATCCTATGTCATCCGACAAATGAAATGCTGTCGTTTGCTTTACTTGTTTCTATCTTATTGGCAATAGAATCCAAAGTCAAGACTTTTCCTATCGTTTTTGTCGGAATTAAAATTCAAAACACCCCGTCAATCCGCCGAACTCAGGCCATCCAGCGCCTCTAGCGTCTGCATCACATGATCAATAAGATCCGGCAAATCCTCCATTTGTTCCTCGTTGATTTTCCGATTGAAGTGCAGCTCGATTTCATTAAAATAACTGACCGTCTTTTCGCCGAATAAAAAGCTCAACGTTTGTGTAGGCGGCAGCTCCGGCTGCCACAACTCAAGCAGCTTCTGTTCGATGGCTTTGCACTCTGCTTCGATATCTTGAACCGGCATATAGAAGCGCAGTCGCAGCGCACATCCCGGGTTCTCGCCTTTCTGCTCCAACAGCTCTGCCGCAAGATCCTTCAGCGAGGCTTCGAGCCGGATCTCTGCCGTAATGCCGCCTCCGCTCACCAGCGTGAATTGCAGCGCGAATACCCGTGCCATCACGGCCATCTCCAGCCGATCGACCCGATGCGTAATCAGGATTTGCCCGGCAATATTGTCCAGATCATAGACTTGGTTCTCAATCGCTACCTTTAAGTTATCAAATACAGTCGGATCAAACATGCGTGATCGAGCTCCTTTCACTGGTATGGACTTATCTTATAACGTAGCGAAAAACCTGCCAAGTTCTTCTTAGGCTCTCTTCAAAGTTGACATGCTGAGCCACTATCGTATAAAGTTATTGCAATAAGCAAATGGATAAAGCCATGAAGGAAAACAGCAGCGTTCAAATCTTGCTTCCAGAGAGTCGGCGGGTGGTGCAAGCCGGTACAGGTTGAACGTCAATTACATTTCCCGAGCTTCTCGCCTCTGAAACTGCAGTTTGCAGAAGGAGCAGACGGTTGTCAGCCGTTACATGACAAGAGTGGAGAATGCAGCGCGCTGCGTTTTCAATTAGGGTGGTAACGCGATGACTCGTCCCTGTCTATGACAGGGGCGGGTCTTTCTTTTGTTTTCAACTATCTACTGGAGGGATATCTAATGTTAAGTGGAACCGTACAAAGCAGTAAAGACCTGGTTAATGATCTCGAGTACCGGGGTCTGATTCATCAACTAACCGATACCGAGAATTTGCGTAAGAAGCTGGAAAGCGAGCGCGTTACGCTGTACTGCGGTTTCGATCCTACGGCAGACAGCCTTCATATCGGCAGCCTGTTACCTATTCTATGCCTTCGTCGCTTCCAGCTTGCAGGTCATATTCCGCTTGCACTCGTAGGCGGAGGCACAGGCTTGATCGGCGATCCAAGCGGTCGTTCCAGCGAACGCTCGCTTAATACGGCGGATACGGTCGCTTCGTGGACGAACAGCTTGAAAGCTCAGCTTTCTGCCTTCCTCGACTTCAATTTAGAAGGCAATCCCGCTAAGCTGGTCAGCAACTACGACTGGATTGCTCCGCTTGATGTCATTACGTTCCTGCGCGACATCGGGAAGAACTTCACCGTTAATTACATGCTGGCAAAGGACTCCGTAGACTCGCGGTTGTCGAACGGAATATCGTTTACGGAATTCAGTTATATGATCTTGCAAGCTTACGATTTCTATAAGCTCAACCAAGAACATAATTGCTCCCTGCAAGTGGGCGGCAGCGACCAATGGGGTAACATTACCGCAGGTCTTGAACTGATCGGCAAAATGGGCGGCGGCGATGCTTACGGCATGACGATGCCGCTTGTTACGAAGAGCGACGGCAAGAAGTTCGGTAAATCCGAGACCGGTGCCATCTGGCTCGATCGGAACAAAACATCGGTGTACCAGTTCTATCAGTTCTGGATCAATACCGACGATAACGATGTCGTGAAATTCTTGAAATACTTCACGTTCCTCTCCCAAGCGGAAATCGAAGCGCTGGAGAACGAGCTGAAGCAGCAGCCTGAACGCCGCGTTGCCCAACGCGAGCTCGCTCGCGAAGTAACGAAGATTGTACATGGCGAAGAAGCAGTCGTCACCGCAGAGAAAATCACGCAAGCCCTGTTCTCCGGCGAATTCATGTCGCTGAGCGAAGCCGAGCTTGTAGAAGCCCTGCAGGATATGCCGACTACCGTTTGCACGGGTGAAGAAGATCGCAGCTTGATCAATCTGATGATTGAAGTCGGAGCAGCTCCGTCGCGTCGTCAAGCCAGACAGGACATCGAGAGCGGTGCGGTTTCCGTCAACGGACAGAAGCTGACGAACGGTGAAACCGTACTTGGCCCTGACCAGAAGCTGTGCGGCAAGTACATTGTCCTTCGCCGCGGGAAGAAGAACTATTTCCTCGCACGTTTCGAATAACATACATCTGTTACAGACAAATAAAGCCGCTATCCGTGATGCATCATGGATAGCGGCTTTTCAATGGCGAATGGCCCAATAGATTAAGGTATGAATTGCTGTACGATGCGCGTAACTTTACCATTCTTGATCGTGAGATGATACGGATAATCACTGACTGTAACGAGGCCGTCCGCATGATAAACCGCTTCGAATTTATCTAGCGAAATCGCTTGATTCCACTCGGTGGAAGCATTTACGAGACTGCCGGTACGGTCGTAGATTTGCATGATGACGGCTGCGTGAGGATCAACCTCAAGCGTCTTCAGCGTTTCATCGTCGTTCACGATGTAATAGCCGTCCGGCGCTTTGTCGAGACCGGAATCCGGCTCTTCCATGACGAACGCCTCATCCGCCGCTTCGCCTTCGAACCACTGAATCTCGTCTGTCTGCAGAAGCAGCTTCCCGCCTTGCTTGTCCATGCCATTGATGTATACGGTGATCGTTTCCGGAGTTTGGGTTACAGGCGCGTAGCCCTTATTATCGACTGCCGACGCTGTTGAGATGCAAGCTACCAATCCGATGATTGTTAGCGTGATGCCTAGTGCATGTCGGTTCATAAATGCCATCTCCTCGCTCGCAAGCGTTAGCGAGACTTGCCCTTTGAGTAAGGCTTGCCTCTATCTCTACTATACCCGTTTTGGGCAAAATTGATAGATTCCGCAAGCTCGAATTTGCTAAATTTTACGTAAATCTTTTGTCGGTTCGGAAAGCATGCGTCGGCGTACCGACTACACCCGGTTTGCAAGTGAAGATGCCGCCTGCATGCGGCTGATCCCCCTTCGTCTCTTCCGTTAGACCGATACTCGCCGTCGTGATATAGAGAGTATCCAGGTTGTCGCCGCCGAAGATGCAGGAGCTTGCTTTGGCCACCGGAACGTAGATGGATTCCAGCTTCTGTCCGGTCAGCGGATTCCATCTCGACACCTGCCAGCCGTCCCAATGCGCAATCCACAGCATGCCTTCGCTGTCGATCGTCATCCCATCCGGGAACCCTTCCTCCGGCCGAAAATCAATCACAAGCCGCGAATTACTGATCGTCCCCGTGGACACGTCGTAGTCGAACCCTGTCACTGTCTGCTTCATGGAATCGATATAGTACAACTGCGTCTCATCGAGACTCCAAGCGATGCCGTTGGATACGCCAACGTCATCGACCATTTTGCGGCAGCTTAAATCATGATCCAGCACATAGAAAGATCCTTTTACATCCACTTCGGCGTCCTGCATCGTCCCTGCCCAATAACGGCCGGCGGAGTCGCATTTCCCGTCGTTGAATCGGTTCTCGGGCAGATGTGCCTCCGGATCTGCAATCGGGGTCAGCTTGCCGGTTCCGCAGTGGTAATGCTCGAATCCATCCCGCGTCGTCAGAATGACGGCGTCGCCATCCGAAGCATCGCATACGACGGCACCGACCGTTTTGCCGATCGTAAATTGCTCGTTGTGACCCTTAGCCGGATCGAAACGGCTGAATGAACCGCCTGTTATATCCACCCAATAGAGCTTCCGTTGCTGCGCGTTCCAGCTTGGTCCTTCGGCCAGTATCGCTCTGGCATCAAGCACCAGCTCCGCTTTCCGCAAATGTTGCTGCTCCCGCAGTTGTGCATTCGATTGCTGCATGAATCGTTCGTCCTCCTACAAATCAATAGTCATCCCGCCATCCGCCACTAACACGGCCCCCGTCATGAACGAGTTGTCCGCGCTTGCCGCGAACATGACGACCGATGCGATCTCATCCGCTGTGCCAACACGGCCCATCGGCTGCGCTTCGTTCCACTGCTTCATCGTTTCCTCGCGCGGCGTGTCGAGGTTCTTAATGCTGCTCTCCAGCATCGGTGTATGTACAGCCCCGGGCAGCACCGTGTTGACCCGAATGTTCTGTTTGGCAAAATCAAGCGCAATGGCCCGAGTCAACGACACGATGCCGCCCTTGGATGCCGCGTAAGCCGAGTAACCATCCAGTGTAGCCAGCGCGTGCACGGAGCTGACGTTCACTATGGCACCGCCGCCGTTACCGACCATTGCAGGAAGCACCTCGCGGCAGAACAAAAAGACCGATGTCAAATTATTCGTGATGACTTCGTTCCAACCCTGCAAGCTCATCTCCGTAATGCGAATTTGCGGGCATACCGCGGCATTGTTCACCATGACGTCAATGCGGCCGTACTTGGCGAGCGTATCCTCCACCACCCGTTTCACATCCGCTTCCGACGACACATCGGCCTGCATCGCGGTAGCGATCAATCCCGCTTCCGTAATCTCCTCTGCAACCGCCTCGCCCTTCGAAGCGGTGCGATTCACCACGATGACCGACGCGCCTTCCTTGGCAAAACGGTGGCAGACCGCTCTCCCAATCCCGCTTCCTCCACCTGTAACGATGACCACTTTCCCGATCCAGCTCATATGCCGCCCCCATTGTCAGACTAACGCTATTATCGAAAGAGACGTCCTTGGAATGGACGCCTCTCGGTTGCTCTTACTTTACGGTTTCACGCTTCTCCCAGCCTTGTTTGAAGAGCGGCAGCCAGTTCCCCACCTGGTACGGATGCTTATCGATTTCTTCCAGATTCAGCTCCACTCCAAGGCCCGGTCCTTCCGGCGGCAGCAAATAGCCGTTCTGAACCTTCAAAGGCGGAAGCAGCACCTGCTCTTCCCATGGCTCATTGAATTCATCGAAAATCTCATGGATGAGGAAATTCGGCGTCGCCATATTCAAGTGGCTGCATACGACCGAGCAGACCGGACCTTGCGCGCTGTGCGGCGCCGTCACGCCGTTATGGGCATGCACCATGCCGCAAATTTGCTTCGAAGCCGAAATGCCCAAATACTGAGGCTCCAGCTGAATAATATGCACCGCATCATGACGGAGCAGCTCCGCAAATTGCTCGCGCGAGTAGTAGTCCTCCCCGCAAGCTACCGGCACCGGACTGCGCCGCGCCACTTCGACCATGCTCGAGATGAGCTGCGGCGGAACGGGTGCCTCGAACCAAGTCGGCTCATATTTCAGCATCGCTTCCGCGAATTGCAGTGCCGTGCTCACGCTGAAGCGGTTATGACCTTCGATGAGAATGTCGACATCCTTGCCGACTGCTTCCCGAACGGCTGCAATATTCTCGATCGCAGCCGAGAAATCCTGCCGGCTGACAGTTCGCCACGCAGCGCCGAACGGATCGAACTTCAAAGCGGTGTAGCCTTTATCGACAACGATCTTCGCTTTCTCGAAGAAATTCTCCGGCGTATTCGGCCCACGGTACCAGCCGTTTGCATAGCAGCGCAGTTTATCGTGACAGCTGCCGCCAAGCAGCTTATAGAGCGGCTGATTCGTCACCTTGCCCATGATGTCCCAGCAAGCGGTTTCAATAGCAGCCAGCGCTGAACCTTGAATCTGTCCGCCGTCGGAATAGACGTCGCGGAACAGCTTCAGACTGATCGTTTCCACGTCGAACGGATCGCGTCCGATGACAAGATGCTTCAGCTCATGAATCGCAGCCTCTACGGTTTTGGCAAAGCCGTTCAGCGTCCCTTCGCCAAGCCCCGTGACGCCTTCATCCGTATCTACTAAAACGAAGAGCCAGTTCTTCCACGGGTTGCCGAGAATATAGGTGCGAATGTTTGTTATTTTCATTGCCGCTATGCCTCCCAAATTCATTGACATTGATTGAGCCCAGCGTAGCATAGCGGTTTAGGGAGCGACAAGATGTCTAACTTGTATACATCATAAAAAACAAACCATCAACCCATCAAAGCATAATCTTCTTCACGTATTCGATATGCCGCTGCGTTAATAGCACGGTAAGCTCAGGGTCTGTGCCTGCCAGCGCATGACGAATCTGCCAATGCTCTTCAATGCTGCCCGCGAGCCGCTTCTGATTGCGATTGAAGGTCGTCCGCACGACGAGCAGGAATTTATCCTGGATGCGCGACATCACCTCGGTATACTCCTCATTATCGAGCCCCGCGATAATCAGTGCATGGAACTGGCGATCCAGCTCCACATAACGAATAATATCTTCCTCGGCTATCGCTTCTGCTTGATGCGCCAAATTATCATCCAGCCCAGCGAAAAACGCCGCATCCATCTTGCCCGTCAGCCGCCGAACCGCGTAGGTCTCCAGCGATAATCGCAGCTCGTAGATTTCCAGAATCTTCTTAAGCGATACCTCCTGCACGATGACCCCTTGCTTCGGGGACAGCTTCACAAGGCCCATCATCTCGAGGCGATCGAGCGCGGAGCGAATCGGCGTTTTACTCATTCCCAGCAGTTCACTGAGCAGCTTCTCGGATAGAAACATCCCGCCCTGCCACTCACCGGTTACAATCCGATTCTTAATCGCTTCGAAGGCTTGGTCTCGCAGCGTCACAGCGGTCTGCAGCTTCTCCAACGGCCGTCCCTCCTTCGCATCCACTCTCTTATGTTATACTACTTTTTAACAACGCTTGGCTGCATATTAATAATAGGAGGTTGCTCAGCATGCACCTGCCCATCCCCCGTCGATCGCTGCGCGATGAAGCCTATCACATCATCTATGAACAAATCATAGGCGGTGCGCTGCCCAAAGGAACCGTCACCTCCGAGGTACAGCTCAGCCGTCAGCTCGATATGAGCCGCACGCCGGTCCGCGCCGCGCTGCAGCAGCTTGAGAACGAAGGCTTCCTGCGCATTATTCCCAAGCACGGCGTGCTCGTGCTCGATTCATCCGCTCAGCGGGTCGGCGATCTGCTGGAGCTGCTGACCGCGCTGCTGCTGTATGCCGTGACGAGCGTGCGCCTCCGCGATGAAGAAGCGCTCGGCGAGTTGTCCCGCCGGCTGGTTAACGAGCTGGAATCGCTGCTGGCAGAAGGCGACGAGCCCGCTCCTGAGGCCGGCGGCGAGCTTGCGCTATGCCAGTTCGAATATAACTTCGTGAGCCGTGTCATCGCGCTCAGCCACAATCAAGAGATGCAGCAGACTTTGGCGAACAGCGCATCCCGCTTATTATGGACGGGAAACAAGAAACGGTGGGTCGCCCCGTACCGCCTCGAAATGGGCGATACGCTTCACACCCTGCTGAGCCGATTGACCTCCGGCACCGACAGCTTCATCGAGGCACTTAATCGCTACTTGCACATGCTGAAGAAGACCTGGATCTAGTCCGTAGAATTACCCAGTGTCAAGCTTCTCCCCCTCGTTCCCCACTATAGAGTTTCACTCTAACGAATCCCAGAGGCCTTATTTCAACCTATTAACCGGATTTGAATTTCTAACGAATCCCACACGGCTTATTTCGTGTCCGGATGCCGATTTCAACACCGTTTCCTCATAATAAGGCCCGTACGATTCGTTAGATCTGAATATGGGCTAATTTCGTGCAAATAAGACTCCTACGATTCGTTAGCGCTCGCTCACCAATTGCATTTAAACAAATTCCACCTTGCCGCCTTCCAGCGAAGCAATGCGGGCAAGCGACTCCACGCGGAATCCCTGCTCCAGCAGTTTGCCTCTTCCGGTTTGGAATGACTTCTCGATTACAATTCCTATTCCAGCCACCTCTGCCCCGGCTTGCCGAACGATGCGAGCCATCCCAAGCGCAGCCTCGCCATGAGCGAGAAAATCATCAATAATCAGTACGCGATCCTTCGGCGCGAGGAACTTTCTCGATATCGTGACCTCGCTCTCCTCTTGCTTCGTGAACGAATAGACCTTCTCCGTGTACAGATCGTCCCGCAGCGTCAGCGATTTGCGTTTACGCCCGAACACCATCGGCACGCCAAGCTGAAGCGCGGTCAATACGGCCGGCGCGATACCCGAAGACTCGATCGTCATGATCTTCGTCACACCGCTCTCGCGGAACAGCTCGGCAAAAGCTTTTCCGATCGCAAGCATCAGCTCCGCATCCACTTGGTGATTCAGGAACGTATCTACTTTTAACACGCCGCCATCCAGCACGATGCCCTCTTGCATGATTTTATGCTTCAGAAGCTCCACTGCACTCATGCCTCCTTTTCCACCTAATGCCATAATCTAAAACTTCAGTATGCCCCGATTATCTTCCCTAATCCCGCCAGCCTCTCATACATGCTTATTGCGAAAAGCGTACTGAATCGTTTGATCCTCCACGCTAATCGATTTGACCAGCAGCGAGATGCGGTTATCCGGATTGATTCCCTCCCAATAGAAATCGGCGGTTTCTTCGATCGAATCGAATAAAGGCACTTCGAACGGATCGCCTTTGAACGGCTTCAATACACCGTCACGCTCCGCTTCGTAGGTATGTATACAATGTCCGGTTCCCAGCTTGAAGCGGCTGAAATGGTATCGATTACGCAAGCAAACCGACGGATCATTGTCATAGGTTTTGAGAATCGACAATTCATACTGCTGCACATCCGCATAGATAACAGCCGAGATCCTCGGCGTAAAATGCGGCGAATCCGGCTCGAACTCTCGGTTCATAAGCGCTTGCTCGAACGTCTGCCTGAGCTGCAGCCCTTCATAGATTGTGTCGGTCTGATCGCCGTTAGAGACAATGTGCGCATCCCCCCAGTGGCGGATCGGATAATAAATAATAAGTGAAGGGTCCTCCAACAACGCCGGATCGAATGCTTTGTTCCTCACATACAAGCCATCCTGTTCAAAAACCCGATTGCGGCTGTTTACACTGCGTCCCATAATCCAATACACCTGCACATAATGCGTCCCGGAAGGTGTCATGCCCGCAATCAAGGTTCTCCCCGGATAAGGTTTCTCAAACAATTCCTGTTGGTAGGATTTCACGCACATCGCTCCTCTCCGAATACAAATAGAGGTAAGGAGAACTCGTAGCTCCCCTTACCTCTCTGCTAAATTACTTTCACCATACCGAATTAAGCCCCATAAATCAACTACTATTCTGCCGGTCTGTTTATATGACCTTATTTTCGCTCAATTCCACGACCTGCACGCCGGGTGGCGCGATAACACTCGTACACACCTTGCCATTATCGTCTACATACCACTTCACATCGAGGTCGCCGTGCGGAGTGTTAACCGTGCCGCTGCATGAGCGAATACCGCCAACCGGATTCGGTGAGACCATCACGGTTTTGTAGCCGGGCTCAAGCGACTGAACGCCGAGAACAACTTCGCCGATCCATTTCACAGGCGTGCTGGACCAGGCATGGCACAAGCTCATTCGGTACGAACCGTAAGCTGTATATGTCGTAAGGGCATCGTGAAAATCGCGCCCCCCGCCATCCCCGTGCGAATAGGCTTCCCAGAAAGTCGTAGCCCCGTGATCGAGCATCCCGCCCCATACGATCGAGATCACTTCATACGCCCGCTCGTGTTTCCCATACCGGGAGTAACACTCAGCCAGCTGGAACGCCGACAACGGTGTGATTGGATCCATCAGTTCATATTCATCCAAGAAGGCTTCCGCAGCTTCAGCACTTACATAACCGCTCGCAATGCCAAGCACTTTAACCGCCAGTGCATAAGAATCCTTCATATAATCCTCGGAAGTAAGTTTCCGCATCGGCCAATCCAGCAGCGGCGCCAGCTCCAGCTCAGGCAGCTCGGCAGCCAGCTTCACCAAGTCGGCATGCGTCAGCGCATAGATGGCCTGAAGCGCTATAACCTTCTCTTCATTGGTGAGCGGCACCCATTCAATCAGAATGCCGTCTTGGATGAGAAGCCCTTCGCCGGGTCTCGTGTTGGCGAGCACCCATTTGATATGACGCTGTAACGGCTCCTTCAGCTCCAGCACGAACTCTTTATCGCCCGTTTGAAAATAATACTCCGTTACCGTCTTCATCCACCATAGCGTATATTCACAAATGCTGTTCATCCAATGCCCGCTCGGCGTACCTTCTCCCAGCTCGCGCACCGCGCGGCGAGTGACCTTCGTATCGTCCCATAAGAAATAACAGGATTTTGCCGCCAGGTAGAAATCGAAGGTCCAGTTCAGCCGATCCCGCTTAATCCCGTCCCACAGACCAATCTGATGACAGATCCGGCTCGTATGCGCGGAAACCTCGAAGATTTGATTCAGCTCCGCATTATCGCTTTGCAGCTTCCCGGCCTGACGCAGCGCCACATGCACCGTCTGGAACATCAGCTCCAACTCGAAAGACTGCCCCGGCTCGCCAAGCACATACAGCTGAATGTAGCGGCAGCCCTGCGGGAGCGTGCATACCGTTTCTCCCGGAGCTACAACGAGCCACTCCGTTATACATCCCTCATAATGTTCCAGCTCCATGAGCGACTCGGCACCATTCCATAACAGCTTGACCGTCTCGGCGCCATGGTTGGAGACTGTAAACCGGCAGTTATGCTCCGCCAGCAGATCGACGGTCACGCTCGAAGCGCCGCTGAGATCCATCTCCATTTGCTGCTGTCTCATCGCTTTCCATTCATTCTGCTTCCGCAGATGGTAGAACAGGTCTAGCTGCTCCTGCTCCGGTTTGACCGCTAGGCCGTCCTGTCCATGTGCACCGCTGAGCCTGACCTTGCCATCGCCCGCTACCTCCGCTTCAATGGCGAATTGGTCCTGCACAACCACTTCATTCAGGTCATAGGCCGCAATATCTCCGAAGCCGCCTGCTACGAACGCCGGCGGGCTGTTCTCTAAATCGCCGAACGGTTCCTCGCCCAATAAGCATATTTGTGCTGCAGCCGATTCATCCGCCTGCCAGTTCTCTTCCTCCGTCGTTACCCACAATCCTTCTCCGTGAAGGAAAGCGATCGCTCCAACTCGGCGATTCCACAGATAATAGTTCACTTCTACCAGCGGGATGAACGCCGTACAGTCCATTTCAAACCTGAGCTCATGCTCCCCCGGCGGCAAAACATCGGGAAAATCAACAATCTTCATAAAAGCACCGGCATTCCCGGCACGTTCCTCAATCTCTGCAACTACTTGCCCGTCAAGCACGACGCGCGCTCCACCCGTAAACGATGCGTGTAAGGAGACTTGGCGAATTTCTTGTTCTGCCGTAAATGCACGAGTCAGCACGCATTTGGGCCGCTGCTCACGCTCCTGATGCCAAATCCAAACCGGCAGTTTTTCCTCAGCTCTAATTGTTGTCGTCTCCATAGTAAGTTCCTCACTTTGCCTACGATTTAACTGCTCCGGATCAGGCCTCGAAAGACACAATAAATTTCTAATACGATTCCCGCTATTCCTATATAAACAGTTCAACAATGGCGGAAACTGATGTTTTGCAAAATAACCGAAGCCTTCATTATTGAGAAAACGTGATAATCACATAAAACGTTTTTAATGTAATCCTAAAGCGGCTAGTCTCCGCCTTAGGATGGAGAATCAAGTCTTTGCAAGCACTTTCAGTTCATAATACTGCCATCTTACCATCGACTGCGTGATCCCTTCAACAATAAAACAAACGGCACTTTTTCAGCGGTGGAACCCTTGATAACACTGGGCTTTCTCGATTTTTCGCTATAAAAATAACGAAAAAACGTACAAGCCCGGCAATATTTATATAAAACGTTTTTATGTCCGCAAAAGGAGCTGCCCCCAGCATGTTCGTCCACTCACCGTATGATGCCACCATTATGCTACACCCTCACTAAACGCTCCATCACGCACCTTACTACTCGCTTCAACACACGCTTCTCTACGCACTCCACTACTCGCCGGAAAGCACAAAAAAAGCCCCTTGCTTTCGCAAGGAGCGTTCGTTTAAAAGATGGTCGGGATGACACGATTTGAACATGCGACCCCCTGGTCCCAAACCAGGTGCTCTACCAAGCTGAGCTACATCCCGTTATGAAGAAAAAATGGCGTGCCCTGAGAGATTCGAACTCCCGACCTTTTGATTCGTAGTCAAATGCTCTATCCAGCTGAGCTAAGGGCACTAATGGAGCGGAAGACGGGAATCGAACCCGCGACCCTCGCCTTGGCAAGGCGATGCTCTACCGCTGAGCCACTTCCGCAAGTAAATATGGTGCGCGTAGAGGGACTTGAACCCCCACGGTCGCCCGCCAGATCCTAAGTCTGGTGCGTCTGCCAATTCCGCCATACGCGCATGAGTGAAAATCATTTTCCATAAAAAATGGTGAGTCATGTAGGATTCGAACCTACGACACCCTGATTAAAAGTCAGGTGCTCTACCAACTGAGCTAATGACTCGAGTAAAGATGGTGCCGGCGATAGGAGTCGAACCCACGACCTACTGATTACAAGTCAGTTGCTCTACCAACTGAGCTACACCGGCAAGTGTTGAATTGGTTTGCTTTGGTTAAAATGGCGGAGCCGACGGGATTCGAACCCGCGGTCTCCTGCGTGACAGGCAGGCATGTTGGGCCACTACACCACGGCTCCGCAGTAAAATTGGTTGCGGGGGCAGGATTTGAACCTGCGGCCTTCGGGTTATGAGCCCGACGAGCTACCGAGCTGCTCCACCCCGCGATAGTAAAACATATATGGTGGAGGCTGACGGGATCGAACCGCCGACCCTCTGCTTGTAAGGCAGATGCTCTCCCAGCTGAGCTAAGCCTCCAGGGAAATGAATGGTGACCCGTAGGGGACTCGAACCCCTGTTACCTCCGTGAAAGGGAGGTGTCTTAACCACTTGACCAACGGGCCTTGATGAAAAAAGTACAACGGAGAAGGAGGGATTCGAACCCTCGCACCACTTACGCAGTCTAACCCCTTAGCAGAGGGTCCCCTTGAGCCACTTGGGTACTTCTCCATGAATGGCTCCCCGAACAGGACTCGAACCTGTGACAACTCGATTAACAGTCGAGTGCTCTACCAACTGAGCTATCAGGGAACAGTTTAATTCAGGAACTTTTGTCACCCTGAAAACTGGATACGAACCTTTGCGAAGGTCTTGTTTAGCTGATCTTGTCCGAAGTTGAACATCCGAGCGAACGTTCGTAGGATAAGCCCTCGACCGATTAGTATTCGTCAGCTGCATGCATTGCTGCACTTCCACCTCGAACCTATCAACCTGATCGTCTTTCAGGGGTCTTACATACTGGGAAATCTCATCTTGAGGG
>NZ_JAGKSP010000019.1 GCF_017942085.1 Paenibacillus lignilyticus
GCCGATGGCCGAGAGTCGCAAAATGCGACTCTCAGCGGCGAAAACGCCGCAAAAAGATGCTGAGAGTCGCGAAACCCGACTCTCAGCTTCAAGAAACCCAAGACCCCGCTCACGCCGATGGCCGAGAGTCGCAAAATGCGACTCTCAGCGGCGAAAACGCCGCAAAAAGATGCTGAGAGTCGCGAAACCCGACTCTCAGCTTCAAAAAAACCGGAGGCACGGGCCTCCGGTTTTCCTCGTGTTATGCACTAGTTCTTAGGCGTCAAGCGGAACAGCTTCGATTCCATTGGCTCAAGCGTTACTTGCAAGGAGCCTTGTACATCCCCGGAAACAGCCCCCGTCCAGAGATCCTTCAGCTTATAAGCCGCACTGCCATCCAGACCCGCCCTTGCTAAATCTACGGTTTTGTCGACAGGCGTGCTTCCATAATTAAAGAGCGCAAGGTAGTAATCGCCTTTATCCTTCAGTACGAATGCTTCCGCAGCCTTAGCACCGGTATTCCCTTCGATCGGACGGAATGCTTTTCCGATCTGAGCGACTTCCAACACCGCCTTATTGGTTAGCAGCGCCGTCATGTATTCCTGCGCTTTCGCATCGCGAACGTTATCCGAAT
Organism: Paenibacillus lignilyticus; assembly: GCF_017942085.1. Classification (GTDB taxonomy): domain Bacteria; phylum Bacillota; class Bacilli; order Paenibacillales; family Paenibacillaceae; genus Paenibacillus_Z; species Paenibacillus_Z lignilyticus. The sequence goes on from NZ_JAGKSP010000019.1 coordinate 614, forward strand.
CCATAAACACCGTTCCCGAAATAACGGCGGAGTTGACTCTGCTTCTTGCCTCGGTCAAGGAACCCGCTCTGGACAACGCCATATGATCGGGATCCGTGTAATGGTAGATCGTTCCGTTCTGCCACCAGCCATACGTCAAGGCGTTCAGCTGGAATTCCGTGTCGGAGATGCTGCCGAACGTATCGGTAGCGATGCGTCTGCTGTGCGCGTATTGGCTTGGGAACAGCGGCGCGATAGAGGCACTGATAAACATTTTATCCGCGATGAGACTGTCGACGTAAGCCATTCCTTGGTTATACGCTTGCGTTCCGGTTTGGACCGCTGGGTCATAATGCTTGCCTTCCAAGGCACCGTGGGTGAGGAAATCCAGCTTGATATATTCAAAACCGAGATTCTTAAACCGGTTAAGGAAATAAGTAATCCGATCCTTAGCCCCCGGGTGAGACGGATCTACCGCATAAGCGCCGTCCAATTTAGGCAGCGGGTTGCCCGACTCGTCGCGCAGGATGATATCTCCGTATTTATAGCTCGATCCCTCGACCTGCTGCTCCATATTGTCGCCCCAGTAAACGAACGGTCCCCAATAGATGCCGGCCTTCTGTCCGTTCTCGCGGATCTTGGCAACAACGTCCGCTAATTGCGCTTCCGTTAGATTGTCCCAGTACGAATCCAAATTGATATAGGTGACCTTCTTATTATTGAAGCCTTCCTTCTGCAGATGCTGCTTCACATAATCGGACGTGTCCAGCACATCCTGATAGGTCAAATTGCTGCCGAAAGCACCCCAGCTGTTCCAGCCGACAGGCACGCCTTCAGGAACCTTTTTGCCGAAAGCGAGCGGCGGAGCAATTACTGCGTTTGCCTTCCCGTACTCTTCCATGCCTTTCCGATAATCGCCATAGAAGCCGACGAATGCCATAGGCGATGTCAGTACGGTTCCTTTGATGCTGCCATGAGCCACCGAATCATGCGTTTTCGCGGTCGAAGCGCCGCCGAATACTTCCAATTGATTCAAACGATTATTTTCGCCGGTGAAGCGAATTCCCGTTTTCCAAGTATCGTGCGTCACCGAACCCACGATAAGTCCGTTGCGGCTGGCATTATCGTAGATCGCGGACACCTCGTAACTGGTATCTGCCGAATTGATCGGCACGGCTTGGTGACGAATCCACATATCGTTGTCATAAGGAACGGATAATACCCGCCCGTCCGTGTAGCTGCCGATGTCGATGCCGCCGGTTGTATTCGTTACAAGCGGAGCCATATAATTCGATTGCAATTCGGCAGCCGAAACCGCCTCTGTTCGGGTGAAGAAATAAGGCTTATCCTCATAGAAGCTGTACCACTGGTTCAACGTCGGACTTCCGGCTTGGCTGTTGACGAACTTCACCTTAATGCCTTTGCCGAAGCCATCCTTCAGGGGAGTGACGTCCGCCATGGAGAAGCTGTGGCTGTCATAGCAGCTGCTCGCCTCATCTTCGAACTTGCTGTATACGCCTTTGGCAATCGTCTTATCCTTCCAGGCATAGTCCGCCATGCCGTTGTCCGTGCGGTAAGTAACGGCATAGTCGCCATTTTGGATCACCACTGCATCTGCATATTCGGAAATCTTGATCGACCCGAACTTCTTCTTGGCCACCTGCTCTCCGAGCGCCGGCGCTTCCGTAATGACCTGCTCGCAAGGCTTTACTTGATCCGCATCTATCGGGGTTACGACGATTTTGTCCATATCCGGTGAATACCCGCCTCCATCCGAGAACAGAATGGTGTTGCTTCCGGCCACCAAGTTGACGCTGATGGTCTGTGAGCCTACGGTGCTCCAATCCTTCGTGCTCTGGAAGAGAATGTTCTGCGCCGGACCGCCGTTCGTGCTCACATCGGCAGCACGCGGATCTCCGGAAATATAATACACCGTCAGGTTATAGCTGCCTGTGGATGGAACGTTAATCGCATTAAATTGCAGGGAAGCGCCTTGATAGAGATTCCCTACCTTCTGTCCGCCGGAGCAAGCGCCGCAATTAGACACGGCAGCATTGCCTGTCAGGGTGTTCCCCGAAGCCTCCGCCTCATAACCTTGTGCAATCGGATAAACGTCGATTTTATCAAAATCAGGCGAGTACCCGTTACCATCGGAAATGTCGATATAGTTGCTGCCTTGGACAAGGGTCATCGGGATCGTTAACGCAGCTAACGTATTCCAGTCTGCCGTCTTGTCGAAGTCAATATGGCGGGAAGTGCCGCCGTTCGCGCTGATGTCCGCACTTCTCGGATCTCCGGAGATGTAGGAGAAAACAACGTTATACGAGCCGGCTTCCGGCACCTCAATATCGGTAAAACGCATGCTGCTTCCTTGGTACAAGCCCCCCACCTTCTTGCTGCCTGAGCAGCCGCTGCAGTCGGCGATCGAAGCGTTTCCCGTCATCGTGTTCCCCGCCGCTTCCGCTTCGTAGCTGTAAATGACTTCGTTCGCGTCGCTTGCCGTGGCGTCCGCACTGGAGAGCGAAGACGTGCCGAATGAAAAACTACAAATAAAGATGAAGAGTGCCAAACAAGATGTGAGCGTTTTCATAATGAACTCCTTCCAACCTTTTATTTGAATACATCTCTCAATTTAATGCAGCGCGTATTGCCGTACAATCCCAATATCTTACGAAACATACGGCAAAACAAAGGAATCGCGAGGCCAATAATTATTCGGAGCCGACGAACGCAAGTCATCATCCGTTCTCTACTTTCGATCTACCATCCTCAACTTCTTTCGGAATGTTCGTTGTAAGATAGCGTTTACACGCTATACTTAAGAGAAAATCCGCAAAGGAGAAGGTTCCGAATGAGCTTTCTGCGCCGGCTCACCCTGTATCCCAAGCTCGTTCTGACCTTTCTGGTCATTATCGTCCCTCTCGTTACGATCAGCCTTCTCATGAATATTCGCAGCGAGCGCCTCGTCCGCAACGAGATCACCGGCTCGATGCAAGCCAAGGTCAATTATTATATCAACGCGCTGGAGGATGATTTCGGACCTCTGGTTACGCTGGAGCAGCAATATACGCTCGACGATGACATCTTTAATCTCGCCTATTCTTCGATCATCATGACCAGCGAGCAGTATACGAATGCGGTCAGGAATGTCCAGAAGAAGCTGCAGATCCTAAAAAATATGAGCCCTTACGTGGAAGACGCCTTCGTCAATTTCCCCGTGCTCGACCGTAAAATATCCGCTTTATCCTTCAACGAATTGAACCACGAGGAAGCAGCCGCTTTAAACCAAATCGCCGATACGTTCGAATCGCCCTTCCTGCTCTATCGGAATCGGCTGTGGATGAGTCTGCCCTACCCGAACAATCTGGCGGTCGGCCGCGGGTTCACGATTGCGCTCGAAATATCGAGCGCTGCGATCAAGGATTCGCTGTCCGGCTTCCTCATCGACGGCAATGGCGGCGCCATGCTCATGGACCGGGATTTATCCTGGAGCGAGACGAGCGGCAATGTGCCTTCCGATCGCGCCAAGCTGCAATCTCTTATCCGCAATCAGCTGCAAGCCGGACAGAAGAGCGGGTACGAAATCATCGAGGACGGGGACTCCACGTACTACGGTTTTTTTGAGAAATCATCGAAATTAGGGCTGACGCTCGCGATATTCGTGGAAGAAAGCAGCTTCATCGGTCCGCTTAAACAATACGCGATTTGGTTATGGGCCATCTCGATTGCCGCTCCGATTCTCATTCTGCTGTTTTCCTATCGGCTCTACCAGGTCATCCATACGCCGCTGAAGCGACTTGTCGCCGCCTTCAAAGGACTGGAGAAAGGCGACCTCTCGGCTCAATTGAACTATCGCTCCAGAGACGAATTCAATTACTTGTATTTGCAATACAACCGCACCGTGTCCAGACTGCAGGATCTCATTAACGAAGCCTACGTTCATCAATACCAGATTAAGGTTGCCGAGCTCAAGCAGCTGCAATCGCAGATTAACCCGCACTTCTTGTACAACAGCTTCTTCAACCTGCACCGGCTGGCCAAACTGCAAGAGAATGACAAAGTCGTCGCCTTCTCCAAGCATCTGGGCGAATACTTCAAATACGTCACCAAGAACGCCGACTTCGTGCCGCTCGATCAGGAAATCAAGTTCTGCCGATCCTATGCTGCCATTCAAGGCATTCGGTTCGACGATCATGTCCGCGTCGAATTCGGCGCGGTTCCGGAACGCGTCGGCTCGCTGGCCGTGCCCAAGCTGCTGCTTCAGCCGCTTGTCGAGAACGCCTACCAGCATGGACTGGAGGACCAAGTGGAAGAGGGGCTCGTCATGGTCACCTTCAAGGACTGCGGGGATCATGCCCAAATCGCGGTGGAAGATAACGGGGCACTGGAGGAGGAAGAGCTGGCGCATATCGTCGCTCTGTTGGCCGATGCGGACTACAAATCTGACAGCGAAGGCTTGCGCAACGTTCAGCTGCGCATTCGGCTGAACTTCGGCGAGCATGCCGAACTGCTCGCGGATCGGGGTGCGCTCGGAGGCTTGCGGATGACCATCATTATTCCATTAAAGGAGGCATAAAGCGATGTACCGACTGTTGATCGTGGATAATGAACCGATTATCGTAAGAGGACTTCAGCAGCTTTTGGCGGAAGAGGCACCCTTCGAGCTCGATATCTATGGCGTGCATTCGGCGGAAGAGGCGCTGCGGCTGCTCGGCATCATGAAGATCGATATCGCTTTGCTCGATATCCGCATGCCGGGGATGAACGGCCTCGAGCTGCAAGCCAAGATAGTCGAGCAATGGCCGGACTGCAAAGTGGTTTTCCTGTCCGGTTACGACGACTTTTCTTATATCCAGACCGCTTTCCGAAACGGCGGCGTCGATTACGTGCTGAAGATGGACGGCGATGAAGCGATCATAGCTGCCATCCAGAAGGCGATCGATGAGCTGTCTCGCGCAAGCTCCATGAACCAATTGATGGACCAAGCGAAACATAAGCTGCAGCAGTCGCTTACCCCTTTGCAGAGAGATTATGTTAGCCAGCTGATCCATGGGCTTGCGCCTGCCAAGCAGGAGCGGATGGATGAGCTGAAGATGGCGATGGACACATCCGTCCCTCCGCTTCTTCTGATCTCGCGCGTCGACCGCTTTGCACCTTCGCATTCCGATTCGGATAAAACCCTTATGTATTACGCGCTGCAAAATATTGCCGGCGAGTTCTGGGCAGGCTGCCGGGCTTTCAGCGTCATGCTTGATCCGTCCGCGATGGTTACCTTTGTCCAGCCTGTGAGGAACAGTCAGTGGGAGACGGTCAGCCCGCGATGGATCCGGTTCGTGCATGGTCAGCTGGAAACGATCCAAGCCGCCTGCAAACAATATTTGAAGCTTCCGGTCTCGTTCGTCGCCAGCTCGGAGACCGTCCATTGGGCTGACATTCACTTGAAATACGCCGAGCTTAAGCAAATGTTGTTCTACGGCTTCGGCCAGCGGACCGAAATGCTGCTCACGGATGACGTCAATCGAAATTTTGCTTCGGGAAGCCCGCAAACCAACGAGACGATCATCAAAGCCCAAAGCCGCTTAAAGCAGCTCTTATCCTCCGAGATGGCGCTGGAGAATCGGCTGCTCGCCGATTTCGATGAGCTAGCCTCTCACTCTCGCAAGCTGACGGGCAATCATCCTTTTCTGTACGAAATGTACAACGGCATTGCCTACATGCTGTTATCCGCCATTAATCATCAGCACCGGACGGAAGCGTTTCCGTCCGATTGGCTGACCAAGCTCGTCTCCCTGGATGCCCACTCCTCGTGGGAGGAGGCGCTCGATTATATGCGGGACATCATCCGCCGGCTGCTCGACATTCGCAATCAAGAGAGCGAGGCTGGTGCCCACCTGCTGATCGCCAAGCTCAAATCCTTTATCGACAGCCACTTGAATGAAGACCTGTCGCTCGTCCGGCTGGCTGAAACCGTCTACTTGAATCCGACCTACTTGTCGCGATTATTCAAGCAGCAGACCGGCCAAGGGATCTCCGAATATATCGCCGAGCTTCGTCTGACGAAATCCTGTGATCTGCTCCAGTTCTCGAATCTGAAAATACAGGATATCGCGCTCAAGGTCGGGTTTGATTCCGCGACGTCCTTCGGAAGGTTCTTTAAGAGAGAAATGAACGCCACGCCCCACGAATATCGGGAGCGCGCATCCGTTTCATAAAGAAAAGCCGCCGGTTGACAGTTCACCGGCGGCTTTCTTATGGGTTTATTGGAACACGCGGACATAATCGACGAACATGTCGACCTGATTGTTATATCTGGCGAGATCGATCGGCCAACCGCCGCCAAGCGCCAGGTTGATCATGAAGTACATCGGCGTTTTGGCTTGGTCGAACGTCGTATGGCGCCATACCTCTACGTTATCGATGTAGTAGATGGTGTCGGTCGGCGTTATTTTGGTGCCGTAAATATGCCAGGTCGACGCGTTGTCGCCGAACGCAAAGTTAGAGGAAGAACAATGCGTGTCGTGCATTTCCGGGTTACCCGCCCACCAGTGCTTCGCCTGGCAAGCGCCGTTCGGATCCTGCCCGTACGCTTCGACCGTATCGATCTCCGCCGTCGACGGCACGCCTTGCGAGATGCTGTTCTGCGACATGAGCCAGAATGCCGGCCAGGTTCCTTTGCCTGCAGGCATCAGAATGCGAGCCTCAAAGTAGCCGTAGGTTGCCGCTACGCCGGTTCCGTTGGTACGAACGGAAGACAGCAAGCCGCCGGTGTAGGTGCGGTTCCAGCCCATCGGATCAACCGTTCCGGACGGCGCTTTCTTGGCGCGGATGCGCAAGTAGTTGCTTCCGAGGATCGCAAACGGATCATTCGCGCTTCCGTAATCGGCGAATATCGCTTCGCCGAATTCCGTGCCGTTCGGCGCATCCGGTTTCGATGTTGCATAGGTAGCTCCGGCGCCCGTGCGGGATGCCGACAGAGGGCCTGTGAAATCATCTTGGAAGAGCACGCTCATGCCGGACGCTTGCGAAGGCGCGGAAGGAATGCCTTGCTTCCAAGTGACTCCGCCTTCGTTATACAGCTGCACATAGCAGTTATCCGAATGCGCATAGTTCGGATTGCCTTCCGGCGAATCCCATGCGCTCAGAATGACCGTGATCGGACCGTGCGGGAAGTCCGCGGCCGGGAAGGTCACTTCGCCATATCCGTTTGCAGCAGGCGTTACCCGCTGGAACCAGCTATCATAGCCGTTCGCGTTCGGATGCGCGGTGTCCGGCTGATGCCAAGACCTTGCCCATACGTTCTGCATGCCCGGCGCGTAGAACTTGATCGTAATGGTCCCGTTAATCGAAGCACCGTAAGATGGCGAAACCACGCTTACTTGGTAATTCGGATATTCCCCTGTTGGCGGTTCCGTTGGCGGCGTTGTTCCGCCTCCGGTGCCGTAATACTTAATTTCCGTCGCGCCGGAAGCCGAACCGGATTGCGGCGTAAAGACGATTCTCATCTTGGAGGTCGTAACGGCCGTAAATGTGACCGTATTGACCTGACCGCCCGTCGGTGCGGCCGGCGACTTGGATTGGCTTGCCGCGTTCGTCCAGGCCGTACCGTTCCAGTATTGCACGTTATAGGAAGCCGGGGCTTTAACGCCGCCTCCGTCATCGTAAATATAAATTTCAGCTTGCGATACGGTGCTACTTGCGCTTAAATCTTTCTGCACCCAATCGGTTGCATTCGGCGATTGGTAGCTGGTCCAGCGATTATGCGGCGAGTTCACGTACGAGATCGTTCCGTCATCGACATCGTCCACTTCATCCATGTGGAACGTGTACGAGGCTGTGGATGTTCCGGCCAGCGGCGACGATGGCGGCGTAGTCGGAGGATCGGTAGGCGGTGTGGAAGAACCCGTGCCATAAGCGATTTCGGTCACTCCCGATTTGGAGCCGGATTGATGCGTGAAGACGATTCTGAATTTGCTTGCCGACACGGACGTGAAGGCTACCGTGTTGACTTGGTTCCCTGTAGGAGAAGCCGGGGATTTCACTTGGCCGGCGGCATCCGTCCATGTGCTGCCGTTCAAGTATTGCACCTTGTAGGAGCTCGGTGCCTTCACGCCGCCTCCGTCATCGTACAGATAGACTTCAGCGCTGCTTCTCGTTACCGCCGAGCCGAAATCCGTCTGTACCCAGTCCGTCGCGTTCGGCGATTCGTACGACGTCCAACGGTTACTCGGCGTATCGTCGTAAGACACAATGCCGTCATTCACCTCGCTCGTCGCGTCCATGAAGAACGTGTAAGACGCCGTGACCGTGGCCCCGGTGTCATACGCAAAGACCTGCATGCCGGAGAACAGCGTGGACAAGAGAACGCTTACAATTAGAAACGATAAGAACGCTCTCCTGGGCCTTAATCTCTTCTTTGTCATTAATCATCACTACCTTTTCGCTAATTTGGGCTGCAAATGTATTATAGCGAAGCCGCGCTTCGCTGCCATCAGCCGTTCGCTACTTTCGCTCTACCGATTTCTACTTCTTTGGAGCCGGTCAAGGTCAAATAAAGCGCAGTCCTTAGCGGACTGCGCTTTATTTTAATCTAAGGGCAAACTCGTCCGCAGCATGATGCAGCGGAATTCGCCTTCACCCTCCGCTACAGTGGAGGCGTCCCCGGGCTTAGCGGGCCTGCATGCACAGTAGAAATGATAGAATCGATCCTTCCAATAGATGACCGCGGACTTATGCGCATGCGTCTCGTCCGCCTCGCCCGGCTCTCCATGCGGGATCCACGGTTCATCTGCGATTTTCCAATTCGTTAAATCCTTCGACGTCGCCAGCAGCCCCTGCGCATGCTCGCCGTCAAACCCGAAGCCAAAGTTTACCCAATTGCCCGTCCTGCTATCGAACCGGATATGGGGATCGCTCACGTATTGGCTGTAGAACGTCCCGGGCTTCACGCCCATAACCGGCTCACCGCCGGGGAGCCTCGTCCAGTGCAGCAGATCGTCCGACACCGCCAGCCCCGTCTCCTCGGTCCATGGCCAATTCGGTTTATCCTTGGCATTGTAGTACATCCAATACCGTCCCTCGTATTCGACGAAGCAGCACTTGTACAAGCCGCCTCGCTCCCAATCCCCGCCGTTCTCATAGGAGAGAATCGGTTCATCGAGACGATGCCAGTCCAGCAAGCTCTCGCTCTCGCACCAAGCAAGCCCCATCTTCGCTCCCCCGGCTTCGTAACCGAACTCGGGATACGCATGATAGATCATCCAGTACTTTCCGTCGACTTTCTTCAAGCGGGGAAGTTCGTATAAATCGTTGTTCTCCAGCAGCACCCAGGAATAGGCGGCGCCTACATAATCCCAGCGTGAGGAGTCTTCCCCGCGGTCCAAAATCACGCCTTCGCGCCCCCACTCGACTAAGTTGTCGCTCGTAGCCAGCGCCGTCCGATACCCTAAACCATCAAAGCCGATATGCATCATATAAAACCTGTCGTTATGGAAGAAAACAAACGGACAATCCACCGACATCGCATTATAGCTGCCGGCCTTACCTGAACCTTGAAGCACCGGCGCTTCCCGCTTGTACGGCGCGCGCAGATGATCAAATTCACCTTGTACGAAACCTGCCATTCGCTTCGGGGCTCCTCTCTTCTTCTACTCAGCTACTCTTTCACGCTGCCCACGATAACGCCTTTAATGAAGAATCGCTGCAGGAACGGATACACGCAAATGATCGGCAAGGCGGCCAGGAAAATCTGCGCGCCTTTCAACGTGCGGTCCGAAATATCCGCCAGCGCCTCTGCGTCCGCCATCGAGACGAGACTGAGATCGCGGTTAATGACGACGGTTTGCAGATAGCTTTGCAAGGGATATTTGTCCGGCGAGTTCATCAAGATGAGACCGTCAAACCAAGAGTTCCAATGCCCGACCATGGAGAACAAGATCAGTGTGGCGATAGCCGGCATCGACAGCGGTACATATACCTTCCATAATATTTTCCAATGTCCTGCTCCGTCGACGAAAGCCGCTTCCTCCAGCTCTTTGGGCAAACCGCGGTAGAAATTTAGGAGCAATACGGCGTTGAACACGTTCACCGCTCCGGGCAGAATGAGCGCGCCCATCGTGCCGAGCAAATGAAGCTTCTGAATTACGAGGTACCAAGGAACAATTCCGCCCCCGACGAGCATCGTCAAGACGAAGAACCAGACGTAAAACAATCTGCCCCTAAATGCGAATGATTCCTTCGACAGCGGGTATGCGAGCGTAATGGTCAGCAGCATGTTCAGCGCGGTCCCGAGCAGCACCCGCTCCACGCTGACGCCGAGGGCCTTTACGAACTCGGGCTTTTGCAGAACGAAACGATACGATTGCCAGGTGAAATCAACCGGCCACAGCGACACCTCTCCGGAGCTCGCCGCGGTGCTCGAACTGAGCGATACCGCAAGCACGTTAACGAGCGGGAACAAGCAGAGAAAGGCAAGCAGGATGAGAAAGAGTGCGTTAAAGACGTTAAATACTTTTCCGGATACGGAAGTCGTCTTCATTATGGGTTCCGCTCCTTATTTAGAAGATTCGGTAGTTGGCCAAGCGATAAGCGAGATAATAGGAAACGGATATCAAAACGATCGATACGCCTGATTTTATCAACCCTACGGCCGTTGCCAGGCTGTACTGGGCTTGCTCAAGACCGAGCCTGTACACGAGCGTGTCGATGATGTCTCCGCTTTCGTAAACGATCGGACTGTACAAGTTGAAGATTTGATCGAACCCGGCATTCAGCACGTTGCCCAAGCTCAAAGTCGCAAGAAGTACGATAACCGGCGCCATGCCGGGTAATGTAATATTCAGCATCTGCTTCCAACGGTTCGCCCCATCGATAACGGCAGCCTCATAAAGCGCCGGATTGATGCCCGCAAGCGCGGCCAAGTAGACGATCGTGCTGAAACCAAACTCCTTCCACACGTCCGAGATGACGACGACAGCCGGAAACCACTGCACATGGCCAAGGAAAAAGATCGGCTCGATGCCGAACACGCCGAGGAACTGGTTCACAATGCCTGAAGTCGGCGACAGAATATCGATGAGCACGCCGCCCAGAATAATCCACGAAAGAAAGTGAGGGAGATAGATAAGCGTTTGAATCGAACGTTTAAACACGTGCTTACGCACTTCGTTGAGCAGAAGCGATACAACGATCGGCACGACTAACCCTGCCGCGATTTTCATCACGGCGATGAAGACCGTATTGCGAATGACCTGCCAGATGTCCGGCAGCTTGAACATATAGTCGAAATTATCCCAGCCCACAAACGGAGAATGGGCAAAGCTCTTTACGACGGAAAATTTCTGGAACGCTATTACGAGTCCTGCGATCGGGCCGTAACTAAACACCAGCACCAGCAGGAACGAGGGGGCCACCATCAGATGCAAAGGCAGCTGTCGGCGCATTTTCGGTTTCAACATCTACGGACACCGCCTTCCCGGCACAAGATAAGGAAGGGAGGCCGGAAGCAAGTCCCGACCTCCCGATTACGTGTATGGCTTAAGATGACTAATGATTCATGGTGTTTATCATTTTTTGGCGTACCAATCGTTAACTTCCTGCGTAATTTGTTCGCCGCCGAGTTTGTTCCAGTCGGATACGAATTGGTCGAAGTCCGAGATCGGCGCGCCTAGGATGATCTTCGTAAACTTCTCCAGCACCAATTTATCCAAAATCGCTTGTTTGTCCGTCATGCCCGGCGTTGGAGCGCCGAAGAACTCACTCTTCATCAGCAAGCTTTGGTCGACGTAGTTTGCTCCGATGACATCCCATGAACCGCCGGCTCCGAATACTTTGTTCGTGCCCCAGTTTGTTTTGTCGCCGCCGTTGAACAGCACGATTTTGTCGTAATAGCTTTTCTCTTCCGGCGTCAGTTTGGCTGCATCATTGGCTTGAAGTGCCGTAACGACGTTCTTATGCACGGACAGCAGGCCTTGCGGTGTTCCGAAGCCGCCTTGCAGCAGCGCGTATTTGAAGAATTCGATCCCATCCGCGCTGTGGAACTTGGCAGGCTCAGCCGTTTCTCCAACGATCTTCTCATTGTAGAGGTTGAACAGCTTCACGATCGCTTCCGGATGCTCGGCGCCTTTCTTGACGACCCAGAAAGCGTTGAAATCCGCTTTCGATTGCGCCATGGCAGGCGTTCCGTCCACGGAAGGAATCGGGAACACGCCCCACTCGGCGTTTGGATCTTTATTCACGCCGTCTTGAAGCGGCCACAGCGGATTCCACATCGCTCCGAAGCTCATGCCTACTTTGCCGGCCGTTTGCAGCTCGGCTGCTTTACCGCCGTCTTTGACGCCGAATTCTTTGTCGATCACGCCTGCTTTATACAGCTCTTGCAGCTTCGCGAGGGCGTTTTTCATTTCCGGCTGCGTGCTGCCGTTGACGAGCTTGCCGGAGCTGTCTTTGATCCAGATGTTCGCGTAAGCGTGGAACCCGTTCATGAAACCGGAGAAGTCCGGGTATCCGCCGAACAAGTCCTTCGAAGCAGCGAGGCCGTAAGTGTCGTTCTTGCCGTTGCCGTCCGGGTCCTTCGTCGTGAACGCTTCCGCGATAGCGATGAAGTCGTCCATCGTTTTCGGTTCAGGCAGGTTCAGCTTCTTGAGCCAATCCGTTCTTACGTACAACAGCGGAGCGCCGCCCAGGTAATCTTCCGCAGGCGGGATACCCATCAGTTTACCGTCGTACATGGCGGCTGATTTGGCATTCGTACCGCGGTCGATCATCGTTTTCGTCAATTCGGAACCGTAGTCCGCGACGTACTGCGTCAAATCCTCGAGCTGGCCGCCTTCTGCCAATTGGCGGAACTGCACGGAGTCGACTTGGAAGATGTCCGGCAAATCATTCGATGTGATGGTCAGGTTCATCTTCTGTCCGTACTGGTCGCCGTTGACGATCCATTTGTACTTGATCTTGATGCCGAGGTCGCTCTCGTACGCTCTGGTCCATACGTTGTTCTCGATGGTGTCGCCGTCTTTGAATTTGTAAGTAGGGTCGGTGTAGCGAACGGCCGTTACTTCGATCGGCGGATCGTATTTAGCGTTCGGATCGATTGCCGGAGCTTCCGTCTCGGCCTGCGCCGGTTCGTTCGTGTTTGTCGTTTCGGATGCTGTTGCCGTGTTGGTCTTGGCGTTCGTCCCGCCGTTGGTATTGTCGCTATTATTGCCGCATGCGGTCGTAACCGCCAGCAAAAGAGCAACGGATGCGGTCAAGCTTCTGTTGCGCAGCTTCTTGTTCATACTGTGCCTCCCCGATTATATGTGTGTCGTAAGGAATCGTTCCTTATGTGCTTAATGATAAAGCAGCTTTACTTCCCAGCCTATCGTCCGTTGTTGACATCGGATCGACCGATTTCAACTTCTTGCGCCGTATAGGTTGTAGAGAAGCTCCGCTGTCTCTGCCCGAGTCGGCGTATTGCCAAGCTCGTCGAACAAGTCGCCTAGCGCTGCGGCATCGAGCTTGGAAGCTGCCCATGCCCGCTTCGCGATCGTCGTCATTTCGACTTTCGTGATGGAGGCGGCCGGATTGAATTTGTTATTTCCGCTGCCCAGAACGATGCCTAATGCTCTGGCGGTGCGCAGGGCATCCGAGTAATAAGCATTGGCTGATACATCGGAGAAACTATCGCCGGCCTGTTGGCCGTTCCATTCGAGAATCCGTGCCAGCAGCACGACGAAGTCGGCGCGGGAAATCGTTTGGTCCGGACTGAAGCGGTTATCCGATGTACCGTTAATAATGCCTTTGGAAGCCAACACCTCGATGGCTTGCTTCGCAGGCGATGCACCGACATCCTCGAACGTCTTGTGGACGTAAGCAGCGGAATACGTGCTGAAATGGGTTGTCGTGAAGATGACCGCTTCCGCTTCGGCATCGTAACGTCCGTTCGGCACAGCATGAATGTTACCCGCTCCGTCCACGTACCACACGACGATATGCTCGGGATTTCGCAATTCCTCCGCCGTCGGCACATATGGAATACTGACTCGGACCGGCGCCTGCGGATTGTTCCACGAAATCACTTTATTCCCATCCAGGACGGTCAGCTCGATAACGGGATGGTTGCCGATTTGTTGCTTCGTCTCTGCACGCAATGTATCGGCATCTATGCGTCTGATTTGAATGGAGACCTCGCTTGAAGCGAGCGGCTGCCCCTTTAACATATCGCTTGGCAGCACGACCGAAGCATGCGGCGTTTTCAAAGCGATCGAAAGCGGCGAACCGCCCGATAAAGCGTCTGCAGGCAGTTTGAGCTCGTAGGTTGGAACACCTTCTTGAGATTGCGATGAAGGCGCTTCGAGTACTATTTTATGAATACCGCTGCCTGCCGCACTGTCTTGGGCTTGCTTCCATACGTCCTTGCTCACGGCTAACGTCGTGATATGGGCATTCGTCGATACAGCAGGTACAACGACGACCGTATCTCCCACTACCTTCGTTGCCGGGATTGACGCAGGTGCAGTTGGGCCGGACGATGGCGGCGGAACATCCGCATCCGGTTCAAACACCCTTACGTAGTCGACGTACAAGTCGATCTGATCCCCGTATTTCGCCAGATCAATCGGCCAGCCTCCTCCGAGCGCGAGATTGATCATGAAGTACATCGGCGTATTGGCTTGCTCGAAAGAAGCATGTCTCCATACCTCAACGTTATCGATGTAATAGATCACTTCTGTCGGGGTGATTCTCGTGCCGTACGTGTGCCACGTGGACGCATTATCCCCGTAAGCGAAATTCGTGGAGGAACAGTTCGTCTGATGCGTCTCCGGATTGCCCGACCACCAGTGCTTGGCTTGGCATGCTCCGCTTGGATCGTGACCGTATGCTTCTACCGTATCAAGCTCGGCAGTCGATGGCAGATGATCCGGTCCCGTGCTGTTCTGGGACATTAACCAGAATGCCGGCCATGCTCCCTTACCCGCAGGCATTTGCATTCTCGCCTCGAAGTAGCCGTTCGTCGCGGCGATGCCGGTTCCGTCCAAGCCTACGGACGAGAGCAAGCCGCCGATATATTTGCGGTTCCACCCTTGCGGGTCAGCGTAACCTTCCGGGGCTTTCGTTACCCGAATGCGCAAATGATTGTCGCCGAGAATGGCAAACGGGTTAACCGCATCCGCCTTGTCCGCGAAGATGGCCTCGCCGAATTCCGAGCCGTTCGGCCAGTCCGGCTTCAGCGACGTATAGCGCGTGCCTTCGCCCGTCTTGGATATCGACAGCGGACCTTTGAAATCGTCCTCGAACAGCACATGCATGCCTGCCGTTTGCGGCGGCGCGGCCGGAAGCCCTTGCTTCCACACGACTCCGCCTTCGTTGTACAGCTGCAAGTAGCTCGTCGTCGATTTCGTGAAGTTTGGATCTCCTTCCGGAGAATTCCAAGCATTCAGCATGACGGTGAGCGGACCGTGCGGCAATGTATCGGCATCGATCTGGATCGAGCCATTTCCCTCCGCATCCGGTGCAGCGTGCTGCAGCCAAGCGTCATAGCCGTTCGGATCCGGATGCGCTTCATCCGGTTGATGCCACACTCTCGCCCATACATTCTTCATCTCCGGGGCTTTGAAGGTAATGGTCACATTACCCGACACCGTCGAACCGATCGCGGGAGAGATAATTTCGATTGCAGGCTCAACTTCCACAACCGGAGGGGCCGTCGGTACCGGTTCTTTGTTCGTGTCGACATACGAAATTTCGGTTGCACCGGATTTGGCGTCTCCCTGGTGCGTGAACACGACGCGATACTTGCTCGCGATGACCGTGTTAAACGCAACGAGATTCAAGCCCGCCGCCGGTTCGGCAGGTGTGCGTACTTGCCCGGGAACGCTCGCCCATTCACTGCCGCTCAAATATTGAACATCGAACGACGCCGGGGATTTCACACCGCCGCCGTCGTCGTGGAGATAAACGCCGGCCATATTTTTGGAGAGCGCGCTCTCGTACTCCGTCTGCACCCAATCGGAACTATTCGGAGAACCGTAGGCAGTCCAGCGGTTACGCGGAAAATCGTTCAACGAGACGATGCCGTCATTAACGAAGCTAGCGTCATCGCCGTTGTTTGAGTAAGAAGCCGTCGCCTCGCCCATGGAAGGCTCCGTCGGCAGCGACTGCGTGACGGAATCCACATACTGAATTTCGGTAACGCCGGTCTTAGCCGTGCTGTGCGTAAAGACGATTCGGAACTTCTGCGCTTCCACCGAAGTGAACGTCACCAGATTAAGCGCATTGCCTGCAGGTTCTGCCGGCGTTTTCACTTGATTGGCGGCGCTTACCCATTCGTCGCTCTCATTCAAATATTGAACATCGTACGAAGCAGGCGGCTTGATGCCTCCGCCATCGGAGAAGAGATAAATGCCGACCGCATCCTTCCGCTTCGAGGCGCCGAAGTTCGTCTGCACCCAATCGGTTTCGTTCGGAGACTCGTACGAAGTCCAGCGATTGGCAGGAGTCGCATCGTACGACACGATTCCATCGTTGACGTGACTCACCTGATCGAGACGGAACGTGTAGGATGCCGATGCATTGCCAAGCGGCGATACTTCCGCACCGGGCACCGGCTCGGTGTTCGAATCCGCGAAGACGATTTCCGTCACGCCGCTCTTGGAGCCGGAATGCGTGAAGAGCACGCGGAATTTCGTAGAAGAAACCGAATCGAAGGTAACGAGATTCAGCTCGTTGCCGGTAGGCACCGCGGGTGATTTCGTTTGGTTCGGGATACTCGCCCAGTCCGTGCCGTTCCAGTATTGAACATCATACGAGCTGGGCGCTTTAATTCCTCCGCCGTCGTCGAAAATATAAAGGCCCGCCGTGTTTTTCGATGTGGCGGCAGCGTATTCGAACTGTACCCAATCCTGCGGGTTGACCGATTCATAGGAAGTCCAGCGACTCTTCGGATCGTCGTCATAGGAAACAATGCCATCGTTCGCGTCTTCCAGGCGGTCACCGTGATACGTGTAAGATGCCGTTAGCGCGGCCGCGGAATCCCCTGCGGCTGCCGCCGGCAGCATCGGGAAGCAGCTTATGATCAAACCTAAGGTTACGACCATGGAGAACCATTTGAGCACGGATTGCCGTTTCATTGCGTTTAGACCACTCCATTCTCCTCAGAAGGTGATCGGCATTCAGGGCCCTGAACGCCGATAACTTAATCTTACGGGAGTGCTCGGCTCGCGAATATCATCCGTTGCCGACATTGAATCTACAATTCTTTACTTTTTCGAGCAACCGCAAAGAAGCTCCTACCTCTATCAGGAAGGAGCCGCAATTTATTAACGATATGAACCATTAACCCGCCTGCTCCCGGGCGCTATCCCCATTTCGCCGGTTTTGCCGGAGGCTGCCCACGATCAGCATGATAACGGGAAGCCCGATCATCATGACGGGAAAAACGTATGGCGTCCAAAACTTCTCCGCATAGATCTGATTGATGATCGTGATATTTCGCGGTAGCACCGACGATAGAAACATGATCCCCGCGAACCACCAAACGATTTTCTTCCAATTCTTGATGCCAAGCCACTGCGCAGTCCCATAGGAACAGATGAACATATAGAGCGACAGCTTGACAAACACCGCAAGCAGCCATACAAACATGACCCAAATATCTATGTTTTCGATAAAGTTGAGCAGCGAAATATAACGGACGGCGAAAAAATAAGGATACATAAATTTGGACGGGAAGTTAGGGCCGAATAACATAATGACGAGTAAAGTGGCAAGGGTAACGGTAATGGTCGTCGTTACAATGACGAGCACTAAATCCCTTCCCGCCTGCTTCTTGGCGGCTAAGAACGGCATCAGCATAAAGATGAAATACGTCTCTCCCAAGAACGAGGCATAGACGAACGAGCCTTGCAATATGGCAGACATGCCGGTATCGGACAGGATGGGGCGGATGAGATGGGGTTCCATGCTTTTCAGGTTGAGAATGATGGATAGCGCAATAACGAATAGCAATAAAGGGCCGGCGATTTCACTGAATCGCCCCAGCGCGTTTACTCCGCCTCGATAATTGATATAAAGCATTAGCAGCAAGATCACGATGATAATCGTGTACATCGGGGTACTGCGAAACAAAACAAGCTGCAGAAAATCAGCCGCATCCCGCAAGATGACGGCCGCAACGGAATACCAGGTCAAGAAGTACAGCAGCGTCACGAATTTACCGATCCACTTTCCGAATATGAGCTCCGTGAATTGAACCAGCGTGTGGCCCGGATATAACCGGCTGATCGCTGCCATCATTAGCGCTACGACGATCCCGATACAGCCTCCGAGCAGAATTGAAATCCATCCGTCCTGCTTCGCCGTCTTGAGTGCAGGCGCAATGGTCAGCCAGATGGTCATACAAACTTCCAATGCCGTCATCATGCAGAAGAACTGCCAACGCGTAAGTTTCATGGGTATCTCCGGTTCTGTTTTTTTAGAAGAGATTTCCTTGTTTGGGTCTTGGACCGAATACGCCAATGCGCTTCAAGTGAATGCGGGCATCCACGTGTACCTCAATATCGCGAAATTGCTGCTCCCAGTCGCGACGGAGGGTTCTCCATACCTTTGCATGCTCCTGATGGATTTTCTCGCCAAAGCCGAAAATATCCGTACCGTACTCGCGCTGCACCTGCTTTATGGTATCCTCGGCAAGCTTCTTGACGTATCGATTCATGTCATTTTCAACGATAGTAAGATCTTTCGAGAGTGCTACATCCAGATTGGTCTCATTCTCCCTTACCGTTCCGACTCCCGAGAGCGTGACGTTGACAACCGGCTTTCCGTTTTTGATTTCCGTCGTGATTTTAGAGTTCAAGTTCGTTTCGTCCACGGTCACATAGCCCTTTCCTTCCGGGATGAACTCCGTTAAGTAATAGAGCTTCAACCGATTGCTCATCCATAGCGTGATCATGGACGCTTTCTCGTCTAATAGGCCGACCATTTGCATTTGTTTGTTAAATACGGCTAATTGATTGATATCGACGACCTTGCCCTTCTCTGCTTTCGTTAAATCTTTTGTACTAATCGCTGACAGAATCGGGCATGTGCCTTCGGAAGAGTAATCGACGAAGAGATCATGCGCCGCCATATCGCCAATTTTAGAGAACTTATCCTGCCGGACGATGACATCGGATGAGAACGGATTGAAAGGGCTCTCCATTTTCAATATTTCCTCGGGATCGATGCCGATCACGATAAATAGTCCGGAACGAAGCGACAGCTCCGGATTCCGTGAATACATGTCCAGAAAATCGCTAATGCCTTCTCTTGCCAGCCGCTCCGAGATGAAAACAGCTCTTCGATGCCCGATAAACAGGCGGCGCGGCAGCCGGTTTTGAACGTTCTGGCACGAATCCAGCAAAGTGTTTCCTTCGCTTGTAATCACCAGCGTGCTTCGGCTTGATGCACTGCCCTTATCTGCTCCTATTTCATGCGGAACGGCGATTTGGGCGCTTACCCTCACTTTTTTGACCTTGCCCTTATCCAGCGCGGTTCCCATCCAGAACGCATATTCGTTGATTTCCGTTCGATCCCAGCAGCCTGTAAGGAGAAGCAAGCAGCAGAAGGCCAATAAGGTTCGATTGCTTCTTCGCTTCATGATTCTTGCCTCTCCTTCGGTGCGCGAATAATCGTATCTTTGAGCTGCTTGAGATGCAGCGGTGCGAACGGGGTAAAGTAAGGAACTTTGAACGATTCCAGCGTACATAAATGGATCAGAATCGCGATGACGCCGGCCCCGATGCCAAAGAAACCGAACGTGCCTGACAATACCAGCAGAGGGAACCTCAGCAGCCGAAAAGGCAAGCTCATGCTGTATCTGGGAATGGAGAACGAAGCGATCCCTGTACTGGCCACGATGATGACGATCGGCGCCGAAATAAACCCGGCCTGCACGGCAGCCTCCCCGATCACGAGAGCGCCGACGATGCTGACCGCCGAACCGATAGCCCTCGGCAATCGGAGTCCTGCTTCCCTTAGTCCCTCAAACATGATCTCCATCATTAAGGTTTCTACTACGGTCGGAAACGGTACGCCTTCTCTTGCAGAGGAGATGCTCATCATTAACGCAACAGGGATCATTTGCGGATGATAGGTGGTTAACGCTACGTAGAAGGATGGCAGCAGGAGTGACATCATGAACAGAATAAACCGGATGAGCCGCACCGCGGAAACATACCAGAACTTCTCATAATGATCCTCCGCAGCTTGGAAGCCGTTCCAGAAGGTCATCGGCGCAAGCAATACATTGGGGGATCCGTTCACGATGATGGCTACCTTACCTTCCAGCAGGCTGGCCGCCACCGTATCCGGTCTCTCCGTGTTTTGGATTTGCGGGAACGGCGAATACTTCTGGTCCTCCAGATATTCCTCCAGATAGCTGGAGTCCAAGACGGATTTGACCTGGACCCGCTTCAGCCGGCTGCGCACTTCTTCGACCAAGGATGAAGAGGCTGTTCCCTCCAAATAGACTATAACGATACCGGTCGACGATATGCTGCCAAGACGGATCGATTCCATTTTTAACAAGGGCGTAGCAAGCTTTCTGCGAATCAAGCTGGTATTCGTCCGCAGTACTTCCGTAAATCCTTCACGGGGTCCGCGGATCGAAGCCTCAAGAGCCGGCTCTTCGACGGAACGTTTAGGGAAATCGTTGAAATCCGCAAGTATGGCGATGGCTTCGCCTTGCGTCATCAGTGCCGCTTTTCCGGTTAAGATGCCTTCTACGATTTCATTCAAATCCGAATTAACCGTAATATGAGCGGCTGCAAGCTGACCGGTCCTGATCGCTTCTTGAACATAGGTTTGGCCTTGTCTATTCGACCGCTCCATCTCGTAAACCAGGGGCTTAAGGATGACTTGCTCCAGCTCGGCGGTATTCGTTAATCCATCCAAGTAGATAAGCAGCGTTTCCGCCTGTGCTTCTTCTGCCTGTGAACATAGCTTACGAAAAATAACGTCCGAGCAATTGGCGAACACTTGGCGTAATCGAGCTTCATTCTCTTGCAAACCGGAACTAAGTTCGCCAAGCGAAGGCATGCTCTCTGAACGGGGATGGCCCATGACAGGATACTCCCTTCACTTGCATGAGGATAAAGGTTATTATGGCAAATCATGCATGTTCTATGTATTACAGTAATCGCGATTGCATGAGAAAGACCCGAAGCAGCTGCTTCGGGTCTTTTTATTTGAACGGTACGCGCCATCCCCTATTTAATACTTAGCGGGGGTAGTGGCTTTCTTCTTATTCTTTAAATATCTCCCAAACCAACTCATCTTCTTATTTCGTTCCAGGATAAACTTAGCCCCGTCAATTAATAATCTGGATCTCAACTCATCGCGACGATTCAAGGTATGCAATCTCTTCAGGAACTGCTCGTCCACCGGCCCATCCCCCCATTGTCGGTAATAGAGAAAGTAGGAATTACTGCGTACCTACATTTTATGATGTCCGTGGAAAAAAGAGTGTCGTACTGTCCTGCGAAATCACGATGATTTTTGTCGAATCCGAATAAGATTTGATTAACTTTATGCTTACTGCGCTACCATTTAATTTGCTTGATGAGATCGATGATCTCCTCTTGTTCCTCGTGACTGATCTTCCAAGTCCGAATCTCATGAATAATTTGATCCATATTGGCGAACCCTTTCGCAATTCCGTTTAATCGAGCGGCCAACGTTGCACGGGTCAGCTCATCCTCGGTCGGGAAGAGCGTTCTCAGCTTGGCTATCGCATCCGGGTACCGTTTCAAAAAATACTTCTGATGCCGATCCTCGGCAGGATAAAACACGGTATAAGGCATACATTCGGTTTCCGGTACACCTTTTCCTTGTTCCCCTCTGTTGTTCATAACCTCTTGGATGACGCTTAGCTGCGCCTCGTCACGATACAAAATCAAGGAATTGTACAGACGGTCTCTGTAGTTATTTATATTCGCCGGATTATGGTTGTTCCAGAACAAATTCAGGATCGTCTCCAACCTCGCGACAGCTGGATCAAACTCGATTTCGACCATCTCGGTGTGATCCCCCGCATGCCCGCTCCGTGGCGGATTGTCGGTCGTTCCTCCGGCGAAGCCTACGCGCGTTCGCGTGATCCCCGCCAGTTGTCCGAACAAAGCGTCGGGGCTCCAGAAGCAGCCCATACCAAGTGCAATCATTTGCGTGTTGTTATCGTTCATCACCACATTCACCTCTTCGAGTCATCAGATCGTGACTTGCAGCTCGCGGTCATCCTTCGTATCCAAATTCCCCAATGCCCTCTATCGCTATACTACGCGAGGACCAACGGTTGACCCCCGCACGATCAATCGCGTCGGCAGCAGCAGCTCCGTAAAAGGGTCGTCCGAACAATTAATGCGCTCTATCAGCCGTTCCACGGCTTTGACTGCGTAAAGCTTCAGGTCGACTTCTACCGTCGTTGACGGCGGCGTAGAGATACGGGACAGATATCCGTTATCGAAACTTACGATAGAGACGTCTTCCGGCACCGACAAGCCTTGTTGCTGTACCGCGGCGTTGAGGAAGAAGCCGAGACCGTCATTGACGCAAAACCAAGCCGTCGGCTGCTCACGCATCCCTTTTATATAGGAACAAATGAACGATCCGTCTTCAATTGCCGAAGTATGAACCCATTCTTCCCGTATTGGAAGGCCGTATTCGTACATCGCCATTCGGTAGCCGTCTAACCGCTCGTAGTAGCTTGGCGAGAAAGCAATATCGCCTACGAAACCGATGTTCTTGTGCCCTAATTCAATCAAATGGCTAACCGCTTCATAGGCACCGAAACGATTATTGGTCAGAATGCAGTCTGCCTTGATTTGCGGGTGGTGATGGTCGATCAGAACGGCAGGTATGCCTGTATCCAGAAGGGCGTTTATATAATCTGTCGTAATATGGGACAAGATAATCATGCCGTCCACCGAACGGTTCTGCACGATTGTCGGCATAAGGAGTTCCTTGACCGAATCGGGGCCGATCGATTGTATAAGCAGCTCATAGCCCTGCTGCTTCACTTCTTTCTCCACGCTCAGATAGATTTGGCCAAAAAAACTGTGCATGCTAAAGGCAAAATCCGAAGCAATCAGTGCGAACTTGCCGCTCAACGGGAGATTGCTCATCTCCTTCTTGCCCCTGCTATATATGTAGCCCATCCGTTGGGCCGTCTCGATAATCAGCTTGCGCGTGTCTTCGCTGACGCCATCTTTTCCGGTCAACGCTTGCGAGACGGAGTTTTTGGACAATTTAAGCTCGTCGGCAATATTCTGCATCGTTACTTTCGGTTTCATTACCCAATCATCCTTTCGACGCAGCATAGCAAATTCATAGACTTTCTTACCGCGCAGCAATTTCTTCTATTGTAACGTTACAAAATATAATTGTAAACATTCTGTCCTTTACTACACCATTTGGAAAACGAATTAATCACTTGACTTTGCGTTACAAATAATCAATAATTGATTACACAAGCGCTTACAAATTTAATGTAACGTTACTAAAGTCATTACAAGCCTCATTACTTTTTCGTGTCACCACATCAAAGGAGGATTTCCACACAATGAAAAAGCTCGCTTCAACACTACTCATCACCGCAATAGCCGGTTCGGTGCTCGCAGGCTGCGGCAAAAGCAGCGATAACCAAAATGCAGCGGAAAATGGTGTAACCACCATCGAGTTTTGGGCTGCTCCTAACCCGACTCAGCAAGCTTACTGGACCGATTTAGCCAAAGCTTACGAGAAAGTGAATGACAAAGTAAAAATCAATGTCAGCGCCATTAAAGAATCGCCTACCTCTGAAGCGAGCATTCAATCGGCTATTGCCGGTAAGAGCGCGCCTACAATATCGGAGAACATCAACCGTGGATTTGCAGCCCAGCTGGCTAACAGCAAAGCGTTAATTCCGTTAGAAACACTGCCTGGATTTGAAGACGTCATTAAAGGCCGGAATATGACAAACACCATTGAACCTTGGAAGTTTTCCGACGGACATCAATACGTGCTGCCGATCTACTCCAACCCGATGCTGTTCGGCTGGCGCATCGACATTCTAAAGCAAGCCGGCGTTAACGAAATTCCGAAAACCTACAGTGAAATGCTGGACGCGACCAAGAAGCTGAAAGCTAAATTCCCGGATAAATACGTATGGGCTAAACCTGATTTGGCTGATCCGACCGCTTGGAAACGCTGGTTCGACTTCTTCATGCTGTACAATGCGGCATCGAACGGCAACCACTTCGTCGAAGGCAGCAAATTTGTCGGTGACGACAAAGCAGGCACGGAAGTGTTGACGTTCGTAGACAACCTGCGCAAGGAGAAAGGCATTCTGTCGCAAACCGTTACCGATCCTTTCGAAACCGGCGTTGGCGTCTTCACCGATATCGGTCCTTGGACCTTCAGCATGTGGGAAGAGAAATTCCCTGAGCTTAAACTAGGCGAAACGTTCGCACTCAGCATGCCTTTGGTTCCGGATGGCGCAGACCCGGCTGCAAGCAAGACGTTCGCTGATACGAAAGGTCTCGTCATCTTCGCGCAAGCTTCGGAAGCGGAGCAGAAAGCGGCGGTCGACTTTATCAAGTGGGTTTATGCCGATCCGAAGAACGACGTGAAGTGGCTCGAGCAAACGAAGCTCCCGCCGGCACGCGACGACCTGACGACCAATGAATCGTTCAAAACCGTACTCGATGCAAATCCGGCCTTGAAGCCTTATGCGGAAAATGTACCGAATGCCGTTCCTCCGATGGATAATGCCAAATATAACGATCTTCAGACGCTTATCGGTCAAGAAGCCTTCAACAAAGTAGTACGCGGTGAAATCGCACCGGCCGAAGGCTGGGCTAATATGAAAAAAGCCATTGAAGCCGCTCTTCAATAGAGGGAGTTGTCCTAATGGATCAAAAAAACAATCGGTTGGGCTGGTTATTTACCAGCCCCTACCTCATTTATTCGTTGATATTCTTCTTCGGCCCGCTTCTCTGGTCGTTTTACCTGTCCTTTACGGATTGGGATCTAATCTCGCCGGAGTACAATTTTATTGGGTTTAGCAATTTCACCGATGCGCTGAAGTCGCCCGGCGTGCACGCCGCATTCTGGGTAACTTACAAATTCATGATGATTTTCGTCCCGCTCGTGACGATACTCGCCCTGTGCGTTGCAGTCGTTGTACACAGCCTGCCTCGGTTCAAGAGCGTGTTTCTCATCGGCTTCTTCCTCCCCTACTTGTCTTCGGGGGTTGTGTCATCGCTGATCGTTAAAGGGTTTCTGTCTTATTCGAGTCCGATCAATACGTTTCTGCGCAAGCTTGGCATCAATATTGACTGGCTCGGCACTCCGATGGCAGCCCTGTTCGTCGTCGGCATGATTTTGGCGTGGAAATTCACAGGGTATTATGCTCTGATTCTGACATCGGGTCTGAACAGCATCGACAACGAAATCTATGAAGCCGGCGCAATCGACGGCGTCACGGACCGACAGCGATTCTGGCGCATTACGCTGCCGCTGCTCTACCCGGCGTTCTATACGACGCTCATTCTATCGTTCGGCGTCACGTTCGGCATTTTCACCGAAGTGTATCAATTAACCGGCGGCGGACCGAATTTCGCCACGAACACGTGGCAGATGGAGATTTTCAACCAAGCATTCAAAAACTTGAAAGCCGGCTACGCATCAGCCGTCGCGCTGCTTGCGTCGATCGCAACCTTCATCTCGATCTTTATCATCCGCAAACTGCTGGAACTGTGGGGGAAACGAAATGGTTGGGTCTAACCGAAACAGTACGGGCAAGCTGGTCGTCCGCTACGTGGTGGCTGCCATTCTTCTGTTCATGATGGTCTACCCGTATTTATACATGGTGCTCAATTCGTTCGCGGATTGGACCCAGATTGACCGAAAATTTATACCGAATTCGTTCTCAACGAAATCGTACGAATGGCTATTTTCCGGCGGCGAGACGGGGATTACGCGCCCTTGGGTGAGCTCATTCTTCAATAGCGTGCTCGTATCGATCGCTTCGACCGCACTGATGATGATGTCAGGCATCATGGTTGCTTACGCGCTTTCCAAGCTGAATTTCCGCGGGCGGGACACGATTAACAATTTCGTCTTGTTCCATATGTTTTTCCCGGCGATTATTCTGCTCATTCCGACGTTTCTGATCGTGCAGAAGGTCGGCCTGTACGACACGTACTGGGGGATGATACTCCCGAAGGCGGTCAGCCTGTGGGCCATCTTCATGTACACGAACTTCTTCAAGGCGATTCCGTCGGTGTTCATCGAAGCGGCTAAGCTGGATGGCGCCAGCGATTTCAAAATTATGTACCGCATCATGCTTCCGATGTCCAAGTCGATCACGACCGTCATCTTCCTGTTCCTGATTATGGAACGCTGGACGGAGCTGCTGTGGGATATGATCATTGTGCGCAGCGACGATATGCTAACGCTGAACGTGCTGCTATCGCAAATGTTCGGCCCGTACGGTACCTATCCGGGGCCGTTGTATGCCGCATCGGTGCTGCTGACGCTGCCAATCATCATCCTGTTTATCTTCTTCGGGAAGAAATTCCAAGAAGGTATGCAATTTAACTTGAAATAATAGCGATTTACCTGGGAGAGGAGTCGAATAACTTGGGTTTGAACAAAACAGCTGTAAAAACATGCGAAGAGCTTCTAAGAACGTTCCAGTCCTCGAGCGCTGTGCTGCGCGATGCGCAGAGGATCGTCTTTGCCGGCGCTGACGTTGAGGGCAAGGACGTTTACAATATTACCGCTCCGTTCACGGACGAAGGCGAACAAGTTATTGCGGGACGCGTAGAGTCGCGCGACAGCGAGCATTCGGATATTCTGTTCTTCACGGAGCAGAACGGAAGCTGGTCGCCGCGCGCCGGAGCGCCGACATTCCGCTTGCAAGATCCTTTCTTCACGCGAATCGCCGGCGAGCTCGTGCTCGGCGGCGTGGAAATTTTCCCTGATCCGCTGAAGCCGGATGCGCTGAAATGGCGAACGGTCTTCTACCGCGGAGAGAATATCGCCTCGCTGCAGCCGTTCTTCAAAGGGCCTGACGGCATGAAGGATATTCGCCTCGTCGGGCTCACGGACGGTTCGATCGGTGTCTTCACGCGTCCGCAGGGCGCGGACAAAGGGGGCCGGGGAAAAATCGGCTTCGTCCGCGTCGCATCTCTGGATGAGCTAACGGTCGATCGGATTAACGAAGCGCCGCTGCTTGACGGACAGTTCACCGATGAAGAATGGGGCGGAGCCAATGAAGCCCACCTGCTTCGGAACGGACTGGTTGGCGTACTCGGCCACATCGCTTCCTTCGACGAACAAGGGGACCGTCATTATTACCCGATGGCATTCGTCTTCGATCCAGCGGACGAGACCTTCTCGGATATGGAGCTGATCGCCGTTCGCGCCGCATTTCTGCCGGGCCCGTCGAAGCGCCCGGATCTGCAGGACGTTGTCTTCAGCGGCGGCCTTGTACGCCAGGGAGACGGAACAGCGGTCCTGTACGCCGGTATAAGCGACGCAGAAGCGCAACGGATCACCATCGCAGATCCGTTCGCACGGTTTGAACACGAAATTGCTTGATAAGGGAGTTATCGATTTAGATGAACGTATACCGCTATGAAGAAAACCCATTGCTGACGCCTCTCGACGTGAAACCGCACCGTGACAATTTCGAGGTCATCGGCGCGTTCAACGCCGGCATCGCCTCCTACAATAATGAAATCATTATGCTGCTCCGCGTGGCAGAACGGCCGATCAGCCCTGATCCGGACATCGTGCTGGCACCGGTCTATAATACGGCAACGCAAGATCTGGACCTGATCGAGCTTCGGCTGGATGACGAGCGCTACGACTTCTCCGACCCGCGCGTTATCAGAAACAAGTCAAAAAGCGCAACGTTCGAGTATCTTACCTCGATTTCCTATCTGCGGATCGCGCGCAGCAAGGATGGCCACCGTTTCACTGTCGACGAGAAGCCGTTCGTGTATCCGTCGCATTCGCTTGAAACGTTCGGGGTCGAGGATCCGCGCATTACGCAGATCGGCGACACGTATTACATCTACTACTCCGCCGTAAGTCCGGTCGGCGTCGGCGAGTCGATGGTATCCACGACCGACTTTGTGAACACCACTTACCACGGCATGATTTTCGGGCCGGATAACAAAGACGTGCTTATTTTCCCGGAGAAGGTAAACGGCAAATATTACGCGCTTCACCGTCCGACGACCAAGAGCACCGGCAATCCGGAAATGTGGATCGCGGAGTCGGATAACCTGCTGTACTGGGGCAATCACAAGCATCTGATCGGTCTTCGCGAAGGCATGTGGGACAGCGGCCGCATTGGCGGCGGCTGCGTGCCGTTTAAAACCGAACGCGGCTGGCTGGAGCTTTACCATGGCGCGACGCTCGAGCATCGCTATTGCATGGGGGCCGTGCTGCTTGATTTGAACGACCCGTCGAAAGTGATCGCCCGCTCGGGCAAACCGATTCTGGAGCCGGAAGCCGACTACGAGAAAAAAGGCTTCTTCGGAGACGTCGTCTTCGCCTGCGGCGCACTTGTGGAAGGCGATGTCGTCAAGATGTACTATGGCGTCGCAGATACGTCCATGGCGGCCTGTGAGCTGAGCCTGCAGGAGATTTTGGACAGCTTGGAACCGGTCGTATAACAAACTGCTAAATAGAAGAACCTCCGGGACGATGGTGTCCCGGAGGTTCTTTTGTTTCTGAAGGAAAGGCATTCCTCACCGTGATGCTTCCGCTGCCACAATAGTTTGAAACAACTTGAGCGCTTCCGCCTTCGTTTCTTCTCCTAAATCATCCTGAATCCACACGTTTCGAGCACACTCAATCAAGTCCTGAAGAACTCTTTCTAAGCGATAGTAGGCGAGCACTTCCTCATCCACCTCAGCGGCTCCGTATCCTTCGAAAAAAGCTTGGGCATGCGGATGGCCGACAAAGATGAAATCACGCTCTTTGGGAGCGAGCATCACCTCGTCCCAATCGATAACAAACAGTTGCCCTGCCTGATCTCGAATCACATTGGCCGGATGCAGATCCGCGTGACAGATGACATGCGGGATCTTTCGAGATTGAAGCGTCCCCGCCAGCTTTTCCAGTGCGGTCAACTTGCTGAGTATCGTCAATCTATGCTCTATCCAAGAAGCATGAAGTGTACGATCCAATGTGCTTCCGCCTTCAAAGCGTGCAAGCTGCTCCTCGAAGGTTCTTATCCATCGCACATATTCCGTGGGATCAAAGGTCTCCTCTCGGAGCGACATCCCTCCTTCAGGCGGGATAATGATCTTGTGAATCCTTTGCAGAATGGCCCCGAGCTTACTCCACTGCTCTGCTGTCATCCCTTCGAAGCTTGAATCCCCATCGATAAAGGGATAAAGCACGACCGTCCAATCCTCTACATAGGTCCATAAGGCACCGCTCCCAGTCGAAATGGGCGCCACGACACCTGTAATCCCCTGATCGTTGAGATAGCGAGGAACGAGATATTGCGGTTCATATAACGATCTGGACGTGACTTTGACCAGATAGGCATCCCCCTGCTCGCTAACCGCATGATACACGGCGGAACTGTAATCAAGCCCCAATGGAAGGAATGCTATTGTCGCGGGAGTCCAGTCATACTGCTCTTGTAGGCAGGATTGAAGGTGTTCCTCTGAAATCCTCGGTGAATTACGCATGGCTTCGTTTATCCCTTCCTATAAATGCTCTTACTCACACTCTTTCTTAGTTCATTTGTAAGGCACGATCCTTAATCTCCTGTACCAGATCGTGAAAGGAACGTAGGAAACTACTCAATGAAAGTTCAAATTAGCTAAACGCTCTTCCATAATCACGCGCAGTTCCTTAGGAATCCGTACAAACTCGACCCCTCTCCCCAAAAACAAAAGCCAATCCGCATAATACGCCAGCGCCTCGTCATCCGTCACATCCAGCTGCACATTGAAATTCCCGCTCGACTGAAACATCCCGGTAAGAGACAAAATGATCCCCGGCGGGTGCATACGCTTAAAGCGCTGAATCCCGGTCGCATCAAGCTTCACAACAAGATTGGACTCGCGTGCGCGAAGCCGTTTTTTATTTACTATTTCTTGCTCGGACCACTTCATCTCCCGCTCCGAAATGGCCGAATCCCGGAGCATCTCAACTGGCAAATAGCGAAACTCGTCCGTATCGAAATCATAAACCTCGACCAACCACTGCGCGTTCGAGTTAAAAATATGCAGCAAAAAAACGTCCAGCAGCTGCGGCCAGCCCAGACTCAGCTCATAGGTCACGCGCAAATGCTTATCCCGCACTGCAAGCGAAATCAGCTGGTTCAGCTCCGGAGGCGCCGCATCATCGAGCTCCAACAGGTTCGGATTGGCAGGGTTTGTATTTTCAAAAAGCAAGATATTATTCAGCTCAATCAGCTCGTCTTGCTGGGTCTGCGATGCGATGCCAATGAGTTTTTCAGTGATGGAGCGACGGTTCTGCAGATAAGGCAGCTGCGAATTCTTCGAGGCGATAAAGCTGATAAATATCGCTTTCAGCTCTTCCGTCGTAAAGCGGGCTGCGGGCAGATACTGATTTTGCAAGACGTTGTAACCGCCGCCGCGTCCAAGCTCGGTCGTCAGCGGGAAACCCATCGCCTGTATCTCGTTAACGTCGCGAATCGCCGTCGCACGGGAAATCTTGAACTCCCGCTGAATCTCGGCAATCGTAAAATGCGCCCGGTTATTGATGTAGCGCATGATCAGGTTCACTCGTTCTGTTTTCTTCATGATTTTATTGTATCAAAAAGGTAGCAAAATTAAATGTATCACTTTTTGATACATTCGGGAAATAGAATCAATCTTGTAAAAAGAAATCCCACAGAGGAGAGAACAATATGACTAACTACTCCATCCGAACCATATCAGAAAACTACAAAATGACCGCTTTCGGTGTTACACTTGAAGACTACAACGACTGGGCAGGCAATGCAGCAAAAACCGCGGCCAAAAAAGCGGAAATCACGGAAAACGGCAAGCTTGCTGCACTTCTCGCGCTCGCCGACGGGCAAGAATACCAAATCAACTACGCCATCGACCGCAAGGCTTGGCGCGGATTCGGCGTGATGGGCGAGTTCGACGTGGAAGGCGCGGTCGTTCTCGATTTCCTCGCCGGCGACTACCTCGTCGTGCCTGGCACAGGCGCTGACAGAGATCACCTTGCCGACGAAATCACAGGCAGCGTCTTCGGCGGCATGCTGCAAGAAATCACAGCATACAAATACGTCGGT
This sequence comes from Paenibacillus lignilyticus, assembly GCF_017942085.1. Taxonomy (GTDB): domain Bacteria; phylum Bacillota; class Bacilli; order Paenibacillales; family Paenibacillaceae; genus Paenibacillus_Z; species Paenibacillus_Z lignilyticus. The sequence continues at coordinate 31,884 of NZ_JAGKSP010000019.1, forward strand.
CCCGGTAACTCAACGTTCGTCAAAGCAGATGAAAACGGTGAATTCTACGGCGAGATGTGGCTTCGCGCAAAAAAAGTCGAAGAGTAAAAGGAGCACTCGTATGGCAGCGTACACGCTTGAACGCAAAAAATCATTCACATTGACCGCGTATGGGTTTTCCATCCAGTCGAATTTTCAAGATATGCCGGCTCTGCAAAAGGAAAAAGCCGAGTTCTGGGGCAAACTCAAAGCCGACGGGCGATTCAATAAGCTCAAAGACGCCGCAAAAGACGATCGCGAATGGTCCGTCAATGAGGTGTATCAAGGCAAACCGTGGAATTATTTCGCGGTAGAAGCCGGCAAATCAGTGGCTGACGCAACGCGTATCATCGAGTTTCCGGAGAGCGAGTATATCGTGCTCGCAGGAAATGGCGACAAGGAAACGTTGTTTGATCAGCTGACCTACCGTGCGTTTGGCGAAGTCTTGGCTCAAATCACTGATTATGCTTACATCGGCGGCCCAAATGCAACGTATCGCAAAGATAACGGCGACGGCACTTTCTACGGCGAATTTTGGGTACCTGTTGTTAAAAGATAAGATCGGCGGCCTTCGATGATCGAAATCGTTTCTATCCGGCAAAAAAAGTATGGAACCGGTGCGAATGCGCTGGTTCCATACTTTTTACTGCCTCTATGCTCTTGTCTACCCCATCCCTTAAGTATGGCTCGTCTCCGTAGCTTTGTTGCCGGGTGCAAACCAACCAATCACGGCGACGGCAACCAAGACAGCATAAAAGGTTAACGTCCACCCCGTGCTATGAGGGAAATCGTGATCGAAAACGCCAATATCGTCATGGGCCAGCGTAATTACAGCAAGCTTTACCCCCACCCAAGCAACGATCACGTAAGCCGTTGTCTCCAGCGCCGGCCGTTGACCGAGCAGTTTTACAAACCAAGTAGCAGCATATTTGATTAAAACCAATCCGGCAATTCCGCCAAGCACCACTACAATAAACTGCCCCCCGTCCATGCCTCCGAACTCTCTGAGCGGGGAATCCGGCAGGCCAAGTGCAAGCGCGACCGCGGCAAGAATGGAATCAATCGCAAACGCGAGATCAGCCAGCGCAATCTTTCCTACAGTTGGCCAAAAGCCTTTCCCTGCTGCTTCTTTCTTTTCTTCCTTGCGCATGCTTTCATTCTTTTTACCGAATTTCGCTTGGATGATGTGCTTTAGGCCCAGGTATAGAAGATAGGCTGCGCCGATCGCCTGCACCTGCCACACATTAGCAATAAAGGAAATCGCGAATAGAGCGGCAAAACGAAAGACAAACGCCATAATGATCCCATAATTGATCGCTCGTTTCTTCTGTTCTTCCGGCAACTGCTTTGCAATGACCGCCAACACGAGAGCATTATCGGCCGACAACAAACCTTCCAAACCGATTAGAATTAGTAACGCCCATGCATACTCCAACCACAATGAGTCCAACTTGATTCTCCCCCTAAACCGTGATAAATTTTCAACCACCAAAGATATATGTGCAATAGCTATACGTAAAAGTCTCCGATTGATTTCAACTTTTTCATTAAAACGATCCCCGAACCTTCGGCGATCGTTTTAAACATTTCACCTATTTTAGCCATCATGTTCAGTACTTAGCCATGAAAGATCATCATTCCATTTTCACCGGCACAAAAAAAATCCCGATGATCGGTAACCCATCATCGGGACATTATTTTTCAGTTCCTATCTAACGCATTATTCAGGTTCGCAGGTTCAGGTGGCGGTAGAATGTGTTGTCAAGTCAACCTCTTGCGGCATGAATAAATCATTCAATGAACTTAGCGATCCATCCTTTTCAACCTGATATACATCGAGCTTCTCGCCGTGGAGGCTCATTTCGATACAACAATTCCAGCAGAAATATTGATGAGGACCAATCCTTCCGATATCGATGGAGTTACAATTAATGCATTTCATTGGAAAGTGCTCCTTTCTTGGCATTTTGGTATTACTAATAGAGTTGCCGAATTACGGCGAGAATAAACGAGCTAATCGTACAAAATTGCTAGAGTTTAAGAATGAACTAGATCGGACAATATCAGCGTAACCGCAACTGTTTCCTTCCTAAATCAAGCCGGATCGACTAGGTCGACCCGGCTTGATTCTGATAATTCTGGTGCAGAAGCTTGGTATATTCAGTTCCGGCTAGAAATGGTTAGAATGTCTTTGCTATTTCACGCGCTTTTCGGATCGTCTTGTCTATAATCATCTTCGCTTGACCGGAAGCTGATGCCGTGCCTTCCACAAAGATCCCTTCCAAGGTCGGAACGCCAAGAAATTTCATGATTACGTTCAGGTGGCGATGCCCCATTTCGAAAGCGGCAAAGTCCGATCCAGGCGACAATACGCTTCCGCTGGCTTGGATATGAACCGCTTTTTTATTGTTTAATAATCCAACCGGCCCTTTTCCGGGGACATACTGAAATGTTTTCCCTGCTACGCAGATGGAATCGATATAGGCCTTTAATACAGGCGGAAATGAAAAGTTCCAAATCGGATTCACAAAAATATATTTATCTACTTCCACAAACTGATTAACAAGCTCGTTCAGGCGATCGATTTTGGTTTGTTCTGCAGTGGATAATGGCTTGCCTTCCCCTGCTTTCTTCCAACCGTTCATTACATCGGCATCGATCTCCGGAATGTTCGATTTATATAGATCAAGGTGAATCACTTCATCGTTAGGATTTGCTTTTCGGTAAGTCTCTATAAATGCAGCGCCAACGGACATACTATATGAAGTGTCTTCGTTTTTGGGATGAGCCGTTATATACAACACTTTTTCTTTACGGCCATGGCCATTATTAGAGCTGAATATTTTTTTAAGAAGTTGGATCACGTTAACTTGACTCCTTCAATACTTAGAATGTTTTTGCCAGCTTCCAAGCTTGCTGAATGGCATTTTCTTTAATTTGGCGAGCTTGGTCCGCTGCAGCCGCCATGCCTTCTACGAAGATAGCCTCAAAGCTCGGGACACCGATGAATTTCATAATAACGTCCAAATGACGATGACCGATTTCGAAATCTGCATAATCGGAGCCTGGCGACAATACGCTTCCACTAGCTTGAATGTGGATGGCTTTTTTGTTGTCCAGAAGACCGACAGGACCTTTTTCCGTATATTTAAAGGTTTTTCCGGCAACGCAAATCGAGTCAATGTATGCTTTCAAGACCGGAGGATAAGAGAAGTTCCATGTCGGGTTTACGAATACATATTTGTCTGCTTCTACGAATTGATCCACCAACTCGCCAAGTCGAGCGACTTTCGCTTGTTCCGCGCTCGTTAATTGATCGAATGCCGTTCCGGACCCCAGCTTCTCCCAAGCGCTAAATACGTCAGCATCGATGCGCGGGATATCCATCTTGAACAAGTCGAGATGTACGATATCGTCGTTCGGATTGGCTGCCGTATAGGCCTCGAGAAATTGTTTACCAACCGCCAAGCTGTACGAGGCTTCGGTTTCATTCGGATGTGCGGTGATATACAAAACAGTGGACATAATCATAATCCTTCTTTCATTTTTTATTCGGAATTTATCCGTTCACGTCTATTGCTCATAGACGCTTATAACTTTTTATTAAGCTCCTTACTTTTTGTATGTTACTATATAATATATAAATCGGTCAATTACAAATTTATCCCTTTTCGCAATCGCATCATCCTCGCAATTACGATCAAAGCTGGATTTTGCAAAGAAAAAACGGATGGCTGCACGCCATCCGTTTCATTATCATTATTTAATACGCACCAATCGCTCCGCGATGAACTGCATCGCTTTGCGGTTTTGGTCTCCGGTGACCGTATGCCGTACTGTTGATAACAAACGATGTAATGATTTTGCTATGTACTTATAAAAAGGCGATGTGTCTGCTCCATAAACCTATTTCGTACAAAGCTTTCATGCAAGGTGCAAATAAAACGTCGTGGACTCACCCACGGTACTTCTAGCGTAGAGCTTGCCTTTATGCTGCTCGACGATCGATTTGGCGATGGCGAGGCCGAGGCCGTAGCCGCCCTGCTTACGCGACCTTGATGCGTCCGTCCGATAGAACCGATCGAAGATGCGGGTTAGATGCTCCGGCGCGATGCCCTCTCCTGTATTCGTCACGGACAGGAGAACCTCGTTGTGCTGTTTTTTCAGAGTGAGCGTTACTGCGCCTTTCGGATTCGTATACTTGATCGCGTTGTCGAGCAGAATCAAGATAACCTGCTTAATCTGCTCACTGGAGCCATATACCGAGAGGTCAGGTTCAATATCATAATCGAGCTGAATCTGATTCTCGAATATGACGGCTTCCATCGTAAGCACAATCGTTTCCACCGCTTCGCTCAAATTGAATTGCGGATACACCATGGACATACGAGCCTGCTCCATTTCGGTTAAGAAAAGCAGATCATTGGTGAGCTTTGCCATCCGTTCCGTTTCAAGCTTGATGTAGTTCAGCCACTTGGCCTGATTCGCAATCGTATCCTCACTGTTGGCAAGCAGCACATCGGTATTCGTTTGAATGACAGTCAGCGGCGTCTTCAGCTCATGGGAGGCGTCGGCAATGAATTGCTTCTGCTTCTCGAATGCTTCCTGGACAGGTTCTATTGATCGATTTGCGAAAAACCGGCTTATAAAGAAGATCACTACGAGCATGGCTAGTCCGACGGCCAGAAACGTATAGATTAAATTGGTTAATATGCCTTGTCTGGCTGTCACGTCAAGAAAAACAAGCATGTATCCGTCCGCGTCAGGCCGTACTGTATAGGCCCAGTCATTCCCATCCAGGTTGAACTGACCTGAGCTTCTTTTCACGCCTCGAGCCTTGGCTTCTTCCAGCCCATGCGTATATAAGTCATTGTCGATATCGAACCAGGATTCGCTGGACTTCAAGTTCCAATTACTATCTGTATGGATCACAAATGCGACGGATCGTTCCGGCATCATATTGCCTGTATCCGGAATAGGCCTGTCCAGAGGCGGATCGAACATATCCAATTGCGGCATAAGGAAGAAATCGGAGATTTTGCGCAGCTCCAAGTCAATGTCACGCCGCACATCCTGATAAGTAATGGTGTATATGGTCACGAAAGAGACGAGCATCATAAACGAAATAATGACCAGATTCAACAATAAAAATCGATTTTTCAGCCTCTTGAATATCATTCACTCATCTCCAGCACATAGCCTACGCCACGAATCGTATTAATCCGTACTGCTGAACGAAGGAAGATTAGCTTCTTCCGCAGGAAGGAGATATAGACCTCTACATTGTTGTACTCCACCTCGGAATCAAAGCCCCAAAGCTTCTCAATAATTTGCTCCTTCGACGTTACAACCTGCTTTCGAGAAACGAGAAGCTCCAGCAATTCGCTTTCCTTCAAATTAAGCTTCAGTTCCTTGCCATTCACGGTCACCTTCATATGTGCCATATTCAATTCTATATCTCCGAATTTCAAACCATCCTCCGGAATGATCCCGCCCTTGCGACGCAGAGCAGCTCGAATCCTGGCGAGCAGTTCTTCTGTCGAGAACGGCTTCGCAATGTAATCGTCCGCGCCGTAATCGAGCCCAGTCACCATATCGGTTATATCGCCTTTGGCAGTCAGCATGATGACCGGCGTGGATACGCCTTTGCTCCTAAGCTTTTTTAATACGCTGATCCCATCTAGCTCAGGCATCATGATGTCGAGCAGCACTAAATCATATATACTGCTGAGCGCGTAATCAAGTCCGGTTCTGCCGTCATGCACAACATCAACAGAATAATGCTGCTTCTTTAATATTTGAGACAAGGCTTCAGCTAAATGAATCTCGTCCTCCACAACTAACATTCTCATCGCTCTACCTTCCTTCACATCCGTTGTCCTCTTATTGCTTTCCTATTATAGCAACTGTACCTTGAACGAACCTTAATTCGAACCTTTACAAATATTTAAGATTCATTAAAGGTTAGCCAGCTATTATACAGTCATGAGCAAGACAATAATGACGCAGAAAGGAACGAGCATAGATGGCTATTGAGGTATTCAATCGGTATGAGAACAAATATTTGCTGGATGGCAACGCATATCGGTTATTTTACAACGCTTTGTTGGCGTATATGGAGCTGGACGAATACAACAAGAAGCATGAGTATTATTCCATTACGAATCTGTATTTCGACACCGAGCATGATTCGCTGATCCGCAACAGCTTGGCGAAGCCGAAATACAAGGAGAAGCTCCGCTTGCGAGCTTACGGTGTGCCGAACGAAGAAACGAAAGTGTACTTGGAAATTAAGAAGAAAGTGCTCGGACTGGTGAACAAAAGAAGGACGGCGCTTAAATTGCACGAGGCTTATGAGTTTGTCCGCACAGGAAAAGCGCCAGAATTTAAGCCTTATATGAACAAGCAGGTGCTTGAGGAAATTGAATATTTTCTGCAGCGGTACGAATTAGAACCTAAAGTGTATTTGGCGTATGAGCGCAAAGCGTTGTTTTCTAGGGAGAGTCGTGATTTGCGGATCACCTTTGATACGAACATTAGAAGCAGACGGTACGATCTGAACATGGAGCATGGCGATTTCGGCGAGCCGCTCGTGGCTGATGGCAAGTGGCTGATGGAAGTAAAAGCCGAAAAGACGATTCCGCTCTGGCTGTCGAAGCTGCTTTCTGAGCACGGTTTGTACCGTACGAGCTTCTCTAAATACGGCAATGAATACAAAAAAATGCTGAAAACTGGCTATGCAGAAAGAGAGAGTGTTTTATATGTTTGATTCCTTGTTTAACGTTACGCTGACGGACACGACGATGAGCTTCACAAGTTCAATGATCACCATAATAGTAGCTATTTCGCTCGGCGCCCTTATTAGTGTCACCTATATGAAAACAAATCCGAACGGCTACTCGCAAAATTTCACGTTAACGATGATTGTATTGCCAATCATTGTTGCTATGATCGTGCTGCTGATCGGTAACAATATTGCACGGGCATTCAGCCTTGCTGGCGCATTCTCCATCATCCGGTTCAGAAGCGCGCCCGGCGACCCTAAAGACATCGCGTATGTGCTGTTTACGATGGCAGCGGGACTTGCTTGTGGTGTTGGGGCATTCGGCTACGCTGTATTGTTTACAATCGTCTTGTGCTTGCTCATGTATGTATTGAGCCGTTTCAATTTTGCGGCGAACAAGCAAATGCAGAAACAGCTCAAAATTACGATACCTGAGAACCTCAGCTTCGAAGAAGCATTTACCGAAGTATTCGAGAAATTTGGCGTGGAGCATGTGCTGAAAAGAATTAAAACGACCGAGCTTGGGAGCTTATACGAGCTTGTCTATATGGTGACGATGAAGGATTCCACCGATCAGAAGGCGTTACTCGATGCGATCCGGTGCCGAAACGGCAATTTAGATCTTTCCTTAACGATGTATCCGGGCACTAATCCAGATTTTTAAACCATTTTACTGAAATTGAGAGGAGATTTAACAATGGAATTTAAACGATTTATTAAACAGGCAGGTTGTGCTTTAGTATGTGTAACAATGTTGGCGGCATGCAGTGATAATGAGGGAACGAATACAAACTCTACATCAAGCGAACTTACATCATCGACATCGGCGGGGGCATCAAACTCGAGTGAAGCGAAAACGGCATCGCTTGACTATGTTGACCAAATGGATAAGACAAAGATCATGTCTTTTTCGATAAACGTCGATGAAGCCAAATGGAAGGAAATGTTGGAGAAGGCGTCGGAGGAGGAGTACATTTCCGCTGATGTAACAATCAATGGGACAACGATCAAAAATGTAGGTATTCGTCCAAAAGGTAATTCCAGCTTAATGAAAGTTGTTCAAAATGATAAAACAGACCGGTTCAGCTTCAAAATTAAGTTTGACGAGTATGTGGACGGTCAGACTTGGTTGGGGCTTGATCAAATCGTCATCAATAACATGGATGCCGATAACAGTTATTTAAAGGAATACCTCAGCTACGACATAATGAGCTCGATCGGCGTTGACGCGCCGCTGTATGCTTTTGCGGATATTAGCGTGAATGGGAAAGCGTGGGGCTTCTACTTAGCAGTTGAAGTGTTAGACAGTGCCTACCTCGATCGTACGCAGGAAGGTGAAGGCGAGCTTTACAAGCCGAATAACGATAATGGCATGATGGGTATGGGCGGCGGCAATTTCAAAGCTCCGAATGGCGAGGGTATGCCGGAAATGCCGAATGGCGAGGATATGCCGATGCTGGATATGAAGAACATGCCGGAAATGCCGGCGGATATGGAGAATATGCCGGCATTTCCGGCGGATATGCAGCCTCCTGCGGAGGGCGATGGTAATGGTGGACGAGGTGCTGGCGGTTTTGGTGGCCGTGGCGGTATGAATGGCGCGGGGAATGGCGTTTCCCTCGTGTACAGCGATGACAATATCGAAAGCTATTCAGCGATATTTGATAATGCCGAAACGAAAACGACGGAAGAGGATCATGCACGTGTCATTACTGCGCTTAAGAACTTAAACGCTGGCACTGATTTGGAGAAGTATATAGATGTCGACGCGGTTTTGAAATATTTTGCCGCACATACCGTGGTTGTTAACATGGACAGCTACACAGCAAATATGGCTCACAATTATTATCTTTATGAGAATGAGGGTCAGCTCAGCATTTTGCCGTGGGATTATAACTTAGCATTCGGCGGTTTCATGTCGGGTAATGCATCTGATGTCGTCAACCAAGCGATTGACACACCGGTAAGCGGCGTGACGCTCGAAGAACGTCCACTTCTCGGCAAGCTGCTGGAAGTTCCTGAATATAAAGAGCAGTATCATAATTATTTGCAAGAAATCGTGGATAACTACTTTGCGAATGGCAAATTCGAGCAGACGGTTTCTAACCTAAATCAGCTTACTTCGGAGCATGTGAAGAACGATCCAACCTCCTTTACGACTTTTGATGCGTATTCGAAGGCTGTAGCTGAATTGACGAAGCTCGGAAAGCTGAGAGTGGAAAGCATTCAAGGGCAGCTTGACGGTACAATCCCCTCTACAACTGAAGGTCAAAAAGCGGATAAAAGCAAGCTGATTGACGCATCCCCCGTTGATTTAACCAAGATCGGCAATATGGGCAAAGGAATGGGAGGCGGCAGAGGCGGCTTGGGCGAGCGTCCAGCTGGAACGGACTCGGGAGCGAAGTCTCAGCAGGCTCAGAGTGACCAGAAGCAGACAGATAAGCAATAGATAAATATAACGAGCAAGCTGATGCCATTATTGAACCAGTGTCAGCTTGTTTTTCGTTTGTATATAGTCCACGCACCTCGTCTCCCCAAAACAGGATGTGGTCAGGATTAGTGACAAAGCAATAACCTATGCTGATGAATTTAAGAAGTTGTTTATCGATCAATCCATGGTAGGAAAACTCCCGAGAGAAATCTTTGAAGGTAACGGGTTTGATGTAAACGTAATTGGAATGCAGCGTGTAAAACAACTCGCCGAGCGTTGGAGGAGAGCATACGAGTTATCGGACTAACCGACTCCCGTAAAGAAACTTCTGGACGTCCACTGAATCGTAATCTAACTCAAGATGAATTGTCAGTTTGGCGAAATGAAAGATGAAAAGCTGCGAAAACTGGAGATCATCTTGTCGCGCTACGACGTTTGTATTGAAAAAAGGTACGGTTTTTGCGTCCATATCACCTTTTACAGCCATGAGTCGCTTCTATTAAAATGAAGCTAAATCAGAGAGGAGATTATATATGGCTGATTACTATATCAACAACACTAATCGCAAAGAAGGTGCGCACTACGAAGTGGACATGCTCCAAAACCACAAATGTGCAGCCTACGGCACGACCAAAGAACATATGGAGGATGTCAGCAACGAAAGCAAAGTACTCTGGTACGCATCGGAAGTTGGACTTATCGGCGGTGGCATTTCAGACGGCGTGACGCACAAGAAAGAAGTAGATGGGAAACCGGATTTCGAATATTATCAGCTGCTAACGGACGTACACAAATTCATTCAGCCGCTATCGCATCGCAAACTTAAAGCGCTAATACCTAATCTACGCGTATTAAACGGTACACTTCTTAAGATAAACACCATGGATGGCGAAAAACTATGGGTATATCTACTCGAGCATGGCATGAAGGAAAAGCAAAAAAGATAGTCGGATTCCATCACCATCAATCGTTTATATTAGCATTACATCGCTAATATAATTATGCATTAATGATCATAACTTCATCACATAAACTCAGCTACGCTCACGGCACCGACCGACGACCAGCATTAGAGCTCCAAGCTGACGCCCTGCGTATCCTTCTCGATTTCGCTGAGTCGACCTTGCGAAATTCCTATTAACGAGGGGAATTCAACCTGAGTCATCTATTCAACTTTTGTATTCTTATTACGCGAGTACCGATTGTCTCCGACATTTAGTGGCTACCTCACAAAAAAGACCCGATGATTCAATTGAGCTTCATCGGGTCTCCCTAGTTGTAAATAATCCTTATTTAGTTTTAGAACAAAACTAATTTGTTATTTAATTTGCCAGAACAAGACTTAATTGTTCAGACCAAAACTTAATTGTAAAGAATCAAATGAATGATGAATGTGTTAAATATTCTTTGTAACTAAATAACCGCGCATCTCTTAACTTTATTAGCACTATTATAGAGTTAAAGTTTGTAACTAAAATATTGGGATAGGAAAATAAAGATTGTAACTAACAAAAATCACAAAAAAGCCTGGGAATGCTTTCCCAAGCCCTTATGTGTACAACGCTTCAGTTATGAAATATCTTACGCCAGTAACTGTTACACACATTATCAGTAACAATATATAAGGAAGCAGACGTATTTATTTACCATCCTCATCGTTAATAGTAACAATCTCTTCGCTCGGTTTAGGAGCAAGGCCATCCAATATACCAATCACCCATTTTTTTGTAGTCTCCTCGTAAGTAACTTTCGTGATGATTGGAACTAACATATCAGATCTACTTGAGATCACCACTGCGAGCGCTTGTTCAGGTTTTAATTTTGCTTCGCCAGATATCAAAATAGGTAAGACGACAACGCTGCTTGCGGATCCGACGCCAGGGTAGGAGGAATCGATATCTCCTTTCAACGTAGCCTCTACATGTTGTCCGATAACAAGGCTATCGTCGGAGGATCCAAGCCATATTGCCCCGTACATCTCGCTACCAGTCATTTTCGTATCTGATGCTACAAGAATTCGATCAGGGGTTTTTTTGGTGATGTAACCCGTGTAAGTAGCTTTTACAGGCTGCGGTTCGACAGCTTCATTTTGTTTGTTGCAAGCCGTAATACCAAGCAAACTGATAAACATTAACACGACGACTGAAATACGCATCTTACCCCCCTTTTCTCCAAATAAAACTATTCGTTTATCCTAATATGGAGTAGCAGATAAGTAAATATTAATCGATGGCCAATAATATGAAAAGTACGATATTTTGCTAGCGGTGGCAAAAGCGTTAGCATCCTGAGTACTTGATTTCCGTGACATAACACCATGTAATACTTCTCCACTCCATAAAGTGGCTCCACTATCTCCTTCATTTTGGAATGTCCAGTTGGGATTAGCTATTTTAATCTGGTCAGGTAGATCAACACCAGTAGTTGGATTCATACTAGTGTATGACGTACTCAATACAGTACTGCAAGTATAGTTGGTTGCTAAACCAGCTTTGCATACAGTTTGCCCCTGAGTTACAGTACCAGTACTCGTAAACTTCGCGTCATAATCTGTTGAACCATTCTTTAATACCAAACTACTAATTTTTCTCGTAGTATCTGTAATTTGAACAAGACCAATATCTTGGCCGCCATTAACATACGCCGTAGCATAATCAACACCGACAGTAGTAGTGTACTGTTTCACTGTTGAACCGGTTCCTAACATGCAATGACCTGCTGTAATAATATACTTTTTATTGTTCCCATCGTACCCAGTAGCCGCTGTCGAACAACCTCCGCTCCTAACAATACCAATTCCTCCACCAAGAACCGTAGTTGCAATAAAGCATTTTCCATTCTCTTCATACACAGCAGTTAATTCATTATCTAAAGTTTTGATTGGTAATGATGCGTGGACACCGTTGTTTACTAAATAGCTTATCCAATCAACTTCCGCTTTTATTTTGTTGATGTAAGCATGAGATTTTTCAGTTATTCTTAAAAATAAAACCTCATCATTCTTTGTGAAACGAAATACCTTATTAGTTGAATTGCTTATAAACTCAAAAGAGTTACGTTCAAATGCAAAAGATACTGCTGCTTTATTTAATATCTCTGGACTCGCCATTGTGAACCTCCAATATAGATACTACCGGCCCGGTAAAACCACTTTACTTGAAATTCCCAAAAATTTATAGACTTATCTTTTTCTGCGTATTAAACTAATAATTAAGTATAAAGCTATTTTCCATCGACTAAAAAGGCTGCCGATTCCATTCGGCAGCCTTTGATTTTGGTATCGTAAAGTTAAGTTAGTTGAGAAAACGGCAACCTTTATACCGGTTGCCGTTTCTTCGTGGATCTTGAGCTATCGTTACCCGTTAGCATTCCTGTAGATGGATTAATTTCGTCTTTGAAAAAAGAAAAGCGCCTCGGTACGATGGGAGTACGCAACGGGTCATAGCCCTTTAAATCCCATCATCCAGGAGGACGCTCTACTATGAAGTTTAAGTCGCAGGACAAACAAAATCAACTCATTGAAAAAATTACCGCTCACCATCTAGTCGTCGGCATCGACATCGCTCAGCAAACACATGTGGCACGGGCTGTTAACTTTCGAGGAATCGCACTTGGTCATCCCCTGTCCTTCTCGAACGATGAAGAAGGCTTTCAAAACCTGCTTCAGTGGATCCACTTGCTACAAGCCGCTCATAGTCTAACTGCTGCCATTGTTGGTATGGAACCAACCGGCCATTACTGGCTGAACGTCTCCAACTGGCTCTCCAAGCGTCAATTTGAAGTCGTTCTCGTCAATCCTCATCTTGTAAAAAAGAATAAGGAAAACCGCGACAATACGCCGTCCAAGAGCGACAAAAAAGATGCGCTCGTCATTGCGGACATGGTCAAAAACGGCTACTACTCTTTCGTCCGTAACACCCCTGAGGCCTTTGAAGAGCTACGTGTCTATCTCTCCAACCGCGACTCTGTTGTAACGAGACTTGTTAGCGCTAAAAACCAAATTCATCGCTGGGTCGATGTTGTTTTCCCAGAGCTGCGGCAAGTTTTCAAGAGCTTAATGTGCACCGGTTCGTTAGCTACTCTACGTCTTTTCCCAACGCCCGAAGAACTGAGTAAGCTTCTACCTCAAGACGTCATTGCTGGCTGGAAAACCCTTATGAAACGGCATTCTGGTGAGCGGAAGGCTCGAGTGCTTATCTCACTTGCGTGTCGTTCTGTTGGATCTAAACAAGCCACGCATGCTTACAAGCTTCACTTAAAGCAACTGCTCGATGAGTATGACCTTGCTTGCCAGCAGCTAAAAACGGTTGAGGCAGAGATCATTGCCGTTCTAGATCGCATTCCTTTTGCAAAATCCATGCTTGCTGTCAAAGGGATCAGCGCCATTTCTTTAGCTGGTATTCTTGGTGAGGCAGGGGATTTAAGCGGGTTTGTTCACGGCAATGCCCTGCTGCGTCACGCTGGCCTCAATCTTGCAGAAGCTAGCTCAGGCAAATGGACCGGACAGATGAAAATTAGCAAACGAGGACGCTCTCGTCTCCGACGGTTTATCTTCATGATGACCATGAGTTTGGTGATGAACAACCGGGAGTTTCAAGCTATGCATGCTCACAACGTACAGGTGAAGAAGATGAAGAAAATGAGGTCTATTATGAAGCTATGTGGAAAACTTGCTCGCATACTCGTTGGAATGGCTCGCAGCCGCGAAGCCTACAATCCTCATAAAACGATGCCCATTCAGCTAGCGGCTTAACCAACATCTTCCCGTTTCGTTGCACGAGTTTTGGCTTATTCGCGGGATTTCAAAAGAAAGCACGGAGTACCGGATACATTAAACCAAAGGGCACCGACCCGTACCGTTAGCAAGACCGGCCTCCACCCCTTGGACAGGCGTAACGAAGGAATGAGAGGGCAGCGACCCGTTGAGACATGGGAGTGAAAACCTCCAGGGGCGGCGTGGAGAATGCGTGCAGTATATGGAAGGATATGGGGGCTACAACCTCCCCCTCTATTTCCTCACGCCTTCATGATGTCCCGGTCTACTACAAGGGTTCGCTTACTATCTTTCTTCATTTCTGGCAAGGGTGAAATCCTGCGAATAAGCGAGCATTCGTGAGAAAACTAAATCGTACTGAGGGAGCTTAACGAAGTGCAAACGTTCATTTCTGGCCGGCTACCTTCATTATGCTATTCCCTGCCTATCGTCGGGAATGAGATGATGTTCTTGTCAATTCCGGTAATGGGATCAAGTTCTTGTCATTTGGTTTTGACAAGAACTTGATCCCATTAATAAAAAAAGCCGCGATTTTCGCGACTTTTAATGAGATAATGTTCTTGTCACCTGACAGGTGAAGCCGCCAATCTTGTCGGCAGCTTCATCATAGGTGTTTATTGACTATCGTTCCCTGTTTGTTCAGTCATTTAATTAATAATATTATCGAACCGAAAGGCTAATTTCAGATATTGATTTATCATCTCCAGCCATGAGCCTCTGTTTATTTACTCATTCTGGTCTTTAATTTCTTGAACATATATTCGTCTGTAATTCAAATAAATATAATAAACTAGATATCCTATGAGTAATAAATAACTAATTAAATCTTGTTTCAAAAAAATAATGCAACCTATAAAAATAGTGCCGTATAGAATAATAAATAATAATGAACTTATTAAAAACTTCATTAAATTATTTATCCCAAATTTATTCTGTAATATTGGTTCTACGTATTTGCCAAACAATAAAGCACATACCATTGAAAAAACCAAGATAGCTATCCAGATTATAATTTCATTGAGTGAGTATTTACCTGTCAAATATGGAATTGAGATTATTCCTAATAGGATTCCGCCATAGAAAATAGCTTCTACTCTTTCCTTAATAAGAACACCTACTTTCATTAAAATTACAATCTCCATATTCGTGAGGAGCTTATTCAATTCCTTTACTAACGTAAACTGCTCGTTAGCGCAATAAAACTGTCATGTAGTCGGCAACCCTCAGGTAGACAGCAGCTACTATTAGTCAATTTTATGATTCGTTTTTGACTGCGTCAGGGTAATGTTTATTTATTTTTTAAGGACTTAAAGTAGTTAGCAATGTCTTCCCCAAAAAAAATTCCTATAATAAGTACGATAGTTGTTCCGAGCTGCTGTTCAAAATCCTGATGTAAGTGAAACCAATACAATGAATATACAAATAGAATCGTTGCTGGCAGAATTATAAAGAATACCTTCTTTTCTAGGTATATTGAAATTGGAATATAGAGAAGAATAGTATAAGGAAGCCACACAATTGCAATTAAACCCAGTATATGTATGTACGATGCTCTTTCTATCTGTTAGCATTTGAACACATCCTAGTGGTGTAACTTGGAAATCTCGCATATAATATTCGCGAATCTGGTTAAACTATCCTGCCCGTTAGTTTAATTAAAAATGGAGCAGCTGCCGTAGGCAAACTGCTCCTGCTACACTTTGTCTCGTGCCCGTTCGTCAACAAGCGTTGGCGCTTTAAAGGTATTTCTTTGTCCAATTATTAAAAACAATTGCAAAAATAATTAGCCCGAGTACGGTTATTAATCCTCCAAAAATGACAGGACAGTAAATAAATGCATTGGTTATTCCTTCTCGCTCTTCAAGGTTCCCTATTTTAGACGGGTTAATGAAATCCGCTGCCCAAACTTTCCCTTTTATTAGACCAGCAGCGATACTGAAGAGTCCAAATAGAAACAACACTAAGGAGTAAACCATAAACCTAATCAATACCATGCCACCTCCAGTACTTCTTAACCAATCCAATTCGGTTCACAATACAATACCACATTTTTACTTTAAAGTTGCGCTAACCTGCCCGTTAGTCGAACGAAAGGCTGCCGTTCATGCCAGCAGCCTCGACCTGGTGATTATTAAGAAATAGTGCCCGTTAGCCATTCATGCATCTCTTCTACTGCACCACAGAGCATGAAAGTTAATTCGTTCTTTCATGGTAGCCATTCATGCATCTCTTCTACTGCACCACAGAGCATGAAAGTTAATTCGTTCTTTCATGGTAGTTTAACGACCTCTTCAAAAGGAAAAACATATTTTTTTGAGTTTGTTGTCCCAAGTTAGTTGTGCACCGATCATGTCTGCAACCTGTCTAGCGGGAATAAATGTAATTCCATCAAATCGTTGAATAACGGTATCCATAATGTTGAAATCATTCTCATCGATTCGCACTGTATTATGCCCAATCTGGTAAGTATACGCTTTCCCCATATAATTCAAAGTTACGCTGTCGTCATCCTCATTTATTGGAGTGACCTCTATTCCAAACCTACTCACAAATGCTTCGTTCAAAGGGACCATAACTCTGTTATCTTTATTAGAATAGAAGTAATCATAAGGTCTATTCATAACCAAATCCTCTCCATTAATGGAGACGGATACATCTGTTCGCTTTAGGAAATTTTCAAGGAGAGATTGCCCCTCAATCTGTTCCTTTTCGCTTTTTTCCTCAGCCAGTAATGGTCTGGCTGTATTAATCATGACCACTTTCTTTGAAGGGAATATTGGAGTATCTATTGTGATCACGTAATACATTTCCCCAACTTTAAAGTCAAAACCGCCACAGGAAGAACCAGCGGGTGGTGTCCATACTTTGGCTAGCGCTTTTACGGTACCTTGTTCGACTTTGTAAACTTCAAAAAAAACATCTTTTCCGTTCTTATCTCCTCGAATCTCAAGTGCTTTACCGACGAACACATTCGAATCCGTATGTGGCTTGATGATATTACTGCCAAAATCGCATGCTGATACTTTCTTACCGTTAGTTACTAGACCACTCATCACTACAACCGCCATAATAAATAAAATGATATGCTTCCTAACTGCTACATTGTTCCATAATCCGCGCATAAAGCCCCCCTCAATACATTCTCACTTCATTTAATTACCATATATTCCCTCATTAACTAATACGCAAATCATGATGATTTTGTTGCGCTAAACTGCCCGGTAGTTTAATAAAACAAAAGAGCAGTTGCCACGGCAATCTGCTCCTTCTCGTTGAACTATCGTATCGTTCCCGTTATCATAACAGCCCGCCGTGAGTGCCGGCAGCCTGGTGTCGTTATGCTATCGTGTCCCGTTAGTTCAATCACTTATTTGAGCGTTTCTTAATTTTTGCTTCCATATATTCTCCACAAATTCTCGAATTTCGGGCAAATAAATTTGATTACGACCTAAAAGGATACCATCTCCATTTAACACAAATGTCAATTGTTCATTCGATTTTAAATATAAATTTATGCGACGTGGTCCACCTTTTGGTCCAGGACCTGTATATGGACTTATTTCATTCTTTTGTACTTTCTTTAATAATGTAACCAGTGTATTAATTTCATCTTTAGTTAGAGGAATTTGATTACAGCACAACCACATGATTTCAGCGGATTCAATCTGATTTGTTGTTAATGAATGTAATTGTCCCGGATAATCGTTTGGATGTACGGCATAGATTGAACTCGATATATCTGAAGCGATGACCGATTCGTAATTTAATCCATTCATTACTACAAAGAAAAGCGCGGTTAAAACCATCTCTCTCCTCATCGACATGACCTCCCAATTTTTTGGAGGTATTATGCCCACTTCTCATTGAACTATACTGCCCGTTACTTCAATGAAAAACGGCAGCCGGTAATCAATCCAGCTGCCGTCATGTTCTATTGTGCTATCGTGTCCCGTTAGCGTAATGAAGATTGGGTTAAAAATACCTGAAATCCCTCAGAGTGGTCCATCTTAGAAATACTCAAATATTATCTTTTAACTCTTAGTACTTCTCCTTCATTTTGCTCTAATCCATTATCCCATGTACTTCTGTCGATAGTCTTAATGCTTATTCCTTCTCTTGGTGCGGATAATTTTCTTTTATTCTTGATATCAATCATCCCCCAACATTCACCATCAACAATTAAACAAACTTTACTGGAATCATCTGACCAGAATATATTTACTTTTTCGCATTCATATATTGTTGGACTAATTTGGTCATAAACCCATAAATGATCTATAATTTGGGATTCACCACTGCTTAAATCAAAAGCACAGAAATATAAATATCCCGTTTCTCCGTCGTCCTCAAATACAGTCAACCAGTTATTATCTGGAGATGTAGCATCCAACAAGTAACTATCTTGCTCACTACTTATTTGATTTTCATTCATGTCTGCACTTCCTTATTTAATATTAGCCGTAATTTCGCCTAACGTCTTTTTACGAACTGCGCAAGCTCTCCTAACCTGAAGTATTCGTTAAGTGATTAAACTATCCTGCCCGTTAGCGGAACAAGCCGCCGATATACGTAGGCAGCTTGTTCACGTGTATTGTGTAGTACACGTTAGTTTAACTTTACTATTCTTGAAGACTGACATCTTTCCTAAAGGTGAAAGGAATCATAAAATAATTGTATTTCACGGTGATTTGTCGAATTGGATTATCATGTTGAATTCGAATCCCATAGTTCCGTATAACTTCCCTATCATTATTAGCAACTAATTTTTTAAGTTCCGCTGGAGATAGAGCAGGTTTAATTTTCAGTTCATTTATTGCATGGAATGTAATATTGGGGTCGCTATCTAATTCTCCACCAAGTACCAAATGATTAGAACGACTTACTCCCAAATCAACTTTTTTTGGTTCTTCACTTTCATTTACCAACACTTGTTTTAGCACAATATCTACAAATCCAACGTTTTGAACTTCTACTATTCCATACGTATTGTCATTTGGATTCGAAGTGAGACCATTCGAAACTAAAGGTGGATTTGACTTCACTAAGATATAAAGTCCTATAAGAATCAAAATAATCAAACAAACACCAACTTTTATAGACCTTTTTCTCAAATCTCACCCTCCAAATTATCGTTTTTAATGATTAATATTCCATAAATTATTCTATTATCCTGCCCGTTAGAATTCCTGTAAAACGAATAATTTGGCGTTTGAACAAAAACGAGCGACTCCAGTACGATGGGGTTACGCACGAGGTCAAAAGCCTCAAAAAGCCCATCAGGAGGTCGCTCTTCTATGAAGTTTAAATCACAGGACAAGCAAAATCAACTCATTGAAAACATTACCGTTTCTCACCTAGTCGTCGGCGTAGATATCGCCCAGGAAGTTCATGTAGCCCGCGCTGTCAGCTTTCGAGGCATTGCACTGGGTACTCCGCTTGAGTTTGGTAACGATCGTGAAGGGTTCAAGCTGTTCGAACGTTGGATCCAAGATCTGCTCGAAACCCACAAAATGAGTAGCATCATAGTTGGAATGGAACCCACCGGTCACTACTGGTTCAGCCTGGCACGATGGCTTGCCACTCAAGGCATTGAAGCCGTTCTGGTTAATCCTCATCTCGTCAAAAAGAACAAAGAGAACCGGGATAATACACCGTCTAAAAGCGATCGTAAGGACGCCCTTGTCATTGCAGATATGATCAAGAACGGGTACTACTCCCCTGTTCGTTTTCATACGGAAGAATATGAGGAACTACGCATTCTCATGGCAAATCGTGAGACGGTTACCAAGCGCCTCAACAGTGCGGTCAATCAAATTCATCGGTGGGTAGACATTGTTTTTCCTGAGCTCCGTCAGGTCTTTAAAATTCTTACCTGTACCAGCGCAATCGCAACACTCAGACTCTTCCCTTTGCCGGGAGAAATCAGTCGGCTTAACACGGAACAAGTCATCGACGGCTGGAAGCAATATGTAAAGCGTCATGCTGGAGTTAAACGCGCTGAGCTCCTCATTTCACTAGCAAAATCTAGTGTTGGTACTACCCAAGCACTCAAGGCTTACAAGCTTCATCTTGGGCAATTGCTTGAAGAATATGACTTAGCCCAGTGCCAACTTGAACAGATTGGGCACGAGCTCCATCTCATTCTTGAACGCATTCCTTACGCACAGAAGCTGCTTGAAATACGAGGTGTCAGTGCTACGAGTCTAGCTGGCGTACTCGGTGAGGCTGGTGATCTAAGTGGCTATTCGCATGGAAATGCTCTACTGCGGCATGCGGGGTTGAATCTAGCTGAGGCCAGTTCTGGGAAGTGGCGGGGAAAGATGGTGCTTAGCAAACGAGGTCGGCCACGTCTGCGTCATTTTCTCTATCTCATGACGATGTGTATGGTCATGACGAACCCGGAAATTCGGGCTTTGCACCGTTACAATGTGGAAAAGAAGAATCTGAAGAAGATGAAATCCATCATGAAATTATGTAGTAAAGTAGCGCGGCTACTGGTCAGCCTAGCAAAAAGCAGCGAGGCTTACGATTCAACTAGAGTTTTCCCACAAGCAGCCTAAGATGAGTCAAACCTCACCTGCTCAAGCATTCGCAGGATGACAAGAAGCACGGAGTATCGGGAGATGTTACGCAAAAGGGCTCGGACCCGTTCCGTTAGAAAGACCGACCTCCACCCCTTAGTTAGATGTGACGAAGGAATGAAAGGGCTATGACCCGTTGAGACATGGGAGCGAGAATCACTAGGATAAAGTGGAGACGTGCACATATGGAACAATATGGGTGATGCATCATTCACCTTTATTCCCGCATGTCCAATTCTCCATCCTCCAGCTACCGGCTCCTCCTCCATCCACTTCTCCATACTAACTATTGGATGAAATCCTGCGAATTCATGAGTCTGAGTGAGGAAACTGAATCATTTCGAGGGAGCGTAATTACCAATTTACTTTAGCATTCTCAACTGTGTATCGAATAAAATCAATTGTTTCGTCCATATCACGCTTTGTAATATTACTATTCTCGTCTTTCGATGATAAAGAACGCGTAATCAGCGAATCCCAAGGCTTGCCCAGTTCGTGTCGAGCCCAATTTATTGCTAGAGGCTTTGAGGCTACAGAACCCGTATGCAGTGAGTAAAGCATTCGGCAAAGAGTTTGAATAACAAAAACCTGCCATTTCCTAATTCTAACCCATTCCTGCCAAGAAGAATCGCGTTGGGCACATTCGAGCCACAATCCTGCAATAGCCTTTACTGAAGGTATCATTTCTTTAGGGTCAATAGGGTTAATAAAGGAGCATGGTTCAGTACCAAAAACGACAATCCCATTTTCACGTAATGTGTATGTCTGAAAGATCCAGCCATCTTCAAGAGCGTTTTTGAATAACTCAGTCCCATGTTCTACTTGAGGATACTGTGTTGAGGGCGAGTTGTCATTACGAAAGGCTTCTAAAGTAATGTATACCGCATCTATCTTATTAGCCCAGGGCGAACTACTGGAAGCAAACTCAGCATGTATATCTTTCAATCTTTTGAAGAGAGTATCGCCAATATCAATATCAGTCACAATGACAAAGTCAATATCACTGCTAACTGGGTTGAAATCTCCAAGTGCAAGTGAGCCAATCACATACATGCCAACAAAATTTTCTGCTGTAATGCTCTGAATATTCGTTAGGAAATAATTAAGGACCTCGTTTACATCTTCATAGGCTGTTAGTTTGATATTACCATACATTAGTCTATCCCCCTTTTGTTAAAAGTAACTTCAAACGTATTGATTGAATTAATCTGCCCGTTAGCTTAATCTGACTTTTTCAATATTTCATTAAAAATCTGTGTTACCTCAGCATGACCGACTATCCTTGACCCCTCCTGTATTCTGATTATTTTACCAATCCATAAAGTTCGTGGGTAAACTTCTGGTGTAATAAAGGCTATTGTACCCAATACTGTCTCTCCTGGTTGAGCTATAACATCCCCATAATATTGATGTGTTCCTGTCGTTAAATAATCATCTCTCACTAAATGTGCTGGGCGATAACCTGAGCGAGCTGGCTTATGTCGCCCATTCCCCTTTCCATCACTTACCAAAAAGGTTATCTTAGCTTCAATATCAGGTGACAAGTAAAGCACCTACCTTCTCATATCAAATCGTTATTCTCATATTCGCTAATATGCTGCACATGCCTGCCCGTTAACGTAACGAAAGACTGCCGTTATTATGCCGGCAGCCTCTGATGTTTATTGAGCTATATCTGACCGTAAGATGATTAACTGTGCTTGCTTTTTAAATACTTGTTCATTGTAAAGCAAATTAAACTTATCGTTAGAGATACCTTTAGTAAAATTGAAGCTTGCTCATGAGTAATATGAAAAAAAACCATGAATGTAACAGTGTCAGCTCCACTATCAAATTGAGAATAGTAATAGACTGCAAGAATAGATACATAAATCATCAAATGTGATATTACTGATAATAATGCAGCTATTAATTTCTCACTATTAAACGTTACTCCCATCAGTATCGTTAAGCAAAACAAGACAATTAGCCCTATTATAAAAGTCATCGAACATCTCAACTCCTTTGTTCCAGATGATGGGTTTACTGGATATCTCTATAACGCATGATGGAGACCAAAGTTGCGCTAAACTGCCCGTTACTTCAACGAAACAAGGAGCAGCTGCCACCGGCAAACTGCTCCTTGTTCGTTTAGCTATATTCTCCGTTAGTTCAGCAACAACTACAAAAAGAATGGTGGTTCAAGACTTTTAATGTCTCTTTGTACCAAAGCAAATCTACGGTCTGTCAGCCATAGCGGCTCTGAGAAAGAAATAACCTCACTCTCCCCTCGAGGAGTAGATTCTATGGTAATCTCTACTTTTAAGTCGAGAAATTCGAAATCTGAGTCTCTGCCCTCGTAATTTTCCAACTCATATTCCTTCGCCATCTCTGCATCATAAAAAGCCGCTGATGCTACCCCATTAATCTGAATTAATCCACTATTATCAATCTCCCATTTGAATCGTTCAACAATTTGCTCAAATGGATGATTAAAATACAACCAACCATTTCCCGTTGGACTGAATACAACCTCAATGTCCTCCATTGCACCTGGCGCATAAAGCTGGTCCGCTGACCATCGGCCGATAATGTTTTCAACTAAAGGACCCTCTTTAATGAATGAGGGCTTCTCCAAGATTACTTCTATAAAATCTTCCATTAGACCTGGATAAGCATCAGCCAACCATGCATCGGTATCTATAGGTTCTAGCAATGTACCGCCTCTTTTTCGGTATGCGGCCTCACATCTCTTACATACTCTAATCCCTTCTCTAGGTTGAGTTTCATATCCAGAGAGGTGTGAACCACAAAGAACTTGGTCAGTATCAATTTCCACGTAATGAAGCTTCATGCGGCTTTTACCAGCAAATGCTCCTGCTGTAATTAATTTATACTCTATTGGCATTTCTTCGCCTCTCCAAATCTGTATGTAAAAAAAGTAATTCCTCATTTCCTCACTTACCAATTTTACATCTATCCTCAACTAGGAACACATGTAAATTGTTCCACTAATCTGCCCGTTAGCGGAACAGGCTGCCGATGCTACTGAGGTCATTCTTGCCCCTGGCTGAACAAGGGCAGCCTCCCACTTGCAAATTAATATAGATCCCGCTAATTATAGCAATAAAGGAATAGTTTGGTTAAAGTTCATATGATATATTTGTTGTGAGCCTGTCAGGCGAAGATGGTATCACCAATATTTGTAGCAGAGGAGCTGTCATTTTGACTTCCAACGAACCGGTCAGAAGAGGAGAATTTGGTTTAACGTTCCCTGTACGTCTAGTATCCGATATCAGAAAGTCTCAGGAATGGTATCGCAATGTGCTGCAATGTCACGACATCAGCGGCTATGGACATGCAACTCGGGGAGACAGAGGGGGAATGGGGCTCATTGTCAGCACAGCCGCTTCGCCGGACCATATTCGCCCGAACGCAGTCGCACAGAAACGCACGGATGAACCAGCGGAAGCGGCAAGCTCGGAGTATGGCTGTGATTCTTTGGTTGAGGTCGCTTGGAATAACCTCGCTTATATCATCGAGGAAGTACGCAGCAGAGGCGGTAAAATTACAGTAGAGCCTTATGAATACGCGTACGAAGGCCGACTATATATGAAAGCGCATATTACCGATTATGACGGTTACAACATTGTTTTAAGCACCAACCGTTCTCAGACGGAGGAACCGATTTCGCAGCAGCCGGAAGATAAGTTTATGAAAACGGTTCAAGTACGCCTTGTTTCCGATTTGAAGAAATCGCTGGACTGGTACAAAAACGTGCTAGGATGCGACGAGGTAAACGATTTCGGGTATGCAAGACGAGGTGATCCGGAGGCACCGTATCCTGTGATGGAAGTGATTTTACAACAAGCGGCATCTCCGCACGATGTATGTCCGAATGCCCAATGCGCAAAAGTCAGAGACGTTGAGGGTTTATGGGAAGGCCCCGATTTCCCGTGGGATACTTTTGTTCATGTGTCATGGGAGGATGTATTACTTATCGTTGACGAAGTACGAGCCAGAGGCGGTACGATCGGAACGGAACCGCTTGAAACCTCAAATGATGGCTGGGACTTTCTCGATGCGCGTATTACGGACCCGGACGGGTACAGCATTATTCTTGGAGGCATGAGAAGGAGCGACGAAGCCTAATCATACTTTTTATAATCTAAACACTTTTTAACAGCCTGCTGGATTTCTCCAGCAGGCCGTTGCTCTTCCGCTGGCAAACTACTCCTTTTTCGTTCAGCTATCGTGTCCCGTTAGCTTAATAATGAATGGTCCGAAGCGTAAATACAGTGTTATGTGAAGTGCTCCTGAGCTGTTACAAAAAAATTGTTTCTCCTGTAGAAAGTATCCTTATGTAAACTTCTTTCATATCCATTTCTGGTGTTAAAATAACTTCCTTATTAGTGAACTTAGCAATCTCCTTCATAAACTCAATTACTTTATCTACTTCTTTGAGACTTACAATTTCTCTAGGTGATATGTCAAATTCGATATTATCAGTTTCATAGAAATATCCAGAAATTGAAATACCTTTATATACGATATTAATGGACATTGAAAAATCATTTTTAAGGTTTAATATTTCTTTAATACTTAGTCTATCGTGTACTTCTTCTCCATCTCTAAAAATAAATATTTCAAAATCAGGGTTTGATTTGAAATAGTCCATTAAGAAATCCCAATCAGTATAATGGGTTTGTAGTATATAAATATCTCGAAGACTTCCATCTTGATAGAAATAATTGTTTAATATTTCATCTCTCATAATAATTATCCTTTCAGTTTGCATTTCACATAACGATTTATTTTGAACTTCGCAAAAATTCCATCCATAGGTATTCGCGAAGTAATTAAACTATCCTGCCCGTTACTTCAAAGAAAAACGGCAATAAAGCTGGCTACCGTCTTTGCTTTATTGAACTATCGTGTCCCGTCAGCGGAATGTTAACCTTTAATCAATGTCTTCATAATCACCATGTTCTATTGTTTTCCTTTTGTTTAACCTTTTCCATTCACCAATTGTACGTTTTATAATTGCCAAATGTTCTAACTCATGTTCGACAAACCTTCGAAGCATCTTACGAGCGGTCCATTCCTCACTTGGCTTTTGAGCACAATAAGTTCCCTCTCTATATTCTTGAGGAAAAGCCAATAAAACCTCAACCGCACAATTCATAACATAATTTAAGCTCTCTATGGTATCTTCCGGAAACGGCTTTGGAATAAGCCTCTTTGCTTCCTCTAACCCGAGAATGCGTGACAAGT
This sequence comes from Paenibacillus lignilyticus, assembly GCF_017942085.1. GTDB lineage: Bacteria > Bacillota > Bacilli > Paenibacillales > Paenibacillaceae > Paenibacillus_Z > Paenibacillus_Z lignilyticus. Next base: position 57,725 of record NZ_JAGKSP010000019.1, read on the forward strand.
ACCATGGATAACAATTTCGAACATGAATAAGGTTATCCCTTATTGTCCTTTTCCCCTTACCTGGTTCCCAATCTAAACATGACTCTGGTAGTACCGTGACCAAATCAATTATTTCATTCCGTGCAAATCCCAATCTTTTAACTGCTGTTAAAATATCAACATCTGTTATCGGAATAAGGTCAAGTTCAAAAAAACCTACGGAAGCACCAGAAATTCCGAAATTGGAAATCTCCTGTTGCTCTCCTAGTACAAAAGTAATCTCTTTTCCTCTGAGATCTGGAACAGGCTCTCCGTTCTGATTTAACCAGGAGTAATACTTTACAGTTTCCTCCTTTGCCAGTTCAAGAACCCTTTCTGGACTTGTACTTTTCCAAATGCACCCGAATTCAGATAGAATGTGCCCCATCCAACGGCCTTCCAAAGTTCCATCTATGTCAACACGAAACTGCATTACATACACCACCAACTCTTAATTTTTACTTCTATTGTACTTGCACGAGGATTCCATCGTCTGATTACCAACTACAAAGTAAAATTGACTATTTAATTATTCGTGAAGCGATTAAGCTCTCCTGCCGCTAAATTTAATGAAAATGGAGCAGCTGCCGCTGGCAACCTGCTCCAAAAAAATACGTTCAACTATCGTACCCGTTAGTTCAGTAACGGCTGTTTAAGGTTTTGTAATAAGAGATTCATTGATCAACTTACAAAGATATCCAACTATGTATTCTCTTTGTGTTCTTTCTTCGAGGTCGTTATTTTCTACAAGGTCATTTATCCCTTTATTTATAACTTCCCATAATGGTGAGCCTTCAAATTGTCCATACGGATGTGACATAGTACTGTATACCTCCCCGACGCATCCTTCATTATACAAAAGATATTGCTTCTTCAACAAAACTGCACGTTACTTCAACAAATGAAAAAGGAATTGCCCGCAGCTAGCTCCTCAACGATCGTTCCTTTTTATCGTAATGAGATTGCCACTCCACAGGACCGTCTTACTTCATAGAATCCGTATAACTCTTATCGAGCTCTTGGATACTGCTTTATTATGCTATGAGGGTCTATGCCATTTATCGTCCCCCATAATTCTGTCTATGATATGGTTGTCAGCCCAAGCCGCAGCTGTCTCTAATCCTTCACACTCAGCCTTCGTCGAATCACGAATTTCTCCTTTGTAGTATATTGAGTATTCACCAGAAATAATATCAACGATACAAGCTGGTGGAGGCCAAGCATCCTCATCGTTGTCGAAAGGGCGATAATCAACAACTGGCCATTCTCCGGACTTTAAAACATATTCATAAACACCGACAATAAATTGATAATCTTCGGTTTGAGGTAGATCTTCTATACTCTCAGAAACTTGTTTATAAATTGCAATTGATCCATCCATGTGCATTCTGCCGAATGCATATTTTTTATTAGGCAGTGGAATTGCATACACATCTCCAACTTTTAACCTTCTTCGTTTTTTTCGAGTCATGGTTCCCCCCATATGTTCGTTGCTTCGTTTAACTAATGATTCTCGTTAGTTTAATCCATGGTCTTCATCAATTAACCATTAGACCGAATACGCTAGACCGATTGGTGAATACGGTGTTATCTGAAGGAGCCTCTCCTCGAAAAACCACCAAATCCCTAAGAATTCATAATTTTATATCTAGTCTTTTCTATTAGCTTTATTCTCTTTTCGTTATTCAAATAACGTCCTATAGTTAAGCCATTCGAATTATAGCAATGTGCGTAGCTCTTAATTATTAATCCATTCTTCATAATGAATTGATATTCATCTTCATGTGGTCCCTTACCTAAATAAAAATGAATAGTTCCTATTTCCTTTACTTTATATGCCTCAATTAGTTTTATTTCAGATATTTCAATGTCGACATGCTTCATAAAAAAAATGTATTTACTAATCTTCTCACCTTCAATTACCCAGTAATATCCGAGTTGGAAAATCATAAAAAATAAAAAAATACCAGAAAACAAAACAAATGCCTCAATAACAAAACCCGCCATTAAGTAAAGTATAAAAAGAAATATGGGATATACCACCAATGTAATTATGATTGTCTTCTTTAAGTGAAATTTCATCCTTGATTTAGCTCCATATCATATATTAGGCTCTTTCAATGTATTCGAGGAGTGATTTATTATATCCTGCCCCGTTAGCCATTCATGCATCTCTTCTACTGCACCACAGAGCATGAAAGTTAATTCGTTCTTTCATGGTAGTTGAAACAAGACAGCTGATCATTTTCTCTGACCAGCTGCCTTCGTGTCTTGTTAAACTATCGTTCTCCGTTAGCTTTATCTGCTAACCGGATACAGCAAGAATTTATTACCCCTTAGTTGGAATAAAAGCAGTTTATATCGATGACTGCCTTTGCTGTTACCTTGTATCTTTGCATAAATATAAGAGAACAGGTAACAATGGCTACTAATTCGTTGTTGAGGTGATGGATACCATGCAGGAAGCCAGAAAAGATGGTTGGCGGTCAGAGGACGATCTACTTCTCGCTAATATTGTAATTAAACACATTCGAAATAAAAGTACTCAATTAGCGGGGTTTGCTGAGGCAGCCGAACTATTAGGACGTACCGAAAGTGCTTGCGGATTTAGATGGAATTCAGAAGTCAGAAAAAGTTACTTAAATGAAATTAAAGAAGCTAAGCTAGAGCGGAATCAAATTCAAAGAGCTTCAGTTAGTAAGCAAGTTACTATTGCTGCAATCGATGAACAGGACATCAAATTAACAATCACTGATCAAATTGTTGAGTTGGCTAGAAGACAACAAAAGATTATAGAGAACATGGCCAAACAGATCGCTGAATTAAAAGAGGAAATAAGGATTAAAAACGAACAGCAACAATTAAACAAAAAATCAGAAGCTATGAATGAAGTGACCTTAAAGGAAGATTTCGATACAATGCTTCAGATCTTTCAACGAGCGAAGCACCTCATTTAGTTCAACATTGACCACCGTGAGTAGCGGTGGTTTTTTGCTGATGTGATTATCCCGTTACCATTCAAAATACAGGCATGAAAAAAGTATTAGCTAAAAATCCCGGCTCATTACCGATTCTTTATACACTTCACACAAAATGCTCCACCAAGGGTACCTTCTTCAAATAATGTTCCGCATTCAGGGCATGTTTCGTAGTAAGTTGAGCACCGTTCACAAACTGATTCACCATGATTAGTAAAATGAACCGTTACAGGATTCGCGCATTTGACGCACGAATCATCATAATCTTGATCAAACACATCATCGTCGTAAATATAGCCTGCTTCAATAACCTCAAATCCACCACAATTTACAAATAATGAATTATTAATTATGAAGTTAGTCTTCTTTAATAAATCCACCTCAAATTCAAAACTTATTGAGCCAGATATAGTGATTTTGAATAAATAGTCCTCATGATAACTTGAAGAAATAGCCTCAGTTATTGAAGCCTCAACCTCACATGTAAACTTCCCTTCGATGTTTACATGATTTTCATTGATATATACCGATTCAATCAATAAATCTGGGGAAGAAACACCTTCTACTTCAACATCTTGTAGAGGATTATCTACATATTCTTGTAGATCACCACCATGAATGAGGTACGTAGTCAAGTTAAGGTTATCATCTGCAATCGTATGCCAATCGGACTGATCAAGTAATCTGTAACAAATAGCCCTCGAGTTCATTTCTAGATAGGTTCGATTATCTACCATGTTATTGAGTACAGATGCATGGTTGTAGAAATTGGATAGGCTCATCATAGCAAATGGCTTGTTGCTATATTCCCTAAATTCAGAAATTAGCTCAGTTCGTGGACTAATTGGTTGATCGTCATCACCAAGCACCCACCAATCTTCCTTTTCATCTAGAGTAATAAATATAATAGGTTTTTGTGTTGCTCCAGCCTTCTCTAGTAATTGCTTCCATAACAGTAAATCGCCGAATTTCTTTGTTTTGGTCTCATCGTCTTTGTCTTTTACGCTGTCCATATACCCTGGTGGTATCTTATATTTATACCTGTTCTCTCCTTCGGCATATACACCTAACAATCTTGATAGAGTAAACATGTTTCCGATGTTACCATCTTCGACAAGTTTATCAAAAAATTGCTTCACTCTATCTTCTTTTAACATTCTAATATTTTCTTTTGAGTCATCTGCAACTTCGGTTTCAAACTTCTTTGCTTGTTCACGGATGCTCTCTATTGAAGCATCGATATGTTTTGAAAGTTCTTTTACGCGAGGGTAGCTATATTTGTTAAATTGAATAAATTGTTTCTCAAAGCTATTTTTAGCGTTTTCAGTAATTCTATCAATTTCTTTTTTAACTTCCCTATATTTGTTATGCTCTCGTTTCACTACGTCTTTATGATTATTGTAGAATTCCGATAAGACTTGCGCAGGAATCCATATTTGCTCCCTGTTTCGGTCCATTACAGATAAAAACTGATTTGCTGTATTTGGTGAGTACCTATATAGTCCTAGAAAAGCATTGGTATCGAGTACTATTAGAGGCTCTTCCTTCCAGACTTCTTGGAAGTCTTCAAATGGATAATTGTAGGCCATTGTGACCTGCCTTTCTATGATGTAAGAAGTTTATAATAAGCTGTATCCTCTGAGATTGTAATGACGTCACCTGACTATGCAAGAGCAATTCATAGCACTTTGTTCGTCGGAAAAGCATATCTCTAAAAAGTATTGACTTACGTGAGAACGGTTCGGCTTTCCCTATCAGTATGGGTCAAATTACATGGAAAATCAAATAAACGAAGGGAGGGAACACTTTATATAAGTCTTCCTTTTGTACTCCACTATAGTAATTGCAAAATGGGTCATCTATCGTTATCACGATATTCTGATTAACGCTTATTCGACTTTTCGTTTAACCGGCAGCACAGCTTCAGTCATTCCTAATCCTCCGTGCATTCACAGTATGATGGTTACCCCGACGGGAAATCCCAATCTTCAGGAACGATGAGCTCGATCGGATTCTTCAATGACTCGATATTTGCGTCAACCATAGCTATCATGTTATCGACATGTTCATGGTTATGTGTCTTTAAGATAACGAGTAGTTCCCTAACCCCTTCTAGCCTCGTAATTAACGGTCCGGCATTCGGACCTATCACCGTGTGCTTGATAATAGAATATTGGCACATATTACGAACCGCGGCCGGTAATCCTGTCAGCTCCTCTTCGTTTTCACGTCCAATCACTCAGCATCATCCCCCTCTTCTAAGGTCGCTACCTGTGTAGTTCCGCATGAAGATCTTCTTTGCCAACGAATGCGCGCTGGATCAGCAGCTCGTTCGTTACAACCGCAAGCATCTTGGGATAATTCGATTCAGCCATGTACCTGATCCCTTGATACATCTTGTCTTGGGTGTCGGTAGCTGAAACGATTTCAGAAGTTTTGGCGATCTCTTGCAGTCCTACACTAAAGACATAAAGCGTAAAGCCATTTTCCCATTGCGTAAGCTTGCGCTTCTGTTCTGCTTCGGTTAGCGGTGCAGGGATTGCCTTCCGAGGTTTGAAGTTGATTATGTTGTCATCGTTCACTGTCCGAACCTCCATTCGCGCCTCCCGTGAACTGCCAGTATATTAGAGCCGCCTGATCGGGTCGTAATTCGTTCGAGGCTTTCTTGTTCTCCTTTAGTATCTTGACGATATGCTCGCGGCTCAGACCGACACGCTGCATTGCGGCGATCATAGCCCCCATATCACATTCCCAATTCCAAACGTCATGGTAATGCCTCGGTTCCTCGATCTCGACTTTTGGCTGCAGCGGCAACAGATCCGATGGCTGTTTCTGTTCCGCTAGCGTCGCAATAGCCTCATTAAAAATATTCTTCTTTTCGGCATCGGTAAGAAGGTCATCAACAAGCGGCGGCTGACTCGGTTCTTCCATCTCTGCCCACTGTCGCTGATGCCCGTTGCTGCCAGCGCTTACGTTCCTGCTCGTATTTCTTGATGATCTCAAGAGGAGCATCAGGTCGCAGCTCACCTTTCTCAGGATCCCATTCTGGCCAATCGTAATAGCTCGGTGGCGGCATTGAAACCATATTTCATACCCCTTCACTTGTTAGATATCAGTCGGTTTACGTTCTCCCTTACATCATATCAACAAAAAAGGCTCCGGCGAGTAAACGCGCGCAGTCCTCTTTCGACCGATGCATCAAAACGCATTACGTTAGAAACGCGGGATAGTTTCTGCCTGCTTCCTTTGTTGAATAATTTGATTCTAATCGACAAGTGTTTAATCATTGTCTTGATACTCAAAATTGCCAATTTCTATCCGTCGAATAATATCTTCAAGCTCTTCAATTTTCCCTTCATTTTTATGACGAGTGTAAGCAAACAAGATAAATTTCTTCTTCAAATGTGATAATCTCTTGTGTAGATAAATCAGTAGATCTTTATTATCCACTTTCAATTCACACCTCCGTTGGAACGTTAGTGATTCATAAAAAAAAGAATAGGACACAATACGATGCACATGGCTGAAGCAATCATCCCTGTATACGATTTAATCAAGACCTAATCCCTTGCCTAAATTTACAAATATACCCATGTGTTATGACGCGAATGACCATCTTAAAGTTGCTATTCTGCCCGTTACTTCAATGAAAACGGCAACCGATCGTTTGGCCGGCTGCCGTCGTATCATGAAACTATCGTACCCGTTAGCGTAGTCAACTGAATAACAATTAAAGTTTATTATCTTCAATTGTCTTGAAAATTCTTGAATACAACTCTTCTATATTTGCATCAGTTTTCTCATCATTATATAAATCGAATCCCCAATTTTTTAAAGTGTGATTTTTTTGTGATGAAAGAACCCCAACAGCGTAGCTATTGCCAGGAGACCATCTCCAAGAATCTTCAAATTCTATGTCTTTTTCAGTAAATGGAACATGACTTTTAGTCGAAATAAAATAAACTGGAATGATTGAACTCATGTAAAAATCCGCATATTGACTCTCAGCGGCTTTGAGAAGATTTTCTTTCATAACAAAGACCGCATCATAATCCTTCAATTTATTAATTGTCATTTCATCAAATGAAATCTTTATAAAACTTACTTGTTCTTCTTTTACTTTTGGTGGTACTCCAACCACAGCTATTCTTAACGGTTTTCCTGAATACAACTCGAAAACTGGGTTTGAGGTGCAAGCCGCTAGTGCAAATATAAATACAAATATAAAAAATAAATATTGTTTTCCTTTTGCTCTTTTCACTTGCTAACATCCTTCCTCGTTGGAACTGGTAACAAGGTCAAATACGAATCTCTTCACCATGAATACCAACGACCTCCTAATACATATATAGACTCTTTATTTAGGAAATAGTTGCAGGATTGGATAGAAATGAGTATAACTAACCTGCCCTTTAGTTGAATATTGACGGATATCATGGAGAGAATCCGCTGCTATCCTACACTAAAAAAATCGGCGATAGAGTTCTCTTCTACGCTCCCCGCGCAACTGAGCATATAGTTGTGTGGTCGACGCTTTTTCATGCCCCAACATACCTTGAATAAAATCTAAAGGAGCTCCATTATCAAGGAGTTGGCAAGCAAATGTATGACGAAAACGATGCGGGTACACATTTGCGTCAATCTTCCCCCGTTTTGCAAGCCGTTTTAATTCCCACCGGAGCGTAGGTATCGCCATTCGTCTAGCTGGCTTCATTGTAGTTACAAATAAGGCTTTACATGCATCATCTCGTTTAGCCACATACTTCTTCAACCACACTTTACACTCTGTCGTAAAGTAAACCTCTCTCTGCTTTGAACCCTTACCATTTACAATCACGGAACAGTTCTCCCAGTTCAAATCCTCAGTGTTAATCTTCGCCACTTCTCCTATACGGCACCCAGTGCTGTATAGAAACTCCAGGAGTGCTCTTTCCCTAAGTGACTGACATGAGATCTTTAAGTTAATAACATCTTCCTCCATCAAAAATTTAGGAATTCGTTTTTCCATTTTTGGTTCCGTAATTTTAAAGAGGGATTATATGGTAAGTACGTTTCTTCATATGCAAAACGGAAAAGGGAACGAACGAAACGGATGCGATGTCCTAAGCTGCTTGGCTTCAATCGTTCCGATTGCTTTGCTATATATCCCTTTAGGAGACTTAAGGTTATTTCAGAAACATTTATTTCTCCTCCTAGTTCAATAGCCAGCATCTTGAACTGCAAGGCATAGGCTTTCAATGTATTTGGGCTAAACCCCTGGATTTGCTTATCTGTTTTATAAAGACGCCAAAGCTCGTTTAATATCATATAAAGACCTCCCATTAGAGCAATTAATTCTAGTTTGCTACTAATGAAAGCTTTTAGACTGATTTATGAACTAGTGTCTTGCAATACTTGAATGAAGTTCTTGGTAGAATTCATAGCCAAGATGAAATTTACAGATAAAGTGGAATTAGTGATGCACTACTAAAATGCCCATTTAGGCTGTTTTACGAAGGTATTATAGTCTGCTAAATTAAAAAAAAAGCCCGGGAATGCTCTCCCAGGCCTTTAAGTGTGCAGTGCTTCAGCTATGAAACGATCTTACGCTAGTAACAGTTACACACATTATTTTGCAGTTACAAACTTCTTTTATCAGTTACAATCTTTATTTTGCAGTTACAAACAATATTTAACGCATTCAGAATGATCTTAAGCTCCTGTAATCCCTACTCCACCGTAACCGACTTTGCAAGGTTACGCGGTTTATCCACATCATTACCGCGTGCCAGCGACGCATAGTATGCGATCAGCTGCAGTGGAACAACCGACAATGCCGGCGATAGAAGCGGCAGCGTCTTCGGAATCGCGAATAGCTCATCGACGGACTTCGCAACTTCTCCTTCGAAGCCTTCGTTCACAACGCCAAGTACATGCGCGCCGCGAGCTTTCACTTCTTTAATGTTGCTAAGTGTTTTCTCGTACAGATCTTCTTGCGTGATCAGCGAGATAACCGGAATGCCTTCTTCGATCAGAGCAAGCGTACCGTGCTTCAGCTCACCCGCTGCATAAGCCTCGGAGTGAATGTAGGAGATTTCTTTCAGCTTCAGCGAGCCTTCTTGCGCCACTGCAAAGTCAACGCCGCGGCCGATGAAGAACAGGTTGTTGTGCTTGGAAAGGTTCTCTGCCACTTGCTTCAGCACAGGGGCGTTATCAAGAATGCTTTCCACTTGCTCAGGCAGCTGGTGCATCGCCGTCACTACTTCAGCGATAAACGCGCTGTCCTTCGTACCGAGCGTTTCCGCCAAGAACAGACCGAGCAGGTAGAACGCGATCAATTGGGAAGTGTAAGCTTTCGTCGAAGCAACCGCGATCTCAGGTCCGGCTTGCGTGATGATGACATCATCGGCTTCGCGGGAAACCGAGCTGCCAACCACATTCGTAATGGCCAGAACACGTGCGCCGCAGCGTTTAGCTTCACGCAGTGCAGCCAGCGTATCCGCCGTCTCACCGGATTGGCTGACCACGATAACAAGCGTGTCAGGCGTAATGATTGGGGAACGGTAACGATACTCCGACGCCACGTCCGTTTCAACCGGAATGCGAGCCAGGCTCTCAAGAACGGTTTTACCAACCAAACCAGCGTGCATCGCCGTACCGCAAGCTACGATATGAATCTTACGGATTGCGCGAATCTCGTCTGCAGTCATGCCGATTTCGGTCAATTCAACGGAACGGCCATCATCCGAAATACGGCCCATCATCGTGTCGCGGTATGCTTTCGGCTGCTCGTAAATTTCTTTCAGCATGAAGTGATCGAATCCGGCTTTCTCCGCCGTTACCAAGTCCCAATCGACATGGAATATTTCCTTGGAAATAAATTCGCCTTCAGTCGTCATCAATTCGACACCGGTTTTCGTCAAAATCGCCATTTCACCGTCATTCAGAATATACACATTGCGCGTATGCTCCAGAATTGCCGGGATATCCGACCCGATGAAGTTCTCGCCTTCGCCGATTCCGATAACGAGCGGGCTGGCGAAACGTACAGCAACCAAACGTTCCGGTTCATATTCAGTCAATACGCCAAGCGCAAAAGCACCGCGCATCCGTTTAACCGCACGTTGTACAGCCTTCACGATATCGCCATCGTACTCATCGGCAACAAGGTGGGAAATAACCTCCGTGTCCGTTTCGGATACGAATTTGCAGCCTTTTGCAATCAGCTCATCCTTCAAATCCAGATAATTCTCGATGATGCCGTTGTGCACAACAGAGAACTTATGCGTGTTGTCTGTATGCGGATGGGAGTTAGCGTCCGACGGCTTACCGTGGGTAGCCCAACGTGTATGCCCGATACCAACCGATCCTTCAAGCGGCTGTCCGTCTAACTTTTGTTCCAGGTTTGCAAGACGGCCAATCGACTTGCGCACTTCAAGACCATTCTTCGTGAAAACAGCAATACCCGCCGAGTCGTAACCGCGGTATTCCAGCTTCTTCAAGCCCTCGATCAAAATATCCTGCGAATCCCGTTTACCAATATATCCTACAATTCCACACATATGAATAGACCTCCGTATTGGGTAGTTTACCCCGCTTCAACGGTTGCCATGACTAATGAATAGGTCGGCACAAAGCCGCCTCGGTTCGCCGGCATCGTCCCTGCTAAGGTTGGAAAATATCAAAAAAGACAATAAGAAAGAAAGCGCACCATCCGTGCGTTTTGAAAAAATAATAAGCAATGAGTCCGAACACAACGCAATAGAGACAGCCCCTCTATGGGTTGCTGCCACTGCCCGTGACTGAGACTTGAACAGATGAATACGCTAAAATCGACACACTCCGGCCTCCGTTGCCGCAGGTGCTTCAAAAAATCCTATGGAGCATTTTACCGACCCTTTGTCAGCCCGGTCGCCCGGTCTATTTGAGTATCGGCTTACGGTTAAATGCAATACCGGGAGGTCCCCGCCGAACATTCCGAACACCTCCACCTCGTCAGCTTGCCGCTTTATACAACCGATTACCCGCATGGCCATTTCCGTATGGACCGTGCAGCAGCTGCATGAAACCCTTGCAAGCTCTGGCGCTTTGTCTTGCTTACAACCTCTGTCCTCACTTTCGCTTCCTGAATGATACTTCTCCTACTATATTCATTTTTATGCTGAGGTGCAACAAATAATTGAGGGAACCGTTTACAATTGGTACATATTTTCCAAGAGCTCATCTTACTCCGCTTCGAAGACGCCATCCATGACAAAAGCAACCCTAGATGCCCGCAGTAACTGCGTATGTCTAGGGTTGCCCGATCACATAAAGTTATGAACGATAATGCCCATGTTTACTACTCTGCACCAAGCTCTGCGCGCACCGTGTCCACGATACGAGCTACGTAAGCTTCAACTTGCTCTTTATCCGGACCTTCAGCCATGACGCGGATAAGCGATTCCGTGCCTGATGGACGCACCAGCACGCGGCCGTTGTCGCCAAGCTCCTGCTCCACTTCAGCGATAACCGCGGCAATCGCCGGATTGTCCTTGTAGGTGCTCTTATCTGCAACGCGCACGTTAATCAGCACCTGCGGATACTTGCGCATCAATGTTTTCTGTTCGCTAAGTTTCTTGCCGGAAGCAACGAGCGTATCCGTCAACTGCAGGGCAGTCAGAATACCGTCGCCTGTCGTATTGTAATCGAGGAAAATAACATGGCCGGACTGCTCGCCGCCCAAGTTAAATCCGCCTCGGCGCATCTCTTCCATCACGTAACGGTCACCGACCGCCGTTTGTGCCGTGTTCAGACCGATTTTGCCGGCAGCCTTGAAGAAGCCGATGTTGCTCATAACTGTCGTTACGACCGTATCGTTCTTCAACTTGCCTGCCCGCTTCATCGCGTCGCCGCAGATGCACAGGATGTAGTCGCCGTCGACTTCTTCGCCATTCTCGTCAATCGCGATCAAACGATCCGCGTCACCGTCGAAAGAAAGACCGAAATCCGCGCCATGCTTCAGCACTTCTTCACGCAAATATTCCGGATGCGTCGAACCTACGCCGTCATTAATGTTCAAGCCGTTCGGTTCCGCGCCGACCGTAATGATCTCTGCACCTAGCTCACGGAACACCGTCGGCGCAATGGAATGCGCGGAACCGTTCGCACAGTCGAGCACAATCTTTAATCCTGTGAAGGAATGCGTAACCGTTGTTTTCAAGAAGTCGATAAATTGGCGTTTTGCCGTTTCATCCACCGTAACCGTACCGATATCTCCGCCTTCCGGACGCGGCAGTTCATCCACTTCCGCATCCATCAAGCGCTCGATTTCAAGCTCTGTATCATCGGAGAGCTTGTAGCCGTCTCCGCCAAAGAATTTAATGCCGTTATCTTCAACCGGGTTATGCGATGCGGAGATCATGACACCCGCATCTGCGCCCAGCACACGTGTTAAATAAGCGACTGCAGGCGTCGATACAACGCCGATACGTACAACGCTTGCCCCGATGGACAGCAGACCCGCGATCAGCGATGCCTCCAGCATTGGACCTGAAATACGGGTATCGAGCCCGATAACGACCTTCGGCTTCTCAGCCTGACCGGCTAGTACGTAGCCGCCGCAGCGACCGATTTTATAAGCAAGCTCAGGCGTGAGCTCGCGGTTTGCGACACCGCGTACACCGTCTGTTCCGAAATATTTTCCCATTGTTCCAAAATCCCCTTTATCTATTCTATATGCATGAAGCAACAATCGGGCACTATGGCACCGATGTTCCCGTGTTCGAGTTTGTACTCGAATTTGTTGCGCCGCCATCGCTGTTTCCTTTAGCATCACCGGCAGACTCATTTCCGGTTATCGCGTCTTCCCCACCATTCACAGCCTCGGAATCAGGAGCGGTTGCATTCGAATCTCCACCGTTTTCTCCCGCTCCTCCCGGATCGGTGAGCGTCTCCGTACTGTCCGTGATCTCCACCGTAATCGTAATCGGCGCATTTGGAGCTTGATCGACGAACCGCGGCAGATGGACCTCAAGCGGAACATCATGGCTGCCCGGTCCTAAACCGCTTAAGTCCGCAATCAGCTGGACATCCTTGGATTCAAGCGAGGCCAGCACGTTCGAGGCGCCTTTGACAATGGCATCCACCATGCCGTTTGGAGGCACGGTTACTTTGGCATTCAGACCTTCGGACAGACCAATCATCTTCACCGGCAAATGCGACATCACTCTCGTCTCGGCAGGCACGATCTTATACTCGAACGTGACTGTCAGCGGATCAACGGTGGCAATTCCTTCTAGTTGTGGAATATCGAGCTCCATCGTACCTGATTCTGTTAGCTTCGACAAGTCAATTGTAATGCCGTCATAGTAATCATACTTGTCCAGCACATCCTGAGGACCGTATACCGTAATCTGATCCACGCTCTGCGTAAAGGAAGCAATCGCATAACCATCCGTCAGCTTACCCGTAAATCCAATTTGCAGCGGCAGCTTCTTGAACGGCTTCGTAATCGGAATTTCCACTTCCACCACACTCGGACTGATGACCGCATCTGTCAACTCATTGCCTTCCTTATCGTAGGCGACAAGCTTCATCTTCTTATCGTTGACCGTCTCTTCTTCCCCTTCAACCGATACCGTTCCTCCGACCGATGCGACTAAATCCATTTGATCCTTCGGCAGCGTCACATGCACGCGGTTGTTCGGCTTTACAACAGGTTGTCCGATCTTGTACCCTTTACCCGGAATACCGTCGGTCTTAACCGTAACTTCATATTCTTTCGTAACGATACGTTCTAATACGACCGTCACGTTACTTGGTCGCACTTCAATAAGATCCAAGCCGCGCGGCAAATTCACCTTAACCGGAAGCACCTTGCGCCCTTCCGTTGCTTGGCTGAGATCAACCGTGACTTGATAATCATTGTTGCGCGAAGCGATTAGAAAATCCGACTTCGAGCCCTGTACCGTCAAATGAACGACTTCCGGATCCAGCAGCCGAAGCGCATAGTTCTTATCATCCATTCCAATCGGCGTCACCTGAACCGCATCGATCTCCTGCGTTTCCGTCAGGTTAGCCACCGTATTTGGCGTTTTCTCCGAATCGAAATGCACAACAGCCCACATCAGGATCCCGATCATCAATGAAAGGATCTTAATCGCCGTCGGATGGCTGAGCCACTTATCCATGCTGCTTGCCTCCTTTCCGTTTCCAGAAAGGTTTCTTCGCGCCTTGACGCTCACGCGCTTTCGAGTTCGGATTCAGCTCCTCGAACAGCTTCGAGATCAGAGATTCTTCCTTAATGTCGCGAACAATCATCCCGCCGACCGCAAGCGAAATCTGCCCCGTCTCTTCCGAGACGACGATAGACACCGCATCACACACCTCGGTGACGCCGATTGCAGCGCGATGCCTTGTCCCTAATTCCTTGCTGATAAAAGGATTCTCCGACAGCGGCAAATAGCAGCCCGCCGCCATTATCTGACTACCTCGAATAATAACAGCTCCGTCATGAAGCGGCGTATTCGGGATGAAGATATTGATAAGCAGCTCCGAGCTCACGATGGATTCCATTTGGATTCCGGACTCTATGTAGTCCGACAACCCGGTATTACGTTCAAAGACGATCAATGCGCCGATTTTGCGTTTGGCCATATAATTAAGCGACTTAATGATCTCGCCAATGCGATCGCTGATATCCCGCTCCACGACAGAGGACCGGCTAAACAAACTGCCTCGTCCGAGCTGCTCCAGCGCCCTGCGAAGCTCCGGCTGGAAAATAATCAGAATCGTAACGACCCCGAACGTAAACATTTGATTCATCAGCCACTTGAGCGTATACAAATTAAACCAGGTGCTGATGGCCCATGTCGCAACCAGGACAATGATTCCTTTCAACAGCTGAACCGCTCTTGTTCCTCGGACAAGCAGAATCAATTTATAGATAATATAGCTAACAACGGAAATATCAATGAGATCTTTGATCCATTCTTTCCAAGTCAAATCTGCAAAATAGTTCATCTGCCAACCCCCAAAGACCAAATGCCTGGGCATTTTAATTCTTTTATCGGATTTCTAACTTTATTATTTTCTAGAACCGGGGATGCAAATCCTTTTTTTTTCACAAAAAAACCTCCCGCAAGAGGAGGCAGTCAAAAATCAATAGGCCAAACTGCTGATGGAATGCGTAACTTTGTACCAAAACCAGTCCAGCGCCTGGTCAATCTGCTTCACTTCTCCGGATATATGTGCGGTGGAGGCTTGATACAACGAACCTGAAATCACGGTTACATCGCCTTCCACATCGCCTAGTACGTTTGCTTTGCCGTTCTCAACCGTAAGGTCCCCCTTCAAATGGGCACCTTCCGGTACAGTAACCGTATCCCCTTCGATGATAACCTGTGCCAGATCTCCACCGCGTACAGTAAGATCATTATCCTGCTGCCACATGGCGAGGAAGCTCGAGAACATCACAAGGGCAAATACTGCGGCAACCGAGACGGCGGGATGATTGCGAATCCAGCTGGCAAAACCGATTCTGCGGCGTTTCACGGGAAGCGAGCTCATAATGCGGTTGGTGAGCTGCGCGGATTGTTGCGGCGAAATCGTTACGCGAGTGTCCATCATCGAATGTGTCAGCGCTTCCGTCCGTTCCAGTTGCTCAAGCCTTGTGCAGCATGATTCACAGGAATCTATATGAAGTTTCAATTCAGCCAGATCATCGTGAGGCAGCTCATCATCCAAATAATCATGCATCAGCATGACGGCGACGTTGCAATTCATAGCAGCCATTCCTTTCTTCGTTAGTTACGGTAATATACGTTACGTGTTCAAGGCGGCGATGTTTCACTTTTTTTGAATATCCGCACCTGTCCAAAATTTAACTTTTCTGATCCATCCGCTTCTGCCTACAGCTTATGCTCCAATTTCTTGCGAAGGAACTCCCGGCCGCGATGGACACGGGTTTTCACCGTCGTTACCGGCATGTCGAGCACATCGCCGATCTCCTGCAAGGAAAGCTCCTCTAAATAGCGAAGCACCATAACCGACTTATACTTAGCCGGCAGCGTCTCAATGGCTTGATGAATGATGCGCTGCGTATCCGACAGCAGCATCTCGCTCTCCGGCGTGCGGTTATCACTTGGGATCATGGCATAACCATCGAGCCCCTCATGTTCACCCGACTCAGCATCCAGCGAGTACACAGGCTTTCTCTTTCGCAGTCTGTCGATACATAAATTCGTGGCGATACGATAAATCCAAGTGGAGAATTTCATCGTATCATCGTAACGCTCTAAATTTTTGTATACACGCAAAAAGACATCCTGTACGACGTCCTCGGCTTCCTGACGGTTGTACAGCATTCGATAAGACATATGATAAAGCTTGTCCTGATAAAGCTCCACGAGCTCTGCGAAAGCCCGTTGATCGCCTTTCAAAGCTAACTTGGCTAATCTCGCCTCAACTGATTTCAATGCTTCTCCTCCAAACGCGCCGAGTTCCCCTTCCGTTTACCGGTCGGCAATTCGGCTATTCCGATCCCTGTTACAATAAGCAAGATACCAACTACCCGCCATAAGCTAAGCGGCTCTCCAAGGATGGTCCATGCCGTTAAAATCACTACCGGCAGCTCCACCGCACCAAGCAAAGCAGACAAGCCGCTGCCAATCCGGGGAATGCCGATATTAAACAACAAGGTGGGCACTACTTGGGCCAATGTGCCAAGCAGCAATCCCCAGCCAACCAGCGCAGCTTCTCGACTTGCTGAGAAGGCCTCAGAGCCATAGAGAAGCGTAATGAGCATAAAACCCGCACTGACCATGACAGCGGAGCGTATAACAGCATCCTGCTGCCCCTCAAGCTGCCCCGTCCACCATATAAACAGGCTGTAAGACACGGCAGAAAAGAACCCGGCTAGGACACCGATGAAGCTCGCCTTGGTTAATCCGCTCTCCAGCAGCCGGGCGGCAAGCACCGTACCGATCATCACGATGACAATCGCAAGCAAACGTAATTTGCCGGGCCATGTCCGTTTCTGAATGCTGTCTAGCAAGATGGTAATCCATGTAAACTGAAAAAGCAATACTATCGCAAGCGAAGCGTCCAACCGCTGCAGCGCCGCATTATATAGAATCGTCGTCATCGCGAGTCCGCATGTGCCGATTAGTACAAGCTTCAGCCATGGTCCGCGAAGAGGATTCCGCCATCGCCTCCACCGCGCCATCGCGATCAGCCACAACAACGCCATGCCTATCCCCGTCTGATGGACGGTCACTTGCCCCTGCGTAAAGCCGTCCTCGTACGCCTTCTTAATAAGAACCGACAGCAAGCCGTAGCTCGCAGCCCCCATCAGCACACAGAGTAGGCAAAACCAATAGAACGGATCCCGCTTCATGTGCAGCCGCCTCCCTTGCCAGATGACCGGATAACAACGAAAAAAGAGCCGGACCCCGGGCGGACAACAGCTGTCCGGGCGTCCAGCCCTTTTTATGAATGTTATGCGCTATCTGGCAAAGGCATGCTGCTAACCCCTATGGGCACGCAAACCAATGGTCAGGATCAGCCCGTATTCCGAAGTCCCGCCGCTATTCCGTTGATCGTGAGCAGCACTTCACGCAGCAGCTCCGGATCGTCGGCTTCGCCGTTGGCACGTTTCTCGCGCAGTTCCTTCAGGAGCTGCACTTGCATGTAGCTCAGCGGATCTACGTACGGGTTACGCAGACGGATCGATTCTTGGATAACAGGTACGTTGTCCAGAATATCCGCTTGGCCTGTGATTTGCAGAATGAACGAAGATGTCATGGCGTACTCTTCCTCAATTTGAGTGAAGATGCGGTCGCGGATCGTCGTGTCTGAAATCATGCCGGCATATTCTTTCGCAATTTGCAGATCGGCTTTCGCAAGCGCCATTTGCAAGTTGTCAATTAATGTGGTGAAGAACGGGAATTTCTCGTACATGACGCGCAGCGTGTTCATACGCTTCTCGTCACCTGCGACATATCCTTGCAATGCCGTTCCGGCTGCATACCACGCAGGCAGCAAGTAGCGGCTTTGCGTCCATGCGAATACCCATGGAATAGCGCGCAGATCCTCGAAACGGTCGCTGCCTTTGCGTTTTGCAGGACGGGAACCGATATTCAGCTCGCCAACCTCCGGTAGAGGTGTCGACTCTTTGAAGAACGTCATGAAGTCCGGATCACGGAAAATCAGATCCTGATACTTCGTAAGCGCCGTCTCCGAAATGCCTCGTGCAATCTCATCCCACTCTGCAGTTGCTTCGGCTTCTTGCTCCGGATACTTCGCCAAACGCGAAGCCGTAACCAGCGCCCAAGTCGCTTGCTCCAAGCTGCGGTAAGCAATGCCCTTCATCGAGTAACGGGACGACAGCACTTCCCCTTGCTCCGTAATCTTAATGCCGCCGCCAACCGTATGTGGAGGCTGTGCAAGAATACTGCGGTTCAGCGGCATACCGCCGCGGCCAAGCGCTCCGCCGCGACCGTGGAAGAACTTCAGCTTCACGTCGAATTTCTTAGCTGCGCTTGTAATCGCATTAAGCGCTACACGCAGCTCCCAGTTCGCCGTAACCACGCCGCCGTCTTTGTTGCTGTCGGAGTAGCCGAGCATGATTTCATGCAGATTACCGCGCGCTTCAACAGATTGACGGTAGATTGGCAGTGCAAACAGCTGCTCCATAATGCCAGGTGCCGCATGCAAATCGTCGATGGTTTCGAATAGAGGGACTGCCTGCAGCGTACAGCGAACTTGACCATTTGATTCCTTGCGGAACAAGCCAACCTCTTTGGCAAATACCATGACTTCGAGCATATCGCTGGCACCCTGCGTCATACTGATCAGGTAGCTGGAGATACAGTTCACACCGAACTCCGCTTGCGCGCGATATATCGTATGATAAACATCCAGGCACTCCCGAGTGCTCTCGGAATAATCAAAATGCGGCGAAGTAAGCGGACGCGGATCGTTCAGCAATTTGTGCAGCAGCTCGATCTTCTCGTCTTCGGTCAGGGACGCATAATTATCCACAATGTTCATATTCGCAAGCACTTCAGTCATCGCATTCTCATGCTCTTTACTGTGCTGACGAACGTCGAGTGCTGCGAGATGGAATCCAAACAATTCCACTTGGCGAATCAATTTGCGAATATGCGTATCTGCAACATAGTCGGCAAAATGATTACGCAAGCTTCTGTCGATGATGCACAGATCCGCTTTCAGCTCATCCGCGCTGTTATAGCGCTTGACGGAGCCCTTAAGCGCATCCTTCGATGTATTCGCGAGCTTCTCCAGCATGTAGCCGAGTTTAACACGATATGGTTCTTTATCGTTACGCCATAGATCCACACTGCGTGTGTCGATCTTCTCGCGATCACTCTTAATCGAATCCAGCAATTCTTGCGAAACCTCAATGATATTCGTGCTGAAGCTGAGCTGGCTCATCACATCTTTCAGCAGCTCCTCATACTTTTCCAGTACAAGGCCGCGCTGCAGCGTTAAAGTCTCCCAAGTGACTTTTGCCGTTACCGATGGGTTACCGTCGCGGTCGCCGCCAATCCACGAACCAAAACGGAGATACGTAGGCACATGCCAGCGCTCTTCAGGGTAGTACTTGTCCAAGCAGCGCTCAAGCTCTTCATACACACTTGGAAGCACTTCGAACAAGGTCTCGTCAAAATAGTACATGCCATTACGCACTTCATCGATAACCGTAGGTTTGCGATCGCGAAGTTCATCCGTTTGCCACAGTGTCAGTACTTCATTAAGCAGCTTCTCGCGCAATTTCTCGCGCTCGCGATAAGTCAGCGTCGGATTGTCCAGTTCCACGACATCCGCTGCAATGCGCTGATGAATATCAAGCACGGCGCGGCGTGTAGCTTCGGTTGGATGAGCCGTCATAACGAGCTCAAGCGAAATATCTTCAATAATGCTTCTAACATTGTCTACATCGATACCTTGATCCTTGAGCACTTGAATAGCGCTCTCGATCGATCCAGGCTGTACCGTTTCTCCGGCTGAACGCTCATAATCGCGTTTACGGCGAATACGGTGATTCTGTTCCGCAATATTAACGAGTTGAAAATAAATCGCAAATGCACGAATAACCTGATGACGCGTCTCCGGATTCAAAGCATCAATGACTGCAGTGAATTCTTCATACAGCTCCGGCAGGAATTGCGCGCGCAGCGCTTTACTCATCTCACGGATTTTCTCTACATTCTCCAGCAGCTCGTGACCGCCTTGGTGGACAAGCACATCCCCAAGAATGTTCCCCAAGAACCGCACGTCTCGGCGAAGCAAATTGTTTGATTGCGGCCTTGTGGTTGTGACAGTTGTTCCAGCATGTTCCGACATTCCCTAATCCTCCTCCAGGTTTCGCATGATGCAAAACCACCTCGTAAGCATAGTCTTTGTGTTTAACGGAGCAAAACCACTCGTAAGCAAATCTTCGGATTTAACGTATGAATTCTACTTACACTGTGTATTTATACGACTTCCTTTCGGATTCCAGGTCGTAAAATCATCAACATAAGCCCATTTAACCCGTATTGTCGGTTTTTAACTTTAACCATCATACTACAAATTAACAATCGGTTGAAGCTTTTTCACGCTTGGAAGAATAAGGGTCGAACTATATAAAAATAAAAAGCCTTGGAAATCCAAGGCCTTGAATGTCGTTTATGGAGCGGGTGATGGGAATCGAACCCACGCTATTAGCTTGGAAGGCTAAAGTTCTACCATTGAACTACACCCGCAGAAGAAGATGGTCGGGATGACACGATTTGAACATGCGACCCCCTGGTCCCAAACCAGGTGCTCTACCAAGCTGAGCTACATCCCGTTATGTATCTAATGCAATTAAAGAATGGCGTGCCCTGAGAGATTCGAACTCCCGACCTTTTGATTCGTAGTCAAATGCTCTATCCAGCTGAGCTAAGGGCACTAATGGAGCGGAAGACGGGAATCGAACCCGCGACCCTCGCCTTGGCAAGGCGATGCTCTACCGCTGAGCCACTTCCGCATTGTGTCAGTCACTTTTTCTCAAGCGCGACAAGTAATAATATATCATGCTGAATTATGAAATGCAACCCTTTTTCTAAAAAAAAATATGATACCTTTGCAATCGCCGGCCATGCTGCTATGGACGGCGATGAAATGCGTTTATTACGCTACGCTCACAGCTGCTATACCGACATACTCAATGGTTTTGGAATCTCTTGCTGAACCGCAGCAGGAGCTCCGGCACGAGCCAGTGCATACGGTAAGCAAAGCGGCACACCGGAGCGAGGATCCAGAATGATATCCGCTTCGATGCTGAACACCTCACGGAGGACATCCTTATTCATAACGGCAACCGGTGTTCCTTCACCAACCACATTACCGTTCTTGATGGCAATCATATGATGGGCATAACGCGATGCATGGTTCAAGTCATGAACTACCATGACAATGGTTCTGCCAGCCGTTTCATTCAAATGCTGCAAGAGCTCCAATACTTCAAGCTGATGCGTCATATCGAGGAACGTTGTAGGCTCATCCAAGAACAGCATATCCGTCTGCTGTGCCAATGCCATCGCAATCCACGCACGTTGACGCTGGCCGCCGGATAGACGGTCGATAGGCCGATCGGCAAACTCCGTCATCCCCGTTTTCTCAACCGCCCACTGGATGACAGAGCGGTCTTCCTTGCTGAGCGAGCCAAAACCCTTCTGATAAGGGAAACGTCCGTAGGAGACAAGCTCAGCCACTGTCAGTCCATCCGGAGCCGTAGGATTCTGCGGAAGGATAGCAAGCTGCTTCGCCACGTCCTTCGTGGATTGTTTATGTACCGATTTGCCGTCCAGAAGCACCGTTCCGGCAGATGGGGACATCAAACGAGCCATCGTCTTCAGAATCGTCGATTTACCGGATCCGTTGGCACCCACTAGGGCAGTGATTTTACCTTTAGGGATAATAATATTTAAATTCTCGACAATAAGGCGTTCCTCATAGCCGATATTAAGTTTGGATGTCATGAAAGAATTCATCTGTTTACAGCTCCTTGCAGAACAGACTGTTCCGCTTTGTGATAATATTTCTCATTACGTTCTATACCATGATAATCATTCTCAGTTGATCCGTCAAGCGTTAACGGAGGTTCATTACTTTTATATCCCCACACTATGCACAAAATTGTGAAGAACCATCTATTCATCGTTTAAATTGTCACAACATTCAGGCGTAATTGTGGATAAGTAAAGCAGTGATAGCAAGCGTTTCGCCACTTATGCCATAGTTATCTACAGAGTTATACACAAAAAAGCCCTCAACGAGGGCCTTCTGTTTGTGATGCGCGTAGAGGGACTTGAACCCCCACGGTCGCCCGCCAGATCCTAAGTCTGGTGCGTCTGCCAATTCCGCCATACGCGCGCATATTCAATTCCATTCTCATTAGGTGAAAATGGTGAGTCATGTAGGATTCGAACCTACGACACCCTGATTAAAAGTCAGGTGCTCTACCAACTGAGCTAATGACTCAAACTAAAATGGCTGGGGATCTAGGATTCGAACCTAGGGATGACGGAGTCAAAGTCCGTTGCCTTACCGCTTGGCTAATCCCCAGTATACTGGTGGAGGCTGACGGGATCGAACCGCCGACCCTCTGCTTGTAAGGCAGATGCTCTCCCAGCTGAGCTAAGCCTCCGGGATAGAGAGAAAAAAATGGTGACCCGTAGGGGACTCGAACCCCTGTTACCTCCGTGAAAGGGAGGTGTCTTAACCACTTGACCAACGGGCCATCTTGCAAAAAAATCACTGGAGCTCTCAACCGGAATCGAACCGGTGACCTCATCCTTACCATGGATGCACTCTGCCGACTGAGCTATGAGAGCGTAATGGCTCCCCGAACAGGACTCGAACCTGTGACAACTCGATTAACAGTCGAGTGCTCTACCAACTGAGCTATCAGGGAACAGTTTAATTCAGGAACTTTTGTCACCCTGAAAACTGGATACGAACCTTTGCGAAGGTCTTGTTTAGCTGATCTTGTCCGAAGTTGAACATCCGAGCTGAATGTTCGTAGGATAAGCCCTCGACCGATTAGTATTCGTCAGCTGCATGCATTGCTGCACTTCCACCTCGAACCTATCAACCTGATC
>NZ_JAGKSP010000002.1 GCF_017942085.1 Paenibacillus lignilyticus
GGCGCCGGCGGCGCCGCGTGCAGCAGCGCTGCGGCAGCGCCGATGAAAGCGGCGCCGGCCAGCGCGGCGAAGCTGCCAAGCGGCGTGACCCCGCCGCTCGTGCCGGGCGCGACGCGACGCCCGCTAAGCAGGGCACGCGGAGCGCGGCGGCTGAGCGCGCCGATCTCCGTGGCCCACGTATCTGCGTTCACGGCGGCCATGGCGCCGACGAACGCCTACACCCATGCTGCCGCGGGCCAGATCGCATGCCCCGCGCACAGCAGCAGCCCCAGGCCGCCATTGGCCCATACCTGAGCGGCGTCTCGCCGGCCGCTCTTGGCGTACTTCGCCTCGGCGGCCTGCTTGGCGGAATGTCTTCGCTTCCACTTGGACCACAGCGAAGACGACAAGAAGAAAGCCAGCAGCGTGCCGAACCACAGCGGCCCGCCTAACGCCACATAGCCCGTCCCCATGACGGCAGCCGAAACAGCCCCGCTCCCGGATAACGAGCGAAGCCGATAAGCCGCCAATGCGATAGCGGCGCTTCCGATCATCCCGGCCGCCAGCCGCCCTATGGCCGAACTCCAAATCTCAATCATCCTATCATTCACGCTCCATACTCCCATTTTTTACATATGCTTTAGCAGGATTCGTTAAAGTTATGTTGAATTGATTATGTCGAAGAATACACTTTTATGTCATCTAAGGAGCGTTCGATTGCATATGTATGATCGTCATCTACGTCATGAAGAAATTCTCCCACACTCTGACGCCGCAAACGAACGGACGCCGGAAGAGCTGCTTCGTATCATATTTGATTATACCGCCAAAATCGGAGGAGAGCGAAACTTAAAGAGCGTCCTCCTGCTCATGGCCAATATGGGCCGCGAGATGATCATGGCAGACCGATGCACAGTGTGGCTCATCGACCATGCCCGCCAAGAACTGTTTACAACCATAGCCCATGGCGTCAATGAAATTCGCATCCCGCTCGGCACCGGCTTCGTCGGCCATTCGATCGAGACCGGCGATTATTTATTAATCGACGACGCCTACAGCGACCTTCGACATAATGACGAGAACGATCGCCGCACCGGCTACCGAACCAAATCGGTGATAACCGTCCCCTTCGTAGGCAATGACGGAACCATTATCGGGGCTTATCAAGCCATTAACAAGCTGACGCCGCAAGCGGTCTTTACGCAACGCGACCTGGACCATTTGAAGCTGGCAGCCTCCTACGCCGGCAAATCGCTGGAATCGGTTATTCTCCATGAGGAGATCGTCGCAACGCAGCGCGAAATCATTACCGTCATGGGAGAGATCGGCGAAAGCCGCTCCAAAGAAACCGGCAACCACGTCAAACGGGTAGCTGAATATTCCTACATCCTCGCGATCGGGTACGGGCTGCCGCCAGAAGAAGCCGAGCTGCTCAAGATGGTTTCGCCTATGCATGATATCGGCAAGGTGGCCATCCCCGACGCCGTCCTGCTCAAGCCCGGCAAGCTGACCGAGGAAGAGTTCGACCAAATGAAGCTGCACACCGATATCGGCTATCATTTGCTCAAATCGTCAAGTCGCGAGCTGCTCAAAACCGCCGCGATCGTCGCCTATCAGCATCATGAGAAATGGAACGGCAAAGGATACCCGAGAGGACTTAGCGGAGAGGATATCCATCTCTACGGACGGATTACGGCCATTGCAGACGTATTCGATGCGCTCGGCAGCGATCGCGTGTACAAGAAGGCTTGGGAGCTTGAACGAATTCTGCAGTTATTCCAAGAAGAACGCGGCAACCATTTCGACCCGCAGCTGGTTGATATCCTGATGGAGCAGCTCCCTGCGATTCTCGATATTCGAGATCGGTTCCGTGACATATAACCTATACGTCAAAATAAATGGTGGTGCAGAGTCCTGACTCTGCACCACCATTTTCGTTATATGCTCTCATTCTTCGCCTGCGCGAAGCGATCCGGATAATTCGTACAAATCATTAAGGCGCTGTCGAGCGCGGCGAGCCGCTTCATCATAGGCGCATCATTCACGGTCCATGCCATTACGTCGACCCGTGCAGCCCGCAAAGAAGCAAGCAGCTGATCCGTTACACGCGTATAGCCGACGGATAAGAAGTTAGCGCCTAAACGCTCCAAATCCGTTACCAGCGTCCAAGGTGACGCATCCAGGATAAGTCCTGTCCGGACCTCCTTGGACAGCTCACGCACCGTCCGCAGCGCCTCTCGGTCAAAGGACGTGATGACGGCATCATGCTGCAATCCGTTCTGGTACAGCAGCTCGACGACCTTCTTCTCCATGCCGGGATAGCGGCCTCCGTAGGTTTTGAGCTCCACATTAAGCCGGCAGCGTCCGATTGTGGCGTCTGCCACTTGCTGCAGCGTCGGAATGCCTTCACCTGCAAAAGACTTATCGAACCAGCTGCCTGCATCCATCTTGCCAAGCTGCTCCGCCGTGAATTCATGAACACGCCCCGCCACTCTGGCCGTTCGACGTAACGAGTCATCGTGAATGACAACGGGAATCCCGTCCTTCGACATCTGAACGTCAAGCTCGATCCACTGCACGAACGGAAAACTAAGCGCCTCCCGAAAAGCGGCCATCGTATTCTCCGGCGCAAGTCCTGAAGCTCCGCGGTGGGCAACACACGGATTCAACATCAGCTTCACTCCTTAGGTTGAATGTTCCCTGCTTCATCCACTGTTGCATGGAAGGAAATACTCGACATGCGCTTCAGCAGAGCGACTCCCTCTTCTCCTGTCAAAGGCGCCGGCTGCGACTGCACCGCGCGCATCGGATTAAATTTCAACGCGCAATCGCCTTTCTCATTACAGGCGGCTTGGAGGACACCGGTGTCCTTCGTTTTATCCGGCGTCATGCCGCTGAATATAAAATTGCCTAAGCTGTAGGCAATCCACTTTCCTTTATAGGACTCAAAGCCTTGAAGAACATGAGGATGGCTGCCGATGACTAAATCTGCCCCTGCATCAATATATTCATGGGCTAATCTTTTCTGATCGTTATTCGGCAAATCTTCGCGTTCGATGCCCCAGTGCACCATGACGACGACAATATCGGCTTGCTTCTTCGCCTGCTTAATCGCGGCAACCGCTCGCGTAGAGTCGTAGGTTTCCGCCAATCCCGCATGATCCTTCGTAGCCTTCCAGGAGCCGACGGGGACTACTCGCGTTAATCCAAGATACGCAACGCTAATTCCTTTGGCCTCCAGCAGTACGGGCTTGAACGCTTCCAGCTCATCGCGTCCGGCACCCATATTGGGAATGCCCGCTTCATCGAGGTGAGCAATCGTGTCCAGCAGCCCCTCTTCGCCTTGGTCCAGCGTATGATTGTTCGCTAAATTGACAACGTCGATACCGGCTGCCTTCAAGGCGGGAAGTGCATCCGGTGACGATTTATAGACATATTGTTTATTCTCTGCCGGCGTGCCGCGCAAAGTTACGGGCGTCTCCAAATTGACCGCCATCAAGTCCGGCGTCTTCAATTCATTCAATACTTTCGCATACGGGTAATCATAGCCGTTCTTAAGCATCAGCTTCTCTACGGAAGCCGCCAGCAGAACATCGCCCGTGAAAGACAAATTCACTTGACCGCCGTCATCCGGCGTAACCGTGCCGCCGGTCGCAGCTTCATTATCGGTCGAAGGTTCATCATCCGAGATGGGCTCATAGATGGTATGTCCCTCTGATGTTGAATCATCGGCCTCTGTTCCGGTCTCGTTCCCTGCATCCTCGGATTGGCCCGCATTATCGCTGTCGGCAGGCGCATGTTGTTCATTAGCCGCGTTGTTCAGCTTCTCATTGCCATCTTGCCGCTGCACGACATAAACGACCGCAAGTGCACCGATGATCAGCAGCAGGACAAGGTTGATCGCAAACAGGCGTTTCATTCTGCGGGCGCGTTGTTGTTTCTGATGTTGACGAGATTCAGAGCGGGATACAGGCATAGTAGTTGGGCTCCTTTTCTTCAAACGATGACCCATTCATTATACACCATAGTCCGGGCGCTTTTGGAAGCTTTTTCATATCGAATCCGGCTTCGCCGAATAATACAGCTGATCATTTTGCCTTGTTCCCGTAACAAGGCCTTGGCGCTCCAGATGGAATAAATGAGCCAGCGTCTCCGACATGGCAAACCTCAAATTATGTGTATTGCCGGCAATCCGTTCACCGAAGAGCCGCATACAAAGCCTATAACCCGTCATCGGCTCCGCTTGAATCAAACCTTGGATTTGAAGCAATCTCCGTTCATGGTGAGCGGCCAGCTCAACAATCCGTTCGCTGAAGTTCGTGAAGGGATTCCGATGCCCCGGAAAAGCAAGCTCAACCTCGTACTTCTTCAACGCCTCCAAGCTATCCAGAAACTGCCGCAGCTGATCATGGTTCTCTCCCGGCACTACGCTGATGTTCGGCGTAATATCCGGGAGCACTTGATCCCCGCATATCATCCATTTCTTAAGCGGCTCATAGAAGCACAGCTGGCCCTTCGCATGCCCCGGGCTGTCGATCATCTGCCATTCCGAATCGCCGATTGTCATCATCCGGCCTGCTTCCAGGAAGGTGACCGCCGGCTGCGGCGAAACCTTCTCCGCGAAGCTATCCAGATGCGGAGCGATTTCCTCAACAACCGACTGCGGCATCCCTTGTTCGGCATACAGCTTCGTAAGCGAAAGGGCAAATTCCGCTCCAAGGTCCGCTCCCCATAAGCGCTGGGTGTAGCCATACGAAAGCTCGGAAATATAGACCGGAGCGCCGGTCCGCTCTTGAAACCATCCCGCCAGACCGTAATGGTCAGGATGCTGATGCGTCAGAATGATGGTGTGAATCGAATCGAATGGGATCGATTGCTCGCGCAGCGCCTCGTACCAAGCCTGAACAGCTTCGTCGGTATGTAATCCCGGATCGATCAACGTATATCCGGCTGCGTCCGGGATCAAGTAGCTGTTCACCCATCTCAGCGAGAACGGCAGCGGAACTTTAACCTGAACGATGCCTCCGTGCCACAGTGTCACCTTCGATTGTGCCCCTTCACTCACGATAACGCCCTGCCTTTCAGAATCATCCGCGGTGAACTCTTCTCCTCATAAGGTCGCCCTTCATAATCCCCGTAGCGATGCTCCAGCTCGAGCCCCGCTTCCCGGAGTGCTTGTTCAAACCAAGGCAACGGAAACAAGCGAACCCGCTCCACGTAATTGCGAGATGCCTCAGTCCCTTCTTGCGGGGTAATATGAATTTGCTTCACCACCCAGCCATCTGCAATAGCCCGCTGTTCCCTGATATGCAGCCTTGTCAGCTCATCCGTACGCTCCGAATGCGGCACCAGATTGGCGGCAACATAGGACGGATTCATAAAATCAATGAGGAAAGCCCCTCGCGGCTTCAGCACTCTGCGAATCTCTCGGATGACGCGGTGGTTGTCCGCTTCCATTTCGAAATAGCCGAAGGACGTGAACAAATTGACGGTCGCATCAA
Organism: Paenibacillus lignilyticus; assembly: GCF_017942085.1. Taxonomy (GTDB): domain Bacteria; phylum Bacillota; class Bacilli; order Paenibacillales; family Paenibacillaceae; genus Paenibacillus_Z; species Paenibacillus_Z lignilyticus. Next base: position 5,481 of record NZ_JAGKSP010000002.1, read on the forward strand.
AGCTGCCGTCTTCGAAAGGCAGCTCCCTCATGTCGCCTTGTATGAGGGAATGAATATGTCCTTGCTCATTGCACTCGCGTGCTTTCTGAAGCAGCGATTCGGACAAGTCGATGCCCGTAACCTTGTAACCAAGCTGAGCCAGGGCAAGAGCATGCCGGCCCATTCCGCAGCCGATATCAAGTACGGAGGCACCCGGTGCAAGCTCCAGCCACCCTGCCATGGTTTCCACCTCACGCGCCGCTTGCTCCCAGTTGCGGTGCCGATACACGACCATATAATCAGAGCCGAAACTGCGCTCATACCAATTCGCCATACCTGCTTCCCCTCTCAATTCCATCTCTGTTTTTATGACTACTATTGTACTTCACCCTCCGCTATTCTGGCAAAAGACTCATGCAGCGGCATAATTTGCATCCTAAATATCCATACTATGCCATGTTGTTATCTTCACGGTCAAACATGTTCCGGAAAGGGGAAGCCGCTATGCTGAATCGAATTAATACCCTGTTTGCGGAGTCGCGGGATCTGACGATGAATCGCCTGCAAAACGATACGCTTTCGATCGAAATCGCTTATATTGCGACGCTCTGCGACGAAAGTAAAGTCAGCGACTTCATTCTTGTCCCGTTTACGAAGCAAGAGCATCCTTTTGAAGAACTGGTTTTGACCAATCCCGTATTTAAGCGCCTTGATGACCCCGCCAAATGGGCGGATACGATTCTGCATGGCTTTGTACTGATCCAATTAAACGGAAAAATATATCAGCTTGATGCCGCGCGTATTATCCGAAACGAAAATCCGCAAACGATGGTCGAAACGGTCATTGCCGGCCCGCAAATCGCGTTAAGCGAAGATCTGATCGACTCCGTCAATATTATTCGCAGCCGCTATCCGAACCCGGAGCTCGCTGTCGAGGAGCGCACGGTCGGCACGATGTCGAAGACCAGAGTTCTGCTGCTCTTTGATAAACGACGTGTAGATCCGACCGTCCTTACCGGGGTTAGAGAGAAGCTCGACCGTGTATCGATACCGATGATTTCGGCGACCGGGGAATTAGCCAGAGCTCTTGGCGACCGGTATCGGCTCTTTCCGACCATGATGCTGACAGAGCGTCCCGACCGCGTATGCACGGGCATACAAGACGGCAAAATCATTCTGCTCATTCAAGGTTCGATGTTTGCGCTTATTTTGCCTGCGACGTTCTTCAACTTTATGAATGCAGTGGATGACCACTACGATTCGTTCTGGATGACGCGCTGCCTGCTGGCACTCCGCTATATGGCCGTTATCCTTACGGTCGCATTGCCGGCGCTTTACGTGGCGATCGTCTCCTATAATCCGGAGCTCTTCCGGGTCCAATTAACCTTCTCGATTGCAGGCAGTAGATCTGCTGTGCCTTATCCTTCTTTCATCGAAGTGTTTATCATGCTGTTTATGATCGAAGCGCTCATTGAAGCCAGCGTCAGGCTGCCCAAATATATCGGTTCGACGGCGACAACCGTTGGCGGTCTCATTCTCGGACAAGCGGCACAGCAGGCAGGACTCGTCAGCAGCATCATGATTATAGTGACCTCCGTTGTGGCCATATCCAATTTTGTCATCCCCGTCAACAATATGTCGGGGTCGATCCGTTTTCTGAAATACCCGCTTATTATCCCGGCGATATTCTTCGGCATATCGGGGGTGACCATTGGGTTGTTCTGTTATTTGGTCTATTTGGCCGATATGCGGAGCTTCGGAAAACCGTACTTTCGCATCATTAGCAAATCAGCCTCGCAAAGCGGCGACATCGGGCAGGTGAATAATGAGTGATTCGTTACTATTATTACAATATCATTCTTGTCAGCATCCTGAATCTCATGCTGTTTGTTCCGTATTTGCTTCTTAATGACCGTTATACGGGCTCTGTGTCCTCCATGATTTGCGCGGCTTTCTTCGGCAGCTTCTTGGCGCTAATCTTTACCCATGTCATGAAAACCTTCCCGGGCAAAGGACTTCCGGAAATCTTGGCGCTCTTCTTCCCCAAGTATATCAATGTCCCCATATTGATACTCTTATCTGCCATGTGGTATGCGGCTGCCGGGATCGCCATTATTGCGTATGCGGTGCTCATTAATCGCTTTTTCAACCCGGATACCAGCTCGATGCTCGTGCTGTTAATTCTTGTCGGGGCATGCATATACACGGCGACACGCTCTACTTTAACCGTTTCGCTGATTATGGAAATGACCTTGCTCATCAATCTGCCGATCGTGTTCTTCATTCTATTTAAAGCGTCGACCAATCCGTTTCTGGACTGGGATGCCATTCGAACCGTCGCTCAATATTGGCGAGTTCCGCCCAAGCTTGAACCTTTTGCAGCTGCGACCTATGTATTTACGGGGTATACCAACTATGCCATATTCAATCGACTTAACCCGCCGAATTTCAGGTTTCGCTTCCGCTGGGCGCTTCCAATCATCTGCACCCTGATTCTATTTCTCTCTTTCTTCGTGCCGATCGGATTTCACGGAACGGAAGCGGTCGGTTCGTATTTGTACGTTTGGACGGTAACCTCGGATTCGATGGTGCTTGGTTACGGGTTCATTGAACGGGTCATCTTCTTGTTTCTGTTATTGTATCTAAACCTCACGCTCCTTTATACGACGTCGGGCTGGCACATTGCCATGGAGATGATCAAGAGCTGTTTGCCCAAAGCAAAGCCGCATATCGACCCAACGCGCACAGCTGCCTCAAATTATGTGATTGTATCGATTTTTGCAGCCTTAACGATGCTGTCGTTCTACACCTTTAATGAAAAACAGAGCTTATACATTACCAGAAGCTGGCTGTTGATTCGGTTATTTTCCGAAACGGCGACCGTTCTGTTCCTTGTTATTCTAAGTTTGATCGCACGTCGAAAGAAGATGAAAACATGAACGTAAGAAGTCCGGCAGTAAAACTAACCCTGATCGTGCTTATCACCGTACTGCTTGGGGGGTGCGGCTTCAAAGATATCGATAAACGGTTCTTCGTCATTGCCATGGGGATCGATTCCGCCGACGAAGGAAAGAAAGGCTTCAAAATCACGCTTCGACTCGCCATTCCATCACCGAAGGTAGAGCCCGGAGCAGCCCAAACGCAAGTGGAAACCATTCAGGCTTCCACCATTGCCGAAGCTCTCCGATTACTGAAATCCCATGTGGATAAGGAGCTGGATTTCGGGCATTGCAAGCTCTATCTGCTGGGCGAAGGGCTTGTTAAATCGGATTATACGCCTACCCTTCGGTGGATATCCCGGCGCCGCGATGTGTCGAACATTGCTTATATGGCTATCGGCAAGCCGGATGCGAAAACGATTCTGAATGTCAATCCGCCCGCTGAACGATTTCCGGGGAATACGATCTTCCTGTTTTACGGAAAAGACGGCACCCAGTCCTCCTACATCGTCAGTGTCTATATGTTTGACTTCATGCGGCGCGTCGATGAACGCGGCATGGATCCGATTATGCCGATCATGCGGCAAGAGAAGAATGGGTACGTGGTTTCCAAGCTGGGACTGCTTGATAAGAGTAGGCTCGTCTTGACGCTCAATGCCCGCGAAACAGAAATGTATAACCAAATTCGCAATCACTATAAAAAGTCGACGGTAACGGCAACGATTAAAGGGGATACGCTGGTCATCTCCGTTGAAAGAATCAACTCGAATTACCGAATCGTCAAAGAGCGAGATGGTTACGTGCTGAAGATGAAGCTGAAAATCGGCGGTATATTCGAGGAGGCGCCCGGCGGAATCTATGATCAGGATTGGAAGGAGCTTGAGAAGGCCTTCGATACCCAGGTTGCCGACGAAGCCAAGCGCCTGCTTGAGAAAGTACAGAAAGCAGGCGTGGATCCGTTCGGGTTTGGACTTCGGTATCGCGCGACACATGCCGGAACACCGAAGACTTGGAAAGAGTGGGAGTCTATATATCCCACTTTGAAATTTGAGGTTAAAGCGGATGTAATCATCGAAGGGTCTGGTTTAACTCGCTAATCGGTAACGGCCGGTCACCTTTGAATTAAGCGATTCGTGCGTCGCAGCTCTTGCAGGGTAGCGGCACCAATGCCGAACATTGCAGTACGCAGCTCGAACTCGATGCGCTCCATTTGGCGTTGCAGCGTTTCGCTTCCGCCCGAGGATTGCGGTTCTGCCGCACCGGCCAACAGCGATCGGCCGTAACCCGCCAAGTCTGCGCCGAGCGCGACCGCTTTCGCGGCATCCACGCCTGTGTGCAAGCCGCCGCTCGCAATTAGAGTACCTTCCGGAAGCGCGGACCGGACGTCTCGCACACATGCTGCAGTCGGCGTCCCCCAGCCTGCGAAGGCAGATGCGGCTTCGGCGCGCAGCGGGTCGCGGGCGCGGTATTTCTCCACCTGGCTCCAGGATGTTCCGCCGGCTCCGGCAACATCTATGAAGGCAACGCCTATTTGATGCAGCCGGAGTGCCGTCTCGGCATCGATGCCCCAGCCGACTTCCTTCACGCCGACCGGAACATGCAGCTTGCGGCATACCTCGGCGATTCGCTGCAGCAGGCCGCGGAAATTCGTGTCTCCTTCCGGCTGGAACACCTCTTGCAGGCTGTTCAAATGCAAGACAAGCGCATCTGCTTCGGCAAGCTCGACGGCAAGCCTGCATTCATCGACGCCATAGCCGTAATTGAGCTGAACCGCACCTAGGTTAGCTATGATCGGTATGGTCGGCGCTTGCTTGCGCACATGGAATGTCGAAGCGAGTGATTCCTTCTCTATGGCAGCCCGCATAGAGCCGAGCGCCATCACCCAGCCCCTGGCCTGCGCGGCATCGGCAAGTCTTTCATTAATAACAGCCGTCTCCGCCGTTCCTCCGGTCATCGAACTAATGAGCAGCGGTGCGGCAATCGGTTTGCCAAGAAACGATGAAGTGATGTCAACTTCCTCGAAATCGATCTCAGGGAGTGCTTGATGGCGAAACCGGTAATGTTCAAACCCCGGCTCCGTGCCCACGCTTTGCACCTCTTCTTGCAGACAGATTCGAATATGCTCGCCTTTCCTCTTCGTCGTTTGGACATGCTCCTCAGCTTGCCTGTCCATCATGGTCAGCAATCCCCCTGTCATCTACTTTTGCTGCAATCATCATGGCATATGCGCGACCTCCATAGCAAGTTTGCGGAGAATCCCTGTAATTATGATTAATATTTTCTTAATAATGATTTTTTTAATCATTTTTATTGTCGGTTTTGACAATCTCATTTATAATAAAATCATAACGAACCTTAGGGGGCACCTCATTATGGAATTGAAATGCTTCGACAACATTAGTGATCTTGACCGTTATGCTGCTCAGATTTTCGCAGATACGATTAAACATAATCCTCGCGCAACGCTTGGGCTGGCAACCGGCTCGACACCTATCGGAATTTATGGAAAAATGATTGAGATGTACAATAACGGCGAGATCTCTTTCAAGGATACCACCACATTCAACTTGGACGAATATGTTGGACTATCGCCCGACCATGAGCAAAGCTACGCCCAATTCATGAAACACCACTTGTTTGACCACATCGATCTGCCGAAGCAGCAAGCACATTTGCCAAGCGGCATGGTAAATGATTTGAAGGCGGAATGCCAGTCTTATGATCGCATGCTGGCTGAACAACCGATCGACGTGCAGCTGCTCGGCCTTGGCCATAACGGCCACATCGGCTTCAACGAGCCGGATCAAGAACTGCAAGGCGGTACGCATATCGTCGAGCTTGAGGAAGCAACCCGAGCCGCAAATGCAAGATTTTTCGATACGCCGGATGAAGTGCCGACGAAAGCCATTACGATGGGCGTAGGCTCCATTCTGAAAGCAGATTCGATCGTCCTTGTCGTCAAGGGTGCCGATAAAGCTAATATCGTCAAACAAGCGCTGCACGGTCCGATTACGACAGAAGTTCCGGCATCGCTGCTGCAAACGCATAAGAACGTGATCGTATTGGTCGATCGAGAGGCAGGGAGGTTGTTGTAAAGGATGAAACCCGCGGATAACCATTGGTTCATCACGAATGTGAAAGCAATCGTGCAAGATACGGTTGTGGAAGGCAGCATTATCGTAGAGAACGGGATTATTACAGCCATTGTTGAAGGTCAATTCCTTCCGGCTGAGAACGAGCAGCATCGGACTATCGACGGGAACGGCAGCTGGCTGCTGCCCGGTTTTATCGATATGCATGTACACGGCGGCTTCGGAGCCGACTTCATGGACGCAAATCGCGAAGCCTACGATACCATCACTCGTTATCATGCGGCCCAAGGCACTACTCGCATGCTGGCGACTACCGTTACGGCATCCAAGGAAGCTATCGAAGCGGTGCTGGCAGCTGCCAACGACTATGTTAGCGGTGAAATGGACTATGCCGCGCTTGGCGGCGTTCATCTGGAAGGTCCGTTCATCAGCGAGCTGTGGCCCGGCGCTCAGAACCCGGCCTTTATATCACCTCCACGCGTCGACTGGGTCAAGTCGTGGAATGAGCAGTATCCCGGACTTATCAAACAGCTCACCTTGGCTCCGGAGAAAGAACGGGCTTGCGAGCTGATCGCCTACCTCGCAGAGAGCGGTATCGTTGCCGCTTGCGGACACACGGATGCTACCTACTCGCAGGTTACTGCTGCGGCTGACGCTGGTTTAACGCAAGCGGTGCATACGTTCAATGCGATGCGAGGACTTCATCATCGTGAGCCGGGAACGGTCGGCGCTGTATTGACCGATCATCGCATCACCGGGGAGATCATCGCCGATGGCCATCACGTCCACCCCGCGGCAATTAGACTGCTCGTAGGCGCGAAGCCGGCCGATAAAGTCGTCCTGATCACGGACGCCATGTCGGCTGCAGGACTTGGCGACGGCGACTATGATCTCGGCGGACTTATCGTAGATGTGAAGCAAGGCGTGGCCCGTCTCCGCGAAGGCGGCAGCTTGGCAGGCAGCACGCTGACCATGATCGATGCGTTCCGTTACATGCTTACACACACGGATCTGAGCCCCGCAGAAGTAAGTCGTATGGCCAGCGGTAATCCGGCTCGTCAATTAGGACTTGCCGAAGTGACCGGCTCCATTGCGGTCGGTAAACGGGCCGATCTGGTTCTTACGGATGCGGCGTTTACCGAAGTAAGCCATACTTGGGTGAATGGCCGCCTTGTACACGGCAGTTAAGATGAACGCAAAGAAGGGTTATGCAGCTTGGCCGCCGTCGTAATTGCGGCCGCTTGCTGCATAACCCTTCTTTATTTAGTAAGAGTGCGTTTGTTATTTCTGTCTGATGAGCTTCGTAATCCGACCGTCGAAAATCCATTCCGCTACGTAGACATTGCCTTGCGAGTCTACGCATACGCCATGCGGCGAGCTGAATTTATCAGGGCGGTAATAGGATTTCGGCAGATTCGGCCAACCCTGCTGTTTGTAAGCCTGTTGGTCTTCTCCGAGATGCGTGATCAAGCGATCATTCTTATCCAGCACTGTGATGCGGCTGTCCAGATCCGGGATGTAAACCTCATCGCCGAAGAAATAGAAGCTGCATGGCAGGTCAAGGTTATGATCGACGAAACGTTTATGCTCGCCCTCTAGCGTGAACACTTGAATGCGGCTGTTTCTGCGGTCTGCCACGTAAATTTCCGGCTCATCGCCGCGCAGATTAATGGAAATACCATGCGGTTCTTTCACTTTACCGGGCTCGGAGCCGCGGCCGCCCCAAGAGCGGATATAGCTGCCTTTGGCATCGTAGTGATGAATATAGAATTGACCGTAGCCGTCGGAAACGTAAATGTCGCCGTTTGGCGCGACGCACACGTCAGTCGGAACGTAGCGGCGCTCCGCATCATACAGATCCGGACGATCAGGTCCGCCGATTTCAAGCAATACGTCGCCGGAGAGGGTCGTTTTGACCACAAGCGCACGGTTTGTATCTGCGAAATACAAATATTCGATGCCGTCAGCGTCGCGGTGCAGGTAGAAGCCGTGAGCGCCTCCCTCAAATTCCGCCCCCCACGAGGTTAGGAAGTTCCCCTCTTTGTCAAATACGACAACGGAATCTTTGCTGGTGTTATGTACGTAAACGTTATCATTTTCATCGACGACAATACCGTGTGTATAGCCGTAAGCAATTCCTTCAGGCAGCTTGCCCCAGCCTTGCGCGACTTCATAGGAGTGAGATTCGTTACCGATAATCAATTTTTCTGACACGTTCACATTCCCCTTTCAAGTTTTCGTACAATCCCAAGTATACCAAAATCGGGCAAAAGCAAAAGTAATATTTTAACAAAAAAGCAACATCTGCATGGATTCCCCTCCATTACGATGTTGCTTCCTTCTTGCTCTATATGTAGCTGTGATAACAGGCTCACTTATGTTTAGATCGAAGCTTCCTGCTCCCCGCTTGCAATGACCGTTTGAATGCCATGCGCATTGGCGATTGACGCCAGCTGCTGCGGGAGCGGCCTGTCCGTTATAAAGGCTTGCAGCTCGGTGAGCGGCGCAATGGAGAACAGCGAAGTACGGCCAATCTTCGTATGATCGAACATCGCGTAGGTTGCTTGGGATCTGCGAATCATCGCTTTGGCGATCTGCGCTTCTTGCTCGGAATAGGTCGTGATGCCCCCGGTTGAGGATACACCGTCGACGCCCAGAAACATTTTGCCGATATGCAGCTGACTGATCATGCCTTCGCCGAGCGGTCCGCATAATTCAAAGCTGTTATGCCGCATCATCCCGCCTGTCACAACGACGTTGATATCGCTGCCGGCCAGCTCCATCGCGACGTTGACCGTATTCGTCACAACGGTAATCCCTCTGCGCGTTTTGAGCAGCTTGGCTAAGTAATAGTTGGTCGTGCCGCCGGAGAGACCGACGACATCGCCTTCGAAGATGAGCCCTGCCGCCGCTGCCGCAATCCGTTCCTTCTCGAGGAAAGAAAGGCCTTCCTTCTCTGCGAAAGGGAGCTCTCTCACTGCGTTCATGCCATCGTACATCGCTCCGCCAATCGTCCGAATGACCGGCTCTGATTTCTCCATCAGCTCCAAATCGCGGCGCGCCGTAGCTTCAGATATGCCAAATCGTTCTACGACCTCTTGGATCGAAACTCGTCCTTGCCGCTTCAGCACATTCATTATCTGCTCCCGCCGCCGCTGTCCTTTCGACGATTGCACATCCGCCATTTAGCGTTCCACCCAGCCTTTGTCCGATAATCTGCGCTCAACCGCCGTCCAGTCAGGAAGCGCTTCCCAGTCACCGCGCATCTGAACGACCAATGCGCCGCTGATGCTGCCCAGACGAACAGACTCAAGGGCACTCATGCCTTTAAGCAGTCCCGCCAAGAAACCGGAGCAGAACGCGTCGCCGGCCCCTACCGTATCGATTACACGATCAACCGGATAGAACGGCACTTCGACCGCTTGTCCATTCTCCAGAACGACTGTCGTATCCCCGACACCCTTGATGATGCTAATTGCCGAAAGCTTCGACAGCTCCGCCTTCACCGCTTCGAAATCATCATTGTTATAGAGCAACCGCAGCTCATCCCAGCCCGGCAAGAAATAATCCGCTTGCGCCGCAAGCGGCATAACCGCTTCACGCGCTTCCTCGATCGTCCACAGCTTCAGACGCAAATTCGGATCGAAGGAAATGCGAACGCCGGCTTCCTTTGCAGCAGCCACAACGGCGAAGATCGTTTCGCGGCAGCTTTGGCTGAGCGCCGGCGTAATGCCGGAGATATGCAATATTTTGCAGCCGCGGATGTAATCCAGATCAAGCTGATCCGGCTGCATCTGACTGGCAGCGGAGTGTTTGCGGAAATAGTGGACGGCAAGTTTCCCTGCCACCATTTCACGGAACATCATCCCTGTCGGCGCCCCTTCAACCAAGCTCGCACGCGACACGTCTACTCCCTCACCGCGAATGCGCTTCATGATCGCGCGGCCGAACGGATCATCGCCTAGCGCGCCGAACCAGCCGACTGATTCGCCTAATCGAGCAACTCCGATGGCCACATTGCTCTCCGCTCCTCCGAAGCTTACTTCAAGCGTAGGGGCATTCTCGATACTTTTATATCCCTGCGGCATAAACAAAGCCATCGTTTCCCCGAACGTTAATAAATCCGGCACTGCATTCGTCAACGGTTATCCCTCCAATGTGACTTACATCGTTTTGATAATCGGATATTTCATGAAGTAAAGAATTACAACATAGATAACAAGAATGATTAGACTCAGTACACGGGCTTTGCCAATATGAGCCGTCGCACTCTGACCGCTCTGAATCTCGGCTGCAATCCGCTTCAGCGGTTTCGTTACAATGCCCCCCAGCGCGGCAATAGCTAAGAAGAGCAACGTAACAATAATCATCCAAATTACTTCATACTCACCTTGCGACATTAAGTAACCGCCTGTCAGCAGCTGCAGGACGAGAAAATATTGGGCAATTCGGTTTGCGGAAACAAGACCTTCGGCAAGGCCTGCTTGTCCGGAGCCGTCTAGCTTGGATGCGCGTCCGACCATCAGCGGCAAAACGAGGTAAAACCCCATTCCGGCTGCACCGAGCACGTGCAAAAACAACATGAAATTCAACATCCGTACGTCCTCCTAAATTGTATTATGATCTTTACAAGTATACTAAAATCGGCGCCGCAATTCAAAGAAACCCGTTTACTCTGCGGCAGGTAACAATCGGTGCTTCACCATAACCGCTTTGATTGCAAAATATTCGACATCATCCGGGAGCGCTTCCTTGATCGGCTTGAGCTTATCTGCCCCTACTTGCTGGATGGCTTCCACAATCTTAGCCTCATAATGCTGTGGAATAAACGTATCCCAGTCCAGCTCCTCGCCCTCCTGCGCACATCGCAGCAAATGATTCTCGATCGTCACTCGCCCCATACCGCGTATCGAGGCGATGTCGGCGATCGAATGGCCCAGGCCAAGCAGCGTTAATGACTGCATGTGGCTTGATAATCCCTCCAACTCGGCTTGGAGTGCACCTGTGAGCGCTTCAGAAGGCTTCTCACGCTCTACGCGAGGCGCTGGCGAGGCTGAATCAACATACGGCTGTGGAAGCTGCGAGAATGGCGCAGCGCCTGCCTCTGCCGTTACATCTCCTTTAAACGATCTTACGATCGCAATTACTTCGCCGCCGTATTTATTCGCCTTGGCAGCCCCGATGCCTTTCACGCCAAGCAGCTGCTCGGTGTTCACGGGCTGCCGATCTGCAATTTCTCTTAGTGCCGCGTCAAAAAACAGCATAAAAGGCGGGACATGCTCTCTGGCTGCCGTAACTCGGCGCCATTCCCGCAGCGCTTCGAACAGCGGCGTGTTCGCCGATGCGACAGACGTGCCTTCAGATGCTCTTCTTTTGGCTGCTGCGCTTTGTCTGCGATGGACCGTCACTTTCCCCTCCAGTACGGGCAGAGCTTCCGCTGTGAGTGAAACCGTCGGATATTCGCCCTCGCTGATTCGCAAATAACCTTCTGCCACAAGCCAGTACAGCAGGTCCGTAATTTCTTTCTCAGCCCAGCTCCTCATGAGTCCATGCGTCGACAGCCGGTCTAACCCGAACTCAATGATCCGTTTCTCTCTCGAGCCCTTAAGTACCTTGGCTGCAAGTGATATTCCGAATCTGCCCTTGAGCCTTCCCACGCAAGATAACGCCTTCCTTGCATCCTCAGTCGTATCGATCAACGCGCTTTGGTCCAAGCAGTTGCTGCATTTTCCGCATTCCGGCACATCCGACTCGCCAAAATATTTCACGATATACTGCAGCAGACATTTCTCCGACCTGCTGTAATGCATCATCGTATAGAGCTTGTTAAGCTGAACGGTCTTCCGCTCCGGATCGCCGGTGCTTCTGTCGATCAAGAACCGCTGCACTTGCACGTCCTGAGGCTCAAATAAGAGGACGCAATCGCTCTCTTCCCCGTCTCGGCCCGCACGTCCCGCTTCCTGATAGTACGACTCGACATCGCCGGGCATCTGATAGTGCACGACATAGCGAACGTTCGGCTTGTCGATCCCCATGCCGAATGCGTTCGTCGCAACCATCACCCGATAGTCATCGAACCTGAACTTCTCCTGCGCATCCGCGCGTTCCTCATCGCCCAAGCCGCCGTGGTATTTGCCAACCGCAATCCCGAGCCGGGTCAAATCGTCACTCACTTCCTCCGCTTCCTTGCGCGTTGCCGTGTAGACAATGCCCGATTGATCAGGACGCTGCGAAACGAAGTCGCGAAGAAATTTCCGTTTATCCGTTCCCGTCACAACGGAGAGCGTTAAGTTCGTCCGTGCAAAGCCGGTTATGAAAATATTCGGCTTGCGCAGCCCCAGCATCGCCGCGATGTCATCGGCAACTTCCGGTGTCGCCGTTGCGGTGAACGCCGCAACCGGCGGACGGTTCTCCAGCCTTCCGATCCAGCCCGCAAGCTGTCTGTAGCTCGGACGGAAATCATGTCCCCATTGCGACACGCAGTGCGCCTCATCAATTGCGATTAGCGGGATGTGCATCTGGCTCGACAGAGAGTCGAACATATTGCTGTCCAGCCGCTCGGGCGCGACATAAAGCAGTTTGTACACGCCCTCAGCCGTCTGCCTCACAACATCGCGATATGCAGCTGCATCTAAGGAGCTGTTTAAATAGGCCGCAGGTACTCCTAAGCGGTTTAAAGCATCCACCTGGTCCTTCATGAGCGAAATAAGCGGTGAGACCACTATCGTCGTTCCAGGCAGCAGCATGGCCGGAAGCTGATAACAGATGGACTTCCCGCCGCCTGTCGGCAGTATCGCAAGTGTATCTTTTCCTGCCAATACTCCTTCAATAATATCGCTTTGTCCTTTGCGGAAGCTGTCGTAGCCGTAAACTTGCTTCAGCATTTGCTGTGCTTCCGTATGCATGGGCAGCCACCTCCTTCTTAAAATTAAAAACAGCAAAACCCTGACGGGAATCTGTCAGGGTCTCATGTGCTTCATGAGTTGCGTCTTGCTCTATTAGCCGTTAACAACCGCGATTACGTTGCGAACGGAGTTAGCGGACTTCTCCAGTGCCGCTTTCTCATCTTCGGTAAGCTCCAGCTCGAATACTTTCTCGATGCCGTCACCGCCCAAAATAACCGGTACACCCATGAAAAGGTTGTTGTAACCGTACTCCCCTTCAAGCAGTGCGATTACCGGCAGGATGCGTTTCTTGTCCTTCAGAATCGCTTCTGTCATCTGAACGAGCGATGCGGCAGGCGCATAATAGGCGGAGCCGTTGCCCAGCAGATTTACGATTTCGCCGCCGCCAACGCGCGCACGCTGCACAATCGCTTCAATACGATCAGCCGGAATCAGCTTCTCAATAGGGATGCCGCCTACGTTCGAGTAACGAACCAGCGGTACCATATCGTCGCCGTGTCCGCCAAGCACGAAGCCCCGAACATCTTCCGTCGATACATTCAGCTCTTGTGCGATAAAGGTGCAATACCGTGCTGTATCCAGGACGCCGGATTGACCGATAACGCGGTTCTTAGGGAAACCAAGCGTGTTGTATGCTGCGTAAGTCATCGCATCCACCGGATTAGATAATATGATTACATACGCTTCCGGGCTGGTCGTCTTAATGTTTTCGCAAACCGACTTCACGATGCCGGCATTGGTGTTTACCAAATCGTCACGGCTCATGCCCGGTTTACGAGCGATTCCGGCAGTAATGATTACCACAGATGAACCTGCTGTATCTGCATAGTCGGAAGTACCTGTAATTTTGGAGTCTACGCCGAGAACCGGCGTCGATTCCAACATATCAAGCGCCTTACCTTTAGTCGGGTTCTCCAGTTGGGGAATATCGACCAACACAACATCGCCAAGCTCTTTCTGCGCAAGCATCAATGCTGTCGTAGCACCGGTGAAACCAGCACCTACAACTGTAATTTTATTACGTTTAATCGCCATTACAAACGGCCTCCCTTAAACAAATGTAATTACGCCTGTCTATATCCGTCATCAGCCGGCTGGGATTCCAAAGGATAAGCCCTTGGGGTCCTCCTCATGATGAGAAGGACCCCAAGGGGACGTGCTTCGTATTATTGATTGAATTACAGGTGTTTGATGATTTCGTCAGCGAATGCGGAACATTTCACTTCAGTTGCGCCTTCCATCAGACGTGCGAAGTCATAAGTAACGGTTTTGTTGTTGATTGCCGTTTCCAGACCTTTGTAGATGGAATCAGCAGCTTCCTGCCAGCCAAGGTGCTCAAGAAGCATAACGCCGGAGAGGATAACCGAACCCGGGTTAACAACATCAAGGTCAGCGTATTTAGGAGCTGTACCGTGAGTTGCTTCGAAGATTGCATGTCCGGTCAGGTAGTTGATGTTAGCGCCCGGAGCGATACCGATACCGCCAACTTGTGCAGCCAGTGCATCAGACAGGTAGTCACCGTTCAGGTTAAGCGTTGCGATCACGTCGAAGTCTGTAGGACGCGTAAGTACTTGTTGCAATGCGATGTCGGCAATAGCGTCTTTCACGATCAGCTTGCCAGCTGCTTCTGCATCTTTTTGTGCTTTGTTAGCTGCGTCAGTGCCTTCTGCTTCTTTGATGCGGTCGTATTGACCCCAAGTGAAGGTTTGGTCTGCGAACTCTTGCTCAGCCACTTCGTAGCCCCAGTTCTTGAACGCGCCTTCTGTGAATTTCATGATGTTACCTTTATGAACAAGTGTCAACGATTTACGGCCGTGTTTCAGCGCGTATTCGATCGCAGCACGTGCAAGACGTTTGGAGCCTTCAGCGGAAACCGGTTTAATACCGATACCGGACGTTTCAGGGAAACGGATTTTGTTAACGCCCATTTCGTTTTGCAAGAAGGAGATCACTTTCTTAACGGCATCGGAACCTTCTTGGTACTCGATACCCGCGTAGATATCCTCTGTGTTCTCACGGAAGATAACCATGTTTACAAGCTCAGGACGTTTAACCGGGGAAGGTACGCCGTCGAAGTAACGAACAGGACGCAGGCAAACATAAAGGTCAAGCTCTTGACGAAGCGCTACGTTCAGGGAACGGATACCGCCGCCGATTGGCGTAGTCAAAGGTCCTTTGATCGCTACGATGTATTCGCGGATTGCAGTCAATGTGTCAGCCGGAAGCCATTCGCCGTAAGCGTTGAATGCTTTCTCGCCGGCAAATACTTCGTACCATGCGATTTTCTTCTCGCCGCCGTATGCTTTCTCAACAGCTGCATCCAGAACACGCTTGGACGCTTTCCAGATGTCGCGGCCTGTGCCGTCGCCTTCGATGAAAGGAATGATCGGGTTGTTAGGGACTTGAAGTACACCGTTATCGATCGTAATTTTGTCGCCTTCAGTTGGTAGTGCGAACTTTTCGAGTTGCATGAATGAATTCCTCCTAAGATTATGCGTTGCTCCGCGAGTGCATGACTCGAAGCGCACGCTTGATTAATGAATGACGTCGGTAAACATAACATGACGGGAGCCGGCGACACAACCTAGCGGTCGTGCGCCGGCACCCCGTCGCATGCAAGGCGCCATCAGGCGGTGCCTGCTGGTGCTTAACAGCTTCATTCTTAACGCTGTGTAATCGGCGTTACTTTCTGGTCAACCGGTCCTGTGTACTCAGCACGAGGGCGGATCAAGCGGTTATTCTCGTATTGCTCGAGAATGTGCGCTGTCCATCCGGATGCACGGCTGATCGCAAAGATCGGTGTGAAAAGGTCACGCGGAATTTCAAGCGTTGTGTAAACCGATGCGGAGTAGAAGTCAACGTTCGGCTTCAGGCCCTTCTGACCGGTTACAAGCTCTTCAATCTTTACGGACATTTCGTAAAGCTCCATGTTGCCTGTCAGTTTGCCAAGCTCACGGGACATCTTCTGAAGATGCTTCGCGCGTGGATCGCCGCCCTTGTAAACGCGGTGACCAAAGCCCATGATTTTCTCTTTGTTCGCAAGTTTCGCGTTAATGTAGGATTCTACATTCTCGAAAGACCCGATCTCTTCAAGCATAACCATAACGGCTTCGTTCGCTCCGCCGTGAAGAGGACCTTTCAAAGCGCCGATTGCCGATGTTACGCCGGAGTAGATATCCGACAGCGTAGCAACCGTAACCCGTGCTGCGAATGTGGAAGCGTTAAGCTCGTGGTCTGCATGCAATACAAGCGCTTGATCCAGTGCTTTAACGGCTACTTGATCCGGCTCTTGTCCTGTTAGCATGTAGAGGAAGTTGTAAGCAATGGAGACGCCGCTCTTCGGTGCTACCGGCTCTTGACCTTGGCGAATGCGGGAGAATGCCGCAACCAGCGTAGGGATTTGAGCTTGGATCTTGATGGCTTTCTTGATATTCGCCTCTTGCGACATATCATTAGCCGATTCGTCGAACAGCGCGAGACTTGAAACCGCTGTACGAAGAGCCGCCATCGAATTTGTATTTTTAGGGTAGAGCTTCAATTGTTCCAGCACCCCTGCCGGTACAGCTGCGTACGCGCTGAGTTGTCCAAGCAACTCGTCCAGTTCGGATTGGTTTGGCAGCTTGCCGTACCAGAGTAAGTAAGCCACTTCTTCAAAAGAAGCGTGCTCCGCAAGATCATCGATGTCGATTCCGCGATATGTCAGTACGCCATCAATGATCGAGCTGATCGAGGATGTCGTTGCGACAATGCCTTCTAGACCTTTGGTTGCTGTCATGTTTCTCTCTCCTTTGACCTCTTTTTATTTAAATAATGGAGTAACAATTAACAATAATTGGATTCGAGTTCCGTATCGTCGTTTTAATCATATCGGATTTTGACCGTGAAGTGAACAAAATCGGACATAAAATTGATTTATCGGCACCATAAAGGTTTTTTCTTCACCTTTCCTGCAATGATTTTTCCCAAATTCCTACGCTTTTACCCTCACAAATAAGCACTTTATTGCGCTGTCGTGGAAATGGTAAGATGTGATAATAGAATTAGGACTTGCAGCGACAGTGAAAGGGGCTTACTTATGACGGAACAGCGTATTGGCATCATCGACATCGGCTCCAACTCGATCCGGCTTGTTATTTATGAACGGACTTCCGGCGGCGCTCATCGCGTCATTGACGGAAGCAAACGTGCGGCCCGGCTGAGCGATCAATTGGATGACGACGGCGCATTTCCTTCCCGTACAATCGACGAGCTTGTAGATATGATTAACCACTTTCGACTCATTTGTGCCCATCATCGGACAGGACTTATTCGGGCCGTCGCAACAGCGGCGATTCGCAACGCGTCGAACCGAACAGAGGTCCTGCACCAAATCGAAGCGAAAACAGGTCTTCCCATCGAATTGCTGTCGGGCGAGGAAGAAGCCGGCTACGGTTTTCTCGGCATGATCAATTCCATGGACATCCAAAACGGCTTCCTCATCGACATCGGCGGCGGGAGCACGGAAGTATCCCTTTTCAAAGACCGCACGCTGGTACAAGCCGTTTCGTTCCCGTTTGGCTGCGTCAGCATGACCCGCCGCTTTGCCAAGGGAGGCTTGTTATCGGATCAGCAGCTTCGCGAGCTGGAGCAGCATGTAACCGAATATGTTGAACGGGAAGATTGGCTTAAAACGACGCCGGGACTCCCGCTGATCGGGGTTGGCGGAACGGTTCGAGCGCTTGGCAAGGTACATCAAGCCCATATCAAATACCCTTTCGAAAGCACCAACAACTATCCGATATTAGGTCAATCGACCGATGTTTTATTCGAGCTGCTGCGCAAGGAACCGCTGGACAAGCGCAGTAAGATGCCGGGTTTGTCGAAGGACAGGGTCGATATTATCGTCCCCGGTATCGCCATTCTGCGTACGATTTATCGGCTCATCGGCTCATCGCATTACATCGTTTGTGCGGCAGGTCTTCGTGACGGACTGTTCTATGCTACTCGTTTCCCGGAACGTCCGAGACTGGATGATGTCCTTACGTACAGCGTCAACAATTTGGCTGCCCTGCACCCCGAAGCGCCAATGCAGCATACCTCACAGGTCAATCGCATCGTGCTCAGCTTGATGGATACGTTGCAATCGCAGGTGCGAAATCCGGGCCAAGCCCGGCAGCTGATCGATGTTGCCTCGATTCTGCATCGAATCGGAGCCAGCATCGATTATTATGATTATCGCAAGCACACCTTTTACCTGATGATCAATTCACATATTAACGGACTTTCTCACGTAGAGCTGCTTGTATGCGCAGCCATCGCTTCTTTCAAAGGAAAGAATCGCGTCAAGCAAATCGCCGCAGCCTATAAGCCGATGCTCAGCGAAGAAGATGTGAACGACGTTTGTAAGCTGGGCACCTTGCTGCAGCTGGCCATTGCACTCGATCGCAGTGAAACCCAAGCCATCGGCAAGCTCCACATTGAAATTGCCGGCGGGAAGCTTCATCTGCGCGCCATTCGCGCCGACGGCATGCTCTCTGTTGAACGGAAAGAAGTCGACGCGCTTGCAGGCGACTTCAAGAAGGTATGGGGACTAATTCCCGTCCTCCATTCGCCGGATCACCGATAAGTCTTCCATCTGCGTATATTTTTCGCTTGAAACTGACTCCGCAGAACCGGAAGATCGTTCTGAACAGGCTCGTAGATTCCACTTGATTGGAGCTCGCGAGCCTTTTTGTTGTCATCCAAATTAAGCCGCAGCACATTGAATAAATTTTTGCGCAATCTCGCATCAAATACAGGGCACATCAATTCAATGCGGCGGGTTAAGTTGCGCGTCATCCAGTCCGCACTGGACAAGTACAGCGCCTCTTCGCCCCCGTTATGGAAATAAATGATTCTCGAATGCTCCAAGAAGCGATCTACGATACTGATCACTCGAATATTGCTGCTTTGGTTAGGCACGCCTGGTCTTAGGCAGCATACGCCGCGAATAATCAGCTCGATTTTCACACCTGCCTGCGATGCCTCATACAGCTTATCGATCATTTCCTGATGCGATAGGCTGTTCATTTTTGCAATGATATGAGCGGGTTTACCCGCTGCCGCGTGAGCGATCTCGCGATCGATCAAGCCGAACAGCTTCTCCTTCAGGTCAGACGGAGCCACGCCGAATGCTTTCCATTCGTAAGGAGACGAATACCCCGTCACCTCGTTAAACAATGCCGAAGCATCGGCACCGATAATCGGATGTGATGTAAACAGACCAATGTCTGTGTACAATTTGGCCGTATTGTCATTGTAGTTCCCTGTGCCGACGTGCACGTAACGACGCAGCATGCCTTGTTCCCTGCGCACGACAAGCGTAATCTTGGCATGTGTTTTCAACCCTACAAGGCCGTAAACCACATGGCAGCCTGCTTTCTCAAGCTGTCTCGCCCACGCGATATTCCGCTCCTCGTCAAACCGCGCTTTAAGCTCCACGACCACTGTAACCTGTTTGCCGGACTCCGCCGCCATGGCAAGTGCCTGAACAAGCGCGGATTGACCGCTGACCCGATACAACGTCATTTTGATCGCAAGCACATCGGGATCTTCAGCAGCCTCCGCTACAAAATCGCTTACCGCCTCAAACGACTCATACGGATGGTACAGGAGCACATCCTCCTGCCGAATTACCGAGAAAATATCATCCGCATGTTCGAATTCTTGGGGATATACCGGCTCAATCCGTTCAAACAACAACGATTCATAGCTCGACGACAACGAATTGGCAAAACGCATCAGAAAGCTTAGATCGAGCGGACCGTCGATTTCGAATACATTCTCCCCCTGCTCAAGCTCTTCCTTCAACATTTGAAGCGCATAAGGGTGTATACCCTTCCCGTACTCCAAACGAACCGGAAGTCCCCATCTGCGGCGTCGAAGCTCCTTCTCAATCTCCTCTAGCAGATCCTCGGCGCCTTCTTCGTTCAGCGTAAGATCCGCATTGCGCGTTAATCGAAACGGATCAACCGCTATCGTCGTATAACCGTTAAACAGGGTGTTGATATGCCGTTCGATCAGTTCTTCAAGGAGCACAAATTCGTTCTTCTTGCTGTTCACCCGACCCGGAACGGATATAAATCGCTGCAGGATGGAAGGCACTTGAACGATCGCGAAGAACGGCTCTTCTTCCTCCGGCATATTCTCTCGTCCTAATATTACGGACAAATAAAGCTCTTTCGTATGGAGCAGCGGGAACGGACGGCTCTGATCGACCGCCATCGGCGTCAATACCGGAAACACGATATCGTGAAAATATTCATCTACAGCCTTCAGCTGCTGCACATTTAATTCTTCAATCGGACGGAAGCAGATGCCTTCCTTGGCTAATCCGCGCAGTACTTCACGGTACGTTCTGTACTGATCGGCCACCATCTGATTGGTACGTTTCATGAGTCGCTTCCACAAACCAGCCGGCGTATAGCCGGTGAAATCCCGTTTTGTATACCCTGCTTTCATTTGATCTTGTATACCCGCGACGCGCACACTCATAAATTCGTCTAAATTGCTTGAAACGATCGCAAGAAATTTGGCACGTTCGAGCAGTGGATTATCGGGGTCTTGTGCCTCTTCGAGCACTCTTCGATTAAATTCGACCCAGCTTAAGTCACGGTTTACATACGGTGATAATGTTTTGTTCATTCCGGGATCCTCCTGCTTGTCGATTATCCCAATTATGTAGTTTGATTGTTTGTTCCTTATTAAACTATTGTTAATGGGATGTAAAGACGAGCCTTTATGACTAATTTATTTTTTGATAAACAACGAAATATCGCCTATGCTACAATTATACAATAAGTAGGGGAAAGTTTTTCCTGTTTCGAAATCTGAAGGAGTGATCGCTGTATGGACCGTGTCATATGGAAGCGAATCTGGCGCACATTGATGCTCATTGCCGGATTAGTAGCATTTGTGCTTGCCATCGTATATGTAACTCCGCTCGTGTATCCGTTTCTGCTGGGATGGCTGCTTGCTTACGCCATAAATCCCCTTGTTAACCTGCTGCAAAAGAAATTAAAGGTACCGCGCTGGATCGGCGTAACGTTCACGCTATTGATTTTTGTCGCCGCAATGGTGACCATCGTTTCCGCCCTGGTGACACGAATCGTGGTGGAAATCATCCATTTGTCCAAATCGCTCAGCAGCTCCATTGACTGGTGGCGCGATCAGTTCGAAATCGTTGTCGCTTCGCCGGAAATTCAGAACCTGATAGAGAAGCTCAATGCGTTCTATCAGGAAAACCCCAACTATCATGAAACGATCAATGCCAAAATCAACGACACCGCCAATTTATTAGCGCAAACGAGTACCAATATTATAACCTATTTCTTAAACGGGATCGTTAGCATCATTACTTCGCTGCCGAATGTGGCCACCATCATGGTCGTCGTTCTGCTTGCAGCCTTCTTTATCAGTAAAGATTGGAGTCAGCATGTCAAACGCTTGACCCAATGGTTTCCCGCCGAACTTCGCAAATCCACATCGATTGTTTGGGTCGATTTACAAAAAGCGTTGTTTGGCTACGTACGCGCTCAGTTCATTATGATTTCCATCACAGCCATTGTCGTAACGGTCGGTCTGCTCATCATTGGCGTCGATTATGCGGTCACGATCGGTATGCTGATCGGGCTTGTCGACCTGCTCCCTTATCTCGGCGTCGGAGCCGCCATGGTCCCTTGGATCGCGTATACGTTTATTTATGGAGACGTATCGCTCGGAATCAGCTTATCGATTCTGTACGGCGTCATCCTCGTTGCAAGGCAAATGATTGAACCGAAGGTGCTTGCGACCAGCGTCGGCCTTGATCCACTGCCTACACTTATCGCGATGTTCGTTGGCCTTAAGCTGTTCGGCGTGCTCGGACTGATTATCGGCCCGGTTTCACTCGTTATCTTAACGGCGATACATAGAGCGAATGTATTTCGGGATTTGTATTATTTTGTTGTTCGTGGGCCGAAGCCGAAGTAGGGGGAGCATCCCCCTAGGACCCCAACTTTAAGGACCCCCTAAATCCCCCTAGAAGGGGGACCCCGAGGGACCCGTCCCTCTGGACACCCGGAAGGTTGGCGGTGAAGCTGCCGTTCAGCTCCCGAGTTACATCGTGCCCAGTACTCGCTTTCGTCCCTCCGGGACACGCTTTTGGTTTTGGCGCTCCAATGGAAAAGAAGCTTGGCCTTTGGCCAAGCTTCTTTAAGCACTATATATGGACAGTACTCGAAATTACTTCTTCTATATTCGCAACTAACACCAATAACAAATGAAATTTACCTTCTGCGAATCGTTAACGAGCCGTTCCGAAGCTTCTTCTCTAACCAGCGAAGCATGAGTAACCGATAGAACGGCCGGGTGAATGGGAGCAGCAAGGTGACGCCTATGATGTCGGTGAAGAAGCCTGGCATGAGTAGGAGCAAGCCGCCTATGAGCACGCAGATCCCGTTTAGCATGGCGTGGCCCGGAGGTCTGCCGCTTTGGATTTGGGCTTGGACGTCCATGAAGGCCTTGCGTCCTTCGCTTCTTGCGAGCTGTGCGCCGGCGAAACCGGTAATGAGGATAAGGCCAAAGGTTGACCAGCCGCCGATGATGTGTCCCATTTTGATAATGCCCCACATCTCGATTGCGGGAACGATAATAATTGCGGCAATAATCCATTTCAGCATATTAACTGCCTCCCTCTTCCTTGTTCGGCACTGGCCCGTTTCCTTCCGATGCCGCCTTCATCATGCTGTAAAGCTCCGGAAGCAGCTTATCCAGCCGCGAAGGCCGCCAATCCCGGTTAACCCACACATGCCGGGTACCGCCTCGCACAAGCAGCTTTCCGGGCGGTTCAGCGCCTGGAAACCAACCGAGCGTTTGGTGTTCCATGTCATCGACGAGCCGAATCTCCGAACGAAACGATACTCGGATCGGCGAGAATTGGTCCAATCGCGTACAAATGATGACGTTGTTATCATACCGAGCCGGCGATACATAGGAACAATCCAAATCGACGACTGGCAGCAATAAACCTTGCTTCTCAATCGTGTCATAGGTCATCCCCAAAGCCCGCACGAACTCCGTACGACCAATTTCAAACCATGTCACATAGTTCCCATGAAACACTACGCCCATCTGATCCGTTTCCTGATAACGAACGCGAAGAGGATGCAAATACCAGAGAACGGACTCTTTGTCTGCTTCCGTCATGCTTTGATCAATCCTTTACCTTTGTAATCTATGGAGAGTAATGTAACGCATTCATACTAATACGGCTAAACTCAGCTTTAAGATGCAACATCCATGCATTTCCTTCGACCATTCCAACACCGAATAGCCAAAAAGCGACGGTGCTTGCGCACCATCGCTTCATTTTAGTCAACAATCTTTACATTACTTTAGCTTGACCGGAGTAGATAACGCCAACTTCAGCGTAGACCGTTACTTCGGATCCGTCCTGCAGAAGCTCAAGCGCGTTCTGAACGCCCAGTACAACAGGGATTCCAAGGTTCAGCGCCACGATTGCCGCATGGCTTGTGATGCCGCCTTGTTCGGTAATAACTGCAGCTGCCTTCTGAATCGCAGGCATGTATTCTCTGTCAGTGGAAACCGTTACGAGAATGGAGCCTTCAGTCGTCTTGGCAATCGCCTCTTGTGGAGTACGTGCTACAACCACTTTACCGGTTGCGCTTTGGCTGCCGATCCCTTGACCTTTAGCAATCATTTCACCGATTGTGTGGATCTTGATCAGGTTCGTCGAACCGGAGCGTCCAACCGGAACACCGGCCGTAATGATAACCGTATCGCCTAGCTTCACGATACCGGAGTTGATTCCGCCTTGTACCGCGATATCGAACATTTCATCCGTTGTTTCAGCAGGTGTGCCCAGAACCGGGATAATCCCCCAGATGAGTGCCAGACGGCGCATTACTTGCTCTTGCGGAGTTACTGCCACGATTGGCGATTTCGGACGGTATTTGGAAACCATACGTGCCGTATAACCGCTCTCAGTGGAAGTGATAATCGCTTTAGCATCCAGATCAAGAGCCGAGTTAGCAACGGCTTGGCTGATTGCTTCCGTTACTGTCGTTTGTTGTGCTCTTGCTTGCTTCGTGAAAATCTCACGGTAATCAAGCGCCGACTCCGCACGCATAGCGATACGGGACATCGTTTGAACGGATTCTACCGGATATTTACCGGCAGCTGTTTCACCGGAAAGCATGATTGCATCCGTACCGTCAAAAATCGCATTCGCTACGTCACTCGCTTCCGCACGAGTCGGACGCGGGTTGCGCTGCATGGAATCCAGCATTTGCGTAGCTGTGATTACCGGTTTACCTGCACGGTTACACTTCTGAATCATTTGCTTCTGAACCAGCGGTACTTCTTCAGCCGGAATTTCAACGCCGAGGTCGCCGCGGGCAACCATTAGGCCGTCGGATACTTCAAGAATTTCATCGAGGTTGTCCACGCCTTGCTGGTTCTCGATTTTGGAAATGATTTGGATGTGGCTCGCGCCGTGCTTCTCAAGCAATTCGCGGATTTCAAGAACGTCTGTCGCTTTACGAACGAAAGAAGCGGCAATGAAATCAATGCCTTGCTCGATACCGAACACGATATCGTTAGCGTCCTTCTCCGTAATACCAGGCAGGGAAATATGCACGCCCGGAACGTTAACGCCTTTCTTGCTCTTGATCGGACCGCTGTTTACGATACGGCAAAGAATTTCGGTGCCTTGCACTTCTTCAACCGTAAGACCGATCAAACCGTCATCGATTAGAATGGTGGAACCCACTTCAACATCTGCAGGCAGGTTCGCATACGTGACGGGAATACGGTTCTTGTCACCAAGAATTTCTTCCGTGGTGAGTGTGATCGTTTCGCCTTGATTCAGTTCAATCGGCTCTTCTTTCAGTTTGCCGAGGCGAATTTCCGGACCTTTCGTATCCAGCAGGATAGCAACGGTTTTGCCAAGCTCGGAACAAGCTTGACGAATGTTCTTGATCCGGTTGCCGTGCTCTTCAAAGTCGCCGTGCGAGAAGTTAAGACGCGCGACATTCATGCCGGCATTGATTAGTTTCTTCGTATTTTCCAGCGATTCGCTGGATGGGCCGATCGTACATACGATTTTCGTTTTACGCATAAGTAAATTCCATCCTCCGTCTGATACGTTCACATTTAACTTAACATTGATTACACTTGCGCTGATTCGATCTCGTCCAAAATCAGCTCGGCTTCCGGCTCAGGAGCGCGAAATTGACCGATTTTACGGAATTTATTGTAACGATCCGCAACAAGCTCCTCAGAGGAAAGCTTGGACAGCTCACCAAGATGGCGCCAGATCGCTTCTTTAATCGTCTCGGACTGCACAGCCAGGTCGCGATGCGCCCCGCCTTGCGGTTCCTTGATAATCTCTTCCACTATGCCAAACTCAAGCAGATCGCCAGCCGTAATTCTCATAACCGCAGCCGCTTCATCTGCACGGGAAGCATCTTTCCATAGGATGGATGCCGCACCGTTTGGCGAAATAACCGAGTAAATCGCATTCTCCAGCATAAGCACGCGATTGCCGACACCAAGTGCCAACGCACCGCCGCTGCCGCCTTCCCCGATGACCACACAAATGATCGGCACGCCGAACATGGCCATTTCGCGGAGATTACGAGCGATCGCCTCGGACTGACCGCGCTCCTCCGCCGTATTCCCTGGATATGCGCCTTTCGTATCGATTAACGTTACAATAGGACGTCCGAACTTATTCGCCTGCTGCATGAGTCTCAGTGCTTTACGGAATCCTTCCGGATGCGGACTTCCGAAGAAACGAGCAATGTTGTCCTTCGTATCTTTACCTCGCTGATGGCCGATTACCGTAACCGGTACGCCGTTCAGCTTAGCAAGTCCTCCCACAATAGCAAGATCATCTGCAAATAGACGATCACCATGGAGCTCGATGAAATCGGTGAAAATCATCCCTATGTAATCCAGAGAGGTAGGACGGCCATGATGACGCGCCAAGTGCATTTTCTGCGCCGGCGTCAGCTCATCATAAAGCTCTTCCTGCAACTGTTTACAACGGTCCTCCAGTCGGCTGATTTCATCGGTGAAATCGATGCCTGACTCTTGTCCGAATTTCTTCAGCTCTTCGATCTTCTTCTGCAGCTCGTTAAGCGGCTTCTCAAACGGCAGCTCACCCGCCATTGATAATTTCCCCCTTTACCGAATGCATATCAAGCAATTTAGCTAGCGTTGCTTTCATTTCTTTGCGGTGAACCACTTTATCAAGCTGTCCATGCTGTAAATTGAATTCCGCTGTTTGGAAATTGTCCGGCAGCTTCTGACGAATCGTCTGCTCGATAACCACTCGTCCGGCAAAACCGATAAGAGCACCCGGCTCGGCCAAGTTAAAGTCGCCAAGCATCGCAAAGCTTGCGGAGACGCCGCCTGTCGTTGGATCGGTTAAAACGGAAATATACAGACCGCCGTCGCCTTGGAACTTTGCAAGTGCTGCGCTTGTCTTGGCCATTTGCATCAAGCTGAGAATACTTTCTTGCATCCGCGCACCGCTGGAAGTAGAGAAAATAAGAAGCGGCAGCTTCTTCGCATGGGCTTGTTCAATCGCTCGCGTGATTTTCTCACCGACAACCGATCCCATACTGCCTGCAAAGAAATCAAAGCTCATGAAAGCGGCGACGACCGGCAATCCGCCGATCGTCCCCTCTCCTGTAACAACCGCATCTTTAAGACCGGAGCTCTTCTTCTGTGCTTCCAGCTTGTTTGCATAACCCGGGAAAGGAAGCGGATCAACCGACTCCAGATCCGCATCATACTCAACCAAACGCCCTTCATCGAGCGTAATGGCGATTCGTTCCCAAGCGTTCAGCCGGAAATGGTGGCCGCAGCCCGGGCATACTTTTAAGTTTTTCTCGACTTCTTTGCTGAATTGAATATTGCCGCACTTCGGACATTTGGACATTAAGCCTTCCGGAATATCCGGCTTCGTTCTCGGCTGGCCCGAAGGAATTGTGGCATATTTCTTTTTATGAAATAAGTCCTTGAACACAAAAGACACCTCTTTGGGGGCGCAAAGTTTGGAATGTACTTCACTGCGCTGGTAGAACGCAGTAGTTTAACATTTAGTTCGTTGCGCTTATGAGTATGCAGTAGTTTAGAATGTACCTCTGTAAACGCAACAGTACTGAATTTACACGCTGCGCGTTAGGTACGCAATAGTTTTTTTACATCGCCCGCGCTTAGGTACTCCGTAATTGGAAATTAACGTTGCGAGTTGAGAATGTTATTTAACACTTCCTGCACTTCTTCCAGTTCGCCAGATGGGACCAATATTTCGTACTGTTGCTTGGAAACATTAATCGGTCTGATCTTTACGAGAAACCCTTCTTGGGTCAGCCGGTTTTTAATGCTCTCCGCAATTTTTGCCGTCGGCGCGATGTAGATAACCGTCCACATGAAGGAACCCCCTGAGCATTAATAAAAGATCATCTGCGCGTACATGTAAACGCATTGGCCGCAATATAAACACACGTTATCTGGGCATATGATGTCATAATGATACCATATGTTTAGTTTTCACCGCAACGCCACAAGGCTGGAAGCGATTTTGAGCCCCGAGAGAGGCTCTCCCCGTTTAAGGACGATCTTCAACTTCGTACCGGTTAGCCTTCGGATCCTGATGCGCGATACGTGCGGATGCCGCAGCAGCCAGACCGGCTACCAAATCATCCAGAAAAACATGCACATGCTGGCCTTTCTCGTTCAATTTGCGAATGATGCCCGGCTTTACTTTGTCCAAGTAGCCAAAGCTTGTGAGGCCGATCATCCCATATACGTTTGTAATGCCAAGAGCCAGCGTTTCGTCCACCCCGTAGAGGGACTCATCTGCCTCCATAATCGCCTGAAGCGGCTCCGGGAGCAGCTTGCGTTCCGCTAACTCATCGAGGGCAATGCCTGTAAACAGCACATATTGCACCTCGCGTTTATTAAGTACCGTATGCACACTCTCTTCGCATTCTTGGTAAGTGAGATCCGGATTATAAGGACGCTGCAGCGAAAATACGATATCCGCAACATCACCAACTGAAACACCACGTCTGTTAAGCCATTTTTCCATGTCGGACGACACTGTTCATCCCCCCGCATCTGCTTGTACGAATCGGGCGGAGCGCCAGCGGCCAACGACCATCGTCAGCTGACAAACGCCAGTCCGCACAAGCGGCGAAATGCAGAGCCATCAAGCTCTGTGTCTCCTAAATGTATGCAGGCGCGTTACAACTTGTGCCTGGCTTCACAAAACGATTATTCGTGCCGGATAGAGCGAGTTCAGCATCATTCGACCTGTGTTCTGACACTCGCTCAGGTTGTCCTTTATTATTTCACGACCGCCGAGCCTTTACCAAAAATCGACTCGATCTGCTGCAGCAGCTGCGGCGAGGGCTTGATTCGGAATGCATCGCTTAGAGCGACCGTTCGGCCTTCCCGCTCATAGAACAGCACGGTCTCATAAGTACCCGCGCTTCCTCCGAGCAGGGCCTTCAGCTTCTCAAGCGCAGCGGAATCCTCGCGTCCTGCAGCGATCTTGATATAGAGCCGCTGCGGACGTTTGGCCGGCGCTGATGTCTTAGCGGGCCCGGCTTGCGCTGCGGAAGAGCCCGTTGCCGGAGCACGATCTTCCGCGGCGTAGTTCTTCGCGGAAGCCGCCGGCTTCTCGGCATCCTGCGCGGCAGCACCGGACGGAGCCGCCGAAGGCTTCGCTTGCGCTTGAGGCGCAGCGGCCGCTCTCGCGCCCGCGGACGCCGTCTTCGCAGGCTGCGCCGAAGCCGGCTGCGTACCGGCAGGCCCGCCTCCGCCTTTGCGATCCGCGGCGCCCGAAGCGCCGCCGGCAGTCCGCGCGGCCTTGCTGCGCGCTTGCCGCTGCAGGCGCTGCACCTGCGAGGCTGCGTCCTGACCAGGCCCGCCTCCGCCGAGCAGAGCAACATCCTCGATCAGCAGCTTATAATCCTCGTCCTGATGCTGCACATTCGCGAGGACGAGTACCAAGCTGCCGGGATCGAGCATGTTCGAGTGCCGCTGCCAAATCGTCGGAAAAGCGACAGCTTCCACCCGCATAATGCGATCCTCGATTTCCAGAAATGCCATCGATTGACCTTTGCGCGTCGTAAACGGCTTCACCGACACCACCATCGCGGCTACGACAGCGAAAGAGCCTTCAGGCGCTTCGGATAGATCAACAAGGCGATCGAGCGGCAATTCTTCGAGCAATTCCTTATGGTCGTCAAGCGGAT
This sequence comes from Paenibacillus lignilyticus, assembly GCF_017942085.1. Lineage (GTDB taxonomy): Bacteria > Bacillota > Bacilli > Paenibacillales > Paenibacillaceae > Paenibacillus_Z > Paenibacillus_Z lignilyticus. The sequence continues at coordinate 34,688 of NZ_JAGKSP010000002.1, forward strand.
GGCCGGACAAATACATGCCGAGCAGCTCCCGCTCGAGCGCAAGCAGCTGTCCCGTCGTAAACGGCCGTACCTCCGGCATCTCGATATCCCAGTTCTGCACCTCATCGAAGCCGAACAGTTCGATCTGCAATTCCTCGCGTTCCTTGCGCCATTTGAGCGCGGCATCGACCGTCTCATCCAACACCGCAATCAGCTGCGCACGGTGACCTGCCAATGAATCGCAAGCGCCTGCTTGAATTAACGACTCCAGCACCCGTTTGTTCACTACGCGCAGGTCGACTCTTCGGCACAGGTCAAGCAAGCTGTCAAACGGACGTTCTGCCCGCTCCTTCAGCAGCGAATCGATCGCCTGCGTGCCGACGTTCTTGATCGACGCCAAGCCGAAGCGAACCGCTCCGTTTACCGGCGTGAACGTCACGCTGCTCTCATTCACGTCCGGCGGCAGCACATCAATGCCCATCCGGCGGCATTCATCCACATATTCTGCCGTTTTGCGCTGGCTTCCCGTCACGGATGCCAGCATGGAAGCCATAAACGCAACAGGATGATTCGCTTTCAACCATGCCGTTTGGAAAGCCAATACGCCATAGGCGGCGGCATGCGCGCGCGGGAAACCGTAATCGGCGAAACGGACGATCATATCGTAAACCGCATTGGCATCCGTTTTCTCGTACCCTTGAGCTAAGCTGCCCTCCACGAAGTGAGCGCGCTGTTCATCCAGCACTTCGCGCTTCTTCTTGGATACGGCACGGCGGAGCAGGTCCGCTTCTCCCAGCGAGAAACCCGCCATCGACGAGGCAATCTGCATAATCTGCTCTTGATAAACGATGATGCCATACGTATCGGCCAGAATCGGTTTCAGCGATGGATGGGGATATTCAACCTCCACATGCCCGTGCTTGCCTTGAATGAATTTCGGTATAAACTCCATCGGGCCCGGCCGGTAAAGCGCAAGTACCGAAACGATATCTTCGAATTGCGTCGGCTTTAGCTCTTTGAGCACGCGGCGAACACCGGCAGACTCCAACTGGAAAATGCCCGTCGTTTCACCGCGTGTCAGCATCTCGTATGTGGACGGATCCTGATCCGAAATAAAACGGAAATCGACCGTGATGCCCTGTTGTTCCTTCACCCAGTTGAGTGTCCGTTCAAGGATGGAAAGCGTGCGCAGTCCGAGAAAGTCCATCTTGAGCAATCCCACGGATTCCAGATGTTCCATGGAATACTGCGTTAACGCCGTACGCTCACTCCCGGCTTGAAGCGGCACATAGTGCGTCAGCGGCTCGCCGGAAATCACAACTCCGGCAGCATGCGTCGAAGCATGGCGCGGCATGCCCTCTACCTTCAAGGCCATCCGCAGCAAATCGCCTGTCTTCGGCTGGCGCTCGGTAGCCTCGCGAAGCTCCGCGCTCATCCGCAGCGCTTCTTCCAGCGAAATGCCCAGCTGGTTCGGGATAAGCTTCGCAGCCCGATCCACTTCGGCGAAAGGAACAGCCATCGCGCGGCCGACGTCGCGCACGGCAGCTTTGGCCGCCATCGTTCCGAACGTAATGATTTGGGCCACATGCTCCTCGCCATATTTGGCTGAGACATAATTAATTACTTCGTCGCGTCGCTCATCATTAAAATCGATATCGATATCGGGCATGGAGATCCGTTCCGGATTTAGGAATCGCTCGAACAACAGCTTGTATCTGATCGGGTCTACGTCGGTAATATTCAGCGTATAGGCAACCAAGCTGCCGGCAGAGGAGCCCCTCCCCGGACCTGTCCGAATGCCCTGCTCATGGGCAAAACGAATGAAATCCCAAACGATGAGGAAATAGTCGCTGAAGCCCATTTTATCAATGACGCCCAGCTCGTACTCCAATCTCGTCACGGCTTGCACCTTTGCGCGGGAATCATCGGCCCAATCCGGATTTCCGGCATATCGGGCTTCCAATCCTTCATGACATAAAGCGGCCAAATAAGCCGACGACGACATTCCGGTTGGAATCGGGCTGAACGATGGAAGCAGTGCTCGGCCAAACGTCAGCTCCAAGTTGCATTTCTCGGCAATTTCCACCGTGCGCGCAACCGCTTCCGGCGCCTGACGGAACAGCATCGTCATCTCGTCCGCGCTCTTCAAATACATCTGATCCGTCAGCATTTGCAGCCGGTCTTCATCTTCGATGGTTTTGCCTGTGCCGATGCAGATCAGTACATCCTGCACGGCGGCATCCGTCGATTTCAAGTAATGCACGTCGTTCGTCGCAACGGTCTTGATGCCTGTTTCCTTCGCCAGCGCAAGCGTCGCCTGCAGCACTTTCTTCTGCTCCAGCATGCCGTGATCTTGCAGCTCCAAGTAGAAGTCATCGCCGAAAATATCACGGTACCTGTTCGCCGATCGAAGCGCATGCTCCGTACGGTCATGCAGCAGATGCTGGGCAATCTCGCTTCCCAAACAGGAGCTGAGACAAATAAGCCCCTCCGCATGCTGCGAGAGCGATTCAAAGTCGATACGCGGCTTGTAATGGAAGCCTTCCAGATGTCCGATCGAGCTCAGCTTCATCAAGTTTCGATAGCCGGTCTCATTCTTGGCAAGCAGGATGAGATGATAAATCGGGTTATCTTTGCGAGCGCCCTTCTCGAAGCGCGAGCCTGTCGTCAAATAAACCTCGCAGCCGATAATCGGCTTGATTCCTTGTGCCCTGCAGGCTTTATAAAACGGAACTGCGCCGTACATGACGCCATGGTCCGTAAGTGCCAGCGCCTTCATGCCAAGCGCGGCCGCTTGATCCACTAGATCCCGGATTCTTGCAGCCCCATCGAGCAGGCTGAATTCGCTATGAACGTGTAAATGTACAAAGTCTGGTCCGCCGCTCATCGCTATTCCTTCTTTCTTTCTATCGAAGCATCATTTTATACTAGTTTATCATATTGAACCCCTCCTCGCCCATAGAATGGACTAGGGGACGAGCATGACGTCCTCTCATTCCACGGGAAGGGTGAACGTATAAATGGACTCCTTCTTATCCAAAGCGACGATAGATTTCTTCATTGCCTTCGGCGTTGTATTCGGCGGCTCCATGCTGGCGGGCATCGGATCTGTATTCGTATTGGCAGCACCGGCAGCCATTATGCTGGAAACCGCTTCAAGGCTGAAAATATGGGCGCTGGTAGCGGCCGTTGGCGGAACGATCGACCCGATGCGCGTCATTGAAAGCAACATGATAGAAGGACATCTCTCGCCGGTTGTGCTGCAAATCGCGTATATTCTGTGTGCTTTTCTCGGTGCGCATATGGGAACTGAGCTTATCCGGTGGTTATGCAGAGGGGCGGTCTGACCGATGAGGGTACCGCCTTTCGAACGATTTACGAGGCTGATGCAAGCGGCTGCTTATGTCGTGCTGGGCTCCATATTAGGCGCGATGGTCTATCACGCCATCTTCTTTATGAATTTCAATGCGCTCCGCGACAGCAACACGGCGCTTGAGGATAAGCTGATTGACTACGAGGATCGAATCAAGAAGCTGAATAAATTTAAAGACCAGCATACCGTTATTCAGAGCGTTCAGCCGATTTTGCTGGATAATAAAGGGAGCGATGGGGCTCCCATTTCAAATGAACAAGTCAAATTAGCGCTTAAAAACAAATTGAAAACAGACTTATCCGTCTTCGTAGGCACCAGTATCTACAAAATCAATTCAAATGCCGAGCTTTCCTGGGATCTGCTGGACCGCAAAATTTACGCCGTGGAAGGCAAGGAGTTCGTTGTGCAAATTCGCACGATGCTCGTTGTCGATAATGTGCTTCAAGTGTGGTTCAAAGCCACGCTCAATCAACGACAGATTAATTGATCCTGCATCGGCACTCGCCGTTTCACTTGCAGCTGTCATTCATGGTACAATAAGGCACATATTGAAAGCTGCACAGCTTAAAAGGAGATGCTTGTTTTACTATGGTCAATGCATTACATTGGGCGATCGTTATTATCATTTGCGGCACATCGCTGCTCTCGGTTTATTTCAGCTTCCAGGCACGCCGCTCTACCGACACGCGCGTGCGCGGGTTAAACGCAGCACGGATGAATATGAGTATGGGCATCATGCTAATCTTCATTGCTTTGTTTATGATGCTTGCCTACAGCGGCTCCACGGTAAAAGTTATCATCGGCGCTCTGTTTATCGTTCTGGGTCTGTTCAACCTGTTCGCGGGACTGCGCAACGGCAGCGTTTATCGCTCGATGAAAGGTTAATACGGATCTATCAGCTGCGCCGTAAGCAGCGCTTTGGCAGCAAGGCCGCCGGGGTCTTTCAACTCAATTTCGAGCTTGGCGCTCTTGCGGCTCATCTCCAGTAAACTCGGCATAATGACCACTTCGCTTTCCAGCTGGACAGGTCTTACGAAGTACGTCGTCATGCTTTCGATGACATAATCCCGCTTCCCGAGCTCCCGAATTAATCCCCGCGCCGCCTGATTCATGAGTGTAACCAATACGCCTTCCGAGATGGTTCCGAATGTTCCGGACATCTGCGGCGTAATTCTTCCCTCGTACAGCCAATCTCCACCTTGCTCGCTTTCTTTCTTCTCAAATCCCGCTCCGATCAATTCATCGAAGGTTTCACCGGATTCTTTCTGTTTCCCGGCATACCGCATCGCTTCCAATACTTCGCTTCGGCTGAGCGCCGCAAGCAGTTTGCGATTCTTATCGACGATCGGCAGCAGGTCGATGCCTTCGGCTGCCATCGTATGTGCCGCCGAAGCAATCGGAATGTTCGGCGCAGCCGTAATCGGGCTTCGCGTCATCAGCCGCTCTACCAGCTGGGAATCCTGTGCGCCTTCGGCATCCTTTGCCGTCATAATCCCGACGACCCTGCCCCGATCATCCAACACGGGGAACCGCGTTCCCCCGACACGGCTGGCCAGCGAAACATAATCCGCTTTCGTCTCGCCGAGTCTCATCGTTTCAACCGGACGGCTGTAGGTGACGATGTCTTCGACCAGCATGATTTTCTGACGGATCAATCGGTCAAACATGGCGCGGTTAATCATCGAAGCGACGGTAAACGTATCGTGTTTGGAGGAAATAATCGGCAACCCTTTCTCATCCGCCAGACGTTTCATATCCTCGCTGGTGCCGAATCCCCCCGTAATTAACACGCCGGCCCCCTGCTCAAGCGCGCAGCCGTGTGCCCCTTGCCTGTTACCGACAATCAACAGACTTCCAGCGTCAATATAACGGACCATCGCATCGAGCTCCATCGCACCGATGACGAATTTATGCAGGGTCTTCACAAGTCCCGCCGCTCCGCCTATCAATTCACCTTGCACAATATCGAGCACTTCTCCGAACGTTAACCGGTCCAGCGATTCCCGGTTCTTCCGCTGTATACGTACGGTGCCGATCCGCTCTTTGGTGCTGACAAGCCCGGTTGCTTCCGCTTCTTTGATCGCCTTATATGCAGTGCCTTCACTGACTTCCAGCTCCTCGGCCATCGTGCGTACAGAAAGTTTCGTACCAATTTCGAGCTGCTGGATATACTGCATGAGTCGCTCATGTTTCGTCTGCGATTCAAGTCCCTTTTCTCCTGTTATCACAGTGGCCCCCCTTACTTGTTTCAACCAATTCCTCGGCTTGTTCTAGTTCTATATTAGCAGATGCTCTTCCTGCCGGCACATCTGCGGAGCGGTCAAGTATCTTGGAAAAAGGGCCTTTCCCCCATGTTTTTCATGATGTCCGCCAATCACCAAGGGGTAGATGTCCTCATATGATGAAAGTAATTCGTGTGAAAATCCCATAGACCGCAAGCTGCACGTCGTCATCCTCCAGCTTGGAAGGAGATCCGTCGATGCTGAAATCGAAAGTCGCCGTTCAGGTGATCAGCCCAGGCATCTTGCCGGATGATGCCATTATGCTCGGTGATGCTTATTTGAGACAGTGGAAAATACCGCAAGGACAGCCGATCATGCTGAAATTCGGTGCATTCCGCCACTATGTAAAAGTCGTCCCGGTCGAGCGGTTTGACGGTATGCGTATTGGGCAAAGCTTAGCCCGCAAAATGGGGCTGATCTCAAGCACCACACTACGAATCCGCTACCGGCAAGAGAACGCCACACTCTCGGTTGGCCCGCTAATCGGCGTGCTTATCAGCCGTGATGATCCGGAAGCCAGGGATCGGCCGTTTGGAACCATCACTATGTTCTGCAAGGAACTCGTAGACGCCTGCGAAGCGCAAGGCGCTCATGTTTATTTCTTCACACCGGATCATATTACAGACAATTTCAACACGCTCGAAGGCTGGGTCTATTCCGATGGCTGGCGGAAAGTACCAGTACCTGCACCGGACGTTGTCAACAATCGTCTGACCTCTCGCAAGCTCGAAAACCGTCCAAATGTACAGCTCTTCATTAAAGAAACCAAGCATCGTCATAACAGCGTCGTGTTCAATGAGAAGTTTCTCGATAAAGCCGAAGTGTTCGATGCCCTTGTAAAGGATCCCGCTCTCGTTCGCTATTTACCCGAATCCCATGTGCTTCGCGGGTTGCAGGTGTTGAAGTCGATGTGCTCCAAACATAATACCGTCTTCTTGAAGCCGGTACGCGGCAGCTTGGGCAAAGGCATCATCCGGATCTCCCGACTGGATACGGACTCCTATTCCGCACAGTATGCAACGACACTCGGCACGCGCAGGCAGCATTTTGGCGGCATTGATAAGCTCTATGCTTCCCTCGCAGGCAAAATGAAAACGGTGCGCTATCAAATTCAGCAAGGGCTGCATTTGATCGACATCATGGGAAGGCCTGTCGACTTCCGCGCGCTCGTGCAGAAGAACGAAACCGGCAAATGGGCGCTTACCTCCATTGTGGCACGAACGGCCGGCAACCATCATTTCGTGTCCAACCTGGCACGCGGCGGCACGCTCAGCACCGTGAAAGAAGCGGTCGCCAAATCCAATTTGTCCGGCTCAAATGCTCAAGACGCACCCGGAAAGCTGCAGCGGGCAGCGCTTGAAATCGCCAAAGGGATCGACGCGCACATTCCCGCCCATTTCGGCGAGCTCGGCATCGACTTAGCGCTTGACGCCAGCGGCCGGGTGTGGCTGCTCGAAGTGAATTCCAAGCCATCCAAGAACGACAATACACCGCTTCAGGATAAGAAAATCCGTCCTTCCGTTCGAAATATGGTGCGTTATGCAAGACATTTGGCCGAATTTTAACGAAAAGGAGGAAGCGGTGATGGCTGAGAATCCGTGCAGCAGCGTCCTCGGTATTATGATTAGCGAACCCTCTCATGTACCTTCCTCAAGCGCCGGCGGAGACGATTCCCCTCCGGTGATGCCTGAGGATCTATTTTGCCGCCGTTTATCCCGGTTTGGGCAATCCATCGGCCTATTCGTCTATTTATTCTGCGCTTCCCAAGTCGCAGGCGGCTCATCTCGATTGATTAATGGCTTCCGTCTAAAGCACGGCCGGTGGCAGCAAGGAAGCTTCCCGCTTCCCGATGTGCTCTATGACCGTTCGCTTCCCAGGACGAATGTCCAATATAAGCTAGCAAGCTGCGCACTTGCGGAACTGAAACGACTGAAGCCGTATATACTGCTGAATGGTTCGCTTCCCGGCAAACTAGACGTTTATCGGGAGCTCGAACGCGATTCGCAGCTGTCGCCGTGGCTCCCTTCCACCTATAAGTACGAGGGAGCGTCTGATCTTACGCAGCTGATGAAGCAATATCCCGAAGGCTTATTTCTCAAACCCTCTGCAGGCAGCCACGGAAAAGGCGCATTGCGACTGCTTCGGAGAGACGACGGCTGGCACATTGACGGCCGCGACCGGAAGAACCGCCCCCTTGCGGTGATATACGACAATTGGCAGGACGCATGCCGATGGATCCATCGCTTCGTCGCTTCCGTGACGTATATCGTTCAGCCTTACTTGCCCCTTACCGGCAAGGATGGCCGCTCATATGATGTTCGGGTATTAATCCAGAAAGACGAATCGGGCAAATGGTCGTTCACAGGTGCAGCTGTTCGAACCGGGGAGCGGGGAAGCGTTACCGCCAACTTGCATGGCGGCGGATCTGCCCAAGGGGCTCTTGAGGCATTAACGGAACAGTTCGACAGCGAAACCGCCGGACGGCTGCTCGGACGAATTCGCTGGATCAGCGAACGGGCGGCGGCGGCGCTGGAGAATCATTTTGGCAGGCTCGCCGAGCTCGGCATCGACTACGGTATTGAGCAGGGCGGCCGGGTCTGGCTGCTTGAAGCCAATGCCAAACCCGGACGGAAGGCACTTGAAGGTGACGAGAGCGCTGCAAGGCTGGCCGTTGAACGACCGATCCGTTACGCCATGAAACTCGCCGCTCACAGACAGCCGGTTTATCAGTTTGGACGAAATCAAAGGAGATACATCCAGGAGGTTCATCCATGAGTTTGACATCTTGTCATGTACACTTCTCACCATCAAGCGACCGAATCGTTTACCTGTCGGGCTCACTCCTTAAATCGCTGAAGCTCTCCGGCAAAAAAACCATTCAGCTTAAGCTTGGTCATGAAAGCATAACTGCTGCCGTAAAGCCGATCGATCGGCAAGGCCATCACCTCTACCTCTCCGCAGGCGTTCGCCAATCCATCCGGGTTCCGAAGGCAGGCAGTATTTCTTATATCCAAGGCAGTGATAATGAGGTTCAAATCGGACCTCTCATCGGCGTGCTGACAGATGGCAGCCGCTCCGCCGATTCTCCTTTTGGCGCAAGATCGGGGTACATCCGGCAGCTGCTAAAAACAGGAGAACGCAAAGCCTATTTCTTCGCCTTTACGCCGCGCGATGTAAACTGGAATCAAGGAACGATTAATGGGTATTTCCTGAACAGTACGGGAAGCTGGTACCGCAAAGTCGTTCCGCTCCCTGATGTCGTTTACAACCGCCTCCCAAGCCGCATCGCCGAGACTACAGCTTCGATTATGTCGCTGAGGGAGAAATTTATCCGTAAAGGCGTACCGTTCTTCAACTGGAGCTTCTTCAATAAATCCGATGTTTATAAGCTGCTCGATAAGGATGTGGAAGCGCTGGAGCATTTGCCGGAATCGGTGAATAACCCGCGTGCCGACAAAATCAAAGAGATGCTTGAGAAACATCAATTCATTTATTACAAACCTTCTGCCGGCAGCCTCGGCATCGGGATTTATCGACTGACGTATCATCCGAAACGCGGCTATTTTGCCAGATACCGCAGAGGGGATACGAATGTGCTGCTTCGTTTCACGAGCTTCAGCAGCCTTATGCGCATGCTGGAATCGAGACATGGCAGCGGACTTGGTCGTTATGTCAGCCAGCAAGGCGTGCGATTAATCGAAATTGACGGATGTCCGATCGACTTCCGTTTCCATATGCACAAGAATGGCAGCAACAAATGGGTGCCGGTGGGCATCGGCGCGAAGAAAGCCGGACGCGGCAGCGTCACCACGCATATCAAGAACGGCGGCCAGCTGCTGACTCCGGAACAGGCGCTCAGCCGGGCCTTCGGAGATCGTTCGGACGAAATCTTGACGAAAGCCAAGGATGTCTCGGTGAAGCTGTCGGAAGCGATTGAACGCAATTTCCCGCACACGCTTGGTGAACTCGGGCTTGATATCGGCATCGACAAGGACGGTGAGGTTTGGATGTTTGAAGCCAACGCCAAGCCGGGCCGATCGATCTTCAGCCATCCCGCCCTGCGTGCGCAAGGACGTGATTCCGTAAGTCATATTCTGGATCATTGCATGTATCTAAGCAGGTTCACGGGGCAAGGAGGCGAAGCTTAATGGCACTCGTTATTCACGAGGATACGGCGGCGGTAGATGAAGCCGCCTCCATTCAGCGTAAGCAGCCGGTTCTCGCTATCTTAACGATAGAAGACGATATACAGCTATTTCGAGGCAATCGCGGAAACTTTGCAGACATCATTGCTATGGGCACCGAGTTTGGTTTTCTGGTTTACGTCCTGACTGTCAAGCAGCTGAAGCTTCAGCGCAAGCTGCTTGACGGCTTCACCTTCAACACGGCTACCGAGAGCTGGGAGCTGGGGAAATTCCCGCTGCCCGACCTCATCTATAACAGGATTCCGCTCCGCGAAGATGAGCTTCAGCCGGAAGTGAAACGTAAAATTGCGGCATGTGTCAAACATCCCCGCATCCAGCTCTTCAATCCTGCTTTTTTCAACAAGTGGAGTCTGTTCAAATGGTTGAAGCAGTCGCGCACGACTCAGCCGTTCATTCCGGCAACGCGCCGCCTGCTTACGATAAGCGGACTCGGCAAAATGATGCTGAAGCATAAATTTTTATACCTCAAACCGGTCAGCGGCAAAGCCGGAAAAGGTATTATGACGATCCAGCTGCAGCAGGAAAAGCCGCTTCCCTACCGCTTGAAGATTCAAGGGGATCGCGGGAGTACGACTTACAATTGCGGCACGATCGGGAAGCTGTGGACCCGCATTATCAAGGAAAGCAGCGGGGAGCGTTACATTGCCCAGCAGGGCATCCAGCTCGCTGCCTTTAATGAGCGCTCCTTCGATCTTCGCGCGCTTGTACAGAAGAATCGGCGGGGTCAATGGGACATCTCCGGCATCGGTGCACGCGTAGCCGGAACGTACAGCATCACGACCCATGTTCCTCGAGGCGGCAGCATCGAAGATCCGGAGAAGCTGCTTGTCAGCGTATTTGGTCAAGATGAGGCACGTAAACTGCTAGTAAAGGCCCGCAACGCTGCGTTAATAATTGCTCGTCAAATCGAGCGCGGCTCCGGCCGCCGATTGGCGGAAATGTCGATGGACCTTGGCGTGGACCAGTTTGGAGGTATCTGGTTCTTCGAAGCCAACGCGAAGCCGATGAAATTCGACGAGCCTGATATTCGCAAACGTTCGCTTGAGCGCATTTTTCACTACAGCCAGTATTTGCTCAAGCTGAAGGGTCTATAGCGAGGAGTGATTTGCCGTGCAGGTAAAGCTGCTAACACCAACCCAATGGGCGTCTGCGAAGGAGAAGGTCACCCGCTTCTTATACCGGTATGGCGACGATCGCATTACAAATGCAGCCTTGGTTGAGCTGCGGGAGCTTCCCGCGGCGCAGCTGGCCTGCAGCCGTTCCGGCGAGTCGCCTGCCGCAATTGCACTGGCGATCTCAAGCAGCGGCAAGCTGGCTGCGTGCGCATTTGCTGCCGAAGGCGGCGAACGCGCATGCTTCGTCGTCGTTGCCCCGGAGTTCCGCGGACAAGGCGCCGGGAGCGCGCTGCTAAAGGCGCTCAGTCAGCGCATGGGCTCTCTCAGCTGCACTGTCGCCTCTGATAATCCCTCCAGTATGGCCATGTGTTTCCGTGCCGGCATGAAGGCCGTGAGCTTGCATACCGGCCCGACAGGCAAGCCGACATTGCGTTTTGAGAGTTGATTTGAAGCGGGTTTGACCTCCGCAACGCCTTAAGTCTATGCTTCCGAAGTTCGTTTTTGCGGTCACTGCAAAACCTTTTAGGAGGAGTCCTTATGGTTCAGCCGGTTCTCGGCATCCTGACGCTCTATTTGAACGACAAGGGATTGCTCGAGGAGAAACCGATCTATCAACGCATGACGTTGGCCGGCAAGAAGCTCGGTCTTGAAGTATTTGTGTTCACACCGGCGGACGTCAACTATTCAGATAACCGGATTCATGCCCATATCTATGACACCGCATCGAAAAGCTGGTCGCGCAAATGGCGCTCCTTCCCCCATATGATCTATGATCGCTGCCGCATTCAGCGCAGCCATCGCTTCGTTCAGCTCAGCCATTTCCGTAAGAAATATGGCCACTTGACCTTCTTAAACAGGGTACTCCGCAACAAGTGGACGGTGTACCGCACGATGCGCAAGGAGGATGGCTTTGTCCCGCATCTCCCCATGACGCGGCTATACGAGAGTCCCGGCGATCTGACGGAAATGATCCGTAAGTATCCGCTAATCTACTTGAAGCCGATCAATGGAACCGGGGGCAGAGGTATACTACGCATCGAGAAACAGCAAGGCGGCGAGTATTTAATCCAGGGAAGAGACCAAGATCGGCGCATCGTTCGCCCCCAGCGTGCATCACTCTCCGGCATTCAAGGCAGGCTGGCCTCCTGGGACCTGAAAGGGAACCGGTATCTCGTGCAGCAAGGCATTCAGCTTAAGCTGCCGAATGGCCGCGTGCATGATTACCGGATGCTCGTGCAGAAGAACGGCAAAGGGGAATGGGAAGTGACCGGCTGCGCGGGACGAATCGGCGCTTCCGGCAGCATTACCTCCAACCTCCACGGAGGCGGCCAAGCGATCAAGATGCAATCGCTGCTGAGCGACTGGATTAGGAACGAGGATACCGCTGCCGATATTATGAAAAAGGCCGAGGATTTCGGCGTGAAAGTAGCTGCCTATCTCGAAGAGTCTTATGGGCGATTATGCGAGCTCGCGCTTGATCTGGCCATCGACCGGAGAGGACAGATCTGGCTGCTTGAGGTGAATCCGAAGCCGGCTCGCGAAGTATTCGCGCAGGCCGGGGAGCGCGAGACCTATAAGCAAGCCATCGTCCGGCCGCTGGAATACGCCGTCTGGCTTTACGATCAGAAGAAGCGGCGCAAAGAGAAACAGGATAAACAGGATAAACAGGTGCCTTCGCTGGATTAGTCCAGCTGGCACGTGACGGAGCTGCCAGAGGCGCGCCGGTAGATTCCACTGCAAGCAGATTCGTTTGTTGAGTACACATAGTTGGTCATTAAAGAGAGGTACCATGTACCTCTCTTTGTGGTGCATCCTCACTTTACCGCCAATGTGCGGTAACCATTTCCTCTCTTCGCAATCCATCCACGCTTTCCCACTCATGTAGGGTAACCACTACCTCTGTTCGCAATCCATCCACGCTTTCCCACTCATGTGCGGTAACCACTCCCCCTCTTCGCAATCCATCCACGCTTTCCCACTCCTGCTGATGGCGGTAACCATTGGGACAATTTTCACAAACAAAGTTCAACTAAAGGTTTAAATCCTTGCCGATTTTCACCTATGTAAATCCCCTAAAGTAACGATTCCCGAATATGCAGCGCACCTAGAGATCTACTTGAGAGCCATATTGATGATTTTTCGCTAATGTAGCTCGCCTAGAGATCTACTTGAGAGCCATATTGATGATTTTTCGCTAATGTAGCTCGCCTAGAGATCTACATCAAACCCCATTGTGGCGATTTTCGCTAATGTAGCTCACATAGAGGTCTACCTGTACTCTTCCCCCTCACAAAACAAAAAAAAGGCCGCCTCAAAAGTCGCTTCCACACTTTTGAGACAGCCTCTTCATTTCTACGCTTGCGTCAACGCAAGCAGCTCGCGGAAATCAGAGATAAGCGCATCCGCTCCTAGCAGCTCTTCTTTACGCCCGTACACGGCATAGGCGCAGCCGACTACGCCCAGCCCGTTGCTCTTGCCGGCCTCCACGTCGGAGGAACGGTCGCCGACCATCCAGGCAGTCTTGACATCGTGGTCCTCCATGAGCCGCGCTACGAGATGGATCTTCGACGCAGTTCCATATTCTCCCGCACTGTACAATCCATCAAACAACGGTGCGATCCCTTTATAGCGGGCAACCTCTTTCACGTAGCGCTCCAACCCGTTGCTGGCCACAAACAATCGGAATCCTTGCTCCTTGAGTGACTGCAGCGTCTCCGCCACATGCGGATACAGCTCGCCCTCTCCGGCTTCCAAGCCCTCCAGCTCATACTGGAGCAGCAGCTCGTCAGCCCTTCTCTGAGCGGCCTCCGTACCGTCCGGCATTACCTTGCGCCAGATATCCTCCAGCAGCATGCCAAGGCAGCCCAGCAGCTTCTCTACCGGCGGAGTGGGCTTCATATACAACCCTTCAGCCCGCAGCGTTTCGAAGATACGCTCATGCACGTGAATAAGCAGCGTATCCGTTTCAAACAATGTTCCATCCATATCAAATATAATAGCCTCAGGCCGCGACAATGTAACGTTGCTTTGCAAGAAGAAATCCCCTTTTCGCATTATTGCCCTTTATCATACTGGAAAAGAAGACCGTCGCGCAACCTGCATTTACCATTTGCCGGGATCAATATCTTTCGGTCCAAGTCCATCCCATACATTCGTAATGTTTGCTTGCTCCGGATGCTCAAACACAAGGAATGCCGTCGGCAAATATCTGCCCTCGCTGCTCTTAGTCGAAGGTTTGTTGATGACGTGATCATCATTAACCAGCACAGTGGATGACCCTCCGTCTAAATTAGCCGCAATGACTGCCCCGCGCTCCAGCATGATTTGCTGAACATCGTACAGATTCGCTCCAATGCTATGACCGGGCTGTCTGCCGTCGATGACCACGAAGAGAATGGCTCCATCTTCCCTCTGTCCCATCGCCGTCCTAGGAGCAATTCCCCAGCCGTCCGCCGCATTTTTAATAAGTCCCTTGCCGTTCACAATAATGCGAGGCTGGAACGTCACGGCTTCCTGTACCCCCATTTGCTCCAGCTCAGTGAGTGAATAGCGGCCCGCAACCATTTTGCCATCGCGATCCAGTCCTACGACTTGTGTAGTCTTCGATTTGCCCAAATCATCATAGAACAGCTTACCTCCGGACATGACGATGCCAATCGGCTGAAATCCATTCCCCTGCCAATTCGGATCCGCAAAACCACCGCCATTTACGCCAGCTATCGCCCCGGTCCGCTCCACCATACTGCGAACGCGTTCACCGCGGCCTTGTTTCGCCGGAACCCCAATGCGGATTTTCGTTGGATCATTCACCGTCATGACATACCCGCTGTACCCTGTACCGGAAATCTCCTCGATTTCAACGAGCGGCTTTGCTTCCGGCTGCGTACTGACAGGTACGGCTGTATGGATCGGCTGCGGCTGAGGCTGCAGCTGCGGATGGATTTCGTGCGTATCTCGTTCTTCGCCCATAGCATTAAATCGCTGCTGATATTGCTGCACGCGCACGTCCAGCTCGTGCTGCCCGATTATGTACTTTGCCCAGTGCCTGTGCTGCGTTGTAATGAGCGTATCCGCCATCAGATAGCGAAAGTTGCTGCCGGACGGTGTCAGCAGCAGCCACCCGATTCCGGTGATGCCAAGCATCAGCAGAATCATCCCACTTATCGTCATGATGCGGACCATTCGTTTCCAGCGTCTTCTGAATCCATGGTTGGCCGTTGCTTGGTGCTGTAGTGGAGTGTCAGTACGATTTATAGTTGTTTCTCTCGGTGTCGATACATTCGATTGTATGTCCATCCTCCGCCCCGCTTTCCCAGACTTCAATCACATTGTACCTAGTAAACGCGAGGCGGAATATAAAAGTTTCAGTCGAAAGGGGCTTTTGACAAAACTAGTTATATTTCGCCAAAAATTGCTTATCCAAAATCAAAAAAAGCCGGCTCCGCGCTAGGGCCAGCTTCGTACTTATAGATCGATTGAACACGAGTTCAGAACACTTTCTTCGTGCTCTGATCGGCTTTTATCATCTCGACGGCTTCTTTGAAACGCATCGCATGGACGATCTCACGCTCACGCAGAAATTTAAGTCCATCCTGCAAATCCACGTCGTCGGTCATATCGATAATCCATTGGTACGTCGCACGCGCCTTCTCCTCGGCTGCAATATCCTCATACAAATCGGCGAGCGGATCACCTTTCGTCGCGATATAGGCTGCCGTCCACGGCACTCCGGATGCATTGCTATAAAACAGTCCGTTATCGTGATTCACATAACTCGGAGCGAGTCCCGCTTCTTCCAGCTGCTTCGGCGTCGCATCCTTCGTAAGCTTATAGATCATGGTAGCGATCATTTCCAAATGGGCAAACTCCTCCGTACCTATATCGGTAAGCAGGCCAATCACCTTGTTAGGAATCGAGTACCGCTGATTTAAATACCGCAGCGCCGCTGACAGCTCGCCGTCGGCCCCGCCGTATTGCTCGATCAGATAGCCGGCCACCCTGGGATCACATTTGCTGACCCGAACGGGGTACTGGAGCTTCTTCTCATAAATCCACATGGAATCTCCTCCTCTCCTTTCTACACCAGCATGACAGCTCCTATACTTGCCAAGGCCATGGGCATTCGACCCACTGCCACGGGTATTTGGAGTAGCTGTGACCGAATTGCATGAGCGGACCGTATTCCATCTCGAACTGCAATGCACATTGCTGACGCTGCTGGGCCAATTGATTGAACTGCTGAAGAGCCTGAAGGTCATTGGGATGCGTATCGAGATAAAGGGTCAATTCGACCAAAGCAAAGTCCAGCTGCTGCAGCTCAAGCAGCTTCTTATAATAGTTTTCGTCCAGCTGCTTATTCATCCTGCTGCCTCCTCATCGAGCTTTTCGCCTCATAGGGACCGTATAATGCCGGCCAAAGCGTACCTAATTTAAGTGCATCTGCCAGCGAGAACTGCGGTAAATTCATCGGCTGATAGGGTATAAATTCATTCGGCGGGACGTAGTAGGATTTCACATATTTAGGCGGGCAAGGGTCGAACGGACCTATGAAGGGGTACCAATCTCGTGTCGGCTTTATCGCATTCACCTGCATTCTCCTCCTAATAATCGAATCTGACCGGAACAGTAACAAAATTCCATTTCTAATCATATGACATTCGCCCAGTAAATGTTCCTATAGATTATGAATATCGTCCATTTTGATTTCCCGGGGAATAGTGTTGGCCGACAAAGCAAAAAAAGCTGACCCCATCAATCATCCATGATGATTGATAGTGCCAGCCTCAGCTTCTACATCGTTATTCCTTCTCTTCCTGTTCTTGCAGCTCGGATTGTTCCGTCTGCTTCTTCACGCGGTAGATAAACACACGCAATACGCGCAGACGTTCGCTCTCCGCTACTTCAAAGGCGAAATCATCCACTACAATCTTCTTGCCTTTATCCGGGTTACCCTCCAGCTGCGTGAAGAGCCAGCCGCCGATCGTATCGACGTCCTCATCTTCGATATCCAAGTTAAACATATCGTTGATTTCTTCGATCAGCATCCGGCCGTCAACGGAGGTGACATCTCCTTTAACGACAATGTTAGGCTGCTGATTATCGAATTCGTCATGAATTTCACCGACGATTTCCTCCAAGATGCTCTCCGTTGTCAGCATTCCCGCAGTTCCGCCGTACTCATCCACCACGATAGCCAGTTGTGAATGCTTGCGCTGCATCAGCTTCAAAACATGGCTGATCTCCATCGATTCCGGCACATTCAATATAGGACGGAGATATTTATGGATGGACTGCTCCTCATCGGGATCGGATGTAAGTAAATCCGTAATATGTACAAATCCGATAAGCTGATCCTTATCTTCCACACAAACCGGATAGCGGGTATGTTTGGTGGCGTAGACGATCTTCATGTTCTCTTCAAAAGAATGATCCGCATAGAGACAGTCCATATCGGTCCGTGGCAGCATGACCTCGCGAGCCAGCCTGTCGCTAAATTCGAAAATATTATCGAACAAACGAAGTTCATCCTTGTCGATAATACCGCTCTTGGCGCTCTGATTCATCAGAATGCGAATTTCTTCCTCGGTATGTGCCGAATCATGCTCGCTGGCAGGCTGAACGCCAAACAATCGCAGCAAGCGATTTGCCGATCCGTTGAGCAGCCAAATGACAGGCAGAAACATTTTGTAGAAGAACAGCAGCGGCATTGAAAGCCACAGGGATGTTGCTTCCGATTTCTGGATCGCCAGCGATTTAGGCGCAAGCTCTCCAAGTACGATGTGCAGGAAAGTAATGACGAGAAATCCGATAATAATCGAAACCGTATGTACGAGCGTCTCATCGGTCAAACCGAATTTGAAAAACAAAGGTTCAACGATGAGATCGGAAATGGCCGGCTCCCCTACCCAACCAAGGCCAAGAGAAGCTAACGTAATCCCGAATTGCGTGGCTGACAAGTACGCATCCAGCTTTTTATTGACTGTCAATGCGTATTTAGCCCTCTTATGCCCTTCGTTGGACAGCTGAGTCAGCCTTGATGAACGGACCTTCACCAAGGAGAACTCCGCCGCTACGAAAAACCCGTTCAACAATACAAGAATAAGGACTACACTTAAGTTTAACAGAATTCGGCCTGCTTCAAATTCATGCAAAGGCTTCGTCCGCTCCTCTCATCGGCATATTGCCGCTCTATCTATATTATAGGATGGCTTGACGAGTTCCAAAGTCGACATCCCGGTAATACATATCTTTCACGAGCAGGTTCGGTCCGCAGCAGGATGCAGCCGGGCAATGACAATCTACGCTGCGCGCCAGCGGATGTGCAAGCCATCGGCCGAACAGATCGTCTAACCGATCCGATCCAATGTTGCCGAACGCCGGAACATCGGAGAAATCAGTGACGAACACATCGCCGGTAAATAAGTTCACATTCAACCGATTGCGGCCATCGGGATCGTTGCGCACGGTTACAAGCGGGGCCGCCGCCAATCTTGCAAGCAGCTCGCGATCTTCCTTCTGTTCATTACAGTGGTAGAACGGCAGCGTGCCGAAGAGCATCCAGACAGATGGGTCTCGGCTATCCAGCAAGGAAGTAATCGCATCCCGCATCTGTTGCTTCGAAATGACAGGCAAATCCGCCGCGAATGCACTCGGGTACATCGGATGAACTTCATGACGCTTACAGCCCATTTCAAGAATCAGCTTGTGGATTTCCGGCATTTTATTATAAGTCCTGAAATTAATCATCGACTCTGCCGATACGAATAATCCGCCGTCACTTAGTCGCCTTGCATTCTCAATCATGCGGTCATACATACGTGTTGCAGTTTCCTTCGAAACAGGATGCCCGCTTTTGGCAAAGCCTATTTGGTGAAAATCATCGCTGCTCGTGTAATTGAATGAAATATGCATCACATCCAGGTAAGGTGCGATCTCCTCATACCTGTTATAGTCCAATGTGACATTGGAGTTGATTTGTGAAGCTATGCCCCTGCTGCGCGCATACTTGAGCAGCGGAATCATATACTCGCGCACGGCTTTCGCAGAGAACGTCGGTTCTCCGCCGGTAATACTAATCGTCTTCAGATGCTCGACTTCGTCCAATCTGCGCAGCAGCGTATCGAGCGGCAGCTTCGCAGGCTCCGCCATAACTAATGTGTCGCCAACGGCACAATGTTCACAGCGCATGTTGCATAAATTGGAAAGCGTCATCTCTACACTTGTCAGCACATGCCGACCATGCTCGCGCAGTGAAAGAATGGGATCCCACGGATCGTTCGCGGGCGTGTATAACAGCTTTGAATCCGGTTGTACAAAAGATATAGCATTCTGCATATGTTTCAGCACCTTACTTTGTCATGATAAACGCACGCTCTTAAATAACTTTCTTTTATTGTAATGTCCGAAGTCGCTCGTTGCAAACACAATGGCGCAAAAAAACGAAAAGGAGCCTGCTCGGCTCCCCGGACTTCCGTATTGAATTGGGTTGCTGGAGCAGTTACAACTTCTCAGCTTCAGTAAGCCTCTGCAAAAGGTTGATCTTCATTCACGCCAACGATCATTGTCGTCAATTGCTTCGATAAGTCGACCTCGTAAGGCACCTTCAGCTCTTCGCCCTGCTCGTCGTTCAGAATACGAACGACAGGCCTGTGCGGGCAAGAAGCGTTAATATCTACGACGACGCCGGTCTCTCCGGAATGGAACTTCACTGTAATGCCAAGCGGGTAAATGGCGACTTTATCACGGAACAGCTGAAGCATCCGCTGCTCGTATAATGTGCCCGTGCCTGCATATAGGGATTCTACCGCTTCGTGCGGCAGCAGCGGATTCCGATAAATGCGGGTTGTCGTCATCGCATCATAGGAATCAACAAGGCCAATCCATTTCGCGTACTCGTGAATCTCGTTGCCTTTAATGCCGCGCGGATATCCGCTGCCATCCAACCGTTCATGATGCTGATAGGCACAGTGGGCAGCCAGCAACGGAATATTCGGCTCATCCTTTAACAGATAGTAGCCGCGTTCCGCATGCCGTTTCATTTCCTCGTATTCATCTCTCGACAGCGAGCCTTGCTTCTTGAGAATGTTCATGCTAATCTGCGTCTTGCCGATGTCATGCAGCATGGCGCCAAGGCCAAGCGTCATCAGCTCGTCCCTCGAATAGCCATTCGCAATACCCAGCAAAGTCGTATAAACGGATACATTCAGCGAATGCTGGAACAAGTAATCATCCACAATGCCCATGTTCATGAGCATGATCATAGCATCCTTCTGATCCGTCAAATCATCGATAACCATCGTCATTATTTGTTTGAACGATTTCGCTATATATGGATAAGTTACGCCGCTCTTCCGATTAGGACGATCCATTAAATCTCGGAAATTCGTCCTAATCTCGCTAAGCGCCCTATGTCTCGTTTCTTCGCTTATAATATCGGGAATGATCAGATCGGCTGTTCGCGGATCTTGAATATAGACAAAATGAACGCCGCATTCATAAAGGCGAGTTATCAATTTTGCCGTTAATTCGACATTTTCCCCAAGCAGGACCAGTCCATCCTCGGAATATATCTTTTTCGCTAGTCTCATGCCCGGCCGGCACATCTGTGTGGGCAATAATCGCATCGTATCGACCCCTGCCTTGCATCTATTTTCCTAAATTTGTAGGCTAGGTAAGAAGAAATGCTATGCCGTACAGTGTCGGCGCGGTAAGTTTCTTCCCTGAAAATACCAACGAAGCACGGATTGAAAATCCAATACTTTCTAGTACTTATTAAAACCTCGTAATGTTACTGTAAGGGATTTGCGAAAAAAGAGCAATAACCGATTCGCCAAATATCGACATATTCGAGTTATTTTTATTAGCTCATCACAAACAGCCAGAACAAAGCCGCCAATACAAAACGGTAAATAGCGAAATGCGTCAGTCTTACCTTCTGGATGAACCGCAGGAACAAGACGATGACAAGCCAAGCAACAACGAAGGAAACGAGGAAGCCTACGATAAAGAACATCAAATTGTCGCCCTCAATAAACTTGTAGTTGTCGAGCATTTCATAGCCGGTAGCCGCCACCATGATTGGAATTGCCATTAGAAACGAGAAGTCAGCTGCAGCTTTATAGCTTGTCCCTGTCAGCATGCCGCCGGCAATCGTTGAACCCGAACGGGAAAAACCCGGCCATAGCGACAAACACTGCAGCAAGCCGATACCGAAAGCCTGCTTATAAGATATATCATCCATCGTTTCAGAAACGACCTTGATGCGACGAGACTTCTGCAGCCGCTCAGCAGCGATCATATAGATCCCGCCTACAACGAGGGAAATCAAGACCGGGGTCTGATTAAATCCTTCGCCTTTAATAATATCCTTGAGAAGGAAGGCAAGCAGCATGGCAGGTACAATTCCGAGCGCAACATGGATCAAGTTCAATTTGCTTGTTTTGCGTCTTCCGGAAGAAAGCGTGCCCATCGATTGTGCTTTGCGCGATAAACCAAACAAATCGAGAATGCGATCCCAATAAACGATGGCCATCGCTAATATAGCGCCGAGCTGAATGACAATTTCAAACGTAACGATCGCCTGATCGTCCGATGCTATTCCAAGCAGCTTATTCGTCAAAATCATGTGGCCCGAAGATGAAACGGGCAGAAACTCCGTTAACCCTTCCACTATACCTAAAATAATCGCGTGAATAATGTCTCCCATTTGATCCTCCTAAGGCGTTTTTGAAACTTGATTTAATCTTCAATCCAGCGCTGCCGATAGCTATCGGCAATTGCGGCTTTATCGAGCAGCTCCTGCTCCAGCACATCGCGTATAAACTCAGGCAAATAATAGGTAACGTCTGTGCCGTATTTGATTTTCTCATAACCGACCCCAAAGGTAAACATATCGATCGTCCCAACTATGTAGACCCCGTCCTCCTGTAAAGGATGACCGTTCACTACAATGGAGGAAATTCGGCTGTAGTTCGGTCGTTCCGGCGAATAGTGGATTTCGAGTCCGTCTACGGCAAGCGTGCCGAGGACCAGACCGCGGAAACCGAACCCGCGGATCGGTTTATCCACGTATTCGCGTTGGAGCGCTTCTTCAAGCGACAAGCGGATTTCAGTGCCGGTCAGTTTCATCCGGCATGGATTTATCGGCGACGGGCAGAGGGCATGCAAATCGCCTGCCGTCACTTCTCCTGCGGCGAGGCCGCTGAGCAGCTGGCCCGTATTGACGATGCCAATCTCGGCATCGGCTTTGCGCCGCAGGCCTGCGGCGAGCAAATTGGCGAGCGATGTTTCATGCTCGCTGCTTGCAGGCATAGGTTCGTCCAGCACGGTGATAACCCGGCTTAGACGTTGCCTGCTATCCGCTTTAAAGCCGCTGATTAGCGCTGTCGCCTGAGGCTGCTCACTCCTCGACTCCATCGGTACGCATTTCGCACGGAAGATCGGCCGATTCGTTGTGCTCTCCATTCTAATCTCCACGTGCCCGAGATATTCGCCGAATTTGCCCGCTGCGCAGAGAGACGTCTCGCCGATCACTTCAGGCTCTTCGAATAAATGATGCGTGTGTCCGCCAAGGATAAGGTCGATACCCGCAATCTCAGCTGCCATCTTGCGATCCAGCGTAATGCCGACATGCGACATTACCACTACCACATCCACTTGGGATCGGAGTATGGCAACTTGCTCTGCCACAGCCTGCAACGGATCTGTTGCATCCCAGCCAAGAAGTTTATAAAACTCAGCGAAAGCAGCCGTCACGCCAATGAGGCCGATGCGCAGCTTCCCTTTATGAACAATCGTGTTAGGGAGCAGCCAGGACGGACGTTTGCCATCCTCAAGCTGATAGAAATTGGCGCATATCGTCTTAAAGGCTGCTCGTGTACCGTAAGCTTCCGTGAGCTGCTCCGATGTAAAAGTCAGCCCTTCATTGTTGCCAATCGTTACAACTTCGTACCCCGCGGCATTCAGCATATCAATGTTAGCTAAGCCGTCGCTTGCTTCCGTTTCTACGCGCATGCGGTCCATATGATCGCCGATATCCAGGGTTAATACATACTCAGCCCCGTATATACGCCGTGTCTCCTCGATGTATGCAGCCATCTTGGCCGCTTGCTCCAAACGACTGTGAATGTCATTGCTATGTAACAATACGACATCTGGCGCATCCGTTGCCTTATCTTTCATGCTTGCCTCCCGCTTGCAAGGACTACCGCTTTAATCGCATCTCTTCTGCTGAGAAGGTTTGCTTGAAGCCGTAGGATACTTCCCCGCGTTTCTCTTCGTCATGGATGAACTTGCATACGACAACGCTTTTTACATTTAAGCATTCGCTTGAACCATGGGGCACATACAGTCGAATGGGCCCGCCCTTAGGCAGGGGCGCTCCGTCGACGGCATACTGCACGGCAGCATCCTTTAATTGCTCCCAAGGAATAAGGGCCTCGAACGTATCAACGGCTTCTACTTTCAGATGGGTTGGAAGAGGTGCATCGGGAGCGACCCCTTGTTTGCCGCGCCATGCTTCAAACCATGCACCGAAATCGAATGCTTCGCCGGCAGCACCGGCGATTCGACTTGATAACGGAAAGCTGGCGCCTGCCAATTTCGCCATTTCGTCAGCTGTCAGGCTAACAGGCTCTTGACCTGTATATGCAATTGTAATCGAAGTATTCCCCGATTGAACGGTCATGCTGATCCCTCTCTTTTCCCGATACTAATATTATCCGCCTATCTGAGACATCCGTCTTCCGGTAGGCTCATGGCTTTGCGCCTCATTCGAAAGCTTCGCGGCCATTTCATGATTAAGCGGTTTAATCGCCATCGCCTTGCTAAACAGCTCAAGCATCTTCTTCTCGTCGCCTAGGGCAGGCTTCACATTCAATTCATCTACCCAATACAAGCAAGGATGAATATGACCGTCGGCGGTTAAGCGCAGTCGATTGCACCTTGCGCAAAACTGATCACTCACGGGATGGATAAGTCCGAAAGAGCCTTTGCCGCCTTCAATCCGGTAATCGTCGGAAGGACCATTCCCCTGCACGTCATGAATCTGCTCAATATTCAAGCCATTCTCCTCAGCGATCTCAAGAACTCTCGTTAGAGGCAAATAATGATTGCGCCAATTGTCATCGGCATGGCCGATAGGCATATATTCGATAAATCGCACATGAAGCGGTTGATCGCGGGCCATACGCAGAAATGCGGCGATCTCATCCTCATTGACGCCTTTAAGCAGCACGCAATTGAGCTTAATCGGGGCAAAACCGACTTGAGCCGCGACCTCTATGCCTTTCAAAACACGCTTCAAATCACCGCGTCTTGCAATAAATTGAAAACGGGCAGGATCGAGCGTGTCCAAACTAATATTTACACGGTTCACGCCGGCCTCGCGAAGTGCCTTGGCTTGATCAGCGAGGAGAACGCCATTCGTCGTCATTGAGATGTCCTTGATGCCCGGAATGGCTGCGAGCTGCCGGACCAAACCCGCCAGACCCGGGCGGACGAGCGGCTCTCCACCGGTAATTCTAAGCTTGGAAATTCCCAGGCTTGCACCTGCGCGCACGACCTCGGTGATTTGATCATAACTTAGCAGATTCTCCGCGGGTTCAAACTGCACCCCTTCCTCAGGCATACAGTACAGGCAGCGTAAATTGCAACGATCCGTAACGGAAATACGCAAATAATCGTGAACGCGTCCAAATCGATCTGTTAATGCGGTCATTCTCCGCTCACCTCCTCGGTTCCCCAGTCTCTGCCTCTAGCATAACATTTTTGGACACATTATGGTATGCTATGGAGACCATTAACATTACGATAGCGAGAGGTTAAACACATGTCTGTAAAATGGAATATCCACCTTTTTGCCGGTCTGTCCGAGCGTTTTGGAGGGGCTGTCATCACGCTTGAGCTGGATCAAGCCGAGCTCACCGTGCACCAATTGAAGCAGGAGCTGATCACTCGTTATCCTGCGGATTCCTCATTGATTACGATTTCGTTCATGGCCTGCAATCAAGCTTACGCCTCAGACGAGCAGCTTCTACTGGCAAGTGACGAGCTCGCCCTGCTCCCTCCTGTATCAGGCGGGGAAGAAGCAGAACAAGACGTAATCGAGCCCTCAGCAGCTCCTGCCAGCCGCTATGTCGTGACTGAACAGCCGCTGTCGGTAGAAGCGATCACGGCTATGGTCATTGAGCCTGACAACGGTGCTGCCCTTACATTCACCGGCACGACCCGGGAATGGACGCATGGCGCGCGGACCGTACGTCTGGAGTATGAAGCCTACGTCCCGATGGCCGTCAAGACGCTGCAGCAAATCGGCGACGAAATCGAAGCTCGCTGGCCCGGAGCCAAGGTTGCTATCGCACACCGGATCGGCGTCGTCGAAATTGCTGAAATCAGCGTCGTCATTGCCGTCTCTGCCCCTCATCGCGGCGATTGTTATGAGGCAAGCCGATACGCCATTGAACGATTGAAACAAATCGTACCGATATGGAAAAGAGAGATATGGGAAGACGGTTCCGAGTGGAAAGGACATCAGTTAGGTCCGTGGAACCCCGTTACTCCACTATAAAAGGTTATCTGTTGCACTTGTTCCATATTTTAGGATATTAAATAGGGTAAATAGTACTGTTTTTATAACGCTGTCATTGTCAACTCTGCATTTTATTGCTACCATGGTCTTATCACTGCTTAGCCTAATTGATAAGTCATTCGAGGTGAATTATGCGGATTCATGTGACGGAGCTTAGAGACGGAGATAAATTAAGTAACGATACATTCAACGGCTACGGATTACATGTACTTTCTAAAGGTACTGAACTATATGCCAGAGAAATTTCAAAGCTGTTTCAGCATCAGATCGAATATGTCGATATTATCTCAAGGAAACAAGAGGAATCGGCTCGAACAATAGAATCGGGAATCAACCCCAAATGGATACCTACCGTACAGCCCATCTACCAAGATGCGGTGAACGGCTACGAACAGTTGTTTCTTGAAGCGATGCAGAACGGCAAAATTATCGAGGATGACGTCGTACATACGTTTCAGCCGCTGGTAGACAATTTCAGAATGGAACGCGATGTTGTTTCCATGCTGCTTCTGCTTAATACCAAGGATGATTACACCTATCAGCATTCCGTTCAGGTGGGTATGCTTTCTTACTACTTATCCTCTTGGCTTGGCTACTCCGAGAAGGAAGCGGTTAAGATCGGACAAGCCGGTTTCCTCCATGATATCGGCAAATGCCAGATCACGGACGGGATTCTTAATAAGCCCGGCAAACTCTCTGATGATGAGTTTGAAATGATCAAGAAGCACACGATCTACGGCCATCAAATTATTAGAGATTCGTTCGGCGAGTCCCTCGCCGCAACGGTTGCCCTACAGCATCACGAACGTATTGACGGCACTGGATATCCCAACCGTTTGAAGGGCGATGATCTTCATCCCGTCTCCAAAATCGTCGCGGTTGCCGATGTGTATAGCGCGATGATCTCCTCCCGTGTGTATCAGAAGAAGCGCGATCTGCTCTTCGTTCTAAAGGAACTGTATCGGATGAGCTTCACCGAGCTGGACGCCTTTACCACTCATACCTTCATAAAACATATGATTCCTAATTTTATCGGCAAGCAGGTAGAGCTCGTATCCGGTGAAACGGGAACCATCATTATGACCCATCCCTCCGAATTTTTCCGTCCATTGGTTCGCATTGAGGATCGCTTCGTAGATCTTACCGTCCTACGTAATCTTGAAGTTAAACAAGTCTTCATGTAATTCACATAAACAGCATCAAAAAAAAACTCCGAACCTCTTATAGAGGATTCGGAGTTTTTAATTAGGTGTTTAATCGTATCGTATCGGATTAACCGATCGAGCCTTCCATCTCAAACTTGATGAGACGGTTCATCTCAACCGCGTATTCCATCGGCAGCTCTTTCGTGAACGGCTCGATGAAGCCCATTACGATCATTTGGGTAGCTTCTGCTTCGGTAAGACCGCGGCTCATCAGGTAGAACAGCTGATCCTCGGAAACTTTGGAAACCGTCGCTTCATGCTCCAGCGTAATGTTGTCGTTCATGATTTCGTTGTACGGAATCGTATCCGACGTCGACTCATTATCCAAGATTAGCGTATCGCATTTAATGTTAGCCTTGGAGCCTTCGGAGTTACGGCCAAAGGAAGCCAAGCCGCGGTATGTTACTTTGCCGCCGTGTTTACTGATCGACTTGGAGACGATCGTCGAAGTCGTATCCGGCGCCAGGTGAGTCATTTTTGCGCCTGCATCTTGATGCTGGCCTTTACCTGCTACTGCGATCGAAAGCACCATGCCTTTAGCGCCACGGCCTTTCAGGACGACTGCAGGATATTTCATTGTCAGCTTGGAGCCGATATTACCGTCAACCCATTCCATTGTCGCGTTTTCTTCGGCAACGGCGCGTTTAGTAACAAGGTTGTAGATATTCGGAGCCCAGTTCTGAATCGTTGTATAACGGCAGCGCGCATTCTTGAGAACAAGAATTTCTACTACTGCGCTATGCAGCGAGTTCGTGCTGTAGATCGGTGCTGTACAGCCTTCAACGTAGTGTACGAAGCTGTCTTCGTCCGCTACGATCAGTGTACGCTCGAATTGACCCATGTTCTCGGAATTGATACGGAAGTACGCTTGAAGCGGAATTTCGCATTTCACGCCTTTTGGCACATAGATAAAGCTGCCACCGGACCATACCGCACTGTTCAGTGCCGCGAATTTGTTATCGGCCGGAGGAATGATCGTACCGAAATATTGTTTGAAGATTTCCGGATATTCGCGAAGAGCGGTATCGGTATCTGTGAAGATAACACCTTGCTTCTCCAGGTCTTCTTGCATGCTGTGGTAAACAACCTCGGACTCGTACTGAGCGGATACACCTGCAAGGAACTTCTGCTCCGCTTCAGGAATACCCAGCTTGTCGAAGGTTTCTTTAATTTCTGTAGGAACCTCTTCCCACGTTTTGCCTTGCTTCTCGGAAGGACGAACATAGTACTGGATATCGTCGAAATCCAGATCGTCCATGTTGCCGCCCCACTTAGGCATAGGCATTTTGTAAAACTGCTCCAGCGCCTTCAAACGGAATTCAAGCATCCATTCCGGCTCGTTCTTGATCTCCGAAATCGTGCGAACGATCTCAGGAGTCAGTCCTTTACCGGATTGAAAAATCGCTTTATGTTCATCGCGAAAGCCATATTTATAATCTTCTAAATCAGGCATTTCTTTAGCCATCGTAATAGCCTCCTACCATACGCGGTAACCGCGCTTTATTGTTTCTGATGTTCAATTCCCTTGCGCAGGGCATTCCAAGAGAGTGTCGCGCATTTGATGCGAGCAGGGAATTTGCTGACGCCTGACAAAGCTTCGATATCTTCCAGCTCTTCAAACTCAGCCTCCCCGCCTTTGATAAAGGTCGAGAATCGTTCCGCAAGCTCAAGCGCTTCTTCCGTTGTTCTGCCTGTCACAGCTTCGGTCATCATCGATGCCGAGGACATGCTGATCGAGCAGCCTTCTCCGGTAAACTTCGCTTGCTTCACAATGCCGTCTTCCACTTGAAGCTGTAATGTTATGCGGTCGCCGCACGTTGGATTGTTCAAGTTAATCGTAAGCGAATCTTCGTCCAAGGTGCCGCGGTTACGCGGGTTTTTGTAATGATCCATAATGACACGGCGGTATAAATCATCCAATTCCATAACCGAAGAACTCCTTTGTCTGCTGGAGGCCGTCAACAAGCCTGTCAACGTCCTCTTCGGTATTGTATAGATAAAAGCTTGCTCTGGCTGTAGAAGAAACATTCAAATAACGCATCAGCGGCTGGCAGCAATGGTGGCCTGCGCGAACCGCAATCCCCTTCGTATCAAGCACGGTTGCTACGTCATGAGGATGCACATCATTCAAATTAAATGTGACCAGACCCGCACGATTATCGACAGGTCCGAATATCGATATGCCATCGATGGTGCTAAGACGCTCGTACGCGTAAGCAGCAAGCTTATGCTCGTGCTTCTCGATTTCATCCAGACCGATTTCGGTTAGGAAATCAATCGCTGCGCCAAGTCCGACTGCGCCGGCAATAATCGGTGTGCCGCCTTCAAATTTCCAAGGCAGCTCCTTCCACGTGGAATCATGCAGATCCACATGATCGATCATTTCGCCGCCGAATTCGATCGGCTCCATCTCTTCAAGCAGCGCCTTCTTGCCATAGAGTGCACCAATACCTGTCGGCGCACACATCTTATGGCCGGAGAACGCGTAGAAGTCGCAATCCAGATCTTGTACATCCACCTTCATATGAGGCGTGCTTTGCGCGCCGTCGACGACCATCTTAGCGCCATGGCGATGAGCAATAGCTGTGATTTCTTTGATTGGATTAATAACGCCAAGTACGTTCGACACATACATGATCGAGACGATTTTCGTCCGATCCGTAATGGTTGCTTCCGCATTTGCGAGCGTGATGGATCCGTCTTTCTCAAGCGGAATATATTTAAGCGTCGCACCGGTTGCTTTCGCTACCTGCTGCCAAGGAATCAGGTTGGAATGATGTTCCATTTGCGTGATGACAATTTCATCGCCTTCGCCGCAAACGGCTCTGGCATAGCTCGAAGCTACTAAATTAAGGGCCGTAGTCGTACCGCGGGTGAAAATAATTTCCTGTGTA
The DNA here is from genome assembly GCF_017942085.1 of Paenibacillus lignilyticus. Classification (GTDB taxonomy): domain Bacteria; phylum Bacillota; class Bacilli; order Paenibacillales; family Paenibacillaceae; genus Paenibacillus_Z; species Paenibacillus_Z lignilyticus. The sequence continues at coordinate 64,328 of NZ_JAGKSP010000002.1, forward strand.
CTTGCCGCATTCAGAAACGCCGCAACCTTCTCGCGCGCGCCTTCGTATGCGTCCGTAGCGCGGGAACCGAGTGTGTGAACGCCGCGGTGGACGTTGGCGTTGTCCATCTCATAATACCGGCTAACAGCATCAATGACAGAACGCGGCTTCTGTGAAGTCGCCGCGCTGTCCAAGTAAACGAGCGGATGGCCGTTTATTTGCTGATGAAGGATCGGAAATTGCTCTCTGATCGCATTTACATTCATCCTTCCAGCTTCCTTTCCAGCAGACGCTGGAGCTGTTCTCTGACCGCATCAATCGGAATCTCCGAAACGACAGGGGCCAAGAAACCATGAATGATCAAACGCTCCGCATCTTTCTTCGAAATACCGCGGGACATCAAGTAGTACACCTGCTCCGGATTCACTTGTCCGACGCTCGCCGCATGTCCGGCTTTAACGTCGTCTTCGTCAATCAGCAGAATCGGGTTCGCATCGCCGCGAGCTTTCGGGCTTAGCATCAGTACTTTCTCTTGCTGCACGCCGTTAGACTTTGTTGCACCCTTCTCGATCTTCGTAATGCCGTTGATGATGGCTGTCGCTGAATCCTTCATCACGGCACGAGTAACCATGTTACTCTCCGTATTGCGTCCGAAATGAACCGCTCCGGTTGTCAGGCTCATCTGTTGCGAGTTTGTTCCAATGCTGATCACTTTAGCGTCGGAGTTCGAACCGTTGCCTTTAAGCAGCGATTGCGTGTCCGAAAGCGTGTGGCCGTCATGCAGATCACCGATGACCCATTCGATATTGCCGTCATTCTCAACAACGGCGCGGCGAATCGTCAAGTCGATTACATTCGCGGACATATGATGAACCGTAGCGTAACGAACATGCGCGCCGGGCTTCACGATAACTTCAATAATGGATTGTTTTGCAATGGATTCTGCACTTTCACCGTATGCACTAACTACGTTATCTACATAAGTTACACGGCTATGGCTGTCGGCTACTACAAGAACACGCGGAGCAAAAGTAGCGCCTGCATCTTCACTGAAGAACAGTGCCTGCAAAGGAAGTTCAACTTCAACGTTCTTCGGAACGTATAGGAAAACGCCGCCGTTCCAAATCGCCGATTGAAGAGCTGTCAGCTTATTCTCATCCTGCGGTACAACGCTGTACAAATACTGCTGCACCAAGCTGCCATGTTCACGCGCCGCTGTTTCCAGGTCGGTGAATATAACGCCTTTTGCTGCAAGCTCTGCCGAGAGCTGTTGAAGCACGCTTGTGCTGTTGCGCTGAACAACAAGACCCGCTTGTGCACCCGCGACCAATTCTCCGATGGAGCCCGGAAGCTCGCTTACGGAAGTGATGGCAGATTGCGATTTATGGTTACCGATCGCCGCCAGATTCCAACGGCTGATGCGGACTTTTTCCGGAGTGGGCCATTCCAGCGTTTCCGCCAATTCAGCGCCTTTAATTCTTGATTCCTCAAGCCATGCCGGCTCGCCTTTGCTTTTCGATAAAGCAGAAACTGTCTGGCGGTTAACCGGAGTTGATAATTGTGTACTCATTTCACTTGCTCCTCCTCCGATTAAACCTGTCCGACGGTTTCGTCTACGATGCCAAGTTCTTCTTTAACCCAGTCATAGCCTTCGTTTTCCAGACGCTCCGCAAGCTCAGGACCACCGGATTTAACGATACGGCCTTGCATCATAACGTGAACGAAGTCAGGCGTAATGTAGTTGAGAAGACGTTGGTAGTGCGTGATGATCAAGAATCCGCGCTCTTCGGAACGCATGGTGTTCACGCCGTTAGCTACGATTTTGAGAGCATCGATATCGAGACCGGAGTCGATTTCGTCAAGCACGACGATTTTCGGATCCAGCATCATCATTTGGAGAATTTCGTTCCGTTTCTTCTCGCCGCCGGAGAACCCTTCGTTCAGGTAACGGTGCATAAATTCCGGATTCATTTCAAGCTCTTTCATCTTGCCTTCCATTTGGCGGATGAATTTGATCAGTGAAATTTCTTTCCCCTCTTCACGGCGTGCGTTAATCGCGCTGCGCAGGAAGTCGGAGTTCGTTACGCCGCTGATCTCGCTTGGGTATTGCATGGCAAGGAACAGACCTGCGCGTGCGCGCTCATCTACGCCCATCTCCAGAAGGTCTTCACCGTTCAATTCAACTGCGCCTTCTGTAACTTCATATTTTGGATGACCCATGAGAGCCGATGCCAGCGTACTTTTACCTGTACCGTTCGGACCCATGATGGCATGAACTTCTCCACCTTTTATTTCAAGGTTGATGCCTTTTAAAATTTCTTTGCCTTCAATGGCTGCTTTAAGACCATCGATTTTGAATTGTGTTGCCATGGTAAACTGCTCCCTCCAGATGGTTCGGACGTTTCTGCACAAAACGAGTTTGCCTCCTCTAGGACGGCGAAACCGTTTATGCTTATTGAAACAATTCCTCTTTTAGAATTATTCTAAATTGATTCTCAATGATTCTCAATTATATTTTAGTATAGTTTTCATCGTAAATCAATGTTACTGCGCCTACAACCTAGCCTAGCTTGTACCGGTTAGACCGAGTGCGTCATGAATTTGACTTATTCTCTGGTTAAATTCGTCATCCGATAACACCGGCTGTGCGCAAATGACTGCAAGATCATCCGGAAGATTCACCCAAGATTTGCAACCTGAGTATTGATCCTGCATAGGCAGTGTAAGCGGATTCTCAAGCTTACTTACACGAAGCAGCAATAGATGAAGCGGCTTGCTTCGTTTCCACTTCAACCTATCTTCGGCAAATGTTTCGGTCCAAATATGGAAATCCTCTAATTTGTTCAACGTTTCCTGATCGAAGATCTCGATATCCTCGACTGCCTCGGCCACTGCATGGATCTCGATCGTGGTCGCACCGGGTTTCCATTCTCCCATAATTTGGCGAACGCCTTCCCGGAAAGGCTCTTTCAGAAGCTCCGGTCTTTGATGCTCAAATGCAGGCATGAAGTAAAAACGAGGCGCCTTCAGCTGAAAATCTCGCGTCTCCTCTGCAATTCCGCCTTTGCGAAGCACCATAATTTGTTTGCCTTCGGTCAACGCTTTTACCGCAACCGCCCATTCTTTGAGCGCGATCGGCTGCAATTGATCGGTCTTAATCACCATTTGTATCACCCTCGTTCCTTAACAATTACATGTATTATAGCAAAGCAAGGTATTCCAACGCGAAAAAAATTTCGCTATACTATATTTATTTGGGGTCAAACGTACGAACGAGAGGCCCATGGGAAACATCAACTACATTCCGGAGGTGGGCTATTGATGTCTACATATCATCCATTGAGTGAAGCAGAAGCTATTGAAATAGCGCGTACAATCGAAGGTGTTTTTGAACCGGGCGCGAAACTGGTCAGCCGTGAAATCGGCGATGGCAATTTGAACTTAGTTTTTCATATTTCGGATCCGGCTGCAGGTCGCAGCATCATTTTGAAGCAAGCACTGCCTTACGCTAAGGTTGTAGGCGAATCGTGGCCGCTTACGCTTGATCGCGCACGCATCGAGAGCGAAGCGCTCATTCTTGAAGGTCAGCTTGCTCCCGGGCTGGTACCGAATGTTTATCTGTATGACAAAGACCTCGCGCTTACCATTATGGAGGATCTGAGTGATCATGTCATTATGCGTCAAGGGCTCATGAACAGCGGCCGTTATCCGTTGTTCGCCGAGCATATCTCCACGTTCCTTGCACAGACGTTATTCTTCACTTCCGATCTTGGGCACAATCAACAAGAGAAGAAGCTGCGTACCAGCGGCTTTATTAATCCGGAACTGTGCAAAATAACGGAAGATCTTATTTTCGATCATCCTTATACGGATGCGGATACGAATAGCTTCGACCCGGCGATCCGCGATGAAGCTGAGGCACTGTGGAACGATGGCGCGCTGCATCTTGAAGTAGCGCTCCTTCGCGAGAAGTTCCTCACGCATTCGCAAGCGCTGCTGCATGGCGACTTGCATACGGGCAGCATCTTCATCACGCCGGAATCGACGAAAGTCATCGACCCGGAATTCGCTTATTACGGACCTATGGGCTTCGATATCGGCGCTGTCATTGCGAACCTGCTCCTGAACTTCGCTTCGCGCGAAGGCTGGGATAAGACTGCTGCAGAGCGCGAGGAATACGAAGCCTACCTGCTTCAAACCGTGAAGGATGTCCTGGAGAAATTCGAAGCGAAATTCCTGGCCTTATGGAACGAGCAAGGTGTTGACCGTCTGGCAGGTTCTGCTCCGGGCTACAAGGAAAACTACATGCAGCGTTTGCTTCAAGATACGATTGGATTCGCCGGCTGCAAGATGGTTCGCCGCATCGTGGGTCTTGCCCATGTAGCGGATATCGACAAAATTCAAGATGCCGCAGTTCGGGAACGCGCACAGCGCCTGGCGCTTCGCATCGGCAAAACGCTTATCGCTTCGAACCGCAGCTTTACTTCTGTTAACCAGCTTATAGATGCCGTTCAAACAGCGAACGCAGCTGTCAAGGCATAACGAAAGGAAACGATCATCATTATGGAATCTACAACCAATCAAGCTTTGCAATCCGTCATCTGGGCCGGAACTCAGCTTGACCTGCTCGACCAACGGCTGTTGCCCGAAGAAATCGTCTATCTCCCGCTGGTTACGACGGAAGATGTCTGGGAAGCTATTCGTCACCTAAAAGTTCGCGGAGCGCCGGCAATCGGCATCGCAGCCGCATACGGTGTAGTCCTCGGAAGCCGTGATGTTGCGGACGGCGTCGCAGAGTGGCTGCAAGCCGTGAAATCCTCCGCTGCCCATCTTGCGACATCTCGTCCGACGGCAGTGAACTTGTTCTGGGCGCTCGATCGCATGACGGCTCGCGCAGAAGCACTTGCTTCAAGCGGCGCAGACCTATCCTCCTGCAAAGAATCGCTGCTGCAAGAAGCAATCACGATTCAAAGCGAGGACGAAGAAACGAACCGCCTAATCGGCGAACACGCGTTAACCTTGTTCCAAGATGGCATGGGCGTACTTACGCACTGTAATGCCGGCGGACTTGCCACTGCCAAATACGGTACTGCTCTGGCACCGTTCTACCTCGCTCTGGAGCAAGGCATCAAGCTTCGGGTATTTGCGGATGAGACGCGCCCGGTTCTGCAAGGCGCTCGTCTTACCGCATTTGAGCTTCAGCAAGCCGGCGTGGATGTTACGCTTATCTGCGATAACATGGCCGGTATGGTAATGAGCAAAGGCTGGATCGATGCCGTCATCGTCGGTACGGATCGTGTTGCGGCGAACGGCGACGTCGCAAACAAGATCGGCACCTACAGCGTCGCTGTCCTTGCCAAAGCACATGGCATTCCGTTCTATGTGGCTTGCCCGCTGTCCACCATCGATTTGAATACGCCATCCGGGACTGAAATTCCAATCGAAGAACGCCATGAGAATGAGATTACCGAAGGATTCGGCAAACGTACGGCTCCTGTCGGCGTGAAAGTCTACAATCCGGCATTCGATATTACGCCGAATGAATATGTAACGGCGATTATTACGGAGAAAGGCATCATTAAGCCTCCGTATAACGTCAACCTGAAGAAGCTGTTTCAAGCCGAATAGCCTCACTTAACGACAAAAAGGGTTGCCTCAACGTTAGCGTAAGCACGCTGCCTGAGGCAACCTTTCCTTATGTCATCGAATCATCTATATCATCAAGAGAAGCGCGTCAGCGCCCTTCATGCCAACCGTAATCCCGAGCGACTCCGCACCTTCAGTTATGGACTCCAGCGGTGCAGCCATCAATTCCTCCAAAGTCTTCACACCTACCGCACGGCCTGCAATGATGCCTCTGTCTTTTAACCGTTCGTTCAGAAGAGCAACATCCAGTGCGCCACACATGATATAACCCTTATCCGTCGTCACGGCAAGCAGCGTCGTCTTAGGCAGAAGCACCTCAACTCCGAGCGCCGTCACGCCTCCTTCGAGCGTAATGGGAACCATTCGCATCATCCGAACCACCTCCTTCCACCCTCGCAGATCGCAGACAACCTCAAGCACAAATTACTTCTTCACTATATGCTTTCAGTCGGCGTGAAGTGTTATGAGAATGCCTAATGGACATTCTCCTTTTTCGGTCAAAAACGATCCGGCAAACACTACATTTATTCATACTTTAATGATATAGTTATAGTACTTTATGACGACATGGAGTGGCATAATGAACCTAACAGATAAACTAACAGCGAAACAGTCCTCCCACCTGTTTAATGTCGACATTCTCGTAGAAGGCGAAACCAACGCGATTGCTATGGAGAGGCTGCTTCATGCACTCAATCAATCCGGTTTTGCTGACTTCCGAATTAAATCCGGCATTGAATTGGGACGTCTCATCGAAGCATTGGAAGCCGGTCCCGCCGGCAAGCAGAAGGACAAGGAAACGAAAGCGTCAAGAAACACGGCCAAAGCAGATCCGGCAGCTATTGCAGCACCGAAGCAAGCCGCCGCTCCGGCTGAACTCGACTTAACTTTCGTAACGGATCGCATTAAAGCATGCATCGCGGAGAATCGCCTGATCCGATTAATGGTGAATAAGGGCTTCGGCGTAAAGCTGAACATCCCCTGCCGTATTATTAACCTCGATGAATCGTCCCAGATGCTGACGGTTTATCATGTGGACGAGAAGCAGGTCTATTCGTTTAAACTTTACGAAATTGACGAGTTTATATAAGAAAAAGGAGCCCTCCGCGGAGAGCTCCTTTTGACTTTAAACCGCTTGTTTCAAAATATCCATGATCGCCGCGCCGTGAACCGGCGGACTCCATAAGAAACCCTGCATTTCATCGCAGCTATGCTCCTGCAGAAATTGCTTCTGTTCCTCGGTTTCTACCCCTTCGGCAATGACTTGCAAGTTCAGGTTATGCGCCATTGCGATAATAGCGGCCACGATAGCGGCATCGCTCGGATCTTGCTGGATATCCCTGACGAACGACCGATCTATCTTCAGCCTTCCGATCGGCAGGTTTTTGAGGTAATGGAAAGAACTGTACCCCGTTCCGAAATCATCGATGCTGATCGTCACGCCAAGCTTCGTCAGCTCCAGCAAGCAGCCGGAGGCATGCGTGACATCCATTGTCATCGTTTCCGTAATTTCCAGATCGAGATAGCTGGCATCGAGTCCTGTCTCGTGCAAAATGTCCGCAACCTTCTGATGCAGATTTTGCTGCATGAATTGGCGAATCGATAAATTGACCGATACGGGAATTTGACGCAGTCCGGCATCCTGCCACGCTTTATTTTGCCGGCACGCCTCTCTCAGCACCCAATCTCCGATTTGTACGATCAAGCCGTTCTCCTCGGCAAGCGGAATAAATTGGCCCGGCGGTACAAGTCCGCGCTCGGGATGCTCCCATCGCACGAGTGCTTCTACCCCCACCATTTCGCCTGTACCGAGATGGTACTGCGGCTGATAATGGAGCACAAACTGCTCCTTCTGGAGCGCGATCTTCAAATCATGTTCAAGCGCCAAACGCTCTCGCGAGCTGTCATCCCATTCCTCGGAATAACACAGGTAATCGTTCTTGCCGCTATCCTTCACCTTAGCCAATGCCAGATCGGCCTTCTTCACCAGGAGGCTGGCATCGTCCCCTATGGCATGATTCACGGCAATCCCGATGCTCGCCGTGATATGCAGCGGGAAACCTTGCAGCTCAAACGGCTCATCCAGCAGCAGCTTAAGCTCCTTCGCTTTGCGATCCAACTCCTGCTCGTCGCCGGCATGGGCGTATAGAATTGCGAATTCATCGCCTTCCATCCGTGCCGCCGCATCCATCTCGGTCAGTCCGCGGGTCAGCCGCTCGGCTACCTGAAGCAGCAGCATATCGCCAAACTCGCGGCCGAAAGAGGCATTGATCAGCTTGAAGCGATCAACATCCAGCTGGAAAATCGCAAGCTGTCCTACATCCCCCCGGACCCTCGCATCCGTCAGGCGGTCATCCAACAGTTTCATGAAGGAATGCCGGTTCGGCAACCCTGTCATATCATCGTAGTTCGCCATATAGCGAATCCGTTCCTGGACGCGGTTGCGGTCGCTTACATCTTGACTGATAATTAACACGCCGATGCAGCTGCCATTGCGAATAACAGGCGCTGTACTAATATTTAATTTAAACGAGTAGCCGTAAGCATGCTTAATATCGATCGTCATATCCGTAAGATCGCTTTCGAGCATCTGCCCAAAAGCAGCTAAGCTGCCTTCCTCGTTCGTCGAGTCAATCAGCGGGAAAAAAGATTTGCCCAGCAGCTCATGCGCTTCATAGCCTATCAGCCTGCTTGATGCTGCATTCATTTCCACAAAATTCCCCTGCAAGTCGATAACAGCTAAGGGGATCGGACTATACGCAAGCAATGATTCTACAATTGGTGTATGGATCGATTCAGCTTGGACAACACGTTTATGCGTGAAGCTTACTTGCACAAAGCGGAATGCGATAATAAGCACGCCCGCTGCTGCTGCAATTTGCAGCCAAATCGCCCAATCATCGCGCCACACGCCGCCGATCAGAATACCGACGAACGTGCATAGGCATGCCAGCCACAACGGGCTGCGAACGCTTTCAAGACGCCTTGATGGCTTGGGCCGAATCGGAGATGTCTCCGCCTTTACGAGCACACTTCATCTTCCTTCCATTCGGCATGATCCGTCACATTTGTTTATTATAAACGATTTTGGTCAAACCTGGATACTGTTTTTCCCATCATTGCGGCCTATTAGCGTGAACTTGGCAGGTCCGGCGGCCTGATATTTGTCGAAACTTGGCGAAAATAGGCAAATGAAACTCACCTAGCGAGCTTCGTTTGAGCAAAAGCAGCGAATTTCGCCAAATAAAAGAGGCGACCTCTTGCGCGGGATGCCTTTACGGCACCCTGCGCGAAATCGCCTCGATTTGGATCCTATCAACCTATTCTAGCTGCTTTTTGCCTTCCAGATGGAGTACGCCGCAACAGCCCAAGCTACGATAAAAGCAAGTCCGCCGAAAGGCGTAATAATACCCAGCGGCTTGATATCCGACAGACTGAGCGCATATAAGCTTCCGGAGAACAGGAAAATACCGATATGCATCAAGCGAGCCGCCCATCGTATGCCCTTTCCCTGTCCGATTCTTTCCGCAGCCAGCGCGAGCAGGAATAGCCCAATGGCGTGGTACATATGATAACGGACGCCGGTCTCAAATACATTCAGCATGTCATCGGTAAGACGGTCTTTCAAGGCATGAGCTCCGAATGCGCCAAGCACCACGGCTATCAACGCGTGGATCGCTCCGTAAGCGCCATATTTGTTAAACATCTCATTCTCCATCCTTTCCAATGGCTGTAAAATACGTTAAACTGTACGATAGCAAATGATTGATAAAGGAGATTCAGTCCATGAATGATAACGGCAGCGAGAATCAGTTCCCGCGAGACGGTTTTACTCCAATACCGGCAGCCTATGAGGAGCAGCCGCCGAAAACGCAATCCAAGCTTGGCATAGCTTCATTTATCATTGGTCTCATCAGCATTATCGGCTTTATCATCGCCATTATTCTTGCAACATCATTTATTATGAACCACAACTTTGCAGACAGCAACACTCTTCAACAGGAAATTGAGGCGAATATGGCAGATCTCGAAACCTACGCGCCGATTATCGGAGCAGGCTTGCTGATCATCGGTTCGATGGGTGCCAGCATTGTAGGGCTGATTCTGGGTATCGTCGGAGCCTGCGCGAAGAATAAACGCAAAGCATTCTCCATTATTGGAATCATCATTAACGGATTGCTCCCGGTCGGGTTTATCGGTCTATTCCTGATCGGTCTTGCAATGGGCGGCTAAATGGTTGAACACAGCAACCGGGAAAGCAAAGAGGAAGAGCGCGTTCAAAAGCGGCTCTTCCTCTTTGCTTTCTCCTATTACCCCTCGAACGGCGGAACCTCGTACCCGCTTCCAAACGGCGCATCCGGGCGATGGAATTCGCCCATCAGCGCACGGCGCAGCGGCGTGGTTTGCTCTAGGAACGCCTTTGAGTTTTGCAGCCTATCGGAGGCTCTCACCCAAGGAGGACTATAGATATAGTGCATCGTATACCGATCATAGTCACCGTCATGCGCATAGGTGCGATGCCATACCGCATTATGGAATACCAGGACGGAACCTGCCGGAGCGCAAATCACATGGCCGATCGATACATCGCCCTTCTCCTTGCGCAGCGCTTCCGGCATCGTAACCTGGCTCCGATGACTGCCCGGAATCAGCTCCATATTCCCCATCCGCGGCTGCGTTTGATCGGTGAGCAGAAACGATGCCCGCAGCTGCACCAATGGGATTTGCGGGAAGCTCAGCTTCTTGAAATCATAAGCGCCTGACCCGTCTTGATGCCAGCCGCCCATACCGCCGAAGGCAGGCTGTTTCGTATTCCAGCCGGATTGCATGATGAATCGATCGCCATACAGCCCTCTGATCTTCGGAAGCACCGCAGGGTGATCCATCAATTGCTCGAGCGCCGGCTCTGTCTCATAACCCCGCCCTACTTGACCGAAACCTTCCGTGCCTGCCGCCCTATGCACGCGCTCCGAAGCTTCGAGACATTGCTTCACCTCTTCAGCGCTCAACACATCCGGAATGACAAAATAGCCCCAAGATTCAAAAATAAAACGATCGGTTTCTGTTAGTTCGCCTGCTGAAACTACCGGATTCAACATTGAGCTATCGCTCCTTCTATATATTTAGAAATGAAATGGAGTACTATCACAACTATATGCCAGTCCTAGGAACCGAATGTCAGCCGGATCGTCTGAATGCGTTTCGCGCCAAGCGCAATCGTGACAGCCCCGTTCTTCACATGCAGGTCCGTGAAGTCTGCGAGCGGCTGCTCATCGAGCGAGACTGCTTCGGCGGACTCGATCGGACGATCGAATCGGACAACGGCCGTTTCCGCGTTCTCCGACGCATTGAACAATCGAATATTTACGCCATTCTCCTGACGCTCCGCTTGCTGAAGCGCACTTATCCGGACAGAGCCGTTGTCCACTTGGACGTAGGAGCGGACTGCGGGCAAGCTGCGCTCCCGCCGCTGCAGCGATTCATAGCGAATGTCATCCCTTCTTACCGTTAAAGACTGCAAGCCGGCTGCAAACCGTTCACGTTCGGACCATAGCGCTGGCAGCGCCACCGCATGCACCTCGAACGGCCTGATGGCATATTCGAAGGTCATCTCGCGCAGGAGCTGCCCGCCATCCCCGCCGTCGCTCAGCACTTCCTTATCCGTGCTGCGATATAACGTAAGCGCTGCGGTGCGCGCCTCGTCTTCTTTCATCGCCATCTCATAGAGCCCTTTCGAGTACAATGCCAAGCCTGCGGTATCATCTCGCAAAACAATCAGGCCGTTATACGGAGCATCCCCTCGGGCTGTCTCCAAGTGAGCCGCAGCATCGATCTGCTTAATCGAGCGCTTCACAAGATCAAATGGCGTGCTCGCATAATAATGATCCGTTAGAAGCCCGGATGGGAACAGCAGCTTCAACCGGTGATTGCGCGCCGTATTGTTCACGATCGTTTTGCAGCGAAGGACGGGGTCATCCTTGCGCAGCTCCAAATAGGTGCGAATCGCCAAGCCAACCTTATCCTCGCGGCGGCTTGTATCGTCATGCGTGATGCCGGCCGGCACCGTGAAGGTGATTTCCACGCATGCGATGCTGACCAGCGGCCCGTCTGTGACCGTTGAAATCACCGCGCGGCACCCTGCCGAATGAAAGATCGCATTATTGGCCGGCGCCACATAATTCCAGCCCTCGCCAATATCAGCCGCGTCTTCAAACAACAGCAGACCATCGTGAACCTTGCCGCTGTGCACATCCGTCACTCGAATCGTCCCGTTCTCATTCACGCGCATTTCGATTCGGCCGTTATTCCATGTCGTCTCGTTGACCTTCATCGTCCCCAGAAGACGACGGGGCTGCACGAGCGATGTCATGCCGTACTCTCCGAAAGCCGGCACCGGAATAACCACTTTTTCAATGGTAAATGCCGCATACCCGCAGGATGGAATGTTCCCTTTGAAAGCCAGCTTGAGGCGATCTACCGTCTCTCCGCTTGGAATATCGCGATATTTGCGGACACGTCTTACTTTATTGCGGGCGATCTCCACGACCTGGCAATCCAGCAATTGACCGCTCGCATCTCGCAGTTGAAGGAAGCTGCCGCCAAGCACGATCGATTTCAGCCCTCCGTTGCTGTCATGCAGAAGCTCCGCCTCTACAATAATGATGCCATCATCGGCATCCTGAAGCGGATTGTACACGACGAGAATATCTGAACCGACAAGCCCGCTCGGATCGATATGATTGGCAAAATAATGCAGCTGCTCATGGTTCATCTGCTGCGCGATAAGGCGGCTTTGATCGAAACGATAAATCATGTCCTGATGAACCTGATCGATGGAACACCCGCAGATGGAGTCATGCGGATGGTTTTGCAGCAGAAACTGCCACGCCTTCTCCAGAAAGACGCGCGGATAGGCTCTGCCCTCCAGCATCGCAAAAACAGCCCAAGGCTCGGCCCATTTCTCCAGCAGAAGCTCACACTGTTGATTCCGCTGCTTCAAGTGGATCCGGGAGGACAGCACATTCACCAGCACCCAGTTGTTGATGCCGTTATAACCATTCGTTCGCTGCTCGCCTCGATACAGCTTCAAGTTGCTGACTTTGCCTCGCAGCGCTTCCAAGTATTGCTCCAGCGTGGCATGCATAAATTTGACGCCTTCAAGCGACTCCGCCTCATTCAGCGTTTGCAGCATCCAGGGCAGACGAGGCTCGATTTCGATATGATCGACACCGTCCATGCCCATCATGATATCTGTCGTTGCCCGTTTATTCTTATAAGCAAGCATCGATTTGGCCCGTTCGATAAGCTCCGGTTCCTCGTAGCGGAAATCGCGGTCCACGAATGGCCAGCGGAGGAAGAAGTAGAAATCGCCATAGGCACGGTCTTCATCCAGCTTCAGTCCAAGCACGCGGCTCCCGTCTGCGCCTTCCCATTCCATCTCTGCCGGGTCGCTATCGCCGCGGAAGCCGCGGAAGAGCACGGCATTATCGATGCCGAATCCGCGCAGCAGCTGCGGAAACTGGCTGTTATGGCCGAAAATATCCGTGACGTACCCCGATTTAACCGGTTCAGTGCCAAGCTTGCGCGATTCGCGAAAGCCTGTCTGCAAATTACGAATGAGCGATTCTCCGCTGACCAGAAATTCATCCGGCATGACGTACCAAGGCCCTACTCCAATTCGCGACTCCCGTATATAGCGAGTCAGCTGCTCCCGGCGCTCCGGACGGATTTCCAAATAATCGTCAATGACAATCGTCTGGCCATCCATCAGAAAATAGCGATAATCCGGATTGGCTTCCATCGTATCCAGCAGCTCGTCAATCATGTAAACAAGTCTTGTGCGAAACCCTTGATAATCCTGATACCATTCCCGGTCCCAGTGCGTATGGGATACAACATAAACCGTTTTAACGGAAGATCGCTTCGTCATGAGTTCCTCCTAAACAGACCAAATAGGCGTTATTCCGCAGAGAGCTCCTACCCTTTTATCCCTGCCATCGCATAGCCTTGAATGAAATTACGTTGAAGCAGCAAATACACCAGAATCGGAGGCAGCACAACGATGGCAGTCAGAGCAAAGAAATCGGGATATTCCGGCACTTGGCCGCTTTGCATCATCGTCGTAAGCAAGCTGGTCACGCCTGTATTGATGACCTGAATATCCGGATTGTTGATCGCTACAAGCGGCCACAAATAATCGTTCCAAATCGTAATAAACGTCGTAATGACAATAACCGCAAGGACAGCGCGAACCATCGGAAAATAGATGCCGAATATCGTCCAGAACACGCCTGCGCCGTCTATTCGGGCTGCTTCCTCATATTCGAACGGAATCGACTCCATCGTTTGCTTCACCAGAAAGATCGCCGCAATGTTCACAATCCCGCTCCCAAGCAGCAGCGCTCCCCATGTATCGATCATGCCGTGACCGCCTTGCCCCAGCCAGTCATTGCCGCCCAGAAACGGAAAACGAGCGAACAGCAGATACGTCGGGATAAGCGTCACTTGACCCGGAATCATCATCGAAGTGAGGAAGATGACAAACACCGTGTCGCGGCCTTTGAACCGAAGCTTGGTAAACACATACGAGGCGATGAGCGACACGAAACAAGTAACCGCAATGTAGTAAATGCTTCTAAGCGCCGTGTTGATGAAATAGCGGAATATAAGTTCGTTCTGGAACAGATTGACGTAACGATCCAAATTGATTTCGGACGGAATGGGGAGCAGGATCGAGTCGTAATAATCCTTGTTCGAGCCGATGGAAGCCATCACCTGAAAGAGGAACGGGTAGAACATGACGGCACTTCCCGCAATGAGCAGCAGGTAGATGGCGAAACTTTCAAGCTTGCTTCGTTCATTAACCATGTCTTAGCGTTCCTCCCCTTAGGTTTGGTTTCGCTGCGAAATCCGGTATTGGATCATTGTTAACGTGAACGTGAACAGCAGCACCATGACGGAGGAGGCACTGGCCATCCCCATATTGAAGGACTGGAAGGCATCTTGATAAATGCGATGCAAAATAATATTGGTATGGCCCTGAGGGCCTCCGCGAGTCAGGAGCTGCACCGGCTCGAAGATCTGAAAGCTGGCGATAATGCCCATTATGGCAATGTACATCGTAATTGGACGGAGCGATGGCAGCGTAACGTAGAGCATGATTTTGAACCTCGAAGCCCCGTCAACCTTCGCCGCTTCATATAACGTCGTATCAATCCCTTGTAAGCCGGCCAAATAGATAATGACTGTACCGCCAATACCCTTCCAAATGGAAATGAGGATGAGCCAGAACGTCATCCAGAAGACGCTTTGCTGAAAAATGATCGGCTCCATATCGAAGCGTTCCATCACCTTGCGCGCTAAGCCGGTAACCGGATCAAGCACCGCATTCGCGATCTGAGCGACGACAGCGAAGGATACGAGGACAGGCAAATACCAGAGCGTCCGGTATAAGCCGACTGCCTTCACCTTCTGATTCAGCAGCAGCGCGATAAAGAAGCCGATCGACATGCAGCCAACCAGGATTAACAATCCATACAGGCCTGCATGCAGCAAGGTGACTAAATAATCGCCGGTCGTGAAGAAACGGTGAAAATTATCAAGGGCTACCCACTTCGGCAGTCCGAGTACGCCATTCCATTCCGTAAAAGCCAAATAAATAACGAACAGTACCGGAAATAAAGAAAAAACCGCGAAAAAAACGAACATGGGCGCAAGTAAGGAATAACCGATCACACCGTCGCGGTGTCGATTATAGAAGGGTCTCAGCCGCTGCAGGAAGGACGAGGAATTCTCCCCGGGCACCGCCCGGGGAGCTTCATTCTTCATCTGGACCGTTCTCACTTCAGCTGTTCCTCGGCTGTTTTCTGTGCATCCTTTAATGCGTCCTCGATCGGTTTATCCGTTGTCAGCGTAATATCCTGCGCTTTATACCACGCTTCCCAGATTTGCGGACCGTTCTTCGGATAGACCGGAAGCGGAGCGCTTTGTTCGTTCGCTACGATATCGTTAAACACTTGAAGCTCCGGATAAGCTTTGAGCAAATCCGTGTTTTTGCCTGCTTCCATGTTGGCCGGAAGTCGGCCCGTTGCATTTGCTTCCAGCTCTTGATATTCTTTGCTCGCCAGAATCGTCAAGAACTCAATCGCCGCCTCCGGATGCTTGGATTGCTTAAGGGCATAGAAGAGCGTGTTCCCTACGATGACGTTGCCCGTATGACCTGCTTCAGGCACCGGCAGCGGCGCAAAGCCGCAGTTTGTGCAGCCCATTTGCTTGCCCCATGCAATATGCCAAGGCCCGTTAACGGCGAATGCGACTTTCCCGCTGTTGAGCAGGTTGAAGAATTGGCCTTCGTCTGTCATGGATGTAGAGCCCGGAGGTGCTGTTTTGGAAAGCTCACGAAGGAATGTGAGCGCTTTGACGTTCTCCGGCGAATTGAAGGTCACCTGCGACCAATCCGCATTCGTAAAGTCTCCGCCTGCCTGGCGCATGAACGGCGCAAGACGGAACGCTCCGCCAAGGCCCATGTTCTGCACGATCGAGCCGTAGTATTCACCTTTACCGGCGGCCGTCGCTTTCTTGGACATATCGAGCCATTCATCCCATGTTTTCGGCGGTGTATTCGGATCAAGTCCGACCTTCGCCATGACGTCCTTGTTATAGACAAGGCTGAATACGCCGGTCATCTGCGCAACCGCATACGGCTTGCCGTCATGCATAGCCGCTTTCATCGGACCCGGAGCAAGCTGCGCGGCAACATCCTGCGGCACCTCCAGAAGGGCGCCGATGCGAGCAAACTCCGGAATGAAGTCTTCTCCGTCTGCTACATCCGGCGGATTACCACCCATGACGGCAACCATGATGGCTTGACGGAGCGTATCTGCCCAACCTTTGTCGATGTATTTAATCGTAATGCCCGGGAATTTCTCTTCCATCTTCTTCTGAATAAAATCATAAATCTTCGTCGCTGTCGGATCATTGGCTTCCGGCATGGCATTGGCCACGTTATGGCTCCAAACCGTTAATTCAAACGGTTCGGCTGCCGGAGCAGCTGCAGTCTCGTTACTGCCGTCATCCTCCGACTCCGTCGACGTCGAAGCCGTATTGGAAGTGGTCGCATTATTCGTTGTGGCTGCTGCGTCATTTTTGTTACCGCTTTCATTTTTGTTGCTTGAATTGCCGGAACAAGCTGATAAAACGAGTGTCAACACCACGAAGATGGACAAGATCGAAGAAACCCATTTGCTCCCCTTCATTGACCCAAACTCCTCTCGCCTCTAAATTGCTTGTGAGCCAAACCAATTTCAAATCATGATGCCAGCGGACTTTAGCTGCACCTCCCTGTATATGTATTATATGATATGTCGATATATTACTCCCAAAGAAACTTTATTGTCAACGACTTCTTTTGTCGAAAATATCCGCAAAAAAGAACCCTTCCGGACGAAGAGTTCTGAGGGCGATTTATGGTTTGCTGCGAACCGGACAGGCTGCCGTTGAAACGCTCGAAACGAGATGCGGTTCAATGAGCAGCTTCCGATATTTGTTCTCTTGCTGATTTATTTTACTCTTGTCTTCCAGCAGCTCAAGCAGCTGCTCTGCCGCCAATCTTCCTACTGTCTCCTCGTGCTGATCGATGTAGGTAAAGAAGTTAAATTCACGGCTCGGCGATAAATTATCGAAGGTCACTATGGAAATATCCCGCGGCACTTGGAGCCCGAGATGGCGGACGATGCGATACAAATGCAAGGCCATTGTACCGTTCAGCGTAATATAGGCCGTCGCCAGACCATTCTTGACGTACCGGAAGAGCGGATGCTGTTCATCGAGCTCCTCCCGCTCGTAATCGACATAGAAATCGGTCAGCATCATAGCCGGATTGATCATTTCTCCGAGTTCTTTGAGCGCCTTCATATATCCGGACAGCCGCTGTTCGATCGTGGTCGTAGATAGCGGAACATCCGAACATATCGCGATATCTCGGTGGCCGAGCTCATAGAGATGATTGACTGCCAGCCTGGATGCTTCGACCCCGTCAGAGCCGATGAAATGCGTCTCGATCCCGGTCAAATACCGGTCAATGATGACTAGCGGAAACCGCTCGAGCTTCAGCCTTAAGATCTCTTCGTTATAGGTTTCTGCATCGACCGGGAAAATAATCAACCCGGAAGCGCCCATATACAACAGTTCGCGGATGGCTGCGGCTTCGCGGTCTTTGGAATTTTCCGAGAGCATGAGCACGAAATTATAGCCGGATTGTTTCAACGCCTTGGAAATGCCTTTATTCATTCTCATGGAGAAGAAATCGCTTATATTTGGCAAAATAAGTCCAATCACGTTACGGCTGTCCCCTTGTTCTGCCGGTGTGGACATACCGCTGCCGGCAGCAGGTTGCGCAGGGTTGCGCAGGGTCAACGCCATATCGTGGACATAGCTGCCTTTGCCTTGAATCCGGTTCAGCCAGCCTTCTTTGGTTAGTCCCGTCAGCGCATTGGATACCGTAATTCGGCTCACCTCAAACTTCTCCATGAGCTCTTTCTCCGTAAAGATTTTATCGCCGGGACTCCAAATGCCTGTCTGAATCTGGTTCTTGATAAAGTCTTGTATGACTTGATAGATCGGAATCCTTCCGTCTTGCATGTGAAAACCTCCAATCTGATCGGATAAACCAACCCAGAAACTTGTATAGTTGTATTATAACCAATATGACATATTATGCAATAGGGTTTCAATCCATGACTTTGCTTTCTATCCTAACCAAGGCTTCTGGCCGGTACCAGGTAAAGTTAGTACTATGTTTTGAAATATTGTTGACTATACTGAAAGTAAGAAGAGAGAAAGAGGTGCGGCAGATGAGCAGAAAATGGCTGCAGCAAGAGGGTCCGTCCTGGACTCGGCAAGGTATCATCACCCCCGAACAATTACAACGCATTCTCGCCTGTTATCCCGAGAAGAAGCGCGCCATAGGGATTATCCCTATACTGGGAAGTATCTTGGTTGGCCTTGGTATCCTCAGCTTCGTGGCGGCGAACTGGGGACAAATTCCGCAGTTGATGCGGCTCATTATTATCGCGGTCATTATGATTGGATTTTATGGAACCGGAGAGATGTTCCGCCGAAGAGACCATGACAAGCTAGGCGCAGCTCTCATTGGACTTGGACTCCTTACCTTCGGAGCCGGTATCGTGCTCACGGGTCAAATGTTTCATTTGCAAGCTTATGATGTCACTTCATTTATTGTTTGGGGAACGATCGGCGTGCTGCTCACTTATCTCATTAAGAGCCGCTACCTCTTCCTGCTGACCTTACTGATCTTCACCGGATTACAATGGTACAATTCGACAGAATTCAGTCATTTCAGCTATGTCGCGCTTGCAATTATGATGCTTGGTCTTGGCTATTACTGGCTGAAACGCCCCAATACGCTGCTGGCTTGGTGTCTCGCTGCCAGCTTTACGATTCAGAGCATCCTGCTTGTAACCGTGAACGACTGGGCTTTCTCCTGGTTCTTCATCCCGATTTGGCTGCTGTACAGCTTAATGGATTGGGCCAAAGAACGTAAATCCGTCTATCCGTTTCAAGCGATCCCGCTCGTGGCGGCGTTTATACACAATCTGTTTATCGTCCTGTTCTGGAACGACAGCAACGATTCATCCTTCTTGAAGGATCTTTCGGCACAGCCGCTATGGTTCGGGCTTGCGCTCGCAGTTCTGTTTGCACTTTCGGTTGCGGCAAAATATCGGAATCACCGCCTCATGTCGAGCCCGGATTGGCTGCTGGCCCTCCCGTTCTTCTACTTGGCTCATGGGGCGGATGCTGCTTATTTGATCGTATTGTTCGCGTTCTCCCTATACTTGCTGTGGAGAGGCTATGCGGAAGAATGGGCCGTCAAGATCAATCTTGGCACGCTGCTGTTTCTTACGAGTACGATGGCGGCTTACGGCAAACTCGCATGGGATTTTATGGACAAATCCATCTTCTTCATCCTTGGCGGTATTATCCTGCTTGCGCTCAGCTGGTTCTTGAATCGCCGCAAGAAACAATTTCTGGTCGAGCTCCATGAAGAGGAGGAGAAGCCGCATGAATGATCAAACCATGATAAAACGCGGCCGCAATGTTTGGCTGATTATTCTCATTGCGGTACAACTGCTCTTCCTTGGCGGCATCGCCTGCTTTCATTACTCCGCGCTGTGGGTCGGCAAGGAAATCACGCTTCGCACCGTTCCGGTTGACCCTCGCGACCAGCTGTATGGCGATTATGTGCAGCTCAATTACGCGATTAACAACGCCTCATGGACGGATTGGAAGGAAACCGGAGACAAGGCTAAGCATGGCGATACGGTATATGTGCTGCTTGCTCTTGATAACGTCACGTCAACTTACGAAATTAAAGGTGTATACGACAATAAGCCGGATCGAGGAACAGGTGAGGTCGTGCTGAAAGGGCGCGTGCAGTATACCACCGATGACACGCTCAGAATCACCTATGGACTGGAGCAATACTATGTGGAAGAGAACACGGGCAAAGAGCTGGAGCAGCGCGCCGGCAAGCTTATCGTAGAAGTAAAAGTAGCCCCTTGGGGCAGCGCGATAATTGAAAGAATTCAGCCTTAGACTGCCAGATTGCTAGAATTGGGCCAATATTGCTTCACATAACCGTTCGAGACTTGAATAGAATGAATAACAACAAGCTCAATCGGTATGGGGAGGTGCCCAGGCATGGCAGAAAATGAAGGTACGCTTTACACTGTGTCGCGTGAAGACTGGTCACTGCATCGCAAAGGACATCAGGATCAAGCACGGCACCAGCAGAAAGTGCGCGAAGCCATCAAGCAAAATTTACCCGACCTCGTCTCGGAAGAAAACATTGTCATGTCCGATGGGAAGCATGTCATCAAAGTTCCGATCCGCAGCCTTGATGAATATCGCTTCGTCTATAATTTCAACAAAAACAAGCATGTCGGCCAAGGCGACGGCGACAGCCAAGTCGGCGACGTGCTCGGCGTTGACCCTGCTTCCGCCCAGAAAGGCGGCAAAGGCGAGAATGCCGGCGATCAACCCGGAGATGACATCGTAGAGGCGGAAATCAGCCTCGCCGAGCTTGAAACGATGCTCTTCGAAGAGCTGGAGCTGCCGTTCCTGAAGCAGAAGGACCGCGATCAGCTGGAGACCAAAGAAATCCGCTTCAACGATATACGTAAGAAAGGGATCATGTCCAACATCGACAAGAAACGGACGATCCTTGAGAACCTGAAACGGAATGCGACGAGCGGCATGCCCGGTATTCACGGCATCTCGCCGGATGACCTGCGCTATAAGACATGGGAAGAAATCATTAAGCCGCAGTCCAATGCCGTGATCCTGGCCATGATGGACACGAGCGGATCGATGGGTTCGTTCGAGAAATACGTCGCCCGCAGCTTCTTCTTCTGGATGACCCGCTTCCTGCGGCATCAATATGAGAATGTGGAGATCGTGTTTATCGCGCATCACACGGAAGCTAAGGAAGTCACGGAAGAAGAATTCTTCACCCGCGGCGAGAGCGGCGGTACGATCTGTTCTTCCGCTTACATTAAAGCAATCGATATTATCGACAGCCGCTTCCCTCCGACGCTCTACAACATTTATCCGTTCCACTTCTCAGACGGCGACAACCTAACCAGCGATAACGAGCGCTGCGTGAAATTGATCGGCGAACTGCTCAAGCGGGCGAACTTATTCGGCTACGGTGAGGTTAACCAGTATAATCGGTCCAGTACGCTCATGTCTGCGTATAAGCACATCAATTTGCCGAACTTCATGCACTATGTTATCCGCGAGAAAGGCGAAGTGTATAACGCACTGAAGTCGTTCTTCCGCAAGCGGGAATTGGTCGTATAAAGGAAAGGCTGCCACCCAGCGCGTGTTTGGCGCTTCCGGTGGCAGCCTTTTCTGTTGGGGCGGTTACGAATACAAGAATGACCGTTCCCTGGATCGCTAAACGCATGGCTCTTTCATCCTGTAACGGTTGTGACAGCGGTTATTTGGCCGAAAAAGCCTGATTTTGTTTTCTTACGGTTGCCACAGAGCTTATTTGGACATTTTAACGGTAGAAATCAACCAATATGCAGTAAATAACGATGCTCACAACCGTTAGATTTTTTAAAGCCGTTCATTTAAGAAATAGCCGCGCTGGCAACCGTTAAAGACTAGAGAATAACGGAATTTACGATCGAACCGCCGATGAAGAAGATATCCCTCAGTCAACCGAAACCAAAAGATAAACCCGCCGTATTTGAAAAACGGCGGGTTTCACTACAATCTGACGATTGGTTTACTTTGATGTTCTCAGCATGTTGTCTACTGACTTACTGAGTTGGCCGAAAATAAACTTCGGCGCGATCCGGCTCATGAGCTTCAAAGCGTTGCTTTGGCCGGGCCGAATTTCGAATTTCTCTTGCTCCATCCCTCGAATTGCCGCCCCAACCAATTGGGATACGCTCATGGCTTTCGATCCCGCCATGTCTACCGAATCGAACGCGTCTAACAGCGGCGTTTCTGTGAGCGGAGGCGCCAGTTCGAACACTTTTACTTTCGTATTCTTGAGCTGTGCCCTTAACGATTGGGTATACGAATGGAGCCCTGCTTTTGCCGCGCAATACACAGGCGAGATCGGCAGCGGCACGAATGCCAAGCCCGAGGAGACATTCATAATCGCAGCCGACTCTTGCGATTTCAGATGAGACAGGAATTGCTTCACCATCCGGATTGGCCCGCTTAAATTCGTTGCGATCTCGCGGTTGAGATCGTCCAAATCGACTTCCGGGTCATGCAGATTAATTCTGCGCATGAGTCCTGCATTATTAATCAGAACATTTAGTTCGGGAAATTGCTTCACTACTTTTTCAAACAGAGCTGCAATGGCTTGAGGATCCCCTGCATCGCTTTGCATCGTATGTACGTTCGGCAGCCTCTTCTTCGCTTCATCCAGTCTAGCCTGATCCCGCCCCGTAATAATAACGGTATTCCCTAACTTGAGCAGCTGAGCTGCAAATTCGAATCCAATACCTGATGTACCTCCTGTAATCAGAATTGTGTTCCCGCTCATTTTCATACGGTTTATCCTATCCTCTCATTATTGAGTATCATGCTTGCTGACAGCGCCATATCCGTTCATTGGCTGTTCTTACCTATTCATCATTTTAACGGAATAATCCTTCATTCAGATGAGTTCTCTATTTTCGAAGCAGAACGCAAAGCGTTTTGTGAATTTGAGCTGCTAACTGATAAATTAAAATTCCGATAAAAATTATTCCTAAGCCTTTTGCGATATTTAATACCTCAATTGTATGGTCATTGTAATAATCCACTACGAGTAGCAATATTAGCACCGATTCCTTTAAAAACAAGTTCGATCATCTCCAGCATTCCATCAACTCCTCAGTATCAAATGTATGCTTAAATCCCTTGTCAGCCTGCTTTCAATAAAAGTGTCCGATTCTTGAAAAATAATTGAACAAAGTATGAACAAAAGGTGAAGATTGTGTTATAATTAGACATAATTAATTCGATCAGATCATTCTCACCGAGGAAGTGACTATTACGATGGCTAATGTGGCAGTTAAACAGCAGACAGAGCGGGACGGGAAATCATTGTTTTTCGTAATGAAGATCGCTGCATGGACAGCGCTTTGTGTTGGGCTGGTTCTGTGTTTGTTCAATATTAATGATTTTAGCGACAGCAATGCTACATTGATGTCCGGTGT
The DNA here is from genome assembly GCF_017942085.1 of Paenibacillus lignilyticus. Lineage (GTDB taxonomy): Bacteria > Bacillota > Bacilli > Paenibacillales > Paenibacillaceae > Paenibacillus_Z > Paenibacillus_Z lignilyticus. The sequence continues at coordinate 87,697 of NZ_JAGKSP010000002.1, forward strand.
TGGCTTCATGGTAGGCAGCGTGTTTATCTACATGATCGGTACGGCGATGAGCCTGGTGCACAAGCGCAGCTCGGAATCTCTATCGGAGTAACACAAAGAAGAATAACATCTGGTTGCCGGATGGAAGTATCGTTCAGCAACCCCAAATAAGAGGACTGTTTCCAGCTAACTGGGAGCAGTCCTCTTCTTATTTGTCCAATTAAGTCAAACCATTGAACAGATTATTACAGAAATAAGTCGTTATCTTGACGCCTTTGTTAACAGCACACACACGGCGCGCAGAACGTGATACTATTTTTTTGAAAAGGTAGTGAATGAAATCACAAACTTATTCGGTAATGAGAATCTCGGTGAGCTTAAAGGTAAGTTAGGAGATGAGAGAATGAAAATTGCAAAGATCATACGAAGGTTTGCGGGACTCGCTACCATGGCGGGCATTGCCGTGATGACCTCGGGCTGTCAATCGATCGCTGTTTTCGACCCTAAGGGCCCGATCGGAGCCCAGCAGCGGGACTTGATTTATTTCACCATGCTGCTTTGCCTTGTCGTGATGGTGCCTGTGCTGCTGCTGGCGGCATGGATCGTATGGCGCTACCGCGACAAGAAGGATAACAAGGCCTCTTATCAACCAAAGTGGGAACACAGCACGAAGCTGGAAACCATTTGGTGGGGCATTCCGATTGTAGTTATTGCGGTGCTGGCAATCGTAACGGCACGCTACACCTATAATTTGGATCCGGCTAAGCCGCTTGAATCCGAGGTAAAGCCGATTACCATACAAGTAACATCGCTCGACTGGAAATGGCTGTTCCAATATCCGGAGCAAGGCATTGCGACTGTTAATTATCTGGTCATACCCGAAGACACGCCAATCAAATTCGAGTTAACCTCTGACGGACCGATGAACTCCTTCTGGGTCCCTCAGCTCGGCGGGATGATCTACACCATGTCCGGTATGTCGACGACGCTGCACCTGCAGGCTGACGAACCGGGAGAATTCATGGGAAGCGGCGCTAACTTCTCGGGACGCGAATTTGCCAAGATGTCCTTTACGGTTAAATCCGTATCGCAGGATGATTTCGATCAATGGGAAAAGCAAGCGGCAGCAAGCGGCAACGCACTGACCGAGGATGGCTACCAGAAGCTCGCGAAGCCCGGTACATCCGGTCAGGTCACATACGCCTCGATTCCCGAAGGTCTTTTCCACCGGATCGTGCACGATTATTCCATGAATCGCGGCGCACCGGCAGGTATGGGGCAGAAAGCAAGAACGTTAAGTGATGAGCATGCACTGGGTACCGACGGGGAACCGTCCACCGAGGAAAAGCCGTCAACCGATTCGAAATCTCCAACCGATGAGAATCCGCAAAATAACCATTCCGACCACGACATGTCCGGGATGGACATGAACGAATAATGAAAGGAGGCAGTACCATGTTTGAAAAAATCAAATCTTTCTTTTCGTGGTTCTTCGTTACCGGCGACCCGCTGATTTATGGAGCGGACATCGCAATCACGCTAACTGCGCTTTCGATTATTTTCGTCTTAACGTATTTCAAGAAGTGGACCTGGCTCTGGCGCGAATGGCTGACTACGGTCGATCATAAAAAAGTCGGTATTATGTATATCATTGCCTCACTGCTCATGCTGTTCCGCGGCGGCGTCGATGCCTTAATGATGCGGACCCAGCTTGCTTTTCCGGAAATGAAGTTTCTGACGCCGGAACATTATAACGAGGTGTTCACAACACACGGCGTTATTATGGTGCTCTTCATGGCGATGCCGCTCATGTTCGGTTTATTCAACATCGCAGTCCCGTTGCAATTGGGGGCTCGCGACGTCGCGTTTCCATTCTTGAATTCCCTTAGCTTCTGGTTGTTCTTTATGGGCGCGATGCTGTTCAATATGTCATTTGTTATCGGCGGTTCTCCGAATGCGGGATGGCTGTCCTATCCTCCTCTCTCGGAGATGACCGGCAGTCCCGGAGTCGGGCAAGACTTCTACATCTGGGGCATTCAGATTTCCGGTATCGGCTCACTGATGACGGGGATCAACTTCATCGTAACGATTGTCAAAATGCGCGCTCCGGGCATGACCTGGTCGAAAGTACCGATCTTCACCTGGTCCGTGCTTTCAAGCTGTATCACGATCATTCTTGCCTTCCCTGTATTGACGGTAACGCTTGCGCTCTTATTCTTGGACCGCTACTTAGGCGCACATTTCTTCACGATGGACGGCGGCGGCAACGCCATGATGTACATTAACTTAATCTGGATGTGGGGACATCCGGAGGTTTATATCGTTATCCTGCCTGCGTTCGGGATATTCTCCGAAATCGTTGCGACGTTCTCGAAGAAACGGTTATTCGGTTACGCCTCCATGGTCTTTGCTATGATGAGCATTAGCCTGATGTCGTTCTTCACCTGGCTCCATCACTTCTTCACGATGGGCTCGGGGGCGAACGTAAATATCTTCTTTGCCATAACTACGATGATTATCGCAATCCCAACAGGCGTGAAAATCTTCAACTGGCTGTTTACGATGTTCCGCGGCCGAATCCGATTCAGCACTCCTATGCTGTGGACCATCGCGTTTATCCCCTGCTTCGTTGCAGGCGGAATGACCGGGGTCATGCTTTCGGTAGCCCCGGCAGATTTTCAGTTCCATAACAGCTACTTCCTGATTGCCCACTTCCACCAAGTCTTTATTGGCGGGGTTGCCTTTGGATACTTCGCCGGTCTTTACTACTGGTGGCCGAAGATGTTCGGCTTCAAGCTGAATGAGAAAATCGGAAAATGGGCGTTCTGGATTTGGAATATCGGCTTCTATGTCTGCTTTATGCCGCAGTACTTCCTGGGACTTGACGGTATGACTCGCCGAGTCAACAGCTACACGTGGGACAGCGGCTGGTGGCCGCTCAACTTCACGTCGACCATCGGCGGTTTCTTGATGGGTCTGGGCTTCCTCTTCCAAGTGTGGCAAATCGCGCACAGCATCAAGTTTATGGAAAAGGATACAACCGGCGATCCATGGCATGCTCGTACGCTGGAGTGGTCGATTCCTTCACCGGCGCCGTTGTATAACTTTGCGATTACACCTACGGTTTCGGATAGAGACGAATGGTGGGAGGAAAAAGAGCGCATCGCTGCCGGTCAAGCACCGAAGGCAACACCGCCGCTCGAGCCGATTCATATGCCGCGCAACTCGGCAATCCCATTCATTCAATCGATCTTCTGGTTTATGATCGGTTTCGGTCTGGTCTTCCATTGGCTCTGGATCGCTATCCCAGGCTTCGTCGGCGTTGCTGCAACAATGTTCGCGCACTCGTTCAATTACAAGACGGATTATTATATCGAAGTGGATGAAATCAAACGCACGGAAGCTGCGGCAAGGGGGACTGTGTAATGTCGAATCATGCTAACCATCCGCATTCGCAGGCTCTTGCCCACGAGGCAGGTCATGATGGGCATCATGATCTGGAGGAGCTTCGAAAATTCGGTTTCTGGATTTTCCTTATTACCGACTGTATTCTGTTCTCTGTGTTATTCGCTACTTATCTGGTCCTGCACCATAGCACGGCGGGCGGACCGGATGCGAAAGAGATTTTTGAAATGCCCGGCGTTATCGTCGAAACCTTTATTCTGTTAACGAGCAGCTTCACAAGCGGTCTGGCGGTTCTCGCTATGAATGTAGGCAACCGTAAGGGCTTGATTGGCTGGCTGATTGTTACCGTTCTGCTCGGCGCCTGCTTTATCGGGCTTGAAGTGAGCGAATTCGTGAAGCTTGTTCATGAAGGTCATACCATCAGCACCAGCGCGTTTTTGTCCGCTTTCTTCACGCTCGTCGGCACGCACGGATTGCATGTTACCGTAGGTATTTTCTGGATAACGGGCATCATCATTCAGCTTACGCGCCACGGAATTACACCGGTCACGAAGCGTAAAGTCACGATTACGAGCCTGTACTGGCATTTTCTCGATGTGGTATGGATCTTCGTATTCACGATCGTCTACTTGATGGGGGTGATGTGAGATGGCGCAGCACGGCAAAGAATTGCATGGTGAACACGGCGCCCAAACAGGCGGCCATGGCTCATTGAAGGAATATGTCACGGGTTTCGTTCTGTCCATTATTCTGACGATCATCCCGCTGCTTATTGTGTTAAACCACTGGATGGAAGGTAAAGCTGCAGTCGCGGTGCTTCTTGGCACAGCCGTATTGCAATTTGTCCTCCAGCTGGTATTCTTCATGCATCTGCGTGAAGAACATGGTCCTCGTTATAATCTGATGACGCTCCTACTCGGCTTAGTTGTCGTCATTACGATCGTCATCGGATCCATCTGGATCATGACGAACAATGGAATGTAGTACGGTCTCGACAGCTCGGCAGCTTTCCCGGATTGCAAAGAAACCCAACGTTGATAACGTTGGGTTTCTTTTTTTGTCTAATGGCACCTTCTTCATGCTCTCCGCAGAATAAACGTCAAAGTAACAATTACATGAAATGAGCGACTTTTAAAAGTCTAGTTTAACTTGAGCTCTTCTGTGCAGCTGCCACGGATACGTGGATACTCCGCGTACCGGCATCCCATACGACCGGCAAGCCGAATGCGGCTGTTACCGCGCGAATCGGCACATACGCTCTGCCATTATGGATAATCGGCTGCAGGTCTGCTGCAGCCTTTATTCCATCGATCCACAGTTGCGCGCCGGAGGATTCGCTGACCGCCGCCTGCTTCGTGCGAATGAGAACGCTCTTAGTTGCCGCGTCCCACTCGACGTTCTCCTTAGATAACGTCGCAATGGCGCGTACGGGCACGAGTGCATGACCGCCGGCGAGCAGCGGCGTAAGCGACGGATCGGCTGAAGGCACGCCGTTGATTGAAAGAAAAATATTCCTAGCCGGAAGCAATTTGATCCCGGACGTTGCCCCTCCGCTTATCGATCCACTCCCCACCGATGCTGCGATCGATATAACGCCATCCCCCGGAAGAAGCGGCTGTAGTGAACCATCGAATGCTTCTCCGTAAGCCGGCATCGTAAACGTGAAGTCGTAACGGCCAAACTTGTGCGCTCCCGAATAGAGCAGCAAGGACGATTTCGCCGGAAAGTGAATGCCTTTGGCTGATAGGACCGAGCTGCGGTTGTTCAGTGTGGTCGTCCAGAAAATTTGGATCTCGAACGATTCAAAAGCAACGTTGTTGCCGGTGACATGCAGCGGTTCCCCGAAATGCACCGATTGAGGTACACCTCCGGAATTATCCGGTAACACTTCCAAACGGATAAAATCAGCAAACGCCTTGGCATCATTCAGTACTAGCCGCTCTTTCCCTTGATCGACGGCCAATTTTCCACTCCCAGCTTCATAAACAGTTAAATAGGCGCCGTCCGTAAAATAGATATCCATCTGATTCCGGAAATTACGTCCGCCTTCCGGTGCCGGCATCGCTTCGGCTTTCCCCTTAGTCGCTAGTTGCTGCAAAATGCTGCAGACTGCGGATAAGGATTTCTGATCCTCATCGCGTGCCCCGTACAAAGGGATATAGCTGTTATCTCCTAAACTCGGATAAATTTGCTTTATCGTTTGCGGCTTGCAGTCAGCGGCCTTCGCTGCCAAGCTGTTGCTGCCCGGCTTCTCCGCTTGCGCGCTGGCTTCGGCATGAACTACGCCGTCTCCAGCCACAAGCGTAGGAAGCGCCAACAACCCAAACAGCGCAGCGCCAAGCATAGCGGCACGCCAGCCGGCAAACAGCCTCCCCGTTCTCCTCTGCTGCGTCTTATTTCGTATGATTTGCTCGAACTGTTTCATATTCGGCCTCCCGCTTCCTAACGTACAATGATTTCTATCCTCCTATGACGAGTTCAATGTTGAAAAGTTGCGCGATTCCCTGAATAACGATTTCTGCATGCTACGCTTCCATCCGGCATTCGGCTCGCCCTCTACGATGTGTTAGCATTATTCGCAAACAAAAAAAGCTGACCCCGCAAGGTCAGCTCCCTCAACATCCGATTTACTCTACAATCCCCGTCCGCTCGATACCTTCGACATAATAGCGCTGTGCAAAGGCATATAGCAGCAGCGGCGGTAAGATGACGAGAAACGCCGCAGCCATCATCTGCGTCTCAATGAGATCGAACGGCACCAGCGCATTCCCCGCGATCGTCTGCAGGTTCGTCGGCATTTGCGCCATCTGATTGCCCATCATGATCAAGCTGACATCCTTCAAGTACATCGACGGCTCAAAAGTATCGTTCCAATGCCACACGAAGGAGAACAAACCGACAACGAGCATAGCGGGACGCGAGAGCGGCAGCATAATGCGGTAGAAGGTTCGGAAAGCACCTGAACCATCCATCCGCGCACTCTCTTCCAGCTCCTTCGGAAACGTCGCGAAGAACTGCCGGAAGATCATGACGAACAGCGCGCCTTTCAGCCCTTGGCCGAACAAAGCCGGGATCAAGAAAGGCAGCGGCGTGTTCAGCCAGCCGAGCTTTGCGTAAAGAACATAGATCGGGATAAACATCGTCTGGATCGGGATGAGGAAAGTGAGCAGCACGATCGCAAACCAGAAGTTCTTAAACGGAATGTACAGTCTGGCAAACGCATAGCCGGTCAGCGCGCAGGATACGGTCTGAAAGAGCGCCGCCAGAATGGCAATTAACGCGGTTTGCCACAGCGCCTGCACATATTTGAGTCCCCGTATAGCGACCTCATAATTATCCCAATCGAGTACTCGCGGGAAGAAGTTCACTGTCGGATCCAGCAGATCCGACTGTGTCTTGAGCGAGGTCGATATCATGTAGAAAACAGGCTGCAAATAAATGACCGCGACGCTCGTTAAGATGATGTACAGCAGGCTCTTGAATATAACCCCGTCGGTCAATTGTCTGCCAAGGATAAAGACGCGAAGCCTCTCCAGCTTGTGCTCGCGCTTCAAGTAACGCATCCCTCGTCCGGTCCATGGCGTGATCAGGTCCGAGAGCTGGCCTTGCAGCTTCTCCAGTCCGGCCGTACTATTTTTCGCATTCGCAGAACCTTCGGGGTTCGGTGCGCTATTCGGATTCGGCATCTTCGTCGTCACCTTCTTCCTTTATTCTGAAGTTTCGCAGCGAGCAGCACCAAGATAATCGGGATCAAGATGATGACGCTGTACAGCCAGCCCAGTGCACTCGCATACCCGAAGCCGGTTTCCGGATCCGCCATATTCGTGGAGATAAACTTCAGAATCGGATTGAATGGACTTGCCGTCTGATCCACCAGCGTGTAGACCAGATTGAGAAACACGAACGGCACCGTGGAGGGGAAGGTGATTTTCCAGAACGATTCCCATGGTGTTACACCGTCAATCCGGGCCGCTTCATAGACCGAAGCCGGAATCGTCTGAAACGCCGCCAGAAACAATATGATTTGAATGCCCGAAAACCATAGGATGATAACGAATTTGCCGATCAGCTCCACCAACACCTCCGCAATATTAACCGGAAGAACTTCATACAGCATATCCGCGATGTGATATTGATCGGCGAAGGGAAGCTTTGCCTGCCCTTGATCGAACAGCGCCGTGAGCACCTGCCCCGTTGCGAAGATGACCGGCAAGAAGAACAATGTCCGAAAGAACATCCGGCCTCGAAATTGCTGATTGAGCATGATCGCGATCAGAAGGGCGAAGATAACCGTAATGGGAACGGTCAGCACCATTTCCCGCACGAACAGAAACATATCGACCGGAAACTCATTATCATAAATAAAGGCATACTTGAAATTATCCCAGCCGATAAAATCATACTGCAGCCCGCTTCCGTCCGTCGCCACGCTCACCTTCGTAAAGCTCATATACAGGGAGTTCCCCAGCGGATAAAGCATGAACACTGCCGTGCCGATCAGCCACGGCAGCAGAAACAAGTACCCTTCGATGGCCAGCTTCAGCTTCCGAATACGGTTATGGCGGGCATGCTCCTTGCGATGGAGCGACTCGACCGGCAATACGGCTTCTCTTGAAACGTCACCGTTCACTTGCCCACCTCCCCTCTTATAACCGCATAATTGTTCGCTTTGACTTTTACCCCATCCACTGACGCGTACGCTTGCTCATTGTAGTTCACGATGATCCGCGTCCCATTCTCATACGACGTCTCGTACACCCCATCCGCCAGCTTGCGATGGCCGTCCATATAAGAGTTCCATACGTCCCCGCCGGTTGCGGCAAAAGCTTTATACTCCGAGACCATTTGTGACTTCACCAGCTGATATTGCCCGCTCACATAACCGGAATAAGTCGTGCGGCTAAGATCGCGAATGTCGCCTGCTGTGACGACGTAATATGGCAGCGCGCCGTATTCCAGCTCACGCAGAAACTCCGTGCCGGGATCCGTTCGCAGCGTTCCCGAGCCGGACGTATAGGCAACGAGACCGTGCAGCGCCATCGGATAGAAGGGTACACGCTCATCGATCGCCAGATCGTAGTTATAATCGAGCGGCAAGTTATAGAACATATCCGCGTGGCCGATCGAGAACGCAAACGGGTTCGATGTGCCTGCCCATCCCAGCTTGCTTCGCAGCAGATCCAGCGTCTGATTCGTCAGCGCCGCCGTCTCCGAGCGATTTGAGGTGCGTCCGGGCATATAGTCGCTGAATAAGCCGTCGCCGTATTCATCCATTAACGCAACCCCGCCAACCGATAGCCCCTGCCAATCCTTGATCATACCGGGCAAATAGTCCTCGAACACCTTCCAAGGATTAATCGTGTAATAATAAAGGGCTTGATTATAAAAATCGCCGTTCTGATAAAATTTCACGACTTTGCCCGTGATTTGCCGCACGCCGTCCTTCTTCGGCGAGAAGCCGCTGCCGAAGGAATCGATGCCGATCTTCAGATCGTCATTGAGCACAAGAGGGATGCCCTTCTCCTTCAAATGTTTCTGCAAAGCGAGGAAGCCTGAGCGGCCCCCCAGCTTCCCGTCAATCGGGAAGCGGTCCGGAATGGAGCCGGCAAAGCCGCCCTTCTGCCATCCCCTCAAGTTCACCCGCATGCTGTGAATGCCTTCCGCATACAGGTCATCGACGATCTTCTTGACTTCGTCGAACGTGCTCACGACAACGACGCTGGCCCCAAGCGGCGTCGGCTGCTCGCTTGCCGCCATGATGAAATCCAGCGTCAGCGGCGGAGCGCCTGCAGCGTTGCCTGCCGTCAATTTACGGGTATCCGCCAAGTAAGTGCGGTATCGCTTCGCCATCCCCACGTAATCGGATGCATCCTTCTCCAAGAACAGATAACGCATCGTGAACGAGGACACATTGAGCGCTTTCTCATACACGCTGTTTACATTGTTCGGATCGAGCCCTTTTTGCAGAAAATAATGGTTGCGGTACTTGAACTTCGCATAGACGTTGTTGAAGCTGGTTTTGAGCTGGGACGGCATGGCGACAATGTTGGCGGTTGCTTCCCCTTGCTCGATGACGGAGATAAACCCTTGATCGCCGCGTTTCATCCCGAACACCGGATAGTTGATGCTCTCCCTGAAATAGGAATTGTCCACCGCTGGAATCGACCAATCGCGGCCATAGACCGGGTAGTCATAAGGCAAGGTCAGTGCCGCCCGCTTCTTGCCGAACGTAATGAGGCCTCCCGGTCCATCCGGCACGAATAAGTAGCCCTGCCCGTCATCAAGCGCCGCACCGAAGAACGGAAGAACGGACAAGCTGACCACCTGGAACTGCGCGCCTTCGGTGACTCCCTCCTGCGGCAAATGAACGACGAATCCATCCTGCGCCATGACATATTCAAGATAGACCGAGATTCCAAGCTGCTTCATCTCATAACGAACGCCGACGCCGTTCTCAATCGGCTTCCACGTAATGACAGCCTCGGAGTCAATCGTATTGGCAGTTTCCTCTGCTTTTGTGTCCAGATTGTAGTAATTGACCAGAATCGGCGAAGCCGCATTCTTCTTCCATTGCCCTTTTGTCGGATCTTGCTCCTGATCTTCCTTGGAAGGATTGCTCAGCCACATTTCGCCTACCGCCGTCTTCACCGCAATTTGACCTGCAGCCGGATCGAGCCACAGACTGCCCGCACGCTGCTCGCTCATTTTGTACCATGTCGCTCCGCCATAGCTCATCTGCTCCGTGGTTGGCGCATCACCGGACATCGACAGCTTTGACATAAACGCCGCCGCATCTGCCCCGGAATAGTTAGAGATGGACGTGACCGCAGGTGCCTCATGGCGATACATCCAGAGCAGCGCGAGCGCGATGACAGCCAGCACGATAAGACGATTTCTTAGTTTGCGAACCCAAGGTTTCTTAAGCCACACGTTCCATCAGCTCCTCTCCCAATGTCAGGAAGAAGTCGACCGACTGGTACACGAGACCGAACAGCACGAAGCCGAATATCCATAAACAGGCCATCGTGAAGAGCGAAACCGTCGCCATCTTTATCGCTTCCTTCAGGTTGTAGTTATGCACGCACATGGTGCCGATAAAGAGCAGAATGAACATCCACGCATACATGCCGTTCACGATTAAGTTGTAAATAACCGATTCCTGAAGCGTCAGCACACGGGAGATGAGCTGAGCCGGCAGATTGATGACCACGATCGGCATCAAGGCAAAACTGTTGACGATAAACACGTTTCGGAACGTCCCCTGTCCTTTCAAGACAGAGCCGGTCAGATAACTCCCGATTACCCAGATAAACCACGGAAGGATGAAATTTTGAGCTTCCGACCACAGATTCAGCTCCTGAAACCGCGTTTCGACGAAAATAAAATTGGCGATCGCTTTCCCGATCAGCGTGAAGCCGAAACTTAAGATGACGATGATAAACGCCACTGTCAGCTTAATTCGCATCCCTTCGCCGATCTCCGTCATACCGTTCACGGGATGACGCAGGATGCGGAACGCTTGCCGGGCGGACTCCCGCCAACCGTGCAAAGTCGTTCGGTCCACACGGGTCGCTTGCTTCCGCTTTGGCGTATACCAACCGAGCTTCACCGCCAGCCGCTTTCCGCCAAATACGACGATGAGCAGCCCGACCAAAATACTCATGCAGAGCGCAAAGTATTTCATCAGCCAGTTCATCCGCACTTGCCAGAACGCTTCCGAATAGCCCTTCTGATCAAATGCCTTGGAGAAATAGTTCATCGCGCCTTCATAGTCATTGTCATAGAAGTCGGCCTTCGCGATGCCCTGGTAAGACCGCTCGTAATTGGCGTTGCGCAGCAGGATTTCCCGCCAGAGCGGCTCGCCTTTCTGATACTGCCCATCCGCGAATAACGTAACCGCTTCATGCACCTTCGAGCCGAATTCGGTGCGTTTGAACACCTGAATATCGCCAAGCTCCCCGTCCGCGACGAGAATATTGCCATTGGACTGAAGCCCGACGGCAGTTGCTCGCTTGAACAAACCAAGCCTGGCTTCGCCGGTTGAAGCATTGCCGAACCGGAAGATCAGCCTGCCCTTGGAATCATATTGGAAGATGCGTCCGCGAGCCGCCTCAAGCACGGTAATAATGCCGTTCTTATCCACGGCAACACTTGTAAAAGACAACTTGTTCGGCGGCACCAGCCACGGCGCAAAGTTCAAGTTGCCCAGCAAATCGACGCCGCCGGAATTGAGCTGCCGCAGCTGTCCATCTCGCATATCGCGGTTGACCGTATAAATAAATCCATTCGCGTCCACCGTCATATCGGTTATCGCGCCGGGCAGCAGCAGCTGTTCGCTCTTCAGCTGCTCATCGGTATAGAACTTGCGTTTCAACGTCTGAATCCAGTCCATCGGCACTTTGTTCGAGCCGAAGAAGCCCGCAAACTGACCGGTCGGCGTCAATTGCAGCAGCCCTTGATAGCCGCCTTTATTGGCCACGTATATATACCCCCGCCGATCCAGTACGAGCTTTGCCGGTATGAAGGAGTACGACTTGGACATCGCAGGGTCTTTAGGTTCGACATACTCACGCAGAAACTTCGCATTGCGATCGAATACCGCAATTCGCCGGCTTCCCGTATCGGCAATATATACTTCGCCCTCCTTGCTGATAAACACGCCTTCAGGCTTGCGAAGCTGCTCCTTAGGATTCGTTATCTTCCCATCCTCCGACTTCGAGACATCGGGGAATGTCCGTACCATCTCACCTGTCGGCGACAACTCCACGATCCGGTCATTGCCGGTATCTGCTACGAAGATCGCATCATCCTCGGCAACAAACAGATCCTCGGGGTCTTTAAAGCCGGTCCAAGCTTGAACGGGAACAAACGCGTCGGGCGTCCAAATCCACCGTCCGTTCGCATCGCTCGACAGTGTCCAGTAAGGAAGCGCGGCATTTGCCACCCCGGGAAGCACAAGAAGGAAGAGACAGAACCCAAGAAGTAAGGCGTACATGGAACGTTTCCTGGCTTTCACACTCTAGTCCCCCTTTTCTATTTGATGCCCGAATGTGCCATCGTCGCCATCACGCGGCGCTGCGAGAGCATGAAGAAGATAATGTTCGGTACGAAAATAATTAAGCTTGCCGCGGCCGCGATCCCCTGCCCGACCACGTTATTCGCCGCGCCGTTCGTCAGCGTCGTGACATAATAAGGGAGCGTCTTCATCGACTCGATCGTCACGAACAAATTCGACGTTTCCGTCTGTGCCCAGGAAGCTTGAAACGCCAGAATCGCAACCGTAGCGGTAGCAGGCAGACACATCGGCATAATGATGCGGACGAAGATCGTATATTCCCGGCCGCCGTCAATTTTGGTTGCTTCGATCAGCTCGTTGGGTACCTGGTCGACGAACTGTTTGAGCAGGAATACCCCGACAGGCATCGCGACCAGGGGCAAAATATGAGCCAAATAAGTGTTCATAATGCCGATATGCGTAATGACCAAGTAGCGCGGAATCCCGACGGATTCAGGCGCAAACATGAGCGATACGATGATGAGCGCATTAAGCGCCTTGCTGCCCGGGAAAGAGATTTTGGAGAAGGCATAGGCAGCCATCGTACTAATAAGGACGATCCCCGCCACCGTTGCACCGGTTGTCAGGATGCTGTTGAACAAGTATCGCGTGAACGGGACGACAGCCGTGACAGACTGCTGGAACAACTGCTGATAGTTGAATAAAGTCGGATTGACGACATAGAATTTCGGCGGGTACGCGAACAGCTCCCCGATCGGTTTGAACGCTTGGCTGAAAACGAACACTACGGGCAGCAGCATGAACAAGCCAAGCAGTGTCAGGAATATCGTCGTAATCGTCTGGAACAGATCCCATTTAAACGTACGGCGAATGAAGCGGCGAATCGCATGCGTGTTCATCGTTCATCCTCCTTCGTGCCGAAGAGCAGGAACGAAAACTTCGAAGAGCCGTAAATCAGCAGCAGCAAAATGACGGACAGCGCCGAAGCGTAGCCGAACTCGTACCGGACAAAAGCAAAATCGTCGATATGGTTCGTCATGAGATGTCCCGAATAGCTTGGCGTAATCAATTGACCGGTTGCCGTAGCGAGCAGCGTTCCGATGGCTCCGGCCTTCAACGTGCCGACGACAGCCATAACGGCGCCGAAGAGCATTTGCGGGCGAATCGCCGGAATCGTAATGTAGATGATCTCCTGCAGCCGGTTGGAGATCCCGTCGATTTTGCCCGCTTCGTACATCTCTTGATTGACGGTCTGCAGACCCGCCAGCATCGCCAAGAAACCAACGCCCATACTGGCCCATAACGATATGGCAATCATAATCGGCATGAAATAAGCCGGCTTCTGCAGCCATAGAATCGGAACATCGGACAAGCCCCAGTTGAGCATCAACTGGTTCAAGTAACCAACCCGGTCACCGCTGAACACAACGGTCCAGACGACAGTCATGGCAACGCCTTGGAAGATGGAAGGCGTATAGATCGCAAGCGCGAGCAGGTCGCGAGCCGTCTTCGGCAGCTGATTAATGAGCCAAGCCAGCAGGAAACAGAGGAGATAACCGCCGGGACCCACGATGAGCGCAAATTGAATCGTATTCGGAATGGCATATTGGAAGAAGATTCGATCCTGCGTCAGAATGGCCAAGAAATTATGCCAGCCTACAAACTCCGGCCTGGAGAAGGCATCAAAGGTATAGAAGGAAAGCGCGATTGCAGCCAAGATCGGCACGACGATGAAGATAATGAACGTAATCATGAACGGTGCAACGAAGATATAGCCGGCAACCGTCTCCCTGCGCAGCCATCGCCTCGTTTTCTTCTCCGGGACCACAAGCGGCGTTGTTTTGCTGGCTAACTCCACCTCGTAACTCATGGCTCCTCCCCTTTACCCGGGCTCGGCACATCCGGAATATCGATCGGATGAAGAACCTTCCCTACAGAATCCCGCATGTTGAATTCCACCTGCTTACGCGCCATTTCCTGGTTGATGGCAATGATCGCTTTATCGAGCTCTTCCCTCGGTACCGCGTTCGCCGCCACTACATTCTGCCAAGCAAATACGAGCTGCCTTGCCGTAAAATAACCGCCCGGCACGTTCGGCGCTTCCTTGTACCATTTCCATTGTTCCAGAATGGCCGATAGCTGCGAGCGCGGCCAAGGCAGCTTCGAAAAAGCGTCCATGTTCGCTGAATTCCAGCGATATTCCGGACCATAGACGGCTTCGATGTCATTGCCGAATCGCACCTGCGTCTTCTCCGACGTCCACCACCGGAGGAATTTCCATGCCAGCTCCTGTTTCTCCGACTTCTCATAGATAATGCCCGCCTGCAGCGGACCACCGGCCCAGCGAAGAATGGTCCCGCTCTTCTCGTCCATGTTGCCCGGGATAGGCGCAATCTGCCATTTGCCCGCGATTTCCGGCGCAGCCACCTGCGTAAGCAAATACGTGTTGAAGTCGGTAATCCCGATCGGCATATCGCCAAGACGGAAATGGTTGAAGAAGCTCGGCACTTCCTTCGGCAGCTGGAATAAGGTGAACAGCTGCGTCCACTGCTTGAACCCTTTAAATGCCTCATCCGTATCGAGCCCCGATACCAAGCCGTCCTTACTATAGAGCTCCGCTCCATTCTGATAGAGGAAGGATAAGTAGTCCGCCGGCGTATAGAAAAATTCATGTCCGCTCTGCTGCAAAGTAGGCAGCATCGTGTACACATCCTCCCAGGTTTGAGGCGGCTTCAGCCCCAGCTGATCCAGGATGTCGGTGCGGTACATCATGATTTTGAAGTTTTGCGTTTCCGGCAGCGCGTAATTGCCCCCATCGTAGTGGAACACGCGCATCGCGCCCGGGTTAAACGCTTGGATGGCATCGTTGTAGCCCGGCATCTTCGTCAAGTCAGCCAGCGCACCCCGCATGGCGAAATCACCGACCACTCCGCCATCCACGCCAAGCGCGGCATCGGGCTGATCGCCGGCGAGATTGCCGAGAATGAGCATATTCGGGTCAGGCACGATATTCACGTTGACATGAATGCCGGTCTCCGGCGTGAAGGTTTCATCGGCGAGCTGTTGAATGAGCCGCACATAGTTCCGGCCTCTGTTCACCCACACATCGATGGCCTTCGGATCATCTCGCGTAAAGTTGTAGTCGATCAAGAAGGAACGGTAGAAATTGACGGCCGTATTCCCCAGCTTCTGCCACATATTCGGCGCCATCCGAGGCAGATCCGCCCCCGGCTGCGACACCCATAAGTAATCCAGCATAAGCGGCTGATCCAGCATCCGAAACGCCCAGCTGCTCAGCTTCTGCTGCGTCGTCGCAAACAGCTGCAACTCGCTCGGAATTTGCCGGATGCGGCTCTTCATATTGTTGAATTCGTAGGCGGCAGCGCGGAACGAGGATTCCACATCCGATTCCCCGATCGTCAGCCCCGACAACCGATCGGCCAGTCCGGTCAAATCGGTTTCAATCTCCGTCAATCGTTCCTCGATATCCGGGATATATTTCTCCAGCTGCCAGTCGCGGTTTAGATCGACATTGCCGCCGCTCGTATAAGATCGCTCGTAATTGCCCGTCACCTTACGGATCCGCTGCTCCAGCGCTGAAATGCGATTCAGGTTGCGAAGAAGTCCCTCATAGATGGGTTTCATCGGCGCCGCTGTAGGACTGATGCGCACCGTGTGCTTGCCTTTAGTTAGTCGTATCAGGAACGGCTTGCCTTGTTTATCGGCCAGCGATTTCCCTGCCCAGCCCCATGATTTGCTGTAGGCAAACTGCACATCCAGCAATTCCTTGAACGGTGTTTGACCGTCAATCATGATCGACTCATTCGTGTAGGAATTGTTCAGAAACGCCTGTTTGAATTTGAAGCCGAGCTCATACAAGCCCGTTTCCGGCACTTCAATTTCCCACTCTGCCCATTGGCCGGAGATGCGGAACTGCTCGCCGCCCATTGCATTGTAATGAATTAACCCTTCCGGGTCCGGTGAGATGAGCGCATCGCTGACCGATTGCAGCTGGATCGACGTATTGGACTTGGCACTCATCTGCTCTGCCTCGACCAGCTGCACGAAATCCCCGTTCTGTGCCGTTGCCCCATAGTCCCTTGCCACCTCGGCGTACGCGGGAATTTGCAGAGGCGAATCCGCGTAGAGCGACTTCAGCAGCATCGCACTCTGTTGATTCACAAGGCGCACCGTGTGCACGCCTTTCGAGAAATACCATTTAAGCGGTGTTATATCGGCTGTATAATCCGCCAGCCGAACATCCTGCTGTTCCTTCACAATCGTCGATTGCGGCAAAATATCATTCCCAAACTCATCTCGTTTGAGCGGATAGCCTTGATACACGAACTTATGCTTCAAGCGGATATTGTCCGCTTCCAGGAATGGCAGCTCGCCGTCGATGTACACGCCGCGTATAATGTCCGTCACCGCATCATCGGCCGACTCGTACACAACGCCAAGATTGTATAGCCCGTCCTCCGGAATCGTTAGCTGATAATCAATCCAGCTCTCGCCGTCTTTCCACAGCAATCCGTTATCGGTCTTCGTAAAATGGGTCTCGTCGGATACCGCCGTATAAGCCGTCGCATCCACTGAAATGCGCGCCTGCAGCGCGGCGGCATCGCCGAACGACTTCCCTTTGGTCGCCTGCCACTCCAAATAAGTAGGCAGCTTGCCATTAATGTAATCCTTCTCTGTCAGCACCGGCGCGGGACCGGCAGGACCATCTGCCATGGTATAAGGCGGAACGCCGCCAAAAAGCAGCAATGAGGATAGGATCATCAGACAGGCCATTCGTTTCCACAGTAAACTGCGAGAGACAATCTGCGCGCTCTGGTTTGGGTTTGGGCTCGGACTCGGACTCGGGCTTGGGATCAACATAACGCTTCCTCCGTCTGCGGATCGAAGAAGTGAATCTGCTCCATATCGAATGCGACCGTCAAAGTGTCTCCTTCCGAGAAACGTCTGCGCGGTTCCACGCGAACGACGAGCTTGTGATCTTCATTATTCAGATGTAAATAGGCGTCGGAGCCCAGTAATTCTCGAATTTCAATGGCAGCGCTCAAGGATCTGCCTTTATAAGACTCCATATCCGCTCCATCGCGCAGGACGGTCATCGTTTCGGCTCTTACGCCCATGACGATTTTTTTGTCCACATAATGCTCCGAGCGGATTTGCGCCGCCTTCTCTGCCGGAATTTCGAGCGAATACCGTTTCGTATCAAAATACGTTTTGGAATCCCACTTGCGGATATGACCGTGAATGAAATTCATAGGAGGCGTCCCGATAAAGCTGGCTACGAACATATTGGCGGGATGGCTGTAGATGTCTTCGGGGGTAGCAACCTGTTGAATGAGGCCTTGCTTCATGACAACGATCCGGGTTCCCATCGTCATCGCTTCTATCTGGTCATGCGTCACATAAATCGTCGTTTTCTTCAGCTGCCGGTGCAGCTTCGTCAATTCCTCCCGCATCTGAACACGAAGCTTCGCATCCAAATTCGACAGCGGTTCATCCATTAAGAACACTTCCGGTTCGCGAACCATGGCACGGCCGAGCGCCACGCGTTGTCTCTGACCGCCCGACATTTGTCTGGGCTGTTTATGGAGATGAGCTTCAATTTCCAATACCTTGGCCGCTCTTGCTACCCGCTCCTCAATAACATGATGCGGAAGCTTGCGCAAACGCAGCCCGAAGGCGATGTTCTCGAATACCGTCATATGGGGATATAGCGCGTAGTTCTGGAATACCATTGCGATATCGCGATCCTTGGATGACACATAATTGATCATCCGGTCGCCGATGTACATTTCGCCTTCGGTAATTTCTTCAAGACCCGCAAGCATGCGCAGCAGCGTCGACTTCCCGCAGCCGGAAGGCCCTACGAGCACCAAAAACTCGCCATCGGCAACCTCCAGATGGAAATCATCCACCGATTTGCGTCCCTCGCCCGGATACCGTTTGGAGATATGGTTGAATAACACCTGTGCCATGCGCACTAGCCCCCTCTGATCACAACAGTTAGCCTGCAAACCATAATCGCCTAAGCCTCAGGCGATTGCCCTCGGCTTAGACGATCGATTTCGACTTGTACTCGTTTGCCTATTTCATTTTGGCCATCGCATCTGCAATCGCTTTGTTGGCTTTATCGGCTACGGTCGGGAAGTAGTCGTAAGCGGACGTTTCTTTCTGGAAGGCATCCGTGCCCCAAGCGCTGTTCGTTGCCGATACTTCAGCTCCGCCCGGAATAAAGATGGTCGGATCGACTTCACCGATTGAGGCCGCATACAGAAGCGCATCCACGTTCAGCCCTTTGTACGTTTCCATTTGCTTAAAGTGGTCGGTGATTTCGGGCACCGTGGAGTTCGGGAGCGAGCCGCCGATATCCATCAGAATCTTCTGGCCTTCTACCGTCGCGGCCCAGAATTTCATGAATTGGAACGCTTGCTCCTTGTGTTTGCCCGCTTTAGTCAGGAACATTGGGTTATTGAAGGAAGTACCAACTTGCTTCGCCGTTCCTTTTGGCGTCGGCGCAATATCCCATTTGAATTTCCATTGCGATTTAAAGCCCGGAATCGTCGGCGATACGTGGTAGTAGAACGCTGCATGGCCCGTTGCGAAGATATCCCCTTCAAGACCCGCATCCTTCACGCGTTTGTCATTGAGCATGATGCCGTCCTTGGAAACCCAGTCCATCATGAATTGATGATCGTCCATGACGTTCTGATCGCTGCCGACATAAGTAATCGTGTTCTGGAGATCACCGTTCAAATCCATGATGTGATCGGAATGTCCGTTTGAGGCTGCAATGTTAGCGCCTGCAAAGATAGTGAGGATGACATCGTTCGCAATGCCCCATACTTTGTCTTCGGGGTGAGTAGCTTTCTTCGCCATGTCGACCAGATCCGTCCAGGACCAGTCATTCTTAGGAGCGTCAATGCCGTATTTATCGAGGATGTCTTTATTGTAGAAGAAGATGAAGGTGTCGTTGCCGCGGGATAGACCGTATTGCTTGCCTTGGTATTGGAACGGCTCCAAGATTCCCTTGCTGAACTGATACTCCTTGTACTCCGGATCTTCTAAGTAAGGGGTCAGATCTTCGGCCAAGCCTTGCTGTACCACATCGACGAACGTCGGGTTCCAGAAAATATCGATCGGTTCGCCGGCTGCGATACTTTGCGTTACGGCTTTGATCGTGTTCGGGCCCGGATCGTTAAAGAGCCACTTGACCGTAATCCATGGATATTTCTTCGTGAAAGCGTCGGAGATTTTATGCCATTCCGGGCTGTCTGCCGGTACCCATGTGGAGATCGTAATCTCAACAGGCGTTTTATCTACTTCTTGGACGGGCTCAGCGGCTGCGTTGTCCGCTTCATTGTTGGCTGCTGCGGTGTCGTTCGAGGTTGCTGCCGTGTTCGTGGTGTTCTCTTTCGTATTGGCAGCGGCGTTCTTAGCGTTGTTATTGTTATTATTGCCGGAAGAACAGGCTGCGACAAGCATGACTAAGGTGAAAGCGATTACAAAAGAAATTGGCTTCAATGCGCTTCGTTTAAACAAAGGAATTCCCCCTTGATCGAAATAAAATCATGACCTTACCCTGCCATTCATCTTTCGAGAAGCCGCGCTATTCACTTTTCACGTGCTTACGTCAGCTTATTACTGCATCACCTCTTGCAAAAGTATACTTAAGTTCATTCACCTTATACCCAATACTACAACATACTTTTCCATTATACAATATGTTATCTCAACAATTAAAGTATACTTTTATGTCGAATATTCAGGCGAAGCTGTCTTCGCTTCTCCCGTACTGCTCCGAATAATCAATTGCGGCACGATTTCATCCCGCATCTGCTCGCTCTTCCGTTCAAACAGCAGAATTTGTGCCGCACGCTTGCCAAGCAGCAGCGTGTTCTGATTGATCGTCGTCAGGCTTGGGATCGTGAATTGACTGACCAAAATATCATCGTAGCCGATAATGCTGACATCGTCCGGCACGAGCAGCCCTCTTTTGCCAGCTGCCTTAATCGCCCCGATCGCCTTGCTGTCGCTTGTCGCAAATATAGCCGTTGGCCGCTGCTCCAGCGACATCAGCCTGTTCAGCCCTTCCGCCCCCATCTGCTCCGACTCGCGCTCCCCGTCGAGCACGCAAACCAATTCCAAGTCAAAGGCAACGCGGTGCTGCGTTAGCGCCAATTTGTAGCCCTGAAGACGAAGCGCAAACTCCTGATTCATCTCAACCGGCGATTTCCCCGTCAAAATAATGCCGATGCGCTCATGGCCCAGTGACAGCAGATGCTCCGTAGCCAAATATCCGCCTACGAAGTTGTCCACGATCACATACGGAATTTGCAAATGAGGGTAATAGAAATGAACGGTAACAAGCCGTTTGCCCTCTTCCTTCCACTGCCGAAGAAGATCAAGCGGCATTTCGTTCCCATTCTTCAAGTGGGGATGCAGGATGATGCCGATATCGTCGCCCTCAGGCATTTGAAATTCATCATCCATCCCCCAAATGTAGAAAGGAATGCCGTGCAGCTCGCACTCTTCCTTAATCCCGGTCAATAAATCCGAGAAGAATCGGTGGTGATAGGCGGAGGCAATTTCATTGTTATAGACAAAATAAATTTGACTAAGCTCCGCCCGCTGCTGCAAGCCGTTGAAGGCCGTGCGTTCCGTTTCCTGCTTCAGAAAGCTGCCTTTCCCGCGGGTTCGGCTAATAATCCCTTCGTTCGCCAGTTCTGCCAACGCTCTGCGCGATGTAATCTCGGAGGTGTTGTACATGCGCGCAAGCTCGATCTGGGTCGGCAGCGGCTCATCATGGCGAATTTTGCCTTCTGCAATCTGTCGCTTTAGATCCTCGATGATGTGCTGATAGACATGTTTTCTTTTCCCGCGCAAAAACATTCCTCCCTACCTCACCCACATTCATGCCATGGAGTGTTCGGTTTCCTCCTGCGGGATAATGCGAAGCGGATAATTGGCAGCAGCATCGATCCGATAGTTCGAAGGCACTTCGGCGGTACCTGTGACGCCATCCGGGCCGGTTTCCCACTTAATCGTGATCGATTGGCCGCCGGGCAGAGGCATAACCGCTTCTGCGGCATCCACTCCCTCGTAAGGGGAATTCAAGTAAATGACCCCGCTCCCCAAATCAGCTAAATCCACGCCAATCACGAGCTCATTGAGCAAGTACGCCGGCGACGCTCCCCAGCCATGACAAGCGCTGACCGGAATGCCTTCTTGCAGATAAGTCGGCGTATGTCCTTGATAGGTGCTCGGAATGGTGCAGGCAGGCATCTCCGCATCGAAGGTTTCCCACCAGGTCGTCGCTCCGCGGCTCAGCATCTCGCCCCAATAGCTGCGGATGAGCGACAGCGCTTGTTCTCGGCGTCCGACATTGCGCAGCACTTCAAGCACGATATGCTGGAAGAACGGACCTCTGACAGGCGGAAGCTGCTTGGTAAAATAATAATCGTCCAAGAAACGGTTCGTATTCTCTTCCGCCATGATGCCGCACCAAGCTGCCATGAAGTTTGTTTGCAGCGAATAGTTGCCGGACAGCGACTCTCCGTCCAAGCAATCCGCGAACAACCCTTTCTCCTCTACCCACAGCTGCGTACGAATGGCTTCCGCCAGGCTCAGTGCTTCGGCTTCGGCCTGCTCTGCCTTGCCATTCGTCGGATCAAGCTCGCGCATCATATCGGAGTAAACCTTCAGCGCCTTGTAACGCAGGAAGGAGATTGCGGCAACCTTGTCGCGGCGGTCGATATCGTCCGTCCAATCGATAAAGCACCAGTAGCCGGGCCGATCGGCCCGCGCGAACAGTCCTGTAGCGTCGCTTTGCTGTCTGAACCAATCGATCAAGCGATCGGCAACCGGCTGCAGCTCCGCAAGCAGCGACGAATCGCCGGAATACCGCCAATAATCATGTAAGCCGATCAGCCAATAAGCGCAGAAATCAGGCAGCAGCATCCCGTTATGCTCCGGACCCGTGCCGGGAATCGAACCGTCCGCCAGCTGAATGCGAGCGCCTTGCAGCAGACATTTGCGCAGCAATACCGTGTCCGCGAAGTTGGCGTAGATGATTTTGCCCATAACCATGGAGTCCACCACCCACAGCGCCTTCTCGCGCCAAGGGCAATCTTCCGTATGGTCGTGCGAGTTCATTCGCGTCGTATATAAGCTCACTTCATGGATCCGGTTCAGCAGGTCATCCGAGCTGCCGAACTGCGTTTGCCTGGCGAATGGATAACCGACTTTCTCGCAGATTAGCGACGCGACGGTGACTTGAGCCGGAGTCGCCATGAAGGTGAGCTTCAAATAATGAAACACGCGTCTGCCAAAAGGGCGAAGACGCTGGAAGCCCCGTTTGAGCACGAAGGTATCCACTTCCTGCAGCTCCAGCGATTCTCCGTATGCGATTCGGAGGACCCCGCCTTCCGGAGCGTTGACCTCAAGAACCGGTCTGCCGACAACAATGCGGCCGAAATCGTATACGACTGCAGGCATGGAGCCCGGTCTGGAAGCATCTGCTCGGAAGGCGGCGGCTGAGCCCGGTTCGGTTGCATCCGGCGTGTCTTCCGAAGCAGCTGCAAGAAGTGATTCCGGCTCCGTTACGCTGCCTAGGTTCAATTCAGTACGTATAATAGCGGAGGCTTGGCAAGCCTCGGTTGCAAGGAATGGGATTTCCCGTTTGATTAAGCGCGGCCATGGACTGTTCGGATCGGCGGCTTGTGCAAGCTCCTGCGAATCCGCCCATGCGGCATCTTCATAGGGAGTCTGCTGCCATCCGTCCTCTTGATGCGCCAGATAGATTTCTTTGAAGCCGCCCCATAAACTAATTCGTTCATTCGTTGTGCGAAAGCGGGGAGACAGACGGGATTTCCATGAATGGTCAGTCGCCGAGATAACGGTTGCTGCGGTTGTATCCTCGATCATAAGCTGGGCGATAAAGCCCGCTTCGCCTTGCATTTGGTTCGTAATAATGTTGGACTCGCCGAATTGGTAGCAAAGCACCGAAATGACATTATCGCCTGCTTGCAAATAACGGCTGACTTCATACGAATCATAGTACTGATACTCCGGTGTACAAGGCGAGGGTCCGCGTCCGACCCATTGTCCGTTGATCCAGAGGTTGTACTCCTGCCTTGCCGACAGATGAAGCACCGGCAGCTGCGCAAGCTCCGATGGTTCAAGATGAAATACTTTTCGGAAATCAACGTATTGGTTTTTGCAATCTCCGCGCTGCTCCAGCCATATCCAGTTCGCATCCCATTTCATAGCCGATCTCCTCTATGTCCAATTTGCTTTAACTGACAACCTAAGATAAGTTAAGTATATTATGAGATTGTTATATTATCAATACGTATACATTATATTTTTAATGTATAAAAAAAGAGCCATACCTATCATCAATGGATGATTAAGTACGGCTCTTTCAGTTGCGTAAATAGGAATAAAGATACCTTATCGTTCGCGCATTGCCTCGATGGCTTCTTCATCGAACTCTATGCCAAGTCCGGGCGCTTTCGGCAGCAGCACTTCGCCGTCTTTGAACGTGAATAAGCCCGGTGTCTTAAGGATGCGATCTATATTCGCAACCGTCTCTTCCGGAGTCAGCGGCGGGAAAATGAGCGCATATTCCAGCATCGTGCAAGAAGCGATGGAGGCTCCGACCTGCATGGTCGTCGTCCAGTCCAGACCGCTCGTTCCATGGAGTATACATGGCACGCCGAACGCTTCGGCGAGTATGCCGGCCTTGCGGCAAGGCCAGACTCCGCCGCTGATTGCCGCATCCGGCTGCAGGATATCGACGGCTTGATGGACCAAATAGTCTCTGAATATCGGCAGCTCTTGCGCGAATTCCCCGCCCGTAATCGGAAGATCAACTTCTTCTGCAAGCCGCCGGTACGATGCCAAATCATCGCGCGCGAATGGCTCCTCCAGCCAATTCGCGTCGACCGCTTCCAAGCCGCGCGCAACCTGCAGCGCTTGCTCGTAGGTCCAGATCCAGCCCGGCAAATGAGCCGTGCGATCCAGCATCAGCTCCACCTTATCCCGGCCCCCGATCCGTTTGCGCACATGCTCCAGTACGCGCACATCATCCATGGGATCCGGCCGCCATGCGCGGATTTTGAACCGCTTATGCCCCATTTCATAATAACGGATGAGCTGCTCCGCCTGGTCCTCGATGGCAACGTGCGATTGATCCGACTCGCCCGGCCAAACGCAGGTCAAATAATAAGGCATGGATTCTCTGGCGCTGCCGAGCAGGGAACGAACCGGAAGCCCTGCCGCTTTGCCGGCAATATCCCATAAGGCATGCTCAACGGACGGGCAGCCTGCAAGCGCGCCGCTTTGCAGATGTGCTTCGATGTCGAGCGGGCTCTTGCCGAGCAGGCGCGGTTTCACCTGCTGTTCCAGCTTGCTCGCATCCGTTAGCCGAAACCCGTAGCCGGTGATGCCTTGATCGGTTTGAATCCGGGTTAGGCCCACGCTTGTTACGCGAAGATCATCCGGTGTAGTCGGCGGCGGGGCTAATCGAACTGTAAACGTTTCGATATTCGTAATTCTCATCCTGGCTCACTCCAATTCATCATTATGATGATAAGTATACTGTAGGCGGAATTATGTCAATTCAAAGTATACAGCGATAAATCGGTCTTGTAAATTAACAATCGCGCGCCGAAAGCGGTATCGCGTAACCGTTATTCCGCAGTCCGTTCATCCGCAACGAAAAACCTCTGCTTCCACTTCATAAGTGGCCACAGAGGTTTCTCTCTTATCCATTATAACGCATTACAGATTGCCCAATTCCAGCTTTCTTCCGCCTGTGCTTCGGTGGTAGAGAACGAACGCCGTCAGGCCGATGAGTCCGAACAATCCTGCCGCATAGAGCAGCCACGAAATCGGCATCGTCTCCGACAAGGATGTGCTGAGCAGCGGCCCGATGCTGCCGCGGATGCCGAACAGCATCAGATGGAGCCCGAACACAACGGCTTCGCGCCCCGGAGCGAGCCGGAACACGTAAGCCAGGAAGCCGATATCCCAAATCGCGTCCCCTAAGCCCTGAATGCCGCTGCCAATCAGAACAGCCGGCAAATTGCCGAAGATCGCATACAATATGGGGACGATCGCGAACGCGGCCAAACCGTATGCGATCGTTTGTTTAGCCGATAACTTATCGATCACACTGCCGACTACAAAGTATGAAACAAGCAGACAGGTAAAATAAGTCGCGCGCGCATAGCCGATTTCCGTATTCGTGAGCTCCAGCCAGTTTACTTGAATAATTTGATATAGCGGCTGAGCAATAATGTTACCGAAGCCCGTAAATGTGCAAGCAAGGAAGAAGATCGCCAGCTCGCGATTCTGCTTGATGAGCTGCAGCTGCTCTTTAAGCGATGCTCGCTTCGCGGTTTGCAGCTTGGACGGCGCTTCCTTACGCGCTTTCACTTTCGAGAAAACGAGAATAGAAATCACGCCGGTAATGGAAGCAAACAACAGCGGCCCGGAAGGCCCGGCAACATCCGTCCACTTGCCGATCATGAATGCAGTGGGAATCATGATGATCCCCATCGCTACTCTTGTGTTGCCCATTAGCTTCCCGCGATGCTCTGGCGGATACATTCGGACCACCATGGAAGCATAAGCCGGCGCTTGCACCCCCATCAGCATATGGAAGAAAAGCGCAACGACGACATAAATCAAAGGGACGCCGAAAAATGCCGGCAGAATAATGAGAGCCCTGGCGATAAAGTTCGGAATGACGATAAACGGCTTCGGGTCTCCTGAGCGTTCGATCCAGCTTGCCCATATTGGAGATAGCAGCAATCCAATTGCCGGAGCCGCCGACAGCAGCCCGACCTGTATATTGGATGCTCCTTGCTGAATCGCCATCGGGATGTAAAACTGGTTGAACACAACGTTAAAGAAACTAAACAACACCGAAGCCGTGGCATCAAAGCAGAAATTATGCCAGGCTCTTGGGCCGAGCTGCAGCCGCAGCGTCGAGACTAGCGATTTTATGGCATTCATATTCTATCGTTACCCTTCATATTCGATCATTTTTCAGAGTATAGTATAACACTCCTTGCGTCTTTTGGCGTCAATTTTCCATTTTGACAAACCATCTTGCATGGGGGCATAATGAACGTTAAGAGATCGTTAAGAGACTACCAGATCAAGCTTGTGTTAGGAGGATTTCAACATGCCGCTTTGGCGCCTTAAACGGCTGTTTCAGATGAGGCCGTTTATTTTTTTCACCCTTATATTAGTCATAAAATCAACATTAGCGTGGCTCGTTATCTTTGACGGAGGTCCATCCTTGACGCTGCTCGTCACGGAGCTGCCATTTTTCTGGATCCTGTTCTGCTTAATTGAATGGTTTGCCACCAAACGCAAACTGGCGCTTTATGTGACGGTCAATTTACTTGTTACCGCGATCTTGTTCGCCGTCATCATGTATTACAAATATTTCGGGATCATCGTGACCTATCATGCGCTGGAGCAGGTCAATCAAGTAACGGCCGTGAAGAGCAGCGTGTTTTCACTGTTGGATCCTTACTATTTATTTATTTTTCTTGATATTATCGTGTTTACTTTTCTGCTAGTCAGACGTTCGAAATTTCAAGGCTGGAAAACATTCAGCCAGATCCCGCTTAGCCGGTCCGTGATCTCGCTTGTCTTCATCATTTCGCTTGCCTTGTGCCTCTTCAATATACTGCCCAATCGCGCCAGCATGAATGAAATTGTGAAAGCCGAAGAGATGGGTATACTCAATTACGAAATCTACACGATTTTCGCAGATGACAATACGCCGAAAACACCGATAAAAGAGATTACCCGTGAGCTGATCGATGAAACGAAAGGCATTACCGAGCCCGAAGCTCCTAAGTACGCGAACGTTGCGGCAGGTAAAAACCTCATCA
The DNA here is from genome assembly GCF_017942085.1 of Paenibacillus lignilyticus. Taxonomy (GTDB): domain Bacteria; phylum Bacillota; class Bacilli; order Paenibacillales; family Paenibacillaceae; genus Paenibacillus_Z; species Paenibacillus_Z lignilyticus. Next base: position 115,030 of record NZ_JAGKSP010000002.1, read on the forward strand.
TTTTGCAAATGGAATCCCTTCAGAACTTCTTGATCGGGCTCAAAATCGACGGACAAGAAATTACGCCGAATATGAACAAGCTGGCTCGCGAACATATGTATTTCCCGAATTTCTATCAGCAGGTCGGCCAAGGCAATACTTCCGATGCTGAATTCGTCGTGAATACGTCGTTCTATATTCCGCCGCGGGGCGCGGCAACAATGGCCTACAGCGACAAAGAGCTGCCAAGCCTCCCTCGCCTTATGGATCAGAACGGCTACCAGAGCGCAACCTTCCATACGAATGTCGTGGAATTCTGGAACCGGATCGGACTTTATAAAGCGCTTGGTTTTGACAAATACTACGATCAATCCTTCTTCGGCAAAGAGGATATGGTATTCTTCGGTCCTTCCGACGAGGTGCTGTACAAGAAAACGGCTGAGCAGCTGGATCACATGCAACAATCCGGCAAACCGTTCTATGCGCAAATTATTTCGATGTCCTCCCATCACCCCTTCACAATTCCCGAGGCTAAATACAAAATGAAGCTGCCGGAGCGTTATGAAGGTACATTCGTCGGTGATTATATACGAGCACAGAATTACGCGGACTATGCGCTTGGATTGTTCGTTGACGACCTTAAGGCGCGCGGAATCTGGGATAACAGCGTCTTTGTAACGTACGGCGACCATCTTGGTCTGCCGGTCTACTCGTTAGACAACGACGACAAGAAGCTGATGCGCGAAATCTACGGTCATGAATACGGATTTACCGACATGATCAATATTCCGTTAATTATCTCTTCTCCAGGTATTACTACGCCTGCGAAGCTTCCGCAAATTGGCGGTCAATCGGATATTATGCCGACGATTGCGAATTTGCTCGGCATCTCATTGGCCGATCACATTCACTTCGGGCAAGATTTACTCAATCAAACGTCGAACATTTTGCCGGAGCGTTATTACCTGCCTACCGGATCGATGATTAACGATCAGGAATTGTTTATTCCGGGTACTGCCTACAATGACGGCACCCATTATCCGCTGAATGGCAGTGTTCAGAATGGATCAACGGTATCCGAGGATCAATACAATCGGGCATTGAAGCTCCTTCATTTATCCGACAGCTATGTAAGCCAGCTGCCGCCGGTGAAACCTTAACGACAATACACGCCTGTATGCAAAAAGCACTCTTCTCGCTAGCCGGTTATCATGCCGCTAATGAGGAGAGTGCTTTCTTTTAGTGAACGTTGATCCTTCTATCCGTACAGCCCGTATTTGATTTCACAAACCGTGCCTCGACCCAATTTGCTCGTGAATAAGATTTCCCCGTCCATTACCTTAACGAGGCTGACAACAACCATCAGACCTAGTCCCGTGCCTTTTTCTTTGGTCGTGAAGAACGGCAAACCGATCCGTCTTAGCTGCAGCTTGCTCATCCCCACTCCGGTATCGGAAATTTGAATGCATACCTGCCTGTTCTCGACCCTGGTCGAAATCGATAGAAGGCCTCCTGTCGGCATCGCTTCAATGGCATTCTTCATCAGGTTTAACAGACATTGCTGAAACTTCTTCGGCTCCCCCAGGATGTACAAGGCTCGCTCTTGCTGATGCTCGATTCGGATCTCGATGCTGGACATGACCGAAAGCGGCGTTATCCAAGGCAGGAGTCCCTTAATTTCCTCAATAACATGGATCGGCCTCGCTTCTTCAATCGTCGGTTTGGCATAGTTCAAATAATCCGTTATGATCGCATTCGCTTGCTCGACTCCTTCAATCGCATGCAATCGGTAACGCTCTATGGATGCACTGCTGATACCGGGCTTCGCCATCATCTGCAGAAACCCCTGTGTGGTTGTAAGCGGATTGCGGATTTCATGGGAAATCGATGCAGCCAGCTCGCCGATCATATGGAACTTCTCGGCTTTGTAGAGCTCTTCCTGCAAATTCTCCTGACTCCTTACCTTGTTGCAGGTGATGACGACAATAACAGCGGAGATCATCGTCCCCACAAATAAGACCAGCACTTCAGCAGCATTCAGTTGGTCGCTTTCCGAATACACCGCGAGGAAAACAACAAAATGAATGAACATGAAGAAAAGCGAATAGCCCATTGTTCTTGAGAGCGTACTCTTCCAGAACATCCGGTAATGAAACCAAACCCCAAGCAGCGCCAATAGGAGATTGCTTGCCAGATTGGCCTCGATATCCGTACCTGCAAAGAAGACGCCGCAAAGCGTTACTGCCGCACAAACGAGTATGCCGGGCCAGGCTCCCTCAAACACGGAAGCCATCATAATGCTGATCGGCATGAGATGCAGCGAGAAAACAAGCGGGTCGATGGGCTCGATGATTTGGTAGCAGGTTGACAACACGGCCATGATGACAGCAATCGCCTGTTTCCTTCGCCGAGCCGACAGCATGACCCTTGGGCTTATAAAGAGAAATGTGCACGCCGCTAATATATAGAGCAAACCATGAAATTCATAAATGAGGATAGCGGACATGGATGTAAAACACGACTCCCTTTAGTAGGTTCGACGATAGAATAGGAATAAATAACTACTCAACTTATCTAACTATAACATAGAGTTATATGTTACATCTCCATTTTTGGGAATAATGTTCAATTACGGTGCCATCCATTTTGTGTAAAGCTCATTCAACTGCTCTTGCACTTGCTCCCGTTCACGCCAGCGCTGAGCAAGCTCATCCACGGCGAACTGCTCTGACTTCTCGTTCAGTTCCGCATCCATCTCTACCAGCCGCGCTTCGAACTGGCTGATTTGCTGCTCCAGCCTCTCCGTGTTAGGCTGCTTCGAGGAGACAGCGGCATGAAGGTTCGCGGCCGCTTGATTTCGCTTAACCGGAGCTGCTTCTTTCACCATGGCGGGCTGCGCGCTCTCATCCGTGCGAAGCTGCTTGCGCTTCTCGGCGTATTCATCGTAAGCGCCGAGGTACACCGTCAGCTTAGCTCGATCGAGCTCCCACACTTTATTCGCCAGTCGATTGATAAAATACCGGTCATGCGATATCGCAAGAATCGTACCCGGGAACTCTTCCAGCGCATCCTCAAGCGCCTCTCTGGAGGCGATGTCCATATGATTGGTCGGTTCGTCCAGCAGCAGCAAATTCGGTTTCTTCAGGATGAGCAGCGCCAGCCGCAGCCGCGTCCACTCGCCGCCCGATAGCTGGCTGACGCTCTTGAACACCTCTCCTTGGGTAAACAGATACCTTGCCAAATGCGAGCGAGCTTCACCTTCCTCCATCCCCGCCGCCTCACGGAAATAAGCAAGCACATTCTTCTTATCATCCGCGGGATATTGCTGCTGGGCCAGGTAGCCGATATCCACGCGTGCTCCGATATCGATCGTTCCGCTGTCTTGCCCTTCCGTTCCGAGAATCAGCTTGAACAGCGTCGTTTTGCCCGCACCGTTCGGACCAAGCAGCATAATTTTCTCTCCGTAGAGAAGCATCCCATTAACCTCATGCATCAGTTTGCGGTCACCATAACTCTTGCTTATGCCTTGAAACTCAACGACCCGTTTCCCGGAACGATCCGCCAGCTGAAGCTGAAACTCCGCTCCTTTCGGATCAAGCACCGGGCGTTTCACCCGCTCCATCCGATCGAGCGCCTTCTGCATCGAAGCCGCCCTGCGGAAGAATTTCTCGTTACCGCCGACTCTTCCCCACTCCTGCAGCTGCTTGATGGTCTCTTTCATCTTCTTAATGACCTTCTGCTGTTCCTGGTATTCCGCAAACTGCTGAAGCAGCTGAGCTTCCTTCTCCTTCACATAGCCGCTGTAATTGCTATGGTAAGTAACGGCCTCACCGTCTTCGATATCGATTATTTTCGTAACGACCTGGTCTAGGAACATCCGGTCATGCGAAACGATCAAGCAGGAACCGTCATATCCGTTCAAGAACGACTCCAGCCACTGCACACCTTGCAAATCCAGATGGTTGGTCGGTTCATCCAGAAGCAGAAGCTCCGGCTTGCTGATGAGCTGTGCCGCAAGGCCGATCTTCGTCTTCTCCCCGCCGGATAAGGTGCCATATCGTCTTTCGTACATCTCTCGCGGAATCAGCAGCCCCGTCGTAACCGCATCAATCTTCGCATCCAGCTCGTAGCCGCCTTCATTCTGAAACCGCTCCTGCAGCACGGAGTATTCACGAAGCAGCTGCTCCAGCCGCTTCTCGCCTGTTCCCGAATCGGACATCTCCTGCTCCAGCTTCGTCATTTGGGCTTTGCACGCCAGGAGCTCGGCATACCCCGATGCCAGCACATCGTAAACCGTTCCATCGTCCCAAGCTGCCGGGATTTGCGCCAAATATCCGATTTTCGTATCCTTGCGAATCGTGAGCTGCCCTTCGTCCGGTTTAGACAGCTTTGCAATGAGCGAGATCAGCGTGGATTTACCGCTTCCGTTGCGACCCACTAGCCCTACCCGCTCCCCTTCGTGAACTTCAAATGTTACATCTTCAAGCACCAGCTTAGCGCCGTAATATTTCTTTATATGTTGACCATTTACCATTATCATCGTGGAATCCTCCCAGTTGTTTCGGAAGATCGCCCCCGTCTGAAACCAACAAAAAAAGAGCCGCAGGAAAATGCCCTGCGACTCTTCGGTCTTTACCGATCGAGGTCTAAGGTAGGCGTCTTCGCTTGAGTGATGGTGCCGTATTGGCAAATTTGGACAGACTGCTCCCGTTAGCTCCAAATGCATGCACGATGCCAGCCATTGCAATCGGCAGCTGGCTAATACGGTTGTTCACCATTTCTGAATTCATCCTACCTCACACCTCCTTTCGAATATTTATCTAACCATACCACAGAACTCAATCGCCCCGCAAGAAGTCCAAGAAGAAACGGGCTATCGTCGCAAAAAAAGCTCATATCGCTGTCCGCCCTCCCATACATATAGCTATGAAGCACACTCGCATTACAAGGGGGAAGCGAAATTGCACCAGGATGAGATCAAAGCATTAGAGCGAGCTATTGACGAGATCACTGAGATTGCCCAAGGATTTGGCCTCGATTTCTACCCGATGCGGTATGAAATATGCCCGGCCGATATCATTTATACATTCGGCGCTTACGGCATGCCTACCCGGTTCAGCCATTGGAGCTTTGGCAAAACGTTCAATAAAATGAAGATGCAGTATGATTTTGGCCTAAGCAAAATTTATGAACTTGTCATTAACTCCAATCCTTGCTATGCCTTTCTGCTGGATGGCAACTCACTCATACAGAATAAGCTGATCGTCGCGCATGTATTGGCACATTGCGACTTCTTCAAGAACAATGCACGGTTCAGCGCCTCGAACCGAAACATGGTGGAAAGTATGTCCGCCACGGCCGAGCGTGTGAGTCAATACGAGATGGAGTATGGCACCGAGGCCGTCGAGAAATTTATCGACGCGGTCCTGGCTATTCAAGAGCATGTCGATTCCACCATTATCCGGCCTTACAAGCTGGATAAAGCCCATTACATTGAGCTGCTTAACAAGGCAAATCAAGTAGACAAAGTGCCTCGCCAATCGCAATATGATGATTTGTGGTCGCTGGATAGCGAAGAACAGGCTGCGCAGGCGAGTCTCAAAGCAGCCAATAATGAGCCGAAGCGTTTCCCGCCTCAGCCGGAGAAAGACCTCATCTGGTTCATTGAGGAATACTCGCCGAATTTGCAGGATTGGCAGCGCGACATCATGTCTATGCTGCGGGATGAGATGCTTTATTTCTGGCCGCAAATCGAGACGAAGATCATGAACGAAGGCTGGGCTTCCTACTGGCATCAGCGGATCCTTCGCGAGCTTGACTTAACGAGTGCGGAAACGATCGAATTTGCCTCGCTCAACTCCGCGGTTGTGCAGCCATCGAGACATTCACTTAATCCGTATTACTTGGGTCTTAAGATCTTCGAGGATATCGAGCGTCGCTGGGATAACCCGACCAAGGAGGAGCAGGATCGCTTCGGACGTAAGCCGGGGCTCGGGCGGGATAAAATATTCGAAGTGCGGGAGTTCGACTCCGACATTTCATTCCTGCGGAATTATTTGACGAAGAAGCTTGTTGGCGATCTGGATCTCTACGTCTTCGAGAAGAAAGGCGCGGAATGGAAAATCACCGACAAAGCATGGGAGTCCGTCCGCGATCAGCTTGTGACATCTCGAGTCAACGGCGGCTTCCCGAGTCTCGTCGTAACGGATGGCGACTTTAACCGCGTCGGCGAGCTGTTCCTCTTCCATAAATACGAAGGGGTCGAGCTGGATTTGAAATACGTGGAGCGGACGCTCCCTCACGTCGTTCAGCTCTGGGGCAAGACCGTTCACCTCGAGACGATCGTCGAAGACAAACGAATCGTGTTCAGCTGCGACGGCAAGAAAACGAGCCGGAAATTTATTTAAGTTAAACCTGAAGCTAATCAGCAAAAAGATCGCATTCCCGTACAGCCCGTTGCAGGCTGCAGGAATGCGATCTTTTTATTTCGATGCTCTCTATGTATCCATCGCTTCCGAACAGGCGGTTCGCTATATCCCCCGCCTGCGGCACGCCTCGTACTAGGCCTCGACCCTTCTCACATCCACCTTCACTTTCAAATTCGCTTCGCTTGTTCCCCGGTAGACACCTTTGACAGGGACTATATCTTTGTAATCCCGGCCATGGCCCAGTTTCACATAACGCTCGCCAACGAGGGCATCGTTGGTCGGATCAAACCCGCACCAGCCAAGGCCGGGCGCATACGCCTCCACCCATGCATGTGAAGCCTGCTCGAAATCCGCATTGCCCCCTCGCAAGTCGCCAACAAAGTGATAGCCGCTCACATAACGAGCCGGTACGCCTTTCGAACGACATGCCGCGATCATCAGATGGGCAAAGTCCTGACAGACGCCGCGACGTCTGCGCATCATATCCCCTGCGATCGTGTGCACATTGGTCGCTTCCGGATCGTATACAAACTCATTGCGAATTCGATTGGATACATACAGCAGCCAGCTGTACACGCCCAGTTCTTTCTCATTCGGATCACTTTGCAGCGGTGTTTCCGCAAATGCCGCAACCTCCGGAGTAATGCCTGTATACTCCGTTGGCAGCAAATATTCCGCAAACCGGTTCATCGCACCATCGGTCGCCAGCCAATCCCAAGCTTGCTTAGGCGTCATGCCTTCCTGACCTTCAACCGGTTTAACGGCTTCCTTCGTGACGACTGTCATTTGCGTACGAATGACCAATTTGCGATGCTGATCATTGACTGAGAACGCGTGAACGCGATTGCCGAAATAATCGTCATAGCTAAAGAGAGGCGCATTCGGCTCCACTGAAATGGAATGCTGATAACACGATTGCTGCTCATTCGTAAATGGCGTCAGCCGAATTTCATTGACACTGTCCATAACCGGATTCATGTACGAATATTCGGTTGTGTGCGAGATGCAAAGCTTCATGCACTGACCTCCCCCATACGAAAAAAGGTATGAGCAAACGATACCCCCAGCTGTCCCGCAGCCTGGAGTAAATGTCCCGTGACCCGACCTTCATCATCCCGCTGCAAATCCTCGCGCTCCAAGCAAGCAAGCTCGGCCTTGAGCTTCACCACTTGCCGAATAATCCGATCATGAGCCGTGCGCAGCTGCTTCTCCTGCAGCTGAATGCCGCGCAAATGCTCATCGAGCGCATGCAACGAATAATGAACGGAGCGCGGGAACACTTCATTCAGAATCAGGAACTCCATAATCGCTTCCTGCGAGAAGCCATCTGCGTAATACCGCCTGAACGTTTGGTAGCCGCTAACGGAACGCAGCACCGCCTGCAGGAAAGGATACACATCGTTGCTGCCGTCCGTATCCGAAGGGAGCATGGTCCGGGACGTAATCGCGGATTGCATGATCCGAAGCGTATTCTCCGTTCGCTCCAGATAGCGGCCGCATTCTATGAAATGAAATTCGTTCTCGCGCGGCATCACCGACTGCGTAATGCCTTGAAAGAGCGCCGTCCATTCTTTAATTTTGCCAAAAAACTGATGCGGCGACTCGCGGGTCCAATCCCCTGCCTGCTTCTCGCGAAGCCACAGGTAGAAGCCGTTCGTCACATCCCATAGCTCGCTGGGCAGCTTCTCCCGAAGCGTCCTCACATTATCCCGGGCATGATTGACGCATGTAACGAGGGAATTCGCATTATCGCGGTCAAGGGTGATATACAGCACAACGTCTTGCTCCGTATATGTGCCATACTGCGTCTCGTAAGCGGCTCTGCTGCCGAGTGCATCGACGATCCGCCCCCATTTGCACAGCGATTGGGCTTTCTCGCCAGGCTCGCCTTTCGGTATCGTATGCGAGTCATCTGACTGAAGGTGATAATGAACATCGATTAGCCGAGCATGGTTCTCCGCCCGTTCCATGTACCGCCCGATCCAAAACAAAGCCTCCGCATTCCGGTTCAGCATCGTCAATCCCTCCGCTTCCTATAATCGTTAACGATTAAGCACCCACGTATCTTTTACGCCGCCGCCCTGCGAAGAGTTCACGACCAGAGAGCCTTCTTGAAGCGCAACACGAGTCAATCCGCCCGGAATCACATGGGTTTGTGCGCCCATGAGCACAAATACGCGCAAATCAATATGGCGCGGCTGCATAGCCCCTCCGAGCATCACCGGCGCCCGTGACAGCTTCATCGTCGTCTGAGCGATGTAGCGCCCCGGATCGCGGCGGATGGCATCGGCAAAGGCATTGATCTCCTTGGTGGAAGCAGCAGGGCCGATAAGCATCCCATAGCCGCCGGAGAGCGAAGTTTCCTTGACTACGAGCTGATCCAGATTATCGAGCACATACTCCCGTTCTTCCTTGCGTGACAAAATGTAAGTAGGTACGTTATGCAGGATCGGTTCCTCGCCTAAATAGTAACGGACCATATCCGGCACATACGCGTAGATGGCTTTATCGTCTGCTACCCCTGTGCCCGGCGCATTGGCAATCGCAACGTTGCCAGCACGATAAGCATTCATGAGACCCGGTATACCGAGCAGCGAATCCGCCTGAAATGCCAATGGATCCAAATACTCATCATCAAGCCTTCTGTAGATGACATCTACCTGACGCAATCCGCGCAAATCACGCAAATAGATTTTGTGATCCTTGTAAACCAAGTCGCGGCCTTCCACCAGATGGATGCCCATTTGCTGAGCCAGAAAAGCGTGCTCGAAGTAAGCGGAATTGTACGCTCCCGGCGTCAGCAGCACAATAAGCGGGTTTGATTTTCCCGAAGGCGCCAAGCTGCGCAGCGAGCTCAAGAATACATTCAAGCTGCGCTCGATATCCGCTACCGCACTATTCAAGTACAAATCGGAGAACAGCTCACTCATTAAGCTTCTCCCTTTATATAAGTAGGAAAACCCTGATGGTGTACGGAGATTATCCTCCAGCACAAAGTAGCGGCCCTTCTCGTCCTTAATTAAATCTATGCCGGATGCGGTCATATAGACGTTCTGCGGTACTTGCAGCCCTGCCATCTCCGGCCGAAAATATTTATTGGCAATAATCATCTGTCTTGGGATGATGCCGTCGTTGACGATGCGCTGCTCATGATAGACGTCATGGATAAAAGCATTCAAAGCCTTAACGCGCTGCTTCATTCCGCGTTCAATGCTTTCCCATTCAAGCTTCGGAATAATGCGCGGAATATAGTCAAAAGGAATTGTACGCTCCAGCGGCTCGTTCTGATTCTGGGTGTAAAGCGTAAACGTAATCCCTTCCTCCAGCATCCGCTGCTGAATGGTTGTGTGGCGCGCTGTCAGCTCAGGCGGCTTCATACGGGCGAACGTTCGATGAACACTTTCATAATGCGGACGTACATTAAGATCATTATCGAACATTTCGTCGTAGAAAGATTGTGAATCGTAAGGATCGAATTGTGATTTCATCGCCATCGACATGTCAACCGCCTCCAAAGCCATCAGTGTCACTCTCATGTCAGTTTTTGTGCTTTCTTGTCTACATTTTCGCGTATAAATTTGGATTATATTACCTAGATCATACCCAATGAGGACATTTGTGTCAACTTATATAACACATAAAAGGCCCGATAGAGGCGGCCTTTACAGTAAATTAAGGAATATAAGTTATCGGTCGCGCCCATGCGCCTCCTACCACATTACGCAGCGGAAGTGCAGTAGGTTACCTCTTCCTGTTCTCGAATCATGAGGCGCTTCACTTTGTCCACGTTCGCTCCTGACACCGTGGCATATAAGCCGCCCCCGCTTCCGGCCGAATCATCGAAATAAACATTGCGTTCAACCGGGTTATAGCATACAGCTGCCGCCATATTGACAACAACGTTGCGATCCAGTCGCTCATAGCCGAATGGTCCGAAGACGAGCGCCACTTGCTCCATCGTTTGCGGATAGTGATAGCTTGCTCCGCCCTTCGTCACAAATTGGGGTCCTTTCGGCGTGTGCGACACGAAGCAAATCATATCCATCGGAACCCACTCCCTTTCCCCGTTCTTGCTCAGCAGCAACAACTGCATGTCCAACACTCCTTCTGCACCAAAATAAGAACTTGTGTTCCTATTTTAACAGATGATTGGTTTGCATGTACACCGTCCCTATGCTTGTACCTCTCTTTAATCAAAGGAAGGCCGCAGTACGCATCTTGCGCGTACTGCGGCTCACTTGCTCCGCTATCGCCTATCGGTTAAGCAGACTTCCTACATAACGCAGCAGCTCGTTGGCACAGACCGGGCAGTATCCGTGCTCGTCAATCAGCCGCTTTGTTACTTCATTAATACGCTTAAGCTGCTTCTCGTCCGGTGTTTTGGTCGAGGTCGTGATTTTGACGATATCCTTCAAATCCGTAAACAGCTTCTTCTCGATCGCTTCGCGCAGCCGTTCGTGGCTGTAATAATCGAATTTCTTGCCTTTGCGAGAGTACGAGGAAATCCGAATCAATATCTCTTCTCGGAACGCTTTCTTCGCATTCTCGGATACGCCGATCTGCTCTTCGATTGAACGCATGAGCCGCTCATCCGGATCCATCTCTTCGCCTGTAAGCGGGTCTTTGATCTTCGCCCAGTTGCAGTACGATTCAATGTTATCGAGATAATTTTCGAACAGCGTTCTTGCGGACTCTTCGAAGGAGTAAACGAACGCCTTCTGTATTTCTTTCTTGGCGAGTCCGTCATATTCTTTCCTGGCTGTGGAAATAAAATTTAAGTATCGCTCCCGCTCTTCCTTCGTGATCGAAGGATGCTGATCAAGTCCGTCTTTCAATGCACGCAGCACATCAAGGGCATTGATACATTGCAGGTCCTGCTTTATGAGCGCACTCGAAATGCGATTGATGACGTACCTCGGGTCGATACCCGACATGCCCTCTTCGATGTATTCCGACTGCATTTCCTTCAGATCCGCTTCCTTGTAGCCTTCGATCTCCTCGCCGTCATACATGCGCATTTTCTTAACGAGGTCCATCCCTTGCTTCTTCGTCTCTTTCAGACGAGTCAAGATGGAGAAGATGGCTGCTGAGCGCAGCGAGTGCGGCGCGATATGAATGTGCTTCATATCGCTCTGACCGATTAGCTTCTTGTAAATCTTCTCTTCCTCCGACACCTTCAGGTTGTAAGGGATCGGCATTACGATCATCCGGGATTGCAGCGCTTCATTTTTCTTATTGGCGATAAAAGACTTATACTCGGTTTCATTCGTATGCGCGATAATGAGCTCATCCGCCGAGATCAAGGCAAATCGGCCGGCTTTGAAATTGCCCTCTTGGGTTAGAGACAGCAAATTCCATAGAAACTTCTCATCGCATTTGAGCATCTCTTGGAACTCCATCAGACCGCGGTTCGCCTTATTCAGCTCACCGTCGAACCGGTATGCACGCGGATCGGATTCCGAACCGAATTCCGTAATGGTTGAGAAATCGATGCTTCCGGTCAAATCGGCAATATCCTGAGACTTCGGATCGGACGGGCTAAACGTTCCGATCCCGATACGGTTCTCTTCGGAAATCAGCACACGTTCGACTTGCACATTCTCAATATCGCCGCTGTATTCCGTTCTTACTCTCATTTGGCAGGAAGGACACAAATTACCTTCGATTCGGACACCAAGCTCCCGCTCGGCTTCAGGCCGCAGTTCATTCGGAATGAGATGCAGCGGATCCTCATGCATCGGGCAGCCTTTAATCGCGTATACAGCTCCTCGTTCTGTTCTGGAGAACTGTTCGAGGCCTCGCTTAAGCATCGTAACAATGGTGGATTTACCGCCGCTGACAGGCCCCATGAGCAGCAAAATCCTTTTCCTCACATCAAGCCGCCGGGCTGATGAATGGAAGTATTCCTCTACAAGCTTCTCAACGGCACGATCCAAGCCGAATATTTCTTGTTCGAAAAACTTGTATTTCTTCGATGTACCGCCATCATCCACAACCCCGAATGACTCAATCATTTCATAAACTCGAGCATGCGCAGTCATGGCCGGAGTAGGATCTCGCTTCAGCAGGTCGATGTAGTCCTTGAAAGATCCGTTCCAAGCAAGTTTTTCGCTTTCCGCTTTGTACGCCGAAATCCGTTTCAAAATATCCATGCCGTAACCTCCTATAAGTTTTGCGATTGCAAAACTCACTTCGTAAGCCTATACTCCGACCAGCCTGATGCCACTACCTAGAACGCCTCATGCATGCGGGTAATATTTATCCAGCCATCTAAAGCTGCCCGGCATTTTTTATTGAAGTATTACATTCCTATGCGCTTTCGCGAGGGAAGTTGCCCTATTTTTTAAACAAGATTCCGCCAAAATCCGCACATCGCAGACACGAATTTTACAAAATGTTAATTCCGTTAAAACGAGCACCTGCCCGTCTCCATTGGGCGAAAAGCTATACGTATGAAGACTTGGCTCCTTCTTTTGCGCTTCCGCGAACCCATGTCGAATAGCGGCGATTGCGACAAATTTCCGGCATGACCGACACGAAAAAGTTGTGACACCAGATGTAACCTCTAATTTATGGCTTAAGGGGTTGTCCGGAATGTGCTATAATCGTGAACAGACTACCCTCCCATTGAATCGAGGCGATGATTTGGCTGTCAAACACGAAACCGAGCTGTATCCGCCAATCAAGTCTTATTTCGAGAAACAAGGCTTTGAGGTAAAGAGCGAGATCATGCATTGCGATCTCGTCGCCATTCATCCGGATACGAATGAAACCATATTGGTGGAGATGAAGAAAACCTTCAATCTCGCGTTGCTGCTCCAGGGCATCGAGAGGCTGCGTTTAAACGGACATGTCATACTCGCCGTCGAGCGCAACCGCAAGAAGGTCGGCGCGCACAATCAGCGCTTCGGCGATCTAACCGAGCTGTGCCGGATGCTTGGCCTTGGCTTGATGACCGTAACCTTCTTCAAGACCAAATCGCCGGTGCTGGAGATGCTTTGCCAACCGGGCGATCCTCCGGTGCGCGGACAACGGCGTGTCCGTCAAGCGAGACTGCTCACCGAATTTCGCGAACGCAGCGGCGACTATAATACCGGCGGCAGCAACAACCGCAAACTCGTCACCGCGTACCGGGAGAAGGCGCTTCGCGTGGCATGGGCGCTTAACCAGCACGGCGAGCTTTCCCCTCGCGCCGCCTCGGAGCTGACCGGGATAGCGCGAGCCGACCATTTTCTCCAGAAGGATTACTACGGCTGGTTTGAACGTATACGACGAGGGCATTATAGCCTGAAACCGGACGGAGCAGCCGCGCTAAAGCAGTACAACCATATTATTGAAGCTTGGCTGCAGCAGAGGCCCGCACAAGAGGAAAACACCGCAATCATGCCTGAAAACAAATTATCAAAGGAGACAAGATACTGATGAGCGAAACAAACAACTTTAAGATCATTGGCAATGTAGAGGACTTCCCGGAATTTCCGGCTCATGTGAAATTAAACAACCAGCCTTATTATATTGTTGAAGCACCGCGCAAAGCCGATGAAGAACAACGCTATAATCTGATCTCGGCGATCTGTCCGCATGCCGGCGGTATTGTCAGACCGCATCTGAATGAGCTTATTTGCCCGCTGCACTACTGGTGCTTCGATAAAGCGACAGGCGAATCCACGAACATCCCGGGAGAGCAGCTGGATTGCTCGCCGCTGGTGGTTCGTGACGGCCAATTTCTGCTGCAAGCTTAAAACGAACGACAAGAAGCCCGGAATCCTCAAGCGAGGATTCCGGGCTTCTTCTCTATATCCTGATGAATTAGCGGCGCGCCAGAAATTCATTCAACGCTTCGGCGAAGCGCGAAATACCCGTCGCCATCCGCTCGCCTTGTGTATACGTAAAGTTCAGACGAGCCGTGTTGCGCGCAGGCTCTGCCGCATAGAAGGAGGAGCCGGGAACGAAGGCTACATTCTTCTTCACAGCTGCTCGAAGCAGCGCTTCGGCATCCAGTCCTTCAGGCAGCTCCAGCCAGAGGAACATGCCGCCTTTCGGCTCGATCCATTTCACGTCGCTCCAGCCCTGCTGCGACAGCAGCTTCTGCATTTGCTGCATACGATCGCCGTACGCCTGCCTAATTACTTGAATATGATCATCAAGCGAGAAATGCCGGAGCAGCTGATCCAGTGTTTGCTGGTCAAGCGAGCTGGAATGCAGATCGGCCGCTTGTTTCGCCTTTGCCATCATAGAGATTACGTTGCGGCTGCCGATTGCCCAGCCGGTACGAAGAGCAGGCGCTACTGTTTTGGAGAACGTACTTGTATAAAGGACATTGCCGCCATCCGCTTTGCCTTCAAGCGAGAACAAGGTTGGATAGTCGGCATTAATATCAAATTTAATATCGCCATATGGATCATCCTCCAAGATGGGAACACCATAACGATGGCTGAGTTCAAGCAGCCCTTTGCGGCGTTCCATGCTCCATACTCGACCCGTTGGATTGCCGAATGTAGGCACTACATAAATTAATCTTGGTTTATGCTGCTTGATGAGCCGTTCGGCTTCCGCAATAATCATGCCATCTTTATCACTGGCAACCGGAACAACATCCAAGCCGCTTAAATTAAACACTTGTAAGCTGGCCAGATAGGTCGGGTTCTCCACCAGAACAATATCGCCCGGCTCCATCAGTACACGAGTAATCAGATCAATTGCTTGCTGCGAGCCTGTTGTCATGATCATTTCATCAGGTTGGACGTGCATGCCCTTCTGGGCCATTCGGGCACAAAGCTGCTCACGAAGCGGCATGAACCCTTCCGTAAGACCGTATTGCAGCGTATTCTTACCGGAACGGAATACCCGATCTGCTGCCTCTCTTACTGCATCAATCGGAAACAGTTCTTCGGCCGGCAAACCGCCTGCGAACGAAATAATTTCTTTTCCTTGCGTTAGCTTCAAGATGTCGCGAACAGCAGACGATTGCAGCCGTTCGACATAATTCGAAAACCGGTATTCCACGTTCATTCCCTCCCCATTTCACTTATCACACATTTTACGCGCAATTGGTGATGGGAGCAACTAGAAGAATGCTTTAAAACGCACGGATTTGTACGCTGTTTCGTCAATTGGTTACAGCGTTCACCAATGTGTTGTATTTTATGTTTGCCGCGGAATTACCGTAACAACATGTTCACAACTTTGTTCGTTTTCTTTTTGCATATCGTTGGGTATAATGAAGGGGAGTATGTATGTACTGGCAGCTTAGGAGGGAATACGAATGACCATTAATTTTCTTATCGTCCTCACTGTCTCGGCCTTGTTCCTGATCGCCATGTGTACGGCGTCTTACAATGACGACAAGACTAAAGGCTTGTAATGCAATAGGACCAATCATCAAAAAAAGAAGCTTTCAGCGATTGTTGACAATCGTCGGAAGCTTCTTTTTTAATGCGAAAATAGTGTGACGCACCGCGTTAACCCCGGCGCAGTCCCGCCATCTCTGTCATGCATCCCCCACACAGGTAACGCTCTTTAAACTCGCGTACACCATCAAGTGTGCCACAAAACACACAACGAGGACGATAACGTTCCAAAATGATATGGTCACCCTGGACAAGAATTTCCACGGGGTCTCCTTCATTCATTTGGTATCTTTTACGTAGCGATTTTGGCAATACGATACGCCCTAATTGATCCACTTTACGCACAACACCAGCCGGTTTCACAAATTCACATCTCCTGTAGTCGCATTTTGCAAGTTAACGTCATATGACAGTTTGCTCCCTACTAGGTTCGATAATGGCCGGTTAATTCCTGCAATTATTTCGATTTTCTTAGTATTCTGCAATAAAATTTAAAGAAAGTTAGTTCAATCCCACAAATCCGTTTTGTC
This sequence comes from Paenibacillus lignilyticus, assembly GCF_017942085.1. GTDB lineage: Bacteria > Bacillota > Bacilli > Paenibacillales > Paenibacillaceae > Paenibacillus_Z > Paenibacillus_Z lignilyticus. The sequence goes on from NZ_JAGKSP010000002.1 coordinate 131,317, forward strand.
GAATTGCCTCGAACACAACAATCGCCGCAGAATTCGATAAATTTAGCGATCTTACTTTGTCTGTCATCGGCACGCGAATACAGGTGTCAGGATGCGCATCAAGCACCTCTTGCGGAAGTCCCTTCGTTTCTTTTCCGAATACGAAGAAATCGCCGTCTTGATAGCGATGCTCCGAATATACTTTCGAGCTCCTTGTGCTTGCGCAGAAGAAACGCCCCTCCGGATATAGCTCCTTTAGCTCCTGGAACGAATCATGATAATGAATCTCTACCGCATACCAATAGTCCAAACCGGCCCGTTTAAGCGTTTTGTCATCTGTGTTAAACCCCAATGGCCGAACCAGATGAAGAATTGTACCAGTTGCTGCACAAGTCCGTGCAATATTGCCGGTATTTGCCGGAATTTCCGGCTCTACGAGAACGATATGGAATGCCATTTGTTATCAAACACCCTTCACTTTTTACATAGCTTTTACGCTAGCTTAATCTATTGAGAAAACTTGGCTGTCATAATACAACTATAATGTTGCATGAAAGGGGAACATAAACGCTTGAAAAAGAAAATATTAATCGTCGATGATGAGCCATCCATCTCCACGTTGCTTGAGTTTAACTTGAAACTAGCCGGTTATGAAGTACGTTGCGCTTCAGACGGAGAAGCCGTGTTCGATTTCTTAAAGCCGTTTCGTCCTGATCTCATCGTGCTCGATCTTATGCTCCCCAAGATGGACGGACTACAAGTATGCCGAGAGCTTCGCAAACAAAATAACGTCGTTCCCATTATTATGTTAACTGCACTCCATGATGTAAGCGACAAGATCGCAGGACTTGATCACGGCGCTGACGACTATATGACGAAACCATTCTCACCGCAAGAGCTTCTTTCCCGTATTCAAGCCATCTTGCGCAGAACGCAGGCGCTGCCGGGATCAGGAGAATCAACGACGCATACAATCGGTCCACTTACGGTTCTGTCCGAGCAGCGTGAAGTTCAGCTTGAAGGCAAGTCAGTGGAATTGACACCTAAAGAATTTGAATTGCTCCTTTACTTGTGCCGTCACCGCGGGAAAGTCCTTAGCCGTCAGCAGCTGTTGCACGGTGTTTGGGACTATCATTTCCTCGGCGACACCCGTATCGTCGATGTGCATATCAGCCATCTGCGTGATAAAATCGAGAAAAATGCGAGAACGCCTGAATATATCATGACGGTCCGTAACGTTGGCTATAAACTTTCCGGACCGGGAAGCAGCACGTCAAATGCTGATTCTTCACTAGCTTAACACATACCCGTCCATTAGCGCTCAAGAAGACCGCCGACCTTCCACGCATGGAAGAATCGGCGGTCTTCTTTCTTTTCTATATAGCACGGCGGCAGCTTCCTTAAGTTAGCCGTTGCGCTTCTGGAAGTCGCCCATGAAATCGGCAAGTGCTTTGCAGCTCTCGAGCGGAACGGCATTGTAAGTCGATGCTCGCAGGCCGCCAACGCTGCGGTGGCCTTTCAAGCCGACAAAACCTTGCTGCTCGGATTCCTTCACGAATTGTTTCTCGAGCTCTTCCGAACCAAGGCGGAACGTGATGTTCATGAGCGAACGGCTGTTTACATCCGCGAAGCCGCGGTAGAAGCCGCCGCTGTTATCGATGGTATCGTAGATCAGCTTTGTTTTGTCGCGATTGAATTGCTCCATCGCGGCAACGCCGCCTCTCTCCTTCACCCATTTCAACATTAAGCCAACCAGATAAATAGAGAAAGATGGCGGTGTATTGTAAAGGGAATTGTTCTTTACATGCGTATCGTAGCGAAGCATCGTCGCGATCGATTTCGGGCTCTCTGAAATCAAATCTTCACGTGCGATAACAATCGTTACGCCCGATGGTCCCAGGTTCTTCTGTGCCCCGGCATAGATCATGCCGAATTTGCTGACATCGACCGGACGGCTTAGAATATCGCTCGACATATCGCCGATCAGTGTCACATCACCTGTTTCCGGATAAGCCGCGTATTGCGTGCCTTCAATCGTTTCATTCGACGTAATATGCAGGTAGGCCGAATTTGTCGGGATTTGAAGGTTGCTAACGTCCGGAATCCGATTAAACTTATCCGCTTCCGAAGAAGCTACAACCGCCGTTTCGCCAAACAGCTTCGCTTCCTTGATTGCTTTGTCCGCCCAGCTTCCCGTGTTTACGAATGCTGCCGTCTGGCCAGCGCCCAATAGATTCATCGGAATCATAGCGAATTGCGTACTGGCTCCGCCTTGCAGGAATAGAACTTTATAATGACTTGGAATTCCGAACAATTCACGAAGGAGCGATTGCGCACCGTCATTGACCTCTTCAAAAATGCCGCTGCGATGGGACATTTCCATAATGGACATGCCGGCACCTGCATAATCAATAAATTCCTGTTGTGCCTGCTGTAATACTTCCAGCGGCAATGCCGCTGGTCCGGCATTAAAATTAAACGCTCGATTCGTCACTGTAGCTCACTCCACTCTTCAATTTGCTTATCAGTATGATAGCAAGTTTCACGCTTTGCATCAAGTGTAAAAAGTCGAACAAAAACCAACAGTTTTATTTCGAATATTCGGATTTAGCTTTTTTACGGATAATGAAAAGCGAGCTCTCCTTGAGAGAGCTCGCTGAAAGTAATTTGTACTATAAGTTCGGATTAGCAATCGAAGTATAGGCTGTACTCGTGCGGATGAACGCGGATTGCAACAGCTTTCGCTTCAGCACGCTTCAATTGAACGAAGTTGTCGATGAAGTCTTTAGTGAAGACGCCGCCTTCAGTCAAGAATTCGGAGTCAGCTTCCAAAGCGTCAAGCGCTTCATCAAGCGTTCCCGGAACCGAGCGAATTTCTTTCTTCTCTTCGTCCGGAAGATCGTAGATGTTTTTATCGAACGGTCCATAACCAAGAGCAACCGGGTCCAGCTTGCGCTTGATACCGTCAAGACCTGCAAGCAGCATCGCTGCGAATGCGAGGTAAGGGTTAGCTGTGGAGTCCGGTGTACGGAACTCGATGCGGCAGCCCTTCGGCGTAACTGCAGCAACCGGGATACGGATTGCAGCAGAACGGTTACCCTTCGAGAATACAAGGTTAACTGGCGCTTCGTAGCCTGGAACAAGACGCTTGAAGGAGTTCGTCGACGGGTTTGTAATTGCGATCAACGCTGGTGCGTGGTGCAAAATACCGCCGATGTAGTGCATAGCCAATGGGCTCAGGTTTGCATAAGCACCTTTCTCATAGAACAGCGGGGAATCGCCGTTGAAGATGGAAGAGTGAACATGCATACCGCTGCCGTTGTCGCCGAATAGCGGCTTAGGCATAAATGTTGCAACTTTGCCCCATTGACGAGCAACGTTGTTGATGATGTATTTGTATTTCAGCAGGTTGTCTGCAGTTTTAGTCAATGTGTCGAAACGGAAGTTGATTTCAGCTTGACCAGCTGTTGCAACTTCGTGGTGATGACGCTCAACGCGAAGGCCGGATTCTTGCATCAAACGAACCATTTCGCTGCGGATGTCTTGTTGGGAATCAACAGGAGCAACCGGAACGTAGCCGCCTTTTACAGGAATTTTGTAACCAAGGTTGCCGCCTTCTTCTTTACGAGCCGTGTTCCAGCCAGCTTCAGCGGAATCAACTTCGTAGAAAGAAGTGTTCATTTTGCTTTCGTAGCGAACTTCGTCGAAGATGAAGAACTCGGACTCAGGTGCGAAGTAAGCTGCTGTACCTACGCCGGATTTTTGCAGGTATTCTTCTGCTTTTTGAGCGATGCCGCGCGGATCGCGCTCATAACGCTCGCCATCTGGCGTATGAATGTTACACATAATATTCAATGTTGGGTGATCTGTAAACGGATCGATGAAGCTGGACTCTGTGTCCGGAATCATAACCATATCAGACTCTTCAATACCGCGGAAACCCGGGATCGAGGAACCGTCAAAAGCTACGCCGTTAACAAAAGTTTCGGCATCTACTTCCGTGGAAGGAAGCGTGATGTGGTGCGCGTGGCCGGAAAGATCCACGAAACGGAAATCTACAAACATGATGCTGTTCTCTTTGATTGTGCTCAATACGTTTTGAACTGACATTAGGTATTTCCTCCATTTCCGAACATTTGCGATGTGTAGGACATTAATTGTTCAACTTCTGATCTGAAACTATGATTGTTATTATAGGTTTTAGGTTTATTACAGTCAATAGTCATGTAAGGTATTTTTTAAAGCACTTGTTAGATAACTTCACATAATTGTCAGATTGTTCAAATTCCCAGTATTGACGCCAAAAACAAGAAGCCGCAGCCCCCTAACACGAAGGGCTGCAGCTTCTAAAACCGATTATTTATACAAGAGCTTGGATTATTATTTGATCCACGTATTGAAATATTCTGCCGGCTCTTTAGGTGTATCAAAGCGTCTTCCGACTAATTTTCCCAGCTGTTCCAATTCTTTTAGAAGGTTCGCGAATTGGTCCGGGAACAAGGATTGTACACCGTCGCCCGTCATCGAATTATCGGGATCCGTATGCATTTCAATAATAAGACCGTTCGCGCCCGCAGCAACAGACGCTTTCGACATCGGCTCAACCAGCTCGCGTCGTCCCGTTCCATGGCTCGGATCCGAAATAACCGGCAGATGGCTGAGTGATTGCAGTACCGGAATTGCGGACAAATCCAGCGTATTTCGAGTATAGGTCTCAAAGGTGCGAATTCCGCGCTCGCAAAGCATAACGTTCGGATTTCCGCCCGCAAGAATATATTCGGCAGCGTTCAAGAATTCATCGTAGGTTGCGCTGAAACCCCGTTTAAGAAGAACAGGAGTCTTCACTGTGCCCAGCTTCCGAAGCAAATCGAAGTTCTGCATGTTACGCGTGCCGACTTGCAGAATATCAGCATACTCACAGCAGATATCTACGTATTCCGGCGTCATGACCTCCGTAATCGTCAACAGCCCATGCTTGCGGCCTGCTTCCGCCATCATCGCTAACCCTTCCACGCCTATACCTTGGAAGCTGTATGGTCCTGTACGCGGTTTAAACGCGCCACCGCGAAGGATTTGACCGCCGGCAGCTTTCACCAGTCTTGCGATCTCATCGATCTGCTCCGGTGTTTCTACCGCACAAGGTCCGCCCATAATGGCAAGATGCTCTCCGCCGATCTTCACGCCTTTTATTTCAATTACGGTGTCGTCCGGATGGAAGTCACGGCTAGCGAGCTTGTAGGACTTCGAAATCTTGATGACGTTCTCGACGCCTTTCATTTGACGAAGATGTTCAGCCAGTGTCGGCTCTGCTTTCCCGATAATACCAATGACCGTCCGGTCTGTCCCGCGGGAAACGTGCGCCTGTACCCCCGCTCTCTCGATATGTTGTACGATCTCGCCAATCCGCTCTTCCGTTACATTATTTTGAGTAATCACGATCATAAGTTCGACTCCCTCTCCTGTCACGCTTAGACGCGTGTTCGCTTCGACGCTTTTATGCTGTTAGGCTTTTATGCTTTTAATCGCTAAAGCAAATATACATGAAAAAACCGGCCTCGTCAAGAGACCGGCTTGCTGCCATTTCTATTATTCCGTGAGCGGCTTCACGTCGACGACTGAGAGTCGGCGAAGCTTTCTTTTCTCCTTGCGTTTGTTAGCTACGTATTGCAGCGTCAGCTTCACAGGGAAATAGAACAGCGCGCCAAGCACCATACCATCGATAATGCCGCCTACAATCAGCTTCAAATTAACAAGCAGCATATGGTCGAGCCACTCCGGCGCTAAGGGCACCGAAATTTTGATATGGTTCGGAAGCACCCAACCGCCAACCATGCTATTGATGAAGGCGACCGGAATAAAGATGATTTTACCAAAAACAAAACCGATCAACGCGCCGGCTAAACTGGCATTCATCATGTAAATCAATGGGAATATCAGGAAGAAGGCTAACCCGTAAGTCGGTAATGTAAACATCTCAACAAAAATACCGATTGCGAAACCGAGTGCTACAAACGATGGGCCGCCTGGTGCCCGCATAAGCTGCGTATATTTCAATTTGAGCCAACGTTTAATCGAGCGCGGTTTGCTTGAAGTCGTCATTTGAGTAGCGCCCCTTTCACTCACAGCGACGATTTCACTCGCACAGTAGGCAACAATTTGTTCATGTTGACTGTACGCCGTGCTTCCCAGGTAGAGGAATCCTCGTCGTTAAACTGCTCCAGGTAAGCGATGACTTCCTTTGTTAACGGTGTTGGTGTCGATGCCCCTGAAGTTACAGCTACCCGCTTCTTGCCTTTCAACCACTCCAACTCGATCTCCGACACATCCGATACACGGTAAGCCGGGACTCCGGCGATCTCTTCCGAAACCTGCGCAAGCCGGTTGGAATTGTTGCTTCTGGGATCGCCTACCACGATACACAGTTCGGCTTCCTTCGCTTGTTCCGCAACCGCTTCTTGCCGCACCTGCGTCGCCAAGCAAATTTCATTATGAATTTCCGCTGTCGGGAATGTCTTCAGCAGCTTGCTGATTAAATGCTTGATGTCCCACTGAGACATCGTCGTCTGATTGGTAATAATGATTTGATCGCTCGTTAGCGCAAGAGAATCAATCTCATTCTCACGCTCGATTAAATGAACGTGATCAGGCGCGATACCGATGGCGCCTTCCGGCTCCGGATGCCCCTTCTTGCCAATGTAGATGACCTCATAGCCTTCCGCTACCTTCTCCCGGATCAAATCATGGGTTTTGGTTACATCCGGACAAGTGGCATCCACGACCGTCAAACCTCTGTCCTTCGCGCGTCTGCGTACTTCCGGAGAAACACCGTGCGCGGTGAAAATGACAGTACCGCTCGAGATTTGTTCTAATATTTCCAAACGGTTCTCGCCGTCAAGCGTAATAATGCCTTCTTGCTTAAATGCTTCCGTTACATGACTATTATGAACGATCATGCCCAAAATATAGATCGGCCGCGGCAAGTCTAAATTCTTGGCGGTTTGCAATGCCAGAACCATGGCATCTACAACGCCGTAGCAATAACCACGCGGTGAAATCTTCACAATTTCCATACTGCTTGCACCTGCTTTCCTGCTAAACCAGTGTTCACGGACAGGCCTCTTTAAGACCCAACTCTAATTATTATACTTCATTCGACTTCTCGTGGAAAGCAATTGGAAGCCATACGATAAATGTCGTTCCCGCACCCTCGCGTGTCGAAACCTCGACCGATCCGCCATGCTCATCAATAATCCACTTGGCAATCGACAATCCCAGTCCGGTTCCGCTCGTTTCTCCGCGCGATTCATCTGCTCGATAGAATCGTTCGAAGATGAATGGAACTTGGTCATGGTCCATGCCAATCCCCGTATCTTTGATGACAATGCCGGCTTGATCGCCGGATACGATGGCACGCAGTTCAACATGTCCGCTAGGCGTGTACTTGAATGCGTTCTCGACGAAGATAAAAAAGAGCTGACGAAGAAAATCGGCATGCGCATATACTTCTACGTTTGCAATGGCATCCAGGTTCCCGATTTTCCATTCTGCTTTTCTTGGAAGCAGCTGTGCCTTACGTGCCACGTCCTCAACCAGCGGCAGCAGCGGCTGAACGGATTTCTCCATTTGGTAGCCGGCATCCGCGCGTGCAAGGGACAAGAGATCATTGACTAAGCTGGACATGCGTTTGGCTTCGCCTGCGATATCCAGCATGGATTCGCGTGTAAGCATCATCCGACTGCGTTCTTGTTCACTTAATTGCGGCAGCCCTTCACCGTCCGGATCATCGGCGCCCTGCGTTAACGTCGGCAGCCACATTCGCTCCAGCAGCTCGATATTCCCGCGAATCGTCGTAAGCGGTGTGCGAAGCTCGTGCGAGGCATCGGATACAAATCGCCTTTGTGCTTTGTAGGCTTCATTCAACCCATTGTAGGTGGTTTCGATTCGGCCTAACATGCCGTTTAACGTATCGACCAAGCGACCGAGCTCATCGTTAGGACCTTCTCTCGGAATGCGCATGCTAAGATCAGAGCCGTTCTGGATTTGATCACTCGAACGAATGACATTCTCAATGGGCCGAAGCGCCTGACGCGCAAGAAATAACCCAATCGTGAAGGCGATGAGCACCACGATAATGAGCGAGGAGATCAACGTCGTCCTCAGCTCGGTCAGAAACTTATCTTCCCGGCCTGAATAAGCCGCAACCTGCAGCAATCCGAATATTTCATTATTTTGCTTCAAAATATGCCGGTACACGAGAAACGGATAAGGACCTGCCTTAACATGCTCAAACCCTTCGTAGCTGTCGTTGATTTCCTTTACATCCGGTTTCGGCAGCAGCTGGTCGATCCTTCGCAGGTTCGACGTCGTCTTGACGACACCGTTCTTATAATTATCGACCTGGATAAACATCTCGTCATCCCCGATGACGAAATTGGGGGTTTGATAATTGCCGAACATATCCAGCGTCGACGTAATATTGATCGCGTTGACTTGCTGCTCGATTTTGGCTTTCATTTCCTTGTACGTGTTGTAGTTGACGAAGAAATAGATCGCGACCCCAAATGCAATAAGCGTGACCGCCAGAATCACCGAATACCATAATGTGAGCCTTAAGCGAATCGACATGGAATCAGCCTCCTTCGCCTCTAAGCACGTATCCGGTGCCCCGAACCGTCTGAATGAGGCGCGGGCTCTTTCCGTCTTCCGTCTTCTGGCGCAGCATGGCAATATAAACCTCCAGCACATTCGATTCACCGCTGTAATCAAAGCCCCATATTTTGTCCATAATCGCATCGCGCGTCAGCACTCGCCGCGGATTCTGCATGAGCAGCTGGAGCAGATCGAATTCCTTCGCCGTGAGATCAATTCTGCGTCCGGCCCGAATCGCTTCGCGCGAATCCAGATCGAGCGTCAAATCCTCAAACTGCAAGCTGCTCGAGTTCTCCTCCAGCTTGTCGGATTTACGTCTAAGAAGCGCACGCACACGAGCTAACAGCTCCTCAAGCGCAAACGGCTTCACCAAATAATCATCGGCGCCCAGATCCAGACCGCGCACACGATCTGTAATATCGTCCTTTGCCGTCAGCATCATAATCGGCACAGTGCTTCCGCCTTCGCGAACCCGGCGGCACACTTCCCAGCCATCCAGCTGCGGCATCATGACGTCCAGAATGAGCAAATCCGGATCGCTTACGAGCATTTGCTTCAAGCCCTCATGCCCATTACTCGCCGTCGCGACCTCATAGCCCTCAAACGCCAAGCTACGGCGAAGCAGAGATGTTATTTTATCGTCGTCATCCACCACTAATATATGCGCTCTCATCCTAATCCCCCATCATCAAACAACTAGTTTTTCCTTCCAAAACCTTCCTACATATTATAGCGCAACATCCGATTCCCATGAAACAGCTTGTCCGGCTTCTTCCATAAAAGAAGCGCAGACAGTCTATGCGACTGTTTGCGCCCGGGTAACACTGTTCTGTTGCTATTCCCAATCTTATTGCTGGCTTGCAAACTCATTCTTGTTGCCTACGGTTACTTTCAAATCCATCTTATCACCATTGCGGATAATGTTGAGTGTCGCGGTGTCTCCGACCGCTTTCTTCTGGATTTGAGCGATCAAATCTTCACGGTTGCTGTATTTAGTGCCGTCCAAGCCGGTGATCACGTCATATTGTCTCAGATCCGCCATATAAGCAGGCGATTTGTACAGAACGCTCGATACGATCGAACCTTCTTTGCTGGACAGGCCAAGCTCTTTGGCGATTTCATCTGTAATTTCAGCCAAGTTCGCGCCGATGAACGGTACAGGTTTTTTCGGAATTTCTTTATTGGCTTTCAGATTCTCCAGCACTTCTTGAATCGTGCTCGTCGGAATCGCGAATCCGATACCTTGAGCTTGCGAGCTTACAGCCGTATTAATGCCGATTACTTCGCCTTGCAGGTTAAGAAGCGGTCCGCCTGAGTTACCTGGGTTGATCGAAGCGTCAGTTTGCAGCAAATGCTCGTATTGGCGCGTGCCTTGGGAGTCCGGAATGCTGATCGGACGTTCCTTGGAGCTTAGCACACCGACGGTTACCGTATGGTCAAAGCCATATGGATTTCCGATCGCAACGACCCAATCCCCAATGTTGATCTTGTCGGAGCTGCCGATTGGGAGCGTCGGGAAGTCTGTTCCTTCAACTTTCAGTACCGCCAGATCCAAGTTGTAATCAGAGCCGAGCTTCTTCGCGACTAACGGTTTATTGTGACCCTGCACGGTTACTTGAATTTCATCGGCATCCCCGATCACGTGCTGGTTCGTTAAGATGTAACCTGTGGAATCGAAGAAGAACCCTGTGCCGATTCCTTCCGGCGTTAATTCGCCGCTGCCTTGATCGGTGCTGCCTTGTCCGGAGCCATCGTCCTGCCCTTGGCCGCCTTGACCGCCTTGGTCGCCGAAGAATTGGCTGAAGAAATCATCCATCGAATTGCCTTGCGCGCCGCCTGCACGCTGCTTCGTAAAGGTTTCGATCTTAACGACCGCCGGACTTGCTTTCTCGAACAGCTGAGCAATGTTGTTTGGTCTAACCACATCAGCCGCTGCCGATACTTTGCCGTCATCGCCCGCTTTACCCACTGCGGAGCTCGCTTGCTCCGAGGTTTGCGAGAGCGCCTGATCAGCCGTGAACCAGTTCTGCTTATCCGATACGAACATGAGCGAACCCACAACGACTACGCCGGCGAGGAAGGATGCGAACATCGCCTTCAATGGACTGCGTCTGGATTCTTTCATTTGCCAGCCGCCGCGAGTTGCGGACTGCGATGGCGCGAAAGCGCGAAGCTGTGTAGGCGGCGTAACTTCGACTGAGTTATGCAAACCATCCGAGCTGCTTCCAAATCCGCCTTGTGCCGCATTTGCATTTGTGTCGCCGCCAACCGGTCGTTGCGGTTCAGAATCGGCTGCACCGGATTTGAATGGTCCGTATGAATAGTAGTAAGAGCTCTTGTCGGTTTCGTCATGCGGCTTACCTTCGTTTGCATTGTAAGGTTGGTTTTTATCGCGATTATCCTCGTTATGGTTATCGTTATGTTCGTTGTTGAAGAAATCGTCGTAACCGTTATTTTTTTTGTTTTGATCGTCCATTGCTTATTCCTCCTCAAATGTTTTCCCATGTTTGTAAAGTTCTCAATAAGTGCTTTATGTTCTTGCATCTGATTGGCTTCGCGAATCATTCAGCTTTCATAGTTCTATCATGCACAATCTACCTTAAATCAAACTTAAAATTGTTATAATGTAACATAAAAAAACCGGGCTCGGCTGAATAATCAGCCTTGCCCGGTCATCATCCAATCTGCGACTCTCTCATCATTGCAGCAATCGCTGCTCTACTTCGCCAAGCACTTCTTTTGCTTTCGTTACCCATTTGGATTCCACTTCGGCATCCGGATCAATCGGCTCCTGAAACTGATCGATTAAACTGCCGAGCGCCCGCGGCTGAGCGTGCTTATCCAGACCTTCATTATACAAATGCTTCAGCACGAACGGCTGCCCCATTCTGATTTTGGCATCAAGGTCCTGCGTATCACTGTCGATATTGCCGTTGATCACATCAAAAGGCATCCGCAGCCATACTTTATGCGCGTCATCCAGGTAGCGGTCAAAGTAGCCGTGTTCATAATCCCAATTCCCGCCAAGCGAGAACTCGTGCTCTTCCAGCATGCTTCGGACTTCCGTAAATTCCTTCTCACTTGATTCCAGCTTGAATTCAAGGGGGATCATCGCTCTATATTCTCCTCCTGGCCTAATGTTTACCGTTAGCTTGCCCGGAGTGAATGGCTGTTATCCCGTCTTTACCCAACCTTTGCGATGCGCGAATACGGCAAGCTGCGTTCTGTCTTCCAGCTCGCATTTCATTAGAAGGTTGCTGACGTGCGTTTTGACCGTCTTGATGCTGATATGAAGCTCTTCCGCGATTTCCTTGTTAGACATCCCCTCTGCGATGAGAAGAAGCACTTCTTTCTCCCGCTCCGTCAACCCTTCATCGGCCCCTTGCGTGCTCCGCTGACGCAGCCCTCTCGTAAGCGCCTGCGAGACATCATGCGTCATCACCGGCATTCCTTTAGCCGCTCCGTTAAGCGCATAGATTAGCTCTTCTGCCGAAACGGTCTTCAGCACATAACTAACCGCACCCGCTTCAACGGCCGCTACAACCTTCTCATCTTCGAGGAAGCTCGTGAGCATGACAATTTTCAGTTCAGGAAAATCCTTCATTATATGGCGCGTGGCTTCAACCCCGTCCATCACCGGCATCATGAGATCCATAAGAACCAGCTGCGGCGGTCCATCTTGAATGCCTGCCTGAAGCATATCCAGCGCTTCTTTACCGTTAGCCGCTTCCGCGATGACCTCAAATTTCGGGTCTAACATCAAATAAGTGCGCAATCCCGCCCGTACCATATCATGATCGTCGACAATCATTATTTTCCAGCTGTTATTTGAACTCATCGCTAAGGTTCTCTCCCTTATTCAAATAATTGGGTAAAGTCACTCTGACTCTTGTTCCGCTTCCCGGCTTACTAATTATGGAGGCATCGCCGCCGAGCTTGTTAGCCCGCTCCCGCATCGTGGACAAACCGTAAGAGCCCCGCTTCACTTGATCCGCTCGGAAACCGGCACCGTCATCCTGCAGCGTCATCACGATCTGCCTCTCCGTCTCGGCAACCGTTAACAGCGCCGTTTGCGCACCTGCATGCTTCACGATATTCGCCATCGCTTCCTGAACGATCAGGAATAACTGATGCTCCTTCGCTTCAGACAGCTTCTCCCGCACACGCCATTCAAGTACACCTTGCAGTCCGTTCTGGCGGCAGTAGTCCGGGAACCATTTGTCGAGCGCTTCTTGAAGGGACCTGCCCTCCAGCTCCATGGGTCTGAGCTGAGCAATAAACCCGCGCATCTGCTTCTGCGCCATCGAAGACATGGAGATCAACTGCTCCATTACATCGCTGGCCCGGTTCGGGTTCAGCTCAAGCAGCTTCGGAAGAGAAGATGCCGACATATGTATAGCGAACAGCTGCTGCGAAACCGTATCATGGAGATCGCGCGCAAGCCGTCTGCGCTCTTCAAGCACCGCCGCTTCATTCGAAGCGGTTTCCCTCATGACCTGCTCTTCGCCGGAGCGCTGAATCCAGTGCATCCGTTCATCGAGCGACTCCATCATATCGTTGAACTCGCGAAACGCCGGCGTAAACGAGCCTTCTTCCGGAAGCCTTGAACTATAGTTTCCGTGCGCAGCCTGCTTCAAGCCAAGCACGATCAGATCCATTTGACGCTGTATCCGCTGAGCTGCCCAATACCCGAATACGGCGCTGATCAATAAGAAGAGCACAGCGACGCCGATCCACAGCGACCTGCTGTACCCTTTTGCCGTCAATTCGGTCCCAAACTGCCAGAGGAATACCGAGATTGTCGACGAAGCCAGAAAAAGCAAAATCATATCCCACTTGCTATTGCGAAACAATCGAACCATCATGTGCGCATCAACCTACTTTCGTAACGCGCACATCACCGATAAACGTACTGACGTGGAGCCTGATTTTTTTGTCATTCTCTTGAAAATAAGGGGTTTCGATATCCATATTTTTAAATATGCCGCCCTCTTTATGTTCCAGCACCGCAACATCGCCGATAAAGGCGCTGGAAACGACGTGCACGCCGATTTCATAATCGTCAGGAAGATACACTTTAACGTCGCCTATAAAGGAAGAGATATTAATGGTGGTTTCACCGGGTAATATTTGCGCCTTCGTGAGGTCAAGCACGGTGTCGCCGATAAAATGGGAGATATTCATCGGCTTGAGCTCCCAGTAATCTTGGCCCAAATAGATGTCGCCGATAAAACCCGATCGCGTCTGAACATTAGGATCGTGATTCCACCACTCTACGCGACCGTTGCGGTGATGGTGCTTAGCAGCATTTCTTAAATGCCTCTCCCGATGGTCCTTGACTTGTTGCGCGTGCCTCTCGAAATGCCCTCTCGTTCTGGCTGCTTGCTCTTCCCATTTGTTCTTCTTCTGCTGCAGCTTCGCATACGCATCGTTAGGACGAACAGGCGGTATGACCGGATTGCCCTCCGCCTTATCCGAAGGCGCGTCACTCACGTCCTCCTGATCGGGCAAATCCGACGGCGGTTTCGTCGGATCCGGATGGAGCGGCGGTGCCGGAGGAATGTCTACATTAACTTGACCGTAATTGTAGGCTTTCCAATCATCGCCCGGAACCTCTTCCGTCTTCTTCGACTTCGGTTTAAGAATCATCCGCAGACCGAATATGATAAGAATCAACGGACCAACGAACTGCATCACATCGCCGATCGACCAGGCGAACCAATCTAAATTACGCCCCAGAAATACAAAGCCGACGATGAGCATGATCGATGAACCGAAGAAAGAACCGCTTCCGTAAACAGCTCGCTGCAGCATACCTTGGATACCAAGGAACAACAGCATCAACGGCCAATAGGTAGAAACCACAAGTCCGATATCGAAATCGACTACGCCGCTTTGTCTTAACATTAAGCCTACGCCCATTACTATAATGAAGAGGCCCCACATAAACCGACTTATAAAATTCCCGTTCATTGCCGCCACCAGCTCCCAATCGCATCTGCAAAGGTTTGTACTCCAAGTATAACAGGTGCTGCAAGCGACATAAAAGGGTCTCACGGTTGACCCTTTCCTACGTCTCGAGACGGAGCGAATAAGGGCCCTTTTACAATCGGACGAGTTGATGTTAGGTCTTGTCACTTCACTCGTTGACATCATTAACACAGCGCTTATATAATGGGGTTCGGATTGGATTGAGAGATAAAACCTAACATGACATACTTGAGGAGATGAGAGCATGGATTTAGCCACTCTGTCCACCGGGTTGGATACGATTTGGGTCGTGCTGACAGCCGCAATGATTCTACTCATGGAAGGCGGCTTTGCACTACTTGAAGCAGGCTTTGTGAGGCAGAAAAATGCAGTCAGCATCATTATGAAGGTATTCGTGGACATTGCCTTCGGCGCACTGATCTTTTACTTTATCGGATTCGGCCTGATGTACGGAAAAGATGCAGGAGGATGGATCGGAACAACCGGCTTCTTGCTGGACGGAGACCTGTCTCATATTTCGCTTAATATTTCCCACGAGACTTACTGGCTGTTTCAATGCGCTTTCGTCATCGCCGTTATTTCCATTGTTTCCGGCGCGGTTGCGGAACGCATTCACTTTAGAGCTTATATCTTGTACGCGATCGCGATGACCGGCTTGATCTATCCGGTTGCCGGACACTGGGTCTGGGCGGTTGGCGGCTGGCTTGGCAAGCTCGGCATGATCGACTTCGCCGGCTCCGCAGTTATCCACGCATTAGGCGGATTCGCAGCACTCGCTGCAGCGATCTTCATCGGTCCGCGTATCGGGAAATTCACGCCTGAAGGCAAAAGCAACATCGTCCCCCCTTCCAACCTGCCGCTCGCATCGGTTGGCGCTTTCATTCTTTGGTTCGGCTGGTTCGGCTTCAACTCCGGCAGTACGCTCAGCGCTACGAACGGCTCCATCGGCCATATCGCGGTTACAACCATGCTCTCTGCGGCAGCGGGCGGTGCGGTATGCATCCTCTTCACTATGATGCGTTACAAGAAAGCCGATCCGCCAATGGTTATCAACGGATCGCTGGCCGGACTGGTCGGAATCACGGCAGGTTGCGCATTCGTTTCCGATGGCGCAGCCATCTTGATCGGTTCGGTATGCGGCATTGCAATGGTGCTTGCAACCGAGTTGCTCGAGAGCAAAGGCGTCGACGATCCCGTTGGCGCATTCGCCGTACACGGCATCAGCGGCAGTCTCGGTACACTGGCAGTCGGGCTGTTCGCCATGCCCGAGATGACGAAAGGAATCGGACAAGAGTATTATGGCTTGTTCTACGGCGGCGGCTGGAACTTACTCGGTGTACAAGCACTCGGCCTCGTTATCGTCAGCTTCTGGGGCTTCGCACTAACATGGGGCGTGCTTCTAATCATCAAAAAATTCATGCCTGTACGTGTGTCGAAGGATGAAGAGCTTATCGGACTTGATGTCGGCATCCACGGCGTACCGGCCTACAACCAAGATCATGATTTCCTCGATCTGGAGCAGCTAAAGTCACGCAAATAACAGAAACAACAAAGACGCCGCGTTCTCACGGAGTAAATACTCCGGAGAACGCGGCGTTTTCCTTCATAGAGACAAAAAAACCGCCCACGTTACGGACGGTTATCATTTAATTCATCTCTTCATCCAACTCACTCGAGACTTCAATGGTATCAGTAGCAGGATTGTTATTATGTAGAATCGCACGAGCTTGCTCCACTTCCAGGCGGAGCGCACGCACTTTCTCCATAGGGCGTTTCACATAGTGAATGTATTCCACGGCAAGATGATGATCCGGCTTCTTACCCGTAAGCATCCGGCGAAGTGTCGACATCGACTGATAGGAGCGTTCTTCGTGCAGACGGCGCTTCTCATAACGTTCGACCATCTGAACAATTTCCGCAATCTCTTGCTCTCTCTTGGCAATATATGTGTTGAGGAAAGGAATTACTTCAGCTGCTTTACGGTGTCTCAAACGAGAAGGTGGCGTGTAAGTAATTGGTTCTGTCATGACAACTCCCCTGCCTTCGCATGTTATCATTCATTACACTATTTATCTTACACGATCATTTCCCGTTTGGAAACACCTTTTTCATCAAAATAAATGGCAATTATTTGACGCGGATGTCAGCTCCTACGACACCAATCAATCGACCGTCGCCTGAACGAATCGGTACCGAAAGCGTTAAGCAAGGTTTCTTCGTTATTGCGGAGATGTATACCGGCGAAGTGAAGGCTTTCCCTTCCATCGCCCGCTTCCACCACTCCCGACCCTTGGCATTCAACAACCCCGCCTCAGGCTGAGAGAAGATAAACGAGCCGTCATCACGGTTCGACCAAATCGCCTCGATCTCCGGCAATTGCTGAAGCAATCGCGAGAGCTGCTCTTGATGCGCGGATTCGTCTAAGGTGAAGAGTCTTGAATCTGCCGCCAGCTTACTCAGCTTCTCCAACGTCCCGCTTACGTTAATTTCGCTTTCTTTCACTTCGTGCTTGATGCCAACCTGCCCGATTGCTTTCGTTAGCTCTGAGGATGACTTATGTAAATTAGTGCTGATTCGGTCCAGCTTCTTAATTTGTCTGCGCTGTTTATGTGTAAGCTCAAGTGTCTCGTCTACGCTTCCAAGTGTCTGGTTCACCGCATCGACAACATCCTTTAGCATGCCTGTCGTAGCGTTCATGCTCTGCGTCTGCTGCTTGCTTGCCGTGCTGCTCTTGCTGACCAATCGATCTACTTCATGAATACGTGTGAAAATCAAATCCATGCGGTTCTTTGTTTCCGCCATCTCTAGAATGCCTTGCTCTACTGCCGTTCTCTCCAAATCAACGGAGGCTACAACTTGCTTGACCCCGTTCTCAATCTCTTCAACCAAACCGCTGGAGCGTCTTACCGCTTCATGGCTTTGCTCCGCAAGTTTCTTGATTTGCTGGGCAACAATCGAGAAGCCTCGGCCAAATTCACCTGCATGGGCTGCCTCAATCGAAGCATTCAGCGCAAGCAGCGAGGTTTGGGACACAATCTCTTGGATGAAGCCGTTGATTTCGTTAATCCGCGAAGTTTGCTCAATCAGCTCACGGATATGGCGGTCCATTGTCCCGTTATGCCGCTGGAGATCATTCATCACTTGATCCGTGTTCGTCAGAGATCTGCAAACCTCAAGCACAACCTCTTTCGTTTCTTTACTTTCCGTGTCCAGCAGCTGCGCGGTGTCGCTGATTTGCTCAGCGGATGCGGCTACCTCCTGCAGCGTCGAGAACGTCTCGCCAATACGATCCATCGCTCGTTCACTGCATAATCGAAGCTCCCCCTCGGTGACAGCAGATTGATCGGCAATGTCCGTCAGCTGGCCGATGGACTGGTTAACTTCCTCTACCGCAGCGGTCAATTGATCCGAAATAACTAACGACTCATTAATTAATTGCGCGAGCACAACATTCTGTTCTGCTTCTTCTTGCTTACTCGGCGTACCTTGCGTTCGGAAACGCTGCAATAGCGGCATGATATTATCCCCCTTTTTTCGACAATTGGTCAGAATTAACTAATAGTATAGTCCACAGTCCCCTAAATGAAAAGAGGGACCCTCTCGGGTCCCTCTTAACTTACTGCTTCGTAAATACGGAAGCTATGTTTATTTTTCGGCTTTCTGTGAAGCGGCTTTTGTTGTTGCATTAGCGGAGTTTGCTGCGTTTTCTGACGCAAATTCTGCGTTGTATTTACTTTGGGCTGCATTAAATTTGTTGTTTTTATTTTTCGCCATTCCTGCTCACCTCCCCGTACAACCAATAGTATGGCAAGGCCGGGAACAGTTTATGTAAGCCGGAAATGAATTATTGTTAAATCATTTTGTCGCGTAAATACCGCTTCGTTCGATGGATTCGGGCTTTAATGGTACCGACCGGAACCTGCATCACGGCTGCGATTTCAGCATCCTTAAAGCCATAATAGAATTTGTACAGCAGCATAGCCCGAGACGCCGGATCCAGCATATCGAGCAGCTCGTTGATCTCCAGCATGACCGCCGCTTCATCTCGATAACCGGCGTCTTGCGACCTGCAGATGGACTCCATTTCGTTTGAAGGGCGCATCCGGGCTGCTTTCTTATTCAAGTTCAATGCAATATTGGATGTAATCACTTTCGCCCATGAGAATAGCTTGCTGCGTTCTCGCAGCGTGCCTTGCTTCGTGAGCATCCGTACCCATGCTTCCTGAACGGCATCCTGGGCATCTGACTTATTATGCACCTTCCCATAGGCTACATGAATCATCTCCTTATAGAGCTCAAGCAGCTTGTCCTCATACGCCTCTAATTGAAATAATACATTTGGCTCTGTACGGGATGATTCAATGTTCATGGATATCCGCCCTCATATATAGGTGGTAGCGCTTTCAACGTGTATTCTAACATACCTTTTCCGCAAAAAAAAGAGAATATTCAGCAATCGCCGAACATTCTCTCTATGTCGATTAGGACTCAAGCAGCTCTCTTGGGATCGTCTTCTCCGCCGTGACCGCTTCATTCAGCTCATTCAGCCAAGCTTCCGTCAGCTTGCCGTTGCCGCGCCGCAGCACCTTAACGGTAACCTTGCGTTTTCCCCACTGCTTGAATACCTGTTTCCTTGTTTCAAAATACAAATCGATCTTCTTCCCTTTAATCGCTGAACCGGTGTCTGCTACGATTCCATATCCATATCCGGGCACGTACAGCAGCGTTCCTATCGGAAACACTTTGGGATCTGCGGCGATTGTCGATACAAATGCTCTTCGCACGCGAACACCGGAATACGTGATTCCGTATTGCGGATGCCCCGGCCGCTTACCAGTCGATTCTACACCTGCAGTGTAACCTGTTGCGATCACTTGAATGGGCTTGAATGACTTCACTTTCGGCTGTTTGTTGACCGGTTGCTGCGTCTGAGTGAATTGGCGCTCAAGCTCTGCCCCTACACTGTAGGCTGCCGTACAGTCTGCAAACAACAGAACGATTATCATCATCATCCCTGCTGTACTGATGGTAAAAACACGTTGAAACGACAAAAAGCTTGTCATCATCTGGGTTGTTATCCTCCTTAGTTCGAAGGATACCCAAGTGCGACAAGCTTTATGCGGCAGCCGGCATCATGTACCAGCGCAGGAAATGATTAGATTTGTTTCTCGGCAATTTGCGTTTTCAGCAACGCGATCAGCTCTGATACCGGCATGGAGCCCAGGTCACCTTCACCGCGTTTACGCACGGAGACGGATTCCGAGTTGGCCTCATTCTCACCGACAACGAGCATGTACGGAGCTTTCTCCAGCTGTGCTTCGCGGATCTTATAGCCGAGCTTCTCATTGCGAAGGTCGGATTCAACGCGGATACCTGCAAGCTGCAGCTTCGCTTCAAGCTCACGCGCATAAGCTTCGTAGGCAACCGAAACCGGGATGATTTTGGCTTGAATCGGAGACAGCCAGAGCGGCAATGCACCGGCGAAGTTCTCCAGCAAGAATGCTGTCATACGCTCCATTGTGCTGATAATACCGCGGTGGATAACGACCGGACGATGTTTCTTGCCGTCGTCGCCAACGTATTCCAATTCGAAACGCTCCGGAAGCAGGAAGTCCAGCTGTGCAGTCGAGAGTGTTTCTTCTTTGCCAAGCGCTGTCTTGATTTGAACGTCGAGCTTCGGTCCGTAGAACGCCGCTTCGCCTTCTGCTTCGAAGAACGGCAGGCCAAGCTCTTCCACAACCTCGCGAAGCATGCGCTGCGACATTTCCCACATTTCATCGTTTTGGAAGTACTTCTCTGTATCCTGCGGATCACGGTAGGATAGGCGGAAACGATAATCCTTGATGCCGAAATCCTCATAAACTTGGCGAATTAGCGTAACAACGCGCGCGAATTCTTCTTTGATCTGATCCGGACGGCAGAAGATATGAGCGTCATTAAGTGTCATCGCACGTACGCGGTGCAGCCCTGTCAGAGCGCCGGACATTTCGTAACGGTGCATAGTGCCAAGCTCAGCAATACGAACCGGAAGATCACGATACGAACGCATATCCGACTTGAACACCATCATATGATGCGGGCAGTTCATTGGACGAAGAACGAGTTCCTCGTTATCCATGATCATTTTCGGGAACATATCCTCGCTGTAGTGCTCCCAGTGTCCGCTTGTTTTGTACAATTCAACGTTAGCCAGAACCGGCGTGTAGACATGTTGATAGCCTAGGCTTTCCTCCAAATCTACGATATATCGCTCCATTGTTCTGCGCAGACGCGCGCCGTTTGGCAGCCATAGCGGAAGTCCTTGTCCGACTTCACGGGAGAAGGTAAACATCTTCAGCTCACGGCCGAGTTTACGGTGATCGCGTTTCTTTGCTTCCTCCAGGAAATGAAGATGCTCGTCGAGCTGCGCTTTCTTAGGGAATGCTGTGCCGTAAATGCGCTGCAGCATTTTGTTCTTGGAATCTCCGCGCCAGTAAGCACCGGCTACGCTTAGCAGCTTGAACGCTTTAATCTTGCCTGTGGAAGGCAAGTGCGGTCCA
The DNA here is from genome assembly GCF_017942085.1 of Paenibacillus lignilyticus. GTDB lineage: Bacteria > Bacillota > Bacilli > Paenibacillales > Paenibacillaceae > Paenibacillus_Z > Paenibacillus_Z lignilyticus. The sequence goes on from NZ_JAGKSP010000002.1 coordinate 152,475, forward strand.
CGACATAGATCAAAGAACTCACCTTGATCATAGATCGTAATTTGCGAATCGGCAGGCAAGTCGCGAATAAGCTCTAATTTCAGCGGATCGGCAATCTCCGTGAAGATTGCGATCGCTTCTTCGCGGCTTACGACGCGGCGGCGAATTGGCAAATCCTCCTGCACGATGCGTTCCATTTCTTTCTCGATTTTGACCAAATCTTCAGGCGTGAGGGACTGCTCCATATCGATGTCATAATAGAAGCCGTCTTCGATTACAGGTCCAATACCAAGCTTTACATCGTTGTTGCCGAACAGACGCTTGATGGCTTGCGCCATTAAATGCGCAGTACTGTGACGATACACTTCAAGACCGTCAGCGGATTCGACGGTCACGATTTCAAGCGCAGCATTGCCTTCAAGAGGCGTATAGACATCTACCACTTTACCGTCCACTTTCCCCGCAATCGCATTCTTGCGCAGACCATTGCTGATGGAACCTGCAACTTCTTCAATTGTTGTGCCTTGCTCGTATTCCCGGACAGCGCCGTCCGGCAGCTTAACTTGAATCGCCATACCCTTCGTTCCTCCTGGATGTGGTTCTTGCGGCCGCATCATCATGCATCGCAATACCGAAATTTAACAATCTATGCGGCATGCAGCCAACAAAAAAAGCACGCATCCCGCAAAGGGACGAGTGCTCTAATAGACCCGTGGTTCCACCCTAGTTCAATCAGCGCCTAACCGTACCGGAAGCTGATCCTTGTAGACGTCCTATAACGGGAACGGCCCGGTGCAGCTTACTACCAAACTTCATGATGAAGCGTGAGTTCAACTGGACAGCTACAAAGGGGTATATCGCCACTGCTTCGCGAGGAAATTTCAGCCTAGGTTCCTCTCTCTGAATCGAGCATCGCTGGTGATACATGTCTTTGTCATTGCCTTTACATGTGAATTATTATAATCTGACACCAACTGACAGGTCAAGCCTATATTGCGGTGTAATTTCTTCTCATGGAATGACATTGCGTACCCGCTTCTCCGAAACGACGTCGGTCGTCTGCACAACCGGCAGTCCTTGCTCATCGAAGAAGTAGCTGCAATGGCCGCATGTGCAGCATAACCGCACCCGATGCTCGAATATGGTTTCTAATGTGCGCATGACAGGCAGCTCCGGCTGCCGGGTGTGTATGACGATCTGCTGCGGCGACACCGTAATCAGCGTACTTACAATCATGTCCTCCATATTCATTTCAGACTCCAGCATCTCCGCTACGATGCGGTCGGCCGGTACGGTTTCCAGCATTTGAAACTCTTGATCGTAAAGGACGAAGTCGCTGCCTCCCTTGTGCAGCACATGCACGATCGGAAGCTTCACTTCCTGCATCCGGACGAAATATTTAAGCAGCGAAATAAATTCCTGGTATTGCTTATCCATTACATATTCATCCACTGCATAAGCAACGACTTCCTTCAGTTCTTGCCAGTAAGCGGCAAGTCTAAACGTAACGAAGCCATCGAGATGCAAACGGGTGTTGCTGCTCAGAAACTGCTCGATCTCATCGGCCACTTTCCCCATCCGACGCTCTCTGTCCGAACGCAGCAAAGCGGTATCGGTATCATCTTCTTGAACGGCCGGAACGGCAGCGCCGTAGAGAATATTTTGGCAATATCGCTCCAGCACTTCGATCTCTTTCACCACTTCATAATGAAACTGCTTGCGAATAATGGCCTTCAACAGCATGGGCTCCAGCTCAGACATGATGTAACGCGCAAAGGCGGCTGCGGATCTTCGATACATCTGAGGACCATCCGCAGCGAGCTTAAAGTCTGCAAGGTCAACGAGACATGATATTTCCATCGTATCGTATTCAGGCCTTGTAAAGCTCACGAAGGGAACGGCGGTATCCTTATCGCTATGTAAATCGACAAATTCCTCGCTCAAACAATGGTGCAGTCGATCAATCGCTTCACGGGAAGCCGAAAGCAAAGAAACAGTGAACAGTTCCATAGGCTCACTCCTAAAAGTTTTTGCGAACAGCAGCCTGCTAATCAGCAGACTGGATATGGTGGCCGGACATTCGGCTGATTGGGCGTTAAACGAGCAGACGGATGGTCTCGGTAGGGTCATTTCCATACGTATTCCAGAGGTCAAATCGGGCTTCCTTAACAGTATATGGTTCTGCAAAAGCATATATACGATGTAGCCATTGGCACAGCTGGTGAGCGATTGGAATGGAAGGGCAATCGTGGCATATTTCTCGGCATTCTTTGTTCGCTTAAACAACAAAAGCTTCCCTTCAGGAATTGCAATTCCTGAAGGGAAGCTTATTATATCGTCGTCTGTATTTAGTTCTGCATAATAAAGTCGTTCTGTGCCATTTCGGATTCGTTATACATCTTCAGAATCTCGTAACGCGTGTTGCGCTGCGCCGGGATTTTGCCTGTTTCACGAATTAAGCGAAGAATGGAATCAATGTTGACCTTATGCGTCGTTCCGGCTGCTGAAACCACGTTCTCTTCAATCATCGTGCTGCCGAAATCATTACAGCCGTAGGAAAGCGAAAGCTTGCCCACTTCCGGCCCCATGGTCACCCATGAAGATTGGAAATTATCGATATTGTCGAGCGTAATCCGGCTGATCGCCAATGTTTTCAAATACTCTTCAGGCGTTGCTTTCTCCCGCTTCATATTCGTGTTCTCCGGCTGGAATGTCCACGGAATGAACGCCAGGAACCCTTTGGAGTTATAACCGTTCGCAATGCACTCATCCTGCGCATCGCGGACACGAAGCAAATGCAGCGCACGCTCTTCCATCTCTTCACCGAACCCGATAACCATCGTAGCTGTCGTGTTCATGCCGATACGGTGAGCGGTCTTCATCACGTCCATCCAGTCCGTCCAGGAGCCCTTCAACCGGCTGATCTTACGTCTTGTCCGGTCATCGAGAATTTCGCCGCCGCCGCCCGGAAGGGAATCAAGTCCTGCACGATTCAGCTCGCGCAGCACCTCTTCCAGCGATTGTCCGCCTGAAAGCAATACCATCTTATGAATCTCCGCCGGGGAGAAGGAATGCATCGTAATGCCGGGGTAATGCTGTTTGATCTTACGCAATAAGTCCAAATAGTACGAGAACGGCAGCTCCGGATTCACGCCGCCTTGCATCAGAATCTCGGTTCCGCCGACATCCATTGTTTCTTTGATCTTCTGCAAAATGACTTCATCCGGAAGCACATAACCTTCCTTAGAGCCTGGTGCACGATAAAATGCGCAGAATCGGCAATATACATCGCATACGTTTGTATAGTTAATGTTCCGTCCGACAACGAATGTCGTTACCGGATCAGGATGATGCCGCAGCATAATTTGATTGGCCACATGGCCCATTTTCTCAATTTCATCGGATTCAAAAAGTGTCACGCACTCCTCAAGTCCGATCCGTTCTCCTTGCAGTGCTTTATCTAAAATGCGATCTACCTGTTGCACGTCGGAGACCTCCTTCTCTATCAACATATCCGTCACTTGCTACGTTTCAACTAATACTACCACAAACGCCAACCAGCGTCATTCACCGACATCGGCCGAAAAAGCCAGCCTAAACGGCGAAAAACGCGGCTAGTCCGCCGGGACTGCCGCGTATCGCATTATTTGCGCCTTATAGGCGGATTGGATTCCCTACGAAGCCGAAGCTTCGAAGGGAGCATTCCGCCTTATTCCCCTTTAAGCGCCTGTTCCAGATCCGCAATCAGGTCATCGATATCCTCAAGGCCGACGGAATAACGAAGCAAACCATCCGTAATCCCGCGTTCATGACGAACCTCGCGCGGCATCGCCGCATGCGACATCATCGCCGGATAAGACAGAATACTTTCAACAGCGCCAAGACTTACCGCTACAAGCGGAAGCTTCACACGGCTGAGAACGGCTTTGGCGCGTTCGCCGTCGCCCACATCGAAGGACACGACTGCGCCGTACCCCTTCGATTGTTTCTCATGCACGTCGCGGCGCGGATGGTTCGCAAGACCCGGATAATACACGCGGGTTACATCCGGGTTGTTATCAAGCCATTCCGCCAGCTTGCGAGCGCTGCGCTCGCTGTGCTCCATGCGCGCTTGCAGCGTCTTCATGCCGCGGATCAGCAGCCATGATTCTTGCGTACCCAGAACGGTGCCAAGACCGTTCTGCAGCTGCTTCAGCCTGCGGCCGAGGCTTTCTGTTGCCACAACGGCAAGGCCCGCAAGCACGTCGCTGTGCCCGCCCAGAAACTTCGTAGCACTGTGCAGGACGATATCAACCCCGAGCTCGATTGGGCGCTGATGGTACGGCGTCATAAATGTATTGTCCAGCAGCGTAATCAGCTCATGCTCCTTCGCCCATGCCGCGATTTCACCGATATCGGTTATTTTCAGCGTCGGGTTAGAAGGCGTCTCCATGAAGACCGCCTTCGTGTTCGGCTGGAGCGCTGCTTTCACGGCTTCAAAGTCCGTCATGTCCACGAAGGTGGATTCGATGCCAAGACGGTTCAGCACCGTTGTCAGCAGGCGGTAGGTACCGCCGTAAACGTCCTCGGTTACGATGATATGATCGCCCGTCGAGAACAGCAGGAACGCCGTCGAGATGGCAGCCATGCCGGATGCAAACGCAAAGCCGCGAACGCCGCCTTCAAGCAGCGTAATGTAATCTTCCAAAGCTTGACGCGTCGGATTGCCGGAGCGGCTGTAATCGTATGTCGGCGGATTGAAGATATCGTGATGATGGAAGGTGGAAGCTTGATAGATCGGCACGCTTGATGCGCCGGTTTGCCCGTCGATCTCGGCGCCGAAGTGAATCAATTTCGTTGCAAATTGCTTCTCGGTGGTGTCATTGCCTTTGCCCTTGTCCGGATTCTGCTCTGCCATGATGGTTTATGCCTCCCCAAGCTCACGTTTTGCTGCTTCAAAGGCTTGCGCCAAATCTGCGATCAAATCATTCACATGCTCAATGCCGACTGAGAAACGAAGCAGACGGTCGTCTACGCCGATTTGCTGGCGAATTTCCAGCGGAATATCCGCATGGGTTTGAACAGCCGGATACGTCATCAGCGACTCCACGCCGCCAAGGCTTTCTGCGAAAGCAATCAGCTTAATATGACGGAGGATCGGTTCTACATAAGCAGCTTTCTTCAAGCGGAAGGAGAAAATGCCCGTGTTACCGGAGGATTGACGGTTCTGTACCTCATGACCCGGGTGATGAGGCAGCGCCGGGTAGTACACATCCTCGATTACTTCATGCGTCAGCAGCCAGTTCGCGATCGCAGTCGCATTCGCTTGATGGCGTTCCATCCGCAGCGCCAGCGTCTTCATGCCGCGCATCAGCAGCCATGAATCCTGAGGTCCCAGAACAGCGCCGAGCGAGTTATGCAGGAATCCCATCTCAGCGGACAGCTCCTTGCCCTTCGTGACAATAAGGCCTGCAAGCACGTCATTGTGGCCGCCAAGGTACTTCGTCGCGCTGTGCACGATGACGTCGGCACCAAGCTCAATCGGACGTTGGAAGAACGGAGTGAGCAGCGTGTTATCTACAATGGACAGCAAACCTTTGGACTTCGCCCATGAACAAACGCGCTCCAAATCCGTTATCATCATCAGCGGATTCGTCGGAGTCTCGATCAAGATGGCTTTCGTAGCCGGCGTAACCAGCTGGTTCATCGCATCGATATCATTCGTATCCACGTAAGAAGCTGACACGCCAAAGCGAGTCATAATCTTCTCCAGCAAGCGGTATGTACCGCCGTACAGATCCAAGGAAACGAGCAAATGATCGCCTTGGCCAAACAGCGAGAAGACAGTCGTCAGCGCAGCCATGCCGCTGCTGCACGCAAACGCTGCGTCGCCGGACTCCAGCTCCGCAGCTGCCTCTTCCAGCACGCTGCGAGTCGGACTCTTCGTGCGGGCATAGTCAAAGCCGGTGCTTTCGCCAAGTTTCGGATGGCGGAAAGCTGTTGCTTGGTACACCGGGAAACTAATCGCTCCGGTAACCGGCTCTTTGATGGATCCAATTTGTGCTAAGCGGCTTTCTATTTTCATCAGAAGTGACTCCCTCTCGTCGAATAATGACCTTCTTATTTAAATGCCTGCACCCAAATCATAAGGCGTTTGCTGATAAACGTAGTAATTCAGCCAGTTCGAGAACAACAGATTGGCATGTGCCCTCCAGCTCGACAGCGGAATCTTCGACGGATCGTTGTTTGGATAGTAGTTCTTCGGTAAAGCAATATCCATTCCTTTTGCAACGTCGCGATCGTATTCGGCTTTGAGAGACAACGGATCATATTCCGAATGGCCGGTAACGAATACTTGTCTTCCGTCCTTGGAAGCGACCAGATAAACGCCGGCATCCGGCGATTCAGACAGAATATCGAGATCCCCGATATTGGCGATATCCTCGCGGCGGACTTCCGTATGACGCGACTGCGGAACAAGGAACAGCTCGTCAAAGCCACGTACAAGAGGAACATTGCGCTTCTCGACCGTATGCGGGAATACGCCGAACACCTTATCCGGCAGCTCGTATTTGGGAATGCCATAGTGGTGATATAATCCCGCTTGTGCGCCCCAACAGATATGGAAGGTTGACGTTACCCGACGAGCCGACCAATCCATAATGTCCTTCAGCTCTTCCCAATAGTTGACCTCTTCGAATGGAAGCGTCTCTACAGGTGCGCCGGTAATAACCAAGCCATCATAATACTCGTGCTTAATATCTTCGAATGTTTTGTAAAACGACTCCAAATGCTCGGACGACGTATTCTTGGATGTATGGGTCCGAGGATGAAGCAGCACCACTTCCACCTGCAGCGGCGTGTTCCCGATTAAACGGAGCAGCTGCGTTTCGGTCGTTTCTTTGGTTGGCATTAAATTGAGAATAGCTATCCGCAGCGGGCGGATATCTTGATGATAGGCTACGCTCTCATCCATTAGAAAGATATTCTCATCAGTTAGAACATCTTTCGCAGGCAATTGGTCCGGTACTTTAATTGGCATGATAATCTCTCCTGTCTGCTTGGATTGTCACTGAGGCGCGCAATGAAAACAGCCCCTCTCCTAAGAGAGGGGCACAAATGTATCGTTCATGCGCCTCTCATCTCTCAGAAACATACGTTTCCGCAAGAATTAGCACCGTACGTTTACACGCCGGTTGCCGGGCTTCATCGGGCTAGTCCCTCCGCCTGCTCTTGATAAGAAAGCTTGCTTATTTAATTAAAGAAATACCTTAGTTCCTACTTTAAATCATTCCTTTATTCCCGTCAAGGAGCCCCCCTGCCTTCATCGACAAAAAACGCGTAACCATGGGCTTTTCCCTGCATATGCTGTTACAGAACCATGGACGCTACTTTCTTCTTGAATGGAAAGACATTGTCGGAGTATACTAGACAAGAATTACGCTTTAAGCAGTGAATAATCGACCATTAAAGGGGTGTTTACGACTATGGAAGGCGACCCGAGGCCTGCGGGCAACCGCACTGATAACCGGTTTACACGGAAGATAACAGGAAGGCTAACGTCATCCAACCGTATTCGCAAACGCGCCGCTTCTAGATAGATGGACTAGAGCAAGCAGCACGGCACTGCGCAATACGGTTTGCTTGATGTTGCTTGATTCTGTTCTCCTCCTCATAGCCGGCATCCGGGAATTACTGCAACAACGAGAGGAGGAACGCGGATGAAAATCCGTCACGTGAATCAAGGTGTTTTCGCACCGGTTGATGACATTCAAGCAGCCGTCGTGCCGCCTGCCGAAGGCTTCTACTGGATTGATGCGGATGTAGATGACCTCGCTGTGCTCCAGCCGATATTCGCGCTGCACGAACTGGCAGTCGAAGACTGTTTGAGCGAAGAAGAGCAGCGGCCTAAGATCGAAATTCATGAAGGCCATTATTTTATTGTAATTAACAGCATCCGTTTTGACGATGAAGAAATTTTTCTACGCGCCTTGAACATTTTTCTGGGCCGCCATTATATTATTACCGTTACGAAACAGAAAATTAACGAGCTTCGCACGTTGAAGCCGATCCTGCTTGAAGAGCAAGTCAGCCGCCCCGACCGTTTCCTCTATCATTTGGTCGATATCGTCGTTGATAATTACTTCCTCGTGGGCGATCGGATTGAAGCGCGGATCGAGAGCCTTGAAGAAGATATTCTGGTCAACACGAAGAAATCGCATTTGAACGAAATCATCGGTCTTCGAAGCGAGATTCTCTGGCTCAAGAAAGTGCTTGGACCTCAGAAGGAACTTATCGCAACGCTCAATAAGAAAGATCTGAAGCTTATTGATGATCAATTGCAAAAGTACTTCAGCGATATCTATGAGAATGCCGTCAAAATCGCCGAGACCTTCGAGACTTACCGCGATCTGATGGGCAACTTACGAGAGGCTTACCAGTCTTCGCTTGCGAACCGCGCGAATGAAATCATGCGCGTCTTTACCGCGCTGACCACGATCTTCATGCCGCTCACCTTCATTACCGGTATTTACGGAATGAATTTCGATTTTATTCCCGGGCTCCATCTGCACGGCGGCTCTTACTTGCTGCTCACGTTTATGCTCATGCTCGGATTCGGCATGTTCTTCATTTTCCGCAAGAAAGAATGGCTGTGAATCGTTAACAAAAAGCTCTCCAGGGACGCACAGCGACCGCGGGAGAGCTTTTTTATTTGCTTAACCGAACGGAAGCTTAAAGGTCTTCTTCGTCAGCGGGTACAGCCATTTGACGCCGCTTGGCGTTAACGTATCCGCAACAAGGTGGGACAGATAACCGCTTATTGCGGTATAGGCGATCCCTTCGATCTCGAGCTGCTGCTCCAGCCCCCATCCGATCGCTCCCCAAGCAGCCACTGCCCATACGGTATGCGTTAACCCCCGATGATTCAGCCAAGGTACCCATGCCACATAAAGTCCGAGCCCCATCAGCCAATTATGGCCGATCGAATACCCTGCATAGAGAAGCGCTAATCCAATTGCACTCACGAGCGCATCTCGAATCATGCCATTCCGAGACACCAGCCCCAGAAGAAACAAGGCCGCCGCGGCAATCGTGAGATAGGGATAAAATTGATCTTCAAGCCAATACCAATATGCCGCTGCGGCTCCTGCTGCAACTCCGCCCCATAGCATAAGCGCGCGTATTATCCTCGCCGGCTTGCTAAGCTTGCTGCTCAGCATATTCGTACCATCCAAATCCGCGCTTAAAGCGGAGAATGCCGCAACGATGATAAACGCCGCAGCGTTAGTTAGCGTAACGGGATGTGTTGCAGCGGCAACCACCCCGATTGCGACGCCAATGGCCAGATGTGTCGTTCCTTTCATACCTGCCCCCCTCATTCTGACTGACTATGTTGAATCATTCATCGAACGTCAGTTCGCTTTTCGACTGATTATACCTTCTTTTCCCTCCGCATTCAATAGGAATTCCGACATGTAAAAAAGGCATCGCTTGAAGTCCATTCAAACGATGCCTTCGTATGATGGTTGCGAGGAATTGGCAGGCAATTAGCTACATAAGTCCCTCTCCTGCCAGCGCTTCCTTACGGCCTTTGTCTAAATTCACATAATACAGCAGGATGATGCCGATGATGAAAAACGCCAGCAACGCTAATATGCCTAAACGGCTGGAGCCGGTTATCGTGCCGACGACGGAGAAAACGGCCGGTCCGGCCACGGCGGCGAATTTACTGGATAAGCTCAGGAAGCCGAAAAATTCTGCCGTTCGCGATGGCGGCACCAATGTGGCATACAGCGATCTTGCCGTCGCTTGGCTCCCTCCTTGCACGAATCCGACCATAATGGCCAGCGCATAGAAGTGGAGCGCGCTTGTCATGAAATAGCCAAGCAAAACAATCAGCACATATACAAGCAGCGAGCAGTAAAGCGACTTCTTCATTCCGATGCGCGAGGCGAATCGGATGAAGAGCAGCGTGCTCGGATAGCCGACGAACTGCGTAATGAGCAGTGCAGCTATCAGGTCCATCGTTTCAATCCCGATGCCGCTGCCGTAAATCGTCGCCATGACGATAACCGTACTAATGCCATCGTTGAAGAACCAGAAGGATGCCATATACTTAAGCAGCTCCGGATAATGCTTCAACGTCTTCAGCGTATTGCCGATGCGCTGCATCCCGCGGCGCATCATATCTCCGTAACCGGCAGAGGTTCCTCTGGCCGTTTCCTTCACGTTGCGAATAATCGGAAGTGAGAATAAAATCCACCATATCCCAACCGTAACAAAGACGGTCTGTGTAGCGACTGTTTTATTGGGAAACCCCACTAACGACCATTTCTCAATCATCACTAAATTCACGAGCAGCAGCAGCCCGCCGCCCAAGTAACCCATCGCATATCCTTTATTACTCACCGAATTAAGCGTTTCAGGCGTCGATACCTCCGTAATTAATCCATCATAGAACGTATTGGAAGCGGCATAGCCGATCGTACCGATAATAACCAATATGGAAGCAAGCATCCAATCATTTGTCCCGACCATCGCCATACAGATCGTTGCAATGGACCCGATGAACATGAACACCGATAAGAAACGCACCTTAGATCCTGAGTAGTCCGCAATCGCTCCCATAATCGGGCATAGAATGGCTACGAAAATCATCGCAATGGTTTGCGTGTACCCCCAGTAATTCTCAGCCGTATTGCCGCTCAAGTCTGCGCCGGCCACCGTTTTGTAGTAAATCGGCATGACCGCGGCCATAATCGTCGTGACAAAAGCAGAATTGGCCCAATCATACATCATCCAGCTTCGTACTGCTTTCGGATTCATCCTCTTCGCTCCTTTGTAGGACATGAATTGTCACCTGTAACCAACATTCGACAGGATCCATATTGAATCCTGCTCTAACTCACGACGGCTTCCCCGCTGGTTGGTACCTTTTGCCGTCGAGCTGATTTTACATTATAATGATATATAGCTGTGATAAAAATCTTTAATCGCTAAAGGAGGGATTCCGTGAATATTAACCAACTTGAAACGTTGCTAACCATCTCACGCACCATGAGCTTTCGCAAAGCAGGAGAGCTGCTTAATCTTACGCAGCCGGCTGTTTCTGCTCAAATCAAAAGCTTAGAGGATGAGTTTAAGACGGTTCTAATTGATCGGAATCAACCCGTCACATTAACGGACCGCGGACAAGTGTTTCTTGATCACGCCGAGCGCATATTAGCCATCGTAGAAGAACTGAAGCAGAAGCTCTCCGACCTCAGCCAAACGCCGCAGGGTCATATCGTGCTGGGAACAACCTCTTCGATCGCGATTCAAATTTTGCCTCGGGTGCTGTCTTATTTTCAAAACCAATTTCCGCTAATTAAAACAACGATTCACTCCATGCCTTCTTCAGGCGTAATGGCCAGCGTTGAGAATGGCACCGTAGATATCGGCATCACCTATCTGTCGGAACGCAATCCGAATGTGGAAACATCCATCCTGTACTATGACACCTACGAACTTGTCGTCGCTCCCGAGCATCCGATGAGCCATTTGAAGCATACTACTGTAGAATCGCTCAAGGACATTCCCATGATTATGCTCTCGCCGGACACATTAGGACGACGTTTTCTGGATCAAATTTTCCGCAAATATAATTTGCACCCGAACATCGTCATGGAGCTTTCGAGCAGCGAGGAAGTGAAGCGCATGGTCGAGATCAATTTAGGGGCAGCGGTAGTGTCTAAGCTCTCCATTGCCAAAGAGGTGCAGCTCGGAACATTGAAACGGATTAAAGTCAATGAGCTCGATATGAGCCATCCGGTCGGTTTGGTTTATAAGTCGGGACGGTACATCAACTCAGCAATGCAGCAGTTTTTGAGCGATTTGAAGGGTATGCCCGAAGATCATTTCATTAGCAGCGAGTAGGAGGAGATTCAGTTTGAAATTCGACTTACATACGCACCACTTCCGGTGCGGGCATGCAGACGATAATATCGAGGATTATATCAAGGCAGGCGTCAAGGCGGGACTGGCCGTCATCGGAATTTCAGATCATTCTCCTTATTTTGCCAGCGATCAAGAACAGCCGAACCCGGGCATTGCAATGGGAAAAAGCGAATTTGCTCGTTATGTAGAAGAAGTGCTGCGGCTCAAAGCCAAGTATGAAGGCACCATCGATGTCCTGCTCGGCGTGGAGTCCGATTTCTTCCCTCAGCACGCTCAAGTTTATCGTGATGTGTATGCCGGCTATCCTTTTGATTACATTATCGGTTCCGTCCACCAGTCGCGCGGGGTCAGCATCTTCAACCGCAATCGTTGGAAGAACCTCTCTGAAGAACAGCAAATCGACGAAAAACGCCATTATTACGAGCTTATCGGCCAATCCGCCCGCAGTGGCATGTTCCAAATTCTCGGTCATATCGATGCGATGAAGGGCTATTACCCAGCATTCTCCGCCATTGCTGCGGATGAAGCGATTGACGATTGCCTTAAACGCATTGGGGAGAGCAGCGTATCCATCGAAATCAACACCTCCGGCAAAACCAAAGATGCCGGCGGCTGGTATCCGTCCGATGCGATATTGGAGCGCGCCTTGCATTTTGGTGTAACGGTATCTTTCGGTTCTGATGCGCATAAGCCGAGCCGTGTCGGCGAAGATTGGGAGCTTGTTGCGAAGCGTCTGAAGGAAATCGGGTTTACGGAATGGTTTTATTACAAGAACAAAAAGCCGGTTCGTGTGGGCCTCTAGATAAAAAAGTGGACCTGCACGCGGCAGGTCCGAAGTCATATATAATCAAAAGGGGGTCTTGGTTACTATAATACCCCTCCAATATGAAGGAACCGTAACAGAACCATTTCATTTGTGTAACATTTAATATTCATCCGGATTGGTGGAAATTGACATGTGGTTTGCTGCAGCCGTCGGCAGTGCGGTACTGTTCGGGTTGGCTGGCTGGTGGATGAAGGTGTCCCAGATGCAAAGCGGTTCCTCCGCTTACCTGCTTCTGGGTCTTTATATTTCCGGGACCTGCGGATTTGGCATTCACGCCGCATTGGAGCATACGCTACTGCCGTCGCTGGCTGATCCACGCGTTTGGCTCGCAGGCTTGCTTATCGGTGCAGGCTCCGCTCTTGGGAACGCGCTCTTCATGAAAGCGTTGGAATGGGGACCTGCCAGTCTGACATCGCCGCTTACGAACATGAACATTATTCTTGTTATTGCGCTTGGCACCTTCGGCTACAACGAACAACTCTCGAAGACCGAGCTTGGCGGCGTTCTGCTGCTGCTGTCAGCGGTCGTGCTTGTCTCCGTTCGAGGCAAAGAAAAAGCCTTCCGTATCGCACCGCGTTGGTACTTCTACGTAGGCATCAGCATTTTGCTGTTCGCGATTCGAAATGGCGGGCTGAAGGTCACAGGTGACCTTGGACTCGGCAGCGCTCCGATCTTATTCGTTGCTTACAGCTTGTCTATTGTATGGTTTGCCGTTGCTGCGCGCCAAGAGCGAACACGCAGAACTTCACTCGGCAGTTTACGTGCAGGTCATGAAGTCGTTTCAGGTCTCATAAACAAGTCGCTTCGCGCTGCTTCGATCGGAATGAAATGGGGGCTAATCGCCGGCTTGTTCTCCTATGGCGGATTGCAGCTCTACGCGATCGCGCTCGAAACGGGACGTGCCAACATAGCCGGTCCCATCTTTGCCGCCAACAGTTTGGTTGTGGCCGCAGGCTCCATCATCTTATATCGCGAGCGCTTGAACGGCTATCAGTGGACGGCTTTCGTGCTGACCATTGCCGGACTTATCCTAATACGGCTCTAGATGCTGGTTTTATTCGGAGTTGCGTCTCAGAAAAAGTTTGCGCAGCGTTGTTTCAAAGGTACTCAGGTTCCGGCGTATGAATCGGCGGAACCGCCCTGCCGCGGACAGCTTCATCACCGAACCCCAGCCATCGTAACGCCCGCCACTGCCTGCCAGCAGCGAATGAAGCTCACGTACGCGTTCATTGACCGTATCAAGCCGAACGTCCTCGAAACGGCTGATCACGAGCGGATAAGGGTAGCCCTTCTCGGGATTCCCTTCCTTCTCCTTCTCGATGACATAGCCAAGTCCCTTGAGCATCGACTCAATCTCGCGCCTGTCATCGTCCTCGCGAAATAACAGCCAGTGATACACATTCCGGGGCTGCCCGATATTATCCCCTTTATGAATAAGCGCATAGATCATCTGTGCATTGTGCACAAACAGCTCCTCTAGCGCATCCGGCAGCATGAACCTATAAAATTCCCACTGTGGATCCGCTTTGCGATAGACCTGTGCTCGGAAGGGCCAGTTCTGATCCAGCCAAGCATGAATCGCCGGCAGATCGGGGCTCTCCCCCTTCGTATAATAATAAAACTCCAGCCGCGTCGCGGCATTGATGCGCCCAATATAAATGGCCTCCGCGGTACTTTTCAGCCATTGTTCAAGCTTGGACTCCAACTGCTCCAATTGTTTGACAAAATCCCGATTCGAACGATTATGCGCACGAACCGGATATAAGTTAATCGTAATCGAAAGCAGATCCGTGTACGGTGCGAGTGGCGCGGAGTTTCGAAATCCGACATTAATCAACACGCGCAGCTGCTCCGATTCCGTCCGACGTTCATAAAATCCCCAGTTGTCCGACATCCGGCACCTCAATATCGTGGTATGATAATATTCTATAGCATCTTAGAATTATTTCGGCTATACTTGCAAAGTTAATAAGTTTTTTGGAAAAATACCCCATCCGTATCCAACTAACTTAAGTATAGTATATAATGAATGAAAAGCATTTGTCTTCTCTTGGCGAATAGCCCTCCCTTTTGAAAACGTCATGTGCTACAATAGAATCATTGAAAGTGGGGTGATAACGTGGATTATTCCAAAATGTGCCCAAAGTATGAATGCGCAACAGAGCTGCTCGGGAAGAAATGGACTGGCATGATCGTTCGCGTTCTGCTCGGCGGGCCGAAGCGGTTTAAAGAGATGAAAGAGCAAATCCCGGAGATGAGCGATAAGATGCTCACCGACCGGATGAAAGAGCTTGAACAATTCGATATTATTAAACGTAACGTCTATCCGGAAATGCCGGTTCGAATTGAATATGAATTAACTGCTAAAGGGCGGGGACTAGAACCCGTTATCCAATCGATTCAAGATTGGGGCGAGAATTGGTGTTAGAAGCTGCCGTAGATTACGGCAGCTTTTTTACTTACGGGAAAACATCCGATAATGTTGCACCTTTCGCTAAAATAGCGCATTTCTTAACAAAATAATGGCGTCACTTAAAAAGGCGTATCCAACGGAAATTGGATACGCCTTTTTGTGGTGCGACTGTTTCAAGCGACTCCGGAGCCGGTCTTTGGTCTTTGGTCTGTGGCGCGACTTGGGAGCGGATGTCTTCGGTTTCATGCGACTCTGGAGCAGCGCCGGGAACGGACGCCAGCCAATAAAATCATTATCCGCTGCCCCAAGCAGCGGTAAAATGGAGCGACTTTGGTGCGGAAACGCAGCAACAGCTATTCCGAATTTGAGCGACTTTGGTGCGGAGCACCACGGGAGCGCAAATCGGAATAGCTGTGCGAAGTGCCCCCCACGGGAGCCCTATCTTTACCCTACATCCCCAACCATTTTTTAAACAAATGCTTAGTCGTATCTTTATTAATCGCTGCAATCGAAGTCGTCAGCGGAATGCCTTTCGGACAAGAGCGCACGCAGTTCTGCGAGTTACCGCAGCCCTCGATGCCGCCATCTTCCATAAGCGTCTCCAGACGTTCTTCTTGGTTCATCTCGCCCGTAGGATGAGCGTTGAACAGGCGAACTTGCGAGATTGCCGCAGGTCCGATGAAGCTGTTGCGGTCGTTGACGTTCGGGCAGGATTCCAAGCAGACCCCGCAGGTCATGCATTTGGACAATTCATACGCCCATTGACGTTTCGTTTCCGCCATACGCGGTCCTGGACCCAGATCGTACGTACCGTCGATCGGAATCCACGCTTTAACCCGTTTAAGCGCGTTGAACATCCGCTCACGGTTGATAACCAAGTCACGCACAACCGGGAACGTGCTCATCGGCTGCAGACGAATCGGCTGTTCCAGTTTATCGATCAGCGCGCTGCACGCCTGGCGCGGCTTGCCGTTGATAACCATGGAGCAGGCTCCGCAAACTTCCTCGAGGCAGTTGGATTCCCAACATACCGGAGCCGTTCCTTGACCGTCTTGTTTCTTGGGATTACGCTGGATTTCCATCAATGCGCCGATTACGTTCATATTCGGGCGATAAGGAATTTCAAACTCTTCGGTATACGATCCAGAGTTCGGAGCGTCTTGACGCGTAATGACCAGCTTTACTGTTTTTGATTTCACTGTCGTCGCTTCCGCCATCGTTATTCTCCTTTCTATTTTTCCTTGGAGTAGTCACGTTTACGTGGTTTGATTAGAGAAACATCGACTTCTTCGTACGAAATTTGCGGGCCTTCCGGCGTCCACGTCGCTTTCGTCGTTTTCAAGAAGTCTTCATCGTTACGATCCGGGAATTCCGGCTTATAGTGCGCGCCGCGGCTTTCGTTGCGCATTAGTGCGCCAAGCGTCATCGCTTCGGAAAGCTCCATCATGTTCCACAGCTGGCGAGTGAACGCTACGCTCGCGTTATTCCAACGCGCGGAATCGTTGATATTGATATTCCGATAACGCTGCTTCAGCTCTTTGATCTTCGCGATCGTCTCTTCGAGTTTCTTGTTGAAACGTACAACGGTCATGTTGTTCGTCATCCACTCGCCGAGTTCTTTGTGCAGTACGTACGCGTTCTCCGTACCGTTCATGTTCAAGATGCTCTCGTACTTGTCGGTTTGTTCTTTCTTCGCACGGTCATAAACGGAGGAAGAAATATCTTCAGCCGATTTCTTAAGGCCTTTGATGTATTCGACCGCTTTAGGTCCCGTAATCATGCCGCCATAAATGGCGGAGAGCAGCGAGTTCGCGCCAAGACGGTTCGCGCCGTGATATTGATATTCACATTCGCCGCAAGCGAACAAGCCGGGAATGTTCGTCATTTGATTGTAGTCGACCCACATGCCGCCCATGGAGTAATGAACCGCAGGGAAGATTTTCATCGGTATTTTACGAGGGTCATCCCCCATGAACTTCTCATAAATCTCAATGATACCGCCGAGCTTCACATCAAGCACCTTCGGATCTTTATGGGACAGGTCAAGGTAAACCATGTTCTCGCCGTTGATACCGAGCTTCTGCTCGACGCAAACATCGAAGATTTCACGAGTCGCGATATCGCGCGGAACAAGGTTTCCGTATGCCGGGTATTTCTCCTCAAGGAAGTACCAAGGCTTGCCGTCTTTGTACGTCCAGATCCGTCCGCCTTCACCGCGCGCCGATTCCGACATCAGACGAAGCTTGTCGTCGCCCGGAATAGCCGTCGGGTGAATTTGAATGAACTCGCCGTTCGCATAATGAACGCCTTGTTGGTAAACCGCGCTCGCGGCTGTACCCGTGTTAATGACGGAGTTCGTCGTTTTGCCGAAAATAATACCAGGGCCGCCTGTCGCCAAAATGACGGCATCCGCAGCGAAGGTATGTACTTCCATGGAGCGGAGATCTTGAGCGGATACACCGCGGCAAGCGCCTTCGTCATCCAGAATAGAGCCGAGGAATTCCCAGTGCTCATACTTCGTTACAAGTCCGGCTGTTTCCCAGCGGCGAACTTGCTCATCCAGTGCGTACAGCAACTGTTGGCCTGTTGTAGCGCCTGCGAAAGCAGTACGGTGATATTGCGTACCGCCGAAACGGCGGAAATCAAGCAAACCTTCCGGCGTACGGTTGAACATAACGCCCATCCGGTCCATCAAGTGAATGATGCCCGGCGCTGCGTCGCACATTGCTTTCACCGGCGGTTGGTTCGCAAGAAAGTCCCCGCCATAAACGGTATCATCGAAATGCTCCCAAGTGGAGTCGCCTTCACCCTTCGTATTCACCGCGCCGTTAATGCCGCCCTGCGCGCATACGGAGTGCGAACGTTTAACGGGTACAACGGAGAACAGATCGACATGAACGCCCGCTTCTGCCGCTTTTATAGTAGCCATTAGACCGGCCAAACCGCCGCCAACGACAATAATTTTGTTTTTAGCCATTACATTATCGCTCCTTGTCTCAAACTTAAACGAGATTCGTCAATTGCAGAGCAGCAGAGGCCGCCTCTTTAAATTCATCGCCGCGGAAAGCGCCAAGCGACAACAGGAACATCACCGCTACAATGACGAATACACCCATCCAAAGGAACGAGGAGATGCGTTGTGCACGCGGTCCGACTGTAATGCCCCAGCTAACGAGGAATGCCCACATCCCGTTGCTGAAGTGGAACGTTGCTGCAAGTACACCGATCACATAAAGCACGAAGTATAAACCGTTGCTTGTGATGTCGTGCATTAAGTTGCCAAGTTCCTCATGCTTCACTTCACCGAGCATAACTTGCAAACGGGTTTGGTAAAGATGCCAGAAGATAAAAATAAACGTAATTACACCGGTTATACGCTGAACAGCGAAAGCCCAGTTACGTCCATATTTGAACTGACCGGTATTCAGGTTCGACTGGTAAGCAACATATAATCCATACACGCCATGGAACAACAGCGGCAGCCAAATGCCGAACAATTCCAGGAAGAAAACGAACGGAAGATCATTCAAGAACTTGATGCTATCCGAAAACCCCTGTGCTCCACCCTCATAGGCCGAATAGTTTGTAATCATGTGCTCAATGATGAACAAACCGAGCGGAATTACTCCGAGTAAGGAGTGGATCTTACGCGATAAATACGAATTTCCTTTCATAACTTGTACGTTCTCCTTTCCAAACTGTGGGGTAGCATTCGCCATAATTCGCCAAAACCATTCTCCATTGTAACGCTAGCCCCAGAGGGCGTCAATAAATAATAGATTTACACATTATGGTGGCACAGTACACATGATACTCCTTTTATGCTTATAATGGAATTGCTTATTATTCATTAAACGTTATACCTTTTTTGCATATAGACTCGAAATTGCGAGGTGAACGCCGTTGTTAGATGAGTTACATGTCTTTGCCGTTGTCGTGGAGCAATCCAGCATGAACAAGGCTTCCGCTGCACTGAATCTGTCCCAACCGGCCCTCTCCCGCAAAATTGCCAAGCTGGAGCAGGATCTTGGCGCTTTGCTCTTCCGCCGAATCGGCAAGCGGCTCGAGCTGACTCGAATCGGACAGCTTACGTACGAGTATGCCATCGAGGCCAGGCAGCAGCATCTGCGCTATCTCAGCTTAGTCGCCGATTATAAAAGCGTTGGCCGCTCTACTTTAACCATCGGCGCAAGTCTCACCACGCTGCAAACGACTTTGCCTGATCTCATTCAAGCCTTGACCCTCCGCAGCCCCGAGCTCGACATCAAGGCCATCACCGGCAAGACGCATGAGATCGTAACGCTCGTCCGCGAGCGCAAAGCCGATCTGGGCATTGTCGCTTCGCGCATCGACGACCCACAGCTCAGATGCGTGCCTCTCTTCGACGATCACCTTGTGCTCGTTCTGCCGCGCAATCACTTCGTCATGGATAAAGGCTTGCCTGTTATTAGCGATTTAAACGCGCTGCCGATGATATTGTTCTCCAAAGGCACGTGGTACCGGATCCTGACCGACGAACTGTTCGAAAAATACCGCTTGCTCCCCGATGTGCGAATGGAAATCGACTCCTTCGAGGCGATTCTGCGGCTGCTTCATACTTGCCGCGCCGCAACGCTGCTGCCCAAATCCTATTTGCGGCCGGAGATGCTGCAGGATAACGATCTCCTCGTGATTCCGATCCGCGAATTGGTCGAGTCCAAGCGAACGACTTCGCTTATTCATGCGCAGTCGGAGAGTTTGAGTCCCGAGGTGCGGCTGTGGATCGACGAGATCGCTACGCATTATAAGCGGGTGTAGCGAGATGGAAGAGTAGAGCTGCGCGTGAAAATTGGATGAAGAAGTGGATTGGACTGCATTCAGGGGATCCGTTTCCGTCGCTGTTGAACCCGGGAATATTGAATTGTACACTTTTAGCGGTGTATTCCCGGTTTCAAAGGCGATCGCTAACGCTCTCCAACGGATTCCCCTTTCACTTGCCCATCCATCTTCATCCCATCCCGCTACGCTCCCCTCCCACCAGTGCCCAACTCCGCATGATCTGCTCCGCTGGGCTGCCGGGTGGAGCCGCAATCGCAGCCCCGGCAGCTATGCGGCTCATATATCTTAGTAGCGTGCAGCACGCCGCAATTGGGATACGGCTGGCTTAGGCTCAATGCGCCAGGCATGCGGCGCATTAAGTCAATTGAACCACGCAAATTTTGCGGTTCAAATAAACGTACCCGAACCACTCCGGGTATGTGGCGTGGTGGGAGTCGCTCCCTCCCGCAACAATAAAGGACGGGGCACCGATTCGGGTGCCGTCCTTTGTTGTTGCTTCGGGGAAGACGCGACTGGAGAGGAGCGTAACAGCCTGAAGAGTTTACGTCCTGCCTTTAAAACCGTGATCAAACCTCAGCTTAATAAGTTCATAAATGATCACGGATTTAACAGCAGGCGGAAGGCTGTTACAGCTCAGCGTAAGGAGCCCTCCTCTTCCCCCGCGGAAGCGGCGCAGCAAACAACAAAGGACAGAAGCCGAATCCGGCCCTGTCCTTTATTGTTTGCCATTTTCCGTATCCAATACCATGCCGCATGCTTTCTTGCTAATGAATGACCGAATCTTCGAATTCCTCTATCTGCTGATTCGTACCGATGATCACCATGACATCCTTTTCCGTGAGCACATCGTTTCCGGTTGGCGCGATGATGATGCCTTTCGGCTTATTAATCGCTACGATGCTGCAGCCAAACCGTGCGCGAGCGTTTAGATCCTGCAGCGAAACGCCGCTCAAGCACTTCGGCACTGCCAGCTCGGCAATCGTGTAATCCTTCGACAGCTCGATGTAGTCGAGCAAATTCGGCGAAACCAGCTGATGCGCCACCCGGATGCCCATATCCCGCTCCGGATAGACGACGCGGTCAACCCCGATTTTCTCGAGCACGCGCCCATGAAGCTCGGTCATCGCTTTTGCAACTACTTTCTTCACGCCCAGATCCTTCAACAGAATAGCCGTAAGAATGCTCGCTTGAATGTCATCTCCGATGGCCACGACACCACAGTCAAAGTTACGCACGCCTAATGAACGAAGCACTTCCTCGTCGGTCGATTCCGCCGTGACCGCGTGCGTGAGCACCTGGCTCAAATCCTGTACGACTTCTTCATCTTTATCGATCCCCAGAACGTCATAGCCAAGTTCAATCAGCTCACGAGCCAAGCTCGAGCCGAACCGGCCAAGTCCGATAATAACAAATTGATTGATCTTCATGGTTATAATAATCCCCTATCCAAATCATGATTTCTTCTGCTTTCGACTATATAGAAAACAAATTTCATATAAATAAAGTACATAACCGTCAGGACAAGACATCATATAAAGAGCCGTGCCTGTCAATGTTTCACATTATAAACCGTACCTGCCCTCGTTTCCAAGTAGGACGGCCTCCGTTCCATGGATAATATTGTTTCATTTATGTTAAGGTAATGATTATGGCAAACCAGTCGTCGTTCTATACTCCGAGACAGAGGTGTTCAAATGAATCCAACGCAGCTCCGGCCCCACTGGAAATTATTTTCGTGGCTAGCCGGCATAGGTATCCTCATTTATTTACTCATTCAAATCGTTCCTTCCACGGCTGAGACTTTCTTCGATTCGGGCACCGAGTCAGTCATTACGAAGGGCAAAGCGGAAGCCGCTGCCTCATCCTTTATACAGAAGCAGTTCCACGCTCACCCCGGGAGTGTGCATGCCGTACATCAATCTGACAGCCTCTTCTACGGTTACTTGGAGAAGAATAAGCTGACGAAAACCTTTAATAAGAAATATGATACGGATTACCCCACGGACACGTTTCAAGTAACGGCGGAAATGCCGGATAATAGCGAGATTTTCGTCTATGTGCATATGCAAAAAGGTACGGTAGTCGCTTGGAATCGATTGAACGAATCGGACACCACGCCTGCGGAAGGCAAAGAGCTGACTGATGCTGCGCTTGCTTTTGCGGCCTCCAAAGGTTTTGCCAAATCATCGCTTTCCCTTCATAAGACGGATGAAGCCAAAGGTCAAATTTGGTATAAAGCAGCTGACACTTCTATTGGCGGAGCACCGCTCCTTCTTAGCATTCGAGGAGAGAAGCTGGCAAATGGCAGCTTTCTGATTGCCTCCTACAAGCCGCAATTCCAAGTCCCTTCTGACTACACGAGCTATGTGAACGAACAGAAGCGCATCGCGAATTACTTATCGTCGATCGGAAGCTTGTTCTTGTCTTTTGTCTTGTTTATTCTCGCCATCATTTATGCGTCTCTATATCGGAAACACACGTCGTTCTTGCGCGGAATCGTGCTAACCGTTCTTTTCCTGGCTATGTATTTGGCAAATGATTTCAACATGACAGACGGCATTGTGGCCGGCTACGGCGAAGTCCTGAATGCGGATACCATCGCCTATGTTGCAGTTATCGTAACTTGCTTGATCACCGTTATTATGGCGCTTGCCGTCTACTTCTCCCTAGTAGGCGGGGACGGTCTATGGAAGGGAATGGGCCGGAATTTATGGCCTCGATTCGGCCAACCCGGGTATGGGGAACATGTATGGCGGAGCATGTGGCTAGGTTATTTGTGCGCGTTTATGCTGCTTGGTTTACAAACGATTATTTTTATCGTCCTGATGCAAGTGAACGGTTCGTGGTCCACGACCGACGTCACCCAATCTCCATATAACCTGGCGGCACCTCTGATCTTCCCGGTACTTGCTTGGTGCGCGGCGATCTCGGAGGAAGCCGTGTTCCGGCTCTTTGGTATCGGCCTGATGAAACGTTGGTTCAAAAATTCATTCGTCGCTTCGCTCATTCCGACTGTCATTTGGGCGCTTGGTCATGTTACTTATCCGATCTTCCCGTCTACAACGCGTCTTCTGGAGCTCACGATCATCGGACTAATCTTCAGCTTCTTGTTTCTGCGATACGGCTTTATTACGGTATTGTTCGCTCATGCGATCTTCGACAGTGTAATGATGGCCATCTCCTTGATGTTTATGGGCTCTGCCAGTAATATCCTGGTCGGCATCGTCTATATTATCCTCCCCATTCCGATTGCATGGCTCATGCGATTTGTGGATGCCAAGAGGAGCCCGAAAACATATACCGCTTAGTTCCCTCCGCGATATCAGGTCAGCCAGCGTAATCTGGTTGGCCTTTTTTGTATGCTTTCAAACGTCACCAATGGCTTGTCCAACTATTCACCTTGCATATTGGCATGTACAAAAGTGCAAATTTTATAAGGCATGAACTTGCATGTAGATTACACACAAAGGAGCAAATGACGTGAGAAGGATTGTAATGCTGCTGTTCAGCTTGTGCTTGTCTATTTCTTTGCTCGCTGCTTGCGGGAATAACGACAATGACGGAAGACCTGAAATGAAGATGAAATATAAAGAAGATATTCCTTTAAGGAACGATCCCGAATACGATGATCGCGACAATCGTGTGTTTGATTCTGACCGCGATGACCGTTTTATTGATGATGAGGACATCAGACTCACGCCTCGAGGAATGCCAAGAGGCAATCAGAATATGGCACCAAATTACAATCGGTAAATAAAAGGCTCTCCCGGCACGGGAGAGCCTTTTCTAATGGTTAATAGACATCCCTCCGCGTGAAAGAGACGAACGATACGATTAAAGCACCGATGCCCCAGAAGAACAGCACCAGCAGCGAGAAGCCAAGCGACATGCCCGCAATCGGCGGTTCGGCATCCTGCAAGTAATCGATCAGCTCCAGATTGACCATGAACAAGTACTTCGCCGTTTCCCAGGAACCGACCATCGACCGCAAGATCGTTCCCGCAATGAGACAAGCCAGCATAATACCCATGACCGCTGCGGTTGTGCGAACCAGAACGGATAACATGAAGGTGATGGTCGCCACTACAACAGAAACATACCAGGCGAGTCCCATCTCCATCAGAATGAACTGCCACTGAGGTATGATTCGCACAGCGGATGTATCCAGTTCTCCGCCTTTTACCGTAAAGCCGGTCAGAACCGGCGCATTCCAGCCTTGAAAGCCAAACACGAGGCCCGAAATAATAGCTGAGAGCAGGCCAAACAACGTAATGATAATCGAGACCGATAACAGGAGTGCTAAATACTTGCTGAGCAATATCCGCCAACGTTTCACCGAGCGGGTCAGCAGCACTTTGATCGTACCTGAGCTGTGCTCGGAGGATACCAGGTCAGCAGCGACAATCATCATCATCAGCGGCAGCAGAAGCGAAATGCCATTCTCGACGAAGCCGCGTACGAAAGTTGGCGCCCCCGGCTCCGAAGGGTTGACGTCCTGATCCAGGTAGTACTGCTGCTGGGCAATGCGCAGGGCCAGCTCTCCCTCATCGCCGCGTCCGCCGCCATTGGCAAGCCGGGCTTCCCAGCCGGCGATGCGCTGCTCAAGCGCGGTGCGCCAATCGACATCGCCGAAGCGCTTCAGGTTCTCTGCCGCCTGCTGATACTGGGCATAAGTAAACAATGATATCAGAATCGCGATGATGAGCGCGACAACGAACAACCTTCGTTTGCCGGTGATCTTGATCATTTCGTTATAGACGAGGTTAACCAATGCTTTCCCCTCCCGTCAGCTCAAGGAACAGATCCTCAAGCGAAGGAAGCTTGCGGCTCATCTCGGTTACGGTCACGCCGGACTCGACCAGCACGCTGTTCCACCGTCCGATCTCTTCCTCGTTGTATGGCGTCAGCACCGACTCTCCCTGTACCTCAGCTGAGCCGGCCAGCTCCCGAAGCAGCGCCTCTCCCTTGCCCATCGGCTTAAGCCGCCAGCTGATCCTTTCTTGCTGGGCCAGCAAGTTGACCACCGTATCGACTCGGATGACGCGGCCCTTCGATATGATGGCAACACGATCGCACATCAATTGAATTTCACTTAGCAAATGGCTCGATACGAGCACGGAGAGTCCTTCATGTTCAGCCAAATAGCGGATAAACTCCCTCATCTCCCGAATCCCCGACGGATCCAGCCCGTTAGTCGGCTCATCGAGGATGAGCAGCTTCGGCTTCCCGAGCAGCGCCTGCGCAATTCCAAGCCGCTGCCGCATGCCCAGCGAATAGGTTTTCACTTTATCGTGAATCCGTGCTGTCAGCCCGACAAGCTGTACAACCTCGCTGATCCTTGCCTCGTCGATGCCGGGCATCATGCGGGCGAAGTATTGTAAATTCCCCCAGCCGCTCAAGAAACTGTATAGCTCAGGATTCTCCACGATACAACCCATGTTCCCGGTCGCCTCCGGAAACTGTCGATGCAGATCGTAACCGCAAATCCGAATCGTTCCGGCTGTCGGCTTGATCAGACCGACGAGCATCCGGATTGTCGTCGTCTTGCCCGCTCCGTTAGGCCCCAGAAAACCGAATACTTCGCCTCGCTTCAGCTCGAAGTCGAGCCCGTGTATAATTTCCCGCTTGCCGATTACCTTTCGGAGTCCCCGGACAGCTAAAGTAATCTCTTCATTATCGCTTGCAGCGGTCATCCCCGTCGCGTTGCCCATCAATTGCGTTCCCCCTCCCATGTAATGAGTGACGCAACCCGCTCACCGATGAGCTTGTAGCCCTCCGCATTCGGATGAAACTGATCCCGAGCCAAATAATGCTGTACGTTCAATTGAAACAGGTCCAAGGTCGGTACGAGCACCGTGTCCGGATACGCTGCGGCAGTTTCTGCCGTTTGGTAATTCCAGTCCCGTACAATCTTGGTCGTTGTCTGCGTTTCCTTTAATGCGATGAACGGATTGTATAACCCGATCAGGAACAGCTTCGAGGCAGGATTGACAGCTCGTATGTCCTTCAGCACATGATTCAATTGCTCCGCATAAGTTTCTTGAATCGAGGCAATGTTGGACGGATCCAAATTGCCAAGCGTCTCGCCGCCTTGGAACAGATCGTTGCCTCCGGTACTGACTACGATGACATCCGCTGCCTTAAGCTCGCTGCGTACGTCAGGCTTGTCCAGCGATGCGGTCAATTCGGGAGTACGCATCCCATTAACGCCGTAGTTCTTGACGAGAATTTCTTGTCCCGCCGCTTTCGACTTCAACACGTCCACCATATATCCTACGTACCCTTTGCCATACGGATCGCCGGCTCCGCGAGTAAGGGAGTCGCCGAGTGCCACGACGCGGAACTTCCCGTCTTCCGCAATCGGAGTCGGCCGTTCTTCTACAGTCGAAACCGGTTCAGCTTGCTTGCCGGAGCCTCCGGTAAAATAATCCTGCAATGTCCATGCCAGTCCGCCCAACCAGATAAATCCGGATATCGCGGAAACGACCATGAGACCTTGAATCCATTTCCCTTTCATCCTGTATTCCTCCTCCCATTCCCCTGTTTTAAAAAACGCCAGCTCATCATAGAGCTGGCGTCCCCTTCCCGAAGGTGTTGTTCCTACTGTTCTTCCTGCAGCGCTTCAATAATCTGATTGGCGAGCTTCTCGCCGATCGACAGAGGCCGGAAATCTTCGATGCTGGCTTCTTTAATCTTCTTGATGGAGCCAAAATGCTTCAGCAGCGCCTTCCGGCGCTTCTCCCCGATGCCCGGGATCGAATCCAGCTTGGAAGCCACCATCGATTTGCCCCGCTGCTCGCGGTGGAACGTAATCGCAAAACGGTGAACCTCGTCTTGAATCCGCTGGAGCAAGTAGAATTCTTGGCTGTCCCGCGGCAGCGGCACTACTTCAGGGGGATCGCCTGTCATGAGCTGAGCTGTTTTATGTTTGGCGTCCTTCACCAGGCCGCACACCGGTATCATCAAGCCAAGCTCATTTTCAAGGATATCGAGCGCCGCGGAAATTTGACCTCGGCCGCCATCGACTATAATCAGGTCCGGCAGCGGAAGCTCTTCCTTCAGCACGCGCTCATAGCGGCGGCGGATAACTTCTCGCATCGTTCCATAATCATCCGGTCCTACGACCGTCTTCACCTTGTACTTGCGGTATTCCTTCTTATCCGGCTTGCCGTCCATGAAGACCACCATCGCCGAGACGGGATCCGTCCCTTGAATGTTCGAGTTATCGAATGCTTCGATACGGCGAACCTGCGGCAGACCCAGCGCTTCCGCCAGCCCTTCCGATGCCCGGAAGGTGCGTTCCTCATCCCGCTCGATCAGCTTGAATTTCTCATCCAGCGTAACCTTCGCATTGTTAACTGCCATCGTAACCACATCGCGTTTGCGTCCGCGCAGCGGCATGAACACTTTCACCTTCAGCCATTTTTGCAACGAATTTCGCAGCTCGGCTTCCACTGTACCTGCTTCCGGCTCACCTTGCTCATCGCCTTCAGCATGCTGCTCTGCCGGCACGGCCTCCGCTTTGTACGCTACGCCTGCCTCCTGCACGCCCGCAGCCGTTTCCAGCTCCGCTTCCTGCGGCGGTGAAGGCAAGAAAATTTCCTTAGGCAGCGCCGGATTTTCCGAATAATACTGGGTTACGAACGTCATGAAATCATCATAGGCCGCTCCGTAATAAGGGAACGTCGTCGCTCTTCGCTCAATCAGCTTCCCTTGCCGCATGTACATAATTTGGACGCACATCCAGCCTTTCTCGATCGCATAACCGAAGACATCTCGGTCCATCGCATCGTTGAGCGTAATTTTCTGCTTCTCCATGACTGCATCGATGGCGATGAGCTGATCGCGGTATTCCTTCGCTCGCTCGAACTCCATCAGCTCCGCAGCTGATTCCATCTTAGCCTGCAGCGTCTTCTTCACTTCATCATGACCGCCATTTAAGAAACGGGTGATCTCCTGCACCATGTTCTCGTACGTCCCCGGCGCAATATCGAACTCGCAAGGCGCTACACATTGTCCGATATGGTAATACAAACATACCTTGTCCGGCAGCGTGCCGCATTTGCGCAGGGGATATAACCGATCCAGCAGCTTCTTCGTCTGCGTTGCCGCGAATGCATTCGGATACGGTCCGAAATATTTGCCTTTATCTTTGACGATCCGGCGCGTAACCTCAAGCTTCGGATGCGCTTCATTCGTGATTTTGATATACGGGAAGGTCTTGTCATCCTTTAAAAGGACGTTATAACGGGGATGATACTGCTTAATCAGGTTGCATTCCAATATCAACGCTTCCATATTGCTCGAAGTTACAATGTATTCGAAATCGCGGATCAAGGAAACAAGCCGCAATGTCTTTCCGTTATGGCTGCCGTTAAAATACGATCGTACCCGGTTCTTCAGCACCTTTGCTTTGCCGACATAAATGATGGTGCCTTCGGCGTCTTTCATCAAATAACAGCCTGACTGATCCGGCAGCAAAGCCAGCTTACTGCGGATTCGCTCCTCGGCAAGGCGCTTGTCAGCGGCCGATTCCGTTCTCGGTTGATCCTCCATTGTCGTCCTCCTCCCGGCACATGGCTACCGTTTATTGTACCACAATGAGCCTTATTTTGCGGCAGAACTCGGCTTGCTCGGAAGCCGCTTTCGGCACAAATTTGCCTCACAATTGTCACGACCTGCGACTTTACAATTATTCTGGAAGTTGGGTATACTAGGGGGAGCAATCGTTGTTGTCTAAGGAGGAAGTTGAAACGATGGAAAATGTAAGAGACCCACGTGAGCATTTGAACGAGGAACCGCGCGACGATCTATTCGACGTTGCACTTGGCTTTGGCGGATTCTTTGGACTGCTGTTCGTTATTTTCGCCGCTGCGGTGATTATCAAATTCATCATTTCGTAATAATGTGGCCTTGCCTCGGAATCCGGGAGCAAGGCCATTTTAATGGAATGAGTTGACAAGTCGCTTCGAAGCGCATAGAATGACAACTAACGATAACTAAGGAGGCTGATGTCAAATGGTAGCTAATGTCATGAACGTTCAAGAAGCAGTAGTTGCAGTTGCATCGGTCTCAGACGGATCAAGTACGGGAGTTACTTCGTAAGCTAAGGATACGCCCTAGCTTATTTGTAATCGCCCAAGCCGCCGCAAGAGACCGTAATCCGGTTTCTTGCGGTTTTTTTGTGTCCGTTTCGGTACGTACAACGTACCAAAAGCGAAGACCGCAGGAGTTTATTTCCTGCGGTCTTTTTTGTTATCCATCCACCAAACTAACGAATAAAGGGGTACACCAATTTTGAACATGAACCATCCCATGCAAGTAAGCAAGACCACGAACCACCTGCAAGACTATGGCTGGAATGAACACTGGGAGCATACGTTTGCCAGTGTGTCCGGCAACAGCAGCGCCGGCGCAAACGTAAGCCTTGAGCCGGCACGCGTCATTGCCCAATTTACAAATCGTTACCGCATCATGACCTCCGCCGGCGAATGCGCCGCCGAGGTTAGCGGCAAATTCCAGTTCCAGGCTGCATCGCGCAGCGAGTTCCCTGCCGTCGGCGACTGGGTCGCGGTACAATCCCTGCCGGGCGAGCAGCGCGCCATCATTCACGGCATCCTGCCTCGCCGCTCGGCGATGATCCGCAGAGCGGCCGGCAGCGTGCCGGAAGAACAGGTCATTGGCACGAACATCGACACGCTCTTTATCGTTAATGCCCTCAATGGCGACTACAATGTCCGCAAAATCGAACGTTACCTCATCGCAGCCTGGGAAAGCGGCGCCACGCCTGTCGTCTTGCTGACGAAAGCCGATCTCTGCACCGATACGGAACGCAGAGTCGCCGAAGTTGAGGCGGCAGCGCCGGGTGTTCCGGTCCATGCGGTCAGCGCTCTGGAGAACGAAGGCCGCGATTCGCTCTCGCCTTATATGCTCCAAGGCCGCACCATTGCCGTAACCGGCTCCTCCGGCGTCGGCAAATCAACACTGCTGAACTGGCTGGCCGGCGGCGACCTTCAGCGCGTGCAGGGCATCCGCGAGGACGACGCGCGCGGCCGCCATACCACTACACACCGCGAGCTGTTCCCGCTTCCGGGCGGCGTCATCATGATGGATACGCCGGGAATGCGCGAGCTGCAGCTCTGGGAAGCCGATGACGGCTGGCAGGAAGCGTTCTCCGATATCGAAGCGATCGCCGAGACCTGCCGGTTCCGCGATTGCCGCCATCAGGCAGAACAGGGCTGCGCCGTGAAGGAAGCACTGCGCAGCGGCGCGCTTGATGAGCGCCGCTACGAGAGCTATAAGAAAACCGGTCGCGAGCTGGCGCATCAAGCGCGCAAAGAGCAATCCGTCAGCAAGCGGCAGAAGAAAAGCGCGGATAAACGGATCGAAGCACGCACGAGCTACTCCAAGCACAAGCTCGACATCGACTAATTGACTGGCGGGTTCCCGAAGAGGTATGATCTTATCAAGTGATAAGCAGAAGGGATTAGCTGATTTAGCAGGAAAGGAATCTTCTCCGCAATGGCAGCCAACAAATCGAATCAATTGCAAGAGACACGCGCCATGATTATCAGAACGGCGAAGGAGCTGTTCATGGAGCTCGGTTACCGCGCCGTATCCACCAGACAAATCGCCGATGCCTGCGGGCTAACGCAGCCTGCGCTATATCACCACTTCAAGGATAAGCAGGCGCTTTACGTAGATGTGATGCGTTCGGTGTGCGAAGGCACCCGAAGCGCGCTCGATCGTATCATGCAAAGAGAAACAGATGTCAGGCATCGCCTCTGCCAGGTCACTGCCTATATGCTTGCGAATCACCCCGAGGATCTCAGCCGGATGTTTCACGATATCCGGCATGAGCTTGCCCCGGAGTCTCAGCGAATCATCTATGAGCTATGGCGAAGCGCCTATCTCACACCGCTGCTCACCATATTCGAAGCAGGCCAGCGAGATGGTCAGCTGCGAAGTTCAGCGCAGTTCGGAATGGATGCCGAGAAATCAGCCCGGCTGTTGATGGGGCTTATAAACCAGACACTGGCCTCTGCCTCCACATTCTCTGCCCCAGGCGCAGCAGACAAGAAGAAAAATTGGGATGAACAAGCCCAAACGCTCGTCAACGTATTGTTATTCGGACTATCGGCCACCCCACCACCTACGGTGTAAGGCGGCCTGAATAGACCTTTTTTTTCAATCATCACTTATCACTTGATAAGTAAAATCAAAGGAGATGAAGACTTAAAATGGGAGTTAAATGGCTCGATTCATTCACACAAGCAGTCGGAGGTAAACGCGGCAGATGGATAACACTTGCCGCCTGGATTATGATTGTCGCTTTGCTCAACATGACACTCCCGAGTTCCTCAGAGCTGAAGGACGATACGCTGGCCAACTTCGATGCAAGCAAACCGTCCGTTCAAGCCGAGAAGCTCATCGCAGAGCAGTTTCCGTCTGAAACCGGTATCCCTGCACTCTTGACCTGGTATCGCGCAGCCGGACTCACGGATGAGGATTTGGCAGGCATTCAGCAGTTAGCCAAGCAGCTCCAAGCAAGCCCTGTTCCTTATCAAGAAAGTGTCGTTCCGCTTGATAAGCTGCCGCTTCCCGCATTAAAGCAGCAAGTTTCGCAGGACGGCACAACGTTGGTTCAGCCTGTCCTGTTCGATAAGTCGGCGGGCAGCGACGGACTTAAAGAAGGTCTGACTCAGATCGAGAAAGCAACAGCCCTGATCTTCAAGGATGCAGAAAATCCGTTCCAAACCAAACTTAACGATGCGTCCGGCAGCGGCCTTGCCGTTCGAGCATCCGGACCTGTCGGTATCGCAGTTGACGCGACAGGCTTGTTCAAGAGCGCTGACGTTTCCCTGCTGCTGGCAACCGTTTTTCTGGTCCTGCTCTTCCTGCTTCTCATCTACCGTTCACCGGTACTCGCACTCATTCCGCTCATTGCGGTCGGATTCGCATACGGGGCTATTACGCCGCTGTTAGGCTGGATGGCGGATCAGGGCTGGATTGCTTACGATTCCCAGAGCTTATCGATCATGACCGTGCTGCTGTTCGGTGCCGGAACCGACTACTGCCTATTCCTGATTGCCAGATTCCGCAGCGAATTGAAGGAAGAAGGCCATACATTCACCGCATTAAAGCGTGCTTTCAGCGGCTCTTCGGGAGCAATTGCCATGAGCGGACTCACCGTTGTGCTCTCCCTGCTTGTGCTCCTGCTGGCTGAATTCGGCAGCGTTCAGCGCTTCGCGATTCCGTTCAGCTTAGCCATTCTGATCATGATGATCGCCAGCTTGACACTTGTACCGGCGTTCCTCGGTCTATTGGGCCGAGCATCCTTCTACCCGTTCATTCCACGAACGCAAGAAATGGCTGCCGCACGGGCGAAGAAGAAAGGGAAACCCGCGCCGTCCCCGCAAACACGCCCGACCCTTGGCGACCGGCTTGGAGAAGCCGTTGTCCGTAAACCGAAACGAATCGCGGTTATTACGACGATCCTCCTGGTCATTTGCGTGATTTTCGCCACCCAAATCAAATACACATTCGACACGCTCTCTTCATTCCCGGCAGATTCTCCTTCACGAGAGGGCTTCACTCTTATCGCGGATCATTTCAATGCCGGCGAGCTAGCACCTGTGCAAGTGATCGCGGAGACCCAATCCGCCGAGCAAGGCGAAGCAGTCAAAGCCGCATTAGCTGCTCTTCCCTTCGTGAAGAAAGTAACGGATCCGGTTCCAGGCGCTGCGAATCCAGATCTGCTGCGCTTTGAAGTCGAGCTTGCCGTAAATCCATATTCGATCGAAGCGATCGCTCACATCCCAGAGCTACGGCAGGCGGCGCAAGAAGCACTCTCTGCATCCGGCGCCGACGCCGCCGACGGCATATGGATTGGCGGCCAAACCGCGGAGCAATACGACACCAAGCAAACCACCGGCGATGACGCGAAGCTTATCATTCCGGTCATTCTAATTCTTATCGCGATTCTATTGCTTGCCTACCTGCGCTCCTTCGTCGCGATGCTTTATTTGATTGCAACTGTCTTGTTATCCTACTACAGCGCTCTCGGCCTCGGCTGGGTCGTGCTTCATTATTTGTTCGGCACAGACGCGATTCAAGGACTCATTCCGCTCTATTCCTTTGTCTTTATCGTTGCGCTCGGCGAGGATTACAACATCTTCATGATTTCGAGCATTTGGAAGAAAGCGCGTCACATGCCGCTGCGCCAAGCGGTGAAAGAAGGCGTCTCCCAGACCGGTTCCGTCATCACCTCGGCAGGTCTGATTCTCGCTGGCACCTTCGCCGTGCTGGCAACCTTGCCGATTCAAGTGCTTGTGCAATTCGGTACAATAACGGCAATCGGCGTGCTGCTGGATACGTTTATCGTGAGGCCGTTCCTGGTTCCCGCGATAACGGTACTTTGCGGTCGCTTTGCTTTCTGGCCCGCTTCCGCAGCATCGAAATCGGAACGATCAACGCATACAGGCAACTAATCAGCAAAAAAAGCGCCGGGTCACTCGTTATCAACGAGCAGTCCGGCGCTTCTCTTTTCCTTCCCTCTTCTATCCGTTAACAGCCTTCAATTTATCCGTGCTGCTGTTTGTTGGTTCTTGTCGTTGTTGCCCATTTTGCCCGGTTTTGGCAGTCGCCGCATCGAACCTCTTGCGCTCTGTACGGTCGATTTGGACTACTCTGCCGTCATGAACCGTAATGAGAACCGAACCATATTCAAGCCCATTTACCTGAGTTGCTATGCGCTCTAACCATTCTTGATCCAGCACGATTGGCTTTGCCATAATAAATCCCTCCCGGACGAATTAAATGTGAACCGGCAGCGGATCGACCTTAAGTGGATTCTCCACGATCGTCGCCGACTTGTCGGTAATCACGTATAAGCGGTGAATAAGGACAGATACTTCATCACCCGGCTGAAGCGGCTCTTGATCCAGTGAACGGTGTGCCGACAGCCTGTTGTTGCCTACTTCCACATCAAGCTCCAAATGAGCGCCTCGGAAGAAAATATGCCGAACCTTGCCTTTCTCCGCAGCGGATGGGAACGGAATTTCCCGCTCGCGCCCTACCTCCACAAACTCCGGGCGAATCAGCGCTTTAGCGCCTTCTGCCAGTGAAGAGCCGCTGAAGCCGCGAAGGTCCCTAGGCTGCTCCACAACGCTGGAATGACCGATGAATCCAGCCACGAATGCGGTTTGCGGATCCGTGTAAATATGAACCGGCGATCCCTGCTGCTCCAGCTTCCCTTGCTGGACGATCAGCATTTCGTCCGCTACCTCGACTGCCTCGTCTTGGTCGTGCGTGACGAAGATGGAGGTGATGCCCAGTGTGCCGATCAGCTGCTTCAACCAGGTGCGAAGCTCCTTGCGCACCTTCGCATCAATGGCGGCGAAGGGCTCATCGAGCAGCAGCAGATCCGGCTTAGGCGCAAGCGCTCTGGCGAATGCCACCCTCTGCCGCTGACCGCCGGAGAGCTGGTGCGGATAGCGATGCTCGAAGCCTCGCAGCCCCGTCAAGTCGAGCAATTCCCCGACGCGCTCCTTGATCTCAGCTTTACTGTTCTTGCGAATCGTCAGTCCGAAAGCGATATTATCGAATACGGTCATATGTTTAAACAACGCGTAGTTCTGAAATACAAATCCGATTCCTCTGAGCTGCGGCTGAACATCGTTGACCCGCTTCCCGTTAATGAAGATATCGCCGGAATCCGGAGTCTCGAGTCCCGCTAATATACGAAGCAGCGTCGATTTGCCGCCGCCGCTCGGTCCGAGCAGGCCGATCAGCTTGCCGCGTTCAATCGAGAAGCTGACGTCGTCTACGGCTTGGTGGCCTTGAAAGGATTTATTGATGTTGCGAACCTCGATATGCATCCTTTAGCCCTCCTCTTTCGGGGTTTTCTGAGCGGTTTTCCATTCGATGAAGCTCTTTACGACCAGCGTCACCAATGCCAGCATGACCAGCAAGGAAGCCACTGCAAACGATGCAGAGAATTGATATTCGTTATACAGGATTTCGATGTGCAGCGGCAGCGTATTCGTCTCTCCGCGAATGTGGCCGGATACGACCGATACAGCGCCAAACTCCCCCATCGCCCTCGCATTACAAAGAATGATGCCGTAGAGCAATCCCCATTTGATGTTAGGCAGTGTGACGCGCCAGAAGATTTGCCAGCCCTTAGCACCGAGGCTTGCGGCGGCTTCCTCTTCTTGTACGCCTTGCGCCTGCATCAGCGGGATCAGTTCGCGAGCAACGAACGGAAATGTAACGAACGTTGTCGCAAGCACGATACCAGGCAATGCGAAGATAATTTGGATATTATGATCCGACAACCACGGTCCGAGGAAGCCTTGCGCGCCGAACAATAACACGAAGACCAAACCCGAGATAACCGGCGATACGGCAAAAGGTAAATCAATCAGCGTAATAAGTACGTTTTTGCCCCGAAACCGGAACTTACTGATCGCCCAAGCGGCGGCAATGCCAAAAACCGTATTAAGCGGAACTGCAATGACAGCTGTCAGCAAGGTTAGCCGCAGTGCCGACCAAGCATCGGGATCCCTCAGCGCGGCTACATATACCTCTGTTCCCCGTTTGAAAGCTTCAATAAAAACCGACATCAGCGGCAGCAGCACCACAAGTACCAGGAACAGCAGCGCGATAGAGATGAGTATGATTCGAATGCCGGCAGACTCGTTAATATGTTTCGGACGCTGCGCGGACTTCTCGGTTAGATGAACCGTAACTGCACCAGCCATAGTTTACACGCTCCTATTCCGCAATAACGCGGCGATTGCTCCGCCACTGCAAGTAGTTGATTAACAGAAGAAGCAGGAAGGATGCGACAAGCATGACAAGCGCAATGGCCGTTGCTCCCTTGTAATCGTACTGCTCAAGCTTTGTCATAATGAGCAGCGGCGCGATTTCCGTCTTCATCGGCATATTGCCGGAGATGAAGACGACCGAACCGTACTCTCCAATCCCTCTGGCAAAAGCAAGCGCAAATCCCGTAAGCAGCGGCGGGATCAGCTCCGGCAGAATGACCCGTCGGAACGTCCGCCAACGGAATGCGCCGAGCATGACGGCCGCTTCTTCGACTTCTTTATCCAGCTCCTGCAGAACGGGCTGCACCGTCCGTACCACGAAGGGCAAACCGATAAAGATCAGCGCTAACGTAATGCCAAGCGGCGTGAAAGCCACTTTGATACCGAGCGGTTCAAGCAAAGAACCAATCCAGCCGTTTGGTGCGTAGATTGCGGTCAATGCAATGCCGGCAACCGCGGTTGGCAGTGCAAAGGGCAAATCGATCAGGCTGTCGACCAGCTTTTTCCCCGGAAATTTGTAGCGTACCAGCACCCAGGCGACAATGAGTCCGAATACTAGATTGATTAGTGCAGCATAGAAGGATGTAAAGAAACTGATTTTGTAGGATGCGAGCACCCGTGCATTAGCCACCGTGTGCCAGAACTGAGCCGGCGTTAAACCGGATGTTTTCACGAAGATACCGGCTAACGGGATGATGACCAGTACGCTTAAGTAGAAAATGGTGAATCCAAGGGAAAGTCCGAAACCGGGCAATATGCTGCGCGGCTTCGCTTTGCTTGAAGTGGAACTTTTCATAAGAAGAGTCAGCTCCTGTCGATTCGCTTATGAGCCGGGTGCGTAGATTTGATCAAATACGCCGCCGTCTGCAAAATGCTTCTTCTGTGCAACGGCCCAGCCGCCGAAATCATCGTTGATCGTCAGCAAGGTCATTTCCGGGAATTGGTCCGCGTACTGCTCCGCTACCGATGCCAGCTGCGGGCGGTAGAAATTCTCCGCGACAAGCTTCTGCGCTTCTTCGGTGTACAGGTAATCCAGGTAAGCTTCCGCAACGGTGCGCGAGCCTTTCTTATCGACGTTCTTATCGACAACGGCTACCGGCGGTTCTGCAAGAATACTGATCGAAGGATAGACAATATCGAATTTATCCGGGCCAAGCTCTTTCACGGAAAGAAGCGCTTCATTCTCCCAAGCGAGCAGCACATCGCCGATGCCCTTCTCTACGAAGGTTGTCGTGGAGCCGCGTGCCCCGGAATCGAGTACAGGTACGTTCTTGAACAATGCGGAAACGAATTCTTGCGCCTTCTCTTCGTCGTCATTGTTCTGTTTAAGCGCATAGCCCCAAGCTGCGAGGTAGTTCCAACGTGCGCCGCCGCTTGTTTTCGGGTTTGGCGTGATGACTTCCACGCCCGGTTTCACCAAGTCGTTCCAATCCTTGATCTGTTTCGGGTTACCTTTGCGGACCAGGAACACGATCGTGGATGTATAAGGCGCGCTGTTGTTCTCAAACTGCTGCTGCCAATCCGGATCGATCAGCCCTTTCTCAGCGATTGCATCGATATCATAGCCGAGAGCAAGTGTGACAACATCGGCTTTGAGTCCATCAATGACCGCCCGCGATTGAGCGCCGGAGCCGGCATGGGATTGTTTGATCGTTACTTTCTGTCCATGCTCTTTCTCCCAATAATCTGCAAACAGTTTATTGTAAGATTCATATAATTCACGCGTCGGGTCGTAAGAAACATTCAACAGCTCAATCGGTTCGGTAGATTCCGTGTTTGCCGCATTATCGGCCGCCGGCTCCGTGCCGTCTGCATTGGTATTATTGGCAGCGCCTGTATTGGTGTTGGATTGGTTCGTATTCGCAGGGGAATTGGAATCCCATCCGCAGCCTGTCAGCGCAAGGGCGAATACAATAAAGATCAACAGCGTGTGGAGCGTTAACTTGGAATTCTTCTTTTTCATGTTTGTCATGTAAAAGCACCTCTCATCATCTTATTTCAGATAACTAACGCTTTCCCACTCCGCGTTGACCGGTAGTTGAAATAGAATTAATCCTACCTGTTTAGTTGGTTATGGGATGATGATAGCAATGGATAAGCTGTCATGTCAATCCTTTTTTTTAACATATTTATGAAATGGATCAGTTTTTCTTATTTAAAGTTTTGTTGAATTCATAGTTGACAGGTAGGAATTGTCAGCTTATGATAAATCCATCGAGCCCACCGGTCCACCGGAGGCCCCGGCAACGTAACAGCAGCCTGAAGTTTCTCTTCATGGATGCATTCTGCCTGGGCCTCCTTTTTTTGTCCAATCAGTCAGATCGGGATGGAGCACTATAATAAAGGGAGAGTTGAAAAATGAAGAAAAAACTGCTACTCACGATCACCGTACTGGCATTAATCCTATCCTTATCCTCCACCAGCTTTGCAGCCGTAACCAAACCGGCGAAACCGGATATCGAGCTGCTGAACGTCTCGTACGATCCGACCCGTGAGCTCTACGTGCAGTACAATAAAGCCTTCGCTTCTTATTGGAAGGCTAAGACCGGACAGAAGGTTACGATTAAGCAATCTCATGGCGGCTCCGGCGCCCAAGCTCGCTCTGTTATCGACGGACTGCAAGCCGATGTCGTTACACTTGCGCTTGCTTATGATATTGACGCGATCCAAAAAGCCGGACTGATTAATGACGGCTGGGAATCACGTTTTGCTAAGAACAGTTCGCCATACACATCCACAATCGTCTTCCTCGTACGCAAAGGGAATCCGAAGAAGATTAAGGATTGGAGCGATCTAGTTAAAGATAAAGTGTCCGTCATTACGCCGAATCCGAAAACAAGCGGCGGCGCACGCTGGAACTTCCTTGCTGCATGGGGTTATGCGTTGAAACACAACAACAACAGTGAAGCGAAAGCAAAGGAATTCGTAACGAAGCTCTTCAAGAACGTGCCTGTACTGGATTCCGGTGCTCGCGGCTCGACAACGACCTTCGTTGAACGCGGAATCGGCGACGTGCTGCTTGCTTGGGAGAACGAAGCGTACCTTGCGCTTAAAGAGCATGGCAAGGATTTCGAAATCGTAACGCCTTCCTATAGCATTCTTGCCGAGCCTCCTGTAGCTGTCGTTACGAAGAACGCAGAGAAACACGGTACTCGTGAAGTAGCTAAAGCTTATCTCGACTACCTCTACACGAATGCCGGTCAACGTATCGTGGCTCAAAACTTCTACCGTCCGACAAATACGAAAATCGCTGCAGAATTCACGAAGAAGTTCAAAAACGTCGAGCTTTCGAACATCCGCGACTTCGGCGGCTGGAACAAAGCGCAAACGAAATTCTTTAACGACGGCGGCGTGTTCGACGATATTTACAAACCGTAACATGGCTCATCAAAAACCGTACATCCTAATGGATGTACGGTTTTTTCTATACATACCTTGATTTACAAGAATCGAATAATATCTTTAGCCCAATTTAATACCTTAGTTGTTACACTTTTCTTATACCAATTGAAAGGTGGAGTTACTAGAAAATGGTTCATATTCGCAAGAGAATGTCGCGGGCTGCGATTGCCGCCTCCCTTCTCGCAGGCTTTCTGACATCATCTTATCTCCCGACCCCTGCACATGCGCAAGCCGTCATTGAAGCCTCAGTGAATGAGAAGATCGTCGTTGCCGATGATCGGCCTTTTACAATTACAAACGCAGCCATGGATACAGCCGGCGGTGTTCTGGCCAGTGCGGTGGTAACGCCGTCAGCTGGAGGACATGCCGGCGAAGAAACCGTTATTTTTGAACTGTTCGATGGCGCCGTGCCGATCGGAATAGCAGCTTTGACGAAGGATATCGTAGGCAGCGAGAAAATGACGGCGCATTTCAATAAGACGGGAAGCAGCCTGTCCGTCAAAGTATTTGTCGTTGACTCCTATAGCGGCTCGCTCACGGAGGTGGGCAATGGCCTCGCCGATCCGGTTACGATTGGTTCGACCTTGAAGCTGCGCATCATGGAAACGACGGATGTCCACACCAATTTCATGAACTACGATTATTACAAGGATGCTCCGGCAGAGAACGTCGGGCTTGTTAAAACAGCCACTTTAGTGAAGCAAGCACGCTCAGAAGTGAAGAATACGCTGCTTGTCGATAATGGCGATTTGCTTCAAGGCACGCCTCTTGGCACCTATATGGCTAAAGTAGCGCCGCTTAAGGAGGGCGAAGTACATCCGGCCTATAAAGCGATGAACCTGATGGGCTACGATATTGCAACATTCGGAAATCATGAGTTCAATTACGGTCTTGATTATTTGAACGAAGCTACCGATGACGCTGCTTTCCCTTATGTCAATGCGAACGTCTATGTGGACGATCACGACGCCGACCCAAGCAACGACGTTAATAAGTACACGCCGTATGTCATTATGGACAAAACCTTCAAAGATGAGAACGGTCAAACTCAGACGGTCAAAGTAGGCTTCATCGGATTCGTGACGCCGCAAATTATGGATTGGGATAAAGGAAATCTCGACGGTAAAGTCGTTACCAAGGATATTGTAGAGACGGCAGAGACATTCGTTCCTCAAATGCGCGCGGAAGGCGCAGAAGTCATCGTTGCCCTTACACACTCGGGCTTTAATGGAAATGCAGAGGCAGGCGCAGGTGCGGAGGATGCGGTATACCCGCTGAGTAAAGTTGCGGGCATCGATGCCATTACGTTCTCGCACACCCATAAGGTTTTCCCGGCAGCCAGCATCAGCGCACTTGATCCCCTCTTTAAGGACG
Source organism: Paenibacillus lignilyticus (assembly GCF_017942085.1). Lineage (GTDB taxonomy): Bacteria > Bacillota > Bacilli > Paenibacillales > Paenibacillaceae > Paenibacillus_Z > Paenibacillus_Z lignilyticus. The sequence continues at coordinate 193,033 of NZ_JAGKSP010000002.1, forward strand.
CGAGCGGCAACCCGCTTCCTGGCGTCGATAATGCGAAAGGCACAATCAATGGCGTTGCTGCCGTACAAGCCGGCTTCGGCGGCGGCAATCTGGGAATCATCGACCTAACGCTGAACAAAACCAATGGCAAATGGAAGGTTACTGCTTCGCAGTCCTCCAACAAGTATATCTATGACAGCGTGAAGAAACTTCCGCTTGTTGAAGCGGATTCTGCGGTCGTCGATGCAATTAAAACCGAACATGCAGCGACAATCGCCTATGCAAACCAAGCGATCGGTCAAACTTCAGCTCCGATTTACAGCTACTTTGCACTCGTGCAGGACGACCCTTCCGTGCAAATCGTTACGCAAGCGCAGAAGTGGTTCGTACAGCAAGAATTGAATACGAAGAACTCGCCGGATAAGGATCTCCCGATTCTATCCGTAGGCGCCCCGTTCAAAGCCGGCCGCAATGGACCGGGTGAATATACGGATATTAAGGCAGGCGATCTTGCCATTAAGAGCGCCAGCGATTTGTATCTCTACGACAATACGCTGAAGGCCATTAAAGTGAAAGGCTCCGTCGTGAAGGAATGGCTCGAAATGTCTGCCGGTATGTTCAATCAAATTGATCCAAACAAGACAGACGAGCAGTCGCTGCTCAACCCGTCCTTCCCGGTATTCAACTTCGATGTCATCGATGGCGTCACTTATCAGGTAGATGTCACGAAACCGGCTAAGTACACCAAAGACGGTACAATTAACGACGCTGCATCCAGCCGGATTGTTAACCTTGCCTATAACGGTCAACCGGTTGATCCTGATCAGGACTTCATTGTAATCAGCAATAACTACCGCGTTAACGGCGGAGGCAACTTCCCGGGCGTGAAGGGTTCTCCGCTCGTCTTGGATTCTGCCAGCGAGAATCGTCAAGTGCTTATGGATTACATCACGGAGCAGGGTACGATTGATCCGGCCGCCGACAACAACTGGTCGATTGCACCTGTTGATGCTGATGTTAACGTTACCTTTACAACTTCACCGGTTGCGAAAACATACTTGAGCGCTAATCCAAAGATCGCTTCACTTGACCGTACCGACGAGAAAGGATTCGGCATCTACAAGCTTGATCTTCACGGAGATGCGACAGAGCCAAGCGAGAATGTGAAGGTTCAACTGCTTGGTATCAATGACTTCCACGGTCAGCTCGACTACTCCACCACTGTCGGCGGCAATGTTCTGGGCGGGGCTGCCTACCTGGCAACTTACCTGAAGCAATACAAATCAACCAATGCAGCAAACACCTTGCTTGTCCATAATGGCGATGCAGTAGGCGCAAGCTCGCCGGTTTCATCGCTTGAGCGCGATAAGCCTACTCTCGATTTCATGGAGCTGCTCGGATTCAAAGTCGGTACGCTTGGTAATCACGAGTTTGATCAAGGTGTACCTGCACTCATGGCTCAGTTAAACGGCGGCCAGGATCCGATTAATACGAGCATCACGCATTCAAAGACCAAAATCGATTATGTAAACGCCAATGTGCTCAGCAAAGTGACAGGTGAGCCTATCATTGCACCGTATGTCATTGAAGAAGTCGGCGGTGAAAAAATCGGCTTCATCGGTGTCGTTACCATGCTGACGCCAAGCAAAGTTTCTCCCGCCGCCTTGGCACCGGTAAATATCGTGGATCAAGCCCCGGTTGTCAATGCGGCAGTCGATGCCTTGACCGCACAAGGCGTCAAAGCCATCGTGGTACTTGCTCATGATCCTGCGTCACAGAGCGGCGCAACAATTACTGGCGAGGCAGCTGATCTCGCAAACGCCGTTAGCGATGAGGTTGACGTTATTTTCGCCGGCGACAACCATGCGAAAGTAAACGGAATGGTGGACAACAAGCTCATTTTCCAAGCCTACTCCTACGGTACGGCATTTGCCGACGTGGATCTTGAGATCGATCCATTAACGCATGATATCGTGAAGAAGGAAGCCAACATCGTTGACGTCAATCAAGCCGGTATTACACCGGATGCTGAAGTGACTGCACTGGTACAGGCTGCCCTTGCGAGACATCCTGAGCTTGCTTTACCGGTCGGCTCCACAGAGACGGCTTATAAGAAAGAGAATGCCTATACCCAGGAAATCGCGCTTGGCAGCTTGATCGCCGATGCCATGAAGGATGCCATGCAATCCGACTTTGCATTCATGAACCCGGGCGGCATCCGTGCTGATTTGCCGCTCGGCAATGTTCTCTATTCCGATTTGTTCCGCATACAGCCGTTCGGCAACCAGCTGGTTAAGATGACGCTGACCGGCGCTCAAATTAAGACGCTGCTTCAACAACAATGGGGAGAAACAGCAGCCAGTACGAAAACGCTGCAAATCTCCGGACTTCGTTATACGGCTGATTTCAGCAAGCCCATTGCTGAGCGTGTCGTCACCTTAACGAAAGAAGACGGTACCGAAATTACCGACTCGGCAGAATACACAGCTGTAGTAAATAATTTCATGGCAGCCGGCGGCGACAACTATACAGTCCTGACACAAGGTAAAAATCCGACAGCCGGTCCCACCGATATCGATGCCTTCTACTACTATGTTCTGAACACGTTCAATCACGGTACGATTACGGCGGCTGTGAAAGGACGCATCACGAATATCAATACGACTCCATAAAATCAGGTTACACGGCGGTGAACCCGGACTCAGTCGAATCAACTGCCCCGTCCGGGTCACCTTTAGAAAGGAGCATCAAGTTGAAGAGAAATGCAATCCTCTTAACGGCACTATCCTTGTCCTTGGGGTTAGCTGTGCCTGCAGCAGCACCGTTGGCTGCTTATGCGGAAAGTTCCATTCCACAAGCTGCCGGCACAACAATTGACGCAGTAACCACTGTCTTTGCCGGTGGTTCCGTACCGATCAGCGGCACGACCAATGCGGCAGAGGTCATTATTAAAGTCATCAGTCCGGACAGCACCATCCTATTCTTTGATATCGTGAAAGCGGCCGATGGCCGATATTCCGCTTCCTTTCAGCTGTCCGGCAATGCGGCAGCCGGCAGCAGCTATCAAATCATTGCCGGACAAGGCACTGACGTCTCGACCAAGACATTTACCGTAGCTTCGAACGGAAACGGAATTCCTGCTGCGCCTCCCGCTAATACCGATGAGCCGCCGACTCCGGATGGTGTGACGACCGTTCATTTCGAGCTGTCCGATGTCGCCGCTGCCGCTAACGGTGTTGCCACATTGGATGCCAGCGAGGTCGCTTCCGCCAAATCGGACATCCGGATTCCCGCATCCGTCATGCAAACCATTGAAGATAACAGCTTCCGCATACTGCTGCCGAATGGAACCGTCACGCTGCCGAAGGAAGTGCTGAATGCGCTCTCCGTGCTGGCCGGTTCCGATAAGGAGGCGAGTCTCTCGCTTCAATTCAGCAGTCTGACGAGCAGCGAAGCCGCTTCTGCCGTTGTCAAGCTCGGAGATGCCGGTGCTGGCCTTACACCGCAAGGGCAAGTCATTGAACTGACCCTTGGCATCGCATTCAAGGACGGCTCCGTGAAGAAGCTGAGCAGCTTCACAAAGCCGGTCACGCTCCAGCTTCAGCTCGCTGCTAGCGCGGATGCCCGTCTCACCGGCATTTATTATCTCTCTGATCTCGGCGGAGTCGAGTATATCGGCGGCACGCTCAAAGGAAACACGCTGACCGCCGAAATTGGCCATTTCTCTCAATACGGCGTGTTCTCGTATACGAAGAAGTTTGCCGACGTGCCAACGACACATTGGGCAGCTGATGTGATCGAGGAACTGACTGCGAAGCATGTCGTCCAAGGCATCTCCACAGACAGCTTCGGTCCGAAAGCCAAAGTGACACGTGCCGAGTTTGTAACGATGCTCGTTCGTGCTCTTGGTCTGAAAGCGACAAGTACCGCACCTTTCACCGATGTCAATGCGGACAGCTGGTATGCCGATGCCACTGCCGCAGCCTACGAGAACGACATCACATCCGGCACGAGCGCCGGGAAATTCGAACCGAACAAGCCGATTACACGCGAAGAAATGGCGCTCATGATTACTCGCGTCTATGAGAAACAGCACGGTCAAGCCACCAGCGGGAGTGCCGCTGACATCGATGCATTCCAAGACAAGAATGCCATCAGCAGCTGGGCGAAAGAAGCGGTTGAAGCCGCCGTTCATGCCGGGCTATTGGTTGGCAGCGATCACCTCTTCTCCCCACGCAGCAATACAACACGCGCAGAAGCCGCACAAGCGCTCTACAACTTACTGTTCCGCGCGTAAAACAAAGAGCCTGCCGTCTGTTACGGCAGGCTCTTTCTATATACAGATGGCAATCAACGAAGACCGCGTTTATTGTGGCCTGTCACATGAACAGGCTGGACGTACGGACGAATCCGATCCATCAGCCGCTGCCCTTTGTGCAGCTCATCACCGTCTTTGTTCGTAAAGCTGAAATGCTGTTCGATCGCATCAAGCCCATAATTGGACGTGTAGAACGTCGGCTTACGGTTCATCCGGTAATTCAGAATGGCGCCAAGGACATGATCCCGCACCCATGGATTCAAGTTCTCCGCCCCGATATCATCGAAGATCAGAAGATCCGTCTCCTTCATGAGGTCGACCGTTTCCTTGAGCTTCCCCTGCTCCAGCATCAGTGACTTCAAGTCTTCCACAAACTCCGGCATGTACACGATTGCGCCTGTGAAACCAGCCTTGGCCAGCTCATGGAGCATATAGCACATGAGGAACGTTTTCCCGGTACCGAACGACCCGGTTAAATAAAGCCCTTCCTTCTGGAGTCCGTTTTCTTTGGTTACGTTAATGTACTTGATAATCTGACCGACCGCTTTCATTCGTTCGAGATCTTTCGATACGATCTCATCCGCGGAGTAACCTTCCAATAAAGCCCGGTCATCCACGTAAAAGCTGCGAATGCGGCTGCGGATCTTGTTCTCGCTTTGTCTGGCGATCAGCTTCTTACAGGTCACTTTGCGGTCGTTCAATTGAACGCGGCCGCCAACCGTTTCGCAGCTAAGCTCCGTATAGTGGCCCTCGAAATCATTCGGACATTGATCGAGTCCCGGGCAGTTGCTGCAGATCCGGAATTCTTTGGTGCATTGATAAATTTTATTTAAATTCAGCCGGATCGTCTCATTATCCAGCTCCGGATATTTGGAACGAAGTTTGCCGACGAGTGGATCGGCAAGCAGCTCTTCCATTAATTTATCCGCTTGCCTTAATGCGCTTCCGCCTCCCGGCATTTGCTTCAGCAAATCGCCCAGCGATTCCATCGCCATAAACCCTCACCTCAATTACGTCGTTTTCCCATCCAGCTTGCGAGCCATTCGCCGGATTTCCTCCATCTCCTCTGCCGAGAGCGGCGCTCCGCTTGGCGCTTCGGGCATGATCGGAATCGCCGGTTTTCGGCGTCCGCGCGGCGCACCTGAACCGCCTCCCGTATTCCCTCTCGGAGCCTGCTGCACGCTGTCGCGGCGGCGGTCCTTCTCGTTCTCGTGCTTCACCTGTTCGCGCACGTAGCCGACCGCTTTCTCGAACGAGTCGATTCCTTTGACAAGCATATTGGATGCTACACGGTCGATATAGGCTTCAGTAACGCGCTGAGAATCATTTAAACCAAGTATATAGTGAATGAGTACGTTAATAACAGAACCTTGAATGCGATAATTAAGATCAATCTTCTCAAATACCCGAATCATCCAATCCGGGACAGCTCCCGGGAAGAATCGTGAAATAAAGCGCGTGTGCGGCTCATTCCGCATCAGCATGTTGTACTGATGAATATCGCAGCGTCCGGCCAGCTGAGTCGGAACCTCCATGTAATGCTCCGCCTGTACGGCCACTTCATCCGGCGGCTCTTCGCCGTCTTCGGTTCCGCTATCCCCTTTAGCTGCGGCAACTCGTCCATACAAACGCTGCCGCTCGTCGGTGCGCTTCCGATCCTGACGGTACATCTGATTCGCCCGCAGCTGAAGCTCATCAATGAGCAATTCGCCTTTGCTTGAGAATACATTGTCTTCATCGAGAAGCCGGACCAGATCAACAACGGTTAAATTGTATTTATAAGCTACATAATTCAACTGGGCAACAGCCTCATGATCGCCGCGAAGCCGTTCCACATGATGCCTGTTCGCTGCATTACGCGGGAAACGCATGATGATATCGCCGTACCCGATACCTGCTGTTTCCAGCTGCGGCTTCGGTGCGGGCTGTCTCGCCGGCGCAACTTCTGTCAGCGCCTGTTCGAGCTCCAAATCAATGCCTTGCGTATTCAATCGGAACAGCTCATAGAAAGGTACAGTTATATTATCTCGCTGCAGATCCACGCTGGCAAGCTCATCCGATTCCTTGGCATAGAAGGACTCCCTCAGGGCAATAACGGCATGTTTGCCGACCTTATCGCGAAGCAGCAATGTCAAATGCGGACTTCCGAAAAACTCATCCGGCGATAAAGGCTTTACCAACTCGTATTCAAAAACAACATCGTCATTGTCCGGTACGCCAAGCCTCGACACTTGCAGTAGACCTACCGCTTCCAGCTTAGACGCTTGATTAATGAGATCCTGCCTGCCGCGCTCGTTCATTTCCAAGCCAAGCCCGAGCAGCAGTTTACGCTGCGCTTCAAGCGGCGAATAACCGACCCGGTCATCCGGCACCTGCTGATATAGAAACTGATAGAAACCTGCCGCGAACGCTCCAATCATAGATTGATAGATCAATCCGACCATTTTGCGATCAACGGCACTTAGCGAAAAATCGCGAAAGATGTAGCATCGATGATGCTCTGTAAAGTGGTGCAAATTGCCGATCCGCATCTCATTTGACTCCATCCGCCTTTTATTCTTCCTACTAGTTTACCATAAAAGCGGCCCGCAATTGAGGCACAGAAAAAAGAAAATTCCCCCGCTGGAGGGAACTTTCGCATACCTAATGGTGTGAGGCCGAATTACCTGCCCCTTCTTGAATACCTTTACTAATCAGCTCATCAAGCAGCGCTTCCTGCTCCTGGTAGGTATCGGCGATTTCAGGATGCTCCTGTTTCGCCAGCCACTGGGTCATGACGAAAGCTGTCGTCACCGGCTCCTTCGTGAGAAGCTGCCGCCCCGCTCCAATGATGCCATACAGTTCGCTGTTTGGCAGCCGCCGTTTCAGTTCAGCCGCGTAATTCTGCCCCGTCTTATCCGCAGTTCCGTACAAAATGAGCACGGGCTGCTTCAGCTGAGGGAGCCGCTTCTGTACGGAGCTATCCAAGCAAGCCGCCGTATACTCCCGCCATTTATTCGAATCGCCAAGCTTCGCTTCCGTATGCAGCTCTTCAAAGGATGACTTGCTGCCTGCCTCAGACCAAGCCGCCTTGAAGGCAATAGGTCCCTTCGGGCTGAGAATGCTCGAGATGAATGCAGCCTGCAGCTTCGAACGCGTAACAATATCCGTATAAGCGGACGCTCCGGAAACCATGATGCCGCCGACGAATCGCTCGGGATAAGCGAGCATGGCCGCCAGAGCCGGAAACGAGCCTGCCCCATAGGAGCACACATACGCTTGCTTCACGCCAAGTCCATCGAGCAGCCTTCTCATATCTTCTGCAATTAATGCCAGCGACAGCTTTCCGCCGCCTGCCTCGCTGTATCCGTGACCGCGAATATCGAAGCGGATTAAACCGGAACTCGCCGTCCATTTCTCCTGCACAGTCGTAAACAGACGGCTGGTCAAACAAGGCGGATGCACAAATAGGATTGGCGGCTTTCCGGAACCATCTTGATGATAATGCAGTGCGGTATCGCCAATATTCAAAAACGGCATAGCGCAACACCTCGGCTTTCGTTGTCAGCGTATATAGATGCTGATTGCGAATTTTCCTTAGTATGGCCATGCCGTTTGATGTTTCATGTTAGAACATTTTGTATCCGCCTTTGCGCAGTGCCCGAATGGTTGCACCACTTACATAAGCGCCGATCAGCGCACCGATCGCCGGCAAAATATCAACAAAGGTAAAGGATGTGAAATTGCCCGATACGCTCTTCGCATCGTCCCATGTTTGCCAAATAAAGAGTGGAACGAGTACAAGAATAAATAAGTAAATGGGGAAAAATGTTGTTTTCAGCAGCATATTCAGAATAAATCCGATGCCAAACATCATGACAAAAAACAAAACTGTTGCAATGACAAGCTGTAAAATATTAACGTCACCGTTCATCCCGAGTCGTCTACCCCTTTCGCTACGAATAGTGTAGTAGATGGCACATCCGAAGTCAATTCATTCGGGCGTGTTGTCACAAGTCCGTCATTTGCTCTCCTTTGCCGCGTTACGTTACAATGTAATCGACAAAGATACGGATAGGGAGAGATAACTATGAGTGAAGCAGCACAAACGCTCGAAGGCTGGTATGCCTTGCACGATTTTCGCTCGATCGATTGGACAGCTTGGAAGCTTGCGGATGAAGGCGAACGTGCCATTGCATTGGACGAGCTTCAATCCTTCCTAAGCGAATGGCAGACGATTGAAGATAATAAACAAGGCAGCACGGCGTTCTATTCCATTATTGGCCAGAAAGCGGATTTCGTCATGATGCATCTGCGCGAAACGCTGGAAGAGCTCAATGCCATCGAGAATGCTTTCAACAAAACAACTTTTGCCCAATTCACAGTTCCGGCTCATTCTTATGTAAGTGTTGTGGAATTGAGCAACTATATGGCAGCACCGGGCACCGACCCTATGCAAAATCCGGAAATTCTCGCTCGACTGAAGCCGATTCTGCCAAAATGGAACCATATCTGCTTCTACCCGATGAACAAACGCCGTGAAGGCAACGACAACTGGTACATGCTCAGCATGGACGAGCGCCGCACGATGATGCGAAGCCACGGGATGATCGGACGTACCTATGCAGGCAAAGTCAAACAAATCATTACCGGTTCCGTCGGGTTCGACAACTGGGAGTGGGGCGTTACACTGTTCGCGGAAGATGCGCTGCAGTTCAAGAAACTCGTGTATGAAATGCGCTTCGATGAAGTCAGTGCGCGCTTCGGCGATTTCGGCGACTTCTATGTCGGCAACCGGATGACCGACGAGAAGCTGAAAGAGCTATTCGCCATTTAAATTGAAAAAAAGCGGATGAAACGTCTCAGGACGCCTCATCCGCTTTATTTGTTTACTCTTCATCGTCCTCTTCGAGGAGACGTTTCGCTTCGAGATACGCTTCCGTCTGACGGTCGCGCTCCCTGCCCTTCTCCTTAAGCCGTTCAATGCCCGGCAAAATGAGAATATCGACTTCCTTCTGCACCGTATATGCCAAGTCGTAACGGTTCTGCGACTCCAAGAAGGAGCCTACTTCCATCAGCGCGTTATACCGATCCAGTTCATCGCGCGTCAGCAAACCACGAACCTGCACGCTGCAGTGTCGCATTACAGGAATTTACCTTTGCGAAGTACCAGCGGAATACCACCGATGATGTACAGGTAACGAACGTCGATTGCTTTCTTAAGCAATGCAGCTACGCCGCCTTTGTATTTCTTGCCGAATGCAAGACCAACTGCTTCGCCTTTACCTAGGGATGCAACTGTACCTTTGTTCTTGAATTCGAATTTCTTAAGCGGTTGGTTACGAATCGAAGCCACCAGGTTGTGCGCGCAAGTTACGCCTTGTTGCATAGCGATTTGTGCGGTTGGCGGGAACGGACGGCCTTCCGGATTGAACATCAGGGAGTTGTCACCAACTACGTAGATGTTCTCGTGGCCCGGTACGCGAAGCGACTCATCCACTTTAACGCGTCCGCGCATCGTTTCGATGCCTGCTTCTTCGATCAAGCGGTTACCGCGCACGCCGGCTGCCCAAATGACGGTTGCTGCTTTGATTTCTTCGTTGTCGCCAACGATTACGCCCTCAGGAGTACATTCTTTGATCGCTGTTCCGATGCGGAATGTAACGCCTTTCTTCGTCAATACTTGCATAGCGTACTCAACGAGCTCCGGATCGAAACCTGGAAGCGCAGTTGGAGCAGCTTCGATGTTATATAGTTTAACAAGCGAAGGATCCACGTCGTTTTGCTTGCAAAGCTCAGGAAGACGGTCAGCAAGCTCGCCCACAAACTCGATACCTGTGAAGCCGGCGCCGCCGACAACGAAAGTAAGGTAATCCGTGCGGTGTGGTTCGCGTTTGTAACGTGCAAATTGGTACTCAATGTGTTCGCGGATTAGACGAACGGAGTTGATGCTGCGAATATTCATTGCATGCTCAAGCATACCTGGAATTCCGAAAGTTTCCGGCTCGCCGCCAAGGCCGATTACAAGGTAATCGTAGGAGAGCGTTCCGTCTTCGAGAATAACCTTCTTGTCTTGGGTGCGGATTTGAACAACAGTCGATTTAACGAAATCGATTTTGAATTCGTCAATCAGCTTGGAGATGCTCACGCGCGCGTTTTCGGTTTTGTCTGTACCTGCTGCCGGCATATGCAGGTGAGTCGTGAAGTAGTGGTAATCATGCTTGTTTACAAGCGTTACATCAGCTTCATTGTAGTTCAGTTCTTTTTGAAGACGCAGTGCTGTCAAGATACCGCCGTAACCGGCACCAAGAATAACAATTTTCGGTATGTTGCTCATCGCAGAATCCCATCCATTCGTAATTTCTTTTTCTTTACAGACTTTGTGAAAAATTACACAAACACAGACAATGAATAATGTTAGTGTGTGACCCTTAGCCTACTTTTATGAATAGTCCATGTCTATTTTCGACAAATCGAATACTAATACCTCACATATTACAAACTTTTTCAGTAAAGTTCAAGGGTAATTTATACGAAAATATTTAGAATAACATCCAATTTTCTTATTTCCTCATAGCTTGTCGAACAGATATAATGTACAAGAAGATTCATCCAAGTGTAAGGCAGCATGTGCTCGTTCATTTTGTTACCTTTTTGGAGGTGTCAACTGTGTCCAACTCTGCTAATCCCACGCATGTCGATATTGCGATTATCGGCGGCGGTCCTGCCGGTATGTTTGCTTCATTCTATGGCGGTATGCGCCAAGCATCAGTCAAGATCATTGAAAGTATGCCTCAGCTGGGAGGCCAATTAGCCGCGCTATACCCGGAGAAGTATATATATGATGTGGCTGGATTTCCGAAAGTAACCGCAGGTGAGCTTGTCGAGCAATTGAAGAAGCAAATGGAACTATTCCAACCGGACATTCACCTGGAGGAGAAAGTCGTCAACGTCATTAAGCACGATGAGCGCTCTTTCGAGATCGTGACGGACAAAACCTCGCATTTTGCCAGAGCTGTAATTATAACGGCCGGGGTCGGCGCTTTCGAGCCTCGTCGATTGGAGTTAGAGCAAGCGGCCAAATACGAGAAGAAGAATCTGCATTATTTCATTAGCGATTTGAACCAGTTCCAAGGCAAGCATGTCGTAGTCACCGGCGGCGGCGATTCGGCCGTAGACTGGTCTTTGATGCTCGAGCCCATCGCTGCAAGCGTGACGCTTGTGCACCGCAGAGATAAATTCCGAGCTCATGAGCATAGCGTTGAGAATTTATTGAACTCCACTGTCCGCGTACTAACACCATATGAAATTACTTCCCTGCACGGTACACGCCATATTGAACGCATTACCTTGCAGCACGGCAAGACAGCTGATTTCACTGAGCTTCCGGTCGTCGATGCCCTCATCGTTAATTACGGTTTCGTCTCCTCCCTTGGTCCGATTGCCGAATGGGGACTCGAGATCGATAATGGCTCTATCGTTGTCGACTCTCGCATGGAAACGAGTATTCCCGGAATATTCGCCGCGGGCGACGTCACTACGTATCCCGGGAAGCTGAAGCTTATTGCGGTAGGTTTCGGCGAAGCGCCCACAGCCATTAACAATGCCAAGGTTTATGTAGATCCATCCGCTAAACTCTCACCCGGACATAGCAGCAATATGAAGCTGTAGCCACCGAATTTCAGTACGTATTACAAATCAAAAAAGGGTATCCTAATCTTTAGCCTGACATGCTGATTAGCGTCGCAATGGCAAAGGAGGGTACCCTTATCTATGTTATGTCCCATCTGCAATGGCTTGGAGCAGCTTACGGCTATCTGTCCGGTTTGCTCCCTACAAACTGATGATTACGGACGGCTCGAAGACTTTGCCGGTCCTTATGCACCTTATCAGCCTGACACGTATACAAATAACGAGACGATTCCTTCATTGTCACAATCGGAACAGAGCTGTGGACATATCGTATATTGCTCAAACTGTGTGAAGACGTTTGAAGTAATTGTTTCTAAGTGGCACTGAAACGGGGGACGAGTTCTAGGCAGTATTGCGATAATTTTCCGGTTTAAGTTGTCTGCGTTTTATCTCCGCGCCAAGCAATAGAATAAATTCCGGATCCAATTCGAACTTATGTGCTGCGTCATAGGCATCGAGCAAAAGGTCGTCTGACAGCTGATCCATATCCTCCACTCCTTCCCTCTTTATTCCAAATTCATCTTAGCATGTCCAAATAGGAAGGAACAAGCGTTCCGATTATCCACATACCCATGTGGACAGCATGTTGGTAAGATGTGGGTAATCGTCGAATAATGAGGAAATACCAATGAGGATATTGTGGATACGGTTATACACAGCCCGACAAAAACCCACTTTTGATAAAAAACTTTAATGGCGCTCTATCAACCTATTAATCTATTATATTAAATCCGGTTAATTACTATTGAGGCCTCGTATTCACTTCGAAAATCCAAATTTTCCCGTTCCGATCTATGCCGAAATCAAAGCCTAACTGTCCGATCCCCGGAAACCGCCCTTCAAGCACTTCAGTGGAAAGCTGAGTAAGCAGCCGCATTTCACTCTTCTTGGAACCGACCGCACCGCTGGAGAACGATCTTCGAATCCCCTCAGAACCGCTGAGCAACGTACCGCCTCGGCAAATATTCGTAACGAATAAGCCCGGTTTAGCCAAGCGCCCTACAATCGCCGTAATCGCCCATTGTCCGGTTTCCTGCTTCACGTATTTCACACGGTAATCGATAGGTCTGCCGCTGATGGTAGCCAGACGAATTCCTTTCTGAATCAAATAGCGACGAGAGCTCTTCTTCGACAGCAGAGACTGATACATGCCGTCGAACGTGCTAAAGCTGCTTGTTTTGGAATAGTAGGTATACTTGTAGGTTCCGGCATCTTTGGACACTTTAATGACGCCGTTGCCGCCGGCTCCGCGGACCGGCTTAATAACGACCATTCCATGTGACTGCAGCATGCTGTTTAAATTCACTTTCGAGAACATGCGTGTTGGAGGAATATGCGGCGCAATACGACTATGCGACAATAATGCCTCCGTTTTCGCCCATTTGCTCGCCAACTGTCTGCCTTGTTCCGTTCCCATTCCGTAATCCCATCCTTTCTTTATAACTGTTCTATAGTTCACAGCATATGCCTCGCAGACATCTATCTCTTGGATGATTGTTAGGGGCAACTCGCCTTATTTAATAGGCTGATAGAGCAGAAATCGCGCCCGGTATTGCCCGGGCAATGAATGGGGAGACATTTGCCGCACGAAAAACACCCGGTACGGACGCATTATGCACGTCTTACCGGGTGTTTGGCTGGGTACGATCGGGATTGAACGGGTTTAGGACTCTTCTTCTAGCTGCTTGCTTTTAAAAGGAAGGAAACAGGACTGAACCGCAAATGCGAGAGCCAGCATCTCTGAGCCGAGCCAGAAATTAGATGCCACAATCAGACAAGCGATCACCTTCATGAGCGGATAATACTTGGGCGATATTGTCGCATATTTGTCGTAGTTTGCAGGGGCGAGAACGGCCATCATCACAAGCGAAGCCGCTGTAAGTCCGTACATCCAAAGCTCCGGAATTACGACATGCGGCAGCACCGACAATACAACCGTGGAAGCCGCGATGCAGCTGACATTCGTAGGCAGATGATAGCCGCCGGATATAAAGCGGATCACCGCAAAAACAACTAACAGCCCGGCAGTCTTAAGCGGCTCGCCGCTCACGAGTCCAATAATAAGTACCAATGATGCAATCGTGATCGTATTCAACATAATTTCCAGCGCATACTTGATGACAGGCACGGATGGCGCAATCGCCCCGCTCTCGGTCATTTTGGCATGCAGCGTCGCAGCTGTTTTCTGAAGCATCTTCACGTTCCTCTCGGGCAGGTTTACATGTGATGTAGGTCTGGTTAGTCTCTTATCCTAATTTCTACTAGTATAGCAGAGATATTAGTTCCGCAAAATCACTACCGATACGTATTCACGCCCGGATTTCTTTCTTCTTGCTTTCCCGTTTATTATAATGGGAATGCAAACCAAATGAAGGAGTGAATCCACGATGAAGTATCGTAAGTTAGGCAAGAATGGTCCTGAGATCTCTGTAATCGGCTTTGGCTCATGGGCAATCGGAGGCGCCGGCTGGGCGAGTGCTTGGGGCAATCAAGATGATGCTCAATCCGTGGACAGCATCCGCGCAGCGCTTGACGCAGGCATTAATTTCTATGATACGGCAGCGGTTTATGGGCTTGGACACTCGGAGGCGGTACTCGGAGAAGCGCTTCGCGGAGATCGGGATAAGGTCGTGATCGCGACAAAATGCGGCTTGGTTTGGGATGAGGCCGGATCGATCACGAAGAGCGGAGCTTACGACTCCGTTATCCGAGAAGCGGAAGCTTCACTGAAGCGGCTCGGTACGGACTATATTGATTTGTATCAAATGCATTGGCCGGATAGTGAGGTATCTGCCGAAGAAACGATGCGCGCGATGGACAAGCTTGTTCAAGACGGCAAAGTCAGATTCGTCGGCGTCAGCAACTACAATGTCGAGCAGTTGGAACGCTCGCTCACGGTCAGACATGTCGATTCGCTGCAGCCTCCCTATTCGATCTTGCGGCCGGCAGCAGAGCAAGAGCTGCTTCCGTTCTGCTTAGCCAACGGCATCGGCGTCGTGGCATACAGTCCGCTAACTTCCGGTTTGCTGTCCGGCAATTATACGTACGACACCAAATTCGGGGAAGACGATTGGCGTTCACGCAACAAAGCGCATACCGGCGAAGGCCTCCGCAGCAATGTGGACCGCGCCGAGAAGCTTAAGGTAATCGCGGCACGTTATGATATCACTCTGCCGCAGCTTGCCGTCGCTTATGATCTTGCGCACCCTGCGCTCACGAGCGCTCTGGTCGGCGTACGCAAACCGAGCCATATTCTTAGCGTCCTTCCGGCGATTGATGTCGTGCTTGATGACGCGGTCTTGGCGGAAATTCGGGCTATTGCAGTTGGCTAGCTGTATCTGCAGGCAATCCGTCTGAAAGCACAAAGAAACCTCCCGGAGATCTCATCTCCGGGAGGTTTCTGCATTTCTTAAACGATTAGCATTCGCCGGCTTCGGCAGGCTTACCCGCATCCGTTGCTGTACGGAACGACGAACCGCAGCCGCAAGTTGCGGATGCGTTCGGATTGTTGATGGTAAAGCCGCCGCCCATTGCGGATTCTTTATAATCGATTTCGAGGCCGTTCAAGTATTTCATGCTGTCCGCGTCCACGACAACCTTCAATCCGCTGAACTCCATCGTTTTGTCCGTATCGTTAAGCTCATCATCGAAGCCCATGCCGTATGAGAATCCGCTGCAGCCGCCTTCCTTTACGCCAATGCGCAGGAACAACTCAGGTGACTCTTCAGCCTCCAGCATTTCCTTGATCTTCTCGTTTGCAGTCTCGCTTATATTAATCATGGTATCCCTCCTGTAATAGGGAGTTCGACGGCGTCAAACTCTCGCTGATTTCGTTAATCAAATAACTTACTATATATTTTATAGTATACTCCACATCGCAGAAGGACTCAATACACGTACAACCCTAATGTGGCGGTTACGCAGGCAGCACATACAGCAGAATCGCGAAGAAATGCAGCACCGAGCCGCCAAGTACAAATAAATGCCAGACGGCATGATGATACTTAAAGCTCCGCCATACATAGAACAATGTGCCCACCGTATACAGCACGCCGCCGATTATCAAGAGCTGCAGACCGCCCGGTACCAGATGCGCTTTAAGCGGTCCCCATGCAAACACGATGATCCAACCCATTCCGATATAGAGCAGCGTGGACGTGAAGAGAAACTTAGAGGCGTAGAAGGCCTTGAACACGACGCCGCACAATGCGAGTCCCCATACGATTCCGAAGAGCGTCCATCCTGCCGCGCCTTGCACAATATGCAGCACGATCGGGGTGTATGTTCCGGCGATGAACAAATAAATGCAGGAATGATCCATAATTTCAAACACATTCTTCGCTTTTCCTTCCGGAAAGCTGTGAACGAGCGTAGACGAAATATACAGCAGCAGCATCATGGAGCCATAAATCGTAAAGCTTGCCACATGCGAAGCATTTCCTTTCATTGCGGCAAACACGATTAGCAGCACCAACGCAGCAACACTTAATACAGCGCCTAAGCCATGCGTGATCGCATTGGCTACTTCTTCCCTTCGAGAATACGTATATGTATTCGCCATGAATTCCACCTCATTCTTATTAACTGTTTCGCCTCTGCTCCTTATTGTAACCCAAATTGCACGGCATCGAAAGGAAGTCGCCTCCTGCTGCTTCCATCGTTTAGGTCCTCTGGCATGACTTAATAGTTGCCGCTCTTCATGATGAGGTTTATAATAAGGGAAGTTATTTGTGTGGGTTTTTGGAGTGAGGGTAAGTAATTTTTTTCACAATGTTGTTTTTTTTCAATTTATACATTATACACCGGACCTGTAAATGAGTGCCCGGCGGACTGGGAGGATACTCTTATGAATGTCGTAATACCTACAGATGCTACACGAATGCAAGCCATTGTCGAGAAAGTTCGTGCTGGCGAACGTCTCACTCGGGAAGATGGAGAATTTCTATATCGTTCCGACGATTTGCTCACCATCGGCCAGATGGCGAACGAAGTCAACCTCAAGAAGAACGGACGGAAAGTATATTTTATCGAAAATATGAGCTTATACTTCACAAATGTTTGTGAAGCTCATTGTGCGTTCTGCAACTTCCGCAAGGATGAAGGTCAGGAAGGTGCTTACACGCTTACCGGCGCGCAAATGATCGAATATGTGGAGAAGCATATTCATCCTGATGTGCGGGAATTCCATATCGTCGGCGGCCATAATCCCCACGTGCCTTTCCAATACTACGTGGATTCGCTTCAAGCGTTGCATGATCGTTTCCCTAATGTTGCGCTCAAAGCGTACACGGCCGCTGAAATCGACTTTTTCTCGCGGATTAGCGGCCTGAGCTACAAAGAAGTGATTCAAGAACTCATGAAAGCCGGCCTGCAAAGCTTAACCGGCGGCGGCGCCGAGATTCTGTCTGACGAATACCGCAAAAAGATGCGCGTAGACAAAGCCGATGTTTCCCAATACCTGGAGGTCCATCGCACGGCACATAATCTTGGTCTTCGCACGCACACAACCATGCTCTACGGATCTGTAGAGAAAACCGAAGATCGCGTTAACCATATGCTTCAAATTCGCGAGCTGCAAGATGAAACGAACGGCTTCCAAGTGTTCATCCCGCTCTCCATGCAGCCAATCAGCCCGAAAGCAAGCATTCGCCGTCGCAACTCCGCCTTTGACGATCTGAAGGCTATTGCGATCAGCCGCTTGCTGCTTGATAATTTCCAGCATATTAAAGCGTATTTCATTAATATCGGTACTCAGCTCACGCAAGTTGCGCTTACAATGGGCGCTTCCGACGTACACGGTACGATGGTGAAAGAACGCATCAGCCACGCAGCAGGCGCACTGACGCCTGAAGGCATCACACGCGAAGATCTGATTTGGCTCATCAAAGGTGCCGGCCGTATTCCGGTTGAACGCGATACGTTCTACAACGAAGTGAAGGTTTTCGAATAAGCAGGTTTTGCCATAGTTTTGGGTAGTACAAGCACTGATGGCTAAGGTCGCAGAGGCGTATACTACGGGAAAGAGCAAACAGCGGACGCCGGCTTCCGGCGCCGCATCACTAAACGAAAATGCAGAAGATTCTTATTGCACACAGAGAAAGTTGGGATTTTGATGAAGCGTTTTGTCATTCTTGGCGGCGGTTATGGAGGTCTTACAGTCGCCCATGCATTGCTGGAGGGTGAACTGCCAGACGACACAATCGTCGTTCTAATTGACCGTATGCCGTTTCAAGGGTTAAAAACGGAGTATTATTCTTTGGTAGCGGGAACGGCTGCAGATATTGATCTGCGCGTAGCTTTCCCTTCGGATCCGCGTCTGATCGTCACCTACGGCGAAGTAACCGATATCGACCTGGATGCGAAGCATATCCAGCTTGCCGGCCAAGATCCGCTTGAATACGAGTGGCTCGTAGTCGCACTTGGCTGTACGGACAAATATCATGGCATTGATGGTGCGGAGTTGTACTCCAACAGCATCCAGACGTTCTCCGCATCGCGTAAAACCTATTTGGCACTAAACGACGTGAAGCCATATGGGCAAGTAACCATCGTCGGCGGCGGGTTGAGCGGTGTTGAGGTAGCATCCGAGCTGCGCGAAGGCCGTCCTGACCTCAATATCCGGATTATCGATCGCGGACCGAGCATTCTGTCTGCATTCCCGGGCAAGCTGCAGGAATATGTTTCTTCGTGGTTTATCGAGCATGAAGTGGAAATGCGGGGACATGTTTCGCTGCATAAGCTGGAAGAAGGCTGCTTGTATGATTTGAACAATCCGAGTCCAATCCTGTCTGACGTAACGGTATGGACAGCCGGTATTCAACCCGTAGCGCTGGTTCAACGCATGAACCTGCCTAAGGACGCCCAAGGCCGTCTTATCATTAATGAGAACCACCAACTGCCGGATTATAATGACGTGTTCATCGTCGGCGACTGCGCTTCCCTGCCATTCTCGCCAAGCGCGCAGGCTGCGGAAGGACAAGGCAAGCAAGTTGCAGAAGTCATGCAAGCAATTTGGAGCGGCAAAACACCCAAACTTGGCAAAATCAAGCTTAAAGGCGTTCTCGGCTCGCTTGGTAAAAAAGCCGGCTTCGGACTCATGGGCCGCACGCCTCTTATGGGCCGCGTACCTCGCGTTCTCAAAAGCGGCGTCTTATGGATGTCGAAGCATCATTTCGGCTAAACTAGTAAGATATGGAACCTGCCCTGGTAGGAACGGTTACATATCATCGATCAGTCGATCTAATGCTTCACGATCTGCTTGTTGCTTCACAATGGCCTTCATCATTCGTTCTTCCAGCTCTTCGATGGTTTCGCCGGCGATAATCTCGCCATTGACGAGACCGAACGGAGCCAAATAACATTCGCCGCAATTTCCCAGGCAGCCGTATTCGATTACATCATAATCCGGATTTTCCTCTAGCTTTTTCATGAGACGGTCGGTGCCATGGTGCATATTGCTGGCGCAAAATTCTATCATCGTTTTTAACATTTTTATTCGTTCACCTGGCCTTGAGTGATTGATATCCATTTTCAATTGCTCTGCTTTGTACTATAATAGGGGAGAAAGGAGTGGATTGCAATGAGTGAAAATGCACAAAGCACGATGTACGATGAAGTTTTGGATGTTCTTGACAAGCTGCGCCCGTTCTTGCAGCGCGACGGCGGCGACGTTGAACTCGTCGACGTAGAGGACGGCATCGTGAAACTTCGTTTGGTGGGTGCTTGCGGCAGCTGCCCAAGCTCGACAATTACGCTTAAAGCAGGGATTGAACGCGCTCTGCTTGAAGAAGTCGAAGGCGTACAAGAGGTAATGCAAGTATTCTAATCTCTTAACCTCTTCACCCATTATTTACAATAAAGAGTCTTGCCGTTATCCAGCCACTAAGGCGGATACGGCAAGACTCTTTTGTTTAGTTGGATGATGTTTTGATGGAAGTCTTGATCGGGTCGAAACCCCCGGTTACATCCACGATGTTTCCTGTCAAATAATCCGATTGCGGCAAGCATAAGAACGTAATGACCCTTGCGACATCCTCGCCGCTTCCGGGACGTCCTCTCGGCGATTCTTCATCTTGCTCACCGGAAACCTCTGCGATCGTCCGCTCCTTGTTCACACCGCGAATATCGCCCGGACAGACCATGTGAACCGTAATGCCGTTGCCTGCCTCTTCGACGGCAAGCGTCTTCGTGAAGGATACAAGTCCCGTCTTAGCGGAAGCGTAAACGGCTCTGTGAGGCCACGCACGGCCTTCTCCGGCATGACCGAAGCCAAAGTGGATGATGCGTCCCCACTGCCGCTTACGCATCCCTGCGAGCAGATGGTGATCGAGCAGCATAACGCCAAGCAAATTGCCGTTAACTAAGCCGATCACTTCTTCTGCGGAATAATCCGCGAATAGCCGTCGCTCTCGAATGAATGGGCCGGCGTTATTGATCAGAATATCGATACTGCCGGTTTGCGACCATGCCTGCGCTTCGGCTGCAAGACGTGCAACATCGCCTTGAACGGCGATGTCAGCCCCGATTGCGGTTGCACGAACGCCGCATTGCTGCGTAATGTCCGCTGCGAGCAAGAGCGCCTCCTGCTCGCTTGATTTATAATTCAGCACGATGTCGCAGCCCATCTGAGCCAGCGACATCGCCGTCATTTTGCCTAACCCTTTCGCACTTCCCGTTATTAAAGCCGTTCGTCCTTTCAGCTCCATGGGCACCCTCCCAAGTTCAGATCATTTTCTCATCTGGCGATAAGCATGGTGAAAGGTCAGCTTAAGTGTATCCAGCACCATATCCATCATTTCATCCAGATCGCGCATCTGCTGAGTAATATTCTCCAATTGGTGCTGCTCTGAATATGATTCATGGCTTTGTCTGAGATCATCCTGCATTTCCGAATTCATGAAGTGGATCTCCGTATTCCGCCGTTTGCGGATTCGGTTCATCGTAGGCTTGATAAGCTCCTTGAGCTCGTATAGAGGCAGCGCCAGCTCCGAATATGCATTCCGCTGCACCATCGTGCGCAGCACGGTGAAATACGAGAAATGCGGTTTAACCCGCTCCGTTTGTAAGCCGAGATAGTCGTTCATCAGCGTCCCCAGCTTATCAAGCAGCGAGAACAGCCGAATAAAGGCATTTTTGTCAAAGTACACGTAACGGTGATAGTTCATCTGCTCCTCAGGTTTCATGGCCGTATAGGAAGCGGACGTAATCATGGCGCTGAACTTGCGTGCTGCATATTGGCTTTGCTCAAGCTCATCCAGTGAGGAAATAAGACCAAGCGTGTAAATCTCGTATTTGCGAAGCTTGTGATTCTCATCATGACTCTGCTCGATCAGCTTATGAAGCGCATCGGCGTACTGCTCCATCGCTTGCACGGTTTCCAGCAGTTTGCCCTCCGAGACACGCGGCGGTTCACCAAACAGCATTCTAAGCACTAGGCAGTCCTCCTGAAGTTACAACTTGTCTTCTTAGACATGCATTACCCTCGTCCTTCGCGCCACTTCCATGCCCGAATCATAAAGTCGCACAGAATCCCGAACAGGATAGAGATGATGATATTGTGCAGGATGCTTGTGAAAACAAACCAATCCTCATTGCCGATCGTCTTCGTAAGCAGCGCGCCGCTCAGGACTTGGCTGATGACCAGCACGAACACGAGAAAAATCGTACTGCGAAGCGCTTGGTTGCCGCTTGCGACCCGCTTCACATGCATCATTAACCAGGTAACCAGAATGAACAGCACTGCGGCCGCGACACGGTGAATAAAGACATAACGCGTAGCGCCTTCCATATCAGGAATGAGGTCGCCGTTACATAGCGGCCAGCCGATGCATCCGCCTGCCGAATCGGTATGCCGGATAAAGGCACCTAAGTAAATAACGAAATAGCTGTAAATCAGAATGGCTAACGACAAGTAAAACACGGATTGCGGTACGCGAGCGGCAGGCTTGTCCGCCAGCTCTCCCCGCTTCATCCTGCCAGTCCATAAGAGGAGCAGCAGCGTGAACATGAAAGCCATAATAGAGAACCCAAAGTGCAGAGCCAGTACGGCAGGAGTCGTCGGCCATACGACCGCAGCAGCGCCGAGCAAAGCCTGCAAGAGGGTGAAAAAACCTGAGCCTGACGCGTAAATAATCGGCTCTTTGTAATCGCGGTACCACTTCAGCGTTGCGATGAATGTCGCAAGCACCAATAAGCCAATGCCGCCGCTAATCAATCGATGGGAGTATTCGATTAACGATTCCAGCGTATACGCCGGTATAAATTTGCCGTTACATAGCGGCCAATCTGTTCCACAGCCGCGGCCGGAGTCTGTATTCGTCACAAGCGCGCCGGCAATCAACACCAAAAACATCCCTATGCACGTTACAATAGCAAGCGCACGATATCGGTTAGAATTCAACATGTCCACCTAACTTCCGGAAAGAATCACCTCAATTATAACGAACTATGTTGGCAAATACCATGTTCAAACTGTGAACACAGGCAGCCCTCATCTCGAGACAGAAAAGCCCGCTCTGCGCCAATTTCGGACACATTGCGGGCTTCCCTGACCCGGGTTTTCGTTATGAGCTCGGAAGTGCTTCCGCCACTTGGACGGCCCGATCCAGAAACTGCTCAATTTCCTCACGTGTCTTGCGCAGCTTGCTGACGAAACGAACGAGCTCCTGCCCTTTCTTGAACGCGATAAAGCTTGGAATGCCAAGGATGTTCAGCTCGCTGCACAGGTCCGGCAAATCATCGCGGTCAATTTGGAGGAACTGAATGCGGTCCCCGTAGCTGCCCTCGATATCCGGCATGAATGGCTCGATATAATGGCAATCCTTGCACCAGGTAGTCTTGAAAACCGCTACCGTGACGATATCCTCGCGGTTAACCGCGTCTCGAAATGCTTGTTCCGTTGTTATGATCTGCATGGCAATGTCGTACTCCTTTCAATGTGGAAGCCTGTTTCGGCAATGCTGTGATGTGATGTGATGTGCAAACAATCGTTTAGGGCTCCCGGGAAATGACCAGATAGTCATCCTCATAATCGTCGGTATTCCATTGCAGCGTTCCGCCAAGCGCCTTCACGAAATCGCGCGCCGGTACATAAGTGACACCATTAATGACCGTTGGCGGGAAGCTCCAAGTCACGGTCTTTCCGTTTAGTGTAACATGGTTGCTGCCTGTTCTCATCCCCAGCGTTGAACCTGTCGCATCATCGTATACGACTAGTGTGCCTGCTTCCTTCCGAATAGTTGCATGGAATCCGTTAACCGTTCGACGAAGCGGAATCAAAGTTATGCCGTCAGGCGTAATAATCGGCGGATTAGCACTGTATGCGGCATACATCGTGATCACTTGTTTGCTAATATGCCCTTGTTCCCGAAGCAGGCTGTACAGGACGGAATCCGGCTCGAGGTTACGCAGCACTTCGTAGCCTTCCATCTCCATCAATTGCTCCCCGTCGATCGAAAGTCGAGGTGCAGTCGGCTGATCCGGCATTACATTACCGTTCACATTCCACCGATCGGACGTCACTTTGAGCCATAGGCCTTCGATCGGCGCGGACTCTTCCAGCTCCCCAATATTAACCGCGGTAAGCATTTCTTCACCATCAGCTGCCACAGTTTCTTGAGCTGCAGCTGCAGCCTCCTTATCTGCCAGGGCATCCAGCGCTGCCAGATTCGGTTTGATCGAAGCCTCGATCACCGACTTGCGAATATCAAGCTTGCTGTCGATGAACAGGTCGCCTTTTACATACGTGTCTTTGGTAAAGATGTGGTTAAGCTCTTCTTGGTCGTTCAGCTCCGTCTTGGCGATCCCGTCCTTCAGCTCCGTGAGCATTTCCACCACGCTGTCGGTCGCTTCCTGAACGCTCTCCCCATCGATTTCTTCTTCGGGCAGCGAACCGAATATGCTCTCTGCACCGGTGGATTTCAGGGCATCGCTCTGGCTTTGAACCAGCTCAAGCAATTGGGTGAGCATTTCTTTCAGCCCATCCTTATCGCTTAGAAGCGCTTCTACATAGGATTTCGCCCAATCCCACAGCTCTATGCCTGTCAGCTCCGCATGAATGTTCATCCCGCTAACGGTTTCTCCCGCTACTTGCTCTTGCCCGACATTGACGGACAAGTGCTTCGGATTCGGCAAATTATGAATCGCATAGTCGCCTGCGACATCCATCATCTGTTTGGCGGTTTCCGTCAGCTTAGCCTCTGTCGCATCATTAATTCCGAGCCCGTCATCGTCCTGCAGATCGGCCGATCCGGCCATATGTATGACAATCGGGCGTTTTGCCCCTTCAAGATCAATCACGGTCAGCTTGTCATCCAGCTGAGCGCTAAACGCAATGGACTTTTCGCCAAGCGACAGCTTTCCCTTAACGGACATGGCACCGGCTTGCGCGACCATCACATGATCAAGCTGCAGCTTGACCGAGGATACCAAATCGAGCACTGCTTTCTCTTCGTCTGTCGCATCAGCAAGTGCATTGTCCTTCAGAAGCAGCTTGAATTCCACCAACTGGCTGCCTTCATACGAGGTAACCTTCAGCGACTGCTTCAGCATGGCATTGAAATCCACCCCGCCTAATGCCTGACAGCCGGCCACAATGAATACGAGAAGCGATAATAGCAGTAAGCATGAATTTCTCCACAACCCAGGCCGCTTTTTCAACAAAAAAACTCCTCTCCAACGGTAAAAAGACTAAGGTCCATTTTACCATGAAGAGGAAGTTGTGGGAATAACAATCCAGTTAATTAAGAACGCGACGCAACTCGCATCAGCGGGTTTAGCAGCTTGCGCAGCGGACCCGGGAACTGCCGGACGTCTTCGGCCTTCACGACTCGAAGCAGCACTAACAGCGCGACATAGAGTCCGAACGAAATGCCTCCCGCAGCGATGCAGGATATCAGAAAGGTCAGCTTAGCCGGGATACCGCCGATATAGTGTCTGCATACATAATCGATGAGCCAGCCTGCACCGGATGCCGCTACGATCGTAATCGCATAACCGGCCCAACGCCGCCCGAGGATGGAAAGTGAGATTTCCTTGCGAATCGCTCGGAAGTTAAGCGATGCGATCGTCATAAAGCAGATCGTAGAGGACAGGATCAAACCGTATACGCCCATGAAAGGCGCAAGAGCCAGGCTCGTCACAACCTTCACGACTATACCGATCAGTGCATGCCTCATCGGCATATGCGGTTTGTTCATGCTGGTCAGAACGGTATTGCTTGTCATCATCGTGATTTGGAAAATCGTGCCGGCCGTCAATGCGGCAATAGCCAAACTACCGCCCGTATTCGCGAAGAGCAAACCATTTATCGACGTAGCAGCAATAGTCATGATGAGAGCAACCGGCACGCCCGTAAAGACCACAATGCGCATGACAAGCGATGCTTGACGCTCTACCTCCGGCATATTGCGTACGGAATAGGCAGCGGATATGACCGGAATCATGGATTGACTGAGCGCGATCGCCAGAATCGGCGGAATTCCCGCCAGCGCCTGCGCCTTCAACCCCAGCCAGTCCAGCGTTTGACGTGCATCGACCGCATTGTAATACCCGTGCGTCAGCTTCATGAACAACGAAGTGTCAAAGAAATAAATAAATTGAACGGTCATCGAAGTAATGACGATCGGCACGGATATTCGGAACATTTCCTTATAAATCGTCTTAAACGACAACGGTGCACGCGCCGCCTGAGCTGTCGATTTCGTCTCGGCCGCAGGAGCAGCGGCTTTCTCAAGCGCATCGTGTCTCCGCAGCTTCCTTGCGTAGAATAACATCACGCAGAAAGCGCCCACACTGCCGAACACACTGCCGAATGTCGCGGCTGCGGCAATCCAGCTCTGTCCCCAGCCCCAAGCCAAGACGATATACGCAAGCCCTACCGCTGTAATAACGCGGAGAATTTGCTCGATGATTTGGGAGATGCCTCCGGCTGCCATAAGCTGACGGCCTTGGAAGTATCCTCTCATCATCGCGATGATCGGGAAGAACAGCAGCGCAGGCGCAATGGCCCGAACGGCCAAATCAGCACCGGGGTTCTCCGCGATATGCGTCGCGTAGAACGGAGCAAATACAAGCAGCAGCACCGTTATCACCACACCTGTGATGGAACCGAATAAGAGAGCCGCTTTGTAAATCCGTTTCGCATCATCGGGACGGCCCTGGGCATAACGCTCAGAGACCATTTTGCTGATCGCGCTCGGGATGCCTCCGGTTGCTACAATAAGAAGCATTAAATAAATATTATTAGCGACGGTAAAATAACCGCCGCCGCTGCTGTCTGTCATATAATCCAGCGGGATGCGCTGGAAGATCCCGAGAAACCGGGCTACCAGCGCTGCCGCTGCGAGAATGATCGTTCCTTTGATTAAAGAATCCTTTTTAACCATTTGCTCTCCTGACCACACTCATTATTTCGCTTTGATGACCTCAAGCGGTTGGTGGTGACCGCGAACAGGCGCTGCCGCATTGGACGGAGCTGCCCAGCGGATACCGTTCTTGATCACTTGTAGTACATTTTCGTTATAGTAGGTTGGGTACGTCTCGTGACCGGGACGGAAGTAGAACACTTTACCTTGGCCGCGGTGCCAGGTGCAGCCGCTGCGGAATACTTCGCCGCCTTCGAACCAACTGACGAATACGAGA
Organism: Paenibacillus lignilyticus; assembly: GCF_017942085.1. Taxonomy (GTDB): domain Bacteria; phylum Bacillota; class Bacilli; order Paenibacillales; family Paenibacillaceae; genus Paenibacillus_Z; species Paenibacillus_Z lignilyticus. The sequence continues at coordinate 219,641 of NZ_JAGKSP010000002.1, forward strand.
TCATCCGGCTGTGGAATATCGAAGTGCTCGCCATACATTTCTTCGCGTTCCATTTCGAAATATTCCGGAAGGCCTGCAGCGATCGGGTGAGCCGGGTTAACCGTCCAGATCCGCTCTTTCTCATCGGCTTCGCGCCATTTCAGGTCGCAGCCCGTGCCCATAAGCTTCTTGAAAATTTTGGAGAAGTGGCCGGAGTGAAGCACGATCAGACCCATGCCATTCATAACGCGTTTATGTACACGCTCCACGATCTCATCTTCCACTTTATCGTGAGCCATGTGGCCCCACCAGATCAGAACGTCCGTATTCGCAAGCACTTCTTCCGTCAAGCCGTGCTCCGGCTGTTCCAACGTAGCTGTCGCTACTTCGAAACCATCTGTGCCGATGCCTGCTTTAATGGCTTGGTGAATCCCATCCGGATAAACTTTAATAACGGCCTCATTCGTTTTCTCATGCATAAATTCATTCCATACTGTAACTTTAATCAACTTTGTCTGCCTCCTCAAATTAGATCCAAATGATAAAAATAATAATCATAGCCGCTTGCATCATGAATTTGGCGACCATGCTGGAAAACAATCCAACTACCGCACCAAGCCCGGCTTTGAGAGCCTTGTCCATTTTCGCGCCGGTAAACAGCTCACCGAGCACGGCCCCGAGCAGAGGTCCAAGAATGATACCAAAGGCAGGAATAACGAATGGACCTACGATAAGTCCGATCGTACTGCCGATCACCGAGGCCCTGGAGCCTCCATACTTCTTAACGCCCCAAGCGCTGACGGCATAATCCGCAATGAACAGCGCAATGACAATTAACGACTGGATCGTCCAGAACCAGAAACCAAACGGAGAGAACGAGATAAAGAAGCCATACACGAAGAATGCCGCGTAGATCGCAAGCGCCCCCGGCAGAATCGGATAAATGGCTCCGGCCATACCAATCACAAACAAAATAATGACTAAGATCCAACCGGCTATCTCCATGCTGTACTCATCCCTTCAGCACATACTCCCGGATCACATGCGCAACCGCGTCCTCATTATGATTCACCGTTACGACATCTGCCACGGCCTTCACTTCTTCCTGCGCGTTGCCCATCGCAACGCCTAAACCAACCTCGCGGATCATCGCGATATCGTTTAAGCTGTCGCCCATCGCGGCAACTTGCGACATGTCGATGCCAAGCAGCGAGCACAGCTCGCGTATGGCGGAAGCCTTCGATACGCCTTCCGGATTCATCTCCAAATTCCACGGTGAGGAATTCGTTATCTCCAGCCCGCCCCAGCTTGAGGTCTCTCTCAGAATCGCTTCGCGCGTTGCCGCGTCCTCAGTGTGATAACCGAATTTCAGCCAATGATGATGCTCATAATCGCCGGCAGGCTCGATCCACTGTTCCTTGTTGTAAATGCCCATCGTGGAATAGGCCCAGTACCAGCATTCCGGATACTTCAATGCTTCTTGGTGAAGCCGCTTCAATGTTGATGCCGACATCAGTGTGCGCTTATGAAGCACGTGCGGTCGCTTCCAAATTTCTCCACCGTTCACCGTAATCATCGGCGTGTCCAGCTTTAGCTGCTCCGCATAAGGCAGCGCGCTCGGAAAACCTCGTCCGGTCGCAAAACAAACGGTAACGCCGGCATCCAACGCTCGGTGAATCCACTTTGCATTCTCACTGCTGATCTCTTGTCGATCGTTCAGCAATGTTCCATCCATATCGAGTGCGATTAGCTTGATTGTTCCCATGGAGCCCTCCCTATAGAGCAAACTGCAGCTGCTGCAAGCGATCAATGTACCAATTTTAGCACATTCTGAACAGAATCCAAACCTGCCCGAACGCCAGCGGTAATCGCGCTTGGATACTTTTCTAATTATAGTGAGTCCTGCACGGAAACGCGTTATTCAATCTTGTGCTTTTTGTGTTCCATCTTGCTGTTATACCCCCAAAAGGGTACCGGTAAGAAATAAAATAGCATACAGCAGGCGACGAATGGCGGCGTGCTTCTTGGAACGGCGCATATGGATCCCTCCTTGCGGTATTGGATGGCATCCTTTCATGTTTTATCTTATGCAAAAATGTTTCTCGCGTGCAACTTCCGACCCATATAAAAAGGCTGCCCCGACAGCCAATTTGACTTCGGGACAACCCTCTTGTATCGCCGTGATAGGCTCCTCTTTATTGCGTCGTATCCGTCTTGCCGTTCTCCGTGGTCGTGCCTGCCGTCCCCGTCCCCGTCGTCGGCGGATTCACAGGCGCTTTCGGCTTCTTCGGCACGCCGTTCATCCCGATGGCATCATCGTACGCATCGAGTATCTTGCGCGCGACAGGAGCCGCTCCATAAGCACCGAAGCCGCCTTCCGGAATAACAACGGCTACCGCAATGACAGGATCTTCCGCAGGGGCAGACGCGATAAACACGGAATTCTCGACCGTCGCTCCGCTTACTTGCTGCTGGGATGTTCCTGTTTTCCGTAGTACCTTGTAAGGCGCGTTGTTAAACTCGGTTACGCTAACATTCAACATGCCCGTCTCGATTTCATCCCAGTATTTCTCGGGGAAATTGATCGTATTCAGCACTTCCGGCTGGAAGCTCTGCACGACCTTGCCGTCCGCATCACGGATTTCCTTCACGAACTGCGGCTTCATCCGTTTGCCATGACTGGCGAGCGTTGCGGCATACTGAGCAAGCTGAAGCGTTGTGTAACGTCCCATCTGGCCGAAGGAAGCCAGAATTAGCGCGGACTGCGCACTCGCGGCTTCTTCCTCGTGGAAATAGCCGATAACCCCTTTGCTCTCGTTCAGCAAGCCGCTTTCAGTATCTGCCCCGAGGCCGAACTGCTTCACATAGCTGTCCCAGATCGCCACGCCTTTATCCGAGTCTTTCCGGTAGAGGGCATCTCCGACCATCTTAGCCATGAAGGGGTTAGAAGATTTCGCAATCGCCTTGGCCGGATCCAGCACGCCGTACACATGCCCCTTGGCATTACCGATTCTGCGGCGTGTTGAGCCTTCCCGGCCATAATAGAATGAACCGGTGTCCGTATACGTTTGATTCGTCGTGAACAGCTTCTCATTTAACCCGATCAGGATAGACAATGGCTTCTGCGTGGATCCAAGGAAGACAACGGATGATGGATGCTTTCGCTGCTCCTTCGGGTCCTTGTAAGGACCGATAACCGGACTGATCGTGCCGTTCTGCAGCACATTGCTGATCATATCGTAATCCTCCGTGCTAATCTTTCCGCCTTCCCAGATGTTCGGATTATAATCCGGCATACTGGCCATCGCAATGATCTTGCCGGTCTTAACCTCTATCGCCACCGCATAACCGGTCTTCGCATTATCCTCATGCCGATCGCGATCCGGCGTAGTCTGCAGAAAATGAAGCTGATCCATGATCGCTTGTTCCGTCACTTCCTGAACGTGGCGGTTGATCGTGAGATAGATGTTGTCGCCTTTCTCGGGCTTCGTAATGACCGGCGGACCGATAACCCGGCTTGCCGCGTTTACCGGATACGTCTTCAAACCGTTCTTGCCCCTCAGCACATCCTGGAACATATACTCAAGCCCGTCGTAACCAACGTCTTCTTGCTGCAAATACTTCAAACGCGGATCATCCGTTTTGGCGCGGTCTTTGTACAAATTGTTCTCGGCACCGCCGCCGAATTTCTTCAAGTAGCCGACCAATTGGACAGCAAATTTGCTCGTATCGTAATGACGAATGCTTTCCTCTACAATATCGATCCCCTTATACAAGTCGCGGTTCTCCATGAAGTAGGCGATCTCATCCTGAGTCAGCCCGCTTTTGATGCGCCTAGGGACGGTTACCGTATTTTTCTTGTAATCCAGATCCATGTTTTTGATAATTTGTTCTAATGTCACCGCGGTCTTCGGGTTGCCGTACTTCTGGAATACTTCAAACAGTTTTTGGGCCATTGCGATAGAATCCGCTTTCTTCGTTCCCGGCTCTATGCTGTAATGGAGTGATTGAGTCGAGGTCGAATACGCAATCGGCGAACCGCCCGAGTCATAAATATTGCCGCGAATCGGCGGGATTAGGACATCCTTCGAGCCCCGCTTCTCTTCTTCCTCACGCAGAGAGGGCCCTTCAACGAACTGCAAAATAGCCAACCGAACAATCAGAACACTGAACACAAAAAACGTAGCAAAAAAGAATAAGTTCAACCGGAACGAAAAATTTCGCCGGTTCACAATCTCCCGCTTCTGCGGATCATCCTGCACCACTGTAAATCTCCTTTCTACACGGTCAAGTTTCCCTTATATGCGTGCTCGAGAACCCAGCCGGGTTAAACCAATCGCCTGAGGAGGCCCATGTTGCGTCAAGCGGAATCCAAGCACCGCTGCTTGCCAAACGCACTTCGTTCCAAGCATGGGGTCCATAACTGCCGTTGCCTGTTGCGCCGAGACCTGTAACGACCCGCACATCAAGCCCGACGGAACGCGCCATCACCGCATACAATCTGGCCACATCTATACAGACGCCTTTTCGGGTATCAAAAGTTTCAGTTGGCGTTTGTTCTTTCCAAACACCGTGCTCTACATAATTATTGGCTTTATCCCAGTCATATGCAATACGCGTGCCAATCCAATCATAGAGTGCCCGCGCCTTCGCTTCATCATTATCCGACTGTTTCGTTACTTCAGCCGCTGCAGCCTCGATGTTGGCAGGCACCGCGGCATCGATGACCTCATATTTGCGCTGCAGCACACGGCGAAACTCCGCCTGAACCGCATCGGTAATGACCGGACCGCGCTTCAGCACATCGCCGGCTACCGGGTCCAGCAGCTCTGCGGCCGTCTTCGCATAGATCGCGGACGACCTAATGGCGTCCGCTCCAAGCGCATGGGGAGCAAGCGTGACATACACAAACAGCACGGCAATGACAAGAAAAGCACGTCCGCCGCCCAGCAGCGCGCCGATCAAAGCCCCGGTCGTCCTGCTCGCCGTTCCGGAGAGCCTCCCGTATGCGGAAGGCCGGCCCCTGCGCGTTACCTGATCCGCGTGCTTCGCCGGCTGCATCAGCGCATCATAGAGCATGTAGCATAGCGGCTCAAGCAGTCGAAGCAAGTATCGGACGAGCGAGTACAGCACCAGAAACAGCGCGCCGAAGCGAAGCAGCTCAAAGTCACGCAGGCTGGTCACAACCGTGTACCATAGTTCTTTCGCTGCACTGAGCTCTTCCTGAGGCACGATGATGTTTCTGGCTTCCAGCCAATCGCGGATTACCGGCGATAGCCGCGAAGCGCCTCTACCGGCAAGCACAAGCGCAATCACGACCGAAACCGCTTGCCAAATAAAAAAGAAAAGGTGCTTCGCAGATCCCGACGCACCTCTTCTCATGCCTTGAATGAATGAGCCAAGCAGGATAATCAGCACCATGAGCGCAACCGGTTCCGGTTTCAATAAGGGAGCTACCCAAGCATTCATGATGAAGCCTCCTTCCATCACCTAAACGGATTAGGCTTGTCTTCAAACAGCCTTTGTCTAGACGTTCTTCTTTGCTTGATCAATTAAGGATTGAATTGCCGCATCGATCTTCCAAGTGCCAAGCGGCGTACCGCGGAAGTTCACTTTCACTTCTTTCTCGCCCGGCGTGCCGTCAAGCTGGAGGTTCTTCGTCTTCACCGTGAAGGTTCCGTCACTGTTCGTTGTGAATGTAGCTTCCTGCGCTTCGCCGGCCATCGCCGAGATTGCCTCTTGCTTCACGCTGTCCGCTACCTTCGTGCCAAGCTCGGATCCGAGATTCTTCAATTCTTCCAGCGAATGTCCGCTATAGAATACGACGCCTGCAAGAATAGCCACAACGATCAGCCATTTCACGACCGTCTTTACAATACGAACAACGATGAACAGCACTACAAGGGCTATTACCAGGAACAGCCATTTGTCCTTGAAGAATTGTACGTACGTGTCCAAATCATAGTTAAAATCCAAGCCCATCGATTGGTCTCCTCCATTATACCCGCCAAAAAGTCTACATACAAAACATTATAACCCATGACCCTACCACCGTAAACCAACTCAGTTGCGAGAGACATATCACAGCCCGGCCAAGCGTACAAGTAGTAACATACTGTCCACACCGATATCGCTGCGCGTTTATGCAAATCCGAAGGAGGTTTCACGTGAAAACTGCGATTTGGCTGTATTTGTTTCTGTTTGTCGCGTTCTTTGATTTACATGCCCAGTATCCCATCTTGACTCCATTCGCCATCTCAATCGGCGCTGCTCCGTCCTTTATCGGACTGATGATGGGACTGTACTCCATTACCCATCTGCCGGGCAATCTCATAGCCGGTTATGGGGTCGACCGTTATGGCAGCCGGCTATTCATCGTGTTCAGCCTCGCCGCAGCAGGCGGCATCCTGCTTCTGCAAGCCATGGTGACGAATCCATGGCAGCTGCTTGTACTCCGTTCAATCAGCGGCTTCGTGCTCGCCTTTCTGTCCCCGGCCTGTATGTCGCTGCTCGCACGCATTGCTACAAGCCAAATCCGGCAGCGCAAGCTCATGGCCGGCAATGGCCTTGTCCATACCGTCGCATCGGTGATCTCGCCTGCAGTCGGCGCGTATCTCGTTGCCCAAATCGGCTTTACGACGGCATTCTCCGTGCTCGGCTGGATTTTGATCGCCACCGCTGCCTGCGCAATGTTCTTTATCCGCGAATTAGTGCCTCAGAAGGCCACTGCGCCGGAGTCCAAAGCGCTGGCAACGCAAGCGAGTGCCGAGGCGCTGGGCATGCGGGGAGGCACGGAAGGGCCGCAGCCTCCGGTACCCTGGCTGATCTTCGCCCTGCCGATTGCCATGAGCTGCGCGCAGGGCATCTTATCCTTCGAGCTGCCGCTTATATCGACCACGAAGGAAGGCATGATGACGACCGGACTGCTGTTCTCCATCGTCAGCCTCGGCGCGCTGTTCACGCTCAGCATGTTGTTTCTTAACAAGCTCTCGCCGTTTCTTCGCTCGCTCTGGGGCGCCTTCATGCTGGCACTCACCTATTTCGCCATCGCGGCCGGTGTCCCGCTTCCATTCATGGTACTCCTGTTATTCGTCGGCATGGCCAAAGGCGTCATCTTCCCGGCGCTCTCCTCGCTCCTCATCGAGCGGAGCGGCGGGACCCGATACGGCCGGATGTTCTCGATCTTATCGATCGCTTTCTCGATCGGCGCATTCATGGGTCCGATGTTAGCCGGACAGCTGCGCGAATTCATATCGCCCTACTATATTGCTTTCTTAAGCCTCATGATCGCCGTTTGCGTTCTTCCCTTCTATGCTTCGCCTACAAAAGCAGGTGGATCAAGCTCCAGCGCCCATTTTTCAGGAACTGGGTAATTGCACAGGGCTGTTATCACTCAGGGGCATACATTACAGTGTGGCAAGAGGCTGGAATGCTTTACTCAGTGAAGCAGAGCCCCAAACGCCCTGTTAGACATCATGCGAAAGAGGGGTGACATTCACAATGTCTCAATTCGTAGATGCTGAACGCGGAGGACATGGCCATCATGGCGCATTTACCTCAGCTGGTTCCATCCTGGTGCTTTTCATCCTCCTGGTCATTGTAATTTGCGGCTGTGGCGGCTGGTACTAATCCATCCCCCCAAAGATACGGACATAAACGGCTTGCCAATCGGCAAGCCGTTTTTCGTTTTTCAAGTTAGCGTAGAATAGTATAAGATGGTGGAAATGAAAGAGGTGAGGACTGCGATGGATGATATCGCGATCATTGTAGAAGGCAAGAACGACAGAAGCCGGCTGCGCCGTGTGCTTGCGGAGGAAACACCGATTTTCTGCACGATGGGCACGCCGGGCGTCAATCAAATCGAGAAGCTGCGCCGGCAGGTCGGCGACCGTCATGCGTACATCTTCACCGATAACGATGCTTCCGGCAGACGAATCAGGGGCATGCTGCGGGATGCGTTCCCGGATGCCGACCATATCCATACGCGGCGCGGGTTTCCGGGTGTGGAGAAAACGCCTGAGGAATACTTAATCGAGCAGTTAGAAAAAGCGGGCCTCGAGGAATACATCGTGTATCCTGCTCAAGGCACCGCCATATGGAGTAAAGAAGATGGTTTCTAAGGATTCAATCGTATAATAGCAGCAAACTAAACGTTCAGTACGAAAATTACAAGCGTAACCGTTACAATACTTAGCACAGTTGAAGCCAGAACAGCCTGTGAAGCAAACTCCTGCTCGTTGTCGAACTCCACTGCGAGCAGAACGCTGGAGAGTGATGTCGGAACGCTGGAGGAGACGATGAGCGCCTGCGCCATCAGCCCTTCGAGTCCGAGCATCCACACGACGGCAAATGCCAGGAGCGGTCCCAGCAAGAGGCGCATCGTGCACGAGATCAGCACTTCCTTCACCATGAAGCTGTGAACGGAAAACTTCATGCTCCCCAGCTGTACGCCAAGCGTAACAAGCGCCGTGCCGATAAAAGCATTAGCCGAATAATCAAGCGGTACGGATAAAGCATACGGGATCGGGATATGAAAACCTCGCATCAGAAACCCGAGCGGGATTGCATAGATGACCGGCTGCTTAAGGATCGTCCGTATAATCTCCTTACCGCTGATTCGATGCGCATTGACGCTGTAGATGCCGTAGGTGTTCGGCAGCAGCGCCTGCAGCATCATGATCAGCACTTGAATCGACAGCGTGTATGGATTCGAAGCGAATACAAGCTCATTGAGCGGAATGCCGTAGTTCGCACTGTTATAGAACAGCACGCTGTTGCGCATGGCCCCGCGCCTTCCTCCGGCAATTCCCCGCAGCCGAATGACCGCTTCCACACAAGCGTACATCAGAACCATGAATACAACGAAGAACAGCAGAACGGTCATCGCCGATTTCAGCGTCACTTCCGTCGTATACAATAATTTAAAAATAATAGCCGGCGAAAACAAGTAAAAGTTCAGCTTGGATAAGGTTTTGATGTCCAAAGAAAAAACCCGATGCAGTGTGATGCCTATAGCAATCATGACTGACAACGGGATGATGTTGTTCCATAATATCGATAAGAATATGACCATGCTACTCTTCAACCAATGCGTCTATGACGTTAACGATCTTCTCCGGACTTTGCGTTTCGTCGATCGAGCCCGTTAAATATTTGCGAACGACGCCTTTCCGGTCAACGAACGTAATGGTGTCCGTATGCGTGAACAGGTTCGTTGCGTCATCCTTGATAAGTCCCAGCCCAAAGTCCTTCATCAGCTGCTTCGTCTGTTCCTCGCTGTCTTCCCGGAGGAACGTCCAGCCGCTCATGTCGATGTCAAACTTCCCGGCGAATTTCCGCATCGCCTCTGCCGTATCACGCTTCGGATCGAAGGTGATCGACATGAATTCCACGTCTTTGCCGAAGGTTCCGTTCGCCTTCAGCTTGTCCTGCACCTGGGTCATCAGATAAGTCGTAGGCGGGCAGACGTCCGGACAATTGGCATAGAAGAAATAGATCACGCGTACTTTACCTTCCGAATCGTCAAGCGTTACTTGCTTGCCATCCAAATCCGTCAGCTGAAAGCTCGGCGCCTTCAAATTCTGATCCAAGTTCGGTTTCGCTTCCTTCGAGGAGGAAAGATATAAGTAAATCGCCATGACCAAACATAACGCCAGCACTGCAATTACAAATCCATATTTGCGTAAAATAGGCATGAATCGCCCTCCTAACCGATGCCGTTCGTATCGACGATCATGACCAGAAATACAATCATCAAATAGTTAATGGAAATAATAAAATTCGTTTTCGCCCATTTGTTGTTATCCTGCGCCTTGAGCCCGATCAACGTATGAACCAGCCAGAGCACGCCGCCTAGAAGCGAAATGATGAGAAACGCATAACCGACGTAGCCATATGTGAAGAACAGAATGCCGGTTGGAATCAAGAGCAGAATGTACGGATTCATTTGCAGCTTCGTGCGATGAATGCCTTTGATGACCGGCAGCAATGGGAAACCTGCCGCGCGGTATTCTTCCACCCGTCTGATTGCGAGCGACCAGAAATGAGCCGGCTGCCACAGAAACAGCAGTGCAAACAACAGCCATGCGCCTTCATCCACAACGCCGGTTACCGCGCAGTAGCCGATTACCGGAGGCATTGCACCCGAAACGCCGCCAATGGACGTGCTCCAAGTCGAAGTGCGCTTCAGCCACATGGTGTAAATGACGACATACACGAAAAACCCAAGCAATCCAAGCCAGCCGCTAATCGGGTTCACCAAGGTGAACAGCACGGTAACGCCTGCAATCCCTAGTACGATACCGTACACCAAAACGTTGGTCGGACTCAGTCGATTGGTCGGAAGCGCGCGATTCTTCGTGCGTTCCATCTTCTTGTCCAGCTCGCGGTCCCAATAATTATTAATGACACATGCCGATGCCATCGTAAGTACCGATCCGATCAGCATGTAGAGCAGCAGCAACCAATCAATATCCCATTTGGAAGCGACCCAAAACCCGCCAAACCCCGCGAAAGCATTCAATCGTACCAGGTTCGGTTTTGTCAGGGCCACATATTCTTTAAACACAGCCAGTCTCCCCGCTTCCAATGCCTATGAGTGAAAATTAACCCATCTTTTTTGTTTTAAAATCGTTCTTTATCATACCGAAAAAACAAGCTGTTGACAATGTTCGCGGTTCTTGTTCATGAATTTGACACCTAATGGAACCATTTTGCCCATATCTCAATACACTGTCAATGTGGTCAATGGCCTATGTGATCGAAAGGAAGTGGAACCCAAGCGAAATGGCAGCTATTAAATCCAACTCCGAAGAAGTCAAACTGCTTGCAAGGCTCCTCCGCGCGGAAGCTGAAGGCGAAGGCAACCAGGGTATGTTGATGGTAGGCAATGTTGGTGTCAACCGTGTGCTGGGAAACTGCATCGATTTCAAGAACATTCGCACCATTCAACAGATGGTATACCAGAGCCCCGGAGGATTCGAAGCAACTCAGAAAGGCTATTTCTATCAAGCTGCCAGAGACAATGAGATCGCGCTGGCCAAACGCGTCATAAACGGTGAACGCCTATGGCCGTCAACGAACTCCTTATGGTACTTCCGTCCTGCCGGCAGCTGCCCTCCAACATGGTGGGATCAGAGGCTCGTCGGTAAATTCAAGGCACACTGCTTCTATTCTCCGAAGCAAAGCGAGTGCCCGGCAGTTTATTGATGATCCCTTTAAAGTTGATAATGCGAAAGTGAGGAATTAATTCTTATGTCAAACGGTTATGGGTACAATTCAGCGGTTAGTCCAGCAAGTACGGGAGGATTTCCCGGAGGATACGGTTACGGCTACTATCAGCATCCGACAGCGACACCGATGCCGAGTCCGGTGCCAACACCTTTCGTAGCAGGTGCTTCCATGGCTCCGCCAATGGTACCAAGCGGTTCATTCGTTACACCTGCCGGCGGTAATGTCATTACCATTCCGGCTACCGAAGAGTCTTATGTAGAGAATATCCTGCGGATGAACCGCGGAAAAATGGCTACCTTTTATATGACGTACGAGAACAACCGGGAATGGAACGCCAAAGTATTCCGCGGTATCATCGAAGCCGCAGGACGCGATCATATCATTATCAGCGATCCGTCTACAGGAATGCGTTACTTACTGCTTACGCTAAATCTCGATTACGTTACATTCGATGGCCCGATTAACTACGAATATACGTTTAACGGCCAAACGATTACGAATACGACGCCGGTATCTACTCCGGTACCGACGGGCCGCTGATCGGCTTAAAGGTCCACGCATGGACTTTTGGGCTGCCGCCCGGCACCCACTGTGACATCGCATGCCATGAAGAACGCTCCCCGCAGCGTTCTTTTTTGATGTCCAGCGCTTCCTGCTCGCTCGCCGCTTCCCACACCTCCACGAAGAGCAGCGGCTGATCGGTGCCCTCATACAGCTTGAACGCCTCGCCATTGCCGGGCTTGTCCGCAATCCAGCTTCGATACAAGGCTTCGCTCTCGGGTGCAATATGATACTCCACAAAACAAATATACATGTGCGGCACATCCTTTCGGTAACCAAGTTAGTTCGCGTCGCGGCGGCCTATTCCGGCGTTAACAAATATTTAGTTATAATCGCCCACGATTCGGAAAATACTTAAGCGTACAAATAGAAGTATCGAGGTGAAACGGCTGTCGACTTCCCCCTTGTCGGCGCAGCGCGTTTCATTCCGGTGGAATATAGGGTTAGTATAAGGTGTAACACTTATTCTTTCTTATATTTACACAAAATGTGCATTTCCACACCAAGGCATATGCTAACACGAGGAGGTTCCCTGTATGGATAGCGGAACGCATTTGGTCATGGGACTGGGACTCGCGGGGCTCGCCTCTGTCGATCCGGCCGTCGCCTCCGACCAAACGCTCTATGCCGCCGTTCTGATCGGAACGGTGCTTGGATCGCAAGCACCCGATCTTGACGGATTGCTGCGCTTCAAGAGCAATGCGGCTTACATTCGAAACCATCGAGGCGCATCACATTCCCTGCCGGCCATTGGCATCTGGACCGCGCTAATCACCTTGCTGCTCCAAACGATATTTCGCTTTCAGCTTCCATGGCTCCATCTTGGGGGCTGGGTACTGCTCGCCGTCGTTGTCCATGTATTCGTCGATTTGTTTAATACGTACGGCACGCAGGCGATGCGGCCGTTCAATCAGAAATGGATTTCCTGGAACATAATCCATATCTTCGACCCGGTTATCTTCTTGGCCCATCTCATTGCGATTGTCATGTGGGGACTTAAGGTCGGGAATCCGCAAATTGTATTCCCGCTGCTCTACGCCTTCTTGATTGTTTATTATTGCTGGCGAACGGCAGCCCATTACGCCCTCCAGAAGCAGCTCGTTCGCATCGATACCGTACATGAGGCCGGCGACCGCTATATCCTGATCCCAACCATATCGCTATATGATTGGAATGTCGTGAAACGCCGCGCTGACGACTCCTTCCTAATCGGTGACTATCGGCATGGCAAGCTGCGCTGGATGGACCGGGCCAAATGCTCCGACCACCCTGCCGTTGAGAAGTCCAAGAACGATCATTCCATTCGTGCCTTTCTCTACTTCACTTCCTTCGCTTGTGCCGAAGTGCAGGAGCATCCTTGGGGGTATGAAGTTCGCTGGTCCGATGTGCGCTATCGTCATCGCAAGCAATATCCCTTTGTCGGCGTGCTGCTGATGGATACAGAGTTTAAAACATTAGGCTCTTACGTCGGGTGGTTAAGCGAGGATCGGCTGCAAAAGCGGCTGAGAATGAATACGTATTGACTTAAGGAAGCCTCTTCTTGCACAATAGAAGAGGCTTTTCGCTTGTTTCGTTTAGGAAACGGGTTCGAAAGAAACAATAAGTACGTTTGATTCTATAAACATAACAAAGCAGAAGCTCAAGGCTGCCCTTGAGCTTCTGCTGTTACTCTTCGGTATTTATTGTTCCTTTAACAGCGCTTTAACGGAAGTTGGATGATCCCGATAGTTGCTGTTCGGCGATTTGGACGAGTTTACGAGTGATGTATCCGCCCAATGATCCTGCGTCTCGAGTCGAGACGTTGCCATAGTAGCCATCTGAAGGAATTTGAATACCCAACTCTTGCGCCGCCTCATACTTCATTTGTTGAAGAGCTGCGGTTGCTTGCGGTACGACCAGCGTATTGCTGCTACGAGATTGTTGTCCTGCCATGTGGAATTTCTCCTTTCATCTCTTACGATGGTGTGTTGCAAACTTATTATGATTCGTTTGCGAGAAGAATATGCTAAAGTTTAAAAACAATTTTATAAGGTTAAGGAGAGTGCCTGAATGTCTAAGCCAATGGCCTTGTTTTTCGCGATTTTTTCGGTATTGCTCATGAGTGCCACAGCTATTTCCATTAGCTATAATGGGTGGGTTGCCGTGCTGATGTTCATATTAACCATCTGCAGTATCGGGGCAGGGTTTGTCGTGAATGCCAAAATGAAACGCCGCAAACAAGGATAAAATCTCCCTTGCTTGCGGCGTTAAGCTTTCTTACAAGTTGATAAACGTTAAGAACGAGGCAGAAGGAAGCCCATTCTCTCTTTCGCATCGCGAAGCGTCTTATCCGCAATGACCGACACGCGCTCTGCGCCTTGCTTCAGAATCTCATGAATTTCGCCTGAGCTGCGGATTTCCGCGTAACGCTGCTGGAGCGGCTCCAGCTTTGCAACAACATGCTCCGCCAAGTCCTTCTTGAACGCGCCGTAACCTTGCCCTTCATAACGCGCTTCGATTTCATCAAGCGTAACCCCCGCACAATGCGAGTAGATACTCATCAGGTTGCTGACTTCCGGCTTCTCGGCTGGATTGAACTTCACCTCGCGGCCGGAATCGGTCGTTGCGCGGCTGATTTTCTTGCGAATCACATCAGGCGGGTCAAGCAGCGCAATGTAGCTGCCCGGATTCGGATTGCTCTTGCTCATCTTCTTCGTGCCGTCATCGAGCGACATGATGCGCGCGCCGACTTTCTGGATATACGGCTCCGGAATGGTGAACATTTCGCCGTATCGCTGATTAAAGCGCTGCGCCAGGTCGCGCGTAAGCTCCAGATGCTGCTTCTGGTCGTCGCCAACCGGTACAAGGTCTGCATTGTACATGAGAATGTCGGCAGCCATCAGCGTCGGATAAACGAACAGTCCGGCACCTACAGAGTCTTTGCCTGTTGATTTGTCTTTGAACTGAGTCATCCGCTCAAGCTCGCCCATATAGGCAAGCGTTGTAAACAACCAGCCTAGCTCGGCATGCGCTGATACATGGGATTGCACGAATACGCTCGCTTTAGCAGGATCAATTCCCGCCGCGATGAATAATGCCGCAACCGATTCCGATTGCTCCCTTAGAGCTGCCGGCTCCTGCGGCACCGTAATCGCATGCAAGTCTACGACCATGAAGTAGCATTCATGGGTTTCCTGCAGTTTAACAAAGTTTTGAATCGCACCGATGTAGTTGCCGAGTGTCAATTGACCGCTTGGCTGAATGCCGGATAATACGCGTGGCATAGTCGGTTCCTCCCTTATGGTTGATTGGTTGTGAGCTGGAGTTGTAACAGCCAAAATTGAACGCAAAAAAAGCCCTCCGCCGCAAGGGACGAGGACCGTGGTGCCACCCTAATTTGTTTACGAGCAGCGGATGACTGACGCGCATCTGCTCTGCTTCGTAAACCTCAAGCTTCCTAACGAGAAGCGAAACGAAGACGCATACGGCAGGTCCCTTCGGACCGCTTTCCTCATCTCTGCTCAAGGATCCATTCGGCAGTCGGACGCATGCACCGGTTCGCACCCCCCACCGGCTCTCTGAAGCAGCAAATCCCCGCTTACTTATTCCCATCATTGCATTTACGTGAATTATACTCTCTCCGGATGAAATGTCAAGAGCGCTTTGCGCCTATTTTCAGATCGTCAAAATTGTCTCCGGGCGGCTGTCCTGCTTGGCCCACTTCGAGCATACCTTGTATCGTAGGGAATAGCCTGGCCTATCCCTCGCCTCGCCGAAAGGAGACCTCGAATAGCCATGCATGATTTCCAGCATATATTCATCAGCATTATTATAGAAGCCTTCCCGTTTATCCTGCTCGGCGTCTTCTTCTCAGCCCTTCTGCAGGTATTCGTCTCAGACGCGATGATCGCGCGTATAACGCCAAGTCATCCGGTTGCCGGCGTCTTATTCGGCTGCTTGCTCGGGCTGCTCCTGCCCCTGTGCGAATGCGGCATGATTCCGGTCGTGAGACGGCTGATTCGCAAAGGAATGCCTCCTTACATCGGAATGGTGTTTATATTCGCCGGTCCCATTATCAACCCCATTGTGTTCGCTTCAACGTTCAGCGCTTTCCGCTCCCAGCCCTCCATGGCTTATTCTCGGATCGGACTTGCATTTGTTGTGTGCATGCTGCTTGGATTGCTTATGGTTCGTTTCATGAAACGCAATCCGCTCAAGCTCGGCATGTATTCGTTTAGCGGAGGACGCTCCGGCGAGTCGGCTTACGGCCATAACTACAATTATGGCAGCTTAAACAGCGGTTTTCGCGAACGTATTCACGCCACCTTCAACCATGCCTCCGATGAGTTTTTTGATATCGGCAAATATTTGATCATCGGCGCCTTCCTGACGGCTATTGTACAATCCGCAGTTGATCCAACCGTACTCCTCTCACTCAGCGAGCATCCGGCAGCTGCGAATATCTTTATGATGGGGGCCGCATTCGCCTTATCGCTATGCTCCACCTCGGACGCTTTTATCGCCTCGTCGTTTCATGGAATCTTGGGCCCCGGGGCATTGCTGGGGTTTCTGGTGTTCGGCCCGATGGTAGATGTGAAGAGCCTGCTGATGCTGTTCTCCGCTTTCCGCAGCAAGGTTATTATCGCGATCAGCTTGTATCTGGCAGCTGCCGTATGGCTATTGTCCATCGTGACAGAGAAACTCATATTCAGACAATAAGGAGGCGTGGATATGATCTCTACCGCCCAGCGCCGAGCCATCGTCCACCATCTGATCAGAAGCTGCATCCTCGCTTGCTTCGGTGTGTTCATTATCTATTTGGTCCGGACAGGAAGCCTGCTTCAATACGTGGAGCCTGCCCTAAGCCTCTATGTGAAGCTCTCCGCAATGGGTCTCTTCGCAACGGCCATCTACCAGCTTCATTCCGCATGGGACAATTGGCGCGGCGTTGATGCAGCCGCATGTGACTGCAACCACGACCCATCCTCCTCCACGATTGCAAATGTATTCTACTATGGCTTATTCTTGCTTCCGCTCGCACTTGGCTTCCTGATGTAATCGGAGAAAATTGGAAAAAATTACATTGAAAATTATGCCAGCGGGATCGTATAAAAGCTTCCAGCGAATCCATACTAAGGGTACACAAAGGAGGTGATTACGATGGCTTCCAACCGCAGCAGTGGTTCGTTGGTCGTACCCGGGGCTAGCGCAGCGCTTGATCAAATGAAATACGAAGTAGCAAGAAGTCTTGGCATTTCTTTCGCACAAGACGGATACTATGGCGACATGTTAACTCGTGATGCTGGTTATATCGGCGGTAACATTACTCGCAGACTAGTTGAAATTGCAGAAACGCAACTTGCAGGAAGAGCTTCGCGTTAATCCGCCGCATTTTGGCAAATAAAAAGCTGCCCCAGAGTGCCGAGGCAGCTTTTTGCTGTGTCTATTAAGGAGCATCCCGGAAAGAATGCTGTGCGAATTTAGGTGTATAACGGAACATGCTGCTGGCCATATTGTAGTTGCTCTCGAACAGTATGCTCGCCGACCAGGCGCCTGTGCCCGTGCGAACCGAGAAATCGTACATGATTTCTCCGTGCGTCCAATTCCGCTTCAGCTTGATGGAATCGATCGCCATCTGTCTGAAGGCTTGTATCTGTTCTTGCGTCATTCCTTGCTCGGACTGCCCAATCTGACCGTTTCTGCTTTCAATCGGATGATGACGAATGCCATATTTGCCGACCGCATTATTTCGAATTTGAATGATTACAGTTCCGGCTTGAGCGTTAAGAAGCTCATCAGCCAATTGCTTGAAGACGAAGTCCACTTGTCGAGTTAAAGGCATTGCGTCCAAATTCATAGGTTTCCGCCTCCGAGATCCTGTATTTAGATGAATTTTCCAAGTCATCCAATAGGCCCATTATAAGACAAGATTTTCGATCGCACAATAATAATTATACAAAAACATTACAAACTTTTAGTTCTTTCGACATCTACCTTACAATCGTTCCTCCTTCTTTCGACACAATCATCCTGTTGTAGACGAATATAGACAAAAAGTACTGTGGTGCTATAATATAACTATTCCATATAAAGGAGAGCTTCCACGATGCAATGGTTCCATTCTTTATCTATCCGAAATAAGCTCCTTGTCGGCTGCTACACGATTGTAGCTACATTTTCCATCGCGCTGTTGCTTGGCCTTGCACTTACTGGCGGAAGTCTCATACTGGGATTAGTCATCATTGTACTTGCCGCAGCTGCCACGTTCCCTCTTGTCAGGGTTATTGAGACAGCGCTTACATCATCGATCGATGAAATGACCTCCATCGCATTCGGTATCGCGAAGGGCGACTTCACGCAGAAGGTGGATGTATCCTCATCCGCTTCGCTCGGCGAGCTTGGCCATTCCTTCAACAGCATGGTAGACAAGCTTCGTGACATTCTGAAAGAAACCTCGACCATTTCAAGAATCGTGAATGATACAAGCCGCAGCATCTTTGATAAAAATATCGATTTAAAGAAAGTGATGGAGCAAGTAGCCGCATCTGCCGGCGAGCTTGCCACCGGGGCGAATCAAATTTCCGAGGATGTCGGCGACATGGCGGACTCCATCCGTGAAATCGAGGACAAAGTGTCCTCTTACGCACACTCCACGAAAGTGATGAACGAACGCTCCGAACAGACGCTAAGTTTGGTTGAGCGCGGACGGCAAGCGGTTGAGAGCCAATCGACAGGGATGTCCCGCAACGTTGAAGCAACCTCTCAGGTATCCGAAGCTATTGAAGAGCTGGCACGCAAAGCAGCCGGCATCTCCGCGATTACCCGCACCATCTCGGACCTGGCTGAGCAAACGAACCTGCTGTCGCTGAATGCTTCCATCGAGGCGGCGCGCGCCGGCGAGCATGGCCGCGGATTCGCAGTCGTTGCGCAGGAAGTGCGCAAGCTTGCAGAGGAATCCACTTCCTCGACCAAGGAAGTATTCAACCTGGTTCGCAGCATCGACACCGGCGTAAAACAAGCCATCCAGAACATTAAAGTCAACGAAGAGGTTGTGCAGCTCCAAATGAAGATGCTTCAGGACTCTGAAGTAATATTCTCAGAGCTGGTTACAAGCGTTGAGTTTATTACCGAGCAGATTGCACAGTTCTCCGGCGAGAGCGATCAAATGATGGAGAGCGCCCGTAAAATTTCAAGCGCCATCCAAAGCATCTCTGCCATTACACAGCAATCCGCAGCAGGCACTGAGGAAGTATCGGCTTCGATGAACGATCAAATCGGCTCCGTGCAGGCCGTGGTTACGGAAACCGAGAAAATGCAGCAGACGGTTATGCAGCTGCAGCGTACGATGTCGATTTTCAAAATCTAGTTCACTACATATTAAACCTAAAGAAGACCTCCCGCTCCAGCCATCTCTGGTTGAATCGGGAGGTCTTCTGTTGTAGCGGATGGAAATCTAGGATAGCCCTTGAGTGTAATCAAATCCGACCGCTTGCAGGAAAGCTCTTGCGAGCACCGCATGACCGGCTTGACTCGGATGAACGCGATCCCATGCAATCGTTGCCGGGTAGATATGCGCCATGACCCGGTTAAAGGCAGCCTGAGTATCCACAAACAACGCATCATGCTTAGCTGCTATTTCACGAACGATCGCGCCGTAACGATCCATCTGAGCTCTCATGGCATCGTTTGGATTCGGTTCAAGGTAGAACGGCGTCATCAATACGAGCCCTTTCAGCTTCGGCCTTGTTTGTACGACGAGTTCTTCTAAGGTTGCCGCGTACTCTTCCGGGTACACATGCGACTCTGTAATCAGAGGTGTATCGAATTGACGCCACACGTCATTGGTACCGATCATAATCGACAGCCAATCCGGCTTCTGATCCAGCACATCCGTCTGCCAGCGCGCCTTTAAATCAAGCACTGTATTTCCGCTCGTTCCGACGTTGACAACGCGAATGCCGCGTTCCGGATAGGCTGCAGTCAGCAACGCATCCACTTGGCCTACATACCCTTTGCCTATCGCATCGAACAGCCCTTCTCCTACAGGCCGCGCTCGGCCGCAATCTGTGATGGAATCCCCAATCATAACCAGCTTATCCTTCGCCTCTAACAACATGGACGTACCCTCCCTATTCCGCTAAGAAAAACTGCATAATTTTATCATTCAAGCCCGGCAATCCTTCATGGCCGAAGTCCGGAAAAATTTCAAGCCGCTTCTTCGAGGTCATCTTATTATAGGCCGCGAACTGCGTGGATGGCGGGCAGATCGTATCCATTAAACCTACGCCCATCAACACTTCGCCTTGAATCCGGTCAGCCAAATGCTGAATGTCTATGTAACCCAGCTGCGTGAAAATCTCATCCTCGCGCTCATGCTGCGGATCGAAATGACGGAAGTACGTACGCAGCTCATGGTAGGCGTCCTTGGCCAGGTCCATTTCCCATACGCGTCTGTAGTCGCTGAGGAACGGGAATACAGGTGCAAGCTTCGCAATTCTCGGCTCGAGCGCCGCACAGGCAATCGTCAAGGCGCCGCCTTGCGAGCCGCCCATTGCGTAGACTCGGCTCGGATCAACTTCAGGCATATTCAGGGCGATACCTGCCAGCTGAGCCGTGTCGAGGAAGATATGGCGAAACAACAACTGATCCGGCTCGTCATCAAGACCACGGATGATGTGACCGTGATGGGTATTGCCTTTAACGCTGCCGCTGTCTTCGGACTTGCCGCCTTGACCGCGGCAATCCATGGCGAACACGGAATAGCCAAGGGATACATAAGCGAGACGCTCCGTCCAATCGCCGGAATGACCGGTGTAACCGTGAAATTGAACCACCGCAGGATGTGGCGCTGCCGCGTTCCGAGGACGCGCATATTGCGCATGAACACGCGCACCTTTGACGCCGGTGAAGTAGAGATCGAAGCATTCCGCCTGCGGCGTTTGGAACGCACTGGGAATAAGCTCGACGGCAGCATCTGTCTGGCGCATTTCCGTTACTGCGCGATCCCAGTATGCATCGAAATCAGCAGGTTTCGGATTGATTCCTGTATACGTTTTCAATTCATGAAGCGGCATATCAATGGCTGGCATGTTCTATCCCCTTTTCAACTTATTCCCTTACATGTTACGTGTTTGAGACTAACCGTGTAAAGAGGGATCTTTCATGCATGATCAAAGGATGGCAGGGCAAAATGAGATCGACCGAGTACTGCATGCTACACAAGTACATTATCGCACGGAGCGGAGGGACTGGGAACATGTTCGGGATGCCTGTAACAAAGCGGGTGTTGGTGCTGCTGCTTGCCTGGACCGCATTATTAAGCTCCTCGTCACATGCTGACGATGCCGGCTCCTCGCCTGCCGACTTGCCGCGGGTCAGCAGCGTCAGTGAAAGCGAACCACAGCCAAAAGCTGAACAGGAAGGAAACGCGATCGGGAGCGGTGCCGATGGCGCCGATGCCAAGCGCGCTGAACCTTCTTTCAACAGCGAACAGAAACGCAAGAAGAAACGCAGCGCCATGTCATGGGTAAAGCTGCAGCAGCAGTTTCCCGGTTCGTTCGTTGTCTGGGGACCGCGAGGGTCACGCAGAGTGGCGCTGACCTTCGATGATGTGCCTGATCCGCGCTATACGCCTCAGGTGCTGGAGATTCTTGCTCGCTATAAAGTAAGAGCCACTTTCTTCGTCGTCGGCAACCGCGCAGCCAAGCACCCCGCTCTTGTACGGCGCATGCGCAAGGAAGGCCATATTATCGGCAATCATTCGTATGATCATGCGGTGTTCTCGCGCATTTCCCGCTATGCTTTCGAGCAGCAAATTTGGCGAACCGATTGGATACTGCGTCCTCTTGCCGGATACAGTCCCAAATTCATTCGACCGCCCTACGGCGAGATTACCCCTCAGCAAGTGGATTGGCTGCGGCGGAGAGGTTACATCGTGGTCAATTGGGATGTGGATTCCGTCGACTGGAAAAGTCTCGACAGCAACAGCATTCTCATCAATATCAAACGAACGCTGCAACCCGGTTCTATCATTTTGCAGCATGCCGGCGGCGGCGAAGGACAGGATTTATCAGGCACGGTCGCTGCGCTGCCAAGGCTTATCCGGATGCTCCACAGCAAAGGGTATCAGATCGTCACACTGCCCGAGCTGCTGAATAAACCAGAGGCTCGCGGTGCACGGACGAGGTAAAAATAAAACGGCAGCCCCACCGGGCTGCCGTTTGCATCGCACTATGCTATTCCAGAACAAATACTTTCACGTATTGGAAGCCGAACATCTTGGCTTGCTCTTGCGATTGCGGTACGAAAATATCGATACGGTCGCCTTTTATGGCACCGCCCATGTCTGCTGCAATGGCCATCATGCCGCCAACCGGAAGTCCGCCATGGTCATAACCCGTAACATAGACCTTGCTGCCCATCGGGATGACGTTCGGGTCAACTGCAATTGTCCCCAGCTTAAGCGGGTTACCGAAGTAGTCCACTGCGCCCCACGAGCCGTTCTCCGAAGCAGCGGCTGTATAAGCACTTGCTTTAGCTTGAACAACTTCCGAATAGTTATAATTGCTGTTGCCGATTGTGATGATTTCTTCTTTTTTGTCCAAGGAGGTCATTTTCATCGACTTCCCTACTGCTGCTTTAGATGCAGCTTTTACGGCTTTCGGTGCGGCTTTCGCTTTCGATTTTGAAGCTGCCTTAGGTGCTGCCTTTGCTTTTGGCGCTGCTTTAGGTGCTGCCTTCTCTTTCGCGGCCTTCTCGATCGGTGCTGCCTTTGCGGTTGCCGCCGTCTTCACAACTTTCGAAGCAGGAATCACGATGCTCAGCCCTGCATAAATGTTGTTTGGATCAATCATCGGATTAGCTTTCAGCATTTGCTGAAGGGAAATACCGAACTGCTTGGAAAGCTCCCAGAACGTGTCGCCGTCTTTCGCGCTGTACGTCGATGCTGCGCTTGCCGAGTGTGTAAAAACAGCAAAGCTCAGCGCTGCAATAATCGCGCTTTTCTTCCATACCTGTTTCATCAAGTTGTATTGCCTCCTTTTGATTTACGGATGTCATCCACATTGCACATGTGTGGATTTATTCCGTCATCGCGATGAAGGACACACAGCTTAACAGCGTGTCAAAAACTTCCTTATCGCATGCGGCCTGCGAGGTTAGTTGTCGGATTCGGATTGAGGAGTTCAACCCTACGCTTCGTGAAATAAGCGATTCACCCCAGCGCCAATTGCGCGTTCAGCACTGCATTCCGGTCAAGCGGAATGTCAGGCCGGAGGGCAGTTATGCCACTCCCTAAAAGATCCCCCGTACGTTAAGTTTCGGCTCGCGTAATAGAATACCATATCCGACAAAGCGAATCCTACCGGTAAATACAGGAACAGCGCTCAAAATTACCATCATTTATACATTTCGCGGAAGAAAGATGCTGACCGTGGTCCCTTTCTGAGGGGTGCTCGTAATATCCATTCGTCCTCGATGACCTTCGATAATTCGATAGCAAATCATAAGTCCAAGCCCCGTTCCGCTGTCTTTCGTAGTAAAGAACGGACCGCCCAGCTTAGGCAGCTGATCATGCGGGATGCCGATCCCTTGGTCGATGATTTCGACGATCAGCTCGCTCTGCTGATGCAGCTTCATATCAATCGTAATTACACCCCCGCTCGGCATGGCCTCGATCGCATTCTTAAGCACATTGACGAATACCTGCTTCAGCTGGTTCTCGTCGCAAAGCAGCTCCGCTGAAGTGGCATCCGCACGCGAGACGATCTGTACGTCGCGCAGAATCGCCTGCGTCTCAAGCAGCGTCAGTACACTTTGAATGATTTTGACCAAATCATGCTTTCGGAACTGATTGGCCTGCGGCTTGGCAAGCGCCATAAATTCCTGCACGATCGAATTGATGCGGTCCAGTTCAACGAGCATAATATCGAAATATTCATGGTACTGGTCGATCTTCGTCTTCAGAAATTTCGAGAAGCCGATCAGCGACGTAAGCGGATTGCGGATTTCGTGTGCGATACCTGCGGCCATTTGACCGGCGACAGACAGCTTCTCCGACTGAATGAGCGCTTCCTCTTCCTTCTTCCGCTCACGCATATCACGGAATACACTTTGCACGACCGTGCCTTTATCCAAGTAATTGCGAATGCGTGTACTGGACACCTCGACATCGATGATCTCGCCGCCTTCTGCAATCAGCTTGCATTCCAGAAACTCATTGGGCTCATCCGTCTGCATAATTGCCTTCACACGTTCGGCGGATCGCTCCCTGTAATCGGGGTGTATGAATCGGAAGCTCATATGACCCGTGGAGAAGTCGCTTTCCGAAATATTCAACAATTTAAGACCGGCATGATTGGCGAACAGAATATCGTTCCCGTCATGTACAAAAATCGGCTCCGGCAAATATTTGATCAATCGTTGGTAATTGTGCATATCAGACCTGGCATCGACATCGTCCATTCCGTCCACACCATGATTGCTTTTACCCAGCTTCCTCTTCACATTCAAAGCAAGCGACTTGTTATAATATACGGCTTTCCGCCTCATGTCTCATACCCTCCGGGTGATGAAGTGTTCATAAGGATTTCGCCTCTAATTCTGACAAACCCTGCACAGTTAGAAAGTTTTAATGTTCCTTCATCCCGCGAATCAGCGTTTGAATGCCTTGCTTAAAAATCGGCATTGTGCGCTTAAGCAGTTCATCCGTCGGTTCTGAATGGTTGCTGTAGGTGCCGATAAAGCCTTGCAGATAGTAAAATAAGATTCGGCCGTTGTTTAATGCTGCCTCTTGTGTCCGTCCCTCTGCCCCTTCAATGACCGCACTATGTAACACCTTCATAATGTGGGCAAACAGTCTGTTGCGAATGACGTTGACTTCAAGTTCCGGCTGAGGATCATCAACACGCACAGAGGCGGACATAAACAAGACCGTTTGCAAGCTGCCGCTCGTCAGGCTGAAGAGAACATATTCGCTGCATACGGCGAGCAATTTAGCCAAGGCCGCCGTGTCCGGTTTCGTAATTTCGTCCAGCAGTTTCTGTTCTAGTGTGAGCAGCGACGGAATCGCAATCTGCTGAAGCAGCTCTTCTTTATTTTTGAAATATAAATAAATGGCGGTATGCGAGCAGCCTGCTGCTTTGGCAATTTCGCGCATCGTTACTGCAGAATACCCCTTCTCCGCAAACAAAGCTGCTGCTGCCGCACGAATGGCGGCTTTCATCTCTTCCGTTAATTGCTGCCTTCTCGTGGTCATAGGAGGGACACCTCATGTGTTAGTTTAATAACCGTTGGTCACAGAATAACCGATGGTTATCGCAACGTCAACGTTAACGAAAAAAGAGCGGCCGATGATCGGCCGCTCTTAGCTATTCGTATTGAATTAGGACGTAAATTCTTGTACCCACTCGCCGTTGTAATAAGCAACGCCGATTTTGTTAAAGTTTTTGCTGAGGATGTTCGCTTTATGACCCGGGCTGTTCATCCATGCCTGCATCACTTCTGCCGGCGTACGCTGGCCCTTCGCGATGTTCTCACCTGCATAGGAGTAAGAAACGCCATAAGCACGCATCATATCAAACGGCGAACCGTAAGTTGGCGAATTATGATCAAAGTAATTGTTCGTATACATATCCTTTGCCTTGTCCAAAGCGACTTTCGTCAAGAGCGTATCGGATTTCAATGTGCCCAGACCTGCATTGGCACGTTCTTTGTTAACGAGTGTAACGACTTGAGCGGCAAACGTGCTCTTATCTGTCGTGCTTGTCCCTGCATTGGTGTTCGACGATCCACTGTTTGACGATCCAGTGTTCGAGGAACCTGTCGTAACCGGAACCTTGATTGTCATGCCCGCCCAAATGATATTCGGGTTCGCAATGTTTGGATTCGCTGCAATCAGCTTGCTCAGGCTAATCCCGTATTTCGTTGCGATTTTGTACATCGTGTCGCTGTTCGTAACCTTATACGAGACGGAACTGTTCACTGTGGCTGCTTCTGCCTTCTGCAGGGCCGCTCCTCCTCCAGCCACGATCAAACCGGCTGCGAGTACGCTAGCTACACCTATACGAAATGGTTGCATCTTCATGAATATTTCCTCCTTGTTATGGTTATCGTGTGTGCCGACCTTTCGACGCCACCCATGTTAACACGGGGAAATAGCAAAATACACCTCATAAAATATGGAAACCGATCGTATGGATGCTAAAAATCATCGAAAACAAAGTCCAATTTATCCGCCTTTTTCAGGTTGCAGGTCGCACATGCGCAGACGCAGTTTGCAGGAGAAGAAAGTCCTCCCTTTGACTTCGGCAGCACATGGTCAATCGTGTCGCCGTAACGGCCGCAGTACTTGCAAATATAGTCGTCGCGCTGCAGCACCAGCAGCCGGAAATCCGTCTTCGTATAGAGCTTGTGAATCAAGCCCGGATTGATAATGCCGGCGGCGCCTTCCTCCACCATCCGCACGGCCATCTCCGTCGGAATATCGGTTGACCAACGCTTCCCGGTTTCACGGTGACCACGCAGCCGAATATGTCCGCGGCCACGATCATTAAGGAGCGACGTCTTGTATGTAAAAGCACCCTTAATCGGCATGATGTTCCGATTCGGCGGACGCACCGCAACCTGTTCAACCCCGCTGATTTCCGCTTTTAAGCTTTTGATCTTCGCTGCTTTGGATCGTTTGTGACGGCGTTTGCGCTTGCGCTTTGTTGCAGGTGCCGGTACTGCTTCGTCCGAAGCGGCAGGGGCCGCTTGCGTTTGCACACTTGTCGAGTCATCGTGCGCGCGATCACGGTCAGCGTCGTTAGTTGCCGGCGATACAGAGGCTGCCTGTCCCTCTTGGGCTGCGGCAGTCTGCTTGGACACCGCATTTCGCTTCTTGCGGCGGCGCTTCCGCTTCCGTACCGGCTTGGCAGGAGCATCCTCTTCAGCAGCTACATATTGATCTGCTTCATCATCCTCATCGACATGCTCATCCTCATGGTCGAATTCCGGAAAATGAACAATCTCTACCGTGTTTTCAAAAGCCGCATCGCCCGGTGCAGCCTGCCGCTTCCTCTTGCGCAGACAAGTTCGGCAAATCCCGCGCCTGCCGCTGCTTCCCGCACGCTTGGTGAACGCTGTAAGCGGCTTCTCTATTTTGCATGCCGTGCATGGCTTCATATCCATTGCAATCACTTCCGCTCCGTTTCCTTATCAGGTCGTCGTTAAGCCGTGCAGCTTACGAAACTGCTCCGGTGTAATCCCTTCCGCTTTTCCGAATGCGGCAATGAAATGGCTGGGATCGCGATAGCCGGATAATTGCGCAATCTCTTTAATCGACCTCTTGTCGCCGAGGCTCATCATTTCCTTGGACTTAATCATTCGCAGCCGAATTAAATAGGCATAGGCCGTAATGCCGAACGCCTGCCGGAATAGTGAATTTAAATAGCGGGAACTGATTCCGAGCTGCTCCGCCATATCGGTAAGGCTAATATCGGGATCCCCGTAATGATAATCCAGCCAGTGCAGGAGCGGGTCCAGCTTCTCCAAATGCTGAAATACGGAGGAGCGTCCGCCTTTCTGCCCATAGATCTTAATCATGGTAAGAAAGCGGTACAGCTGCGCAGACGCATTCAAACCTGTCCTGTCCTCATCATGCTGCGCCTGTTCGATCATGCTCTCCAGCTGCGAAGTGATCGGCGCGTCTTCATTCCAATTCAGCCATTCCGTTTGGCGGATGCCCAGGGAGGCCAGCATGGATGCCGCCAGCACACCGCCGAACGTCACATACATGGTCGACCACTTCTTGCCCTGCTTCGCCGCATAGAAATGAGGAACGTCCGGGAATAAGAGGGAACCGTTGCCGGGCGGAAGCGAATACTTGATTCCGTTCAGCTCGAACTCGCCTTCGCCCTCTATCGTTTGCAGCCAGTGGAAGCACGGATAGCCCTTCGTCCGGTCCACGGCTTCTTGGTCCGGATTGATTCCAATACTATCTACATAAAGCGGCAGCTCGTACTCACCCAGCGTGAACATGTATCGGCTGCGCTGCTGACCGTCAATGAACCCTTTATTCCGCTCGATGGTTTGTTCCATATTATCATATCCTGCCTATTCTTTTTTATATATCTCTAATCCGCATCTTACCATAAAATAAAGCTGTTATCATTCACTTCACTGGAGGAATTTGCGAATATGGATACTTCGAAACTGCCCAAAATGTTATATGGCGGCGATTATAATCCCGAACAGTGGGATTCCAGCATCTGGCCGGAGGATATGCGCATGCTGGAGCTTGCCGGCATGAACATCGCTACCGTAAATGTTTTCTCATGGGCGATGCTCCAGCCAAGCGAAGATACGTATGATTTTGACACCCTTGACCGTATTATGGACATGCTCCAAGCGAACGGCATATATGCTTGCTTGGCAACGAGCACCGGCGCACATCCGGCTTGGATGGCTAAGCGCTATCCCGAAATTCTGCGTACCGATTTCGAAGGACGGAAACATAAATTTGGCGGCCGCCACAACTCCTGCCCGAACAGTGAGGTTTACCGGACCTACTCCACCCGGCTTGCCGCGAAGCTTGCCGAACGTTATCAGCATCATCCTGCCGTGCTGCTCTGGCATGTGTCCAATGAATATGGCGGCGAATGTTACTGCGATCAATGCGAAATCGCATTCCGCGGCTGGCTGCAGAAGAAATACGGCACGTTGGACAAACTAAACGAACAATGGAATACCCGTTTCTGGGGACATACTTTCTATGAGTGGGACGAAATCGTGCTGCCAAGCGCGCTTTCTGAGC
Organism: Paenibacillus lignilyticus; assembly: GCF_017942085.1. Lineage (GTDB taxonomy): Bacteria > Bacillota > Bacilli > Paenibacillales > Paenibacillaceae > Paenibacillus_Z > Paenibacillus_Z lignilyticus. The sequence goes on from NZ_JAGKSP010000002.1 coordinate 248,184, forward strand.
AATGGTCGTATGACAAAACCTGTTTCCAAGGCATCTCGCTCGACTTTAGCCGTTTCAATTCGGATAGCATGCTCGAGTGCTACAAGCTGGAATATGACGCGATTAAGGCATACACCCCTCATATTCCCGTTACAACGAACTTAATGGGAACCTATAAACAAATTGATTATTTCAAATGGGCCAAGCACATGGACATCATTGCCTGGGATAACTACCCGTCCATGAATACCCCGTCCAGTTACGTTGCGATGACGCATGATCTGATGCGCGGGCTGAAAGGCGGAGCACCGTTTCTGCTGATGGAGCAAACGCCGAGCCAGCAGAACTGGCAAGCGTATAACACGCTCAAACGTCCCGGAATTATGCGCCTCTGGAGCTATCAAGCCGTTGCGCACGGATCCGACAGCGTCATGTTCTTCCAGCTGCGCCGCTCTGTCGGTGCTTGCGAGAAGTATCACGGTGCACTGATTGAGCATGTCGGACATGAGCATACCCGTGTATTCCGCGAATGCGCGCAGCTCGGAGCTGAGCTGTCCGCTATGGGCACGAAGCTGCTTGGATCCAGGCTGCCGAGCCGCATCGCCATTATGTTCGACTGGGAGAATCGCTGGGCCATTGAATATTCGAGCGGCCCGACCGTTGATTTGAAATACGTGGATGAAATTCATAAATACTACCGCGCGTTCTATGAAGGCGGGTATCAAGTGGACATCGTATCCTTCGAGGACGATCTATCCGCTTATGACATCGTTGTCGCTCCGGTTATGTATATGGTCAAGCCGGGCATGGCTGCTCGAATCGAAGCTTTTGTCAGCGGCGGCGGGACGTTCGTGACGACATTCTTCAGTGGCATCGTCAATGAGAACGATATTGTCACGTTGGGCGGCTATCCGGGAGAACTACGCCAGCTTCTAGGCATTTGGGCTGAAGAAATCGATGCTTTGCTTCCGAGCAGCACCAATTCCATGATCTTGAAAGATACACTCGGTTCGATGCATGGCACGTACCGCTGCAATTTGCTTTGCGATCTCATCCACAGCGAAGGCGCGGATGTAATCGCCGAATATGGCGAAGATTTCTATGCCGGGATGCCTGTGATTACCCGGAATAAGTTCGGCAGCGGAGAAGCTTGGTATGTCGCGTCCAGTCCGGATGAACCATTCCTGCAAGGTTTCGCTGATGTATTATGTAAGCAGCATGGTATTGCTCCATTGCCGGGCAAACAGTCCGGCGTTGAAGTAACACGCAGAGTAATCGATAGTCGGGCTTATCTATTCGTCTTGAACCATAATGCGGATGCCGTCACAATCGAGCTTGGAACGGAGTCAGGCACCGACCTCATTACCGGGAACACATACGCTGGGCAAGCTGTCATTAATGGCCGCGATGTCCTCATCCTTGAGCAAATTGCTTGATATTGCCTTGCTCTCGGGTCGAATAGCTCCTTTCCCCGCTGAACATATTAGTTGGTGTGAAAGGAGCTGGTTACTCAAATGAAAAGATTTTTCGGTACATTATTCGGAATTGTATTAGCTTTTGGTCTTGGCGCTCTTATCTACAACGGAGTATCGGATCGCAACGTTACGCCAAACAACACCTACCACTCCGCAAGCAGAACGGACCTTAATCATCAGCGTCTGAGCATCAAATCCAATGATGATCTTCTGCCGCTGAACACAGGTCATAGAATGCTGCGGGCGAATCAGCCTGGCACGTTGAGAGCCCAGAACACGCAGTTTGGCAATATTCCGTGGTATCAGCTGTATTACGGCGGTACTTGGAATCCGGGCGGCGGCGGCGCGGCGAATCCGGGCACCGGCTATCCGAACGTTACCTATCCGGGCGGCAACAAGGGATCAGGCAACACCGGAAATACTGGTAACACCGGTAATACCGGAAACGCAGGGAACACTGGTAATGCCGGCGGTTCTAATTCAGCGGACAGTTCATCCATCTCGCAGCAAATCCTGCAGCTGGTCAATGCAGAACGGTCGAAGGCCGGCTTGCAGCCGCTGTCGCTGAATGCATCCTTGTCCAAGGTCGCACAAGCCAAATCCAATGATATGCGCGACAAAGGGTATTTTGACCACAACTCACCAACCTACGGCAGTCCGTTCGATATGATGAAACAATTCGGCATCAACTACTCCTATGCCGGGGAGAACATTGCAGCAGGTCAGCAAGGTGTTCAAGCCGTAATGACCGCTTGGATGAACAGCCCGGGTCATCGCGCTAACATCCTCAGTGCTAACTTCACCCAACTGGGCGTCGGTTATGCTCCCGGCGGCAGCATGAGTCCATATTGGACGCAGCAGTTTATCAAACCTTGATCACTTGTTAACAGAAAGCTGTCCCAAAGTCTGTCATACGACACTTTGAGACAGCTTTTCTTTTATTGGAGGAGAATGAAATTTGGTACGAACTCACGATTCAAAAACGAAAAACGAAGTTAGTTTGAGGTTACTCTGCGGCGTTGGTGGGTTATGGTGATGATGATGGTGGTGGTGGTTTTATGATGAGCTGAAATTCTAACGAATCGTACAGGTCTTATTAAGCACTAGAACGCTCCTTCCTGCTCCATTTTCTATAAATAAGGACCTCACGATTCGTTAGAATAAAATCTCGACGCGTATCTGGACGGGAAAAGGCGAGTTGAGGGCTCGCTAGGAGTTTCGTTTGCTGCGATAATGCCCCGGCGCATCCCCGACTTCTTTCTTGAACGCTTTCGTAAAATGGTGCACATCGGCAAAACCGCAGTAAGCGGCAATCTCTTCTATTGTATTGTCCGATCCGGTCAACAGCTCTTGCGCATGGTGAATGCGCAGCTGGAGCAAGTATCGATGCGGCGAAACGCCAAGCTGCTCCTTGAACTTTGCGCTGAAACGCGATGGCGACAGGCTCGCTCTCGCCGCCATTTCGCTGACCGTGAGCGGCTCCGCCAAATTCAAGGATAGGAAGGATGTTATCCAATTCATCCGCTGCGGCGCTGCTTTCTCCGTTTGTTTCAGATCCGTATGATCCTCCAGAATGGTAAGGATCACTTCCGTCCCTAACGATTGCGCCCGAAGCTGCATCAGCGGATCGCGATGCTGCCAGCATTCCACCATGGCGAGAAACTTGTCCCGCAGCGCGATCGGATGTTTCGGCCGCAGTCTAACCGGGATTGTAACGCCATGAAAGTCGTTCAGCCTCGGCTGAATGAGATGGCTGTACGGCTCCAAATCGATTTGACCGCTGCGCGTCGGAAATCGCTCTTCCCTAAATGAATCGTAGAAGAAGTCCATATGGGCAAAAGGCGTAATCGTATTCGTTTTCCCTTCCAGCACATTCAAGCTCTTCGGTTGGATCAGACAAAAATCGCCTCGTCGAAACTCATAGGGGATTCCGTCTACTTGAAACACGCACTCCCCTTCTTGAAAATAAACGAGCAAATAATCAAGCAATCTCCGTTCCGCGGATAACCACGGCTTTCGAACGGCATAATCGCTCTCTCGGATATAGGGAACAATCGGCTGTTTCTCCATCATTTCAGATAGGTACATGGGTACAAGCTCCTTGGCCGCAAGCGGGTATGATTTGCTTTTATTATATACGAGTCGCAGTTGTTTTTGACAAAATAATTGAGAGATCGAAACAAAGTCAGAGGCAAGAACCTTGCTTTATAATAGAAGCATCTTAGCAGTACTAAGGAGATTAGATGATATGAGCGCAACCAATCCATCCAACCTCGCTGAGCTTCCTCAGCTTGACAGCGATTATACGTTGACAGCAGAACAAACCGCTTCCTATCAGAAGAACGGGCATATCCTTCTGAAGGGCATTGTAACGCCGGAAGAAATGAGCTTCTACGAGCCGCTTATCGAACAAACCGTGCGTCAGCATAATTACAATACGAAACCGGTAGAAGAACGCGATACGTACGGCAAAGCATTCATTCAAATTTGCAACCTATGGCAAATGAATGAAGGCATTGAACGTTTCGTCCTGGCACGCCGTTTCGCCAAAATCGCGGCCGAGCTTATGGGCGTCGATGGCGTTCGGATCTATCACGATCAAGCGTTGTTCAAAGAACCGGGCGGCGGTCATACGCCATGGCATCAAGACCAAGTCTATTGGCCGCTCGAAACGCCGAACACCATTACGCTCTGGATGCCGCTTGTCCCGATTTCCGAAGAAGTCGGCTCGATGACGTTCGTAGACGGATCGCATACATCCGGCTACATGAGCCGCCAATTCATCTCCGATGAATCGCATAAGACGCTCGGTTCTTACATTGAAGGCAAAGGCCTTTCGAAAACAAACTACGGCGCGATGTCCGCTGGCGATGCGACCTTCCATGCCGGCTGGACGCTGCATTCCGCACCGGGCAATCCAACAGGTACGATGCGCGAAGTCATGACAATCATCTATGTCGCAGACGGCGTTAATACGATGGCAAATCCGGACAGCAGTGCACGCGAATCCGATTTGAAGACGTGGTTCCCGGGCGTTAAAGCAGGCGAGCCTGCAGTTTCCCCCCTCAATCCTCTCGTGTATAAGAAGTAATTGAAAAGGCTAGCCCTCATGCATCGTTGCGATGCCGGGGCTAGCCTTTTATGATGAGTACGTTTAGAAATCGATGCGTACGGCCGTAAGTGAATAAGGCGCTACTTCCACATTCAGCCGATCGCCCGCAAGCGCAACGGAATGATCGCCCGGAATCAGGTTCTCGTTCACGTCGACCGCGTAAGCTCTTACAGCGCCTTGGAAGAGCTTAAACGAAGCCGTCGTACGCTTGCCATCCGCTTCGTACAACCGAATAATCCAGCTCGCCCCGCTATTTCCTTCCGGGACCTTAATCGCCGATACGGCAACCGTATCATCCAATTGCTCGATATACCCCGCATCAGCAGGCTTTGACCCTGACCGCTTCGTGCCTGACAGGACATTCATCGGGTGATTCAGCCGGTATGCCTGTTCAATGACGTCGCGGCTCGACGCCGTTGCTTCCGCCAAACAAACGGACAGCTTGATCCGATGGTGATTGCCAAGCTCCGGATAAGGATCGGGTTCATACGAACCGCGAATGAGCGAGACGGACATCGAATTATCCGTTCCACGGAAACCGTACTTGTTGCCGGTCACGATGAACAAGGATGGCTTATTGTCATGATCAGCGCGCAATGCCTGCACAAAGCTGTTGCCCGGTAATTCGATATCCCTGTCTTCACGGACAATCGTCCCGAACGGAACATCATATTTATAGGTTTCGCTCGTATAGCCAACCGGAAAATAAAACTGCAGCTGCGGAATACCAACCTCTCTGCTGCCCGCTTCCTGCCAGTCGCATTCTACATGGTAATCGAGGCTTCTGCTCCCTGCATCCAGTGAAACCGTGACGTGAAGCGATGAAGAAGTTTTGAACTTCATCCCATAGCTGATCGTTTGCCGCAGATCGCCGGAGACCGTCTTCTTCAAGATAACCCGCTCATGAAGGCTGTCGATTTGCATAAATCGCCCGACCCACCAGGCCGCCATCCCTTTGCTCGGATCCTCCTGAATAAGTCGGAATAACCCTGCCGGTCTGGCCGGATCAATCAGTTCCTCACCGGTTCGCTTGTCGGTCAAGGAGATGACAGACGCATCTCTCGGATCAAAAACAGCCCGCACAAATTCATTTTCGAGCGAGTAATCCTCATCCCGGTCAACCCGCGGATCACCAATGACGATTTGCGAGGAGTATCCGTCTCCTTCGGAAACAATCAGGGTACCGTAGCCGCAAGCCGGCACCTTCACTTGCGCAAGCAATCGCAAGTAATCATGCGACCAATAGGCATTTCGACCGCTATCCAGCACCTGGCTTGGCACGATCTCGCCTGCAGCCGTCTTCACGACAATCGACTTCATCGGGCTCTTCCAATCCCAGAGCAGAATCTCGACCGTTTCCTCCCTCGTTTGAAGGGAAGAATTAAAGATATGAACGATCCGATTGCTTCCGGCTCCTCGTTCTACCTGCGTAATCTTGAAATCGCGAGTCCCAAAGCCGACACCCGCACCTTGCGCCGTATTTGCAGCTGTATGGCCGATTTCAATCTCCGATGTATCGATATCGGACGCGATGCGTTCAAGCGCGAGCTTTCGGTTCGTTCCGGCAATCGCCATCGTATTCTGAAACAACCCCAGCGCGTGCTCGCGTGTTTCGATAACGCCGGAGCCCGGCAGAATATCATGGAACTGATTAAACATGACACCGCGCCACGCTTCCTCGTAAGATGCTCCCGGGTAAACGGCTCCATGTGCTGCTGCGGCTACCGAACTGAACATTTCTGCTTCGTTAAGCGTTGCTTCCGAGACTCGATTCGCGTTTTTAATGCGCGTCTGGGACGTGTAACAACCTGTGAAGACGACATTCAGCTCGCCTTTCACTACCGGCAGCCGATCCTTGATCCGCTCCGCTTCTTTGAAATAATCCGCATAACCGCCGAAACGTATCGTTGGGCAAATCGGCCATTCCTGCATCGCCCGCAGACGGTTCAAGTCACGTCTGGTCGGCCCGCCGCCATGATCTCCTACTCCATATACATACAGGTAACAGTTCAAGCCGGTTTTCCGACAGATGTCCGGTACATAAGACGTGAAAACAGGACGTACAAAATCGTTGTACCAGGTCAGCTCACGGTAGACGATGACCGACTTACCTGACGGGCCTTCCCAGCGGGTAAGCGGATCTCCTTCAGCGCCCCGGCAATGGTAGTAATAGTTCACGCCGCCATTCGATAATATTTCCGGCACCTGCAAGCTATGTCCGAACGTATCGGGCTCGAAATCCAAATTTAAGCTGTCAGGCTCAATAGCAAACAATTGGCTAAGATAGCGTTTCGTGTAAAGAATATGCCTTGCCAGGCTCTCGCCGCTTGGCATGTTCTTGTCCGCTTCCACCCAGTGCGAGGCTGTAATTTCCCAGCGCCCTTCGGTTACTCGCTGTTTAATCTCCTCCAGCATTGCAGGTGCATACTGCTCAATAATGCGATAAATCGATGCCTGCGATTGGGAAAACGTAAACTCCGGATACTCCTCCATCAGATTGAGCATCGTACGGAACGTATCAATCGTGACGGAAACCGTCTCATCCCAACCCCACATCCAGTTCATATCGATATGCGCATGGGATACTGCAATAACGTCGTAACTCTTCGCATCCGCAGCCAAGCTTTCCAGCATGCGCTCTGCCTCAAGCGCTGCTTGCTTTACGATGGCTCCATCCTCCGCGATGCGCTGTTCTATGTAATCAAGCGTAGTTGCGATCACCGCATCATACTTTTGTCCATTCACCTTCGACAGCTCCTGAGCGAATACCAGCTGCGAGAGAATGCGATCATTCCATTCATTGCGTCCGCTAAATTCGAGATCATCCCAATAAGATTGCGGTTCAGGTCCGATAAGTCGTCTAATTCTCGTTTCGTTCATATTCAATTCCTTTCCTCTCTGAATCGGATTTGAAGAAAATCAGCACAAACGGCACAAGCTTAGCATAGCGTTCCAAGTCCATGCCCACAATAAGGAATTTTTAAATTATGATGAGGTAATCTTAGCGTGTCAGAACGAAAAAATGACCCGCAAGCAGTCACTTTGAATGTTCAAGTGTGCTGCCTGCGGGTCATCGTAGTTGTGTAAGAAACGTATTAGAGGGAAATCACGCGGCCTGTCGCTTGCGATTCGAATGCAGCCAGGATGACGGCAAGCGATTTGCGACCTTCTTCGCCGGAGATGCTTGGTTTGGTGTTTGTCAGAAGCGATTCGATGAACGCATCGACAACGCCGCTTGTTTCTTGTTTATCGTTTGTGCTGATGGCACCTACGTTGTAACGTTCAACCGTGCCGTTGCGAAGCTCGACGATGATTTGATCCTTCGGATCCGTGCCGATCTTCATAACGCCGTTCTCGCACCAGAATACAGTGGAGTTGTCTTCGCCTTTGTAGTACGTCCAGCTCGCCACAAGCGTGCCGATTGCGCCGCTTTTCATACGAAGCAAGCAAGTCGCGTTATCGTCAACATCCGTACCTTCTTTATCAAGCGTACCGATATAGCCCGTAACTTGCGCAACTTCATCGTCAAGCAGGTAACGGATCAAATCGGATTTGTGCACGCCCAGGTCGCCCATAGCGCCCATGATTGCTTCTTCTTTACGGAAGAACCAGCTGCCTTTGCCGTCTACGCTCCAGCCTTCAGGACCGGGATGGCCGAAGGAGGTGCGAAACGTCAATACACGGCCAAGCGCGCCGCTTTGCAGAAGCTGCTTTGCTTTCACGTGCGGAGGCATCAAGCGTTGATTGTGGCCAACCATTAAATAAACGCCGTTCTTGCTTGCAGCTTCGATCATCGCTGCTGCTTCTTCGTCCGTGGAAGCCATCGGCTTCTCCACAAGGACGTGAGCGCCTGCATTAGCAGCCGCGATCGTTACCGGTGCATGCAGATAGTTCGGTGTGCAAACGCTGACGGCTTCCGGTTTAATCACGCTGAGCATTTCTTCATAGCTTGCGAATGCTTTCGCATTGTATTTCTCTGCAAATTCTTCTGCGCGTTCGATTACAGGATCTACGAATGCAACGAACTCTACGTTCGGATTAGCTGCATATTCGGGAATATGACGGCGCTGAGCGATCGCACCGCAGCCTACAACGGCTACTTTAATTTTCTTCATGTTCGGTAACTCTCCCTTTGATCAATAATTATGCTTTATGGCCGTTTGCTTTCAGCCATTCCATGCTTGTTTGTACGGACTCAAGCGGCGGGTTAGCGCAGCTGTCCTGCTCCACAACCAACCATTCAACGCCTGCTTTGTTAGCCGCGTCGATAATATCGTTCAGCGCAAGATCGCCTTTGCCAAGCTCGACGGTGTCGATATGGTTGACGGATGTTTCTTTGCGGAAGTCTTTCAAGTGAAGCAGCGGCAGACGGCCGGCATATTTTGCGATATAAGCCAGCGGATCTTGATTGGAGTACTGCACCCAGCCGATATCCATTTCCACTTTAAGCAGATCAGCATCGACTTTCGTATACATCGCATCGAAAATGTATTCGCCGTCGATTTCAGCGGCAAATTCGAAGTCGTGGTTATGGTAGCAGAATTGCAAACCTTCTTCGCGCAAACGAGCGCCGAAGGTTGCGAATTTCGCGATCAGCTCGCGCCAGAATGCTTCTCCGCCAGCCAATTGCTCGGGGGACAACCATGGGCAGATCACATAACGTGCGCCAACTGTTTTGAGATATTGGATTTGTTCTTCCATGTTCTCTTCAAGCTGCTGCAAGCCAACATGGCTTCCGAATGCTTCAAGGCCAAGCTCTTGCAGTAGGTCGCGCATTTCTTCAGCCGGAATATCGCCGTAACCTGCAAATTCAACGCCTTCATAACCCATTGCCGCTACTTGGCGAAGCGTGCCTCTGAAATCTTTAGCTGTATCGTCACGCAGTGTAAACAATTGTAATCCGATTTTCACTAGTGATCTTCCTTTCATGATGACGGATGAACGCCTGATCGGCGTCAAGCCCGGTTAGTTGACCAATCTGACAATCATTATAGTGGATATCAAGGCGTTCGTAGATGTATTATATAACAGTGACATGTACAATTTTGCTGCAAAATGGAGAGAGACCTTTGATTACCGAAATAATGAGCTGTAATTACTCCTATCATTCACAGCCCTTTCAGATCATCAATCGGGACGGATTGCGAGCCTATGTGTTTCGATTACAAATGGACGGCAGCTGCGAGGCGCTCGTCGATGGACGGATGCAGCGAATTGAAGCCGGTGATCTGCTGCTTTTTAAGCCGGGTGACTACTACCAGCTGAACATTGCGCCTAGCCACTCTCAAGAAGAAGAGGAGCAGCAAACCGAGATTTCAAGCGGCGATTACTACGTCATCTGCCGAGGGAGCTGGCTCGACGAGTGGTGGAGCCGCAAGGATCGCCCCCAGCGGGTAAAGGTTGTGCCGGATGAGCGGTGGCTGTCGGTTTGGCAGGCCCTTATCTTGGAGAAACGGCGCTTTGAAGCAGAGGATCAAGAGCTGTCCGATTATTTGCTGCGCTCGCTCTGCCTCTGCATTGACCGCGCGATTACAACGCAGTCGGTGTTTCAAGGGAAATCCTTTGTCGCCACGCGCATGAAAAACTTCATCGACGAGAACGCCGCGCGCTCATTTACGATTGCCGAGGTTGCCGAGTGCGCACGCCTCAGTGTATCGCGCACCGTCCATCTGTTCAAGGAATGCTATGGCATGACCATCATTCAGTATACCCAAAATGTTCGATTATCCATGGCCATCGATCGGATCAAATACAGCACCATGACCTTGGAGCAGATCGCGGTTACTTGCGGTTTCGGCAGTTATTCTTACTTTTATCGGGTGTTCCGTCAGAAGTACGGCGTGTCCCCCGCAGCCTATCGGCTGAGCTAGCCGCCCGCTACTAACTTGGCAATGAGTTCACTGGGCTCTACTTGGAAACAATAGCGTAAGCCTATGTCCGAACAGCCTGCTTACACTTATTCATACTACTCGGGAGGTCGCTGCCCGCATGCGATTCAAAGACGTATTCTCCATTATCGGCCCCTCCATGGTGGGACCTTCCAGCTCTCATACCGCCGGCGCAGTCCGAATCGGACTTGTTGCCAGTCAGCTTCTGGGCGGCGTTCCGGATCAGGCAGAAATTATTTTCTATGGCTCCTTTGCCGCTACCTATCAAGGGCACGGTACGGATGTAGCGATTGTCAGCGGATTGCTTGGATTCGCCACCGATGATTATCGCATTCCGCAAGCGCTTGATATCGCGAGTGATCGAGGCGTTGCTATTTCGTTCGAACAGGGAAAAGGACTCTTCTCCCATCCCAATACGGTCAAACTCGTCTTATCCGTCGATCAGCCTGTCCCGCAGCAGCTATCGTTGATAGGAACCTCCATTGGAGGCGGCAATATTGAAATCGTCGAATTAAATGAGTTTGCCGTTAAGCTTACCGGAAACTATCCGACGCTCGTTATCCGGCATGCGGACCGCCCTGGGGTTATCGCGGATCTGACTTCCTTGTTGAAATCGGAAAGCGTCAACATCGGTCATATGTCCGTTGATCGCAAAGGCCGAAGCGGCGCTGCACTGACGGTAATTGAGCTGGATGCGGCTCTGCCCGCTCCGCTGCTGGAGACAATCAAACAAATCAACCATGTGCAAACCATTTATACCGTGGATCTTAGTCAAACAGAGGGGACGGGTACATCATGAATTTTCGGACGTTATCGGAGCTTGGCGAGCTGTGCGCGCAGCGCGGACTTTCCATTGGCAGACTGATGCTGGAGGAGCAAAGCGCTGAGTCAGGCAAGCAGGCTAAGGACGAGTTCGCCAAAATGACCGCTTATTACGGCGTCATGAAAGAAGCGGTCCGCCGCGGCTTGCACGAGAATACAACCTCGCGCAGCGGGCTAACCGGCCTTGATGCACAGCGTGTGCTCGCGAAGAGACAAGAGCTTGAGCCGAGCCTCGGCGGATCGGCCAGCGATGCGATGGCGTATGCGCTCGCGGTGTCTGAGGTGAACGCCTCCATGGGCCGCATCATCGCAACGCCAACGGCGGGCTCCTGCGGCATCATCCCCGGCGTCTTCGTCAGCACCCAGGAGCGCTTTGGCTTGGCTGACGAAGAATTGGTCTATGCCTTATTCGCCGCCGGCGCCATTGGCTATGTCATCGCCAACAATTCTTTCGTCTCCGGCGCCGAAGGCGGCTGCCAGGCCGAGGTAGGCTCGGCCATCGGCATGGCGGCCGGCGCGCTCGTGGAGCTAAGAGGCGGCACACCCGCGCAAGCGATCCATGCCGTCGGCCTCGCGCTGAAGAATACGCTCGGGCTCATCTGCGACCCAGTCGGCGGTCTCGTTGAAATTCCGTGCATCGTGCGCAACGGCTTCGGCGCCGTTACGGCACTGGCTGCCGCGGATATGGCGCTCGCCGGTGTACGCAGCGTAATTCCCTCCGACGAAGTCATTCAGGTAATGCTTGAGGTTGGCTCAGCCATGCCGGAGATCCACCGCGAAACGGCCGGCGGCGGCCTGGCCCAAACGCCGACTGGCCGCAAAATTATGAGCGATCTGAAGAATAAGAAGAAACCGCAGCCGCAGTAATTTGCTTGGTGCAAATGTTTAGCGGTTGGTGGTCGGTTGGTTGTGATCGGCTGGTGGCGGTCGGCTGGTGCTGGTAGTTGGCAATTAGTCGGTTGTCGATGGCAGTTTGGCAGCACAAAGTTAAATTTTTCCGCACTAACGAATCGTAGAAGCCTTATTTGGTCCAAACACAACGATTTGAAATTCTTACGAATCCTACAGGTCTTATTCGCCCGAAACTCGTGCATTTCTACCTGTTTCGGTCCAAATAAGACCTCTGTGATTCGTTAGAATAATTGAAGTGCCTATTTCTCCAAAATAAGACCTCCACGATTCGTTAGCGTGGTGGGGTCGGGCGTGAGGTTAGCGTTAGTGCTGTGAAGCTTGGGCGAGAGTTCGTATTAAGTTAGTGCTGTGAAGCTAGGGCGAGAGTTCGTGTTAAGTTAGTGTTGTGTGGCTTAGGCGAGAGTTCGTGTTAGCGTTTAGTGCGGTGTGGCTTGGGCGAGAGTTCGTGTTAAGTTAGTGCTGTAAAGCTTAGGCGAGAGTTCGTGTTAAGTTAGTGCAGTGTGGCACGGGCGAGAGTTCGCGTTAGCGTGGTGAAGGACGGCGAACCCCGCGCATCCCCCATCCCGCCGCCTCATGGCTTAGCAGTCCCGTAACCTCCACTCCCGCGGAAACGGGAAGCTTTCCTTCAGGCCCATGCCGCTCATGTCAATCGCTTCCCAGCCGAGTCCATAGGCAGGAGACCCCGGATCCAGCGAGAATTGCACGCTGCCACCCTCCCCTTCCGTGATCAGCATCGGATCGCTGTTCAAGGTGTGGGCATCAAATTTGCCATCCATCATTTGGCGCCAAGCTTCCCACGGGATCGGCACCAGCCCTCTTTTGTCATCTCCGTAGATTCCGCTTACCGTCAGCTCCTTCGCTCCGTTCGCATAGAGATTGAAGTCCGCCTCCTGCAGTCGATCATCCTTCCAATTGACGAAATGATACAGCTGGTCACCGGAGTTCACGGCAACGTTACGCAGTATCGTAACATCGCGATTCGCCTCGCCGGCCATTTCTTGTGTGCCGAAGGCAGCCCGCGCATCGTTGCGCACAAGCAGATTATTCTCGATGCGGTTGCCGATGCCTTTGGAGAAAATAACGAACCACAATACTCCGCTGCCGGCGCTGTACAAATCATGGATCACATTATGCGAGACCTGATAGTAATCCGATGCATCGTCCAAGTAAATGCAGAAGCCGAAGGAGAAATAGATGCCGCTGTGATGGAACCGATTGGCGATAATCCGGTTGCCGGTTCCAGCCCCCCAAGATTCTAGCATCCCGCCATCTTGACTGTCCTTCATCACATCCCAGATGTTATTGCGAGTAATCAGGTTGTTCCGTGTATGGGTAAAATCCCAATGATTCTCCCACGTAACCTCCGTCCCGTAATAGGACGACTCCATCGCCCCTTGCCTTAAGCCTTTCAGCGAAATGCCATACCTCGGCATGCCGTGAATTTCGTTGTGGGATACCTCATTGCTTCCGCTTTGATAGAGCTGAATGCCGGAGCTATGGCCCACCAGTTCACCGCCGAAACGAATCAAATTATTCGAAATGAGGTTCCCTTTGCTCACATCAGCCTGCTCCGCGCTGGCATAATCGCCTTCTCCCGGGGCGATGCCGATAACATAAATCCCATTGTAGCCGGTATGCTCGATCAGATTGCCCGAGATTTCATTGCCCTGACAATACCCATTCAGTACGATGCCGCTAAAACCGCTGTTTCGAAGGTGGCAGCCCCTCACTGAACTTCCGCAAGCATTTTCAAGATAAACGAGTCCATGTCTGCTCTCCGCGCGCTCGCAGTTGCTGTCCGGCATTCGATACTCCCGAGCATAATCGGAGCACTCCACCGTCAAGCCTTCCAGCACAATGCCTTTCACCGGTTTGTCATGCGATCCGCCCACCAGCTCAATCACACGGTTCATAGCCGGAGCCACAATGACCTGCTCCTCAATCGGAAGCTGTCTCGGATAATAATAGAGCTCGCCGCCGGAAGCATCGAAGTAAAACTCCCCCGGTTCCGTCAAGACTGACAACGCGCCTTGCACTCTGTACCGCGAACCTTGGTCGATCCCCCACGGTGCAGGTTCTTTGAACGAAATAAACCCTTCTTCCCAGTTAATACGATCGATTGTTTTCGTTTCCGTAAACCAATTCCACTCGCCTTCACCGGGCCAAATATGAACCTGCGCACCGCCAGCATGATGTTCGAACAACGGTATATCATCCTTAAGGAATCGAAAACCGCTTCTCGAATCACCGTCTCCTTTACCGGCAACGACATGGTAACCTTGTTTCGGACTCCTCGCCGTCAATGCGCGTTCACCGTTCTCATAGAGCGTATGAATGGCACAACCTTCGTTCAGACGGACACGATAGATATTGGCATCGTAAGGCTCCCAACCTGTAATCGCGCTTCCGCCGCTAATTGTTGCACCCTCTTCACCCTGTGCAGCGCTGCGATATGTCACCGAATAACCTTCAGGAGCGGAGTCCCCCTCATCAAAACGCAGCGGTTCCGTCAATTCGTACCGCCCTCCGCTTATCCAAACGGTAATGTCCTGCTTATAGCCTTCAGCCAGCTTCATCCGTACCAGCTCTCTGGCACGTTCAAGTGTCCGAACAGCCGCCTCGGCAGTCGCTCCCGCGTTGGCATCAGCGCCATTCTTAACCGAAACAAACAACTCCATCTGAATAACCCTCCCGTTCCATGTAAAAAGAGGCAAAGGTACACGACTGCTCCCTCTGCCTCTTTGGCTTTTTTACCTCTTACTAACTAATCATCCGTCTTATTATTTCAAGCCTTGCTTCACAAGGAACTCATCCCATTGCTTCTGAATTTCCTGATCGATCTTCTCTTGGCCTGCCGCTTTCAGCTTCTCGATGTATTTCGGCATAATTTCGGCAGGATCCACGGCACCTGTTTCCAGTGCCGTTGCAAATTCATTGTTAACCGCATTTGTATTCGCAAGCTCGGATTTAATCGGATCCTGATTAACGGAGAAGCCATACGATGCCGCAACCATGGCGCTGTTGTTCAGGTCGATCGTTTTTTGCCATACATCAGGCGTTTGCGGCGCTTTCAGGTAAGCATTGAACTGGTTGCCGAATACCCAGTCTACATTCGGCGCATAGCCGGAATCTTTGATCGGCTCGATGTAGTCGCCGTCTTTCTTCGTGTAGTGTTTGCCTTCAATACCGTAGCAAATCAAGTTGTACAGGTATTTATCTGTGTTTAACAGGTTGATGAACATCAAAGCGCGTTCAGGGTTTTTGCTTGTTTTGCTGATGACTTGCATCGCGCTGGCAATCCCCGTGAAGTAGCTGTCGGAAATCGGAGCATAGATGACTTCATTGCCGCCGTTATTGTTCATTTCATCAATCTCGCCGCCCGGCTTTGTTGTAAATTCGATACCGACCGCGACATTGCCTTTCTTCTCCAGGTCTCCGAAGTTTTTGAGAATGGGAGCATCCTCATTGATGTAGCCTGCTTTATACCATCTGTGCATCGTTTCGTAGTATTCTTTCTTCGTATTGATTTGCTCTTCACCTGTCAAAATGGAATAGTTCGCGTCGTCTTTCTTGTAGGAAACGGCCAATCCATCCGTGCCAACCCAATCAGGGCTAGTATAGATGCCCCATGAGTTCATGCCCATACCGAATGGAATAACATCCGGTTCGCCTTCTTTAATCTGTTTCAGGAATGGTTCAATGTCTTTGTACGTATGAATGGTGCTAACGTCGAGGTTGTATTTGTCGGCAAAACGTTTCTGAATGACCAAGCTCTTCGTTTTAGCTGCAACCTGGTATACCGGGAAGCCGTACACTTTACCGTCATTGGCTTTCATATCCGGCCAGAATTTATCCGGAATATTGGCGCGCGCTTCTGGTGCATATTTACTGATCATGTCGTCGGTAAGTTCAAGCAGTGCGCCTTTATCAATATTCGCTTGATAGCTGAGCAGCCAGTACTTGGAGCCCCATGCGACGTCGAATTCTTCGCCGGCAGCCATGATCGTATTCAGCTTCGGATCGTATTCGTCAAAAGAAAGCGGCTTCAAATCAACCGTTGCGTTAATTTTCTCTTTCAAATATTTATTGATTTCATCATTGACGGCTTGTTGATCCGGACCTGGCGGGTTACTCGGATAGTAGAACGTCAATTTCACTTCCGGCAGCTCTTCTTTGGCCGGCTCTTCTGCCGTATTGTTCGCAGCCGGTTCAGTCGTTGTATTGGTTGTATCCGTTGCAGCCGTATTCTCGGCCGCATTCGTGTTCTTGTTATTCCCGTTGTTATTGCTGGAGCAAGCGGCAATGATGCTGAAGCATAGAAGTAGTAAACACCATTTAAGCACAGTAGACGATGATTTCATTTTCACTTGAAAGACACCTCCGTTTTTAGTTAACCCCATACCTTGTATTTAAGCAATAACAAACTTCACAGTCCCTTGCCCGCTCACCCCCTCTCATGAAATGCCGTTACCCTTTCAAGGATCCTACTGTGATGCCCTTCACAAAAAACTTCTGGAAGAACGGGAAGATCACGAGCATCGGTCCGCCTGCCAGAATCGCCATCGCCATTCGGACTGACAGCGTAGGGAAATTGGCGAATTGCAGCTTACTGGCCGCTTCAGCCAGCGGTGAGTTGGCGAGAAATTCGATCTGCGACAAAATCCGAACGAGCAGCAGCTGCAGCGGCACGAACTTATCGTTATCAATAAAGAGCAAGGACGTGAACCAATCATTCCAATAGGCGAAAGAAATGAACAGTCCAAGCGTTGCAAGTGCAGGCGTCGATAAGGGCAGTATGATTTGGATAAATATCCGTGTTTCGCTGGAGCCGTCTACTTTTGCGGATTCAATGATTTCTAGCGAGATCTTGTCCAAGAAGCCCTTCATAATGAGAATATTGTAGGGACTGAGCAGCAGCGGAATGATGAGTGCGCCGAGCGTGTTCTTCAGATGCAAGTACTGGGTCATCAAAATATAGAACGGAATCAATCCACCACTGAACAACATGGTAAAGAACACATAGAACGTGAGCGGGCGGTTATATCGAAAATCTCGCCGAGAGATCGGGTACGCGGTAAGCGCGGTAAGCAGCAGCGCAATCACCGTGCCGATCACCGTAATGGCAATCGTGACGCCATAGCCGCGGAGCATAATGGTCGGTTGCTTCAGCACGATCCGAAATGCCTCTAAACTAAACTCACTCGGAATGAAGCGGTATCCGTTCTGAACGAGACTGTTCTCGGAGGTAATCGATACGGCGATGACGAGCAAGAACGGAAGCACAATGAGCGCACTGACAATAAGGAAAAATGCATTGATGAACCAATTGGATTGCTGCATGGATTTCGCATTCGACATAATCACAATTCCTCCTAGAATAAAGCGCTGTCCTTATCGACTCTACGCACCAAATAATTCGCCGATACAATGGTCACCAAGCCGACCACAGACTGCAGGAATCCGACAGCCGCGCCTGAATTAATGTCACCCAGCTTCGTAAGTGCACGATAAACGTAAGTATCGATAATGTCTGTCGTCGCAAAGTTAAGTCCCACGTTATTAGGTACAAAGTAGTGCAAACCGAAATCCCCGCGGAAAATATTGCCCAAACCGAGAATGAACAAAATAATAATAAGCGGCTTCAGCAGCGGCAGCGTGATTCGCGTCATCATTTGTACTCTGGAAGCACCGTCGAGTCTGGCCGCTTCGTAATATTCGCTGTTAATGCCCATAATGCCGGCGTAGTAGACGAGCGTGGAGAAGCCGACACCTTTCCATACCGATACCAACGGCAGGATAAAGAGCCATGGCGTTGTCTCGAAATACCATTTATGCGGCTCCATCCCGATGTTCTGCAGAATATTGTTCAAATAACCGCTCTTATGCTCCAGAAAGGCGTAGGCTATATAGCCGACAAGGACGAGCGATATAAAGTAAGGCAGAAACATCGCAGTCTGGTAAATTTTCACCATTCGCCCCGATACTTCATTAAGCAGCAGCGCGAAGAGCAGCGCGGTTACCGTGCCAAGCACGATATACACGCAGTTATACAACAAGGTGTTTCGAATGATACGCAGAGCATCCTGCGATTTAAAGAGAAACTCAAAGTTATCCAAGCCTACCCATCTGCTGCCGAAGATGCCTTGATCATACCGAAAGAACTTAAACGCAAGAATCAAACCGACCATCGGGAAATAATTGATTACTAATTTGTAAAGAATGCCCGGCACGGCGAGCAGCAGCAGCTCTCTGTTCTTGCGCAAATGCCGCCATTCTCGACCTAGCCAGTTTCCTTTGCTGCTTTGTCCCGAATTCCTCATGACTTGTGACCTCCTCCTTCTGACCTTCATGTTGCCATGCCAGGGCAACGAAATATAGAATACGATTTTCGAAAAGCTGTATCCGGCACGTGTAAAATGTTCGAATTTATGCATTTTACTGGCCTACGGACATAATAAAACCGCCATTCCCGCCGCCTCGAAAGGCGAATTGGGAACGGCGGTCCATAGACAAGTCCGTTATGAGATGGATTTCTTCATCCGATATTCCTTCGGTGTGCTTCCAAACTTCCCTTTGAACAATCGGAAGAAATAGCTCGGATTCGAATACCCGCATTTCTCCATAATTTCGATGACGGTATAATCATCCGTTTCAAGCAGCTGCTGTGCATGCTTCAAGCGTACCTCATTCATATATTCCGTAATGGACATCGAGGTGCTGTCCTTAAACATTTTGCCGATATATGCCGAAGACAGCTTCACGGTAGCCGCGATGGACTGCTGGCTTAAATTGATATCGGCATACTTCTGTTCCACCAATTCCTTGATCGTCTCCAGAATCATATCGTTTCGTTCCATCGTTGCCGGGCGCTGGCCTTCGCAGATTCTCGCGCAAAGCGACAGCAGCGCGATATACATTTCCTCCAGCGTTTCTTTCTCCTGCGTAATTAGAGTCGCGTATTCCAAATCGACATCAAATTTGATGACCCGGTTATTCGCGATCTCCGCCGCCGTATTCTTCACCACCCAGGCTAAGTTCGAGACGGCTCTAAGCATATCGTCATATCCGAACGTCGCCAGCATAGTAAATGCCTTCTCGAGCTCGCTTCCCGCCTCGGACATTTGGCCTTTCTTCAGCGCCTCAGAGAGCTTGCGTTCAATGACATCCGGGATAGCGGATTGCTTGTTGAACAAATTCTCCTTGATCTGATCGGGGGTTATCACCGCCATATGGCCATAGATGATCTTGTAATTACACACTTGCAGCGCCTGGTTATAGGCCGACGAAATGTATGGAAATTGTGGAATCGAATCACTTACACCGCATGAGAGTGAGATCCCATAGAAATGGAGAATCGTTTGTTGAATGTCTTTGATAATCGGGACGACCTGCTCGGCAAGCGTTGCTGCCGGCTCCGAAGCACGATCAGCATGGTCGCCTTCTCCGGCGCCCGCAGACTGATTCGACACGATCAGCACCACATGGTCGCCTCGCACCTCAACCACTTCGCAGAGATGCTGCTTAGCCATGATTTCATGCGCGATGTTAACAATCGCAAAGCTGTAGAGCTTCTTCGCAGCTCCTGTCGTATTGCGATCAAAGGCCTGGAATTCATCGATCCGCAGGACGCAGACCAGCAGCTCATCCTTAACCGAGATGCCAAGCCCATGCTTCTCGATCACCTCGAGCATATCATGGTGCGTAAACAGACTGCTGTCCGTCAGCAGCTTGCGCAAATAATATTTGCTCACGATTTGCTCCGAGCTGATTTCCTGCAGCTTATGCGAGAGCTGCATATAATTGTCGCTCATTAAATGCAGCTCATCGCCGTCGAATGGCGTTGCATTCGATCCCCCTCTCGGTGCCTGCAGGCGAATACGGCGCAGCATTCGTTCAATCGGCGTATACAGCTTGTAGGACAGCCAAATCGATAAGCCGATGGACAGCACCAGGAAAATACCCGTAATGGCGAATGATTTCGTCCGAGTTGAACGAACATCCTTCATCATCAGATCATAAGACTGCACGTAGATGATCGTCCAGTTGCGAACTCCGTCATCCATATAGGATACAAGCTGCTTGCTGCCATCGATCTTCCCAACGACAAAGCCGGATTGCTGCTGGTTCATGGCTTTATCTCGCTGGACCAGCTGTTTGATCTGATCTCGCTTGGCCTTGTCCTGATCGGTTACGGCATCATCCGAGGAAAAGAGATGGCCGTCTTGATCGGCAATGTAAATTTCATTGCCCTCTTTGTCATTGCTGACCGCATCCATCCTCTTCAAGCTTTCGAATACCCAATCGGATTTGATGTACAGAATGATCGCCGATTCCGCCCTGGAGAACGGTTTAAGTGAATTCGTAACGAGAAAAGCAAAAGCATCGATGCCTCCGTCTGCCTTCTCAAGGCTGACGGGAATAAGTCTTGACGTTGGATGGGGCTTCGAAGGATTAAAGAGCCAGTCGCGGATGCTCGATTTTGTTTTGCCGCCATCCAGCAGGAAGGCGCTTGTCGTGCCGTAAATTTCATTTTGCGTGTGATTATAGATTGCAATGGAATGCAGAAAGGAAGCGCTCTCCATAATGCTCGACATCCGCTGATAGCCGCGTATAAAGTCCATCTTAGGCAGCTTCATGTCGAACAGGAGTGTCGCAAGCTGATTGTCTTTATTGACGTAGTTGGACAGATGCGTGATAATTTCGTTCATGTAAGTGAGGTTATATTGAATTTGCGATAATACCTTGAGGTTAGACTGCTCTTGGTTGCGTCTTACGGAGTCCTCCAACACATACGTATTCGCAACGGCCAGCGCCATGAGCACGACAACCATGGAAAGCATGATGGAGATTAAAACACGCTGCAAGTATTTTTTCGACTTATAGATACCGAAGCCTTTCACAGTTGCTCCCCCTTTAGACGGAACTTCGCATATCTCCTATTATGTCAAATGTTGATTCAGTCTGCTAGATCAATTTAGAGCCGCGTCGTAAAGTCGGTTTCTTTACGAAGGCCGTTTTTTTCATTATAATTAGCCATTAAAGAGGTGTAACATGATCATAATTAAAACCAAAGATGAAATCGAGCATATGCGCAAAGCAGGCGAAATTCTCGCTGCCTGCCACCGCGAAATCGCGAACATGATTAAACCCGGCATCACGACCAATGAAATTGATCAATTTGCTGAGAAATTTATGGAGCAGCACGGCGCGAAGCCTGAGCAGAAAGGTTATAAGGGCTACGCATACGCAACCTGCGCTTCCGTCAACGACGTCATCTGTCACGGCTTCCCTTCGGCAACGCCGCTGAAGGAAGGCGATATCGTTACCATCGACATGGTCGTCAACTTGAATGGCTGGCTGGCTGACTCCGCTTGGTCTTATGCGGTAGGCAAAGTATCCGCGCAAGCGAAGAAGCTGCTCAAGGTTACCGAAGAAGCGATGTACAAAGGGATCGAGCAAGCCGTTGTGGGCAACCGCATGGGCGATGTATCGAACGCAATCCAGAAGCATGCCGAAGCGGAAGGCTTCTCCGTTGTTCGTGAATTTATCGGCCACGGCATCGGGCAGGATATGCATGAAGAACCGCAAGTGCCGCATTATGGCCCAGCCGGACGCGGAATTAGGCTGAAAGCCGGGATGGTCATGACCATCGAGCCGATGCTGAACACCGGCGTATGGCAAAGCAAGATCGATTCCGATGGATGGACGGCACGCACGATGGACGGCGGACTCTCCGCTCAATACGAGCATACCATCGCCATTACGGATGAAGGTCCAATCATTCTTACCAAACAATAGCAACGTGAAAAAGGCTGTATCCGGAATGCGCTCTGTTAGCGCATTGCCGGATACAGCCTTTTCGATGGCTAAGAAAAACATTTCTCCACAAGCGCCATCCGGATATACAATCCGTTCTGCGCTTGTCTGAAATAAGCCGCCCGCGGGTCGCTGTCTACCTCAGGATGAATCTCGCCGGCACGCGGCAGCGGATGAAGAATCATCGCACTCGCCTTCATCTCATCCAGCAGCTTTCGGTCGATGATATATTTGCCTTCCGCCTTGCTGTACTCCTCCGGCGAAGGGAAACGCTCCTTCTGAATCCGAGTCTGGTAGAACACATCAGCCGTCTTCGCAATGCCCGCAAGATCGATCGTTTCCTCATAGGATACGCCTTTCTCATCCAAGTACTGCTTCACATAGGAAGGAATGCGCACATTATCCGGTGAGATAAACGTCAGATGCACATCCTTGTAATTCGCCAGCAGGTAGCTCAAGGAATGTACGGTTCGACCATAAGTCAGGTCTCCGATCATGGCGATATGCAAGCCATCGATGCGTCCGAATTCCTTCTGAATCGTGTACAAATCAAGGAGTGCCTGAGTAGGATGCTCGCCGGAGCCGTCCCCCGCATTAATGACCGGAACGCTCGATACCGCTGCCGCGCGTTTCGCAGCTCCGATATCCGTGTGGCGCATGACGATGAGATCGCTGTACCCCGAAATGATGCGGATCGTATCCTCCAGCGTTTCTCCTTTAATCGTGGACGAGAATTGGCTCGCATTCTCGGTACCGATTACGCGGCCGCCCAGTCGGTGCATGGCCGATTCGAAGGAGAAGCGGGTACGCGTGCTCGCTTCGAAGAAGAGCGTGCTCATTATTTTATTCGGGAACTGCTGATTGCCGCCTTCTCGCGCTACCTGTTCCATCCCTTTCGCTGATTCGAACAGCCCATCCAACTCAGCTCGATCGAATTGCTTCGCTCCAAGTACATGATACAATCCACTCATTCTTCGCCATCCCCTTTAGCACGTTGTCCATACGATTATAAGCCAGGCTCGCAAGCACATTCAAATGGTATCAAGCCATGCATTAACCGATAATCAGCTTCTCTTCGGGATACTTTATATCCGGCTTCTTCTTGCCGGAAGTGAACAAGGAGAAGTACAAGAACATCCCGATTCGACCAATGAACATCAGAAGAATAAGCGTGATTTTGCCTGAAATATGCAGCTGCCCCGTAATGCCAGTAGACAGCCCGCATGTACCGAACGCAGACGTGACCTCGAACAGTACGGCCGAGAGATCGTATCGATGCGCTTCCGCCATAAGTACGGCGAATATACCGACGATAACGAGCAGCACGGACATCGCAAAAAACACGAAGCTCTTATAAACGTCATCCTTGCTAATGGAGCGGTTAAACAGCCGTACCTCTTTCTCGCCTTTTGCAAAATTGATCATCACAACCACTATAACGGCGATCGTCGTCGTTCGGATACCTCCGCCAACGCTTGATGGGCTCGCCCCAATAAACATCAATACCGAGATGAGCAGCTGCGACGCCTGATGCAGCGACGACATATCGATGATGGTAAGGCCGGCGCTGCGTGACGTAATGGAAGTGAACAACGCATTCATCAGCTGTTGATGGAGAGGCATACCCGCGAACGAATGGCCCGCTTCCGTCAGCCAAATGACTACGAGGCCCAGCAGGATAAGCACGGCGTGCGTAACCATCGTAACCTTCGTGAATAAGGAAAACCGAAACCGTTTGTTCTTCTTCCTCGCCCATTCCGTCACTTCGGCAAGAACGGGAAATCCAACGGCACCAAGCACAATTAACGCCATCGTTACGCTCTGTACGAAATAATCGTCGGAGTACCGAATAAGCGAGTCCCCAAACAAGTCAAAGCCCGCATTCGTAAACGCGGAAACCGCATGGAACACCCCATTGAAGAAAGCACTCCATATCGTATCCGACTCGCCGGTCGAATAGAAATAAATGCCGAATATGACCGTTCCAAGCAGCTCGATCGCAAGCGTCAGCAGCAAGACAAGCCTCATCAGCTGAACGAGTCCGGCCAGTTGGTTCCGGTTCTGATCGATCATAATGAGCTTGCGCTCCAGCAGACCGATATTCTCCCCAAGCAAGAACCAGTAGAAGCTGCCGAGCGTCATGATGCCGATCCCGCCGAATTGGAAGGCAAAGATAAGGACAGCCGCGCCGAAGACGCTGAAGGAATCGCCTGTGCTCACCGTTGTGAGCCCCGTAACACTCACGGCGCTGGCGGCCGTGAATAAAGCGTCAATGAATGACAAACGCACGCCCGGCTTCCAGCTGACCGGCAGCATGAGCAGCAGCGTGATGAAGAGAATACCCAGTACATAAACAGATACGATCAGCCTCGCGGGCGACATTTTACGAATTAATCTCCTGAGCATAAGTAAGAACGTGACTCCTTATGTAGACCGGATAGAAATGCGAACTCTTCTAGTGTAATCGACATTGTTTTTGGATACAACTTCCTATCGACACAAGCTTCCAAACTAGACAAAAAAGGCCGCCCACGAGGGCAGCCTAGGCATAAGGTATGGATGGATTATCCGGATAAGTTAGATTCTTTCTGAAGCCAAACCGCCATTTCGCCCGGTTCGCGATTGGCCCACGCAAAATAAGGGACCGCCGTAAACGATACGTGCGTATATCTGGAACCGCTCGGACGATACAGCGTTTGATTCCAATCGTCTCTGATGCGCACCGCTGCATTTCCATGAAGCATGACCATCGGCACGCCGTTAATGTCATGAGTAGAATGGCTGTACTCCGGCTGGCTCAGAATCGTCATATCGAAGATATTGAACGGATTGTCCACGGCTTCCAGGCAGTACACGACAGGTCCGCGCATAAGCGCGACTTTACCTGCGCTCTCCATGACAAGCGGATTCGCTTCCATTTCAACGACCGGCATAGGGAAGCTGAGCGAAACGGCACCGTCCGTCATCAAGCTTACAGGGATATGCAGATAGCCGTTTTTCAATACGAGACCGTCTGCGATTGCGTTGCTGCTGTACACCACTGTGCCGTCGATCGAAACCGTCGGGTTCGTGCACCAGCCCGGCATGCGGAACGCAAGAGCTGCGCCTTCGACAGACTCGCCGCCAACTTGTACCTGTACCGTTTCTGTCCATGGATAATTCGTCGTTTGTTCAACTTGCATCGATCCGGAAGCCAGCTTGATATTCGCTTTGCTCTGCACATACTGGCTGATATATAACGTATCTTCCTGGGTGGCATAGACGTATTCGCCAATTGCAGCAATGAACCTCAGAATGTTCGGCGGGCAGCAGGAGCATTCGAATACACGCTCACGCCGATAGTTAGGGAACAAATTCCGAGTATCATGCACGCCTTTCAAGAAATCATTGTGTGCAGGCACGGATTGCAGCGCATTATCGTAGAAGAACCCTGTCCCATCGAGCGACAGTCCTGCTAATGCGCCGTTATACATCTGACGCTCGATGATATCCGCATACCGCGCGTCCGGCTCAATGGAGAACATCCGTTGCGCGAAGAATGCCATGGCGATCGAAGCGCATGTCTCCGCATAAGAGCTCTGATTAGGCAGCATATAAGCCGCGCCGATGGCTTCGCCGAATCGTTCCGCGCTCACCCCGCCGGTTACATACATCTTCCGCAGCGTTGCATCATCCCAAAGACGCAAACAAGCCTCGTATAGCTCCTTATCGCCATACTCCCGGGAGATATCCGCCATCGACGAATAGAAATACATCGCTCTCACCGCATGGCCTGCAGCTGCAGGCAGCTCACGCGCCGGCGCATCGTCTTGCGCATACGTATCGTTGTATAATAATTGGCTGTTAAGCGGCGGGCTCGCCGGCCAAGTTCCGTTCCTCACGGAGAAAATCCGATCATGCGCTTGCGTGCCGCGGATATCGATAAAATGCTTCGAGAGCTCCAAGTAACGATCTTCCCCTGTAGCCTGCCACAACCGAACAAGTGCCAATTCAATCTCTTGGTGACCCGGTGCCGAATAGTTAGCTGTTCCTTCAAGCTTGAACGCTTTTTCAATAAAATCCGCAAAACGTGTCATGATGTTCAGAAAGCGCTTACTGCCCGTTGAATAAAAGTGAGCAACAGCCGCTTCCATCATATGGCCTGCAGTATAGAGTTCATGTGCGGTGCGGTCATTGAAACGATTCACCGGTTCACATGTCAAAAAATACGAATTGAAATAACCATCCTCGTCTTGTCCCTGCTCGATATAGTCAATGACGGTTTCCAGCTTCTTGCTAATCTCTTCATCCGGATGGTAATACAAGATGTAAGCTGC
The DNA here is from genome assembly GCF_017942085.1 of Paenibacillus lignilyticus. GTDB lineage: Bacteria > Bacillota > Bacilli > Paenibacillales > Paenibacillaceae > Paenibacillus_Z > Paenibacillus_Z lignilyticus. The sequence goes on from NZ_JAGKSP010000002.1 coordinate 274,504, forward strand.
GCCTTCCATCCACTTCGCAACATCGGAATCCCAGAAAATATGCGGCTTATTGTCCATTCCTTCTTGCCAAGAGAGGCGCATGGCATCGATTCGCCCTGTTTCATGGAAACGATCATAAATCGCATTTACCGTAGCGCGAGCGTTAGTATGCTGCCATTGTCCCCAGAAGCCTTCGCCCAGCGATACTTCTTTCCAATTCACTTGTGTTAACTTGCTCATCGTAGATTCTAATCTCCTCTGACTTTATGTCGTTTGTAGTCAAACCTCCCCCTGTTTCTTCGACATGGAATATAATAACACCTTCTCCAAATCCATATTTATTGAACGCAAAATAAAACAGCCCCGAATCGCTCCGGAGGCTGCTTCTGGTTAAACGGGGACAAAATAATAAGGATTTCCTTCAAAATCCAAGTACTCCGCCACAAGCTGATTCCTCATCTGTTCGATGAAATAAATCGGATCTGCCATGTAAACCGTGCCGGATGCCGCTGTTTCGTTGATCTTGCGCTGAATCTGCTCCATCACCTGCTCAGGGACATAATACGAGCCCTCGGCGCACACCCTTGCTCTAATCCAGCAGGTGCTGCAAGCTTGGGATTGAAGCTCCTGCAGCTTCGCTATCGCTTGAAAATTGCGGGTGTCCAGATAAAAATCAATAAGTGCTTCATTCATGACTGTTGATGCAGCATCCTGCTGAATAAAGATCTTGCTGCCGCTGCGCGAATGCTCCTTCATTACGGATCCCTCGCATCACAACTATTATGGTAGGTCTTACACACTATTCCATTAGACCTACCTCGCTATCATATATATCACAATTTTTAGGATAATTCTACTATATTAGTATAATAAAATGTCCCGCTATGGGATAAAAAAAAGCGCATCGATAGCTTATCGATGCGCTTTGTGTATTACATATAAATTTCAATTACATTCTGTTCGGAACGCAAGCCGGCTTGAAGCGTCTCGCGGCTAATCCGGACGCCGCCCTGACGGTAACGATTCGCTGTCGGTTCCAGCGTAACCTCTGCTCCGTTAAGGGTTACCCGGCGTTCAGCGCCGCCGCCATCCAGGTGATAGACGAATCGGATCGGCGTATCCATTAAGCGGAACTCGAACTGCAGCCCGTTCAGATGGTTCGGAAGCACAGGGTCGATGACGAGGTCTCCGCCCTCTTGGCGAATGCCCAGACAGTTCGAGATGAGCTGGTTCATGTAGATTCCCGGGCCGCTGGAGTACACTCTCCATCCGCCCTTCACTTGAACTTTGCCTTCTCTTAACGCCTCGAAACGCTCCTGCGCCTCGTAACGGTCGTTGAATTTGCCGTCGGAGCTGCTGAAGTAGGCGTTGCTTTGACGAATTTCCGCATTTGGCACTACGTCGCGCAGCCCCACCGGATTAATCATCTGCAGCCCTTTCCAGGCTTCATCCCGGAATCCAAGCTTGGCCATGGCTTCGACAAACCGGATATGCGCATGGACATATTGCAAACCGATTTCCCGTCCGAAGTTAGATGCCTGCTCCGCACGCTTGAAGCGGGTACTTACGCCGCCGTTATAGGCAGCAGGTTTGTTCATAAGCCGGACGCCATCCGGGAAATACAGCTTTTCTTTAATAATAGCGTAATGGGCATAGGCTTGTTCTTTGGTGAGCAGCTCTCCGATCATGCTTCTGGTCATCGGCAGCAGCCGGTACTGGATGCCTGTCTCGTTCTCATCCGGGTGAATCATCAGCTTCACCTGTTCCGGATTCTCCATATATAAGAAGCCGGGAATCGTGCCGGTCGGCAGCATATAACGGTTGAAGTCGGCTTGAATACCCTCAGCGAGTACACTTAGCTCTTCCGACAGCTCCTTATTGTAATCGGCGAGCGCCGCAGCTAACTGCTTCATCACCTGATAAGTCAAAGAAACGGTCCAGCTGCTGACCAGATACTTCTTCAGCTGCGCATTAGCAGGCTGCAGGGTGTCATCCCAATCGCCGTCGCCATAGGAAGATAAGCTCGTGCCATGCAGGAAGTGCGCTTTAATATATTCGATTTCTTTGAGCACATGTCCAAGAAGCGAATCCGTCTGCTCCGTAAACGCAAATGTATGCCGGTTCGTATACGGAAGCTGCTCTTCAAGAATGCCGTAATCTTTGGTTACATTCAAATAATCGCCGATGACCTTCAGCGGCCAAACAATAATGTCGCCATGGCTTTCTTCCGATTGCACTTTGCTGTACTTGTCGTACATAAACCACTGCGGCCAGTTACCGGTATCCTCGTATTGATGGGAAAACACCGTTTGAAGAACCGTCCGAACGACGTCATACTTCTGCGTGGCCATGAAATATTCGACCGGCCCCTGACATACGTCGCGCGAGCCCCAGGCAGCCCCGCCATATTGCTCAAGACCATGCGGCGTTGAGAAATGGACGAGCATGTTGTGCGTATACCACCAAGCGAGTGTGTTCACCTTCTCCAGCTCGTCCGATACTGTTCCATCAGTTAAGGAAAGGTCGAAGCCATTCATGACATTATAGTAGAAATCACGGTAACGAGCGGCTTCCTCTTCCGCATTGCGAGCAACAAACGGCTGCTCTTCCCCATTCAAAAGCCCTTGAATCGTTAAGCTCCAATTCGCCGCAGCATCGACTTGCAGCACAACGAGTGATGCATCGCCGGTCTGAACATTGTCAGCGAGCAGCCGTCCATCGCCAATACTCATCGAAGCGCCTGCAAGTTTCATACGGTAGCATAGCTCGGGATAGACAGAACGGCTGTACGAACGATCATCCGCGCGGAAAGTAAGGACATCGCCTTCTTGCTCCATACGGAACGGAACTTCGTATTCATTATTATCCATTGTCACTTGGTTCGTCACCAAATAACGATACGACTTGCCGTTCTCGGAAACGACCTGCAGCTGAACCTCAGGCGTATCGAGCGTCGTAAAACTCGTCACAACGATTTGATCCTCCGGCAATTTATAGACCCACTTGGCATAGTTGAAGCCGATTTCGAAGACGGATGGCAATGCCAGCAGGCGATAGCTTCCTCCGATCTCGACATAGATGCGTTGACCGGAAGTCTTCATCATATTAAGCGCGTTACGGGCATTGGACATCATTTTGTTAAACGACGTATTGCCGACTACGATATGCGAATTGAAGATCCCATACATGAATGAGGTTGTTGCCAGAACCTGCTCGTTCATCCGATCGTTATTGCCGGTCATCATAATATGTCCATGCGGCCGCTCTACGCGAAGCTCCTTTTCCTTAAGGACCACATGCTCATGCGTAGGCGTAAAGAAGGACAGCAATGTCTCTCCATCCCATTCTTCCTGTTGGCGCGATGGGTAACGCTCCTCAATCTCGGCTTCGGTCAGCGATGCCGACATGAGCGGTTGTCCAATCGTCGAATGAAGCGAAACCTTCTCCACCGCATGCACTGCTTCCATAGGCGACTTTGAATCCGCCCATGCCCAAGCTTCCGCAATCTCGTCCCCATATTCAAGCGCAGCAACCGCATCAGCATGATTATCCTTATACAAACCATAGAACACGACGCGAGCTGACCCTTTCAATTGGATCCGTTCCGTTTGCAGCGCTGCATAAGCAAACTCGTATTGGTAAACTTCATTCGCTAATGATGGCTGCTTAAGGCCTGCCGCTTCGTTTGTTTCTTTGTACGACAATCCGAACAGCTGGAATCCATCCGTGGCGTAACCAATCGCACCTGTCAGCGCCCCTTGCTGTATATACGGGAATTTCCCTTGCTGCGGTTGGTTCTGCCTGGAGCAAATGACATAACCTTTGCTCGAATCCTCGAACACCGAATGACCGATATATTGCGACACATAGGATTCATTGGAACGAACAGCGCCGCGATTGGCAATGCCGATATCTTGTCCATACACGAGATCCGCCTGAACGCCGTCACCGGTTAAAGCAATATCCCAGAACCAGATGCCGCGATCCGATAACCGGAAAACAACCTTGTAGGAAACGCCTTTCGCGGAGCCCTCCCAGACGGCAGCATGCTCAGAATAAGCAAAGCGGCTTTGGGATCGAATGCCCAGCAGTGGAACAACGTCCGTAATCGTTCCGTCTTCGGCGAATAATCGCAGAAACACATTGTTAAACGATCCATCGATGGCATTCGAAAGTACTTGATTGATAAGTACATCTCCGTGTGAAGCCTGGTACAGGTCACCGCTGTTCAAAAAAGTAAACTGCAGGCCTCCACCACTTAATGAGATTTTGGAAAGAGATTTGCTCGTTTCGGCTGAGTTATTCACGTTTGTCCACTCTCATTTCACATGTATTCGGTTGGTGAAACGTATCACCAACTATATAATACCATATTCGGCAGCATTCTCGCATGCCGGAATTTACAAAAAAAGGAGAAGCAGCCTCAACTCGGGTCACTTCTCCCTAAATCCAATTTTACCGGTTTGCATCAAGAAGCTTATAAAACTCAGCCACACGGTTAAAGACGCCATCCGGTATACGATCATATTCTGAACTCTGGTAAGTAGATAACCAACGGACTCCGTATGTACGAAGCCCAGCAGCTTTACCGGCGAGGATGTCCGCATTACTGTCCCCGACAAAAATAGCATTCGAATGATCTATGCCCAATAGCTGCAGCGCTTTATGAATACCTTCGGGATCCGGTTTCGGTTTGCCGACGTCATCGCCCGTTATCGCAACGTCAAAAAATCGTTGCAATTGCAAAGCCTCGGAAGAGATTACAAACGCCCGTCTGCTTTTTCCGGTAATAACTCCGATCTTCACGCCTTGCTCCTTCAAGTGGCGAAGTAAATCCACCAGCTCCTTCTCATTAGGAAAGTTGGTATAATGCCCTTTCTCATACAACGCGTAATAATCCTCAATAGCTTGTAGAACGGAGGCTTGGGCCGTAAAGTTCTCCTCAATAATGCCTTCTTCCGTGGGACCAAACATGGAAATCAGCTCATCGTTGGTAACCTCTCTATGATCATGCTGTTTAAACACGGCTTTAAAGGCACTGAACGATAAGGGCAACGTGTCTGCAAGTGTACCGTCAAAATCAAATAAGACCGCTTTAATGGACATAACGAGAACTCCTCCTTGTTAAATAAAGGGAATCATCTCCATCCTATCAGAATCCAATGATGCAGAAACGGCAAAAAACCTGAATTCCTTTATAATGCAAGGATTTCAGGTTTTTCTTAGGATGCGGTCGGAGGGATTTGAACCCTCACGCCTTGTGAGCGCCACCCCCTCAAGATGGTGTGTCTGCCGTTCCACCACGACCGCGAAGTGATATGTGATTGTCCATATCGAATGAGATAAAAGTGAGCCATGTAGGACTCGAACCTACGACACCCTGATTAAAAGTCAGGTGCTCTACCAACTGAGCTAATGGCTCTTAAATGGTGACCCGTAGGGGACTCGAACCCCTGTTACCTCCGTGAAAGGGAGGTGTCTTAACCACTTGACCAACGGGCCTAATCTTCGTCGTTTTTCGACATGCTTTTCAAACGACAAGTGTTATTATATCTAAACCATACAGCAATAGCAAGCATTATTTTTATTTTTATTTCAGTTCTTCTATCTTACAATTATGCCCAAACCGCCTAATACTATGTGCACCGATACGTTCCCCTAATATGCTACTAACTATTCCATATTAGCTTGTTTTTCTTTCGCACATCTGAGTACACTAGTACTAATAAAGGAGGAGAAACAAATTGACCACCACTACCACTGCGAATATGGAAATCGGAATAAGCACGTTCTTAGAAGCAACCAATGATCTAACAACCGGTAAAGCCGTAAACCATGCGGAAAGACTGCGGCATGCGGTTGAAGAAATCGTTCTCGCCGATCAAGTCGGACTGGATGTCTACGGGGTTGGGGAGCATCATCGCGCAGATTACGCCGGCTCCGCGCCGGCTATCGTGCTTGCAGCTGCCGCCGCGATGACGAAACGCATCCGGCTCACAAGCGCGGTGACGGTGCTATCCTCGGACGATCCTGTCCGCGTCTATCAAGCCTTCTCAACGCTGGACGGCATTTCGAACGGGCGCGCTGAGATTATGGCCGGCCGCGGTTCGTTTATCGAATCGTTCCCGCTCTTCGGTTATGATCTGCATGACTATGATGAATTATTTGAAGAGAAGCTGGAGCTGCTGCTCGCGATTCGCGCCTCCGAGAAAGTAAGCTGGCGCGGCGGCCATCGCCCGGCCTTCCAAAACCTCGGTGTTTACCCTCGCTCGGTTCAGGATCCGCTTCCGGTTTGGATCGCCAGCGGCGGCAATCCGGAATCCGCGGTCAGAGCCGGCATGCTGGGATTGCCAATTGCGTTTGCGATTATCGGCGGCATGCCGGAGAGCTTCGCGCCACTAGTCAATCTCTACAAGGAAGCGGCAGCTCGCGCCGGCCATGATCCGGCCAAGCTGCAAATCGCGACACATTCCCATGGCTTCGTCAGCGATACGACGGAACAAGCCGCTGATGCCTTCTTCCTCCCGACCCAAGCCCAAATGAACGTTATCGGGCGTGAGCGCGGTTGGTCCCAGCCTTACAGCCGCGCCACTTTCGATGCAGCGCGCAGCCTGCGCGGCGCTCTCTACGTAGGCGATCCGGAATATGTCGCCGAGAAAATCATTCTGCTGCGCAAGAACCTGGGCGTGACGCGTTTCTTCCTTCATGTGAACGTCGGCACAATGCCTCATAAAGAAACACTTCGCGCGATAGAGCTGCTTGGCACGAAAGTAGCGCCTATCGTGCGCGAGGAGCTTGCTCGACTGGAAGGATAAAATAAGAGCGTGCCTATTCTCGCAAGTGACTTCTGCGAGAATGGGCACGCTCTTTATTCTTCCATGATGCGATAGGGTTTTACTATAACCTCACCATCTGCACTAGCATGCACATGGGAGATCTCTGTGACTGCATTTAGATTTAAAGCTCCATACAGATGCGGGAACAGTTGGTTCATTTCATATAAGTCTTCATATATAAGCTCGGCTTCGGTTGCCGTTTCATCAATCTCAAGCAGAAGCAAATCATCAACACCTTGAAACAGCATATTGGCGAGCAGATTAATTTGTTCCCGCGTGCAGCAGTGTATGAAACCATCGGCAGCGATACTTTGCGGTTCATATTTAGGTTGTTCGCTTGCTGCAATCCACTCATGCTTACGTATAAAATGATAAATCATCCCGAACTCTCCTTATTGCCAATTGTCCCTCTAAACAGAAGAAAAACCCTTGAATCATCAAGGGTTAATCTAGGGAATGCGGTCGGAGGGATTTGAACCCTCACGCCTTGTGAGCGCCACCCCCTCAAGATGGTGTGTCTGCCGTTCCACCACGACCGCGAAGTGATATGTGATTGTCCATATCGAGAATGAAAATGGTGACCCGTAGGGGACTCGAACCCCTGTTACCTCCGTGAAAGGGAGGTGTCTTAACCACTTGACCAACGGGCCTTTTGTTGCAAGCTCCCTCTCGCTGCTAACGAGATTGGAGAATTGAATGTCCACTAATAAGTGCGTTCCATTCAAAAGAAATGGCGGAGAGAGAGGGATTCGAACCCTCGCACCACTTACGCAGTCTAACCCCTTAGCAGAGGGTCCCCTTGAGCCACTTGGGTATCTCTCCAAAAGTAATGGCTCCCCGAACAGGACTCGAACCTGTGACAACTCGATTAACAGTCGAGTGCTCTACCAACTGAGCTATCAGGGAATAGTAATGAGTGACAAGAAATAATGTATCATGTCTTAGAATTGAAGTCAAGCCTATAAAGCAACAAAATTCCACGGCATTTTCCGCATGCATAGCGGCGCGGATCGGTCTTTCTTTTGCGCAAATATTCAGTCCCGCAGCTGCGGCAAACAAGCTTAAATCGATAGGGTTCCTGCTTGCGTTTTACCCCTTCGGGCAGAGATTTGCAGAATCGCGTCCCGCCTACTTTCGCGAGCAGCTGCTTGAAATCCGCATCTCGATGCTGGTATCCCCGCTTCAATATATGCAAATGATAATGGCATAGCTCGTGCTTGATGATTTTCTCGGTCTCTTCTTCACCATAGTTGCTTAATTGATGAGGGCTGATCTCGATATTGTGCGTCTTCGTAAAATAGCGTCCTCCCGTAGACTTCAATCTTCCGTTAAAGGTCGCTTGATGCCGAAACGGAATCCCGAAATATTGCAAGGAAACCCGTTCCACCCATTCCTGTAGCTGATTATCCTGCATCTGATGAACTCCCTTGAATTTGTAACCTCATAATACTTGAATTTTAAAGGACGAATACGCTACACTGTCAAGTAGTAAAGATGAATATCATCGATGATGATTGGTTTATTGAGGGGGAGAAGCTATCATGCCAGAAATGCGTTATATCATAATGAAAAGCGGACAAGACATCTCGTTCGTGGAAATGCCTGCCTCGCATGCGTACCAATTAAGCGCGCTTAATTTGCGCCTGCATAAAGAAATCGACAAGCTCACCGCTTCCGAGGTGCCGGTACTGCCCTACGCGATTGCAGAGTGTGCGGATGCAGAGCTTCATGACAAATCCATTGTCATCCACTCCGGTCTTGACTACATGAATCAATTGGAGAAGGATTTCTCATCCGTTCAAGAGAAATCGTATCCGCTTATCTCGCTGCTCACCGAAATTCGTGCTTTGCAGGCACAATTAGAGCAGTGGTACGAGGAAGAACTCGACATGTAAGCTTCCGCTTCGCGGGTTTTTGCAAAAACTTGAACATTCGCGCCAGTTGGACCTGCACGGACATTCGCCCACTTCCATACACTTATTAGTACAACAAGTGATGGCTGGAAGGAGGGCGAAGCTATGCCGCAATGGCTGTGCAATCAACTGATGCGCGCTTTTCTGAAGAAAGACCATAGGCAAATTCGTCTATTGAACGATTGCTGGTATTTCTACCGTACGAGTCAACGGCCTGACGAGGATTCCGCAAGCTTGTAAGCGATTTGTAGAAAAAGGGTGCTATCTCTTTGCAGTGACGCTAATGTCGTGACTGCTCGAAGATAACACCCTTTTTGCCGTTAATCCGGTTTGCGCATCGTCAAACTGACTCTGCCTTTCTTAAGATCGACGCTAAGCACCCAAACGGTAACGGTATCCCCTACGGATACGACATCCATCGGATGTTTCACGAATTTGTTGCTCAGCTGCGAAATATGGACAAGTCCGTCATTTTTAATGCCGATATCCACGAACGCTCCGAAGTCGATTACGTTGCGTACCGTGCCGTGAAGCTCCATACCCGGCGCCAGATCCTCGATGCTAAGCACATCCGTGTGGAATATCGGAGCCGGCAGCTCTTCACGCGGATCTCTACCCGGACGCAGCAGGCTGTCCACGATATCTCTCAGCGTCGGCACGCCGACACCCAGTGTCCGTGCAACCTCTTCGGTATTAATGGCAGAAATGGCCGCTTTGAACGCTTCTGTTCCCAATTGATCCAGCTTCAAGCCAATCGCCCCGCAGAGCTTATCTACGACCGCATAAGATTCGGGATGAATCGGCGTACGATCGAGCGGATTGCTGCTCTCCGGGATTCGGATAAAGCCGATGCACTGCTCGTAGGTTTTGGCACCGAGTCTTGGCACGCTCTGCAAAGTCTTGCGATCGCTGAACTTGCCTTTCTCCTCGCGATACTTCACGATGTTCTTCGCCGTTGTTGCATTGATCCCGGCAACGTAAGACAGCAGCGACGGAGACGCAGTATTCACATCGACGCCGACATGGTTAACCGCAGATTCCACGACGCCGCCAAGCGTCTCTTCCAAGCGTTTCTGGCTGACATCATGCTGATACTGGCCAACGCCGATCGCTTTGGGCTCGATCTTCACGAGCTCAGCAAGCGGATCCTGCAAACGACGCGCAATCGAAACCGCGCTTCGCTCGGCAACATCCAGCTTCGGGAATTCCTCCGCAGCAAGCTTGGACGCCGAGTAAACGCTCGCCCCCGCTTCATTAACGATTATATATTTGAGTGCATCCGCTCCAGTGAGTTTGGCTTTCTTGCGTTTACCGATTAGCTCCGCGATGAATTGCTCCGTTTCGCGTGAAGCTGTACCGTTCCCGATGACGATAAGCTCGACTTTGTATTGGTCGATCAGGCCGCCGATCAGCTTCTCGGCCTCGGCTACTTTATTGTGCGGCGCCGTCGGGTAGGAAACTGCTACTTCCAGCAGCTTGCCCGTTTCATCGATGACAGCCAGCTTACAGCCTGTCCGGAAGGCCGGGTCAACGCCAAGCACGACATTGCCGCGAACCGGCGGTTGAAGCAGCAAATTGCGCAGGTTTGTCGAGAAGATGCTGATCGCATGCTCTTCCGCTTTGTCCGTCAATTCGCCGCGCACTTCGCGCTCGATCGATGGAGCGATTAATCTCTTGTAAGCATCCTCAATCGTTTGCAGCAAGATGGTGCGGATAGCGGGCGCTGTCTGCGGGCGGATCAATTGGCGGTCTATATAGTCATGGACTTTATCCGCCTGCAGCTCCAAGGTGACCCGAAGCACTTCTTCACGCTCCGCGCGGTTGATGGCAAGCGTACGATGCGGCGGCAGCTTCTTCAGCGGCTCTTGGTATGCATAATACATCTCGTACACCGTCTCCTGCTTCGCATCCTTCGCTTCGGTCCGCATAATGCCTTGATCGAACGTATAGCGGCGCACCCATGCGCGAATCTTGGCATCATCGGCAAGCTGCTCGGCAATGATGTCCATTGCGCCTTGAAGGGCGTCTTCGGCTGTCGGAACGCCTTTTGCTTCGTCTATGTAACGTGCAGCCTCGCGTGCCGGATCTGCTTGACGCGGCTGTGACAGCAGCCACTGCGCCAGCGGCTCCAAACCACGCTCCTTCGCTACGCTCGCACGGGTTTTTCTCTTCTGGCGGTAGGGCCGGTACAGATCTTCGATCTCCTGCAGCTTCACGGAGGCGATAATGGAGCCGCGCAGCTCTTCCGTCAGCTTCCCCTGCTCCTCGATCAGTCGAATAACTTCACGCTTGCGGCTCTCCAGGTTACGCATGTATTGCAGCTTCTCTTCGATGCCCCGAAGCTCATTCTCATCCAGTTCACCGGTCATTTCCTTCCGATACCTCGCGATAAAAGGAATCGTATTTCCTTCATCAAGCAGTGATACCGCCGATTTCACTTTGCCAAGGGGCAGGTTCAGCTCCGCGGACACCCGTTTGACGATACGCTCCTGTTCCGCTGCTTTCTCTTCAGGCGACAGCTCGATCTTGCCGGCCCCGTTTCCCTCAAGCTCTTCATCCTTCAACTTCTGTTTCGTTTCAGCCACGCTTCAATTCCTCCATCAATTAACGGAATAGAACCCTTAAGGCCAGCTGTTAAGCCGGCACAAAAGGGTTGTTTGCCATTTCATAACCAATTGTCGTCTGCGGACCGTGTCCGGGATATACCCGAACCGCAGGGTCCAGCTTGTATAGCTTCAAACGGATGGAATCGTACAAATCGCGTTCCTTCCCGCCGGGCAAGTCGCTGCGACCAACGGATTGCTTGAAGAGAACATCGCCGCTGATCAGATGCTCGCCGCACAGCAAACTGACGCTGCCAGGCGAATGTCCCGGCGTGTGCAGAATGCTGAACGTATGTCCAATCAGCTCCAGCTTCTGCCCTTCGGACAGCCCGAATTCGGCAGGCTCCGTCGTCAGCGGCTCCGTTACATCCGCCCAGCGGGCAGAGCCGTTCTTGCGTGCATCCGTCAGCCAGTCCGCTTCGGCATCATGCAGATAAACCGGACAGCCGAAGACGCGGCGCAGCTCGTCAACGCCAGCCATATGGTCGAAATGCGCATGCGTCAAAACAATTGCTTCAATAATAAGTCCGCGCTCGCGGATCCGCTCAATGAGCCGCTTCGGCCCCATGCCGGGATCAATGACGAAAGCGCGCTTGCCGGTTTCCTCGGTGAGAAGGTAACAGTTCGTTTGCAGAGGACCCAGCGTAAATGTCTCTATCTTGAACATAACGATTAGACCGATGCCAACAGCGTGCGCAGCTCTTTAATGATGTCTTGCTGATACGCCGTACCTTCACCGTATCGGCGGCCCATTTCTTGACGCGCGATGGCGATCTTCTCTTGGTAATCGGCAGCTTCGTGGTCCGGATTCGCCAGTTTGAACGCTGTCATCGGCTCCTGCACGTACGCAGAACGCGGACCCCATTGGCCAAGTACATGACCGCCTGTATCTGCAATGATCACGATCGGAATTGCCCGTCCGCCCATGGTCAGAAACTCATCCATCGTTTCCATATGCTCTTCAATAATAAGGACGTCAATAGGCATGCCTGTCAGTTCCATCGCTTTGAAAATAACCGGTACATTGCGAACGACATCGCCGCACCACTCCGCCATTAGAATCAAACAGCGCAGATCGTCGCGGTTGTTGATCGATTCGAAGAACTCGCGATCATCCTCGCTTGCCCATTCAAAGCGGTTTCCCCAATCTTGAAACGCTTCTTTATTTTTTTGCATGGAATCCAGAAATTGCTGAGGACTAATGCCTTTGTTCAGCTTGCTTGCTACATTCTTGGCCATTAGAAATTGCCTCCTTTGGAATCGTATTCCTAAACTACATTGTATCAAATGTTTCTGCCTGCGCACAAACCTTCCGGTACTAAATGGACTTCCCTTTGCGTTTCATCACTTTAAACAGTACGTACACGATCAGCAGCGCAAGCGCGATGAGAATAGCCGGCTGTACGTAAGGAGCCGCTTTATCGTCGATATTATGCCAGTTCGCGCCTAGCGAACGGCCCAAGTAAACGAACAGAATCGACCATGGAATGGAGGCCAGCGCAGTAAGCACGGTAAATCGCATGAAGGACATCCGCGCCATCCCGGCAGGAATGGAGATTACCTGACGCATGACCGGAACAAACCTTGCGGTAAATACAATCCCTGACCCGTAGCGCAGAAACCACCGTTCGGCGATGTCGAGATGCTTCGGTTTGATTTTGATGAATTTGCCGTACTTCTCAAAGAATGGTCTGCCTGCATAGCGTCCGATTGCATAGAGGATCCATTGCTGTGCTACTGCGCCAATCGTACCGAATATGACTGCACCGAGAAAAGAAATCTTGCCTTCATGCACCAAGTAGCCGGCATAGCCCAGAACAATTTCACTCGGGATAACTTCGATCATGAGGCCGATGACAATTCCAAAATACCCTAAGCCCTCTATCCATTGCAGCAATGAATCAACCATTTCATGAAACCAGGCCACTCCGTCAACTCCTATCATTTCCTGTATTGAAGCTTATCGATTTCCAGCCGGAAACGAAGCCTCTCTTACGATATTCTAGCATACTTCCCTACCTCGCCTCCACCGCAGGCATTCATGGCCAAGCCTACGCATAGACTAGCTGTAACTTTTGAAGGAAAGCTGGGTGAGCTTAAATGTCGAATATTTTTGTCGTCAGCAGAAAACAGCTCTGGTTATTCACCCTATTGGTTCTCATCATCATCCTTGCGGCCGCAAGTTTAAGGTGGAACCATGTCAGAACGGCAAGCGCCTTGCAGCAGGAGTCGCGCGTCTATCAACTTGTAACCGGAGAGTTCAAAACCAAAACCGATGACGGTAAGGAGCTGGAGGTATACCGCTTCGATCCCGGCTCCCTCGTCGTGAATAAAGGCGAGCATGTCGAGCTGCGCATTACGGGCATTAACGGAAAATCGCATCCTTTCGTCATTCAGGAGCTTGGCATTAAAGGAGAAGTGAATAAGGGCAAAACGACGGTGGTGCGCTTCACTGCCGACCAACGCGGAACCTATCCGATTGTCTGTTTGAGCCACACGTCGCTGACGAACGGCGGGCCGATGATAGGGTATATTGTGGTGCAGTAGGCTGCGGGAGTGCAGGAACGCGAAAGGATAACGGGCATTTGGGGACTGTGACCAGTATGTGCATTTGTGCATATATAGGGGGTAGAGAGGAGTCGGTTACGATGAAACCTTCCACCCAGAAGCACACCTCGGAGTACCCTTCCGCACGGAAAATCAGACGCGCTTGCGAGAATGAGCTTTACCGCACCGTGAAACGGCTTGGCGTGTACATTCCCAAGGACAAAATGGAGCTTGCCGAGAAGCTCTATGTACAAAAGGTTTATCTCAATCTGCAGTGGATTCATGAGCATGCCAGCAACCGGAAGCTGCTGTCCGACTGGTTCGACGAGAACGTCAGCGCGGATATCGCCGCGTTATGGGAAGTGGATCAGCCTAAGCTGTGTACGGCATTCCGCGATGCCTTCGGAGGATGATGACCGCCTCTCCCGCCCCTGTTTCTCGCGCCGCAGCAGCACGTCCCGAAACATAAACAGCAGCACAGCTCTCTCTGAGGAGCCGTGCTGCTGTTGTCGTTAATGAGAGTTTTGCGCAGGGGATGATCTGACTTAGCCAATGATTGCATAGGTTTGGACACCGGATGGAATGGTACGCGTACGAAACAGGACACCGTTCGAATTAAAGGTGCGGATCGTGTAAGTAACATTCGTCAACGTGCCGATGTTGTTAAAGCGAACGACGCCAAAAGAGTCGAACGAAGCTGTGGCGACGACCTGGTTGTTCCGGAACAAGCGAGCAAAAAAGCCGGTTGTCAGGAACGGCACGCCGTTTTGAGCTACCCAAACAACCGTTAGACGACTGAAAGTCGGACCTGTAGTTGTGGTTTCATTTAATGTTTTGGGCACGGTTGTCCGGATGACTTTACCGGAGCTTGGCAAATAATATTTCGGTCTGACGCGTGATAATGCCATAAGCATCACTCCTTTCGGGGGTTGCTTACAGCTTATGCCGAGCCTGACGGGGAAGAGTGGACAATCCTCACGGGCGATGAGCCTGTTTTGATAACTAAACCCAGGTCCGCGTACTATTAATCCTCATCTTCTCTTTGAAGGCTTGTTCCAGATCGATACCCAGCATATTCGCCAGATCGAAAATATTCCAGACCACATCATACATCTCGTGGCCCAGGTTTTCTTTACGCTCCGCATCCGGATGGAACGAGACGGACAGCACCTCTTTGGCCAGCTCTCCGACTTCTGTCATTAAGTACAACATCCTCTGCTCGATGGAGCTCTGGTCGAACCCTTTGAGCGCGCTCCATTCTTTCACATACTGCTGAAATTCGGCTGTATTCATAGGTGGAACTATCCTTTCTATATGTGAAATTGTGCAAGTAAAAATGTACTACTTGAAAGAGGTGCAACAGAAAAGATATTGTTTAGCTCGACGTTGGTTCGAGCTGCTTGAGCAGCAGGCGGCTTTGATCCGCCGCTGCCTGGGACTCAGCCGTGACGGCAAACTTGCGGCCGTTCACGCCGGGGTTGTTCTTCTGCGCCTCATACGCTTCGAAGAAGGCGATCGCCGTCTGCGCGGCCAGCCTTGCATCCGCGAGGCGCGAAGCAGCTCGCATGCCATCGGCGAGCTGCGCCATCGTGACGACCGCGTCCGTCTGCTTGTCGCGGTCGTAACGATCATAGTGCAAGGCGAGGCGCCAATACGCCGCCGCGCCGTGCACATCGCTCTGCTCGGCCGCAGCCTCGCCGAGCGCCCACAAGAGCGGCACGGACTGCGGCTCATAGCGCAGTCCGGCCGCCAGCAGCACCGCCCGTTCCGGCGGCGATGCCAGTGCGGCAAGCTCGAGTCGAATCCGCGTCCAATACGGATTCAACCCGAGCGCCGCGCGAAGCGCGGCTGTTTGCGCAGCAGCACTGCGAGCGGCTGACACAGCCGCCTCGCGGTACTGCGCGGCGCGGTCGAACCGCACGCTGAACACAGCGGCGGCGGTGAGACTTGCTGCGGCCGCGACAAGCAGCGCGGTCCGCAGCTGTCGCAGCGGCGGAGCTACGCGAATGGCCCGCTTGCGCTTGACCTCTCCCATAGGTTCGCCCGAATAGTAGACCACCCAGCTGAGCAGCAAGAGCCAATAATACCCGAAGGACATATCGAAATCCACCGCCGCATGCAGCAGCAGCACGCTAATCGGCAGAAGCCCGATCGGATTCGACCGCCATACGCCGCGCAGCAGGACAAATAAGACCGCAGCAGCAATCAACAGCCCTATAAGCCCAAGATCAAGCGCAAATTCAATATAACCGCTGTGTACTTCATTCCCAACATAAGGAGCTGTCTGCACTTGGGTAAACAACATCCGCCATGTGTCGCCGCCACGGCCGAAGAACGGCGCTTCCTTCATGAGCAGCCAGGCATCCTTATAAAATAACCCGCGCGCGCCGGCCGTCTGAAACCCGCCGCTTAAACGTCCTTGAATAACCGATGGCAGGAGCATCACCATGCCAAATAATCCTGCAAGCCAGCATCCCCATGCGATTCGGCTGAGCAGCTGTTCACGTCCTCTTGCCTGCATCCACCTCAAGACAATAAATCCGGCAGGTGCAGCCACACCTATCAGAATCAGCAATAGGGTCTCTTGCGATGTTGCCCCCTCCTGCACAAACTTGCTCGAACCAACACCGGCATCCCCACTGCGTAAACCTGCATGAACGACGGCTCGATAGGCAGCCCCGCCGCTAATCAATGCCCAGCCGCTATAGATAAGCCACGTGATGCGCTCCTTACCGCGCAGCAGCAGGAGGCCGCCAACCCATGCCAGTGCGGTCACGAGCCAAGCTCCCCTGGATTCGGTCAGCAGAAGTACTAAGACAGCCGGCACCACCCCTGCTGCAGCCCCGATAAACGACGATACTGCTGCCTTTCCCCTTATTAGCAAAAGCAAATAGAATAAGAGATAGGCACCTGCTACGGCACCTAAGAAATTCGGATATTGCATGAACCCGGATAAACGCGCTCCAACAGCGGATAGTCTTGCATCGCCGGTAGTCATGATGATTTCGGGAAAAGCGATCCACCCCATCCAACCCGCGATCGCTCCCAGGATTACGAAAGCGCCGGAGCCCTGAATGGCCGCAGAAAGCCACATCAGGCGGTGCTGCCGCACAGCCGTATCGGAGCTGGAACTGAACCAGCTGTACAAGGTGATAGCAAAAGCCGTGTAAGCCGTCCATCGCAAAGCCTCATCGAAGCTGCCTAACATGGAAGCAGGACGATGGATAAGCGCCACTGCATATAACAGCGCAATCGCAAGCAGTCCATAGAACGCCGCCGGCGCGCTCTTCCTAAGCCGCGTATCCGCTTTCCGAGAATGAGCCGCTAAATCTGCTCCTACTATGAACAAGCAGACGACGATAAGGATGGATTCCCACCGATAAAAGATTGGATCAAAGAACATGCCGTAATGATAAGCCGAACCGGCCAGCACGATCGCCACGGCCAGCGCAGCTAATCCCGTCAGCCCACTTCGCATAACCACTTCCCCTTTTGCTTAAGCCCCGTCGCACTCTTTTTCGTTATTTTTCCAATTGTACCATAATTGAAGAGCTGACTAAAAAAAGAAGACGCTGCCGGATCACCATCATCCGTTCAGACGCCTTCTTATGCCAGCAACGCCGAAATCACGTTTATCTGCTCTTCTTAGCCGATGCCTTCTCCTGCTTAAGCTTGAAATAGGCTTCAATCTGCATGCGCAGCAAATACGCCCGAAGCGCCCTCTGCTGCTGCTCGTCTAACTCTTGAAAGCGAGCCCCGTAAAACTTCCACTCGCTTCCATCATCCTTGCGGATAATTTCTATTTTACACTCCAGCTTAAAACCCAGTGATAAGCTCGTCATGAGGATATCCCCATTCGCGAGTGTCGGAGGGCTCATTAAGGAAAAACCTATGCCGGTGTTGCTTATATTTCTTAGCTCTATATCGAAGCTGTCTGTCGCTTCTATCGTCAATTTCTCCCCTTTGGAGCTTTCTACCTCTTGCGAGTACGTTCGCGAAATCGTGCCTCTTGCCTCGATATCAATACGCGGTGATTCCCGCTTCTCATCCAGTCCCGCCAGTGAACGGACCGGAAAAATAACCGCGATGGAACCTTCCGCCTTGGCAATAATCGTCGATTGCAGACGGTGGATGCCGACAGGTGAATACACGGTTAAGCTAACCGGCTCTCCGAGCTCGAAGTTCTTGAACTCCGTAAGCTCGATTTCCATCATTTCGCCTTCTGCATGGGCCAGTACGCCTGTAGCAACATACCCTTCTTTCTCAACCATAGTACGGCTGTGCAGCAATGCCTTCATAGCAAAGGTAGGTTTATTACTGAAGCCAATTCTTTCATTCATGCTTGACACATCCATTCCCCCTTTACATATGAAGAAACACTCCGGCAACCTCAGTACGATGCATAAAAACAGAAAAAGCGCTTCCTCATACAAGAACGGAGCCGCTTCAGTACCCCGAGACAGACTCGGGTGTTCATTTCGGCAGTCAGGCTGTCATTCGTTCGCTACTTCATAATAAGCGGACATTAGACCCTTTAACTTTGCGTCCTTATCTTTCGATAAGTTTGCCAGTATCGATGATATGCAGTTGTCAGCAGTATGCTAACCTGCCTACAGTTCCTTCACGATCATTAACTTATGTTGGTCTTTGAGGTCGATCTGATAGGCTGAAGCAGGGGCAGTTCCGTCAGACTCTCGGATAATCCGAACCGTTGGACGATGAACCGCGAGCGGATCGTTCATAGCTACGACAGCAACTTGCCCTGAACTGAGCAGTACCGTTGTTGAGACCGGATAAATCGAAATATGCTTGCAGAAAACTTTGATCAATTCTAAATCAAAATAGGTGTTTCCCGCAGCAAACAAAAACTCGATCGCTTCCGATGGGGTATATCGTTTCCGATGCGGCCTTGGAGAGGTAAGCGCATCGTATACGTCTGCGATTGCGACGATTTGAGCGTATTCATGAATGGCCTCCCGCTTAAGCTTGCGAGGATAGCCTGTGCCATCGTAGCGCTCATGATGCTGAAGCGCGCAGTGTGCCGAGAGTAAACTAATATCATGCTGCGCTCTTATAATGTTGAAGCCATCCTCGGTATGCTTCTCCATGAGCATCCGCTCGCTTGGCGTTAATGCGGACGTCTTGGTCAGAATCTCTTTGGGCAGCCGCGTCATGCCGATATCGAATAACATCGCACCCATGCCAAGCTCTTCGAGCTGCGTACGGTTATACCCTCTGGCCAACCCCATGATGCCTGCCAGTATCGTGACATTCAAGGAATGGTGGAACAAGTAGCTGTCCGCCACGTGAATGTTGGTCAAGCTGACCATAACATCTTCACGCCTAATGAGATCCTGCATAATATCGCCGAATACTTTACGGAAGGTGCGGCCAAGCTCAGGGGCAATCGTTCGCCCTTTTGTCACCTGTTGGTCCATTAGCGAATTCATCGTCTTGTAAATCGTATCCGATGCCGCTTTGTGCGTGCTGTCTTGAATAGCCGTTGTCGGCTCTAAACCCTCTGTCAGGGGATCATCAATGAAAAGCATGTCGATGCCTAAACCAGCCAATCTGTCGATAAATCGTTGATTTAACTCCACACCGGCGCCTAGCAATATGTTCCCATTCTCCTGCAAAATAGGGCGAGCTAACTTTTCTCCCGGCTTAACGGAGTTGATGTGAACTTTTCTCATCGGTGTTTCATCCCGCCTTTACCGCTTGCTCACGGATTAAGCTTGCAACGCTGCCGGTTCGGTCAACTGGGCTTTACGGACATATTTCTCTGCGTACATCCGTTTGTCAGCAGCTTGCAGCAGCTGGCCAATCTCCATGCCGTGCTCCGGAAATGAAGCATGGCCAACCGAAATCGACAGCCGTAATCCGGTTCGCAATGAAATGCTAAAGAGCTGTTCGTGAATTAGCTTTACGATTCGATCGATTCCTTTGTCATCTGCATAGGGACAAATAATGATGAATTCATCGCCGCCCCAGCGGCCGATAATTTCACCGTAGGTTGCGCATGCCTTAAGTGCTCCTGCGATCAGCGCCAGAGCTTGATCGCCTTGGCTGTGGCCCAAACGGTCGTTTACCTCTTTGAAATCATTGACATCCAGCATCATGACCGTCATTTTCTTCCGTTTGCGGTTCGCCTTAGCCGCCAGCTTCTTGAAATTCGTCTCGATGAATCTCCGATTATACAGGCCGGTTAAACTGTCCTGTATAGAAGCTTCCTTCAAACGGTCATATTGGAGTCCTAAGAGAAAGCCAATAGGCAGGGCTGCCGCTGCGAAAGCGGCAGTACCGATTAGAACAGCGAGCGGCGTAGGTGTCTTACTTGCAAGCAGGCATAAACTCGCTGTAGCCAGTGTTGCTCCACATGATGCCGCACATGCTGTAAGACGTCCATTACGCGCCATTCGCAGTCCCCCCCTTATAAATTAACGACCCGATTACGACCGTTGTCTTTGGCTCTGTACAATGCGGAATCCACCTTCGAGAACAAATCTCTTATGTATCCTTTGACATCTTCAATCTGCAGATCAGACTGCTCTTCCACCACAAGCATTCCCATGCTAATGGTTACGGATACCGGAGAACGCCCTCTTCCAATCGCAATCTCATTGTTCTGGACAACCTCACGAATACGCTGGGCAAGCATGTCTGCCTGCTCTCTGTTTGTATGAGGCAAATAGACCGTAAACTCTTCGCCGCCGTAACGTGCCAATATATCTGTTCTGCGAAGTGCTCCGCGAACGGCATCGGCCGTTCTTCGGATGACTTCGTCACCGATCACATGACCGTACGTATCGTTGACGAGCTTGAACAAATCAATATCAAACAATAACAGCGCAAACGGAATCTTGTAACGGACATTCGTCAGCACCTCATGCTCCAGCTGCTGCATCAGAAATCTGCGGTTAAAGCAGCCTGTCAGGCTGTCTGTAATCGCCAGCTGCTCCAGCTTGCGATTCGCTTGAAACAGCTCGTCCTGCATAAAGATGAGCGCACGATTGCGCTCTTGCATGGAGGCATATTGCTCCTGCGATTTGAAGATCAGAGACTTAAGCTCGGAAATCTCTTGAAACGTGATGACTTTGCCGATTCTGCCTTCATTCACAACAATCGGCCCGACATGCAGAGAGAAGTACTGCTTGCGCGAGCTGTCCTGCTCAATCATGATTTCGGTTTGGATACGTTTATAAGGATCCGTCCTGTACGAGTACAGAAACTCATCTTCATTCCCTTTATCGATATTAAACCAAGAAAGCAGCTCCTCCATATTGAGCGTATCGCCTATAAAAATTTGAAGGCGAGGGCTGACGATCCGGTTCATTTCAATAACATTGTCATGCTCATCCAGCACGATAATGCCTACGGACAACGTATCCATTACATCTTGCTGCGCAATCTTCACCAAGTCGAACGAACGATGCTTCTTCAAGGAGAATACGAAATACAGATCGGACAGCACGATGCCAAGCGACGTCAGACCGGGGATAACAGGCAGCCATGGATCAAGAATGACGTTCAATACCAGATCCAGCAATGGAAACGCCATCATAATAAATATGCCTGTCAGCGCATTGGCGATTCGTACCCGATCCTGCGGCAGCTTACGTGAATGATAAGCTCTCAGTAAGATGCGAACCGTATAGATGTAATACGAAATTAACAAGCCTACCATTATCCAGAAAATAGGACCATAGACCCTCTCGGCATAAGTACTATCCACCGTGGAAACAAAACTATCCCACGGATTCCATAACACGCCGACCGATATGAGTACGGATGGCAGCAGCATATAAATGAGGGTCTTGCGACTCGGCCTGTAACTGACGTTCACCAGGAATTTCGTAAACAGGAGCCACCCAAAGCCAAGCATCGATAAACCAACAAAGGAAATATTAATGTATATGATCTGGAGGTGTGGTTGATCCGTTATGTGGACGCCGACTTGACCGAGGGGCCAAATCATCATGAAGAAGTGAAATAGCAGATAGACCTTATGCTGTGTTGTGATTACATTAAATGCAAATACATAGATGAAAATGGTGAATAAAAAAAGAAATAGGCTCAAATCCAGCCCTGTCATTAGTCCCATTCGCTTCACCCAAATCACAATCATATTATTAAACGTATAGAAGAACTGGGACAATCTACTTACAAGTAACTATATTCTATCATACTGTTTAATTAATCGACAATAAACTTGTTATCTTTATTGACATGGAGAAAAAAATTATTTACTCGCTTGCTTTAACCGTTCGCCAAGCGCTTGCTCCAAGTAAGGTTTCACCTGCAGCATATCGCGGAAGACGACATATTCCTGCCATTTGCGCGCCGAATCAGCTGTTCCTCCTGCTGTACGTACTGCCCGAATCAGCATATTTTTCGGTGTATGCTCCGGATCGATAAACTCCAGCAGCTGCGTGCGATAGCCCAGCACTTCCAAGAGCTGCGTGCGGATGGCATCCGTCGCAAGCGCAGAGAACCGCTCCTTGAGCAGACCATGCGACAGAAGAGGTGACATCGCCTCGTTCTGAATTTGCCGAAACAGCTCATGCTGGCAGCATGGTACGCTAAGAATGACGGAAGCCCCCCATTCTACCGCTTTTACCAGAGCCGCATCCGTCGCCGTATCGCAAGCATGCAGCGTGACGACCATATCCACTTTGGATTGATCCTTGTACTGCGCAATATCACCGACTTGGAATTTCAATTTATCGTAACCGAGCTTCCGTGCAAGCTCAGAGCAGAATGCGATGACATCGGCCTTCAGATCGAGCCCGACCACCGAGATGCTTCGCTGCTGCTTCACAGCCAGCAAATGATAGAGGGCAAACGTCAAATAGGACTTGCCGCAGCCGAAGTCCACAATCGTAATTTCGCGATCCGTCGGCAGATGCGGAAGCACATCGGTAACCATCTCCAAGAATCGGTTGATCTGACGAAACTTATCCTGTTTCTTCGCGATCACTTGACCATCCTTGGTCATAATGCCCAGCTCGACCATGAACGGCGCTGCTTCTCCCTCTTGCACGACACGCTGCTTCTGCCTGTTATGCGACAGCGATTCCGGCTCTGATTTTGCCGTAGCAGGTTTCGCGACAATCGCTGCTTTACCTTTCTTCGAGAACAGCACCTGTACATCTGCGTCATTGGTCTTGAACAACGCTTGCCGGTAATGCTGCTCCAGCCAAGCTGCAATCCGCTCCGCGGCATCCGCTTGCGGCACATTTTCATGCGTCACTTTATTGTCGATATAATATTGAAATTGATAGTGCAGCGTTCCCTTGAGCTCAATCGGACGAATGACCGTCTTAGCCGGCACTTGACCGTCCTTGCGGCGCAGCTGGCTGAAGGTCGCCTGCCTCAGCTGCCCGCTGCCCACCCACTGCTCAATATCCGATTGCCATTGTTCCTTGCTTTCCATCTGTGTCCATTCAGCTCCTAAGCTTGCGTCGATTGTTGCCTCATACGTTCTAACCCTTCATTCACCTCATCGCGAGGTAAGCCGCCTTGCAGAAGCGACTCGTCCGGCAGCAACAGCAGTCGACGATAGAATTCTACCGCTTCTTCTGTCTCAATTGCCCCATCCTCCGCAAGCTCATGCAGTACATTCTCGGCCTCGTCATAGCGCCCGTCGCTTTCATGCCACTCCCACATCAGCAGCTTCGTTTCTCTTGGCAGCTCATAGATACCAAGCTTCGTTTCGAGCTCTGCCGCTTCCTCCGAAGGCGTGCGCAGAAGCGCAGGCGCATCCAGAATAGCTAACCGCATGAAGAGATGGAAAGCTTTCAGCTGCAGCGGATACCCCTGCTCCTGCCTGCCGAGCTCGGTAAGGATGTCGGCTTCTTCCTTAATTAACAGCGCTACCGCATGCAGATTGGCGGTTTCTACGATTCCGTTCGTCGTCATCATGCGAACCAGATCGGCATCCGACAGCTGACGAATCAGCTTCCCGTTCATCCGAAACTGCCGATCGAGCAGCTCGTCAATGACAAGGAGCGCCTCCTCTTGCTTGCGCTGCTGTCTCAGCCCCATGACTTGGCCGACTACTTCGCTCATCTGCTCAATCATCCGCATAAAATAATCCCTTTGAAACAACGGTCGCATCCCCTCTCCACTCATGCTTTGCCGCTTAAAGCGACTTCAAAAACGCGATCATCTCATGAACCAGCTGCTCCGGCGCTTCGATCATGCTCATATGACCGGAACCTTCTAGAAGTGCCTGCGTGACATGCGGCCCATCTACCGTAAACGTGTTTGCGGGAGCGATGACGCCATCTTCGGATCCTGCAACAAGCAGCCGCGGCACATCCAGTCCTTCCAGCACTCCGGTCCGATCGGGGCGTGCCTTCATTCCGAGCGCTGTCGCCGCCGCTCCGGCTGCGGACGTCCCTCGTCCAATCTCGATCATATCCGATATGGCCGCAGCCATCGTTTCTTTATGAGCCGGCGCAAACAGCTTCGGAACCAATCCCTCTACAAAAGGGGCGATACCGTCGGCAAGCAGCGCTTTCGCCGCTTTATCTCGGTTTCCTTTGGCTTCCTCGCTGTCTGGCTTGGCGGTAGAGTGCACGAGTGCAAACGACTTCAGCAGCTCCGGATGCCGTTCCGCGAAAGCGAGCGACACGTAACCGCCGAGCGAATGTCCGAATAAACAGATGCGCTCGATGCCAAGCTCGCTCACAAGCACGAAGAGATCCTCTGCGAACTGCTCCATTTCGTAGGGAGACTGGTCCGGGGCCGTGCTCCCGCCATGACCGCGAAGATCCGGCGCAATTACACGCCCATGGGTCGATAGCGCGGACACTACCTCTACCCAATAGGCAGAGCTTCCGCAGAATCCATGCAAGAGTACAATAGCCGTATCGGCCGTCGATTCGCCGGCTTGCGGTGTGGAATCATAATAAGCTATCGTTTGACCATTCGGTAATTGAAAGGCGTTATTCGCCAGAGAAAGCGGCTTCTTCGTCATGCGGCTTCTTCCCTTCTCATTCAACTCTAAAAACGTCCATACCTCATTTATTGTATCCGCGAGCATGCGAGCCATTCCCATCACTTCGAATAAAGAAGCATGCTGCAGCACCCAATAGGGTTTGACACTGTGCGGCGCTACGATTCCGGCAATGCTGTAATCGCCGATAGGCGGCAGCCGTTTGCCGACCGCCTGCGCCGGGAACAGCGGACCTCTGCCTATCATATAACTGGGCGTTTCATTCTTCTTACCCAAACAGGCATCTATAGCAACCACCGTCATAAATGTCGGGATTTCGGCAACGAGCCTTTCATAGTGATCCGCATCGCAAGGATGCTCCAATGTTCCGATCACATGCGGCCAGCCGGCTTCCTTCAGCATCGTGCCCACCCAAGGACCGAACGAATCGCCCGTAGAGCAATCCGTTCCGATACATACGAAGAGAACCTTCGACCGGTCAGGCTGGAGCATTGCCGCTTCGCGCAGCAGCGCTTCCGCGCCGTCGATGCCTGCGCGCTCCCGGATAACCGGGTCTTCATTTCGGTGTCTGCGCGCTTTCGCCCGACTTCCCATGATGAACGACTCCTTCAAACATAGCTGACTTCATTGTAACGAAATGCTGCTCCCGCTTCAAATCTACCCTATCGGCACGACGAAGCGCTGTCGCCGATTAGCAGCTAGGTTCCAGTACGAGCGGCGTACCATCCGTCTGAATGGCGTCGATACGGCAATTCAGTTTGTTCGCCAGAGCCTGCCAACGCTCATGATGGCCGCTGTCTGTAAAGACGGGCACGAACCCGAGATTCAAGTATGTTTTGACGGCAGGGATACGGAAATCATCGGTGTTCAGCACCGCTCGGGTGAACCCGTCTTGCACCATATGGAGCAGCGCGGCCAGGCTGACATACAGCCCAAGCTTCTTGCCTCCTTGCGATTGCAATAGACCTACCATATGCAAGTAGCCCGTCGATTCCTTGTATTGGGGACGGAACCATGCCGATGCTGTAGCGATCGGCACATTCCGATCATCCGTGATGAACCACACCCGCTCCGGCTTATACGGCTCGTCCGAAGCCATTTCCTTATCGAACGGGTGCTCTCCGCCGAAGGAATCGTTAATGATGCGCTCCCATTCTTTCTCGTCACCCGGCTGCAGGCTGCGTGCAGCATATCCGGGAGGAAGTGAAAGTGCCGGCAATGTGGAAAGATCCTCCCGCACCATAAACAATTGGGATGGATGCTGTTGTTCGCTCATAGGTTGATTGCTCCTTTTTTATAGTTTAATGATCTGATCCTTGAAGGAAGAGCTTGTCTTGAAATTCGGCATGTCGATCGTCCGGCCGCCGTTCATGATCGATAGTTCCGACAGAAGCGCAACCGCTGTCCATTCACAGGCATCATAAACATCGATGGCAGGCTTGCGATTCCCTTTTACCGCTTCTACGAAGTCTTCCACGATAAAATAATCGCCTCCCCAGTGGCCCGCAGCCTTCTGCTCTTCGGTCACGTTCTTATAGCGCTCGGGCAAATAAACGTTGTAATCGCTTAGCGGTCGCCAAGCGGCATGATCCTCCGGATCGCCCATGCTCGCCAGCCAAATTTTATGGGTATCGCCTAAGCCGCGCGGCGCCTCGAAGCTGCCTTTTGTCCCTTGGAGGGTGTAATAGCTCATATTGTGAGGACGCTTCGATATGCAGTCGATTCGCAGCTTAATCAGTTTACCGCTCTCCATCTGGCAAATCGTGATGGAAGTATCCTCTTGGCGAAAACGTTTATCCGTATGCCAGCCTGTTCCGAAGCAGGACACGGATTGAATTCGGTCGCCTTGAAACCACTGCATTACCGGTCCAAGGCTGTGGGTTGGATAGAAGGCACCGCGTTTGCCAAGCTGCCAGTAGCTGCGCCAGGTCGGCTTCGCGCCTTCTGCCATGCCTTCGCGGTTAAACCGCGTAGCCAAACTGCGAACGTCATGCAAGTACTCGCCTTCGCCGAAATAAACATCGCCGAACAATCCTTGCTTGACCATATTCAAAATTTGTTGATTTTGCGGGATATAGCAGTAGTTCTCTGCCATCATGTACACCTTATCCGATGACTCGACCGTTTCCTTCAGCCACCACAGTTCGTCCATCGTGACACCTGCCGTCACTTCGCTCAACACATGTTTGCCGGCTTGCATGGCAGCAATCGTTTGCGGGACATGCAGCTGCATGGGCGTTGAAACGACAACGGCGTCAATATCCGATTCCAGCATATCTTCGAAAACGCGGTAGGTGCGGGGAATACCGTTCTTCGCTGCCGCTTCTTTCACGTAATCGCCATCCAGATCGCAAAGCGCCACTACCTCCGTATCCTCGATGCAGCGAAATCCTTGCAATGTACTCAATCCTCTTGCGCCAACGATACCTACTTTAATCGTCATCTTTCAGCCGCCTCCACATGCCCGATTCTTAATACGAAAACGATTGCCTCAGTTCCCCGAAGCAATCGCTCTATTCGCTATATTTGAACTTAAATTAAGCCTGCTTCCTTCAGATTCAAGTAGCTCGCAGTGATGGTTTCCATCGGGGTAAGATTGCGCAGATCATCCTGCTCCACCACCATCCAATCTACGCCGATCTCCCGCGCTGCACGAATGGAATCGGGAATGTTGACAACGCCTGTCCCGACCGCGGTCCAGTGGCCTTTCTCACTCGTGCTGAACACATCCTTGATGTGAATCGAAGGTACGCGTCCGGTCATCCTGCGCAGCACTTGGACAGGATCCGCCTTCCCCATCGTAATCCAGGCAATGTCCATTTCGAAGAAGACCAATTTCGGATCGGTGTACTCCACGAGGATATCCATCGCAGACACGCCATTAAAGGATGTCAGAAATTCATGCTCATGGTTGTGGTAGCACAGCTTAATGCCTTCTTCAGCCAGCCTCGCGCCGGCTGCGTTGTAGAGCTCGGCATCCTGAAGCAGCTCTTCTTTGGCGTTGCACGGCCCCCACCAAACCGATACATGGGAGGTCTGTACCGCTTTCGCATTCGCAATAATCGTGTCCAGCTCTCCGCGCAGCGTTTCACGGCTGGCGCTTAGCGTGATGGCATGCAGTCCGAGATCTTGGAACCGACGTACATTCTCCGCCGTATCGCCCGGAAGCAGCAGCTCCGCGCCTTCAATTCCTTTATAGCCGACATCCGCGATCCGGCGAAGCGTTCCCCATAAATCCGCTTTCATTTCTTCATGCATAATGCCGATTAAGCCTAATTTAGGTGAAGTCATAATTGCGTTAACCTCCGTATGGTAGGAATGCAGGGTCAAAATTCAACAGGATACGAGCGCACGAGCGGCTGCCATTCGATGGATCGAATACGTACATGGCGGATTTGGATGAAGCTTGCATAAGCTTCGAAGCCGACCTTCGTGTGAAGTTGAGAATCGATCGGATCGTAATCGGTCAGCTCGAGCAGCAGCTTGCCGTCCACGCAAACAAAGCAATGGCCGTCAATGCTGCCGGCTTGAATGCGATAACTGCGGCCAGGTTCAAAATCGAACAAAGGCGTAGCGGCGTTGAGCACATAGTCCGGAGACTTCTCAAGACCGATTTTGCCTTCCCACCAGCCTTGGAGTCCGGCGACGTATGCGGCGCCGCGCATGTTTTTCTCCTCATCCCAGCTGGTATTCCACATCAAGTTAATGTCGTGCGTGCTCGGCAGAACGGTCCGGGCTTCAAATTCCACAAGCACATTGCCGGGAAAATCCTGCTTGCTCAGCAGCACGCCCGGCGCATTCAGCGGATTCCTGCCATGCAGCCAACCGTTCTCGATCCACCACTCCCCGCTGCAAATCCGCCAATTGTCCAGCTCGTGTTCCTGTTCGAAGCTTGTTTCGTATAATAGCGGGCATTGCTCCGTATCGACTTGTTTATGAAGCAGACGAATCTTTATCCATTATCCTCCACTCTCTAACAACGGCTTATTAGGCGTAGCATGTGCCGTGTGAGGCATGTTACAATACGAGCACAGACAAGTATGGAGAGGAGCTATCAACCAATGAACAACTTATCGGAAGCAACCCAGGACAACGTCGCGTTTATGATTGATACGATAAAGAATAAGCTGCGCATGGCCTCAGGCGCCGCCATGCAAGCGAATAATTTCAGCTTAGAGCGATACGAGGATCTGAAGGACATCTACGATATCGTCGCAAGCAAAGATAAATTCAGCATCAGCGAAGTGGAAGCCATCGTTTCCGAGCTTGGCCAGCTTCGTGAGAAATAGGAGTAAAATACAAAAACCGAGACGGGACGCGCTCGGTTTTTTTTATTGTTCCGTTATGCATGATGTAGGAGACTAGATGTCTGCGCTTTCATCATCGGCAGCTTGAACCGCCTTGGATGCGGAGATCGATAGCTTGATGGAAACCGGCTTGTGTTCGCCTTTCAGAAAATGGGCCAGCCGTTCCAGCTTATCTGCAAGCTCCGGGCCGCTCAGCGTTACATTCAGCTCATAGCCGAATTGATCAGCCGGAACGGAACGTTCGCTGTACGTGTACACACCTGCTGTATATGCCTCCGGGCCGGTTCTGGATGTTAAAATCTGCTCCGGCGAGAATTTGTCTGACTTGTTCACGACGCGTTCGTAGATCCGCAGCTTCTTCAGCAGCATGTAATACTGAGCTGAATGCTTGAACCCCCACGCTTCGCGAATATCCTTGAGCGTATAGTCCATTTTCCACTGCTTCAGCTTCTCGACTTGATCATCTGTCGACAGCGCCAGAAATTCATCAATAGGAATAATTGGAAGCGGCATTAAACATCCCCCCGACTTTGAAATACGTTTTCTATATGTTTTTCGCCATTACAACCGATATCCCTCTTCATTTTCTATAATTTTTACAAAATATATGCTATTTCTTGTTCGAATAACATTATTTTCTCACACCCGTGCATAGAAAATGCCCATCTCCTCTTGTCAGAAGGGATGGGCTTTTGTCGTTTAGACCCGGGTTAAGCCGAGCGAGAGAAGGAATCGCGCAAAAGCTTCCGCGCCTTGGGCAGTACGTTTGTAGACGCCTGCATCCATCAGCACTTCAAGGAATTTGCGTCCGACTTCATCACGTAGAAGCGCCTCGGCTTGCTCCGATGTATGCGACGATCCGTGGATCTCTACGATAGAACCAATCCAATCCGCATGTTTCTCAAGCGGGCCGCCCGCGAGGGAAGCTCTGTCAAACGCTTGCTCACCGGTTAGGATTAAGGAGATTTGTTCCATCTCAGCTTTGAGACGGCCCGGAAGAACCGCAAGTCCCATGACCTCGATGAGGCCGATATTTTCTTTCTTAATATGATGCAAATGCTCGTGAGGGTGGAAAATGCCATCCGGGTGCTCATCGCTTGTGCGATTATTACGCAGCACGAGATCGAGCTCGTATTCGCCGGTATCACGCAGTCTTGCGATTGGCGTAATCGTATTATGCGGCACCTGCTCGCCATTCTTCTCGGAGAATGCGATAATATCCGCTTCCGCGTCGCTGTATGCACGCCATGCATCGAGCATGCTGCTTGCGGCACGGAGCACAGCTGCCTTGTCCGTGCCGTTCAAACGCACGACCGACATTGGCCACGCTACGATGCTGTAAGTAACGCCATCCTCTTGCGGATGCACAAACGCTTGCTCGGCAACGGCTGTCTCCATCGGGAAGACATGGCGTCCGGCTTGGAAATGATCATGGTTAAGGATTGAGCCGCCTACGATCGGCAGATCCGCATTGGAGCCGATAAAGTAATGCGGGACGGCTTCAACGAAATCGAGCAGCCGCGCAAACGTAAGCGCCGAAATCCGCATCGGGACATGCTTGCTGTGGAACACGATACTGTGCTCGTTGTAATACACGTACGGCGAGTACTGGAAGTACCAGGTTTCACCCTGCAGCTCTAGCGGTACAATTCGCAGATTCTGACGAGCGGGGTGATCCGCTCGGCCGGCATAACCTACATTGTCGGCGCAGAGCAGGCATTTGGGATAGTTGCTCTTAGTAGGCGCGAGCGACTTCAGCAGCGCAATCTCCCTCGGGTCTTTCTCCGGCTTGGAGAGATTGATGGTAATCTCCAGATTGCCATAGGCCGTCGGCTGCTCCCAATACTGATTCTTCGCGATCCGATCCATCCGAATATAGTTGGAATCGATGCTCAATCGGTAGAACGCATCGGTTGCCTTGCTCACGCCCTCCGTCTCTGAAGTGCGGCGAAACCTCGCGGCAGCTTCCGAAGGACGCGGCATCAGCAGTCCCATAATACGCGCATCCAGCAGATCGCGGAAGGTTGTTGTATTATCGGCAATCAATCCGATAGAAGCGCCGTAATCCAGCAACGGTTCCAGCAGAGGAACTGCGCTCTCAAGCCGTTCCTCCGGAACGACGCCTTCATACGCTTCATTCAATCCGAATAATTCAAGCAGCGCATTCCGAGATGCGTATACATCCAGCGGGGGCTCGATCATACCGCGCTGCACCGCAAATTGAACCAGCCGTTCTATGTGAAGGAGTACGGTTTCCGTACTCGTGTTGGCTTGATGTTGAAGGTCAGTCATCGCACTTACTCCTCTCGCGGCACTCGTATATACTAGTCTTTGTTGTAGCCGCGTGGATTGGCTTGATGCCAAGCCCATGCGCTTCCAATGATGTCTTCCAGCTTGTTGCGGGAAGGATTCCAGCCAAGCTCTTGGCGTGCCCGGTCCGAAGAAGCCACGAGTACGGCCGGGTCGCCGGCACGGCGTGTTTCCATGACAGCCGGAATCTCGCGACCCGTCACTTGTCGTGCGATATCAATGACCTGCTTCACGGAGAAGCCTGTTCCGTTGCCCAGGTTGTAGATCGCGCTGTCGCCGCCTTTGCGCAGCCGTTCCACGGCAAGTACATGCGCGTCCGCCAGATCGCTCACGTGAATATAGTCGCGTACGCAAGTACCGTCTTCCGTCGCATAGTCATCCCCGAAAATCGAGATATGGCTGCGCTGGCCAAGTGCCGTTTGGAGGACTAGCGGCACCAAGTGCGTTTCCGGATTATGGTCTTCACCGATTCGGCCGCTTGCATGTGCGCCTGCTGCGTTGAAATATCGAAGCGACACATATTTCAAGTCGTATGCGGTGTCGTACCATTTCATCATTTTCTCCATCGAAAGCTTCGTTTCGCCGTACGTATTGGTCGGCAATGTACGATCTTCCTCGTGGATCGGAATGTTCTCCGGTTCGCCGTAGGTAGCTGCGGTTGACGAGAAAACGATTCTTTTGACGCCGTATTGGTTCATTTTCTCAAGCAAGCATAGCGTGCCGTACACATTGTTATGGTAGTACTTGCCGGGATCCTTCATGCTCTCGCCAACGAGCGAGTTTGCTGCAAAATGGATGACCGCATCGATCGCATTTTCTCCGAATACCGTGTCCAAGAAATCTCCGTCACGCAAATCGCCTACATAGAGCTTGCCGCCAAGCACCGCTTCCTTATGCCCCTGCTGCAAATTATCAATGATTACAATGTCCTCGCCGCGTTCGTGCAATGCCGCAACCGCGTGCGACCCGATGTAGCCTGCGCCTCCTGTTACTAGAACTGCCATAGTTCTCTCCTCCTCTATATCTGTGTAATGATGGTGTTAATGACCGGAATGATTATAGTTGTTCGACCCCGTTGCCGATCGTGCATACGTAGAAGTCAGGTATTAGTCCGGTTGCTTCGGTATAAATGCGTCCAACCTCAGCTTTGAACGTCTCTACGCTGTCTTTATGAACGAGGGATACCGTGCAGCCGCCAAAGCCTGCGCCTGTCATGCGGGAGCCGAGTACACCGTCAACGGTGCGTGCCGCAGCTACCATTGTATCCAGCTCGTCTCCTGTTACTTCGTACAGGTCGCGAAGCGAATCGTGAGAAGCGTTCATTAATTGGCCGAATGCTTGCAGATCATTTTCTTTGAGCACTTTCATCGATTGGAGCACGCGGTCGATCTCTTCCACAACATGCTTCGCACGCTTCAGTACGATTTCATCATGAATAAGGTGCTGATTGGCTTGGAATTGCTCCAAGGTAAGCTGGCCGAGCAGCGTGAGCTCGGGGAATGCTGCCTTAAGATCCTGAACCGCCTGATCGCACTGGCTGCGGCGCTCATTGTACTTGGAGTCCACTAGGCCGCGACGTTTGTTCGTGTTGCCGATGACGATTTGATAATCGCCGGAATTAAACGGGATCAGCTCATATTCAAGCGTGTCGCACATCAGCAGAATCGCATGATCCTTCTTGCCGTTCGCAACAGCGAATTGATCCATGATGCCGCATTGGACGCCATTGAATTCATTCTCGGACTTCTGTGCAAGACGCGCAATTTGAACGGTATCCGTCGCATGGCCCGACATGGTTAGAAGTGCATAAGCCGTTACCACTTCGATGGATGCTGATGACGATAAACCAGCTCCGTTCGGAATTTCACCATGGAACAAGAGGTCGAAGCCTTGGCTGAATGTGATGCCGCGTTGTTCCAGCTCGTTCACGATGCCTTTCGGATAGTTCATCCAGTCATCTGCTTCGTCATGGACGATCGGCGCAATCGGAATATGTTTATGAAGATCAAAGTTTGTGGAAGCAAGTCCAAGCTGTTGATCCTCGCGTTTACGAATAAGCAGTGTAGTGCCGAAGGTCAATGCAGCCGGGAAAACATAGCCGCCATTGTAGTCCGTATGCTCGCCAATCAAATTGACGCGGCCCGGTGCGTGGAATACCGCTATTTGCTCTGTCGACTCCCTGCCGTATGTGTTTAGAAACCGCTCAGTCAATTCATGGATGTTCGCCATTGTGCTACACCGCTTTCTTGGATTTTAGTTGTTTGTTTTATAGGTTTAGTATAGCGGAACAGAAAGCGGAACAAAATGGCTTGATGTGAACTTCACATGGAATTTTGTGACCTGTTAACGATATTAAAGAGCTGGCTGTGTTACAATACCTGTAAGCTCTTCATAACAAAATGGAGGTGTTTCAGCGCGATGCCGCTGCAGCCTACCTATACCGTACTCTCGAATCCTGTTCCTAACGAACATGGTGATTTATATGTATTGTTCTCGGGGGAAAGCCAGACAAAGCCCGATCATCTGATCGGGCCTAAAGTCTATGATTTTTATTTGATGCATCATATCCTATCCGGCTCCGGCACTTTCGCCTATGCCGGCGGACAGTACCAGCTGCGGGCCGGGCAGACCTTTCTTATCCCGCCCGGGCAGCTGATCAGTTACGCTTCGAGCGAAGCTGATCCGTGGCGGTATCGCTGGATCGCATTCGAAGGCCGGCATGCCGAGCAGCTGGTGGCAGGTGCCGGCCTCGATTCGGCGATGCCGATCGTCGATACGGGAACCAATCCGCGCGTCGCCGTATTGTTCCGCAGCATACAGCGCACCTTCCGCCTTGGCGGCGGAGCGGCTCATCTGCGTGCGGTCGGTTATTTGTACCTGCTGTTCGCGGAGTTCGGCGCAGCCGGTCCCGATACGGATTCCGGCTCGGCGCAGCGCGGGCAAGACAGCGAGGCGCTTACCGGCGACGTCATCCGGTATCTGTCGACGCAATACGCCGAGCCGATCTCGATCGAGCATATGGCCAATGCGCTCGGCTACAACCGCGCTTATTTGTCGCGCATCTTCAAGCAGCAGACGGGCATAACACCTGTCACGTTTCTGCTGAAGCTGCGCATCGACAAAGCGCATCTGCTGCTGCGCGAGCGCCTCGAGCTGACGATCGAGCAGATCGCGGCATCCGTCGGCTTCCAAGACGCGCTGTACTTCTCGAAGCAGTTCCGCCGCTTCTATGGACAGTCGCCGACCGCCTATCGCGAAGCGATGCGGCGGCTGTAGAGATACGCAAGCTTGCTTGCGGGCTGCGCTGAGGTTGTACGCTGGTCGCGATTGTGGCCTCGGGATGCTGAGTCCGCAGCGCTATACGCGTCTGCGGCCAAAAATAAACGATATCACAAACAGTACCAGGAACACGACGAACAGGACTTTCGCTATGCCTGCTGCCGCTGACGCCAGTGTGAAGAACCCTAGAACACCTGCAATAATAGCGATGATAAAAAACATAAGTGCATATCCCAACATCATTTCTCACCCTTTCGGTTTGATTGTTTTGTATGGTGTAGCACCTTGCCTTACTCTGCTTTAAACAACCTGTACGTACTTGAAACGCAAAATAGGGTTACCCCTTCATCCACGATTCCGGATGAAACGAGGTAACCCTTTGCTGTTCCTTGGCGTAGAAGCTGCTCAAACTAAAAGAGGTATCCGATACCGCTCATGCGTGCATTTCAGGCGATTACGCCGAATGAGAGGTAACGCGTTCCCCTCTTCGAGCTAATTAGCTCTGATATGCTGCAAGTGCGGTACCTGTTACCTCAATTACCTCCAAAGTTACTCTATCCGCGGCACTTCAACCAACATTGCAGTACCTGTCACATCGGCGGTTCACCCGCAGATGGGTTGATTAGTGTTGGTTTCCATGTAGATCTCTTGGTGAGCTTCTTACTCGAATTTCGCTGCTAAAGCCTCCATGTAGATTCCTGGGTGTGCTTCTTACTCGAATTTCGTTGCTAATGCCTTCATGTAGATCCCTGGGTGAGCTTCTTGTGTTGCTCTCAGTACTACTCTTCTGCCCAATTCGAAGGTTTCGCACCATTGTGTTGCTCCTAGAGCTACTCGTTCTGCCCAAAGCGACGGTTTCTCACCATTGTGTTGCTCCTAGAGCCACTCTTCTGCCGAATTCAACGGTTCCGCGACAATGTGTTGCTTCTAGGCTTCTAGTGCCACTCTGTCTGCGGAAGTCAGCGGTTAGGCGTTTAGCGTCAGCGTCAAACAGGATTCGCGGTGGCCGACGAGTTGGCCGGCGTCGTTGCGAATCTCGGGTGAGATCTGGCTGCGGATGCGCGTGATGAGTGCCTCGCCGAGATTCAGCTGCTCAAGGATGCCGCAAACTGCTTCCGGCCAAGGGGATTCCCCGCCATCGGCCAGCTTAATGACGACGGCGAGCCGCTCTTGGCGTAGACCGAAGACGAAGACGCCTTGCGCGCCGCTCTTGGCGACGACATTCCCATCACCCAGCATAACGCTGGCCAGCCGGTCCGATCCCTCCACGAGTGCCGGGTAGCTGATCATCGCTGCGGAGATGCGCTTCGCAGCCGCTGCAACGGCTTCCACCGCAGGCGCTCCTGCGCTGCCTTCAACGCCAGTCTCGCGTGTCCCTGCTAATCCCGCTTCCGCCACTTTCACATCGGCTCCACCAACACCTCCGCCGCCAGCCGTTGCAATTACGGCTGAAACGCCGACTACTCCGGCCGCCGCAGCGCTGCTCTCTCCTAATAACTGCGCTGCCGCTTCGCTGCCCCAAGCGGCAAAACGCGCATAAACAAGCGCGAGCCGCCACATCGGCATCGCGAACACCGGCAGGCCGCAGCCGTCGATGGCGCTGCCAATCTCCTCCGGAGCAAGCTCCGCAATCATCGCTATTGTACGCAGCAGCTCCTGCTGAAGCGGATGCTCCGGCTGCGTATACGTTTCAAGCGGCCAGCCGCGCAGCTTGCATAGCGCAAGCATGCCGATGTGCTTGCCGGCGCACACGTGATACAGCTTGCGCGGCTTCCCGCCCTGACGAATCAGCTCATCGCGAGCTTCCTGACTGGCCGGAAGCATCGGACCAAATACCAGCTGTTCCTCGCGAACGCCGGTTTGCTCCAGCATTTCTTCAAGCACGGCAATATGTGCCGGCGTACCTTGATGCGATGCGCACATCAGCGCAATGGCCTCATCCTTCAATCCGTAAGTGTCAACGACGCCGCCAAGCACGGATGGCAAAGCTTGAATGGGTTTTGCGGTAGAGCGCATAAACGTCCATATGGACGCATCCCCAACCTGCGCGATTAGTTCACCATCCCATGTCACGACCGCCGCGTGACCGCTGTGAACATTTTCTACCCACTCGCCTCTTGTCGTCTGAACGAGCGGAACTCCCAGTACGCTCGCTGCTGTTGTTGCTGTCTGTATCATCGTGCTCACCCCTGGCATTTTTCCCAATCCTTCTCCCCAATTATGTTTTCCCAAACTATCCATCTGCTCATGCTATATCCTGTTGTTCCACTCTCGATGTCTTCCATCCTCGCCGTACCGCGGCCTTGGCTTTCCTGCCTTTTTAGCCATCAGCTTTCCTTCCTTGAGCCCTCCGGTTCCTGCCTTTGAGCCATCCAACTCCTGCCCCTACCAGCCTATTCGAAAGCCCAAACTTCGGTTTCACGTTTCAACTTTTTATGTCTGTGGGTATATAGAAGTCAAGTATACACCTTATTGCCATATAAGGTTAAAGCGAGCGCACCCGGTGCCACCGCTTAATCCAGTATACCAAAGGAGTCATCAATCATGGAAAATCCAATCTGCGGGCAAGCCGGAAGCAAGTCGAAGCCAGTCTCGAACGCCCAGAACGGTTCAATGGTTCAGGACTACCAGGACATGAAACGGCTCGGCCATGACATGAAACATATGAAGACAAACAGCCAGCTGCAGGATGAAGGTCTCGTACCCGATCCGATTCAAGAATAGCATGTTTGTCCAGCCAAAATAAGCGGAGGGATCGCGAACGGTCCCTCTTTTTTCTCGTCCAAAAATGGGCATAGTAGCTACTGGAGGTATGATACTGATGAAAGTACTACATAAAGGCCATCTCTATTGGCCGGAGACGCTGAAGAACCAAGCAACCTACCCTACGTTAAGCGGCAATGCGGAAACTGAAGTTGTGATTATCGGAGGCGGGATGTCGGGCTCGATTTGCGCGTACAAGCTGGCCCAGCAAGGCATCCAAACCGTACTCCTCGAACGAGGCGATATCGCAGGCGGCAGCACGACGGCCAACACAGGCTTGCTGCAATTTTGCAATGACATCATGCTGTGCGATTTGATCGACCAAATTGGCGAGAAGGATGCGGTTCTCTTCTATAAAGGCTGCGCCGAAGCGCTCGTGCAGCTGGGAGAAATCGCCGCTGAGCTCCAAGCGGATGTCGGATTTGGTCCAAAAAGCAGCTTATACGTGGCAAGCACCGAGCAGGATTTGCCCAAGCTGAAGCGCGAATACGAGACACTTAAGCGCCATGGCTTCGACGTGAGCTACTGGGAACCGGAACAAATTGCAGCGGCATTCCCATTCAGCAAGCCCGGTGCTATCGTGACTCGCGGAGATGCGCAGCTGAATCCGTTTCGATTCGTGCATGCCGTAATCGAAGCAGCGGTGAACCGCTATGAGCTTGCCGTTCACGAGCATACCGATGTGGTCAGCCATGAAACGGGAGCAGACGGAACGCATGTGCTTCGCACCGCGTCGCAGGCTGTCATTCGGGCCAAGCATGTCATCTATGCGATTGGCTACGAACCGGAGGAGCTGCATGGACAGCTTATCAAGTCCAATCTGGATCGCACCTATGTCATCGTAACCGAGCCGCAAACGCATCTACAGCCACAGTACAGGGAATATTTTATATGGGAAACCGCCCGTCCTTATTTCTATATGCGCATTACCGATGATGGCCGGGTAATTGCCGGTGGCTATGATGAAGAATCCCCCATACCGCTGGAAGAGAAAAACGCGAGAAGCGAACATGCGAACCTGCTGCTCACTCGCGTACAAGCTTTCTACCCTTCCTTCGATGCACCGATTGCCCATGAATGGAATGCTACCTTCGGTAGCTCTCGTGACAACCTACCTTTCGTCGGGGAAGATCCAAATTGGAGCGGAGTCTATTATTGTCTCGGCTATGGCGGAAACGGTACCGCGTACAGTATGATGGGGGCAAGCATTCTCCAGGCTCAGATTACGAAAACCGAGCACCCGCTTGCCTCAATCGTGGCACTGAACCGACCATCCTTGCAAAACGTGTAACAGCCTTATAACAGCGGCGAGAGCATACGCGCGACAGCCTCTCCGGCTTTCTGCCGAAGCGGTCGTTTCATAAACGCCTCGCGCGTGACCTCGCCGCTATCCTCCATATCCTTCACGAAATCCGTCTCTA
Source organism: Paenibacillus lignilyticus (assembly GCF_017942085.1). GTDB lineage: Bacteria > Bacillota > Bacilli > Paenibacillales > Paenibacillaceae > Paenibacillus_Z > Paenibacillus_Z lignilyticus. The sequence continues at coordinate 313,422 of NZ_JAGKSP010000002.1, forward strand.
AGCGATCGATCGCCTTCTCATCGAACAGCAGCGCATTGATTTCGAAATTGCTGAAGAAGCTCCGCATATCCATATTCGCCGTCCCAACCGATGCCAGCAAATGATCGACAATGAGTACTTTGGCATGCATGAAACCTTTACGATACCGATAAATCCGCACACCTGCCGCAAGCATTTCCTCGACATAAGATAGAGTGGCTGACAGCACCAGCTTCGTGTCCGGTACATACGGAATGATAATTCGCACATCGACGCCGCTCAGCGCTGCCGTACGAAGCCCCATTAACAAGCTGGGATCCGGAATGAAATAAGGGGTTTCGATATAAATACGCGATTTCGCAACCGACACCGCCGCAAACACACATTCCAGTATGGCTTCGTCCCTGCTGTTCGGTCCGCTGGCTACGATCTGTACTTGTTCGCTGCCGGTGCAGGAATGCGGAGGCATGTAGATCGGATCCGCCAGCTGCTCCTTCGAGGTATACCACCAATCCTGCATAAATACTTCCTGCAGAAAATACACCGCATCTCCTTTAAGCTGCAGATGCGTATCCCGCCAAAAGCCGAGCTTCGGATTACCGCCGAGGTATTCGTCACCGATGTTAATGCCGCCGAGATATCCGACCAGCCCATCTACGACGACGATTTTGCGATGATTTCGAAAGTTCATCCGTTTATCAAAAAAGGCAATTCGCGGCGGCAAGAAGCATCGCAGCTCTACACCTGCCTGCTCAAGCTCTTTCACGTAACTACGGCCTAAACTCACACTGCCAATGCCATCATAGATGACCCGCACCTCAATGCCTGCCCTCGCTTGGCGAATAAGAAGCTCCTTGAGCCGCTGTCCGACGCGATCATCTCGGATCGTATAAAATTCGATGTGGATATGATGCCCGGCTTCCTCTATTGCCTGAAAAACAGCACTATACGCGGCCTCTGCATCAGTCAGCACAGCAGATTCGTTGCGGCTTGTAATCGGCGACAAGGTCAGCCGCTGCAGCATGTGATAGAGTCTCTCCTGTTCGGCGAATTCCTCGCCGTGCATGTCGCTCGGCCGGTGCACCTGCCCGCACCGGGACAACGCCAGACGCCGCGATTCCTCGGTCGAACGGCTGTTTATACGAAATTCGCGCTGACGCTTGAACGCTTGCGCCAGAAAATAATACATCACGAAGCCGATTACCGGCAGCACGAACAAGATAAGCAGCCAAGCGACGGTTTTGGCCGGACGACGGTATTCGAGTGCAAGAATCGTAGCGATTTGAAAGATAAATATGAGCAGTGCGGCGAGTATCCACCCCAAGTCCAGCCCCCCTTTTCATGCGGAAACAGCCATTCCTTCTTAGACTAGCTTTCACCCCCCTTCTAGCGGGTATACATGTGATATTGGCATGTTTTAAAGCTTCCAAGAATAAATAGCTATATGACCTACCGTAAGAGAGGGAGGATGATCGCAGCGATGTTCAAAGAGTCCAAACGGTCCGGTTCGGCCGAAACTCTGATCGGACTGGGCACACATGTAGAAGGGAAGTTAGTTAGCGAAAGCAGCATTCGGATCGAAGGTGAATACCGGGGGGATATCGATTGTAAAGGCGATGTCATTATCGGGGAATGCGGCGTGGCGAAATCGGGTATTATCGCGCGCGACCTCACGATTGCAGGCAAGGTTTTCGGAGATATTGTGGCCAAAGGAAGACTGACCATCACCGCCTCCGGTCAATTGTACGGCAATGTCCTTGCCCATACGATGCTGATTCAAGACGGAGGCATCTATAACGGCAATTGCCGCATGGAGCGCGCTGTCGAGCAGCGGGCACGGCATCTGCAGGACGGTACCGAACCCGCACTCCAGCAGCAGCAGCAACAAGCGCAGCAGGTGAAGGAAACACAAGCGAAGGAGAAATCCAGGCAGGCCGGTTAGCGCAGGTTCGTCGTTTCATTCTTCCACCTCGCTGTAATGCCGATTCTCCCGCCGCAGTGCAACAATAAAGGAGCCGCTGCAAGGTCCCATCATGGCGACCTTGCAGCGGCTCCCTTCATTTATGTGGCAACATCGCGTTTATTGAAGATTAGCCAAGTGATGCCCACGAATACAATATAGTAAACCGCCAGCACCGCCAGTGAGAAGCCCATGGTCAATTCATGGATATTGTGCTTGATGACCGAGGTTTGCAGGTATTGCTTCAAATCCAGGTGAAGAAACAGCAAATATTCAACCCAGTCATACTTGAGATTGAAGAGCAAACCACTTGCAATCAGCCCGAAGAAGTAGATGAACATCGATAACCCGATTGCAAGACCGCCGCTGCGGAAGATCGTCGAGAGCATGAACGCGAATGTCACAATCATGATCAGCCCGATGTAATCAAGCACATACACTTGAATCATGTAGGACAGCGGATGGGAATTGTTTAGCACGGCAAGTGCCTCATTCGCCGTTGCGCTGTCGTTATAGCCGAACAAGATCAAATTGAGCAAATAGGATGACACCAGCATGACTACGGAAAGTGTCAGTGCAAACAACAGCAGCGCTATGTATTTGGAAAGCAAGATCTTCGAGCGGCTCCATGGACGAATCAGCAGCAGCTTGATCGTGCCTGCCGAGAACTCGCCGGCTACGCATTCTGCCGAGACCACGACCGTGAAGATGGTAATGAGGTAATAGGTAAACTGTTCGATACCGTTCATTATCGTCCACATCGTATCATGCTCAGAGAAAATTTTCGACAGTGTGCTGACGACGATAACGATCAGCAGGATTATGCCGAGCATGATCCAGGTGCCGATACGGCGGTAGATTTTCATATTCTCATTGCGTACGAGCTGCAGGAAATCAAACAACCTGCTCACCTCCCGTCATCTCTAGGAACTGATCTTCCAGCGACTTGTTCAGGACGCGAATGCCGTACACTTTGATACCCGCTTCGACAAGCTCGGCATTGAGCCGCGCGATCGTTTCCCGATCTGCCCTTACAAGCGCCGCATCCGCTTCGCGGGATGCGCCGTGCTCTGCCATCAGCTGCACTGCGGCGTCCGGCTGATCTACCTCGAAGAGCACTTGATTCGCCTCATCCGCAAGCGATGTACCGGGACGAATGCCGCGAACATCGATGAGCTTGCCTGCTTGGATGATCGCAACGCGGTCGCACATCAGCTCCATCTCACTGAGCAAATGGCTTGAGACGAAGACGGTGATGCCTTCTTCCTTGGCCAGCTTCCTCAAGTAATCGCGCAGCTCGCGAATACCGGCCGGGTCCAGCCCATTCGTAGGCTCGTCCAATATGAGCAGCGATGGTTTATGCATGATAGCCTGTGCAACGCCAAGCCGTTGGCGCATGCCGAGCGAGTAGGTTTTCACCTTATCGTGAATCCGGCTCTTCAGCCCGACAAGCTCAACGACCTCGTCTATGCGCTGCTTCGTAATCCCCGGCACCATCCGCGAGTAATGCAGCAGATTTTGAAAGCCGGTCAAATATTTGTACATTTCAGGGTTCTCTACGATAGCTCCGACATGACGAATGGCATTCTCGTAATCCGTCCGGATGCTGTGCCCTTCAATAAGGACATCGCCTTTGGTCAGCTTCATTAGACCTACCATCATCCGGATCGTTGTCGTTTTCCCGGCTCCGTTAGGTCCGAGAAATCCGAATACCTCTGAACGCGGCAAATCCAACGTAAGATCCTCGATGATGGTACGCCTTCCGATGACTTTCGTTACCTGCTGAAGACGAACGATCGGCTGCTGCTCATCTTGCTCGGTCCGATAATCCACATCTATCCCCTCCTGCTTTAGGGAAGCTGAATGGTTCGCATTCAAACTTCACATCTCCACCAGTATAACGAAGTAAGGAAGAGATTGGAAGTTTTACGTATAACGCGGCTGTTTAGGTATGCGTAACCAGCAGATGATCCGGGGTATAGGAACGGTTAAATTCAAACTCATCAAGTACAGTCAAATTTGGCGCAGCTGCACTCGGTGAATTTCTTTGCTGCTCACTTTCCTGAAAAGGAATGAAGCAGGCCTTGCACAAACCAAGCGGGTGAATGACCCGGTAAAAGCCGGTTAAAAACACCAACTCCGCCTCCATGCTCGTTAGCGTCCCTCCGCAGCCTACACAATGAAACTGTTCTTTATTCGTCATGTCAATCGCTCCTTATTGATCGGATACCGAATACTATATGTAGCAATTATAATAATAATGTTACGAAATGTATCGTAGATAGAATACGACAATTATCGCTACATGTCAATAAGGAGAACGTGAATAAAGAAAGAATTTTGTCGTGTATGCGCTTTCAATAAGAAATCAAAAAAAACCTGGGCAATGAGGGATCTCAATCAGCGTACTGCCGACCTCTCCCCATCGCCCATTGCTTAACCTCTGACATCCAGTCGCGCGTAACTTGATTCTTTTCTATAGTTCATGCGCTTGTACAATTCATGAATGCGCTGCTGTTTCGGACTCATGGCCTGCAGCTTGGCAAGCAATGCGCAAAGCAGCCCTTTGCGGATTCCCTCATCCGGAAGTAAAGCGCAGCCGTAAATGTAGTGATTGCCTTCCGGCCGCCGCCAAACCATATGTGCCAGCAGGCTGAACTGCCACTCTCCGAGCGTGACGTTCACTTGGAGCATATAGCTGCGGTTGACAGGCAATCGGAGATGGCACAGAACCTGCAAGCCCGATGGGCTCATATTTTGCAGAAGGATCGGCGTTGGCTTACTCGCATTCCCTTCTTGTCCTTCTATGTGGCAAATAAACATTTCAGCCCGTACGCCGCCTAACAGCTTCATTCGGACATGCTCCCGCGGCTTCATCTCCGTCTCCATTTTCGCTACGCCTCGTTTCGATAATTGTTACAAAACGTATCTGCGTTAGTAAAAAAAAGGGTCCCTGCTATTAATCCACCAACGCTGGCTCTCCGCATCCATATCCTCTACTTTCGAGAGCATATAACGACGGCCATCCATGTCCGTAATAATCCAGCGACCTGCATTGATTGCATGGACGTGATCGAGCAGGTTATCCATCGTAATGGTTAGCCGGCCGAAGTCCGTGTCCACCTGCCAGTTCCACTCCGTATTATGTTTTCGAATCGAAGTAATTCGCTTGATAGCGGGCACCATGTTCTGCCTCTGCAGCTCTTCCCTTGCCGTTCTTTGGCTGCGATCATCCAAGAGCCCAATTTCATGCAGCAGAATGATTTCCTCGTTTAGTTCACTCCGAATGGAAATGAAGCGATCCGGAAACGAATGAGGAAGCTCGCGTACCAGCTTCACGCGCTGGTACTGCCGTCCCTCCTTATCCTCTGCCATCAAAGTGCCATCCTCAGTGCGATAAAGTAGAATCGGACCTACTTTCTTCGGTTTCATGTAGACAAGATTGCTCATGAATCAGATCACCTCCGGCACGTCTCTTCAATAGATAGAAAAATAGGATCAGGAAATAGAGCAGGCCTGGGCCTGCCCTTCTCCAAAAACGAATGTGATCATAATCGTCTCTATTAATCTATGATACAATTTGTATCGTGTCAAGCTTAATCTGCGGTTTTAATCGTGGCGACTTTATTATCGTTGTCCCAGTTCACTTTGGCACCGGCCGCTTCACTTACAAATCGCAGATTCACATAAAACATGCTTTCCGGCGTAACAAACGGAGCCGGGGTCAACTGGAATTCCTTATTATTCACACTTGCTTTATTACTGTCGGCCGTCATCTTTATGGTTAAATTCCCTTTGGACGCAAGTACAGATTTGGTCGCGTTGTTCCATTCCACCATCATGCCCAAAGCCTCGAAAATTTGACGGAAAGGAACCATCGTGACGCCTTTAATAATCTTTGGTTTGGCTTCAAAACTAAGCGCGCGGTCATTTACGATAATCGTGCTGAATCTGCTGCCGACAGCTCCGTTATACGTACCGCTTTCCAGGCTGTAACCAAGTGTCGTATCCGACTTCAAGCTTGCGAACGATCCGAGGTTTTGATCGGTAGGGTTTCTGCCGATACCAACCTTGCCGATCGGTGTCCTGCCGCCCATGTAATAGTTCGTATTCGCGAATCGGACGCTTGGGTTCCAGCCCGCCGGATCCAGTATGGACAACGCCAGCGTATAGGTTCCGCTAGGCACTGACTTCGGAATCGTGAACATGCCATTAACCGTATTCACGGCAGGCGCTTCATTGTATGCCCGCGTCGTACTGTTCCAATCGGTGCCGGGCAGCCAATCTCGAATATCAGCTTGGAAGAGTCCCTTCCAGGCAACCGATCCGTCGCTCTTCAGCAGACTCGCCTCAACCGGCCAGTTATAGTAGAACGGTGACGAGCCTTTGTTGGTCACTTGGAACAACACGTTCATCGTTCCGCCCGGCGTCACATTCCCGGTAAACGTGACCTGATTCAACACGTAACGATAACCGAGCACCTTTTGCATCGCTTTTGCCCCAACTGAGACAGCGGGGTTGTTTGCCGAAAAATCCGATATCCACCCCAAGCTCGAGGTATGTGTTTTCATAATCCAGTCAATGACATAATTCGTATGTGCGATGTTGCTAAGCGTTCCATCCGGGTTGCCGCCCAGCTTGGACTGATCGCCCCAATTGTAGGCGACTTCACCGCTGTTGATTTGCGTCCGCCAAGTATCGCGTCTAATCTCTCCATTCCCGCCGGAAGCATCGTCCGGCAGCGCGAAAGAATCCCATTGAATGCCGAAATCGTAATCCTTGAACGTTCCCGGATAGCGCACGAGTACTTTCTTGTTATGGAAGGCGGCCTCATACGCATCGCCGAGCGCAATTTGGAAACTGAGCGGAATTTGATTGGAACGGTCCTTAAACCTCAACGGATAAACATGGTGCTCACCCCAATTTCCGTATAACCCCATTTCCACGAAAGCTACTCGCGGGTCATTATCCCAAGCTTGTCCAAGCTTCGCGATAAACGCCACAAGTCGCGATTTCAATTCGTCTGACAGCCATTGATTGACTGCATCGCCATGAGGCACCCCTTTAGGCCAATACTCCCCGGCGCCCGGATAAACAATGACGACTCGCGGAACGACCTTAATATTTCGCTTCTCAATGCCCGCCCAAGCCTTATTACTCCAATCAATGATCTTCTGTACAGAATCCGTTGCATCATACTCCAGATCCGTGTACTTGATATAATGTTTATATATATCTGCGTATTCTCGATTCCTGAAAGAAGTTTCGTTGACCCCGCGCGACGGTCTGAAACCCATAATCGGGTTTTTGAAAGCTTCGGATGTTTCGGTCAAGTTGACCGTAATCGGCCCTACCGCCCCATCTGCATGCTCGTAAAAGCTCGTTCCCCTTCCGCTCCAAATCCAGATCAACGTGAGCAACGCTGCCGTACAAAGGAGCAGTCTTAAGAAGCTTCGTTTCTTCACCTTGTCCCTCCTAGAATAATAGACTCAGCTGCCGTTTCTACATGGTTACTGTTCCGCTTTAATAATTCGAACGACTCTATGTTCCTCATTTTGAAGAAAAATGGCATATACTTTATCACCTATGTATAACGGTGTTTCTTGCTGAATATTAGATTCGCTGAACAAACAATGAGATTCTAATCCATTGGTTGCCTCATAACAATGCTCATGAGGGCATTCAACAATGGTATAGACGGAAACTTCAGTAGGCGTGTTGTTCATCAATCCGATTAGCAACGCTAACATTTTAATAGAAGATGGTATCATTTACAGACGCGCTCCTCTCTTCACAAACCTTCCAAAATAACTACCCGCCATATAAACAAACAAGCCGATGCAGCCTCCTGTAATATCAACAAGGACGTCCTGTGAATTCGAGGTTCGCCCCGGAGATATTCGCTGGTTTAATTCATCAAGCGATGCGATCATAAGGACAATAAGGAGAGGAAACGGCCATCTTCCGGCGAGATGATCCTTCAATTTCGTAACGATAGCTGCCCCAATGGCAAGAACACCATACATGAACAGATGAGCGCTTTTACGGATAATAAATTCAAGGAATACATAAGGATCTCTATGAGAGGAATAGCTTCTGTGGTGATAGGTGAAAGTTATATCCGGCAGCACCTCTCTAATTGTATCCTCCGTCACGATCCGATGCAGGGCAGGTTGAATGTTCTGTTCCTGATAGGATTGAGAAGATAGGATGAAGATGACGGCAATCCAGCCCAAGACGATCAAACTAATCCAGTAGTTCCGGCCTTTATTGCGCATTGGAAGGCACCTGCTGCTGAAGTTGTTCTTTAATTATATTATGAATGCGATCTCGTTCGCTGTCGTCCACCAAGTAATACCAAACCTTATTTATAGTTTTCCCATATCCTTTTATCTCCACTGTATCGATCTTATTTATCTTAGGCCGATAATCGGTAACGAATTTCTTCATCTCGTCAAAGGTAACATTCGTCTTCACGCTGTTTCCGAGTTCGCCCAGAAGAGAATGCAGGCGAGCGACGTTTGAGATGTTCATCGCATTGTTCATGACTTCCTGCAGAATTTCACGCTGCCTGGAGTTGCGGCCGAAATCTCCGCGCGGATCTTCGTAACGCATGCGAGAATACTTCAAGGCATCCGAACCATTTAGCATCAAGTGGCCCTCCTCGAACAAACGACCCTCGTAGTCAAAAGCAAACGGATTATCCACCTCGACCCCGCCTATTAAATCGATCAATCGCGCGAAACCTTCCATGTTCACTTTGGCATAATAATCGATTGGATAGTCCAGAAAGTGCTCTACCGTTTGGATCGACATCTCCAAGCCGCCAAACGCGTAGGCATGATTGATCTTGTCAACCGTACCGTGACCGATGATATCGGTGCGCGTATCGCGAGGAATGTTGAACATTAATATAGACTGCTTCGCTGGATTAACAGCAAGCACAATCATCGTATCAGAACGCCCCCGATCATTCTCGCGCTCATCCACACCTAGAACAAGAACGGAGAAGGGGGCTAGATTTTTCATTTGGACCGGCTCAGGAGGAGCCTTTTTCAATTCGACATCTTTACTGACATAGACCGTTTTCGTCGTCTTAACATCTTCATACATCTTCGCCGCAGCCTGTTCAACAGAATGGTATAAATACCACGCTACTCCGCCTGCAATCACAAGAATTACAGCGGCACCAGCACTCGCCCAAACCAGAAATCGCTTCAGCTTCATGTTCAAGACTCCTTATTGATCGCATAGTTTACACCGTAGTGTTGAGGGATGCTGGTAGTGAACCGGCGGACGCAACAAAGGCCTGCCTACCGTATTGGCAAGCAAGGCCTTTGTTCCGAACATTACACTTTGATGCAGCTTTCCGTAATTTCTTTCCAGGTGGTATATAATTCGACGATTCGATTGACTTCCTGACTTTGACCGCTTTGAACCACAATCATTTCAATCTCTTTGACCGCTCTTAATGTATGGAGCGTTTTCATTGGAATATGAAGGATATTGCCGGCCTTTACATGCATATAATTGCCGTTCTGCAGAAACTCCCCTTCACCATTCACAATGGTCCATACTTCCTCCCGGTACGTATGCATGCGGTAGCTAAGGTTTTCTCCCGCACGGATTCCGACTCGCTTGGTAGCTACGCATCGGCCATCCTCATAAATCTGGTCGTCCAGAATTCTTACCCAGCCCCATTTGCGTTCTTCATATTTCGGCTTTTGATTATATTTGATATAATCCTTAATTCTCGTGCTTGCGCTCTTACTCGAAACCAGTATTCCGTCCGGACTGGCCGCAACCACGATGTTCGATAAGCCCACAATGGAAACGGGGATATCGATTTCATTAATCAAATGCGTGTTCTTGCAATCCTCACTGATAATTCCTTTACCAATCTGGTTATTTTTCATTTCTTCGGTCAGCGTATTCCAGGTGCCAAGGTCCTTCCAGCCCCCTTCATAGGGTACCACCACGATACTTCTTGCTTTCTCCACCACCTGATAGTCAAAACTAATCTTAGGAAGCACTTGATACTGCTTTCGCAGTTCATCATATTGAATCGGCATATTCAGCTGTTCCAATAGGGATATCAGGTAGCCGAGCTTAAAGGAGAACACGCCGCAGTTCCACAGCGCCTGCTGTGCCAGCAGCTCCACGGCCTGTGCTTCTGTCGGCTTCTCGCGAAAATTACGGACGCGCTTATATCCACTTTCATAGGTTTCGTCTGCTGCATCCGGAATAATGTATCCATACTTGGAAGATGGATAAGTCGGCTTTACGCCAATCAAGGCCAAATCAGCTTTAGATTCGTTCAAAACCTCTTCCAATTCCTTAATGGTTTCGAAGAATTCATTTTCAACCAACGGGTCCACGGGCACGATGGTGATCGTCTCGCTCAAACGAACCTCTTTAACCGAGTAGAGATATACGGCGGCCAAAGCGATCGCAGGAAACGTATCTCTGCGTTCCGGTTCAATAATTAGCGGAACGTCTGTGCCGATTTGACTTTGCATCATTTCAACCTGGCTTTGACTGGTTGCAATATAACTATGCTCGCTTAGATCGCTTGCCTCAAGCTGTCCCCATAACTGCTGTACCATCGAAATCAATTGCTGCTCATCGTTTTCGAGCACTTTCAGAAACTGCTTCGATCTTGCGTCGTTGGACAGCGGCCAGAGCCTTGTTCCGGAACCGCCGGACAGTAAGATGAGTTTCATTATTCACTCCTCCATTCTCTCTATGAAACGAATTTTCCATAAAACAGAAAATTGGGAGCAGCTTATGAAAGCCACTCCCAATCTATGGATTAATTCAAGCGGTAATATTCGCAGTACCAGTCCGTGAAGTTCTGCAATCCTGCTTCAATCGACGTCTTCGGTTTAAACGCAACGACCTTCTCTAACAATTCCGTCGATGCGTAAGTAGCAGGTACGTCGCCGGGTTTTATCGGTTCAAATACTTTTTCGAATAACACTTCCCTGCCTAATGAATGGCTCAGGCATTTCTCTAACGTTCCGATGAACGTCATTAATTTCTCCGGGCTGTTATTGCCGATGTTATATACCTGATGGGGAGCATTCTCTTCCCCTACAGGAGGGTTACCTAGCAAGCGCTCGATCCCTTCCACGATATCATCTACATAGGTAAAATCTCGGTATAAGTCATTTTCGTAATCACCGTTGTTATAAATCTTAATCGGTTTACCTGAAAAATAGTGCTGCGTAAATCCAAAATAAGCCATGTCCGGCCGGCCTAACGGGCCATACACAGTAAAGAAACGTAATCCCGTAGTGGGGATTCTATACAGATGGCTATACGTATGAGCCATTAATTCATTAGACTTCTTGGTTGCGGCATAGAGGGATACAGGTTGATCAACGCGATCGGATTCCTCGAATGGGACCTTCTGATTGGCACCGTAGACGGAGCTTGAGGATGCGTAGAGGAGATGCTCTACCGGATATTGCCTGCATGCCTCAAGTATCGTGTAGAAGCCAATGATGTTACTTTGCATATATACATCGGGGTTCTCTATGGAGTACCGTACACCGGCCTGAGCTGCTAAGTTCACCACAACATGAGGCTTATATTCCTCAAACATATTCATAATGAGCGCTTTATCGGAGATATCGCCTTTAACAAAGGTAAACCTCTTATAAGGCTGCAACAGTTCTAAGCGCGTATATTTCAGGTTGACGTCGTAATATTCATTGATATTATCTATCCCAATTACTCGACAGCCCTGTTCCAAGAGTTTTCTGGCCAGATAATAACCAATGAACCCTGCCGTCCCGGTAACCAGATACGTCTTACTCTTATCAAGAGTATTGTAATTCAATGTTCTTCGACTCCTTCAACCTATCTATTCTTGCCGGCCTTCTTCCAATGGAGTGATACTCTACCCCTGCCGCTTGCATTTGGGCAACACTGTATATATTTCTTCCATCATAGACTAGAGGCGTTCTCATCAAGTTTTTATAAGCCCCCGGAGATACTGCCTTTATCTCTCCCCATTCCGTAAAAATAAAACAGACATTTGCTCCCTCTAAAGCCTGCTCGATCGTAGCGGCATACGTCATGCTGCCGCTTCCCTTCTTACCTGCCGCATGTACTTTAGCAAAGTTATCCGCACCTACCGGATCAAACGCACATACATCTGCGCCTTGCTCCAGCAATAAAGGAATATTCTCGAGCGATGCGGCTTCCCTCAAATCATCTGTTCCGGGCTTAAAGGTCAAGCCCAGGACGGCTACCTTAAGCCCATTGAAGGTAATGAGCCGCTTGCTGGCTTTCCTATATAAGAGCGTCTTCTGTTCTTTGTTTACATCAATTGCGGCCTTGACCGTCTTCAACTCATAACCTTGCTGCTTTGCAATGTACGCTAATGCTTTGGTATCCTTCGGAAAACATGAACCGCCGTAACCAATACCGGCATTTAAGAACTTGCTTCCAATCCGCTCATCGTAGCTCATTCCTCTTGCAACATCCTCGATGTCCGCACCTACGAGCTCACAAAGATTGGCAATATCATTCATGTAAGATATCTTAAGCGCCAAGAAATCATTGGAGGCGTACTTGATCATCTCTGCCGACCTTCTGTTTACAGCTACGATAGGCAAATGAAAAGGCTGATAGATCTGCATAAGCAGCTCTTCAGCCCATTTACTTTCCGTTCCTATAATAATTCGCTCGGCGTGCAAGGTGTCATGAACGGCCGAGCCTTGTGCCAGAAATTCCGGATTTGATGCTACTTCCACATTCACGTTATGGACTAAGAAATCGCGAATGAATTGCTCAACCTTATCGTTCGTGCCAACGGGAACGGTTGATTTTACGACCACCAAGCAGTCCTTCTCCACCGATTCCGCAATCTGCCTGGCAACTGTTGCTATGTAGGTAAGATTAGCAGATCCGTCCGGCTGCTCCGGCGTTCCTACACCGATAAAGATGGCATCCGCATCTTTATAGGATGCTTTGTAATCTGTCGTATAACGGATTCTCCCCGCTTCATAATTTCGCTGCATTAAAGCTTCCAATCCTTCTTCATAAATCGGGGAAATGCCGGATTGCATGACCTTTACTTTATTCTCATCCATATCCACGCAGGTCACTTGATGTCCGACTTCCGCGAAGCATGCTCCTGCAACCAATCCGACATATCCGGTTCCCGCTACTGCGATCTTAAACATGTAAAGCCCCCTCTACCATTAGTAATCCAAGGTTATAGTGGCATTCCAATCATTTCGTTTTCAACCCCGCCAACAACAACTCCCGATGTGCTTCGCACTCTATAAAATTTTGCATCGCTAACAAGTGATGTTTGGAGTACCTTTTTCTTAATAACCGGCCATTCAGCAGCTTTCGATCAATTCTGGACATCCATTTGCCTAATCCGGAGAAAGCCTTTAAATAGGCTTCTGTATTTGTATGGGCAAACTCCTGATAACGCCGCTCCACGAAACCTTCTTGGCTTATTTCCTTGGATCGGCTGTAAAAGCCATTCAGAATGTGATCCGCTTCGCTGCCTTGAGCTGCTCGGATCACATGCTTCTGTTTGACTATGGGAACATAATCCACTTCCAATCGTTCGCTGATATGTATCTTTATCAATAGACTGGATTGCCAATAATCACTATCCATATAATCAAAAATGAAATTTCCATGTCCGTAAATGATTTTGGAATCCAGATAGTTTTCATAAGCTCCAACACAATGACTATGTTGGCAAATGACAAGATCTGCGCCTTTCTGCACCAGTTTCCTGCAGACTTTCTGAACATTGGGGGATGGATACCGATAGTGCTCCTTCCCGCCATGGTATAGAACAATCACGAAATCACACTTTTGATTAAGCTCTTGTATATGGTCCAGACTCTCCAAGGGATCAAATGGATTCGCGCCTGCAGATGTAGCAGTGGCTATCGTAAATTCATTCTCCGCACAAGCATAGATGCCAACGGAAACCCCATCTTTAAGCAGGATATAAGGCTTGGCAGCTTCGAACAAATTATTAGCGGCCCCCACATAGGGAATGTTGTATTGTTCCAGTAGACTTGTTGTACTGAGGAACCCTTGCACGCCTTGGTCTAATATGTGGTTATTAGCTAAAGTAACCAGCGTAGGGTCCAATTTCTTTATACCGTTTATTGTACTTGTCTTGGCCACAAGATTCGGACCGGACTTTGCAATCGGTGTTTCTTGATCCGTAAGCGGAACCTCCAGATTAAACACCCTCATATCCGCGGCCATCCAAATCTTGAACAAATCTTCCCCAAGCAATTCCCGAATATCTCCGTTGTTGAACAATTCTTCATTCGTATGAGTTGGGACCAGATCGCTTGCAATCAGTAATTCCATGTAAGTTCACCCTCTTACTGTTAAATGAAACGACTTTTCCATTACCACTTTTTAATCACAATTCCTTGCGTCGAGGTTAACACATTGCTTCTTCTCCGCAGCTTAGTCGATAACATACTCAATAAATAGACATAACTATCTAATTTAAATAAATGGGAAGCCCCTACATAGATGATTGCTCCGCATCCAATTTGTAGGAACAAAATGGCGATTGTCGGAAGTGATAACCACGAGATCGTGTAGATGCTCCCTCCCATGACAAGCGATAGTAATAAGGAAGGTGCTAAATCACGGAATTGTTCAGGCATGGAGTAATTCATCAATCTTTTATTTGGCAACATATTGATTAGCATTGAAATACCTGCAAAAGCAGCATTAGACATCGCTATTGCATAGACGCTTATGTTCATGCTAATCAGAAGCAAAGTTACGCCAATAATTTTCTTGTATATTTCCAGCTTCATGATCATGTCACTTCTTCCTAAGGCCTTAATGGCTTGCCAGTTTGCCGTTTGCACAGGTTGAAATAACCAAAATACGCAGCAAATCTGCAAGAAAGGCACTGCTTCCATCCACTTTCGAGTCAACAATAGCTCTATTAGAGAAGGAGCAATGCTCATGAGGCCAATCATAAGCGGAAAGATAATATAGGCCGTAACTTTCATGGATCGCCTGGTTACATTTTTCAAGTGAGCCGTATCGTTATTTACTTCCGCCATCGCTGGAAATAACACTTTCCCAACCGCAGTATCAATACTGGTAATCAGCAGATTCGGAAACTGATTCCCCCGATTGTAATAAGCCAACGCAGCCGGCGTATACAGTTTACCGATCATTAGACTTCTTAGCTCGGCATAGAAAACATTAATAAAATTAGCAACCACCAATTTCCACCCAAATCCGACGAGCTGCTTAACCGAGTTTATTGAAAATTTTAATTTCGGTCTCCATTGTGCAATAAAGAAAAGTACAATAGTATTCACTACTGCATTGATTAAGTATTGGGCCACCAATGACCAGACACCATAGCCATAATACGCCATCACTATGCCAATCAAACCGGAAGCTAACGTGCCGCCGATTGTCGAGAAAAACATCTTTTTAAACATCATTTTTTTCGATACATAGGCTTGTTGGATGGTAATAATTGATGATAGAGGAATAATCAGGGCAATTACTCGTAATACGGATTCTAATTCGGAATTATCATAGAAGACGGCGATATACGGAGCCAAAAAAAATAACATCATATACAAGCCGACCGATACCGTTAGGCTGAAGTAGAAAAGTGAGGAAAAGTCAGTTTCATCTGCATCTTTCTTTTGAATTAAGGTCTCCCCAATTCCATTAGAAACAAATACATTAGCTAAATTCGTGAATACAAGAACGAGAGCGATAATGCCATACTCATTAGGCATAAGCAGCCGTGCCAAGATGATCGATAAGACAAATGATACACCTTGTGAAATAACACGCTCGCTAAATGCCCAAAATACCCCAGATATAACTTTATTCTTAAGCAATTTATCTCCCATGGTACCCTCACTACATCCTATAAGACATATTTTTGTATATGTTAAATTGCTTCATCGTTTTTTCGAATGAATTTAGCTGGATTGCCTGCCCAAATTTCATTCGGCGGGATTTTCCCTGCCACTACGGAACCGGCACCTATAATGCTGTTTTTACCTATATGGCTTCCTTTTAATATAAAGCTGCCTCCACCTATGAAAGCACCATCCTCAATAACAACCGACCGATTTCTGGTTTTGTTATTATCCTTGTTAGAACCATAACGGTACCTGGCCTCCAATGGGTGGAAATCCGTATCAAATATTTTACATCCGGCACCAATCAAAACATGATTACCGATTTGCACTTCATTCTCGCTTGTGATGGCTGTATTGGAGATGCCCGTATAATTTCCAATAGATACTGTCCCGCCCCGCATGATTTGAAGATACATTCTGTCTCCCAACCCTATCGGGTTCGCCCAACCAGCAGAATTCATCGTAACATGGCTGCCTATTTTGATTTTGCCGTCATTTTTAATGTAGATATTCCCTCTTGTAACGAAATGATCACCAATTTCTACTTGATAAAGCTTACACTTTATACGATTCAAACGAGAGTAGAACCTTGTAACAAGGGGGATCCACAACCGGTTGATTACTTTTTGAAAAATCATTTTCCACCTTCCCTTCGAGTATTCTACCCTCTCAAAATAGCAGCACTTACTGAATTGGTAACACAAGTTTATTCCCCATCAATTTGTTGTTCTCTTCAGGATAGAAAGTTCCAATGCCGTTATTCGGGTAGAAAGTCATTTCTCCAAAATATATTTTGCCATCGAAATTATAAAAATCGACCCTTACAAAAGGGAATCCAATGGCCAGTCTTGTAGCAAAACATATCATTTCATCCAGATTATCCGGCTTCGGCACTTCATAAGAAGAATTATCCACAATAAACCGCAAATCCATTTGGGACCAGTCTACGTTGTAATAGTTCCTCCGATGCTGCCCAAAACGATCCAGGTCTAATTGAATGATTTCCGGCTTTCCATGAAAACATAAGATCTTAAAGTCAGCGGGCGGACGGCCATTATCATCCAAATACTCTTCAATGATAATTAATGGCTTTATATCTTTGTATGCCCACTCTCTGCCGTAAGAGTAATGATTTGATTTTAAGTATCTTTTAATTTTTGAAAATGCATGATTAAAATCCATATGATCCTTATTTTTGCAAATAATATTTTGTCCGCTTCCGTGATTGACCTTGATTACAAAGGAGTTCGGCAGCACCGATAGATCAATATCCTCTACCTTTTGGTATACGCCGTATAGTTTATTCAAAACCCCATTACCGATCCTTTCTTCAACGTAACTCCGAACCTCATATTTATCCGCACACTTTGTCATCAAAGGGTTATGACAGTGAAGCTTTAACCATTGTATTTTTTCATTAAATGTCTCCGGATTGCTGAGATCGATTTTCTTACCCATTTGTTTTTTATATTGCATTTTGATATAGGGTTCATCCGGGACCAGGTTTGAGATTTTTTTCCGCGATTCCCATGCTGCCGATAATGCCGTATATAAGATTGGGCTGCTCTTAATTATGTCTTTAACGTTCATTTATTTGACCTCCCAAGTGTGTTAGAAACCCAGCAAAAAAACCATCATGCATGGATGATGGTTTCATTAATAAATGAGCTATTTACATATTTACAAGTGCATGATGAATTTTCCCAACCCAATTTCGATAATCAAATTTATTTTCTACACATTCCCTTGCTTTTGCTGATAATTCCAATATTTCATCTTGTGTCATGGATAGAGCTTTACTTATTTGTTCGAAACACAAATCGATCTCGCATCCATCAAAGATAAGACTATTCACATTGTCCTCCAGATAATACTTCGTATAATCTCCAACGCGCGAAACAATCGGAATTACACCATAACACATCACTTCCGGCACTTTACTTGGGAAGTTAGCTAACGTCATTTGGTTTTCTTCTCTTGCCAGCACTAAGAAATGCATAGCCTGATATAATGCGATCAGTTCCTTGTACTGCATCCATTTGTGTACGACTAGAATCTCTTTCAGGTTTTCGTATTCTTGTGGAGTCAGCAAACTTTCAATTTGCTCCTCTTTGACGCCACATAAGTGTAATTCCACTCGCTTTCTATCGTTGGGAGCCAGCTTGCAAAAACTCTTTAGGATAACTTCTATTGCATCTTTCATGAGCCCGTTGCCCGGAAAAATGAATTTTATTTTATCAAACGACTTCGTTCCAATCGGATGTTCGTGTACATCGGCCATAATCGGTAAGCGCATCGTATTACAGTTTTTCTCGATCAAATGGTTTTGTATATAACTTGAGATGGGAAAAAGCAAGTCATGGCGGGGGAGAAACTGATCGAAATAAGTATGATACGCCTTCCCTTCACGCCTTGACTTAAATGAGCTGGTAGGGAACCACTCCGTAGCAACACATGCAGTCTTAAAGCCAACTTTCTCCTTATACTTCAAAACTTCTCGATGCACATACAAATCCGGAGAATAGAGCAATACAATATCTTCACTTGTTAGATTATGTTTCTTCAAAATATTAACTAAGATACGTCCTTTCCCATATTCAAATTCTAATCGGCGTAGAATTCTTCTTTTAGAAATATGAAACGGAATAATCTTAATCGCATTATAGGACATAAAACCTTCTTGCTCTTGAAGCTTAAATTCTTCATTGATGTTTGTAATCAAGTAAACATCATATTGCGCCTCCTTCAAGGCATTACTTAAATACTGTGTATAATTTGCAGCTGCCGATCCTCGCGGATAGTTTAAAAATCCAAAAAGAAAAATTCGCTTATTCATTACAGTCCTCCACTTTTTATCCTGTTTCTCTCTCTCTGATTAGGAATTATTTTCAACCATTTTCAATCGTGATCCATCATACATTGCACCTTTAATCACCGTATTCCTTGGTCGCAGCTCTGTATCTCGCTTACGCTCCCTTGCTTCGCTCATCATTGCAACTCCGCGTCCAATAAAAATAAGCACGAATAACGTACCAAGATTCCAGCCAAATTTAAAGTATACGGACAACCCGCCTAAAGCTGTCAGGAAAAAAATGCTCATGAGCCGACATCCGACAATATAAGCTTGTTCCTCTAACGTAAAACGATCCTTATTTATCTTTCTAAATAAGCCGCCGATAATACCCAACAAACAAAGCACCGGAACAATGCCATAATGAAACATGATATAGATAAATTGATTATCAAAGTATCGATAGTTTGTAATCCCAAGAAAGCTATAGCCCGCATTACGTCCCTGCCCCCATATCAAACTGGTTGCATCTACTTGCGAGAAGAACGTCTCATACTGTCCGGATCTCGTATCTTGCCCAATACGGTCGAATAAAGCGCCTGTAAGATTAGGCAATAGAAGGATAATTAAAAGGAATACGAGCACCACAGTAAAAGCGGCTACTATCTTCCGAAGCAAAGCATTCTTGCCGGCGCTAAAAGCTAACATAGCATACAGCAGTAGGATACACTGTATAATCCAGCTTCTGGATCTGATAAGAAAAGCACAGATTAATAAGCAAATACCCAGAATATACTTAAATGATCGATGATACTTCTTACTTTCAGACATGCCGAGTGAATAACACCAATATGCACTAATCGCAACTGCAAACATTTCTTTACTTGGTGATGTTCTTGTTTCCGTTGAGAGCCCATATTGGAATACAAATGAAAGGCTGCTCCAGAAAATCAATCCAACCATAAGTACAACCATAAACGGAATTAATCTTTTAGCGCTATCAAATATCGCCTTCTCATACCCAAGTATGTAAAACAAAGGAATGAGAATGATGTTAATAGAAACATCATCCAGAAGAACTTCTTGGAGGTTCGCTTCGTAAAACGCAAATAAACCCCAAACGATAAAAACAAGCGAGCTTATATATACAATTAATAGGGTCTTCCCCTTTTTCTGATTACTCCATATGCAAACAATCAACAAAATATAAAGTAAATAGATCGACATCGATGAGCATAGAGATGTAAGTTTTGAATAATGAGGTGCATATGTAAAAGCCGTTGAATTCGCCTCTCTTACCCATGACCCCGTTATCCCCGGAATCACTAAGCTAATTAGCATTAGCACAATTATGCCAGTAAATAGAATTCCTTTTAAATCCACTTTCATCTCATTTGGCTTCATCTTATGAGCACCCTTTTATCCCGTTTATTTCTCTAATAAATTTATCGATTATGATATCTACCTGATATTCTTCTTTCATTTTTTTCTTGGCAGCTTTTCCTGCTTCATTACAGAAAACGGGATTCGACACACAGTAATGAATTGCTGCCGCCAGCTCGTTGACATTATTCCGTTCAATTAAGATACCATCTGACATGTTGTTAATTAAGTCTTTTGGGCCTGTCGGACAATTCGTCGAGATACAAGGTAATCCGACGGCCATCGCTTCCATTAATGCATTCGGCATTCCTTCGTAGTTCGACGATAATACAAACAAATCGGTAGATACGAGCGCCTCGGCAACGTTCAATATTCTTCCTCTAAACGTTACGACATCCTCGATGCCCCGTTTCTTCACCAGATCCTTTAATCTGTCAGCTTCTTCTCCCGCTCCATACAGGCTTAATGTTAAAGAAGGATTGGCTTTATAAGCCATTGCAAAAGCCTCGATTAACAGCTCCTGATTCTTCTGGCTATTTAATCTCCCGAATGTTGCGATCTCCCGAATGGAGTCCCGTTTCGGATAATGACAATCGATTAAGTCATTGCTAACCGGATTCGGAACGACGAGCGTTTTACGTTTTGCAAATTCCGGAAAAAAGCCGGCTTGTTCTTCCGTTTGAAGCAATATCCCGGTTGATAACAATGCAACGATCTTTCCAACGGTTCTCTTCCGTCTCGAATCCGGATATTGAAACGGGTTATTTCTAACCGTAGCAACGAAAGGAATATTCATAAATCGCGATGCAATAAAGAAGTGGTTCACTTGATCAGGTAAGAAGGGAATAATGACATTAGGATTAACCTCGCGTATCGTCCTTCTCATCGCTGCGAGTTTATTCGCAAAATACTTGATTCGGCTTTCACCTTTATTTTTGGGAAGAAGATGAATTTTTACTTTGTCAGAGATCGGATATTCATTCTTCACTCTCTCATAAAGGATTAGATGAACGTCATATCCTCTCTCAGCGATCCCGCTTGCTAATATGGAAACAACTCTTTCCGCGCCGCCGCTTGAAAGGGAACTCGTTACAAATAGATATTTTTTAACAGCCATATCTATATCTCCTTAAAACAAGATTCAAATGCCATCGATAGCTTAGCCGATATGTCTATAATACATTTCAATTAATTCTTCATTCCCATACTCATGTTGAATTAAATACTCGCTGAGCTGCATACTCTTTAGGGGATTATTCACTAAGTCTATTATGGCTTCCGCGATTTGCTCAGGCTCCAGTGGAACAATGATCCCTTCCGCATCCTCGATAATCTGATCTTTCACGGTGTCATAATTAGATACAATGATCGGCTTCGCTAGAATTTTCGCTTCATCCAATGCAACTGATTTCCCTTCGTATCGAGACGGCTGCACGAAAATATTACAATGGTAGTAGTAGGGATACGGATTCTCCCTAATTCCCAATAAGATGAATCGTTGCTCTACATTTGCCTCAATAATTTGCTTCTGCAGCTTCTCTCTTAGTTCACCCTGGCCGATAATATACCAGATAAAATTGATGTTTTGATCCTGCATCATTTTTGCCGCTTGAATGGCCACATCAAATCCTTTTTGAGTGACGAGCCTGCCAATCGACAGGAGAATCACCTTATCAGGATCATTCCCCCTAGCCTCCACATACTCAACCGGTTGAAACTCACGCGCCATCTGTTTAATTAATGATGAGGAAGTGAGATTCGGGATGTGAACCGTTCTCGCAGCTGCGTCAGGAAAATTATCGCAAAATATTTTGACACACTCTTCAGATATGGAAACAATTTTATCGAATTTCGCAACATAAGGCCGGTCTAATGCTTTATCAAAGCCTTCTGCATTGTAATCATTGTGTATCCATATCATTTTCTTCCGTGCTTTCACCTTGTCCGCCACGTAATACATGGCTTCACCGTGCATATATGAGATCGCTACATCATACTCGCCGGGTAACTCTTTAATCGCTTGTCGATATAGCTTGATCCACCGGATTTGAAACCCCTTATTTTGATTACTTTTATATTTAATCCTCGTGAGAAACACACCTAAGTATCTTCTAAGGTTTGCATTTAGCGAGGAAATTTGTTTAACGCCATCCGTATCAAGCGATTTAAAAGCATATTTCAGCGTGTTCGGTATACTTAAAATATGGACCTCATTCGGTACCTGTTTAATAAATACACCTTCATGTTTAAATAACAGCAACTCCACTTTATATTTGGTGTAATCAAACAGATTCAGCAGGTTGACTAAACTCTTCTCTGCCCCGCCGGTTGTCAAGGTCGGGATTACAAACAGAACTTTTTTCATTCACTTCAAACCCCTACTTGTTTATTAGTGTTTCCGGACATTAGGCTGATATATAAGCTGGTTAGTCTGTTTATGTGCGATTCAAACGAATAACCTTGTTTAACGATGCTCACACTTGAATCGCCATATTGTTTGCAAACATCTTCATTTAAGAGCAGCTTCATCAATGCATCGCTTAGCCTCTCTACATCCCCGGGTTCACAAACGTATCCGTTTTCCCCATTGCGAACGATTTTGGGTACGCCACCTACATTCGTACTAACAATGGGCATTCCATAACCCATTGCATCCAGAATGGACATCGGCATTCCCTCGTTGTACGAAGGTAGAAAGAAGATATCGCTCTCGCGAAGCAATCGATCCTTTTCTTTGCCTCTTACCCAGCCGGGGAAAACGACATGTTGCTCCACGCCCTTTTCCCTTAACGCGTTTCGTACCGATTCCATATCTCCGGAACCGCCTAGAACAAATTTCACTTTCGGAAACTTGCGGGCAACTCTCTCCACAACAGCCGGGATGTCATAGCACCCTTTTCTTTGGCCAATCTCTCCTAAGAAAAGGATCTGCATATTGCTGCTTCGGCTCGTTCGTTCAAGAATGGCATCGCCATCAATGCTGCTGTAATTCTCAATGATCTCAATTTTTTCTTTTTGCACAATCATGCTTAGGCGTTCTTTCCACTCTTTAGAAAGTGCAAGCATAACCGTACATTTGTTATAAGCGTTTCGAATCAGCTTTTTCCTCTTATGACCGGCATTTAAATAGAACGTTTCGAAGTCTGCCCCATGGCAATGATTGATTATGGGAACATTAAACCAGCTGGCCATATAGATGAACGGCAGCTTGCGATAGAAACTCGGCCCAAATGAAGAGTGTATATGTACAAGATTCGGTTTCTCCAGTAACAGGACTCTAAGAAAATCAAAATACCCCGTAATGGCTTTAAAGAGTTTTTTGATTTTCCCACCGTCCGTATAAGATTCAACATATCGAATTTGGAATTCATGCTCGAGAACGGAACCGCGATACCCATTCACAACAGCAGAAATGCCGCCTTTTACCATGGGATGTTGTACGATCATACAGATTCTTTTATTTTTTCTCATGGACAGCAACCACCGTAAACGTATTTTTGAAGAATCCTTTCGATTGCACAAAAATATTACATTGCATCTACACTAGGCAGCGTATAATATTCTAAGAGTTCCTGTATCTTTCTTTCATTTCCGAAAGCTGTTTTTGAATGTAAGTAAGCTGCTTTGGCCAACGAAGTTCTCAGTTCCTCGTCATTCACCAATTGATGAATGGCTTGCTCCAACTGATCGACAAGCTGTAAATACGGTGCCGGTGCAATTTTTAATGCACATGAAGAATTGGTATTGACTCGGGGACCACCGGTATCCACACAAATAACTGGTAAACCACGACTCATTCCTTCAATAACGACAAGACATCCGGAATCGCGCAAACTACAATTTAGTAAAATATCGAATTGATCATAAAATGACTTCATTTGATCATACTCAACGCGTCTTACAAATTTAATTTCTTGATCAAGATACTTACCTGACATTGTTCGAAGCTTATTGATATGCTCTTCGTTTCCATCCCCTAATACGGTAAGCTCAATTCTTGCTCCGTGATCTAATGCTTGAATCGCAGCTTGCACAGCCAATTCAAACCCTTTCCAATAAAGCATTCTACCCGCACACAAAATTTTGCATACCGTATTCTGTTTGGCCGGCGGTTCGGGTTCAAAGAATTCACTCTTAAGACCAATCGCTTGAACAACCTTCACTTTACTTCTATATTCGCTTGGAATTAATGCTTTCGTTTCTTCCGTAACGGCAATAATTAATTTGGCATGCTTAAAAGCCTTTTGAACACTTGGCGCAACTACCGGAATTAATTGCGTAAGGGATCTGACGGTTTCTATTAGTTTGCTTTTCATACTCATTGGATATTGAATGATTTTCGGTATATTTTCCCCTCCTGATATCGGACCATAGATGAAGGGAATGCCGAGTTTATACATAAAGCTCGGCAAAATGCATGAAACATATGTAACGTGTTGGACAAAGTCGAAATTTATTTCCTGTGTTAATTTTCTAGCTGCATGCAACGCCTTTTTTTGCCAAAGATAGTAGTACATTCTCTCGAATCTCTTCCATTCTTTGTACCAAAATGCCCTATTTACTCGCACGTAAATAAACGTTACATTCTTTAATGCCTCGGGATGACTGGCTTTGTAGCTTTCGATGTCTCTTTGATTGGTATAGTTGGTAAGGACCCATAGATCATGATACTTACTCAATTCCTCTACCCAATTCCAGCCAACAGCTGGTTCTGACCCCATATTCGGACGACAAGCATAGGCGGACAGTAATAAATTCATTCCAAGCACCTCAATGCTATATATCATAAAATATGTGCAATCATTTCCCTCTCGCCACAAGCCATATAAACCTCGTGTTCGTATGAAAATACCTCTTAAACAACCGTTTGGGATCCTGGATCAGCCGATACAGCCATTCCAAATTATTGTTCTGCATCCATTCCGGAGCTCTTGCGATATTAGCTGCATAATAATCAAATCCGGCACCGATGCCGATCATCAAGCCGTTTACTTTACCCTGATGAGCTGCCATCCACTTCTCCTGCTTCGGTGCTCCCAGCCCAACCCAGATAAAATCAGGTTTACTGGCATTGATTATCTCTACTATGGCTTTATCCTCTTCATCCGACATCGGTCGGAAGGGAGGACTGTATATCCCGGCGATTGCAATGCCTGCATAGCTTTCATTCAGCTTGGTGTAGAGCTTCTTTAACGTTTCTTCTGTAGAACCATAAAAGAAGTGGCGGTATCCTCTCTCCACCGAAACTTTAAAAACTTCTTCCATCAGACTGGGACCGGTCGTCCTGGCCATGTTCTCATAGCCTCGTTTTCTGCCAATGGTCGACAGCGGGCCGCCATCAGGTATGGCCAAAATACCGCCATTTTGAACTGCTCGATACTCCGGCTCTTCATAGCTGATCACCGTAGTATGAACATTGGAAACACATATGTAGTCACCGGCTAAGTTCTCGATGTTTTCCTTCAAATAATGCAGCAGCCACTCCATATTAATTGCGGCTATATTCACCCCTAGAATGTTACATGTAGGGATCTTCGACTTATCAACGGTTCGGATTATCACGAGATACCTCCTCGCACCAAAAAAGGGCATCTTAGGGATGCCCTTCATTACTCATATATTTGTATGGCTATGTAGAAATTCAGTGCGTTAGCATGAGCTGATTGTAACGATCCTCAGCTCTGACTCGCTTCAAATCCTCATCTACCATCATATGGACCAGCTGCTGAAAGCCAACATTTAATTCCCAGCCCAGTTTCGCCTTCGCCTTTGTGCAATCTCCGAGCAATAAATCCACTTCGGCAGGGCGGACGAATTCTTGATCAATGACAACATAATCCTCATAGTTTAATCCCACATAGGAAAATGCCACTTCAAGCAGCTCTTTAACGGTGTGCATTTCACCCGTTGAAATCACGTAATCCTCAGGCTCATCCTGCTGGAGCATCAGCCACATGGCTTTCACGTAATCCCCCGCAAATCCCCAATCGCGCAAAGAATCGAGATTCCCCATACGAAGCTCCTTTTGCAGTCCCAGCTTAATTCTCGCAACCGCATCCGTAACTTTGCGCGTAACAAACTCATGACCGCGACGAGGCGATTCATGATTAAATAAGATACCTGAGCAAGCAAACATATTAAAGCTTTCACGATAGTTAACCGTGATCCAGTGCCCATACACCTTCGATACGCCGTATGGACTGCGAGGATAGAAAGGCGTTGTTTCCTTCTGCGGCGTTTCCACCACTTTTCCATACATTTCACTGCTCGAAGCCTGGTAGAATCTCGCGGTAGGCTTCATAATTCTTACAGCCTCTAACATATTCGTGACAGACAATGCCGTGATTTGGCCTGTCAACAATGGCTGTGGCCACGAAGCCGCTACAAAGGACTGAGCTGCAAGGTTATACACTTCATCCGGATCAGATGCTTTGACCGCCTCAATGAGGGAAGCCAGATCTGTCAGGTCTCCAGAAATCCACTTAATTTTATCTTTAATATGGCTGACATTCTCGTAATTCGGGGTACTGGTCCTTCTTCTCAACCCGTAGACCTCGTATCCTTTATCAAGCAAGAGTTCTGCCAAATAGGATCCGTCTTGACCGGTAATACCCGTAATCAGTGCGCGCTTTTGCATGTATTTTCCTCCACATGATCGTTTTATTTGTTAACTAAATAGTCATTTTGGAAAGCCATGTATGCCGATCTAACGCCATCTTCCAAGGAAATTGCAGCCTTCCAGCCTAGACTGTTGATCTTTGAAACATCAACCAGTTTCCTTGGTGTTCCATCCGGCAACGAGGTATTGAAACGTATCTCTCCCGGATAACCAACGATGCTCTTGATTAATTCCGCCAATTCCCGAATGGAAATATCATCGCCTACGCCCACATTCACGATTTCACTGTCCTCGTAATGGTCCATTAGGAATAAACATGCTTCTGCAAGATCATCCGAATGCAGAAATTCACGTCTTGGCTGTCCCGTTCCCCATACCTCAACTTGCTCTGCATGAGTAACTTTAGCTTCATGAAACTTCCGGATAAGTGCCGGCAGCACATGTGAAGTTTTCAAATCGAAGTTATCATTTGGCCCATACATATTGGTAGGCATTACGGAGATAAACTTCGTTCCATATTGACGATTATAGGACTGACACATGCTGATCCCGGCAATTTTGGCAACCGCATAAGGTTGATTCGTAGGCTCAAGCTCGCCGGTTAGCAGATATTCTTCCTTGAGCGGCTGCGGCGCGAATTTAGGATAAATACAAGTGGAGCCCAGAAACATCAGTTTCTTCACGTTGGCACGATAAGCGGAATCGATCACATTCGTCTGAATAAGTAAATTATCGCGAATGAAGTCTGCCGGGAAATCATTGTTGGCCACGATACCGCCTACTTTAGCAGCAGCCAGAAACACATAATCAATGTGATGGTTCTCGAAGAAGTCCTGAACCTGATCCCTTTCCCTTAAATCCAGCTCTTTACTGGAACGGTAAAGGAGATTCTCGTACCCTCTTCTCTCTAATTCCCTTAGAATTGCAGAGCCTACCAGACCTCTATGGCCGGCAACATATATAGTCGAGCTTTTATCCATATTTGCACCTCGAATCATGTTAAAAAGCGTCTTTCCTTCCAACGATTACTTTAACGGTCTTACACATAATCTTGATATCAAAGAAGATGCTTCTTTGCTCGATGTAGGCCAAATCTAACTCCACCATCTCGCCGAAGCTTAATCCGTTTCTTCCGCTGATTTGCCATAAACCGGTGCAGCCGGGCATGGCTTTAAGCCGTAATTTGTCATAAGTCGTATATTCCGCTACTTCTCTGGGTAACGGTGGCCTGGGGCCAACAATGGACATATCGCCCTTAATGACATTCCATAGCTGCGGCAGCTCATCGATGCTGGTTTTTCGGATGAACTTTCCAACTCTGGTAACCCGCGGGTCTTCTTTCATCTTGAACATGGCGCCGTTTATTTCGTTCTGACTTAACAGCCCATCAAGCAATACTTCTGCATTGGATACCATCGACCGGAACTTATACATGCGAAACGGTTTTTCATTCTTGCCGACCCGGACCTGGTGAAAAAAAATAGGACCGCGCGGGTCCTCCACTTTTATCATAATGGCCACGATCATGAACAAAGGAATTAAACAAATCAGTCCGATAGCTGCACATACAATATCCATTGCTCGTTTCACCATCAAGTACTGAACAAGTCCTCTTGCTCTCTCCATCGATTGGATTGAAGGCGAAAGTTTGGTCTTGAGCACGACATCCCCATCATTGCGTTGTGTGGATAAACTCATTCTTTCCCACCTGTCCTACAATTTATATTTCTTTAAACGTTCATTTTCAAGGAGCTCCTCAAGCGCCGTTAACAGTGGAAGGCGTAACTCGTTATTGTGCAGCGCAAAATCCAGAATGGTTGTAATAAAACCTAACTTCTCGCCAACGTCATAACGTTTGCCCTCGAAGTCGTAGGCATAGACGCCTTGAAACTCGTTTAACTTCTGAATCGCATCCGTCAGTTGAATTTCTCCGCCTGCACCGGCTTCTTGAAGCTCGAGGAAATCAAAGATTTCAGGTGTCAGAATGTATCTGCCCATAATGGCTAAATTGGAAGGGGCTGTACCTAATTTAGGCTTCTCTACAAAACGATTAACGGAATAGAGCTTACCAATAGCTTCCAGAGGATCAACTACTCCATACCGTTCCATCAGTTCAATGGATATGGCTTGGACCCCAATCACGGATCGCTGGACATGCTCATATTGTGTAATCAGCTGTTTGGTACATGGCACATCGGCAACGACGATATCGTCCCCTAAGAGGACGGCGAAGGGCTCGTTCCCAATAAACTTACGAGCACACCATACCGCATGACCCAAACCTTTGGGTTCTTTTTGCCGAATATAATGAATATCTACACTGGATGATTTGCGCACTTCTCCGAGCAGCTCCATCTTCCCTTTCTCCATCAAGCTGGATTCCAGCTCGAAAGCAATGTCGAAGTGGTCCTCGATTGCGCGCTTCCCTTTCCCCGTAACGATTATGATATCTTCGATCCCGGAGGCTATAGCTTCTTCCACGATGTATTGAATGGTAGGTTTGTCCACAATTGGAAGCATCTCTTTGGGCATAGCCTTCGTTGCCGGTAAGAATCGCGTCCCTAAACCTGCAGCTGGAATGATCGCTTTTCTAACCTGTTTCATCATCATTCACCCCTATTATTCTAATTTCTTAAGGAATTAGCTGCTGTTAAAAAAACCAGCTATACCTTTATTAGCATTAAAAACATAGCTCGTTTTTTTAGCCGTTTATGGCCGCAGTATTTGAGGGCATTAAACCCTGCCTCACATCACACCCTTGACGATGAACGTCTAAGGCTGGCAAGCCAGCCCACAGCATGATCGAGTGCCTACGTGTGATACAGGTCCAGTAGACATCACCCAAGGAATGTTCACTTGCTGCTATCTATTATTTTCTGCCGTAATAGTAGTAATATTGCCCATCATGCTTAGAGCGTTCATTATTATTGAGAACGACACCTAAGATGCGGGATTTTGCATGCTCCAAGCTGGCTTTTGCTTTTTTTAGAAGCTCTTTCTTCACTTTGCCAGCGTGAATGACAAGGATGATTCCGTCGCAATAGGATGTGACAATAAGGCTGTCAGCCACCGGAAGGACAGGCGGCGTATCGAAGAGAATGACATCGTACTGGCCCCTCAGTTCTTCAACGAGTAGTTGCATCCGTTGCGAACCCAAAATTTCGGAAGGATTTGGCGGTATAGGACCGGCCGTGAGGACGAAGAGGTTTTCTACACTCGTTTCCCGGATAACATCCGCAAGCACATGCTGATTGAGAATCGCGCTGGTTAGTCCCGAACGATTCGTGAGTTGAAATACATGATGTAAAGTAGGTCTTCGAAGATCCGTATCAATGAGAAGCACTTTCTTCCCATCTTGTGCGTAGGTCACGGCAAGATTCGTAACCGTAGTGGTCTTGCCCTCTCCTTCACTTGCAGAAGCAACCATTAGCACTTTCATGGGCTGATCAATCGCTGAGAATTGAATATTCGTACGCAAGGTACGATACGCTTCTGAGATTGGAGACATGGGATTAATAGCCGAAATGAGATGGCGATGTTTATTGTCTTGCTGTGACATATGTACCTTCACCTACTTTTTTTTCAGATACCCGCGTCTTACGGGGATTCAAATCCGATTTGTTGATTTTCGTAATATGTGACAGTACCGGCAACTCAAGCGACTGCAGCACATCTTCTTCGCTCTTAATCGTGTCATCGAAGTAATCGAGTAAGAAAACAAAGCCGATTGCCAACATGAGCGATACGATAAAGCTCAAGACGATATAGAAAATGGGGCTCTTATTAATCGGTGCGGCATCTGCGCTGGGAGTGGCTTCAGACAAAATCGTAACGTTATCGACCTTCATAATGGATGGGATTTCATTCTTGAAGACGGTAGCTACGGCATTTACGATGTGGGCCGCTCGTTCATAGGAAATATCCGTTGCGTTAATATTCATAACCTGTGAATCGCTTGCTGCGCTAATTTGTAGCACGGAGCTTAGTTCACCGGGCGAAGCTTTTAAATCCGGATAATTACTTACCACTTTGTTCAAGATGGCTGACGAATTGATAATTTCTTTATAGGAGCTTATAAGCCTGATATTAGATTGAATGACGTCCCAGTCTATTGTTCTGGTTCCGCCAACTTCAAAGGATTGACTCACAATCAGTTTCGCAGTAGCTTGATATACCTGGTCGGTATAAAGGTAAGTCTTAACCCCCGTTAACCCGCATGCCACCATTACAATAGCCGAGATAAGAAGAAGTCTTTTGCGAATGATTTTCATGTAATCCTTAAGTTCCACTTAAATACCTCCAGTTAATTGGCATTAGAATTTACCAGCGCATCGGATGCAGCTGTGTCTGGTCCGGGCGTCTTGCGCATAGCGCTGATCTCTCACCTTTTAGAGAAAAAATTGGAGTATTGTGAATGTCGGCAGGTATAACAGGCGGTTCTATGGGTAATGAATAATAACAGTTAATTGATACAATTTGTATCTCTTTTCATGATTTACTTTACGATACGGAACGTAGCATGTCAATAGTTTTTTCATGGTTTCAGATACGATGTGACATTTCGTAGCAATGAATGCAATTGTAAGCGTTTCGTATTAATATGGAGTTATAGCCTGTTAGGAGGAGAAATATGAATATTGGTGACCGTATTGCCAAACTGAGGGACGATCGGGGTTGGACACAAGAACAGACAGCGGGATTACTGGGAATCTCACGCGCAGCTTTATCCCATTATGAGAAAAACCGCCGCGAACCGGATACGGAAACACTATCTAAGTTTGCCGATTTATTCAAAGTTTCTGTCGACTTCCTTGTCGGAAGAACGAACGTGCCTCATATCACGTTGGACGAGCCTGTTCGTGAATTTGTTGACCAACTTGAGCTCTCCGAAGAAGACTTGCTTAGCAGACTTGCGCTTGCCATTGACGGGAAGAAATTATCGCTGGAAGAAACAAAACGTTTCGTCGCTTTCGTTCGTGCAGAGAGAAATATGAAATAACGCTTCCATTACATAGTAAAACCATAGTCCTCATCGACTATGGTTTTTATTGTTTATCTTATTTATTACTTTGTAGCGGCGGTAAGTCTGAGGGCCATTTAGAAAGATCAATTCCAAGTTGTTCCATTATGGTGCGTACATCCAACTGTAGAATCTCCTTTGTTGTCTGTGCTTCATTGTTCTGATCCTCAAAGTTTCTCATCATACCTCGGCTCCGACTCCTCTATTTATAATGAATCTAACGCCTTTTGCTAGGACATAGCTGCAACTCTGTTTACTCTAATTACCTGAACCTCACCCGTATTAAATATCTCTCTACATTTCGTTCTACTTGTCTTCACTAATTATATCCAACCTCATCCAAAAAGGATGTCGAAGGTTGTGGGACTTCTCTCACAATTAAAATCTTTTTTTGTCGATTGACGGTATATTTTTACTATTGGAGAGGGATTTTTTAACATTCGTTTACAAACAAAAAATAGACCACTCTATACGAATAGTGGTCTAAATTTAAATATTAATTTTTCCTATTTATTCCAGAAATTTAATAAAATCCAACGCGAATGTTGCGAACGGATGCGACAATATCAGAGGTCGATAATGTTGTAGTTTGATTGCATCCAATATTGATTTCCAGATTGACGGTGAAGCCGGCCTCTCTTGAATAGCTCAAAGGCTTATACGCTGCAATCGGCATCCATTGCGAGTTCTTATTCACATTGATGATGCGGACTTGGCCTGTTGTAATAGGCGTTGGATGCGCTGTGCTGGATTCGGAAATGTTGATAAACACGCTGAGTCCCCCCGGCAGCGTTTCGAGCACTTTCGAATCATAGGCGATGAAAACCCTGCTTTTGCCTGCCGGACTGTTTGCCCCTGTAAACCCTGCCATACTGAGCGTTACTCTGTTGAAATAATACTCTCCATTGGCTGCTAAAGTCCTGTTTGCCGTTTGGGTAAGGTTAACCTGCGTACCGCCATTAACGGACGAGGCCGCGATAACAAAATTCGCGCTGCTGCCTTGATTCGCCCCCGTTCCAATAGTTGCATTGCTTCCAATAACGACAGATGTCGAAGGGAAGTTGAAATAGTCCGTATTATTTACTTTGAAAACGGACGAAATGTCGTTAACTGTCGCCGTGAATGGCGCAGTTACATGATTTGCTTTATTTGAGTAAACAAGTTCATACGGGTAGTAATTAATGTCGAATTTGTTGTAACAGCATTTGTCATCTTGTACGATGCCGTTCAGTCCCGGCGTATTGTATGGTACGGTGTCATTTTTAAAGCGACCGTCCACCATCGTACAGTCGATCTTATTAAATGAAGAGTTAATCAACCTCACTTGCGCATAAGGACCCGTTAAACCAAATTGATTGTTGCTGTCGATTACGGTTCCTGTAATGCTCGATCCGTAAACGTTTGTAAATAATATGCCATCATAAACATTCTGCTGAATCTCGCAACCCGATAGATTCACATTCAGCGTATTGCTTGCTTCTAGCCCTGCATATCCCGGCGCGGTTTTACCATTCATGCAGATTTTTGTACCAACAATTCGAAAATTCCCACCGTCAAACGATACGCCTGATTTACCACATGTGCCAAAATGACAATTAGTCATTAAGCTATCCGATAAATTGCGCCCATAAAATCCATACCCGCCTATGACGTCCGTCATAATTCGGTCAATAATATAATCCAGTCCGCGACCGGTTAGATGAAAAGCATCCCCACCTATATTATAAATAACGAGGTCGTTAAAATGACACCGCGAAAACCAAGCGGTTCGTCCACCGTCAAAGTCGGCAAAGGCATGAATATTTACTCCGCCGCCATGAATATAAAACTTCTCGAAGAGAACGTAATCGCCCTTGAGGGAAAATAGACAACCCGTTGCACCTGTATAAGGCTGGATGACGGAACTGAATCCTTCACCGCGAACGGTAGCCCCTCTGTTTACATAGACCGTTTTTATCTTATAAGTGCCAGTCGGAAGATAAGCGAAGTTGTTCGCATCCAAACACGCTTGAAACGCAGCGGTATCATCGGTAAAGCCGTCACCTTTGGCACCATAGTTTAGTACATTCCCGCGTAAGCCGCCATCCGATGATGAATTGGACCAAGCCGCTTTCTCCGCATCGGTAACAAACCGATGCGTGGCATCTTCTGTTATCATTGTCGCCGGATGTGTGGCGGGATGCGTATAGTTATTTGCTCCGGCCGCAACACCGTCTAATTTCGCTTTATCCGATGCGGGCATTAGCCCTTTCGTATTTGGCGTAACGGTAGGTATAGCCGCATTGATCGTGACATTGGTTGAACCGTCAAAAGTAGTCGTACCTGTTACGTCTCCGTTAATGGCGATCGACCGTGCCGTTTGCAGCTTTTCTGCTTGATCGACGACGCCATCATTATCCGTATCATAAACGGAGCGCATCATATCGCCCTTTACGCTGTTCCAAGCTGCTTTCTCCGTATCGCTGACAAACCGGTGCGTGGCATCTTCTGTTATCATTGTCGCCGGATGTGTGGCCGGATGCGTATAGTTATTTGCTCCGGCCGCAACGCCGTCTAATTTTGCTTTATCCGATGCGGGCATTAGCCCTTTCGTATTCGGCGTGACGGTAGGTATAGCCGCATTGATCGTGACATTGGTTGAACCGTCAAAAGTAGTCGTACCTGTTACGTCTCCGTTAATGGCGATCGCCCGTGCCGTTTGCAGCTTCTCTGCTTGATCGACGACGCCGTCATTGTCCGTATCATAAACGGAGCGCATCATATCGCCTTTAACACTGTTCCAATCTGCTTTCTCCGCATCCGAAACAAAGCGATGTCCCGCATCTTCGGTAATCATCGTAGCCGGATGCGTTGCAGGATGTGTGTAATTGTTTGCCCCCGCAGCTACTCCATCCAGCTTTGTTTTGTCTGCTGCACTTAACAGTCCCTTGGCGTTTGATGTTGCGGTTGGGATCGTCGAAGAGATTGCCGTGTTCGCGGATCCGTCAAAAGCTGCACTTCCTGTCACATCGCCCGTTAACGAAATCGTTCTGGCAACCTGCAGTTTAGCGGCTTGGTCAACAATACCGTCCTTATTCACATCATAAACCGATTTAAGCATATCTCCGTCCTCGCTTGGCGGAGCAACATTGTTTGAAAGTCGTAAATAAGCGGCATTCTCAGGTGTTCCAGGCGTTCCTGCAGCTACATAGACATCGGAGAACTGTTCCATTGCAACCATCAACAAATCTACGTCCTTGTTCGTTGCAAGAAGCGTTTGCAGATAGGCTGGTATAATCCCATCCATAAAAACATCAAATTGCTGCAATCCTTCTTCCGGAAGTGTAGGGCCCGCATAGATTTGAGTTACTCCCATATTATCTACCTCCTCTATTAGTTGAGAATCAAACTATCAACGTATCATATGCGAGCATACAAGCATCTGTACTGAGCGCTTGACGGGACTTGTGTCCAACTTGTACTACGGATATGCACTTCATCATCGCGGCGTTGCCCAAACGCTAAAAAAGACCGATAACGGATTTCCCGTTATCGGTCTTTGGCTTCGAAGTATTAGTTACCGCCTACGCGAGCAAGCTCTTTCATGTTAGCTTCAAATGCGGCAAGAAGGGCATCATCGCCGGCAAGGCCGGTTTGTTCCATCTTCTCAATTTGCTCCAGCATCCGTTTGTAATCTTTCGGGATGATTTTGACAAATTTAGCCTTCGACGACTCCCAATCGGAGAGCAGCCGATCGCCGATCGCACTGCCTGTGTTCGCCACGTGGCGCTGGATCATGCCTTGCAGCTCAGCGGAGTCACGCGGATCCTCTACGCGCTCCAGAAGAACCATTTCGATGTTGCAGTGTTTGTAGAAATCGCCTGCTTCATCGAGGACATAAGCGACACCGCCCGACATACCGGCTGCGAAGTTACGGCCTGTGCCTCCGAGAATAACGACGCGGCCGCCTGTCATATACTCACAGCCGTGGTCGCCAACACCTTCGACGACAACTTTCACGCCGGAGTTACGAACTGCGAAGCGCTCGCCCGCGATACCGCGGATGTAAGCTTCGCCGCTTGTCGCGCCGTAGAAAGCCGTGTTGCCGATAATGACATTCTCTTCTGCCTTAAACGTTGCTTTCTTGGATGGAGCTACGATGACTTTACCGCCGGAAAGTCCTTTACCGACATAGTCATTGGAGTCGCCTTCCAAGGAAAGCGTGATCCCTTTCGGTACGAATGCGCCGAAGCTTTGACCGGCGGAGCCGACAAAGTGGAACGAAATCGTATCTTCAGGCAATCCTTTCGCGCCGTAACGGCGAGTTACTTCACTGCCTACAATCGTACCAACTACGCGGTTGATGTTCGTGATCGGCAGCGTTGCGCGAACTTGTTCACCGGTTTCGATCGCAGGCAATGCGAGCGGCAGCAATTGCTGCATATCCAGTGATTCGTGGAGTTTATGATCCTGCTCCTGCGTGCAGTAACGTGCCGCATCCTGCGGAACTTCCATCTGATGCAGAAGCGGTCTAAGGTCGATGCCTTTGAGCTTGTAGTGTTCGATAAGATCTTTCGTTTGCAAACGATCTACACGGCCGACCATTTCTTGAATCGTACGGAAGCCAAGCTCTGCCATAATCTCGCGCAGCTCTTGTGCTACGAACAGCATGTAGTTCGCTACGTGGCTAGGATCGCCCATGAACTTCGCGCGAAGCTCAGGGTTTTGCGTAGCTACGCCGACCGGACAAGTATCCAACTGGCAGACACGCATCATGATGCAGCCAAGGACAACAAGCGGTGCTGTCGAGAAGCCGTATTCTTCGGCGCCGAGAAGCGCTGCAATCGCAAGGTCGCGGCCGTTCATGATTTTGCCGTCTGTCTCAACAACTACGCGGTCACGCAGGTTATTGATCATCAGCGTTTGATGCGTTTCGGCAAGTCCAAGCTCCCAAGGCATGCCGGCGTGACGGATCGACGCAAGCGGCGAAGCGCCTGTTCCGCCATCGTAGCCGCTGACGAGGATAACATCTGCGCGGCCTTTGGCAACGCCGGCAGCAATCGTTCCTACGCCTGCTTCGGATACGAGCTTCACGTTAATACGTGCGCGAGGGTTGGCGTTCTTCAAATCATGGATAAGCTCAGCCAAGTCCTCAATGGAATAGATATCGTGATGCGGAGGCGGGGAAATTAGTCCTACGCCCGGTGTTGAACCGCGAACCTCGGCAACCCAAGGATAAACCTTGCGTCCCGGAAGCTGGCCGCCTTCGCCCGGCTTCGCGCCTTGCGCCATTTTAATTTGGATTTCGTCGGCATTAATCAAGTAGTTGCTCGTTACGCCGAAACGACCGGAAGCAACCTGCTTGATCGCACTGCGGCGGGAATCGCCGTTAGCATCCGGAATGTAACGCGCCGGATCTTCGCCGCCCTCGCCCGTATTGGATCTGCCGCCGATGCGGTTCATCGCAATAGCCAGTGCTTCATGCGCTTCTTTACTGATCGAACCGTATGACATCGCGCCGGTCTTGAAGCGTTTCACGATGGATTCGACGGATTCGACTTCGTCAATCGAAACAGGCGCTGCATCGTAGTTGAAATCAAGCAACGAACGCAGTGTCAGATGTTTCTTGTCTTCGCCTTGAACAAGCGCGGAGAACTTCTTGTAGAGCTTATAGTCATTCGAACGGGAAGCCATTTGCAGCGTATGAATCGTCTGCGGGCTGAACAAGTGATCTTCGCCGTCTTTGCGCCATTGATATTCGCCGCCGGAATCAAGCTCCTTCACACGGCCTTCCTGCTCTGCGAAAGCACGGTTATGATGCTTCAGCGTTTCGTCTGCGATAACGTCGAGACCGATGCCGCCGATACGTGTAGTCGTCCAAGTGAAGTACTCATCGACGAGCTCTTCCTTCAAGCCGACGGCTTCGAAAATTTGTGCGCCGCGGTACGATTGGATCGTCGAAATACCCATTTTGGATAGAATCTTAACGACGCCTTTCGTAGCTGCTTTAATGAAGTTCTTGACCGCTTTCTCATGCGTTACGCCTCTGAGCAGCCCTTGGCGGATCATATCGTCGAGCGTTTCGAACGCAAGATACGGATTCACGGCACTTACACCATATCCAAGCAGCAACGCAAAGTGATGCACTTCGCGCGGCTCGCCGGATTCCAGCAAGATGCTGACACGTGTACGCGTACCTTCGCGAATCAAATGGTGATGCAGGGACGAAACAGCGAGCAGCGACGGAATCGCCGCATTCTCGCGGTCTACGCCGCGGTCAGACAGAATAAGAATATTATGGCCTTTGCCAATTACGCGGTCAGCCGCTTCGCACATTTGCTTAATCGCAAAACGCAAGCCTGCTTCGCCTTCCGCTGCATTAAACAGCGTAGGGAGCGTAATGGATTTGAACCCCGGGCGGCGCACATGGCGCAGCTTCGCGAACTCTTCGTTCGACAATACCGGTGAAGCTAATTTAATATGACGGCAGCTTTCAGGCTCGGCATTGAGCAGATTGCGCTCAGGACCCAGTGTTGTCCCTGTAGCTGTAATAATTTCTTCGCGAATCGCGTCGATTGGCGGATTCGTAACTTGGGCGAACATTTGTTTAAAGTAGTTGAACAAACGCTGCGGACGCTCGGACAGAATCGCAAGCGGTGCATCGTAACCCATGGAAGCGATCGGCTCTACGCCGCTGCCTGCCATTGGCTCAAGTACTTTACGCAGATCTTCGAACGTGTAGCCGAATGCTTGCTGACGTTTCTCAACGGTTTCATGATCCGGTTCCGGAAGCTCGGGAGCA
Organism: Paenibacillus lignilyticus; assembly: GCF_017942085.1. GTDB lineage: Bacteria > Bacillota > Bacilli > Paenibacillales > Paenibacillaceae > Paenibacillus_Z > Paenibacillus_Z lignilyticus. Next base: position 351,868 of record NZ_JAGKSP010000002.1, read on the forward strand.
TCTGGAAGCTCATCAAGACCGATAAGATGCTCATCAAGCCACTCGCGGTACGGGTTCTCCGCTGCGATTTGAGCTTTAACCTCTTCGTCCGATACGATGCGGCCTTCTTTGGTATCGACAAGCAGCATACGGCCTGGGCGAAGGCGATCTTTGTACAGGATATTCTCCGGATCGATCGGAACCGTTCCGGCTTCAGAACCAAGAATGATGACGTCATCCTTCGTTACATAATAACGGGCAGGACGTAGACCGTTACGGTCAAGAATTGCTCCGATTTGCGTGCCATCCGTAAATGCCATCGCTGCCGGGCCGTCCCACGGCTCCATCAAACAGCTGTGGTATTCGTAGAATGCTTTCTTCTCGTCGCTCATGCCTTCGTGGTTAGACCAAGGCTCCGGCACCATCATCATTGCCGCGTGCGGCAAGGAACGACCGGATAGGTAAAGGAATTCAAGCGTGTTATCAAACATCGCCGTATCCGATCCGTCCGGATTGATAATCGGTTTGATTTTGTCCAAATCGTCGCCGAACAGCTCCGAAGCTACCATCGTTTGACGGGCATGCATCCAGTTTACGTTACCGCGAAGCGTGTTGATCTCGCCGTTATGAATAAGATAACGGTATGGATGCGCGCGCTCCCAGCTCGGGAACGTGTTCGTGGAGAAACGGGAGTGAACAAGCGCGATAGCTGTTTCCATCGCTTCGTCGTTAAGCTCAACATAGAACGAACGAACCTGCTCTGTTGTCAGCATCCCTTTGTACACGATTTTCTTGCTGGACATGCTGGAGAAGTAGAAGCTGTCTGCGCCTTCAGCACCGGAGTAGCGAATCGCAATTTCCGCGCGTTTGCGAATGACATAGATTTTGCGTTCGAAAGCAAGCTCATCTTGAAGCTCGGCACTACGGCCGATGAACACTTGACGAACATACGGTTTAACCGATTTCGCCGAGTGGCCCAGCTTCTCATCATTCGTAGGAACGGTACGCCAGCCAAGCAGCGTCTGGCCTTCCTCGCGGATGATGGCTTCGAGCTCGCGCTCATGCTTCACGCGAATGTTCTCGTCTTGCGACAGGAACAGCATACCTACGGCATATTCGCCGTTTGCAGGCAATTCGACACCGAGCTCTCTGAGTTCACGCGAGAAGAAGCCATGCGGGATTTGCAAAAGAATCCCTGCTCCGTCTCCTGTGTTAGGCTCGCTGCCTTGACCGCCGCGATGCTCCATGTTCTCGAGCACCGTCAGCGCCTGCTGAATAATTGTGTGTGATTTAATTCCCTTGATGTTAGCCACAAAGCCCATTCCGCAGGCGTCTTTCTCAAATTGCGGATCGTATAGACCTTGCTTCGGCGGCAATCCTAAACGGTTCTCTTTCACTTGGATGCAACCTTTCTATGAGAAATTTTTAAATAAACGGATGGAATGGATTCTTATTCATGGAATCCGGCTTCATTTCGAAAGCGATATCGCTTAAAATGAAGGTGTACACGCAGTTTAATAAAAAGGTTGCGTTCCAATAATTCATCCCTTGAAAAAAGTTATTATATTATTTTAACATCAGTGCATTACGATATCAATTTAATATTTTTATTATTGCGATAAGCGTTCTTTACCACGTCACAGCATCAATTCAAAAAAATATCTGAAAATGGATACCACCAAATAAAACGCATAATTATGCAAAAGGATGTGGTGAATATGTATAGTAAATTCAGGAAATTGCCAAAATGGACGATCACGTTCACGGCTGCCGCTATGTTGGTTGGTGCAGCAGGTAACGGCGGTGCTTGGGCTTCCGCAGGAGCTTCATTTTCAACGCCTATTATGGCAGTTTCGGCAATCACCGCTCCGAAAGCAGAGGCTAATCAACCGCTGCGTATTGTTGCGGTTGGCGATTCATTGACGCTTGGCTATGAGTACGGCATGTCGGAAAGCTCCGTTCCTTACGGCTACGCAGACCGTGTGTACGAGCAGGCGCTTTATCACGGCCGTGCCGAGCTGCAAAATTACGGGATTCTTGGTTTGAAATCGCCCGGATTGCAAAAACTACTGGAAGCCGCTGCGGCGGGAACACATATAACGGCCGATCAACTTCAGCCGAATTTATCGACTTACCCTCTCGCAGAAGCGACCGTCTCGAAGAGCGAGCAGCTAAGCGAGGATCTGAAGACAGCGAATTTGATCTTGCTCACGATTGGCGGGAATGATTTTACGCCGATTTTCAACGACATCTTACAGGATGATATCAGTGCTTCGACGCTGCAAACTCGGTTAGATGCCTTATTGGCTGGTTATTATCCTTCATTAGAAGCATCGCTTCGCACCATACTTAAATTGAACCCGAAAGCTACGGTTGTGTTTGCCGACCAGTACCTGCCTGCGCCGAAGCCTTCCACGATTAATCAAACCATTACACAAGAACAATATGCGGTATTAACCAATGGTGTCGATAAATTGAAAAAGCAAACCGAAGCCATTGCCGCTAAGCTGACGCAAGAAGGCTACGATGTGCGAACCGTCGATGTATCGACTCCATTCCGCGGCAAAGAGCTCACGTACACCTCGATCCTCAAAGGTGACATTCATCCGAAGCAATCCGGTTACGACGTGATGGGAAGAGCTTTTGCCAAAGGGATCTGGGGCGACTATCGCGACCCTGAAGTGCTGGCAGCCGGATCGCCGCTTCGCGTGATCGTAAACGGGAAGTCGCTCAAAGGCGGCAATAAGCCGGTTCTGAAAAATAACACGACGTTCCTGCCGATGCGCGACGTAACGGCAGCATTGAATGCAACACTCGCTTGGGACGGCCCGACACGTACCGCTACCATTAAATCCGGAGACAGGGTCGTTGCCTTCACCATTGGCGCCGATACGATGAAAGTGAACGGTCAAACGGTACCGCTTGAAACGCCTGCTTACCTTCAGCAATCCGGCGGCACCTCGGTGACCTACCTGCCGCTCGCGGCATTGTCCAAAGGCCTTGGTTATCAGGTTATTTATCGCAAGCCGATTGCGACTGTGTTTATTCAGTCGTAGGGGTTGAAAAAGCACGAATTCACCGGGGTGGTGAATTCGTGCTTTTTTTGTTGGTGTGCGGCTGGGCCGCTGATTGCGGCGCGGCGTGGGGATTACGCCGCTTGCTGGGGCTGGTAAGCTGCTGGGGGAATTGCTATTGCTAGGGGAATTGCTCGTTGTGGATCTCCTGGTGAGCTACTTTTGAGGATAAGCTGGGGGATTGATCGTTGTGGATCTCCTGATGTACGCATGGCAACCCCTGTAGAGTAACCAGTACTGCTCTTTTGTCATTTTGGACGTTTACATGCTAATGTGCGGTAACTGGTACCTCTCTTGGACTAAAATGGTAAGTGTTAATCGAATGTACGGTAACGGATACCTCTCTGAGAGCTAATCATTGGTTGGATTCCAAGGTTATTAGATGAGGTGTTGCTCTAGGAGCTACTCTTGAGCCTAATCCAGCATTATATGATGAAGCGTTATTCTGGTGGTCACATTTACTGCTTAGCTGAAACCAGCATGATGGGATGATGCGTTACTTTCTGAGGCACTTTTGCGCTTAACATTGGTTAGATGAAGAAAGAGTAGCCCTGAGGGCTACTCTTTCGCTAATTTCACGTGAATTCGGGTAATGTGTTGCTCCGAGAGCCACTCATGCTAAAATTCCTCGGTTATTTGATGATGTGTGGCTCTGAGAGCTACGCCGTTGCCGCGAGTTCTGTTGTGTCGCGTTTGGTTTTGCGATGCAGCATGAGGAAGACGATTAGTGAAAGTGCTGCGAATACGACTGCAAAGCTTGCTGTGTGCAGCGCTTTGCTGCCTACAGTCAGCAGCTCGTTTCCTGTCACGATTTCGCGGAAAGCGCTGATGGTGTAAGTCATCGGCAGCCATGCGCTGATATGCTGCAGCCAGGATGGGATGAGCTCAGATGGATATGTTCCGGCACTGCCGGTCAGCTGCAGGATGAGCAGCATGACGGCAACAAAGCGCCCCGGCTGATCGAGCAAGGTAACAAGGAACTGCACGATCATCATGAAAGCGACACTTGCCAGCATCGACATGCCGATGAACGCGCCTAAGTGGTTGACCTTAAGGCCGATTCCGTAGAGCAGAATCGCGTCTGCAATTAAGGCTTGCACAACGCCAACTACGATAAAGAGCAATACTTTGCTGACGAACCAGCTCCAGCCGGAGCGTGGCTTCAGCCCTGTTTCGCGCATCGGGATGACCATTGTGGAGAGCAATGCGCCTACAAACAGGCCAAGTGACAAGAAGTACGGTGTGAAGCCCGTACCGTAGTTCGGCACTTCGGTCAACTTCTGTTCATCGACATGTACAGGATTCGCGAACATGTCGTACAGGGCATCGGTTCCGGTGATGCCCCCGGTTTGCTTCGCGGCATCGCCGAGCTTGCCCGACAGCTCGGCCGTGCCGCCTGCGAGCTGCTCCGCGCCGCTCGCAAGCGCGGCGGAGCCGCTGGCCAGCTTGCCGGAGCCCCCGGCAAGCTCGGCCGCACCGCGGCCAGCGGCGGCTGCGCCATCCGCCAGCTTCGCGGCACCGGCCGCTGCGCTCTCGGCGCCTGCGGCGAGCTTGGCGCCGCCTTGCTGCGCGGCTGCGAGCTGCGCGTGCAGCGCCGCTAGCCCTTGCTGCAGCTGCAGCTGGCCCTGCTGCAGCTGCGCGCCGCCGGCGGCAAGCTTCGCGCTGCCGCCGGAGAGCTCGGCTGCGCCCGCGGATACCGCGCGGGCTGCGCCGAGCAGCTCCTGCAGCGCGGGATCCTGCGCTGCATCCGGCGAAGCTGCGGCGGCATACGCCTCAAGCGCCGCCGACAGCTTCGCGGCTGCGCCGGCGAGCTGCGCACCGCCTTGCTCCGCCGAGGCAAGCCCGTCGGCCAGCTTCGCACCGGCCTCGGCGGCTTGCTTAGCTCCGCCGCCGAGCTGTGCGCCGGCAGCCTCGAGCTTGCCAAGCCCGGCTGCGAGCGCCGCCGAGCCATCCCGTACGGCGGCCGTTCCGGCCGCCAATTGACCGGCGCCGTTGCCAAGCGCCTTAACGCCTCCGGCGAGCTGCTCCGTCCCGGAAGCCAGCTTCGCTACGTTATCGCGCAGCAGCTTGGCACCCTTCTCCGCATCCGAAGCGCCGTCGTTCAGCTTGCCTGCGCCTTCGCTGGCTTGGACAATGCCGTCAGATGCATCGCCGATACTGTCGAAAACCGCCTCCGCATAGGCTTTTGTCACTTGCTGCGAAATTTCAGTTTGCAGCTTCTCGATCGCAGCTTGCCCGATTTTGGCCGCTAAGTAGTTGCCGCTATCGTTGGACACATAACGGATAGCAGCAGGCTGCGGCTTCTCATCCAGCAGCGTGGTCGCTTGCTTGGAGAAGGACGCGGGAATTTCAATCACATAATAGTAATCCCCGTCTTGGACGCCTTTCTCCGCTTCAGCCCGGCTCACGAAAGCCCAATCAAACTCCTTATTGACCTTCAATGCATCGACCAAATCCTGTCCGACAGCCAGCGGTTTTCCCTCAAACTGCGCGCCGGCATCCTCATTCACGACCGCCACCGGCAGTTCGCTCAGCTTCCCGTAAGGGTCCCAAAACGACCCAATCAACATCCCGCTGTACATAATCGGAATGAACAACACGCCTACAATCGGAATTAGGAGCTTTGGACTGCGTACAATCCGGCTAAATTCCCTGCCAAACAATGATAAACCTCGCATTGCGTTTTCCCCTCCAATTTCAGAATAAATGACCAATTTGGTATTTTGGTCAGTTTACTACAAAAAAAAAGGACTAGCCCACCTTCCCAACTAGCCATTGCCCTCGAATTAAACGTTTTCGAAGCCGCAGTCCGATTCTTCACCTACTCTGCATCAACACCTTACGAAGCAGTCTCAGCAAGCCATCCCCCTCGAACCATACCTTCTCTAAGCGTTACCCATTCTGCCATAACCCTCGAGCCCTAACATTTACAAATCCGCTTCATGACCTAGCTCTTACTTCACTCCAACACCTTCACGCAGCAAGCTCGTAAAATAAGCAGCAAGGTCTTCACGAGACAGCTGGTGACTTCTGATCCACTCGACGCCGATTGCTATATACAGCTTCAAGATCACAAAAGCAGTCAGCGCCGGATCAACCTCGCGCAGCTCGTTCTTCTCAATGGCAAGCTCGATCTCATGCTGGATAAAAGCTTGAATGGCTTGTTCAAGCCGTGCCGCTCCATCCTTCGCCATTGGCGTGCCCAGATCGCGAATCTCCTGAGACAATTTCACGATGAGTTCATGCTTCTCGCGAAACAGCAGCAGCTCGTGCAGGACTGCCGCTAAATTATCGAAGAAATTCCGCTCTCGGTCAATCGTGCGCTCCGCCAAGCTCCGAAGCTCGGCAGCCAGCTGCCCGATGATTTCATTAAACAAGTCTTCCTTCGTTGCAAAAAACGTATAAATCGTACCTTTGCCGACTGCAGCGATTTTGGAAACCAGCTCCATCGTCGTCGCTTTATACCCAAACATGGCAAACGATTTCCCTGCCGCCTCCACAATTTGCATTCTGCGGTCGACCGGTTTCTTCTGTTCCATTGCGCTGCAGCTTCCTTCTTCAACATGATATAGGTCATAATAGCACTTAGTGACCGAAAACGCAATCCGGTCATTCAGTCAGAAATGCATAAAAACTATTCAAATCACTCACTTAATCGCTCCAACCCTCACCCGAAAGCGCAACATCCTCCACATTACCCGCAGCTTCAAGCTCCTCGATTGTAAACAGAGCATGCAGCTTCAATCCTGCTTCCTCCAGTTTCTTGCGGCCATCCGGGTGCCGTTCGATGACACATACGACGTCCTCAACAATAGCCCCGGCTGCTCGCAGTTCTGCAACACTGAGCAGGATCTGTCCACCGGTTGTGACGACATCTTCCACAATACACACATTCTGACCTCGCACTTCCGCGCCTTCGGCGAGTTTGCATGTTCCATAGCTTTTCGCTTGCTTTCGCACGAAAGCCGCAGGGATATTCGTTTCCAGCGACAGTGCCGTCGCAACCGGAATACCGCCCATCTCGAGTCCTGCAAGCACATCGATGCCAATCGGAATACATAAGGCCAGTTCGCAGGCTATTGCGCCAAGCAAACGAGGGTTCGCTTCAAATAAATACTTGTCAAAATACGTCTCCGAAACTTGACCCGAACGCAGCGTAAAACTTCCCGACAAATGCGAGCTGTTATAAATCCCCTTCGCCAATTCGTTCCTATTCATACCGCATCCCCCTCCGGCCGCCTAAGCTGCTCTAGTCATTACTCTTCTCCCTGCTGCCAAGCTGCTCTCGCCTGATCTTACTTATACTCCTTCTCCAACTGCCTCAACTGCTCCAATCCCCGCTCCGCCCAGCGCTTCAGACGGTCGATCGCTTCGATCTCCGCAGCCACTGCCCGTGTTAACGATTCTTTGTACGACGGCACTTCTCCCGGATAAAGCCCGCTGATATCGCCGTAAGGTACATTCGTTTTCTCCGTGTAGCTCAGCGCTCTGCGTTCATGGAACATGGGTACATCGGGATTGTAGGGATTGTGCAAATCGCCCTGCTCCGGGTGCTTTAATACCGCCAGCACTTTAATCAATGCGCGCGGTCCGCCTGTTTCCATAACTTCCCCTGCATAATCGCCTGATTTATAGGTAAACGTTACGATAGAGCCTTGTTCCGGAATAAACCTTTGTTTTTGCTGCAATTGACAACCACTCCATTCTTGTCCGTATTCGCTACTTACGCGAACCGCCTAATTTTTAGCATAAAATAAGGATGCAATCATACGCAAGTCTTAATTCCAATCTTGTGCTTCAAAGGGAAAACAGCGTAATATGAGAAGGAGAGTTCTTAGGGATTCCTGAACCGGTAGAAGAAGCAGGTGAGAATGTGCGAAAAAAAAGAGTATTGCTCCTTTCCGAAGGGTTCGGTTCCGGGCATACCCAGGCGGCTTACGCGCTTGCGGTAGGCCTTCGTTCACTTGATTCTACAATTCAGACTCGCGTCATTGAGCTGGGCAATTTTCTTAACCCGGTCATCGGCCCGCTGATTGTATCCGCTTATCGCAAAACAGTGACTAAACAGCCGAAACTGCTCGGAAAGCTATACCGCAGACAATATAAAAAATCACTTAACCGATTCGCCCAGCTGGCGCTGCATCGTATTTTTTACACGCATACATCGCAGGTCATCGCCCAATTGAAGCCGGATCTGATCGTATGCACGCACCCCGTACCTAACGCGGTCGTTTCACGGCTGAAGAGGCTTGGGCTGCAAGTTCCGCTCTATACGCTCATTACCGATTATGATGCGCATGGCACATGGACAAGCTCCGAGGTGAACAAATATTTAGTCTCCACCAATGAGGTGAAGACCAAGCTGACCGACCGCGGAATCTCGCCGGGCCGAATCGAGGTTACCGGCATCCCGGTCCATCCGAACTTCTGGCAAACGCATGACAAATCGGAGCTGCAAGCCCAGTTTGATTTGAAGCCCTTGCCAACCGTCCTTATTATGGGCGGCGGCTGGGGGATTATGTACAGCGATGATTTGCTCAGCTACATGACCCGTTGGCGCGATAAAATTCAGCTGATCTATTGTGTAGGCAACAATGAGAAGGCCCGTGAACGAATGCTCGCAGACCCTAATTTTCAACATCCGAACATTAAGGTGCTTGGATTTACCAAAGAAATCAACAAGCTGATGGACGTATCCGACCTGCTGATTACGAAGCCCGGCGGCATGACATGTACGGAAGGCTTGAGCAAAAGCATCCCGATGCTGTTCTACGAACCGATTCCGGGACAAGAAGAAGTCAATTGCGAATACTTCGTTGCGAGCGGCTTTGGCGAGATGCTGATCTCCTCGGAAACGATCGATAAATGGTTCGCCCTTATTCAAGAGCCTTATACCTCCGGACAGCACCGGCTTGATCTTATAAATAAACGCAACCAACAATACAACCCCATGGAATGCTCCCGCGCCGTCCTGCAGTTTCTGCAGTGACGGTTTTTTCTGCCCGGCTCCGTTTCAGATTAGTGTCTAAGCTGGAACATCAACTTTGGAAACCAGGCGGTTATCCGACGATTCGTCAACGGCTGTTTAGCGACAATCAGCCGTGCTGTCCCAGCCCCTACCCTCTCCCAAACAAAAAACCGGAAAGGCTTCAAGCCCTTCCGGTTTTCAATTCATTACAGCACGCTTCCGCCAAACAAGAAGCGGTTTTCCCATTGTCCGCCTGCGATGTCGTTTGTGCGAACGCCGCCGGATTCCGTGGAATAGGTATGCAGGATTTGGCCATTGCCAAGATAGATGCCTACATGCGTAATCGTTTCAGTCGCTTTGTTGACGCCTGCATAGTTAGAAGCTTTCGAGCCTTTGTACGCCATGAAGAACATCAGGTCGCCGCGTTTCAATGAACGCCAATCGGATTTCGTTGCGCCTTTCGCTTTCACGTAGTCGCCTTGCTTACGCGAATCGGCAGGAAGCGTTAGGTTAGCGCCTTCGCGGAATGCCGTGCGTACGAAGTCGGAGCAATCGAATGTTTTAGTCGTATCGCGATCGGATCCGAACTCATAGGGCGTTCCCCAATATTTCATACCGGCTGCAATCGCGTTCTCGATTAATTGCGGTGCGTTCGGCGTCGTGCCGCCGCCTGTGCCTGAGCCGGGCTTCGTGCCGCTAGGCAGGGAGAAGCTTGCGCCAATCGATATGTATTGCTCACTGGAGCTGACATAACCTTTAACGCCATTCGAATCGGTTACGGCATACCATGCGCTGTTCGGCTGACCTGTAATAAGGACCGATTCACCCTTGCTCAGGTAGCGTAGACGTGTGCCTTCCGTGGAAGCGGATTTACGGAACGAAACGGATGAAACGATCGATGCGTTATAGATGATTTCAATATATTTATCGGAAGAAGAGACATAAGCGACCGTGCCGAAAACGTCTTGTACTTTGTACCAGCTCGCGTTCGTTTTCTCCAAGATGACAACGTTATCGCCCGCCTTCAAGTATTTATAGACGGTTGAAGATGTAGACGGTGCGCTGCGGAAACTGACACTGGATTGAATTTCTCCGACGACAGGTGCTGGAGCCGGTGAGGCGCCCATCACTGCTGGCATGACAAGCAAAGCAGTTAGAATCAGGACAAGTAACGATGCTGTAAACTTTTTCATGTTGATTGGATATCCTCCTCTTGTGATGGTCGTGCTGTAGGTGTTTCGACCCTAGTTTCAATTGTACGTGCGCGCGTAAGATGCATATATCGTCCACATGTCTCATTTGTCATCCTGCATACTAGTCGAATAGCACTAGCACCCGAACTTGAACACGCAAAAAAGACATCTCCTTCTCAGAGATGCCTTCCCTCGGACCCACACGATTCCTTAGTGAACGCTTCCTATCACCCCAAAGCGCTTCGGTCCTATATGAATGTCTAAAGTACTAATTTCTTCCTCGCCTTCTGCAATCATGTAAATTATTCCAATGCGGCTTTCGTATGATTGTATTGCTAATTCCCTTCCATTTCCGGAAGAAATGCATGGAGCTCCGATTCACTCTGGCTTTTCTTGGTAATCAGCATAAGGGTGTCGTAACGGTTTGGAGAATCGATGACGGACTGATAATCAAGCTTCCCGATCGACGAGAAAATAGCCACATCCCCTGTATGGTAGTACAGATATAAAGATGCCTCGTCCTCATTATACGAACAGAATGCGATTTGTTTGGATTCCACGGGTACGAGCATAACCAACGCCTCCCAAGTGTAGAATATCGCAAGGACATTACTATATATATCCAAATAGTAACCATAACAGCACTACAGTGAATCGATATCATTACAAAATATTATTTATCCCAAATACTTAATGGCCAGCAGCGCATCAATCGGCGCATGTTCCAAACCAAAGGCGTGAACAAATGCCGGATTTCGCTGATCATGCATGCCTTTCAGAATTGTAACTTCATAACCCAGCTGCTCCAGTTCTGCCGGTTCCCAGCCGCTGCGATGCGTTTGGAACTTCTCGCCATTCAGTCCGAAGTGATCCACATATTGCTGTGGGAAGAACCCTCGCGGCGTATAAATGACGACATGGTGCTTGGCGATCATCTCCGCCTTCTGCAGAAGCAAATGGGCATCATGCTTGGTGAAATGCTCGATGGAATCGATGAATGACACCGCCGAGAACGACTTGGGCACAAACAGCTTATGGATCTCCCTGGCATCCGCATTTAAAGGGATGATATGACTGGCATTCGTAGCCCGGTTAATCAGATAGGGCCGATGAATCTCAAGCGCGACAATAGATGCATAAGGGAAAGTGTCCAGCAGGACACAAGGCCCGCTTCCGATATCGAGTAAGCTCTCCCTATTCGTAAGCTTCTTATGAAGCATTGCATTGAAATCTCGGTCCGTTGTTTCGTATGCCACTTTTTATTACCTCCTTCGCCTGACAGCTCTTCTGTTAGTTTATGAGCATGTCCTTGCAACGTAACGGCACTTGTACATTTAAAAAAAAGCAGTCCCCGTACACCGATAGGCGCATAGGGACTGCTCTGACTACATCATTATGGTGCTAGTATCCGGAACCGGAGGCGGATAAGCCGGAACCGCAGGACACGCAAAATTTGGCGTTCAGTTCATTCTCGGTTTTGCATGTGTTGCAGATGACGACAATTTCGCCGACAGTCGTTTCATTCTTCGGTTCATCCCCCAGTGCAGATCCGCAATCCGGGCAGAACTTCGTATCCAGCGCGACCACTTTGCCGCAGCTGCACGTTTTCTCGAAACGAATCATCTTGATACGCTCTTCAAGCTGACCGATTTCTACTTGCAGCTCATCTACCTGTGAGCAGCAGTTGGTCACTTCATGCTCGGCAGAAGCCATGTCATGCGCTTGATGAGCACGGTAAACCGCCGCTCCGATGGTTGCATACACTTTATCGATTTCTCTTTCTTTACCGGAGATCTGCGCTTTCAATTTCGTAATTTCAACGGTTTGCTGTGCTTTCTTCGCCGCTTCCGATGCGCCTTGTTTAACTTTATCGAAAAAGGACATAAACGATCGACTCCTTCAACTATTCATCTACTATTGTCATTTTAACATAAACCGCCCTGAGAGGTCATGCACATCCAAAGACCTAATATACGACATAACCTTACACAGGCTATTACTATAGTTTATGTATCGGACAATTGCGGAAGAACAACAAATCACGCATCACGCAGCAAAAAAGCGGGCTTCGCCGAACGTAGTGTTCGAAAAAGCCCGCTAATGGGATTGAATTGATTGTAGCTTATTCAGCTGGGTACATACGCTCGCGAATCGCTTTAATTTCAGCGCTCTCGAGGTACTCATCGTAAGTCATCATACGATCGATTACACCGTTAGGCGTAATTTCGATAATGCGGTTCGCAATCGTTTGAACGAACTGATGGTCATGCGATGTGAAGATCAGCGTGCCGTCGAAATCGATCAAGCCGTTGTTAAGCGCGGTAATGGACTCGAGATCCAAATGGTTCGTCGGTTCGTCCATAAGCAGAACGTTCGAACTGGACAGCATCATTTTGGAGAGCATGCAGCGGACCTTCTCGCCCCCGGATAGGACGCTGGCTTTCTTAAGCGCCTCGTCACCGGAGAAGAGCATACGGCCAAGGAAGCCGCGGATGAAGCTCTCATCCTGATCCTTCGAATATTGGCGAAGCCAGTCGACAAGGTTCATCTCTACACCGTCGAAATATTCGGAGTTGTCTTTAGGGAAGTACGCTTGCGTCGTTGTAATCCCCCATTGGAATGAACCTGCGTCCGGTTCGATTTCACCCGTAAGCAATTGGAACAAGATCGTCTTAGGCAGGGTGTTCGGCCCGACAAGTGCGATCTTGTCGCCTTTGTTTACCGTGATCGTCAGGTTATCGATCAGATTCACGCCGTCAACGGTCTTCGTCAAGCCTTCAGTCAACAGCAATTGCTTGCCGGCTTCGCGCTCCGGCTTGAAGTTGATGAACGGATATTTACGGCTTGATGGACGAATGTCATCCAGGGAGATTTTATCAAGAAGCTTCTTACGGGAAGTCGCTTGCTTGGATTTGGATTTGTTCGCGCTGAAACGCTGAATGAACGCTTGCAGCTCTTTGATTTTGTCTTCCTTCTTCTTGTTGTTATCGCGCATGAGCGTCAGCGCCAATTGGCTGGACTCGTACCAGAAGTCGTAGTTGCCGACATACATCTGGATTTTACCGAAATCGATATCCGCAATGTGCGTACACACTTGGTTCAAGAAGTGACGGTCATGGGATACTACGATAACAGTGCCTTCATAGCGGGAGAGGAAATCCTCAAGCCAGCCGATGGATTGCATGTCGAGATGGTTGGTAGGCTCATCGAGCAGCAGAATGTTCGGGGAACCGAACAATGCTTGCGCCAAGAGCACGCGGACTTTCTCGTTGCCGGAAAGCTCAGCCATCTTCTTGTCATGCAGATCCGGCGTAATGCCAAGACCGTTCAGCATGCCTGCTGCTTCGGACTCCGCTTCCCAGCCGTTCATGTCCGCGAATTCCGCTTCCAATTCGCCCGCACGCATGCCGTCTTCATCGGTGAATTCCGCTTTCGCATAGATCGCGTCTTTCTCTTTCATTACTTCATAAAGCTTCTTGTGACCCATAATAACCGTTTCGAGTACGAGGAAATCATCGTATTCATAATGGTTCTGTTTCAGGACCGCATAGCGTTCACCCGGTGTAATATGAACCTCGCCGCTCGTTTGTTCCACTTCGCCGGAAAGAATCTTCAGAAACGTCGATTTGCCTGCGCCGTTTGCACCAATCAAGCCGTAGCAGTTGCCAGGCGTAAATTTGATATTTACATCTTCAAATAGCGCACGCTTACCGAATCGAAGCGTTATGCCGCTTGTACTAATCATTTTGCACAATCCCGTCCTTCACTAAAAGTTCTACTCATCACACCATTATAGCATAAAATCGCATATGATTGCCTACTTGTTATCATTTAATCGAACGGTTTCCCCGTGAGGGAGTATCATTACGGTTCCTCGCGCCAACGAGAGCCGCTTGCTCTCCGCCTCCAGCCGATCCAAGGCTTCGCGCGGTGTGTCATCCGCCAGTTTGTACGAGCCGTAATGCATCGGTACGAACCGCTTGGCACCTACATCGAGGAACGCTTGGAGCGCCTCCTCCGGCGTCACATGCTGCTGTCCCATGAACCATTCCGGTTCATAAGCGCCGATCGGCATCAGCGCGACGTCGATGTTAAAGCGGCTGCCAATCTCCTTAAATCCGTCGAAATACCCGCTGTCCCCGGCAAAATATACCGTTGGCGCCAGTTCCGATTCTATGATGAATCCGCCCCAGTGCGACGTGTTCGTGTCCGTCAGGGTGCGGCGCGTCCAATGCTGTGCCGGTACAAAGGTAAACGTAATGCCGCTAATCGTAGCCGATTGCCACCACTCCAGCTCGATTATGGAGGAAAAGCCTTTGCGTCGTAACTTAGCGGCCAATCCGACGGGTACGATCATCATTTTACTGCCTTTGAGCTGTTCGAGTGATTTCATATGAAGATGATCATAATGAGAATGAGAAATCAAGACGACATCGATTGGCGGCACATCTTGAACCGCGAGACCCGGAGGAGACAGACGGCGTTGCAACGCGAGCTTCTCGGCCCAGATCGGATCGGTAATGATGTTGAGCCCGGAATGCTGGATAAGAAATGTCGAGTGACCGATCCAAGTAAGCGATGGCTCAGCCGAATTGGAATGCAAATAAATTAAGTCCGGATCTGCGGTCGGAACGGCATAGGAATAGTCTTTCAGCTTCATTTTGCCGGCACGTTCCCGTCGCCATTGTCTGACTTCCTTGAACGTCTTGGGTGTCGCTTCCCGATTTAAATTTTCAAAGCGCATGGCTTGCTCACGTCTCCCGTCGTGTTGTCTCTTCCTGTCTGTCTCTATTGGCTGCATGATACAACCATTCTTTATTTCAAAGATACCAAGCTTAAATCGATTAAGCAAACAGCGTTCAGCGGTTTGAATCTCAATTGTGGATCCCTTGCCAAATGGTTTACAATATAGTCTAAGTATGAACGGGAATGGGGGAAAACCACATGAAATTACTTGGAATTGAACCGACGCCAAGTCCAAATACAATGAAATTGAATGTGAACGAGAAGCTTCCTGCCGGGCAACGCTTCAGCCTCGCGCTGAGCGATGCCGACGGCGCGGTTGAACCGCTGCGCAGCTTGCTTCGCATTGATGGCGTGCGCGGCTTGTTCCGCACGACGGATTTTATCGCGCTCGACCGGAAGCCGGGGGCGGACTGGGAGCGTATTCTGGCCGAGGCGCGGCGCATCCTGCAGAGCGGCGATGAGGCCGGCTCGGCCGAAGGCTCCGCCGAGGGCACGGGCGCAGCTGTGCCCGGCGCGGAGAGCTTCGGCGAGGCGCACGCGTTCGTGCAGCTGTATCGGGGCATCCCGATGCAGGTGCGCGTGCGCACGCCGGGCGGCGAAGCGCGTGCGGCGCTGCCCGCGCAGTTCACGGAGGCGGTGACGCGTGCAGCCGCCTCCTCGATGATTCGCGAGCGAATGCTGGAGGAGCTCGGGGTCCGCTACGGCGAGCCCGATGAAATTGCAGCGGAGCTCGTGAGGGAGCTTGAAGCCGCTTATCCGCAGGAGCGGCTGGAGGAGCTTATCGCGGCAGCGATCGCCCTAGGCGCCGCGCAGGGCGATGCGCCTGCGGCGCCGGCTGCGCGGCCAACGCCGCTGACGGCAGAGCAGCTCGCCGAGCGGCTCGCATCGCCGGAGTGGGGCGTGCGCTACGAGGCGCTCTCGCGCACGGCGCCGGAGCCGGCGATGCTCCCGCTGCTCGCCAAAGCCATAACCGACGACAACGTCTCCATCCGGAGACTGGCCGTCGTTTATCTCGGCGAGCTGCGCCTGCCGGAGGCGATGCCGCTCCTGATCGCGGCACTGCGCGACGCATCCGCGTCCGTGCGGCGCACCGCCGGCGACACGCTCTCGGATCTTGGCGACCCCGCCGCGATCCCGGCCATGATTGAAGCGCTCCGCGACCGCAACAAGCTCGTCCGCTGGCGGGCCGCCCGCTTCCTCTACGAGGTCGGCGACGACTCCGCGGCAGAGGCGCTGCAAGCAGCTGCGGCTGACCCGGAGTTCGAGGTCAGCCTGCAAGCGCGCATCGCCTTGGAACGCATCGAGCGCGGCGAGGAAGCTGCCGGATCCGTCTGGCAGCAGATGACGGCGCAAAGAACCAATCAATCAAACCACGATTAAAACATAAAGGGCTTCCTCTGACCATGATCCTCATTACAAGATCGCAGATAGGAAGCCCTTATTGGTTTGATTGTTAATCTATTTAGCATCATCGTCACGCTAGTCTCTACTCGTCATGCCTCATACTTACTCGCTATCGCGTCATCGGATACGCCTTTTCCCAGCTGTGATCCTGCCTCATGAAGCGATCGTTTTTCAAGAAATACGTATGGCTGACTTTACCCGGACGATCCGGAAGCGGATCATCCCAAGTCACATCCATGTGATGCCAGCCGTTATTCAAGCGAACCAAGTTCCACACATGACTGCCGGAATCGACCATGCCTTCCACGATTCTCGACTCAACACCTGCATGTGACAGCATCCGGTAGGCCAGCAGCGAGTACCCCTGACAGACTGCCGTACCGTTTTCAAGCGCATCCATCGCCGTATAGCGCTGCAGCGTCGTATCGTAAGCCACATGCTTCACAATCCAATCGTGGATGTAGGTCACCTTCTCGAGCGGATCCATTTTATCCGCCACAATCGAGGGCAGCGCTTGATTAATGAGTTGGTCCACGCGCCTGGTTTGCTCCGCTGTTTCACGGTAGGTAATGGTCAGCTTGATCTTGGCAGACGTCCCCCATGTACGAATCGTATAGAGATAAGAATCAACAATATAGGCAATATAATCGTTAGCCGCGAAGGTGTCGCGTATAAGCTCCGGAAATTGCTTCGACAGCTCCGTGCGATCCCCATCGTAGGAAATGGAGATTTCCGGCTTTTGCTCGAGCAGCTGCTCCAATATTTCCGATCTTAGCCCCGGAAGAGTCGTGCTCATCGAAGCCACCTGGGCGTTGCTCTCTGGATACTCCGAACCAAGCCCAATGAATAGAATCAAAGAGACGAAGGCCAATCGTATGATGAACCGGTGCATGTCCGTTTGACTCCCTTCTATCTGCCTCTTCGCTTTACATAGATCCATTATAGCAAAGTGGAATGGATGGAATAAAGCAAAGAAGGAAAATATGGGAAAATAGTTGGAACCTGATATTACAACACCGTGAGTCTATTGATGGTCAACAAAGCCGATTCTTCGATCTCCAGCCCGCTGAATAGCATGCCCTCCGTCATCAACTGCTCCCCTGTACGTACACTTGACTCCTCTTGACTATCGCCGGATAGGTACGTCAATTGATAGGCAGCAGCCGCATCAAGTCCCTGCATGCGAATGGAGCGAGTCGCTTCTGCGCCTGGCAGACGGAATACGAACAGCAAATGCTCCTCGCCGCCTTGCTGGCTGTATTGAAAAGCGGACCAGCAATCGCCGAGGCCGCCTCTCACCGGCTGTCCGGTCAACCGATACAAATCAGCCGAGCGGACAAAAGGCTTCACCGTCCGTTGATACACGCCGATGTGAAACGCAAGCCGTTCGCGCATCCACTCCGGCATCTGCGGAAGCTTCTGCGAGATGCCGAAGCCGCGAAGCATGGCAATTCGGGTGTAGTAGTCGAATTGGTAGGGCTTTAAGTCCGGTGAATTGGGATGGAATTGCTGTTTCTCGTAGTTCCATAGAAACTCGGAATAACTCCAATGCAAGCAGACCTCCGCCGCAAGCATCGTGGTCGCTCCCCAGAAAACTTGCAGGCTGTGCTCCGGCCAGTCCGGATCGCTTAGAAAGGTAGTATGCGTATGGCTCAGCATCCCAAGATCGATGCGAAGTCCGCCGGAAGAGCAGTTTTCCAAAATCACTTCCGGTTGTTTCGCGCGAACGCGGTCGAGCATGCGATAGTACCCTTTGTAATGCTCGAACAGTCCATCTCCGGCACCGTGTCCGTGGTCGGTGCAGCTGCAGCCCGCCTGCGGATCCAAGTTAAAGTCCAGTTTGATCCACTGGCAGTTGTAACCGGCAATTAGCTCATCTAATGTACGGAAAGCCCACTCCTGCACTTCCGGATTTCCAAAGCAGAGATAACCGAGCTGCTCCCCATCCCTGCGTGCAGGGAAAGAAGGATGGCGCTGCGACAGATTAGCGGCTTTGCCCAACGCTTCAATCTCGCACCATAGTCCAAACTTCATGCCGAGGCTGTGTACGTAATCCGACAGCGCACGAATGCCGCTCGGAAAACGTGTCGTATTCACCATTTCCCAATCGCCGCGATGCTCGAACCATTCTGAAGCCGCTTCGGAAGGACCGAACCAACCGGCATCAAGCGTACAAATTTCAATGCCGAGCTTCGCCGCTTCCGCCGCATTGACACGGAATACATCCTCGTTAATCGTCTTGTCCTCGTAGCTCCACCAATGATTCCATTCTGCCGGCAGCGAACGGGAGAACGCATTGCTTACATACCAGTGCTTGCGTCCCACGCGAGCAAATGGGATGGAGGTGCTGTTAAGCTCACCGCCGCTTCCCGCTGCGATGGCCACATGAATGCCCTCCATGGTTTCCCCAGGTTGCAGCACTTTGGCGAATTCCCAATCGTTTAATCCGCCGCTCACTTCGAAGTGGCTGCAGCCTTCATCGCTTACGATTCCCGCTCCCTCATCGCTAACCCCGATTTGTTCACAGCGCAATATCCAGTTGCCTGACCACATTGGCGATACCGTTAACAGATCGCCCCCGCTTCCGATGAGACTCATCCAAGGATGCATGTCCTTCGACGAACGTCCTTGCCTCGTTTGCAAAATAACATCCTCATTAGCCAGCTCCATGCGAACCGGCTCAAATTCGGCTCCCCACTCGCTTTTATAATGCATAAGCGTCCACGAATCCTCGGGAAGCGCCAGCCGGAAGGAATCCACTCGTCCAATCGTCACGGAATCTGCTCCGACATTAAGGACCGACACCCAACGTTCTACCAGGGTGGTTTCCTCGTAAGCGATGACATGACTCTCTATATGTACATCAAACGAATCGCTGTAACGATAGACGGAGACGTTATGCAGCGCTCCCTCTGCAGCGGCTCTCTTATCTACGCCTACTAATTGGAGACCTTCCGTCTGCTTATCTATTCTCAGCCCGTTCACGTAAACCGCAAAATCCGTCCCGTTAATGACATGCTCTATTCGATTCAATTCTCCACACGCTCCTATTCGAGTCTGCAGGCAAAAGGCTGCGCCTTAAAGTAGAAATTCTACTTTAAGGCACAGCCTCCTCTTCCCTACTTCTTCGAAATAATTTCGTTCACTTGCTCATCCATTTTCTTCAGCGCTTCGTCGACCGTGATTTTGTTTGCAAAAATTTGATCGACCAGCGGAGCGATCGCTTTATCCTGCGCTTCACGCCATCTGAGGTGATAGATGTCGCCGATGTTGCCGTATTTCATCCAGTCGAAGCGAGCCGTCTGGTAGCCTTCCGGCGCCCATGCCGGTGTTTCCACCTTCGCGAGAGCTGTTTTGTTGATCGGAATCCACGATTGCTGTTTCGCCAGCGTTTCTTGGTTCTCGGTCATCGTCCATTTGATGAATTCCCATGCTTGATCCGGGTGCTTCGACTTCTCAGTCATGGCATAGCCGCCCATCCAGTAAGGAACGACGCGTTTGTCATCCCACTTCGGCATTGGCGCCATATCCCAGTGCAGGTCCTTCTTCTCTTTGAGATTGCCCAGATCCCAGTCACCGCCAACATACATGGCGATTTTGCCTGTCAAGAAGTCGCCTCCAAGCGCGCTCGATTGTGCCGCATCCGGAGCAACATGATGCTTGTAGATCAGATCCTGCAAGTATTGCAGCGCATTCTTCGTTTCCGGCGTATTAAACGACAGCTTCTCCGGATCGTGAATGTTCGGTGCCAGTGCCCCGCCTTGCTCTTGGCTAAGCGCCATCCAGCCCCACCATGCGCCGAGGGACATGCTTGTGCCGAACTGCACCGTTTTGTCGCCTTCTTTGATTGTCAGCTTCTGAGCCGCTGCGAGGTAATCGTCCCAGTTCCAGTTCTCGTTCGGGTACGCGACGTTCGCTTTGTCGAACAGGTCTTTGTTATAGTACATGACGAGCGTTTGATAGTTTTCCGGCGCAACATACATGTTGCTGCCATCGAATTTAAACGGCTCGAGCAGCTTCTCGTCGTAGTCGGCCATGTTCAGATCGCGGTCGAAGTAAGGCTGAAGATTTTTCATAAGTCCTTTTTTGTACCACGCATAGGCGGGCACATCCCAGTAGAACAAGTCTACAGGCGAGTTCGAAGCCAGGGACAGCTCGATTTTCTTGAACGTTTCGTCCCATGGCAGGAGCGTCATTTTCACTTGAATGTTCGGGTGCGTATCGTTAAAGCGTTTCACTTTATCTTTCTCTTCTTCGTCTAAAGCGGGGCCGTTCGACCAACGGATGAAATTCAGTTCTACCTTCTCATCCTTGCTGCCCGTGTTGCCGTTGTCATTCCCGCCGCAGCCATACAAGACCGTCGACAGTGCCATGACGAGCGTCATAACTAAAGCCAGCTTACGTTTGCGAAACATACAGATCCCTCTTTTCTCTGTTTTACGTTATGGTTGTCAACCTTTAACGCCGGTAAATACCATGCCTTTGACGAAAATCTTCTGGCATAGGAAGTACAGAATGACGCATGGAGCGATCGCGTAGAGCGATGCGGCCATCAGGAGATGAAGGTCCGGCGCGCTTCTGGCAGAACCTTGGAAGTAGGACAGTCCGAGCGCCAATGTACGCTTATTCTCATCCGTCAAATAAATGAGCGGTCCCATAAAATCATTCCAAGTACCCATGAACGTGAACACGCCAACCGTAACCAGCACCGGCTTGCTGAGCGGAACCATGATTCGCGCCCATATGCCATAGGTGTTGCAACCGTCTATTCGCGCCGAATCCTCGAGCTCGAACGGGATGCCCATGAAGAACTGGCGCATCATGAAGATGAAGAAGGCGCTTCCAAACCAAGCCGGAATGATGAGCGGCAGGAAGGTGTCTACCCAGCCAAGCTTGTTGAAGAACAGATAAATCGGCACCATCGTGACAGCGCTCGGCAGCATCATTGTGGCCAGCAGCACGAGGAAGATGAAATTGCGTCCGGGCGCATTCAGCCTTGAGAAGCCATAGGCGGCGAAGGAGCAAGAGAGCAGCGTTCCAATCATAACGAATACGACAATAATGACCGAGTTCTGTGTATATAATCCAAACGGAAAAGTCGTAAAAGCTTCCACGTAGTTATGCCATTGCATCGGCTGCGGGATCCACTGCGGCGGGAAGATGTAGACATCCGCTTTGAGCTTCAATGAAGTAGACAGCATCCACGCAAAAGGAATCAGAATGACAATCGAGCCGAGGCAGAGCAGCAGATAGCTGAACAGCTTGGACACAAGCTCGGACTGACTGCGAGTCAGCTTTCTACGGACAGGCGCATCGTTTGGTGTGATCGTGTTCATTATTTTCCCGACCTCCTGTTCCCTTCGTAGAAGACCCACATCGGCGATGATTTGAAGATGATTAATGTGAACGCCAGAATGATAAGGAAGAGCACCCAAGCCAGCGCAGACGCATAACCCATTTGCAGATAGTCAAAAGCATTGCGGTATAAGTACAGCACGCTGAACAGCGTCGCGTTGTTCGGCCCGCCTGCCGTCATGATGAAGCCTTCCGTAAATACTTGGAGCGCCCCGATAATGCCGGTAATCAGATTGAAGAAAATGACCGGCGACAGCATAGGGATCGTAATATGCCGGAATTGCTTGCGTTTGTTCGCTCCGTCAATCTCGGCTGCCTCGTACAGATCCGTTGGAATGCCTTGCAGTCCGGCCAGGTAGACCAGCATGCTTCCGCCAACGCCCCATAGTCCCATGATTATGATCGGCGGCAGTGCCCATTGCTCGTCGATAAACCATTTCGGCCCCTCGAAACCGATTAAACTGATCGCCCAGTTGATTAACCCGAAATCCGGATTGAATATCCACTTCCACAGCAGCGCAACCGCGACACCCGACATAACCGCTGGCAAGTAGAAGATCGTTCGGAAGAAAAAGATCCCCTTAATGTTCTTGTTGAGCAGCAGTGCCAGTGCCAGGGAGACGACCAGCCCGAGCGGCACACTTACGACGGAGTAGATCAGCGTTACCTTAAGCGATTGCCAGAACAGAGAGTCTTGGAACAATTCGATATAATTGTCCAGCCCTACCCATTTAGGCTTACTCAGAATATCGTAGTCCGTAAAACTGAAATAGGCAGATGCCGCGATTGGCCCCAGCATGAAGAATAACAGGCCGAGTATCGCGGGACTCATAAATACATACCCATCCAGCGCTTCGCGCCTGGACCGGGTCCACCATTTCTTCTTTGTGTTCATACTCGTCGTTCACCTCCAAGTTTGTTGGATTTAAACTGATTCTTTATGTTCCGAAACGTTTCGGATACCCTTCTGAAAAAGAGCGCTGCTGCTCTCCTCATTTCGCTCGCTACCACTAGCTTCTAAGGTATCGCTCTCGTGCTCTCTCGGATAATTAATTCATTTTGCAACACTATTTTGCGATCAATTTGGCGGTTCTCCATCATATCGATGACGAGCTGTGCAGCCTGATAACCCATCTCGTATTTATCTTGGCGGATCGTCGTCAGCTTCGGCGAGCAATAGGCGGCTACCGGGATGTCGTCATAACCGACGATGGACAGCGTTTGCGGAACTTGTCGCTTCAGCTTCTCCATTGCACGAAGCGCGCCGAGTACCATCAGGTCACTTGCCGAGAACACCGCCGTGACATCCGGATGGTTGAGCAGGATGCGATACATCGCCTCGCAGCCGCCGTCTTCGGAGAAGTTGCCGTCGAAGACGAGGTCCGGATCGTATGGGATGCCGGCTTTCTCCAATGCCAGCTTGTAGCCCTGCAGCCTTCTGATGCTGACTGCCGCTTCATTATGCCCGTTGATCATCGCGATCTTACGGTGCCCAAGCTCCAGTAGATGATTGACCGCTAGTGTTGCCCCGTACACGTTATCTGTCGTGACATGGCCTGCATTCTTGCTTTCGACCGGAATGTCGATGAGCACACAAGGGAAATCGGCTTTGCGCACAATCTCCTCCAGATACGGATCATTCACCCTTAGACCGAACACGATCGCGCCGTCAACCCCTCGCTCCTTGCACAGATCCGAATAGGATTTCTTCAGCTGTTTCTTGGAGCTTGTGCTGAACAGCAAAATATCATAATCGAGCATCGTCGAGCGGTCATTGATGCCGCACAAGATTTCGTACGCGAGCGCATCCTTGACGCCTTCCCGGTTAATATCCGAGATGATGACGCCGATCGTTCTTGATTTCTTCATCACCAGACTTCTGGCAGCAGCGCTGGGCCGATAGTTCAATTTCTCGGCGGCCTGCTTAATTTTCTTGCGAGTCTCTTCATTGACGTCGCTGTATCCGTTAAGCGCTCTTGATACAGTCGTAACCGACAATCCCGTTGCTTTAGCCAGGTCTTTAATGGTGGTCACAACCTGCACATCCTCTATCGAAACGTTTCGGATTGATTATGGACTCAGTATAGGTCAAAATGACAGCGTTTGCAATAGCTAATTTAGTGGACAACTACTAGGGATCGACAGGCCGATTGTCCGCTAGTTTACCCGCTGATGTGTGGATCTGGGGGCTGCTCTTTTGTTATGAACGGTAACCAGTTCCTCTCTTGCTGCTACTTCACCGGTTTCCCACCATTGAGCGGTAACCAGTTCCTCTCTTAGTGCTGCTTTGCCAATTTCCCACTATTTGAGTATACAAAAGAGCCATCTCAAAAGTTGCCCTGCACACTTTTGAGATAGCTCTTGAAAGATAATCTACACCTGCCGCCAGTCCAAAATGACGCCTAAGCATGGACTCTTCGGAGCGGTAATTAGCTCCCATGCTTCGGCGGCATCGGTGGCAGGAAACCGATGGGTGATGAGCTGCTCCGTCGTCAGCCAACCTTCTCCAATGGCCGCAATTGTAGCTGCCATTCGTTCTGCCGACCAGCCTGAAGGGGTATGAAGCGTGATCTCCTGCTCGCGCAGCTTCTGGATATCGATCAGGCCCGCTTCGCCTAAGTAGCCTGCCGAAACAAGGTGGCTGTCATGTTTCATTAGCGGCTGCAGCTTGCGGAACGTTTCGAGGCTGCCCACTGTGTCGATCACAATGGCGAGCTGCTTATTCTCACTCTCGAGCACTTGAACGGGATCGCTGTTATGGCCATTGAGCGGAATGGCATAACCGCCTGCAAGAGCAAGCTTCAACCGCTCCTCCCGATGCCCGAGCAGATACACCTGCGCGCCGCGATGAGCCAGTGTTTGTGCTGCCCATTGGCCAACGAGCCCGTCGCCGATAACAACCGCGATGTCGCCTGCTGTGACCGGCGGCCGCATACCGCAGTTATAGCCGACTTGCGTCAGCACCGTACCGGAGTAAGCTAGCGGCTCCGGCCCATCCTCCGATAACTTCCACACTTGGGAGCCATCTGTAACGGACGGATTAATATGCCCGCCAAAATCAAAGTACATGCCGTCAACTTTGCTGACGGAAGCGAATACGCGGTCACCGGCTTTTACATGTGTAACCTCTGCACCAGCCGAGATGACTCGCCCTACCTTTTGATAACCTGGTACATGCGGGAAAGGCCAAGGCCCCCCTTCCGTGTACGGAACCTCTCCTGAAATACGCTCCCCACGGAAGAAGGACGATTCGGTCCCGATGCTGATCCAGGAATATTCGAGCTCAATGACAACATCACGGTCAGTCGGTTCAGGCACTTCTACGGTTCGAACGCTTACCACTTCTTTTGTTTCGAATACGACTGCCAATGCTTTCATATTAGAAATCCTCCTGTACATTGAAGCAAATCTTGATCGCTTTCTGCGCCTTTAGAAGCTCTACACCGCGCTTGTACTCCTTAAAAGAGAGCTCCTCGGTTTGCAAACATTCCGTGTTGAAGGCCGGATTGCTTAGTGCGTCCAGCAGCAGATGGCGGTCCCGCTTCGTAACGGGATGATAACGATAGGATTCCAATCGTGTCCCCTTGTACCAATACGATTCCGGGTAGGTGATATTGCCCTTAAGCACGCCGAAGATAATGACATGCTCGTCGGTACGGTCAAGCACGTTCTGCACGGATGCCGAATAGCCTACGCAATCATAACCCAGATCGAATCTTCGGTCTCCGAGATCATCCGCATGTACCGCCTCGCCTTGCAGGGATAGCCCTTTTATATATTCAACGCGCTCTCTGTTCACATCGATCGCTGTCACTTTTGCTCCCCATAGCGATGCAAGCTGCATCGCCAGAATGCCCGCAGGGCCGAGGCCAGCTACCAACAGCGTCTTGCCTTGCAATTCATCGAACTGATCTAGCCCGTACATCACGCATTTAAGCAGCTCCGACGAAACGGCGCGCTTATCCGAAATGTGGTCCGGCAGCTTCAACAGATCGTTCTCCCGATAAGCCATGAACTGTGCGTACGCACCAAAACCTGGCGAAACATGCTCCAGAGCCACTACGCGATCGCCGGGAGCGAAGCCTTGTACGCTTGAGCCGACCGCCTCCACTACACCTACCGCTTCATGACCGGGGAAACCCGGGGGCAGTGGATAATCCGGCTGACGATTCTGGATGAACATATCCTTACCGCCCATCATGTGCAGATCCCAGCGGGGGCAGGTCGCTACGAGATGGATGCGGACGAGCACTTGATCATCCTTGATTTCGGGTACAGGCACTTCAATCGATTCATACTGGTGCACACCTGTAATTTGGATCGCTTTCATGTGCGTTCATCTCCTTATGGCCGAGCCGTTTTTTTGGCTGGTCCTGTTACTACTTAGAATAAGCGCTTACAAGCATGTTGTCTTTGCACTCTATAGTGATGGTGAACGCAATGCGATGCATTTCACCCGTTTACGGGCATTGTGGCGCATGATATGATTTGCACATCATTGACATGTTGAAAGCGGGGGCATCAGATGAGGATTCGAAAACATGGCTTGGCTGAGGTTGAAGGCGGTGTCGGCAGCCGCGCCGGAGGCGTTCATCCGTATGGGGAGCTGCTCTGCATTACGGAGGGCGAGGCTGATCTGGAATGGTCGGGCATGACGTACCATGCGAACGGAACTGCTTTGTTTGTCATTTTGCCGAATACGCCTCATCAGCTTGTTCAACGGTCTCATCGACTTTGCTATTGGTTCGTCGAATTTCATGAAGAGGATGCCGCTGCGCTGCCGAGTGTGGATCTGATTTATCGCTGGAACAGCATGCAATCGGACATTAGTTGGAGCAGCGCGCCTTATCCGGCGCTGCGCGCTGCTTTTGAGGCAGTCCGCATGCTGATGATGGCGGAAACCTCGTTTGCCCCTGCTATTTTTCAAGAAGCGCTCCTCTCGGATTTACATAAGCTGCTAGTATTTATCCCGAATATCACGGCATTGACGCCGCAGGCTCCCAGCTACTCCTCGGGAGAGATGCTCGTCACGGAGGTGCTGCGTTTCTTGGAATCGGTCTTCCCACAATCGATTTCGCTGCAGACGATCGCCGATTACACCCACTACAATCCTTCCTATCTCGTGCGCCTGTTCCGGCAGCATACCGGAAAGACACCGTTCAGCTACTTAAACGAGTTGCGACTTGCTGCTGCTTCCCAGTATCTGCTGCATTCCGATATGACCGTGCAGCATGTCTCTCAAGCATGCGGCTTTCAGAGCATTCACTATTTCAGCCGCACCTTCAAAAAACAATTCGGCATGTCGCCCAGCGAATGGCGAAAGCCGTCGCGGACTTGAATTCGGTAGAAATATAATAGACAGAGAGTCGGTTAATCCGATTCTCTGCCCAGATGAGCTGCTTGTCTATTAAGCATGTATGGCGATTGTTTGCTGCTTCGCTGCTCGACCAATGTAGATCCCCAGGTGTGCTACTTTCTCCATTTCCCCCACATTGCCGCCAATGTAGATCCCTAGATGTGCTACTTTCTAACAATTCCCCACATCCGCCAATGTAGCTCCCCAGATGAGCTACTTGTCTATCAAGCATCTTTTGCGGTTGTATGCTGCTCCGAGTTTGACCCTGTGAGATCCCCGACTCGGCAACCTATGAGCGGTAACCAGTACCTCTCATCCGCTCAAAGCATCCATTGTACGCTCATGAGCGGTATCCAATACCAACATTTTCGCTACACGCCTGGGTGAGCTGGCACGCTGCCTCCGGTGCCATGCCCGCACCTCAACAGCCTCTCCGAAAAAGAGCAGCGACGAAACGCAGAAAGCACCTGACCTCTTGGTCAGGTGCTTTCTGCTGCTCTAATTCGCTATTAGTAAGGCTTGATGACTTCAGCGCCGATCTTCTGCTTGCGAACCAGCTGCTTCGCGCGATCGGAGAATTGATCGTACGTCTCTTGCGGGATTTGAAGGCCGCCTTGGTAAGGAGCCGTTGATGTAGACGAGTAGATCAACGCAATGTTCGGTCTTGGCTTATCGGAGCGATTCGGCGTGCCGCGGTGCCACATGCGGTCGTCACGAATCATGATGGAGCCGGCAGGCATATGGGCTTTGAAAGAAAGCATATGCGGAGCAAGCTCGGGCTTGTTCACCACTTTGCAGCTGTACCAGCTGTCCGGATGCAGGTGCGTACCGCCTGGCCATACTTCCATCGGACCGTTCTCGTCATTGACGTCTACGAGCGGGTAGTTCACGACCAGGTTCGTAATGGGCACGTTCACGCCAAAACGGCTTCCGAATCGAGCGCCCATGTCGGCGTGGACGTCTTGCGACTTGGTGCCTTTAGGCATCGACGTGTTTGATGCAAAATAAGTAAGCTCGCAATCGGAGCCTAGAATTTGATCCACAATATCCATGACAAACGGATGCGCAATGAGCGATTCATCGCAGAACGGCTGCTCAAACGGCAAATACATGCCGATGTGATTCGTGCCATCATGGAAGCCTTCTTCGAGGCTGAATTCGTTCTTCGCCATGAAGCCTTCGAGAAAATCGCCGATTCTGTTGTTCAATTGATCGATTTGCGTCCGTGGCAGCACTTCTTCAATCAACACATAACCATTTACTTGAATTAACTGCACAGCCAGCTCAATTGTCGCGGGCAACAATTTACCGGATGCTAATTCTTCTGCACTAACTCTCACTTTATCCCATCCAATCTGTTTAGCTTTGGTAAGAACGCGCTTGCTAAGCTATAAAATAACAAATTCATTCCTACTTGGAAAGCATTAATTGGTGAAACGGCGTTCACCAAACTGCAGATGAGACATGGAGTTGCAGCTCCCCTAAGATGCCGCTATTCTTTAAACCAAGCGAATCTCATCTACTTCTATCGTGCCATCCTTCACTTCAACAAATACTTCACCGCCCCGGATTCCGGCAATTCCGTACCCGGAAGCCGTGCACAAGAAGCTGCTGTAGTCCCCCGATACCTTCGGTGAAACGTAGAGCGCGCGCTCCACCGCATCGTACCGAATACCGCTCCAGCCTTGGATGATGCCATAGGATGCCATTGCCCTGGCATACCAATGCCCGCATTCGTATTCATCGAACGGATTTCTTATGCTGCCGTCATAACGATCGCGGCACACGCGTACGATATCGAGCCCCTCCTCCACGCAGCCAATCGACATTAAATGCGAGGCGACTTGGTATTCGATGCCGGTCCAAACTTCGTTGCTGTATACGAACGGGAGCGACAGCTGACCGCCTCTTGGCCACGTACAAAGAAGAAGTCCGCCGTCTTGGCCGAGTGCAAAGCCGGAACGCTGCGGGTTGGCATGCTCGGATAAGTCGCGTTTGAGATTGTATCTATAGATGCTTAGCAGGTGGGACTTGACCTTATCGCGATCCAAGATATCTCCCAGCCCGCACATTTCCGCGATCCACGCTCCGATGACCCCATCTGACAAGCAGCCTTTTCCATATTGATATTTCGGTCCTTCCTGCTGCAGCAGCTCCTGGGCCTCCTTGGAGTAGTTAACATTCCAGGCTTCAGGTCCTTCCAATGTCTCCGCCGCCTTGTAGCTATCATTCCCTTGGGGAACTAATTTGGCCGGATCCGGCGCGCGGAGCCCTTCCCAAATAATCTTCTGCTCAAAGTATTCGCCATTGAACAGCTCTTGCTCCAAATATTCCCTTCCTTTACGGTATAGCTCTTCGTATCCGTTTGAAATGTCTCCCAACGCTTCGCCCATGAGCGAAGCCGCTTTAAGCGCGCCAATGTAAATGGAAGAGCACATGCCATCCGGTCCCCAGAATTCGATGTCGTACGTATTGTGATGCGGCTCGATTAAAACCCCGATACCGTCAGGATCCCAAAGTTCTTTGCAATACGTCAGGCTTTGCTTGATTTGCGGCCAATACTTCCGGAGCCACTCGGTGTCCCCGCTGATTCTCCATTCACGGTATGCCTTCATGATGCCGCCCAGCTGGCCGTCCGAAGCCGCGTGGTACTTGTGGCTTGCCGGCTGAATGGGCAGCGGAACCCGGAAGTTCTGATGCCCCCGTTCATCCTGCCCTTCCGTAAACTCCGTAACCCGCAAGCTGCGCTCCAAATCCGGAAACAGATGCGGCACCGCTTGCGCATAGTTCCACACATGCGTGCAAGAACCGCTGCAGCTGCCCTCTTTAAGCTGCTGCCCTTCCCAGCCCCACATCCGTCCGTCCGTCTGGCGCAGGACGGTAGGCGATTTGAGAATCGTCAAGTTAGCGGTTATTGCATCCTTGGCTTCCGCTGGCAGCGAAGTGCCGTAGAATGTGTCGCTAAACTTCAGACTTCGTTCGCGAAGCGAATCGTAATGGCGGAACCAGTACTCGGAAACTTCCGAAATGGTCGCGAATTTGCCGGCGTACCAAGGCTTATGGTATTCGCCGGCCCAATCCGGATGTTTAGCGGCTTCTACGCCTTCAATCAGCTTTGTCTCCGGCACATGCCAGGACAGCATGATTCGAATGACCTCGCGATCATGAGGAGCAAGCGTAAGCGGAACGAACAGACTTCCTCCCGGACTTGGTTTCCCTTCCGTTACTTCAGGTTTCTCCGCGCTTCGGCCTTCCTTTATCGCGTTCCAAACCATCGTTAACGAATCGAACCATCCGCCGCGGAACCAAGCGCAGTCGACTTTGGCGTTCGGGTGGTCCGTAAAGGCGCTGAACGATCCTTCTTCCCACGGCTTCCCTTCCGCCGGCGATTGCTCCAGCACAAAACCTTTGCCTGACTTCGCGCTGTAAACCCGTTGTTTCGTTGACTTATTAAACGCCATGAAGTTGGCCGCATGAAGGGAATACACGAGCTCGACAGGGCGATCGGTTGTGTTGATTAGCGTTATTTCGAGCGCCGCTGCCGGCAAACTCGAATCGTCTGCATCTAAGGGAATAAACGGGCTCCAACCCGTAATCGACGCCTCGACGGGAAGCCGATTATCATTCAGTTCTACCGTACCGAACGGAAACCTTGCGTGAAACGAGCTGCTCTCAAAGCGCGGCAAGCCGAAGTGCTTAGCGAACAGCCCGCTGCCGGGATTCATCGATTCCGCTTTATTGGCGTAGATCTTCCAAGAAGGAACCGGGCCTTCCATGACTCTCGCAATATGGCCCTGCTCCCCTTTCACGCACAAGCCCGAAAAGATGATAGGTTCATGCGTAATATCGGGTGCATGACGCAAGGAGAAATGGGACATCGCTCCCGTCCCCTCCAGACAGAACATTCCCGCTCCGATTCCGCCAAGCGGATAAGCGATATGCGAATTGCGAGTCCCCGAATACGATTGACTGTAAGTTTGCTGGCTCACACTGTTTCCCCCTTAAAAGAGTCTTCATCCATCATAAGCGCTCTCTTATCCTATGAATACGAGTTTAATGAAACCGAATACAAATCTCACCCTAATTGCATAAAATTTTCTCCCGGAGAGGGTCGCTGCCCGTACGATTCGTTAGAATTTAAAAAAGGCCATCCCTTATTTCCCGGTTGACCTAATAATAAAGAGCCGCAGCATTTGCGGCTCTTATCTATGATCCGATGAGTTGCGTTTACAACTTCACAACCGTCTTCGTCTCACTTGCACGGATGATCGCATCCAGCACCTCTTGATTGCGGTAACCGTCCATGAAGCCCGGCAGACCGTTCGGTTCCTTGCCATCCAGCATCGCGAGGAAATCGGAATATTGGGAGACTTTGCACGAGCTTGGCACATCAAGCGTCGACCTGGACAGCTGGCCCGGCTCCTCCTCGCGGATCCAGATCAGCTTATCCGGATTTTCCGTGGAGGCGTGAATCGTTCCGAAGTCGCCATAGATGGATACTTCGTGTTGGTTGCCCGAACCGATCGCATTACGGGACGTTTGGAAGACGCCCATCACGTCGCCTGTCATCTGCGCTTGGAAGCTGGCAAAGTCATCGACTTCAATCGGAACCATCTGCCCCGTTGCCGAATCGGGACGTTCCGTAATAATCGTCTTCAGCTGTGCCGACAGCTCTTCGAACTCACCGAACAGGAACCGCGCCAAGTCGATCATATGCGAACCGAGATCGCCAAGCGTCCCGGTACCGGTAATGTTCTTATCGAACCTCCACACATAAGGAACCTTATACTGCGCCGCACCCCAGCCTTGCAAATATTGCACGGAGAAGCTGCGAATCGTGCCCAGCTTGCCCTGCAGCACAAGTTCACGAGCATATCGGAAAGCAGGCGTATAGCGGTACGTAAACCCGATCATTGCCGCTACCGGCTGCTGCTTATACAGCTCAAGCAGCGGCCCCGCTTCCTCGAACACGCGCGTGAACGGCTTCTCCGCCAGGAACGGCTTGCCCGCTTTCAAACACGCTTCGATTATGGCCGCGTGTACATGATTCGGCGTTACCGATACGACCGCATCTACATCGGAATCCTCAATCAACGCTTTGAAATCAGCATACCTTTTGCCCTCGTCAAGGCCGAGCTGACTGCCGACTCGCGTCAATGCCTCCGTGCTGACGTCACTCACTGCTACGACCTCGAAACGCTCGCTTTCGTCAGCCATCCAGCGGATATGCGCGTTTGCCATGCCGCCAAGCCCTATCAAACCGATACCAAACTTACTCATTGCCGCTCTCCCCCTCTTAACGTACAAGTTACGCTTTTACCGAAATCGGCTCCAGCGGTGCCGAATGACCATATGCAGGAGCAGTTGTCCCGCTCGGAGCCGCCCAGCGCACGCCATTCGTGATGACACGAAGAATTTCTTCGTTGTAGTAGGTAGGATAGGTTTCGTGACCCGGACGGAAGTAGAAGATTTTGCCCTGTCCGCGACTGTAGGTAACGCCGCTTCGGAACACCTCTCCCCCTTCAAACCAAGAGACGAATACAAGCTGATCCGGTGCCGGAATATGGAAATGCTCGCCGTACATTTCTTCCTTCTCCAGCTCGATGTACTCCCCGATGCCCGCGGCAATCGGATGGGCGGGATCGATGACCCAGATACGCTCTTTGTCATCTGCTTCGCGCCACTTCAATTGCCCTGTCGGGGTGCCAAGGAGCTTGCTGAAGATCTTGGAAGCATGACCGGAATGCAATACAAGGAGTCCCATTCCTTGCAATACCCGGTTATATACTCGCTCCACAACCGCATCATCCACCTGATCGTGAGCCAGATGTCCCCACCAAATGAGAACGTCGGTATTCGCCAGCGTTTCCTCGGACAAACCGTGCTCCGGCTCCGCGAGTGTCGCCGTCTTCACCGTGAGCTGCTCGCTGGATAAGCCTTCGACGAGCGCGCCGTGAATCCCTTTCGGATAAATAGCCGCCACAGTAGGGTTGTTGATTTCATGCAAATATTCATTCCAAA
Source organism: Paenibacillus lignilyticus (assembly GCF_017942085.1). Lineage (GTDB taxonomy): Bacteria > Bacillota > Bacilli > Paenibacillales > Paenibacillaceae > Paenibacillus_Z > Paenibacillus_Z lignilyticus. The sequence goes on from NZ_JAGKSP010000002.1 coordinate 384,964, forward strand.
CGGTTACTTTGATCATCGTTGAACACCATCCTGTTAGTTGTACCGGCCATAAGATCCAATACTGCCGGTTTGATAAATGAAGGGGTATAATCGCTTTGGATTATACCCCTTGGCCGTAACCCTTACTTTCCGTTTGCCGCACGCCATTCGTCCAGCTGTTTTTGCGCTTCGGCAATGATTTTGTCAATGCCCGCACCTTGGAGCTTCTGAATCAGCTTCGGAATTTCCACCTCCGGATCAAGCTGGCCGGATTGCAGTCCCGGATCGAAAGTGCTTTGTACTTTGCTGACGGCAATCAGCTCGTTCTTCACAGGCTCAGAGTTAAAGACGAAGCCTAAGATTGGCGAAGGATTGCTCGATACTTTCGCGTTAAACTCTTCATAGTTTTTGTACTTATTCGGATCTTCGCCTACACGTGTGTAGTTCAGCATTTGATTCCCGATTTGCCACATGTTGTCGTGATAGAAACCGACTGTATCCTGAGTCTTGCCATCCGGCAGCGCAACTTGACCGTCTTTCAGCACGTAGTGGGTGCCTTCGACGCCGAAGTTGAACAAGCTCAGCAGCTTCTGATCTTTGTAGAACAGGTTAAGCAGCATCATGGCACGGGCAGGGTCTTTCGAGGTTTGCGAAATCCCTTGCATCGTAGCAGCCAGCTTCGTCGTTTGCAGTCTGTCGATGTTCAGCGGCACTTGAATGATGTCGCTGCCGACGCTGCTTGTTTTGCTCGGCATCAGCTGCGGCAAACCGATTTCGGTGCCTGCCAGAATGTCCAAGTCGCTGCCGATGGAAGCGAACGCCGTCTTCGCTTGGAACTTCTTCCAAATATCTACGCCGGGCGTTGTTGCATCCTTATTGATGTAACCGGCTTTGAACCATTCGCGCGTCAGCTTCGCAAGCTCCATATAACGCGGCGTTGCATAGGTATTCACGACTTTGTACGTATTGTTCGGATCGGTATCTCTCAGATCAAGCCCGATCGGGCCTACGATATTCGCAGTGCTTCCTGAACCGTAGTAAGCGCCTAGCGGGAACGAAGGTCCAACGGCAGGCGTTACGCCGGGCTCATTTTCCTTGATCGTTTTCAAGATGGGGCCGAGGTCTTTGAACTCGCCGGATTTCAGCGCGCTCAGATCCAGGTTGTACTTGTCTACGAGTGCTTTGCTGATCGCGACGCCTTGCGGATTGCCCAGCTCTTGATGCACGTGAACGCCGTAGATTTTGCCATTACGCAATGCGCCATCATGGAACTTGCCTTCGATTGCCTCAATATCCGGCGCATTCTGAGCGAGTAAATCGTCTAGCGGAAGCAGTCCGCCTTTGTTCACCTGTGCATCGAAATTCATCCAGTTTGCCGTCCAGATCAAGTCGAACTTCTGCCCGGAAGACATCATCAGATTCGTCTTGTCGGCATAGGCGCTCCAGTCGATCGGGTTCAGCTTCACCGTCATATTCATATCCGGATAGGTTTGTTTCAAGTAATCGTTCATCGCGGTTTGCACGACGCCAAGGTCATTTTGCTTGCCATCGGGATAAACCATGACAACCTCGTACGGCTCAAGCGTTTTCGGAGCTTCGGTCGTATTGGCGGTGCCCGTGTTGGTGTTCGTGCTGCTCTCTTGAGCCTGATTCGCCGGCTTCTCGTTGTTAGCTGCATTGTTGTTGGTGCCGCTGGAGCAGCCTGCCGCTACGAGTGAGAGTGAAAGGAGCAGCGATGACAGAACGAAGGAACCTTTTGATACCTGTTTCATTTTCTGTAACCTCCCATAATGAATGCTCTGTATGATGTCTATATACTAAATCGGCTGTTGCCGAATTCAGCCTTTCACAGCGCCTACCGTTAGGCCTTTCACAAAATATTTCTGCAAGAACGGGAACACCATCGCAACCGGAAGCACCGCGATAATGGCCATCGCCATCTGCAGCTCTTCCAGCGGAAGAATTTGCGTGGACGACGCGTCAATATGCGCTTTGCTCGCAATAGCCTGCAAATATTGGGCATTCATGAGCGTGTTATAGAGGAAATATTGCAGGTTGTACAGCCTGTCATTGTTGATAAACACCAAGCTTGTGAACCAGTCATTCCAGTACGTCACGATGACAAACAGTCCAATCGTCGCAAGCACAGGAAGCGACAGCGGCAAAATAATGCTGAAGTACGTCCGATACTCGCTGGCCCCGTCAATTTGCGCCGAATCCACTAAAGACGGCGGGATGCTGGTCGTGAAATACGTCCTCATAATGAACACGTTGAATCCGCCCAGTAAGCCCGGGATAATAAGCGCCGGAAGCGTGTCTTGCAAGTGCAAGAACTTCGTGTACACAAGGTACCATGGGAGCAAGCCCCCGCCGAAGAGCATCGTGAACAGTACATAGAAGCTGAGTAAATTGCGGAACGGAAAATCATTCCGCGACAACGTATACGCTAATGCCGATGTGACAAACAAACTGACTATCGTACCGACCACGGTGACGAATATCGAAACGCCATATGCGCGAAGGATCGGTTCCGCATCATGCATGAGGAAGCGGTAAGCGGCCAGATCGAAATCTTGAGGCCAGAAGCTGTATCCGTATTTCACCAGTGCATTTTGACCCGTAAGCGACACCATGAGGATGAGCCAGAACGGAAGCAAGCTCGCCAGACTGACGATGATAAAGAATACAATGATGATCGGGTTCGTCCGATTGCTGTTGTTCATGCTCTCCCACCTTTTAAAATAAAGCTTTATCACTGCTGACCCGTTTCACAACCAAGTTGACGGATACGACCAAAATAAATCCGATAACCGACTGAAGCAGCCCGGCCGATGACGCCAAATCCGTATCTCCGGAGACAAGCAGCGCGTTGTACACGTAGGTATCGATGACTTCCGTGACTTCCTTCAGCATGCCCGAATTCATCGTCACCTGATAGAACAAGCCGAAGTCCGCATTGAAGATTTTGCCGATCGACAGCAGCGTGAGGATGATCATGATCGGGATCAGGAACGGAACGGTTATCCTCGTCATTTGTTTCCACTTCCCGGCTCCGTCAATCATCGCCGCCTCGTAATATTCCTTATCGATGCCGACGATCGTCGCCAAGTAGATAATCGAACCGAAGCCGACTGACTTCCAGCTGTTCACGATGATCAGAATATATGGCCAGTACTTAGGTGACATGTACCATGAGACTGCCTCGTGCCCCGACGGTTCCAGAATCGCTTTGTTGATGAACCCCAAATCCGGGTTGAGGAAACCGAACACGAGATAGGCCACTACCACCATCGATATAAAATGCGGCAAGAGCATCGAGCTTTGGAAAAACTTCGACAGCACCTTGCTTCTCACCTCATTGAGTAACAGTGCGAGCAGAACGGAGAGTGCCGTATTGATGACGATAAAAGCGATATTGTACAGCACCGTGTTCGCGATAATGCGCCAAATCTCATTCGTGGCGAACAGAAACTTGAAGTTATCGAAGCCGACCCAGTCGCTGCCCCATATGCCCTTGGAGAAGTTCAAGCTCTTGAATGCGAGGAATATGCCGAACATCGGCATGTAATTATTAATCAGCAGCAGCAAAATACCGGGTAAGGCCAATAGCCAAAGCGCGTGATATTTCAGCAGCGCCCGCAGCGGATTGCCCGCTCTGCCTTTCCCTTTCTCTCTTTCCGTCGCCGCCGTTGTCATCGGCCGATCTGCGCTCATGCCGTTCACCATCCTGTTGCTTGTTGATGTGATCATCATACCGAGAATCGGACCGCGCCCCTACCGTTTTTGTCACCCTCGCCTAGTCGATTTGTGACATCTTCATTTGGACAAGTGACAAAACGGCAGACGCGGGTCTTGAGATGTGCCGCTGTGGCTGGTTTCATGACATGTAGATCTCTGGGTGTGCTTCTTGCTCAAAGTTTGCTGTTTGGACTGCAATGTAGATCTCCTAGCGTGCTTCTCGTGCGGAATTTGCTGCTTTAGCCAACATGTAGATCTCTGGGTGCGCTTCTTGTTAGAAAATAGTTGGTTAGGCTACCATGTAGATCTCTGGGTGCTACTCTCGCTGATTCCCCCAACTAACTAAGTTTGTTGCTCTGATTACAGGCTGTACACTGCCACCGACATTGCTTAAATGTTGCTATCTGTGCAGCATTTCTCGGTAACCGGTGCGACATCCGGCGAGATGTTGTTCAATATGCAACATTTTCGCTTTTCTCGAATGTTCATGCCCTTTGATGCCCGCAATGTTGCCTTTCGCGCAACATGTCCCGATATCGCGTACGATTCCCGGCCAAATGCTGCATTTTCGGCAAACTTTTTCACCACTACCCCTGCACCAACCGGCGTCCAAGCACAAAAAAACATGGCCACCATCGGCCATGTCTCCCATTGCCTATATCATCCGCGCCACTACGACTGCTTCCGGTACTCCTGCGGGTTCACGCCGGTGTGCTTCTTGAACGTCCTCGTAAAATGCGAGAAGTTCGAATAGCCGACCTGCTGGGCGATAGCACTGACGGTCATGTCCGTCGTATCGAGCAGATGCTTCGCGCGGTTTACCTTCGTTTCGATGAGATAATCGATCAAGTTCCGATCCGTCTCCTTCTTGAAGAGCCGGGAGAGATAGGCCGGATTAAGTTTCACATATGCGGCAACATCCTCGCGGGAGATATCCTCCTCGACGTTCTCTCGCATGAAGTAAATCGCTTTTTGCACGAATCCATCCGCTTCTTTATCGCGAAACACGGTATCCATCACCGCCGATACCAGATGAACGGCCCAGTACTTAAACTGGGCGAGCGTACGGATCTGCGCCGTTGACCACATCGTGAAATTCGGGATCTGACTGACAGCAATGCCGCGGCCGTACAGAAAATGATAAATAACCTGCAGAAACTCATGCAAATACGCCTCAAGCTGCTTCGGCGTACTATTCGGATTTTGCTCCAGCTTCGCCACATGCTGCCCAATTAATGCGATTACTTTATCGCGGTTGCCGCTCGAGATCACACTCATCCACTCGGAAATATTCATGCTAACCGGCTCATTCGAAGGAGAAGACGCAGCCACCACTCCCGCAATTGCAGCCTTATTGAAGAGCAGCACCGAATGCGGCTTCGTCACATTATTTCGCTCCATGTCCTTCAGACCATCGCACAATCCCGGCAGCTCCTGAAGCGTCGCACGATATCCGATATAGCAGGAGATCTGACAGTAGAAGTAGGACAGACAAGCCGCTTTGAACCGCTCCGCTGCTTGGACCCAACCATCCGAGCCGTCACCATTGTTATTACCAACGCCATCGCTAGCGCCATTGCTTTCACCTTCGCCGCCACCGTACACCAACACGAACAGGAATCCGTTCCTGTCCATAACCGCGTGCCCCCGCCGACCTGCCAGCAGCATTTCCTCCGCCGCTTTCTTCACCGCGTACTCCAGAATTTCCTGATCCCGCTCCGGCAGCACCTTCGTCCACTCTTCCGGACTGATCAGAATGGGCAGCACATAATCGCCGGATGACAGCGCAACTTGAGCGTCCTGCAGCGCCCGATCCAGGAAATCCCCGAAAGACAAAATCCGGCGAGAAAGCATGTCCTGCCAGAAATGCTCGACCAGCAGCGGCTGCTGTTTGTTGTATAACGCGTAATATTTCTGATACTTCTCGTTATAATCCGACTGCTCTCTTCGCTCGTGGATAGATTCGATCATACGCCCGACAACCTGCGCCAGTTCCTCGCTATCCACCGGTTTCAGCAAATAGTCGAAGCTCCCAAGATGCACCGCCTGCTTCGCATACGTAAATTCACTGTGACAGGTCAGAAACACAAATTCCGTCAGCGGGTACCGCTCCTTCACCCAGCGGACCAGCGAAAGTCCATCCTCATCGGGCATCTCAATATCGCAGATTAGAATGTCCACCGGCTTTTCCAGCATGAGAGCCCTAGCCTCATCAGCGCTGCCGGCCGCATAAACCGCATCCATGCCGAGCGCTTCCCAATCCTTGCAATTCATAATGCCTTCAATGGCGAACTTCTCATCATCGACAATCAGCATCGTACACCGTTTCACCGCAAACCTCACTCCTCCGCATAGTCAATCGGCAGCAGGAGACGAATCCTTACGCCATTTCGTTCATTCGGATAAAATCCCAACTCAGCCTTGTTTCCGTATTGCATCGTTAATCGCTTCTTCACGTTCCAAATCCCGATATGATTGTCTTCCGAATCCGGGGCGTACCCGTCATCGTTCAATTCAGCTAACTTCTCGGCCGTCATGCCTTTGCCGTTATCTTCAATAGCAATCTCCATCATCTCTTGCTCGCCTTGCACGCGCCGTGCCGACAACTGCAGGATGAACGGCGCGTTCTTCACGCTCATGCCGTGAATCATCGCATTCTCTACGAACGGCTGCACGATCAGCGAAGGCAGTTTAGCGCGCAATAAGTCATCCGGCACGTGAATCTCGAAGGCGAATGAGTCCTGAAATCGCATTTTCTGAATTTCCAAGTAGTTCCGAATATGCTCCAGCTCCTGTTCGAGCATGATTGCATCCCGCTTCGTCCGCAAACTGAATCTGAAATACTGAACCATGTGACGAACGGTTTTCTTCACCAGCTCATTCCGCTTCAAATCTGCCAATTGGAAAATAATATTCATCGTGTTCAGGAAGAAATGCGGATTAATCTGCGTCTGCAAATGCTTCAGTTCGGCTTGCTGCGCGCGCAGGTTCTCTTCGTACACGTCGATTTTCAAATGGGTGATCTCTTCGACCATGTTGTTGAACGTATGGTTAATGATCGCAAACTCCGCAATTTGCGAATTCGGCAGCCGCGTGCTCATATCGCCTTCTTTGATTCTCCGAATGGCGCCCAGCAGATGACGAATGGGATTGAACAGAATGTTCCGGAAAATAAATAAATAGAGCACCAATATCGCGAATACGAGCAGCGGCAGGAAGTTAATGACGGCTTGAAAGCGGCTCAAACCGCTGAGCAGCTCTGAGTTCGGAACGACGACTGCGTAGCTGATGCCTGCAGTCCCCGAATGCTTGTTCACCGCGAGCAGCTTGGACGCTCCATCCTCCACGGTGAAAGAACCGGTCACCTTGATATTGTCCGGAGGCAGCTTCGTAATCGTAGAAAGCGGTGCGGAAGGGTTCGATAGTACGCTGCCGTCATCGCCTACGATTAAGACGCCTGCGCCGCCTTTTACATCCAAGTTACCCAGCGGCGTCTTCAAGCTGTTGATGTTGATAATGGCGCCGATGTAGGCATTGTTCGTTAAGTCATCGCTGACCAGCCGATACAGGAAATATTGGTCTTTTATTCGAATAACCGACCACTTGTACAAATACTGCTTGAGCAAATCCGGACGCCGGAACGAGCTGTCGATCCACGCCCTGACCGGTTCATAATAACCCGAAGCCGCGCCGACCAGGTTCGTGGAATAGAGAGCAGCATTCGGCATTGAATAAACGAAGAACATATCGACCGTATGGTAGTACGATTGATAGGTCGTATTGCGGTGAATCAATTCCATCTGTGCAAAATAATAATCCGAATCGGTTAATCCCGGCTGGCCGAATCGCTGGAACTCATCGCTGTTATTCACGATATCCACCATATTCGTCGTAATATCCTCCAAGCTTCTGTCGATCATATTCAAGTTGGAGTTCACCAGATTCTGATAGGAATTCGCCACCTGGGTGAGCACGACGCTCTTCGCGTAGCTCCCTACGAGGAACAAGATGATTAACAGCGGAATCGTAATCGCGCAGAATAACAAAATAAATCGGGAACCGAGCGTGTTCAATTTATTCATTCCGATGAGTCCTCCTATCCGCAATCACTAGGCAGTCTTCCCATAATTACTCTAGGAATGATCATAGCGGCAGGCTCCGAATCAAGCAAGACAAATAGAAGCCCACAGTTCAGACCGCAACCGTGGGCTTCATCTTAACCTTCCGTTATCGCCAGCAAGTTCACCGCGATCGCATCCGGCATAATCGCCATTCCGCCATACAAGCCGGTGACCGAATTATGCGTATCCGCGAAGCAATCGTCGAGCAAACCCTGCTCATAATACGCCTTCGTATGCTGCAAATTATGCGGCATCCACGTGGCATCCCGGTGATCGATCATCCAGCGCATCGCCGCATTCGTGATCCCCTCCCGATAACGCGTCCAGTCGATGGCCGGATCTATGACCGCCCAATCGATGCCGAGTCTATAGGATTCCGCGAACGTTTCCAGCACTTCCCACTGCACATGATCGCGCACCCAATTGGCAAAATACCAATCGCTTGAGCAGAAACACGGCTTCGTGTTGTACAGCATGGGTTTATCCGCGGGCTGCCATAGATGGGTGAAAGGGAGCACGGAACGAATCCAGTACACCGCCTTATCCTTATAGACTTGCTCGCCTGTTGCCAGATGAGCGAGCCAATTCGCGATAGCGGCATGGCCTGCCGCGAACAGGTTCGGACTATGCAGCGGCGTCTCCCAGAAGTCGCCGCCCTCCGGCCTTGTCATCGGCAAGCAATAGTCGATGGCGCGCAGCGCGCCTTCCTTCAAGCGCTCATCGCCGGTTGCCTGCCACAGCCGGAGCAGCTCGATTGCCGGCACGACGCACAGATCAAGAGCCGTATCTCCGGCATGACCCATCGGTTCAAGGAAAGCTCTCGCCACGACAAAGTCATCCTTCATATAATGCCGCCCATCCGGATCAAACGGGAATGCACCGTCCTCCCTTTGATGCGAAAGCAGCTCCAATCCCTTTTGCAGTAGGCGTTCCACGGCAGTGGATTCGCCTATCCCTGTATCACTCGCCGCATTCATCGCATTGCATTGGTCGACTTTCTCCTGCAGCGATGCGGCTATCGCCGTCCCTTTGCGGCGTTCTATGTAGGCTTCTGCGAAACGCGGCACGCGGTGCGAATGCCCTTTCTCAAACTGCGGTGTTCCGAAGCCTTGTCCCTGCTGCCAATATCGCTCATCGTAAGCTTGTGCGATGCGATCAAGCGCGTCCTCATAAGTCCACCTAGCTGCGGCCGGCACAGGAAGTCCTCCGGAGCGAGTGATCCAATCCGTTACCGCATCCAGCGATCGCCCCGGGATGACGACCAGCTCAGCGTTCCAAGCAACTACCTGCTTCGGATGGAGTTCCAACGGTTCTGCCGCCGCATAGATTTGATTCTCGGCATGCTCGGTTTGCGCATCCGGTACCATCAGTCCGAGCAGATGATGATTCCGTCTGTCTATGAAATTCGGAGAAGCGAATACAGGCTGCTGCACATGAACGCGATAGTTGAACCATCGGGTTGCATGCAGCGCCGGGTCCCACGACAAGCCGACTGCCGTACCTTCATGACTGACCGCCATCACCGGGAAAGCTACCTTATTCGGATGCGGCGCGACTCTAAGTGCCCACGGATCCTTGAACCAATCTGTGCCGCTCGACCATTCCTCGCCTTCCAGCCATTCCACGCCGGGGAAGATGGCATCTGTCTTCTTCGCCCCGAACGAATCCGCGCCGACTTTGACCCACGGCCCTCTGACATATCGGACAAACAGGTTGTAATGCGACACAAACGAATAGGCCAGCTTCAATACAGGCTGATCGCGCACTAACGTCAGCTTCACTTCGCCATCCATCAACGGCGCATCGAAAGGATACCGGATCCACGTATCAAACGAAGTGCCTTTGAGCTTCTGCTGCACGACGAGCGCTTTTACTTTGAACGTCAGCGACTCTCCTTCCTCCGACTGCGTCCGCTCGTACGACTCCGACTCCATTCGAATCGGAATCTCCTGATCTCGCAGCAGCACTTCGCCGAAATGCTCCAGCACCCCCATAAACCGCTCATCTGCCGAAAATACTTCCGCCCATCCCCATCCGGTCAATCTCTTATGCACGTCAATCCGCATATGCTCGTTAGCTAATCGTATCGATTCTCCGCCATAGCTGCCCTGCGTAAATTCCGGCACTGCCGATCACTCCTTCAATGTGAGGAAATCAGGTCGTCCTCTATTCCATCCTATTCGAGCGCCGGAATTGCATTCCTGCCTAAGCTTTTGTCCGATTAGACCAACCCTTAGCGCTTACAAACGATAGCCGCGGTTTGACGAAGCCTAGGTTAAAGCATAGTATAAGAGGTGAAAAAATCAGCCGATAGGAAGTGCTACATATGAGTGAGTATCAAGCTTTGCTAGAGCAACTGCAGCAACAGGAGAACGAGCTTCAATTCTCCGCGTTTACCAACGAAACCGCTTTTCAAATCGGCACGAAGCTAATTGAGAGAGCAAAGCAAGAGGACAAAGCGATCGCGGTCACGATTGTTAGAAACGGCGAGCTATTATTCCATAGCAAAATGAACGGAACAAATACAAACAACGATCAGTGGATTCAGCGTAAGCGCAATGTTGTTCACCATTTCGGTCACAGCTCCTACTTCATGCATGTCGAGTTCAAAGCAAACGGCAACTCCATTGAGGCGTCTCACCTTGATCCGAAGGATTATGCGGCAGAAGGCGGATCCTTCCCGCTCATCATCAAGAATGTCGGCGTAGTAGGGACGATTACAGCCTCCGGACTGCCCGGCGAGCTGGATCATCAGATTATCGTGGATGTATTGGGAGAGTTTCTTCTCGGAAAATAATCGCGTCACAAGGAGTGTTATCGCAGTGATTACGCGTATTGCAGCAAGAGACGACGCCCCTGAGGTCATTCCGCTGCTGCTCGAAGCGATCGGATCGATTGCTTATCTGCTTACGGGAGCATCGGATGAAATCGAAGCAGCAGAGCTGCTGACTACCTTCTACAAACAGCCGGGCAATCGGGTCAGCTTCGACAATGTGATCGTCGCCGAACAGGAAGGCCGGATTGCCGGCATGGTCGTGGCCTACTCCGGTAACGATGCAGGGCAGTTGGACGAGCCTTTCCTCGCCAAGCTACATGGCAGACCGGGCAAAGAAAACAGCGTTATTGTCCGTGAGGCAAGAGATGGCGAGTTCTATCTGGACGCGCTGGCCGTGGATGAGCAATATCGCGGACAAGGCATCGCCAAGCTGCTGATGGCAGCCGCCGAGCAGCGCGCGGCACAGCTCGGTTTCGAGCGTGCGGCACTAATCGTCGAAACGTATAACGAGCGGGCCTACCGGCTTTATCTCGCAAGCGGCTACGAGGAAGACGACATGCTGCGCATCGGCGACAGCGACTACCGCCGCATGGTCAAGCGAGTTTAAGTAAAAGGACTGTCTCAAAAGTGCGCATGGCAACTTTTGAGACAGTCCTTTTTGCTGTGCAAGAAGAATAATGACGATCTTACCCAACGAACATAAGATTAGTCTGCTGCGAACTCATTGCTGAATGCATCCAGCTCAATCACGCGTTTCTCTAAGCGCGAAGCTTCCGCAGCAAAAGCCATCATATGGCTTTGCACCGATTTGGCCGCAGAAGTGAGACTATCGCCTGCGCCGCCGCCCGACTTCACCAGTCCGATAAAGTCGCTCATTAACCCATAATCTCCTCCGCCATGACCTGAATAGCCGCCCGGCATTTCGAGAGATATCTTCTCCGGCGCGTAACTGTCTCCGAAACGAATCAGTTCGATTTCGTTCTTCTCCATGGAAGCCCGAATTTCGCCTTTCGTGCCCATCAGCTTGAGCGTTCGGCTGCATTCCTGCGTAAATGCGCTCATGGTGAAGACCGCCGTCACTTCATTGGCAAACTCCATATTCACCACCTGATGATCCACTACATTGTTATCGCACTGGTAGACACAGCGTCCGTACGGCCCTTCCTGCAAAGCTTTAAGCCTTGCTTCAGGACTGGGATCATCGCTAATTGCCGCCGCCATCCAGCTTTCCGCGTCCCCGAGGTAGACATTAGGCGCGTAATATAAACATTCATCAGCCGCCGGGCAACCGTCCGTGCATCGCTTCGGTGCTCCCTCCGGAGCATTGGAAGCCTTGAAATACGAGAGCGAGCCGAAGGAGGATAAACGGGTACAATCCGCTCCCGCCAGCCACAACAAGATGTCCATATCATGGCAGGACTTAGCCAGAATCATCGGACTCGATTCCTCGGCATTGCGCCAATTGCCGCGAACGAAGCTGTGTGCCTGGTGCCAATACCCCACATTCTCATTGTGCTGGATCGACATCAGTTGTCCGATCCGGCCTTCCGTGAGCATCCGTTTCACAGAACGGAAGAAATTCGTATACCGCAGCACATGACAGATCGAGAAGATGAGCCCTGACTGCTCTGCTTTCGCCCCCATCTCCAGGCACTCGAGCGGGTCCGGTGACATGGGCTTCTCAAGCAGAACATGATAACCCGCATCCAGCGCCGTCATCGTCGGCTCGTAATGCATCTTATCCTGCGTGCAGATCAGCACGGCATCTGCGAGCTTCGGCTGCGCCAGCAATTCGCGCCAATCGTCATAGCACTTGCGCTCATCTACCCCGTGACGCTGCTTCAAGAGATCCCGCCGATCTGAATTAGGATCCGCTATTGCTACCAGTTCCATCTCATCCGGATGTGCCAGCGCATAATCGACGTAATTTTGTCCGCGCAGTCCCGCTCCGATTAAGGCAATCCTCACTTTGCTCATCAGACGCTCATCTCCTACTCTTTTACGCTGCCAACCGTAATGCCTTTGATGAAGTAACGCTGCAGGAACGGGTAAACCAGCATAATCGGCAAAGCACCTAAGAAAATTTGCGCCGTTCGCAATGTTTTCTCGCTGACTTCCTCGAGCCGCTTTAAGTCGTCGATGGATATCGCCGCTTTATTAATAGCCGTCACCAGTGTCGATAAGTACGTCTGAAGCGGATACTTCTCCGGAGAATTCATGTACAAGATGCCGTCAAACCAGGAGTTCCAATGGCCGACGATGGTGAACAATAGGATGGTCGCAAGCGACGGCAAGGACACAGGCAGATAGACGCGTATCAGAATCGCCCATTGACCTGCCCCATCGATGGTCGCCGCTTCCTCCATATCCTTCGGAATATTGCGGAAGAAATTGAGCAGCATCACCATATTCCACACATTCAGTGCCCCGGGAACGATCAGCGCCCAGATGCTGTTAATCAGCCCGGTTTCTTTGACAACAATATAAGTCGGTATCAAGCCGCCGCCGAAAAACATCGTAACCGCGAAGAACCACACGTACAGCGTTCGGAAATCAAACTGTTCTCTGCTCTTCGATAATGGGTATGCGGTTATGATGGTCAGAAACATGCTGATGGCCGTGCCGAGAATAACGCGCTCCAGGGATACTTTCAAGGAACGGATAAACTCTACCTTTTGCGCCAGATATTGATAGGCATCCAATGTAAATCCGACCGGCCATAACTTAACCTGCGCAGCCACTGCGGCAATGTTGGAGCTTAAACTGACTGAAAGCAGATGAATGAACGGTAATATGCCCAGCAAAGTCACCCCTACCAGCACGATCGTATTCACGACCATGAACAGGACTCTGCTCCACGATGCTCGATAAACCATGTCATCTCCTCCAGTCTCTTAGAAGATTCTATACTTGGTGAACCGATAGGCTAAGTAATAGGATAAGCCTACCAATCCTAAGGATATCGCGGACTTAAACAATCCGACGGCAGCAGCGGGCGCATATTGCTGGTTGAATATCCCGAGCCGGTAGACGAACGTATCGAGAATATCCGCGCTCTCATAGACGACCGGATTATACAGGATCAGAATTTGATCGAATCCGGCATTCAGAATATTGCCTAAGCTAAGCGTAGCAAGCAATATAATAATCGGCGCCATGCCCGGCAGCGTGATATGGACGACCTGCTTCCATTTTCCCGCTCCGTCTACCTCGGCCGCTTCATACAAATTTGAATTGATCCCCGCAATGGCTGCCAGGAAAATAATCATATTGTAGCCCATGCCCTTCCAAACCTCCGAGCCGACTATGATGGCCCGAAACCAATCGCCTTGGCCCATAAACATAATCGGTTCAATCCCCGTGCCGGCAAGCAAATCATTGATCGGCCCCTTCAAGGAAAACAGCTCCAGAATAACACCGCCCAGCACCGTCCACGAGAGGAAGAAAGGCAGGAAGATACTCGTTTGAATCACTCGCTTAAACCAGTCTCTGCTTATCTCATTGAGCAATAAGGCAAGAATAAGCGGTACCGCCAGACCAAAGGCGATCTTCAGCACGGATATAACCACTGTATTCCAGATGACTTGATTCATGTCCGGCAGGTGAAACATGTAGCGGAAGTTTTTCCAGCCGACGAATTTGGATTTCCAGAAGCTGAGCACGGGATCGAATTTCTGAAAAGCCATGACGATGCCGAACATCGGGCCATAGGCATAAATAAGCGTAACGATAATTCCGGGTATGAGCATGATATGGAATGGCAACTGCCGGATGAACCGGCTTCTTCGCATTGTCTGCTGTTTCATCAAGGTTCCGCCTCCAGCTCCGGTAAGAAGCAGCGGAGAAGAGCTTACTTGCGTAAGCGTCCTCCGCCGTTTCTGCCATTCTCCTTATTTCGATGCGCTGCTGTACCACTCGTTCACTTCTGCCGTTACATCGTCGCCGCCGAGCGCTTTCCAGCTGCTGACGAATTTATCGAAGCTGTCGATCGATTCGCCCATGATGATCTTCGTGAACGTTTCGTTCATCAGCTTATCCAGCTGCGCGCCGTTCTCGACCTGCGATTCCGTTGCAGAGCCGTAGAACTCGTTGTACACGAATTGATTGCTGTCGCGAATTTGACTCGTAAGGCCCCAGCCTCCGTCCTTCGAAACGCGGCTGGAGTAGAGTCCCCATCCGGTTTTGTCGCCTGACAGGAATTTCTGCGCAGCTTCGAGCGGCTTCTGGATGTTGACGTAATACGGAATGTCCTCGCTCACCGAATTCACCTTGTTCGCGATCGCATTGTTGACTTCGTCATGAATCGTTTGAATTTCAACCGGGTTGTAAATGCGCGGCACGAACCAGTTATACACATAGCCATTCTCCGGTTTGTTCGTGTCGTAATGGGCTTTCGTGTTCATCTCGATATAGAAGTTGATCATCTTAATGGCCGCTTCCGGGTTGCTGAACTTGCTGTTTACGACAACGATATGTCCCATGCGCACTTTCGGTACCAGCGATTTACCCGGTGAACCGTCAAGGGACGGGATTTGTACGCAAATCCATTCTGCATTCGGATCCGCATCTTTGTTCAGATTAAGCGGCCAGTTCGGGAGCCACCATTCGCCGTACAGCATGCCGACTTTGCTGCCGACAATATCTTCGACGACTTTGTTCTCGTCTTTGAGCGCGAATTCCTTATCGAGGATGCCGTTCTTATACCAGCTTTGCAGCTTGCTGAGCGCTGGTTTCATCTCCGGCTGAATCTCGCCCGGCACCAGCTTGCCGTCGCTGCCTTTGATCCATCCGCTCGGATACGCATTAAAGCCGAAGAACAGGCCGCGTGTATCGAATCCCCAGTTTACAATGTTCTTCTGAAGCGCAAGGCCGTACGTATCTTTCTTGCCGTTCTTGTCCGGATCGCTATTGACGAAAGCCGTTGCGATTTTCTCTAAATCATCGATCGTCTTTGGAGCTTCCAGGTTCACGTTCTTCAGCCAGTCGGCGCGAATCCATAGGATCTGAGTCGATAAGAACGGCTCTTCGAAACCCGGAATCCCGTACAGCTTGCCGTCCGAAGTCAGCGACTTCATCGCCTGCCCGCCATCGGATTCCATAAACTTTCTCAGCGTCGGCGAAGCGTATTTCTCGTAAGCGTCGGTTAAATCGGCCAGTACGCCTTGATTCTTGAATTTCTCGAAGTTGCGAATATCGACATCCATAATATCCGGCAAATCGCCGGACGCAATGGAAAGCGAGAACTTCTGCTCGTACTGGTCGGTCGGCACCGTCCATTTGTATTTCAAATCGATGTTCAGCTGTTCCTTCAGATCCTTCAAGTACGCATTCTGATCCGGTGTTAAGCCTGCAGGCGTCTTCGGATCCTCTGGCGGACCGTACCCGAGTACTTCGGTTACCGTTAACGTCTCCGGATATTTACCCAGCGGATCGACGTTCTCCGTTGCTGCATCGTCTGTCTTTTCCGTAGTTGTCGTTGCATTGTTGGTTGTGACAGCGTTGTCTGTCTCGCTCGCTTGATCGTTTGCAGCGTTGTCGTTATTGCTTGAGCATGCGGTCATGGTGGCGATTAATGAGATAATCAGAAAAGAACTTGCCCATCTGTTCATTTTGTTTCCCCCCATTAAAGTTGTTGTCACTGCTTTTGACTTTGCTATTTCATCATAAATTGAGCGGCAGGGGGCTCGCTCTATAAACATCTTTACATGCTTCTGTTTTCTTTACGATCTCTTCGCAATAGGACCGATTCCCGAAATTCTTGCGGCGTGCTGCCCGTCATTTTCCGGAAAAAGGCGGTGAAATAAGAGGGCGATTCGAACCCGAGCCGCAGCGCGATTTCATTCACTTTCATCTGCGTTTCCTCCAGCATCTGCTGCGCGGCATCCGCTCTTGTTGCATTCATATAGTCGGACAGCGTCCTTCCCGTCAGCTGTTTATAGAACCGGGAGAGATACGAGGGGTTAAAATAAACCGCCTCCGCGATCCTCGCGAGCGACAGGTCGCGGCCTAAATGCTCCGCGATAAACCGATGAATGCGCTCGATAATGAGATGCTCGCTCTTGTTCTGCTGCTCCTTCTTCTGCTCGCACAGCTTATGGACAAGCTCTAACAGCTGCTCCTTGGAAGCATTGAGATCAAGCGTCCAAGCATCTTCAGCCTGTACTGACGATGGGCGAACCTGCGTCATTTGCGTAATAATAACAAGCACGAATTGATAATAACGTTCCATGCCGATGAGCGAATGAGAAGATACATTCATCTCAACATGGGCATATAGCTCCGAGGTCAGCTTCGCGGCAGCCGGCTCATCGCCCGCTTCCAAGCTCCGCTGCAACGCGTCGAGCTGCTTGTTGAACATACCCGTGGACAGCTGCGCAGCGGGATGCGGCCGCTCTGCCTTAAGGACATCGTCCATATCGCCCAGATGAATAATGGACATCGGCTGACCGAAGAGCGAGCATTTCTTCATCGACGACTTCAACCGTTCGAATTCGGCTGCCGCATCGTCCCATTCCACCGCAGAGCGGCTGATCGCGAACGATACATCCGCATTAAGCGCATGCCGGCATTGATCTTGAACAGGCTCCAGCATCCCTTTGAGGTATTCCGATATATCCTCCCATTGCGTGATGCCTTCACCGTTCTTAAACATACCGGCATCCTCTGCCGGCTGAATAAACCATACGAGCAGGGAGGCATCATGAACGACGGCTTCCACATAAAAGTGAGGTGGTAATTGCTGCCGCAGTACATCTTGAATGGACAAGTGCAATTTCAATTTATCCATATACGTCGTCGGTACATGGTCATAGCGATCCATCCTTCCGACGATCATCATCACTTGGTCGGTGCTCCTCAGTTTCATTGCAAGTCCTGCAAAATAAGGCGCTTGCCATAGATCGAGTGCCTTCTCCCCAAGCAGCAGCGCTTCAAAAAACTGCTTCTTCAGATGCGGCTCCGCGACCGTAAGCTGCTGCTTAGCCTGCTCCAGCGCCGCCTGCATTTGATTCGCTTGATCCAGCTTGTCGATGGCAGCAAGGACTGCCGACACAATGGTTTCGATCCCTTCCGTCTTCAGAATGTAGTTGTCGATATTCTTCTGAATGGCGCTGTACACATAGTCGAATTCGCTGTATCCCGTAAGCAGAATGATCCGGCAAGCCGGCCAGTAGAAGAGAATATCGTCCGCCAACTGCAAGCCGCTCTTCCCCGGCATCCGAATGTCGCTGATGACCAAATCGATCTTGGTTTTCTTCACAATGGCAAGTGCTTCAAGCGGCGAATACGCTTTACATACGTCGAGCTCTAAGGATTCCACCTGCTGAAAATGCTGAACAAGGCCGTCAACGATAGCTGGTTCATCGTCTACAATGAGTAATCGATACATGGAATCTCTCAATCTCCCATCTCGTTAAAGTGAATGATCATATCCGCCTTTAGCCCGCCAAGTGCGCTTCGAGAAACGAAGATGCCGCTGCGCTGCCCGAATTTGAGCCGGATACGCCTGCAAACATTGAACAATCCGGTCTTCTCTTGCGAAGCAGACACATCGGCAAGCCGCTCGTGAAGCAGCTCAAGCGCTTCGTCCGTTAAGGTATCGCCGTCGTCTTCGACGGAAATGCACAGCCTATCCTCCTCGTATTCCACTTGGACGGTAACATTGCCACGCCTCATCCCATCCTCGAAGGCATGCTCGAAAGCATTTTCCACGACCGGCTGAATCAGCAATCTCGGCACCAGCAATGGCTTGCACACCTCCGGCAGCTTCGCCGCTTCAATGGTAATCCGATTCGAGAAGCGGATGCCCTGAATATCGCAATAATCCACTGCATGGCGATACTCTAGGTCAAGCGTGACCTCGTCGCTGCCGCTGCGAGTAATAAACTGATAGTAGCTGCCGAGCCGCTGCGCCAGCGTCGCCGCGTTCTCCGCATCTCCGCTTCGGCTGATCATGTAGATATTGAAAAAGCTGTTGTATAGAAAATGGGGATTGATCTGCGATTGCAGCTGCTTCAATTCGGAGTGCTGCAGCGCGATTTTCTGCTCATAGTTTTCTTGAATGGAGCCTCTAAGCTTGTCTACCATTCGGTCGAAGCTTCGATAGAGGTATCCGAATTCGATATCGCCTTGCGGACGTATGGAAATATTCAAGTTATCGGTTTCTAATATTTTGAAGGCTTGAATCAATCGTTTGAGCGGTCGATGAATCATGACGTTGACCGAGAAGGAGAATACGACCAGCACGCCTACGGAAACCGTAGACAGGATAATATACCAGAAATTGAACGTCCGAATCGGTCCAAGCACTTCATTCTGATTGATGTAGGTGAAGATCGTCATGCCGAGCATCTGAATATCGCTTGATGTAATCAAGTATTTATGATTGCCAAGCCTCAGCGTATCGGTACGGGTAGGATCATCCGGCGGAGTGGCGACCGTGCCGGCAACGTGCTTCTGCATTTGGCTGAAAATATCCTTGTCCATCTTCACGGCGATTGTCGTCGTAAAATCATCATTGGTAAGCGCTGCCCCGGAATCCTCGTAGCTCTCCACAAATCGGCGCAGCGTCTCTTCCAGCTTCGGCTTGGAAATCTCCATGTACGAAACGATTCTGCCATTGTTGCTGGAGGCAATGAAGTATAATCTGCCGCTCTTGCTATAAACCGGCTGCGCTTGCTCGGATTCCCGGTAGGATGCAATGGCCTCATATTCCGCATTAGGCAAATCCTTAATACCGGCCCTGACGGAGAAGGTTTTCTCCAGCGACTTCACGTACACACCGCTGTTTACCAGAAATTCGCTGGAGTTCTGAATCAACAGCAATCGTTCCCGTACGCGGTTCACCAGTTGAAATTGTTCGTAGCCTTCCAGCCGTTTTCCGATAAAACTGAGCTTCTGCAGGTCCGATTCATTCAGAAACTGAAGCTGCAAATTACGAATAAATGCGATCTGATCATTGAGCTGGCGGGAATAAAACTTTACGTTGGAGTTAATCGAATTCGTATATTCTTTCTTGATGAAGGCTGCGCCCGTTGTATTCATTCGGAGGTTTATCAAGAGCAGGGGTACGATCAATAAGATGAATATGAGAATAACCTTCTGATACACATGCAGATTTGCAAGTCTAAACTTCGTTTTCACGATGCCTCATCCCCTCATGTTTCCCTTCTGCTCGTGCATTTCCGTTGCCTTTTGTCACATTATCACTCATTTACTAAAATTTTGCACTGCCAAAAAAAGGCCAGCATCCGAACCAAAGGTTCTCTGCTGGCCTTCATCGTTTCATTTGCAATCGACATTACCGCTTAACGGAAGCTGCCCATGGCTGTGTTTCCGTTTGTACCGGCATCTTTGTTTCGAGTGCCTCATTCATCTTGATGCTCAAATAATGATCCTGCGAAGCTTCAGCTAAACTGTAAAAGCTTGGCCCGCCGGCCGCATATTCAGCCATCTTCGCCAGGGAGGTTGCAATGGCAAGCTCGTCATCCGTCAATCGGCCCGGAGTGAACGGATTCCGGTAGACCCACTCTTCGCCGGCCAGGATGCCTTTGAAATAATAACCTTCGAGATTCCCGTTTTCCCCCGCATTTTGTCTGCGGAGCTCCAGCTCAATCGGCGTCGAATAATTCTTCAAATAACGGACTTCCTTATTGCTGATCTCACCGGATTCCCCGCGCACCAGCAGACGTTGACTGCGAATCCACGAGAAGTATTGATCGCCTGTGAAATCATAGATTCCCAGTTTGCCATCAAACGTGAGCGAGGCGATGACCTGATCGGACTCCGTAAGTCGATGCTCCTTCGGAGCTCCTTCCCGCCCCGGCCCATTCACGAGCGGTGACCGAAAACGCGAAGCTTGGATGACCGCGTTCTCGAAGGTAATGCCAAGAAATTGACGGATCAGGCTAATGCCATGATACCCGTGCGCCGCCGATACCTGTGCTTGGGATATCGTCCCGAGTTTCCCGGACTGCGCGATGGCAATCCGTGCTGCGTGAAGCGGCTGAAACAAATATTGTTCCGCAACTTGAATGCGGCTGCCGCCGTACTTCTCATTCAAACGGATCAGCGCTTCTACATCCGGTGCCGGCGGCGTCTCGGACAGAACCGGCATATCTGCTAATGCTAATTCTTCGATTACGCCGGGATTCGCATCCCATGGAACCGACGACACGACAAACAGCGGATCGGCCTGCTCCAGCAGCGCAGCGGTAGTGCGGTATGCCGGCACTTGCCACGTCGAGGCCAGCTTCTTCGCTTTCTCTTCATTCCGGACTACGACGCCGCTCACTTCAAATAGCTCCGGCAGTTCCATGGCTATGCGCAGATAAAACTCCGTCCGCCAGCCGCCGCCAACAATCCCAAACCGTATTCGACTCATCGATAATCCCTCCGTCGTCATTAAAGCTTCCTGCCGTCTCGGCCGCCGCCGGTCCCGCTATATGCAACGCCGGGATTCCAATCCGTTTCAGCCGGTGCTTCGAATGCATCCACGGGGAACGTCACTTTGCAGCGATGTCGGCTGGATATGTACGCACCTTCCACAATTTCAAGCGCAAGCAGAGAACTCTCCGGGATCGAATAATTCCGCTCGCCGGATTGGATCATTCCAGCCATACTCTCGAGATGTGCCTGATGCCCCGTAACCGCCAGCTCTTCGGGGATAATCAGCTCGCCTTTCGGAAACGCCGCATTCAGAAGCCGGTAGCCGTTCGCCCAGCCCCAGAATTCAATTTGACCCGCAGTTCCGATAAGGCGGAATAACGTGTCTTTCCCCTCGGTGTTAATCCGCACATGATCTCCGGTATTCATGACTACCCGGACACCGCTCTGCGTTTGCCCATACGTGACAGCCGTCGTTTCCACCTGCATGCCGTCGCGATAGGTACGCGTGCTCGATTCGCAGATCCCCATCACATGGTCCATGGGCTCATTCCCTGTCAATTGCACGAAGAAATGCAGCCAGTGGATGCCGGCATTGATAATATCCCAATTCGTATTTTGAATTTCTACGAGCTTGAGCTCGCCTATCTCTCCGCTTCTAACTCTCTCTATGATTTCCAGAGGTGTCTTCTTCGCAAGCAGGCCATGCGGCACAGCCATCGGCAAATCGCGTTTCTTGATTTCCTCCAGAATTCTCCGTCCCGATGCCACCGTATGTCCAAGCGGTTTCTCCACGAGAATCCCCTTGAGCGGAAGCTTGAGCGCATCCAGCGTCACTTCTTCATGCGAAGGCGGGAAGGTGCTTACGCATACGACATCAGTCGGACAGTCCTTAAACATCTCGTTATGATCCAAATAAGTGCGGATGCCGGGAAATTGTTTTTGCAGTTTCTCACACACTTCCGGCCGAAGATCCGCAATCGCTGCCAACTCGTAATGCTCTGAATTGTGTAAGGCATTCATGCTGAGCTGCCCGCCGGCTCCTCCGCCAACGACTGATGCAGTCATTTTCTTCATGAAACTCCTCCTCATTTTCCCAGCATAATTTCACCCAAGCCGTATCGCCGCTGCTCTGTCGGAACCCCTTTCAATTTACCATACGGAATCTCCTAAAAAATAGTCCTTTTCCGGTTCTGTTTCTCTTAAATCATACTTAGCAAAATACCTCCGGCCGCTCCGGAAATGACAACCGCCCAGGGCTGAACTTTCCAGTACACAAGCATGGTAAACAGGATCGATGCAAGCGCAAAGTCCTCAGGTCTAATAATCGCTGTCGTCCACAGCGGATTGTACAACGCGGCCAACAAAATACCGACTACTGCCGCATTTATGCCTATGAGCGCACCTTGGATGTAAGAGCTTGCGCGAAGGGAGTTCCAGAAGGGCAGAGCTCCGATGACAAGTAAAAAGGCGGGCAAAAATATGGCTATTGTAGCGACTATAGCCCCGGAGGCGCCTTTTGCCATCGCTCCCAAGTATGATGCAAAAGTAAACAGTGGACCGGGGACTGCCTGCGCCGCACCATATCCAGCGAGAAAGTCTTCTTTGCTTACCCAACCCGCAGTTACCAATTCCCGTTCTAAAAGCGGCAAAACGACATGTCCCCCGCCAAATACGAGAGAGCCCGGCCGATAAAAACGATCAATAAACGAAACCCATTCGGAACCGGTAACCTGGCCGAGCAATGGCAACGCAATTAATAGACCGAAATACAGCATCAAACAAAAAAACGCGAAAGCGCGGCTGACCTGAATGGGAAGGTTAGGCGCATCCATAACAGTCGTTGTCTTTCTATACATCCCTAAACCAAAGGCCCCCGCTGCCGCAATAAGCAGCACTTGGGTGAACGCCGACTGCCACAACAGGCTAACAGCAGCTGCGATAATGGCCATGGTTACCCTGTTTTTATCCGGCGTCAACTTTTGCCCCATGCCTACAATGGCTTGAGCTACAATAGCAACGGCCACTATTTTTAATCCGTGAATCCATCCCGCGTGGCTAATATCATATCCCTTTAACAGCAATGCGAATAATACTAAGGCAATAACTGAAGGCAGCGTAAAGCCGATCCAGGCTAAAAAACCTCCAAGAATACCGGCGCGTATAACCCCGATTCCGATGCCGACCTGACTGCTGGCCGGACCGGGAAGAAACTGGCAAAGCGCTACCAGTTCAGCATAGCTTCTCTCATCCAACCACTTACGTTTGCGAATATATTCGTTATGAAAGTAACCTAAATGAGCGATCGGTCCTCCGAAAGAAGTAAGTCCGAGTTTGGTCGATACAACCAGTACTTCCATGCGTGTTTTCCATTTTCTGTTTGGTTCGCTCTGCATTGTTGATTGGGAGGTTTTCATAGAATAGCATCTCTCTTATTTTTGACATATCATCGAAAATCGCTATTATATTATCATTTTAATCGCTGTTGTTAAAGTTAACTTTTGATGAAGCCGCGGTTGCTGCTAACCAACTAATCAGCAACCCGTGATTTTTAATTTTGACTCGAATATGAGGCTGGATCTTAATCTGCGCGTATTCCTTATTCCAATCCAATTGACTCCATTCCCTATGATGCAGTGCCTTCATTTGAAGACCAATTCCGAGCCCATCGCAATTGGGCTTCATGGGACATACCACCTTTCCATAAAATATGGCCCAATCCAACAAATAATATGTATCTTTTTCCAATTGTCCGCACGCAAACAAGACCGTTGTTCTATAATCAACAGCCTTCATGTGATCCACTATTTGGAACCCCTTTCAATTTTCCGTCCGGAATCTCCTACCACATAGTACGCTCCAAGCTCTAATTTGGCACGCAGTGTTCCACACAGTTCGCATCTCGCTTACCGCACTCCGCGAATCCTGCCAGCCTCGAAAAGCTAACGCATTAAAAATTCTAACGAATCGTAGAGGGCTTATTTAGCCCGATTTCGAGCCTGCGAAAATCTAACGAATCGTAGAAGCCTTATATCGGGGAAATTGGCTTCAAACACCAGCAAATCTATCGAATAAGACCTGTACGATTCGTTAGAACAGTAGGCACTTAAAAAGGATGAATGAGCTGCCCAAAATGACTACTCCTACACTCAACAACCTGTAAATAAAGATCAACTTTTGCGTCGGTTTGCGGCCGTCACCGTGTTTTTCGAATGATTCGTTCATTCCCTCCCACATTCCGAAGGTCCCTAGCTTCCATAGATGGCTTGGGAATACGTAGAAATACAGACCGATAATAATCAGCGCTGAAGCAATGGATATACTCAACTTCTTCCCTCTCTTCGAATCTCAGTTAGGAGTTTACATGTCAAACATCCGTAATAAAAAAACTTGTCCGCCCGTCCAAATTTTAACTTTGTAATGTAATTGTAATATTCCCTTCATATTCCTTTCATATTGAGCCCTTATAATAAACACATGACCCCCCTTTATTATATATTTTCTCTTGTGCCTGCGGATATGCCGCAGGCCTCTTTGTTTTTTACGAGACTTTGCGCGGAGAATAGTAGGAAACGGCGATATTCAGTAATTCTTTTGTAAGGATTTAAACTGCCTTTTGTGTGACTGTATCTAGCTAGCTTCATAGATGGATGTATATACACTCCCCCAGTATTTGTTATAATCAGAGGGAGTAGATATTCCCATTTAAGCAGGTGCACACCATGAATTTATATTTAGATTCACGCACAATTATCATTGTACTTGGAATCGGTTACTTATTGGCATTATCGCTCGGCAGCTCCTATTGGCTGGATCGTACGAATTTAGCATCTATAAAAAGCTACCTATTCGCGAAATGCTTGCAAATTATAGCCTGGTTTAGTATGGCGTTTCGGGGAGATATCGTACCGGACTTAGTAACCATCAGTTTCGCGAATTCTATTCTATTAGCAGGGACTGCCCTAGAAATGGTAACCCTTTTGAATCTTCATAAACCTATTGGACGCAAGACTATTATACGATATACGATTTTGACGGCATGCAGCATTATCGGCTTTCAATTGATCCTCCTTCTGCATAACAAGGAAGATGTCCGAATTGCCTATATCTCTTGGGTTACTGCAGTAATGTTAATTCCAGCCTATCGGCTCCTTCTCGAGCGAGGAACAACTATGCTTAGGAGAGTTACCGGTAGTCTATATATGATTGCAATCGTCGTTTTTGTGGCAAGAGGGATCATTGCTTTGCATTCCGTGGAATCAGCCAGTTTCTTCATTCCGGGAATCTTTCAATTGATTTCGATATTGGGGGTATTCCTGCTTACCGTTCTGGGGAGTATAGCATTTGCATTGCTTTTGAAAGAGAAAACCAATCAAGAGCTAGTGCAGTTAGCCAGCTACGATGATCTGACAGGCACACTGAACCGCAGAACGTTCACGCTTCAAGCAAAGCTGGCACTCGCACAGTACGCGAAGAAGGGGAAACCTGTCTCCTACCTGCTGTTTGATATTGATTGGTTCAAAACCATTAATGATACCTATGGCCATCACGTTGGCGACCAGGTCTTGCAGGACTTGGCGTCAAGGATCAAGCGGCGCTTGGGCAGCGAGGATTTATTTGTCCGGTATGGGGGAGACGAGTTTGGACTTATGCTCCCTGGAACGAATGAAGCTGAATCCACTCAACTAGCTGAACAGATTAAACGCTCGCTTGGCGGCTCGTTCGGCGAAGAACCGCCGGTGCCTTATTCGATTAGCATGGGTGTGCTCACGGTAGTGCCGAATAAGCACACACAGCTGGAGACGTTATATGCAACTTGCGATAAAGCCCTTTACACGGCAAAAAGTAATGGGAGAGATGGCATGTATCGCAGCCAATCTGAGCAGGTACCTGAAACGTTGGCTTCGTGTTGACGCGCGTAATCAAACTGTAATATTCCCTTCATACTTCTTTCATACTCTCCTCATCTTTTCTTCATAATCGGTCTATATAATAAGTCACATGACCCCCCTTTTAAAATATATGTTTCTCTAGTGCCTGCGGAGATGCCGCAGGCCTCTTTTTTTGCCTTCGTGCCCTTCACATCGTTCGTCCAAACGAAAAACCGCCCTCATGCTGTGAGGGCGGTTCAAACTTCATATGAATTTCCGGAGTTCGATTTCGTCGAGCATGGGAATCCCGTAAAATCCTACAAGCGGGACTGCAGGCTTGCGCTTCCTTACTTCATCAACTGCGCCAGGATGTACCGCGATTATTCGGTACCCCAGCCTTTGATAAAAGCGCATGGCATCGACATTATCATTCGTAGTGACAAGCCAAATGTGATGACTGCCAGACTGCTTTGCTATTTCTTCTACAAAAGTCAGCAGTTCTCTTCCAATCCCTTTGCCTCTGATAATGGCATTAATGCTCGTCAATTCACATTCATCATTCGTTAGCCGGTAGCTTGCTGCACCGACTCTGACAAACAAGGCTTTCAGCCAGTCCCTATCCTCACTGGTTGCAGGAGTGAGAACCTCGATAATATCCCCATTTTCTTCCATTCGCATCACCCATAATAGTTTATCGCCGAGCAACAGAAAAATTGACTGGGAGATAAAAAAAAGCGCGGCAGCCTGCCACGCTTCAAGCCTATTCTAACGATTACTTACAACGCTTTAGCCGCATCCGCAAACTGGCGTGCACGCTCTGTGAGCAGATCGAACCGTCCGCTGCGTACCCAATCCAAATTCACAAGCTTGCTGCCCATGCCAACCGCACATGCACCGGCTTTGAAATAATCCGCAATGTTGTCCAGATCGACGCCGCCCGTAGCGAGCATCGGGATTTTGTCCAGCGGAGCCCGGATTTCGGATAAGTATTTCCAGCCCAACGTGCCCATAGGGAAGATCTTCACCGCTTCGGCACCGGCTTTCCATGCACGAACAATTTCAGTCGGTGTCATCACCCCGGGCCATACCGGCACACCGTTGGAATAACCATATTCCACGACTGACTCATCCAAGTTCGGGGAGATCAGAAACTGGGAGCCTGCTGCTACGGCTTCCTTCGCCATATCCAGATCAAGAACGGTTCCGGCACCGATTCCGGCTTGGTCGCCGTATTTATCGCGCCAGCGGTTAATCATCCCGGCAGCACCTTCGGTATTCATCGTAATTTCCATCAGGGTAATGCCGCCGCTGATCAGCGCTTCGGCAGCCCGGTCTGCATATTGATCCTCGATATAACGAAAAATAGCTACAACCTTCTCTTGCTGTAATCGTTCCAGCATTTGACTCACGTTTAAGCAGCCTCCTCATCACTATGGACAATCCTATAGATCATTGTAGAACGAGACCTTTGCGAAAATCAATCCAAACCCTGCCAATAATCTCGCAAAATACGGACAAATACGTTCGGGAACGCAAGCTCCTTCATCTGTTCAGGCCCGATCCAGCGATAGTTGGCCGGTGCTTTACCTTCGGGCAGCCCGTATACGGGGGCAGTTTCCGCGGCTAATTGTACTGCGGAGGCTGACTCATCTGCAACGGCAGCATCATCGACATTGTCAGCCCCGGCTTGCTGCTGCCAGAATCCGAATTCCGCGCGGAATACCTGCATGTCCCACACGATGTGGCTGAATACATGCTCGGTTTCGCCCCACCAGCTTGTCGGCCTGACAAGCAAACCTTCCTCCGCCGATAACATGCGGCTCAGATAATCGGCTTGGGCCGCGTGGCGGTCCATCAAGCTGCCGACGCCTGCCGGTGCTGCCGCCTCTGCGATGGAAGCCGCTGCGGTTTCGAGCTCGGCCGACGCAGTCGCTGCTGCAGCGGCAGCTTTGCCGCGGCCTTTGCGCTTCGCAACGCCGCCTTCCCCGGGCAGCGCGAGCACATGCGGCAGCTCCCACATCTGGGCGAGCAAGCCGCTCTCCGGCCGCTGCCGCACGAGCAGCTTGCCTTCATGCGCGCCGCTGCCCGTAATAATGGCGGCAAGCCGCGTTTCCGGCCGCGGCAGCTTCGCCTTCGTCTTGATCGGCAGGATATGCTCTTTCCCAGCCATCCTGCCTTCGCAGTGCATCATGACCGGGCAAGTAAGACAGCCCGGTGACTTCGGTGTGCACACCAGCGCTCCGAGTTCCATGAGCGCTTGGTTAAAGTCTCCCGCTGATCCTTCGGGAATCAGCGATGCGGCCAGCTTCTCGATGCCGATCCGCGTGGACGGCTTCGCAATATCTTCCTCTAGGCAGAAATAGCGGGACAGCACGCGCATGACATTGCCGTCCACCGCCGGCTCCGGCCGATTGAACGCGATGCTCATAATCGCACCTGTCGTATACGGTCCGACTCCGCGCAATGCAGCTACCGCTTCTTTATTGTCCGGCACGACGCCTCCGTGAAGGCTTAGAACTTCGCGCGCCCCGGCCTGCAAATTCCGAGCCCGCGAATAATAGCCGAGCCCTTCCCAGCATTTCAACACCTCGGGTTCCGGGGCTTCCGCAAGCGCAGCCGCTGTCGGGAATTTCTCCATAAACCGTTCATAATACGGAATCACCGTATCCACTCGCGTTTGCTGCAGCATAATTTCAGAGACCCATACTCGGTAAGGATCACGGTTCATTCGCCACGGCAAAACACGCTTATTTGCTAAATACCACTTCAGCAGTTCGATACTGAAATATCGGGAAGCCTCCGACTCCATGATTGTTTTCATCCTCTCAGCCCAACACAACTTTTAAGATTTATTCTGTTTTTTGCTTAAGTAAATTTGCCGATAGCGGCTCGGCGTTACGCCCGTATACTGCTTGAACATCCGCGATAAATAATGATTCTGCATCCCAACCTGCTGGGCAACCTCCGAAATATTGCAATCCGGCTTCTCCAGCAGCTGCTTGGCCCGCTCCACGCGGCGCATGTTCACGTACTGAGTAGGTGCGTAACCGACGATATTTTTGAAATAGCCGATAAAATAATTCGGGTGGAGATATGCGAGTCTGGCCAAATCTTCCACGCCGATCTGTTCGGACAGATTGAGCTCGATATAGTCCAGCACACGGTCGATTTTCTCAAGCGGTTCGACCTGTTGAAGCGACTCTTCGCTTATGCCGCCGTATTCCAAATAAATAGCCATAATATCAAACAAAGCTGCCCGAATGCGCAGCTCCCGTGTAATCATCGACGATCTGTAGACGTCGATCAATCGTTCAAACAACATCCGCAGTTGAACCTGCTCCTTCGGCTCTACGATGATCGGCAGCTTAAGCAGATCGAATATTTCCATATCCCCGATGGAGGCTCGAAAATTGCACCAGTATACCGCATTCGGCGCTGATCCTGTATTAAACGATTGCTTACCGGGAGGCAGCAGCAGCAGCTGTCCGGGTTTTGTATGATACAAGCGTCCGCTTTGCATCAGCTCGCCTTCACCCTCTATAATAAACCAGAGCCTGTAAAATTCTGAAACTTGCTCCATGGCCTGTCCGTTCTTAGGCGCAGAGAATGCTGCTATGGTTACATCCGCTTGAAAGCGGTGAAAATAATTCTGTATGATCGTCTTGTAGGTGTGTTTCATTCTATTTTCACCTGCGTCTCCCACTTTTCAGATTTTGCGAGTGTACGCGCATTTCCCTATTATAGCGCACTCTTTGACCAAATGAACACCTACGTACAGCCCATGCTTTCCCGGATTCATCGACCAAAAATTCAATAATAAGTCCATCAACAGGAGGAGGAATACGCCAGCCTATGCGCTCTTCTACCAGCCAAAACATTGATTTTGCACGCTTTTTCCCGCTGCTTGCCTTGCTTATTGTGATTCTTCTGGCAGGCTGCGGCTCGTCCTCACCGACTTCGACTTCGGCCTCAAACGTGCCCAAGGTATATAAATCCAATTGCATCTCCTGCCATGGATCGGAGCTGCAAGGCCGGATGGGCGCTGCAACCAACCTGCAGCATGTCGGCAAACGAATGACGAAGGAGCAAATTACAGCTCAAATTAATAAAGGCGGCGGCGGTATGCCTGCCTTCTCCGGAAAGCTTACTCCGGACGAAGTGCAGGAGCTGGCTGGTTGGTTAAGTGCCAAGAAATAATAAAAAGACCCTTGCTTACTACAGCGGATGCATGCATAGCGCATGATGCTGTTTGAGCAGTGGGTCTTTTATTTATGATTCGCGAGTTTTTCGCTTACCGATACGCATCTGGGGCAAACCGGATGACAACGTGCTTTCATAGAACCATTTGGATGCGCCCATCTTCGGATGAGCCGGAAACAGATCGCCGGCAATCAGCGGCAGCATGCTGCCCCAAGCATCACCGTACACACCATCGGTCGGAACAAGCTCTCCGCTTCTATAATAGCGCTTGTCGTCTCGTTCAGAGTGAGCCGTCATACTTCCACCGTCCCTCTACCCTGTTTAATCCCTATTGGTATATTCCAATTATGGGCAAATGGTGACGATGCTATGCATCCGTTTTCAATCCAGCCGTTCCACAATCGCAAACGCCGAAGCCAGCGACTGATCATGCGTGATCGTGACATGGATAGTCGTCTTCGCTTGCATCAAGCCAAGCCGTTCCCAAGCACCGGCCGTCAATCGGCACACCGGCTTCCCGCTTTCATGTCGACCCACTTCGATATCGCGAAAAGAAAGCTTGCTTCCAATCCCGCAGCCAAACGCCTTGGATACCGCTTCCTTCACCGCAAACCGGCCGGCCGTAAACTCCACCAGCCGTTTCCCGCCAGCCGCTTCGGCAAGCTCCAGCTCGCGTTCGGTCAGAATTCGGCGCATAAACTTGGCGCCGCTATCGCCTTGTATCATTTTGTCCATTCGCTCAAGCGATGAAATGTCATGCCCAATTCCGATAATCACTGCCGTCTACCGCCTTACTTGTGAATGTTTCTGCACTAGGGCAGGATGAATCCATATTTTTTCCACACTCTTCCTGCCTCTTCGCTTTGCAGAAAACCTAACAGCTCCAAAGCTTCCTCTTGATGCTTCGTTTCCTTCACAACCGTTGCCGGATACACGATAGGCTTATGCGTTTCAGCGGCTACCGTTAATGCGATCGTGACTTTGGTCGATGTCCTCGCATCCGTCAAATAGACGAAACCCGCGTCCGCGTTGCCCGTCTCTACGTAGGACAGCACCTGCCTCACATCCTTTGCAAACACCACTTTAGGCTCGATCTCGTCCCAAATGTCCGCGTCTGCCAGCGACTGCTTCGTGTAACTTCCGACGGGAACGCTCTCGGGCGCGCCGATCGCAATGGTTTTGTAGGAGGCATCGGTTAATTCAGCGAGCTCGGAAGGCTTTGCTGATGTTGCATCATTGGGCTTCTTGGGCACAATCAAGACCAGCTCGTTTCGCAGCAAAATCGGACTTACGCCTACCAGTCCCTTGTTCCGGAGGGCCTCCATCTGATTCTGACCCGCGGAAATGTACAGGTCCACCGGAGCTCCTTGCTCAATCTGCTGCTGCAGTGCACCCGATGCTCCGAAATTGTACGTGATTCGCACATCGTGCTGCTCTTCGTAGGTCGTTTTCAGTTCGGTGAGCGCGTCCTTCAAGCTCGCTGCGGCCGATACGGTTAGCTCAACCGGTTGCTTGGGTGGTTTGCTGCAGGAAGACAAGCTTACGCTCAGCAGTATGATAATGAGCAATCTAGCTAATCGATACGATCTGTTCATGTTCATCTCCGGGATACACACACGCTAGCGGATAACGCCGATATGTGCCAATCTAAAGTTCGTCCCCTTGCATTCCGGACCGTCGCCGTGCGTGACTTCCAGCTCCAATTTGTGAGTGCCCTGCGGCAGCTCATCGCCTAGGAAGCAGGCTCGATACCAGCCGTCATCCCCGCACCAATCCGGGCGCTCGCGCGACATGGCCACCCAGTCTCCACCGTCAATACGGTAACGAAATTCGGACGACATTTTGCCAAAATCAAACCCCAGCGACAATCCGCGTCCTTCGAAAGTAAAGGACAGCTTCGCGCCTACTGCCGCCGTCTCCAGCACTTGGTCGATCCATTCATAGAACGGCCAGCGACGGATGGCCCATGGGCCTTCGGTTTGTACTTGCGCGAGCGGCAGCAGTTCCGCGGCTCCCCAGTGCTGCGGATGCAGCGGTGCAGGAAGGGGCTCGTTCGCCGAGCCAGGGGCGGCACGTGCAGCTGTGGTCGCCTCCCCCAGCAGCTCTTTCTCCAGAAAAGCGATAATGCTCTGCCCGTAGCTTAAGCTGCCTCTGTGGGTTGGATGCAAGCCGTCCGGCAGCCACTCTTCCCAGCGCATCCGGCCTTTGCGGACTTCTTCAAGCGCGTACAGTCCCATCCATACCGAGCCTGTCCCGTAGTAATCGGCGAGCTCTTCCAGCTCGGCGATCGAATCGGGCACGCCACCTTCGCTCATTACCGCATACATCGCCAGCATAAACGTATGTGCGAGCACGATATCGCGGTCTCCATCCGCAAGCAGCTTCCGGAGTAACCCTTCTCTTGTGCGTCTTCTTTGATCCGATGGATCGCCGAAATCATTTACGGCATAATCGATAAACACGAGCTGGCAGCCACGATCGATAAGATCGCGTTTTGCACGAAATACGGCAAGCTCGCTGCCGGTTGCGCCGATCGCCGCATTTTCAACGACAATTCTTGCTTCGGGGTAGTGCTCGACCAGCCAGGCAATGACGGGCTCCGGCCAATTGTGCCGCGTGCGCGCATCTGTAATCGAACCGCCGATAAAACCAACCGTCAATCGTCCCTCCGACAGTGCCTTGCGCGTATGTACTAATGGATTGCGATGTTTCCACACGGCTGCATTCATTCGTTGAACTTCCTCCCCATGAGGTTCATTTAAACTCATCCAACTTCGACCCGCGGTGCTGCTGCATATCCATGATGATTTGCGTTGCTTTCCTTATCATACCACTTGTCCTGTGTAGTTTCATGGCGAAATGCTTATAAAACTTCGTCTCGAAACCTTTGTGATAGTTATAATGCCATGCTACAATCATCATAGCAAATCATTAGGTTGTGAAGCACACACCGCTCGATTGGACGCGTCTGTCCGATTGTGGCGGTTTTTTTATGTTCATTTCGAGGGAGGATGAGTGGAATGTCGTTTCAAGCTGCGTATCAACTATGGATGGAGCGTCAGTTGCTGGTGCAGAAGGGGGAAGGAAGACACAGGCTAGAGGAGGGCCAGGGCCATTCGGAGCGACTGTTTCTGCAGCAAGTGTGGTATCCGGCAATTCGGAGTTTCGATCATTTATTCGGTGAATACGAGGTGGCTGATTTCAAGGATGGTTCGCGGTATTTGGACTTTGCTTACATTCGAGAACCGATCAAGCTGGCCATCGAAATCGACGGGTATGGCCCCCATTCGGCCAAAGTCAGCCGTTGGCAATTCTCCGACTCCTTAATGCGCCAAAACCATCTCATCATCGACGGCTGGCAGCTCCTTCGCTTCTCCTACGATGACATCGCTGAACGTCCGCGCATGTGTGAGCAAATTCTCCAGCAGTTTATGGGCTGCTGGCTTGGTGGCGTCTACCACCGCGGACGCCCGCGCGGAGCGTCGGAGCTGCTCGAGGCGGAGGTACTTCGCTACGGCCTACGCTTAAATCGGCCATTGCGACCGAGGGATGTGATGGAGTTGTTGCAGATTAGTAGGGAGAAAGCTTATCATCTACTACATCAGATGCTGCTTAACAATCTTCTGCGCCCAGCTGGCAAAGGCACCAAGACGATTCGCAGCTTCCTCATCAATCGTGAACAATTAGGGGATCGGCGGTGAGAGTCGGTTTTCGCGACTCTCACCACCTGGGTCGGGGGATCTGGGGTTAGTTTGGACGCTGAGAGTCGGATTTTTCTACTCTCAGCTGCATTTTCTCTTGGTTTTAGCGGTGAGAGTCGGTTTTCGCGACTCTCAGCTACCAGGACGGGGAATCTGGGGTTAGTTTGGACGCTGAGAGTCGGATTTTTCTACTCTCAGCTGCATTTTCTCTTGGTTTTGGCGGTGAGAATCGGTTTTTGCGACTCTCAGCTACCAGGACGGGGAATCTGGGGTTGGTTTGGACGCTGAGAGTCGGATTTTTCTACTCTCAGCTGCATTTTCTCTTGGTTTTGGTGGTGAGAATCGGTTTTTGCGACTCTCAGCTACCAGGACGGGGAATCTGGGGTTGGTTTTGGTGCTGAGAGTTCCATTTTGCGACTCTCACCTACCGGGACGGGGATCTGGGATTAGTTTGGACGCTGAGAGTCGGATTTTCCTACTCTCAACTGCATTTTCTCTTGGTTTTGGCGGTGAGAGTCGGTTTGGGCAACTCTCATCAACCGGAACGGGAGGCTGGAGTTAGTTTGAATGTTGAAGCAAAAACCGCCCCGCCGAGAATCGGCGGGGCGGTTTTTGCATTAGATACCCGGAATCGGGTCACGTTTGTGGGCGGTTTTGATGAATTGCTTCTCGAGCTTCTCCCGAGTAGCATCGTCGATTTGTTTGCCTTCGAGGTAGGAGCTGTTGTCATCGTAAGTGATGCCGAGCTCGTTCTCGTCGGTTTGGCCGTCCCAGAGGCCGGCAGTCGGTGCCTTGGTGACGACTGCGCCCGGTACGCCGAGAGCAGCTGCCAGCTGGCGGACTTGCCGCTTGTTCAAGGACGTGAGCGGCGTAATATCGACCGCGCCGTCGCCCCATTTGGTGTAGAAGCCGGTGACCGCTTCGGATGCATGGTCAGTCCCCACCACCAGCAGGTTCAGCTCGAATGCGAGCGCATATTGCGTCACCATGCGGGTGCGGGCTTTCACGTTGCCTTTGCCCCCGCGGCTGATGTGGCGCGAAATGCCGATCGACTTCATGCTGTGTTCCACTTCAAGGGCAATCTCATCGACGGCCTCTTGAATGTTGGTTTCGACGCGATATTTCAGATTGAACGCTTCCGCAACCGCGTAGCTGTCTGCAATATCGACCTGATCACCGTAAGGCTGAAACACGCCTAGTGTCATATATTCTTTGCCCGTCTCAGCGGACAATTCATCTGTTGCTTTCTTGCAGAGACCTGTTGCTACCGCGCTGTCGATCCCGCCGCTGATCGCAATGAGCAGCCCCGTCGTGCCGGACTTGCGCACGTATTCCTTGAGGAAATCAACGCGACGGCGAATTTCCTGCTCTGGATCGATTTCAGGCTTTACGCCCAATTGCTTAATGATTTCGTCCTGCAAGCTCATCCCCATGTCTCCTTACACCTCTTAACGGCAGAAACGCTCGAAAGCAGATGTCAAATCTGCAGCAATGTCAGCAGCCGAACGGTTCTCGATTTGATGGCGTTCAATGAAATGAACGAGTTCTCCGTCTTTCATCAATGCGATGGATGGCGAAGACGGCGGGTATGGCGCGAAGAATTCACGCGCTTTCGCAGTTGCTTCTTTATCTTGGCCGGCAAATACCGTGTACAGGTGATCCGGGGTGATGTCATGCTGCAACGCTTGCGCTACGCCCGGACGGCATTGTCCTGCAGCACAGCCGCAAACGGAGTTCACGACAACAAGCGCAGTTCCCTTGGAATCCGTCAATTTAGCAGCAACCTCGTCAGGTGTACGAAGCTCCTCAATTCCGATTCGAGTTAGGTCATCGCGCATTGGCTGCACCATATCCACCATGTATTTTTCAAAAGACATCGACATGAATAATCGCTCCTTAAAAGTTCATTTTTCTTTCTATTATACGCCCCGCTCAATTTGAAAGCAAAGAAAAAGCAACCGGACCCGCGCCCGATTGCTTCCTGTTTACCGCTTTACTTATCCTCAGCAGGCTCATTCTCCGCGATTCCGGAAGCCGCATTCTTATCTTCATGCAGAAAAATGCCGCCTTGCGGAAGGATCCCTTGTTCAAAATAATCCCGGTTCTCGCTTGTCAGAAAACCGATATCCTTAAACGGATGCACCCACTCGCTGCCCGCCATAACGGCCGGATCCGTTTCCTCCGTCCACTGATTGAGCGGAGAATTCGGCGATTCATAGTTATGATCGCCGATAACGACGCCGCTGCTGTTCACAAACGGTCCCCGAGGCCCACGATTATCGCGAAACTGAGGCAGAAAGTTGATTTCAAAAGGATCCAAATCCGGATCATCCTTGCTGAAAGCAAGCGGATGGGAATCCAAATCCCGCTCTTTATCCTTGCTCATACTAAGTCCCCCTTAGTCCGCAGGGCGATTAGGGCCGTCTAATTTCTTGTCGTAACCTTCCGATTCCGGAGCTTTACCGCTGCTGCGCTGCTTGTTGCTTGCTGCGGCATCCTGTGCCCCGGCATTGTGCTGCTTTTGTTTGTTTCCCAATGCTGGCACCCCCTTCCACCGCTAGTATGCGCGGGGGACAATCAGCTTATCCGTACCTTCCGGGGCATGAAAATACCGATAAACGACAACGCGATAAACAGCCATTGCAGCGTCGTCAAACCTAAGGTCAACGCCGGCAAAGTCCCGGGATGATAGACAGCAAACAAACTAACAGACAATCCGCCTATACCTGTTCCAAGCAGACTGATCGATGCTGACTCCCCGCTCCCGATTCGACTCGAAGCGCCGGTGCGAAACAAAACGCCGTACACGCAAGCGATCAGCAGCGCATAAGGGATCCCGTAAGGAAAATCCGTTACAAGCGTCCACACGAAGCAGCCGGGCAAAATCGCATAAGGCCACACATCCAGCTGTTTCTTAAGCGGGATTTTACGTTTCCGGCCTGCGTATCCGATATACGCGCAAGCAAGAACAAAGCCAAAAGCCGTATCAACCCCACTGCCGCGAACGAGCAGCAGTGCACTTGGCCGTTCCCAGAGTATCTCCGGATCTCGGATAAGAAAAGCCAGCTTCCAGCCGATAATCGTGCAAATAACGGCATTCAATCCGATATCCAGCCAATTGGTTTCATTTTGAAGGGATGAACGCGAAATCCAAAACTTAAAGAGGGCCAGTCCAACTGCCGCAGATAGAAGACCCGCCAGCAGCATCGCATCCAGACGTAAAGGACCGATTTCGATCGCTTCAGACATGTTCGGTTTCTCCTTAGTAGCTGCTTAGCGCAGCGGCGGCTTCATTATGATTGCGGCTTCTGTCGATCTTGACGATGAACGTCGTACCGATTCCTTCTTCGGAGTCCACTTGAATGCCGCCGCCGTGACGCTCGATAATACTCAGACATAGCGGTAAGCCAAGGCCTGTACCGCGGGATTTTGTCGTGAAGAAGGGTTCAAACAGCCGTTCCAGCTTTTCTTTCGGAATGCCGCTGCCGTTATCGTTTACTCGAAGCTCCACATAATCCGTATGCGATTCGGTCTGGATCGTCAATACGCCATGCTGATCCATGGCCTCCATCCCGTTGCGGGCCAGGTTCAAGATCAGCTGCTTCATCTCTTTCTCATTCAACATTAAAGCCGGAATTCTCTCCGCCAAACGCAGCTCAATGGACTGTCCTCGCAAATTGGCATCTGCCCAGAGCAGCGGCATGATCTCGTTTAGGATATCATGCAGGGAGCAGCTTTCTTTCTCAATGATCCGATTCTGAGCCAAGGAAAGAAAGTCGTTAATAATACTGTTCGCTCGATCGAGCTCGTCCATTACAATGCGGAAATATTCCTGTTGATGCTCCGGGCTGCGCTCCCGCATTAATTGCACGAAGCCCCGGATAACAGCCATCGGGTTGCGGATTTCATGGGTAATGCTTGCCGCCATCTGACCGACCAAGCTTAAGCGTTCCATCCGCCCAATCTCGTCGCGCAGACGGCTAAGCTCTGTTATATCGTGTGCGATGAGAGCGGCTCCGATAATTTCGTTATTTTGCATATCGCGTACGCAGATGCCGGAGTTGACGTACATTTTGCCCTGCTCCTGCACGTATTCCGTCGTCAGACGATGCCCATTGAGTGCCTGATAGAGCAGCCTGCCAAGGACATCCTTCTCGATATGATCGTACATGATGGTAAACGGCTGGCCGAGCAGCTCGTGACGCCGTTTGCCCCCTACTTTATCACGCAAGAGATGAATCGCCATTTCGTTGATATGGGTTATCGTTCCCTGCTGATCGACGAAGATGACGCCGAGCGGCGTTTCATCGATAAATTGCTGAAGCTTCTGAACCTCAATGCGGTAGTTGTTGGAAATGCCATTGAGCTCGTATGCGGTCATCTGCCTGCGGATGAAATTCTCTGCAAAGGTCAGCATCATCCACATCACCAAAAAGTAGAGAAGCTCATGGCCGATGAAGTAGAAGAGGTCAGTTGGGCTCAGGTCTGGTCGTTCGGCCCAATCATAGTAAATGAAGGCGCTTGCGCGAATCAATAAAATGACGGCAGTCGAAGCCATCACGATCTTAAGCTTGCGTTGTCTGGAGAAGTTCAGGAAGCCTTTGTGGTATTTGTAAATAATGGGGAATAGCAGCAGCAGCATGCCGACAGCATCGATCCAAACCCAGAATCCATCCATCATATACAGTTCCGCTACGATGAATATGGTCGCTAATGGGATCAACACGCCTATACCGCCGTACAACGATCCGACCAGAAGAGGTGCATAATGGTAATCTAAGTAGAACTCTTTGATTTCAACACAGACCTCCAGCCCAAGAAGGACGCAGACTCCACAAATGAGGATGAGAATGATGGGAATATTTTTGCGCGGTTTCGAATAATCGTACCAAACTTGAAAGGCGAATACGGGCATTAAAGCTACGATAATTTGCAGGAGAATAAGCTTCCACACAAAAACAAGTCCCACCTTCCTACTAGCGCCTAGAAACCCAGTATATGTAATAGAGAAAACCTGTTAATCCGATTAAAACATAGGTCTTGGAAATTTACAACGTTTCTAAATGGTAGTTTTAAAACTTACTAACGAGTAGACGCGGCATGTTCGGGGTAGTATGATAATTAACGGTAAATTGCAGTTATATTCAGTAAATAATTAGCGAAACTCTCGTGGACATTGTTCCACTCCATAAAAGGCGGAATAGTAGAAATGAAACCCTATGATATTATCATTGTCGGTGCAGGCTCTGCCGGTCTGATGGCTGCCGTAGCAGCCGGCAAGCTCGGTGCCCGAATATTGCTGCTCGATAAAGGAGACAAGCTGGGGCGCAAGCTCGGCATCTCCGGCGGCGGACGCTGCAATGTGACGAACAATAAAGATACCGACGAGCTGATCAAAAACATCCCCGGCAACGGTCGATTCCTGCATAGCGCGCTGAGCAATTTCTCCAATAAACAGATCATCGAGTTCTTCGAAGGGCTCGGCATCGCACTTAAGGAGGAAGATAACGGCCGCATGTTCCCCGTTTCGGACAAAGCGAAAACGGTAGTCGATGCCTTGGTGGGCCAAGTGAAACGCTACGAAGTAGACTTGCTTGTCAACTCCCCGGTTGCCAGTGTGCTCTATGATGAAGAGAAGGTGCTTGGCGTTAAGCTTGCCAGCGGCAAACGAATTGAAGGTAACGCCGTTATCGTCGCGGTCGGCGGCAAATCGGTGCCGCACACAGGCTCGACCGGAGATGGTTACGCATGGGCGGAAGCAGCCGGCCATACGATCACGCCGTTATTCCCGACCGAGGTACCGCTGACGTCAAAGGAAGATTTTATCGTGAAACGGGAGATTCAAGGACTTGCTCTAAGAGACGTCGCACTTAGCGTGCACAATGAGAAAGGCAAATCTATCATTACGCATCGAGGCGATATGCTGTTTACGCACTTTGGCATTTCCGGGCCGATTGTGCTGCGCTGCAGTCAATTCGTCGTGAAGCAGCGGGTAAAAACCAAAGCTCCTGTTCAGCTGACGATCGACTTCTTCCCGGACTTAAGCGTAGAGGAGCTCTACAATCAAACGTTGACTGCGGCGAAATCGGAATCCAAGAAAGCCATTGTTAATGTGCTCAAAAGCTACATGCCGGAACGGATTCTGCCGATTGTGCTCGGACGTACCACGCTGGATCCCTATGTCACCTATGATAATATTCCTAAACTAGAGTGGCGCGAGCTCAGCAAGCTGATGAGAGCATTCCCTATCTACGTGAACGGAACACTTTCGATCGAGGAAGCTTTCGTTACGGGCGGCGGCGTGAATCTCAAAGAAATCGATCCGAAGACGATGCAGTCCAAGTGCAAGGAAGGGCTGTACTTCTGCGGCGAGATATTGGATATCCATGGCTACACGGGCGGCTACAATATCACGGCTGCTTTCTCGACCGGCTACACTGCGGGCAGTCATGCCGCGATGCAAACCGGTGCAAGCGTATAGATTGTTTTCTCATCAAAAAATGGTGGCGATAAGGGAAAACCCTATTGCCACCATTTTTTAAGTTTGCCGACCTTCAACCCTTCACGCCGCTAAACAAAATCCCCTTCTCGAGCGCACCTTGCGTGCCCATAAATACGAGCAACAGCGGCAGAATCGAGATGACGCCGCTCGCGCTGATCCAGTTGGGCCGTGGGTTCTGACCGCTTTGCATATCGTTCATCGCCACCGTGAACGTCCAATTATGCGGTGACCTCGATACCACGTAAGGCCAGAGGAAATCATTCCAGACCGGAATGAAAGTCAGTACAGCCACGATCGTAAAGACCGGCACGGACATCGGGACGACGATACGCAAGAAAGTCCGAAGCTCCGAAGCGCCATCTACGCGTGCGGCTTGAAGCAGTTCTTTGGGCAGCTGATCGAAGAACCCTTTGAATAGAAAAATAACGAACCCCCATGCAAAATGAGGCAAAACGATGGCCCAAATATTGTCCACGAGGCCCAGCTTCTGCATAAGCAAATATTGCGGAATGAG
Source organism: Paenibacillus lignilyticus (assembly GCF_017942085.1). GTDB lineage: Bacteria > Bacillota > Bacilli > Paenibacillales > Paenibacillaceae > Paenibacillus_Z > Paenibacillus_Z lignilyticus. The sequence goes on from NZ_JAGKSP010000002.1 coordinate 425,749, forward strand.
CACGGACACGCTGGGAATCATGATCGTTGCGAGGAAATACATCAGGACGATGAATCGAACTCTCCGATTCGGAATGAGCTGTGACAGCGCATAGCTGGACAGCGCCCCGAAGAAGAGCTGCCACGCGATAACCGCCAGACAAATGATGAGGCTGTTCATGAAGAAATGATAGAATCCCAGGCTGCCCGCAGTCTCCACTGCCAGCAGATTCAAGCTTCGGAAACTATCGAACAAACGCAGCCAATTGCGAGACTGCTCCATCTCCACCACTTTGCCGTTCAGCAATCCACTTTCGTCGAAATAAGCTCGTAATTGCGTACTCAGCGGATCATCGGATAGATTGGGCTGCACGCGATAAGCCTCCCCTTCCGATATCCCATACCACGTGAAGTCTGATAAGCGGCGTTCTCGAATTTGGGTCAGCTTCGTATTCATGATTTTGTCGGTGAAACGATCAGTGGACACGATAAAGGGCTGCCCCACGTAGAACTCAGCCGCGGTTGTCTTCGCCTTATACAGCTTGAGCCCATCCTTAACGCCGGTGACGGTAATCTCCCCGATATTGTCCCGCATGAAGGCACGCCAAGGATACCAAATCGCTTTCATCGCATCTTTCTCATAGAACGTCTGCTCTTGATTCCTTATGCCGGAGTAATCCAGCGTCAGTTCGATCGTATGGGGGATTCTCGGGAGAAACTTCGGGGTCGTCGATTCAATCGATTCGTTATCCATAATGGACGTTACGAGCAGCCAAACCAGCGGAAGCAGTCCAAGCACGACGAACACGATCGTAACCAGATAGGAAGCGATGTCCAGCTTACGTTCGCCCTTTTCCACAATACGGTTAGGTCTCATCTGCGTTCAGTCGTCCTCTCTCTGCAAGCGGAATTGAATGACGGTCAGTACGGCGATTAAGAGGAACATGAAGAAGGAGAGCGCTGCCGAAACCCCGAATCTAGATTGCTCGAACGCTGTCTTCTGAATCATGAGCGCCACAACCAGCGAGGCATCTGCCGGTCCGCCTTGCGTCATTACAAATATCGTATCAAACGACAGCAGAACACCTGACATAAACCCGACGAACTGAATGATGATGACGAACGAAATGTTCGGCAAAATCATGATCAGCATGCGCCGCCAAGGTCCGCAGCCGTCAATTTTCGCGGCTTCGAATAACTCGGAAGAGATCGATTTAATAGCTGCGTAGTAGAGCAGTACCCCGATACCGCCGCTTGCGAAGAAGCCGGGCAGCACAATCGCGAGCTTAGTCATGCGGAGGTCGTTCAGAAAACCATACGGGCCGAGCCCGAGCTTACCGAGCAGATAATTGAACAATCCACGATCGGGGTTATACATCCACTTCCACAGCAGAGCTCCCGCAACAAGCGGCAGGACATTCGGAATTTGATAGAGCACAAGATAGAGTCCGTTCAGCCGTTTAATATGACTGAGGAAGAGCGCCTGTACGATCGGAACCCAGAATACGAGCAGCACCGACAAGCCGAAGAAAATAAACGTGTTCTTCATCGCAACCCAGAACGTGTGGCTGCTGAGAAATTCGAAGTAATTGCCAAGGCCGACAAACTTGCCGGGCGGGGTCATAATATCGTAGTTAAAGAGACTGATATAGACCGCTTTAAACAGCAAATAATATTTGAATATGAAAAACACGACGATAGAAGGAAGCAGGAACAAAATCGGTGTCCACGGGATCTTCCATTTATTCACCATTTCCTCACCACCTACTTGCTGCACCGCGCACCTTATTGCTATGCGGCGCGGTGCAGTAATGAATTGCTCCAGTCAAATCAGCTATTTGCCGCCTGCCAAAATATCACTGTTATACTTATCGATGACTTCCTTCTGGGCTAGTGCTTCGGCCGCTTTGAGCTCTGTGGCCGGGTCGGCGCTCGGATCAAGCAGAATCCTCTGAATCGGCTTTACGAGGTAGCTGCTCAGACTGCTTTTCAAATAATATTCCAGATGTTTATCCTTCGCCGTTGCCTGGACAGCCGCTACATAATCCGGAGGCAAATCCTTGACCCATTTCGTTACGTCGAAGTCTTTGACGATCGACAGCGGATTGATCGCAAAGCCGTTGTCCAAGCAGAACTGCGCCCATGCCTCCATATGTTCCTTCGACAGGAAAAACATCGCATACTCGAATGCGGCCTTCTGCTGCTCCGGCGTCGATTTCGGATTCAGCATCCAGAAGTTCCCTCCCACTTGCGAAGGCGCTCTGCCTGAGGGTCCGACCGGGAAAGGAGTGAAGCCGATATCCTCCGCTTTCATCCCTTGCTTCAAGAAGTTGCCGAAGCTGTCGGAGCTGCCAAGAATCATTGCGGAACGACCGGTATAGAAGTCTCGCAAATTCTCGTTGTAATCTTGAACGACGTTCTTCTGGGTCACCTTGTGGGTCCATTTCAAATCTTTATAATATTGGAGCGCCTTCACGGCCGCTTCCGAGCTGAACATCAGCTTCACGGTTCCATTGGGCTGAAGCTCCGTCAAGTCCCCGCCTGCTTGCCACACATAATATTCGAAATGCCAATCCGCCCAGTCCATGCCCAGAATATCGAAACCGATCGTATCCGGATTATGCTGCTGCACTTTCTTGGCCGTTTCCGCAAATTCATCCCATGTCTTCGGCGGACTGACAATCCCCGCTTTCTTGAACATCGACTTGTTATAGAGCAAGCCGGACGAATACATGAAGCTTGGAATGCCGTAAATACGGCCGTCCTTCATTGCCAGATCAAATGCCCCGTCGATGAAGCGGCTCTTATCCGGCGAGTGATTCATCATATCCGTGATGTCTGCGGCAATTCCCTTCTGCATATAGAGCTGCATGTCCGGGAACGGCTGCTCCATCACATCTGGCCCTTCCCCGCCTGCAACCGCTGTCATGAATTTCTCGCGCACGTTCGTCTGGAATGCTTCAACATGCTTAACCTTAATGTTCGGATGAAGCTCCTCGAATAGCTTGAACCGGCTTTCGATGAAAGGTTTGCCGGGATCGTCAGGTGCCGGTTGATCCCAAGCGGTAATCTCGATGATCGGCTCTCTGCTATCCAAGGAAGCATCTACGGCAGCACCATTATTTTCGGCTGCCACAGCCCCATTGTTATCCCCACCAACAGCCGTACCCGATAGATTATCATTGGAATTGCAAGCACTAAGCAGTACTGAGCATAAGGCTGCTGCCAGCATAAGAGCTGCCGGCTTGTTCGAAATCCTGTGCTCTCTCATTCCCTACCTCCTGAGCGTAAACAGCACGGTCACGTTCGCTACCGCCGCCGCTTACAGGTTAATCATAGCTGGATCGGCTGAACACGTTAATGGAAATTACGAACTTATGCGCTATTAAATTTTTGATGATACCGTCGCGCGGAACTGTACCGGTGTCATGCCGGTCGACTTGCGGAAAACGCTACTGAAATAAGCGGCATCCTTGAACCCGACCAGCTCGGCGATCTCTTGGATTTTCAAATTGGAATCCCGCAGAAACTGTTCGGATTTGCGCAGTCTCGCTGCGGTCAGATAGTTTACGAAACTCTCGCCGAACCGTTCTTTGAAGCGGCGGGAGAAATAGCTGGGATGAAAGTAGAAACGGTCCGCGATCGTTTGTAGGTTAATCGGCTCATGCAGGGAGCTGTCGATGTAGAGCTTCACCTCGTCGATGACGCTGTATTCCGACGAATGACGCAGTTTGTACAAATGGCCTGCGATATTGTGAATCATTTCGCTTAAGTGCCCTTGCATGTCCTGCCACTGCTTCAGACTATGCAGCCAGGTCAGCAGATCATCCAGCTCGCCGATAATCCACTCCGGGATGCTCGTTTGGGTGAGCAAATATTTGCGCAGCAGGAGATGAAACTCCACGCAGAAACTTTCGAGATGGGCGAAGGACACCTGCTTGCCTGCGGCAATCGTCTCGACGCGTTCATCGATCCAGCCTGTCAGCGCCGCAACGTTGCACTCGCTCAGGAAGCGCAGCAGCAAGGCCTCGTCTTCTCTGGAGATAACGGAATGCAATCCGGCCTTCACTTGTTCGCCGGCATCGTTCATATAAATTCGTCCGTTTCCGTGAATAATGCAGTTGCGAAGCGCTTGCTTCGCTTGCTGGTAAGACTGCTGAATGATTTCCATCTGATTGACGGCACCGCCGCATCCGATGGTTGCTTCCAGCTTCAGATGACGCTGTATACCGCCGAGAATCTCTTCCAGCTCCCGATGAAGCGTAACCGTCTCAAACGGCGAATGGCCGCCAAGCACGTAAACAAGCTCATTTTCCAGCATCGCATGACGGAATAACACCCCTTTGCGCTCTGTTGATTCGAGAACGGTAGAGATCATATTTTGAACAGCGAACGAAAGCAGCTTCTCGTCTCCTTGCCGAAAGGACAGATGGGGCAGCTTCACCGCCTGCAGTACGAAGACTACCGCCACAAAATAGCTGCAGCTCCGGCGCAGGGCGAGCAGCTGCTCGTCTCTCTCCGCTTGGGGCACGCCGCCTGGTCCGTACTGGATGAGCTTGCTCAGCATCCGCTCTCGAATCGACTCTTCCGCGCTGCTCTGCAAATGCTTGATCTGCTCGCCGGCCTCGGACTGCTCCAGGCGCTGCCGGATTTTGCCGATAACCCGCAGCAAGCTCTCCTTCAGCTCTTCCTTGTCGACTGGCTTAAGTAAGTAATCGGTCACGCCAAACTGTATCGCTTTGCGGGCGTAATCAAACTCCCCGTAGCCGCTAATAACGATGAACTGCAGCTCGGGCATCGCTTGCGCTGCTTCCTTCAAGAACGTGAGCCCATCCATAAGCGGCATTCGAATATCGGTAATGACGATATCAGGCTTCACCTCGTGCAGCACTCGCAACGCTTCCACGCCGTCTCCCGCTTCGAAGACCGCTGTGATCGGCAAGCCGGACATCTGAATCTTCTTCATAATGCCTTGCCGCATCAGCTGTTCGTCATCTGCGATTAGCAATTTCATAGGAAGGCTCCTCCACTCGCGTTTTTTTGATCAGAACCGTTACCGTCGTCCCCTGATCTTGGCTGCTTTGAACGGTTAACCCATAGCTGCTGCCGAAGACTAGCTTGATGCGGTAAAGCACATTGAACAGCCCGATGGATGAAGCCGTGTGATCCGAATAGTTCTGCTGCTGGCATAGTTCCAGTTTCTCTTGCAGCACCATGAGTTTATGCGGTTCGATAGCAGGACCGTTGTTCCAAACCGTGATCGCGGCGTCGGTATCCGAGAGGCTGTAAGCTCGAATTCGAATTTCCCCGCCTTGCGTCAGGTGGTCAATGCCGTGAATAAAGCTGTTCTCGACAAGCGGCTGCAAGAGCAGCTTCGGCGTTAGCGTCGCGTGGAGCCCCTCCTCAATTTCGATCGAATACCGAAGCCTCGCGCCGAAACGAATTTGCTGAATCGACAGGTAGATTTCGAGCTGCCGGATCTCGGTTTGCAGCGTGGACATGTGGCCGCCGCTGATGTTGTACCGGAACATTTTGGCAAGCGAGGAGCTGATCAGACTAATTCGTTCATCCTCGTAAAGCGAGGCCAAACTATCAATCATCCCAAGCGTGTTGTATAGAAAATGCGGATTGATTTGGGATTGCAGCGATTTGATCTCCGCATCCTTCTTCACCAGCTCCGTCTCGTATACTTTCACGATGAGCGAGTTGATCTCCTTCGCCATTTGATTGAAGTGTCGGATAAAATAACCGATCTCATCTTTAGAGGTAACGGGCACGGAAACCTCGTAATTGCCTTGCTCGATGGAAATGATGCCATTCTTCAGCAGCTTAAGCGGCGTAATAATTCGACTGGCGAGGAGACTTGCGATCACCATCGCTCCGAGCAGGCAGATCATCCCGATTACAAGCGTACGAAGAGCAAACGTGTTCAATTGCTTCAGCAGCACCTGCAGCGGGACTTTTCCAATGAGTGCCCAGGACGTATTGTTCAGCTCGTTGGAGACGAACAACGTCTCCACGCCGTGATCATCGCCGAACAGATATCTGGACGATATGCCATAGCTGAATCGGAAAAGACCATTAAGACCTTGCAGCTGCGCGTCCGTCCGCTCATGATCCGAGAGCATCACTTGCCCGCTTGCCGAGTCGACCAGCATGTAGTTGCCCTGTTCATCGCTGGCAATATCGCCAAGCCACTTCTTCAGATATTCCGGCGAGAGCCGGATATAAATGACACCGACGATCGGGGTGTCGATATTGAAATTGATGATTTTGACCGCTTGCGCGAACATTAACGTATTCACTTGTTGATTCGTAGCCGCATCGATCGTATGCGTTGGCACCCAGATCCCTTTCCCGTCCTTGGTGACAGCGGCCTTCTCGATCGGCTCAAAATCAAAATCCAGCTCATTCGTTTCATTCATTCTGCCGCTGGAGAGCATATAACCGTCCAATTGGCTGACCATGATGTAGTCCACCACCGGGTTGTCGGTCAGAAACTGGCTGAATTTCGCGGAATAATGGGAGTATGCATCCGGATCGGCCCCCATTTTGCTGACAAACTGCTGGAAATCTTTATTGCCAAAATAGTCCCACGCGAAGTTCTTCACGTTCAGCATATAAGATTCCAATGTGGCGGCAGATTGGCTGCTGATCTGCTCCATATTGCCGACCGCTCGCTGCTTGATGTCCGAGGAGGTCTGGACATAATAATCGAGCCCCAGCGCCGAGACTGTGATTGAAATCGTAATGAAGAAGCAGAACCATATCTTCCGATAGAGCGACTTGGTTATCCAATGGTAGGGAAATAGCAGCACTTTGGTCCGCATCTTCTGCATCCTGAACCTCATCTCACCTTAATTACTTAAATTATAAAGGGAGAACGGCCTTTGTTTCATTAGTTTTTATACTTCCTTCTAGCAAAATCGTGAAAGTTTTCTTCGCGTTGCAGCACATGTGATCCGTCCCTGTGCCACACAGAAACGGAATTGTCATGGTTGATCGCCTTGCTGCCCGAGTAGGCTCCTACGATACCATCCATAGCGGCCTTCGCTCACACTGGCGCATTTTGCTCAAAACACTCGTAATAATCCTCCCCAGCACAAGTGGAAGCAATCCGGCGGTTACTCGCTCACCTTCTCTTCTCTTCTCTTCTCTTCTCTTCTCTTCTCTTCTCTTCACTTCTCTTCTTCCTCTCCCCCCCGCCTTCTCACCTTGCTTCCACCTCTAACGAATCGTACGAGCCTTATTTGATCGAAAAACAGCGATTCTGAATTCTAACGAATCCTACAGGTCTTATTCGCTCAAAAACAGGTGCATGTCTGGCTATTTCGGCTAAATAAGACCTCTGTGATTCGTTAGAATTTTGGAGGTGCTTATTTCATCCAAATAAGCCCTCCACGATTCGTTAGAATTTTGGAGATGCCTTTTTCATCCAAAATAAGCCCCATGATTCGTTAGATTTTGGAGATGCCTTTTCACCCAATTAAGCCCCATGATTCGTTAGATTTTGGAGATGCCTTTTCACCCAATTAAGCCCCACGATTCGTTAGAAATCTTGTCGTGTCTTTTTATGACCCCAGCTTCCGGTTTTGCTATAGTAATCGTATAGTTTCGGGTCCCGTCACTCGCTCATCCTCCCACCCCACGCCTCACCTCCTGCTTCCAACTCTAACGAATCGTACGAGCCTTATTTGATCGAAAAAAAGTGATTCTGAATTCTAACGAATCCTACAGGTCTTATTCGTTCAAAAACAGGTGCATTTCTGGCTATTTCGGCTAAATAAGACCTCTGTGATTCGTTAGAATTTTGGAAGTACCTATTTCATCCAAATAAGCCCTCTACGATTCGTTAGAATATTGGAGAAGCCTATTTCATCCAAATAAGCCCGACGATTCGTTAGAAATCTTGTCGAGTCTTTTTCTATGACATAGACTTCCATTTTTGCTATACTAGTCATATATTTTCGGTCGTGAAGCATACGCCGCTTTAGCACATAGCCCCTTTTAAAGGGGCAATTGTGTCTAAGCGGCTTTTTGCGCTTATGCGGCTAATAGGAAGGATGGGGGAGGGGGAGTTATAGCTAGATTTGACGAAGCTTTTGAGGAATGGATTGCATCTAACATTACCCAAGAACAGAATCCCAGAAGACGCGAAATACTGGGGAATGGGCTCGGCCACGGCACTGTTGAGTTTTTACGTTATGTCTGGTTTCCCTCTGTACGAAACTTCAATCATCTATATCCCGAATGGGAGGTGCGAGATGCTAACAACGGGTATCGTTACCTCGATTTGGCCTATATGCCGGGCAGCGATGTTAAAGGAGGAATCGAGATCCAAGGGTACGGCTCTCACGCAAGGGATCTCGATGTGCGCCGCTTTAAGGACTTGTGCTGGCGGCATAGTTTATTGGCACTCGACGATTGGATCTTCATGCCGATCGCTTACCTTTCAATTACAGATGAACCCAAGCGTTGTCAGCAGCTCATTCTAGCCTTTATCGGCAAGTTCATTGCCATGGACGTACCCGAACATTTGAATTGTTATGAAGCCGAGACCCTACGTTTTGCAAGAAGGCTATTTCGTCCATTTACACCGTTAGAGTTGGCCTCCCATCTGCGAGTTTCAGACAATCAGGCTAGGCTTGTTCTTCACAACTTAGTCGAGCATCAGCTGCTTATTGTAGCAAACGGTAAGCAACGATATCGCACCTACACCTTGCGAACCCCATAATATTCTAACGAATCGTACGAGCCTTATTTGATCGAAAAACATCGATTTGAAATTCTAACGAATCCTACAGGCCTTATTTGCTCAAAAACCAGTGCATTTCTGGCTAATTCGACTATATAAGGCTTCTGTGATTCGTTAGAATTTCTAAAGTGCCACTTTCTCCAAAATAAGACCTCCATGATTCGTTAGAGTGACGACGGGCTGCGTGCGGTGGGTTATTCGGCGGGGAATGGTCGGGAATGCGGCTGCGTGCGGTGGGTTATTCGGCGGCGAATGGTCGGGAATGCGGCTGTGTGCGGTAGATGTTCCAACTGCGAGCGGTAGGTGGCCCAGCAGCGAATGATCGGTGATGCGGCGATGTGTGGTAATTGACACGGATGTGATTGATCGGGGACGCGGCTGTGCGGTAGATGTTCCAACTGCGAGCGGTAGGTGGCCCGGCAGCGAATGATCGGTGATGCGGCGATGTGCGGTAGGTGACACGGCTGTGTGTGTTGGGTGATACAGCAGCGAATGATCGGTGATGCGGCTGTGTGTGTTTGGTGATTCGGCGGTGAATGGTCAATGATGCGGATGCCGATGGTCGTCGACGCGCCTGCGTGCGGTGGGTGATTCAGCGGTGAATGGTCGCCAACGCTCCTAAGTGTGGTGGGTTTTCGGCTGCGAATGGTCGCCGATGCGAATGCATGCGGTTGGCCGAGCGGCAGCCAGCGAACGAAAACAAGTCCACGACATACATCGTGGACTTGTTCAAACCCATCTTCTACTCCCTAGTGATTAGTCGATAGAGTACAACTGCAGCCTGCGCTCTTGTTAAGTGACCTGTCGGCGAGATTTTGCCGCCGTCGCCTACTAGAATCCCTTCTTTCACAAGGGATGCCACACTTGAAACTGCATAGCCGGCAATTTGTGAAGCATCAGCAAATGCCTTGAGGTCACTGCCTGAGCCTGCAGTCAACGAAGCCTTTGCCAACTTCATGGCTCTGACAACAAGTGCAGCCATCTCTTGTCTTGTGATTTCACCGTTCGGGTTGAATGTATTGCCGCCTGTTCCCAGCGACAAACCGATCGCCTTCGCGATGCCAAGCGACTCATAATACGAAGCCGACTTGTCAATATCGCTGAAGTTGGAATCGAATTTCGCAGACAGTCCCAGCGCCTTCACCAGACCATCGACAAAGTCCGCTCTTGTAATGTTCTTCGCAGGACTAAACTGTGTCTTGCTGGTTCCGCTCAAGATACCTTTGGAAGCTACAGCCTCGATCGCTTGCAGCGCCCATTTGTACTTCGCTTCATCTGCAAAAGTCTTCACGCTGTAAGCTACCGCATATTTGCTGAAGTGCGTTGTCGTAAACACGACCTTACCTGACTCAGCATCATACTTGGCATTCGGCACAGCAATCGCATGTCCAGCCTCGTCGAGATACCAAATCACGATATGCTCCGGATGCTCCAGCTCTTCCTTGGTCGGCGTGTAAGGGATGGATACCACCACCGGCGCATTCGGATTGTTCCAGTGAATGGCTTTGCCATCCGCTGTGAAGCTGATGTCGACAACCGGTTTGCCATCCTTCAGCACACGGCTGATCGACAACGAAATGGTCTTCGCACCTGCAATCTCCTTATCCGCAAACATATCCAGCGGAAGCACAACCTCGGCATCCCCTGTTTGAACCGCCATTTTAGTCGCAGCATTCTTCTCCGAGAATAGGGAAGCCGGCTGCTCCAGCACGTAACCATTTGTACCTTTCAGAGCACCAACTGCAACGGTAACCACGCTGTTACCTTGTTCATCCTTCTTCGCGGCTAGAAGCGCTTTGGCAAAGTCACCTTCTGAGAGCGAAGCTATCGCTTTGCCGCCCTCCAGCTTAGGTGCCACTTTAATGACGGCGTCCTTCACTTCCGTTTGGTCAACCGGAATATAAGCATTGCCCCCGCTGGTTGTTGCCAGTGGTATTGAAAGCAAATACGGTTTCTCGAGCGCTACCGTCAGATTGCCCGTATCGATCGTACCGCCATTGATCAACTCAGCCGCCGTACCTGCCGGCTTCCCATTCACTTCAATACTAATCGTTTTGGAAGCTGTAGTCGGGTCATAATTGGCAATATTGATCAATAGCTTGCCATTATACTCCGTGCTCAGCCATTCCACGCCGTCGATTGGCTGCCCTGTCGCTTTATCCTTCAGAACGACTTCCATGAGCCCCAAATTCGTCAAGCTCGTTCTGACCGATTGTTTCAACGTACTGCTGTCGACGTCGCCGCCAAGAACGGTTGCACTTGATAACACAGCCGTTTTGTCATCGCTGTTCAGCGGCTTATTGTTCTCATCCGCATTCAGCGAGTTCTCGCCGATCACGATAACCTTCCCGCCCGCAGCTACAAAAGCTTTAATAGCCGTCAGCGTAGCAGCCGATACATTCGTTGCTTGCGGAACGATAAGCAGCTTGTAATCAGATAAGCCGCCGGCTTGCGACTGCTTCTCGGACACAAAGCCGACTCGTTGACCGTTGAACGTTAACGCTTCGTACGCGCGGTCCATCGCATCCAGATATGAGCTCGAGTACACCATGGAAGGAAGCGAATAGAGGATGGCTGCCTGCGGTGCGCTATTTTGCAATTCAGTGACTTCATTAGCCAATCGGTTCAAGTCCAAGTTCACTTTACCGATCGTTTGTACCACATCAGGACGCTGCAGCACACTGCCGTAGAAATCACTGTTCGGATCATAGGATCTCTCCCATACCCAAATCGCAGATGCGTTCTTGCCATGAACCGCCGATTGCCATAATGATGTTTCGACGTGATTAGCTTGCTCCGGCGTATATACGTTATCTCTGTCTGGAATGACATGTGTTTCCGAGTTGAAGATCGGCGCTTTTCTAAAAGAGCCCTGCAAATCGTAGAACCGGTTCTCGCGGATGAAACCGCTGATTCCGCTGCCCAGGTAGTTCCAATTGTCATTGCCATTCATGTCGGCGAATTCGCTGAAGTCCTCCGGATCAACGCCGTACGAGGTCGCACCGGTTAGATTAGCCATGATTTTGGAGCTGACAGGTACATCCGGAGCAAGCTCCTTCACGAGCTCTGCCATCCACTGATGCCAGGATGAGAAATACTCATTGTTAAAGACGGTCCAATCATAGTAGTAAGGCGTTGCCTCCTTCGCGGAAGGCATATCAACATCGTCAAATGAACTGTATTCCGAGCCATAATTCTCGTTCAAGCTAGCGATTGTTGTATATTTCTCGGCAAGGAATTGATGCCATGGCGCTTGTGCCGTAGAATCCGTGCTCGTGTTGTACATCGGCTCATTGCTGATAATGATACTGTGTAGAGCTGGCAAATCCTTCACCAGCGGGACTAGGGTTTTGATATAAGCTTCAACGATTTCGCGTGCTTTCGGCGCGTTAACGTTGAATTTCAAGAAGCCCGAATTGTCGTTATTGACCACATCCGGCCACGTATCCTTCGCCCACTGCGGGAAATAATGCGGCGAGATGAGCAAGCTTACTGCGATATTATGCTCCGCTGCATTTTCCAATGTTGGAATAACGCTATTGGTGATCAAGTCTGTCGAGATGCTGTAATCGGCATCGCTACCCTCTGCCGGCGGCAGCACTGTACCATCCGGACCGAGCTCCATCTGAATGATATTCGTACCATAATCGCTAAACTGCGGAATATCGGCTTTAGCTTGATTGAAGTGCCCATAGCCAGTGAAGAAAATCGGCCGATTAACGACGTCATCCGAAGTCGATGTTTTCGTTGGACCTACGAAGGAGAACCCTTCCATCGTCGAACGAGCAGTCACATATCGAGGAACGCTTAGCGCCGTTTTCTCGCCGCTCAAGTAAGCCTGCACATTCGCAGTCGCTTCATCATAAAGACGTTCAAGTTCATTCACGACATAATCGGCACGCGGCAAGAGATTGTTCGTAATGTCGTCTTTGCCGTATTGAATAAAGTTCTTGATGACGGTGTAATTCACCGTTTCATAATCTACCGGGATGTTCTGCTCCTTCGCTGTCGCGAGCAGTTCCGCAAGCAGAGGCAGTTTCTCATTCATCTCATCCAACAAGCCCAACAAGGCCTCTGCATTCCGTTTCACGGAAACAGCGATTGTTTCATGTTTGGCCTCGCCTGTATCTTTATTGGTGATGACGGCCTCAAATTGCAGGTTCCCGACGGTTGGAAAAGATACCGGAATTGCTTTCTTGAGCACTTTATGTGCGGGTACAGTTACTTCTTGTACTTCCGTACCGCTGACATTCGGAAGAGAAATCTGGAACGTTTCCGCTTCTTCTCCGAAGTTAGCAATCGCGACGGAATAGTCGTACGCTGTATTCTGAAGGACATCCTGCGGCCCATGCATCCAAGTGCTCCAGGTTTGGTTTTGATCCAGCAGCATCAAGGAACCTAGGCTGGTTGCATCTTTACCATTGCCGATTCCCGGTGTCCATTCGATATACCCTCTTCTGTCAGCGCCGTCATTGTCATTAATGAGCAGCGTGAACGGAACCTTCTCTCCCGGAGCTGCAGGTAATGCTGCCAGCCACGGAATGACCAAATCATACGCCGTAAGCTTAGTGGTATTGTCACGGCTGACCTTCAGTTTAATCGAATCCACGCCAAGCTTAGCACTGCCGCTGTTCCAGCTAAACTTGCTCGCCGTACCGTTGTCGCCATACGAGAATCCGTATTCCGGTCCATACACAGCCCCATCTTTGGAAAATGCGACCTGAACACTATCTCCGCGCCAGATGACATCCCCCGAGTAACCAAGCTGATCTGCGTCCTTCACATCGACGTGCAGATAGAGATTATTGTCATCGTAGGCAAGTGCCGCATTTGCCGACAGATCGTCCACGCCGCCCCAGCCTGCGATTTTCACTTGCTTGCTCGCATTGGACGGTAAAACGAAAGAAGCCTGACCGCTCCAATCATTCATAAAGCCGTCTTCGCCAATTTTATCCGTACGGTGAATGCCGGCAAGCATGCTGCTGCCAATATCCGCTACACTGGAATGAATGCCGTAAATCTCTTCTCCCGGCACGCCGGTTCCGATCGTGTAGTCGAAGACAGATATCGCGCTTTTCGGTTTGCCCGGTATTTCCGCATAAGCTTTAATTGTTGTGACATCTGCAATTGGAATTGGAGCGCTGTATAAGGCTTTCGTCGTAGAAGTCTTAGGATCGGATCCGTCCAGTGTGTAGAAAATGTTTGCTCCCACAGAGAGCGTTGCAAGCGTTACAGTCGTGCCCGGCGTTACGATTGAAGAACCCGGAGTTGCCGTTACGCGCTGCACTTGGCTTGTCAGAATGGTCATATTATCGAATAAATAACGCAGCGAGGTTCTCCCTGCTATCGCATCGTCCATATTGAACACATAAAAGATGATTTTATTTACATGTGCACGTTTTTGTGCGGGAATGTTGGTTAGATCCACTTTGAAATTCGTCCACTCATCCGCCGTCAATACCGGAAGCGGCTGTTCATAGATCGCATTGCCGACAGTATCCAAGATCTTAAAATAGATTGGTTCATGACTGCCCGTTGTTTGGCTGCCCACAGGGCGGATATCGAAAGCAATCTCCGTCGCCGGCGTCAAATCCATCGGATTTGCATTCAAATCCCAGGCATACTCCACCCACGAATTACCATTCTTTTTGTCGGGGACAAAATACGTCACATCAGCGGCTTGTGCTCCTTCAGTTTTGTTCACAGTATCCGCTAAATCAGTTGGTCCGCCCCATTCCGCTAAATCCTCAAAGCCGTTAATGACATTCTTCATTAATGTATCGGCCGGTTTCACTACTCTTAAATTATCCAGCTGATAATGCAGCGAGGTTCTGCCTTGATAGGCATCATCTTTACTGTAAATATAGAAAGCGATATGGCTGATCGCTGCTCGATTGGCAGCCGGAATATCATCTAAATTCAACGTAAATGTGCCCCACTCATTAGCTGTTTGTACTGGAAGAACATCCTCGAAGATCGTTTTATTAATAGACTTGTTATACAGCTTGAATCGAATCGGCTCATGCCCGCCTGTCGTTTGAATATTCGCCGAGCGAATATCAAGCTTCAACTGCGTTGCCGTTGACAGGTCCAGCGGATTAGCCGAGGTGTCCCATTCGATTGCATGCCAGGACTCAGGTTCTGCAACAGGCACCGTGTAGGTCACACTGAGCGATTGCGAGCCTTCCGTTTTGTTCGCTGTATCAGCCGCCAGCGTGATATCGGCGTTATTTTTCGACCAGTCTGCTATATCCTCGAAGCCTGTAACGACTTGCTCCGTCATTTGAATCGGCTTTACTGCACGCAGATTGTCGAGCTGATAATGCAATGAAGTTCTACCTTGGTAGGCATCATCCTTACTATAAATATAGAAAGCGATATGGCTGATCGCTGCTCGATTAGCAGCCGGAATATCACCCAAATTCAGCGTAAATGTACCCCACTCATTTGCTGTTTGTACAGGAAGCACATCCTCGAAGATCGCTTTATTGATAGACTTGTTATAAAGCTTGAAACGGATCGGCTCGTGGTTGCCGGTCGTTTGATCGTTCGCCGACCGAATATCCAGCTTTAGCTGCGTTGCCGTTGACAGGTCAATCGGATCGGTTGAGGCATCCCATTCGATTGTATGCCATGAAGCCGGCTCTGCTGCAGGCACCGTATAGGTCACACTGAGTGATTGCGAACCTTCCGTTTTGTTTGCTGTATCAGCCGCCAGCGTGATATCGGCGTTATTTTTCGACCAATTTGCTATATTCTCGAAGCCGTTAATAACCTCTTCTTGCGTAGTCGGATTTACCGATACTACCTGATCATCCGCTGCGTATACCCTGCTCGCCGGAGCGACGCCGACGCTTATCAAGCCAAGCAGCAATGCGGCTGTAAGAATAATGGCATTTATACGTCTGAACATGCTTATATAACCTCCCGTTTGTTTGCTTCACCAATCTGTTTATCCTTTTGCAGCATTTTGCGTTTCGGGCCATCTCCTGTCCCCTGCAACGCCTCCTTCAATGGATTCTTTTACCGCTCGCGTGAATAGGATGTATGTAATTTCGCATGATTGAAGCGCTTTCAAGTTTTCAAAGCTATTGTACTGCGATTCGCAAAACGCATTAATAGAATATCTTTACTTGTGTCTGTTGTTATTTTGACATCTGAACCTGCCTTCGAATGGAACGGCAACTTAGACCGGCCTTCTCCGTCCTCCGTCCTCCGTTCCCACTTTTCACAATCCGTTTTCCGTTTTTCTGCATGCCGCGAAAAGCTAACGAATCGTAGAAGCCTTATTTGCCCGGATTTCGCGCTTCCAAGATTCTAACGAATCGTAGAAGCCTTATTGTGGGGAAATCAGCTCCAAAACACCTCCAAAACGTCAAATAACGCTCGTACGATTCGTTAGATTTTTTTTGGAGCTATTTTGGGGCAAATAAGCCCTGTACGATTCGTTAGAATTTTTCGGAGTACAAAGCATTTTTTCTCACCCGCTCCCCACGTTGCATTCTGCAATCTGCATCCCGCACTTCACACTCAGCTTCTCAAATCCCCCCCCATTCTCCTCACTCAGCATTCACACCTGCACATCCTGCTCTCCACACTCAACATCTCGCATTCGCCCCTCCCGCATCCTGCATGCCGGACTTGAAAGCCCTGATCATCTCTGCGCAGCAAAAAAGCCAACCAGCAAGCTGGTCGGCTTCTCAAACGAACTCGCAACTTATGCGAGCTTACGTATGTACATCGCCGGAGAAATATCCGTACGAACCGTCGTCCGGGAAGAATTCGTCCTGCTGCGGAGCGTCGTCGTCCCAATTGCTCAAGCCGGCTTGCGATTCTTCTTGGGCGATCAAGTCCTCGTTGACCACGTGGGCCGGTATCGTAATATTCTCCATATTGTAAGCGTCATTCGTGAGTTCGATATCCGGTATGGAGGACTGAACCGCGAGCTGGCCGCCATGAGCCTGAGCAATCTCGAGTGCGGAGGTAAGATCGCTGCCGTGCAAATGAATATGTACCCCCATATCCTGCTGGATGACAGGTTCATAACCTAGCTCTTGAAGCGTGCTGCACGCGAGCGCGGCGGTCTTGCTATCACCGAATTGAAAAAATAACGCAGTATCATTCTGCATCTTTCAGGCACACCCTTCTCCGGCAAAATAGTCCATTCCCGTTTAGAATGCCCATTTCGCGAGAAGTCATTCCTATTGCTTGCCAATTCCATCGGCCGCGAGACGAATTTGCCAGTTGCTCCATTCGATCGGATGTACCGCATCATAACCCGGCAACGACTCCTCACTGTCGATGATAATGAGCGGCGACTCCCCGGCTGACATCCTCTTGAGCACGGCCCAATACGACAAATCCCCCATGCCCAGCATCGGCAGTGCCGCAGAAACAGTACGGAATAATTGATCCGGCCTCAACGACGACAAATCGCCTTCTCCCGCCGCTAATGCTTGCAAAGTTAATCGTTCCACAATGCCAACATCGCCGGCAGCTTCAGTAGGAATCCGTTGAAGCTGGAACCGAAGCGCTGCAGCCATCACGGGAAGAACCGCAGCATCTTGGCTCAGCAGCCACGCCTTAATCGGTTCCCTGCCTCCTGCCGCATAAGCCTCCCATGCACGAGCACCTGCCGCGAGCTCTTCGACGGAAACCGCCTTTCGTTCCGGCCACAACCCGCCAAGCTGCTCCGGTGACAGCTGACCCAACCCGCGGAAATCAACAGCTCCGGCAACCTCTTCAGCGATAATCCAGCAAAGCTTCGGAGCTTGTCCAAGCCGAGCTTCCGCGCGCCACAGCCAATAAAGCAGAGCCGCAAGCATCGCTTGGTCGAACAAATCATATTCGAACCAGAGCACAATGTCCTCGCCTTCTTTTACTGCGCTCGTCAATACGGCCAATTGCGCTTCGCACTCTCGACGGTAGTGCTCGCCCGGAACGCCAAAATCATGTTCCATCCATTCCGCGCGTTCGCTTGTTTCAGCCTGCCCCCACCACTCCAGAGACAACGGACCATCGATCCAGCTCTCTCTCCAAGGCAGAATACGGTCTGATTCGAAAAGCTTGGTTTGTCCTAATAACGCGGCAGCATGATCGCCATTTGTGATGTGAAGCATGTTTATCCATTCCCTTCCATTAATTATATGGTATAATAAACGAACAACAGGTGCAGGGGTGCATAATAATGGATGATTTATTTACGTATTATACAGATGCAATCATGATCATTCATGAGAATCAAGGTGTACGTACAATACATACGATTAATAATGCCTTCTCGACTATAACCGGCTTTACGTCTGAGCAATTGGTCGGGCAAGATATAGCTACGATACAACCTGATACTGCCAACACGCTATGGGGGCTTATAAGCCGACTTTGCGCCACCTTTTCGGAGCATAAGAACAGCGCATACGCCGAATGCAACCTTACGATGCAGGCAGATAAACCTATTTTCGCTGAGGTGCATATTCAACAGCTTGAAATTATTAACGCCGTCTACTACACCGTGAAGCTTGTTGACCGCTCTGAGCACAAATGGATTGAAGAAATGGTGCTTCAACAGAATGTGGTTAGCTCGGTCATCTACACGAGCGGTGGATTAATGACGTCCCTTCGGAGCTATCGCAACTCCATCCCATATGACCGGTACAAGCTTTCCCTGAAACATAACAAAGAGTTTGTTATAGAAGAGGACCAAGCTCGTGTCCACAACTTCTTTAATTCACTTCGCGAAAGTCGCCAGTCGGGTCAAATCACATACACATTGCAGCTGTTTGAAGATCGCTACCTCACCACATCCCTCATCCAGCCCTTCTACAATGCCGATGACAGCTTTAAATGCTACGCCATTCTAACGCTTGCCATGAATTCCATTCACCTATCCAAGTTCGGACAAGCCATTCGCAAACAAACCCAAGTCTTTAAGAGCGACATGCGCGATGCGGATATCGATCCGGCCTATAAGCTTCGTCTGCTCATGGTCGAGAAGAAGCTTTCTGTCACCCAGCTTGCCGAGAACACCCAGATCTCATTAACGACGATTTCCAATATCCGAAACGGCAAAATCAAGAAGCCGCAGCGCCTGACGGCCCATTTGATTGCGGCAGAGCTAGGCGTGGAGCCCGGTGAAATTTGGGGAGACTGAGATGGAGCTTAACTCCATACTTCCACTCTCACTGCCTCACTACCTGCATGTCATACAAAAAGGACCGCTCTCATCAGTCGAATTGCACACTACCGAGGCGGTCCTTCATCATGCAGTTACAGTTTAAACTTCGCTGTTAATTCGTTCATCTCAATCGCAATATCGCTCAGTGCGCGTGACGAAGTGGCGATTTGCTCTGCGGATGCGGTCTGCTCCTCTGTTGTTGCTGCAACGGTCATCGCCGTCTCCGAGCTGTTCCTTGCAATCTCCTGCAAACGCTGCATCGAGCTGATGACCTGCTCCGAGCCTGCTGCCATTTGCTCCGATGCTGCCGCTACCTCTTGCACCTGACCGGATACACGCTCCGACGCGGCAGCGATCCCGGCGAAGGATGCACCTGCTTCACGCACACTCCGCAGACCGGCCTCCACTTCTTCGGAGCTTGAGCGCATCGTTTCCACGACGGTAAGCGTATCACTCGTGACATGCTCAATCACTTGCTCAATTTCTTCGATGGCTTCCGAAGTTTGAAGCGCGAGCTTCCTAACCTCGTCCGCGACAACCGCAAAGCCGCGTCCGTGCTCGCCGGCGCGCGCTGCTTCAATCGCCGCATTGAGGGCGAGCAAGTTCGTATGCTTCGACACTTCGCCGATCAGCTTCGATATGCCGCCAATGTTGCGCGTATGTATTTCGAGTCGGTTCACTTGCTCGGTGGCTTGCTGCACCGTCTCATGGATGGCCGACATCCGCACCATCGCCTGCGAAACCGCTTCATGCCCAATCGCTGCCTGACGGCTCGCATCCGCCGACAAGCTCGCAACAAGCGAGGTCGACTCCGCGATGCGATTGATACCTTCGCCAAGATCCTGCGTCGTCTTGCTTACTTCCTCGAAGCGCTGCAGCGCAATCTCAGTTCCGGCTGCCATATCCGCAACCGATTCAGCGGCTTGCTGGGACGAGCCTGCATTCTGCTCCGAAATCGCCAGCATCTGCTGCGAAGAAGAAGCAATGCCTGCCGAAGCCTCTTGCACGCCTTGCATAGCAGAACGCAATTGCACGATCATGCCGGAGAGCGAGTGAAACAAAGCGCCAATCTCATCTTTATTGCGAATCTTCGGCACTTCCGTAACCAAATTGCCGCTTGCGACTTCATTCACAACGACAGCCGCCTGCTTAATCGGCTTCGATATCGTTCTGCGCACATACCAGGTTAGGAAGATGACCAGAATCGTACCGACAACGAGCGCAATTTGACTAGTCCGCTGGGATTGCGAATTAATCGTTGCGTTTTGCGCCTTCGCCTCTTCAGCGCCGGTATGGTTATTACGGACCAAATAATCAATGCTGCTCTGAATCGCCGCATAGGAGTGCTCCGAATCCTTCATCAGCGTTACAATCTCTTCTGTGCTCAGCGAATTCTTGTTGCTCGCCGACACTTTCCTCGTAACGTCCTGATACCCTTTCCACGCTTCTTCAAGCTTCGTGAACAGCTCCTGATCCGTCTGATCTCCCGCCGTCATAATCGCTTTATAAGCTGCAAGACTTTCATCGACTTTCTTAATCGTAGCATCGGTATCCGATATATATTGCTTCTTCAAGCTGGCATTGGTTTCAAGAAGAATCTTGTACTGCAGGGTTAGCACGTGATCCGCCATGTAGTTGATGTTGTTGATCGTCTCGACGCCTACGAGCCATTTGTCCGCGATTTTCTTCGTGTTGTCGATAATTTGGGTCATCATGAGGGAACTCAATACCCCATTTACAAGCAGCAAAAGCAGAACGCTGATAAAGGAAATCATCAGCTTGGCTCCCACCGTAAATCTAACCTTTCCATTCTTCTTCCCCATGTTGATCTCCGCCTCCGCCCTAGTTAGGTTAATGCCATTAATAACAGCAACATTTCCAGTATACTTGGAAATTCATCGCTTTAATAATTACATTTTTCATTGCAAGAAAATGTAGATTAAACCTCCATTTTAGCGCCATATGTCTATTTTGTTAATCTACCATATTTTTGCTGAAAGTTAAATAATTAAAGAAATATTCCCCATCAGGCACAACAAAAAAAACCGCTTCTCTCAACGTTCGAAAGAAGCGGCTTTAATAACTACATCTAATTGCGATACGGTTGCAAGCCGGCGTTCAACGCTTTCGTCTGTGCGTAAACGTCCTGATAGACACGGAACAGTCCAGCATAGGCGCTGACAGCAGCCGGGTCCGGATGATAAACGGCGGCGCGTTTCACGAACAACTCTGCGCACGCCTCCAAACTTTCGAACCATCCGCAGCCATATGCTGCGAGCATTGCCGCACCAAGCCCCGGACCTTGCTCATTCTCCAAGGATACGACATCCGCACCGAATATATCAGCCTGCATCTGAAGCCATACCGGGTTCTGAGCGCCGCCACCGATGGAAATGATTGTATCCACTGTTTTCCCGGCTTGTCTGAACAGATCCACCGATTCATTCAACGAGAACGTAATGCCTTCCATGACCGCACGGGCAAAATGAATCCGTTCATGCGAGCCGTCGATCCCGATGAAGCTGCCGCGAATAACCGAATCGGCATGCGGCGTACGCTCGCCAACCAGGTAAGGCGTGAACAGAAGTCCGTTAGCGCCCGGCTTCACGTCGCCAATGCCGGCTAGCAGCTCGTCGAACGATTCGCCTTTGGCAAATGTATTCTTAAACCAGCTGAGACTGTAGCCTGCCGCGAGCGTAACCCCCATCGCGTAGAACGCATTTTCTTTCCCATGGTTGAAGAAATGCACTTTGCCGCGGAAATCGTTGCCGCTGCCTTGCTCAAATGAAAGAATAACGCCGGAGGTGCCGATGCTGCACATCGTCAGACCCTCTTGCAGAATGCCGGAGCCAATGGCGCCGCAAGCATTATCCGCACCGCCCGCAAACACCTTCGTGCTCTCGGATAGGCCGGAAGCCGCCGCTTGATCAGGCAACAAGGTGCCTGTCAACGCATGCGATTCCACAAGCGCCGGCGCGAAGGAAGCCGGTAGACCGACCGCTTCGAGCACCTCGCTGCTCCAGCATTTGTTCGCTACATCAAGCAGCAATGTGCCTGCTGCATCCGAATAGTCCATGTGCAGCGCGCCTGTAAGGCGATAGCGCACGTAGTCCTTCGGCAGCAAGAACGATACCGCCTGCGCGAAGACTTCCGGTTCGTGCTTGCGCACCCATAGAATCTTCGGCAGTGTGAAGCCTTCAAGCGCCGGATTGCGTGTTACCGTAAGCAGCAGCTCTTGGCCCACTAACGCTTCGATCTCACGGCATTCCGCCGTAGTGCGCGTATCGTTCCACAGAATGGCTTTACGAACCGGATTTCCTGCCGCATTCAGCAGCACCAAGCCATGCATTTGGCCGGAGAAGCTGATGCCTTCAATCGCATCAGCCGGTACGCCGGATTGCTCCACCAGCTCGCGAAGCGCGCCGATCGTACCTTCCACCCAGTCATCCGGCGTTTGCTCGCTCCAGCCGGAATGTTCATGATACAGCGGATAATCACGGGAAGCTTCAGCAGCTACAGTGCCGCTCCGATCCAGGAGAAGCGCCTTGACGGCGCTTGTACCAAGGTCAATTCCGATAACGTAGGACATGCGCGAATGGACCCCCTCGACTTAAACGCTGTAGATAACTTCGTTCAGTACCAATTTGATCCGCTCAAGACGGCCGGATTCGTTCTTAATTGCATTGTTTTGCATGGCGTACTGCTCAAGCGATTGCAATGTAGCGCGGCCCGCAACGATTTCGGCACCGATGCCGTCTTTGAAGCTGCGATAACGGTTGTCGACGATGTTGTCGATAATTTTCTCTTCAATTAACTTCGCAGCCGCCTTCAGACCCCAAGCATACGTATCCATACCTGCGATGTGAGCAAGGAACAAATCCACATCTTCGAATGACCCGCGACGTACTTTCGCGTCGAAGTTTACGCCGCCTTTACCAATACCGCCGGCTTTAAGCACTTCATACATCGTAAGTGTTGTGGAGTACAGATCCGTCGGGAACTCATCTGTATCCCAGCCAAGCAGCAAGTCGCCTTGGTTTGCATCAAGCGATCCAAGCATGCCATTGATAGCAGCAACGCGGATTTCATGCTCGAATGTGTGGCCGGCAAGCGTTGCATGGTTCGCTTCAAGGTTCAGCTTGAAGTATTCTTTCAGATCATATTTTTGCAGGAACGCAATTGTCGTTGCCGCATCAAAGTCGTATTGGTGTTTAGTCGGCTCTTTCGGCTTAGGCTCGATCAAGAACTGAGCGCCAAATCCGATTTCTTTGGAGTAAGCAACAGCCATGTGAAGCAAACGCGCCAGGTTATCGAGCTCAAGCGCCATATCCGTATTAAGAAGCGTTTCGTAGCCTTCGCGGCCGCCCCAGAATACATAGTTCTCAGCGCCGAGACGTTTACCCACTTCAAGGCTCTTCTTCAATTGAGCACCAGCATAAGCGAACACATCTGCATTCGATGTTGTACCCGCGCCATGCACGAAACGCGGGTTCGTGAACATATTAGCCGTGTTCCACAGCAGCTTCGCGCCGGAAGCTTTCATGTTCTCTTCCATCAAATCCACGATTACATCGAGGTTTTTGTTTGTTTCAGCCAGCGTAGCGCCTTCCGGAGCGATGTCGCGGTCATGGAAGCAGAAGTAAGGAATGCCGATTTTGTTCAGGAATTCGAAGTTCGCTTCAACGCGAGCTTTCGCTTGATCCATTTCATTAGCGGAATCCCAGCCGCGAACTGCAGTGCCTACGCCGAACGGATCGGAGCCTGCGCCTGTGAATGTATGCCAGTAAGCAACTGCAAAACGCAGGTGCTCTTCCATTGTTTTGCCAAGTACAACTTCCTTTGGATTGTAATGTTTGAATGCCAGCGGATTGTCGGAACCTTTGCCTTCGTAAGCGATTTTACCGATATTTTGAAAATAAGCCATGAATAATTCCTCCCAGAATGAAAGTATTGAAAACGCTCTTACAGCTATTCTAGCATCATCAAACTTAGTTTGTCTACTAAACAAAGTATGTTTTTTTTATAAATCCGCCAAGCCAAATACAGGCATGCTTCCCGGCTTGCGTGCATACATTGTACATAGTTTATTTTTCAAACAGGAGGCGAGCGTGGATGGCCTGCGGCAATTTAGGCGTGGCAAATGATTTTAACGTGTTCGTGCTGGGCAACCACACCCAATCGTTCGTCGATTCCGGCGGGCGCGTCGCTGTTGGCGGCAACGCTACCTATAACAGCTACGGGATCGGCAATGCACTTCCCACATCGACTACGCGTGCCGACTTAATCGTTGGCGGCAATATGAACATTATCGGCGGAACCAATTTCAGCGGGAACAGCGTCATCAGTCCTGCCGGGACTATAATCAATTACACGATGACGAACAATAACGGCGTTACCGGTCAGCCTTTCCGAGGAACGCCGGTTGATTTTGCGGCAGCACAGCAATATTTGACCTGCGCCTCGAGTTCTTGGGGGTCACTCAGCCCGAACGGAACCGCCTTCGTTAACTTCGGACAAATCGTATTAAGCGGTAACAGTCCTACTCTGAACATTTTCACCATTAACGGCAATAACGTAGCGGGCTCCGGCGTTTCACTCGCTACCGCAAACGGCATTAACATTATCACACCGCCCGGCTCCACAGTACTTGTGAACATCACCGGCAACAATGTTGGGTTTGGCAGCTATGCGATTTTTATCAATGGCGGACAATCCTCCCCAGCAAACGGAGCCGTTATTCTATGGAATTTCTTTCAAGCCACAAATGCGTTCAACCTCAATCTGTCGATCAAAGGCTCCGTGCTTGCCCCATTCGCCGCTTGGAGCGCGTCCGGCTTTGGCAACATCGACGGCACGATTGTCGTCGATTCCCTGACGAACACGACAGGCTCCATCGAAGAGCATCACATTCCTTTTACAGGCTGTTTGCCGGAAGTCTTCTGTACGCCAAGGCTGCAGCTGGCGAAGACCGTCAATGGCGGAAGCTCTGTAAGCGGGCCTCCGGGTACACCGCTTACGTACGTCATTACAGTCACTAACACAGGTGCCGGGACATTAACGAATATTGTCGTCGACGACCCTGAACTGAACTTCAATCAAACGATCATGGTGCTGCCGGCCGGACAATCCGTGCAATTCACGATCAATTCCGTTATTAAAGCCGGTCCGCCTAACAGCAGCTATCAAAATATCGTAACAGCGATGAGCAATCAGACTCCCCTACAATCCGCTGCTGTCACCATCAATATCGTCGGCCCGATTGTAGCGGAGCTGATCAAGACCGTTCTACCCACGACTGCAGAACCCGGGGATACGGTTACTTACACCTTCACGCTTGTTGTTCAGAATGGTGCTACGCTCTTAAATGTGCATTTGGTCGATCCCGTGCTTGGTCTGGACTTGACGTTTCCTTCGGCGACAAGCGGCGAGCTGGCCTCCGTTCCCTTCGTCATTCCCGCGAACACGCCGATTGGCAGCAATTTCGTCAATACCGCGACGCTGACCGCAAGCAATTTGCCTCAACCCTTAACCGATTCGGCAACGGTATTCATCACGGAAACTCCATCTGTCATCTTAACCAAGTCGGCAGATACCGCTACAGCTGTACCCGGCCAGACGATTACGTACACGCTTACTGTCAGCAATGAATCTAAAGCTACGACGCTGTTCGATCTCCTTCTGACAGATCCGCTGCTCCAGGTCAATCAAACGATCGCGAAGCTGGATCCGCAAACGACGGTAGTCTTTCATGGCATGTACACCGTTCCCGCGGGCACGCCTGCCGGCACGGTTATTCACAATACCGCGACACTCGTATCCTCACTTGGCACACAAACAGCAAGTACAGACGTCACCATCCTCGCAGCCCCAAGCATCACGATTGCCAAAACACCAAGTGTGACGCTTGTAGCGCCCGGCGAAACCATCTTCTACGACATTACGGTAATCAATACGGGCAACATCCCGCTTACCGATGTCTTTATTACCGACCCGGTATTGTCCTTCTCCGTTACGGTGCCTATTCTCCCGGTAGGCGGGCAATATGTCGCTAACGCCTCTTTTTCGGTTCCGCTGGGAACGCCCGCCGGGACGAAAATCATCAACACCGCATCGGTAATAACCGATCAAACACCGGCGGTCTCGGCAATGGCAGAAGTCGTCGTCGCTGCGGTATTCGGATTGTCGCTGGCTAAGACAGCGGATGTGAATACGGCCGTACCCGGTCAAATTATTAACTACACCATTACGGTCACGAATACTTCCAATGCCGATTTGACCAATGTCACCATTACGGACGATCTGCTGTCTTTGACGGAAACGATCGCCACCCTTCCTGCCGGCGCCACGATCATGTATGACATTGAATACACCGTTCCCGCCGGTACACCCGCAGGAACCATTCTGACGAACACCGCGACAGCCGACTCTGACCAAACGGAGCCAACCACGGCAACGACGATGGTTATTATCACAGCCGTGCCATCGCTTAGTTTAACGAAAACCGTTGCGCCGACCAGCGGTCCGGCCGGTACTCCACTCACCTATACCTTTACGGTTACCAATACCGGCAACACCGCCTTGACGCAGGTGCGTGTCCAAGATCCGCTCCTTGGCGTGGATACGACCATTCCCCTAATCGCGATAGGCGGTCAGGCCGCGTTCAACGTTCCTTCGGTTATTGCGGGATTGCCGCCGGGAACGATCATTCATAATATCGCGAACGCAACCTCGACCGAGACGCCGACTCCGGTGTTCGCCGACGCTTTTGTAACCGTTGGAACTCCACCGACCCTTTCGCTGACTAAGACCGTAAGCGAACCTTCCGCTCTTCCGGGTGAAACGGTGACCTTCACGATTACGCTGACAAATACGTCTGCGGTTGTGTTAACGAACGTGCTGCTCGTCGATGAATTTTTCAATCTGAACTATACGTTCGACAGCCTCTCACCGGGCGAGTCCCGGACTATCAATGCCGATTTCATGATACCGCTCGATTCACTCGGAGGAACTGTTTATGTGAATACCGTAACGGTTTCTTCTGACCAGACGCCGCCTGTCTCGGCATCGGCTTCCGTCACCACCGAGAATGTTTTCGATATGACGATTTCGAAAACGGTCAATTTCGCCACGGCGCTTCCGGGCCAAACCATCACGTACACCATTGAGGTCGAAAACACAGGCAATGTCTCCCTCTTCAATGTGTTGGTAACGGATCCGATTCTTGGTCTGCAAACGGTGATTACGGAGCTTGACGCTAACGCTGTTCAGACGTATATGATTCCGTTCACCATTCCCGATGATGCTGTTCCCGGCTCTGTCATTGCGAACACAGCTACGGCGAGCAGCATACAGACCGGTGATCGCACGGCAAGTGCCAGCGTCGAAATACTGCCGATTCCCGCCGGCGATATTAAAGTGCAGAAGCTTGTGAGCACCTTAACCGCGGATCCGGGCGAAACGGTCTTTTATACGATTATTGTGTTTAACGACTCCTCCGCGCTCGTCACAAATATTCAAATTACGGACCCTATCCTTGGGATCAGCGAGACATTGGCCGAACTGCCGCCGCAGAGCGCCTATACGCTGAGCGTGCCTTATACGGTTCCGCTTGGTTCACCGGGAGGCACGGTAATCGTCAATACCGTCTTAGTCGATGCAATCGGAGAAACCCTGACGGCCACGGCAACGATTACTGTCAATGGAATTCCCGCGGTCACGTTGACCAAGACGGCCAGCCAATCGACTGCTTTGCCCGGCGACATCGTGAACTACACCATCACGGTTGCGAATACCGGAAACGTGCCGCTTACGAATGTAACGGTTACCGATCCGACACTCGGCTTTGCGGAAGTAATTCCTTCTCTTGCAATCGGTCAAAGCGTGCCATCCATCGTCCAATTCGTAGTTCCGGCCGTTCCTGCCGGTACGATCCTTACGAACACGGCTTCTGTAACCTCCGATCAGATTCCGACGCCCGTGACTGCGTCCGCATCGATCAGCGTGGATACACCGGCCAGCATTTCGATTACGAAGACGGTCACCCCGGCTTCTGCCGCTCCGGGCGAAACCGTTACGTTCACCATTGAAATCATCAATACCTCATCGGTTAATTTAACGAATGTGGAGATCACGGATGAGCTGCTTGGCTTGCTCATCGATGCCCCGGTTATTCCTGCGGGTGTGACTCGAACCATTACGATCGACTACACGATTCCGCCTCAAACGCCGGCTGGCACGGTGATTAACAACGTCGCAACCGTCACATCCGATCAGACGCTGCCTGCTTCCGCTGCCGCCGCCGTAACCGTGGCCGCCGCTCCTTCCTTAAGTCTGGAGAAACGCGAAAGTTCAAGAACCGCGGAACCCGGGGATTTCGTCACTTATATGATCACGGTAACCAATCCAGGCAATGTGGCATTAACGGGCATTCGGCTGACGGATACCTTGCTCAATCTGAACGAAGTCATTTCGCTGCTGGAACCGCAGCATTCGTTCGTCCTGAACATCCCGTATCGAGTGCCTTTCGGACTGCCGGCCGGAACCAGCATATTTAATACCGTTGTGGCCGTCTCTGATCAAACCGCCCCGCAAGAGGCCATGACGAATCTGGAGGTACTGCCGGTATATTCGATTGATGTCCGGAAGACGTCGGCGCAAACGGAAGTGCTGCCGGGAGGAACGATTACGTTCGAAACGACGGTGACCAATACTTCTAATGCGATTTTGACGAATTTGGTGCTGTATGACCCGCTTGTAGGCATCAATGAGACGATCAACTCCTTGGATATCGGCGATTCCTTCACCCTTCGTTCCGACTACGTCGTCCCTCTGGGCACATTGGCTAACACCATTATCACCAACGTCGTGACGGTAACCACAAGCGAGACACCGCCTGCCGTTGCAGACAGATCGGTGCTCGTCCTTCCACATCCGCGGCTTGATCTGACCAAAAGACTGCCGGTCATCGGGGTTCCCGGCGGCAAGCTAAGAATGGAACTGTTCTTCGTCAACAGCGGTAACGTCACCTTGCATAACATTCATTTGGTCGATGCGGCTGCGCGGTATCATTTCCACTTGGATGAACTGACGCCGGGGGCGAATCAACGAGGAGCATTGTGGTTCATCCTGCCTCAGGATGCGCAAATTGGTTCACAAGTCGTCAATACCGCTGTTATCAGCTCGAACGAAACGGCTCCGTTCGAAGCGCGTGCAATCGTTACGGTTGTCGGCCTGCTAATCGAGAAGACATCAAGCGCCATCTCCGTCGTTGTCGGCGATCGCATCACCTATTCCCTTGTAGTTCGAAATCCGACGCCATATGCGGCGCACAATGTGGTATTGAGAGATCCGCTTCCGATGGAAGCCGCCTTTATTCCGGGCAGCGTATCGGTCAACGGCGAACGGCTGCCTGATGCCGTTCCGGGCTTCCCGGGTATTCCGATTGGCACGATTCCCGCAGGCACATTCGCGACGGTTTCGTTCAAGGCTAGAGTGAAACTCGAGCCGCCGGGCCGCAAATTAGAGAACCAAGCGCATGCGAGCTTTTCGTTTACGGAAGGCAGATATACGGTGAACGGCAATGCGGAGTCGAATGTATGGATCGTGGAGGTCTACGACGACGAGGAATAAAAAAAGTGCAACTTCATCTTCCGCGTGGTAAAATCGTACCCAAATCATCCGCGAGGCGGATTCGGGGGACGTTATGGCCATTAAGAAGACCGGAGATTTGACTTTAGTCAAAAAAATGAATACAGCGATCGTGCTGGAGGCGGTGCTTCGTCACGCGCCTCTTTCACGTGCTCAAATATCGGAGCGGACCGGACTGAACAAAGCGACGGTATCGAGCTTGGTGCAGGATCTGATCGACCGCCATCTCGTGCTCGACATTGGCCCGGGTGAATCGAGCGGCGGACGCAAGCCGTTTCTCCTCTTGTTCCATGCCCGCGCAGGCTACGCGATCGGCATCGATCTCGGGGTCAACTATATCCGCGGCATCTTGACGGATCTGGAAGGCGCGGTCGTGCTTGAACGCGAGCTGACGATTGATAATCATGAGGCCGCCATCGTGCTTCCGAAGCTGATGGATTGCATCGAAGAGCTGAGAACATCCATGCCTGCGAGTCCGTATGGTCTCGTCGGCATCGGGATAGGCGTGCCCGGCATCGTCAATGGCGAGGGAACCATCTTGTTCGCGCCTAACTTATCCTGGCCGCAAGTTCCGCTTCGGGCTATGATCGAAGAACGCTTCGGCGTGCCGGCTACCATCGACAACGAAGCGAATGCGGGTGCGCAGGGCGAGCAGAAATACGGCGCCGGACGAGGCATTGCCAATCAGATCTACGTGAGTGTCGGCATCGGGATCGGAACGGGGATAATTTTGAATAAGGAGCTGTATAAAGGGGCGGCCGGTTTCTCCGGCGAGCTTGGCCATCTGTCCGTTATGGCGGATGGCACGCCATGCCGCTGCGGCAATCGCGGCTGCTGGGAGCTGTACGCATCCGAGAATGCGCTGCTTGAACAGGCGGAGCCGCTTGGATATACAGATCTGGACGCTCTTATCGGCGCAGCCGAACAAGGCGATGAGCATGTCATCGCCTTGTTCCATCGTATTGGGGAATGGATTGGGACAGGAATTGCCAACATCGTCAATGTATTCAATCCCAATGTGGTCATCATCGGCAACCGGATGCGCCGCGCGGAACCCTGGATTCGTGATGCGGTCGCCGCCACGGTCGGCAGCCGCGCGCTCGCTTATCACCGGGAGCAATTCCGCCTGCTCTACGCGGAGCAAGGTGACAGGTCCGCTGTGCGGGGGGCCGCTCATTATGCGATTTCCGCGTTTCTGGCCAAGATGAAGGACAGCTAACATGCGGCAGAGTTTATCGCTTAAGCGATTAGGCTTTGCGACTCCCTTCGCCTAAACAGCGAGAATGATTTTGCCGTATTGAATTTCGCCTTTCACAAGCCGCTGGAAGCTTCTCGGGCCTTCCTCCAGCGGTTTTTCTGTTGTCCAGCCTTCCTCGGTCACTTTCCCGTCGGACAGCAGCTCCAGCGCATCGGCGAAATCCTGCGGCGTATAGCAGAACGAGCCGAGTACGTTCGTCTCGCAGCGGATCATATCGTTGATCGGAAGCGGCGATTCTGCGCTGCCTAGCCCGATATTCATGATCGTGCCGCCGGTGTTGACGATGGCTTTCGCGAGACTGCGCGTCACGCTAAACCCTGCCGCATCAATGACGATATCAATGCCTTTGCCCTTCGTGGCCTGCTTCATGGCAGCAAGCGACGAATCGCTTGTGCTGTCTACCGCGCCGTCGAAGCCCATTTGTGAAACAAGCTCCAGCCGCAGCGGGTTATTATCTAGCACGAACACCTTGCCAGCTCCGAGCAAACGCGCCGTAAATGCGCAAAGCAAACCGATCGCGCCGGCTCCGATAACGGCTACATTACCGAACGGAACAGTCGCCATCGCACGCCTGGTTGCACGCAAGGAGCATGCTAACGGCTCGGTCAGTGCCGCTCGGCGGTAGGAAAGAACGTCTTGTATACGCACCACTTGTGCCGCCGGCACCGTAATTTGCTCCGCATAGGCGCCCGGCCGGTGGATGCCGATAATTTGTCTGCGATCACAGAGGTTATACTGCGCGCGAACGCAGCGCGGACATGTTCCGCAGTGGATCAGCGGATTCACTACGACACGCTCGCCTAAGGCGAAGCTTGCGGCAGCACCGATAATTTCACCGGCGAATTCATGGCCCATGAGCAGCGGCGGATGCCGCAGGCTGTTATGACCGAGATACCCTTCCAGGTCAGAGCCGCAGATGCCGGCATGGCTGACTTTGATGACCACTTCCTGCTCCTTCGGCTCCGGTAAAGCCATATCAATGAACGACATTTGCTCCGGTCCTGTCCACATCACTGCTTTCATGGCTATCTCCTCTTTCCCCTATTACATGATTAGTGCGCCGCCATCGACAGCGAGCAATGCACCGGTTACCCATTCCGCATCCGGTGACGTCAGGTAGACAATCGCTTTGCCAAGATCACTTGGCCTTCCTCCGCGTCTGGCCGGCAAATACGAAGCCCATTCATCGCTCTTAGCACCGGCTTGCTTCCGCTGCTCAAGATTGATGTCTGTCGCCACACCGCCGCATAGAATGGCATTGACTCGAATGCCGTATTTGCCAAGGGCATTAGCCATCGACGAAGTCAGCGAATTCATGCCGCCTTTGCTCGCTGCATAGTGTACCTGCTCGGGACCGCCCCTCATCGCGGTGACCGTGCTGATATGCACGATTGCCCCGCCCCCTTGCTCCCGCATGACAGCCCCGGCTGCCTGCGAACAGAAGAAAGCGCCTGCCAGATTGACGGCAATCGTCCGATTCCACGTCTCTTCCTCGATATCGAAGAAATCGCGAAATGGGCAAATGCCTGCGTTGTTGACGAGAATATCGATGCGGCCATATCGCGATTTCACATCGCTGACCATGCGATCGATATCTGCCTTCTTCCCAATGTCCGCGACTATTGCTTCTGCTTGCCCTCCGCGCCGCTTGATCTCGGCAACCACTTCTTGGGCGGCTGCTTCATGACTGGTGTAATTCACAATAACCGTCGCTCCCGCATCGGCAAGCTCACCGCAGATTCCCCTTCCGATGCCGCGGCTTCCGCCGGTTACAATTGCAATTTGCCCCTGCAATTTTCCGCTCAAGCTCGTTTCCCCCTCACCCATCCGTCCGGATAACGTTCCAAGACCGCCGCGTCATGCCCAGGCAGCAAAATATCCGCTTCCCGCTTCAAACGGCGAATCGCATACACGCTTTCCTCCGAGCTGAACCCGAATCCGATCGGATGCTCCCGCTCCAAATTTTCGTATAGAAATGCGACATCGCCTGTAATGGCGGCTATGCCGTCTTCCATCCGAATCAATACCGCTTGCGAGCAGCGCGTATGCCCGCCTACGTGGATGACCCGTATACCCGGGACAATTTCCGCCTCGTCCGGTACGAGCGTAAGCTGTTCGTTCATTTCGTTATCCATGTATCGAAGAAGCGCGTGCGGGAACGTATCGAAGATTGGAACGCCGCGTTCGACCGCAAAGTCCCAGCCTCTGCGATTCACGTAAATCTTGGCGTTGACGAAGAGCGGAATGTTGGCGATATGATCATAATGCAAATGCGTCAGAATGACCGTATCAATATCCTCCGGTCGCAGCCCGTCACATTTGGCAAGCAAGGATATCGTATCCTCCCCCTCGGCGACCGGGAACCCGGCACGGCTATTCTGATCGAGTCTATGAAACTCTTCGCCATATTCGCCACCGTAACGGAGCTGATGCGTCCCGCCCATTCCCGTGTCCACGAGAATGTTCCGGCCGGCACCTTGAATCAGCCAAAAATAGCAATTCACGTGCACCTGCTCCCCGAACCCTTCCATGAATAGAAAAACCGGCTTCGGCGCGCTGTGCGTCGCGGTTCGCAAACATTTGATCGTATAGACGCTCACTTGAGGTGCCTCCTATCTGGTCAGCTCATCCAGCACTTCAAGTGCCCCTTCGCGCAGCGAAAGTCCCGTGCCAATGCACTCCGGCAGCTTAAACCATCCGTCCTGCGGCAGCTGTACGCCTTCAAACACGACATCATAATTGGTTTTATCCGCGCCATGGTAATAAGCAAACTCTGCGTACGGAATGTTCACCTGCGAGAAAATCAAATGCAGCGCCCAAGGCTGCAATCCGCCTGCGTGCGGAATAACTTCGAGGTTGCATGCGGATGCCATCGTGCATATTTTGCGCGCTTCCGATACCCCGCCGACCCAGCAAATGTCCGGCTGCAGAATTTGCGCTCCGCGCGCCTGGATAAGCTGTTGGTAGCCGTAACGCGTATATTCGTGCTCGCCTGTCGCGATAGCGGAAGTGATGACCTTGCGGTTTAGCTCCGCGTAACCGTCAATATCGTCCGGCGGCAGCGTCTCTTCGATCCACTTGACGCGGTATGGCGCGACCAGCTCGGCCATCCGAATCGTATATTCCACGTTCCACGCCATATAACAGTCCAGCATAATTTCCATATCCGGGCCTAAAATATCCCTGGTTTCCGCCACCAATGCCACATTGCGTTTCATGCCATCCCAGCCCGAGGACGGACCGTACGGCATCGCAAGCTTCTGGCCCATGAAGCCGCGGTCTTTTATTTTAGTCGACTCGTTGCCGGTGACATAAGCTTGCACTTTGTCCTTCGTCGCGCCGCCCAAGCTGACATAGAGCGGCTCTTGCCTGGCTTTGGAAATGAGATCCCACAGCGCCAAATCGACCGCGGAAACGGCCATGATCGGAATGCCTTTGCGACCGTAAGGAAGCGTGATTTTGAACATCATGTCCCACAGCTTCTCGATTTGAAAAGGATCCTTCCCCAGCAAAATGCGGCTGATATGCTCGTTAATGATAGATGCCGTCGCCATGCCTCCCGTGCTCTCGCCAAACCCCTCGAGTCCATTGTCGGCAATGATCTGCACGATCACGCGGCCTCCCATGCCAAGCCAGCTGGACCTGCGATCGAAATATTCCGGATAATTGGACATGGGATTCGCAATTACCGTTTCCGATAACCAGGAGCCCTCCGTGTTAATGCTCCCCTGCTTCACTTGCTGGGCATGAGCTTTCTCGCCATTCAAAATAAAGACGCGCACATGCTCGATTTTCATACAAGCAGCCTCCTCTTGATCTGTTAGTTGGGTGATTCCTGCACCTGGCAGTTGCGTTCATATAAGCGCTTACAAAAGCATGGCATGCCAAAAAACATCAAGCAGCCGATGGATTTCGGCTTGAGTGATTCCTTTCGGGTACAACGGCGGTAGTGAGGTTTGTCGGAAAAGATGCGGGAGTCTGTTTTGCAGCTGGTTAGGCGATCATGGTGATCTTTGCCAGTGAGGTAACTTGAGGTTGAGGTGTAGGAGCAGCGCCGGTCTCCAAATGTGAGTTGGCAGTCCGACGCCGCTATCGAATTAAGTATACAATGTAAGTTATTTTGTTTCAATATTAGTTTTAATTTGTATATAGGTATACTTTTAACGAATTGCAGAGTAATGAGCGGTGCTGCTGCGAACCAGCAGTTTCGGCACGATTTCTTCTTTCACAAAAGACTCTTCAATCGCCTTTTCGCTCCATGGCTTCAGCAGCAGCTCAACGGCACGCTTGCCCATGCGCTCCGTATTCTGATTAACGGTCGTGAGCGCCGGCGAGGTGTATCGGCTTTGAATGACATCATCATATCCGACAATGCTGAGCTCATCCGGAATGCGCAGCCCAAGCTCTTTGCCGGCGCGAATGGCGCCGAAAGCCTTGTAATCGCTCGTGGCGAAAATCGCGGTCGGCTTATTCTCAAGC
Organism: Paenibacillus lignilyticus; assembly: GCF_017942085.1. Taxonomy (GTDB): domain Bacteria; phylum Bacillota; class Bacilli; order Paenibacillales; family Paenibacillaceae; genus Paenibacillus_Z; species Paenibacillus_Z lignilyticus. Next base: position 461,040 of record NZ_JAGKSP010000002.1, read on the forward strand.
GCCAGCAGCTGCTTGGCACCTTCGTAGCCCATCTCTTCCAGCTCTTCGTTGGCCTCCATTACCGATACAAGCGACTCATCGAAGGCAATTCCGTGCTGGGAGAGGGCCAGCTTGTAGCCTTGCAGGCGCAGCGAGAATTCTTGGTTGATATCCATTAGCGAGTGTCCCGTTACAATGATGCCGATGCGCTTGTGGCCGAGTGAAATCAGATGCTCAGTGGCCAGGTAGCCGCCTGTCAGATTGTCGACGATGACATAAGGAATTTGCAGCTGCGGAAAATAAAAGTGAGCCAGCACCATGCGAAGGCCGGCTTCTTTCCACGCTTTCAGCTGGGAGATCATTATATTTTGCGCGCCCGGTGCGCCCGGCAGCACGATGGCTCCGACCAACGGATTCGATTCGATTCCATCGCTTTCGCTTACGTCGAGCAGCTGGAAACGAATGTCGTGCTCCTCGCACGCCGCATGAATGCCGCTAATAAAATTGGCATAAAACGGATGGTTGAACAGATGCGGCGAGGCGGAGGGATGGATTAACACGATCTGTTCGAGCGCGATTTTGCCGCCCTCCGAAGGATCGGTATTGTGCGGGTCTCGCAGCTGAATGAACGTCCCTTTGCCGCGAATACGGACGACGAGTCCTTCATTCACGAGCTCGCTGAGCGCGCGGCGCGACGTAATCTCGCTCGTCTCGTACAGCTTCGCCAGCTCGATCTGCGTCGGTATCGCATCTCCGTCCTTCAGCTGACCGCTGCCGATCTTCTCTTTAATATCTTCCACAATAAACTTGTAAAGCGGCATTGTCTCTCTCATCATCATACACCCCTTCTGCCGGTTCCTACCCGATGCGCGGACAGTACATTATACTTATAAATCTATAACTTGATTATATAGTATACTTTATCAAAAAACCAATCAAAAGTTGATGGACACGCCTTTTAATTAGGGGTGACGCAAGGTGGGCGAGCACGGCTTTGGCGGAGTTGGCGCGGCATGAGTGCGGTAAGAGCGGCTTGACGCGAAGGCGCAGCTTGAGCTGCATCCGCAGCAAGGGCGCCTTGGCGCAACCAGCGAGTGCAGCAAGAGCGGCTTGGCGCAGAGGCGCAGCTTAAGCTGCATCCGCGGCAAGAGCGGCTTGGTGCGGAGGGCGGCGTGGGCCACCTGACAGCAAGTGAGGTAACAGTTACCTCTCTTTCGCTCTTAGCTAACTTTTCCGGCCCGACTACGGTAACGGTTACCTCTCTTTCACTCGCTGCCGCCATTTCTAGCTAATCTAGGGTAACTGTTACCTTTCTTAATCCACATTGTGGCTAATGTAGAACCCCAGGCAAGCTACTTGTCTATTAAGCAAATGCGGCGGCAGTTTACTGCTCTGAGGTTCGCATAATGTAGATCTCTGGATGAGCTACTTTCACGATTTTATCCAAATTCCAAACTATGTAGATCTCTGGGTGAGCTACTTTCGCCGATCCCCCTACTTTTCGGCCAATGTAGATCCCCAGGCAAGCTACTTGGCTATCTAGCAGCAGCGGCGAATATTCACAACTCCGTGCTGCCTTCTACACAGCCCAAACTACAAAAAAAAGTGACCGAGCAGGATCCACTTCTCCTGCCCAGCCACCTTCATCAGCCTCGCCTAATTCGCTTTACCACGCATTTCTCCAATTGCCTGCCTAGCTACTCTCCGTCTACGAGCTCTAAGGTGTGTTCGTCAGCCATATATAATCGACGTTCATCGTGCCTGTGGTTGAGAAAGGATCGAAGCGCAAGGATTTGATCGTCCCGCTCCAGCCGGCAACGGTACCCATGTCGATTGTGTACTCGGTGTAGCTGCCCATATTCGCAGCAGTCGTGAACGTCTTGGACTTGGCTTCATTCCAGGTGGAATCGGCGTTCGTGATGAAGAAGAACTTCGCGCCGGTATCGCTCGTGTTGTTTTTCAATCGAATCTTGAGGTACCGGTAAGAAGACGCGATGCCGAGGTTATTCGGACCGACGGAATACGGATCTCCGCCGCTTGAAGTGATCGTCCAAATGCCGCCGGACACGCTGCTGCTGATTTGATTCGTATTGTTCCAGCCGTCCGTGCTGCCTGCCGTTGCAAAATCCCACTGCGCCGCGATACTCGAAGCCGTGTAAGCGACTGCCGGCGACCAGCTTACATTATCGTACTGGTTGCTGCCCGCAGCGCCGCTCGTAATTTCGAAGCGAATCTCATCTCCCGCAGCGACCGTTACGCCATCCAGGTTGCTTTCATAGCCGAAGCGATCATTGTAAGCGACGCTTTGATCGCCGCCTGCCGGCCAAATCCGTGTCCCGTTCTTAGTAATGCGGGCAACGACGCCATCCCCTCCGGCAATGACGGACTTCAGCACGCGGCCGCGAATACTCACCGTTCCGCTTGTTGGCGCCGTCCATGCGCGGGCAACGATTTTGCCTGCTCCGGTGTCAGGATGCATTTCAAATTGGGAAACCTGCGGCACGTTCGACACGGAGGATGCCTGCCAAATGTTACCCGCTGTATCATAGTAACCGAGGTTGCTCCACGAGGAGCCGTTATAGGCTTTATACGACCAGTTGCTGCTTCCTTGCGTGGAACTAAACTGCTTAGCCGCATGATAGATATTGCTGCTGTTCGTAATTTGAAGGTTGTTGGTCAGCGTAAATCCGCTGTAATTGGCGCCGTCCTGGTACAAGAAATTGTTGGGCTCCGAATACAGATTGTCGCGGATCGTTCCGCTAGGCGTATCCGAATTGCCCGCACGGCGGAAGGAGCCGCTGCCGTTGTTAATGAAAACATTGCCGCCGGCCACGCTGTTTGTCTCCAAACCGAGCCCCGGATGAATCGCCAAATACGAAATACCGGCGCCTGCGTTACCCGCAATATAGTTATTATTGATTTGCAGATTGTCCGTGCAGCACTCATAATCGAAGGCCACCATATCCGGCGAGGACGTGTTCGGCACGTTCGTGAACATACTGTTCAGAATGTACGAGTCGCTTACGAAAGCAATATAGATCGCAGCCGTTCCCGTATCCGAGTGGCAGCCTCCTTCGCCGTCGAGCTTCGAGTTAATCATGGTCAAGTACCGAACGGACGTTAGCCGCATCCCGTCGTCGCAACCGGTGCCGCCGCCCGCATTATCGCCGTGCATGTTGAGATTGTTCATAAATACATGCTCCGCTGCTTTATGGCCCGTTGCATTCATATAACCGGAATTGTACCAGTCGATCGAAATCGTATCGAGGTTTCGTGTGCCTTCAATCGTATCGAAAGTGACGTTATCTACAATGTAGGTGCTTGCGGGGTTGGAGGCGTTGAAGGTTTTGGAGGTGAATTCAATTCCTGCCGAGTTCCAGATGGCGTCCCCGGTAGAATCATTGCCGCTGCCTGATCCTTGATGAATGCCGTAGATATCATGGAAATATAAATTCGTGAAGGACAAATCATTATGCCCCGCTGTCGAGAAGGTAACCAAAATGCCCGTTCCGGCGCTGCCTACCTCCAAATTATTGATTTTCCAATAACTTGGATTGGTCAGCTTAATGCCGCGATCCGCTTGATTGCCATTGCGGATGATTTTTGCTTTAGCGGTGCCGCCGTACGAATCGATGGAAATATAGTTTGTCGAGTTTCCTTGCCCGGTCACCGTCATTTGCTGATTGCAAGTGACGCCGCTCTTGAGCAAAATCCGGTCGCCGGCACTCATCGTACCGATGCTGTTAATAGCGTTAAAGCTGTTGTATGGCGATACCTGTGTTCCCGTTCCATTCGTTCCGGCAGAACAATCCACGTAATAGTCCGCTGCATTCGCCTTCGCGTTCCATACAAAGAAGCAGCAGCCCACGACTAGCGCAAACAGCATTGCCTTCAGCATTTTCGATCCGAAAGTCATCCTTATCGATAGAGCCATCTTTTCTCCCTCTTCCCTTTTCGAATAGTCGCCTCACGCCCATGAAGTAAACGCTTCCAAAATAGAATCAGAATCACATCCGTGTATTAATAACCTCCTTTCATCCGTCGGTTATTTAAGTATACTAATTATTCCTTAATAACCGACTATCAATACCTTAACACGCCAATACCCAACAATAAATATACTTTGGTAATATTTTCTTATGCTCATCGCAAACAAAAAAAACCTCAACGCCTTAAGTCTCGGCATCGAGGTTTCCAAGCCATCTGTTGCTTACTAAACGAGGTGGGATTGATAAATGCACTTCATGAGCTCAAAGGTTGCTTTGGTATCAGCCCATGCGCGATGAGGTCGTTCGTTCTGAATGCCATATAATTCGCAGAGGGTGGATAAATCATAGCTCTCGATAGGAAGCTTAAGCTGCCTTGCCTGCTTTATCGTACAGAGCAGCTTGCCTGTCCAGACTCGAATGTTCGCTCTGTCGCACATCGCCTTTAGCACGCGGTAATCATATTGCACATTATGGCCGACGAGCACCGGAGTGCCCGCAAGGAATTTATTCAATTGTTTCACGGCTTGAAACGATGTCGGCCTATCGGCTACCTCTTCATCGGTAATGCCTGTGAGCTCCCTAATTTGCTTGGGAAGCTTCGACTTGGGGTTCACCAGTGTTTGATACCGATCGATGACTTGGCCATTTCTAAACTTCAGAGCGCTGATTTCAATAATCTTGGCATACTCCACGATAGGAGAAGTGGTCTCAAAGTCCAGCACTACACCTTCGCCTGGCATCGTAAGTTCACTGTAGTAGTCGTACTTTTTGGGCTTCTCTTTCACAACTACAGGAGGATTTAACTGCGCTGCGGTGATCACCTCAAGCGGGTAACCCTTGAGTACGCCCGGCTGTATCTGATCGACAATGCTAATGTCATTGAGCAAATCAAGCCGCTCTGTATAGGGATCGCAAGTTATTTGGGCATAGGAAGCAAATTCGTTCAGCAGTCCGGCGACCTGATCTTTATCCGCTAAGCCGTGCAAGGATAGAGCAGACTTGGAAACGGCAAGCTGAATGCCGCAGCTTCGGTAAGTGCGATGCAGCAAACCAACGACCTTACGCAGCCCGCTCCAAAATCCATAATCCGCCCTGCCTTGCCCCACGTTCAGCGCCATATAGCCTTCTTTTACATCCGGAATGCAGCAATAGAACATCAGTCTGGTTTCGGATTGATATTCATAGAGATTCGCAGCCAATATAATGGTCCTGTTCATCACAATCACCTACCGTTCTACAAAGTGGCTGTTGCTCTTCATTATAAGGCAAAAAAGAAGCAGCCTCCTCATTTTTTTGAGGAAGCTGCTTCTTTTCGCTAGCCTGACTCTATCATTTGAAAAGAATTGTTAGAATGCGGAAGTCCATCCGGCATCCGCAGTAACGACCGTTCCATTCAAGAAACTGGAGTCGTCGGAAGCCAGGAACAACGCTACCTTGGCAATTTCTTCAGCCGAACCTGCGCGCGGAATCAAACCTTGCACCACTTTCGAGCGGCTGAGGCCGAACTCGTTGACGTTCTTCATCGAAGATGCGATATTCGTAATAACCGCTCCCGGTGCGATCGCGTTGCAACGAATTCCTTGTTTGGCGTACATAAAGCCCGTATTCTTAGTCAAACCTACAACCGCATGTTTGGAAGCGGTATAGATCGCCCCTGCGTGTCCGCCATTATTCTTTGCCCATTCCCGATGCTGCCCCGGTGACAACGGCTACTTGATTGCGAAGTTTCATGGTCGATTTCTCCTTTGTTATCTATTAGATACAGCAACCGGTTTAGGTTCCAAGGTAATTCCTGTTGCTGCCTTCTCTTCGACAGCCTGCCCTGTACGTTTAATGAAGAAAGATAACAAGAGTCCGATAACGCCAATACCAATAATAACCAGATAGGCATCATTAATACCTTGAATCGTCGACTCCATGATCATATGCTCCTGTGTAGCATCTCCGCCGGCAGCCATCATATCCTGAAAATGCGTCTTCGTTCTGGTCGTCATTACGGTGACCAGCAAGGAGGTACCGATTGCACCGGCTACTTGCTTGATTGTATTGGAGATCGCAGTACCATGCGCATTAAGTCTGGCAGGCAGCTGATTCAAACCTGCTGTCGTAATTGGCATGAGGAACATCGCCATACCGAAACGTCTGCCCGTGGACATCAGAACCAGGTACGTATAGCTGGTGGAATCCGTGAGATTCACGAAGCCAATCGTAGTTGCGATCGTAATTGCCATCCCGATAATGGACAACCACTTCGCTCCAAATTTATCGAATAGTTTACCTGTGATCGGCATCATAATGCCCATCAGAAGCGCACCGGGTAACATCAGCAAACCGGACTCCAGCGCTGTGTAGCCGCGTGCATTCTGCAAATACAGAGGCAGCAGCATCATATCCGCATACATCACCATCGTGACCGCAATATTAATAATGGTCGTCAGGGAGAACATACTGTAATTGAATGTACGAAGCTCCAGAAGCGGCTCTTTGGAAACCAGCTGTTTCCACGCGAACAGGATCAAGGCGATTACGCCGACAATGATCGAGAGGATCACTTCCACGCTTGACCAGCCCTTACTTCCGGCACTGCTGAAACCGTAAAGAACGGCACCGAAGCCGATTGTAGAGAGAAGGACACTCCAAAGGTCAATTTTAGGAAATTGTCGTTCAGCTACATTTTTCAAGAATACAAACGCGACTCCGATAACGATAGCGGCAATTGGAATCATGCCATAAAACATCGTGCGCCAAGAGAAATGCTCCATCACATAACCCGCCAAAGCAGGCCCGATTGCAGGTGCGAAAATAATGGCGAAGCCGACCATGCCCATTGCTGCACCTCGCTTGTCAGGAGGGAATACGGTTAGAATTACCGTCATGAGCAGCGGCATGATGATACCGGCACCGGCAGCTTGGATGAGACGGCCGGTCAATAAAACATCAAAATTAGGTGCCACTGCCGAAACAATCGTACCCCCGAGAAAAATAATCATTGCGGTCTGGAACAGCTCGCGTGTCGTAAACCGCTGCATGAGATAAGCGGTAATCGGAATCAGAACACCGTTTACCAGCATATATCCCGTAGTCAGCCATTGCGCAGTGGATGCCGCAATGTCGAAGTCGATCATCAGCTCCGGCAGCGCAACGCTCATTATCGTCTGATTCAAGACTGCGATGAACGCCCCCAGAATCATAACAAACATCAGAGGACCTTTCTTAATACTGCTGACTTCAAGGCCGGAAGTACTCATATTGCTCAACCCCTTCAAATTCTTTTCTGAACTAATTTACACAGTGTTGTATAATGTACCTAATGTAAGATTATAGTCACCGTACTTCTCGATCACAAGCAACAGCTTTTCGAGAAATGTTAATTAGTTTACGTATCCGCGATTTATGTCGTCTAAACGAAACATCTTTTACGATGCGAGCATAATTGTCGTGAACAAAATGGTAGAACAAGGGGATGAACTTTTGACCGTTAAAACACCACGGACCGATCCGCGCGTCCTTCGAACGCGTCAATTAATCCGAGATGCATTCATCGATCTGCTTCAGGAATATGACCTTGAGAAAATAACCGTAAATCGTATTGCAGCACGCTCTACGATCAGTCGCGTCACCTTCTATCTTCATTACCGGGATATCCCGGATTTGATGGATAAGATGGCCGATGACATGATTAATGAAATCCATACGATCTTGAGGGAAGTGCCGGAGAAACCTCAAGTCGAGGTAGATTGGACCATTCTGCTCCGGATTCTGGAGCATATCGCGGAGAACTCGAAATTTTACACGGTGCTGCTTGCTTCCAAACGAGTATCTGTTTTTACCGATCGCCTGATGAAGCTGATGGTTGAAATCATCTCCAAGCGAGCGGAGAGCCGGATCGCTTCCTCGACCGCTCCTGCTGTGAACGTCCCTAATGACATCGCCATCTGGTATGGCTCGTCCGCATTCATCGGCACGATCGTCTGCTGGCTTCGTAATGACATGCCCTATACGCCGCTTTATCTCGCGAAGCAGCTTTCTCTGCTGTTCCGTTTGCACCAAAATCCTTCCCATACATAACGCCACGCAAAAGCGGCGGACAAGGTTGTAGTAAACCTTGTCCGCCGCTTCTGGTTTCTAGAATAATAGGATTGGCGTAACGCCAACGCCATCAGAGAAATCACCGGCAGGCAACGTGGCGAGGACCGTGTTCGTTGCCGTAGAAATCACTTTGATACTAGCACTAGCTAACGAAGCCCGCCGGAAGCTTGGGTTTGCCGCTTACCGGACAGCGAATACCAGAGCAGCATACATAAAGAGCCAATGCTAACGGCAATTAGAACGCCGTACACATATTCATAAGCGTGCATCAATGAATATTTCTTATGAAATTCAAGCAGCATGCCGCATACCGCAACAGATAACGATCCGCCAAAAAACTGGATGAGCTGCATAAGTCCCATACCTGATCCGATCAGCTCGGCCGGCAGTATACGCGACGTTTCATTGTTTAACGATGCCAAAGTAGCGGATGCCGCAGGTGAGAAGAACAGATAACCGATCAAGATAACCAACGGCGATGCACCAAGCTCTTCTTTAAACAGAATCATGACTGCCGCCAGCAGGCCATGCCCCAGGATCAGAAACCGCACATTGCCGTATTGATCAATCCAGCGTCCGAAGAAGCGCGTTAGAAAGGCTGATAACACCGCTCCCGGTGCAATTAAGAGGCCAATCACCAAGGGTGATTTGTGGAATAGATTGGCGAGGGCCAAGGGCATCAGGAACAGGTTCCCGAGATTCATGACTAAGATGCTGAAACCGACAACAAGCAGCTTCAAGTACTCAGGTTTCGATAAGAGCCGCGGATTAATGAACGTTTCTTTGCCGCGTTTGAGATGCCAGGCGTGTGCGACGATCGATAACAAGCCGGCAATCAGCCAGATAACCGAGCGCTGCGTAACGGCAATCAAGAGTGCCGCAGCATTCACGACCGTTAGAATGGCGCCGATCAAATCAAACCGAAACGGCTTCGGTTGTTCCTTTGGGAGCAGTCGCAGCAGAATCGGAAGCAGAATAAGCACGATGCAAGTGACGGCGAACAGTCCGTTCCAACCTATGTACTCGCTGATCAGCCCGCCGACGATCGGCCCGAGACCGAAGGCCATCGCCGAGCCCGCCGATATCATGGATATCGTTCTGCCGCGCCTTTCGTACGGAATATACCGGCTGGCAAGAACGAGTCCAAGTCCGGCCATCGCCCCGGCGCCGGCCGACTGCGCGATGCGAGCGAGCAGCAGCGTTTCGAAGTTCGTTGCGATGATGCCGATAATAGAGGAAAGCCCCAGAATCAAGAGTCCGATTGCCACCAATCTTCGAATCGGCAGCACGTCGGAGAGTCTGCTGTAAATCACCGTCGATAAGGCATATCCGATCGAGTAGCTTGAAACGATCCACGATCCAAGCACTGCCGAAACGCCTATATCTTGAATGATACTCGGGATGGATACGTTAAACATCGTCGTATTCATCACTACGATGAACAAGCCGAACGTCCAGACCGGCATTACGATTTTGTCATTCATGCTGATCCCTTCCTAATCGTTAGCGTTCCGTGCAAGCTTCTTATAATGCAGCAAGCAGCTCTTCCGTTGTTAGAATGGCATGTGCAAACGTAGGGCCGTTAATCTCATGCGCCGCATGCATCGCTTCTTTACTGAAAGCCGATGTAGCATCTTTCACAAGCGTTACATGGTAGCCAAGCTCCATGCCGAAGCGTCCGGTCGATTCAATGCACGTATTGGCTATCATACCGATTAAGATGACTTTTTGTAAACCATGCATCTTGAGTTGATGATCGAGATCGGTGTTCGCAAACCCACTGCTGCCCCAATGCTCCTTGATCATGACATCGCCTTGCTGAGGTTGAAAATCCGCATGAAATTCCCCGCCCCAAGAACCTTTCGCAAAGGACTGTCTTGCTTTAGCCCCCAGCTGATAAGGAGTCGGATGATTCCAAGTTTCGTAATCATCGGGTTCCGCTCTATGATGAGGCACGAAAAAAACTCGGATACCGGCCTTTCGAACCGCAGCAACAATTTCCCTGAGATGGTCGAGCAAGTTTACGGATTCGCTCACTTCTTTCGTTCGCGGGTAAATCTTCCCCTCCGGTGCCAAGAAATCGTTATAAGGATCCACCAGAAGAAGTCCTGTCGTTGTTTTGTCGTACATTGCGGTCATATCAAATACGCTCCCTTCCGTATGTTCAGTTTTCCCATAAACGACAAGATGAACCGGAATCGATAATCGTAACTTTGTTGTTACTTTTTCGTTACCTTTCTGTCATTCATTTCGATGCCGGGCTCGTTAATATGTAGTTGTAAGGCACGGCACGGCAAGCCAAGCTAAGTTGTTCTCAACCGTCCTAGTCTACAATAATAAGAAGAGGTGTATACATCATGTTGAAGAAGAATACAAAAACGAACTCATCGTTGAATATAGGAAGTAAATTAGCTCTAGCCGGATTGATCGCAGTAGGTTCCATGGCGGCAATCGCCCATTCGGATGTACACGCAGCGGCGGCTAAACCGGATACCAGCAGCATTAAAGCGCAGCAAGGCAGCACTTATATCAAGACGATCTACGCTCTTGCCAAAGAAGGGAAAATTCCCGGACTGAACGCAATCGCAGGCAAAACGCCAATCTCCGCCGTCCACTACAAATGGGGCGATCCGGAAGTCGGCGGCGACTTGAAAGGCAACCATTACGAAACGTACAATTTCGGCATGGGACAAGGCGCTTACGGTTTCGGAGTCAACAAATCCGGCGTCATCTACGATCTGCGTAATTTCGGTCAGTCTATCGATCAGACCGTTGGCATCAAGTCACTGACATTCGAGTCCGTTATCAAAACGCTTGGTATGCCTAAAGAAGTTCGCTTCACCGGCACCGACAAAATCTACGTCTACCACCCGTCAACGAAATACGAATTGAAATTCGTCGGTCCTAGCAAGGTGATTAAAGGCAAAGTCGCTCACATCGATCACGTTAACGTGTACGCGGGCAAAGCGAATCTATAATCCGCCTCAGCGTGCGTAGGAGGATAAAACCCGCTCGGGTTCGGCTTACTCTATGAAAAAACCGCCCCTCTTCGGCCTTCTTGGCCAAGTAGAGGCGGTTTTTTTCTTTCATCATCATTCTAACGAATCCTGGAGGTCTTATTTGGCCCGATACCCCCATCCTGAAATTCTAACGAATCCAGGAGGTCTTACAAAAATAGCCCAAATTGACGAAATAAGACCTGTACGATTCGTTAGAAATGAAATAGGGCGTAATTTACTAAAATAAGACCTCTACGATTCGTTAGCGCATCATAGTGAAGCCAAAGTGCATCAGATCGCCTGCACAAAAGAGCCGTAATTATTTACGGCTCTTTTTCGCTTTAAATATGGAGCACCTTCACGTCAGTCCAGTACAGCCGCGATATGAGCTTTCGTGACCGCCCAGTGGGAGGCAGTCCAATACTTAGCCTTGTCTTTGATGACAATCATTTGCGGGGATTCATGTTTCACATTCAAATCCTCTGCAATCCGATTGGAAACCGGGCGGGATTCAATCACTTTGACAAGCGTGTAATCCGCTCCTTGGTTCGGACTGCCCTTCAAGTAGTTCTCATATTCCTGAAGCGCGTTCGCGCTGACCGGGCATGTCGTGCTGTGTTTCAAAATCACTTGCTCCCGCTCGGATGACCTCGCAAGCATGTCGTTCCACTCTTCGAGCGTCGTAATTTCTCTCCAATCCATTCGAGTTCCTCTCCCTTTGCTTCAATTGTTGTTACGTTCCGAAAAACTCCGTCAACAGCTTCACGGTTTCTTGCGGGCTCTGCTCTGAGATCCAGTGTCCCGCTTTATTTATTTTGACCATTTTCATGTCAGTTGCATTTTGCTTCAGAAACTCTTCAAGCGTATGGGCGGTGGAATCCCAGCCGGCAATACCCAGTGCTGGTACGGACAGCTTCTTATAGGTTTTCAGATCATCGATATCTTGTCTGAATGTGTTGTACCACCCATTGCTTGCGCGAATCGCATCAGGACTTGAATATGCCGAATAGTAGATATCTTTGGTCTCCTGCGTCATTGGCGGTTTGCCGCCAAATGCCAAATAATTGAAGAGCCAATCTTGAAAAATACTCATTTGTTTGCCTTGCAGCAGCTTCTCCGGCAAGTCCGGCACGGAATTTAATGAAAACCACCACGGATAAATTGGACGTTCTTTATCGCTCATAACATATACGCCCGGCGGGGGTAAGAGCGGAAGGTTCAGAAATCCTTCGAAGGGATGAGGAACATCCATCATCACTAGTTTTGTCGTAGCCTCCGGGTATTGGGCTGCATACGCATAAGCGACCTGTGCCCCGATATCATGTCCTACCATGTGAACCTTGTCATAACCAAGCTCTTTGACGAGCGCATGAACATCGGACGACAAGGTCTTCTTATCGTAGCCGGTCGGCGGTTTGTCGGAGCTGCCCATTCCGCGATACTCAACGACATACACGTGATACTTCTTCGCCAGCTCCGGCATAATTTTGTGATACGCATACCAGTTTTGCGGCCAGCCCGGGAGAAGGAAGAGCGGTTTACCCTTGCCGCCTTCAACATAGTGAAGCGTGACGCCATTGACCTTTTTGTATCCGTTTTTGAATCCGGGAACCTTCTTGATAAGCTCCTGATCCGAGAACTTCTTGATGTTCAGCTCTGGGTCAGCCGGATGCTGCTTACCTGAAACCACAGCCATTTCACTTCCACTATCGTAACCTGTGAAAGCGGAAAGAAACACCATCATCATCAACGACAAAGCCAACAAGCCGACCACTTTTGCATGCCTTCTTACCATTCCTATTCCTCCGCATAAGCGCATCTGTTGATGGCTGTTTTATTGAAGACATTGCAGCCTTCCAGCTGCACGCCATTCACGCCATTATTATTAATCAGATACGTTGCGGTTATTACAAGGAGCCGGCTGGTCGCTGCTCCCTTATTGTGAAGTAAGCTTCGTGTAATAACGACTAAACGTTATGGAATAAATGAGTACATAGATGACGATTAGTGCAGCAGCCAGATTGAAGATGACCAAGGAGACGTTCAGATTGAAAAATTGAGTCAGGATGCCGACAGCGACGGGCGGAACGATAAATCCGAAGTACGCGCATAGATAAAAGGCTGAGATCACTCGCGGACGTTCTTCCGGCTTCGGCAATTGCCCGGCAAATCGTAAAGCAACCTGAAACGTCCATCCGGCACCGATCCCTTGGATGAAGATCCCGGCCCAAAGTAAAATCAAGCTCTCTGCCTGACCGGAGAACACGATCAACCACGATCCAATGGCAAGAGATAAAATTGCCAATCTCATTCGTGTAACCGGATTGCGCGGCCAAGGGAAGAACTGCATCAGCGCGCCTCCGCCCAGCAGCAATAGGATTAACAATCCGGAAATGGACAAATTGTTCGTGTGAAGGACATGTTTAACGAATGATGGGATTAGGGAGAACACGACGCCCCCTAATGTAAAGACGGTAAAGATCGGCAGTCCGATAAAAGACCAGAAATGAGCGCTAATATTGTCAGGTACGCCAAGCGATATTCTAGCCTTAGCTTGCTTCTTCGCCTCTAAGTCCTCGTGTTTCGGCATGAACTCCAGCACAATTAAGGAACTGATCAACATGACGAGCAGAATCCAAAACGGCATACGAAGCGGTTGAACATCCAGGTATTGGACGATTAAGCCCGAAATGGCCGGTCCAAGACCGAAACCAATATTCACCACGACCCCCGATAGCTTGAGTGCCGTACCCACTTTTTCTTTGGCGGTTTGTTTCAATAGAAACGCGCTGGCTGTACCCGTAAAAGCACCATACGCGATACCCTCCAAGATTCTTGCCGCATACAGCATCCAACTACTGGAGCTAATGATGAACAGCAGCGTTGATGCAATCGATATCCAAATACTGTAACGAAGGACTCGTTTCAATCCCCAAGCGCTCCCCCTCGCGCCTACAATCAGTAAAGTTGGCAGCAGAACTGCCGCATAGACGGCAAACAAAATCGTAATCTCCAGACTGCTGAGCTTATAGTGCTCCCCATACAACGGGAATAAAGAAGAAATATAAGTGGCTCCACAGGACATGATTAGAACAACCCAAAGCATTTTTTTCATAAGATCTCTCCACTCCTTTATTAAGAAACATGCGCGTTCCCCACATAACCTTTAGTTTGCTACCGGATGACCTGATTATTACAAGCAGTGATCGAATGATGGTTATAGTCTTATATGCCCCTATTTAACAGGTGCTCGCACATCGAAACGACGATAATGGCGAATCCTACACTACCGTCAGATATGCCCCTATCTATCCGTTATGCTTGAAGGCTGACACCAACAACGTCATCCATCATGTTTCTCATCGACGCTGCATGTTCGGCACCGAATTTCCCTTCAAACTCGGCCTGAGCACGTTCCCAGCCGATTCTTCCGATCTCCATTCGGTTTAAGCCTTCATCGGTTATGGACACGATTCTGGCGCGCCGGTCCCGTTCGCTTACCTCAATTCGAACCAAGCCGTCACGCTCGAGCGGCCGAAGATTATGTCCGATTGTGGCCCGATCCATTGTCATCAGCTCCGCGAGCTCATTCATCGTCTGTGCCCCGCGGTTCTTCAGGTAACCTAATATCGCGTATTGCGTAGCCCGCAGTCCCGAGCCGGTCTCTGACAAGCAGGTATCATAGAACCGGGTAATATGACGTGCGGCACGTCTCAACTTGGTACAGTTGCAGAGCTCCATGTTGGTCATCATGTTTAACGCACACCTCCAAACGTTGTTGCCTCATTCGCATAAACTTATATTAGTCTCATATTCCCCTAATTGCAAGTGGGATAACATGGCCGACTTCAATTTGTCACATTGTATAGAAATGGGCATCCCGTAACATAATGGTGTTAATCATACCACAGGTGTAGGCAAGGAGCATACGATGAAACGGCATAATGAACCTGTTGTGGATACCGATTCTGATGCGGGTACGGATAAGAATCAAAAACATGCAACCCCGAAGACAATCTCCGAGGTTTTTGAGCTGGCACTGAAATCCGGCGATTTCCATCAATTTTCTCCGGTTGAAGGCAACTTTCCCGTACGCATTCAAATCAGCTACTATGAAACGCTCGTGAATTGCACGAAAATAAACCGATACATTGTTTCGGAAATTCAACAAAAGATCGGACTCATTCATGAACTGGAAGATCTAAAAAACATCATACCCTTTGTGGATGTGAAAGTGTCCCATGATCCGGAGGATGTAGGGAATAAGCTGATCAAAGGTTATGTAGTCCTTCAGCTAAACGAAGCCGAGCATGAGTTCCTCCTCGTAAACGTCAATCAAGCGGATCTCGGCCATCGGATGACCAATGAAACCGAGAATGAATTCAGCGTCGTCGGACCCAAAGTCGGCTTTGTTGAAAATATCGAACTCAACATTCATCTTCTTCGGCAGCAAATTTCCGTACCGGAGTTGGTTTTTGAAGAAGTAACGGTCGGTTCCATGTCCAATACAACGGTAATGATCGTTTATATAGACGGCGTGACGAATGATCAGCACGTAGAGACCGCACGGCAGCGCCTTCGTGCAGCAGATGCGGATATCGTTTTCGACAGCTCGGTACTGGATCAAATCATCTCGGATCATACCAACACGCCGTTCCCCTTGTTTCTCTCCACGGAAAGAGTGGATCGCGTGGTCTATGCAATTATTAACGGACAAGTCGCCATTCTTTCGGACGGGTCGCCTTATGTGATTACGGGGCCATCCGGTTTTTTGGATTTCTTCGCGTCGCCTGAGGATTATTATGTGCCCTGGATCGTCGGATCGTTCTTTCGGATTATTCGCATCATGAGCGTTATTTTCTCTGTATTCGCCACTCCCTTATATGTTGCCGTATTAACCTATCATTTTGCGCTTCTGCCCGAAACGCTTCTTGAGCCGCTAATTATCTCACGCAGCCATGTTCCGTTTCCGCCCTTCGTCGAAGCCATCTTCCTGGAAATCACAATCGAGCTGCTGCGGGAGGCGGGAGCGAGGCTCCCTGCCAAAATCGGACAAACCTTAGGTATCGTCGGCGGTATTGTAATCGGACAGGCGACGGTTCACGCGGCGCTGACCAGCAATATTTTGTTGATTATCGTTGCTTTAACGGCGCTCGCCTCGTTTACGACTCCTATTTTCAGAATGGCGAATACGATCCGATTGTTACGCTTCCCCTTTATCCTGCTTGCGGCTTTATGGGGAGGATTAGGCATCGTTGCCGGATTTCTATTGCTTGCAGGACATTTATTGCGCCTGAAATCATTAGGGGTACCCTACCTGGCTCCGATCTTTCCATTTCGCACCGGAAACTTCTCGGACAGCTTCTTCCGCGCTCCTCTGCCTTATATGACAAAAAGAAGATATTATTTAAAGCCAAAGTCGCTTACCCGTTATCGTCCAAAGGAAGATAAGGAGGACATTAGCAATGAATAGAATGAAATGTCTGCTATGGCTTCTTATTATCGCTTTGTTCATTGTTCTTGCTGGCTGCAGCAATGCAGTCGTTGTCGACCATATTCGCAGCTTGGCCGTACTCGGTTTCGATAAACAAGGTTCCGGATACAAGGCCTCGGCATTGTACGCCGATTATGAAGACAAAGGAAGAATAAAGTTGCTTCAAGGAGAAGCCAAGCGAACAAGGGTTATGATCAAAGAAATGGCCTTCCAATCCGCACAGCCCATACAGATAGAGAAACTGAAAATGCTGGCCTTTAGCAAAGAAGTAGCCGCCGAAGGGGTCAAGACGTTTATTAAAACCTTTTGCAGAGACCCTATCATCAGCTTCTATGTGACCTTGGCCGTCGTTGACGACTCCGTAGCCTCCTTAGCAACTAGTTTATTGGGCAAAGACAGCAAAGAGTTTCCTTATCACTTAATCGATCAGAATATGAAGCAAGAAATGATCCCACACTCGACCGTATCGAGCGTCTTATTTGATTTTTACGGATTGGGGCGAGACTTTTCCGTGCCTTATCTCAAGTTAAACGACAAGAAGCAAATTGAAATCGCCGGATACGCGATCTTCAAAGGTGACCGGTTGAAGCTGATCTTGAACCAAGAAGAAATGGTGTATTATAAATTGCTTCAAGGCCATGCACTTCGCGGAGATATCCCGTTTGAGATCAGGAAAGACGCCAAGCACTCCCCTGCCGTATTTAATACAACTTCCGGGAAGATGAAGAGGAAGATATCCACCGGTCATTCAGAGACGAAAGTAGCTTATTCCTTTAAGCTGAAGGGGATGGTGAACGAATATCCGGATTGGTTTTCTTTGAACAAAGAGGAGAATACGAAATCTTTGGCTGATCAGTTGGAAAAGCAGGTGCAAAGCCATATTCTTGCGTTACTGCACAAATTCGTCAAGGAAGGCGTTGACCCGCTGGGAATCGGCGATTTGACGAGATCTCGCCAAAGAGGATGGACGGAGCAGAAATTCTATGCGACCGAATACGATAATGTCCAATTCGATGTTCACATTCATGTCCTGTTAACCAAGGCGGGAATCGCAGAATAAAGACGTGAGGGGGTACCTGTAACCGGATGGGAACACATGTGAAGGAAAGCTTAACCCTATCTCCATATTTCCTATGGATATTAATACACGGTACCCAAATGCGCAGCACCTTGTTAATATTTCAAAACAGCATCATTAAGGGGGCTGAAATGGACGCCTGGCTCTCCTTTATGCTCGTTGGCGTAAGCTTTCATCTCCTTATCGCGATGATGTTTTATTTGCTGAAGCATGCAGCAGAGGGCGATATCATTTCGCTGCACAACCAGTTATTCGGCAAGTGGCTCGGAAAACTGCTTACCTTCGCGTTCTATGGCTATATCCTTCTGTTTATCGTAAATGAGTTAAGAGCCTACATGGAAGTCATTCATGTTTGGGTTTTCCCCAATACACAACTGTGGAGCCTGTCGGTCTTGTTTTTGCTCATTTCCGCTTACATCGTTGCCGGGGGCTTAAGGGTCATAACCGGAATTACGCTTGTCTGTGTCCTCATCCCGACTATGCTGATTCCGTCCCTTTATTACCCGCTGAAGCACGCTCATTGGACGAACTTTCTCCCGATGTTCAATCATACGGGGTATCAGTACGCGGAGTCTGCCTATCATTCATTAAGCTCATTTCTAGGGGCCGAATTTCTGCTGCTCTTGTACCCGTTCATCAAAAATCAGGAAAAGTCCAAGAAATGGGCTCATCTTGCCGTAGCTCATTCTACGATCATTCCATTACTGATCGCCTTGGTCAGCTTCGCATTCTTAAATCTACAGGAGCTGAGCCATATCATATGGCCGACGCTTATGTTATCCAAAATCATCAGTTTCCCGGTTCTGGAACGATTTGATTATGTGTATATTTTCATTTGGTTTTTCGTCATTATTTCCCCTTGCTGCGTCGGCTTGTGGGGAGGGACTCGCATTCTCAAGAAAACAATCGGCTTGCGACCAAGGCCCGCCTTATGGATCACCATCAGTATCGTGTTTGTCATTATGCTCCCTATGAAAAGCCCCTTGGTGATCAATAAGCTGGACTCTGCTTTAACCCTGTCGGGGTGGATTCTCATGTACGGCTACCTACCGCTGCTATGTATATGGGTTGGCCTCAGGAATTGGCTTGCAAACACGAAAAGGACAGCCTCCACTTGAGGCCGTCCTTTTCTCTTATACGATTCGTTAGTTAATAAACGACACTAAAGGCATCCGCATGAACGCAGCAAAAAAAGATCGGATTCCGAGAAGATTCCGATCTTTCTTATGCGGAGAATGACTAAGCTTTCGAACGCACTAACAAGAAAAGAAAATACGGAGAACCAATTACGGCGACGACGATGCCCGTCGGAATTTCCGATGGCATGAACGCACATCTGGCGATCGTATCTGCCGTGATAATGAGCAGTGCGCCTACAAGCGCGGTAACCGGCAGCAGCGCCTGATGCCTCGAGCCGACCAGCCTGCGAGCAAGATGCGGAGCAATCAAACCAACGAAACCGATGCTTCCGCTTACCGCAACACAGGAGCCCGCGAGCCCGACGGCCGCTGCCAAATGAGAGAATCTGTTCACGGGACACGAACGCCCCCAGCCCCGTTGCCATCGACTCACCTAAGTTAAGGATGTTTAACGTTCTTGCTTTGTAGAATACGTACGGCAAGAGGATTGCGATGAACGGCAGCAAGGCGAGCACGAACTGCCAGTCTTTCCCCCAGATGCTTCCCGCCAGCCACGTTTGGATGAACATAAACTTTTCTTTCGAAATCGGCAGCGACAGCACAATCGTCACCGCGGATATGCCCGCGGTCACGCGGACTTCATTGGGATCTCTTACAAATGGGAAACCAGCGCATCAACAAACTTCTCTAAATATTGCTGATCCAGCTCGTCAAAACGCTCGAGGACCGGGCTATCGATATCAAGCACGCCTACCAATTCCCCGTTCTTGATCATTGGGATGACAATCTCCGATTGTGAAGCCGCGTCGCATGCGATATGCCCGGGAAACTCATGGACATTGGCCACGCGAACCGTCGCCTTGTCGCTGGCTGCCTTGCCGCACACCCCTCGTGATAGCGGAATTCGCACACAAGCAGGCAAGCCTTGGAATGGACCTAACACAAGCTCATCGCCCTTATATAGATAAAACCCTACCCAATTAATGGTATCCAGGAACTGATTGAGCAACGACGAAGCGTTGGATAAATTAGCAATGCTATCACTTTCTCCGTCCAGCAACGCGTGCAATTGGCGGATTAACAGTTCATAATTATCTGCTCGTGAGCCTTTGTATTCTTCCGTATGAAACATAACTATACTCCTTAATCGCTGCGGACTATTCATCATCAGAGCGGGCTATTTGCTATACCTGTTTTCAGTATACCATTGTCGTGTTTATTCATTAAGTCCTAATTATTGACAGGGTATTAGCCGCACTATAAGTACTATCTTCTTCGCATTGAGGAGACGTGCGAGAAAACTGAAAATATGGCTGCTATTAATCCAAACCCTGAGATAAATGTATAAATGAACAGAGGTGCAGGACTAGGGTCAGCGTAGAAGTTATCCAGATCTGCGATTGTATTGAAATAGTAAATCCCTCCCAGAATTGCTCCGCCGATCCAGACCAGAACCCCAATTATTGCAATCAGCAAATATTTGCTCGTCACTATTCTCATAGGTGATTCTCTCCTTACGCATCCATAATCAGGTGTGGAATTAGTACCGCTGCTTCATACAGCATAACGATTGTTATAAATTTCCACAACCTAAAAAAAGGCTATGCGCCCGAGATAGAATTACTCGGAGCCGCACAGCCTCTATTCTTCCGCTTATTGCTTCTTGCTATCGTACGCCTTCTGATAGATATCCAGATAGTGAGCCAGATTCAAGCCATCAAAGCCTTTGACGTAGCTGTCCCACTCGGAATCCGTCAGCTGCTTCGAGCCCGTTACAAACTGCGCCATGTTGGAGCGGATGTACTCGTTGATCTGCGTGCGCAGCATAATCGTTTCTTTCGCGTCGTTCTCATCCATGAAGATGGTGAGCGGGAACGTCTCTTCCGGCTGCTTGTTTTCGTAATTATTCGCCGTTTCGGTGAAGAGACGGAATTCATAGCCCTGTTGGGAGAACATATCGGCCGGCGCCGTCCAGGATTCGCGGATTTCACGCGTCCGTCTCGTGATGCCCATCTGATCCCAAGTATCGTTGGACGTCGTCGTGATGTCCCAATATTTCGGCTTCAAGCTGTACTTGGCCGGATTGCCGTGCACATCCTTCTCGCCATCCGGTGCTTTCTCCCAGAAGTTGCCTTCTAGACCGTATTCGTTCATAATGGCATGCTCTTCGGAATACATGTAATCCGCCATTTTGATCGCCGCGATGGCTTCTTCCTCCGATGCTTTATTCGTGATCGCGAACTGTCCATTGCCGTATGCCTTATAGTAGCCGGCATAAGCAACTCCCCCAGGACCTGTAAGCGGAGGTACCGTTACATACTCCTTATGACGGTTCTGCCCTTCAGCCAAGCTGAAGGCCATGCCGATGTGACCCGCGGTCACGCTGCCGATGACATTGTCGCCTTCTTGGTTGCCCACTTGCGCCATTTGGTCGACATTCTGCGTGAACGCTTCTTTATCGATCAACCCTTCGCTGAAGAGCTTGTTAATGTAGGTTAAGCCTTCGCGCCACTCCGGCTGATTGGCTGCCAGCTGCACTTTGCCGTCCTTCAAGTAGAAGAAATCCTCATCGTTATCATAGATAAAAGCATTCATTAAGAAGTTGGACGGAATACCGTGCCAGGTATTGAATGCACCGGACAGCGGGACTTCGTCCGCTTTGCCGTTGCCGTTCGGGTCCTGCGTTTTGAAAGCCTTGAGCACTTCAAAATATTCGTCCGTCGTCGTCGGCATTTTCAAACCCAGCTTATCCAGCCACGTCTTGTTAATCCAGAGCTTCTGCGAATACCAGCAATGGAAACAGT
This sequence comes from Paenibacillus lignilyticus, assembly GCF_017942085.1. Taxonomy (GTDB): domain Bacteria; phylum Bacillota; class Bacilli; order Paenibacillales; family Paenibacillaceae; genus Paenibacillus_Z; species Paenibacillus_Z lignilyticus. The sequence goes on from NZ_JAGKSP010000002.1 coordinate 482,611, forward strand.
CGTTAATATGCGGCAGCGAATAGATGTTACCGTCCGGAGCCGTAATCGCGTCCTTCAGATCTTTGTCTTCCGTGAACGCGCGTTTGATTTCATCGCCATATTGGTCAATCAAGTCATTCAGCGGTCTAAGAATACCTTGCTTGCCGTAATCGATTTGCTCCGCTTGCGTGAAATCACCGGAGAGGAACACGGCCGGATAATCGCCGCTCGCCAGAATCAGCTTCTTCTTGTCCTTGGCGTTTGCGCTTGGCGTTGCATCGAACTTGAACTTGATATTGAGCTTCTTCTCCATATACGTTGTTACTGCATTCGTGTTAATGTCCTCGATCCTAGGAGAAACGCTGATAAACGTATTCAGCGTAACCGTCTTTCCGGTATCCACCTTGTTGCCCGATCCGTTATTCGCTCCCTCGCTGACACTGCCGTTATTACCGCTATTGCCGTTGCTGCTGCATGCCGTGATGATTGACGCGATCATGACTAGTAAAGCTAGCATTTTCGAGCTTCTCTTCATCTTCAAGACAGACGCCTCCTCGATAATTTCAATCTTATCATGCTTCTCTCTTCACGCACATGCATCCTTACCGCTAATTGCCGGCATCACCTCCAGGACCGAATATGTCCGATTATCCTTTCAGGGAGCCGATCAGAATGCCTTGTACAAAATACTTCTGCACAAACGGATAAATGGCGAGCACGGGTACCGTTGCGACGACGATAAGCGAGAATTTCAATAAGTCTCGGAGACCCTGCATCGCGGACATTTTATTGGCGTCCACCATCATACTGGAGTCGATGGAATTTAGGATTAGAATATTGCGCAGCACGATTTGAAGCGGAAACAGCTCCTGCGACTTCAGGAATATAAGCGCTTCGAAGTAGGCATTCCAATGTCCGACCGCATACATGAGCACAAGTACGGCCAAGATTGGCTTTGAGAGCGGCAATACGACCCGCAATAAGAAGCCTAAATCAGAGCACCCATCGAGCTCTGCAGCTTCGCCAAGCTCCTTCGGAATACTGGACTGGAAGAAGGTTCGGGCAATAATAACCTGCCAGACCGCCATCGCGCCCGGTAGGAGCATGGCCCACCTGGTGTCCAGAATGCCGATATTTTTCACCGTCAAGTAATACGGAATCAGACCGCCGTTGAACATCATCGTGATCACTAAGATCACCATGATGGCATGCCGACCATAGAACGTCGATTTGGAGAGCGGATATGCCAGCATAACGGTCAAGGTGACGTTAATTAAAACCCCGAATCCCGTGTAGAAGAGCGAATTTCCGTACCCCGTCATGATCATCGGATTGGAGAAGATCGCCTTGTATCCGGCTAAGCTGAAGTCCACCGGAAACAACCACACTCTCCCGCTGATTACCGCCTGTGGCGAACTGAAGGACGAGCTTACGATATACAAGAGCGGATATAGAACAGCCAGCAGGATGATCCCCAAGAAGGCATAAACCAGCGTCAGAAACAGCTTGTCTCCGAACGATTCCCGAATTGCGTTTGAACGCGCCACCTGCGAACCCCTCCTACCATAAGCTGCTGTCTGAAAGGCGTCTTGCGAAATAGTTGACGCTTAACAGCAGAATGAGATTGATGACCGAATTGAATAAATCGACGGCAGCCGAGAAGCTGAAGTTCGCGCCAAGCAGCCCGATCTTATACACGTAAGTCGATATAACCTCCGAGGTGCTCGTATTGAGCGGGTTTTGCATGAGGTAGATTTTTTCAAAGCCCACGTTCATGATCTGCCCGACATTCAGGATGAGTAATATGATTGCCGCAGGCATAATGCCCGGGATATCGATATGCCATACCTTCTGGATACGCGATGCCCCGTCCACTCGGGCCGCTTCATACAAGTCGGTATTGATTCCGGCTAAAGCCGCCAGGTAAATAACCGCGCCGTATCCAATGCCCTGCCACACGTTCGACCATACGAAGATGCTGCTGAAGTAGCTTGGAATCCCCATGAAATTCACGGCTTCCATGCCAAACACGCTTAAGATATGATCGATAAAACCGAGCCTTGGCGACAGGAACAGAATGATCATGGATACCATGACGATCGTCGAGATGAAATACGGCGCGAACGTCACCATTTGCACGATTCGTTTGAAGCGCATGCTTCGCACCTCATTCAGCGCAAGGGCCAGAATAATCGGTGCGGGAAACCCGACGAGCAGCGAGTAAAGACTGATTACAAGCGTGTTCTTAATGAGCAGCCAGAAGTTCGGCGATTTGAAGAAGGTGTTAAAATTCGTTAAGCCGACCCATTCGCTGCCGAGAAAGCCTCGTACCGGACTGAAATCCCGAAAGGCGATTTGAGCTCCGTACATGGGGATATATTTGAAAATAAACAAATACGCCAGCGGAAGCAGTACAAGCAGATAGAGCTGCCAATGCCGCTTCACGCGTTTGCCCCGATCCCTCAGCAGGAGCGAGGTGCCGCTGACACGAACTTCCGATTTCTCCCTTTCGATGACTCCTGTAGATGAAGGCATGTTGTCCCATCACATCCCCTATTGAAGTGTTGGCCTTGATTGCTCTCAACGATAAGGGACGCAGGATACAGGCCGCAACAACCACTAATCCACCTGATGTTCAATTTTCCAAAGCCGCGCCGTTATTGGCTTTGCGTCATGGACCGCTCAACTTTCCGCAAGCGCTCAACTTTCCGATTTCAGCTTGTGAACGACAATAGAGGCCGCCCATGAGCAATGCTTCTGCTCGAGGACTGCCTCTATGATTTACATCGCATGGCGCTTACGGAAATCAACCGGCGATATGCCTTCCACTTTACGAAAAACGCGCCGGAACGTCGCCGCATTCAAGTAGCCGACATGCTCGCCGACTTCCTGGATGGAATCTCGCTCCTCAAGCAGCCGCTTCTTCGCTTCGGCGATACGCAGCTGGGACAAGTAATCCAGGAAGTTCTCGCCGAACTCTTCTTTAAAGAGCTGGCTGATGTATTTGGCACTGATGCCGAATTTATCTCCGAGATATTCGAGCGACAGATCCGGATTCGCGTAATGTTGTCCAATATAGCCTCGAATGTTCTGCAGCAGCTGATGATGCAGACGACTGCTGTACATTCGCCCCATTTTGTCGGCAAAGGACTGCAGGACCACACTGAACAGGCTTTGCAGCTCATCGAGCGTTTCGAAATCGTCAATGATTTGGCGCAAGTCTACCGCAGCCTCGGACATCCATACCTCATAATAATCCTTGGAAGCTTGTGAGAGCTGCAGATCCATATGGGCGACAAAATAACGGCACAGCTCGTCGATCTCGCTCTTGGGCAGGCAGCAGCTTCGCATACCGCTGAACATGGCATCGAAGCTCTCTCTCCAGTTCTCTTCATGAAGGCGAAATTGCTGAATCAACCGATGGATCGCCTGCAGATGTTTGTTGGTTGCTTTCGCCGAAGCGCCCTGCTGCGACTCGCCGTAATGGATGACCCGGTTGTGGCCAAGCGCCGCTTTGAACGTCAGCGCCTCCAAGGCTTGTTTGTTGGAAGCTCCCGCTCCTTCGGCAGCCGCCTCCCCAAGTCCGATGGTCACCGAGAAGGCCAGATGCTGATGAATCCACGCGGTAATGTGCTCGCAGATCGAATCTGCCTTTTCGGTCGAGGTGTCCGGCATGAATAGAATGCCTGTCATTTGCAGCTGGGTGGTCCACTCCAGCCAGATCGGAATATCGTGCTGCGTGAACAATTCATGGGCCGCGCTGCTGATGACGAATTTGAATAGGGATTGGTCGCGGCTTTTATACTGATTGAACACTTGCTCCGGATGATCGATCTCAATGACGAATACCCGCTGCTTATCATGCTGCGGAAGTGCCGACAGGTCACCGGCTGCCGCCTGAGCGCCGCTCTCAAACTGCAGCAGCTCCCTGAAGATCGCATTCTGCTTCCGGGCAGCCGATGCTTCGGCTTCTTTGCGAAACAGCTTCGTCTGCTCGGCAAAGTTGTTGATCGCCGTCTCGATGAACGTAAACTCATCCACCGCGAGCCTTCCCAGCGTCGGCTTCCCCGATCCGAATTGATCTTGGATGCGGAAGACGAGTTCTTCGATCGGCTTATAGTTTTTGCGCGTAATGTACACAATCGAAACGCCGCCCGCCAGAAAAATAATCAATCCCAGCACGAGCCAGATGCTGGAGAGGTTCGATATCACGGACACCATTTTCCCGTTCACAATGCCGCTCTCCACCGTCCAGCCGGAATACGGCGATGCCAGGCTTGCGAGCACCTTCCCGGTTTCGGACGCCTCCCCCTGATTGAACAGCGACTTGCCTTCGCGATCGTATAACTGGACGAACGCTTGCTGCGGATCGTACATCTCCTTGATGATATTCCGAAGGGATGACGCCCTGACATTCACGACAACGAGCCCGTCAGCGCCGGGTCCGACGGAAACCTTATGTACGAGGCTGATGACATTCTTGGGTTTCTGGGCAACCAGCTCGCGATAGGGGCGAATCGCGCTCCACGATGAGGAATTACTCTCCTTGCTGTACCGCTGGCTGCGAATAAAGGCGTTGTCTTCAAAGTCGTTCAACTTGGTCGTCGTCCCGCTGAAGACAATGCCATCCTTATAGCGGACCAAATAATAGGAGTCGATGATCGACATTTCCTGCTGTAATTGCAGCATCCGATTCACAACCTGATAGTTCAGAAATACGTTGTCGCTGCCCTTCTCGAGGAAGAAATCATTCAGAAGCTTGCTGGATACCAGCTCGCGTATCATCATCGTGTCCAGCGTTTTCAAGCTGACATCGACGGTTTGGAGCAGCTGCCCCGCGAACACTTTACTGGATTCTTTGGTATTCCGGTTGTTTTGCTCGACGAGCGTCTGGAAGAATACGAAGAAGAGGAAGGAGAACATGATGAAGAATATGGGGAGGTAGGACCAGATCATCTTTCGCAGCCATATACGGGTCAAATTACCACCATTCCTTTATAAGGAAGTTTGCACGCATTCATAGGCAATCCCACGATGTAAACGCATTCACGCATTCCTTCTCATTATACCCTTAGGCGTATTCATCGTCTATGTTGGGCTTGGAAGGTCAATAACTTTTTTTCCAAATTATTGATGATGCTCCTGTTCAGACATTCTGATCTGCATGATCCCCATCAAATAACGAAGTCCCGATGATCCGTTAAGGACCATCAGGACTTTGAATGTTCGCCGCATTGGCGGCTTTATTAGAGAGGGCTATTTCGTTTTGCGTTTGAACTTCTCCAGCATGGCCTCTCTGCGAGAACGCCGATTGTCCAAAATCTCTTCTTGCGTTCGGTCTTTGACGGGAACGGGCTTCGGACGAAACGGAACAATCTTCTTCTTACTCATACTATTCACCCTTCTTGAGAGAATAGTAGTCAGTGTTCCCCTGAATTCAATCTATTAAACAGAAAAAGCCTCTTGGTTTCTACCAAAAGGCTTCACTATTATCGCGTTAATTGATATAGACGTTCGATGGTTTGCTCTGTCGTGGAAGTTAGTTGACCAATCCGCTTCAGCAGCTGCTCACGCTGTTCTCGGCGTTTCTGAATAATCGATTGTTGCGAAACATCCTTCACCACTCGAATCGTACTGGCAAATTCAGCCACATTATTGTGCTCCGGCATCCAAGTCAACCTCCTTCTGAGAAAGCATTCGTTTCTGGATCGTAAGACAGAAGGCGTGGATAACTCTGCGAATCTGTCTTGACTCTATGATATCATTATCCAAAATCAGAGACAAGGCACGCTCATCGTCATCATCGAAGTGAAAACACCACACCCACGTCTCCTCCTCCAGCATGTCCATGCGAAAGGCAACAACATGTCTTCCCGGATACGGATTATTGGAGTAGGCTTGTCCCATCATATCCTTAGCCGCGGCTACAGCTGCAAAATCTTGATCGCTTTCCAAATCAAGATCCCTTTTCTTCCCCGTGGTTCCCTTGTCCATCATTAGTTTGAGGGTATTTCCCTCCTGCCGGTATAAAGAGAAGCCGGATATGAAATCCAGATCGGTAAAGGCTAGCGCGTCATTCACGTATCGATATTGATTCTCCGTGATTGCCTTTAGAACCTTGGTTAACGTGTAGACCGCGCTGTCCGACTCTACCAATTCATCCTTCAGCGTAGCGATTGCCGCTTCCTGCTCGGTAATGGTACTCTTCAGCTCAGCAATGCTGGTTTGCATAAAATCATGCTGACTTTGCGAGTAGGCCACAACGTAAGCGACGCTTGAGGGATCTTGGTCATGCTGGCTGAATACGGCATTAACGAGATTATATAAGCCTTCGAAAGTAAAGTCGTCCTTCTTCACAAAGGGAGCCCATACCTGTTCGTACTCGCGCGGACGTTTAGCCTTGAAGGCTTCCACATGAAACTCAGGCTGTCCGATTGCGGCCATTTTATGGATATAGGCTTGGACGAGCAAATAATAGATGATGATCATTAGCGCCAAAGCTGCCAAAATACCGATCCAGAGCGGCCACTGCGCGTAGTTCCCCGCTGTAACTCCCGCTGCAATAGGCCCGATTATGGGCAGCGTCGTCCAGGAGATCCCTTTGAGCAGCTTAGCCTGCTTGAAATAGCCGCTAACCGTTTTCACCGGCCCCTTCCAAGCCTTGCCGCGCCATCGTTCCCCATTTTGATTACGCATTGTTTTGATGATCGGGTCTATGTCGCCCTTGATCCCGCTCAGGTAGCTATGATAATTGGTCTGAATCGATTTGATTACCATTCCTGATTAGTCACCTCAATTCATGATACAACAACCATGCGGACAAAGCCTAGATTTACTTGATAAATTTTCAAACAGGCATTGGTAGCTCACGCTAACGAATCGTACTGGCCTTATTTGCTGCCAAACTGCCGCTTTTCGCTCCAACTGCTCCAAATAGCGCTCCCACTATTCGCAAGAGCTGACGGCATGCAAAAAATAATGAAACTTTCTTCATAAAAAAATGTAAATTACTACTAAATGTGATATCATATAAATATCAACATACTATCTAAGAAAGCATGAGGTGTCCCCCGATGATCGAAAGGAAAGCTTGGTACGTAAATGGGTTTGTTGCACTGCTGATCCTTGCCGTACTGCTGGCAGGCATCGTTGTTTGTTTAGTCATGGGAGTAGGTGAATCACCTAACTGGATTCTTATCTCCTGTTCTGTGGTACTCACGCTGCTATTTCTCATTGGATTGAGTTCCCTGGTTATCGTGCAGCCCAATCAAGGCAAAGTCATTACCTTCTTCGGAAAATATGTCGGCACCGTGCTGGACAGCGGTTTTTGGATGGTTATGCCCTTCGCCGCCCAACGAACCGTATCGCTGAAGGTACGCAATTTCAACAGCCAACAGCTCAAAGTAAACGACGCGGAAGGAAATCCGGTGGAAATCGCGGCTGTTGTCGTCTTTAAGGTCGTCGATACGGCTAAAGCTTCCTTTGAAGTTGACCAGTATGAGAAGTTCGTAGAGATTCAGAGTGAAACGGCTGTCCGGCATATCGCCGCCCAATATCCGTACGATAACTTCGCGGATACCGATAAGCACTCCTTGCGCGGTAACGCGGATGAGGTCGCAAATGAATTGATGGCCGATTTGCAGAACCGTTTGGCCATTGCCGGAGTTCAAATTTTGGAAACCCGTCTTACCCACTTAGCCTACGCCCAAGAAATCGCCAGCGCCATGCTGCAGCGTCAGCAAGCATCCGCGATTGTAGCCGCTCGTCATCTCATCGTGGAAGGCGCCGTCGGCATGGTCGACATGGCTTTGCGCCGCTTGGAGGAGAAAGGCATCACCCTTGACAGCGAGCGCCGTGCCGCGATGACAAACAATCTTATGGTGGCGATCGTATCCGATAAAGGCGCGACCCCGGTCATTAACGCGGGCACGCTGTATACGTAAGGTGTGATGACTTATCTCAACCGATAAGAAAGCTTTTCTGCTTCGACTCGATCCCGTCATCTACCGCGCGCTTGAGCAATGGGCCAACGATGAATTCCGCAGCGTTAACGGGCATCTCGAATTTGTCATTCGCGAGGCGTTAAAGCAGGCGAATCGCTTGCCCGGTCAACCGAAACCGATTCCGCCGGATGAAACGGAGTAGCGAACCTGCCAAACAACCGCATCCAATGGATGCGGTTGTCGTACGGAATCATGTACATTTTCTGCAGTGACGAAGACATGCCGAGACCCGATCATATATGATCGGGTCTTTCTGTATCCCATCCGTCTCCCTAAGTTATAGAATAATTAGTTAATCAATCGCGACTTGCAGGAATCGTCCCATGGGGAATGTGCAGGAGTTCTTCGCAGATTGTCCAAAGCTTCTCAGCCGACGCCGGATCAATGGCCCATGGACGGACTCCGCGATGAAGTTGGCTGTCTGCGGATACAATCTCTGCGATATCGCCATCTTCGCAATAGACGCCGCCTTTATCATTCAGCATCGGACTGACTGCGCACCAAATGGCTGTGGCGGCGCCTTGCTCGGCGGTTTTGAAGCCTCCGGAGGATGTATAAGTGCCGTCTTCGTTCCGTCTCACACCCCAAGCAGCCAACTCCTCATTGCTCATGATGACGTGATAGTCCCTACCTCTCCGGCTGTTCAGGCACGCTTACGCTTTCTTCAGCGTCCTGCGGCGCTTCCACAACGCCGCGCAGAGCGCCAAGAGCAGCGATAGACCGGCAAGTCCGCCCAGCTTGACCATGGTTTGCGACGGCACAGCCGACCATCGACGCGCAGCAGCTTTGCCGTGGTTCCAGATAAATGAAGAAGCGGCTTTCGTAAACACGACGTCCTTTGTCTCTCCCGCTATCTGAATATGAGCCATGTTGAGATGGTGGACAAAGCCTTCCTTTTGAAAGAATGCGTACTCGATATCGAGATTCTCGACCGGCTCCGCGAACGTAAACAGCAAATCGGCTCGCACCATGGGCAGCTTGCCCTTCTCCGTCAGTCGAATCTCCCCAATTACGGGTTCCGCCGAAGCTCCGCCGCTTGATAGCTGCAAACCGGTTCCCATGAACGCCTTCAATGCTTCCGTCTGGGTTTTGACTTCCGCTTCGTCCACGTAACCGTCCGAATTGAGATCCAAATCAACGAATTCCATAAGCTGATAAGGATCCATATACAACGCGTACTCGACCGTATCGCCTTCGACTGCAACGTCCGAATAACCGACCGGCTCGAAATGCGCCGATGCTGCGATCGGCCAAGCGGCAAGCAAAGCGGCCCCAAGCAGGAGGCCTGCCATGTATCTCTTGATCTTCATTACGTTCATAGACTCTCCCCGCCGATTAAAGAAATTGCTGCGTCATGCGCTCGACAAACCAATACAACCCGAAGCATGCCACTACCGCGGATCCCCCGGATACGAGAATTCGCTCGTCCAGTTTCGTCTGCTTAAACGCCCAGATCAACGGCAGCACGGCAGCCAGAACCATGATTTGACCAACCTCGACGCCGAGATTGAATGAAAAGAGCGGCACCACGAATTCGTCCGACAGCTTCCCGCGCAAAATCTCCGAGAAACCGAAGCCGTGAATCAATCCGAAGAAGAGCGTTACGATCCAGCGGTGGTTCAATTTTTTGAGGAACAGGTTCTCAATGGTGATGTACACAATCGACAGCGCTATGAGCGGCTCGATGATCGACGGCGACAGACTGACGAGCTCCAGCGAGGACAAAGCGAGCGTCACGCAGTGCCCCACCGTAAAGGCAGTGAGCACCTTCAAAATATCGAGCTTCGACATTCTCGCGATAATCAGTCCGCACAGAAACAGCAGGTGATCGTACCCCGATAAAATATGTTCGATGCCCATGGACAAGTATTGCAAAAAATTCCCCACTATAACAAGCTCCTTCCGGCTAAGAAACAGCCGGGAATACGGAGTATTCCGTATTCCCGGACCGATGAATGCTATTATTTGATCACTTGCAGGGCGGACATGATGACCTTGACGGCCTCAGCCCGCGTCGAGATCGCATCCGGCACGAAATTACCGTCGCCGCGACCTTCGATGATGCCTTGCTGCTTTAACTGCTCCGCCAGGCTGCGCGCCCAAGTCGGAATCGAAGCGGCATCGGCGAATGTCGACGTCGTGCCGTCAGCAACCAGCCCCATCGCTCTCGCGAGCAAAGCGATCATCTCAGCCCGGCTCAGCGGCTGGTTAGGACGGAACGTATTGTCGTTGTAGCCGGTTACGACACCGGCTTTAATCGCCTTGCCTACCGTGTCTGTCATCCAACCCGGGGCATTCGCCAAATCCTTGAACGGCAGCGCCGCGCCGGCATCCCCATAGCCCATCGCCCTGACGAGGACGGCCAGGAACTCGACTCGCGTAATCGCTTGGTTTGGCTTAAAGGAGCCGTCCGGGAAACCATTGATCAGACCGCTGTCGACAGCTTGTTGAATGAAACCCTTCGCCCAGCTTTCCTTAACGTCGCCGAAGATCTGGTCGACCGGCTTCGAAGGGGTAGGATCGCTTGTCACCGGCGGTTCCACAGGCGGATTGGCCGGCTCTTCCGGCTTGCTCGGCTGCTGCGGAGTTGTCGGTGACGTTGGTTCGCTTGGATGCCCCGGGCCAGGCGGTTTGATGGACACTGTAACGGTCGCCTTCGTGGATGTTCCCTTACCGTCACTGACTTGATACGTGAATGTATCCGTCGATTCCGTCTGAACGTCAGCCGAAGGGGTATAGACCGCTTTGCCGACCGCTGGATCCGCGATGACGGCGTTGCCTTTGGTTCCGTTATCAACGATTGCGTAAGTCAACGGATCTCCGTCCGCGTCCGTACCCTTCAGCGTCACGTCGATGGCGACGCCTGTCGTCGTATTGACTGCGATGTTCTCCGCGACCGGCAGATGGTTACCCGGCTTGATCGTGATGGTCACCGTAGCCGTGTTCGAGTCCATGTGACCATCGTTAACTTTAAACGTGAAATGGTCCGTTCCCGATACGCCGGCTTGCGGTGTATATGTGAAGCTTCCCGTCGCCGGGTCGACAATAGCCGCAGAACCCTTTTCGCCATTCGTGACGATGGTATATGTCAGCGTGTCGCCTTCGTCCGGATCAGCCGCGGACAGCGTGACGTCCGTAAGCGCTGCGTCCTGGTTCGTCTCGAAGCTGCCATCCTCCGCCACAGGCGCGGTATTCGTAGGCGCTTCTTCGTTAATCGTAATCGTCACCGTCGTCTCAGCCGACGTCAGTTTTCCGTCGCTTGCCGTGAACGTGAAGCTGTCCGTTCCCGGCTGCGCGCCTTCGTTAGTCACATACGTGAATGTGCCATTCGCCGGGTCCGTTACGGTTGCGACGCCTTTCGTCCCTTGGGTCGCAATTTGGTACGTCAACTGGTCGCCATTCGCGTCAGCAGCGGAAAGCACGCCGTCCACCGGATGACCGACAGTCGTCGTATACGAGCCCACCTGGCCGACCGGCGCTTGATTCGCCTCGACGGTAACCGTCGTATGGATCTCCAGGTTGCCGAAGGAAACGGTCACGACCGCTTGTCCCGGCTTAACAGCCGTCAGTTTGCCATTATTGTCGACCGAGGCCGTACTCGGGTCACTGCTTTCGAACACCAGCTTGCCTGTTGCGGACAACGCCAGCGTCGTCTTGTCGATGTAAGTGCCGTTCACATTAAGAACGGCCGTTTGGCTCTCCAGCAGCTTCGGATTCGGCTGCTCGAAGCTCATGCTTTGCGGTACGTTCACGCCATCCGTCACCCAGATCGGGTTCGAGAACGCGAATTTGCCGCCGGTGCCTTCGAGTTCCATCCGGTAGAAGTCACCGGGCACAGCGTTATCCTGCACCGTTTGCGTCCAGCTCGTACCGGTCAGTGACTTGAACTCTTGCACTACCGTTCCGTTCTTGATTAGACGTGCGGCAGTTAACCCGCCCGGTGCGGATCCGCTGAGCGTAATCGTCGCCTCGCCTCCGGCTGGGTCAACGGTGACGTCGGAACCGATCGGTTTGTCATTAACGGTGATGGCAAGGTCGATGTCTCCGTTCGTTCCATACAGCATGCCGGAACGAATCGCTTTGTAGACGTCTTCTTTGGACAGCTTGTCCATGTACGCTTTGATATGCGGATCGCCGACCTTGCCCGGGTTATGGGCATCGGAGTTGGCAAGCCCGATGATATGCCTGCCTTGCTTGTTCAATTCATCCCACTTGGCGAACGCCTGGGCGTTAACCGTATGCTTCGGCGGATAGAAGCCGTTCCAGACCTCGATGCCGTTGTAATTTTTGACGCTCCAGTCTTCCCATTCCAGGCCCGGATAGTACGGATGGGCAATGAAATGCATCCCTTGGCCGTCGTTGTTTGCGCGTGTCTCATTAATATAATCCTGCGTCGGCTGCGCCCAGTTAATGAGGCTCGAGATATCGTACGCGAGCGAGTGCCCGGTGCCCGTCGTCACTTCCTCGCCGAGCAGCTCAACGAAGTCGGGACGGTTCTCCTTCAGAACATCGTCCTTCTGCTTAATGGAGTTATGATCCGTTGCCGTCAGGAAGTCCAATCCTTTGTTGCGCGCGACCGTTGCGTTGTCATTGATTGAACCGCTGCCGTCGCTGTATCGGCTGTGCGTGTGGTTGTCGCCGGCATACCAGCCGGGACCATTCACGAAGACCTGCTCGGTCTTGACGGTATACGCCGCGCCGTCCTTGTCGATGTCGACCTCCAGGTTGCCGTGCCCACCGCTGCTTGCGCTCAGGTTCCACGATACGGACTGAGCGCCATGCGCCGGGATGTCCGGGATCGGCTGCGCCAGCACGTCCGTAGTCGTGAGGTTCGCCGGCAGCTTCAGGTTAACGGCAAGGCCGGACACCGGTTGCTCCGATTCGTTCGTCACCGTCAGCGTCGCTGTGAACGTATCGCCCGTCTCCAGATTGTTCTTATCTGTCGCAAGGTCCATGCGAATGCCCGTCTGCTCGCTGATCAGATCGTCGTAGACGTTGTTCATCGCTGTGCTCTTGTCCACGAGCCCTTCCGTGCCTACCGCTACGAGATGGCGAAGCATGCGGAACTCACCGCCGGCCGGAACCGTGATTTGCTTCTCGCTTATGACGTAGGTGTTGTTACCGAAGACTGTGAAGCCGCTGAAGCTGCTGTCATAAATAATGCCGTATTCCTGTCCGGACGTGCCGTATTGGGCGAACCAAGGAGAGGACGGCGTATAGGTGTCCAGCGTAGGCAATTGACCAACGCCCGGCACATACGAGATCGTGCCCGGTCCATCATGATCGAGCGCATCGCCGGCAAAAGCCGTCAGGTCCGTACCGGTCGTGTTCTTGAACACGGTCTCGGCATCGATCCATTGTTTGCCCGCTTTGACGGAATAGGTCGTCTCCACCTCAATGCCCGGCACCTCGGAGTACGTGCCCTTCACCTTGACGGACGCTTCATCCGGCGTGACGCTGCCCACGTCCACGCTCGTCGACGTGACCGTCTCGACGTCCCACGGGTTAGTAGTCGGCATGGCGCCCTTCCGCAGGTACGGCAGGTTTATCCAGTCCAGATCATCCTCCATGCCCTGCACGGTAAAATCCAATGGACGGCCGACCGAGTTTTTCAACTGCGAGTCGACGGTCGTCTTCGCAATCGCCATGGCAACCTTCGAGTTCTGCAGGACGATGTCATCCATGGAACCTTCAGACATCGGCCCGAGAAGGTGAACACCGGTTCCCGCGCTGACGGAAATTGGCTTCATCGCATAGTCCATCGGATATTGTATCGTCGAATCGGACGTGATTTCCACAGAGCTGGACTTCGCTTCGTAGCCCGGTCTTGAGGCCGTCAGCGTATACGTATTAGCCGGTAGATATAATTCATACTTACCCGCGGAATCCGTTGTCACGGTACCGGCCACTTGCGCGTTGATGTTCTTAGCGACAAGCGTCACGCCTTTAATGCCGTTGCCCGTCGTCGTGTCCGTCATCGTGCCGCTGACCTTGCTGTAGTCGGGCACGGCGGGATCAAGCACGGATAGCTCTTTAGCGTACGCGGAGAAATTATCGTACGCGTTGCCGCGCTCGGATGGAATTTCCGTCATGTGATACCACGTGATCTGCTTGCTCTCACCGGCTTTCATACTGGCGTCAAACCAGGCACCGAAATAGATATCGTTGCCGTGAATCCCTGTCGGCTGGTTGTCCAGCCATGCGATAGCATGGGCCGGCTCGCCCGAGGAGGTATCTGTACCGTCATAAATATAGTTTTCGCTCCAACCGGAGGTCCGCAGGCCCGGATACCAGCCAATCCCCGGCGCATAGGAAACCTGTGCACCCGGCACGTCGGGATCAAGCGAATAAAGGAAATAACCCGCGAAATCCTTCGTGTCCGTGTTGTTCAGCGTCAGCGTCATTTTCATTACCGGTGCGTTCGGGAGCATTTCGTATTTCACTGCGCTTTTGATTTTCGCATTACTATCCCACTGTCCCGACGCTACGATAGAGTCGCCGTCAACCGAGATATTGCTTAAATCCAGCTGCAAGCCCGTTTGGGCATACTTGTTGTTCATCGTCGGACTGAGAACGAGCTCCGCCCAGTCGAGCGTTTCTTTCATGTTGGCTTTCGGATCCTTGGAAACGAAATCGACGGGCCAGCCTTTCTTGAAAGAGCCTTGCGCATTGTTATTCCCGACTTTGTTGGAAATGACCGCGATAGCTTCGTCGTTCTGGACGTAGTAATACTTGTCACCGGCATTTACGTCCTTGCCGGTCGTCCCGTTCTCGTACGTAAAAGCCGGCGCTTCGGTCGATGTACCGGCGTTTCCTTCCAATGCGGCAAACGATTTGCCGTATGGCAGCATGCCAAAAAGTAGTGTTGCAGCAATTCCAGTATTAAGCCATTTCTTCCACATGAGATTGAATAAACTTCCTTCCCGGGTTTTGTCTTCTCTTCCTATCTCGCTTTATTCATCCTTATGTCTCTCTTGATCTTGTTTTCAACGGATAAAGCAAGATTCATATTACTCGCGGTCTGTTAGACCGATGTTCGCAATACATGAAGTAATTGTTGCGGAAATGAAAGGAATCTATTGGTTAATTAATTCCATAACGACGTAGAACCCACTAAGGGAGTGGATTACGAGGATAGTCGACCATGAAATGGAAGTATGGATATTTAGTAAATAAAAGGCCGTCCCCCGGTTGAATCCCGGGGGACGGCCTATTTCTTCGCACGAAAAACGATGCATTCCTTACTTCATCATTGCTAATCCGATCACCCTAGCTCATTGGTTAGAGGCTTGGTTACTCTCGGTTTGCGGACCATAATAATAGGGATTTGCAGTAGCCGGCAGAGGACGATCCACCACATAAGTAGGATCTTTCTTCTGTTTCAAGAGTGCTGCAACGACCTCTTTAAGAGCCGCCCAAAGACTGGGGCTTGGAGCCGGGTAGTCGAACTTTAGTTCTTCGTGCAAGGCGGGCAGTGCATGATAGGGAACCATAGGGAACATGTGATGCTCAATGTGATAGTTCATGTTCCAGTAGAGGAAACGGAAGAAGGGATTGATATAGATCGTACGGGTATTCAAGCGATGATCGAGCACATCCTCGCGCAAGCCCAGATGCTGCGCCACACCGACTAACAACAGCAAGAGGGGTCCATAGAAGGTTGGAAGTCCGATAAACATAAGCGGCAAGATGCTTCCGATTAGCACCGACCAAATAATGAAGCCAAGCAAAATCAGCGTCCATATCCGCGAAATCCAAACGGCTTTCCTCAATTCGGAGACCGGAACATAATCTTTCTCCGTGGCAGTAAGCCTTCCGAAGCAATGGGTAATCACGCTTGCGAGATCTCTTTTACCGCCATAGATATGGATGATTTCTCCGAAAAGAATGCGCCATACCGGTGGTCTGGTCATTGCGATCTCCGGATCGCGACCGACGATGTACGTATCCGTATGGTGTCTCACATGGCTCCAGCGCCAAGGCGTCGGCGGTCTTAAATCCATGAAGGACGCGATTTGATACAGCACATCATTCATCCATGGCGTCTTGAACGCCGTGCCATGACCGCATTCATGCCACCGCGAATCGGCCATTGAAGCATAGCTGATGCCGTAAATGGCAAACGCCGGTATTGCCCACCAGGTTCCCCATAAATAATAAGCCAGCAGCCCGGTGCCGATCAGCCACGCAAACATGATAATCGTATCGCGAATAGCAGGCCCATCCTTGCGCTTCATAAGCTCTTTCAGGCGCTGACGCGGAATTGGGCTGCTATACCAATCAGCGGTTGCCAGCCCTTTTTCCTGTGCCAGCTTGTTCTCCGGTCCAGTCAGACTGTAATCCCTCATGCTCGCCGCCATGGTGTTGACCTCCTCGTTAAGATTAATGATAGCGCTTACTTAAATCATAACGATAGAAGGCCGAACTGTCGTTGAATTAACCGGACATCGGTTTGCACTATACGGACATTTAACGGTTAATGAAAGGGGTTTCGGATAGCTGCGATCTGCGGAATTTACCGGGCGGAACACCAACCTTACTAGTGAATACTCTCGTAAAATAGTGAATCGACTCAAACCCTGTTTCCACGGCGATTCGGCTGATTGTCCAATCCGTCTCAAGCAGCAATTCGATCGCCTTCTGCACTCTTCGTTCCTGCACATAATGCGAGAAGGTTTGACCCACTTTCTCAGCGAACAGCCGCGATAAGTGGCGTTCCGTAATATGCAAATAACCGGATAATTGCTGCAGATTCAACGATAGCGTCAGGTTATCTTCGATAAATAATTTGGCTCGCTGCAAATAAGCGGGCACCTGCTGCTTGTCGGGAAGATCCTCATACTCCGTCGACTCAGAAAACTCTGAATAGAAGGAAATCAATAATGCGCATGCAAAGCAGCGAACCGCTTCCTTGACCATGTAATGATCTTGCTTGCACAAGGCTAATAGGGTCCGCCAGGTTTGAGCCGTTATCGAATCCTCTGCTTGCGCGACGACGATTCTATTATTGTGAAGGAGCTGCAAATAACGATCGACTGCTTCTCTCTTAGAACGGGCTTCATCAATTTCGTAAGCCACATAGAGTAAAGCCAGCCCCGTCCGGCTTTTAATTTGATGCCACATGCCGGGCCTCGAGAAGAACATCGTTCCTTGAAGCAACGGATATTCACGATCGGATTCATAGTAATAGCCTTCGCCTTCCGTGACATAACAAACTTCAAAGTACGAATGGCGATGGAGTGGGTTGTCATAATGCTCCGGCATCGCGCCCCAATAATACACGTTAAAAGCAAGCTCCTCGCCGATTAATTCAACCGCAGATTCGTTTAATAATCGGGTCAGTTTCTTGAAGTCCGATTTATTCGCCATATCGGAATCCCCTCCCAATTCTTATTAAAACACGCTAAAGGAATAGAAGCTACAATTAGCTTGAACGCGGCATATAGCAGAGATAACGCTTCATATCTCCTAGATCCGCGTTGAGCGCATGCTTTGCCGCTTGCCAACTCTAACGGTTGTGACAGCGGTTATTTGGCATAAATAAACTCTATTTATAGGCTAATGGTTGCCAGCGAGCTTATTTGAACGATTTCCGCCTCGAATCGACCCCTTTGCTGCAAATAACCTCAGTTTCAACCGTTAGAATTTCAAAAAAGGCTTATTTTCATCAAATAGCCACGCTGACAACCGTTAAAGTTTTGTTCATGATGCATAGACCAAAAATAGGCTGCCCCGGACTCTCTCGGGCAGCCTGAGCGCCCATGGAGCATGGGCGCTGTCGTTGTCTTAGCAGCTACGGCTTGGCTTACTTGAAGCGGTAGCCCTGCCCTTCGATAAAACCGTGCAAATGATGGCGCAGCCGGTCTTTGCGGAACCGCGATGCCATCTCTTTGGACCAGTGCGTATCCTTGCTGCCGCCGGCACGGGATGCGTAATACGCCAGCCCCACGAAGAGAAGCAGGAGCGCTGGAATACGCCGAGACGCGGCAGCGTCGCCCTATTCCTGAAGCCTTCCGTGGCGAGACACGCGCAGTAGACCATGTGGTCAGCGCCACCGGTTACCGCATCAATTTGGATCACGTGCCATTCCTAGCGCCCGAGCTTTCCGGAGACGTCCTCCGGGAACCCGCTCCCTTCCATGGCTTTCCTCTCTTAAGCGAGCACTTTGAAAGCAGCATACCCGGACTCTATTTTGCCGGACCGCTGGCCAGCCGCACCCATGGCCCTGCCTTCGGCTTCATCGCCGGCTTTAACCAGACATGCCGTTCCATAATCCCGCATAGCGTCGGCATGAGAAACGGCAGCCCCCTATAAGGTGCTGCCGCGACTGCTGCACGTAATCTCTCTGCTTATTTCCTGCCGGTCGCTATAATAAGGGCATCGGATTGACTTGGAAGCATACCGATCCGCGTTTTGCCTTCCGCAACCGTAACATCCGGGACATGTACATAGCGATCCTCGAGCGTAATTACAGTAACTTCATAGGCGGTAAAATCCGCATCCAGTACAATATGGTTACTATAAGGCAAATAAATGACGATTTTCTCAAGGGAAGGCAATGCCGCTACACGGATGCTGGAATACGGTGTGAGCAGCAGCTCTTGCTGCGGTTCGATCCCGTGCAATCGATACTGTTCGAATAACCACTTGGCGTATCCGACATCCCATGCGCCCTGCAGACGCAACGCTGTCTGCCTGTCGAACGGGATTTTGGACCAACTCTCGCTTGTAAAATCCGATCCTTCCTTATGCCACGACCAGACCCCATGCGCACCATAGGTGAAGCCTGCGTTAGCCCCGGAAAGCACGCTGGACCAAAAGGCATTGCGCAGATCGAAGGCGCCAAACCTTCCGTACCGGTCACCGTGTCCATGACCTTCATAACAAGGCTCAGCGTTGATAATTGGGCGTACGATTGCCTTGCTTCGGAAGCTCTTAGCCAGTTCGTAGGTTCCAAACTGCTCCTCAAGCCTGTGCCCGGATTGATAGATATATAGATCGAGCAATTCGGATTGCATGAACAGCTCCGGAAGCTCGTGGAAATTCCCTACAGGATGCAGTGCTGTAAGCGCCTCTGGCTGCAGCTCCTTCAGCTTCTTCATGGCGATGTAGAAGTAAGCATTCACTTCCTCGTTCTCGAACGCCGTATCGCCGCTTACATAATACATGGGGTGATAGGCGGCAAACCGATTCACGGCATAAGCGGTATACAGTTCCACTGCATCCTTCGGCATCGTAAATTCCGGCACTCGCTTATTCGCCCAAGTTCCGGGAACATAGTTGTTCCAAAGCAAAGCCAGTGCCGGTACAAAGCCCATCTCATAAGCCATCCGCACCATCGCCTCAGCTTTATCGAAGAAAGCATCGTTGATGCGATAGAAATCCCAATTCCCCTCCTCATTCAGCTCATAAGGATAGAGACCCGTATAGGTATTGCTGGCATCATGAAGCACCGGAAGAATACTGATTTGCAGCGTATTGAAGTTTTGCGATTTCCGATAGCGAAGGTATTGCGCCCATTCCTCGATGCTCGCATTGGAGAACACGCTCCATACCGTATCTGCCAGCATGAAAAATGGTTTGCCTCCGCGCGAAAGCATTCGTTTATTGTCCGTGATCTGAACCGCCGACATTTCCTGCACCTCCTCTATTCGTTGTATCAACGCGTCTTACCCCTTTACGCTGCCAAGCCGGATACCGCTGACAAAATATTTCTGCAGGAACGGATAGACCAGAAGTATAGGAATAGCCGCTACGATCATCTGCGCGCCTTTGACGGAACGGTCATTTAGCTTCGCCAGCCGTTCGGCTTCAGTAGCTGTCATCGTCTGGAAATTGAACTCTACGACGATCGTCTGCAGATAACTTTGAAGGGGGTAGTTCTCCGCGCTGCGCATAAAGATCAAGCCGTCAAACCAGGCATTCCAATGGCCGACCAAGCAAAATAGCGTGATGGTTGCAATCGCAGGCATCGAAATCGGCACATAAATTTGCCAGAGCGTACGCCAGTGGCTGGCACCGTCAATATTAGCCGCATCCTCCAGCTCTTCCGGCACCTCTCGGAAAAAATTGAGCATGAGTATAATATTGAAAACCGTAACGGCGCCGGGCAAAATCAGCGCCCAGATCGTATCCATGATGCCAAGCTCCTTAATCAGGATGTAGTTTGGAATGAGTCCGCCGTTAAAGAGCATCGTGAAAAAGAAAATCCATACATAAGTTGAACGCATGCGAAAGGATTCGATTTTTTTGGATAACGGATAAGCAATCAGAATGACAAGGATAACGTTGATGAAAGTGCCGATTGTTGCCCTTTGGATCGTGATGCCGAAAGCTCTCCAGAATGCCTGTCGATCGAGCACATAATGATACGGCTCCAATGTAAATCGTACCGGCCAAAGATGGACAAGTCCGCCGGCAACCGCAGAATTATCGCTCAAGGACAGCGCGACAATATGGACGAAGGGGATGATGCACAACAGAGCTACTAGAGCAAGAAAGGCGTAATTGAAAATGCTGAACAGCTTCTGGCCTTTTGTTTGTCGGTTAAGCACGATCTTCCCTCCTTTAGAAGAGACGGTATTTAAACAAACGGTAAGCGATCAAGTAAGAGGTGGCTATTAACACAAAAGATACGAGCGACTTCAACAATCCGACTGCTGTAGAAGGGCCGTATTGCGCCTGAAGCAAGCCCATCCGATAGACCATCGTGTCGATGATATCCCCTGATTCATAGACCTGCGGGCTGTAGAGGTTGAAAATTTGATCGAATCCGGCATCCAGAACGCTCCCCAAACTCAATACCATGAGTAGAATGATGATCATATGCATACCAGGCAGCGTGACATGCCAGGTTTGTTTCCATCTTCCCGCTCCATCAACTGCTGCCGCTTCATAGAGCGAAGGATCTATGCTCGTAATCGCCGCCAGATAAATTACCGTATTGAAACCGAATGTTTTCCAAACATCGGATGCGACCATCGTAAATGGAAACCACGAATTTTCGCCCAAAAAATAAATCGGATCTACGCCGAATAAACCCAGAAACGAATTCACGATGCCATCCGAAGGCGACAATATATCGATCATAATGCCGCCCAATATAATCCAGGACAGAAAATAAGGAAAATAAATGATCGTCTGCGTTGTACGCTTAAACAGCATATTGCGTACCTCATTAAGCAAGAGCGCGAAAGTGATGGGCACGAGGAGATTTGCGACGATCTTCATAACCGCGATGAATATGGTATTCCATACCACATTCCAAATGTTTGGCATCGCAAAAACGTATTGTATGTTATCCAGACCCGTCCACTTCTGACCGCCGAAAAGACCTTTGAGCGGTATGAAGTTTTGGAATGCAATCGAAACCCCGACCATCGGGATATAAGCAAATATCACAATTAGAATTAGACCCGGAAGAAGCATCAAGTGCAGCGGAAGCTCTCTTTTTTTTCGGTAATTAATCTTTTTGCCGCCGCCGGTTTCAACCGGTTTTTCAGTCGCTAATTCCATGGAACACCCTCATTCCATACCTTTTTTTGTAAACAGCCGTGCAAGCGCCACCATTAGGGGTGACACTTGCACGGAATCATTGCAGCTTTATTTTTTGGCGACCATCGCGTTTATTTCTTCCGTTACTTGTTCGCCGCCAAGCGAATTCCACTTGGAGACCATGTCATCGAATCCTTTCTCGGCTTCGGTCTTACCTTGAATGATGCTTGTAAGCGTCGTTACGAGCAGCTCATCCATGGAGCTGCCGCGCGCGACTTCCGTTGGAGACGGAGCGCCTAAATAAGCATCCCACATGACTTGGTCCGGATAGGAGCTGTCAACGAAATTAAACGGCGTGTCGCCGGGGCCGAACATCATATTAATGGACCAGTTCCCTTGTTTGATCGCATCGTAGAAGCCTTTGCCGGAACCGGTCAAACTGTCGGTCGTATTGTCGGCTACCGCCTTCTTGATATCCTGATGCGCTTTAAGGTCGATCATCGGATCGAGCGAGTATACAGGGGACATCCACCAGATGCCTTGAACGTCGTCTGCGGTGAACCATTTATTATAATCGGGACTTTCGCCAAACAGCTGCTCCACATAGAGGTTCATCATCTTGATCAGGTTCTCGGGATGTTTAGTTCCTTTCTTGATTACCATCCAGCCGTCGGCCGATATTTTCAACGGAATTGTTGCTGGCTCTCCGGATTTAGTAGGAAGCGGCACCGTAATCCACTTCGCATTCTTGTCATTAGCAAGTGTCTTCTCTGCTGTGAATGCCATCCAGTGCGGACCGTAGAACATGCCTGTTTTTCCGGCTACGACGGATTCCATCGCTTTTCCGTTGTCTTTGGAACCAAATTCCTTGTCCAGCAAGCCTTCTTTAAACATCTTCTGAAGTAATGATAAGGGCTCTTTCATTTCCGGCTGCACGATACCGCGCTGCACCTTGCCGTCTTTCTCGATCCAGTTGAGAGGGAAAGCGTCATAAGCCCAGAACAGGCCTTGCAGGTTATAGCGGAAATCGCTATCGATTTCAAGTCCGAGCGTATCGGCTTTTCCGTTGCCGTCCGGATCATTCTTTACGAATGCCGTTGCGATATTGTAGACGTCTTCGATTGTTTTCGGACGTTCAAGACCGAGCTTGTTCAGCCAATCCTCCCGGATCCACAGATGGCTGTAGCCATTCGTCGAAGGCATCTTGATTGGGAAGCCGTAAATTTTGCCATCAAACGTAACCGGCTCGAACACGCGCTTCGTTTCGCTCTCGATGATGCTCTTCAATAAATCGGATGCATACTCATCGTAGATGGAACCGATCTCTTCAACGGCTCCCGCTTCCATCAGCTGCTGCATGTCTGATGCTTGACCGACTTGGAAAATATCCGGAAGATCGCCGGAAGCCATCGCCAGCTTAAGCTTCTGATCGTAAGAAGTACTGTCGGACAGCATTTTGTAATCCACGGAAATGTTTAATTGATCTTTGAACAATCGAGTCCAGCGGTTATCGGCAAGTTTTTCTCCGGTGTTTTTTTCCAGCTTTGCTACGTTCTCGTCGTTTGGATTCATGTTGCGCCCCATTGTGTACGTGATCGCTTCCTGAGAATCTGCTGTGTCCGAATCATTGTTTGTGCCCGTATCTCCTCCATTATTCGATGAACAACCGACAACGAGAACCATTACGAGTGCCAAACAGGCTATCCACAACTTTTTTGCCATTCCCAAGCCCTCCCCTAATTCACTCAAAGCCAATCTGTGAGATTTGATCGGCTCGCATCTGAAGCGCTTACAAGGTGCGTTCGCAAGGCTATACTACCAGATATTTATCATGTATACAATTATAATTTTATGTGTATTTGTATTGTATACAATAACTCGAAACCCGCTTGTCGACTGATGTTTTCTTCCGTGGAACGGCTACGAATAAGCGTGAAACTTGTTGATTTACGCCTGGACCGCATGCTGTCGCATTATGCAATTTCCAGCCAAAAAAAAGCAAGAATCGAAGTTAGAAGCTCACTCGATTCTTGCTTTTCGGGGTAACTATAAAGGAATCCGATCCCAATGTCGATGCTGGGCGATCGCTTCAATAAACGACGTGAAGAATGCGGCGTCAGCGTTTTCTTGTCCGGTAAGCAAAACACCGATTGGCTGCGCCTCATCGCTTCCTACAGCATGTGCCGCGTCTGCGGCAGTAAGAAGACGCACGCCGTCTCCTACAGCAGCAATCGTCTTGTAATGCTGAAACGCTTCCCGGACAAATCCCGCTGAAGCAACGTCGCTAAGCAGCTCATCCGCGCCTTGCTTTCCTCCGCAAACATAGACGGCGTCATATAATACGGATGCAGCCGTAAGCAGCGATTGCTGCGGCTCGATTAGCGTACCATCATTACCGCTTACCGGTGCATGGGTTTTAGCCACAATGTCCGCTGTTACTTTCGCTGCGGTCAACGCTTTTAACAGTGCTTGAACCTCTGCCGTGTTGTAACCCGTCCCGAGCATTACCGCAACCTTGCGCGTGGCAGCTGTCTTGGTCTTCGTCATCATGCTAAGTGCAGGAGATATTGCCGTCGGTGCCGCCGCAACGCCTTTGGTCGGCGTTGCTCCGATGCCTTCGGCAATCCGCTCCGCGAGTTCCTCTGCCACCTGGCTGAACACATCCACGACGCGTTGCTTAACTTGTTTTGACATCACTTTGCCCAGCTCGAAACGGAATGCGTCTACGATCTGACTTTGCTCGATCGGAGACATACTATGCCAGAACATCGACGCTTGGCTGAAATGATCGTCAAAGCTATTGCTTCTGGCCTTAATCTTCCGCCCTTCCACTTTCTCCTCGTAGTGGCGATAACCACCCTCGTTCGGAGGTACCTGCGCCGGATCATTATTGGCCAAGCTGTTCTTATGATAGCTCGTCTGCCCCGGATTGATTGTCATCCGGTGCATGCCGTCGCGTTGGTTGTTATGCACAGGGGCGATGGGACGATTAATCGGAATCTCCGCAAAATTCGGGCCGCCGAGACGAAGCAGCTGCGTATCGCTATACGAGAATAACCTTCCTTGCAGCAAAGGATCGTTCGTGAAATCAATACCGGGAACTAGATGACCCACATGGAATGCGACTTGTTCCGTCTCCGCGAAGAAATTATCCGTGTTCCGGTTCAGAGTCATTTTCCCAACGATTTGCACCGGAACCATCTCCTCCGGCCACAGCTTCGTCGCGTCCAATATATCGAAATCGAAGCTGAATTCATCTTCCTCCTTCAAGATTTGAACGCCGAGCTCGAATTCAGGGTAGTTGCCCTGCTCAATTGCATTCCACAAATCACGGCGGTTGAAATCCGGATCCTTGCCGGCTACCTTCTGCGTCTCATCCCATACCAACGAGTGCACGCCCAGCTTCGGCTTCCAGTGGAACTTGACGAAATGGGACTTGCCTTGCTCATTGATGAATCGGAATGTATGGACACCGAACCCTTCCATCATGCGGAAGCTGCGAGGCAGCGCTCGTCCCGACATGACCCACATAATCATATGGGCGGTTTCCGTATTCGTGCCTACGAAATCCCAAAACGTATCATGCGCTGACGAAGCTTGCGGAATCTCGTTAGGCGGCTCGGGCTTAACCGCATGTATGAAGTCGGGGAACTTAACCGCATCTTGTATGAAGAACACCGGCATATTGTTGCCGACGAGATCATAGTTCCCTTCCTCTGTATAAAACTTAACGGCAAAACCGCGTACGTCCCGTACCGTATCGCTTGAGCCCCGTGACCCTGCCACCGTGGAGAATCTAACAAACAACGGCGTCCGCACCGAAGTATCGGTTAAGAACTTCGCCTTGGTGTACTTGGCTAGCGATTCGTACAGCTCAAATTCGCCATGCGCACCGAAGCCTCTCGCATGCACCACGCGTTCGGGAATACGCTCATGATCAAAATGAGTCATCTTCTCCCGGAAGTGGAAGTCTTCCATTATAGTCGGCCCGCGCGGACCAACCTTCAGGGAGTGCTCGTCATCCTCGACTCGCAAGCCCTGATTCGTCGTTAGAGCCTCGCCATTATCGATTACGCGATAGGCATCCAACTGCTTCTGCTTGATGTTATCCTTCTCGTTCATGTGCAATGCCTCCACTTCAAGATTAGGCATAATATCCGCAGTTCAACTCCGATTTATCCCTGTTTTGGGCTATATAGGAAAATCAGAGCAATTGTCACCCTGTCAGCACCGGCAAATAAAAAAACTGCCGACATATTGTCGGCAGCCAGACTGTAAGGCTCAGTTTACCCGAGAAGATCGCTCGCCACAAATTCTAACGGTTGCCAGTGTGCCTAATCCCCCTATTTTCGGCCTTCTGAAACAACCCAAATTAGACCAATTAAGCGCTAAGACAACCGTTAGGGCACAGCCGCTTCACCTTGGAAGGGGATGCATCTATGGAAGAAATATTCAGCCGCGAACGAGCGTAACGGCGATCGTTCTCTCGCCGGCGGCGACCGGCTGCCGTTCCTCAAGCACGATGCGATGCATGCGGTCGCCCCAGTTTCTTCTCAGTCGGCTGTCCATGTCATCGATCTTCTCGATTCGCGCGCGAAGATGCTCGGCGTCGTAGCGGAGGACCGCCTGCTTGCCAGGCGCGTAAGTCAGCAGGATCTCGCCTCTGCCCTCGCCGCCGATTATAGGCTCGCAAGGTGTAATCAACGAATGGAACATTTCCGCCGGAGCGCCGTCCTTCATGGTAAATACGTCATCTACTGTCACGGAGGGGACGCCGTCCCGATTCAGCCGAACCGTACGCTCCCAAGCCGCAATGCCTGCTTCCTCCGGATACGCGCCGGCGATATCCATTCGAAGCTCGGAGCGGCCTCCTTGCTGCGAATATTCCGCATGGCGCGCCTTGTACCGTCCGCCGTCGCGCTGCAGCACCCCGCGCACCGTGGGCAGGTTATGGTACTGCGATTGCAAATACCAAAGCTCATAGCGCCGCGCGCTGAACGTCTGCGCTTTGTATTCCTCCGTGCCTAAATCTACGAGCAGCGGATAGCCGTCGGCGAACACGAGGAAGCTGCCGACGTCGTTATGGTTATGCGCCTCCCCGTTGTTGCCGCCTTTGGCCGCGACGTATAAGCCTTGCTCGGTGCCTTCCTGCTCCCTTGCGGTCATCACTTGGGTAACGCCGAACCAGGCATCCCGCATATAAGGCGCCTTCCATTCTTGCGCAAGCCTCTCCTTCTCGACGAACAAATCCCGCGTATAGGCATAAAGGTTAAACCAAATTCGCGTGCTCGGATCGCCGCTTGGCGGCATGCTGGCCCCGAGACGGACGAGCGACTCATCCCCCGCGCTAACGCCGTAGCGATATACGCTCCCGCCTCCCGGACTCGCCTTCGCATCGCAATCGGCGAAAGCGGCGTAATAATCGCCATGAATGTGTACTTTGGGCATATAAGCGCCAATATCCTTAACGATCTGCTCCCCGAAAATATCGAAACGTCCTTGTGAAGCCAGCGACAGCATCTCCAGACATTCATAGAGGCCGCCCGCCGCCGCGATCCAATATGACGGTCCTTCGTCGCAGCAGCCGTCAGCGGGGTAAGTCGCGATGAACGCGTCGAGGCTTCTCAGCACCTTGGCGATTCCCGCGCTTCTGACCTCCGGATCTTCCTCGATGAGCAGGAATCCCGCCAGCACCGGGCCGTTGCACCATGGATTCCAGTTGTTGATCCGCTCGCCGGGAGTGAAGCCTTGCCACCAGTAATCATCGTGCTCAAGGTAAGGCGTTAACACCCGCTCCTTCGTCTCCCGGACGATACGCTCGTTAATTCGCGGGCTGATCGCGTCGAACTTGCTTCCAAGCAAATAGCGGGTCCATAGGAGAAGCCGCGCCGTTTCCACAGATGACAGCTCGACTCCGTTTTCCGTACTGCTGGGGATGCTCTCTTGCTTATCGAATTCCTTCCAGTGGCTGCGATGGCCGGGGGGCACCCAAGTCGTCTCCTCGCAGATGGCGAACATCCCGTTTAATATTTGATCAACGTATTTGCCTTCGCCTTCCATGCATTCGGCGATGACGAGAATGCCGAGCACGCTTCTCCGTTCGAAGTAGGCGAGACTGAGGCGCGACAGGTCGCCGCTCGTCCAATAGGCGCGATAGTCAGACACCTTAAGCGCCGGCCACCCATAATCCGCATAACGGTCCGCTTGCCGCAGCCAACTCTCTCTTTTCTCAGCTGAAATCGATCCCCAGCCTTCGCGGTCTTCCGCCTTCGGAAATGGCGCGTAAGGACCTTCTCCGAAGCCAAGCTCCTCAAGCCGCGCCGACCCATATCGTTCATATAACATCGTTCGACCTCCCGTTTCGAATAAGCATCAAAGAAAACCGCCCTACTCCGAAGAAAAGGACGGCTAACCTTGCAACGCCTTATTCCTTGACGCTTCCAAGCGTCATGCCGCTCATGAAATACCGCTGCAGGAACGGATAGACGCACAGCACCGGCACCATGCCGAGGAATATTTGGGCCGCGCGCACCGAGCGATCGTTCAACTGCGATAACAATAGAATCATCGAAGGATCGGATATGGAGGACATATCCATCCGGACGACAATGGTCTGTAAGTAGCTGGCAAGCGGATAGTGGATCGGATCGTTCATATAGATGAGCCCATAGAACCATTCGTTCCAATGCGTGACGATCGCGAACAGCGTTACCGTTGCAATCGACGGCATCGAGAGCGGCACGATAATGCGCCAGAGCGTCTGCCAATGTCCGGCGCCGTCGATATAAGCCGACTCCGACAGTTCCTTCGGCAAGCCTCTGAAGAAGTTGAGCATCAGAATGACATTGAATACCGGAAGCGCCCCAGGGAGAACAAGCGCCCAGAGACTGTCCAGCATATGCAAATTACGGACAACCATATAAGACGGAATTAATCCGCCGGAGAACAACATCGTGAAGACGAAGAACCAAGCGTATCCCGTCCGGAACTTCAAGTTCGCCGCTTCCTTGGACAGCGGATAGGCCGTAAGCATCGTTAACAGCATGTTAATGGAGACGCCAAGCGCCACGCGCTTTGCCGATATGCCCATCGAGATCAGAAACTCCTGCTTCCTCGCTACAAACTCGTACGCCTTCGTAGTGAAATCGATCGGCCATAAGGTAACTTTGCCCGCTTCGATCGCGGCAGCCGAGCTTAAGGAAACGGAGAAGACGTTAATCAACGGCAGAAGACATATGAGAGACAAGACCGCAAGCAAAGTATAGTTGAAGCCTACGAACACCTTGCGACTCCATGAGTAGGGTTGAATCATAACAATCCTCCTTGCGACTTATCAGAAGATGCGATAATTTGCGAAACGGTAGGCCGCGAGATAAGACAACGAAATGAGGATGAGCGAGATGATCGACTTGAACAGTCCGACGGCAGTCGCTACTCCATATTGGGCACCGGCCAGTCCGATCCGGTAAACGTACGTGTCGAGAATGTCGCCGGTGGAATAGACGGATGGGCTATACAGGTTGAAGACTTGGTCGAAGCCGGCGTTCAGAACGTTGCCGAGCGCGAGCGTTGTAAGCAAGATCGTGATCGGAATGATCGCGGGAATCGTTACGTTAAGCGTTTGTTTCCAGCGGTTAGCCCCATCCAGGACGGCGGCTTCGTACAGCGACGGATTTACTGCGGTAATGGCAGCCAGGTAGACAATCGTTCCGAAACCGAATTCCTTCAATACGTCGGTTCCCGCCAGCACGTAAGGAAACCATTTATCGTTGCCGAGGAAGAACACTTTATCGAACCCCAGCCAAGAGAGGAACTGATTCACGATCCCGGATGTCGGAGAGAGCACATCCAGCAAGATGCCGGCCATAATGACCCAAGACAGGAAGTGCGGCATGTAGACGATCGTTTGGACGGTGCGCTTGAAGTACTTGATCCTGATTTCATTTAATAGAAGCGCGGTAATGAGCGGCGTGAACAAGCCGCCGACGATTTTCATGAATGCGATGAATACCGTATTCCTTAGAACTTCCCTTGTCTCGGACAAATGGTAGATATATTTGAAATGTTCGAATCCGACCCATTCGGACTGAAAGATCCCTTTAACCGGAATAAAGTTCTGGAATGCGATGACGAGGCCGGCCATCGGGCCATAGCTGAATATCAGCGCAATAATCAGCCCCGGAACCAACATCAGATGCAACGGCCATTCCAATCCCCAATTTCTGCGGCTCAATCGATTCCCCTCCTGCCATGATACAAAGAAGGGATAGCGGCTAGCGGTTAGCCCCTATCCCCCCTAATACGTATTATCGAACCTGACCGCTTGCGTTGACTTCGTCGAGAATCTCCTGACCGCCGGATTTCAGCCAGTTTGCCGCCCACTCATCGAAGTAATCGAGCGGCTTGGAGCCCATGATGATTGAGGTCATCATCTTGACTTCTTCATCGCGAAGCGAAGGACCTTTGGCGATCATCGTCGTTGTCGGATTGCCTACATACGCTGACTGGAAGACCTGGTTATTGTCGCTGTACTGTCCCAGAAGGCTGAATACCCCGCCCGCAGACCACAGTTTGTTCGCAGCCCACATGTCCTTGTCGCCGGCTTCGAATTTGGCCACCTGATCGTAATATTGCTTCTGTTCGTCGTTCAGCGCGGACGTGTCGCCGGATTGCTTAGCGGCTTGAACCGCGGCAGCCGCCTTCGGATTGTTGCCCGGCGAGCCTCCGCGGACCGGCGAAAGACCGAAGACGCCGAAATCCTTGCCGTCTACCGTAACCGTGTGGTAATTTTTGTCGAAGTGTCCGTATAGCTTTTCAATATACGTGTTCAGCATCAAGATTGGAGCTTCCGGATGCTCGGCCTTCTTGCTTACGACATAGAAGTGCGAAGGCAACCCGGTCATGCTTTGCGAGAGCGCCGGCTGATCGTCTGCCGATACGAGCGGATAGATGCCCCAATCCGAGCCGGGAACGTCTTTGAACATATTATTGATCGGCCACGTCGGCACCCAGAACGCGCCGAACGTCATGCCGACTTTGCCGGATGTGACGAGCTCTGCGGACTTCATGCCGTCGATGACGCTGAATTCCGGATAGATCGCGCCTTGCTTGAACAGGTCGGCCAGCTTGCCGAGAGCGGTCTTCACTTCCGGCTGAGTGTCGGCCCACTGTGCCTTGCCGTCCGCGTCTTTAATAAAGTTCAGACTCGTGGCCGAGCCCTTCGTCGGATTAAACGGATACGCGTGGTAGCCGTTGAAGAAGCCGTCAAGACCGGACCAGCCGTTGAACAGGTTTAAGTCGAGGCTTAATCCGTACGTATCGTTCTTGCCGTTCTTGTCCGGATCGTTCTTCGTGAACGCCAAGGCGATATTGATGACATCCTCCATCGTCTTCGGCGGTTGCAGCCCTACATTCTCCAGCCAGTCTTTGCGAATATAGATGAGTTGGGTATCGGTGATATCTCCGCCGTCTGCCGGAATACCCATGAGTTTGCCGTCCATCGTTGCCGCTTTGAGCCTCACGCCGTTGTTTGCTTCCATCGAGCCCTTCGTCAAATCGGAAGCGTACGTGTTATAGGCATCGGTCAAATCGGCGATCGTGCCGGCTTCTACGAGGATCTGGAACTGCTGAGCGTCGACTTCCATGAAGTCCGGCATATCGCCGGATGCCATCGTTACGGCAACCTTGTTCTGATACTGCGCAGCGTTTACTTTCCAGACGTTCTTCAAATTGATGCCGAGATCTTCTTGAAACGTCTTGACCCAGATGTTGGAGTCGAGCGAATCGCCGGGCGGCAGCTCTGCGGCCGAATTGACCGAGCGCACCGTCGTGACTTCGATCGGAGGATCGTATTTGCCGGTCGGGCCGTCCGGAGTGGTTGCTGCTTGGCTTGCATTTGCATTTTTGTTTGCATTTTTGTTTGCATTTTTGCTTGCATTATCGCTTGCGCTTGCGTTTGACGAATTACCGGCATTGGAAGCTGTGTTGTCCTTGTTGTTGTCGCTGCATGCTGTAACAGTAACCATGATAAGCAGTAATGAAAGTATGGCCGAGCCTTTCACTTTCGCTTTCGTATTTGTCGACATCAGCTGCTTTCCTCCCCTAATTTCTGCATCAATATGTGCTACGCTTTCATTATGAAGTCAGCAAGACGCCAAGAATATAATAAAGCGATTACATTCCTTATCCTTTTATATCTATTTCAGCGAATCACGGTATTCCTGAGGGGTCAACAAGGTTGCTTTTTTGAATAAACGGGTGAAATAAGACGGCGAATCGTATCCGATCCGCATGCCGACCTCATGAATCTTAAGCGCGCTCTCGCCGAGCAGCCGCTTCGCTCTATCGACTCTCGTCCTCGTGATGTAGTCGCTGATGTTATGGCCCGTCTTCTGTTTATACAATCTGGAGAGGTAAAAAGGCGTTAAGTAGACGTGCTCGGCCAGACGGTTCAGCGTCAGATCCCCGTCGATATTCCTCTCCACGTACCGATGAATCTGCTCTACGACTTCGCTCGTCTCTTGCTCGTTTCCGCCATCCATGCGTTCGAACAACAAATTCGCCAGCTCGCGGAAAAAGTCGGAAGCTTCCCTCCACGAACGATGCTCCCGGATCGAGAAAAGCTTGCCCGGGATGGCCTGTCCGCCGGCTGCGCCCAGCGCCTCGAACCGATTCAGATGCGGAATGAAGATCGCGGCAAGCTCGTAGAAAACCTCGAGCGGCAAGCCCGCCTCCAGCGTCGCCGACTCGCCTACGGCTTCCGAAATCCCGTCGAACAGCTGCTCGAATTTCGCCCGTTCCTTCTGCATCAAGTATTGGTCGAGCATCCGAATGCGCTTGACCTTGCTTCGCGCTTCCTCGTCTCCGCTTGACTTCGCCCGGTCGTCCGACAGCAGCATCTGGCTGCCGAGTCCAAGCCCGCGGCCGAACAACTGCGACAGCCGCTCGTATTTAGGCGCGAGCGTGTCCCACTCGAACGGCTCGCTGGACACGACGAAAGAGCACGTAAGCTTCAAGTAATGGCTGCAGGCGGTTTGCACGGATTCGAGCATGCCCAGCAAGTAAGCGTGTAAGGCGGCTTCCGGATTGGGATCCGAGGCGGAACCTGCGTGCAGGTGCGGTTTACCGGCGATCGCCTGACGATACCCCGACTCCGCCTTCGGCTGCAGCAGCCAGATCAGCCGTTCGTGATCGCCTCTGAAGTGCGTCAATTCGAATTCATGCGCGAAAAATTCTTCGAAGATGTTATTGATCGAATAGGCGAACAGCACTTTATCGCCACCCGTCGCATCCTCGCGCCATCGGTCGATCCGGCCAACGGCCATGACCACCGGCAAGTCGGGATCGAGCGGCACTTCGAACTGGGCGAACCGCTCTTTCCGGACGGCGAACGAAGAAGCTTCCCCTTCCAGCAGACCGGTCAAATACTCCTTGCGCAGCGCCGGTATGGCCAGCTTAAGCGACGAACGAGCGCTCTCGATCAGCCCTTCGTAGGTCACTTCCTCGGCAATGACGCGAATGGCCTTCTCGACCGAGGAGATGATCGAATCGTCTCCTTCCGTCTTCAGGACGTAATCGATCGCTCCCCCGCGGATCGACGACTGGATATAATCGAACTCGTTATAACCGGTTAGGAAAATCGACTTGCAACGCGGCCAGAGACGCAGCACCTCCTTCTGCAGCTCGATGCCGTTCATCTCCGGCATCTCGATATCCGTCAGCAGAATGTCGATGCGCAGCTTCCTCGCGATCGCAAAAGCTTCCATGCCATCGAACGCCTGATAGACCTCCAATGGATATTCAGACTGCAAGAATAGCTCGCTTAAACCTTCGACGATGATAGGCTCATCGTCAACGATCAACAGACGGTACATGCTGTCACTCTCCTCTCGCGTCATTGGTATCTGAGGGTTCCGCGGCTTTGCCCAAAGACTGGGGCATCGGCAGCATCAGCGTCGCTTTCATGCCGCCCATTTCGCCGCGGGCAACGGACACGCCGTACTCGCCGCCGAACCGAATTTTCAAACGGCGGTGTACGTTCAGCATGCCGGTGTACTCCATATTCGCTCCCTGATTCACTAGATTCGCTTCGATCGACTGGAGGTCGGCATTCGTCAGCTTCTCTCCGTTATCCTCGACCGACATGAGCAATTTGCCATCCTGCTCGATCATCGTCACGGCGATTCTGCCGTCCCTGCGCTTGGTCTCTAGCCCGTATTGGTATGCATTCTCGATAAACGGCTGCAGGATGAGCCGAGGAACGCGCATGTCGCCGCAGCCTGCGGGCAGTTCGCCGAATTCGACGGTAATGCGGCTCTTGGCGAAGCGGATATTCTGAATTTCCACATAGGTGCGAGAGTGTTTAATTTCCGCATCGAGCGGCACATCGTCGGAGCCGTTGCGAGTAATGTACTGAAAGTATTCGCCGAGGTGCTGGCTGAACTGGATGACGCTGTCATTATCGTTCATCTTCGCCAAGCGGTATAGAATAAAATAAGTGTTGTATAAGAAGTGCGGATTGATCTGCGACTGCAATTGCTTCAGCTCCGATGTCTGGGCGCGCAGCTTCTGCTCGTACACTTCATGAATCAGCACCTTAAGATTGTCCGTCATCATATTGAACCGTTGGAACAAGTAGAGGAACTCATCGCGGGACTTCGGCAGCGGCATCGGCTCCATCATCCCCGCCTCCACCTTGCGGAATCCGGTGATCATCCGATGCAGAGGCTTGCGAATGAGCTGATACAGCCAATAAGAGTAAGCGACGATAAAGACGAGCGAGACGAATGACAGCAGCCATAGCAGCATTCGATATTTGTCGATCGGTCCGAGCATTTCGGACGACGGCACATAGGCGATCAGATAGTAGCCGAACGTAGGTGAGCGCTTAAAGGCGACAAAATAAGAGCTGTTTCCCGCCGAGATTTGCTTATAGTCTTCGTCGGCGCTGTCCTCGGGACGGTTTTTCAAGTAATTCGAAAGTTCTTTCCTAAGTTCTTCGTCGGATTGGTTGCCCAAGATCCAGCCGTTCTCCGGATTGACCAGCATCGCTCCAGAATTCTTGTAGTCGGAGAAGTTCTGCAGCGACTGCTTCATCATCTCCTGGTTGATCTCGATCGAGAGCGCGAATGTTTCTTTCATATTCGGCAGATCGGAGCCGGGATAGGCGATCGCCATGAACAGCCGGTCTTTCCAGAAGTAATTGCCGACGCCCCGGAGCTTGGATACGGTAGCGACAGCTTCATAATCGGGATCAATCGTGTCGCTGATCGTTTCGTCGCTCGATATCGTTCGCTTCAGCGTCAGAATGTGAGCGTTTACGGTCTTGATGTAGAGGCTCGAGTTCTTGATCAGCTGCAGCTTTTCCTGGATGCGCTGCACCGTTTCCGTCCATACTCCGATCGTCATCGTATTGCTGATAAATGTGGCGTGCTGGATGTCTTTGTCGATTGCGTATTGCTGCAGCAGCCCCTTCATCAGCTCATTTTCGACCTCGAGCGAGTTGAGGTAGAAATCGACCTTCGACTTGAGCGATTTCGACAATTCCTCGCGGACGCTCTTCTCGCCCAGCTGGTTCATCCCGAGACCGATGCCGTAGATCGGAGCGACCACAAGCAGGAACGCGATGATCAGCTTCGGAAATATCGTCATTCTCCACTGTCGTTTCCGAAAAATTTTCATTTCGAGCAGTTTCTCCTCTCCGATGTCGAACAATCGTATTGTCGCAAATCAGTCTTTTCACCTAATTATAAAGCGCTTTCGACAGGAATACGACCATTTATCTCCAGTTCCAAGCGATCGACTCTTCCGAAAAACACATGACAATGGGGCTGCCGCATGGTCAGCCCCTACCGATTAAGACCTTTATTTTCTTACTAACAGAACGCCGACGATCTCATTCAGGTCCTTATCGCTTATGCATAAAGTCACTTTTCCGCTATGATCGGCAGTCGAAACCCTTGTCGTTTCGCCCTCATCGGGATGACGGAATTCAATAACGGCTTCGAAAACTCCCTCAATGGCAAGAGTGCCTGGCGCAAACGGGATACAAGCCAGCTCCGAGCAATGTATAATATCCTGATCATCTTGAGCGATAAGCGCCCAGTCCCCCGTGAATCGGATGCCGGACACTTGCGAAAAAGCCTTCTCGTCGCCTGATGCATGTCTTAATGCGAGGGCGGTTATGCTGTCTCGGCCCGTATGCGATTCCACCCGTCCCCATGACCGGATGACCGGCTCGCGGCTTACATCTCCGAAGTCTGCGTCCAGCCATAACGGAGTCCATCCGCTTCCGCGCCTGCGCCACTTGTCGAGCGCAAGCCAGCGGAGCCGCTGCGAGGCGGTCATCGCCTTGCCGGTACGATCGGTAGCTCCGAGCGTCAAGCCGTTGGTGCCGACAACGGCCGTATTGAGCAAAATCCGCTCCAACGTGTCCCAATAATAGCCTGTCGACGTATTGATCAACATGCCGCGGCGCGCCGCGAGTGCCGACCACATGCAGCGCTGATTGTGCCCAAGTGCCTCGTACTCCGCGCTGTCTCCGGCGTCGCCCAGATCATCGATATTGATCACGTCGAAATAGTCGTGAAGCAGCGGATGCAGCCCATAATAAATAATCGTGATATCCGGCTTTGCTTCCTTGGCCGCGCCCGTAATGATCTTGAGCAGTTCCGAGCAAAGCCGTTCTCCCCGGAATTCCGGACGACGCGGCACGCTT
Source organism: Paenibacillus lignilyticus (assembly GCF_017942085.1). Classification (GTDB taxonomy): domain Bacteria; phylum Bacillota; class Bacilli; order Paenibacillales; family Paenibacillaceae; genus Paenibacillus_Z; species Paenibacillus_Z lignilyticus. Next base: position 518,803 of record NZ_JAGKSP010000002.1, read on the forward strand.
ACGTCCGGCCCGGGCAGCCCATAGCCGAAATCCAACTTCAGCGCTACGGGATTCAACCGGTTGACGACGGACCTGGTCCGTTCCGCTAGAAACGACCTGGTCCGCTCCGAGCTGGGATCCAAGCAGTAATGATAGGACTCGCCGTATATCGGATCGCCCGACCAGCGCCAGAGCCTCGGCTTCCCGTCCGCTCCGCAGAGGAGATCCCTATCGGTCAGACCGAACGCCTCAGGCTGGTCAATCCAGCCGATAGACTGCCATACCGCAAGTTCGAAGCCTTCTGCCTGCATATGCGCAATATCTCGGTCAAACTCCGGAAACCGGTTATAGTCCGGAATTCCGCTGCTGTCGCAAGTCTCCCAATATTCGTCGAGTACGATCATATCGGCAGGAGCCGATCGCGAAATCCGTTCCGTAATGGCCCTCAGATTAAACTGCCCTTCCTTAAAATCGCCCCATGTACATACAAACGATTTCGCATGAATGGACGATTTAGGACCGTTGACCGGAAAGGTTTGATACAGCCGGTCGTAGGCATCGAATCCATTCGCCCCCCAAGCAAGTCTGAGCGGCTCGCTCCAGCTTCGGTTGAGCAAGTCAGGTGCTTCCCACAAATCCTCCCTGTATAAATACTGCAAACAAGCGGTGGCGGACTTTAACTGCAACGATAGCGCCGCATCCGGGATCTCTCCGGGTCCGAACGACATCCATCCGTCACCGCCTCCCATCGCCGCGGCATACAGCGGCCTCGGGTAAGCAGCCGCATACGACGTACCCATCGCATCGCCATAGCTGCCGAGAGGCAGCAGGGCATCGCCCATATCAAAAAAACGCCAGAAGCTGCGCGTCGGATTCGTGCCTGCGCACGGCAGGCAGTACCCCTCCGCCTTCCAGTTCGGCCAGAAAGGCTTGGCCAGCGATGGCGCTGCCCTGCGTTGCATATCCGTCATTCGCTTAGTTCCGAAATAGAGCGCTACGATAGAGGCCGGCCGATGCCATTCCACTTCCAGACCGGCAAATCGGATTCCCCATGCTTCGCTAATCACTTGAAGGGAGCCTCTGCCAAACTCGCCGAATGCAAGCTCGATCTCGTAGCGAGAATCCGAAAGCGCCGACACATTCGAGGCAATCGCATCCGTATAAGAAGTCAGTCCGTTTTCATCCGCCAACTCAAAAGAAGGAAGCAGACTTCCTTGCCACACGATGCGGCCGTCCCGTTCTAGTACGGCCTGGTCCTTATCGGTTTTCCAACTAAACAACATCTGCTCTGCAGCGATTTGAACGTCCGGTAATGGTTTCACCTTATCCTCCCATTTCGTATCTCGTACGTATTTGCATCCTTCTATATTGAATGGTGGCTCAGGCCATGGATATAGTCTATAAATGACTTCTCTTGCATTTTCATATCCGATTCCCGACTCCGGTTTTGGTGCCGCGCTGTCGATTACATGACGGGAAAGTTAAGCGGAGTTTGGGGAATCGCCGACCATTGAAGAAAGGCACCCGATCGGGTGCCTTTCTCATAGGTATGCGGTTCGCGGAACGCACGCAGCCTAATCTGGCTTGATGCAAGGCAACGTCCAGCTCGCGGCAGCCAGCCCCGGAGCCGATGCCTCAATGGCAATCGTTCCCGGATCCCGCCCCGCCCGCACGACGGCGGCTGCGATTCCGCGGTAGGCACGGCAGCTCGCGGAACGGTAGCTCTCGCTGCTCGTCGCGTCCGCCGAGTAAACGCCGAGCAGGCTGCCGCTGCCTTGCACCGTGACGGAAATCGAATGTGCGGCGTCAGGCACAAGGTGGCCATCCTCGTCGACGACAAGGATACGCAACTCCGCGAAGTCCCTTCCGTCCGCGGTCAACCGTTCGGCGTCGCAGCTCAGTTTCAGCCGTACCGCGCCTCCTGCGGTAACCAGTTGGTCCTCGCATACGCGCTGCCCTTCGCTCAGGCCGACTGCAACGAGCGTTCCGGGAACATAATCGACGTCCAGTTCAATCGCGCGGTAACCTTCCGTATCCTTCGCCAATACCCCGAGCGAGCGTCCGTTCAGGAACAGTTCCGCCTCGGCGCAGTTGGTGAAGGCGTATACCGTCTTGCGTTCGCCTTCGTTCCAGTTCCAATGAAACTGCGAATTCATGTAGGCTAACGCTTCACCGGCAGCGGGAACGGGTTGCTTGACGGCAAGCCGAACGAATGGCTCTTCGCTCCAGATGCTTCGGCGGTAGTGGTACTCTCCTCGCGCCGTGCCGACCGAATCGATAAGCCCGAACGCCCAGCCGCGTCGGCCTCCTGCGAGTGCGGAGATATCGAACGTATTGCCCAAAGCGGAGTCTTCGCCGAGCACGTCGGCGCCTTCTCCCAAATAATCGATGCCGACCCACAGGAACTGTCCGATGACGTAGCGATGCTGCATAATGCGCTTCCAGTGCTCCGGCTCGAATTCCGTCTCTGAACCGAGCAGCGCAAGATCCGGACGCTCCGCGTGAATGCGTTCATAGTACGCGTCGCCTTCCCGGCTGGCGATATAGTTATATCCCGGCACGTCCACCAAATCCATGATGCCTTCTCGCAAGTTCAACAGGTGATTGCCTTCCGCGCATACGGTTACGGGCCGGGTGTCGTCCTCCTCCTTGCAGATCTCGACCAATCTGCGCAAAATGGGGATTCCCTCGTCGAAGTAGAGATCCGGAATCTCGTTGCCCACGCTCCACATGACGACGCTCGGATGGTTGCGGTCTCGCTTAATCATCGCCCGAAGGTCGGTCTCGTACCATTGGTCGAAGTAGAGCGAATACCCGTAGGTGTTCTTGCCGTACGGCGAATCCGAGTAGCCGCGTTCCCAGCCTAACCGCCATTCGTCGAACGCTTCGTCCATGACCATCATGCCGAGGAAGTCGCACGCATGATAAAATTCCGCCTGGAAAGGGTGATGCGACGTGCGGACTGCGTTGCACCCGGCTTCCTTCAGCATGGCCAGCCTGCTCGCCCAAGTACGCGTCTGAACCGCACCGCCGAAAATCGCCGCGTCCTGGTGCAAGCAGACGCCTTTGATTATCGTCTCGATTCCGTTCAGTTCGAAACCCTCGGCCGTAAACGATAACGTGCGAATGCCAAGCGGGGTCAGCACGTCGTCCGCCGGCTCGTCCTCGACGAACAGCACGGAGCGGACCCGGTACAGGTTCGGCTGGTCCGGGCTCCATAGATCGGGTTCCAACACGCGCAGCCGCTGCTCGAACCGATGTTTGCCGAACTGCGGCACGATCGTCTCCGCCTCGGCTACGGCCACCTCGCAGCCTTCCGAATCAAGGATCGTCGTTCTCAGTCGGCAGTTTTTGCTGATTTCGTTATTGTCCGCCATTCCCTTCCCTTGCCAGACGAAAGCGTTCCACTTCGTCTCGGGATAACGCCCTACGGAGATGTTCGTTGCGACTGAAATTAAGGCGCCCTCCGAGTCGATGGACTCCGTTCTTGCGACCACGCCCCATACGTCAATGTGCAAGGGGGCGGCGACAATTAACTGCACGCGGCGGAACAGCCCGTTTCCTTGATAGGATCTGCCGAACGGCTGCAGAGAAGCATCCACTTTGACGGCAAGGACATTCTCCTCCCCGGCGGGGCGAAGATGCGGCGTAAGATCATGCCAGAATGGCGTATATGCGTAGGGATGCGTCCCGAGGCAGCGACCGTTCACCCACACCTCGGCGTTCATCGCGGCTCCGTCGAGCATTAGGTAACGTTTGCCGCCTGAATGCCGATGCGGAGAAACGAACGGCAATCGGTACCACAAGACGCCCGAGCGAACGTACCCGTTCGCCGGATAAGCGGCGTCGAAATCCGATTCCGCCGAATCGTCGTGCGGTAGCTGCACGATCCGCCAAGCCGAGTCGTCATAGCCGGCCGCTTGCGCGCCCGGTGCGTCTCCCGCATGGAAGCGCCAATTTTCCTCCAAGGATGCAATGCTGCGGTAATCGGTGCCTTCAAGCATCCGCTCCACATACGAGATGGTAGATTCTATTGTTCTATTAGTCATGTTCCATAGACTCCTTCGCGCGGTCTCTCAAGCCTACTCTCGATTCGCCGGAAAGCGATCTGCGCCATCCGCCAGCCAGACGTCCCCCGTCTGCCGGCCCGCTCCCGTATCGCGGATAAGATTATCCTTCAGTTCATTGTCGATGGATCCGGCGTTCACGAAGAATCCGAATCCGTCGTTGTCTTCGATCACGTTGCGGAGCCACTTGTTGCGGTTCGCCCCGTTGGATGCCTTCTCCGGTCGAAAATAGACGCCGCTATTCCCGTTGCCGCGAATGACGTTGTCGGCGAACCGGTTGTCGGAGTCCTTATGTCCGATAGAGATTCCCGACACGGCGTTATGTTCCAGCACGTTGCGCTCGAATTCGCCGAACTGGACGCGCCAGCAGATGAACAGCCCCGCCGTGCCGTTGCCGACGCAAGTATTATCCTTGACGCGCGAGGAATGCGAGCCGGCGCCGGGATGCAGCCCCGATCCTGTGCAGCCGCGTACGTCGCAGTGCAGCACCGAGATATTTTCGGTAATCTGCCAACTTATTCCATCGCCATTGAAGTCGCGCACGAAGACGCGCTCGATCATGCAGTCGCGTGCCTTCTTCAGATAAATCCCGCCCGCTCGGCAGCCTCCGATCGGCTCGTTGGCCGCCTTGTTGCCGTCGATCGCAAGGTCGCGCACGCGGACCTGCTCGACGTCCACCGCCTCGATGATCGGGCAGGCGTTCGTTGCCATGCCGCCGTCGTCGGTGCGGTAATCGCGCTCAAGATGCCGGTCGAAGCGCAGCACATTGCCATCCACCGCTGTAATGGTTGCCGTGCTTTCGTCCCAGCCCCATTTTTGCGACTCGTCGAATATTTGCAGCCCCATCCCTACGCGGAAGCCGCTGGCATCCGCCACCTCCACGCGCAGCTCCCCGTAGTCGGCGTCGACGATGAACGGGCTCTTGAAGCCGTCCGTCTTCCGCAGAACCGTCTCCGGTCCGGCGCCGGTCAGCGTGACCCGATCCGTCAGGCGAATCGGTCCGTATATGTCATAAACGCCTTTATCCAACCGCACGATGCCTCCGCCGCGGCCGGTCGCTTCATCTACCGCCAACTGAATCGCCATCGACGTAAAACCCGGATAGTCGCTTTGCGAACCTCCCGCGGTCACTTCGATCGTGCGATTGCGCAGCATCGGATCTCTCAGCCCCATCTCTCTCATCCTCTCGGTTTCCTCGTTATATACTCTCCTAAATCGTCGTCTACCAGAATAGCTCCATGCGTCCCCGCAGCTTCGCGAGCGCTTCTACGAAGAAATAATCGCCATAGATCAGTGATTCATCTACAAATACACCGCGCGAGTAGTAACCGGTTGCATGCCTCAGCAGGCCTTCATGCTCGTCGCCCCAGTCCGCATAGCGGTCGCACAGCGACCGGACGATCCGCTCGGCCGATGTCCGGCACCAAGCGGCATCTTCGACTCCTGCTCCTCCGCCATCTTCCATAAGGTCTGCCAGCTCCAGCAAACCGGACGCCGCGATCGCCGCCGCGGACGAATCTCTCGGCATCGACTCCCGGTCGGCTTCCGACAGGAAGAAGTCCCAGTACGGAACGGCGTCTTCCGGCAGCCGCGAGACGAAGAACCGAGCTACCATCAGCGCGGCTTCGCGATACCGGGCCTCACCCGTGTACCGATAGCTGAGCGCGAAGCCGTACAGCGCCCAGGAAGCTCCGCGCGCCCAAGCGGAATCCGCGGCGTAGCCTTGCCCGGCCAGCGACTCGATCGGCGCCCCGGTATCCGGATCGTAGCGGACAATATGGCAGACCGAGCCGTCCGGACGAAGAAAATCGCGCAGGACGGAATCGGCATGCCGGATCGCGATGTGCTTATACCGCGGATCCTTGATCTCGCGTCCGGCCCAATACAGCAGCGGCAAATTCATCAGACAGTCAATGATCGCCCAGCCGGTATGATCTTCTTCGTCCCAATTCGGCCAGGCGCGAATGAACTCGCCTTGCGGATTGTACCGTCCGGCAAGGAGATTGGCCGCGATGAGCGCATGCCGCTTCGCATCGGAATCTCCCCCGCGCCCTGACGCCTCAGCCAGACGATGCTGGGCAACGCTGCTCAAGCTAAACATGAAGCCGACGTCGTGATGCAGCAGGTCGTAAGTCTGCAGCGTCTCCGCGAGCTGACGCTCGCACGCTTCGGCGACACGCCGCAGCTCCTCATCGCCGTTCTCGCGATATGCAAGCCACAACAGCCCTGGCCAGAAGCCGGCGACCCAGTCGTGCGTCAGCCCCTTAACGTATCGTCCGTTTGTCGTTCCGTTCGGAAAGGCCGCTCCAATCGTCCTGGCACTCCGGCCGATTTTTGCTTCCGCCCGGCTCCAAGCCTCATCCGCCCAGCTCAAATCCCGTTTCAAACCGTGGTGTAACTTATGCTCCGTCATGCTTCCAGCCTTCCTTCCCTGACTGCGAAAGATTGTCCTTACATCTCCGGCTTTGCCGTATGTATTTATTATAAAATCACTGCATTGCCGAACCTTATAGTAATATTTAAAGAATCGCTGTCTTTTCATAACCTTTTAACGGGTACCCAGTGGCTCGGCGTCGCAAAACCATGTATCGCAGGGACGATCATCTCGTCATCCTCAAAGGAGAAACGCCCATGGTTTCGCCAACGTGGGAGGGCGAGAGTCGTAAAATCCGACTCTCAGCGGCGAAACCGCGGGAAAAGACGCCGAGAGTCGGAAAACCCGTCTCTCAGCTTCGAAAAGCCCATGGTTTCGCCAACGTGGGAGGGCGAGAGTCGTAAAATCCGACTCTCAGCGGCGAAACCGCGGGAAAAAGATGCCGAGAGTCGGAATACCCGTCTCTCAGCTTCGAAAAGCCCATGGTTTCGCCAATGGTGGGAGGGCGAAAGTGGGCTTTGAAACATAACGCGGGCTTGCGTATTCGCGGGAGAAAACCTCCCGATGATCGCAAGCCCGCGTTATTTTTTCAGGTGAACCTTAACCTTTACGACCTTATGTGACTTGAATATCCCATGTAACAGTTTGCTCGGACTCTAGTCATGGTAGAGGACGATGTTGTCAAAGTACCCTGTGCCGCCGGCGGCAGTCGCGCCGACCTTTAACATCAGCTGCACACTTCCGGTAACATTCGCATCGCAAGGACCGGCAGCCACAGAGACGTTGTCCAGATAGAGCGTAAAGTTCCATTTCGTGCCGTTGTGGGTAAACGCCACTTTGAAATGATGCCACGCATCTTTGGTATAATACGCATTCCCCCAAGTGTTCCACGGACGCAGATTCAAATCACTGCCCTGCGCCGGGCCGTCGCTGTCATAAAACCTCGCGCTCCACCCGAGATAGAGTGCGTTTCCGGTGGTTAAGCCGCTGCCCATGAAGTCATATTCCAGGGTGTAGCTGACATTCGGCCCAAGCGTAAACGCGGGGAATTGATACATACTATTGCCGTCAGTCTGAGTGATCTCAAGCGCCTTGCCGCCTACTCCGCCCGGTGCGGCGACAATCGCGCTTCCGGTGCCTGCCCATCCGATAACCTCGCCGGGAGCGCTGCGCGAGTCAAAATTTTCCTCAAGCAGGACAGTTACCGGCTTTTCGCCTTGATAGAGCTCGACGTTATCAAAGTAGTTTTTACCGCCGGCCCCGCCGACCTTCAACATCAGCTGCTGGTTGAGAGAAACCGCGCCATTTACGTCGTTTTCGTCTACGAGCGCGCCATCCAGGAAGAGTCTTACGCTCCACTTCGCGCCGTTGTGGTTAAACTCCGCTTTGAAATGGTGCCACTCGTCTTTCGTATACGGCTTTGTGAGCCAACTCTGCCACATGCGCAGATGCAGCTTGCTCGAATCGCTGCCGCCGTCGCTGTCGTAAAATCTCTCGCTCCACCCGAGATAGAGCGCGTTTCCGGTGCTCGTGCCGCTGCCCCTAAAGTCATATTCCAAGGTGTAGTCGATCCCGGGCTCAAACGCGATCGCGGGGAATTGATACAAGCTATTGCCGTCGGTTTGAGTGATCTCAAGCGCTTTGCCGCCCGCTCCGCCCGGAGCGGCGACAATCGCGCTGCCGGTGCCGGCCCATCCGAGAACCTCGCCGGGAGCATTGCGCGAGTCGTAGTTTTCTTCATACAGGACGGCGAATGGAACCTCATGCTCCTCAAACGCTGCGGTTACGACGGCGTCCTCATCGGGCATGAGGAATACGTGGCTGCCGCCGGTTATCGTCTGCTCCACGTTGTTGATCTTGAGCCAGGAAAGCGCATAGCCGTCGTCCGGGGCTATGGTCAAGGTGAACGTTTCGCCTTCGGCAGCGGTTGCCTTGTCCGCGGTGACCGACCCTCCGGTGATCGCGCCGGGGACGGTTATGCCGTGCGGCGTCTTCACGCCCTCCTGCTGCCCCCGATAGAGGAGGAAGTTGTCATAGTACGCTTTGCCGCCTTCATCGCTAAGGTAGCCGTTCTTCAGCTTCACCGTCTGGCTCCCGATAGCGGTAGCGTTAGCGACGGGGCCGTTAGCCATAAGGACGTTGTCGATGTAAAGCGTAAATGACCATTTCACGCCGTCGTGCCTAAACTGCAATTTGAAATGATGCCACTCGTTTTGGGTATACGTCTTCGCGCTCCAGGTGCTGGCCGAACGCACATTCATCATGCCGTCCACCGGGGCGTCGCCGTCGAAAAGCCTTTGGCTGTCGTTAAAATAAAAACTGGTTCCGTCGATTCCGCTGTCACCCCTAAAGTCATATTCAAGGGTATAGTCGACGCCTGACTCAAAGGAGATTCCGGGTAATTGATACAGGTTATTGCCGGCGCCCTGCGTAATTCCAACCGCCTTGTTGCCCTCGTCACCCTGCGGACGGGCGACAATCGCTGCTCTGTCGCCGGCCCAAGCTCCTCCGCCGACACTGTCTCTGGCGTCGAAATTCTCGTCATACAGGACGGCATATCCGTCGTCGGCCACGATCTCGACGAACGAAACCGTCACGGCGGCGTCCTCGCCCGGCATGGCGAACAGGTACTTGTTATTGCCGAGACTGGTCAGGCCGGCAGCGCTGCCGTTGATCTTGAGCGAGCCAAGCTGCATTTTGTATTCGGGTTCCGGAGCAACAGTGAGGGTGACCAGCTCGCCTTCTATCGCCTGAGCTTTATCAGATGTGACGTTTCCGTTCTCCATCTGGCCGATCGTAACGTTGTGCGCCGCAGGCTCCGGATTATCCCCCGTGGTCACCATGACGAACACCGGCTTTTCAGTGACTCTTACGGTCACCTTTCCGTCAGATAGCTGAGACTTTATGGATGTCGAGGAACCGGTCTCACTATTTCGCACCAGCTCGACCAGCTTAACGTCCTCGATATCATCCATAGGTAGTGCGGAAAGGTCAAGTTCGTAATCGACAAAGTTGCCGTCCACATCGCCCTTGGAGGTTCCCAGCCAGAGCGCGTAGCCCTTGCCGTTATTCTTGTCTTGCTCGACTTTCCCGGCGTTCTCGTCTTCGAAGCCGAACTGCAGGACGTTCAGCGCGTTTTCGGGCGTGGTATTGTTATTGGAGAAGGCGTTGCCCGATGTATCCCATGGTTCTACTTTTTTGGTATAAGTCGGAGTCTCCACTTCCTTCTCAAAGCGCATATCGCCCAGCCAGTTGCGCATGGCCGTGACATAGTACCATGCGGGTTTCTTGGCGTTCGGACCCTCGCCCAACACGTTTTGAGTATCCAGATACCCGCTGGTATTGAATTTACCGGCGGTACCCGTTCCTGAACCGCGCAGCATGAACTGCTGGGCACGATCCACGCCCCAGGACGCAAGGAGGAGGAATTCCCTAACCATCCAGCGGCCCTGAATCTCAAAACCGCCGACTACGTTTTGCAAAGTTGCCGGATTGTCCTTACCGGCGAAGCTGGGATAAAGAGCCGGATTCAATTCGAGCTCGGCATTGACGCCGGGATAATAAGTCTGATTCGCTTTGGCGGTAGTCGCCGTGCCTTGGGCGCTGTCCCAGCCCAGCTCGGAAATCCACACCTCGGCGTTGGGATAATACAGCGCGCGAAGATTCATGACCCACTTCATGCCGTACTCAAGGGGAACGTCCTGGTTCCACGTCTGGTTGGTCCACTGGTCTTCCTCCGGCGCCACGCCGCCGATCGCCCTGCCGTTCGCGACGTCTTTGGAGTCGGGGGTGTAGTGGTGCACGTTCAGTACGTCTACCGGGAACTGCTCGAACCTGTACAGGAAGTTTTCCGGTTCCTCGGGATTTTCCTCTCCCAACAGGGCTTCCTCTCTGGTGTAGGGCTTGTTCTTCTCGGTATCGTGTTTCCTGAAGTACGAACTCCCCTCGAAGACATAGTTGATATCCAGGTAATCGTCCGCGGTTCTGTAGGTCAGGAACCACTCTGTCATCTCTTCCAGGAACTTGAGGTCGAGGCCGCCCACGCCCGCTATGGACAGCTTGGCATTGGGGTCGGCATTCTTGATGCCCACGCCGGAGTAAGGCTTTCCGGTGGCTTCTTCGGTGTAGATGTAATTCCCGCTCCGGGACTTAACATCGATGTCCGTATCGTGTATCCACGACTTCATGGCGTTCATATGGCCGTCGTAGTCCGCGCTGGTCATCGCCGCGAACTCATAGCCGCTCACGCCCTTGAGGTTCAATTCGTTGCCGTTCTCATAGGTCTCGATCAGGTTCAACCCGATTTCCTTGGAGGTGCCGGGGGCGACGTGCACCAGATCCGGATCGATGGTGCCGCCCTCTTCCGTGCTCTTGGCGCTACCGTATCTAGCCGCATGCTGCCATAAGCTCATGGCGTGGCCCAGATAGGAATCGGGATTCTCTCTGTCCCCATCGCCCTGGTAATTGGGCATGTTGTACGCGGGATCCGTTCTTTCCGCGTCTCCGACATGCAGGTTCTGCAGGCACAGATATACCAATGCGCCGGCGGCCTTCATATTTCTGTAGAAAGCGTCAAAAGCGCCCCAGGTGTTGACGAACGCGACCATCGGCTTTTCCGGATCGTCGATCATACGCGGATCGTTGTCGCCGGCGCCCGAGTCGTTTCCGACCATATATTCCGTCCAGGCCCAAGTATGGTATTCCCTCGTCGTTCCGCTGACCGGTACGACGTTGCCACCAAGGTCGGGGTCATTAAAGAAGCTGTTGGTGCCGACAAACGTACCGAAGTCAATGTTGAATTCGGGTACCGTCTGAGGTTCTTTGTCCCAGTCTATAGGGACGATATCCCTTTTGCCGGTATCCACGATCAACGGTTCAAGCGGCAAGCCGAGAATAACAAACTCGGAAAGGTTGACGTCGCGGTCGACCGTAATCGTATCGTCCGCGAAATTAACGTATTTGTACGTACCTCCGCTCAGCTTTTCGATTTTGAGTTTCGAGGCGTTCTTAATCTCATCGTAGTTGTAGCCTCCGCCGAAGCCGGCGGGGCTGGCGAGGTCCATTCGCACCCAGCTGTCGTCGTTGTTCATCGCGTAGGTGAACAGCTCCACATAATGGTCCCCCACATAGGCGGACACCTTGACAGAACCGCCGGCGACCTGCCACTCGCTGGTCTGATCCGCTATGGCGTCTGATGTGGGGCCGTACTCCGCGCCGTCAAAGAACCAGATTTCCTGAAGCGTATGCTTCTGATTGAGTGCGATCTCTAGCTTGTTGCTGCCGCCCTCGCCCGTTCTCCATACGCTGTCGTTGGTCGGAAGCGCTTTCTCTTCGTCGCTGAGCACGGGCCGGTAGCCGGACGGACTCGCTGCGCTGATCTGCTCAATCGTCGTGAAGTCCTTGTAGTTCTCGTATCCGTCGAACAGCAGGTAAGGCGATCCGTCGCCTTCAGCCTTGCCGTCGTTGCCCAGCCAAGACCTCTGCACCGCCGCCACCTTGCTGCGGGTGATGGGCTTGCCGACCATGACGAAGCTCGAAAGGTTTACGTCCGTATCGAAGTTTCTGTATACGTCGGCGCCTTCCCACCAGTGGTATTTATCCTCGCTCACCTTCTCGATTTTGATTTTCGAGACTCTCTTGATTTCATCGTACGTGAGGCTGGTATGGTTGGCGAAATCGCTGAGATCGCTGAGGTCTACCTGCACCCAGCTGTCATCGTTGTTCATATCATAGGAAAACAGCAGCTCATACCTCTGCGCGTCTTCCAGATAGCCGTAGACATTGATAGATCCGCCGATGACCTCCCACTTGCTGCCCACGCCATCAGGATCGTTCGGGACGTCGGGAACAGGGTTAGCCGGATCCGTAAAGTTCCAATATGCCGATGGGCGGTACGCTCCGCCGTCAAAGAACCAGATCTCCTCAAGATCATGCCGCTGTTTAAGCTCGATCTCGAGGACTCTGTTCGTGTCCCATGCTCCTCCGGCTCCCGATCTCCAGACCTTGTCGGTATTGCCGTTCGGGATCAGCTTGTCCTCTTGGGTAAGTATGGGCCAATAGCCGGACGGACTCGCTGCGCTGATCTGCTCAAAGGTCGTGAAGTCCTTATAGGTCTCGTATCCGCGGAACAGCAGATACGGGTTGCCCGGGGTCGTATCCTGACCTTTTTCGCCCAGCCAGGATCTGTCCACGCCTACGATCTCCGTGTCGCCAATGGTAATCCATCCGTCGTCGGCGACAGCGTTCGCCACCTTAACGGTCAGAGGGCCGGACTGGGAGATCAGGCCGCCTTTTTTGTCCTGCGCTTTGCTTATTAGCGTGTATTCACCCGGCTCGTTATATGCGGCATTAAATGTAAAGGTTTGAGAATTGCCTTTCTTGATCTGTTTGATGGCCCAGGTGTTCTCTCCCGCGACAATGCTGATATTGTTGTACGTTCCCTTGCTGCCGTTATTGGAAGCGGTGACCGTATAGGTTACCGTTTCGCCCGGTTCCACGGATGTTTTATCCGCAGTCACGGATACGTCGATCCCCGCCGCGGTGCCCGCAAAAGCCGGAATCGGGATGCTCGTCAACATCATGACTACAATAATCATAACTGCCAATAGCCTTCGTTTCATCATTGTTCCCCCTTATTGAAATGGTGGTCCCAAGTGTGTCGGACAAAGTGCTCTTGTTCCAAGTGGATGAACTGTAGATCCGGGCCGGAAACCTGCGAATATCCCTCCTTCCTCGCTCTCGATGACGAGCCCGATGCGTATAAGGTAACACACTCTATTGATGGTATATATTGTATTTCATTGCCTTTCGTTTACTTTTAATAGCTTTACGGAAATTAGAGGCATAACCATCTGCGGCCTGATTTTATATAAAAAAAGAAGCCGGCGTTTACCGACTTCTCATGCGATCGCTATTTCGTTCTATTAACCAGTCACACGGCTCACGATTTTTAATACTGTATCTCTTGTTAATTTGCTTCCGCCGGTAGAAATGAGGTTTACTGTAGCATGAGCTAATGCTAAAGGTATTTTACAAAATTTCGACGCCGGACCGTCTTTCAAGTCTGCGACGTAAGAATCGGCTTGTTGTAAATTGCGGCGCGTATACTGTTGCATCTCCTTGAATCCCCAACCATCGGGAAAGAAGTCCACCCCACGTTTAATATCCTCCGATCTATTTCGGAGAATATTTACGGCCTGCAGTCCTCGCCCGAAAGCAACCGCCTTCGTTAAATCGGATTGAGTACCGTCATGCCATAACCAAAGTTCTGAAAGCATTTCTCCAACCATACCGGCCACGCTATAAGTGTAACGATCCAAATCCTCTTCCGATTGAATATTCCACCCGTTCTGAACCCATTCGGACATTTGTAAAGCCATCTTTGCGATATAACGATTTACGATGGGTGCTCCTGAGGAAGGACATAGAGCCACCCACTCATCGAGTTGCATCGTAACTGCTGGTAATACTGCCCGATACGGCGATAATAATTTTCGTATGGCTTCAGTAATATGTGCGGTTTGGAATGCATCGTGTACTCCAAGTAATAGTTCCACTTTCAATTTGTCGGAGAGTTCTTCGTGATCCTCTATTTCATCTATTGCCCGCATACACAGATAAGCAGATGTCACAGCCTCCTTCAACCCAAACTCCATGTGGCTTATGGGAATGTAAAAAGTGCGGCTCGTTTTTTTCAACATGGTCATTGCATCATTCAAGACATCGTTATTAATGATAATTCCCTCCAAGCATTGCATTAAAGTAACTTATATCATAATAACACAATCCTATTATAAAGGTTGCGGAGAACGCAGGCGATATGGTAGAAGCAGCAGTATGGTAGGAAGAAGCAGGAAGAAGCAGGAAGAAGCAGGAAGCTTTAGTAGTGTAGAAGGCATTACTTGTCATCTGCAGCTGAGCATTTTCATGCGCAAAAATGCCCCCGAATGAATCGGGGGCTTTCGCATACTTGGGAGCTGTCTTTGAGACAGCCCAAACTTTTCATTTTTTTACAATTCCAAACCCAGATCAAGATTTACGTTCAGCGCACGAAGGATCATCGTTACCGACTCAGCGCGGGATGCCGTGGAATTCGGATCAAATTTACCGTCTCCCTTACCGCCGATAATTCCCGCATTGGCCAATTGGTTGATAGGCTCTTCTGCCCAGCTTCCTTCAATGTCATGGAACTTCGATGCGCCTGTTACAGGGCTGAGGTTCATCACCTTCGAAAGAATAGCAACAATTTCTGCACGGGAAATCTCGTTGTTCGGCTTAAAGCTTCCGTCAGCGTAACCGTTAATGATGCCGTTAGATTTCAGAGCTGCAATTGCGCTTGCCGCCCAATTTCCTTCCGCATCCGCAAAGTTATCAGAACCTTTGGCCGTGATGCCTAGAGCCTTTACAAGCATAGTTGCGAATTCTGCGCGTGTGACAGAAGCATTAGGATGGAACGTACCGTCCGTATAACCGGATACGAAGCCGATCTGCGTAGCCAATGCTACAGCGTTCGCGCTCCAGCTTGTAGGAGCTTCGTCAGTGAATGTGATCGCAGGAGCGGTTGCAAGATTGGTTTTGATTGCTTCTACGAGTTTTGCCACATCGACAATGTCAGCCTTCAATACCGGTTTTTCCGGCGTTGGTTCTGGTTTTGTTTCTGGTTTTGTTTCCGGTTCCGATTCCGATGGAGTTTCGCCTCCACCGCCTGTGTTACTGTTAACTGGAATGTAAGTCCATTTTGCGAATAAAGTAGTATCCGCTGTTACTGTATCCGTTGCAAAATCCCATGGAAGTGTACCTTCAGCATCCTGATACCAACCAGTGAAAGTATAACCGTCTTTTGTCGGCGCTGTTGGTTCAGTAACTGTAGTGTTATATTCCACTGGAATACTTGCCACTTCACTGCCACCCTGGCTGTCAAAGCTAACATTGTAGCTATTGGTTAGCCATTTCACGTATAACGTTGTATCTGCTGTTACTATATTCGTTGCAAAGTCCCATGGAAGTGTACCCGCAGCATCCTGATACCAACCTCCGAACGTATAACCCTCTCTCGCCGGAGTTGTTGGCTCTGTGATAACAGTGTTGTAATCTACTGCCAGAGTATCAACTAAACCTCCGTCTTGTGTATCGATTGTCACGTTGAATTTATGGAGCGTCCATGTTCCATAAAGCGTACGATCCGAATAGATGGAGCTTGTGAAATCCCAAGGATTAGCAAGAGCCTCATCTGCGTACCACACCAAATCATAACCGTAAACTTCCGGTTGCGTGATTCTGCGGGATACGATTTGATCTTGGACTCCGCCAAACGGAACATCGGCCGGAAGTACGAAATGTACTTGATATCCGTTAATGACTTCTTGGATAAGTGAAACATCGGCATAACCGGCAGCGCTGATCGTGATACTGAAAGCTGCTGCTTTCGTGAAGAGACTCTTATCCAACGTGATCGTACCTGCAGCAGGATCTACTCTATAAGTCGAGCTATCTACAGGAGTACCACCAACAATGATGCTTGTAATTGCGTTTGCCCAATCCGAGTCGCTGAATTCAAGGGTAATGTCGTTACCCACGGCGTTATCCCAATCATCCGGTGAAACAATCGATGTGGCTAAAGCATATTTGGCATACAGAGTCATTGGTTTCGTCACAATACTTGCAAAATCAAATGGCATTGTTAAGTCTTGATCCGCATACCAACCGGCAAACCTATACTCGACCTTGATCGGATCAACCGGTCTTGTTACGCTTCTTGTTACAATTTGAGGTGCGATGGGATCACCGCCATTGGACTCGAAGTTTACCAAATAACCGATAACTTGATCCGTAACGATTGCATCTGCATAACCTTCCGATTGAATCACTACATTCACCTTTTGCCCAGCTGTAAACAGGGAATGGTTAAGCGTGATTGCATCGGCGGAGATCGTGTAGTCTGTATCACGAACCAATACTTTAGAACCGATCATAACTTTACTAATATTGCTCTTCCATAATCCGTCATCGGTGAAATGCAGACTAATATCGCTGCCGACCGTGTTCCCAAAGACTTGTTTAAGAACTGTTGGCGGCGTTTTCGTCCAGCTTAGATATAACACGGCATTATCTGTCAGTGCTGCATTGCCGTTAAACGTATTCCCGATTGAGCTTGCTGCATCCAGATAAAGCAATGGACTTACAGAAAGACCTCCATTGGTTACATGTAATAATGGGCCTGATGTAACGTTCCCCGTAACGGCGTCAACTACTGTTGTCATATTAGGGATGCTGGCTTTGCCGTTTACAAGTGTATCCCAGAAGTAGGTGTCATTAGGACTCTTTAACGCACCGCCGTTAAGGTCAATATGACGTCTATAACCCAGCTTGACATCATTGATCAACAAAGTCGTCGTACCGTCGATTGCTGTAACCTTCAGCTGGTAACCGCTATACGGACTTCCGCCAAGGAGACTTGGCGCTTCGCTAAACGCAAACTTTTGACCCAGACTTGTTTGTCCAGCTAGAGCCGCTGCTGCTGCTGTTGCAGTCGTAAAGGTCAGCTTGCCAGCAGTACCATTCGTTACAAAGTCATACGTGCTTCGATCTAGCGTATACGTTGTAAGTGTCGATTCAGTTGCGCCATCACTCTTGATCTTGTAGAAGGAGGCTTCAATTTTTTGAATACTCGCCTTGCTCGTTAGCCAAGGAATATTAGCAGCATAATCCGCAATGCCAATATCCAGATTCCCTTCGCCAAGCACCCAACCTCTCCCGCTGACGGCGCCATTCGTCCCGTCGAACTTTAGGCCATCTTGCTTCGCTTTATCAACAAGAGCATAGTTTTGAGTGAAATTCATTTGCCATTTGCCATAAAGGGTAATGTCCGAGCTAATATTGCTGCCTGCATCCCAGTTCTTCGTAAGTGCCGGATCGCTATACCAGCCCATAAAGTTATATCCGGGTCTTGTTGTTGAAGGATTTTTCAACGTTGAGTTTGATACAAGGTTAGTTCCGTTTCTGCTCTTCGCAGGATTAATTCCAACGGCAATGGGTTGAACCGGAGCTCCGCCCTGACTGTCAAATGTAAGGCCGTATCCAACGGCTTGCATAGCACCATATATCCCTGACGGATCAGAGCCTACCGTTTTAAGAGGGTAAATTGTACCCGTGGTGGCACCTGTTGAACTGAATTCAAACATATACAGCTGAGGCAAATAATTGGCTCCGCCTGGAGCTATTGCCGAAGCTGCAACGACAGGTGATGCATTGGTCTTAAAGAGATCTGCCTTAAACGTAATTTGCCCGGGCTGGCTGATGTCGTAATATTTATGACCGCTGCCATCCAACAAATCGGTGATGTCTATACCGGTTGGGTAGTCTCTTGTTTTCACCACGACTTTATTGATACCGCTGCGCCAATCTTCACCACTCGCATCTTCCGTAAATGTAAGTGTTAAATCTTTACCTACATGCGCTTTGGCCGGATCGGTGACTAACGGAATCGTAGGCGTCGGAATCGGTGCAGCGCCAATCGAGAAGCTAGTCGTTACATCTGTATACCCTGCGGCCTGGATTTTGACAGCATAATTACCGGCTGCTGGGAAGAGTGAACCTGGTAAAGTAATCTTAGACGGCACAAAAGTCAAACCCTTAATTGGATCGAAATAATTGTACCCTGCAGTGATTATTACTTTATCGGTTACGTCTATTGAACCTAGAAGGATCTTCGTAATGCTGGTTCTCCAAATAACGTCATCCAGAAATACACTGTTATTGGGTATTAATGTTATGGTCGCACCACTTTGCAAGTCACTTAACTTTGGAAGTGTCGTAACTGACGTTGTTTGCAGTGGACCTGCGAAACCGAGTTTAGCCATTACTTCTTTCATGCCGTCTCCAGCGTTTAAGTCAATGCTACCCCCATACAGCTTTGAAATGGTAGCAGCTTGTTCCACCAAAAGCTGCGGAGTAGGGGCAGTAGGGATTACACCGAAATCAACTGCATTCTGATTCACTTGACCAAAGTTTTTGAAGATGAAATAGAAGTCATAATAGTCGATTGCAGCACTGGAAGATAACGGATTTTTCCAGGAAACATCAAAATTTCTATTGTTATTTAGGAAATTCATTTTAGATGTTTGATTTACTTTTACTGGGTTATTTGCAGCGATCAGGTCTTTGTAGTTTAAATACGTCTGGATTTCTGCAATGAGATCCTTCATGTCAATCACATTATCGCCATTAACATCTCCGGCTAATAATGAAGGCGTTTGACTAGAAGGGATATCCTTGTATTCTCCCGTTAGATAACCATACTTTGTTGAAGCAACTACAGGGGTTTTAAGGTATCCCTTAAAATGTCCCGGCATGGAAAGCTCGACGGAGTATGGTTTATCACTTACATCCATTGTAACGGCATAAGTACCGGTCATATTACCCAAATATTGAATTGCATTGTTTGTGGATGTAGGATTATCGGTTACATACGATTTGCCATCTTGACTGGTA
This sequence comes from Paenibacillus lignilyticus, assembly GCF_017942085.1. Taxonomy (GTDB): domain Bacteria; phylum Bacillota; class Bacilli; order Paenibacillales; family Paenibacillaceae; genus Paenibacillus_Z; species Paenibacillus_Z lignilyticus. The sequence continues at coordinate 537,712 of NZ_JAGKSP010000002.1, forward strand.
ACCTTCACCTTTGCGCCTGAATCGGTCGTAATGTTTGTGAACTGTCCGCTAAGCGTATTCTGTCTGAACGATTCAGCAAACAAACCGCCTGTAATCATAGCTTGAGTCTGTCGCAAATAAGGTACATTTGTTGTGAAAGCCGGAACCCTCGACTCTGTACCTGACATCGTAAAGAATGTATTGTAGACGTTGAATTTCCATGGGCCAGAAATCGGGCCAGCGTTTGTATACGTTGCATCCAAATCTACGATGTTCATATCCCGATCAAGGGCGCCAGCGTCACTAATTCCTGATATCGTAACGTCAGTGGTCAGACCCGCATATTGTGAATGTCTATACGGCTGGCTTACTGTTAATCCAACAGTTGAAGGGTCAATACCTTTGCTGCTTAAATAGTTTTTATATTCATCTGTAAGTTTGATATTGGCAAATGAATAAAGATTACTATTTAACATAAAATTACCGCCTGTCATGCCAATACCATGCTTCAAAGCGATGGTAACCTTGAATGGTTTATTGGCATCCATTACCGTCTTATCCTGATACACAGTATCTGTGTTTCCGGCAGATGTAACCGTTACATAAGGCGAGCCCTTTTTGATGAAATAATACTGCTGCGAGGTGGAATCCGTATCAGCCGCCCCGGCATAGTCGCTTGGGTAAACCCAGAAGTTAGTGCCTTCTGGCGTGATGTCCTCTGGAGAAACTCCAAAATGGAAACGACCTTTCGAATCCGTCTTGAAGATTACAGTTGGCCAATAACCATCTTGGTAACCCCATACTGCATTTAAGCCTTGATCTACCGGCACAGGTGTTCGATTATCCTCTGGACTTCTAACCGAAGTTTCACCATTATTCTTCATAATGTCGATGTTATTATCATATACGGTACCATAGAAACCTTGAATCTCTTGCCCAGGCTGATAGCCTGTCGGATCGATTTCATAAATCCCCGGCTTTGAATCACTGTCCATGGCGATCGTAGGCGCTGTCAAATCCACGTACAGCGTATCTTCTGCTCTGTAACGTTTGCCAGCTGTGTCAGTAGCAATCATCTCCACGGAATAAGAGCCTTCCGTAATGATCGCCGGTTTGGCTGCTATTCCGGACTGATCTAGTGATGATCCGTCATAAGGCTTAGTAAATGGAAGATATGCGCCTCCCAGAAGCATAGGTAGAGGACCATAAATGACACCCGGACCTACGCCGCCGATACTCGCAGCATTTTGAACGACACCTAAATATTTACCGTTCTTATCTTTCAATACCAGGTACATGCTGTCCATTGCACTATTAACAGAGAAGGAATAGTACGTACCTCCGGATCCGTTTGTATCCGGGTTCCAGTTTCCTGTAATGGAGAAAGGAAGTGTAAATGCTTTTATGTCTACACTCATATCGATTCCTTTTTCGGCTACGGTCACCGTAAAGGGAATGCGATAAGACTCCGACGAATCAGCGGCATTAACGAGATGAATATAACCTTCATAAGTGCCATCAATCGCGTTTGAAGGAACCGTAATTTGGGCTGTTGTTTTAACCTTACTGCCTCCGCCAACCGTAATGGATGTCACAGGTGCGTTGTCTGTAGAGAAATCGATCTTGACATCATTGCCGGTCCCCGTACCAACAGGGTGCGAAAGCGCAAATTTAGTGGTAATAAATTCTGTACTGAGTTTAAATGTTTTGCTGCTTGTACCATTATTCGATACGTTAAACGCTTTGGATGAGACCACGTCATCCGAGCCGTCCGTTGCACCCTCTCCTCTGCCTTTAAAGCCGAAGAAAAGACTGCCCGTCAGATTATCCACTTGATGGATAGTCGTATAATCCGTAGGGGTATCATACGTAGAGGTTTTTTCCAGCACTTGAATATTAATGTTAGCCCCAATAGCGCGAGCAGGATCGACAACGCCAGCACCTACTTGATACACGCTATAAGTCTTCGAAGCGGTATTCATATCCTTTGCTGTATTCATTAATGCCGTCTTAACGTCGGCAGGACTGTAATCAGGATGAGCTGCCAGAACCAATGCCGCAATCCCCGCTACATGAGGTGTAGCCATGGAAGTACCGGACATTTGCATATACTGATTCGTATAATCAGGCGTACCTGTGTCTTGCGGCTCATAAACGTCGAATGGAGCTGTAGACAGAATGTCAACGCCGGGAGCGACGATGTCCGGCTTAATTGTCCAATCCTTCACGGGTCCCGTTGAGCTAAAGCTTGCCAATTCGTCCCCATTCTTTACGAGCGGCGCGTCCAGAGCAGCCGGGAACGTAATGGTGGCATGATCGGGATCAGCTGCAATTGCTTTCGCAAGTGCTTCCCCTTGGACTCGCGTCAAGGAAACGGAATACGCATAATCCATACTCAGGCCTAAGTAATTCGGAATATAACCTTCTGTATCGGCATCATCAATATGATCCCAGATAATCATACCCGCTGCGCCTGCGCGATGAGCAGTCGCGATTTTGGTCTGCATATATTCGCCGCCGCGTTTAACAAGGGCGATTTTACCGGACATCTCTTTTCCACTATAGTCATCCATAGTACCTAGACCGACATCAACAATTGGAAGTGTCTGTCCTTTATATTGATCATCGCTTTGGATGAAGCTTCTTCCAAATAAACGAGCCTGATAAGACTTTGTGCCGTTCTTGAGGGTCATGACCGGAATGTTTTCCGGAATCGTACTGGCACCGACGGTTATTGCAAGCGGTGAAGTTCCCGGCGAGCCAACAGTAGCTTGACCAGGACCTGCATTACCTGCTGCAATTGCACAAACAACACCCTCGATTGTAGCATTGGTAATGGCAATGCTTGTCGGATACATAGGATCGTTCACTGTATTTCCTAGTGAAAGATTGATGATATCCATATGATCCTTAGCGGCTTGATCAATCCCATTCAATACCCCGTCCGAGGAACCGCTTCCACCTGGACCTAATACGCGGTACCCGTAAAGATCAACCTTCGGTGCGACGCCGTTCGCAGAATAGACAGCATTATTCGTTGTCGTATTCGCGGCAATTGTCCCCGATACATGCGTACCATGTTCCGTTATGTAGTCCTTATAGTTCGCTGTAGGACTTACAAGTGGATTCGGTTGCTCCTTTGCAGCCAGCCAATCCCGATAAGTGGTTTCCATCGGGTCAAGGTCATCCACGAAAGTTACATTACCGGAAACATCGACTATATTATTAACAAAGTCATGTCCGCCTTTATAAACGGCCTTTAAATCAGGATGATTATAATCAATCCCGGTATCCAAGACACCGACCTTAATTCTTTCACCCTTACGAGGACCTGATTCAATCATACCTGTATGGCCTGCGGCTTGAAGCTTATCAATGCCCATCCAAGTCAGCGCCGAAGTAGGATTGCCGACAGAACCGCTTGTATCTGCAGCGGATGCTGAGCTTTGTTTAGGTACATCGAATTGTACAACAGACCAAACGGAAGCAACTTCCGAATTATCGGCAAGTTTATTCACTTCACTTGCAGGCAAAGATAGAGATACACCGTTAAACGCCTCAGAATATTCTCTAGTAATTCTCATGCTCGTGTTGACAGATTTACCGCCAACGATTGATTGGGCAGGCTGCGTAGTCACAAAGCTTTTAAATCTAGCGTGCGAATCTTTCACTTTTTGTTGCGCATCGGCGTAATCATTCGTAAATGCTGTACCGTTTACCCCAGCACCGCCGTTCGCCAACGATTGCTTGATGATTTGGATCTTAGCCGGATCCACTTTGAATTGCACGATAACGTTAATAGGTTTGGAGCTGCGCAAATCCTTTGGATCCACATGGATTTTCTGTGCCATGTCCGCTCCGGTCAGTTTGTTAATGCTTGCTTTCTGCTCGGGGGTCAGACTGGCCAGAATGCGATTTACTTCATCTGCATTAAATGTCCCAGTGCTTTGCTGCTGCTCCGGCTCGTTTGCGTCTGCAGCATGTACGCGCGTTAGATTCTGAGGCAGTACACCGTTGAATAGAAGCGTACCTAAAGCAATAACGGACAGCATTTGTTTTGCTTGTCTTGATTTCATTTTCATCGTGATCCTCCGTTTAACGATTAATTGCTTCTTTTCATCTTCACAGTTTCCTGAATTTTCAGGTCCTTATATCTATGGCATTTCATTGACATAGCAAAAACAATAAGATACATTCGCATATGTGAAATTCTAAGATGTGGATTACGCGCAAATCTCTCTTATTGTACAAAGTTTCCTATTAAACTTTCGGTATGCCTTGAAAACACTCCATAAATAGGCCCGCAGTTCCCCCTTCTTTAAGCTAAATTGAGTATACAATGTCGACCAAATCCGACTGGATACATATATAATGTTTTGGATACGAATTTAGCTGGAATATTTTATTATAGTAAAAAAAGAATGCGTTATCACGTACATTGAAGGTGGTGTGACCGTTTTGTCTCAACAATACCTCCGGCAGATTGATTCCTTTATAGAAAAGTCAACAAGCTTAGCCATTTCGATCGGTACGAGCGCGTATGCTTTAGATGATCAGTTGCAAATTACGTTTGCCTATCACAGCGCGGAAATCTCCCAAGCGCCTGATAAAAACCAGCATCTTTCTATGCTGATCGATTCCTTGCGTTTGAATCGCCGGCAAATCGAAAAGACGTCGAATGGCATTAGCAGGTTTCCTCTTACATTAAATCGGAGCTTTTTAGTTCTTAATTTCGAAGACAACGCTTCGTATCCATTCTTAGTGTTGGGGCCGATTGAAACAAAGAGCGCAGAAAGAGACAATCATATTGTTAATTTGATTTATTGGTATTACCATCCGCAGGCAGAAACGGTTCCGTTTCCTTTGCCGTTTGGTGTGCAATGGAATGAGGTCTCCAGACTTGCCAATCTATCGCTCGTTAATATCTATTATGAGAACGAATCGCTTTATCTCCCTGCCGAAGTATTCGCTTTAATCAAAGCTAAAATGGTCGTCGGTGATAACAGTGCGATCGAGGATATTTTCAATACCAAAATTTATTTAAATTACTTTGTCCGCATCGTTCAGGCCAAAGCTGATCAATTACGTTCCCTTAAAAATCATTTCATATTAGCCTGCTCAGCCCTATCGCAAGTTGCCATCGACAACGGCGTTGAATATACGTACGCCAGAACGATTTCCGAAGAATATAGCCGAATTGCAGAAACCTTTTCGTCCAGTAATGGATTTATTACGCTGCTTAAAGAAGTAACGATTAAATTCACTTCCGCCATTACCCAATTCTCCAGTCAGGTCCACTCGAATCTTGTCAAAGACATTATTCAATATTTGCGGTCTCATATGTTTGATAAGATTACGCTGGAAGATGTAGCTAAGAAATTCGATAAGAATCCATCCTATATTTCAAGTAGGCTAAAGAAGGAAACCGGCTTAGGATTCAATGAAAACCTGAATTATCTCCGAGTTATGGAAAGCAAGCATCTACTGTTGCAAACCCGTAAATCCATCAGCGATATTGCTATAGCCGTCGGCTTCAATTATCAGAATCATTTTGCCAAAGTGTTCAAGAAGTTCGTCGGCGTCTCGCCAATGGATTTCCGTAATAACCAATTAAAGGAATAAGTAGTTCCGGGAAATCAAAAACGGTTTCTTTCTAGAAATAGAAAGAAACCGTTTTTGATATGAATAGCTGTTAAGTCGTTTAATTGTTCCTCGATCAATTCGAGTGTGCCCCAAACCTAGATTCATCACCGTGAAATAGAACGTTGATATAAGTAAAATTGGCTTTTCCCCCTATCGATATAGGCTTCCTTTAATTTCGGATACAGCTGCTCTCCCCAAGCTTTACAGGAGGGACATTTAAAGTCGCCAAACTCAACAATAGACACTTTGGCATCTTTGTCGCCTTCAATCGGTTGATTGCTAATCTCAGGCGAATCTTGAAACGAATTCCGGACTTATCTGATGCTTGGCTGATAATAAACAATAATAGGAATAAGCCTACGATAATCTCTGTAAACACAACCAGCTGTTTGCTGGATGGCCCATTGCTCTTGCGGGAGGGCTTTGCTTTTTGCTTTTTGACATGGTAAACTTCACTATTCTCATGAATAATAATTGATCATGGTAACGATTCCACTCTACCATATGAACACTTGCAATCAATTGAAGCTGATCGCTAGTTGCAAAGGCTTTATGAATTATGCAGTACTTTATGAGACAACAAAATGCCCCCGTAAATTAGGGGGCATCGTATGATCCGCTTATATAGTCCGATTATCTCACTGACGTCTTCTTCCTCTGCCAGCTCCTTAGTTAAAGGTTACCAAATCTTTCACGTTAACCGGAAGCCCTGTACGTATCGATTGATTCGCTGCGATGCCCGTTAGGATGGATCTGGCGCCGTCAATGTGATTGGCTGCACGCTTGAAACGATCTTCCGCTGGCTCACCGAATAAGTCGCGAAGTAGAATTGGGTCGCCACCGCCATGACCGCCCTCTCCGTCCTCGACTTTCACCTCGTATGGCAGCTTGAACATCGGATGAACGATAATCGACTGTTTTTCCAGTGCTCCTTCGTCCGCCTTATTGCCGCCGGAGTTGATGTACGCTTGCTCGAGAATTTCCATCTCAATCCGTCCTTTGGTACCGTTAAACGCGATCCGATAGCCTTCATAAGGCAAGTAAGCATTCAGGGAATACGTCAGAATCGCCTTATTGTCGTAGCGGACGATCACTCCCATCGTATCCTCAATGCTAATGCCGTCTCCAAATACGCTTTGATCCCGTCTGTATCCATCCTCATGCTCGGCATCCAGGTACATATGCTTCAGATGCTCGTTCTCATCAAGCTGCAATGCAAACGGATCTTCCTTGGCAATCGGATTACCTGTGCCACGATCATAGAAGCTGGTTACTCCGCGCTGCTCTGCATTCTCTCTGCCGTAGAACGACAAATTGCCGAAGGCAAAGACCGTTTCCGGCTGTGCCCCGATCCAGAAATTCACCAGGTCGAAGTGATGCGTCGACTTGTGTACCAACAACCCACCGCTGTTGCGCTTGTCGCGATGCCATCTGCGGAAATAATCCGCGCCGTGTCTCGTATCCAGCATCCATTCAAAATGAACCGAAGTAATGTCGCCGATAACTCCGCCTCCGATCAGCTCCCGCGCCTTTGTATGATGCGGTGCGTAGCGGTAGTTGAATGCGACACGCATGCGGCGGCCCGTACGTTCGACAGCATCCAAAATGTCCTGGCATTTGTTCTCATCCACCGTCATCGGCTTCTCGGTTATGACATCGCAGCCTAGCTCCATTGCGCGAATAATATAGATATGATGCGTGCGGTCAATGCTCGTCACGATGACAACGTCGGGCTTCTCGGCTTCAACCATCCGGTCAAACTGTTCCGTTTTGTACGTCCGAACCGCCTTCGAGCCATAGCTCTCTGTCAACAGCTTATTTGCATAATCCATCCGGGTCTGATTCACATCGCAGAAGGCAAGCAGCTCAGATGTATGCTTGTAATCTGTTGCAATCGCCGCGTAGAAGAACTCCGCTCTGCCACCCGCTCCAACGATGACATACTTTTTCTTAGTACTCATTTCTTCATCCCCTCGCATTCCTATAGGTTGACTAGCCTGTTTCTCCATATACCGCGCTTCGCCCTGTTTAGTCCGAGTGACCTGCCTTCAGCTCTGCAAGCTTCTCATTCAGCCGCTGAATCAGCTCATCGGCTGCTTCTTCAGGCGTTGCTGTCTTGAAACCTACCTTCTCAATGATGTCGGTTGTGATACTATAAATTTCCTTGTTCGCTTCGACGGCATTCTCATTCGAGCCCTTCGTTGCTGATGCAATTCGGATGCCTTTCGCAACGAGTGGATTCATCAGTTTGTCATCCAGCAGCAGCTTCTTTGCATCCTCAGTCGCAGGTACACCCCGAACCGTACCAAGCGTTCTGATCGCTTCAGGGTCATGGAAGAAGAAGTTCAAGAAGTTCAGTGCAGTCTCTTGATTCTTAGAGTCTTCATTTACCGCAATCAGCTGCGATGGACGCACGACTACCCCTGTGTCCGCAGCGCCGACAAGGATCGGAGCTTGGGCAACATCAAGTGCGCCTTTCATCAAACTTTGATAGTTTTCGAGTTCGCTCACTTGGTCGAGGAAACCCAACAGCTTGCCATTTGCCCACTTCGGATTTTTGGATGGATCCTCATCAAATAGTAATATATCTTCAAATGGCTCTATCACGTGGCTTTCTTCCATTTTCAGCAACAATTTAAACGCTCCAACCGCATCCTGCTTCGTAAAGCCGAGTGTATAATCTTGGTTAATCCAGCGCTTGCCCGTATGCTGAACGGTGTATTTTCTCAGGATGTCTGAGATATTATACAGCTCGGTGTTTAGCAGATAAGCCGATTTGTCAACCGACTTCAGCTTCTCTCCGTAAGCGAACAGTTTGTCCCAGTCCAGCTTCTCATCTACTTGGATACCTGCTTTGCCCATGGCATCTTTGTTATAGATAAAGACGTCACCGTTCACGCCTGTTGGAAGCGATTGCAATTTGCCATTAATAACTGCGAAGCTGTCTAGGAATGACTGATCGAAGCCAGAAACATCAAACTTATCTTTCAAATCCACGAATATATCGGATTGGCTAGTCAGATCTGCAAGCCAAGGCTGATCGATTTGGATAATGTCCGGCGCTGCATTAGACGAGAGCTGCGTGACCAGCTTCTGATAGTAACCTTGATATCCGCTGTATTCGCCTATAATTTTGACATTCGGATGTTTCTTCATGTAAAGATCAATGACTGCCAGCGTCGCTTTATGACGCTGATCGCCGCCCCACCACGAGAAACGAAGCGTTACCGGTTCTGTCTTTACGTTTGTATTCCCCGCTGCAGCTGACTCATTAGCTGCAGTGTTTGCTGTTCCATCAGAGGTGCTCTCGCTGGAACATCCTATTATGCTGCCTGCAAGCAACGTAAATGCGAAAGGTATCGTCCATACTCTCTTAAATGACTTCTTCACTTAACCTTCCCCCAGTGATGCCGCTTTCATTCAGCTTGAAAACTTGTTGTCTTTAGTTTAGAACATGTTGAAGTGAATCGCTACTAGGGGCATGTTACAATTCCTATCTTTATATGCGCATTCCTAGTTGGAAATCTATCTCCATTTGTCATAGCTATCCACTTTTGATTTTTTCCTATATTATTTCAGTATTTAATTCACTTAATATGTTGTATACTTTCTGGGAGTTTCAACATGCTCGGAGAAGTATTCAGGAGGCATCGCGATGTACAAGTTAATGATTGTCGATGACGAAATCGAAATCCGTACCGGTTTGAAAAACTATTTCCCATGGAATGAGATTGGCTATGAGGTTGTATGTGAAGCGGAGAACGGTCGTCAAGCCTTGGAGCTGCTGAAAGAGAAGCAGGTTGATGTTATTCTAAGCGACATAATGATGCCGCTTATGACAGGACTTGAGCTTGCCAAGGAGCTGCATGACAATAAGTCCGCAATCAAATTGGTATTTTTAAGCGGATACACGGACTTTCAGTATGCCAAACAAGCGATGACCTATAGTGTTAAGAATTATCTCGTGAAACCAACCATCTATAAAGAACTTGTAGAGGTGTTCCATGGCTTAAAGATAGAAATGGACAATGAACGCAGCAAAGCCGAGCCGCGAGCTGAAGAAGTAGATCCGAAGCAGGAAAACCGGTATATTTCAGCCATTAAAAAGTATATTGATGAGCACTACACGAACGTAACACTTGAAAGCGCATCCAAACATGTGCATTTGAACCACTCCTACACGAGCAAACTGTTCAAGCAGCAGACCGGCTTGACGTTCATGGACTATGTCATTCAGATCAAAATGCAGAAAGCAGCCCAGCTGCTGGCAGACCCGTCTTATAAAACCTATGAGATCAGTGAAATGTTGGGTTACACAAATCCACACAACTTCACTCGCTCTTTCAAGCGGATCTTTGGCAAAAGCCCAAGGGATTACCGTAATAATGGATAATAAGCTCAAAACCGTCCATCGTTCCATGCTTGGCCATCTTATCACCTTGTTAATTCCGATGCTGGTCCCGCTGCTGATCTTGGGATCGCTTTCCACTTTTCTTATTAAGCTCTATATCCAGGATCAGATTGATACCAATAATCAGGCACTCTTATCCCAGACTAAATCATATATTGAGCTTTCTTTCCGTGAGATGGACTCCCTGAGTACGAATTTCTCCGCAAATCCGGGACTAACCGTAACGATGAAGGATATCCTAAAAACAGGACGGATCACGGACAGCACTTTCGATGTTCTTAAAGTCATTCGTAATTTCGTCGATTCAACTGTTTATGCGAACCCTTTCATCTACTCTGTCTATATCTATTTCGATAACCAGGACAAGCGGTTCTTATCGTCGGTAACAGGCTTGAATACCGTGGACAAATTTTATGATCATGAGTGGCACGATTTGTATAAGAATCATTCCAACGAGCGGGTGTGGACTGAAAACCGCATTGTGAAAAGGCGGGCCCCGGAAGGCGAAATCCGAGTCATCTCCATCTATAACAGACTGCATTTGGCAAGCGGCAGCGGCGTTGTCGTCTTGAATGTGAAAGCCGAATTTATTGAATCGCTTCTGCGGCAATTGCCCGCAAACAGCAGCCAGAGCATTCTTCTGATGGATGAACATAACCGTACCATTGCTAAGAATTCAGACCTGAATTATATGAATGTGTTCAAACAAAACGATTTAACGAGTAAAGACCTGCTCTCGGAGGAAATGAAGGTCGACGGCCGTACATACACGGTCGATATGCTATCGTCGTCACGATTTAAATGGAAGTTCGTATCGATTGTTCCCAAAGCAGCACTGTATTCACTTCCATCCAAGCTGCGAATGCTGACTGGACTGCTGCTGCTCATTTCCACCATAATCGGGCTGTTTCTCGCTTATTCTTTATCCAAAAAGAAGCACCAGACGCTTCAAACCGTTGTCTCTATCCTTCACGCAGCTGAACGCGGTACATCGTTGCCGCAGGTGCTTCCAGGCGCGAAGAACGACATTTACGGCTATATTACGGAGAATATCGTGAAGAAGTTCGTTGAGAATGAGTTTCTGACCATTCAACTGTCCGAGCGAAAATATAAGCTGCAAGTGATGGAATTTATTGCGCTTCATTCTCAGCTTAATCCGCATTTTTTATATAACACGCTGGAGACGATCTACTGGAAAGTCGCCAGTTATACGGGCAAGCCGAATGAAGCCAATGATATGATTGAGAATCTCTCCGGCGTGCTGAGGTACTCTTTAGATAGTTCTATGCCCTTCGTGCCGCTTCAAGAAGAAATGAAGTACACCATGCGTTATGTGGACATACAGCATATCCGATACAAAGAGAAATTCGATGTGATCTGGCGCATTGATGAGGCTGTCGCAGACTATAATGTCATGAAGCTGATTTTGCAGCCGATTATTGAGAACAGTATTTATCACGGTATTCGGATGAAAGAGGGCAAAAGTATTATTCGTATCAAAGCAGAGTTAATTGAGGATCATGTACGCCTGACCGTAACGGATACAGGGGTTGGAATGAAGAAGGAGCGGCGGCAGGAGGTACTGACAAAACTGGCTTCACAAATCAAGGGCGGACGGCATATTGGGCTGCTCAATACGCATAAACGGCTCGAGATTACTTATGGTGAACAGTACCGCATTTCGATTCTTAGCAAGCTAGGATGGGGAACCTCGATCAGTCTGACTTTCCCGGTGCAGAAACAGCTGGAAGTGTCGTACGAAAGTTTATAAGTACAGATTAAGCATCATTCCATGAAGGGCAGCCGGTGATCGGCTGCTCTTTTCTATTCTGCAAACGGATGCAGATGTACGCAATCGGTGAAATATTGACCACAAAATGATTATTATAATCAAAATACGATAGAAAATAGCTATTTAGCATGATTTGAGAAAATTAAGCAGTCAATTAATGATTGAATTTGTTAAATGAACGAACTGTGATTGCGTTTAAAAGTTGCCCATAATGAAGTATGGTTCGCAATTGAAAGCGAATTTAAGTCAGTGGGGGCGAATATGAAGCATGTATTTGTAAGCGCTTCAAGCGTCGGTGTAATGCCAGAACAACAACAAAAGGAGCACAGAGAATGCCGAGAAAAACGAGAAAAACTTCGCAAGTCATTTCTACTATCGCTATTGGCAGCATGTTGTTATCAAGCACGGCAGCTTTTGCAAGTCCTTCTCCAGATGTCCCGACGAATGTGGCAGCAAACGTAGATGACTCTACACACTGGGCAGCGAAAGAACTGCAAAAATGGTCATCCATTGGCTTACTAAAAGGTGATGCGAATGGAAATCTTAATCCAAACGAAGCTATAACTCGTGCGGAATTCGTCACGATTCTGAATCGCGTATTCAATCTTCAAAGCACGGTCGGTTCCAAAACGTTTGCCGACGCGAATCCTGGTGATTGGTATTATACAGAACTTCAAAAGGCTTCCGCGGCTGGCCTACTAAACGGCGATGCGAGCAACAATGCGAATCCTAATGCAGCTATTACTCGTCAAGAAGCGGCTGCTCTAATTTCAAGAGGCTTCCAAGTTATTACCGGAACTAAAGACATTGAATTCAGCGATTCCTCGAAGATAGCGGGCTGGGCTTTAGAAGCAGTCTCTGCTCTTGCGTCTAAGGGATATCTAAACGGTAGAGGCAATGGGAATTTTGATCCTCATGCTAATATCACGCGTGCCGAATCTTTCGTTATGACGGATCGCGTTATGGGTACATTAGTAAGAACGGCTGAAGATCTCGCTAACCTTCCATCCACGATCGTTGGAAATGTTACAATCGCCCTTCCTGGCGCTGTTCTGAAAGGTCTTACAATCACTGGTGATGTATATGTGACGGATGCCGCAGCATCTGAACCTGTTGTTTTGGATCACACTGCAGTAAAAGGCGATCTTAGCCTTGTCTCTGCAAAAGGTGTAAACCTCATTGCTTCCACAGTTACGGGTACAACAAATGTAACTGACACGCACCATACATTGGCGCTAAACCTAGACGCTGATTCGACACTAAACGTACTCACACTAAACACGCCTTCGAATGTTACAGGTACTGGCAGCATTCAAACTGCTAACATCAAATCAGCCGGCGTTACGATCGCCCAGCAACCTGCAAATGTTAATGTTGCTGCTGGCATTACGTCTACCGTTGCCGGAAAAACCGTAGAAGGTACAACTTCTACACCTGATACACCGGTAATTCCTCCTATTACTGGCGGCGGTACTGCTCCTACACCTATAGTTCCTGCTGTTTCTACCGGAACTACAGTTGACATGCACAGCACACAAATCACTCGTTTGCAACCTGCAGGATTGATAGTAACGGAGCCGATCCAATGGACAACTTCGGATCCTTACGTTGCTTACGTAGATACGATCGGTAACAGCAAAGGCAATTACGCTGGTAAAGTTCTAGGCGTTACTGAAGGAACAGCTACAATTACAGGTAAGCAAGGCGCTGTAACGGTTACGGTTACAGTTACGGTGAAAAATGATCCGAACCTAGCGAAAGAAACGAACTTGGAAAAAATCGTTTACTATTACAACGCTGGTGATGCTACTATCCCTGCTGCTCTTAGTTCAACAGCTTGGAGTACAACGAATATCCCTGCTGCTCCAGAAGGCAAAACTTTCCCATCTAAAACATACGCTGGTTATGTTGAAGGTGAGAAAGGTGTGAAGTGGTTAGTATCGAAAGATACGTTAATCAAGTCAACCAGTAAAGTGGTTTTAGGCAATGAAACCACTCCTGTAACGATTGGCATCGTATCCGATGCGGTAACGTTATACGACCCTAACTTAGCTTCTGCTGACCAAATCCAGTACCTTCAAGGTGGCAGATATATTCCTCAAACAGGTGTTGCTGGTCCAGCAACCGGCGCAGAAGAAGTGATTACAAACATTATGCCTGACGGCAAAAATGGACTTTGGATATTAGGTGCTGCTGGCAATGCAACTCACATTGTTCGCAAGCCGATGTCTTTGATGGCAAAATCATTGGTTCAAGAAGAAATTTCGAGGAACTTTGCTGATCGGTTCGGCTTCCAATCCGGCGCTGTATCTTTCTCAACGCAAGCTGATATGATAAAAGCTGCGATGAACGCGGATAAAGGTGCTGGAGCTTATATCGGTGATACAGACAATGATGGTCTCTGGACAACGATGTACGCTTCCGGTGAAATCTGGAGATACAACTACATGAAGAAAACGTATGGTGATGCTGACGCGAGAACAATAGATGCGAGAGCGTCTGCTACTCGCGCTGTTGAATCCATCGTTACTCTCGGTTATGTCTCTGGAATGCAGCTAAAAGTGCCTTCCAAGGCCAATGTAAACGACCCTTCCATCTACACTGTATTGGGTGCAAATCCGAATGGCTCGGATGAAGGAAAGCCTGTCTACATTGACGCTGCTACAGGCAACTATACGTTAACTGCTGCAGGTAACGCCCCTGCTTCTGCCGGCTTCTTCGCTAGAAGCTATAAAGTTGCCAATAAGAACAATGGCGCTACTTTAGCTGACGGTAATCCAGGCGTAAACTCTGCTTGGTTGCAAAAGAAGGCTGGAACAACTACTGATATCAACGGAACAACGGTCAACTATTCGACTCCATCCGGAGCGTTGAAAGCTTATGATACGGTTGCTGTACCTTCCAGACTTGTTCAAGTTTATGCTGCTCTAAACGGTGGAGATACGGAAAACAACCTGGACAGCAGCAATGTTTACTACAAAGCTACAACATCAACGGATGAGTTGGTAGGTCATTACTTTACACTTGATCTGGCATATAGTGCATTCAAAGACAGCGACCCTGAACTTGCTGCTCTGATCAAGAATGACATGATTAACCATACGAATGCGGTTATCTTGAACAACTACTATCAAGTCAGTGTAACCGGTGAAAACCCAGTTGAGTCCCGCTTTAATCCTGCTGACCCTATTGAGAATGCTGCCAAAGGCAACGGGTTGAACTATCCTTCGGTTCCTACAAAATGGGCCAATATGAATCCTGAATTCCTTGATGGCGTTTCTAATGCATGGGGAAGAAATGATTATGAGGATGGCCCTCTCAATGCGACTCTTGCGCTGCAAATGCTTGCAGTTGCAAAAGATATGGGCAATTACACACAAGCTGAGCAAACTGCTCTTGCTGCTCAAGGTGTAACACTTACCAAGCCGCTTGATTATGCGAACGAGCTAAATGTTATGAACGGCGATACTCCAACTGGAGCTAAAACTGCTCATAACGATTACGAAACAAGATATCCTAAAACGCATTTCTCCACTTCTCTGCTGGATATGAGCCTGGATTACCTCTCAAGATACTTTGGTATTTCTGCTCATAACGGAAATGGAATGGGGGAGAGCGGCACTTCTTACCAATCTTATTTGAACTATTCCGATGAAGAAGAAGCTGCGCTCGCATACTATACATTAGCTCACCATACTGATGCTACTCATGCTGGGGACATTTTAGCTGGTATGAATCAATGGTGGTTCCACGAGAAGAGACAGAAAAATCCATTTGTTACTACTTTCTATGCAGCATCTCTTGGTGCATTGAAAAACAAAAGCGTTAACATTGGAAATCCGACTGTCGATCTTGCCGGTTCAACTTGGCAGATGACTCGTATCCCTAATAACTTCATGAACTGGGATGTTCTATCTGCTAACAGAAACGATGTAACGCATGTTATACCTGATGGCATGGTTGACCAACTTATTCCTCGTGATGAAGTTATGATGTCGAAGTACAACACAAATATCTTCGGTACGATGGACAGAAGAACAATTGACTCTGGTTTCTCAAGAAGCATGGAATCTTCAACCGTTATTTCGATGCCTTATTGGTTAACTATGAATCCTAATGATGCAGCTAATGTAGCTGCGCTTGGACAAGCAGTTACGGCCCCTGTAAACAAGGGAACAGAGAGCTTAACTTATCCGACCAATGTCGAGGCAATGAACCCTAATGGTAACTACGATGCTGCAACGCACACCTTTACCATTAACGTTGGAGATTCTGTAAGGCTTGATGCTAAAACTACCGGCTATATCAGAAGCGTTTCTTGGCTGACAGATGCTTGGCACCAGGCAGGTTATGTTGATGGAAAACCTGCTCCAATTAATGCTGATCCAAGCAAATTCCAAGTTATTGACCTGAGAGATTTAGCTGCCCACGGTGAAGTCGGAAATGTTGATGCAACCGGCATTAGCGTAGCAGGCGAATACACTGGCGCTTATGCAACAGGTCTTAAACCGGGAACAGTTACGGTTACTGCATATGTTATCGACGGATTCTTTAGAACTCCTAAGACACTGACCTATACTATAAACGTCGTTGATCCTAAAGCAAGTGCAGCGCCTGCATCTCTTACTGCTGTAACGGCAAGTAACTTTGCTTATCCAGCTTGGCTGACTGCAGAAATGGCTAAACCTAACCTAAATACAGATGGTAACCCGTTTGTAGAAGTTTCCTATCGTTCTTCTTCTGAGGCAGATGGTACGGTTGACCCTGTAACAGGTGAAATTACTTATTTGACCAATAATCCATTCACTATCATTGCAACTGTTGCCTATTCGGATACAACAGTTAATGCTGACCCTGACGCTGATGCTGGTGCATGGGATGATTTGGGTGCTAGATTTGAAGAAGACAGCCATGTTATGACTTTTGAATGCCCTGTTTCTAACACTTCTACGCCGATTGTTGATCCTGTTACTCCTGTTACTACTGGAACAACTATCAGCATGTACAGCACACAGATCACTCGTTTACAGCCTGAAGGTTTCAATCTAACGCTACCTATTCAATGGACAACATCTGATCCATATGTTGCATATGTGGATACCATTGGTAATACGACTGGCAATAATGCCGGTAAAGTTCTAGGTATTTCTGCAGGAACAGCAACAATTACAGGTAAACAAGGTGCTTCAACTGTTACGGTAAAGGTTACGGTTCACAATGATCCAAGCCTAGCGACGAACCTGGAAAAAATCGTTTACTATTACAGCGCCGGTGATGCGCTGATTCCTAATTTCACTGCCGCTACTCTAACTACGGATACTGTTGCAGCTCCAGCCGGAAAGGCTTGGCCTTCTGCTTCTTATGCCGGATACGTTGACGGCACAAATGGCGTGAAATGGATGCTCGCTTCCGACAAGAAATCCGTAACGCTGTATGATCCTAACGCGAGTAATCCGCTCGACCAAATTCAATACCTGCAAGGCACAAGATACATCCCAATTTTAAGTCCGCTAGCGTCAGATGAGATAGCATCCATCTTGTCGGACAATAATGGTGGTCTATGGATTCGTGGCGTTAATGGCGATGTGACTCATATCGTTAGAAAGCAAATGTCACTGATGGCTAAGACACTGCTATTGGATGAGGTTGGAAGAAACTTAAATGACAGATTGGGCTTTCAATCGGGTACGGCTCGCTTTAACACCAAAGAAGATATGTATGCGGCTGTCAATGGCTCGAAAGATCAATCTGATATCGCTCGTTCCTTGGGCAGTACTGACAATGACGGGCTATGGACGACGATGTACGGGGCTGGCGAGCTTTATCGCTATAACTACATGAAAGCTACTTACGGCGCTGATGATGCTCGTACAAAAGATGCTCTGGCATCGGCAACTCGTTCGGTTGAATCGGACTTGCTGTTGTCCTTCATTTCTCAACGACAGCTTAAAGTTCCAGCAGCTTCAAACGTAAATAATCCAGCCATCTATGATCTGTTAGGCGCTAACCCTGATGGTTCTGAAGAAGGGTACCCGGTTTATCTGAATGCTGACGGAACCTTTACATTGGAGAACACAGGTACTCCGGCACCAGATGGCTTTGTCTCCCGTTCCTACTATGCGTTTGACGATGCTCAATATGGTAATGCAGCTTTCTTGGCTTCCAAGTTGAACGACAAAGAAAGATGGATGGAGATCGCAAGCGGTACAACCGTGGATATTAATGGCACTGAAGTTAACTACGCTAAGCCATATGATGTAACTGCATTTAGCACTAGCACATATGACTACAATTCTCTAAAGGCTTATGCAACAGTACCGGTACCACAGCGACTGGCCGATACATTCGATATTGCCGGCAAGCATATCTTCTACAAAGATACGACTTCCACGGATGAGATGATCGGTCACCTCTACTTCTTGGACATGGCTTATAAAACATTCAAGGATGTAGATCCAGAGCTGGCTTCTCTTGCGAAAACGGCCATTACGAACGTTACAAACCATATTATT
Organism: Paenibacillus lignilyticus; assembly: GCF_017942085.1. Taxonomy (GTDB): domain Bacteria; phylum Bacillota; class Bacilli; order Paenibacillales; family Paenibacillaceae; genus Paenibacillus_Z; species Paenibacillus_Z lignilyticus. The sequence continues at coordinate 556,049 of NZ_JAGKSP010000002.1, forward strand.
ATTAACAACTACTATTTTGTAGGCGTAGCTCCTCAACAAAAGAATGGAAATCCTGTTGTTCCATTGCTGCCAGAGTATAGAAAAGATTTGAACGGTACTCCTGGCGCTAAATACTCTGCTGGATATGCAGCTTCCGGTAATGGATTGAATGTACCTTCAACCCCTACCAGATGGTCTTACTATAACCCAGAGTATATGGATGGCAATGTGAATGCTTGGGGACTTTCCGATTATGAAGACGCATCGCTGGGCGCAATTCTTGACTTGACGATGCTGCAACAAGGTCAGAACTTTGTGGCTGATTCCAGTATTCCATTGTACACTGGCGCTGCTGACGGTTACAAAACGGCTAAAATCGGTATTATTGACTATGTGGATGAGTTTAATGTTCTGACTAACCCAGCTCAATACAAAGCAAGATTTCCAAAAGTCCGCAATTCCAACACGATCGCTGATGTTGCTTCGCAATACCATAACAGATATTTTGGTATCTCCGAGCACGACGGTTCAGGAGTCGGAGAAGACGGTACAACGTTTGAAAATTACTTGAACTACTCTGACGAGGAAATGGCAGCGCTTGGATTTGCTGGTCTTATCGCTTCTGCAAACGCCAACACAACGCCTGCACTGAAGCAAGAGTATCTGAAGGGTCTAAATCAATGGTGGTACAACGAGAAAAGAACGAATAACCCGTTCCTATCGTACTTCTATGCAATGAGCCTTGGTCAACTCCAAGCGCTTGGCGTAGATGTATCCGGCAATCAAGTAGACCTTGCAGGCGCTGATTGGCAAATGCACCGTATTCCAAGTAATTTCCTTAACGTTACTGTCAGCAATGCGGGCAGAAGCGATTTGACAAACAATCTGCCTTCTGATGACTATGATCAACTGTTGCCACGTGATGAAGCTAAAACGGCTAAGTACAATACGAACTGGCTAAATCCAAATGCTTCTCGCGGCGATTACAGCATGGAAGCTTCAACTGGAATTTCACTTCCTTACTGGCTCTCGGTGGATCCAACTAACAAAGCGCTCATCAGCTCTTTGGGCAACTCGATTACATCTGTTACGAGCAGAGTTACGGGCGATATTTCGATTCCTTCTAACCTGACTCAAACGATTACTTTGAATGTCGGGGAGCAACTGGATCTATCTGTTACAGGACAAGAGAATTCTTATATCAAGAACATCTCTTGGAGTACAGATGCTTGGGATGATTCAACTCCTGCTTACCAAGTAGTTGATCTGCGTACAGGCGAGTCCACTACGAACTTTGACGGTAAGACGTATGGATCGGTTGTTACCGCCAGAAAGGCTGGAATGGCTACTGTAACGGCATGGACGGCAGACGGCGGCGCCGCTGCTCCGCGCACGGTCACATTTACGATCAATGTCGTTGATCCTAATGCTGCTGTGGCTGCAGTTCAATTGAATCAAGTCACTGCCGAGAACTTCGCGCTTCCTGTTTGGTTGGCTGCTGCAATTGCTGATCTAAACAAGAATACGGATGGAAATGCTTGGGTTACCGTCACCTATTCTTCAAGTTCAGATGCTGACGGTTCAGTTGATGCTGATACAGGTGTTGTGAGCTATCATACATCTAATGCATTCAATGTGATTGCTACTGTAACATACAGCGATATGACGCTAAATGGAGAACCTATGTTTGAAGCTGACAGTCATGTCATGACATTTGTATGCCAAGTACAACAACAAACTCCTTAAAAATGTTTCTGTATAAACGATTCAAAAATTGAAAGTGCAAAATACCCTGAGTCCGGTGTTAAATCGGACTCAGGGTATTTTGTTTGGCCTAGAAGCTGCCCTTGCTGAAGAATATGCGCAAAAAGGCGCTGACCGTACTCGGCCAACGCCTTCTTCTATTTACACCTTCTAGACTCCTTTATCCTAACTTACCAGCCGTACCTCGACGGCCCCCACTCTTTACGGACAAGATCCTGCTTCACATAGAGCAGCGTCCGGTTAGGGACATCCTCTTCCAGGATGACGCCCGATCCAACGACACTGTAAATGCCTACCTTCACGCCCGGCATGAGAATGGCGTTTACGCCCGTGCGGACAAAATCGCCCAAGTAGATGGCATCGCTGTGCTCTCTAGGCGTCTCCTTGCGTCCTTTGATCCGGTGGGTGGTTCTTCCGTCATCGAACCGCAGTGTTCCGCAAACGGTAGCCGCACCAAGATCCGTAGACGTGCCGATAACGCCATAGAACTCCATGTAATGGTACAAGTATACGGTGTCAAAAATAACGCCTTCCAGCTCCGCACAGTGATTGATTACGCAATGATCGCCGACAGTCGTGCCCTCGGAAAGGAAACAATAGTTGCCAATGTAAGTATCATTGCCAATGATATGATTGCCCTTCAGAATAGCGCCATTCTCGATAATGGTACGGTTTCCGACAATGATATTTCCTTCAATAATGACGTTACGGCCGATCTTGCTGCCGGCGCCTAGCTGCACAAAGCCATCGATCGATGCACTAGGATCAATGGATGCGCCTTCGCCGAGGAAATTGCTGTTCAGCTTCTCACAGCTGCTGCGTGCAACAAGCTCATTGGCCAACAGGATATGCCACGGCTTGTCCAGGTCAACAAAAACACCTGTCGTCTCGACGGCCCGAATCGCATAGCCGTCATTCATACAATCCAGCAGCGACATCTCTAGATGTGCTTCCAGAGGCGGCATCATCCCTACCTGCACGCTTGTAAACAAGCCTGAGTTGCTGCTGACATAGGACCAGAAAGCATCACTGAAGGCGAATGCGCAGAATCGATGCGTGTAGTCACCGCGTGGATGCCCTACGATATGTTGGACTAAGCCCTCCTCAAGCTTGCAGCAAATCCAATCCGAGGAGGATTGCTCTTGCAGCGGATTGACAAGCACCGCAGCAAGCTCGCGTTCAGTCCGACGACCAAATGAAGCAACCAGTTGCTCAATGTCCGCTCGATCAAGAAGCGTATCGCCATATAGAACCAGGAACGCCTTCTCGTCGCCTGCAGCCGAACGCGCAGCAGTAAGCGAAATTGCCGTACCTTGTGCTTTCTCATCGGCCAACACGATAATTTCCATATCGCGACTAGCGCCTGAGTGCTTCCCGTTCTCGCGGAAATAATTACGAAGCTGACCATGCAGCTTTCCGCCTACAATAACTACCTTTGTGAAGCCTTGCTCCTGCAGCAGCTCCACCTGATGCGCAATAATCGGTTTGACACCAACAGGCAGCATCGCCTTCGGCCGAATTTCAGCATAGGGCCACATCTTCGAGCCTTGCCCTGCTGCCAGTATAATAGCAGTTTTCATGTTATTGCTTGCTCCCTTCGCACTTATGCGTTGTTGTTGAAATCTATGATCATAGCCGACTTATCATCGGATTTTTTATGTCTGGGGTAGTGCTCGCATTGTGGATCCTGATTCTCGCTGCAAGTCAAATGATCCATATAAGGTTCGATGCCCATTGCATTCAAGAAGCGAAGCAGGGTCTCCCATTTTTTCGGATCATCGGAGTGTTCGATGAGATGGAACATGCCGTCCGATACGGCATAAATTTTACTAACATTTGCTCTGGAGATGCTCCCATGCTCGATATATAGCTCCAGCTCCGGTTCACCGTTCATAACGGAGTATCCTTCGGGCGTATTCGCTTTATTTCGATTCGCAATACTGAAAGGATACAGCCCCTCGCTAACTTGTTCCTTCGATAAGCCTGAATCCGACAGTTCCTTCTTTTTATTCAAGGTCATTTGGTCAAAGCCAGCTACTTGATTTCGAGTCAGCACCTGTATGCTCTCATCGGAATAGGCAATGAACAGCATGCAGTCACCGGTTTGCACATACTCAATATGGGTCTCATGAATGCGGACAATAGCAAATACCGCGCCCCACCTCTTCCATTTGCAGGTCAAATCGATATCCGCTTCAACCATGCTTTCATTTAGCTTCCGGTTCGCGGCAAGTACGGCTTGTTTTAAATCCAAATGGGGATCGTGCGCGTTCAATTCCGAAGCGAGCAATTGTGCTGCAAGGTATCCGCCTGTATGACCTTGCGTATCTTTGTAGGCCGCCATGGAGGATACTCCGTCGATTACTCCGTAAACTTGACTATCGTTATTAATAACAAGTGCATCTTCATTTAGGTTGGTGCCACCCGGCCTACTGTGGCCTGCCACATTGAATTTTGCCTTTTGCGGGTTCAATTGCGGATACAGCTGACTCCATCTGCCCGCTTGATTGTCATGGATATATATAGCCTTAAAGCCCAGCTTTACATATATTTTTATTGCCGATAAGCGAAAATCATCCGTTTCCAGCACCGCTCTTTCGAGCCCTTCGCTGCTCATTTGCCGCAATGCCGCAAGACTTATTGAATAGCCCAACCCTTTGCCGGAATGAGCGGGGTCGACTCCTACCATATGCAAATACCCGAGATGTTCACCAAACTTCTCTTCATGCCAGGCGCAAGCGGTCGCCACCGGCATATCGTTATAACAAATAAAGAGCACCCGCTCCGGCTTAAAGAACGGATGCTCCTTAATCCCTTTGCGGAAATCCTTATGCCAGCCAAACGCCAACTGCACGATTTGTTCCCAATGACTGTCGTCACCAGGTTGATACGACCGAAGCTCGTATCCGGGAGGGAGCATGAGCTCCGGCAAATCCGACAGACGCTCTCTGACCATCACTAATTGCGGCAATAATCTTTCTTGGTTCATAGTCATCACGCCTCCTGCCGTTTATTGAGCTTCGGGAAGGTCATCACTTTTCCATTCTCAGCGACGGACTGCAGCGATAATGGAAATACCGAGCTCCAAGTCACCGCGTCGTAGACGTCGATTGACGGCTCCCGTTCTCCCAAAATAACTGACACAAATTCTTCAAGCACAAAGAAGTCCCCGCCGCCGTGTCTTGCCTGAGAAGCCTGCTCTGCCCATTTGTTCCAGAGCGGATGGTCGTACTCCGGCTGATAGCTGCTGAGCGTACGCCATGTAGTTTGCAATTCTCCATTGTCATGCCATATATCCGTGCTGGAAGGTGACCGGTCTCTTAACCAAATCAAGTCATCTTCTCCTTGATATCGCCCGGACACGTACGCTCCTTCGGTTCCCTGTAGAACGTAATGCTTCGTTTGATGCGGCCTTGGCGACGACCAATCGACACGCAGCGTGATCATCACATTTTGTTTCGTCCGTAATACCGTAACCGCAGAATCGCCCTGCTGCCAGAAACCGTCTTGTGCCCCGGGATGATCTTGTCCGAACTGTTCGCTGCAATAGTTTCTGAGCGCACGGGATTTGGACACAAAGGTCGCCATGCTCTCAAGCTCATCTCCGTTTTGCTTGTTGATCGCAATCCATTGCGCAACAGGGCCAAGGGAATGGGTCGGGTAGTTCATCCCGTTATAGTCCTTATGAAGCCGCCCGCGCCAGTTCAATGTCTGATCCGAATTGTGGAGGATATGCCGCAGCTCATGGATGTAGGCTCCCTCCATATAGGTGATTTCTCCGAACATCCCCTTTTCGGCCATATTTTTCACAGCCAAATTGGCACGCGTATAGCAATAATTCTCGGCCATCATATAGACAAGCCCTGTTTTCTCTACCGTTTCGACCAGCTCAAAAGCTTCATCCAGCGTGTGTGCCGCTATCACTTCGCTCAGCACATGTTTGCCTGCCTTCAAAGCGTCAATGGATTGTCTGGCATGCATAAGCATAGGACTCGCAATAAGAACGGCATCTATGGAAGGGTTCTGCAGCATTTCGCCATAATTTTGATACGTTTGAATGTCGGGATATTGTTCTTTCCACGATTTCAATACGGCTTCATTCAAATCGCAAATGGCGGTCAACGAGATCTTGTCCGACAATGCCGCAAGCGACAGCTTGAAACTGGTCCCTCGATTTCCACCAACAACAGCCAGCCTCACCGGTTTTGCACCCATGAACATACCCTCCCTTGCCTCTTCAAACAACAAAGAATCATATTTTTAATAGCAAGGCCTCCTACAGCATGAAATCCATGCTCCAGGAGGCTATGTTTGTCCGATCGTGTCACGAATCTATTTGATAGACCCTTCCGTCAATCCACTAACGATATGTTTGTGGAAAAACACATAAATCATGATCATTGGAATGGTAATGATCGTAAGCGCTGAAAACAACAATTTATAATCCGTCACATGCTTGCTTGAGAATGCGAGCAATCCTACGGGAATCGTCTTTAGACTGTCGCTTTGCACATAGAGCAAGGCAAGCAGCAACTCGTTCCATGAATTCAGCGAAGAGAAAATCGCAACGGTCGCCAAGCTCGGAATCAACAAGGGCATGATAACACTCCCGAACATTCGCAGATCTGTACAGCCGTCAATTCTTGCCGCTTCCATCATTTCTTTGGGAATCGAATCGAGATACGCTTTAAGCAAAAATATCGCCAGCGGAAGTCCCATCCCGACATAGGGCAAAATAAGCGCATAATACGTATTTTTAATATGCAAATGTTCAAAAAGATAATTTTGCGCAATAAAAAATGACTGCATGGGCATGAACAAACCAAATACAAACAACGTCAGCATCGTCTTGCTTCCCTTAAATCTTAATTTGCTAAAAGAAAACGACGCTAAGCTTGCAAACAGTAATATACAAGCAACCGTTACAGAAGTTACGATTACGCTGTTGAGCACGTAGGTGCTCATGCCTCCGATTTTCCAGGCTTCCACCCAGTTATCAAAATTAAAAGTATCCGGCAGCGAAAATGGCTTATTGAATATTTCTTTATTGTCACGAAATGAAGAAAGCAGCATCCAAATCATTGGATAAAAATAAATAAGTGAGAACAAGCTCATGCATACATAATAAGTTATTCGCATTATGACATTGCTGCCGCTTTTGTGCACTTCGTATGAACTAGACATTTCCATGTTGAGCACCTCTTTCATTCCATCGACTGCTATTAATACTCCAGCGAATCTTTCTCACTAGTCTTTAACTTGTTCAATAATAACCCGATTCCGATAACGACCAGCGTCATGATCACGGCCAGCGCGGAACCGTAGCCGATGTTAGCATTGGTGAACACAACCTTAACCAAATACGTAGTTACAATTTCAGTAGCATTATACGGACCGCCATTTGTCATGATGTAGAACAAGTCAAACCCTTGGAACGCGCCAAGTATACATAACGTAAGTGCGACTTCCACCAGGTTTCGAATCATCGGAATTTTGATTTTGAAGAAGATGTCCTTCTCCGTCGCACCATCTAAATAGGCCGATTCATAAATATCATTAGGAATACGCTGAATTCCTGCGTAAAAGATCGTCATATAAAATCCGGCATAGACCCATCCAGACACGATAGATAGCACATATAGCGCTGTGTGCGGGTCGCCTAACCATACATGCGTCCAACTTTCCAAACCAACAAATTTCAATACTGCGTTCAGTAATCCGAAATCCGAATTGTATACAAATCTCCACATGAAGGAGGTAACAAGCATCGGTAGCATAACCGGTGTAAAGAAAGCGATTCGGAATAGACCCGTTCCCTTTAATTTCACAGTAATTAGACCTGCCAGCAAGAGTCCTGCTACTACTTCAAGAAAGATAGTCAGGATGATGTAGATGAAGATATGCCAATAAGAGACAAGGTAAATATGATCTTGAAAAGCCCGAATATAATTATCAATACCAGCGAATTTCATCGTTCCGAAACCGTTCCAATCGAAAAAACTGAAGATAAGCGTCATTACTATCGGCAGGAGGATCGTAAACGAAAATAATAGCATTGCCGGTGCTGTGAATAGATAGGGTGAAATGCGTGATTTTTGCACTACTTTCAGACCTCCTCATTTAACAATGCAATAAGCCGGAGCCTTGCTTAAAGACGCCGGCTTATTGGTGGTAAAGATTATTTTTTCAATGGGGCAATTTTGGCATCCAATTTTGCAAGTGCTTCTTCAGGTGTGCTCACGCCGCCAAGGACTTCAGCTGTAGCTGAGTTAAGAGCATCAGCAACCTCTAAGTTATATCCAGTATCTGGAGGGGAGACAACTGTTTTTGTATTATTCATCATATCTTTCAGCTTCAGATTTATCGGGTTGGTTTCAGGCTCCGATCCCGGTGCAATCATCGATGAGCCAGCCTTGCTCAGCATGGTAACGACTTCAGGCGATTCGTACAACTTCATGTAATCAATCGCAGCTTGAATATGTTTGGAATTTTTGTTGATTACGTATCCTTGCTGAACACCGATCACGCTTCCTTGATCGCCTTTACCGTCAGGAATAGCCGGGATATTGAAGTAATCGTATTCCATATCTGGAGCATGATCTTGAGCTCCGGATACAAACCATGCACCAATAGGATACATAGCAGCTTTTTCGTTAAAGAACAATGCTGCGCCTTCGTCATCGTTAATACCATTTACGCTGTCGTTAATGTACTGGTTATCCCAAATTTGTTTGGCGTAAGACATGGCCTTTACAAAATCCGGCGTGTTAAATGGCGACTTCAATTCCATCGCATCTACATAGGCTTGTTCTCCAACTACTCTGGAGATCAAATGAGCGTTCCAGTTGCCAGCTGTCCACAAATCCTTGTTGCCTGTAGTGATTGGGATGATGTTAGCAGCTTTGATTTTCGCGCAAGCTGCCATAAACTCGTCCCATGTTTTAGGCGGCTGAATCGACAGGTCGTTAAAGATTCTTTTGTTGTACCAAATGACGTTCGTTACTTGGCTGTCTGTCGGTATCATATATTTCTTTCCGTCATAAACCATGCCAACGAAATTACCTTCTCCGAACTTGCCTTTAAAGCCTTCCGACTCAAGCGCTTCTGTTACATCTGCTGCAAATCCATCATTTACTCTCGTCTTGAGTCTGTCGCCGGCCCATTCAAAATAAATATCCGGTGCGTTTTCACCATTCAGCAAGCTAGGCAGGCCCATTGTTTGATACAGCTGAGGATCCTGCAAAACAAATTCTACGGTAACGTTCGGGTGCTGCTTTTCGTACATCTCTTTTACTTTATTCCATACTTTAAGCACTTCATCGCCCGGAGATCCATCGGCCAGACGAATCGTGAACTTTTCATTGCTGTCGTTTGTGGCGGCATTGCCGGCCTGCTCTGTGCCTGCTCCATTATTCGTATCAGAATTCGAGTTCCCGCAACCTGTAAGTGCTGTAAGGGAAGTAACAACCGCTAGTCCAATGATTGCTTTTTTCATTCGTAATCATCCTCCACATGTTATTTAGCTGAATAATATTCTTCAAGCACTTTATTTAAGAAAGAAGAGAGTACATCGGAAAAAACATACGTGAGATCGCTGCGATATAATTCGTAATTATGCCGAACTACCATGAGGTCATCCATGCTCTGACTTCGAATGTAATTCATGCAGTCCTGCAGCACCGCAATGCCAACGGAGAATTTAAGAATCCAGCGCTTCAGTTCTTTCTGCAAGGCTTGATTTTCCATGCCACCCGATAATAACACGGCAGCAGATTCGTTCATTTTTAATACAAATCTCTCTAAATCATCGATTGCTTGTTTCCGATCCCCATAAAAGTATGAAAAATTAAATCGAGTCAATTCAGCGGCAAGCATCGGCGAGTCTGTGAGATACAAACAGGAATATCTTACATTGTCCGCGAATTGGAGCATGTGCTCGAAATCCGATTGACCAACCACCTCCTTAAGCGCATCGCGCCAACTCGCTTCCGGATCATATTGCTCAGGATTCCATAAGTAAGATGCGATCGTAGCATAGGATATTTTGGAGCTTTCGGCATACTCCATTCCGTTAGCAATAACCCCTCGAGAGAATCGGTATAAATGACGATCCCTTTGGCGGTATGGGCCGATATGCATTTCATCAGTCATTTCCACATCGTTTACTGGATAGTTGTCCCAATAGAGCGGTTTTCGATACGTATTTTGAGTAAATACGGCCGCTTCGCTGAGCGTGATCTCAGGTGAGCAAATGTTGCGTCCGGTCCAAAAGAGATCAATGCTTGGATGGATGCTGCTCCCCAGAAGTGAAATATATCGTTCGTTGCCGTTCCCCCAATATTGCGTAGGGCAGACAACAAGACGAATTCCGGCATCCCAATTCATGATTTCCGTATAGAAGCGATTCACTAACCGAATATGCGCTTCAACAAGATCCGAGTAAATCCGAATATCTTCCTGATGCTGCAGCTCCTCCGGAATATCGTCCAACAGCAAGCAGAACTTTTTGACACCTAGCTCATAGATTTGACGTACTTTTCGAACAAGCGCCTCAAACTGTTCCTCGCTCGAATAACGCATAGACAGCCCTGGTGCAATGCAATAATAAAAGTCGAGCCCAAGTGCTGTTGACTCGGAGAAAACATCGCCTAATTTGGTGTAAGACTCCTCATCGTAAAGATCCTGCCACCGCTCACGATGATAAACATCGTCTTTGGGGCCGTATACGTAGGTATTCATATTGTTCGAGGCAATAAAGCTGAGCATGCTTAGACGCTGCTCCTGATTCCAGGGCTGTCCGTAGAATCCTTCGATAATGCCTCTGATTGGAAATCGCGGGTAATCGAATTCAACGCCTTCCCGCCATTCTCCACGCTTTATCTTGAAAGAAACTGCATTCAATGCATATCTTAAGGCACGTTCTCCGGAGCAAATGATGTTCACCTTGCAGCGAGGCAGTTCACCTGACAGCTCCAATTGATAGATCTCATCTGAGATAGAACCCAGTTCCTCCAAATATGTAAATCTGGCTTCCGTGGAATAAGAAGCTGTAATTTGGATTTCGCCGCCCTGATCTCCGAGATAGGAATAGTTATTTCGCTCGCACCAGTTCTGAATAACAGAACTGTTTTCACCTAACGAAGAGATGGAAGGAAAAGTTGTCATAAACTCCGAATCGCTCCTTTGTATTTGTCGATGAGACGTCGATTATGCTCATCCCCGGCATCCATATTGCTGCTGGCGTATAAATCCGGCGTTACTCCCCGCTGCACTAAAAGCTGGACGACTTCCGCCACGATCGCGTTCATAATCAAAGCCCCCGATACCGTTGAGGTTGGAGCTACTCTTATAGGTGACCCGGGGATCTCAACCGATGCATCGCCGATGCACCCGTGATTATCGATGACCACATCGCTTACTTCATGCAGCCGTTTTCCGCTGCTGTGCCTTGATGACGACGCCTCAGCATGTTTCAGGCTCGTAATGGCGATAACCTTTAACCCGCTAGCCTTTGCTTCAAGAGCCATTTCAATATTTACTGCATTTCTGCCTGAATTTGACGCGATAATGATAACGTCACCTTCCTTAGCAGATTGCTGCTTAAAGATCACGGAGGCCAACCCTTCGAGCCGCTCCAGATCCGTGCTTTGCACCGCATTTCGGTGCAGCATCAAGCCTTCTTCCAATATCGGATTTACACTTGCTAAACCGCCGGCCCGATAGAACAGCTCCAAAGCGAGCATGTGAGAATGCCCCGTTCCGAACGCGTGCAAGGTTCGGCCTTGCTCTATCGCATCGGCAATAAGTTGTGCAGCCTGACTCAACTGTTCCTGTTCCTCTGTTTTCAACAACTCAACAAGCTTCAATACGCCGTCAATATACTGTAAACCCGCGTTCATGTTACTCCTCCTTCAGCAATTCATAGGTTATTTTCATGCGCTCTTGAATGGAGGGCTCCAATAAAAGCTTATTCTCGTGAAAACATGCGAAGATTGCGCCGAATTCCGGAGGAAAATCGATTCGTGTTACTGTCGACAACGGACACTCTTGTTGGAGTACGCTTTTGAATTCCTCAAATATCATGCTGTTTTTTTTGAATACGCTCCCGCTTGCACCAATGGGCACACCTTGGATATTCAATCGTTTCACTAAAGCCTTCGCATGATCAGCAAGATCATGAGCCGCCTGCTTCACTATCTTCAGAGCAACCGCATCGCCTTGCTCGGCACAGCTTGCAACCTCAAAGGCAAAACCGGCTATAATGTGTTTATCTACCGGAGGATTATAGAATTTATCGATAAGCTCTCCCATATCTCCTACAGCGTAATGCCGTTTAAGCGCTTCCTGAAGCATGGTCGCCGTCGCCATTTGATCCTCGGCTGTTATCGCTGCTTGAATGCCCTGAAGAGCAATATGATAACCGCTTCCATAATCACCTAGCACATGGCCCCAACCCCCAATTGTCAGGAGTTCATCGGATAATCCCTTAGCCATTCCCATCGATCCGGTTCCGCTTATGATCAATATCCCCGGTTTACCTGTCGTCATTGCTAATAATGCGATATAGGAATCACTGTGCATATACACGCTTTTGCTCTTGATGATGCCTCCGGTCAACTCATCGATCATGGATGCCGCGGCTTTCTCACTTAGAGCTGAATTCCCGATGTAGACGCTTTCAAACTTGTCCGTTTTTACTTTATCCACCATCCGATTCATGATTAGCATGAGATGATGGCGTGCTCGTTTCATCCCTATAGCATAATAATTAATCGATTCACCAGTCACTTTGGCTAGGACGTTTCCCTCCATATCGACAGCGATCGCGGTCGAATGGGTTCCACCACCGTCAATGCCCAACAAGATTTCTCGGCTTACCATTTACCTACGCTCCCAGTTCATCAATAACACTGCAGTTCCATTACTTGTTACTACTTCAGTTTAGAACAGGTTGACCGGAGTCGGTACTGAGGGAGAATGGCAATTCCTATCTTTGTTTGCTCATCTGCACAATGGGAATCTATCTCCATTTGTAATAGTCAATCTTTTTTTGTTTTTTTATGTCATCTCGTCGGTAAACGCAAATCGGAATGAGCTCTGCAGTCAAACAGTGCTCATTCCGATTTAGTTGTTTAAATCACATGAATAGATTTCAGCTAATTGTTGTTTGACAGCGTAACATAACCGATAACGCCGCTCGCGCCGCCAAGTACGATTTTGAGTGTTACCGGTTTGGTACCATCGCTCGAAAGCGCTTGGATTGTCGAAGGCTCCAGATTAATCTTGAGCAGGCCATTCTTGCTTACGAAATACTGTGGCGCCGTAAACGCAGTCGTAAAATCAGTGCCGCTGATGAGCGTCTGCGTCCCTGCGTCCGTGGTAGCAGTGATCGACGATACATACGTTGCGCCCGTGGATCCGCGTCCCGAATTTACATCGATAGCTGCAGGCGCAGAACCGTCAGCACCATAGCTTGCGCTTGTCGCAGCAAACGTCGGCATCACGGAATACGGCGCTTGAATCTGATTTACAGGGGCAGCATCCGTAATAATTCCGCTATCGACCGCGATCCAATAGCCAGTCGTATAAATAGACGGATCATAAAGCAAGCCAAAGTTATTGCTCTTTACGTGGTTGGTTTGTGCGCCGTTCCAGCCGCTTGCGAACGGCGTGACTATATCATGGTCCTCTACAAATTCCGCGTTTCTATCATCTTCTGTTTGTACGGAATTATACTTGAACGATCCTCTTTCATCCAAAGGCAACACCCTGTTGGATACTGGGGCATGGCCCATGAGCATATCTTCTCCTGCTCCTGAGAAGAAGTAATCTTCTCGATTGGCGTAGTTATTGGTTACCATGTTTCCGTTACCGTATTGAGGAATCCGAGATAGCATCCAAGTATCATGCTTAACTTGTTCATCAATTTTTGGATCGTTCGGATTCATGATCTTTTGCAAATACGTATAAGCAGGAATATCCGAATTAATCAGTACCGTATTATAAACATTGCCGTAAGCCGCTTGAATTGCCGGGTATTGCGGATCATTTTTGGCAGCCATCGCTAACGGATAATAGATTTCGAACATCATCATCGCGTCGCTGTGATTAAAGCTTAATCGCATGGCCTTTTTGTTTGTCAATTGATTAAAGAAATCGATTTGAATCTGCGACATGGTGACGAGTTTTCTAAGATCATCGCCCGTATCGTTTAATGGATCCCCGTACAAAGGTTCCAAGTTCCCGAAGATTAGCATGGAATTCAGATAATAGTTGTTTTTCTCCGCTGGCGGCAACGATTCAATGTATTCCAATACCGAAGTATCGTCATTCACTTGCAATGCTCCGGTCGCAGCTTTAATGAACCAGTTATTGTCTTTAATCCACATCTGCGCTTCTTTATCTTTTAACGCCTTAACGTTTTGCATAAAGGAAATATAGCCGGAACCGTTTCTGATCGCCGCTTTTGGAACCGGATTTCCGAATAGATCGACTGTAGTTGATTCATCGAACGCCGTATGCAGCGGCGAGAACGCAGGCAGCACATAGCCGTTCATTGCATAGTTCGTGCCTGTGAAGATTTTGTTGTACTCGGCAGCGAACTTGTTGTAGAAGTAAGCGTAATTATGCTCTTGAGCCGGCGCGCCGAACCTGGTTACCCAAGCGTCCATATCATGCAATACGTCCACATCGGTCGTATCCGTCTTTACGTCCTCGAGGATCTCCATTGTTACCCGAATAAACATTGTAATTTCTGCTGCATTCAGAGATGCGTCAGCGAAAAACATGTTTTGTTGAATGCCATCGTTGTTGGAATACTCGTTCGGCCCACGATCGTTATTGAAATTGTCCGCGGACCATTTTGCCCAAGACGAGTTTTGGCCGTTAGGATCGATGAGCATATAGCCGCTGTCGATAATGGTATTCAATTCAACAGTTGCGGAATCTCTTAGCAAAGCAAGAAGTTTCTCGTCTTGCTCTCTAATGTTCGCAGGCGTATTCGGATTAGCAAGCTCCGGTTTCAATACATAATGATAGAGCGTGAAGTATTGCGCGAAATCGCCTACAGGCTCTTCGGATGAGGGGTGCATGTACACTTGAAGCCCTTTGTTGGTGGTTGTGCCATCCGTAATGAGTCTGCCCAACGCTAAATCGCTAATACCGCCATAGGATGCACGCGTTGGATTCACTGGATCCGGTGATACAATCATCGCCATGAGATCCGGATATCGATCGCTTACGTTCTGAGTGACTTGGTATTTATAGTTCCACTCTTGAGCTTGAATGCTTGTAGCAGAATTAAAATCTTGTTCGGCATAAACGGTGATACCTGCCGAAGCATGCGCACCCTTGCCAATCGTCGGATACGGGCCGTTGGGACCTAAAATTTTGCCGATCGGGTTAGCTGCGTCATTGCCTTGCGATAGATTGCCTTGCGCAACATCCTTGTAGCCTTGCCATGGTGCAAGTGCATCGTTATTCCTTACGAAAGCGTTCGTATCAGGCGTGCCCGGCGACTGTTCATCCGTTAAGCCGTTGTTAGCCGCGAGCTCCGGATTGTACTGATGAATCGGCAATCCGTTTCCGAAGAACCTTGTGTACGGATACCATTGAATTGGATCTTCCTTTCTATCAAAGTCATAGTTGCGGCCAAAGGAGTATACGTCACCGATTTGAATTTTAGATGCATCGGTATTCTCTGGCGCTTTTGCAAAGTTATACGAATTTCTGCCTGTTAGGTTAGTGGTTCCGATTTCATTGAAGCTTCTGCTCGGAGAACCGTTGTTGAGCCCGTTGATCTTCGTAAGCAGCATCGCCATAGAGGCCGTACGAATGATATTAGAGCGGGCTTCTTGCTTGGCCATAACATCGTTTAGCGTAGGATTCGGCATATTGGCTAAATAGTCGTATCTCGCCCCTTCGCCAATGCTGTTGAATCCGGACCAGTAAGCAAAGTTGTTGGTCGGTCTAAGCGTTTCCGCATACGTTCTGCCCGAAGCGTCTTGGAAATAATTCGTTCCACCGACTCGCGGGCTTGTAGGTAAAGTGGATACATAGCCCGGCCCGTTGTCCGAAGTATCGTTGCCATAATCCAATGTTAAGCCGCTTTGGTCCCCGATCGCGCCTTGACTGTCGAACAAGCCCCGCGTATACTCCATGTTCGCCGCTTGCTCCGCCAAGGTTTGCAGCACGAACTTAACGTGGGTAGCACCTTGACTGTTTTGAATCCAAATCCCGTGATCGCCGTCGGACATAATGCCCGTGATCGTATTTTTATCGTCGCTGGTAGCGTCAAATATGTACCGGCTTCCCGTTAAATATTGGAATACATCGTTAGCGTCGGAAGCACCGAAATCGATTCTTACCAGACCTTTCGGATTAACGACAACCCAGTACGCCCCATTAGCGTCTTTGAACGCCATGTCGACTTCGCTGCCCAAACCGGTTGCCTCAAGCACGGAATCGGGCATATCAAATGGAAGTACACGGTTGTTGGACAATGCGCTTTGCGATGTGTAATTGTCAGGCGTGATCCAGTCTGCAGAATATTTGCTGTTCGCTCCGCCGGGAATTCGAGGATCTCCCAGTTTGAAATAGTTGATTTGCTTCGTATAATGTGCGGCAACCTGGTGTACGACAGGTGTCGGTACAACAACCGTATTCCGCTCGGCGAAAGCATTCACAGGAACCATCAATACCGTGGCTATAGACACAGAAGTTAACGTGACCTTTGATAACATCGATTTCATTGACTTTCTTCTCTTCATCCGAATCTAACTCCTCTCCGTTAGTTGCTTACAGCAGACTTTGTAATGTGAATGACCTTCGTATTGGAGTAGTCGACAGGTGTATCGGGGGTAGTCGGGATCTCAACGTTTCCGACTAAAGCCCATACGCCGCCCAATTCGTCCGGAATAATCATATCGACGTTGCCGTAGCCCAATACATCCGCACCAAACTCTTTGAATGCACCCGTTGCGTTATCTCGATAGATCAGGTTCGTTGTCGTCCCCATCCATAGATTCTTATTGCTGTCCATATAGGAGGTAGTGATGTTCGCCCCAAGCTGGATCGGGAAAACATTCGGAGTCACTCCGAACAGATCATCCGTAATGACGTTTTTCTGGCCTCCCAATGGATTGGTAACGCCGCGAATTTCCGTGATGTAGGATTTCACGTTCTGCGGTACAGAACTATCCGCTAAAGAATCTCCCCACGTTCCGTATGCCACGATAGGTGGTTGAGGCGTAATAACCGAACCGCCGATCCCGCCAATAGCTCCGCCTCCATTGCCCACGCTGCCGGTTATAACGCCTCCAATAGTAGCGGTCACGCCATCCATTAATTTAACATTCGCAGGCGTTTTCTCGATCGTTACGCCGTTGACGTTGATCGTCGCATTTACAATTTCGCCCGATCCCGTAATAGATGCCTGACCGTTTACGACTATATCCTTAATGGTTCCGCTGCCGAAGTCCAATTCAACCTTCTTTTGCACGTCCACGCTTACAAAATCACCCGTAAGCGTTACAGCTTTGCCGACTACATCATCGCCAGTAATAACGACGGTTGGAATCGCATGGCTTGCATGGTTCTCCAGCGTTGCGCCGCTGGAAATTACGACTTGCCCAATGTCCGTGCTTCCGGAAGTTACGACTCTGACTGGGGCGTTCTTCTTGAGAATAATCAACTTGCCTTGGATATTCGAATCATCGAGGTGTACGCTATGAATGCCTCCTCCTTCGACGATTACGTCGCCTTTCACGTGGACATGGCTTAACGTAAGGTCTCCTTCACTCACGCCAGGCGCTGCATATAAATTACCGTTAATGATCATGCCGTTAAGCGTTACGTCGGCGGTATTTACAACCAGATTCCCGGCTTTATCGCCCTCGTAAGTGCCTGGCTTGTTAATGATTTCTCCCATAATGTTGTCTAACATCTTTACCGCTTCCGCGCGCGTGATGTTGGCCTTGGGAGCAAATTCATTATTCGATCTGCCTGCGATGTAGTGCTTGGCTTCCAAAGCAGCAACCGCGGACTTAGCCCAGCTCGCGATTTGGGACGAATCGTTAAAAATAAGTTCGCTTGGAGCACCGACGTCAAGCAGCACAAACAATCTGGCCGAGATAACAGCGGCTTCCTGCCTTGTAATATTGGCATTGGGATTCATGTTCCCATTCTCGTCGCCCAGAACGATTCCTGAGTCGTAGGCTTTCTGGAACTCCGATGCATACCAAACTTTGGAGCTAACATCCGGGAAAGAACGTGCAACAGACGGCGGCTTAAAGCCGAACATATTGTTGATTAAGGTTATGAATTCCGCCCTTGTAATGGCTTTATCGGGATGCAAGTCCCCCTTCTCATCGCCTTTCAACAAGCCGTTCGAAGTCCACTTTTGCAATTCTTTGGCCGCCCAATGTTCGTCGGCGTTTGAAGACGGAACTGCGCCGGAAGTACTGGAGAACAGCATACTGCCGATCAAAAGTGAAGAAACGAAGCTCGATACTTTTCTTGTCATTGTCTCTACTCCTTTTCAAGGTGTTTTGCGATGCGTTTCACATCGACTGGAGGCGCTTACATATTTGGCTTAAACAGGTACATAGGAATTAATTCGCTGCGATTCCGGTTAAAATCGAGCGAGCCTCGTCGATATGATTCGCTGCCTGTTTAAACGGATGATCCGTCGGTTCATCGAAAGCAGTGCCTGAACCGAAAAGTTAAACCGCTTTAACTTTATAGCATCATTTGCTACAACTTTCAGTTTAGAACAGGATGAAGTGACTCGGTACTGAGGGAGGATGGCAAATTCTATCATTGTATGCGCATCTCAGGTTCAAAAACTATCTCCATTTGTAATAGTCAATCTATTATTGTTTTTTCTGTCATATCCGTATAAAACACTCCTATTTGTTTATGCTGGTTCGTTTGGGGAACGTCAAAAAGAGCCGCATGACTCGGTTAGAGTCATGCGGCTTCAGTCATTTCCTTCCTAGCGCAGCGCCTCACTCAGCACACGGCCGTCGAAGCCGGTCTCGGCATGGAGGCCCATCAGCCAGCAGACGGTCGGTGCAATATCCTCGATGCCACAGGGGACCTCGGAAACGACGCCTTGGCGGAAGCTGCTGCCGACGGCAAGGCAGAAGGCTTGCCGGTCGTAAGGGCTGGATGTCCCATGGCTGGAGCGAAGGGCCGTAGATGAGGTCAGAGCCAGCGTCGTCCCCGGCACGCCATATTCATTCGGCTCGTGTGACCATACCGGCTGAACGGCGAAGAGTGGAGCGCGTCGATGCGTAATCGGTCCGAGCAGCTGCTCCAGCGGCAACACGCCGGGGAGGTCCCAATAAGCTGGAGAGCCGGCATAAACCCGCTCGCACCACGGCTTTGCCTGCAACCACGCAACGAGAGCTGCTGCCTCTTTCGGAGAGGGCTCAGTCGACTCATCGGGTGCAGCATATACATAGTGCCCGGCTGCAACGAAGCTGGACGTCAGGCCTAATTCCTCACAGGCTTTCCGCACATGCTCCTGCAGCGAGCCCTGAGCTTGAATCGTCGAGTGGCCGTGGTCGCTGATCAGGAACAGGTCCAGCTCGTCCGATAACCCCTCACGCTTGATAGCCCTGAGCACCTCCGCTACACATGCATCGATAAGCTCCAATGCCTCCAGGCTCTCCGGTGAGCCGAGCCCATAGTCGTGCTGACTGGCGTCCGGCTCCGACAGCCACAGAACCATCGCCTGATTCTCTGGGTTCCGCATATGAATCTCCGTTAACGCCCGAGTCGCCCATAGGGCATGTTCCCGCTTCACGCGCGACCGCTCAGGAGATCGTTCTCCGAGCTCCGCGTGCAGCTGCCCAAGTCGTTCGACGCCATAGGTCGATGACGGATTAATCACCTGGTCCGGGTGATTCAGATTCCACAGAAGGGAGGCTCCGGGGGAGCTGGAGGCGGCTACAGCAAGCTTCAGCCCATGCGCATGCAGCCTGTCACCTAATGTCGGAGCCAGAATGAATGGCTCCGACATTGCGCCGTTGTAAGCCAAGAGATCCCGGTCGTCACCTGTCTGCAGGAACCCTTTTTCTCCGAAGCCGGGTACCACCATCAGATTATTGACGACCCCGTGGCGGCCAGGCAGCACCCCGGTAGTCAATGTCGTCATGCTGACGCGAGTCTCTGACGGGTAGGCTGCTTGGAAGGAATTGAATAACGTCCCTCGACTGATCAGCTCCGCATAGGTCGGCATTCGCTTCAAATCCACGTTGTCCGGACGCAGTCCGTCCGCCCCAAAAATGAGTACACGACGGCTCATAGCATTACTCCTTCGACAACTCCTAGCTTTCTAAGCCTGATCAGTGATTCTCCATGCGGCTCTGCCTTCAGCACGAAGGGAAACCGGTTCAGACTTAAGCACAAATCAAAATCCTCCGGCGGAGCGGAAGCATCCGTCATATCGAGAAATTTACCGGTCTTGCTCTCGAGGCTCAAGTAACGGACGATATCTTGAAAGTCGTTCGGCTTGCCTTCCAGTGCGTTCTTTACATATTGCGCAAACAGTGTATCCTCGTCTGCCTCCTCCAGAGCACCCCAGCCCATACAGACCAGAGAAACATGCTTCGGATTCCTTATGCGAATGTAGTCGATAATAGCCTGCGCGTTGACAAAACTGCCCGTAATAATCTCATCCGCATTCACCGCATTGACGAGACCTTGCGTTCCTGCGCTTGTCGTATGCACAATCGTCCGGCCACTGAAGTCAACGGCTTGGATGGAGAACGGCGAGTTACCGTAATCAAAGCCAGGTTGAATCACCCCGCCGCGCTCCCCGATTAGAATATATTCCGGATTGTCCTGCTTCAACCGATACGCGGTATCCATGCTCCCGACCGGCAGCAAGTTCTGAACTCCGCCCGCTGTTACATAACAGGCGACCGAAAAGGCCCGGAACACATCGATAATGACGGTCAAGCCTCGCGCTTGCCGGGCTCCTTCAACAAAATGATAAATCTGAATATCCATACGTTCTCAACGCCCTTTCCTGGCAGATGGTTAACTTTTGTGTAAATGATATGGTTTGGCCGTTAATTTACTAGGCCTTATTGCTGTCTGTATTCACAGATTACAGCTCTCCAACAGTTCTGCAATCGTTGCATACACATAATCTGCCATCGGCCAAGCATTAACTGCACTTTCTGCTCGCCTTGGCATAGTTTCATTTTCCAATCTGATCCATACGGTATGCATGCCTGCATGTTTTCCACCGATTATATCCGTATAGTAATTGTCCCCGATCATAACGCTTTCCTTTTCACTACAACCGAATGCTTGCATGCCGTAAAGAAACAAATTCGACTCCGGCTTACCCACATACTCCGCTTTCCGGCCCGTCACCGATTCGATAGCAGCAATGAGAGCACCTGTTTCCGGTACTCGCTTTCCATTGCTGCCGGGATGGTAGCCATCGGCGTTAGCTCCAATTAGAATCGCCCCTCTATCCACTTCTCCGGCAACCTTCTCCAGTGTTGCGTAGGAAAACGTAATATCCCGACCAACGACAACAACATCGGACTCTTTCTCAGAATCGAGCGGGAGCAGTTCATGTCCTGCTGAAGCTAGCGCGGCATTCAGCCCATCGCTGCCAACTGATTTCACTCGCTTGTTGCCGTATTTATTCTTGATGTATAGACCCGTTAAATCGGTAGCCGTAAATATGTCTTCAGAGGGAATTTCCAAGCCCATTTTATGAAGTTTCATCTCAACTTCACGTGCTGTAAGCCGGGAGTTATTCGTAATAAAACCTACCTTCTTGCCTTCCTGTTTAAGTCTTTCTATTAACTTGCCGGCGCTTGGCGCCAACGTATCCGTAAAATAAATACAGCCGTCCAGATCGAAAAAAAACGCCTTTACCTGATCAAACAGCTCTCCCCCTTTCTTAAGGGTTCCGCCCATCAGCTACACCCGCTTTCCAAATTTCATCAAGAGCACGACCATCGGTATCCGGCAGCTCTCCTCCAATCAGACGCATCAAAGTAGGCGCTAAATCGACCAGCTGTATTTCCCCCAACTTAACGGAAGGCTGAATGGATTTGCCCGTAGCAGCAAAAATCGCCTTCATTTGTTCGTGCTGAGGAAGATATCCGTGCATACCATAAAATTTTCCACCTTCCTGTAATACTTCCTCGCCTGTATGGTCGAAATGTATGAAACAATCGAGTTCAGCTTCGAAAATGAAGTCCGGACAATGATCCGCCATTTCTCCTTCCGCCGGCAAGCCTAATTCTGCATACTGCTGAGGCTCGAATATGCGAGCGATGCCCGGCGTACTATGAAGCAGCTCCCGAACCTCATCCATAAGCCGGGTGCGCTCCTCAGCTTGATCTTCCAGTACATACACATAACCGATTCCGCCATTGGATACCGCCGCCACTTTCCCGATTAATGGCGTGGACTGCTCAAACCATCCTTTTTGCTTAAACAGCACATTTGGATAAAATGTTCGTGTCGTATTCACAAAGCCGTGGTCGGAAACGATGAACAAATCCGTATTGTCCCATTTTCCCGTTGACTTCAATGTTTCAATTAAGTCTCCGATCCGTTCATCAATATATTCGAGAGCCCAGTACACTTCACTCGTAGAAATGCCATAAACGTGCTGGTAAGTGTCTGGCATTAAGTAGTGCATGAGCAGCAAATCCGGATTGTGGTTCGTCAGCAGATGTTTGGCAATTTCAGTCGTCAGCCAATCCTGCATTGGGGCATTTTCATGCTCACAGCTCCAAGCTCCATATTTGTCTACTGGAAAACCAGCATTCTTCAGCTCCATCCACCACTCCTGAGTGCTGTAAGATTCAAATAACTCTTGCTGATAAAATTCAGGGATGCACCAGTCCAAAGCTATTGCCTGACGCGTCTTAGGCCAGCAAATGGCAGCCGTCTTCCAACCTCTAGCCTTGGCCATGTCGTAGATTGTAGGTACACCTACACTCTCTTCTTTATTCCATGTCAAGTCTCCGAAGTGCTCCCCCACTCTTCCAGCGGGACGATCGATAACCCAATTGCCCAACACTCCGTGCTTGCGGGGATAAACACCGGTAACCATGCTTGTATGAATCGCCCATGTAGCTGTCGGAGCAATGCTGACCATTGCCTCTGCAGATGCTCCGGTCTCCATGATTTTCCGTAGTACCGGCATTTTTACTTGCGGATCTCGTAAATAGAAAGCAGCCATCCCATCGATACTGATAACTATGATCTTACGTTTCTCATTGTTCACTGGTCGAATCCTTCCTCTCGTAATTAGGTTTGAAAATAAAAAAACTCCCAGCAACAAGACACACGTACATAGGGTACATGGCCTCATTGTTGGGAGCTTTCTCTTCGTCATCACTCCAACAGATGAACATAACACGTTATAAGATTAATTTAATTGATCGAAAGTAATGTTCCAAAGTTCCTTATTGCTTACCGACAAAGAAGTCGCTCCCGCATTCAAGGCCGTATTTACCTCTTCACGGGTTTGGATGAGACCACTGGCGATAATCAGTTTATCACTCAGCAATTCCGAAAATGTGCGGATCACTTTATCAATAACACCCGGCATTAATTCAATGCCGTCAGGATCGACCTGTCGACTCAGCTTCAGACCATTCTCAAGAGCAACCGTATCGATTACGAACAGGTGAAGAATGCCATACAATCCGAATCGTTTCGCTTCCTTGATGATATGGCTCTTGGGAGAAATAACACCATCAGCTCCAGCGTACTTTGCAATCCATTCCAGACTCTCACGGTCGGTACTAGACAAACCCTTTATCAAATCAAGGTGAACAAAGGCTCCTTTGCCTGCCTCTTTCGTTAAACGAACCGACTGAACAAGCTCCAGAACGGTGCCTCCCATAAAAAAAACATTGTCGACAGGGCTTCTCAAGGCATCACCAAGATCTTCCGGTTTTCGGACAGCTGCAATAATCGGGTTTTTCCCAACTTTATATAATAGTTGCATTATTCAGCCCTCGTCTTATATGTTTTCAAACCAAATCCTATCTTAGGAACTGAATCTTGTCAACATCCTGGTTGGCGAATAAAATTCTGAAGCGAATCCGAAGACCGCAGGCTCATCGCTGAAAACATCGAATCCCAATTCATAGAACACCCGTTCATCTAGCGAATGAACAGTGGCCTCAATGAGTTGGCCCGGCTTTAGTACATACACGCTGCCTTGCCGAAGTTCTATGAAATGTCCATCTATATGAAGCTGGCCATGACGAGCATTCTCGATAAATTGAAGCTTAAGATCCCATTCATGCATGTGCTGCTTAATATGCGAGATATCTCGAAGCTTAACTACCAGGTCTTCCAGCGAGGCATATACGTTGTGCTCCTTATTCGTGTTTCTATCATCCAAAGCAAGACCATTGCCCTTGTACAATCTAAGAGCATTTTAGCTTACAAGCATGCGGACCGAAATTTATAACAGACAAAAAGCCTCACTCACTATATATCGATGAGTGAGGCGTTATAGCTGCTGTATTACTTATTATCAGAGTGGCTGCATCGTAAAGGAGCTGAATTGAGCAAAACCCTCTGACTCCCCGTATACCCCTTTGGCATAGAGGCCAATTCGCGGCGCAGTGAAGCACAAGAAGCGGTTGCTTCGTTCGGGGTACAGAAAATCCGCTGATAATGCGATGCCTGTTTCTTCGAAGACTAGGCCGTCTATCGAATAGAGCAGCGTAATAATTTGTGTTTTCGGCTCTAAACGGATTTTGAGCCAAAGACGATCGCCAGGCCGTATAGACAGGCGCCATGTTCCAAGCGTTGTCTTTAGCACTTTCACATATTGTCCCACCTCTAAATAGAGGCCTTCGTGTTCTTGATTCTCGTGCAACCGTTTCACGTCAAAAGACTGGCCCGCCGTCTGGCCGAGCCCGTTCCGAACATTGAAGAACAGGAAAGCATCTGAGTCCCGATACATCGTCATCCCGGTTTCCTCGCCCCTGCTCTCAGGATGGAAGGCCACCATGGCTGTCGCCTCAAATCCAAAACTCTGCCAGCGTCTCGTTAATATGAGGGTCGATTGCAGAGAGAATGGGATAAACGGTTTGCAAGCTATC
Source organism: Paenibacillus lignilyticus (assembly GCF_017942085.1). Taxonomy (GTDB): domain Bacteria; phylum Bacillota; class Bacilli; order Paenibacillales; family Paenibacillaceae; genus Paenibacillus_Z; species Paenibacillus_Z lignilyticus. The sequence continues at coordinate 580,903 of NZ_JAGKSP010000002.1, forward strand.
CGAAGCCCTTCGGATGACAAAGAATACCCCTCTTCAACAGGATGTCTAACCCATTCCCAATCAGGGGAAAGCTCGGTACCTGTAAACTGATATTCGAGATTGCAGGCCAGTGCTTGTGCCACTTCGCTCTGCGGCAGCACTACAGACACGCAGGGTTCACCTGCGTCTCCGACCGTGAACCATTCATCATCCGTCCATTGCACCGGCTGAAGGAACGTCTCCCTGCCAAGCGGGCAAAAGCCCCCTGGCGTTAATGGCCGTCCTCCGAGGTGGAACATCCACCAGGTGCCTTCCTCATCTTGAACAAGCTTGCCGTGTCCCACCCGCTGTATTGATTTCCCGGAGTCACGCTGCATAAGCACAGGATTATGCGGGCAAGGCTCATAAGGTCCCCAAATCGAGCGGCTCCGCGAAAGCGTTTCCATGTGTTCGAAGAAGGTCCCCCCTTCAGCCAGCAAGAGGTAGTACCATCCGTTTCGTTTCAAGATATGCGGCGCTTCCGGGGCAGCGCCTCCCGTTCCCGGCCAAACCTGCTTAGCTTCACCGACGAGGCCGGAACCGTCATGCTTCATTTCGTGCACCCATCCGCCGCCGAACACTAAATACCGCTTCCCGTCGTCATCGTTGAAGATCGACGGATCAATAAAATGATGATTGAGCATAGTCGCCTCGCTGTAAGGCCCTTCCGGTCGGTCGGCCGTGAATAGCAGCGTCGTGCAGCGCGGCTGACCGTGGTAGTATGGAACGACTACCCAGAACTTGCCGTTATAGTATGAGATATCCGGCGCAAATACGCCGAAAGAGTCCGGCATCCCTGTTAGATCGAGTTGGCTCTTCCGCGTAATGACATGACCGATCGGCTTCCAATTCGCCAAATCGCGGGAATGGAGGACTTGAACGCCAGGGAAAAACTGAAACGTCGACGTCACCATATAATAGTCTGAGCCTACCCTAACTATTGAGGGATCGGGGTTATCTCCGGGGAGTACCGGATTGAAGACTTGCTGTTTGGCATCGATTATCATGGCGTGCTCCTTCCTCGAATCGGTTGCTCTGGACTTGGATTTGACCAAGGCAAGTCGTACGAAGGTTCATTCACGTAACGCTCCATTGATAGACGCAGCGTGATGCCTGTACCAGCAGGCAGCGAAACGCGCAGCCATTTCCCGTTTACTTCTACGGATCCCTGAACCTCGCCTATCTGGTCGATTATTTCTCCAAGGCCAAAGCTATGCTCGCCGAATACACCTGCCTGAACGATTAATTCCCTGTCGTCGAACGAGCTCGCATTGACCAAATGCAGTGTCATGGAATCCGACTCTAGCTTCTCTACTAGGGCTGAAATTCCGACAGGCAACCCAGGGCGTTCAGCCGTCGCGTCAAAATATCGCACGCGGCCATGCTGCAGTCCTCCGTGGGAAATATGCATCGGCCCTCCCAAAGTCAGCTGAACAAGACCTTCAAAGTAGAGCGGACACATCTCCTGCCAAATGTGAATGGCGGAGTACATCCCTTCGCTGTAATGCTCCGTCCAACTGCGCGGATCTCCTTCCGTTGACCGCATTTTGGCCAATTGGTTGCCGATCATCTCGGAATTGGCGTTAAGAATTCGTCCCGGATAGTCCGGATTGAGTCCGCGGATATATTGAAACCAAGGCTGCGTATTGCCAATGTAATGCTTCGTTTCGCGGCCTGTTCTTGGATCTCTTCCGGAAAATGCCGGCACAATAACTTCGTTCCAGTCATGGTCCTTCGCAATTCGCTCGACGCGGTACAGGTCTTCGTCCGCCATCGACATCGTCCATAGATAGATCGGATATTTGGGCAGAGCTTCACGAAAGTCCGTCCAGCCGGAATCAAAATGCTTATAAGGTACAAGCCATTTGCCGTCTTGCTCTCGTCCCAGCTTCCAGTTAGCGTCCAACTGCTCCCTCGCAAGCCACAGACCATTCATATCCCCGGTCAGCAACACGGTATTCATGCAAGCGTTCGTCAGCGGTTCAATAATGGTCATGAACCCGTGCGGCCAGCGCCAACCGTAATAGCCGCCCCACCATTTGCCGTCATTATACTCTCCGATTTGCCCTGTCAATCCGATGTTGTCGGGAATGATGCCTCCGTTTAAACGTGTCCGTTCCTGCCATGCATCCACATATTCGATCACCCAGTTTTTCAGCTTCGGATCCCCTGTGTGAAGAAATGCATGCGTAATCAATCCCGTAGCATTCAAATTAAGCGGAACATCGCCGCGGTTCATTCGTTCGTTCATCATTCGGATGATGTGCTTATAGATGCCGTCGTTCGACCAAGCACATTTCATGCTTTCGAAATCCACGCCGGGAATATCCTCATATGGGGCTAAATAATCGTCGAGGATGCCGCGGTGCGTGCTCCAATCCTCCTCATCGACTTCAAAACGCGGTCCTCGGCTTCCATTAAGCGGCGAGCGGATTAGCTTCATATCGGAATCATAGTTTGGCGCTTCCGGATCTTCCCCTGTGTACATGCGCGCGAAATTAACGGCGCGCTGGCGGTCCTTCAGCGTCGCCGGCCCCGCCAACCCAAGGAAATAGAGATAGAGATAGCCTTCTCCGTGATGCATCCAGTCATAATAGGCATCAAATTCCCGGTGAAGTTGACCGTATTCTGTCCACTGCCAGGTGATACCGTCCCAGATTTTGCGCGACACTTCATAAAGCTCGCTGCTTCCGCCAAGCACATAGAGCAGTGCCAGGTTCATGAAGCCCTCGTAAGGATCGTCCGATCCGTCCATACCCGGCCAATGATCAAACCAAATGAGCGTCCCATCCGAATGCGTGTAACGCTCGACGAACTCCTTGGCCGCCTTGTTCAAGGTTTCGAATAGCTGCTGCTCCTGAAGCGCCCATTGCGGAGGAACGACACGTGTCTCCGCGCGTACTTTAGCCATCACGTTAATGCTTGATGTCATTACATTCACTCCTCTAAGAACTAGTCAAACAATGGCTGACCTTGGAACAGATCATAGACGCGCTGGAGTTCTTCCTCTTCCAAGCCCTTTCCATCGCAATAGGACAGGTTCGTTCGAAGAGACGTTCGCGAGGATGTTCCCGTTAATGTCACATGAATAGTTGGATGGCTTATGCTAAACCGCATGGCCGGTTCAATAAGACCCTTTGGCTCCGACTTGCGCAGGAATTGCAGCTGGTCGATGCGGCTTTGCGCTTTACGCGAGATGGCCTCTTCCAGAAAATGAGCGGGAGCATCCGCCAGCATGCCCAGTCCAAGAACGCTGCCGTTGATGACGCCGATACCGGTTTCCTGCGCAAGAGGCATCACTTCATCCTTAGCCGTATGATCGATCAGCATATAACGGGTATAGAATTGAATGGCATCGAAGCTGCCTGTTCTCATATAGTCCATTAGTAGAGGAAGAACACGCGTCGTTACGCCTGTGAATCGAATTTTCCCATCCTGTTTCAGCTTCTCGAGCGCAGGAACAGTTTCGTTCATAATGAGATCGACCGGTTGCGTTTCCACATCGTGCAGCTGCAGGATATCGATCCAGTCGGTTTGCAGCCTCTGTAAGCTCTCTTCAACGGAACGGATCGTGCTATCGTAATCGTAGCGAAGATCCGAACGGACCGCTTTTGAAGCGAGAATAACTTTATCTCTGCGTCCGATAAGCGCTTTGCCGATCCGGCGTTCGGATTCGCCCATGCCATACTTAGGCGCGGTATCGATAAAATTAATACCTGAATCGATTGCTTCGTGAATGAGGCTCTGCACCTCCGCTTCATCCGTCCTGCCGAAGTCGCCTGCAAGCGGTGCACCGCCAAGGCCGAGCTTGGAGACGCTAAGTCCGGTTCGGCCGAATGTTGTATAAATCATAGCGTTACCTCTTTCGCTGCTTGATGTAAACGAGGAAGATTTCGAATACCATTAGCTTCTATTAACGCGCTGACAGGCGTTGTTTGAATTGGCTCCCAAGGGAAATCGCTCTTCAGACCGATCAAGCTCTGATCGATCGGTGTAAAACCGAGCGCCAAAGCCGGCGAGTCCGGACGAAGTCTGAAGTCGCCGTTCTCGGCATCCACGAAGAGCGGATCCTTGCCGAGTACGGTGTGTGCATCGTGTCCGTAAGCCGCCTTCCAGTTCTCATACGAGAGATAAACGGTACTTTTATCGCCCATAAGCACATCTGTTGAACCAATAGGCTCGTAAATGAGATTATGATCGAAGCCCGCAATCCTCTCCGGCAGCTCACCATCATAAACTGATGTATAAACGGGATTCCCCGCAAAACCTTCGGGAAGGTGTTCGAAGCCATAAATCGCGGTCGTATTATTGTTGTATAGGATGTTGCAGCCAAGCTTCAAACCATAAGAGACTTCGGCAAATTCTTGCATCCAGATCGCCCATGTCAGACCGTTATTCGCAATAATGTTATTAATTACCCGATTTTCAATTCCTTTCTCCATAATGCCGAAAGCATGACCGCCGTGTATTCCATATACGATGTTATTCGTGACTGTCATGTAATCCGAGCAGTCATCCAAATAGATGCCGCCGAACCAGTTGCGCCAGTGGTTGAGATTGACAAAGTCGTGTACGCAGTTATGATCGTATACATTCCCCGTACCTACTCCCCAAGATTCAATGCCTGCTCCGTCCTCGGAGTTCGTCATCACGTTGGAGATGTCATTAAACAAGATCCGATTATTTCGGGTATAAAGAAAATCATAGCGATTGTCTCTAGTCACCGAGATCCCATAGATAGATCCATGATTTTCGAGGACTCCGTAACGATCGCCTTTCATTGAAATGCCATATCTCGGCGCTCTCAAAATACGATTATGCGAGATCTCGTTGTCACCGCTTTGATGAAGCTGTATACCGGAGCCTCGCGTCAGCTCGAATTTGCCGCTGTCAAAGATGAAATTGTTGGATACGATATTGAACTTGTTGACATAAGCATCTTCTGCGGACAGAAACGGTCCCCGGTCAAAGGACCAACCCGTTAAATAAACTCCGTTTAAACCGGATCCTTCAATCCAGTTTCCATAAATCTCGTTATGCTGTGCATGCTTGTTGAGCCATATTCCGCACACGCCGGCATTCAAGAGCTTGCAATTCACAACCTTAATGGATTCCGCATTTTCCATATAAATGAGACCGTGCTTTGTCTCTTCACGCTCTGCGTTGCCGTTTACAAAATCAATGGAGTCCACATAATCAAATTGTTGGATCGTATCCGTTAATTGAAGCTGCAGTCCAATAACTTGAATGTTCTTTACCGGGGCAGAAGGCGAGCTTCCAACCAGTCGGAACATATCTGTCATGGTCGGTGCGGCAATTACCGCGTTCGAGATATCTGCGCTTCTTGGCCAATAGAACAGTTCTCCTTCTTGTGTATCCAAATGCCACTGCCCCGGACCCGTAAGTGCGCTGCTTGCGTGACGAATCCCCCATTCATCGTGTTCGATTAAGGATTGAAAGGACCAATTTCGATCAACCTTCGCTTTATAGACGCTAAATTTGATGTGCTCCCAGTTTGTAATGCGCTGTCCTCCGTAAAGAATCGGCGTTTCGCCGGGGTAATTGCGGTACTGTACGTTAAATCCGTTTGAACCGCTATCTCGTTCGTCAAGCACGAACTCGCTATCCAGATAATAGATGCCACCTCGTATATAAACGACGATATCCTTCGTCATCAGGCCATTAATGGAGCGAACGCCGTCGCGCGCCTTCGCAAGCGTTGCGAACGGTTCTTGTTCCGTACCCGGATTACAATCACTACCATGAACAGATACGTAATAATTCAAATTCAACGTCTCCTTCAACCCGTTCTTAAATAGAAAGCGGCTATATTTGGAGCCCGTAGATTCCAAATATAGCCGCGGCACCCAATGCGCTTATGGATAAATCAGTCTGTTATTGAACGTGATATTCTGTATATTTGGATGCTTTTGCAGATGCGGCAGCCAGCTCGGTTTGAGCCCATTGGAAGTTTTTATCCGCACCTAATTGTGTTGCTTTATCGATCAGCTCTTGCTTAAGCTCGTTGAATTGCGCGTCATTCTTCGCGTATACCATTTTCCATGACATCGTTTTGAGAATTTCACCCAGCTTCTGCTGGATAACCTTGATATCATCCGATGGAGCTCCTGCGAGTGCCACTACGCCATCGTCTTGAACAACCGTCAGATTCTTCTTGGCATAGTCATACACATTCAACGAATTATTCGCGGTTGCCCACTCCTGCTCGGCCGACGTCAGGTTTTTCTTCACGAACTGCGACCAGCCTTCATGCGTGATCGACTCGTTCGTTCTTGGATCGATGTTCCATTTGTTTAGCATCAAGAAGCTTTCGTAGCCGGCTGTGGAAGGATCGTTCTTCGCCACTTTTTCCAAGTATTCGGGCGCATACTCGGCTTTCCCGTTATTGAGCGTCCAAGCCTTGCCTTCGACGCCGTTCATCAGCTCAGTCGAACCCTGTACCGTTGCGGAATAGTTCAGCAGCTGGATAATACGGTCCGCATTTTTGGAATTTTTACCGATGCCGAATACGTAACCGCCGCCGACCGGCAATTCTGCTTGTACAAGCATTTTCGCTTCGTCTTTCGGGAACAGCGGAATCATGCCTGCCATCGGATTGGATTTGACGAGATCATTGCCGTTAAAGATTTGCGATTGCCAGCCCCACATCGTTGTCAGTACGCGGCCTTCTTTCGTTTTGCTTTCTGCATTCGGCCATTTTTGGGAGATCGAATCCGGATCAAGGATACCCTGTTGGTTCGCTTTATGGAAGAATTCCACGCCTTTCATGTAATCGCTGGAAGGATCAAATACGCTCTTAAGCTGTTTGGTAGTTGGATCGTATTCCGTGAATTGCAGCGTTCCCGAGTTTGCGCTGACACCCATGTATCCCGGTATCGTAAAGTCGACCAAGCTCATACTGATGGAATCCCAATCGCTCCACAGCTGCAATGGATATACTTTCTGACCTTTGTCATTCTTCGGATATTCCGCTTGCATCGTTTTCAATGTGTTTAGCAGATCGTCAAAGGTTTTCAGTTCCGGAGATCCGGCTTTCTTGTAGAGATCATATCTGGAATAGAGAGCCATATGAAGAAGGTTCGTTGGCTGACTGACGCCGATTTGCGATGCCAAGCCATACAGCTTGCCTGATCCATCGCTATAATTGTCTCTCATGTATTGAAGCATCGAGGGCAGATTGTTCGTGATGTCCGGGCCGTACTGCGCGACCAGATCATCCAAGGACATCAGAACGCCTGCCTTGACAGCGCTTTCGAATTGCTTTTTATCCTTGAACTCGATCAGGTCCGGCATATCGCCGCTTGCCATGATTGCGGAGAGCCTTTCGTCGAATTTATCGCCGGCGAAGATATGATCGATTTTCAAGCCGAATTTCTTCTCGAAGATCTCTGTTGAAATCTCATCGCTCTGAACGCCGGAAAGGCTGCTTGGGCCAATCAACGCCGAAATTTTGACCGGTTCAAGCGGCGCCTTCTCCTCAGTTTCAGTCGTCGTGTTATTCGAATTCGCCGCGTTCGACTTGTCGTTCGAAGCCGTATCGCTCTTCGTGTTTCCGTTAACATTACCGTTATTCCCCGTGTTCGAGCTTCCGCAGCCAGCCAAACTTGCAGTGAGCATCGTAGCGATTGTCACCGCCGCTAAAGCTGAAACCTTCTTCTTCATTCTTGTGTGCCTCCCCATTTGTATACATGCGTCTATATTGTAGTTCTACCCTTTCACTGCGCCTAGCATAATCCCTTTGGTAAAATAACGTTGCATAATAGGATAGATGCAGACAATCGGGAGAATAACAACCATGGCAATCGTCATGCTGACCGCGGTCGGTGTGAGCGTAAAATTCGAGGCCGATAGGCCCGCTCCGCCGTTAACCATAATTTTGCTGGCTAACGCATCCGCTTCCGACATGAACTTGTACAAGACAAATTGCAGCGTGTTTAACCGTGAATCTGTGATGAGAAACAAATTATCGCGCAGGTTATTCCATTGATTGACCGATTCGAATACGGCAACCGTGGCCAGAATCGGTTTGGACAGCGGTACTAAGATGCTCCAGAATACCCGAAATATACCGGCTCCGTCGATTTGCGCTGACTCCTCCAATGCGCTCGGGATGCTCTCCAGAAACGTCTTGATCAGAATGATATAGAACGGAGCAACGATGTACGGAATGATATAAACGGCGAACGTATTCATCAGATGAAGGTTTTTTATGTTGATAAACCATGGAATCAAGCCTGCATTAAAGTACATCGTGACCAGCACGAACCGGTATAGAAATTTCCGCATAAACATGTGGGGCTTTGTGAACAAGAATGCAAGGAATGACGAGCCTGCGAGCGTACAGGCTGTACCGACAACCGTTTTGAGAATCGTAATCCATAGCGCCATGCCAATTCCGTCAAGCTTTAGTACTTGAATATAGTTCTGGATATTAAACCCCTTCGGGAATACGACCAGCGCCCCGGAAGCTACCCATTTGTTGTCGCTCACAGTGAGCACGAAGATGTAATACAAGGGAAAAATACATAACAGCGCGAACAGGATAAACGCCGTACTATTGATGAAGCTGAAGCTGAAGCTCCCGAATGATGCCTTTTGTTTCATGATGGGCAATCCCCTCTTTAAATGATTCCTTCTCCGCGAACCTTCTTCGAGGCAAAGTTCACCGAGAACAAGAGCGCAATGCTGACAACCGACTTCAAAATGCCGACCGCCGTGGCAAACGAATAATTATAGCCTGACATGCCGTTTCGTATGCCGACATTATAGACATAGAGATCGAGCACCTCGATGGAATCGGTGTTCAGCGCGTTCTGGAAAACCAAGTACTGATCGAGGCCGTTATTCAGGAAGTTGGCTATGCTAAGCATCATCAGTACGAAGAAGGTAGGCATTAAATGCGGTACCGTGATGGACCACATGATCCGGAACCTCCCGGCGCCGTCGATCCTGGCCGCTTCATACAGCTCGTTGTCTATCGAAGTAACGGCGGCAATGTAAATAATGGCTGTCCAACCGATCGTTTTCCAAGCCAAGTACGCCGTTTGAGTCAACCAGACATGGCTCGAACTAACCAAGAAGCTGATCGGATCTTCAATGATATGGAGCTGTATCAGCAGCTTGTTGATAAAGCCATCGGATTCCGAGAACATGGAGAATGCGAACGCATACACTAACGGCCAGCTTAAGAAATTCGGAAGCGTCGTCAACGTTTGAATGGCTTTCTTCAGCGGTTCAAACTTCATCTCCACGAGGAATAACGCGAATAGTAGCGGCAATACTTGAACGAGCAAACTTAAGAAACTAATGCCTAGCGTATTCGACATAATCCGTTTCACTTCGTCGACTGTGATCGGATCGCTTAAAATCATTTTGAAGAAGAAGAACCCTTTGAACTCCGAATCGAACAACTTATGGCCGAGCTTGTAATCGAAGAACGCGTACATCCATCCGTACAGAGGCAGGTAGCTGAAGACAAATACCAGCGCTATGAATGGCAAAGCCATATAAAACAGTTTCTTGCCTTCCTTCTCGGAAACGGTTACAGTTTTACTGCTTGCTGTGCTGCTCATGGTTGAGTGTCACCTCCCTTAACACTAATGGTAACGGAGATGGAGGATGACGCTCAATTGTCAAAACTCTCAATCGAACTGTCAAAACTCTAGAGCCTTTTCACACGATCATCAATTGTGCTATCTTAGATGCTAACTGGAGGGACCTGTCACATGTATAACGTGGTGATCGTAGATGATGAACCGATCGTAGTCGAAGCATTGAGGAAATCGACCGTTTGGGATGATTTTGGCCTTGAAGTTATTGGAGACGCTTACAACGGAATTGAAGCCCTTGAGTTGATGGAGAAACACCATGTCCATCTTCTGATTACGGATGTTCGTATGCCGCAAATGGATGGAATCGAACTCATTCGCAGCATCCATCAACGCGGATGGGACATCAGGATTGTTATCCTGAGCGGCCATGACGATTTCTTATATGTGAAGCAAGCCGTCAAGCTTGGTGTCGAGAATTACATGCTGAAACCGCTGGATAAGAACGAATTCGTTGCAAGCATCTCAGCGATAGTCGAGAAACTGCAGGATACCGCGAACCGTCAGATCGGACTTGCCGAACAGTTGAATGCATTTCGCGAGAACCTCCTGCTTCGATGGGTGACAGGTTCAATCTCAAGAGCCGAATTGAAAGAGAAATCACAAATCGCTCAAATCGAGCTAAATCTCGATTGTTTTCGCATTGCGTTAATTAAAGTACTGAGCGGCGAAGATAACGCGCAGAAGCACAGGGTTGCCTTAATGATCCGCGATCAACTGGCTCAATGGTTTAACCACGAAACGCTGCGTTTGTCTTTCTGCGACTCTTCTCACGACGTGGTTGCCATATTCTCTGAACCCACTGAAGCAAGCGACGGCGCTCCCCTTCTTGGCCAGCTAAAGCTATTTCTTTCCGAGATTAAAGCTCGAAACGACCTCCAAATCTTAATCACGATCGGGCAACGGACAACCGATCTGCTTGGCGCAGATTTCAGCTATCAGTCCGCCAAAGAGCTGCAAGGCTACAGTTTTCTATTGCCTCCGAACAGTCTGATCGATTCCGACGATGATACGAAGAACCACTCCGGACAAGAACAGCTACCGAGCTTTCCTTATGAAACCATTAATAACCTGATCTTGGCTGGAAGGAAAGAAGAGTGTTTGGAATTGACCCGGGCAGCGTTAGAAGGTCTACAAGACGCATCGCATCTCCCGCTTTTACAGCTCAAGAATGCATTGCTTGAGCTGCTGTTTCAAATCGCCAACACCGTGAAAAAGTCAGTTGTTAATCCGCAGCATGTTCCGGATCAGTTCAAGCATCTTTACCTTCGATTCGAGTCTTCTACCCGATTCGATGATCTAGCTAAGCTTGTTTATGACACTGTTGCCCTCGCTTCGGATCTCTTCGGCGATAAGAGCGGCACTGCCAACGCGACGATAAAACCGATCTTGGACTATGTCTTGCAGCACTCCAATCAAGATTTATCGCTAAAGACGTTGTCCTATAAATTCAATATTAATGCGTCTTATTTGGGTCAGCTGTTCCGGAAAGAAACCGGGATCTTGTTCAGCAGCTACCTGAACCATCTGCGAATCGAGAAGGCCAAGGAACTGCTGATGCAAACCGACATGAAAATGACGGACATAGCAGCCAAAGTCGGTTACTTGGAACCAAGCCATTTTTATAAAATTTTCAAAAAGGCGACCGGTGTGTCACCGGCTGAATTCAAATGAAAAAACGAATACGTATCAAGCTGTTTACCCGAATCCTGCTGCTCTATATTCTGGTTCTATCCGTTGCCCTCTATATTTTCACGGGGTATGTGTCCAGAAACTCCTACGCATTGCTGAAGGAAGGACAAATCGGAATCCATCAGCAAATTATCGCAGCACTGCAGAATACGATGAACGACCGTACAAAGACGATTAAAGACATCCTGCTCAAAATATACGACGACGAACAGTTATTTGCTTATATCATGAGTATGATGGACGTTACAGACCAGTCAGAATCTGCGCCTTTAGACTCCTATGAGAGAAAGAACATGGCTTACAAACTCGAAGACCTATTGAGCCTTGACCCTAACATTAACAGCCTCATCTTCTATAACAGCCATTCGCAGAAGGCTTATTTGTACATGTATGATTTGGACTATGCATTTTTTGACCATACGGAAGCGATCCTGCAGAACATGCCCCGTTTACGGGATGCGTCACAGGAAAGCTTTATCATTCCTGCCCATCCGGGGGAATATATGGCCTCCCAAGCATCCAAGAACTACTTTGACGTCGCCAGTAACTTTTACTACCCGAGCTCCAGCCTCTTTCTTGGCCGTTTCATCGTAGAATTCGGGATGGACGATCTGCAATATACCATCGATCAGTTCGGCAAAGACATGAAAGGCTATCTGCTTGTGTTAACGAGGGATGGAGAGGTTGTGTTCGACTCGTCTTCGACCTATTATGGGCGAAAATATCCCTACTTCGAGCAGCTCCGCCAATCATCGGATTCCGTGATGTTGGCCGAGGACAGCATGGTAAGAATGGCCAGCTCCGATAAAGACCCATTTATCTATGCTGCCGTATTGCCCAAGTCAGCATTGAAGAAGCAGCTGAATATTTTTAACAACTCCACTTATATCGCAGCCATTATTCTGTTGCTCTTCATCTTCTCGGTTTATTTTCTTGTGACTAGCATCATATCCAAGCGGGTTAACCGGATCGTCAAAGCAATGAGCAAGACGGTTGAAAGCAATTTGGCTTACCGGATCCCTTTAAACAATAAGGATAATGAATTCGAACAAATCGCCATTCATTTCAACAAAATGTGCGACAGCCTGCAAGACCATATTAATAAGTCTTACGTCTACGAGCTGCAGCAAAAAATCGCGGAGATGAAGATTCTCGAGAACCAGATCAATCCGCATTTCTTGTACAATTCGTTAGAAGCGATACGAGCAAGACTTGAGATCGACGGGAATGACGAAGGCGGAGAAATGATTCATTCGCTCGCTGCTCTATTCAGGGCATCGCTCAAAGCAGATTCGGTCGTCACCCTGGCTGAAGAAATCGACTTATGCAACATGTACCTCACAATATTCAATGCGAGATATCAAAACTTCTTTCACTACCAGATCGAAGTCGAACCGTCGATTATGGGGTATGGCATCATTAAATTGATTCTCCAGCCGCTTATCGAGAATTACCTCATACACGGCTTCGACCGTAAGCGTCAGAACAATCTGCTTACGATCCAGGGTTATAGGAATGAGAATGATCTCCGTATCACAATAGCCGATAACGGAAGCGGCATTGGACCGGAGAAATTGAATGAAATCAGGCAAAAACTGACCCGCTCTTCACAATCTTCCGATAGAGGAAGCATAGGATTGTATAACGTTAACGAGCGCATCAAGCTTTTGTTTGGAGCAGCCTACGGATTGGAAATGGAGAGCTCCGTGCTCATAGGAACGACGATTATCGTTCGAATCCCTTGCAGGCAACCGCATGAGATCAAAGCGGCCGAGCTCGAGATTGGCAACGTTTAATTAGTCAAGGCAACACCAAGCAGGCCACTCCTTATCCATGATAAGGAGTGGCCTGCTTGGTGTTCAAAAGACAAGAAGGGCGCCTATTCTAACTGGATAGGCACCCTTCCTTTCTGTCTACATTATTTAAAAATCAAGACTTTGCCGACTGTGCCATCCGCACTTTCGCCCACAACACGGAACTTTAATCCGTTAGCTGGAATGTTACGTCCGGCATCGATTAGACCAGGGTTCGAGAAGTTCTCATGGTCATCAAACAATGGGTTGCGAGCAGTATAATTATCTTTCATCGTAATCCCTAAAAGGTTTTTGTAATCCAAGAACATGGCATTTGTTTTATTCAATCCAAATGCTGCGTCATGGACTTGGTAACGAGAAGAAGCAACCGCTTTATCGCTCCAGTTCATTGCACGCTGATCCGCATCGACAACGCCCAGGAATCCGTCTCCGGGGTGAACGCCCGTCCAGTTATTGTCAAAGGTTTCATCCACATACCAAACCACTAGACCTGGGTCATAACTCATGAGGCTTGCGCCGCGACGGATGTGCCCTAAAGCCGCATCCACCCCGTTATGGGATCTCCATTCTAACAGATAGTAATTTGTAGAGAAGTAGGTTCCTTTGTCTTTGGCGAATCCTTGTAACGTAAACGCTGAATTTCCTTCTGCATTATCCGATAAAATCGGTTGTCCGTCAGATGTGAGTTGGATATCGTCCACGTAGAATCCGCGTTGAGCGACATAAGGATCTGTCCAATAGTTAAATTTAATGCTCACTTGTTTTCCTGCATAGGCACTTAAATCAAATGCAGCCGGTACCCACCCGTTTGACACCCCCGTAATCCCGTGACCCGGATTTTGGTTGTTCGGGTTGCTGTCCTTCGTGATGTTTCCCGGAACGGAAGTCCATGCGCCAGTCCCTTCTTCTTTCACTTGAACAGACGCATAATCCCAATCTTCTTCAATGTCGTACCAAGCTTGGAACGTTAAAGTCGGATGCGCAGCATTGATCAGGTTAACCGTTGCTATCATGGAATGGTCGATGTCATTTCCTGAACCGCTATAATATTCATAGGTTCCGCTCGTTGGAACGTTCACGTGATTCTCTTTATCCGGTAAATCCACGCGTACCGCGTCATGGTTGGTTCCTTTAGTGGAAGCTTCATCCAATAAAACGGTTGTTCCCTCGCTCGTTACATCATTTGCATGGATAGTGGTTCCGCTAAGCCAGTTTCCACCGTGTAAATGCTGCAGCATTTCTTTATCATACGGGCTGAATCCAGATGGCTCTGTACCTGGAACGGCTCCTGCCCAGCTTCCTGCCGACATGATGGACCAATATGCAACCGGTTCACCGGCACCGGTGTATTGCGTGTCATATTCATCCGGAAGACCCAAATCGTGACCATATTCATGAGCGAAAACGCCTGCAGCCCCGTCTTCCGGTTCAATCGTGTAATCCCAAGCGCCTAACAATCCACCAAAACGATTGCTATTGGATTTTCCGCCCGGAACCGCAACCGGACCCGCAGCAAGTTTCGAACGGTGTGACCAAATTGCATCCAAGCTTAAGCTTCCGCCGCCCGCTTCTTCACCTACCCCGGAATGAATGACCATTAAATGGTCAATGATGCCGTCCGGTTCATTGTAAATGCCGTTTCCGTTGTAATCGTCGCGGTCCCATACATCATAGTCGGCTAAGTTAATGGATGGATCTTGAGCTGCTTTTTTAAGCGCTTCTTTCACCAAGCCCCTGGCGTTAATATCGTCGCCATCCGGCGTTGGATAGTTCGCTCCGTAGTACGCGGCCGGATAATCGGATGTGTACCAGCCCGCTACCGTTCCTTCAACGGTATAGCTTCCGCCCGACTGGGCTTCATAATATTGTTTCATGGAAATCATCTTTTTACCATTTGGCCCTATATAGCCGTTCGGTCCGAAAATCATCGTTTGAAAATGATCATGGGTGTAATCTTCATAAAACATATCCGTTTCTTCTTTGGTAATGGAGCTCTTCGGGTAATTCGGAAAATCGATCGCTAATACGAGCACTTTATCCGTACGGACACCGCCGCTATAGGCTTCTGCTTCAACAGAGTCGACCGTCGTTTTTTGGGCTTGCCCTAATTTATTCCCCTTGCCGTTCACCAATCCATTAGCGTTGGAATTCGGTTTATCTTTCAACACTTCCAGAACATCGGAGTCGAACCCTTTTGACTTTACTGCTTGATTTTTTGCTTTCAAAAAAACCGTCAACGCTTGTTCGGCTTCCGCGGGACTTGCATCCTTTCCGATCTTCCCTTGCTTTTTTAGCATCTCAATCAATCTTTCGTCATTGGCTACCCCTAAATCAGTCGTTGTCCATTCCTGAATTACAGCATTGGCTGCCTGTTTATCCGCATGAGTACCGACGTTAAATAAAGTGCTCGCCACAATGGCACTGGCGGAGATACCCGATAGCAATTTCCATCCTGTTTTGGGCAATTCTTTTACCCCCTGGTTATATGAAATAGACTGCAAGGTTAGTATACAGTAGATGTATTGTAGAAAAATGCTGTGTGATGTCGAATATAAATCCCCCAATTATGCTTCACTGTAACGGCTTTATTAATGGAACTTCCAATAAATCGAAGCAATTATCTCAGAAAAACATCCGAATTCCCCCAACCTACTCCTCTGAATTTATGTCTCCGGACGGAAGACGACGCAATTAAATTGTGATGCATGCAAGGGTCGATGCTTGTACAAGTCTCAAGAACTATAGCATTGGGACTATGCCCAATTTAAAAAAGCGCTGTTGCATTCGCAACAGCGCCTGTGATTATTCGCATTAAAATGCCAAAATCATCCACATTCTTCCCGGCTGGCTCTTCAATTGCCCGCTCCGTCGGCATCAAATCGGCTGAGCATCGCGCTTCAGTCGCACCTCAATCCCTAAATAACCCCCCATCATCGCCACGATAAGAAAGACGACATGAATGACTTGGATCGGTGTCTCCGGATAACAATCGTCGTGATGAAGTCACCAACATTCCTTAGAACAAGAGCAGCCAGAATGAAATAGAACGAAATGTAAGATAGTCCTATTGCTTTTCCCAGCCACTTTCCAAGGATGACTTCGCTGTATTCCATTAAGGATTGATTGGGGTAACGTGTTCCTAACGCATTAATCATGAAAAAAAGTAATAGCCCCAGTCCGAATCCCACTATAGCCGAAATCCAACCGTCTTGCTTGGCAATCGCTGTTAGCGCAGATGGAACGATAAGGATCGTGCTGCCTAGACAGAAAAGCATCACTAACCCTGTGAATTGTCGTGTATTTATTTCCCCTTTTTCAATCACCTGGCACCCCCGTACGTCTAATTTGGGTACTCACTTTAATATGGACGGGAAGATTCGTAAATTCTTGTTCCCAATTGTCCTTAAGTTGATTCCACGCTTTATAATTCGCACGATGGATAGCCGTTCCGAATCCAAATATATCCGAATGGTATTTCTTGGCGGAATCAATCAATAACTTGGATGGCATTCATTATTTCTTTGCTGACTTCTTCTTGCAGCATGTCTATCGTTTGATTTTTCCCTAGATCTACCATGCATTCTACTTCTCCAATGTTGCCCTCTACCCGAATGGTAACGTCTATCTGAGGCTGACCATTTACGATTTTTCCTTTTATTTTGTGACTTTCATGAGACTTGCAAAATTGAATTTCCCACCAGAAAGATCATATTG
The DNA here is from genome assembly GCF_017942085.1 of Paenibacillus lignilyticus. Classification (GTDB taxonomy): domain Bacteria; phylum Bacillota; class Bacilli; order Paenibacillales; family Paenibacillaceae; genus Paenibacillus_Z; species Paenibacillus_Z lignilyticus. The sequence continues at coordinate 597,770 of NZ_JAGKSP010000002.1, forward strand.
TCACAATTAGTGAGAATCGAAAAAATCCTGCAGGCTGATCAAGATGGTAATTCGGGGCGGCCATGCACCAGATGATGACAACGAAGAAAAACGCCACAAGGATAAGCATCGTAAACATGCGAACCATGACTTCGATCCCGCTTCGCGCCGTAGCGGCGACGAGAAAGAAGAACAGCGCGCGGATGATGGCCGGATTCGTTTCCTTTAACAGCGTGCTATTGAAGAACGAACCGATATCGATCACGATGAAGGAGAGCATTAAGAACATCGTGAGAAGATAGGGGATGCAATATAGTGTCATACACTATCCACACAAATCGCTTGGTTCAGTTTCAAACTAGAAATCGATAACTTCTCTTCGTGCGTGATTATACGTGTTGGTATAATAAAAAAGGATGGCAAGCGCCATCCTTTTTTAACTTTTAATTATTTGGGAAAATCTTTTTTAGTGCAGCGAGTTGTGGTGGTTTAATATTTATTATCGAACGAATACTTTTTGCTTTTTGTTCAGCCTCATTGACTGTGTTGGACTCGCCTAAAGCGATCAGTATACCTGCTGCAACAGTTCCTGTTCTGCTTTTGCCGCCACCGCAATGAAAGCCCACCTTCTTTCCACTTTTATATGCTTCCAGGACGTGATTAATGGCTTCCTCGAAAAGTTCCTCCTCTAGATCCTCGGTGTTGTCTTCGAGTGGTACTTGAATCCACGTTACATCGGCTTCCGGATAAGCATACTCCGTAGCTTCGGCTCGTAGGTCGACGATTACTTCAACACCTTCGTTCTTCACCATTGATTCTACATCAGCAGCGCCACCCATGAAGATCATATTGTCGTGAAGGGTGTGATAATTCTTTTCCTGTGACATTAATTTATTTGCCTTCTTTCACAAATTGCTCAATGCGATCTTTAATCGAATCGCGCACTTCGTTGAATTTCAACGTGATTTCTTCCTCAGTACCGGTTGCTTTAGCTGGGTCATCGAATCCCCAGTGCCATCTTTCGGCTTTGTCATTATGCACAACTGGGCAGTTGTCGTTTGCATGTCCACATAGGGTAATAATGTAGTCTGCTTCTTTCAGGATTTCAGGATCAATGACATCCGAATTGTGATTTGAAATATCAATTCCGGCTTCCTTCATTGTTTGAACAGCACGAGGGTTTAAGCCGTGCGCTTCAAGACCTGCACTTTTCACCTCATACTTATCGCTACCGAGTGCTTTTAAAAAACCGTCGGCAATCTGGCTTCTGCAAGAGTTTCCTGTACATAGAAAGTAAACGAGTGGTTTGTTGTTCTTCATTGTTGATCTCCCTTTTCGTCTATTTGTTTGATTTTTACTACATCTTGAAGGTTTTCATTGTTTTGTCTTGTGCCGACCAGCGCTTTGATCAACATTGCAATGACTATTGTGATTACCACGACAATGGCGATCAAAATCCAAACGTTTATGTTTGTTGAATTGATCAAATGCAACCACAGATACAATCCCGATAACGTGATAAAGAGCGTTGGAACTGTAAGGACTATGCCTGTTTTAAAGTAATTGCCCCAAGTGATTTTAACATCCTTACGCGAGAGGACATGCAGCCATAATAGCGTTGCAAGCGATCCTATCGGCGTTATTTTCGGACCTAAATCGCTGCCGATTACGTTGGCATACACTAGAGACTCGCGAATTACACCTTGCGTTGATGTTCCTTTTATTGCTAGCGCATCAATCATCACTGTGGGCATATTGTTCATGATAGAAGACAATATTGCAGCAAGGAAACCCATACCGATTGTGGAGATATAAAGCCCTTTGTCTGCAATTGCTTGTATAACACTTCCTAGCTCATCGGTAAGCCCAACGTTTCGTAGTCCATAAACAACTACGTACATACCGATTGAAAAAATGACAACTGCCCACGGAGCACCTTTGACAAGCTGCCACGTATGAATTGCTGGGCTGCGGCGCGCTGCAATAATAAACCATATCGCGACGATACCTGCAATGACTGAAACCGGAACATGTATGAACTGGCTAACCAGATAAGCAACCAGTAACACGGCAAGTATAATCCACGAAAGTCGAAACATCTTCTTGTCTTTAATTGCATCTGACGGCTTTCTAAGCTGCTTTAGATCATAGTTGCCAGGGATGCTCTTACGGAAGAACAGGAATAAGACCAGAAGGCTTGCCAGTAAGGAAAACATATTCGGAATGATCATCCGGCTGGCGTATTCCACAAACCCGATACCAAAATAATCGGCAGAGACGATGTTAACCAGATTACTGACGACAAGCGGTAGCGATGTCGTGTCCGCAATAAAACCGCTAGCCATAATGAACGGCAAAATCATCTTCTGGTCAAATTTAAGTGCTCGGACCATAGCAAGGACGATTGGTGTCAATATGAGCGCGGCACCGTCATTTGCAAAGAAAGCCGCTACAGCTGCGCCAAGGAGTACAACATAAACAAACATAAGTTTACCGTTGCCTTTAGCGAGCCTTGCCATGTGAAGGGCTGCCCATTCAAAGAAACCAATTTCGTCTAAGATAAGTGAAATCAATATGATTGCTACAAATGCAAGTGTCGCATTCCACACGATTCCTGTTACGGTTCCGACATCGACGAAATCCACCACCCCGAAAATTAAAGCAAGAATTGCACCTCCACTTGCTGACCAGCCGATATTAAGCCCCTTCGGCTGCCAGATTACAAACGTTAAAGTAATCAGAAAAATTAGAAACGCTATTATCGTCATGTTGAACCCCCAAATTACTCGCAGCAGTCATTCTTTAAGTTGTCGATTTTCTCTTTCAAGGACGGGATGTGATTTAAGATGTTACCGATATAAGGTTTGCCCTCGATATTAAGTGAATAATATATCCATTGCCCTTTTCTTGATTCGTTAACGAGTCCTGCATCTTTTAACTTGCGCAAATGCTGGCTGACGTTTGGCTGCGATGTCTCAAGAAATTCGACAAGGTCGCATACGCAAAGTGCCCGTTCTTTCAGCATCGCAAGCATTGTAAGACGAGTCTTGTCACCAAGCAATTTAAAATAATCTGCCATCACTTGAATCTGTTCCATTCGGAATCTCCTTATGCACCAATCACCCGCTGTTCTTGCAGCAGCTGAAGCACCTTTTCTTTTATTTCATCGCGGACTGCACGAAATTCTTCTATACTTCCTTGCTCGCCATTTTTACGCGTTGGATCGGGTATTTCCCATTGAATGTTTAGGATTTCAAATGGAACAACGGGGCACCTTTCGTTAGCTTTTTCGCAAAGCTTCACGACGATATTGGAGCTGGTGAAAATCTTCATATCTATTCGTTTGGGAAGATATGCAGAAATATCAATCCCGTCTTCTTTCATAACTGCAATTGCCAATGGGTGAATTTCACTTTCTTCTACCCCTGCACTGTTGACAAGGATCTGTTCCCCCGCAAAGTGTTTGGCGAATGCTTCAGCCATTTGAGTACGACAACGGCTATGAATTGATAAAAAATAAATGCTTAAAGGCTTTCTCATATCATCACCTCTTATCGTGAAAACCATGTCATAATCATATAATGATTTGCTTATATAATCAATGGATTATATATTGAGATTTTGTAAATGAAACACTTCACAAATAAGCCCGCCGGTTTTCAGCGGGCCCTTCGAATTAGCAGCATTTGTTTTTCACACGCATATCTGTAAGTTCCACTTGTTGAGGGGCAGGCGTGACACAGCAAACATCTTGTTGAGTATTTACGTGATCTTCCGCTGCTTCAAACTCACTATCCTCTTTGGTGTAAAACACTTCCCATGGATTACCTTCCGGATCTGATACCCAAATTTTATCCTGCACTGCATAACAGCATGTTGTATTCATTTCATCAAAAGAAACCAGTCCGGCTTCTTGCAAACGTGCTTTTGTTGCCAACACCTCTTCGGTATTCTGTACTTGAAAACCAAAATGATTTAACACACCTCGGCATTCGTATGGACGAACGTTTAACGAAAAATGCAATGAAGGATTATCAAGCTCAAACTTGGCGTAGTTTTCTTTAACTTTGGTCGGTTCTGCATTAAAAAGCTTCTTGTAAAACTCGAGTGATTGCTCCAGGTTTCTAACATTAATAGCCACGTGCATTTTCATGATTAAACACTCCTCTTTAAATCAATATTTTTTGATTATTTAAGCAAAAAATTAGCAACAGCCGTTTGGTTTAATGTTCGGTCTGAAAATACAGCATAGTTGCTCGGAAAGTAATGATCCAATTTCATCTGCATTAAGTTCATAATAACTCCAAGTTCCTTTGGTCTCCTTTGTAATAAGACCGGCATCCAACAGTATTTTTAGGTGATACGATAATTTGGATTGCGGCATCTCCACCATTTCAGTTAAATCGCAGACGCATGTATTGCCGCGCTGACACAATTCATATAGGATCTGGAGTCTCTTTTCATCTGCTAATGCTTTGAATTTTTGTTCGTACTTTTCAAATGATAATGGTGTAGTTGTTAGTTCATTGACTGGGATTGTTTTTTTCATCATGATCACCTTCTCTTATGCATTGACTGCACAACAGTTATTAGCGCAGCATACCTCGCCTACTCTGCTTACAACCTCATTTTTCTTGTTCCTCCAGATGCTGAACAGATTACTTATTGATCTACTCTTGCTTTCATTAAACATCCAGGCTGTGCGTAATTGCTCTTCAATTTCAGCTTGACGATGAATCATCAACTTCTCAGAAGTATACGTATTTAGGTGCATGTTAACACCTCCAGTATATCAATTTTTCTTGATTTATTTGCTTGAGAATAATTTACCACTTATTCAAGTTCAGATCAATAGTTAAATCAAATAAATTTGATTTATTAGTTACAATCTGTTTGAACGATTGTATATCCTCCATAAGTTGCTTAACAGCCTTCTTACGGGGTTTACATGTCTTTGCCGTTCTATATTGAATGAAAATATCATGGAGTTCATTGTTTTTTCGAATTGTGTTTGGGTGAATTCCTTCACCGGCTGGATCTAATTCTCTAGTCATTTCAGAAAGAGTTCGATATGTGATGTGACCCCCAAAAGTTAGACACTATATATCAGGCTAACTGCCTAGAATCATCCATTTAATAAATCCCCCGAGGAGTGCCACATGCACAAATTTTTCAGAATAACTAGGCCATCTCAATCGAAATTTTTCCATACGTTTACTCTGCGCCCCTTTTATGTTTTATGCCGAAAAACAAACAGACTCCTACCAGCATGAAAAATCACTGGTAGGAGTCATTAGCCGTTTCCGGCGGTTATGGCGAACTCCATCACCTTATGAACTTATGATTGTCATAGTCGCAATTCCCTTCTTGGTCAATCACTTTCGCTGTTAATGAATGGGGTTGGTTGTAAACCATTTCGCTGCATCAAAAGAACATAACCAAACAATTAAGAGCACAACGGTCATAAGGATTGACGTAAGGCTGATAGCCATATTTCCATACCTTTCCTTTGCAAGACAAAACAGTTTGGCCACCTTGGTTGTGCCATTCGTAATCCCTCCAAAAGGTATATTTATCACTTGGCTCTTCCTGCCGGGAAACGCTTCTCACCTCCAAATAAAATAAAAAAGACCCTCGCGCGAACAGAAAAATACCTTTTCTGCACGCTAAGGGCCTAATAAAAACACAAAAAGACCCCGTAAAAGGGTCATTGATATACAGAGTTACCTGTAAAAAAATACATGACCCATACAAAGCTTACGAGGTTAGCTGACGGACTCGGGATAGATGGTTCCCTACGATCGAATAATCGACCGATGTAAATTATTGGATAAAATTGTGAAAAAAGTATTATTCAGCAGCCATGGCAATTGCCTTTGTTTCATGTACCGTACCATATGGATGCTCAGGTGGCGCGTAAATAACGTAAATTTTTAATGGTATATGACCTGTATTGGTTATATTGTGCCATTTTCCAGCAGGTATCATAATGGCATAGTCGTCATAGGCTCTTTCTTGAAAATCTAATTTATTTTTGCTATCACCCATTTGAACAAGTCCCTGACCTTCTTCTATACGTATGAATTGATCAGTTGCCGGATGAACTTCCAAACCGATGTCTTCTCCAACATTAATACTCATCAAGGTCACTTGAAAGTGTTTCCCTGTCCATAATGCGGTGCGGTATGTTTTGTTTTGCTTAGCAGCTTGGTCAATATTCACTACAAATGGTTTCGGTCCATAATCTCTTAGTATGATGTTCCCATAAGGATTCAGGTTGATATTGCTCCAATTGTAATAATTGGGATTCCAATTATTACACCAATTGTTCTGATTCCAGTTGTTATACCTAGGATTATACCATTGATACTGATAGCATGATTTTTGGTACATTCTCGTTCTCCCTTCGTGACTGTATTTCATCTTTTATCCTATGCAGTTGCCTAATTAAGGGATTATCAAATGTGAATTAATGGGCAAGAGTCTATAAAAGTCGAGATGATATCAATTATTCAGATTGACATAGCCAATAACAAAGACCAATCTCCAATAACGGAAATTGGTCTTAGCTCTTTGCACCTTATGATTGATTACAGCTTCCTTACTAGTTAGAACTCTTTAGGTGCTCCCATTTGTAAATTCATTGAAGCAATAAAGACCTTAGTTTCATCAGTGCCTATATCGCTAATCGTTTTATAAATTTCCTTTAGTACGAAATCATATTCGTCATTTTCACTGTCATGATGGTAAGGAATACCCGGATAATGTGCACGGAAATAAGTATGCTCTTCAGCTCGTTCCCATTCTTCAAATAAACTTCTTAACTTCTCGACTTCATCTTCAGACGCATAGATCTCTAATTCATAGGCAGCATCGCCTTGATTATACATAATACTTTTTGACTGAACCGAAACATAATATTTTCTTTTTTCCATGTAAGATCCTCCTTTACCGTTATCTCAAAAAGAGTGTCCATATAATCGCACCTAAAATAATAAGAACTGGGAGTGCGAAATACGCAAGCACAATCGGATTGGATATTACCGGATGTTTAACTGTAGTCATACTGGTATTTTTATCCAAAACCTTATGCTGCTGTTTACGTATAAAATAAATTGAACTAAGTAATGAGAATACACATACGGCAGCACCAATGAGTCCCAACAAGGTATACATTTTTTGCATCCCTCCTCTAAACTACTTTATTTATTTTTCCGCTTTATGATTTTAATTATTCATTTTGTGTACAAATACCCTTAAATAAGAACTAACTTCTTGTTGTTTGCTTACATGTGGAAACACCAAGTATTGCGCTAAACGGACAATATCTGATAGTCCCCGTAATAATTGGCGCTACGCCAATTAACCCCCACCAACTTTTATAATAAATTCCAAATAGAATGATTATGGTTCCGATCGAAATTCTTATAATTTGCTCGGTTTTACCGACGTTACATTTCATGAGATACCGTCCTTCCAATAGATTTCTTTATTTACATTTCATCTGTTTTTGCATTATAATTCATAGTATATCAGTAGGATTTAGGGGGTTTTGAGTGTTGAGACTTTTAACTAAATTTGCTCAAGAGAAATGCCCGATCTGCAACGAAACACTTACCGCTGATAAATCAAACTCGCTTTTATCTCATATCTTAAAATCATGCCCTAATGAACATTATGAGAAGGAATTTATCCCTGCATTAGAGGGTTATATCGAGCATTACAAGACTCCAACAAAATAATTATGTGCAAATTCATAAAACCTATGTAATAAAAAAAAATCATTAGCCCATATGTGCTAATGATTTTTTTATTATTTTGCAATCTTTTCTTTCCAAGACATGACGCCGCCCTGCAAGTGTGCCAGATCGCGATATCCACTTTTTTGCAGAATTCTTGCAGCTTGCTTGCTTCGCATCCCGCTACGACAGTAAAGATATACATTTCTATCTCTCGGGATTTCGGATATTCTTTTTTTCATTTGTGACAAGGGAATATTTATCGCTCCTGGGATATAGCCTTGCTTTATTTCCATTGGTTCCCGAACATCAATTAAGATTTTTACGATGATTGCTCTTCAATTCATTTTGAAATTGATTCGGCAGAAGATTTTTTAGACCTTTGACTCCGGCAATTCGGGTATATACAAACCAAATTAAGGCAGCAACAATCACAATATTTAAGATCCATTTAAAATCCATGGCTACCCTCTTTTCTGAGTGAACTAACGGCTTTTGACCAACAATTCCACCGCTTGTTTGACTAATTTGCTTGTATCTCCGCCCGCTTCTTTTTCCTCAAAGATACATTTTTCAAGGTTTACTGCAACGATGTAGGCAATTGCTTTATCTGCTGCACTTCTGACAGCAGATAACTGTGCTACGACATCTTTGCACGGCTGTTCTTCTTCCATCATTTTCAAGACCCCGCGTATCTGTCCCTCAACACGCTTTAATCTTCGTTTTACATCATCATCGTATTGCATTCGAAACCCTCCAATTCTATACGTATATGGGTATACTCTTTCGTTCGATCTTTAAATAAATAAATTCACTTTCGCATCTACTGCATCGCCTAAATATGCAGCAACCCCTGCGTATTCGATACCATCCATCAGCTCTTCCTTTTGTAAACCGAGCAAGTCCATTGTCATCGTGCAAGCCACTAATTTGACCCCCTGCTCTTGAGCTAATTCAATGAGCTCAGGGAGAGTTAGAACATTATGCTTCTTCATTACATGCTTAATCATTTTAGGTCCCATTCCGCCAAAATTCATTTTGGATAGACCCAGCTTATTCGCGCCGCGTGGCATCATCTTTGCAAACATTTTTTCCAGGAATCCCTTTTTTAAGGCTACTTGTTCATCTTTACGAAGCGCGTTAAGCCCCCAAAATGTAAAGAAAATAGTCACATCATGGTCATATGCAGCCGCCCCGTTTGCAATAATAAATGCTGCAATAGCCTTATCTAATTCTCCACTAAAAAGAACAATTGTCGTTTTTTCATTATTTCCTGTCAAGATGTTCATCCCTTCTTTATTGTACATATACAAGTATGGGTATTCAATATTATAAAAAAAAAATGCACATTGTTTTAACCTTTAAAAAGATTGATGTTTTGGTTTTAAAAAGGAGCAGGACGCGGAACTTCTTCCTTCTCCTTCGTTTTATTACGCTTTTTTAATCCAAAATTTATATACGCCATTTTCCTCTGCATGGCTTAGCAATTCGTGTCCTGTACTTTTAGTCCAAGCCGCAAGGTCGTTTTTAGCACCTTTATCTGTCGCATGCACTTCTAATACTTGACCTGATTCGAGTTCTGCAATGGACTTCTTTGTTCTTACAATGGGCATCGGACAAGCGAGTCCTTTAGCGTCCAGCACTTTATCGCTGTTCATTGTTTTTCCTCCTTATTTATCATGAACTGCACAGCGGTTCGGACCGATTTCCATTTCACGCTGCTCTTCTTCATTTGGACTTATTTTCCCCATATTGGTTTGGCGAATTTCTTGGTAGGAGTTCGGTTGAGGCGGCAAGTTTTCGGTTACTGTTTTGCGGAACTCACCTTCATCTTGAATATTTAATCCCGGATTTTCTTTGTACAGAGCTCCTAAGCGACCGGATACAAGACCTCCTTCGCCAAGTTCAGTTACTTTACCGAAATGGGCAGGAAGTACAATCAACTCTTTGGATAGATCTTTATAGCGGCTGTAAAGCGTCTCACGAAGATCACCTACCCAATCTTCCGCGAGTCCTGCCAAATCGGGGCGACCAATCGACTCAACAAAGAGAATATCTCCAGTCAAAAGGTACTTATTATCGATAATGAAGGATGTCGATCCAATTGTGTGCCCCGGCGAATAAATAGGCTGCACTTTAATCGTTTCATTACCGACGTAAATGTCATTACCTTCTTCGAGTTTTTCATAGTTGAAAGTCACTTCAGTCGCATCTTTTGGCGGTAAATGATACGTCGCGCTGTATTTCTGAGCCAATGCTCTTCCCCCGGAAATGTGATCGGCATGAAGATGTGTGTCGATCGTATGAAGCAGCTTTACACCTTTCTCTTGCATAAATTGCTCGTATTGATCGATCATGCGGCTTGTATCGATAATTGCGGCTTCACCATTAGAGAGCACCATATATGACAGGCAGCCTTTGCCAATACGAACAAATTGGTAAAGCTCTCCTCCACCGGATAGATCGGCTACTCTTACAGGCTCGAGGTACTCGCTCCACGATTTCATACCGCCTTCAAGGTAAGAAACATTGCTTCTATCCGCCTCAGCAATTTGTTCCGCGACAAATATGGACGAACCTTCTTTAGCACAAACCACTAAGACATTTTTACCATCCGGGATACTTTCAAGAGCTGGATTAATGTCATCCAATAAATCAAAGTAGGGGATATTTATGATTTCAACGCTGTTTCCTTCGATTTTCCATTCATTAAAATCAGATTCATTCCGTACATCAAGGATAAACAATTCTTCGTTATTAAGGACTATTTTCGCGACTTCTTTCGCTGTCATTTTTTGTATCGTCATAGTTGCCTCCTACCCTCCAAATTATTAGTCCTTTTCAACTTCGCCTGTCCATTCGGTCATGCCTTGAACAGCATTTTTCACATTTTTAAATCCTTGCTCCGCTAATGTTTGACTAGCCAAATCACTTCGGTTACCGCTACGGCAAACCAAATAATATTCCTGCCCCGGATCAAGCTCATGCAACCGTTTTTCAAGCTCTCCTAATGGTATGGATTGGGCTCCAGGAATACGACCGAAAGCATATTCAGCAGGTTCGCGGACATCCAAAATGTTTAATTTTTCGCCAGCGGAAAGCTTATTTCGTATTTCTTCATTGGAAATCGTATGCGGAAATTTACTTTCTTCCTTGGTTTCAGTAGGATCTGATTTCCGAATATAGTGCTGGAAGATACCTTTATCTTCCTTCAAGCCGATATATTGATGACCGGTACGCTTCGCCCAACTTTGAAGATCTGCAACAGAACCTTTATCGGTTGCGCGTACCTCTAACACTTCACCCGTTTTCATCTCCTCTACCGTTTTTTTGGTACGAATCACCGGAAGCGGACATGCTAGACCCTCACATTCCAATGTTCGGTTAACCTGCAAATTTGTCATCAATAAAACCTCCTTGTGTTATTTACCATACTCCATGTTTCCAGTCCATTCCGACATGCCTCCAGGCATGTTAACGACGTTATAACCTAAACCGGACAAATATTCACACGCTCTTCCGCTGCGATTGCCGCTGCGGCAAACAACAAACGTTTCTTGCTTTGGATCAATTTCATTCAGCGCACTGTTGATCTGACCTAAAGGTATATGTTTGGCACCCGGAATGTGACCCGATTCCCACTCCTCAGGCTCGCGAACGTCCAGAATGTTCAGCTTTTCTTTTCTTTTGAGGCGGTCAAGAACTTCATTTGGAAGCTGTTCCTTATACGTTTTTCTGCTCATTCAGATCCTCCTAAAATAAGATCGAAATCCATATTTTAATGACTGTTGCTGTTATCAATCCAGCCAATATCCATTGAAGCATCTTTGTGTTGATGTTTTTACTTAGTTTTGCACCGATTGGCGAAGCAATGGCGCTGGCAATAACCAGGACAACGGATGGAATCAATAACATATGTCCGCCCATTGACTTTCCTGTCGTTGATCCAATCGACGAAATAAACGTAATTGCGAGCGAGGATGCAATTGCAACTCTTGTGGGAATTTTAAGTACCACAAGCATCACCGGTACTGTTATAAAAGCGCCTGCTGCACCTACAATTCCAGAAACAGTACCTATCATTAAAGCTAAAGTAACGGCTAGACGTTTATTGAATGTCACTTTGCTTAAATCTTGCGCATCATTCCCCTTTTTCGGCAGAAACATCATGACGGCTGCAATCAGAGCCAAAATGGCATATACGATATTGATCACTGAACTTGGCAACGTGTTTGAAACAAAGCTCCCCAAGAAACTCCCAGTGATAGTGGATACGCCCATATAGAGAACTAAAGTTTTATTAACAAGTCCTCGTTTTCGAAAAACCAGCATTCCCATTAAACTCGCGAAGAAAACTTGAACTGCACTGATTGCTGATACTTCCTGCGCGGTAAAAGCCGCAAATCCTAAAGCAGGCGGGATAAAAAGCAACATCGGATAGTTAATAATCGAACCGCCGATTCCCACCATTCCAGAAATGAATGAGCCCAAGAAGCCAATCGCGAAAATGGTCATGATCCATGCCAAATCCATAAGGCTCCTGCCTCTCTAAAAAATAAAATATAGTATGTTCTACTTCCACTATATACCCCATGGGGTATTATTTTGAGCAAAAAAAAACAAATTGACATTATTCCATTTTTATCAATTGCAATTTAAAAAGAAATGCTTTTTATAGACCTCCTTTTAGTTTGTACCCATACCCGTTGGGGTATGTGAATACTATAATAAAATTGTGCTTCTTCGTCAACCCCTTGGGATATGTTTTGTGTGCAAATGAATGAATTTCAATTATTTTTTATACATCAGAAAATAAGACTGAAAAGGATAATAAGCAAAAGTAATCCTAAAACAACGATTGAAGTAGTTAACAAAACAGCTGATACTTTATTTGTCGTTTTCATTAGTTCTCCTCCAGAATAATCTTTACTTTCTAGCTTGTTGCTTTATGTTTCCCACTCCATAAGCATGATATACCTTAATAAAATTTGGGATCAACAGTTTGAAATGACATACGCTCATCACCGTATGATTTGAATGGAATCAAAAAAGTAATAGCAAAACAACATGAACTCCTGCCAAAAGTATGGCAGGAGTTCATATTGGAATATTAACTCTCTTGGGGCAGCTGCCCTTGAATGGCTGAAACATTAGATAATTTGGTTCTTACGGGGGAACTATAGGGTACACCGCTTTTTTGTTTCCGGCGAATAATAATAAACGCAACGGCTGCTAAAAGAATTGCTACCGCGAGTAACTGAGAAATACGAATATTTTTACCTGCTTCCATCGCCCCCCACCCGAAGGAACTCATCGGACTCCATATCGCTTTAAGGAACGATGCCAACCATTGAGGACCTGCAAAGGCAAGGCTGTCTGTACGAACGCCTTCTACATAAAAACGACCGAGCGAATACCAGATGAAATAACTCATAAATAGCTCACCTGACCGTAAGAACGATCTTCGGCGAATCCATAACAGAACCAGAAGTCCGGTTAAACTCCATATTGATTCATATAAAAACGTCGGGTGGTAATACTGACCGTCAATGTACATTTGGTTCACGATAAAATTTGGAAGATGCAAGGTATTTCGCAAGAAACTCTCCGTTACAGGACCGCCATGCGCCTCTTGGTTCATAAAGTTCCCCCAGCGACCGATCATCTGTCCGGTTATTAAACCAGGTGCGCAAAAATCAGCAATCCGCCAAAAGTCATACCCTTTCCGCCGCGTATAAATAACAGCTGCTAGAATGGCACCAATTAAAGCGCCGTAAATGGCTATGCCGCCGTGCCATATTGCAATAATATCGGATAAGTTATCCCTATAATAGTTCCATTCAAATGCTACATAGTAAGTCCTTGCGCCAATTAAAGCGGACGGCAGCCCGATTAACAGTAAGTCCATAAAAAAATCAGATGAAATACCAAACCGTTTACCTTCTCTTATCGCAAGCATTAACCCAAGTAAAGCACCAAAACCAATAATAATTCCGTACCAATGAATCTGGATAGGCCCCAAAGAAATAGCAATTGAATTCAACACGATTTCGCTCTCACATCCCTGAATACAGTTTAATTCACTCTACTATAATAACAAAAAAACTGTCCTATCGGTTGACCTTCCGTATGTTTACATCAAGTATCTGAAATAGATATAGAAGCTTGATAACACGATGGAAAATAACATCAGTGGAAATCCAATCTTCAAAAACTGGACAAATTTGATCGGATACCCCTCTTTAGCCGACAAGCCAGCAACGATCAAGTTGGCACTTGCCCCGATCAACGATCCATTGCCACCCAAACAGGCACCAAGTGCAAGACTCCACCACAGCGGTTCAAGATTGCTGACTCCCATATTCCCCATCTCTTGAATCATAGGGATCATCGTTGCTACAAAAGGGATATTATCCAAAAAAGCAGATGCGATGGCGCTTAGCCACAAAATCAGCATCGAAGTAGCAATTATATTCCCTCCTGTCAATTCAATGGCCTGTGCAGCTAACTTGGCAATGACACCTGTTTCGATTAGTCCGGAGACAAGGACAAACAAACCGACGAAGAAAAAAATGGTCGTCCACTCTACTTTAGTAAGCGCCCCCTCCATCATATGTTCTCCAGTGAGAAGAAGGAGCAAGAATGCACCCGCTAATGCGACAGTGGCCGATTCCAAATGCATCAACTGATGAAGAAAAAAACCAAGAATCGTGAGGCCCAATACAGCCAAGCACTTCTTTAACAACTTTTGATCCGTAATTAATTCTTTTTCATTCATTTCCATAATGCTGCGTTTTAGTTCAGGGCTCGTCTGAATATGTTTGCGGTAGAGATAATAGAAAATCGGAACGTAGGTTATCATTACAATAACCGCGATAGGCGCTAGATTGTTGATAAACGCCATGAATGTTAATTCTTCAACTGCGCTTCCAATCATAATGTTCGGAGGATCGCCAATCAGTGTCGCTGTTCCTCCCACATTAGACGCAATAATCTGAGTGATTAAATACGGCATCGGATTCACCCGCAGCTGACGTGTTATGCTGAATGTTACGGGGACCATAAGAAGAACGGTTGTCACATTGTCAAGGAATGCTGACCCTATTGCTGTTATCCCGACTAATGCAAGCAATATCCTCATCGGATCACCTTTGGCTTTCTTGGCTGAAAGCACGGCGATGTATTTAAACAATCCTGTTTCTGCCGTAGTACTCACAATGATCATCATCCCGATCAATAGTCCAAGCGTATTAAAGTCGATGTGGTGAATAGCTGTTTCCTGATTGACAATTCCCAACCCAACCATCAATACTCCACCGATCATAGCAACAATTGTGCGGTGGATTTTTTCTGAAATAATCAACCCATAAATAACAAGAAATACCCCGATTGCAACGATAGCTTGTTGTTCCATGTTAACCTCCATATGAAGAAATGATGTAAAAAAAGCAAAAAGAGCCCGCTGTTGGCAGGCTCCTCCGGTAAAACATTAATATTATGTTTGCGTTTAACCCGATTATACGGTGGAGTCTCCGTATTGTAAAGTTATTTCCTCCTTTCTCCCATTTAAACCCTTGCATTATCCAATCATTATTTTTTCTTCAGGATAACGATAAAGTTGTTTGCTTTCTGTTCGAGCCAGTGAATAGGCTAGTGTTAATGGCCCTAATCGTCCGATAAACATTGTTGTAATAATAACTATCTTACCTGCTGAAGTAAGTTCACTCGTTAATCCCATAGACATCCCTACTGTTCCAAATGCAGAAGTCGCTTCAAACAATATCTCCAAAAAGTCTTTGTTTAAACGATGCTCTGTGATTGTAAGTAAAAATGTAGAAGTTAGCACAACACCAAGTGAAATAATAATAACCGCCAACGAGCGTAAAATGAGGCTTGTTGCAATTCTTTTTTTGTAGATTTGAAAATCCTCTCTGCCACTGACTATCGTGATTACGGATAAAACCAACACAGCAAAGGTATTCGTTTTAATTCCACCTGCCGTTGAACCAGATGAGCCCCCGACAAACATTAAGAAGATCATGAAAAATTGTGACGCGGGCATCATTATTGTGACATCAATTGAATTAAAGCCCGCCGTTCTGGGCACTACGCCTTGAAAATAACTCGCCCAAAATCTTTCTAGCCATGTAAGATGCCCGAATGTTTTTGAATTGGTCATCTCAATAACAAATGTAACTACAACCCCCAGAACGATTAAAAGGAGTGTTGTGGATACTGCTATTTTGGTATGTAGAGACAACTCTTTCCAGTTGCGCTTCTTCATGAGGTCCAATATAACTGTAAATCCAAGACCGCCTAGAATAAATAATAAGGAAATTACAATATTAACTACAGGGTCACCAACGTATCTCATCAAACTGTCCGGCCACAATGCAAAACCAGCGTTATTAAATGCGGAGATGGAATGGAAAACGCCATAATATAAGGCTCTCGCAACTCCATATTCCCCCATCCAGTGGATAGTAAGTAAGAGAGCAGCAGCAGACTCAATAGTCAAAGCAATAAAAAATATACTTAATGCTAACTTAACTACTCCCTGTGATGACAGGGAATTTATAGATTGTTGAATTAATAAGCGTTCCTTGAGACCAATTTTTTTACCAAGCAAAACGGCAATGAATACACCAAATGTCATGAAACCAAGTCCGCCAATTTGGATCAGAATCATGATGACAACTTCCCCGAATGTTGTAAACGTCGACGGTGTATCGAGCACAATTAGTCCTGTTACGCAAACCGCAGATGCTGACGTAAATAATGCATCCAGTGCCCCAATGCTATCTCCAGTTTCTGATGATATTGGGAGGGCAAGCAAGAACATCCCAATCAGAATGGATACAGCAAAACCGAACACAATCAATCTTGGTGCCGAAATTTTTATTCTTTGCCTTTTCATTCCAACAATAGTGCTTCTCATGATCAATCCCCCCTGATTTATAAAATAAAAAAGCCCCTTGCATGAACAGAAAATAAACACTGCATGCTGGGGCCATATAAAGACAGACCGATTCCATCCCAAAAATTGGATTTTCTGTTTTCCGATATTAGTCCCAAAATCTAATCTGGTATTACTGTACTTAAACAATATATAGTTGTCAAATTGCGTTTGCATCGAGCTTCCTCTCGTTGTTTCGCTTGACCAGCACTTGCATGATAAGACGCGGACCACGATCTTACTTCTCCCATCATTTATTGTTGGATATACGACAAGTAAAAAAACAAGTGATTCCCCGAGATCAAAAGCATCCCTTTCTTGTATAAAATAGTTATCATAGGAAAAAACATATAAGAGAAAGGGATCCTATTATCCGGAGGCGTATCAATAAAGTGTATATGAGAATTGCTGCAAATATCCTACTTGTGTGGTTTGCTTTAACGCCTATAAGTACCATAGCTAGCCCTTCTCCACAAAAGCCGCAGACCACACAATCGATTACAAAAAAGCTTGGTATTAAGAATAATGAATTTACGATTCATTGGAACGAAAGATTAGGAACCCCCTCCCTCTTACAGGGTTCCTTGAGCTCTCCATCGGCACATTCTCCCCAATGGATTGCATACGGGTTCTTTAATAAACTTCGGTCTACCTATGGTTTACGTGACCCTAAACGCGATTTGCAAATCGTGGATCTTGAGCGTACATCTGATCTTAACACAAACCTGAAATTGCAGCAGTTGCTCTTTAATACCCCTGTATATGGAGCAACACTTACTGTTCGGATCGATAATTCGGGTGTTGTTCGCCTAGTAGAAGGCACGATATATCCACACTTGGAACGAACCTTGTTCAATCGGGCAACGCACCCCGCGCTATCTCCCAAACAAGCCAAGCAAATCGCCTTACAGCATCTGACTGACAAAGACGCATATGTCCAGCAAGAACCGGACGTGCGACTATATTATTACCCTTTGCGCGGTGGAACCCAGCTTATTTATGAAGTTACTTTTCAACCTGCAGACTCAGCTGGATTGGCTCGTACCAAGGTACATGCTTTAATGGGACATGTGATTCCTTAATACATATGTCTTTGTCAAATAACCCACATCATGTAAACATGATGTGGGTTATTTGACGTTTTAGTAGTTGATTCAAACTCTTAAATGGTACTCCATTCCAACCGCAATAATAATTGCGCTTTAAACAGCTCCGTTAGGAAATCCACGTAATGCTCTTGCCGTACAATAACTCTGTATTCATGATTCGGGTAAGCATAGAAGAGAACGTCCGTATAGTCCTTATTCTGATCAAAGAAATGCCAAACCTGTCTGATGCGTTCCACATATGGCTTCTCCGTTAAAACTTGAATGTGAAATTCAAAATCGGAACCCTCCTTGGTCTCTTTTAGAACCATTATATTATTATCGAATTGATAACTAAGCATTTGTAGCCCTCCGTTTCTTAAATAAGATAGCGGCAATAAATGTACACGCTAGATAACAAGATCGATAGCAGCATCAAAGGAAAGCCAAATTTCAGATAGGCGGTAAACCGAATGGGATGTCCTTCCTTTCCGGAAAGGCCTGCCACGATCAAGTTTGCACTTGCACCAATTAAAGTGCCATTCCCCCCCAGACATGCGCCCAATGCCAAACTCCACCACAGCGGTTCCAGATTCGATACCCCCATGTGCCCCATCTCTTGAATCATAGGGATCATCGTTGCCACAAAGGGGATGTTATCAAGGAATGCAGAAGCAATGGCGCTTAGCCATAGAATCAGCATGGACGTAGCTAAAACGTCACCACCAGTCCATTCTATAGCACGCGCTGCCAATTCAGCAATGACGCCGGTCTCGACAAGGCCCGATACAAGTACAAAGAGACCGACGAAGAAGAATATCGTAGTCCATTCAATGCGCGTAAAGGCCTCTTCCATCGTATGCTCACCTGTCATCAGGAGCAGCAAAAAGGCACCGACCAGTGCAACTGTTGCAGACTCTAAATGTAACGACTGGTGCAGGAAAAAACCTATGATCGTCAACCCAAGCATGATTAAGCATTTGCGAAGTAATTTATGATCTGTGATGAGCTGTGAGGTATCCAGTTGGAGCAGGCTCATTTTCAATTCCGGCGTAGTCTTGATTTGATTTCTAAACATGAATACAAATATCGGGATATAAGACAGCATGATAATTCCCGCAATAGGCGCAAGATTCTCGATAAACGCCATGAACGTTAGTTCTTCTACCGCGCTGCCGATCATGATATTCGGAGGATCTCCGATTAACGTAGCCGTTCCTCCTACATTGGCCGCGATGATTTGCGTAAAGAGGAATGGCAAAGGATTCACTTGAAGTTGTCGCGTGATGCTGAACGTTACCGGGACTATAAGCAATACGGTTGTTACATTATCCAAAAAAGCTGATCCCGTCGCCGTTATCAGTGCTAGCGCGATCAGGATTCGAATCGGCTCTCCTTTTACCTTTTTGGCAGCCCAAACCGCGATATATTTGAACAACCCCGTTTCAGCCGTAATACTAACGATAATCATCATCCCGATTAAGAGTCCTAGCGTATTAAAATCGATATGATGCAATGCCGTTTCCTGATCCACAATTCCGAAAACAAGCATTAAACCGCCGCCAAGCATGGCTATTATCGTGCGATGTATTTTCTCAGAGATGATTAAAGCATAAATAACTAAAAAAATGCCAATGGCCCAGTAAGCTTGTACTTCCATAATTCCTCCTGCGATATCGTATATTTAGGTTATTCCCTTTTCCAATTATTCTCAAGCGTTTAATTTTTAGTATAAGCGGTTTTATCGTAAGTCACTGAACGAGCAACAAGAATAATGCGACACTGCACGTCAATACGAGCACACCTTCCTTCCCGTCAAAAGACGCAGGTAAGTTTAGAGCGAGAACAATGGATAAGCAGCCCTCGCATCTTCCATTTTTGCTTAAAAAACGACAAAAAGAGCCCGCTTTTGGCAGGCTCCTCCGATAAAACAACGAATATGCAATTTCTTCATAGATCATACATGAGAAGCTTAATTTTGTAAACTATTACGATATTCGAAACCAGTAACAGCCAATTGCAGAATCGCCAATCGGTATAGATCACACTTCCTAGCATGCCTTAATAAATTCCCATAAATTTCTAATAAAGGGTCGAAGCAGCCGATCTGACGGAATTTTCTCTCTTAGAGGAAAAGATTAGGCTTTCGGATTTGTGATAGAGTGAATCCCGATATCAAACAATGGAGGGATTCACATGTTTGCAAAGCCTATTCTACGTAAAATAATGGCCGTCGGCTTATGCACCGCGATCGGTTTCGGAGCAATATGCATCGGACAAGCCTCGCTTCTACCAAAAGCCTCAGCCGCGACTGTCTACGAAACGTAGGTCACTTCCGGAGGGGACTAAACCGGCAGAGGCTTTTTTAACATAATACTATTAAGGAATCACACTTACGTTGTCAATTGTTGACGTGTTAAGCATTGTATTAACCTTACTGAGTACCGCTAATCCAACATATACGTCCGTGGTCATGGAGATCGTTTCCGCGCCTACCAAAGACCAGCTCGATCCGTTCGCGGATGTATACGCGCTAATCGTAGTTCCGCTGCGCACCAGCTTCACCCAGTATGGAGCCGGATGGCCGCCTCCCGATGTATATACGCTAGTTCCGTCCGTCGATGTACGTCTGATAAACTGCGATTCTCCTCCCGGCGTAAGGTTCATCATGGCATGCTTGGAGCCGGCCGCCAGCGATTCGCGGATCATGACTCCCGCCTT
The DNA here is from genome assembly GCF_017942085.1 of Paenibacillus lignilyticus. Lineage (GTDB taxonomy): Bacteria > Bacillota > Bacilli > Paenibacillales > Paenibacillaceae > Paenibacillus_Z > Paenibacillus_Z lignilyticus. The sequence continues at coordinate 618,250 of NZ_JAGKSP010000002.1, forward strand.
AGCGTTACCATCCGTGTTCTGAACGTTTGCAACGCGGGCAACAATCTCACCGTCTCCATTCATTGTCCTGTATGCAAATTGATAGCTGTCCGCCGTTCCCCAAATATCGATGCCGGCTCCGCTTATGGTAAAGGTACTGCTCGCATATGTTGTGCTTCCTGCTATGCCAACACTTCCGATATCCTGATTGAGCCACGGACTCGGCAACCCTGATACAGCATTCGTCGTTATATTAAGCGCGCTGCTCGCTGCCGATACATTGGTAGCGGCATCCTTCGCTTTCACGGTGAAGCTGTATGCTGTGTTTGCCGTCAATCCGGTGCAAGTAAAGCTTGTTGCTGTCGTCGTCGAGCCGCACAATGTTGTTCCTCCGCGGTAAATATCATATCCGGTCACGGATACGTTATCGGTAGAAGCGGTCCATGTCAAATCCACCGATGTATCGGTCTTCGAAGGCGATGCCAAATTGGTCGGCGCAGAGGGAGCTGTCGTATCGCTCGTTCCACCTGATGTCGTAATCGTATATTTATCGATGTCTGCAGCGTTAACGTCGGCCGAATCTCTTTGCAGCTTAATCGTGTTGCCAGTGCCTACATTCAGAGGAATGGTGATTGCCGCAGTATCGGCAAACGTATTCCAGCTTCCCGTCGGAGCAAACGTAATCTGCTGCACATCCACGCCGTTGACATACAAGCTTAAGCTCCGATTGTCTGCATATCCATTGGCATAACGGATGACCAAGCTCGCATTTCCTCCCGCAGCCCCATTAACGCTGGCGATTTGAGAGTATGCGCCCACGCTGTTAATATTTCCGACCACCTTGCCCCCTGAAGCGTTGCTTGCATTTTGTTGCTGAGCACCGACTGCAAAGGTGCCATTCTCGGCTTCGTATACGGTCGTCGTGGTCCCTCCTGAACCGCCGCCTGATAGCTGTACGCGATTAAGCGTAAGATCATCCACGTATGCAAGTCCTGTCGCCCCCAAAATGAAAGGAAATACATTAAAGGAGGTTGTGCCAGCAGGAACTTTGAACAATATTTCCTTGTACTCGTAACCGGTGCTGTGGAAATTCATTTTGTGCTCGAGGAACGTCGAGCCTCCGCTGTTGACGAATCCAATCCCTATAAATACAGTCTCGGAAGGATTCGTGACCTTCACCCAGCCACCTAACCGGTATACCGCTCCAACTACCGGACTCGCAAAAGATTGCACGCGTCCCGCTGTACCCGTACCCAGCTGCATCGCCTTCGTACCGCTGTGTACATTAGCCGCTGTCGTTGTGATCGACGTATTCGTCCAATCTACAGGCCACCCGGTAAAGTCTGATTCGAAACCGGGGTTCGTGAGCGAATTGGCCAAGTAATCGCTTGTCACTGGCTCGATAAAAAGCGTATCAGCCGCGGGTTGAACCAAGGTAACGCCAAACGCATCTCCATATGCGTTAGCGCTGCCCCCTGCCGGCCGCAAATAATAGATCGTTGCGCTAGTGTTAGCCGCACCCGTAGTAAAGTTTAACGACTTTCTTGTTTGCGAGGTTGTATCGAACGTCACATACTGATCTGAGCCCCCGTACGAGTTGATGCCCAATCTGACCGTCGTCCCCGAAGCACCAACACTTCCCCAGCCCGACAAGGTGTAGGTTGTATTTGGGCTAAGTCCCGTGATCACCTGCTGCACGCCATCCGCTGACGTTCCGAGCTTCACTCTTGACCAACCGGAGAAGCTCGAGCTTTCGGTTACTGCCGTTTGAGCGTTCGTCTTCGTCCAGGAATTCAGCCCATTCTCGAAATCGCTGTTTGCCAGGAGGTTCTTATAGCTCGTATTTGTTAAAGAGAAGCTTGCGCTAGGAGGAGATGCGAAGTTTCGTCCCGGAGTCCAGTCTGCTCCCCCATACTCATAAGCGCCTACATCGGGCAGCGAACCCGTATAACCATCCGTAACTCCGGCAATGACCTGTCCGGCATCAATCGCCTTGGAGCCGCTCTGCAAGCGGAAATTGCCTGCTCCTGAGTTCACGAATCGAAGATCGGAAACGTCGGCATGCAGATTTTTGCCCCAGACGGCATAATTGCTTGGCGCAGCTATTTCAAGAATATTGTTGAAGATTTGGAAGCTGTAATAATCGTCGCCGCCCATAATGCCTTCAATGCCATAAAGTGTATTATTATAAATCAAATTGAAATGGCTTGGCGGATTCATCGCAAATCCCAATGCCAGATTCCACATCACGTTGTGGTGGATTAAGAAATTGGAAGATCCATTATCCAAGTAAATGCCGCTTACTAGGCCTTCATCTCCATCATGAATATAATTATGGTCAATCTCGCTACCTGCCCCATCAGTACGAAATACATAGATCGCGCCGGCATCGTCCATCAGCGTACTGAAGTGTGAGATATCGTTATAGGTAATGCGGACTGCACTCGTTGTTTTCGGCAGGATGGCGCCGCGTCCTGTTTTATAAATCGTATTGTAGGCCAGCAACGTATTGGGAGCGGTGTAGTACGAGCTGACATAGATACCCGCATCGTCCGTTCCGTTGTAATCGCATTCGTGGATTTCATTGTTCACGACGCTGTTGCCGCTTCCCGTAACGACGACACAGTTGCCGGAGCTGTAAGCCACTTGGCTGTTCTTGAGCACGTTATTGTTCCCTTTGATCTGAATACCAGTTGTATCGTCTCCCCAAGCGTATCCAGGCGTATTGGTATGCGTCACATACTTAGCATCGATTCCGTCCATGATGTTGTTGTTTGAATTGTTCGTGCTGATCGAGCTCGCGAACAGCTTCAATCCTTTAATCTGAATGTACGATTTGTTAGCAAGATTGAATGCGTACTGACGAGCTTTGACTTCCACATTCGTCGGGCTGCCTCCACCCGGAGCTTGGAGGTACAAAGTCCCTGCCGAATAGTACCACTCTTTGGCTGTATCGAGTAAATTCAGCTTGCCGTATAGATAATACCGGCTTCCCGCTCCCGGAACGGCATCGGAAGGAACCGTATTGAACGTAACGGAACCGACGGCGGAATTCGTAATTACGCTTGTCTGGGCAACCCAGTGGTTCGGTGCGTCTACCCAAATCCGGGCTCCGGTATAATAACCGGCCGCTTGCGTAAGACCGGAATCGGAAACCTGCGTAACCGAGCCTCCGGCAGCCGTTCTAAACTGAGGGTTGCTAAGTACAGCGTCTTGGTCCGTAATGTTCGGCCACCTGGCCTCGATCATCATTTCCCCATTCACGAAGACTTGATTTTCCGCACCCAGTCCTAGCGTTGTGGTCGCTTTGTACACAGATCCCGAGTGGACGGACCATCCCGCTGTCACCGCATCCGCTCCACTTACCGTTACCGTTTCCCCCGTATAAGCTTGATAGGTAATCAAATTGCCGGCCGAACCCGAATTGGCGGGCGTTATTGTCTCCCGGTAAGTACCGCCGCGGATTATGACTGTGTCTCCTGCGACTGCGATGCTTGCTGCTTTTTGAATGGTTTTGAAAGGCGATGCTTGCGTGCCCGAATTGGTGTCGCTCCCTGTTGTCGCGACATAGTAGGAGGTTGCTGCATTTGCAATTTGTGGACCCGTGACATACACGCTTAAAGCAATCAGAACCGATAATGCGAGCAAATAGTACCTTCTGAACATCATTTCCCCTCCAATTTGTTAGTGCACGAATACTAACACGATCCATTTTCCAACCAGTAAATAAAGCGCTTTCATATTCAACTTTAATGGAGTACGGTTTCGATAATAATTGTGGAAACTGTCTTTTGAATAGTAACAATTTTGGAGAAAAGTATCGAAATGGACTATGTTCCTCGTTAAATCTAACCTATTATGCGATCCGTCAGCGATGTGCCGACGGACCCCATAAGAAGATAACTTTATTTAGCTCCTGTTGCGGCCATCCAAGCGTCAAGCTGCTTCTTCACTTCAGCTTCAACAGTTTTCTGCCCCGCCTTCTCCAATGCAGCCTTATATTTCGGCAGCATCGTTGCTGGGTCTGCGACACCGAAATTCAGCATCGGCAAGTATTCATCGTTCACTGCGTTAATTGCGGCTTCTTCGGTTTTTACGGATTCCGAATTGAAATGGAAGGCATATAGAGGCGAAACTTCAGCCGACTCATTCAGTTGTTTCGTTTGCTCCCACAAATCCTTCGGCTGCCCTTCTCTGAGCAAGCCATTGAATTGATTGCCGAACACCCAATCGATACCTGGGTTGTAGCCGCTGCCTTCGATAGCTTGATAATAACCATCCACTTCATTGTAGTGTTTGCCTTTGATTCCGTAGCAAAGCAGGTGGTATAAAGTCTTATCGGTGTTGACCAATTCTAAGAACATCAAAGCTCTTTCCGGGTTTTTGGAGTTTTTGCTAATGGCATTCATCGTAGCATTTACCCCGGTGAACGATGACTCCTTAAGCTGCTGCCTGACGACCTCATGCCCGCCGTTTTTTGTTTTCATCTCGAACTCTCCGCCCGGTTTAAAGGTGACGTCCGTCGAGACCGCGACATTGCCCTCTTTAATAAAGGCATCGAAATCTTTCACTGTTGCCAAATCTTGATACACATACCCTTTCTCATACCAGCTGTGAATCAAGTTCCAATACGCAAGGCGCTCCGGTGAAGCGTTCGTATCGACTGGTATGAATGGATTATTCTTGTAGTACCATATCCAGCCGCTGTTCCTTAATTCATTACCGTAATCCGGAATGTTGCGGTAGTCTTGGAAAGCGAACGGAATAATATCCGGCTCATTTTCTTTCAGCGTCTTCAGGAACGGCTCCAAGTCCGCTGTTTTCTTAACCGAAGTGATATCAAAGTTGTACTTATCCACCAGATCTTTGCGGAATACGAAGCCCGCTGCCGTAGCGGCTACTTGATAATTCGGGATGGCATACACTTTACCGTCCGCAGGGTTTTTAATATCCTCCCAGAATTTATCTGGCATCATCTCTTTTGCGGTTTTGGGAGCATACTTCGGCAGTAAGTCATCAAGTGCCAGGAAAGCGCCTTTGGACACATTTTGCGAGTAGCTGAGCAGCCATGATGCTGTCGTCCATACGATATCCATGTTCTCATTGGCTGCAATCATGGGGTTCATCTTCTGATCGTAGCTGCCAAAATCATACGGGACCAGCTTTATCGTTGCATTTAATTTCGTATTGTCTTTGAGGTACGCATTTACGGCATCTTGCACTTCCTGTTGATCCGGCTGAAGAGCTCCTGTTCCGTAATGCCAAGTCAGCTCGACCTGCGGTAACTCGGCCTCGGTCGGTTCTCCCTTGGTATCCGCGTTAGTAGCCGTATTGTCTGCTGCGGGCGTTTGCTCATTCTGTTTGTTAGTGGAAGCCCCTTCCTTGTTGTCGTCGGACGAGCAGCCGCTAATCACAATTGATAAGGCAAACATAAGAGCTAACATGCCTTTCATTCCTGTTTGTCTGTTAATCGCATTCATTCTTGACCCTCCCAAAATGGTATGGATGACTCTATTTCAAACTACTGAAGGGCTCATCTTTTCCATTCTACCTCCTTTGGTTCAAGCCCTCCATATAGTCTCGAAATTATCCTTTCAAAGAACCGATCGTTAAACCTTGCACGAAATACTTCTGGAAGAAGGGGAATACGAGCATCATTGGGCCTGCCGCAACGACAACCATCGCCATACGGACAGACATCGTCGGAAATTTGGATGTATCTAAGCTCGGCAATCCGAAGCGATCCAAATTCGCTGTAATGATCTCAATGCTGTTCATCATGCGAACAAGCAGTAGCTGAAGCGGTACGAGATTCTGATTATCAATGAAAAGCAGTGCATTGAACCATTCATTCCAGTATCCAAAAGCAATCAGAAGTCCCATCGTCGCAAGCGCAGGCGTAGACAGCGGTATAATGATCGTAAAGAATATCCGCCACTCTCCCGCGCCGTCCATCTTGGCCGATTCGATAATTTCCATCGGTATCTTGGAGAGAAAGCCTTTTAATACCAGCGCATTCCAAGCATTGAACAAGCCTGGCACGATCAAGATCCAAATAGTGTCCTTCAGGTGCAAATACTGGGTCATGAGGATATACCATGGAATTAAGCCCCCGCCAAACAGCATCGTGAAGAACACATAGAAGGAAGTCACATTTCGAAGCTTATAATCACTGCGCGAGATCGTATAAGCCAACATGGTTGTAATCAGCAGGCTGAATACAGTACCGACAATCGTAATAAAGATCGTTACGCCGTAGGCTCGGATCACCACCTCCGGAATGTCGAAAATATACTTGTACGCTTGCATGCTGAACGTTTCCGGAATAAAAGCATACCCGTTTTTCTTAATCGAAGCCTCGCTGGAGAACGACACGGCGATGACAAGAAGGAACGGTATTATCATGAGGGTACTGAGTCCTATGAAAAACAAGTTCACGATACGCGGCATAAGCTGTTTCTGTGTCACACCTTTATCCTCCTAAAACAATGAATTATCTTTATTGATTCGTCTGACGATCCAATTGGCGAGCACAACAAGGATGAAGCCAACAACCGATTGGTATACGCCGGCCGCGGAAGACATTCCGATATCCCCCAGCGAGCGAAGTGCCCGAACCACATACGTATCGATAATATCCGTCGTCGGAAGCGCGAATTTCGAATCATTCGGAATGAAATAATGAAGTCCGAAATCGCCTCTGAACATATTGCCGATCGAAAGAATGAGCAGAATCGTAATCAGAGAACTAAGCATCGGCAGCGTGATTTTAACCGCCATCTGTGTTCGGGAAGCCCCGTCAATCCTCGCCGCTTCGTAATACTCCGGATTGATGCCAACAATTCCCGCATAGTAGATCAGCGTCCCGAACCCGATTCCTTTCCACAGATTGGCCAAGTTCAGAATATAGGGCCAAGGCGCCGATTCAAAATACCATTTGTGCGGCCTCCAACCGATCGATTCCAGCATTTGATTGAGAAACCCCGCATTGTGGTCCAGAAACGCGATGACCAAGTAACCGGCAACCACCCAAGAAACGAAATGCGGCAGAAAGATAATCGTCTGATGGACCTTAATCCACTTCTTCGTTAATTCGTTCATGAAGATCGCGAGCAGCAATGCCGTGAATGTGCCGATCAGCATGTAACCGCTTGAGTACAAGATGGTATTGCGAGTGATCCGCCATGCCGTATCGGAGGCAAACAGAAATTCGAAGTTTTTGAACCCGATCCATTCGCTGCCTAGGATGCCTTTATCGAACCTGTAATTTTTGAAGGCAATAATGATTCCGAACATCGGGATATACGCGAAAATGAACAAGAACAGGACGCCCGGCAGTGACAATGTAAAGAGCTCGAAGTTCTGCACGAGCTGTCTCCAGAGCGATTTGTTCTTCACCAGTAACCTTGATCTGTTCCTTTCAAGATGGATTTCCGTACCTGCAGCCTGTTTCATATTTGTCTCCTCTGCTCTCCTATCACAAGCGAATTTGATGGTTGCGATTGTTTCCCTTTACGCTCTCATCTTTGCAAAAATCGATCCTCTGCGTATAGTCACAAAAGTGGTTTTTAGTCGTCGTTCACAGTCTCAAAAGCAGTTAAAAGTAAAAAACCACCCAAACTGCTGCTATGCAGTGGGTGGTTCCGTTTTACGCACGATTTAATTGTCCATGATCGATTTACTTATGCGATATTCCTTAGGTGTCGTTCCGAATTTGTTCTTGAATAAGCGGAAGAAAATGCTTCTGTTGCCGAATCCGACCTTATCGATAATGTCATTGATATTGTACTTATTTTCTTCCAAGTATTGAACGGCGTAACGCAGCCTGATTTCATTAATGAACTCCGCAACCGACTGACCGTGCCACTTCTTAAACAACTTGCCGATATAGGTCGGCGACATTCTCATCGCATCCGCGATTTCCTGAAGACTCAGATTCACATCCGTATACTTGGTCTCGATAATTTCCTTAATGGCATCCATCAATACCTCATTGCGTCCGTCGGCTTCTTGATGATTCAGCCTGTCGGATAGCTCCTCATAAATCGCTTGAAATACGAGTTTGCTCTCTTCCATTGTCTCCGACTCTAAGATCTTACGATTCGTATCGCTTAAATCGATGGAAACCGGATGAATCCGATTATGGTTAATCTCTTTGATTGCGACCTTCATCAATAATAGAACGTGCATGATCATGTATTCGATATAATCGTAATGCAGGGAAGAAATATGCTTAAACGTGCGGTCCAGCGTCTTTCCAAATAACTCCGATTGATTTAACTTGATCGATTCAATCAGCTTCTTCTCAAGCTCGACCGGAAGATTCGCTTCATGATTCCTCTGATTCACGCTAATCATGCCGGGGACAATAACAGCTCCGGGGCCGAAAATGTACTTATATTGAAAATCGTGCAGGGCTTCATTGTAATAATGGGACAGCTTCTCCAAATTGTCCACCGCCTCGCTGAACGCAGCCGAGAACGTGACATGATACATTCGGAGTACGACCTCCTGTACATGCTGGAGTTCTGCTATAAGCTCTCGGTACATTTCATCGCCCGCGTACTCGATGCTAATGAGCATCGCCAGATGATCCTGCTTCATCTCAACGGTTTCACAGCGGTATTTGCGCGCGACGATTTCTTGCGCGATGTTGGAGATCGCGAAATAAACGAGCTTCTTCTCCCTTATCGGTATGAACGTTTGCGATTTATCGATCTTAATGATACAGAGCAAATATGCGCCGGTTAAACCTATGTTCAGCTCATTCTCCCGGATATACTCTTGAATTTGAATGTCCGAAATCGTCTGGCTGTCGTGAATCAATTTACGCAGATAAAATTGCCGAGCTATATTGTGCATCGAAATCTGATCCTTCTCTGCCTTGCTGACCTGAGCAAGCGCGCGATGGTACTCACTTGAAATATAAGCCAGTTCGTCGCCTTTTTGCCCCTGCTCCTGATCTACGGCACGTAAAGGTTTAACGTGATTAAGCAAATTGCCTACCGGCCGGTAAAGCCGGTGAGAGATCCAGAGTGCAAAAAGGATCGATATAAATAAGAATCCGCTTGTCACGAGAATCAATAACGTTTTTAGCCGTTCGACTTTTCCCATCAGCATCTCCAGCGGTACGACACTGATGATTTTCCAGCCGTTCTCATGAATATTCATATAACTGATCATTTTCTCTTTGCTGCCCGACCCAAAACGGTAATAACCGCTTTCTCCCTCTGTGGCAGGTAATTGAGTAATGATTTGCTGAATTTCAGGCGCTGAGATTGCTGCATCCTTGTGCGGGGTAATGGAATGGCCTAACTCATCGACGATGAATATATTTTCATTCAATTGTCCCGCCAACCGGTTAATGATTTGAATATTTTCAAACAACCATTGTGTTTTCACATTTATGAAGAGTGCGCTCTTTCCCTTCTTATACGGGAAAGCATCATAGTTAACGATGGAGAAGACATCTTCTTTCAGCGAAAACAGCCTCATCTTCGGGACTTCATGCTGCCCGTTCAGAAGTTCCTTTAATTTGGCATATCGGATGTCCGCGGAATTCTGCAATTCCGCATTTCCTCCCCATATGAATTTATCCATCTGCCCGTTGTAAACAATGATGGAATCAATGAACGGAGTATAATCCGCAAACTTATCGATTTTCATTCTACGCGTCAATAAGTCTACCTGATCCGGCTTACTGGCCGTCATCAATGGAATGACATCGTTATCAAAATAAAGGGAAGTCGCTATATTTCGGACCACTTCGTTCATGTAGTCGATATTGTATTGAATTTGAGATAAAACCTTGGTATTGGATTCGTTCTGGATCCCTATAATTATATTTTGTGCATATTGAAACACGATATAAGAGAATATCGAAACGAGAATGATGATCAAAGAAGTAACCGAAAGAATTATTCGTTGCAAATACTTCTTCGAGCGGTAGAAATTAAGGAATCTCATGGGGAGCTTATTCCTTTCATGTTAACGATATGAATGTCTGATTAGGATACGAAGTAAATTACGCTTAATTATATAATACAAAGATATCTGTAAAAACAAAGTCCTATTTCCGGCTATTTGTAACAATACTCGCGTTTTCCCTAAGCTCAATTGTCCTGAAAGAAGGGCTCCTTCAATAGTCCCTCGTTTAGTAAATCAGATTAAATTGATACGGTTACGGTTGCAGCTCGTTTCAATGACTACTCGTATGTAGAAATGTCATTTAAATGATGAAAATCAAATAATAACGCCTCACTCATGTATGAGTGAGGCGTTATTTTCAAATTCATTTATATTGTAGATGGTTGTATAAGCTTAGAATACAAAGCACCCTTTTTTTCTAAGCTATCGATCCATAATTCAACAAGATTTTGCCCGCCAATTAACTCAATATTTAACCCCTTGGCGTAATCAACTGCGTTTTGAGTAAAACTGCTTGTTGTCACAACATATCCGCCGGCTGCCTTTTGCTTAATCATCTGTGAATGGATAATGGCAATTGGCTCAAAGCCAACTGGATAGTTATAACAGAGACCAATAAATAAAGTTTTTCACACATCATCATTAGTACTAACCATTTTAATAAATGACAATCTCAAAGAGGCTAGTTGTTCAATTACTACTAAAACAATCCCTAAGCATGCACTTACATATCCACTTATTCTAAATCTCTTTTTTGCAGCTCTTGATGGTTTTTTTGGAGATACGTATGTCGCTGAGGACCTGTACATTATCTCAGATTTTATTATTGAGAGTATTCCTGGGACTATTAGTATTACTGCGATTACCGTAGCAAGAATAATGCGGTCGCCCATGTCGATAAAGCCCCCCTTGTCTCTCCTTATCAGCTATGAATTAAGATATTCGCGAAATGATTGAACTATCTTCTTTGTGTCCTTTATTGGGAAACAATACAATTTCTTGTCTTTTGGAAAGACAAGAAATTGTATCCATAAAATAAAAAAACCGCGTAAAACGCGGATTCTAATGCATATATGTTCTTGTCCTCTTACACTTGAAACTGAATGTTCTTGTCACCCGACAAAAAAAGCCGCGGTAATCGCGGCTTAGCACTTTCTCCTTCTATGCCTTCCACCAGTTGAGAAGATAGGGAACCTTGCAATCTCCGTCGTACGGATAATTTCACAATTTTCATTGCCGGAATTCGGGTTTGGCAGACAAACACCAAGTCCGCTCACGACAAGTGTGACGAAGTTAGGGCGTGCCTCCTCCAGAGAGAAAATTAAATAATCGGTGATATGCAGCTTGCCGTAACGAACGTCGCCATAGATGGCCCACCTTGGATTTCTCGGGTCTAGGGCACGTGCTGCTATTGTTGTATTATTTAATCTTAAACTGAGCTCAGCTACGAATGTACCTGGATTGAAGTCATAATCTACGTACAAATTGAGACCATGGTTATCAATCAACTCATTCGTTCCACAATAGTGTCCTACTGGACATCCCGTACAGACTAAGGAAGGCACGCTTAGCATTCCTCTCCCGATTCTGGCGCTTCGCATCGAGCCCGTGTTCGTTAATTTTCTTTCACCTTTCGTGCTGTACCCTAGTCCTCGGTTAGATCCATTGCAGATAATGGCTGGAACGCTTAGCGTCCCGTTTCCGATTCTCGCACGAACCATGGTTCCACGTCTGGTTGCTCTCTTTCCGCGATATCTAGGCAGCTTCCGACAAGCTTGACATGAACAGGACATAACCGCCAACTCCTTCTGTGGCTACTCGTTTCCATTCAATTAATGCCGAAAACATGAATTTGGCAAGGTATAAAGGTGGAACTATGATAGCTGGTACAGCAGTTTCGTGTCTCGATAACCGCTGTCCTCTAACATTAGGATATATAGTATCGACAACCAGAAATAAAGCGGTTCCCATAAATAAAGCTTGGGTTGCCTCGCTCACTTCTTGCTATGACTTCTTCGACTTGCTGTCCTCCACGACGCTGTTAATCGTGCTATCCAATTGCTCTGAGATAATGTTCTTGTCACCCGACAACCATGCTCCGCTTTAAGCTTCGCTTCGCCCGAGATCGGAATCGTGACGATTTTATGACTATGCATAAAAGAAACCAACTCCATTCCTGGGGTTGGTTTATCCATGTAAGAAATGTTCTATTTGCCACCGACGCTTCGAATTTCGAGGACATTAGTCACTTGATTAAACCTCAGAGCGTATCTATCGCCGGTTCTAAAGCCAAATAAGGCAGCTGTTTGAGAACTGGTTTCAAATCCCGCACCTTCAACTTCACTAGAGATTAATTGTAATCTCAGCTTTTTTATTTTACCTGCCCTAGTGACGGTGAGTAACGTATTATCGGCCGGTAAGTTTAGCTCGGCGAACGTGTCGAAAGTGACGAACAACGCCGCTTCTTTGTGTTTCTGAACTAACGTGCCCGTTAGCGTAATGACAAGGTCTAAGCTTCACGCGCACCGATTGAGTACCGATGCGCGTTGGCTGCTTAGCTTTTTTCAGCTGTCTACTTGACAGGGGTCATCGACGACAGGCGCGGCGAAATCCATTATGAGGATCGGCTCCTCGAGCTGTCGCCTACGGAATACGAGCTGCTCAAGTACCTCTACATGAACAGCCGCATCCGCTTTGAATGCTGTCCGTTCTGCAGTCTGAAGCAATCCTCGTGAGGTTAACCGTTTATCCCATGTCGCCGTAAAGGTCGCCAGGCTTGAGCCCTTGTCATCAATCGTATTGACTTTAACGATGCGGAGCTCTTCCTTTCCTTCGACGGGAACGGTATCGACGGCGATCATCACTTCGATCTGACGGCCTCCGCGGCCATCCGAACTATAGAACAAATCCCCGATGGAGCTGGCTGAGGCTGTTTTCTTGCCGTCTTTCCAAATATCGATATCCAACCGTGCATAGGGCTTATTTCCTTCATAGCGTAATTTAAAAGCAGCATGTTTCAATCCATAGACTCATAGACGATTTTATTTTCCTAAATGTTACAGTAATTCCAGCGTTATCGCGAACGTATTTTCAATTTTCAGGGGTCCTCATTTGACGGAACCGTTACATAGAAAAAAGGAAGCGCATCTGCGCTTCCTTCTCTCCTTGCCAAGCTGCTTATTCGGTTAACCCTAAATCCAAGCTCGCATTCAGCGCACGCAGGATGAGGACAACAGCCTCTTCGCGCGTTGCATTCGCATTCGGTGCAAAGGTATGTTCCCCTCTGCCTTTCACGACGCCTGCTTCAGTCAATGCATCAATCGCTTTAGCTGCCCAATGATTATTCAAATCGGTAAACGTGCTGGTATGAGTGGCTTTGCCAAAGTCGATGACCTTAGCAAGAATCGTTATCATTTCTGCACGGGTAATCTGCTGGTTCAGCTTAAAGGTGCCGTCGCCGTAGCCCTTAATGAAGCCCAAGGCTTCCAGTGCGCTGATCGCGCCATGTGCCCAGTGGTCGTCTTTCACATCTGTGAACGAGACCTTAGCCGATCCAGTCAGGCCAAACGCATTCGCAAGCATCGAAGCAAATTCGGCGCGCGTCACGTTCTTCTTCGGCAGGAACGAGCCGTCCGCGTAACCTTGGACAAACCCGGCTTTCGAAGCCAATTCGATGGACGAAGCGCTCCAAGAAGTAGACGGAACGTCGCTGAACGTAACGGACGTCGCATCGGCCTTTGCTTTGCCGATCCGATCTTTCACCGCCGCACCATCCACGGAAGCGTTCAATACAGGGGTTTCTGGCGTCGGCGTGACCGGTGTCGGATCCGTAACCGGATCCGTTACTGGAGGCGACGGAGGCGTTACAATCGGGCCCGAACCGCCCGTATTAGCTTGCGTAACCGTAATCGTCAGGTATTCATTGAAACCCCAATAGTAAACGCGCAGCTTCGCCGTACCCGGCTTAACGGCGGTTACGAGACCATCGTTGCTGACGGTAACCACGTCCGGATTTTTCGATTCGAACATCGCGAGATCCGTCACAACAGGTTCGCTTAGATCGCTCATCGTTGCCGTTGCCTTCAACTGTTGCGTTCCGCCGACCGTCATCGAATTCAAGTCAGGCGTAATTGTCAAGCCTGTAGCCACCGGCGTCGCATCCGAATACGTCGCGATTACCGGTATTCTGACTCCGATACCCTTGTATTGGCCAACGACGTTGGTTCCGCCTTTACGGTTCGTCCGCGTAATTTTGCCGTCCTCCGTAAGATCGGCAATCGTCGGCTCGCCGCTGAACCACGTCAGATCCGCATTGTTCAGTGTCTGAACGGTCGCGTCACTATAGATGGCTTTGACCACCGGAACAACCGGCTGATCGTCGGCATCATCGAACACGTAATACGTTGGATCTGCGACAAGCGTCATGATTTTCGGCTTGATCGGGTTCTTCGTCACCGTCACGTCGAATGCGATCGTATGGCCGAAGTACTCCCCAGTCACCCGCGTCGTGCCCTCTTTCGTCCCAGCGACAAAACGAACATAAGGCTGCTCGTTGTAAACGGCGACGAGATCAGGATCATCGATCTGCCAATCGACGAACCCGGATAGAGGGTCGGTATACGATTGCCCGTCTTTATCCGTATACGTTTCATTCAAGCCGACGAGCGAGGAACCTTGCGGATGAACGTCGACAGAATAGACGCCAGCCGCTTCGTCCGCATCGGCTGCGATGCCTTCCAGGTCGACAACCTCGAAGTGAAGCGTACGCTTATAGGTCACGCCGTAACGCTCGTACGTGAACACAGCATCCGTCTCCCCGGTTCCTACGGCCTCAAAGCCGTTGTCCGTGTTGACGTTCACGACGCCCGGCTGCGAGAATGTCCACGCTCCGTCTTCCACCGGGTAGGTATCACCCGTCGTATCCAAAGCGAATGGCTTCAACTCGTATGGCGATTGTCCGTTGTACAATCTGAAGGACGCGCCGTCAAAGTTCCACGAATAGTCGGAAGTCCGGAAGCCGATGTCGAGCACGTCGGGCTGATCCGGCTGCTCGCTAACGGACACGTTCACGATCGTCGGCGTAAAATCGCCGTATCCGACGGTAAGTGTCGTTCTGCCAAACTTCTGATAGCCCGGATCTGGATTAACGTCACCCGTCGATTTTCCGAGGATGCTGACTGCGCCGTTATCCTTCACCACGTCGGCAATTTCGGTATCATAGACCGACCATGCTGCTTGGTCACTCACGTCCTCCGTCGTGCCGTCACTCTTGACAGCGAGCAGCTGGACGGGGAATTTAGCCCCTTTCTGCACCAAAATCTTTGTGGTCGACAGAAGCAGCGCGTCAACCGTCGGTTCCGCTGCCGCGCCTTCGTCTGCCACTCTGACGTTGGAGGAGTAGTCGCCTTCCTTAACGGTGACGCGAACTGCAATGACTGCGCCGTCCAGTACCAGATGCACGCGGGTAGAGCCCGGAGCCACCGGCGTCAAGACGCCGTCCTTAACCGTAACCACGCCGGCATCCTGCGTCGACCACTTGCCTTGCGCGGTTACGTCCGCACTCGTGCCGTCACTGTAGTCAGCCTGCACGGTAACCGGGCGAGGGCCAGCCGTAACATCCAGCGTTATTTTCGGATCACTTACAGTAATACCGGTAATCTGCTTCGGTGTCTCTGCAACCGGCGGCAATCCCTCGGAAGCAGCAACCTCAATCGTGACCGATTGCTTCTGTCCGCCGTACGACACCTCGATAGCTGCCGTTCCTTTACCGACAGCTGTGATCTCTCCCTTGCGGTTAACGGAGACCACCTGCAGGTTGGCCGAGCGATAGACAGCTGCCTGTGTTTTATTCAGCGTCTCGCCGCCGGACATGACCGCTTCGACTGACAACGCTTCATGCTTGCCGAGCTGCAAGTTCAGCGAATCTGGCGTAACGGAAAGGGAGACCGCCGTCTTCGGATCTGCTTGCTTCACGATAACAGGTATAATGGCAACTTCATTATTGTAGATCGCGCCGAGAACGGCCGAGCCGACGGATTCAGCAACGATCGTACCGTTGTCGCTGTGGTACGCTACCGATGCATCGGAAGCGAGCCAATCGCTGTCGGCGATTTTTGACGTGACGTCTTCAACTGTGCCGTCATTGTAAATGGCTTTGATGATCGGCGGCTGAACAGGTTTGCCATCCTTAATTTCCACGAAGGTCGGCTCAGCTACCAAATTCAGCACCTTGTTTGCAGCAGCGGCCTTCGTCACCGTCACGTTGAACGTGAACGGTTCGAGCGCTAAATAATGGCCTGTAATGGTCGTCGTGCCTTCCTTGCCGCCTGCAAAGATACGGCCGGAGTCGTTGATGGACACGATGGATTTATCCGCGACAGTCCATTCGATATCGCCCGTGACGTCATCTTCGTTATAGTTTTGGCCAGTCCGAGGATCCTCGGAGTAAACGCCCATGATCGTAATTTCCTGATAGCTCCGCGGCGGGAGTGAAATAGGCGTGTCCAGCTCCAGCTGCGCCATCATGTCCGGCGTATAGCGCTCCAGCTTGAACGGTCCGCCGACGAACACCTGCACGGCATTGACAAGCAGGCCGTCGTCATAGCCTTCTTCGCCTTCCGTGCCGGACGGCGCCGTATACTTATATTCGAAGTAAATATAGGCCATGCCTTTGCCGACCGGCGTAATGACGCCGTTCTGGTCGACAGTGGCTATGGATTCATTAGACGAATACCATTTGCCAAGATTCGTCACCTCGTAAAGATCCTGATCGGGATATTCCAGGTCCGCATAGATTTTATGTGGCGCGTCGGTCTCCATGATCTTCAGTACGCTTTCCGACATCATAAGACCGAACAACTGAAACGGAATCGGATCCTTCTGAACGGTGACCGCGATCGACAGTGTCGGCATGCTGCCGTATTTTACACGGATGAACGTCGAAGCCCCGCCCTTGATGCCCTTGATCATGCCGTGCGAAACGGTCGCAACCGCGGCATCGTCCGTGCTCCAGACGGCATCGGCCGTAATATCCCGCGTCGACCCGTCCGTGAACGTCCCATGCAGATGAAGCGGATAGTTCGTATCCGCCTCGACGAACACGTTCAGCGTGGACAGCAGGTATGTGACAAGCGTCGGCTCCGAAGGCTCTGCCGCTTCCGGCGCTCCGGCGCCTGCGGTGATCGTAACAGGAACGTTGACGACGGCGTCGCCGAGATTGAGGCGCACTTCCGTCGTTCCGGCCGCTTTGGCCGTAATGACGCCCCGGTCGACGACGGCGACGGCTGGATTCATGGACATCCAAGCGCCTTGCGTCGTCACGTCTTTCGCCGAACCGTCCTTATACTTCGCTTCGACCGTCACCGGATGGCTTCCCTCCGACAAGGCGAAGGCAACCTTCGACTCGCTTGGCGTCAGCGTGTCGAACTGCGCGGACGCGGCATCCTGAACGGCCGGTTGTTCATGCGCGGTTCCCGGCTCGACGCCGATACTCGTGCTTGGCGAGGCAAAAGCCATGCTGCCGAACAACGAACCAATGAGTACTGTTAATACGAGCGATAATGATAGAGCTTGTCTGACAACCTTCCGATGATGCATGACTTTCCTCCTAAATCAATTTTATATGTAACCCTTTTCAAAGAAAGGTTCATATACAACTAAAAAGTTGTTATTCTATCTATTAGTAGATAGATTTATTAAATGAAACAAGACATAAAACTTAATTTTCTGATATATTGTCAGGTACATAATACTCGAACATTTTCCATTTATCAATCATTTCTTTGCTAAAACTTATCATTTAACTGCCATAGAACTAGTTTTTACGCTCCTTTTAGGTATTTCGATGCAATGTTGTGTAATAATTTATCACATATTGACGTTAGGTTATTTACCTGCGCCGATAAACAGAAAAGAGGCAAAGGGGAATCCCCTTGCCTCTTACGTATTACTTTCCAGCTCTAAATAATGTTCTTGTCAACCGACATGACTTCACCACTTGGCAAGAACGTGCGTTCGATCCTCTGTGATGAAAAGCGGCTTCTTAAGCCATGTGCCTAGACTAGACGGGCGCACGGTTCAATGCGCGTTGCGCACGCAACGGAAGCCCATGTTGCCGGCCGTGCTGTCCGGCGTGTTAGAGCTTCTTGCCGCAACCCTGTACCGGTTGCAGTAGGAGCGATGACAAAGGTAGGAGCCGCCTTTCATTACTTTGCTAATCCCTTTGGAAGGTCCTCGCGGGTTGACGCAGCTTTCCCCCGACGCGTTGCCATTGACGTGAGAGCTGCCGAACCATTCCGAGCAAAACTCCCATACGATGAGTTTGGTCATGAATAATCCGGAATTTCAAGCGATGCACGCACATAATGTGCAGGTGAAGAAGATGAAGAAAATGAGGTCCATTATGAAACTGTTTGGTAAATTAGCACGCATACTCGTTGGCATGGCTCGCAGCCGTGAAGCGTACAATCCTCAAAAAAACGATGCCACTACAGCTAGCTGCTTAAGCACATCCAACCGTTTCGTCGTACGAATTTTGGCTTATTCGCGGGATTTCAAAAGAAAGCACGGAGTACCGGATGCAGTTGAACCAAAGGGCACCGACCCGTACCGTTAGCAAGACCGGCCTCCACCCCTTGGAAAGGCGTAACGAAGGAATGAGAGGGCATAGACCCGTTGAGACATGGGAGTGAAAACCTCCAGGGGCGGCGTGGAGAATGCGTGCAGTATATGGAAGGATATGGGGTTGCAATCTCCCCCCTTTATTTCCTCACGCCTTCATGTTGTCCGGCTCTACTACAAGGTCCCTCTTAACCCGGCCTCCGACTGTTCTTCCGAAACCGCTTCTTTCGCATTTAGTCTACTGATAAATGCTCCAAAATTCATCCACATGAACGATAATGTTTGGATTTCAGGATTTGAAGTGACCACTTTGCCTTGTGAATTTCATTTTCTGAAATAGATGTGAAACGTAAAAAGGACAGTTTTTCTACTGCCCTGGACAATACTTCTGATTTATTGTGTCAAAACCTATAAAATGCGCGTAAACATGCACGGTTTGACGGGGATTCCGGGGGACTAATCCCCCGTCTTACCCTACTCGAATTAAGGCGGATGCAGGTGCCGGCAATTCCGTCACACATCGGTCTGGCACACGATAAACTCGTTGCCGTCGGTATCGCCGAAAACGAAGCAGCGGACGCCCATCCGGGTTTCCATGCCGCGGGCGACGGTCGCTCCCTTGGCTTGCACATGAGCCAGAGCCGCATCCAGGTCAAAGGTCTCGATAATGCCGACAGGCTTGCCGGATTCGCAAAGCCGCTTGTCGTCGAAGAGCAGGTGCGCGCCCTTCTCTAGCCGGATGCAGTGGAGCTCGGGGAATCTGGAATCCGGCTCAGCGCTTCGCGCGAAAAATGTTTCGTACCATTCCACGGTTTCATTCAACGTATCGGTATGGATCAGCACATGACCGATCTTCGACAGAAGCGCATGCGCCGGCTTCGATTTGGCCGATTCCGTCAGCCGGTGCGCCTGGCAAATGAGTTTCGAATTGACGGTAAAGACGGAGATATACTCGTCGCTGAACACGTCGGTCAATGTGTCGTACCGCTGACCGGCGCAGAAATCGTAAGCGGAGGCGATATCCTTCGTATCGAACATGATGGTGGACGGAGACCCCCAGGCATTGCTGTCGAGGATGACCTCCGTACCGTCGAAGTCGAAGATGTATATGCCGTCTTCATGTTCTCTCGGGATAATATGCCGTTCAAGCAAATTGGCGTACCATTCGGTTGCCAGCTTCAGATCGCGAACCGGCACGAACACGGACGGCACGCGAGGCGAGATCGGGTGAGACATGTTGAACTTCCTCCTTCAATTGGGATATTGGGATTTTTGTCATCATGATCCGGCGATGACGGCTTCAATTCGCGAGATGCCTTCTTCTTCCGCATCCCATGCCGCCTGCAGCCCCTCCTGGATATCCCGCCACCGATTCGCGGGGCTGCCGCCGTAGCCGAACGGGAAGCGCGGGTAGAGCCGCACGAACCACTTGCTCACTTGCTTGTAGCAATCGGCCGCCGCCAGAAGCTGAGTCCTGCGATCTGCACCGCGGGATCTATCCGCCAGCAGCTCCAGGAAAGCTGCGGCTTGCTGGCGCGCCTCGGCCAGAATAGCGACCTGGTAAGCATGTCCGTTCAGATCGAGCGTGTTGCGCCGAGCCCCTTCCAGCCAGACGCGATAACCGTCCAGACCGAAGACGTAGCCCTTGAGCGGCGGCTCCTTGCCCCGGGCATGATCGACGATCGCGCAAAGCACCGTATCCTCTGATGAAGGCGGCGACACCCTTCTTCGCAATCCGAAGACGAAGACCGGCCGTTCGTCGGTTTGGCGTCCTAACTGGTCATAACGATAAACCCACGTTTCCCCGTTGTATCCCTTGTACCGGATCTCCTGCGAACGATCGTCGTACCCGTGGGCAAAGCCCATTTCGTTCCGCTCCATATTCCAAATAACGGCCGGAATCCCCCGATCGACCGATCCGTGGACGACTGACAGCATTCGAACCTGCATGTCGGGCGTCATCGTCGTCTGTTGCGGCCTCCCGACACAAACTCCGCTGAAGCCGAGCCGTTCGACGGTCCGGTAAGCCGCATAGCTCCAGTCGAACGTCAGTATGCCCTGCCAATCGCAATTTTCCGGCATATTGACGCGGAAAGCCTCCGCCGAAATTCCCATCAGTTCAGTATACGTGATATTCGTAATCTCGGCCGTGCCCAGCGCTTCGCCGATCATGGCCGAGATGAACGCATAAGGCCTCGGATAGGTCGGCGCCGGCAGCAAACAGGAGCTCGGGTGACCGTGCGTTTCCCTTTCCAGTAAATAGGCGGCAATCTCTTCCCGGAACCGCTCGTCGTTCACTTTGAGCCGGGCTCTGGAGAGGATGTTGTAGACATTGCTTTTCTTCATATTGTAACGGTCCGCCAGTTGTTCCGGCGTAGCTTCTTCATTGGCGGCGGCGTCCAGAACGTCCCGCGCCTGCTTGGACAGCTTGGCGAGCGAGCGGCGAACCAGCTCGGCGCTGGCCTCCTGCTCTTGCCACTCACCGATCTCGTCGGACCGGCCGCGATTCGCAGGTCCCGCCTCGAGTATCTCCTCGATGGCGATCGTGCGCCGGTTGTCCCCTCCGCGGATCTCATTGATCGCCATGCGGCGGATCATCAAACGGAACCAGGCGCCGAATTTATGATCGTCCTTCAACTGGTGCAGCTTGTCTTTCATGCGGATGAACGCTTCCTGCACGATATCGTCGGCCAAGTAGGGATCGCGTACGATACTTTGCGCCCACGACATCGCCGCCGCGCGATATCGGTTGAAAATCGTCTCATATGCCGCATAGTCGCCTTGTCGGATACGCGTTAACAAGTCCTTCAAATCCAATGAATGATCCACGATGCCTCCTTGTGATGGTGAAACCTGCTGCATGCTCACCCAATCAAGATAACCAAGTTATTCGACGAATAGCGGGATTTTCCTGCCGGATTATTGCTGCACCTGATAATGGAGGCAGACGACGCCGGATGGCAGTGTTTTACTATCAAGCAGTTTAAAGCGGAGCTTGTCGTCGATCCCCTTGAATAACGGCAAACCGCGGCCGACAACGACAGGCGACACCGTAATCTGATATTCGTCGATCAAGTCGAGCTGCATAAGAGTGTGCGCTAACCCGGGGCTGCCGAGGATCATGATGTCCTTGCCGGGCTGTTGTTTCAGTTTCATGATTTCTTCCGCCGCATTGTCTTTCACCAATCGGGAGTTGACCCAGTCTATGTTGTCCAAAGTGGAGGAGAACACGATTTTGGTCGTGCGATCCAACCACTTTGAATGTTCGACATCGCGCGGCTTGGCCGACGGATTCGAAGGCACGGTCGGCCAATAGTCCTTCATGATATGATACGTCCCGCGTCCCCACAAAATTGTGTCTACCGTTTTAAAGAGGTTATAGGCGTGTTTCGCCAAGTCGTCGTCATAGGAAATCCATTGGATGTCCCCCGTTCCGTTCGGTCCTTCGACGATGCCATCCAGCGATGCGTGCAGGGCGAGTACAACTTTTCTCATTGTTCATTTCTCCTTTGATGTGGTTTTTTCCTAATCGTAGGAACCCGCTAGGGAAGCTTTCGATAGGGATTCAACCTATAGACACAGGGGGACTTCATTTTCTATCACAGGCGTCTAAATTTTTTTTATGAAGGGGCCAAGTTGTACGAACGTTGGATTCAGGGATCTGCTCAAAACCCACAAACTGAGCAACTTCATCGTTGGCATAGAACCGATCGGTCACTACTGTTTCAGCCTGGCTGGTTGGCTTGGCTCTCAAGGCATTGAAGCTGATTTGGTTAATCCTCATCTTGTCAAAAAGAACAAGGAAAACCGAGACAACACCCCATCTAAAAGCGATCGCAAGGACGCTCTCGTCATTGCAGATATGATCAAAAACGGGTACTACTCCCCCGTTCGTTTCCATCCGGAAGCCTACGAGGAATTGCGCATTCTCATGGCCAACCGTGAGAAGGTTACCAAACGTCTTAACAGCACGGTTAATCAGATTCATCACTGGGTAGACATTGTGTTTCCCGAGCTCTTAAAAAAGTGGAAAAAGTATTCTTGAGACCTACACTTTCGCAGCATGAAATCGGCAAACAAGCCCCTTCGTGGCGACTTCGTTGATTATGTAAAACGAAGTGCAGACGGGGTCACCTCTGGCTGACTGCCTTAAATATGGGATTCCCTGTCTCTCGTCGGCAATGAGACTAAGTTCTTGTCAATTTCGGAAATGGGATCAAGTTCTTGTCATTTGATTTTGACAAGAACTTGATCCCATAAATGCAAAAAGCCACGATTTACGCGGCATTTAATGAGATAATGTTCTTGTCACCCGACAGTTGTCTAACGACACAAATGTCCCGACATAAATGACACAAATGTCGGGACATTCTCCTCATTTCGGCTATATCGGCTTCACCAAGAGATAATGTTTCTTGCTTCTGTTTACTGCGTACTCCGCTGCAACAGCAGCTTCATGGCATGAATTTGTCCAAGATGAAAAACTTCATGAGCAAATGTAAAGGTTATGAGTTCACCAATTGTTTTCATGCCAAAAGCTTTGTATGTGTCCTGTGGATTCTGAAGCTGTTCTTCAGGAATACGATTAATCCGATCTATCTGTTCCTTTAGCTGCTTTATCAACAACTGAAGACTTGTCACGTCACGATTCCAGTCATCAGGTTTAGTTCCTGTATAAAATAATTCCTTATAATTGGCAGGCAGGTTTTGCAAATCCCCAAAAATAAAACTTTCTGAAATAGTAAGAACATGACCTATATGCCAGCGAATGTTATTATTGAAGCCCTTAGGTTGAATATCCATCATACGTTCATCAAGTTTCTCTATCATTGCCAAAAAATAGCTGCGTGAAAACTCATAATTTTGATACCTTAGCTTTTCCTCCATCAAAATTTTATTCTTGCAGCATTAAGCCTCGTTTGGGAACAATCGTATCGTCGCAAGGGCCGTTTCGTTATTCCTCTCTCTTCTCCGGCTTCGCTTTGAATCGTATATTCAGTTGGACTAAGTTAGATTACTGAATCTGTTTTCACCTTGATTCATTAACGATCCAACTTTGGAAGAAGCTATTGTCCTTCATCCGGAAGTATGCTTTCATGAAACGCACAAATTCAGGCGTCGTGACATGCGAGAATTTATACTTTTCGAAGTAGCTGTGCAGGAATTTAAATCCTGTTTTATCGTCGGGAGTTTGATCGAAATACTGGCTCAACTTATAATTTGGAATCACGTACAAACTATTTATAAACTCGTTTTCCGCGTATTCATCCAACGGCAAATTCGAAGGCTTTCCCTTTAGATTTAAGTAATGTAATAAATAGGAATCCTGCTTTAAATAACTTGAAGTCGCAAATTCGGTAATTCCCTCGTCCAGCCAGCCGTCATAGTATGGATCGTCGGCTACCATGCCATAGAACCATTGGTGAATCAGTTCATGGACGACTCTCTGCTTCAGATGTTCCGGCCTGACTAAGCCGATCGTAACGGCTCCCGGATGCTCTATGTTCCCAAAATGTTGTCCTGTTACGATATCCAACTGCTTATATGGGTAAGGTCCGACGTGCTCATTCATGAATGAAAGCAAATCTCCGGCTGTTTGCTTAATGGTGTCACTGGTACTCTGAGGGAGTTTATAACCCCAAACGCGAATGTTCGTATCGCCTACAAGTTTGGATTCGGACTTCATGCCCTTCGTTACCACTACGAACATTTCGAGAATATGATCGGCTTTTAATTGCCCGGAAGATCCATCACCATCTGCATCGGACGGAGAGGAAGATACAAGATGATATCCGGAGAATAAACTGTAATTCAACGTAAAGTCGCTAAAATCCGTGTCGGCAAATTCACTGTTTGCATTATAATTTAAATTCCAACCACCACGATACGTTGCAAGCATGGGGTACCACTGAGCCAAGACGTAAGTATCGCCATCGTTGCTAAAATAACTGTAATTCTTTATACGATATGAAATTTTTAGATGGGTCGTTGCGGACGGTGGCAGCTTTTCGGGAAGTTTCACCGTCAATGCCGCTTTATCCAATGAATAATGGACCGGTCTATCATCGAGAAGAACCTCACCCATCTTTAGATCCCCTCCCAAATTCGGAATCATATAAAGTTCCAGCTTGTCCCACGAATCAGAGGATACATTCGTGGCTGTAATGTTGGCAATCGCAATGAAAGAATGATCATCTGTCATCTTCAACGATAGATCGTATGACGCTTTACTGCCGTTTAGAGAAGGCTTCGGGACAAATCCGGGAATATCGCTTGTTTGTGTGACGGCGGGCGGGGCATTTGGTGGAGTTGCATTTTCTGCCTGGAGGTTTCCAGTCTCCTGAACGACTGAATCCACGTTTTTGTTTGAATTCGACAATGTTATTGCTCCGAAAATAATGGCGATCATAATACATACAACAAAAATAAAACGTTTTTTGCGAATCCAGATATTTCTCGACATTCATTCATCATCCCATCCATTATTTTTATCGAATGACTGATTAAAGTTGCATAAAATCTTTATTTATTTTATTCCGTTAAATTAATATACCTTATCAGCAAGTAGCAGTTCTGTAATCTACATTGCTTTTAACATTCGAGATGTACGGATTCTCCCGTTCAGCCGCATGCCAAGCGTAATGAGGGTCAAGCCTACGCGATAAAACCTCGATTATTCTAAAGTTTTTATGACAATTCTTTCATCGCTTTTTCAAGATGAATCTTAATCATTCTTCGACTGGTAACGATAATACCTTCGTTAGATAGTTCCCTTAAGATAAGTGATACCGCTTCTCGCGTAGCACCGACCATATTAGCCAATTCTTGATGAGTCAGCAGAATGTCGATTTTTAGGTATCCGTTTTCTTCTACGCTACATTTTTTAGAAAGCGTTCTTAGAAAGTAAAGTACTTGATCGCGAAGGCCTCTAAAAATAAGTTTTTCCACAAATTCATCCTGCTCTCGCAATCTCATACTCAAATCCGATAAACATCTTAGAGAGAGCTCTGAATAATCCCTTAAAAGGGGCTCGAATTGTTCTTTAGATATTGAACAAATCATCGTTTCCTCGATCGTTTCCGCGTATGTTCCATTTGTTCCGAGCGAAAACGATTCTACTTCTCCAAACATCTCGCCCTCGCTAATAATGCAAACCGTATGTTGTTTGCCGGTAGCATTGTTTTTATATAATCGTATGCCTTTAAGTGTCTTCTACCGTTAGCCAAATGCAAAGCCATCTAAAAGAACCGACGATATAGTTCTCGACGACGTTCTCCACGCAATTATGCATATATTTGAGTGGTTGATGCTTTTTCATGACCCAGCATGCCTTGAATAAAATCTAAAGGTGCTCCATTATCTAGGAGCTGGCATGCATAAGTATGGCGAAAGCGATGAGGGTATACATTTGCCCCATGTATAAATATTCATTTTTGTGTATACCCCTTTAATCCTGAAACAAAAATTACAGCTTATGTTGAAACATTTACAGCCAATGCTGAAAAATCACAACAAGATGGATGGTTATCCCCCTCCCAACTTGTACCAAATTACATATAGACACACGAACAAGCGTTCGCTTATAATAGAGAAGCGATGAATGGCTTGCAAGGGCGGTCGGCTAGTCTCCCGGAAGGGAGGTGACGCCATGGAGGTTCAAGACGCGATGACGCTGATGTTCACGTTCGGCATGTTTATTATCGCGATGCTCACTTACCTCAAAAAAAAATAGACCGCCCTCTCGCGAAGGAATGCGGTCTACTCTATAATCTCATATCCTGATACAGCCTTCCGCCCTTAAAAGCGGGTAATCGCGCCGGGAGTCGGTTGCCGCCGACTCTCTTTGCCTGTTACGTTTCTTTGCCAATATAATACCATATTTGCTCAGGAGTTGAACATATGCATTTCGTAAATGAGACCGCTTAATTGAGCGAGTTGAATAGCTATTGACTTTTCGGTTTCGCCGCTTCCAATAATGCTTGTCCTTCCTTCTGCACGGCCGCGATACATTCGTCTACGCTCTTCTCGCCATTAACGGCTGCTTTCACTTCACGATCTTGAAGCTGCTGAAACAGTTCCAAGAATTTAGGATCATACCCTTCGAGCGAATAGCTCCGATCGATGCTCGGAAGCGTCTCATACAGCTCCGCCAGCACCGGGTCATGATCATAGCTCATATAGGACCTGCGCGTTGGCATGCTGTACTCGTCCTGAATGCCTGATTTGGCCTTCGCCACATAATCACTCAGCATGAACTCGATAATTTGCCATGCCGCATCGGCATTCCGAGCCCCAGTCGGGATCGCCATATAATCATAAACGCCAAGATGGACAGATCTGCTCGTATCGATGGAGCTAACCGGCGGCGTAACCCTACCCGTTTCGAACTTCATTCCTTTGATGCTGTTGTATCTGTCGATCGTCATCGCAGATTTTCCTTTTTTAAACAAATCCGCTTCATTCGTATCATCTTCGGTAAAATACAGGGTACCGTCGATCATATGCCCTTGGACATCCTGCATCATGAAGGTGCCATTCTTATAGAGATTCACGACGGTTGCGAACAGACTGCGCCAAGCAGGCGTGTCCACAGTTACTTTACCGGTTTGGAAGCTGTAAGACTGGAGCCCCTCCGAGCTGGACAGACTGAGGAGCAGGCTGTGCGGCATACTGCTAAACGGCTGATGATAGCCTACTACCCCGTCCTTGCGGCTTCCTGCTTTCGCAAATTGGCCGGCCAACTGCATGACATCCATGATGGTCATGCCGTTCCGAGGCAGCTCTACCCTATACTTGTGAAACAAGTCCGCGTTGTAATAGAGAACGGAAGCTTGGAAGGAAGCAGCTAAGGCATATAAATTGCCGCCTCCTTCGCGCTTGATTTTATCGATCATCCCGGGATAGAAGTCATCCGCTTTCATCCCGCTTGCTTGCAGCCGCACCGACAGATCTTCCAAGACGCCGTGAGCCGCCAATCCGGGATATTGGCCGGAGTAGCCGAGCAAAACAAGGTCCGGCTTCTCTTCTTTCAGCTTCTTCTCATACTGCTCCTCCGATATGGACTTATAATTCGGTTCCATCTCGATAAGCTCAACCTCGAAATTCGGAAAAGCAGCGGTTACAAAATCCCCAATCGTAAAGGAATAGCTGCTCTTACTAGACAGCGCTATACGAATGACTTCTTTCTCGTTACCGCCTGCAGTCCGATCATCCGCCATACAGCCGCTTAGCAGAAAACTAACCCCCAGCAGGAAGATGAAACACGCGAATGAAGCGCGACGCACTCGACTACTCATGTGATAGTTCCCCTTTTCCTGCCAGCCTCGCTTCCAGCGTGCTTTGCATTTCGTCAAGCGCTGCATCAACCGACTTCGATCCTTTCACAACGGCTTCCATCTGTTCGCCGCCAAGCGTGGACAAGGCAGCGTCCAGTTCCACCTTCGCTCGATTGTCGAAAGCAATTCTATAACCCTCAGCCGCTTTTGCCGGATCTACCTTATTCTCATAGAATGCTTTCCAGTGCTTGCTGTCCTTCTCATCCATGACCGACTGATCAGCTAATAAAGTAGAGTATAGCTGCGCATTCTCCAGACCACTGCGCCAAGTGCCGCTTATAATAAACGAAATCAGCTCCCAGACCGCTTCCTCTTGGGTTGAAGCCGCATTGATCGCGTACACGGTATTCGTGCCCAAGAATGACTGTTGGTTCGTGGCGGACGCGTCCACGCGAAGCGGAACTGTCGACCAATTTACTTTCATAACGCCTTCAAACTTAAAATTCTCCAAGTTCGAATAGTAGTAGCTCGGTGCAATCTTCATCGCTATTTTGCCTTGAGCAAAAGCATCATTCTTGCCCATATCCTTCATGGTGATGCCGCTCTTGCCGATATCTAAGATCTTCTGCTGCGTAATCCAGCCTTCCCGGTATCCATCCGCAACCGATTGCCAAACTTGTTTCCATGCCTCGGAATTGACGGTAGCCTCCGTTTTGCCTCCACTGTCTTTACTTAAGGTCTGCAGCCCGGATACTTGTCCAAAGAATTCGGTCAACGCAAATTTATTCGTACGATCCAATGCGTCGAGTCCGCTAATCCCCGTACCTTGGAATCGTTTGGCAAGCTGCAATATTTCCTCCGGCGACATCTCGCCTTCAGGCAGCGGAATCCCCTGTTTCGCAAAAGCATCTTCATTAATATAGAGAGCCATCGTGCTAAAATCCGCCGGCAATCCGTATAACTCGCCGCTTCCGCCAAGCTGCCGCAGCAGTTCAACGATTGGCGCATATAGGGTACCCAGCTCAAATTGATGTTCTTTCACAATCGTATCCAATGACTTGAGCTTTCCGTCTGCCGCCAGCTCCTTAAACAGTTTCAACGGAAGCTGCAGCATGTCCGGCTGCTCCTTATCCATCCAGGCTTTAAACATAGCGGGATCATTATATAAATCTCTTGGCGCATCGATCATATTCAGCTTCACGGAAGGGTGACGAATAATAAACGGCCGCTTAATCTGATATTCTATGCTGCCATCCTGCGCAAACTGATGGATGTTGATCGTATATTCCCCGTCACTCAGCGGATCACCGCGAAGTGCGGCCGGAATGTTCTCCCCCGAATCCGGTTTCAGCAGCTGCAACACATCATCGCGGAACCACCAGCCACAACCAAGCAATACAATGATGCTCATGAATGCTGCAACCGCGCGAAACGGCGTTCTTCTTTTCTCGTTTTGCATAAGAATGCGCTCCCTCACTTTATGCTCCAGTTCTGAGGTGAACCCATTCTTCACGGGAGGTTTCCCTGCAAGCTTATGCTCCCAGCTGTTTAACGGTTCTTTCATGTCCATTCTTCCTCCCCAGTCCACTTCGCTTCTTGGGTAAGACTGCGATTAACCGCAGCTCGCGCACGATGAAGCCTCGACTTCACCGTACCGACTGATACGTGGAGCATGTCCGCCATTTCTTGCATCGAAAGTCCATAATGACTGTTCATCAGCAGCACTTCCCTCAGCTTCTGCGGCAGCTTCAAGACAACCGCCCAGATTTCCTCGGTCATCAGCTTATCGAAGCTTTCCCGCTCCGCCGAGGGCGAAGTTTGCTCTTGTGGACGGACGAGCCCTCCAAAGAAAGTCACACGTCTGATCCATGCCGACCGCAGCACGTCGCGCGCCGTGTTGCGGGTAATGGCCAGCAGCCATGTTTTGATCGACGATTGCCCGCGAAATTCATAGAGCTGTTGAAACACCTTTACGAATACATCTTGGGAAATATCATCGGCCAGCTCTCTGGAACGCGTGTAGAAAAAAGCGAAATTCCAAACGTCCTTGCCGTACGCCGCCATAAGCTCATTCAGCACCGCATGCCGGTCTAAGCCGCCTGTTACATGCTTCAAGTAATCAAACTGCAAGTCGTTCACCTCACCAAGTAGACGATAGAGTGCCAGAAAGGTTCCCTATCCAATCCGGAAAATAGAAATCTATGATTTTGCACGCGAAAATGGTATAAAGTACCATCACATTATACACACCTATGAGCGGCAAGTAGAGTATATTTTCTGCAAACAGAAAGAAGCCGCGGCAGCGAGAGCTGTTTCCAGCTTCTCGCCATCCGAGGCTTCCAGACTTCAATCGGTGTTAATCGCTATCGGTTCTTACGCAGACTCTCCCGCTTGACTTGCCGGTCCCACCTTCTTGCGGGTAACACTCTTCCGGCCATCAATGCTGACCGGCACATCGCCATCAACCGTGACGCGGCGCACAACGCGGTGCTGATCGCCGTAATCGTTAACCGCATAATGCTGCGTTGCCCGGTTATCCCAGATGACGACATCGCCTTCCGCCCAGCGCCAGCGTACCGTATTCTCAAGTTTTGTCACATGATTTTGCAGCAGCGAGAACAATTGGGCCGAGTCTGTGGAAGACAACCCGAGGATACGTTTCACAAAATGACCCAAAATCAGCGTCCGCTCCCCTGTCTCCGGATGTACCCGAACGAGCGGGTGCTCCGTTTCATATAAAGTGGACACGAAAACTTCGCGGTATCTCGTCTCCGCCTCCTCATCAATAGGCTTACTCCGATAAGCTGCATAATCATATTCATTGGAGTGGACTGCCCACAAGCCATCGACGAGCTTCTGCAGCTCCGCAGGCAAATTGTCGTAGGCTGCTGCCGTGTTCGCCCAGACCGTATCGCCACCGAACTCCGGAACAACGACTGCCCGCAGTATGGAAGCTTGCGGATAAGCATCCACGAAAGTAACGTCGGTATGCCACGAATCGGCACGACCGCCATGATTGGAATTGAGCTCCAACACATAATCGGTTCCTTGTTTGATCGGCACCGTCGGGTGAGCTACCGGATCACCCAGCAATTGAGCGAAAGCTTCCTGCCCCGCATCGTCAAGCTGATGCTGCCCGCGGAAGAAAATAACCTTATGCTTCAGCAGCGCTTCTCTTATGAAGCTGACCGTTTCTTCTTCTAATTGGGAAGAGAGTGTAACCCCTCTAATCTCTGCACCGATTCTGCCTGCTACCGGACGTACCTCGAATGATTGACCAATGATTTCATTTTGTTCTACTTTGCTCATGGTATTGCCTCCTTGGATTGGATTTGGATTTTTCGAACCTCCATCGGATTTCAATCTGAACAGGGAATAGAGATAAAAAAAGAGACGCACTCATCTCTCGATGATTGGTCTCTCCGGTAATCCGGTGGAACAAACTATTCTTTTCCTATCGATTTACTATGATTTATACATGATATTACCTGTTGACCCTTTCGATGTCAACAGGTAATTGAGAAATTTTTCTTCAGGCCGAAATACTTGTTGCCGCCGGCTCAGGAGCCTGCCGCTTAAACAGCGGCACCAGCGACAGCACGCCGGCCAGCATTAATAATCCGGACAACGTATAAATCGTGGTCAACGGAAGGATTGTCTTCAGTGGTCCGGCCAATGCCATCATGAGCACCATAGCTCCCATATACATTGGACCTAGTGTACCGCTGACGCGTCCGATAAATTCAGGCGCCGACCATTTTAGCATAATCGTATTGATCGAAATGTGGACCATGGGGAAAATCATGCCCATGATCAACTGAAGACTCAGCGTAAACGGTACGTTCATGGAATAACCAACGCCGACTGTGCCAACCGCGCTTACGCCCAAGGCGAGCGCCAGCATTTTGACCGGAGACATCTTCTTCGAAACGACCGTTATAAAAGCACCGCCGATTAACATGCCAATTCCGCTAATCATGAGTACATATTGCAAAAATTCCTTCGGCTGTCCGAGTCGTTCCGTCACGACAAACAGCCCCAACGTTTGCGCAATACCGCCCGACAAGCCTGCCAGAGCAAAGGTAATACACATGGTCCGAAGTACTCTGCTGCCCCATACATAACGAAGGCCTTCCTTCATTTCCGTCATGACGGAGGTTGGCTTCGCTTCCGGATCTCGCCGCGTGATCGCTTTATCTTGCGGGAGTCGGAACAGGATAAGCGCGGATAAGAAACTTGCAACTCCCATAACGCCAATGGAGACATGAATGCCGAAGTTTTGGTACACGATTGTTCCTACGGATGGCCCGGCAATCAAGAACACCGCCATAAGCGTTTGGAAGATTCCCATCGCGCTTTGCAGCTGCTCCTGCGGCACATGCTGCTTGAACAGCTTCATCGATGAGGGCGCCGAGAATTGAGATAACGTTGCAGATAAGAAGGTGGCAAAATAGACGGCGGCCCATGATTCATACACTAGTGCGACCAGCACCAGCACAACGGATGCGGCCGACATCAAATCGCACCAAATCATCGTTCGCTTCGGAAGCCACCGGTCCGCGAAGGTGCCTCCAATGAAGGCGAATAGAAAAATCGGTGAAAATTCCGCTACGGAGATCAGAGATACCGCTATGGGATCGTTGTTCGTTTGATCGGTCACATATAGTAGGATGGCGAAATTTCGCACCCATATTCCGATTTGCAGCATAATATTCGACATGAGGATCGTTTGAAAAAAGCGGTTCCGCAGCAGCGGAGTTTGGGCTGTTGCACCCGCAGCTGCTCCGGCCGCTTGATTAGTATTCATCTGGTTCATAACTCCTTATTCGGTTCTATTTGGGCGGACGGTTGTAACCGTTCGGCTCGTAAGGCTGTAATTGATCAAGCCATTTCTTCTCCAGTCGCTTGAGGGAATCGCGGTAGTTCATTAAGGCATTGCGATCGACGATCTCCGTGCCGGGAATGAGCGTATCTTTATAATCATTGCGCACTTCTTCGCCAAGACTGAGCTGCTCCAATACCTCATATCTGAAATCTGCGCCTGCTTGCGCTCTGTACTCCTCTTGGAGTGCGGAGTTCATGTGGCCGTTCATGTCGAGCGAGAACTTCTGGCGGGTCCATGCTGAATCAAGTGTCGGCGATGAGGCGATATAACGTTTGCCATTCCGGTCATTGATGATTTGAAACACGCCCATCGCGCGCTGCTTCATGCCGTATTCGTTTTGTAATTCCTTGCGTCTGTTCATCATTGTAAATTCCTCCTTCAGTCATTCCCATTCATGCTCGGTGTCTTCTTACAAGTTGAGCCAATATACGCTTCCGTCGCTCTCGCGGTCCAGAAAACCATAGTCGACCAAGTATCTTCTTAACGTCACGTAATCTTCCGCCATGAACCGCTTAAGCAGCTCGTTGACCTCAACTTCCTTGTACTTGCGGCCTTTCTTGAAGCTGGTTGAAACGTGGCGGAGCAGCGCTGCTTTACGTTTCTCTTTACGCGGCAAACCCGTGAGCGGCCCAGCCAACCCTTGCGGCAAATACTTGTTCAGCAGCGCTTTATATTCGTCATGCGTGATGGCAAAACGCTCATCCACCAATGGTGCTGTACGGTGCACAGGCACAAATTTAGCACCTTGCGCAAGACCGCCGTCCATCAGCTCCATGATGGCAAGAAACAGCTTGGCCTGCTTCGCTTTCTCTTTCAGCGCAAAACGGTGATTGCGTATGGTTGACGCACTGCCGCCGCCGGTTTGCTTCACAATATCTGCATCGGAAGAGCCGGAGGCGAATGCACCGATGAGCTGCTTCTGCAAGTCGGTTAGACCCGTTGCTTTCTTGTCTAGCTCGAGCAGATATTGAAGCATGGATCCATGTGCGCTGCCAATATGCTTCACGACTGCTTTGTGAGCTTCCATCATCCGTTTATCGACGGTATAGATGATTCCCTCTTCAAATTGTTCCCCGCAAACTAAGCAGTAATAGCTGTCGGATTCCGCGTGGTACACATATCCTTGCTTCAGCTCGCTCAGCGATGCTGTATAAAAGGATTCTGAAATGTCCATAACAAACAACTCCATCGTTCGTTTAATAATTACCTAGATAATATATCATTTTGTTTGGTTTATTTCAATAAACGTTTGATTGGCAACAAGCTGGAAATCGATATAAAAAAGAATGACGATGATCCAATCTTTAAGCTGCAGCCGCATGCTTAAAGCCTCGATCATCGTCATTCTTCGGATACGCATATCTCCGTTTATCCGGCTTCACCCTCGTCACAGGCTTCACACCGTTCCAATTTCCCCTTTGCATTCTTGGGTCCATTCCGCCTTGCTGCAGCTTCTTATCTCGCTGCTTCCGCGCCGTACTCTTCGCCATGCGATATGCACGCTCCTCTTATTATGAAGTTATGGCCGCCGCTGCTAACAGCAACCTGCGGCTCTTCTCTAGCTTATACGATTGGCACGCTATGTTTCAAGGGGCGGATGTAGGGATGACTGTACGTAGCCAAAGTTAATTGTTCTCCCGCACTAACGAATCGTAGAGGTCTTATTTCAGCAAATTGACGAGGTTTGTATTTCTAACGAATCCTACAGGCCTTATTTGGTGTCAATAAGCCCTTTTTCGCTCCATTTCCTCAATATAGCGTCTCTACGATTCGTTAGAGTTAATAAATGGCTAATTTCGCTCGAATAAGAACTGTAGGATTCGTTAGCGCGAAAAGCGCGGCAGCAACTGGGATTCAGGCATAGTAAACTCGTGTTCACGTACATCATTCATGTGACCAATTTTTCAACACAAAAGCTGCCCCACAAGTCGCATTGCTCACCTGTGAGACAGCTTGGTTTCATGCCCATCGGGCATACTCTTTCACCATTGCAGCTTCATGCCCATCAGGCATGCTCTCTACCGCTTCTTTCTCCATGCCCCTCGGGCATACTCTTCTACCGCTGCTTTCTCTATGCCCCTCGGGCATACTCTTCTACCGCTTTTTCCTTCATGCCCCTCGGGCATCGCTATACTAGCTTACGCCGCCTCGCGCCGATCGGGCGGAAGCATGATCGCCAATAAGCCGATCATCGGGAGGACACTGGAGTAATTCATCACCTTCGTCAGCCCCCAAGCTTCAGCCGCATGCCCCAGGATGATAGCGCCGAGCGCTCCCATGCCGAAGGCAAGTCCCGTAATGAGCCCTGACGCCATGCCGACGTTGTTCGGGATGAGCTCCTGCGCGTACACGACGCTGACGGAGAAGCCGGACAGCAGGATGAAGCCAAGCACGAAGCTCACCGGATACACCCACCCAATAGACAAATGGGGCAGGAGCAGCGCGAACGGTGAAGCACCGCCGATCGAGAACATAATCATCCGCTTGCGGCCGAACTTATCGGCGAGCACGCCGCCGAAGAAGGTGCCGAGCACGCCTGCTGCCATGAAGATAAAGATCGGTACTTGCGCTGCCTTGGTCGACAGCCCATATTTCTCTACGGCAAAGAAGTTGTAGAAGTTCGAGATGCCGCTGAAATACCATGAACGCGAGAATACGAGCAGAATCAATATCGTCATGGCAAAAATAATGACTCTACGGCTTTGACCTGCCGCGCCGTTCTGAGTCGCTGCTTTAGCAGATTTCTTAACCGGCTTCCCATGCTGATCCAGCTGCCTTTTGTACCAAGGGACAACACGCAATAGAATGGCGATAGCCGCAGCTGCCAGTAACGTCCCCCAGATCGCGCCCGGTTGACCCAGCGGCAAGAAGATAAAGATCGTCATCAGCGGAGCCAGCGAGCTTCCTGCATTGCCGCCGACTTGATAGATAGATTGCGCCAGCCCTCGGCGCCCTCCGGCTGCGAAATAGACGACTCGCGAGCCTTCCGGATGAAAGACCGCCGAGCCGAAGCCGATAAACACTACGGCTGCGATTACCGAAAGGAAATTCGGCGCATAAGCTAGTCCGGCCATTCCGAGCAAGCTAAGCCCCATGCCGATCGGCAGCATCCAAGGCATCGGCCGCTTGTCGGAGAAGTATCCCACGACAGGCTGCATGACGGAGGAAGTCATATTCAGCGTAAAGGCAATCCAGCCCATTTGCCCGTAGCTTAGATGAAGTGATTTTTCAAAGACAGGAAACAGTGCGGATACGACGGCCTGCATCGTATCATTCAATAAATGCACAGCACTGATTGCAAACAAAATGATGTACAGCGTACCGGTTTGCAAAACAGCCGTACGTGGTGAAGCTGTAGCCAAACTCGCCAACCACCTTTCTCCATGCAACCTTACCGCGATGCGATAAGTTGAAACTTAGTCTACCTGCAAACCTTAGCATAATCGCTTCGAAGTGACAATTATCCATTCTTAAGCAAAATTCCCAACTAATATTTGGAAATGTAATCGTTGACATCGCTATACAGTGCCGTTATTCTTTACATAGTAGTGACGCTTGTCCTTCCAATAAGTGCCCATTATGAGGGGAGATTATCTCGTGCCGAAGTTCCGTAATCGTACTTCCATTTCATTGCTGCGCATGTCACTCATGGGATCGCTAGCCGCTCTGATACTCAGCAGCTGCTCCTTGCTTCCTGCCGAAGAAGAGTCGCTCCAGCCCCCTATTTTAAGCAAGAAAGAAGAAATTCACGAAACAGAAGCCGTCAAACGCGGCAATATGGAACTCTATTTATCCTCTACCGCAACCGCTTCTTCCGATACGAATCAATCCGTCTCGTTCCCGGAATCCGGCGAACGCTTGAAGAAGCTGTACGTGCAGCCCGGAGATACCGTGAAAGCCGGCTCACCGATTGCCGAGCTCGATACCGGGGATTTGCCGCTCCGGATCAAACTACAGGAGCTTACCGTCGAGCAGCGTTCGCTGCGTTACTCAGATGCCGTAAAGGGCGGCGATGAGGAAGAAGCCAAACTCGCCCATATCGACTTGGAGAAAGAACAGCTTCAGCTCGATGCCCTGCGTAAGCAGTATGAGAAGTCCCTTCTGGTTTCTCCGGCAGACGGAATCATTACGTATCTGAATGAGCTCAAGCCAGGTGAGACGGTAGAAGCGCTGCAAACGATGGCAATCATCTCCAATCCGAATAAAGTCAATTTCATCTACGAGGCAACGGACGCTTCCAAGATCGCCGCTGTGAAGAAGGGCATTGAGGTTGACGTTACGGTCGATAAGAAGACCTACAAGGGAACCGTAATCCAAACGCCTGCAACTGCGCCTAAGAGCGATGTCGATACGATCAAACGACGCAATGCAAGGGCGCTCATCATCGCGCTTGATGCACCGAAGCCACAGGTTGAGATCGGTACTTTGGCTGACATTAAGCTGTTTATCGAGAAACGCAGTAATGTCCTCATCATCCCGCGCGGCAGCTTAAACAGCATGTTCGGGCGAAATTACGTGAAGATCATCGAGAATGATCGGGTTAAAGAAGTCGACGTTGAAGTCGGCCTCAAGACAAGTGCTGAGGTCGAAATTAAGAAAGGGATCGATGAAGGCACGAAGGTCATCGTCGATAATTAATAACAGAAGCGTCCCGTGCGCTTGGTGTAGAACTTCATACACCTTGCAGCACGGGACGCTTTTTTACTTATTTGCCTTGCAGAGTGAAGGAGAATGCGTACGTCTTGTTCGCTTGCAGCAAATATTGCGGATGCGGCATCGCGCCCCAGCTGTCATCCCCGCCTACGCCCATTTGCTTGTAGTTGATTCGTACAACCGTCTTATCGCTGGCAGGCAGCTTATAAACATGGTCATGCGCTTCCAGCTCAAACGGCGTATATGGCAGCACGTTCAGTTCAAACGAAGGTGCGCCGGTGATATGGAGCGCCGCTCCGGAGCCGTTGCCGATTGCTGCACGGCGTACGCCCATCTTGTTGCCGCACTCTTGCGGACGCAGATAGGGAACGAATTGCTCGGACGGCGTGCCTTGGTACAAGCCGAGCTTCGCGCTGCCTTGGCGATCCCAATACGATTCATGCGGCCCTTTGCCATACCACTCCAGGTTCTCGAAGGAGCCGTCCATAACGAGCATCATGCCGATTTCCGGAATTTCCGGAAGGCCCTCTCCCGGCGCCAGCTGCTGCAGCACTTGAATCGCACCGTTGCCCAGGACCGTGTACGTAACGGAGCAAGCCGATTCCACTGTCGTCGGAAGCAGATACTCCGCATGCACGATTACGCGGTCGGCCAGCGCCTCATAACGGAGCGCGCGCAGCACGCGATCTTCGCCGGCACTCCGCCAAGTCGCGCAACGTTCGTGATGCTTGTTGCCGCGATCATTGTCGGTGTATGCGCGCCAGAAGTTAGGCGCAAGCGCGCTCTTCAGCAGCTCCGCTCCACCAACCTTGTAGGATACGAGGCTGCCGGTTGTTTGATCGAAGCCGGCAGAGAAACCGGCCCCTTTTACCTCCAACACATCACCGGACTCTTTCACTTCCACAGCAGCACCGCTGCTCTCCGCGCGTACAGGACCCGCAAAGGCCGGCTTCGAAGCGGCAAGGACGAATTGCTCGAACGCCACTTCATGACCGGCGGCGGCCCATTCTGCAGCCGCTGTCGTGACGAAGCTGATCGTTAGCACAGCTTCCCCTGCTTGATCCTCACGAGCCGGCAACGCAAGTGTAATCTCCCCAGCTTCGCCCGGCGCCACGGATACGGTCAGGCTGCCTTCAGCTGAACGTACACCATCAACTGCAACCGACCACTGCAACGAATAGGCATCCAAATTCGTGAACAAGTTCTTGTTCTGAATCCGGTACAGACCTTGATTGCCGTCCACTTCGGTAATATCAATATTTTGGTAGCATTTCTTCACTTCCATCAGTTTAGGCGAGATGGAACGATCCGCGAAAATCAACCCGTTTCCGCAGAAATTGCCGTCATGCGGCTGTTCTCCGAAGTCGCCGCCATAAGCCATATAGGAGACGCCGTCTTCGCCGGTCGTCCAGATCGCTTGATCAACCCAGTCCCAAATAAATCCGCCTTGCAGCACCGGATGCTTGTCGAACAACTCCGTGTAAATATGCAAGCCGCCGCAGGAGTTGCCCATGGCATGGCTGTATTCGCATAGGATATAAGGCTTCTTCGGACGGTGATCGTGAGCATACTCAGCCAGCTTGTGCGGCTTCGCGTACATGAAGCTCTCCATATCCGTCGCATCTGCCGATTCTCTCCACATTGTTACGCCTTCATAATGAACCAGACGCGACGGATCTGCTTCGCGAAGGAAATCATGCATTTTGACAAAGTTGTCGCCGCCGAAAGATTCGTTCCCGAGCGACCAAATGACGATGGACGGATGGTTCTTATCCCGCTGCATCATGGAGTTGGCCCGATCCAGCACATTCGCTGTCCATGCCGGGTTACTAGCCGGCACGTTGTGCGGCAGCAGCTCCATTTGATCGTATGCCCAGCTGCCGTGCGTTTCAAGATTCGTCTCGTCGATGACGTACAACCCATACTGATTGCACAGCTCATACCAAAGCGGATGGTTCGGATAATGCGAAGTGCGGACCGCATTGATATTATGAGTTTTCATCAATTTGACGTCCGTAATCATATCCTCCAGCCCCAGCGCACGGCCGGTATGACAGGAGAATTCATGACGATTGGTTCCTTTAAACACGATGCGCTGTCCGTTAATGAGCATGAGCCCATTTTTGATTTCAAACTTACGGAAGCCCGTTTGCGTGCTGATCGTCTCAAGTTGCTTCTGCTCGGCATCCTTCAGGCTGATGACAAGCGTGTATAGGTTCGGCTGTTCTGCGCTCCACTTGAGCGGATCGGTTACTTGTACGGAGGCTTCGATCTCGACTTCCGCTTCGCTGCTGCCAAGCGTTGTGGTTACGACGATAGGCTGTGCCAGAACCGGCTGCCGCTTGCTGTCATACAATTGCGCTTCGACCGTTACCGTCCCGAGATCCGCTTCCCAGTAGTTCATGATGGTTGCTTTCAGTTTCAGCTCGGCATCGCGGTACGCATCGTCAAGCTCTGTCGTGACGAAGAAGTCGTAGATATGCGCTTTCGGCGTCGTATACAAATATACTTCACGGAAAATACCGCTCATCCGCCAGAAATCCTGATCCTCCAGCCAGCTGGCATCGCACCACCGATACACTTCGACGGCCAGCTTGTTGTCCCCCGCACGCAGATAAGGCGTAAGATCGAACTCAGCGGGCGTAAACGTATCCTCGCTGTAACCGACCAACTCACCGTTCACCCAGACGTAGAAAGCCGATTCTACACCTTGGAAGCTGATAAATACAGGCTGGCCCTGCCATTCGTCAGGAACCGTAAAGCTGCGTACATAGGAGCCGACAGGATTATATTTGGTCGGTGCAAAAGGGGGCTTCAGGTCCGGCTCCGATACTTCCCACGGGTAACGAATATTCGTATATTGCGGGTAATCGTAGCCTTGCAGCTGCCAATGTCCCGGTACTGCGATTTCGTCCCAGCTGCTCACGTCGTAGTTCTCTTCGTAGAAGTTGGCGATTCGCTTCTCGGGCGTTTCGGCGAAAGCGAATTTCCACTTGCCGTTCAGCGATAAGCTGCTGCGAGAGGCATGGCGATCGCCGTTCAGTGCCTCTTCTATAGAATCGAAGGGCATCAGAGTAGCATGCGCCTTCATTCGGTTCAGTTCAAAAATTTCGGGATTATTGTTCCATTCGGGGTAACCATTAGCCGGCGGTGTATAGGTAAACTTCGTTTTCAACGCGAGCACCTCTTTCTAGTAGTAGACATCTATAAGGCTACTTTATCGGAGTTGAACTCCTATCGTAAATATAATAAATAGGACGGGGAGGATATAAAAAAGAGGAGCGCTGACGAGAAGGCCTCCCCTCTCACCTGCGTACTCCTCTTGTGAGCTACTCAAATCGCAATGCTTCAATCGGTCTAAGATTAGATGCTTTGTTCGCCGGGAACAGGCCGAACACCACACCGATGAAGACCGAGAATCCGAATGCCAGGCCGATAATCGGCAGCGACAAGACGACCGTCATGCTCATCGCCTTGGATAACAGCTGCGAGGCTCCGACGCCGATCCCCACACCCAGCAGACCGCCCAGACCGCTTAAGGCGATGGCCTCGATCAGGAACTGAGTCAGGATATCCTTTTTCTTCGCGCCAATCGCTTTGCGAATGCCGATTTCCCGCGTCCGTTCGGTGACGGACACGAGCATAATATTCATGATGCCGATGCCGCCAACGAGCAGGGAAATGGCTGCAACGCCGCCAAGCGCGAGCGACAGCGTATCCGAAATGCTGCTGAAGGAATCAAGCAGATCCTGCTGGTTGAAGACGCGGAAGCTGTCCGTATCCCCGCGGAACTTCTTCGTCAGCGCCGTCTCCAGCTCCGTCACGACTGCATCCATTTTGTCCGCATCCGCCACTTGCACGTTGATCGTCTTGACCCCTTTGGACTTAAACAACCTCTCCGCCGTTGTAATCGGGATTACGACAACCTCATCGTTGGAGCCTGTCAGCGAGCTCCCTTTGGAAGCCAGCACGCCAACCACTTTGTACCTGACCCCGTTGATCAGAAACGTTTGCCCGACCGCGTTCGTCGTACCGAACAGATCCGTCGCCGTCGTTGATCCGAGCACCGCGATTTTCTGATAATAATCGAGGTCGATCTGGGCTACGAACCGCCCTGCCGCTACTTGATACTCCTTCACGTCCAGGTAGTCTTCCGTCGTGCCTACTACGCTGACTGACGTGCTCTCGCTTCCGTTCTTAACGGTAGCGTTCGACTGATTAATCGGAGCGGCGAATGCAATGTCGTCCTTCGCCGTAATCTCTTCCGCTTCCGTATAATCCACGGTCGTCTTGGAGCCGCGCCCCGTAATATTGACCGTGAGCAGGTTGGTGCCTAAGCTCTCCACCTGATCGGTGACCTGCTTCGTGGTCCCTTGGCCGACACCGACCAAGGCAATAACGGCCGCTACCCCGATAATGATGCCCAGCATCGTGAGCAGCGATCTCATTTTATTGGATAGGATGCTTTTAGCCGCCATTTTGAAGGCTTGACTGACGTTCACGTCTCTCACCGCCTTCTTCGCTGATTTGACCATCCTGAATGCGAACAACCCGCCGCGCTTGCTGCGAAATCGCCGTATCATGCGTAATGAGGACAATGGTATGTCCTTGCTTGTTCAATTCCTTCATCAGCCCCATAACCTCGACCCCCGTGCGGGTATCAAGTGCTCCGGTCGGCTCATCGGCCAGAAGAATCGGCGGGTTGCCGGCCAATGCTCTTGCAATGGCTACGCGCTGCTGCTGTCCGCCGGACAGCTCGCTTGGCTTATGCTTGACGCGCTCTTCGAGTCCCACCTTGGTAAGCGCCTCGATGGCCTGCTCCTTGCGCTGCTTGGCCGGAATGCCTCGGTAGATAAGCGGAAGCTCCACATTTTCAAGCGCCGACAGCTTATTGAGCAAATTGAAGCCTTGAAAAATAAATCCGATCTTGCTGTTGCGAATTTCAGCGAGCCTGTTCTCCCGAAGCCGGCTCACTTCCTCGCCATCCAGCCAATACTTGCCTTCGGTCGGCGCATCCAGACAGCCGATGACGTTCATCAGCGTCGACTTGCCGGAGCCCGATGGTCCGATGATGGCGATAAAATCGCCATCATCGACCTTCAGCGAAATATCGCTGAGTGCGTGGACGGTTTCACCGCCCATTTTGTACAGTTTGGACAAGTTCTCGATATGAATGAGTGGCTCGCGTTTGGCTTCCATTAGCGTGATCCTCCGCCACCGCCGGTGCCTCCGCCGCCTCCGCCAAAGCCGCCGCCTCCACCGCCGCCTGCTGCGCGTTCGACTCGAACACCGCCTCCGCCGAAGCCGCCTCCGCCGCCAAAACCACCGAAGCCGCCGGCAGCACCGCCGAAGCCTGCTTGCGCTCCGCTCGTACCAGTTGAAGCTACAACTGTCGGCACGACGACTTTGTCGCCTTCTTTAAGTCCGGACAAAACCTCGATGAAGTCTTCATTATGAATGCCGACTTCAATCATTGTTGGAATACCGTTACCGAAGCGGCTGCTTGCGCCGTTTCTGCCGCCTGCGCGACCGGCGAACTGACCTCCGCCTGCTCCTGTCTGGCCGCTGAATTG
The DNA here is from genome assembly GCF_017942085.1 of Paenibacillus lignilyticus. Classification (GTDB taxonomy): domain Bacteria; phylum Bacillota; class Bacilli; order Paenibacillales; family Paenibacillaceae; genus Paenibacillus_Z; species Paenibacillus_Z lignilyticus. The sequence continues at coordinate 661,161 of NZ_JAGKSP010000002.1, forward strand.
GCCTCTGCCTTGGCCTTCGCCTCTGGATTGACCTTGGCCCTGCGTTTGCTGACCGGCGCCGGAGCCTGCTTTATCCGTCGTCGCGTCTGTTTTGCCATCGCTTGGAGGGGTTTGCCCGCCTGCAGCGCCGGTACTTGCCGTTTGCGTTCCGGCCGGGAGCATAACCATGTAACGTTTGCCTAACGATTGAACGGCATCAATCGGCAGCATCAGCGTATTTTCTTTCTTCTCGATCTCGATGCTGGCTTCCGCGGACATGCCGCTTTTGAGATTTTGCGCTTTATCCAAGGCAACTGTAACGTCAAATGATGCTACTCCGTTGCTTGCCGTACCTTCGTCCGCGATTTTGACCACCTTGCCTGTGAAGGTCTGATCAGCCAATGCTTCAACGGATATTGTTGCGCTTTGGCCTGCTTTTACCTTGGCAATATCGAGCTCGTCAATGCCAACCACCATTTGCAAAGAGGCATAATTTGCGATGGTTAGCACTTCAGTCGAAGGATTCAAAGAGTCCCCTGCGGCAATCGATAACGTTGTAACTGTGCCATCGATTGGCGCTGTAATGGCGCTTCCTTCTTGGTCATCCACCAAATCGGCAATCGATGTTCTGGATTGCTCGATCGCCAGCTGCTGTTTCTTCAAGCTCAGTTTAATGTTGGAAATGTCGCCTTCCTCTGTCGCTGTTTTCAGCTTGGACTGCGTATCCTCCAAGTCTAGCAGCTTGCTTTCGAGGTTAAGCTTTTCCGATTTGATTTTGTCGGAGTTGTCGACGCCTTCGATTGTAAGCAATACATCGCCTTTCTTGACGATGTCGCCCTCTTTCACGTTAACTTTCTCGACCGTACCTTGCTCGGACGCTTTGACCGTTTGTTTGTCGAGCGGGGCCAAGCTGCCGGTTCCACTCACATGGACCTCAATAGTGCCTTTAACTACCTGGGTCGTAGATTGCACCTGTGCCAACGGCTCCTCCTTCGTTCCCATTTTCATATAAACCACAACTGCGGCCGCAACTAGCAGCACACCGATTCCGAGCAGCCACCATTTTCTCATTGCCCGTTTCCTGCCTTTCCTTGGGTTCCCGGATTGAACCGTAGCGTAATATACTGCGCCGTCTTGTTATCGGAGGACAGCCATACGGTAAGGATGTCGCCTTCTTTGAGATCAGTGGCTTTAAGCGCATTCGTAGTCATGCCATCTTGACCGCGGCTCATCGTTACGATCTCCGTATCGGCATCCACCGCTACCGCTGTCTGCGCATCTTCAAATTTCATTTGATCCATGAAGCCTGCGCCACCAAATCGGCCGCCTTGGCGCTTGCCTCCTTGTGCGCCGTCTGCGCCGGCATCACCTAGAGGGGCATCAGCTGGGGGCGCATCGCTTTGCGGTGCGTTGCCGTTGCCGGCTGGGGGAGTTTCGCCCTCGGCTGCCGTGCCGTTGCCTTTTCGGCCTTCGCCGGATTGGGCTTGCCCGTCCCGATTCGGACGTTGGCCACCGCCGCCTCCGAACCCGCCACCGCCGCGCGGCATATCCGCCGGAGATAACGTTGATTTCTGCACGATAATCGCATCGCCCGACACCTTCACCACTTTAGCCAAAAAGTCCGCCGTCCGATCCGGCTGATTCACACCGCCGCCATTAAACCCGCCGACAGCCGCTTGTCCGTTATTAGTCGGCTGCTGCTCGTCGTTTTGCGCGCCGCATCCCGTCAGCATCGCCGTCAGCAGCATTGCTGCGGCCATTAATTTCAAACTGGAACGATCCATAAGGTTAGGATTCCACCTCTCTATTTGTTCTCCGCTATTCACAATAGCACCCATAAATGAAGTCCATGTGAAGAGACATGAACTGGTGGCGGCGCGGTGGGGGAGGGTTTCCAGACTCTCGGTCATGGCTGGCGTGCGCGAAATCGGTTGGTTTGGTTGCTGAGAGTTCTATATTGAAACTTTCAGCTTCTTTTTCGAACGTTTTTGCTGTTGAGAGTCCGGTTTTCGAACTCTCAGCCTCCAGCGAGCACGGCATTCGGCTAGTTTGGTTGCTGAGAGACGGATTTGACGACTCTCAGCTTGTTTTTGCAGCGTTTTTGCCGCTGAGAGTCGGGTTTTCCAACTCTCGAGAATGGAGCGAATCTGTGGGATTGGGATACTGTTAGCGGAGTAAGGCTAGCATGAAATTGAAGGTTTATGAGGTGCAAGGTGCCGGACGTAAGATAACTAGGGTTACGCAGGTTTGCGATAGGTAAGGCTGTTGCCAAAGTTACGCAGGTTTGTGGTCGGTGTGGATGTTTGCTGAGTTTGCAGTGTTGGTAGGTGTGGATGTGGGTGTGGGTGTGGGTGTGGGTGTGGGTGTGGGTGTGGGTGTGGGTGTGGGTGTGGGTGTGGGTGTGGGTGTGGGTGTGGGTGTCGGTGTCGGTGTGGGTGTCGGTGTCGGTGCGGGTGCGGGTCCGGTCAGTGCAGTCGGTGCGGATATTTGCTGTGGTTGCAGTGTTGGTGGGGGAAGTGAGGGTAGTCGGTGCGGTCGAGGCGATTGGTGCTGCGGAGGATACAAAAAAAACCGGACAGGATTTCCCCCTGTCCGGCCGCTTATTAAATAGAGATAACCGAATATTCCGGTCTTGCTTTGTTGAAGTTCGGGTTCTCGCCGCATACCATGAGGCCCATGCCCCAGTTGATATGCTCTTGTTTGGATGGGAAGTCTGTTGCGCTGCGGTATTGGAACAGTACGTTGCGGCGAGTGCGCTCGCTGCGGTTCGCCGGTGAGCCGTGGATCGTCAAGTAGTTGAAGAACAGCACGTCGCCTGCTTCTGCCACACATGGCACACCATCGGATACCGGATATTCCTTCGCATTCAGGTAATGTCTGCCCATGTGAGGCAGTTCGCCCCATTTGTGCGAGCCCGGCATAACGTGCAAGCAGCCATTTTCCAAGTCTGCATCGTCCAGGTGGACGCTTGCAGCCAGCATCGTGTGCTGCTCATGCGGGAAGTACGGGTGATCTTGGTGCATTGGGAACGCGGCACCGTTCTCAGGCGGCTTAACCAGCATTTTGGAATGGTGCAGCTGCACGTTTGGTCCAATGATTTGCGACAGCACATCGGTCATGTTCGGGTGCGACAAAGCGCGAAGGAAGGAAGCATCATGGTAATGTACATCATGGAAGCCTTTCAGAACGAGCTTCTTCAATTCTTCGGCCGGCAGGAAGTCGCCTTGCCACTGCGCATTGTGGTCCATATTCGCTCTTGCTGCGCGATCGATAATCCCGTCAACCGCTTTACGCATCTGTACGATTTCCTCTTTGTTGAATACGCCTTTCACTAGCAAATAACCATTTTCTTTGTAAAATTCTACATCCTGAGCTGTTATCATGCTACAATCCTCCTAAGAATGAATTCGCTTTCCTATGACCTTATTGTAGTAGAATCAAGGGGTTTCGGTCTTTAGCCGTTGAAGCCAGCTTTTTGTCTTTTCACGCCATTCAATATCAACCATGTATGGGAGGGCCTGTTTGTCATGTATCTGTGGGAAGAAAGCGACACTTGGCTGAATCAATACGCCTTGCGGCTTAAAACAGCCGAAGCGACATTTACCGTTCATTACTGGGGCGTGCACGAGCGCCATACTTCCAATTTTCTGCATAAGCATTCCTTCTTCGAAATTTGCTATGTGCTCGGCGGTAAAGGCTCCTATCTCGACGACGGCATCACCTACCCGCTGCAAATGGGGACGATGTTCTGCTCCCGCCCCGGCATCACGCACTTCATCCAAGGGGAGCCGGAGAACAGCCTGCTCTTCGTCGCCTTCGAGCTCGACGAGAAAGGAAGCTCCGAGGCGATACGCGATGCTTTCCAAGCGCTGGCGGAAACGGAAACCTGCGTCGTCCAAAACACCGACGATATGCCTGCCGCCGAGCTGTGGCGGTCGCTGCTGAGACGCTCCGGAGATTCGCCCTCTTTGCCGGATTCCGTGCTCCCTCAGCTCGCGGCGTCGCTTCTGCTTGCCTTGCCCGGCGTATTCTGCAAGCCGTTAATGCAGCCCAATTTGCCGGCCATGCCGCGCCGAAGCTCTACAGCACTGCTGAAGCAGGCGAAGCTCTTCATCACAGATAACTTAAACGATGACGAGCTGTCGCTCGATAAGGTCGCAGCCCAGATCAATCTATCGCCGCGCCACCTGTCCCGCCTGTTCTCTTCCGGCGTCAACGAATCCTACACCAATTACGTCCGCCAGCAGCGCGTTCGCCGAGCAGCCGAGCTGTTACGCTACTCCGAGCTGACGATCAAGGAAATCGCGGAACGGACCGGCTTCGGCTCTGTCCATTATTTCACGCGTACCTTCCACTCGCTCATGCATGTAACGCCGGCCAAGTTCCGCGACGATTCACGCTCCCATGACTAAAGAAGGCTAGCCGAACCCAATCGTCCGGCTAGCCTATAATCAAGCATCGCCACCCTATGGCCAGCGATGTTTATCTTTATAATCCTTCGGCGTCACGCCGACCATTTTCTTAAACAGCTTATTGAAATAAACCGGATCGCTGTAGCCGACGAGATGCGAAATCTCGTAATTTTTCAAATGCGGATGATCGGCCAGGAATTGCTTCGCCTTCTCCATGCGGAGCTGAATCAAATAGTCCGTAATCGTCATCGACGTCTTATGCTTGAACAGCCTGCTGATGTAGCTCGCATTCATCCCAATGCTGTCAGCCAGCCGCTCCAGCTCGAAGTTCTTATCATATTCCCGGTCCAGAATATCCTTCATCTGCTCGATGATATAATGGTCGCTTTCCAGCTGCGCGCCGTCTTCCACCGAAACCTCGCTCACAGCGCCCTTCTCCAAGCGGATTTTGCCGAGCAAGTCGAACAACGCACTCTTGTCCACCGGCTTCAGCAAATAGTCTCTCACCCCAAACCGCAGGGCGGACCGCGCATATTCGAAATCGCTGAAGCCGCTCAGAATAATGAGGGTGATGTTCTTATATTTCTCCCGCACAAGCTCGCTCAGCTTCAGCCCGTCCATCATCGGCATCTTAATATCCGTAATGAGCACATCCGGTTCTTGGCTCCCATGCCCAAGCAGGAAATTCCACGCCTCCTGACCGTTGCTGAAAGAACCGATCACATCATGCGTTTCATCGCTCTTCGAAATGATTTTCTCGAGGCCAAGACGGATGAACTGCTCGTCGTCCACGATCATGATTTTCATGTCTTTTCCTCACCGCCCAAGCGAAAGTAGCCTTATTTTACCGCACCGCTCGTCACGCCGGCAAAAATATATTTCTGCAGGAACAAGTACAGCAGCGAAGTCGGAATCATGATGATGATGATGGCTGCCGAGATGCTCTGCCAATCCCCGCTGTTCACGCCGAAGAATCGCATCAATGAGGTCGATACAACGACCAACTCAGGCGTCGGCATATATAAGAATGGCGTGTAAATATCGTTATAAATGCTGATCGTCTTCAGAATCACGATCGTCGCCGTTGCAGGTGCAAGCAGCGGGAAAATAATCGTCGTATAGATTTTGAACAGTGACGCGCCTTCGATCATCGCACTTTCATCCAGCTCATACGGCACATTGCGAATGAACTGCAGATAAATGTAGATTTGCAAAATATCAGCGCCAATATAGATCAGCATCGGCCCCATCAGGTTGTTCGTCAGATGAAGCGATTGAATCGTCTTGAAGTTGACGACCTGCGTCGTAATCGAAGGGATGACCGTCGCCATCAGAAACAGACCGACGAGGAATCCTTTGAACCTGAACGTGAACCGCCCAACCGCGTAACAGAACGCCGAGCCGAGCACGATATTCAGGATCAGCGTTACCGCAACAATAACCAGTGTATTGCCAAAAGCCTTCGTCATATTCGCCTGCTGGAACGCATGCACGAAATTGCCGAAATGGAAGAACGAATCCGGCAAGGACATCGTCGACTTCGTTTGGAACTCTTCCTTCGTCTTGAAGGCATTCACGATAATGACATAAGGCGGGAATACGATCATGAAAGCCGCGAACAGCAGCGTCAAATATTTCACAGCGGATGCAATCGGATTATGCGTGCGCATGCCCTAGTCCCCTCCTTTGCTGAAGAGCAGACGTTGAATCGATAACACAAGCACTACTATTAATAAAAGCACGACGCTCATCGCCGATGCCAAGCCGTAATTATTGAATTGGAATGCCGTTGCAATGATTTTGAATACGTAAGTCTCGCTCGCGCCTGCCGGTCCGCCGTTCGTCAGCACAAACGGAAGGTCAAACACTTCAAGTGCGCCGGTGACGGTTAGGAACAGGTTAAGCTCGATGATTTTATATATATTAGGCAAGGTAATGAACAGAAATTGTTTCCACGAGTTCGCCCCGTCGATTTGCGCCGCTTCGTACAGATCCGATGGAATCGACTGCAGCGCCGCCAAATAGATGACCATGTTGAAGCCCATAAACCGCCAGAAGCCGATCGAAGCCAGCGTGTAGTTGACGAAGGATTCGCTGCCGAGCCAGCTGGTTTCGCCATCCAGGCCAATCGCAGCAAGCAGCGTATTAAGCGAGCCTTGCGTCGTGTCAAACACATAACCAAACAGGTATGCCACCGCCACGCCGTTTAGGATATATGGTAAAAAGAGCAGCAGTCTGAAGAAATACCGTCCCTTCAGCTTGCCGTTCAAGACGATTGCAAAGTAAATGGCCGCGATGTTCTGCACGATCCCTACAGCGAAATAGGCAAAATTGTGCTTGAACACGCCGAAGATATCCGGGTCGGTGAATACTTCCTTGTAATTGTCCCAGCCGATCCATTCTTTATCCGGGCTCAGCCCATCCCAGCTCGTGAAGCTAAGGTGGAACAGCTCTAAGGTCGGATAATAGGAGAAGGTCAGGAGCAGCAGCAGAGGTATGATCGTGAAAGATGTAATGATGATGATGCGCTGTTTCTTAAAAGAGAGGTTGCTTAGCATGATGCGATCATTCCTTTCCGCATTTCACCTTAGGCGGACGGCCCCGACCTGCGAGAGCCGCTCCGCCCAGGCAAAATCGCCCTGGCTTATCGATTATTTCACGATTTGTTTCTTCGCTTTCGCCCACTCTGCATTCACTTTATCCAGAACAGCCTGCGGGTTTTTGGAGAGAACAAACTCTTGAAGAACCGCGTCTTGATCGATTTGAGCTTTATTCAAAATTTGCGTCGCTGCGTCGTCGCCCGCTACAGCTTCGAAATAAGTCGGGTTGTACGTGTTGAATTCTGCCAGCTGGGCAAGCTTCGGTTGTTTGTCCTTCAATGTCGGAATGAAACCTGCGAACTCATCGTAGCCGGACTCCTCGATCATCCATTGCACGAACGCTTTGGCTGCTTCCACGTTGCCGTCTTTATTGACGCCATAGAACCAATCCGGGTTAAGAGGTGCTTTCGCTTGACCGGAGTTGTCGGCAGGGAATGGGAAGAAACCTACATCTTCCGCCGGTGCGCCGGCATCGATAACTTGGTTAATGACCCAGTTGCCAAGCAGGTACATCGCGAAGTTGCCTTGGGCTACATCCTTCTTGGACTGCTCCCAGTTCGTGGAGTTTACGTCCTTCTCGAGGAACCCTTTCTCCTTCAGCTCGCGGATAATGATCCACGATTTGCCGTATACGTTATCCATTGTGAATGGCGTGTCGGTGTCTTTACGTTTGTTCTGGTGATCTGCGGCTCCGCCGATAATGGTCGGCACATCGCCGGACCAAGCGCCAAGCGGCCATTTATCCTTGAAGTTCGATGCGAGCGGCACGATGCCGGCATCCTTCAGCTTCTGGCAGGCTGCCAGGAATTCATCGTAGGTTTTCGGAACGGCCGTAACGCCTGCTTTCTCGAAAGCTTTCTTGTTGTACACAATCCCCACCGTGCTGTTACCGGAGGAAATACCGTATGATTTGCCTTCGAAGGATTTGAAGTCTTTGAAGTAGATGTCGCCGGAGAACTTGATATCATCCAGCGGTGCAAAATATTTCGGGTAATCGGAGTTTGGAATCAATCCGCCGAGCAGCACGACATCCGGGTAAGTACCGGAAGCGATGCGAATTTTCTCGTTTTTCTCATAGTCGGTAATGGCTTCGAATTGCAGGTCTACGCCGGGATACTTCGCTTCGAACCGTTTCTCGTAATCGGTGTACTCCTTGTCTACCATATCTGTACGGTTCGTTAGGAACACGACTTTGCCGTTCAGTTCCTTCGTGTCTCCGCCTTCTGTCGCTGCAGCGTTGTCCGTGGTTGCATCGTTTGTAGCCGCTGCGTTATTCGTAGTGTCTGCGTTTGCCGTGTCCGTTGCCGCATTGGCGTTCGTGTTTGCGCTTTCATTATTGCTGCCGCAAGCAGCCAGCGAAGTGACGAGAAGAAGTGAAATCATCGTGTAGGAAATCGTTTTTTTCATTTGTTGTTCCCCCTGTTTCGGTTATGATATCGCTTACATGTGTAACTATAAGCCAATCGCGAAGGGGGGAAAATGGTTTCAATTGTGATTTGTAGTCTTCAATTGACTTTATGGCCGGCGCCTATAATGTCTATTGACTGCACTCCATAGTATTTGTTTTACTGGAGCAATGAAGCAGGAACTATTTGGCTGCGAACCAAAAAGGAGACTGAGACGGCGTGCAGAAGTCGACGAACTACTATGGCGGAATGACCTGGGGCTGGACCGGAATTAGAGGAACTTGGAAGACCGAGCAGGCGGAACGCTCGATGGAGCTGATGAAAGAAGGGCTGGCTCTTAACTGGACGGCAATCACCTTCGCGGCGCTGCAAGCACATCCGCAGGCAACGGAAATTAAGTACGGGGACGCGCCTACTGTGACGGATGAGGAAGTACGCTGGGCCATTGAGAAAGCAAAATCGCTTGGTCTACAGGTCTGTCTAAAGCCGGTCGTCAATTGCGCGAACGGCACTTGGCGCGCGCATATTAACTTCTTCGATGTGGATGTCCCGTGCGAGCCGAAGTGGTCGGAATGGTTCGCTTCGTATACCCGCTTCATGCTCCATTACGCGCAGATCGCGGAAGAAACCGGCTGCGAGATGCTCTGCATCGGATGCGAAATGGTGCAAACGGATCGGCGGGCCGCGGAGTGGCGCGCTTTGATCGCCGAGGTAAGACGTGTCTACTCCGGCGTCATTACCTACAACTGCGACAAATACCAGGAGAACCAAGTGAGCTGGTGGGATGCGGTGGACGTTATTTCGTCCAGCGGCTATTATCCGATCGACACTTGGGAGGAGCAGCTTGACCGGATCGAAGCTGTCGTGAAGCAGCACGGCAAGCCGTTTATGTTCATGGAAGCAGGCTGCCCAAGCCGCGAGGGTTCGCAGCATCTGCCGAACGATTGGGGATTGCCGGGCGAAGCCAGCGAGGATGTTCAAGCGCGGTATTACGAAGCCATGTTCAGCCATTGCGACAAGCGGGACTGGGTAGAGGGCTTCATGCTGTGGGATTGGCCGGCCAAGCTGTACAAGCCGGAGGACGCTGCGGCTAACAAGGACTACTGTATGTACGGCAAGAAAGCCGAAGCTATCGTTCGAAACTACTATAACGCGAAGACGGTTATTTATAGCTGATAGAAAAGGACCTCGCCTGCGGGGTCCCTTTTGCCTTTTGTCGCTCCATCAGCCATTCGTGCACAGCCTGATCGTATCCTTCCACGTTACTGCGATACGCCGGACATCTTCCTCGGCCAAGCCGGTGCCGATCTGGATGACCATATATTCGAGCCGCGTAATCGCCAGAACGGCATGTTTCGCGCCTGCGGGAATTTGCAGCACGTTGCCGGAACGAATCGGAGCTTGCACGCCCTCCAATATGAACGTTCCCGTTCCGGAGAGAATGACCCACGTTTCCTGTCTGCTCGCGTGAAGGTGGTAGCTTGTATGCTTCCCGGGCAGCATGTCGATCTTCTTCGTTAACGTTTCCGAAGCGGCATCTGCCTCGGAATGATCCAGGATGTGGTAGGTCCCCCAGCGTTTCTCCCCGGACCTCGGCTGCTCCGAACCGCTCAGCAGCTGTTTGATCTGATTGGATTTCCCTTTATCGGCCACAAGAATGCCGTCCGTGCTCGCCGCTACAATAACATTCGAAACGCCGATGACATGAATCGGGCAGTCCAGCTCATTCACGATATGCGATTGCATGCAATCGCCCGTCAGTTCTCCAAGGCCGATGACGCTCCCGCCAAAATAGTCCGGAAATACCCGCCAGTCCCCAAGATCCTTCCAGCCTTTGTCATACGGAATGACCACCGCTTGCGCCGTTTTCTCCGCAACCTCCACATCGAAGCTAGCTTCCGGAAGCTGCTCGTAGCAGCTCAGCAGATCTTCGTACCCGGTAGGCAGCCCTTTGTTCGTCAAGCAAGCAAGCATGAAGGATAACGGAAACGCGAAAACGCCGCAGTTCCACATGGCATTGCTGTCGATCAGGCCGGCGGCAACCTCTTCATCCGGCTTTTCCACGAACCTGGCTATGGAGAGAAACTCGCTTGAGCTTGCGTCCTCCGCAGCGCCGTCGACCGGATGCGGAACGATATAGCCATATTGGCTGGAGGGATGGCTGGGCGTCGTTCCGAGCAGCGCCAAATTCGTGCCCGACTGCGACAGGACATCCGGAAACTTCATGAGCAGTTTGAAGAATGCCGACTCGACATAAATATCCGCCGGCATCACGCAGATCGTTTCGCTCGGCACAACCTGAAGCTTGTCATGCAGATAGGCGGCTGCCAACGCGACGGCCGTGAAGGTTCCTCTTCTATAGGGCTCGGCAATAAAAGACAGCTTGTCGCCCACTTGATTGGCCGTAATTTCCGCTTGGTTCTCATGCGCGACAATCGTGGTAGCCGAAAGCAATCCCGCTTCTTCCAATTGGCCGCATACCCGCTGAATCATCGATTGTTTGCCGCCGTTTCCGCTCTCGTCCGGGAGGAGCTTCAGAAAGAGCTTAGACCGGACTCCGTTCGATAACGGCCACAGCCGCTTCCCTGAACCTCCGCTGAGCAGTATAACTCGCAAGTCCATCCCCCCTCGAACATCCAATGAAGCCCGCGCGAGGCGAGCCTTATTTCCGCTTTCGAATCACCCTCTCTATGGCTTGCTTCAGCATGCGGCCCGACCGATCCCACGACAGTCTTCGCGCGTCCATTCTCCCCTGCCGGCCTTTCTGCCTGCACAGCTTAGGGTTCTTATAAGCGGCTCTCATCTGCTTCCTTAAACCCGGACATATCGACCTCGGCCCAGCGCTGTCCCTTCTCCGAGAACAAATGGCGAAAGGTACGCGAGATGGATGAAGCACGCCTCATGCTGTTGACGGGAGCCCCCAGCTTATAAGGGACAAGAAAGGCATCTTCGCGTACCCGCTTGTTCCACGCGATAGAGGCGGCCGACCTCTTCTCGATGCTTCGACGGTGACGCGGACGCCTCGTCTTCTTAATGGCCGGACATACTCCTGTTCGCAATGCCAAGACCGGAAGCCTTCTTGACGGGTCCGCGCCAAACGACGCTATAACGCGTCATTGCTTTCGTGTCCTGCGCGAATAGCCTTTGCGCTTATGAAACGAGACCGACCGGAACTTGCCGGCGAGCGACCTGGTCCGCTGCGGCGACAGCTGGGTCACGCTCATATTCAAGCCTTTGTTCAGCGCCTTTCTGATTCCGACGCCGCCCGGATTTCGGGAGTAGAGATAGTTGCCGTAGGTTTCGAATTCCGAGAAGGCAAACTGCTTTGTTTTGTCCATGCTTCTTAAGATCGCTCTATACCAGCTTGTGCCGTGCTTCGCCGCAATCGTTCGCTTCATCTGGCGCAGCTTCGATTTCTCGAACAGCATGTAGTGGGTGACGAAGGATGCCGGCCGAGGCGCCTTCCTCCCCATGAGCTTGCTATAGGTGCGAAAATATTCCGGCTGGCTCCAGCTTCGGCAGTAGAACAGCGTTTTGCCGCCTGACCGGAACACATGCGGACGAATGAGCACGGTATCCGCATCGATGACGAGAAAATGACTCGACGAGCAGACCTTGTCGCCGCCCAGCTTCAAGAGCTGCTGGAACATCCAGCCCGAACGCTCCCATTTCTTGGAGCGGTAGTTGATATGCTTCTTCGTAATCGGCAGCACGCGGTTCTCGTTGACGAACCTGCAGCCCTTGCGCCTGCACAGCGCTTTAATGCGTCTGCTGTTCGGCGACACGATGTTAATCCGGCCGATCGGATGCTTTACCTGTTTTCGGACGGCATTAATGACATAGGGGAGCGTAACGAGATCCTTCTCGATCGCCGGGATTAACACATCTATTTTCACCTTGCTGCTTCTGATCCGCATGAGGCTTGGCATCGCTTCAACTCCCGTTAGCAGTAATGTGATCATGATATGCAGTCAAGGGAGCGAGAAACAGGGCTTACGCCTCAGCAGGGTTAAACCAACAAAAAAACTGACCATGCGAGTTTGCACTCCACATGGCCAGTCTTCGGATGAATCGTTAAATCGAGAATCCGTTGCGATCGCCATCCGGCGGCCGCCTCGCAAGTACGCGATTTAATATCGTGTTCTCATAGTGGGTAAATCCGCTGTCCTTCTCGCGCGGGCGCGCCAAGGCGATAGGGACATCCTGGGCAATGGTGCCGTTCTCCACGAGCACCACTCGATCGGCGAGGGCGACGGCCTCACTGACGTCGTGCGTCACGAGAACGGCAGTGAACCGCCTTTCCCTCCACAGTCGTTCTATCAATTGCTGCATCTCGATTCGAGTAAGCGCATCGAGCGCACCGAGCGGCTCATCGAGCAGCAGCAGACTCGGGTCTCCGACGAGCGCCCTGGCCAGCGAAACGCGCTGCTTCTGACCGCCTGACAACACGGACGGCCACTCCTTCGCACGATCCGCGAGTCCAACGAGCTCAAGGGCATCCAAGGCTTTGCCTCGGTCGCCGCCCGGCACGCCGATCCGAACGTTATCGAGCACGGATTTCCAAGGCAGCAAGCGAGCGTCTTGGAACATGACGCGCACATCCGAGCTTAGTCCGGACGTTGTTTTGCCGCCAAACGTTACCGAGCCTTGCGATGCGGCTTCCAATCCGGCAAGCAGCCGCAGCAGCGTGCTCTTGCCGCAGCCGCTTCTGCCTACTACGGCTAAGAACTGCCCGGATGGGATGGCTAATTCCAAATCCCGCAGAACGGCGAGATCGCCGAAGCGAACGCCGGCATTCCGAACGTCCACTTGAAGACCGCGAGGCGCCTCATGCACGACAAGCGGCGTCTTCTCTTCGGGTTCCGTGCTTATTTTCCTGGACGGAAGTGCGAATGCCATTTCAGCCAGCTCCTTTCCATAAGCTTTGCCAGCCAATCCGAGAGCTTGCCTAACAAAGCATAGATGACGATGCTGAGCACGACGACATCCATCTGGAAAAATTCACGGGCATTCATGGCCATATAGCCAATGCCGCTGTTCGAGGATATCGTTTCGGATACGATCAGCGTAATCCACATAATGCCGAGCGCGAATCGAAGGCCTACCAGGATAGACGGCAGCGAACCCGGAAAAATAATCGTACGGAAAAGGGAATACCCTCTTAAACCGTAGGTCCGGCCCATTTCAATTAAGCCGGGATCGATAGACCGTATGCCGTGGAGCGTATTCAGATATATCGGAAAAGCCACGCCCAGCGCGACCAGAAAAATTTTGCCTTGTTCGCCAATGCCAAACCAAGCGATGATGAGCGGAATAAGAGATAAGTGCGGGATTGTACGGATCATTTGGATGCTGGAATCCGTCAGCTTCTCCGATAGCGGAAGCAAGCCGTTTAGAATCGCCAGTATAAAACCGATGCCGCCCCCAATGGCGAAACCGATAAGCGCACGCCGTGTACTGTCCCCGATATAGATGAACAAATCCCCGCTTCGCACGAGCTTAGCGCCTGCCTCAATGACGGATACCGGCGTCGGCAAGATGCGGGAGGATATCCAGCCCACACTGCCAAGCCACTGCCACAGCACCACGATCAGAAGCGGAATAGCCCATTCAAGTCCTACGGATAGCGTTCTGGTTTTCCACTTGTTATCTGCTGGACTTTTCATTTGCTCCCCCTCCTAGCTCACCGGCGCGCGTTCCGACGGCTTGATCGAGTTCGCGATAAGTTCGCCGAACGGACTGGTCGATGTCGGGCCTTGCACCGTTGCTGCTCGATTTAAGGGTAGGAGCGGGAATACCAGATCCGCGAATTGATACGCTTCTTCGAGATGCGGATACCCCGATAGGATGAAAGTATCAATGCCGAGATTGGCGTACTCTTGCATCAGTGCCGCCACTTCAGCGGGGCTGCCTACCAGCGCTGTTCCAGCTCCGCCGCGGACAAGGCCTACGCCTGCCCAGAGGTTCGGATAGATTTCAAGGTGGCTTCGATCTCCGCCATGAAGACGCGTCATTCGCTGCTGCCCTTCCGAATCATAACGGGCAAATACCTTCTTCGCAGCGGCTATCGCTTCATCATCAACCTTGCTGATCAAGCGATCGGCTTCTCTCCAAGCCTCCTCTGACGTTTCACGAACGATGACATGAAGGCGAATGCCAAAACGAACCTCACGGCCACGCTCAGCGGCCAATTGCCGAACGCGATCAATCTTCTCGGCTACTTCTTGCGGGGGCTCGCCCCAAGTCAGATAGACGTCGATGTGGTCTGCTGCAACCTCCTGAGCAGCCGGCGACGATCCGCCGAAATAGAGCGGCGGATAAGGCTTTTGCACCGGCGGATACAGAACTTTGCCGCCTTCCACTTTCAAGTGAGTGCCTTCGTAATCAACGGTTTCTCCCGCGAGCTCTCTGCGCCACACGTCCAGAAATTCGGAAGTCAGATCGTAGCGTTCATCGTGTCCGAGGAATAAACCGTCTGCCGCCAGCTCTACCGGGTCTCCTCCGGTCACGACGTTGACGAGCAGTCTCCCGCCGGAAAGTCGATCGAACGTGGCTGCCATTCTGGCCGATAAGGTCGGTGACATCAAGCCCGGTCTCAGCGCGACGAGAAATTTCAATTTCTCCGTAACCGAGATGAGCGAAGAAGCCACCACCCATGCATCCTCGCAGGAACTTCCTGTCGGCAGCAGTACGCCGCCATAGCCCAGACGATCCGCTGCTTGCGCGATTTGCCTCATATAAGTCGCATCAACGGCGCGCGCTCCTTCGGCAGAACCCAGATAACGCCCGTCTCCATGTGTCGGAATAAACCAGAATACTTCCATTTCAATCACCCTTTCATCTACATTCGAATGTTCGATTATTTCAATGTGGCATCCTTGACGGTAATTTCTTTCGGGATCAACTGCAGGTCGAAGAAGGTATCCGCAATCTTCTGCTGTGCTTCAATAATGGCATCATCGATTGGCAGAACGCCGTAATCCCTGCGAGCCGATGCAAGCTCAAGCGATGGAATGTCGATGCCCAGCTGCGGTGACAGAAGCGCCGCCACTTCCTTCTGGTTGGCTTTGGACCACTCGTCAACCTTGTTCAGCTCGTCGATGAACGAATCGATAGCCGGTTTATTCGCTTCCGCGAATGTACGCGAAGCCAGATAGAATTCGATATTCGATACGAGTCCTTCTCCATCGGTAAGCAGCTTCGCTCCGGTTGCCGTCTGAGCCGCGGCCAGGAACGGATCCCAGATGACCCATGCATCTACGCTTCCATTCTCAAAAGCTACTCGGGCATCGCCCGGCTTCAAGAAAACCGTCGTAATATCTTTGTAGTCGACGCCGGCTTTCTCCAGTGCTTTGACAAGCAGATAGTGAACGTTGGAGCCTTTGTTCAGGGCAATCTTCTTGCCTTTCAGATCGGCAAGTGTCGCGATCTTGGAATCCTTAGGCACGATAATTCCCTCGCTCTTAGGGCTAACAGGTTCATGCGATAAATAGACGAGCGGCGTGTCGGCTGCCTGCGCGAAGATCGGCGGCGCTTCCCCGGTATGCCCGATGTCGATGCTGCCAACATTGAGCGCTTCAAGCAATTGCGGCCCGCCCGGGAACTCCGTCCACGTCACTTTATAGCCTTCGGATTCAAATCGTTTCTCTAGCGTTCCTTTGGCTTTGAGAATATTAACCGTGCCGTATTTCTGATAGCCGATCCGAATTTCTTTGGATGCTTTAGGAGTATCCGTTGTCGTCTCAGCCGACGTTGTCGTGGATTTGTTCCCCTCCGCAGCCCCGTTGGAATTGTTGTTGCCGCATGCAGATAGGATAAGGACGAAGCTTAGAAGTGAGATCGCGAGCAGCGTGATGGCTCGAATCGATTTAAAAGTTGATGTTGTCATCTTTCAAAACCCCTTTTTCTTGGATTCCATACGAAAAACCGGAGGTTTCCACAATCCAATCCCCAAGAAGGAGTATCGGTTCTGGAAACCTCCGGTTGTCCGGTAGGCTTCTTGCTATTTGTTGTTGGTTTTATAATAAGCATATTAATCCGATAAGTCAACTATGAATTATAGATGAGCAAGCCTTTTTTTTGAAAATGCAGATGGCGTGCGTAGCTTTCACCCTGCGCCACCTCACAGTTGGCAAAAACTAGCGATGCAGCTGTATGCTCACATAATGCGGTCCGTATTCCGTATACAGTACCGCGATCCAATTCCCGCATCACTCATTCGCTTCCCGAGTCCCGCTTTCGCTTCTCACTTTCAATTCACACTCCCCGCTTCCGCACCCGCCCCCCACTTTTTATTCCGCATTCCGTCCCCCGCTTCTCATATCTCGCTTTCCACTTCCCCTCGCCCCCCCTTCCCGTGTTCCCCGAAATTCTAACGAATCGTAGAAACCTTATTTGGCCGGATTTCTCGGCTCCGAGAATCTAACGAATCGTAGAGGTCTTATTTCGGGAAATTCGGTTCATAATTAGCCCTAAACAGCCAAATAAGGCTTCCTCGATTCGTTAAAATTTTTTTCGAGCTATTTTGTGGCAAATAAGCCCTGTACGATTCGTTAGAGCATTCCGCAAAAAGCTAACGAACCGTAAAGGCGTCATTATGAGCAAAATCAACTCCAATATTCCAAACAACCGCGGCTTGCAGTGCCCCTAGGATTCATTTCGTTAGGCGAGTAATCTAAACTCGCTCATTCAGGAATTGTTCAAACTGAGCGAGATCGTTGAAGCGGTTAATCGCTACCCCTTTGGACTGAAGGTGTCGCTCGAGAAGCTGATCCAACCGCACGACAGCATCATGAAGCGGGACTAGATTAAGCGGGTCCAGATGTGCCGGCAAGTCGGGTAAGCCTGCTTCGGTATAGGAGGAGTGATAGGTTGCGCCAGCCTCCAATGAGCCAGGCCAAAGCCCCGTTTCGAAGTAGCAGAGAAAGGCAGCGACTTCATCCTGGACGCCGATTGACCAGTAGGAAGCCGTGGTATAATCGTTCTTCTCGCACGCCGTACGGATTTTATCGAAGATCCCTTTTACCTCTTCATAGAACCCCTTCGCCCGATCCGGATAAGAAGGGCCGCTTGCGTGCGTCTTTCGCTGCTCCATTACTATGGCAACTGTATCCGCTGTTAGCTGCCCGCAGGCTTCCCTAATTTCCCTGCATGAGCTGGCCCTCGATATCGTTTCGATCTGTTCTTCCAAATTTGCTGGACGCAGCGGGAATTGCAGCAGCTGCTCGCGATTCTTCCCCCAGCCCCTTGTCATATACGTTCGATTGAGCAGAGCCAGCGTATAAACCAGCTTATTTAACACACCATGTGCCTCGGTCCGGCAGCCGGAAATGTCGTCCTCATGCAGCAGACTTATTTTATAGAGATGCACATAAACTTCGCGCAGCTGGGATTCAGCCTTTCCGATAAATGTCTGTTCCTGCTGAGGGAGCTCGTCGATAATCTTGCGCAGTTGCAGAAAACGCGTTCGATCCTCCTCGGATCGTACATACAAGATTTCGCAATCGGCGATAATCGTCGTGTTCTGCTCTTCGAATTTCGCCATTCGCTCCGCGCGTTCCCAGCTAATTGGCCAGAAATCAAAGCTGATATCATGAAGCACAAACTGAACGCTGGCATCGCTGCCTCTCTCCGAGGCGGGAATAAAGAAGAAATCCAAGTCCGATCGGGGCGTCGCCGTCCCTTGTGCGTACGATCCGTAATAGGCAATAAGAGCAACATCCTCTGAGTAACGCTCCCTTATATGATTGACAAGCGTTTGTGCAACGTCG
Organism: Paenibacillus lignilyticus; assembly: GCF_017942085.1. Taxonomy (GTDB): domain Bacteria; phylum Bacillota; class Bacilli; order Paenibacillales; family Paenibacillaceae; genus Paenibacillus_Z; species Paenibacillus_Z lignilyticus. The sequence goes on from NZ_JAGKSP010000002.1 coordinate 679,328, forward strand.
AATACATTGAGCATGGTATAGCCTCCTTCGTTATGGTAGGGTTTAGGGCGTTCCGGGAAGTGCGGGAATGTGACAAGTTTGAACTTCCAGAGGACCTGCGATGAAACCAAGCTGATGATAAACAGACTCCGCATCGTTGCCTTGCATCACATATAGGCGAAGAAGAGGGTAATCTTGCTGCTTTAATGCCGTCAGTGCACGTCGAAGCATCTTCGTTGCAATCCCTCGGCCTTGATGCGATGGAGCAACCGCGATGGTATAGACCGCCGGCATTTCGTCTTGTGACGAGATCAGGCAGAAGCCGACTAACTGCGATGCTGCGCGATCATAGACTAAGCTCGAAGCCCGCAGCAATCGTTCATTCGTTTGCCCGGGGTAATGCTCCATCCAAGCATCATGATCTTCGCGTGATGTCTGCTTTCTTCGCACGCCGTCTATTGTTTCCCGATAGGTTCTGTAAGAGAGCTCGTTTATTGCCTCGGCGTCCCTGGTTAATGGAGGCGAAGTTACCTCCAGCGCTTCGTCCCATTCGGTCGCCAACATTTCGGTCGGTCGCTGCATCCAGCGGCATCTGAATTCCCCCGGCCAGAAGCCTGCTTTCGCAAAAAGATCGATTTGATTCGGTAAAATTTCGTAGGCCGTTATCGGTTTCGATCGATCTGACCAAGACAGGAGTACTTGCTTGAGTAATTTGAACGCCTTCGTCTCCTCATGGAACGGCGGAATGAAGAATAGGCCAAAAATAATATTAGGCGCAATTACAACCCCGCCAACCTTCGTATCTCCTTTAGTAATCCAGAATTTCCTCCGGCCGTTGTCCATCGTCAAGCCTTGGTCTTTAAAGAAACCGTTATATTCCATGTTGTAATAGGGAATAATAGATTCCCCAATCCATCGCGTCCGCTTGCTCCAAATAGTAATGCTCATCCAGATGAAACCTTGGTACATCTGCGGACCATTCGTTCATGTAAATCCCCCCCGATAATGAAATCTAGTTTGGGTAACGTAAAGTGCGGAACAGGAACGACAAAAAGCCGTGAATGAATATTGCTCATTCACGGCTTCTCGAATATAGACAGCCCTAACCAGACGCAAATAACGTCTCTCGCCAGAACGATCCACAAGGAGCGGTGATGATCAATAGGTTCAATCTAGGCAACCACGAACGACCGCATAGCTAATCTAACCTCACTCTGCAGGAGGTTAGCCACCACTCTCGTTCATGGTTATTCAGTTCGCTATGAAGCGATAACTGCTGCCTTGGAACCTATGCCATCAACAACGCCCTAATCCCACCATTCCTTTAAGTTACACCCATTATAGTAAACAAGGTAAAATATTACAATTTATTTAGTGGCGAGACTGCTGCTGCTTCTTCTTATCCGATTCAGCAGCGGCTGCATTGTTCGCCGAATGCTCATTCGATTGCTTCTGATTCGACGCTTCCAGACCCAGAACAAGTTTCCGCGCTTCCGCCCATCTCACATTGTAGTTCTGGAAGGAAGTCTTCAGATCCGGCGCTGCAATCCACTCCTGAATATAATCCCCGGACCAGAAAGCCATCTGCGCCTTCGCCGAGATATTCAAGAAATCGTCGCTCGGCGGCTGCCTTTCGACGAACGTCGGATCGAAGGTGAGAAACTGCCGAATTTGCGGCAGTTGAGACGTCTTCGTCGTATCTACCGGCAGGAACCCGGAATCGTCCACATATCCGGACTCCTTCACGAAGAAGTTCGCCCACGCCTCGGCAAGCTCTTTATTTTCGCTGAATTTGCTAACGCCTAAGAACCAATCCGGGCTAAGCGGCGCATACCGCATCGGCGTATTATCATACGGGAACGGGAAGAAACCGAGATCCTCGGAGCTTCCGCCAGCTGCAATAACTTGATTGATGACCCAATTGCCCAGGAAATACATGCCCGCATTTCCTTTAGCCACCTCGCCTTTGGACAACTCCCAGTTGTTTGTGAACAAGTCCTTCTCGACGTAGCCTTTATTGATTAGTGTTTTGACAATCGCAATCGTCTGCCCCCATGGGTTCTCCTTGGTGAACGGCTGATCGGATGCTGTCATCTGATTCAAGTAATTCGCATTCCCGGTCATGTAGCTGACTAAATTCTCACCCCAGGAGGACATTGGCCACTGCGCGCCATAGTTCAAATAGATCGGTACGATGCCTACCCGTTTCAGCTTGGCGCACGCCGCGTAGAACTCCTCCAGAGTCGCAGGCACCTTCGTAATGCCGGCTCTCAGAAAGGCCGTTTTGTTATACACAATTCCGTCGGTTGAAGCCCCCGTTGCAATCCCATACCGTTCACCGCGATAGGACTTGAAATCAGCAAACCGCGTGTGCTCGAAGAGACTGTCATTCAGCGGCTCAAAATAATTGATCAAATCCTCATTCGGCAGATTGTTCGGCAGCAGCAGCACATCGCCTAAACTCCGCGTCGACAGTCTGACGATAATGTCGCTGGCATAATTGGTCAACCCTTCAAACTCAACATGTGCACCGGGGTGTTTTGCCTCGAATTTGTCCGCGTATTTCTGAAAGACGCCGTTCTCCACAAGGTCGATCCGATTGGTCAGAACCGTAAGTTGTTTCTGTTCCCCGGTGTTCTCCTCCTTCTGGCTCGGAGAAGGCGAAGGAATCTTGTCTGTGGTTTGATGGGATGCACAGCTTGTCAGCATGGAGCTGCAGAGCGCAGCAGCTGCCAAGGTGTAAGTGATACGTTTGGATGTTAGCACCGGCATCTTCATTCCTTCTCTCCTCCCACGGTAGGCAGCTGCAGCATCACTTGTGTCCCCATGCCGGGCTGACTCGTCACCTGAATGCCATAGTTGGCACCGTAATGCAATTTAATGCGTTCATTCACATTCCGCAGTCCAATTCCGGTTCCATACGAATTCGAATCATTGCCCTCATGTGAAAGCACGCCGTGCAAAGTACCGTTCAAACGCTCCAGTGTCTTCTCGTCCATCCCGATTCCATCGTCGGTAAGCTGAACGAAGACAGCCTGCTCCGTCTTCCATGCCGATGCTTCGATGATCATCTTCGGTTTGTTATCGTCCATGCCGTGATAGATCGCGTTCTCTACAATCGGCTGAAGCACCAGCTTAATCAGCGAATAGTTCAGCAGCTCATCCGATGCGTTTACCTTCAGCTCGAATCGGCCTGGGTAACGGTAATTCAGAATGTCTACGTAGTATCGGATATGATTGATCTCGCTGCCAAGTATGACTTCTTCATTGAGATCGCTGATGCTGTAACGCAGCAGCTTCCCGAGAATCGCCAGCATATCTGCTGCATCCGTATCATCATTGAGCTCGGCAGCCATCCGAATCGACTCCAAGGTGTTGTACATGAAATGCGGATTGATCTGGCTTTGCAGCGCATGCAGCTCCGCTTCCTTCTTCTTCGTTTCCATCAAGTAGATGTCTCGAATGAGATCATCGATGCGCAGAATCATCCGGTTAAATTGATTGCCGAGCTGTCCGATTTCATCCCGGTGTTTGACTTGGAATTGAACGTTAAAATCGCCTTCCTGCACCTTCCTCATCAGCTTCATCATTTTCCGCAGCGGCTTCGTCAGCGCGAAAGAGAAGAAGATCGAGATAAGCAGCGCGATGCCGATCGTCAGAAACGTAAGAATCCATGTCACATTGCGGATAACAGCCGTATTGCGCGTCAGCTCCTTTACCGGGATGGACGTAATTACCTTCCAATCCGTATGCGGTGAAGTGGTAAAGATATAGAGATGTCTCTCACCATTTTCCTCCAGATAGAAGCTCCCCTTCTCCCCTTGCGCCATCTTCACCATCGGCATGTTGCTAACATTCGTGGCCAACAGCTTCTTATCGCTGTCATAGATCACATTGCCGTGCGTATCGAATATGAACGACTTGCCATGCGTGACTCCATCGAATTTGACGATTTGATCCTCGATCACGTTGATGTTGGCATCCACGGCGATGAGGCCGATATCATGCAGCGATTTGTCGATGATTTTGCGGACGACGGTAAACGCGTAGCGGGTGCTCTTCAAATTACTCGTATATTTCTGCGTGCTGATCAGCAGCGCTTCCCCTTTGGAATCGGCTGCACGCTCCATCCAGTATTGATAGCTTTCCTTAATGTTCAAGCGGATACCGCCGGACTTCGTCGAATAGTAACCGTTTCCATATTGATCGAAAATATAGACCGACGTAGCGCCCCGCTTGATCGTATTGATAAACGAAATATTCCCTTCTATGCCGCGCTGAATCGCCAGCAGCAAATCAAAATCCATCGGCGGCGTGCCGCTGTTCTCATCCGAAGAATATTGCGCGCGCTGTTCATGGTATTTGCCGGACTTGATCAGGTTTTGCTTAATATCATCCTGATAGGCGGGAATGGATGAAATCCGGCTCATATCGTCGATGTAATCATCCACGCGGTCCATCATGTTGCCCAGCATCGTAGTGGAATAGGCGATGGTGTTCTGTTCAATCGAATCGGAATAATTGCGAAAGGAAACCGCCCCAATGAACGTAAGCGGCAATGTAATCAGCACCAGGAAAACAAGCAGCAGCTTGCGCTCCATCGGCATATCGCTAAATGCGGAGAATAGTTGTGAGAACCGCCTAATGGGATTCATGTACGCGCTGACCGCTCCTTCTGCTTTACTACCTGATGCACTACCTCACTCAATATACCAGAGAGGGGATGAAGCGGACAAACAAAAAGATGGGCTTGAGACATGCCGCGCAGAACGTACTCAAGTTGGACCCTCGTACCTGCTCTAACCATAGACCGACCATACTCGGATCATACAACCAATCATATAACCAGCCATAGTCCAGTCCCGCCACTATGGATTGTAGCCATCGAGTACCATAAAAACAGATCTAATAAACTAGTTAGTTGAACTGCCAAGTGACTCGCAATTAGAGGTGTGCAGCTTGGTAGCAGTCTCGTTCGTGGAGATAGATAATGCGGTATGTTGTTCAACAAAGTTAAATCCCGGTGACCGGCTACTTCAGCGGGGGACCCAGCTAGTAGGATTTCGTTACCAAGGCTAACTGTTGCTGCCTCGATATCGCTCTAACGAATCGTAGGAGTCTTATTTTGGGGAAAATGATCACTTTTCAAATCTAACGAATCGTAGCGGTCTTATTTAGGCAAAACGGGGCGGAATGAGGCGTTTAAAGACCAAATAAAACCTGTAGGGTTCGTTAGAATTTCAAAACGAGCCATTTGGCGGAAATAAGACCTCTGTGATTCGTTAGCGTCGACGCTTGCGCTCCGCCACGCCTCTCCGCGATATCTGCTGAAGGGGGATCAATGTCGAGGCCAGCTGTGAAATCACAATCGAGGTCTACTGTGGGATCATCCGCGAAGCCCGCAGGGAGATCATCGGCGAAGCCTGCTGGGGGATTATCATCGAAGCCTGCCGGAGGATCATCCGCGAAGTATGCGGGGGAGATTACCATAGAAGCCCGCAGGGGTTCATCCGAGAAGCATACCGGAGATCATCAGCGAGTCATCGCACGCGACAAGCGGGCAGCAAAAAAGCCGCCTCAAATGTCGCACAGCGAAATTTTGAGACGGCTTCCATCTTTTACTTCTGCCCCGCCAGCATCACAACAGCGCGCAGCGCCGCGGCGATCTCTCGCTCGACGGCGTCCGCTACCACGTTCGTGTGCGGGTCGTACACTTCCGCGAGGTCGCTGTCGGCGTAGCCGTCCAGTGCGACGATGGCGCCGGCTCGTGCACCGCGAAGCGTCGCGACGACATACAGCGCCGCGATCTCCATCTCCACGGCGAGCGCACCCGCTTGTTTATACTTGCGGTGCGGAATCTCTTCCACACCGGTGAAGAACGCATCCAGCGAAACGGTGATGCCTTTCTTCACGATGCCTTCGCTCTCCTGCGCCGCGGCGTACAGAGCGCTAACAACATCGCTGTCGCCGACGGCAGGAAAGCCGTCCGGCACCAGCTGGCGAGTCAGTCCCTCTGCACGCACCGCAGCGGTACTGACGATGAGGCTGCCCGCAGGATGGTCAGCCGAATACGAACCGGCCGTGCCTACGCGGATCAGCGTCTTCACGCCTGCGCGGATCAGCTCCTCAAAGCAGACCGCTGCTCCGGCGGAACCCACGCCATGGCTTGTAACCAAGATAGGTACACCGTCGATTTCACCGGTGAACGTCCGATATTCACGGCTGAATGCCAGCTCTCTGGCATTGTCCAGCTTCTTTGAGATCAGCTCGGCGCGCTTGGGATCCCCGCATACAATCGCGAAATCCGCCGCATCCTCGCTATGAATTTGCAAAATAGGCATAAGTGTCATTAGTCGAAGTCCACATCTTTCCACAAATCTTCCGGGAGACCTAAATCTTCCCCGGAGAACCGTTCTTCACGGAAGGGATCCGCGACGTTATGGAAGCCGTTCCGCTCCCAGAAGCCCGGACGATCTTCTTTCATAAACTCGATCCCCGTAATCCACTTTGCGCTCTTCCAGAAGTACAAATGCGGTACAACAAGGCGGAGCGGGTATCCATGCTTTGGCGTCAACGGCTCTCCGTCAAACAAGAAAGCGAGCAGCACATTGTCGTTCAGCATATCTTCGATCGGCAGGTTCGTTTCATAGTCATTATCCGCATGGATCATGACATAGCGCGCTTCAGGCTTCACGCCGAGCAACGGCAGCAAGTCCTTGAACAGAATGCCATCCCATGTCGTATCGAACTTCGACCAACGCGTCACACAGTGAATATCGCACAGCACTTGAGATTGCTTCATCGTTTGCAGCTGCTCCAGCGAGAATTCCATCTCGTTCTCCACTTCACCGAAGATGCGCAGCCTCCAGTCCGGCAGCGAATAATTCGGCACTTCCCCTTCGTGCAAGATCGGGAAGCGCTCTGTCAGCGCTTGGCCCGGCGGCAGACGATGCGCCAGCGCTGCATCCACTTCCACCTGCGTGATCGGTTTCGCTTTCTTCAGGCGTTCTGCTTTATTGTTCACTTGATTACCTCCTTGAGCCTCGGCCATTCGATTTCATTAACGGGAGCTTTCATTCGCTTTGCGCGCTTCCGCAAGATAGCTCTTATCCTTGAAGAAGAACATCATCACAAGCGTCACCACATAAGGCAGCATCATTGTAAAATGAGTCGGCAGCGCCAAGCCCTGCAGCCGAATGCTGATCGCATCCATAAACCCGAACAACAAGCTGGATGCGCCAACGCCAATCGGATTCGATTGACCGAGCATCGTCGCCACAAGAGCGATAAAGCCTCGGCCAGCGGTCATATTTTCGGTGAACATCGTCACTTGTCCAAGCGACAGCTGTGCGCCGGCTAATCCGCATAGTATGCCGCAGATCAGGACAGCGCCATATTGAATCCGTTTGGACTTGATGCCGATGCTGCGCGCAGCAACCGGATTCTCGCCGACAGCCAGCAAACGGAAGCCGGATACCGTTCTAAACAAGAAATATTGAAAAACAAAAACAAGCAGGAATGCAGCATACACGAGCGGCGAATGCCCGGATAGAACGTCGCCGAGCCACGGTATATCTTTAATCAATGGTATGTCCCAGCCCGGCAAACCTTGCATGTTCTTATCGTAGTAAGCGCCTTTCACATTGAAGATTGCGCGCAGACTGAACGAGGTTAAGCCCAGCGCCAAGAAGTTTAGCGATATCCCGACGATGATGACATTGGCCCTAAGCTGAATGCTTAAATAAGCAAATATCATCGAGAACAGCATGACGCATACGACCGCAAAAGCAACAGCCAGCCATACATTGCCCATCAAGTAATTGCCGACGATTGCGAAGAAAGCGCCGAACAGCACAAGCCCTTCCAAGCCTACATTAAACAATCCAACGCGCGAGCAAATCGCGCCGCCGAGTGCGGCAAGCAGAATGGGTGTTACCATTCGTAGGGCAGAGTTAAACAGTGAAGCATCAAGCAATTGTTCCACCTTGAGCCCTCGCTTTCCTGCGTTTTAAGAAGACGTAGCTTAATTTAGCTGAGACGAAGAGAATCAGCGTAGCTTGGATGACGCTCGCAATCTCAAGCGGCACCTCCGTATTGCGCTCTACGCCCATACCTCCGGTTTGCAAGGCAGCGAGCAATAACGATGCGAAAGCCGTGCCGAGCGGATGCGAGCCTGCTAGAAGCGTCGCCATAATCCCCGACCAAGCATACCCCGGCGTAGACAACGAACCATCCAAATAGCGGTACTGCGTACCGAGCACCTCTACTGCACCGGCCAAGCCTGCGAAGCCGCCGCTGGCAATCATGCTGTAGAGCATCAGCTTGCCGCGCTGCACACCGCCGTAAGCAGCGAACAGCGGATTGTTGCCAAGCATGCGCGTTTCGTAGCCGCTCACCGTATATTTCATATACAAATACAGCAGTACCGCGCCGAGAATCGCAATAATAAATCCGGCATGAAGACTCATGCCTTGAAACAATTTAGGAAGCCAGACGCTCTGATCAATCATCTTCGTTTGCGACATCGCCGCCGAACCGGATGTATCCTTCAGCGGATAAGCCACCAAATAACCGGCAAACAAGGACGCAATGTAGTTGAGCAGAAGCGTCGTAATTAGCAAATTCATGCGGAATTTCGCATCCATCCAACCGGCAAAAGCAGACCAAATCCCGCCTGCCAGAATACCGGCAACCAGTGCCATGATAAGCCTGTACCAACCGGGACCCGGAACATATAGGGCGATCAATGCCGCACTAAGCCCGCCAAGAATCATTTGTCCCTCTGCGCCGAGGTTGAAGAACCCCGCTCGGAAGGCAAGCGTCGCGCCAAGTCCGACCAATATAATCGGCGTTGCGCGGGACAGCGTATTCGTTACAAAGTAGAAGCTGCCGAATGCACCCTTCCACATCTCGGAGTACGTCTCCATAATGGATCCGCCAACAAGCGAGATGGCAATGGCACCAATCAGCAAGCCAAGTATGACAGCAATCACCGGCTGGAAGAGCGCGCCTGCAAATTGGGTGAGTTTACTTTTCAAGCCTGCTTACCTCCTGCCATCAATAAACTAATCCGTTCTTCTGTCGCTTCTTCTGCAGTCAGCTCGCCAACGATCCGGCCTTCATTCATGACCAGGATCCGGTCAGACAGCTTCAGAATCTCCGTCAACTCCGACGAAACGAGCAGAATGGCGCCTTTCTCATTTCGTTTCTTAATCAGCTCGCCATGGATAATCTCCATCGCTCCGACATCAACACCGCGCGTTGGCTCTGCGGCGATAAGAAACGGCGTGCCTTGCGCCAGCTCTCTGGCTACGATCAGCTTCTGCAGGTTACCACCCGATAGAAACTGCGCTTTCGTGTCCGGCGAACCGGTTTTAATCTCAAACCGTTTGATCCAGCCTTCCACCATGGAACGAATGCTCCGTCCACGCAGCATGCCGTAACGCTGCTCTCTGCGAGCATGTCCCATTACGCCGTTCTCAACGACGGTCGCATCCTTAGCCGCGCCCCATTGATAGCGATCTTCGGGGATATGCGCAAGTCCAAGCTCGCGAATCTTCCGAACCGGGGCTCCGGTAATCTCCTTGCCTGCGAGCATCACTTGACCGCTGCCGATATCTACGAGTCCCGCGATCGCGCCGATCAGCTCCGATTGACCGTTGCCGGAAATCCCGGCAATGCCCACGATTTCGCCTGCTCTGACCGATAAGTTAACATCATTGACAAGCGGCTTCCCTTTATCGCCATTGACCGTAAGCGACTTTACTTCAAGCACAGCCGCGCCAAGCTCCGGCTCAGTGCGGGTCATTTCCACCAAATCGCGGCCAACCATCAGCCTGGAAATTTGTTCAACGCTGGTATGCTTGGCATCGACCACACCGGTCACGCGGCCATCGCGAAGCACCGTAATCCGGTTCGCAACATCCATGATCTCTTGCAGCTTGTGGCTGATGATGATGAAGCTTTTCCCTTGTGCGGCAAGCCGTTTAATCGATAGTAGCAGTTCCTTCACTTCAAGCGGCGTCAGTACGCCCGTCGGTTCATCCAGAATAATAATGTCCGCACCTTGGTGAAGCACCTTCAAAATTTCAACGCGCTGCTGAACGCCAAGCGAACAAGCCGACGTTTTCTTGCGGGGATCAACCGGCATCCCATACAAGCGTGACAACTCTTCAACCTCTGCAATCGCAGCTTTGCGGTTAAAGCCAATTCCGGAACTCGGCTCCCTTCCGATGACGATGTTCTCGGCTACCGTGAAGGAGGGAAACAGCATGAAATGCTGATGCACCATCCCAATTCCGCTGCGAATGGCATCCGATGGTGTGGAGAACGACTGCTCGGCGCCGTTAATCTGAATGGAGCCGCTGGTCGGTTTCTCCATGCCGTACAGAATGCGCATAAGCGTAGTTTTGCCGGCGCCATTCTCGCCCACGAGCGCATGAATTTCACCTTTGTTCAGCGTAAAATGGATATCGGTATTGGCTTTTACAGTACCGTAAGCCTTCGTAATATTCTCCATGCTAAGCAACATTCGGCCGTTCTTCTCCTCTCATACCGTCTAAATAGGAAGAAACCGGCTGTATGTTCATACAGCCGGCAGGGTGACATTATGGGTTCAGCGGGTTCTTAACAACCAGTTTACCGGATACGATATCATCTTTGATTGCTTTTACTTTATCAACGGTTGCTTGTCCGATGAACGGGTTCAGAGGAGATTGGCTGTCTCTTGTTACATAAGTAAGACCAACGCCGTCTTCTTTCAAACCGTAATCAACTGCTCCGTATGCAAAGTTGCCTTCTGCAAAAGATTTAACCGTTTCATATGCAACTGTGTCCGTACCTTTCAGCTGTGCAAGGACAACGTGCTCTGGGTCAACGCCGGTATTATCGATGTCTTGACCGGAAGTGTAGAAGCCTTTCTCTTTCGCAGCCTCGAACACGCCAAGGTCGCCTACAGCCGATGCGCCTGCGATGAAGTCGGCGCCTTTGGAGAATTGCAGCAGTGCAAGCTCTTTCGCTTTCGCCGGATCCGTAAATCCGCCTACATAGTTGATAAGCATTTCTGCATTGGGGTTCGTGTATTTCAAGCCTTGCGCAAAGCCTTCTGTATATTTCTTCAATAGCGGCGCGTCGATTGCAACAACCATGCCGACTTTATTCGTTTTCGTGGAAAGACCTGCAGCTGCGCCCAAGAGGTACGAGGCTTCGTACTCACGGAATACAACGCTTCGTACATTCGGAAGGTCTACTACCGTGTCGATGATCGCGAACGGTTTGTCCGGATTCTCAGCAGCAACTTTCTTCAGTGCATCTTCCGCTTGGAAAGTAGCGGTAATGATCATATCGTAGTTCTCGGCAACCGTCGAACGAAGGTTCTGCTCGAATGCGGCAGGGTCAGTCGATTCGATCGTTTTTACTTCAACGTTAAACTCTTTGCCTGCTTTCTTGAAGCCCTCGTCCATTTGTACGAAGAAGGCGTTAACGCCGATTTTCTCCGGAAGAACAAGTGCGACTTTCTTAGTAGGAGCTTGTTCACTTGCATTACCCGAATTGCTCGTGTTCGTCGAGTTACCGGCCGTGTTGTTCTCTTTCTTGCCACATGCGACAAACAATGAAGACATTAAAATAAGTACTACAGCAAGCAGAATCCCTTTTTTCATCTGTTTCTCTCCTAGTCTTATGTGTAGTCTCTCTCTAAATTGCTATCAAAAATCGACAATTTTCGCGCAATCCGTATGGATATTATACCGCTATGTACCAGAATTGGCTATCCATAAATACGACTTTCCGATATGTAAATATTAAGCAATACAGGCAAAAAGCAACCATAGTATCCCAGAAGTGGATGCCCCCTATACAAACGGTTCGTTTTCACACCTCTAACCCGCATCGAACCAACAAAAAAAGCGTGCGAATGAGTCGTTCCATTCAGACACGCTTTATCATTTAGAAGAAGCTAAACAACAGCAGAGAATAAATGAGAAGCGTCTTGCCCCAGCGTTTCTTCATAAAATCTTTCCCGCGATGGATGCGCGACTTCACTGTATTAACCGGTATATTATTCGCACGGCCGATATCCTCCATCGACATCTCCAGCACATAACGCTGATAGACAACGCTTCTATACTTATCAGGCAGTTTATCGATGAGCTCCGCCATCTTCGACGAAAGCTCGCGTTCGATCACTTCACCTTCCGGAGAGAGCGATGCATGCGGAATGACATCATGGAGAGAGAGCGCTTGATCGGACTGGGCTAATACAGGCTGGTCCAGCGGCAGTGGAGGGGTTTTGCGGCGGCGAAGAAGATCCAGACAAATGTTCTTCCCGATATGGAATATCCACGTCGAGAAACGTTTATTCTCATCAAAGCGGTTCAGGTTCAAATACACCTTCAGAAACGTTTCCTGAACGACATCCTCGGTATCCGTCTTGCTGCGAAGGATTCGATGCGCCATACGGGATAATTTATCCTTGTAGAGCTCGACCAATTTGTTAAAGGCCGTTTCATCGCCTTGCCTCGATAACATCACTAATTGCGCTTCATTCACGGCAATTCTCCTTTGCCACCCGTCATCCGTCTTATCTCTTATTATAACAGGAAAAAGAAGAAACGCATCTGTAAAAGCATGCGTTTTTGTGACGATATCTGACGATTTCACGGTCCATACACTTCAAATTCGGAAATTTGTGCCGCCGGCCAGCCCGTATTGCCCTCTACGATGAGCTTCACGTAACGAGCGCTCACGAGATCCGTCGTAATTTCAACCGTGTTCTCCTTTGCAGGATCGAAGGTATATGTGCTCAGCGCTTTAATATCGGTATAGTGCTCACCGTCTTCGCTGCCTTGCACCGCAATGGACTGATCGCGCGCTGCCCACGCATCAAGCGGCGGCAGCTTCAATACGATTCGCTTGATCTGCTCCGTGTCGCCCAGATCAACGGACAGGGATTGCGGAAATTTGTTCGAGACGCTTTCCCAATACGTGAATGGATCGCCGTCTCCTGCCAGCTTCGCGGTCAGCTCCGTATTCGTGTTCGTACTCGACTGAAGCTCATGCCCCTGCGCAAGATTCTCGAGCACCCTCACCTTCTTGAACGGCGGATCCTTAACCGGACTCGCATTATCCGAAGGGGTAAGCGAGACATAAGCTGTTTTCTTGCCGCCCATGTCGGCAATGAAGTCAACCATCAGCCACTCTCCCTCTTCAGCTACAGGCAAATCGGCGATCTTCGTGCCATCTGCTTCGTAAGCAGCGGCATGAGCATGCGTCCAGCCTTTCATCGGCTTAATCCGCAGCGTTGTATCGGCACCGATTGGCTGATAGACGCGAATATCCTTCTTATCCCGAATCTCGGCCAAATAATGCTCGCCCGGATCAAGCTCGAAACCATTATATCTCGCATAGCTTCCTGCCCGTACTTCTCCGGACACCGAGGCAATATCGAACCCGCCCGCCGTGAGCGTCGTCTGCTCATCCATCGCATAAGGCTTCTCGGAATCCCAGTTTGCCGTCACGATATGCGTCCCGAAATCGGTCCTCGTCGTGGTCGCATCGACCGCATCATAGCGCTGAACGAGAGCATCGGCATAGTCCGCGAGCACATACTTCTGGAATACGCCGATCAGACCAATCCATGGATTCGTCGTTCCGGTATACAAATCGCCGCTTAAGTTATAGCCCATCGCCGCATTCCAGCGGAGCATATCCTTATTGTCCGTCATCGTCTCCGCAGCAAGGTCATGCTGATAGAGCAGCACCTTATCGCGCAGCAGCATGCCGGCAAGCGGATAGTAGTCGGTGTAAGAAGCGGTATTTTTCCGGTAGCCAAGCAAATCCCACAAGTAGTTCGTTCCCATAAATCCGATGCTGTTACCCGCGAGCACATCAATGCCGTCTTCGGTATACATGCGATGCTTGGAGGAGGCAAAATATTGCCGAACTCCTTCGAAATAGGCTGACCAGGAGTCAGTATCCGCAGGGCGTAAGCCTCCGGCCGCGAATGGAGCATTCCGAATCCCCCACTGATCCTCGAAAATCCCATCCACGCCTGCATCAATCAGCTTCTGATGTTCCTCTGCAATCCGCTTCGTCACGAAGGGATGATGTATGTTCATCACATAGCCGCTGTGTTCGCCGTAATCTTCTTTAAGCAGCGTACCATTCGCCTGCTCCACAACGATGTCATCCAGCTTCACGCTTTCGGGCAATGCCGCCAGCGTCGGAGAATGCACGCCCCACCAAGAAAAGTTCGTATACGGCACAACTTGATTGCCTTTGGCTTTCGCATCCGCAATGAAAGCTTCAAGAGCATCCTCGCCGCCCCACTTCGGATCGGCAGGCAAGAAATCCGGATAGTTCTCGTCATGACCGCCGCTCTGAAAGCCTACGAGATGCAGCATGCCGTTGTACGGCAAAGCATCCACATAGCTGCTCGTCAGCGTGCTCCACTTTTCTTTGCCCAATGCCGCAATATCCAGCTTCAAGAGCGGAAGCTCAGCGGTGTGCGCCTTAGCGCTGCCGAGTTTGTCATCCAGCGATTGATACCGGTCTATCCCGTTAAGCGTGCGATAGCTTGCGATGGAGTCGGGATAATCTCCGCCGATTTCAAGCACCGCGGTTGGACTTTGCCAGCTCGCTCCCGATTCCGTCCAAACGTTATATTGATGCACGAAGGCACTCTTGCCGGCATCATCCGTCTGATTCTTGAATCCAAGCTCTGTCGTCACGACCGGCTTGCCACCCGCATCCGCGTTCAAATCATATAGCGCGACATTGCCGCCGGCTGTGCGCAGCGCCGTATACGAAGCAAACATAACGCCGGGATATTGCCCTTCATAAGCATTGTTATCCGTAAAGAAAGAAGGCTTCAGCTTGACCCCCGGCAGCATCGGAAGCAGTCCGTCAACCACATCATCCGCCGCGAATTTCAGCTCATAGGGAAACCGAAACGACTGCAGCGTGTCGTTCGTGCCGTTCTGCACCTCGGCGCGAAGCGCGATGCGATTGCTCTCGTCGAAGGTTGCCGACACATCCACTGCAAGCTTGCCGCCATAATGCAGCAGCAGCTCGGAACGTCCGCTCTTCCACTCATAGTCAAACTTCGCTGCACCTAAGCTGTTGATCGATGAATTGTCTTTCAGAAAAGCCCACCACAACGCTCCTTTGCGGTTGCCTTGCATGACCTTGCTGCCTGTGCTCATGTCCTTGATGTAGGCGATTCCGCCGGTTTCCCGCTGAAAACCGATTTCATAGCTGTCATTGGCAAGCACCAGCAAGCCGGCTGTTTCCTTGAAGCTTACCGGGCGTGAGGTAAACAGATCTTTTCGGAGGGAGATAAGGGACAGCAGCGCTACCATAAGTAGCGCTGCTGCGAGGAAGAGTCTCGTTCGGGATTCCGGTTTCCAGGCCTGCATCGAACGGGACCTATTCAACCTTGATTGTGTTGTAGAACTTTTCTTGCATGTTTTTCGCGGCCGCATCCAGCTCTGCTTTCATGTCGACGTCTTTCTTCGAGAAGACTTCTTGCACGACATTCGTCATGGCTGCGTAGTAATCTTGCGTATTGAATTGTGCTTCCGGTTTACCGTCAAGCAAGCTCATGATTTCCGGGCTGTATTGATATACGTTGTCGTATTTGTCGTAAACCGCTTTTACCTTCTGGCCGTATTCCGAGTTATCGTTGTAGTACTGGATAACCGGCGGAATGAAGAATTTGTTGTCCGTTTTCCGTTGTTTGATGCTTTCTTCAACGGACTCCAAGCCTTTATCGGAGAAGTAGTCGAACGTTGCGTAGTTGAACGCCATTTCTTGCTCTTCTTTGGAAGCATTCGGATTGATGACAAGGAAGTCGCCGCCGAGTACGCCAGTGTGCTTGCCGCCTTTCTCCGCTGCAGGCATGGGGTACACAAGGATGTCTTCCGGTTTCATGCCGCCTTGGTTCAAGCCTTGGTCAACCGGGCCGTCCGGACCTGCGATAACCATGGCCGTTCTGCCTTGCGCGAATGCGCCTACCGCGTCGCCCCAGCCAAGCGCGAAATCCTTCGGAATTGCGCTGGCTTCCCAAGCCAGCTTGTGGTAGAACTCAAGCGCTTTAAGACCTGCTTCGGAATTGAAGGCTGCCGTTACTTTGCCGCCGTCAACCGTTTGAATTTCGCCGCCTGCTTCGAACAGGAAGTTGGTCCAGTTCCAGCCTGCTTCATTGCCTTTCCCCATTGGAGCGATGCCGGAAATGCCTTTCTTCGGCTCCGCAACCGCTTTCGCCGTATTCAGCATGTCGTCCCAAGTCCAGTCGAAGGAGGGAACCGCAACGCCTTTGTCCGTCAGCATTTTCTTATTCACGACTGTGCCGGTTACGTAACCTTGCTGCGCAATCCCGTACACTTTATCGCCGATAATGAATTGATTTTGCAGAATCGGGTTCATTTGGTCTTTGAACTCATAGTTGTTGAACAGCTCCGTAATATCAGCTGCCCAGCCGCGCTCAGCAAGGAATTTACCTTCTGTTGCGTAAGTATTGAACAATGTCGGCGCTTCGTTCGCGCCCATCTTGATCCCGATTTCATTCGGGTTGTACTGCCATTCGCTCTTCACGATCTCAACGTTCGGATATTTCTCTGTGAAACGTTTGATTTTGTCGTCTTCTAGCGCTCGCTTCTCCACCAAATCCGGTGTCGGATAATAAATGCTGATGGTTACTTTAGCAGCAGGCGTTTCTTCCGCAGCTGCGTTATCGCCCGTGTTTGCCGCTGTGTTCGTGCTCGTATTCGATGAGGCCGCATTGTTCGTCTTTCCGGTGTTCTCGCTGGTGTTGTTGTCGTTCGAGCTTCCGCATGCCGACAGGACGCCTGTCATTAGAAACATGCTGGCCAGAATGAATGAAACCTTACGCATCTTACGCATATTTTATCCCCTTCTCGCGTTTATTTACCTTACACGCTCATCATAATAGAGGCGCCGGGAAAGCAGAATGTGTATTCCTATGTCGATCATGTGCAGGTCTACGATTACGATGGAATCCTTTCTATCCTTTGACTCCGCCCATATGAAGTCCGCGAATAATAAACCGTTGGAAAATCAGGAACACGGCAATCGGCGGCAGCATGACCATCGTCAGCATCGCAAATTTCACGTTCGTATCCAGTCTGCGCACGTTAATGACGTAATTGTAGATCGCCGTGGCGAGCGGACGTTTCTGGTCGGTATGCATCACGAGCGATGGCCAGAACCAGTCGTTCCATGCCGTAGAGAAGACGAAGATCGCAAGCGTCGAGAAGATCGGCACCGACAGCGGAATCGCAATCGATACAAACAGTCTGAAATCCGATGCCCCGTCGATGCGGCCAGCTTCGAACAGCTCATGGCTGATGCCATCGAAGAAGTTCTTGAGCAGCAGCAGGAAGAAAGCATTCGCTCCGGCCGGCAGCCAGAACGCTTGGAACGTATTGAGCAAGCCCAAATCCTTCAGGTTGACGAAGTTCGGGATGATATACGTCGTAGGCGGGATGAACAAGGCCGCAAGAAAGAAGAAGTTAATCGCCCTGTTGTACGGAATATTGAGCCTCGACAAGCTAAAGGAAGCCAAGCCGAGCACAAGAACCGTGATAAACATATTGCCGCCGAAGATAATCATCGTATTCCGGAAGAAAAGCGGCAGCTGAATGTAGTTCCATCCTTTGGAGTACGTATCCGCCTGCCAGGTCTGAGGAATAAAATGCGGCGGGAACGAGTTGACCTCCACATTGGATTTAAAGCTGTTCAGCAGCGTAACCAATATCGGATAAAGCATGGAGCAGACCATTGCCGCGATGACGAGCAGCATAAAGCCATATACCAGCTTGTTGGATGTTTTCTGCAAATCATAGCGGGATAGTATACCGCGGTCATAGCTCTTCATCTTAGTTCACCTCTCTGCTGGAAAGTCGGTGCTGGAGGACGGCAAGTCCGCCGAGCACGAGGAACATGAGCACGCCAAGCGCGGATGCCGCACCGTAATCGAGCCTTGTGAAGGCGTATTTGACGATGAGCAGCGCATAGGTCAGCGTTGCGTTGTTCGGTCCGCCGTCAAGCATGGCGAACTGCGACTGGAAGCCTTGAGAGGTCGCGATAAGCTGCAAAATAAGCAGGAGAATGACCAGATTGCGAATGAAAGGCAGCGTAATATGCCGAATTCGGTTCCATACGCCGGCACCGTCGATCTCGGCCGCCTCATAGAGATCGCGCGGAATGCTAAGCACCGCCGCGAGATAAATCAGCATGGCCGCACCGAATTGCTGCCACGTCTCCATGAAGACGAGTGATATCATCGACCATTTCGTATCGGTCATGAAGGAAATCGGCTCAAAACCGGCTTGCGCAATCGTCGCGTTGATCGGGCCTACCGGATCGTACATCCAGCGCCATAGCCCGTACAAGACCACAACCGGAATGACGTTCGGCAAATACGCCGCAACGCGCACGAAACCCTGAAACCGTTTAAGCTCCGATATTGCGATCGAGAACACAATCGGTACCCAGAAGCCGATCAATAGGCAGAGCAGCATATAATACAGCGTATTCTTGACCGCTGTCCATACATCTTGATCATGAAGCACGGTCCGGAAATTATCGAGGCCGACAAACGTATTGCCTTTGACGAAATCGACTTGATAGAAGCTGTACACGAATCCTTTCACGATCGGCATCCATAAGAACAGAATAAAGATGACAGCTGCCGGTACGATGAACAAATAACCCCAAATATGTTTTTTAAACCGCGCGGACGTTCCCATATGGTCCCCTCTTTCATGTTGTAGCCTTGAAGAAACGGCAGCCCCCGCCGGGAAGCACGCCGTTTCTACTTGCCTACTTTTATTCTAGAGAAGCGGATCATGGCTGAACATGTGCAGTTCTATGGGGATCATAGGCGATATTACTTCTTCAGCTCGGTTGGGCTGACGCCGAAATATTTTTTAAAAATTTTGCTGAAATGCTCCGGCGACTCATAGCCCACCCGCTCCGCAATCTCGTACCTGCGAAGATCCGTCGTGAGGATCAGCTTCCGGCTCTCTTCCATGCGCAGCTTAATGACATATTCCCATAAATTGTGGCCGGTGTTCTTCTTGAACAGATAGCTGAGGTAATTCGGGCTGACATGATTCTTCTGCGCCACCTCATGTAACGTAAGCCCCTTCTGGGCATAGTGCTCATCGATATAATTCTTCGCTTTATCCACAATGATGTTGTTCTGCGCATCCAGCTCCTCAACCGTCGGATCCTGCTTCGCGCCATAACGGCTCCAGTTGAAGTCGCCATAATAGAAGACACTCAGATCCTTCTGATCATGGTTCCATCTAATCGCCTTCTCCGCCTGTTCACCGAGCTCGCTTAAGAATTCGACGCCTCTTAACACTTGGCTGATACCGATAACGCAGCTCATTCCGAGATACTTCGTAATATTGAATTGCAAGCTGCGACCCAGCATGTCGAGCTGATTGATCCGGGATGTGCCGCTATCCTCGAATCGTTTGTCGTCCCACTGAATGATAATGCTGACCTCATCCTCCGGCGAATAGAAGGCAACCGGATTCCAGGCTTGATCGAGCAGCTCCATTGCAATGTTGAGCGCCGCATACTGCAGTAGCTCCGACGAGCGGCTTAGCTTCACCCGCAGCACGGAGAAATAAGGCCCCGTGAGAACGGTGGCGTGTTCATACTTCAAGAGTACGGCGGTTGCGAGCGCCTCGGACTCCGTCGTATCCGTGAGCAGCTTGTTCAGCAGCTCCATCCGTTTCGGCGAAGGCTGCTCCATGTGGAACTGCTCGCGAAAGCCTGCCAGCAGCTCATCCTGCGAAGGGCTTGTTTTGTTCGTATGGAGCAGTACGTTGCGAACCGAGTCGAGGAACTGGTCGCTGTTCAGCGGTTTAATGAGGTAATCCTTCGCGCCGAGCCGAATGGCCAGCTGCGCGTATTGAAACGTCTCGTGGGCGGAGATGATGATCGTCTGCACCCAAGGCTTGATCATTTTAGCCTGATGCATCAGCTCGATGCCGTTCATTTCGCCCATCTGGATATCGGTTACGAGCAAATCAATATCTTCCAGCCGTAGATAATCCATCGCTTCGTACCCGTTATGCGCAATGTACAGCTGGGATATGGCCAGACCTGATGACATGAGCAGACTGCTCAGTCCTTTACAAATTAACGGTTCGTCGTCCACAACCAATATGGAATACATCTCGTGTGGTTCCCTCCTTGCTCTTGCTTATATAGTCGGTCCCGCAGCCGCATCGCCGCTCTCGTCGTGGCTGCGCGGCAGTATGATGACTACGCGCGTTCCCCGCTCTTCCCGTTCCTCGTAGCTAATTCCGAAGCCTTTGCCAAAATGAAGCCGAATGCGCTGATCCAAATTCCGGATGCCGTATCCGATTGCCGGGTCGCCTTTCTCTTCGTTCAGCAGCCTATGGATCGCTTCGAAGTCGACTTTCTTATAGCCGTTATCCTCGACGCGGATAATGATTTTGTCATGGTCCAGCAAGGCGCCGGAGATCGTGATTTCGCCGTCCTCGCCCATATTGCGGACGCCGTGAATGATCGAATTCTCGATTAACGGCTGCAAGGTGATTTTCGGAATCAGGTTGTGAAGCAGCTCATCGGGGATGTTCCAGATGACTTGGAAGCCGTACTCGTACCGCTTCTGCTGCAGGCTGATGTACGCCTTGGCATGCTCCATCTCGTCTTCAAGCGAGATGAGCTCGCGTCCGCGGCTTAAGCTGATCTTCATCAGCTTGGACAGCTCCTTGATCATTTCCGCGGATTCGGAGTTGCCTTCCAGCGTGCTCTTCCAATAAATACTCTCGAGCGTGTTGTACAGGAGATGCGGGTTGATCTGTTGATATAACAGCTGGAGCTGGGACTCCTTCTCCTTGATCTCCATCTGGTATTTGTAATGAATCAGCACATTGAGCCGCCGTGCCATGTCGTATAAGGAGGAGATCAGAACGCCGACTTCGTCTTTGCGTCCTTTGCCCGGCGTCTCCGGCACCCGCTTGCCCGGCTCGTAAGAGCGGACAAAATAAGCCAGCCGCTGAAGCGGAGTCATGAGCGAGCGCCAGAAATAAAGGATGACGATAATGCCGAAGATGGTATACACGATCGAAATGAGCTGGATGACGCGTTTGAGTTCATTTTGCTGCTGGAGCAGGGAATTGACCGGGATCTTATAAACCAGCTTCTGCTGCAGCAGATGATTGTCGTTAATGACGTAGATAAATTCCGGCGTAATGATGTTGCTCATGCCATCGGCTTCCCCCCGTTTGATTCCTGCCGCCTCGGGCGGGAGCTGCAAGGTCGTGCCGATCATGCCCGGCGTGGTCGCCGTCAGCACCCGATTGGTGGAATCGGTAAAATAAATCTCGCCATCGGGCAGCGTCACGCTCTGAAACGACTCTCCGATCTTCTTATCCATCTTCGTTGCGACCAATACCCCGATGACGCCGTGGCCGTTCGAGATGTTGTTGACGGAGCGCACGTAGGCCAGCGTCGTCTGCGTGGAGAAGCCGATGTTGTTGCGAATCAGCTTCATGTAGCCCTCCCCCTTCTTCTTCACGGCCTCGCCGAACCATTCCGGCTTGTCGCGATCGGAGAAGAAGTACACCCCCGTCTGCGTCATGGGGATTTTCGGCGCAAAATAATAGTAGTCCTCCGGGTCGTAGACGTAGAGGCTGTAGTAGACCGCTTCGCCGCCATTGACGCTGATCGAATAACCTGCGATGAGCTTATCGAGCTTCGAATACTCCTGCACTCGTTCGAACACGGTGTCCCCCGACGATGGGACGAGCTGCTGGGTGAGCGGATTTTGGATGATTGTCGTGGTGATCTTATTGACCGTATCGATATCGCGGCTCAAGAGAGCCATGTTCTGCTTGTTCAGCTCCACGTAGGCATTGGTCACATGGCGCTTCAGAATAAGCTCCGCCCTCGTGTTCCCGTACCACTGCAGCAGTAGAATCGGACTGACCATGATAATAAAAAGTAAAATAATTTGCTGCTTCACGTTCATCCGTGTGAGCGGGTTCGTCATATGGGCCATCGGAACAGTCTCTCCTTCTCGCGTTACTGGTACTATAACAAGTTGCGCCTCGCGCGCGTATGGCTATTCTTATGGATGTTAGGTGTAGATCTATCGAGATCAACACTATACTTTTGATTACTATATATACCTTGTATCATTACGTATCAATATTTTCACTACTTTTATTTTGCATGTAGCTGCATCATAATGAAACAGGAGCTTGACCATTCCATATGAAACTTTGGAGGATCCTATGACACAGAAGCTAATTCCGCTACAACGCCGTAATATAAACGCAAGCCAGCTCGTACTCGGATGCATGAGACTTGGAGGCGATTGGAATGCCAACAGCCCCATTACAGCCGAGCATTACCGAGAAGGCAACGAAGCGCTCGATGCCGCGCTTGAGATTGGTATCAACATGTTCGACCATGCCGACATTTATACGTCCGGCAAAGCAGAGCGCGTATTCTCGCAGCTGCTGAAGGAGCGTCCTTCGCTTCGCGAGGAGATCATTATTCAGTCCAAATGCGGCATTCGCTTCGGTGATGAAAGTAATCCGCATCGTTTTGATTTCTCGTCTGATTATATTTTAGACAGCGTCGATGGCATCTTGGAGCGCTTGGGCACGGAGTACCTCGATATTCTGCTGCTGCACCGTCCTGATCCGCTCGTTGAGCCGGAAGATGTAGCCAGTGCGATCCATGCGCTGAAAGCATCCGGCAAAGTCCGCCACTTCGGCGTGTCCAACATGAGCCACGGTCAAATTCGTCTGCTGCAAGCTTACAGCGACGAACCGTTCATCGTAAACCAGCTCGAAATGAGCCTGCACAAAATCGGCTTCTGCGACACCGCCGTCAGCGTGAACCAAGAAGCTTGGCGCAACAACGTGTTCCCGGAAGGCACGATGGAGCATAGCCGCCTGGAGAACATTCAGCTGCAATCGTGGGGACCGCTTGCGCAAGGCCGCTACTCCGGCGGTTCCTTGGAAGGCCAAAGCGAAAGCGTCGTGCAAACCGCTGCGCTCGTGGCTCAGCTTGCCGAGAAACACAACACGACACGCGAGTCCATCGTGCTCGCATGGTTGATGACGCATCCCTCCGGCATTCAGCCGGTCATCGGCACGATCAACCCGCAGCGCATCCGCGCCTGCAAAGACGCGGCCACCCTTCGCCTCTCGCGCGAAGACTGGTACCGCCTGTACGTCGCTTCGCGCGGCGTGAACTTGCCTTAAGCGATTGGATGCCCGAGAGGAACGGAGCCGCACGATAGTGTGCTGCTCGGTTCTTCTCGGGCTTTTTTTGTATGGGGGGAGGTTAAGGGAGGGGGCTATAAGCGGGATAGACGCTTATGGCGAGATGAATGCACGCGGCATGGTGCCATTTTGGCGGGGTTGCGGATCTATAAGCGGAATAGCCGCTTATGATGGCACTACTCTCAGCCTCTAACCCGCCATAGTTAGCCACTATCGAGGAACTGAGAGACGGGATTTCCGTCTCTCGGTTCTTTTTCGCGTGCATTTCTACTCTGAGAGACGGTTTTTCCAACTTTCAGCCTCTAGCACGCCGTAGTTAGCCACTGTCGAGGGACTGAGAGACGGATTTCCCGTCTCTCGGTTCTATTTCGCGTGGATTTCTACTCTGAGAGACGGGTTTTCCTACTCTCAGCCTCTAACCCACCGTAGTTAGCCACGATTCCTAGTACCAATCGCCATAAACCACCGAGAATAACAAAAGGAAGCCGCGTACAAAGCACAGCTTCCTTTTATTCGGCATCTTAACTCGACTCCCTATCCCTTATTTCACAAATATCCGCACCTGATTCGGGCCGGTCCGCTTCATGACGCGATAACCCGCAGCGGCTGCTGTTGCTGCGCCTTCGTCATTAGGCATGCAGTAGCCCCCCGGCACGCATGTGCCGTCATCCCGAACGAGCAGCTTGCCGACCACGCCGACAGCTACCCACTCCGGACGCTGCGAACGCGGCACATAGTTGAGCGCATCGTTCCAATCCGGGTTCAGCACCGGCTCCGTCTTGCTGCCGGCTGGTCGCAATACATTGCCCGCAGCATCAAGCATTGCGGGTACATCCACCTCCTGGTACTGAATGCGGTCCCATTCATCCGTGACAAACAGCTTGTGCCAGCGCAAATCGCTGGAATCCGCTAAGACGGCCGGACGGGCACTGACTACGCCCAGGATATAATCGTCAAGAGCGTTTGCTCGGCGGATTTTATCACATGCCTGATCGTCAAACGTAACAAAATAGCCGACGTCGATCCCAAGCCCATCTGCCGTTTCGAACATTTCGGCATAATCGGCTGCATTCGGCGAGCTGACTGTGCCATCCAGGTACAAATTGCCGGTCAGCCCTTCAATAACGGCCGAGTTCAAGGTTGGCCCCACCATCAGTCCATTAGCCAAGTGCCAGGAAAACGGGAATCTGGTTGTCCCATTTTGTCCCATAATGTGAGCGCCGGTATGAACCATATCGACAATCGTGTTTTCGCCTTCCGCATGAGAGGACGCCGCAAACGCTCTGGTAGCGGAGCCTTCCGCGTGCGATGCTTGACCGCCTGCAAGCGTATCGGCTCCTTCTGCATGCGAATAAGGGCCATTCGCGCTTGTACCGATTCCCTCTGCATGGGAGAACGGCCCGCTCGCACTGGTATTTGCGCCTTCCGCATGTGTCCCCGGGCCGCTCGCAATCGTCTGAAAGCCCTCCGCATGAGCAGCCGTACCGATAGCTGTCGTTGTTTGACCTTCGGCGTGTGAAAATGCAGCGATCGCCCTAGGTCCGGGCGCAACCATCACATCGTTCGTGCCGCCTTCCGCATGGGCAGCAAACCCGATCGCTATCGTGCCTATCCCTTCGGCATGGGAGCTGTCACCCGATGCAACGGTTGGCGCAAAATTACCAAGGGAATCCACCGCGCCACCTTCCGCATGAGAAGCTCGGCCGCTTGCTGTATTGCTCTCTCCCTCGGCATGGGAGGCTTGACCGCTCGCAATCGAATCCGCGCCTTCCGCATGCGAATAAACGCCGCTTGCACTTGTTCCTATGCCTTCGGCATGGGAGAAGCTCCCTCCGGCAGTCGTGTTCGCGCCTTCCGCATGCGCACTGGGCCCGCTGGCGAGCGTTTGGAAACCTTCCGCATGAGCGGCCGTTCCGCTCGCGACAGTGGTTTGTCCCTCCGCATGGGCAAAGGATGCCGTCGCACGAGGGCCGGGAGCAATCGTGAAATCTACCGTTCCGCCTTCGGCATGGGAGCCGTCTCCGCTTGCCTCAGTACCTATCCCTTCGGCATGCGAAGAAGATCCGATGGCTTGGTTGGGTGCAGGATTGCCTATCAGATCCAAGCCGCCGCCTTCTACGTGGGAAGCCCGACCGCTTGCCGTATTTCCTTCCCCTTCCGCGTGCGAATTCAAAGCAAGCGCCTGCGTATTGCTGCCCTCCGCGTGCGATGAACCGCCGCCGGCTACAGTCTGAGACCCTTCCGCATGAGCCGCGGCCGCAGACGTTAAGGTCTGATAGCCTTCGGCGTGCGAAGCATCGCCGGCCGTTGTAGATTGGTAACCCTCCGCGTGGGAGGTATCCGCATTAGCCGTCGTTTGATACCCTTCTGTATGGGAAGCTGCACCATTCGAAGTGGTTTCCCTGCCTCCGGCATAGGATGCGGAACCATTCGACACCGATGATATCCCCTCCGCATGCGAAGCAAGACCATTGGCTGCACTCAGATAACCCTCCGCATGGGCAGCATCTCCATTGGCTACGGATGAGCTTCCTTCCGCATGAGAGGCAACTCCGCTCGCAAAAGTCGCCGTTCCTTCCGCATGGGCGGTATCCGCCAACGTTTGCGTCTGATAGCCTTCCGCATGGGCAGCTCCTCCCCCTGCCGTCGTCCCGCTTCCTTCGGCATGCGAAGCATCCCCGTTCGCGGTTGTTTGAAGCCCCTCAGCATGGGAAGCCATGCCGTTCGCGGTTGTATCACGACCTTCCGCCTCCGAGCATTCACCGACAGGATTTTGATTACAATCCGCCACTGCATTCACTCCTTTTCCATAGAAAAATCAACTTAACATCGAGATGGATAAAATCCTCTCATCTATTAATCTATGTGGAATGCGCCAACTAGCTTGGACAATTGGAGGAATGTATCTCCGAATGCGCGAATACTTTAGCGATAACCAAATCCATCAGGAGGCGAGCTCCCCATGCCTAAACTGAAAATTCCCCGGTAAGCCCGAGGGCCGCCTTCTCCCTTTCGGAAGTATGAACAGGATAGACCCATCATACAAACGAGAGGAAGATCGCCATGTGGCCCAAAACAGTAGATTGGAAACAACTTAAGTTCGGCGTGGAAATCGAGTTTATCGGCGGTAAACCCGCAGAGCTGGAGCTGCTGCCCGGCTGGGAAATGTCTTTGAATGAGCATCAGCTGGATGAAACCGGCATCGAGTCCGGCAGTGAGCTGAAGCCTCCTCCGATGTTATGGGAGGAGCGGGATCAGATCCGCATCATGCTGAGCCGGCTTCAAGCACAGGGTGCTACTGCGAATTGGAGCTGCGGCCTTCATGTGCATGTCGGCCTCGAAGCATGGGGAGAACAAATGGTGCTCCCGCTTCTGGATGCGGCGCTGACCTATCAGGATACGCTGCAAGCCCTGCTTCGTACGAGCGAGCATCGCCTGCTCTTCTGCCCGCCGGTAACGACAGCGATGCGTGAGCGATTCGCGTTAGATCCTTCCGCCCAAGCCGTACACAACGCCGGCCGCCCGCAATCTCACCGGTGCGGGATCAACACAGCCTCTTGGTTCGATATCGGTACGGTAGAGATTCGCTACGCCAATGGCAGCGTGCTTGTCCATGAGGTGCTGCACACGATTGAGCTATGCCTTCGATTCGTTGCCGCAATCGGAGCCGGAACGGAGCTGCCGCTTGATCCACAGCAATTCGCCGCTGCCCTCCAAGCACCGGCAAGTGGATATCCCGCTTCGATTCCTGTTCCTCGTTGGTATCAGGAGCGAATTTGGCTCGAAGAACTTCTACTCCCGTTCTTAGAGCCGATCGTGCAAAAGCTTGTGCCGAACGGTGAGGTTCACGACATCCTACCTGTAGAAGAGGGTTTAGTACTCGCGATTGAGAACAGCTCCGGCAAGCGGATGAAGTACCTGATCGAACCGCCAGCCGAAGGTTGGATAGTGAAGCGTCAGCTCCCAGACTGAGCTGAGCCGTATAGGAAGAAGAAGCTAGCCGCGATAACGTCGGCTAGCTTCTTCTTTTCGAGTATGGAATTGTTACGCAAAAAAGCCCGACACTTGCAACTATTTACAGCTTAAGCCCGGATGAGGTCAAGCCTTCCACATAATATTTGCTGGCGAACATAAATAGCAGAATCAGCGGCAGCGATGCAAGGATGTAGGCTGAGAATAACGCCGGATAATTCGTTGCGTCCTCTCCCGAGATAACCTGGGCGGAAAAGTTTCGCAAGGCAAGTGTGATTACGTACTTATCCGGGTCTGTCAATATAATAGAAGGGCCGATTAAATCGTTCCAAACCCCTACGATCTGCATAACAGCAAGAGTTGCCAGAATAGACACCGAAACAGGTACAGCAATTTTATAGTAGAGCTTGAAGGTGCCGCATCCATCCATCTTCGCCGCTTCGAACAAATCTTCCGGGATAGCAGCAAAAAATCCGCGCAGCAGGAAGATACCGAAGATCGGCGTGCCAAATATATTGGGCCAGATGAGACCCCATAATGAATTGAGCATCCCAAGTTCCTTCACCAGCAAATACCAGGGAACTAAACCTAATATTCCCGGAATCATCATTAAAGCGATAATAAAATAAAAGATGATTTCCTTCCCATAAAACTTCAACCTCGCGAACACGAAGCCACCAAGCGATGATAAAAACACTCCTCCTGCAGCCGAAATCGCGCCAACAAACACAGTGTTCCAAAATGCTACATGGATGGTGCTCCAGGCATAATTCACATTGTTGAACCATAGCGGAAGCACGGGCAGCCACTTATTGTATTCCCAAGTCAAGGTATCTTTGGAAAAGCCGAATAACAATATGCTCAAAGGATACACACTGAGCAAGACTGCACCGGCGATAATCACATTTAGCGAAATTTGCCCCCAATACTTTCTCACCATTATGAAGCCTCCTGTGATTTAATTAGCTTCATGCTGAGGAGCGTAATGGCCATTGCTGCAATAAAGAGTATGAGTCCGATTGAGCTTGCATAGCCTAAACGATTGTAAGTAAACGCCTGCATGTACATGTGGTAGCCGGGAACCATGGAGGAATAGCCAGGACCTCCATTCGTCAAGACGAGTTGATGCCCAAATGCTTGAAGTCCTGAAATTAAGCCGGTAACGACGAAGAATTTGACCTGTCCTATGATAAGTGGGATATCGATATACAGAATGCGTTTAACCGGAGAAGCTCCCTCCAATCGGGAGTTCTCGATCACCTCAGTCGGGATGTTCATCAAGCCAGCCAGATAGATGAGAGGCCCTATCCCTGAAACCCACGGAAAACCAAGAAATAGCAAGGCCCAAAGTACGGTATTCGACTCCCCAAGCCAGGCGTGCTTCCAATCATCCAAGCCCAATGCGCCAAGCAGCGAATTCAGCAAACCTACATTGGGATCGTATACAAACTGCCATACAAGCAGGCCGACGATGCCAGGTACAACGAGTGGAACCAGCACCAGAACACGATATAAGTATTTTAACTTCTCGTTTTTGACGAAGAAGATCATCTCTGCCATCACAAGCGGCGCGGTTACGCCAATGATCAGTCCGCCGACGACCAGAAACAGCATATTCGGCACCGAGGCAAGCAGCACATCATCATGGAGCATCGTCTTAAAATTATCCAAGCCGATGAACGTCCAGACATTACCCGCTGCATTCCATTCGAAGAATGCCATGATGAGTCCGCGAATCGGCGGGTAATAACTGAATAGCAGCAACCCAATTACGATTGGTGATAACAGCAAATAGGCGGTTAAGCTTTCTCGCCATTGTCTGCTCATACTCCCCCGCCCTTCAATTTAATTCAATGTATTCGTCGTTTTCGCTGTTCTTATCTTTCCCATCATCTTCATGCTCAGATGCTTTATCCAAAGAATCGTCCGAAATGACAGGAATATCTACAATCGCTCGTTTATATACACCGATCACTTTACCTACAGAAACGTCCGATAAAAGAATTTGATTGAGGACAGCCGGTTGAAACTCATTTTCGTTATAGGAATAATACACGAAGCTCGCTCGTCCGTTCTCATCGGTCTTTACGCGAGTTACCTTCGTGGAACCGTACCCTTTAGCTTTAATGACGAGCACATCATCGCCCGAGCGTGGCTTCCCGTCTTTATCCGTAACCGTAAATTCTACTAGAATCTCATCTTTGCCGTTGGCCTTCAACTCGTCTTTCGACAGCTTGACTGAAAACAAAACCTCGCGATTGGAATCCATTCTCCACATGATGAGCAGAAATCCAGCGATAACAGCACAACACAGTAACACCCCTAATTTACGCTTCATTCTTGTCCTCCCGTCTGGTGGCAAACAGATCAGAGCGAAGCGAAATCACGTTTCCGCTTCGCCCATCCGTTATATTACCAGTTGGACGTATCAATCCCCTGCCCTTTAATCAATTCATCAGCGCCTTTTTGCATGGCTTTCTCCACAGTAGTAAAGAACTTGTCATCGCTAATCTCACTCGAGAACCACATCGTAGCGTTTCTGCCGATTGTTTCTGTCACTTCAGGACTCAACCAAGCCGGCATCGTCACATAAACCGGAGGAAACTCAGCATGCTCCACATTCTTAAGTGCATCGAAGATCGGCAACGATGCTGCATCGTTAACTGCAGGCCGTGCGAATGGTACCTCATTAACCAAATATTCATTCACTTTAGGTGAGGTTAAATACTGAAGAAATAGAACTGCCGCTTTCTCTGTTCCGTTCTTCTCTAACGATGGCTTAATTAGTGCAAGATCGAAGGATGAGTATACATTTTTCGGAAATCCGGTTTTTCGAGGTAAATCAGCAGCCAGTTCAGTCGAATCTGTACCAACGAAAGGCATTGGAAATACGCCCCATTTGAACGTACGTTTCGTATCACTCAATTCCTGCTGGAGCTCCCACATACCGCCTTCGCGTATAGCAACTTTCCCTGCTTTCCACTGTGCCTTCAAGTCTTGTGTATTCCAGCCTTTAGGCCAAAGGGATGCCCATTCCTTATATTGCTTCCATGCTTCCTGGAATTCCGGCTTCTTCATATCGATAATGCCTATCTTGACGGCTCGAATATCCTCGTCACCTTTAAGCTGCGCATAGGCAGACGCTCCGGTGTAGTTGTAATCATTCAGTAGGGGCAATGTGAGAGGAATCGTTACGTTATCTAGCGGCCACAACGTTGGTCCTTTGTTCTCAACACCAGGAGCGGATCCGATATATCCGGCTTCGTTCGCTTTCTTCACGACCTCGACGAACTCCTTCCATGTTTTGGGCACAGACAGGTTCAATGCTTTGAAAATATCGATATTATAATAGAACGTAACCGGTGATCCGGGTGGCTGGGCAAGCGGTACTTGATAATGATTGCCGTCTGCCGATTTGAGAATGATTTCTTCGTTCGTAAACGCATCCATCCAGTGCTGATTTCCTTCTATGAAAGGATTAGGCGTGCTATAGTAAGCGTCTAGTGGAAGCGCCCAGCCTTTCTCGACCCATGATGCGATAGTATTGGAGGAGAATGAAATATCAGGAGCTTCGCCGGATGCGATGCGAGTAGTAAACCAGGTAGCAAACTCATCACTGGCGTTCGGTACGCCTTTCATAATCTCGACTGTAATATGGGGATACAGCTTATGGAAATCCTCTGCGATTTTATCAAGCGCGACTCGTGGAATAGGTGTTTTTTCGGTTGGTGTCTTGTCGTCGGTAGGTGTGAAGAACTGAGGGGCAATCTTAATCGTAACTGCTTTTTCTTCAGGTTGGCTCGCTTCATTTACCGAGGTTTTTTCAGCTTTTGTGGTATTCGTTTCTGTTGTTGCAGTTTCTTTTGTTTGCGAATTGTTTGTGGCTTTCGTATTCTCAGCCTTTGCCGACTTGTTAATATCGTTCTTGTCATAGGAGCAACCGGATGCAATAATGGAGAAAATGAATAGAACAATAAGACTGGCAATGAATAGCTTTTTTACCGGTGCTTTATTTTCCATTTAATATCCCTCACTTTAGGTTGTTGGTTGTGCACTTTGCACAGTACTCACTCTGTCGTGCTGATTAATGGCCACGAGAATGATGAATGGATTGCGATACGAGCCCCGGTTCTCGCAGACTCCTTAGCCGCAAGCATAATTTCTAATACATGAACAGGATGATCGGCATGCAGTATGGGTTCCTTGCCGTTGGCGAGACAATCAATGATATAAACAGCCCCTCCGACCATCTCGTAATCACCTTGATCCGTAGCTTGCCGAGTCCAGGCAGACTCTTTGCTTGTAAAGACCCGGACCCCTTTCGGTTCCCAATCGTAGCCCTCCATCGCCATGCTGCCTTCGGTGCCAATAACCTGTATCGTCCAATCATCCTGCTGTGCCCTATAAGTGAAGCCACACTGTATGACGGAATAGCAGGCATTACCGTGGTCAAGCACAAGAGCAGCATTATCCTCCACTTCCGCCATGACTTTCTCTCCCTTCACCAACCGCTCAGAGATAACAATGCCCGCCATCGCTGTCACCGACTTAGCAGGTCCAAGTAGTCCAGTTAATGTGGTAATGGTATAGACACCGATGTCGAACAGGGTACCTCCGCCCTCGCGGTAAAACCAAGCATCCCAAAGGGGCACACTATGCCCCGATATTCCGTGAGCGGCATTCACAATGCCAAGAGAACCATCGGCGATTCGCTCCGCCATATACTGGAAACTTGGAGATAGCGGCGTAATTGGAGCACTCCAAATGCCTAGACCGTGCTCTTTGGCAAGAGCAAGCAATTCTTGAGCGACCGACATTTCAGTCGCTATCGGCTTCTCCGACCAAACATTGACTCCAGCTTTAAGCGCTTGACGGTTCAACTCTCCATGCAAGTAAGGTGGCGTTATATTCACGAGCAGATCGATAGCCTCATCACGCAGCATTTGAGCAAAATCTCCATAAATGCCCCGTATTCCATTCTTCGTTGCAAAGTCAGCAGCATGCTCAATTCTATTGTCACACACGGCAACGATTTGAGAATACGGGCTCTGCTGAATACTCCTTACATAGGCCCCGGCTATATGGCCGCAGCCGACAATGGCTACTTTAATTGGATTCATGCCCTGCACGCCTCCCGCTTGTCAATTTCTGTTCCGCTTCGCAAAAACGCGCGTATGCTTGCTCATAAACCGTGTAGTGATTTGAAGTGCTTGCAGATGGCTCATAGTGGACCTCTTCAAATCCGTTGTCTCCGTTTAATGTAGGAAATCCAAGCACTTCCGCCGCAATTGAAGCTGCGCCATATGCGGTTGTATCTGCAGGTGATAACGCTTTCAATTGAAGCTGAAGTACATCGGCCTTTATTTGATTCCAAAGCGTGTTTGATGATCCGCCACCGCATAAGGTAATGCGAGTAATACAACAGCCTGCTTCATTTAAAGCGTTTATTCTTCTCTGCGTTGCAAATGCAGTTCCTTCCAGTACTGCACGTGCCATATGTGCAGCGCTATGATAAAGCTGCAGCCCTACAAAACCTCCCATTAATCCCGCATCATTCCTTTCCCCATTCGACAGATATGGAAGAAACAGAAGTCCCTCGCAGCCTGGGGCAATTGTTGAAGCTGACTCCATTAATTGCTCTACAGGCTGCGATGCAACCTTGGACAACCACTGTACAGCTGCGCCAGTCGTATTTAATCCGGCATCCGCACACCAAGTATAAGGAACAATATGAGGATAAACATTCATCTGCTCAGTCGCTGCAGCTTTCGGAACAATCACATGCAAACAAGTGGATGTCCCAGTCACATCACATAAATTTCCGGGAACTACTGCTCGAGCTCCGTATGCAGCACACAAGCTGTCAGCAGCCCCTACAATGACAGGAATTCCTGATGGCATGCCAACACTTTGAGCAATTTCAGGGTTTAGGTAGCCAAGAATACTGCAAGAAGGTAAAATTTCCGGCCATTCCAATACGGAAAGCCCAAGCTCCGATTGCCAATCCGTTGCCCAATCGTTGTGGTGCAAATCGTACAGCATCGAGCATGCCGCATGTGTCGGATCCGTACCAAGGACGCCAGTTAAATAATGGCCAGCAAGATCGCGCGGCTGGACAACCGACCATCCGTCAAAAACGCCGGGATGCTCGTTAAGCAGACTCATTATTTTGGGAGCGAGATAGAAAGGAGTGGGAGATTGCCCTGTCCTGTTCCGTATGCATGTCAGTCCAAACTGACGTATCAACCATTCCGTTTCCTGTATGGCGCGATTGTCCTGATAGATGACCGCAAAGTTTGCCGCTTCCCCTTCCGGCGAGAGCATCGTATAGGTCGGACATTGCCCTGTAAGACCAATTCCGGCTATATTTCGGCAATTGTCTCCCAATCGATCGGCCAATTGTTTCAGCACAACCTTAACGCCTCTTAACCAATCATTCGGGTTTTGCTCTGCTGCGCCATTTGAACTGTAACGTGTTGCAAAGCCGGTTCTCGCTTCGTTGATACACACTCCATTTGCTGTATAAGCGACTGCTCTTATACCGGATGTGCCGATATCCAGCCCAATGAATAATTCCTTCATGAAGACTCCTCCGATATAAATGCGAGTGAAGCAGCTGCTTCTTTATCGGCAATAACCGTCAAATGACGTGCATGCTGCAAGTAGGAAGCGGGCACATCGGCATGAACATTGCCCTGCAAGGAATGATATAACGGCAATGCCTTGGCATGTCCTGATGCCATTAAAATGACTTCCTTCGCTTCCAAAATATTACCGATGCCAACAGTCATTCCATAATGAGGAACTTCAGCATTCCAATAGCTTGTATTGTAATCAAGTGTTGTCTTGGATAATGCAACAACCCGGCAGCGGGATTCCATGAGTGATCCGGGTTCGTTGAAGCCGACATGACCGTTGACACCAATTCCTTCTACAATCAGGTCCAATCCGCCAATTCGGCGTATGGTGTCATCAAATCGTTCACAGGCGCGTTGCGGTTCTATGTCTTCTCCACGAAGACGGTGAATGTGATCTGCGGGAATTTCATTCGGGGTAATGAACATACGGCTAAGCCAAGAAAAAAGGCTCCTTTCATCTTCCGGCCCAACTCCTAAATATTCTTCCAGGCAAAAAATATTAGTATGTCGGAATGAGAGCATATTAGCGCGATACATGCGAGATAGTTCCTCATACATGCCGATTGGTGTATTGCCGGTTGTAAGACCGAGCGAAGCGTGCGGATTGCTCCGAATTACATCGGCTACAAGAGCTGCGGCTGTTTTGCTCATTTGTTCGTAATCATCGACAATGATCAGCCTCATATGAGTCCTCATGGATATAAGTTGTAATCTGTAGTTATCCGGTCCGTCGCAGATCGACGAAACCATTCATCGGCAAATTTCACATGCAGGGGATGGTATTTATATAATTCGATAACACTTTCGTCGGTAAAATCAATAGCAAGGTAATAACGATATTTTGCAGCTAAGTCTACCGCCTCTCCGAAATGATAGTCGGTGACGCCCGGAATCAAAGTTAATACCCTGCGTCCTTCGTCAATCATGTCTAAACAATCTTGATGCCCCAGTCCCTCCCGGAGATTGAAAACGATTAAATGTCTGATCATTTCTTTTCCCCCATCGCTTGGCGTTGAGCCAGCTCCCATTTCGTGCGGACGAATTGAACGGCTGCCGGAATATCCGATTGCGTCAAGTGCTCGAAGATCATAGGTCCCTCATACCCTGATTGGATCACAGCATTCATAAATACTACATAATCTAGTAAACCTTGACCTGCCCCAATCCATTCAAAATGATCATTCAGACTTGAAGCTGGAATGAAATCCTCAACATGAATAAGACCGATACTGTCAACGATCGATGCTAGCATCTCAGGCAGGGCATCCTTCTGAACTTGAGACGTCATCCTGGTCAGCAGACCGGCTGGATCGAATACCGCTTTAATCCTTTGCTGTCCAAAATGCTTGATCACTCGAGCAAGCCGTTCTGTGTTATACGCCACGTTCATTACATAAGGCTCCAAACCCAAGCATACCCCGCGTTTCTGTCCTTCGCGAACGAGAGGTTCAAGGCTGTCTATCAATTGTTGAAAAGCCTGCTCCGTCATATTGGCAGGATCCCAGGTCCAACCATCGGGATGATACGATCCCGTTTCCGAACAAAGCATCGGTGCTCCGATTGCTTCACACAACTGTATCAGACCAATCAGCTCATTTTGGAGACAGACACGAATCTGTGGATCGGGATGAATTAGATTACGATATCCACCGACTGCCGCTATCTGAACCTTTTCGAAAGAGAACGCTTTCAAGATTCGTTTACAGTCAGCTTCTACCAGCCTCCCATCTTGCAGCTTCAGACCCGGAAATGTATCAAGTACAACATACCCAAACCCAAGCTCGCCTGCGCGAAAGGCCAACTCTTCAATGGAGCCTGCCTCAAGATATTGCGTGAATATACCTGTTTTTATAGATGCCCCTCCTTTTCAATAATTTATACTTATAATTATCAAAAATTTGTACGGACGTCTGCATGACTGAATTATACATTAGACTATTCAAAATAATCAATCTTCTTTTTTACGGACAAGCTCAACATAATATCGACATCTGTCGCCACGTACAATGGACTGTGACAGCTCCGCTAAACGATTGTCCTGCAAGTAACCTACTCTTTCGATATATAGAGCCGGCGACCCCTTAGGCACTTCAAGCATTTTAGAAGCGAAATCGTCTACAAGTACAGGCTCAAAATATTCCACCACATGATCCAAACTAACGGAAAATTTATTTTCAAGCAATGAATATAGCGAGTTGCATGTTATGACATCCTCTTGGGTTAAGCCCGGATATAGCTCTAAAGGTAGAAATGTCGTTTCGAGCATCTGTATTTCATCATCGGCTAGCCGTAATCGGATTAACTTCACGACTAGTGTATTCTCGGGTAAATTCAACTTGGCCCTCACATCTGCTTTAGGCAGTACGATCTCAAATTCGATGACTCGCGATTCGGGACGCATACCTCTGCTAGTCATATCTTGAAAGAAGCTATACAAGTTTCTTAAGCCTGTTTCGATCTTAGGCTTATTCACGAAAGTGCCTCGTCCTTGCTGTCTCTGCAAAAATCCTGCAAAAACTAGTTCGGTCACCGCCTGTCTGATCGTAGCGCGGCTGACTGAATAGGTTTCCGAAAGCAAGGATTCCGGCGGAATGGCTTCTCCAGGCTTTAGCAATCCAGACTGAATATCTCCCAGAATCTTCTCCTTAATTTGTACGTACAACGGAACCTTGCTATCGCTATTTATACGTGTCATCTGCCGAATCCCACCTAAAATGTAGTATTATTGCTAATGATAAGTGTTAATCCACATTCTCGCAACGTCTTTTCTGCAAATCTCACTTATATTCATACGTACATCTCTTATGAATCTATGAGGTGGTACAGCCCCCAGCTCGTTCGCATGCTTTTCCGAATGATGAATACATTTAAGTATTCGAGGATCAGGAGGAACGAAACATGGCACATAAGAAGGAATCGTTCATGAGAGGGACGATGGCCTTATCTGTCGCTGCTTTCATCAACCGTATTCTTGGCTTTATCAGCGGCATGTTTGTCGCTCGCGCACTGGGAGCGGAAGGAATTGGCTTGTTAATGATGGCACACCCTCTCGTGCCTCTTGTCATTACGATAACGGAACTCGGCCTGCCTGTTGCGATATCCAAGCTGGTAGCGGAAGCTTATGCTCGCGATGAGAAAGTGAAAGTCAGGCGTATCTTGCACGTATCGCTGGCGGTAACCGGCTTCCTAAGCGTGGCGCTGACGACACTTTCCCTGCTCGGCTCCCACTGGATCGCATCCATCCTGCTGAGTGACCAACGCGCCTATTATGCAATGCTCGCGATTACGCCGATTGCGCCAATTGTCGCCGTGTCCGCGGTGTTAAAAGGATACTTCCGAGGCGTTCAGCGCATGAAGGTGATCGCCGCTTCCGATGTGCTCGAGTATTCGGTGCAGATTGCCAGTGTTCTCGCGTTGGTTCATTTGCTGCTGCCTTATGGCGTAGCCTACGCAGCAGCCGGCGCAATGGCCGCCTCTGTCATAAGCGAAGCCATCAGCCTTTCCTTCCTAGTGGTCAGCTATAAGGTGCGCGGTGAAGCTAAGCTGCCGGGCGAGACATGGACCGGCCATCTCAAACAAGGCAAAAAGACGCTCACCGAGCTGCTTCAGATCGGCCTGCCGACAACCGGTCAGGGTATCGTGCATTCGGTATACAGTGCGTTTCAGCCCTTACTTATTGCTACAAGCCTCGCGCTGGCGGGCATAAGCACGGCGCTGGCCACGAAGCAGTTCGGAATGCTGGCCGGTTACGCCTTTCCGCTGCTCTACATGCCAAGCTTTATTACGCAATCCTTGTCTACCGCGCTGATTCCGGCTATTGGAGAGGCGGCAGCGAATAAGAATGACCGGCTTATGCATGAACGGATGAATCAAGCGCTAAACTTAGGATTACTGATCGGTGCACCGGCTACCGTCATCCTGTTTCAGTGGGCGACTCCGCTTACCAAGCTTGTTTATAATGCGCCTGAAGCGGGCTTGCTGCTCAAAATATTAGCGCCGATGTTTTTCCTTCACTACTTCGATGCTCCGCTCCATGCGATTCTACTCGGACTTGGCCGGGCCAGTGCAACGCTCTGGAACTACATCGTGTCCACAAC
Source organism: Paenibacillus lignilyticus (assembly GCF_017942085.1). Taxonomy (GTDB): domain Bacteria; phylum Bacillota; class Bacilli; order Paenibacillales; family Paenibacillaceae; genus Paenibacillus_Z; species Paenibacillus_Z lignilyticus. Next base: position 717,320 of record NZ_JAGKSP010000002.1, read on the forward strand.
GTTCAAGGCCATTGCCATATTCGTGTTTGGCAGCCAGTTCGGCATTGTAGGCATCACCTTCGGCATCGGAATCGGGATCGTCATGCAAACGCTGCTGAACTTCTTCTCCATATCCGGCTCGATCGGAATCTATATGAACATTCAACCTTATCTCAAAGTGGGCATCTGCATGCTGCTGATGGCGATTTGCGGGCGATGGTCCTTTGATTACCTAACGGTCGTCCAAGGGATACCGCTCCTCTGGAGCGTTGCCGGTTCCATCTCCTGCGCGCTGCTGATTTACTTCGCTGCTCTGCTATCGATGGATGCTTTGCTAAAGGCAAGCCGATCCATTTTGATCCCGAGGTAAGAATGTTGCACACTCGGCAACATTTGCGAAGAATTCAGCGAGACATTCCGAAAATGTTGTCCGGTAAGCAACATTTAAGTTAAAAAGCGCTGTATATGACGGAAATTTCATCTAAATGCAGCATTTTAATCAACATTTTGCCTAACAAAAAAGCCGTCTCGACCGTTGCACCTGCAACCTATCGAGACGGCTTCATTAATACCCCGCTATTGGCGTCGGCCATAGTCCGACAATACCATGCGATCCTCAAGCAGCTTCCCGGTTTCCGCATACCTGCAATTAACCGAAGCAACTTGGAAAGCGTAAGCGCGGCGCGGCTTATCCGTATGATTTTGCTTGCTGTGATGCAGCGTTTCGCGATGAAAGAACACCGCATCCCCCGGTGCCATGGGTTTACATGGGATGCCGTTCTCCGGATCAGCGGCCCGCTTATGGCCGCCCTCCGCGTTCAAGTTCGGCTGCCGTCCCAGCCGATGCGATCGGGGCGCAAGCCACAAGCCCGCATTGTCCTGCGTGATCGGATCAAGCGCAATAAACCCGTTCAGCATATGCCCCAGAATATGGGTATACTGATTGTCTTGATGCCACTCCAGCCCGCTGCCATGCGGCGCTACAACGGCGTACATGCCCATCCATATCCGCACTTTGTCGCCAAGTATAGTTTCGAAGATGCGCGCGATGTCCGGGTCCGTCAGAAAAGCAGTCGTATGGGGAAACCTGTTCTTCTCTTTCTCCACATCAATGATGGCCTGGCTTCTCCACTTGCCGTCTCCCTGCTGATTAGCAAATTCAGCATTCTCGGCATTAATGGCGTCCACCGCATGAGCTGACAGCAAGCCCGGGGCATAAAAATAACCTTCCCGATAAAATTGTTCAATCATGTCTGAGGTCAAAACAAAGTCCGTTATTTTAGACACTGGCTTTCCACCTCCCAGGACTGTTAATTTATAGGATATACACCTATTCTGAATGCCCCCATCCTGCCTGTCAATCCAAACAAAGAAGCTAGCCGCGATTGCCGCAGCTAGCTTCTTTCCTCGTAACAAACCTCTTAACGGTGAGCTTTAAATCCAAGCGCCTGCATCAGCTTAGTGAAAATTTCCGTGTTCTCGAAGCTGCCTGCGAACATTTGCGCGTTCTTGCCGGTTGCCGTCACCGGAACATCCACTGCCGTATGGCCGGAAGTCGTCCAGTCTACAACAAAGTTAAACTTGGAGTTTGCAATGGCGAAAGGACCGTCTTCCTTCGAAATGCCGTCACCGGTCTCGTCATTAGCATCCACTTCTTCAATGGACAAGCCGCCTGTTTCATGGTCGGCAAGGACCAGTACAAGCGTATCCGGATTTTTCTTGGCAAAATCCTTCGCGATTTGCACGGAGCGATCCAGCTGTTGACCTGCTTTAATCGTCATTTTGGCATTGTTTTGGTGAGCGAACTCATCCGTTCCTTCCTCTTCTACCATCAGGAAGAACCCTTTTTTGTTAGCCGACAAGGTTTCAATGGCCTTCTTCGTCATATCCGGAAGGGAAACGACCGGGTTGTAGATATCCCCTTCACCCTCAGCGCGCTGTTGGAACATTTCTTCGTTGGCGAACAGTCCAAGAAGCTTGCCGCCTTTAGCTTTTTGCATATCCGTTTTGTTCGAAACATAGCTGTAGCCCAATTGTTTCGCTTTATTGATCAGATTGCCTTGTGTGCCTTTGCTTTTCTCCGACGGATCTTCAGCAGGCTCGTCCTGGAATTTACCCGGCTCGCCGGCTGGGTACCAGAAATCTTCGCCGCCGCCGAGAAGTACATCAATCTTGCTCTTCGTCAAATATTGCAGCGCGATATCGCTTTGCTTGGAGCGGTCTTCGACATGGGCGCCGAACGCTGCGCCGGTAGCGTCCGTTACTTGGCTCGTTGTAACGACACCCGTCGATTTGCCTGCATCCTTCGCGTATTCCATGATCGTTTTGACCGACTTCTTATCGGCATCCATTCCGATGGCGCCATTATACGTTTTCACTCCGCTGGCATAAGCCGTAGCAGATGCTGCCGAGTCTGTTACAGGTACAGTGGAGCTTGTATGAATAAGTCCTACGAACGGCATAGCGTCCATTGCCAGACTGCCCTTCTCTCCGACAGTTGCCAAACGAATCGCGTTACGCGCTGCGGTCCCCATGCCGTCGCCAACGAACAAAATGACATTTTTCGTTTGCGAGGAAGCTGCTTCCGCTTTCTCATGCGAAGGCGCAGTCAGTATGCTGGTGACAACAAGTGCTGCAGCTGCAGTTACAGTAAGTGTGCTTTTGAAGCCGATTTTCTTTTGCGAAACCATTTTCCTACCTCCTAGTGATCTTTTCTATATCAGAATACTAGTAGTAGGTTAAGAGGATGTTTTCCGGATATGTAGTTCTTGTTAAGCTGACTTTGAAATGAATTCCACTTCTTTCATATTCCTTTAATCTTTCTATGCTAGGATGGGTAATGATTCCAAAAAAGAGGAGTGATAGAAACATGAAAGCCAAAATCGTAACCCTTGCGGCAGCATTACTGCTCATTGCAGCGTTAGCCAGCGCCTGCGGGAACAACAACGGCAATGGGAACAGCAACAATGGCGAGAATGAAAGCAAGGCGACTAACGAAACCTCCGCGAACACGACAACCGCGGAACCGGATAGCGGATCCACGGTAGAGATCAAGCTCGAAGCCAAAGATTTCGAATATGATCAGAAGGAAATTCACGTGAAGAAAGGCGATCATGTCAAAATCACTCTTCATAGCGACGACGCCGGGCATGGTTTCTCAATTGCGGATTACAATGTAGACATCAAGGGCGATGGCGATGGTGAATTCGATGCCGTGAATGCGGGCACTTTCGAATTCCACTGCTCCGTCATGTGCGGTTCCGGTCATCGTGATATGGTGGGCAAGCTAATCGTTGACGAAGCCTAACAAAGATTGATTTACCGAATACGAATGGCTGCGCATCGCTGCGCAGCCATCTTTATTGTAAGGCGTGCAGAATGCGATCGACCATCTCTGTCGTACTCTGTGTACCGTCGATGACAATGTCCGAGTTTGGTTTGACGCTTCTCAGCATCTCCAGGTAAGCATCCCTGCCGCGGGATAGATAGTTGGCTAATTCATGGCGCAAATCATCCATCGACCGATAATTATAATCGCGCAATATCCTTCGGGCTACCGCAATATCCAATGGGGTATCTATAAATACCGTCAGATCAATGAATTCACGAATATCGTTATTCAAATAGGCAAAAGGATAATCGAGAATAAGATAGCGGAGCTCGGCATCCTGCAAATAGAGCTCGATATCATGCCTGAATGAAGTAAGATTCCATTCATTATAATCGGCTCCTCGTTCCACCCAATCACAGATGTCTTCCGGGCTTTCCTCAAAGTCATAATCGTCAAAATATAAAGCTTGCGCATGAGCTAATCGTTCAAGCAGCTGCTCGGTCAGGGTCGTCTTCCCGCCTCCGGATACAGCAGCAATGGCAATTACGAAAGGTTTTTCGTCCATCGTTGTCCTCCAAAATTGTGTTCATGTTCCCATATGGAACATTTTTCCCATACCTTGCTAGCATAACACATCCGCCCCGAATTGGAATGGGCTTCCAATCCCTTCATAAGCGCCGCATGCCGTGCATGACCTCTATTGTACAGTCCCTCCAACTTGCATTATACTAATAAAATATATATTAATGAGACGGATCGGTTTGGAGGATCAGCGTGAAAGATCATAGACCCCGCTATCAAATCTTAATCGACTATTATACGGACCGCATTGCATCGGAGGAATTGCGTGCAGGCGATAAGCTGCCGACAGGTCCGGAAATCGCCGAACAGTTCGGCGTGAGCGCCATTACCGTAACCCATGCCATGCGGCAGCTGGAAACGGACGGTCTGATTAAGCGAATTAAGAAAAAAGGAACCTTCGTAACGGATAGAACGCCGCAATCGCCGGCTCGCTCTCTTGCCGAATCAAGAGCTGCGGCAGGATCCGCTGCACAAGCCGCAACGCTGCCCATCCCCGTCATTTCGCTGGTGATGCCGTTTAGCGAAACGATTGGCTATGAGATCTTCCGCGGTGTAGAGGAAGAATGCGCTGCACAAGGACTATACGTCACGTTTCATAATTCCAAATACGACGATGCTGTCGAGCGCAGCATTATTCAGAAGCTGGCGAAGGATCGTGTCAGCGGCATCATCGTTTATCCGGTGTCCAGCTACAAGAACATCGACGTCTTCAGCCATCTTGCCATCGAGGGCATTCCGTTCACGCTCATTGATCGGAACATCGAAGGACTGGAAGCACCGCTCGTCGTTTCAAACAATATTGAAGCAGGCTACAGCCTGGCTTCGCACCTCCTCCAGCTTGGTCATACACGGCTTGCCTTCGTATGCCAATCGTGGAAAGAAGCGGTATCCGTCAGTGACCGCTACAAAGGATACTGCAATGCGCTCATCGAAGCGGGCATTCCGCCTCAGCCCGAATGGCTGGTTAATATGGAGAAGCTTGAGGTTAACAACGTTGCCGGCAACCCTTACGATGTGCTGCTCGACCATCTGCTTGCCATTACGCCAGCGCCTACAGCTGCCGTTGCCGTGAATGATTTTACCGCGACCGGCCTGCTCAAGGCTGCGCTCCAACGAGGAATCGCGGTGCCGGAGCGGCTGTCGGTCACCGGCTTCGATAACCACTCCTTCACCGCACATCTCGAGATACCGCTCACGACTGTCGAGCAGGACTTCTACAGTATTGGCCGGGATGCGGCGAAGCTCGTCTTAGCTCCGGCACAGGAGCGCAGCGGCTCCAAGCTTGTGCTCGGTACCAAGTTGATTGTTCGGCAATCGACCGGCGAACCTACCTCCCCATGACCGTTGAGCGGTCGTGGGATTTTTTTTATATATATTTTAATAAATACGGATTTACAAGAATTAGGGATCGATTTATGATTAAAGTATATTTTAATATTCCAATGGAAAAGAGGTCTGCCCTCGCTATGTCGACTCCAAAAGCAATCATACATGTCATTTCGCATACCCACTGGGATCGTGAATGGTATATGCCTTACGAGGCGCATCATGCCAAATTGATTCAAACGATGGACGGTCTGCTCGAAATTATGGATCAAGATCCGGAGTTTCTCAGCTTCTATCTCGACGGTCAGACGATCGTGCTCGAGGATTATTTGCAAGTGTATCCCGAGAAACGCGAGAAGCTCATTGAGCTGGTCCAAGCAGGGAAGCTCTCTGCCGGCCCTTGGTATATTCTGCAGGATGAGTTTCTGACCAGCAGCGAAGCGAATATTCGCAACATGCAAATCGGACATCGCGACGCTAAGGCGTATGGTCCCGTTTCTAAGCTTGGCTACTTCCCCGATTCCTTCGGCAACATGGGCCAGGCCGCTCAAATCCTGCAGCAGGCAGGGATTTCAACAGCCGTGTTCGGCCGCGGCGTGAAGGCCACCGGCTTCAATAACAGCGTATCGGAAGCATTGGACCTCGAATCGCCATACTCGGAGCTGCACTGGGAATCGCCGGATGGCTCGCGGGTTCTCGGCATCTTGTTCGCCAATTGGTACAACAACGGCATGGAAATCCCTGAGGAGCCGGCTGCAGCGCGCAAGTTCTGGGACAATGCCATCGCGAATGCATCTAAGTATGCATCTACGCCGCATCTGCTGCTCATGAACGGCTGCGATCACCAGCCTGCTCAGGCGAATTTATCCGCTGCGCTTCGGACGGCGCGCGAGTTGTACCCTGACTATGAATTCATTCATTCCAATTATGATGATTACGTCGCAGCCGTGCAGTCTGCTTTGCCGGAGACGCTCAGCACGATCAATGGCGAACTTCGCGGTCAGCGTACAGATGGCTGGTACTCCCTTGTTAATACAGCCTCATCGCGTGTCTATATTAAGCAGCTCAATCAAGAGAATCAGACGATGCTGGAGAAGATCGCCGAACCTCTGGCTGCTTTCGCCCATGTGAATGGCCGCCCTTATCCACATGGACTGCTCAATTATGCATGGAAAACGTTAATGCAAAATCACCCTCATGACAGCATCTGCGGCTGCAGCGTGGATGAGGTTTACCATGAAATGAAAACCCGCTTCGAGAAGAGCAAGGGTGTTGCAGCTGCCGTTATCGCCGACAGCTTGGCTCACTTGAGCGCACAGATCGATACGGCGAGCTTCGCTTCCATTAGCTCGGACAGTGCGCCATTCGTTGTATACAGCACGAGTGGATACGCACAGAGCGGCGTTGTAACGGTGGAATTGGAGCTGGGCCGCCGCTACTTCAAACCGAACGAGAGCCCGATGAACAATTCGAAATATGTCTTAGAGCATACGACGGCTGAAGGCTACCTCGTGAATTATCTAGGCGAGAAACTGGCTTGCACAAGCGTGGACCTTGGCGTGCGATTCGGCTACGATTTGCCGGACGATAAGTTTAGGCAGCCGTATTTTGCCCGCGTTATTACGGTAACGTTCGAAACCGGAGCGCTGCCTGCCATGGGGTATTCCAGCTTCGCATGGATTCCGGCGGCTCAATCGGCAGTGGCGCAGCCATCATCGCTGGTCGCTGAGGAAAACACGATGGAGAATGCCTACCTCCACGTTACGGTCGCTGGTGACGGCAGCCTGACGATTAAGGATAAACGAACAGGCGAGACCTTTGACGGACTTGGCGTTTACGAGAATGTCGGCGATATCGGCAACGAATATATTTTCAAGCAGCCGGACGGCGACACCGCCATTACAACCAGAGGACTTGCGGCGCAAGTAACGCTTGTGGAAGACACTGCGTACCGGGCAACGTACGAAATTACGCATACCTTCGACATTCCGGAGCAAGCCGATGAACGGCTGAAGCAGGAAATCGCAACGATGGTGAACTTCCTGGACCGGAAAGCACAGCGTTCTGAGAAACGTGTGCCGATCACGATTGTGACGCGCGTAAGTCTCAGCCGTTCCGAGGAAGGCGTCCGCGTTCACGCTGCATTCCATAATCCTGCGAAGGATCAGCGTCTGCGCGTTCTGTTCCCATCCGGCGTTACAACGGCGAAACACTACGCCGACTCCATATTCGAGGTCGCTGAACGAGCTACCATTCCGACGGAGGAATGGGTCAATCCGAGCAACTGTCAGCATCAGAGCGCTTTCGTCGATGTGCATGAGAACGGCCGCGGTTTGACCATTGCCAATAAAGGCCTCAATGAATATGAAGTATTGCGTGACGGCAGCGGAACGATTGCGGTGACGATCCTGCGATCGACCGGCGAGCTCGGTGATTGGGGCGTATTCCTAACGCCGGATGCGCAGTGCCTTGGCCCTAATCATGCGGAATGGATGATTCTCCCCCACGGAGGCGGGGATTCACGGTTCACCGCTTATCAGCAAGCTTACGGTTTCCAAGTGCCGATGCAGGTCAGCCAAACGGGCGTACACGAAGGATCGCTGCCCGCGCAGCAAAGCCTGCTCGAATGGAGCGCTGCAGGATCGGGCCTCGCCCTCTCCAGCGTGAAAATCAACGAAGATCGCGGCGATTTGATAGCCCGCTGGTATAATCTCTCCGGTGAGCCGGCTGAGCTGACCGTCAGCTCGCAATCGCATGGCCGGCTTTACGAGAGCACTGTGCTCGAAGACGCGAATGCCGCGGGCGCCGGTGACTTAGGGACTGACGGCTCCGCTGCCGTGCCGGTTCAAGGGTATAAGATCATCAGCATCGGAATGAGCGCTAGGTAATAGCATGTGAAACTGGAAAAGGCAGTCTGGGATGCAAGCATCCTAAACTGCCTTTTTGTTGTGGCGATATTAACCGAGTTTGGGGTGTCCCAAATTCTAACGAATCGTAGAGACCATTGGGCCGAATTTGGGCTCTACGAAATTCTAACGAATCGTAGAGACCTTATCTGTAGTAAATCCGCTCCAAAATCCAAGTAAACCGCTAAATAAGACCGCTACGATTCGTTAGACTATTTTCAGCGGTATTTTGGGGCAAATAAGCCTTGTACGATTCGTTAGAGCAAAAAAAAGAGGCCCATGATTGCGACTCTCGGCGGCCGGGACGGGAGATTCAGGGTTAGTTTGGACGCTGACATGTCGGTTTCCGTACTCTCAGCTTCTTTTTCCGTTGGTTTTAGCCTTGAGAGTTCCATTTGGCGACTCTCGGCTGCCGGACGGGAGATTCGGGGTTAGTTTGGACGCTGAGAGGTCGGTTTCCGGACTCTCAGCTTCTTTTTCGGTTGGTTTTGGCACTGAGAGTTCCATTTGGCGACTCTCAGCTGCCGGGACGGGAGATTCAGGGTTAGTTTGAACGCTGAGAGGTCGGTTTCCGGACTCTCAGCTTCTTCGATCCGTTGGTTTTGCCCCCGAGAGTTCCACTTGGCGACTCTCAGCTGCCGGACGCAAACAAAAAAAGAAGCCGATGATTGCTCATCCGCCTCTTTCCTATGTCCTAGTTCATCTATATCCTACAGTTTGCTAAGTGTTTCAGTCAGCACAGGAACGATTTGCGATTTGCGGGAAACTACGCCCTTCAGAACCGCTTTGTTGTCGTCAAGCTTCACGTTGTACGCTTGCTCAACCGCTGCCGCTTGTTTACCGAGCGCCAGCGCAACGGAATCGTTGTTCAAGATGTCAGTTACGACGAATACGAACAGATCAAGGCCTTTGTCAGCGATGATCGTGTTCAGCGCCGCTTCCACTTCTGCTTGGCGGGAAAGGACATCATTGACGTCAACCGCGTTTACTTGCGCGATTTCCACTTTGTAGCTGCCCATTGCGAATTCTTTCGCATCCAGCGAAATCAATTGCGCGATTGTTTTGTCGCTGAGATCAGCGCCGGCTTTAAGCATTTCAAGGCCGTACGTTTCAGGCGTTACGCCTGCGATTGCTGCCAGCTCGCGAGCGGCTGCAACGTCTTCCGGCGTGCAAGTCGGCGATTTGAACAGCAAGGAATCAGAGATGATTGCCGAAAGCATCAAGCCTGCAATGCCGCTTTCAATCGCGATGCCGTTTTCTTTGTACATTTTATTAAGGATGGTCGCCGTGCAGCCTACAGGCTCGCAGCGGTAGTAGAGCGGGTGTGCTGTCTCGAAATTAGCGATACGGTGGTGGTCGATAACTTCAAGGACGCGCACTTTATCGATGTCGCTAGCGCTTTGCTGACGCTCATTGTGGTCAACAAGAATAACGTTGCTTGTTTCGTTCGAAACGGTCTCAACCAAACGAGGCGCAGCCGCTTTAAATTGATTCAGCGCGTATTGCGTTTCGCCGTTCACTTCGCCAAGACGAACCGCTTCAACCTCTTGGCCAAGCTTTGTTTTCAAGTCTGCATAAGCAATTGCCGAACAGATTGTGTCCGTGTCCGGGTTTTTGTGTCCGAAAATCAATGTTTTTGACATCTTCATACTCCTTATTCGCTGTTTATTGGGTGCTGGCGACCATAAGAACGCCGGTAAGAATAAATCCCTAATCGGTATTATACCGTTTATTGCCGTGAATTCCTATTCCATTACAGGCAAATTCATAAACAGTTCTATATTTCGTCAAAAAGTTCAGGTGCTTTGTCCGCCCGAAGACGCTTATCCACCAATTCGAAGAGCGCATCGCAGAACAAATCCGTCTCGTTCTCCCGCAGTGTTCCCAGAACCGGAATGGTCAAGGTGAGCTCGCCCCACTGCTGCTTGAAATAAGCTTTGCGAATGGCATTCCCTCCATCCCGTTTCATCGGATTGTACGTCCACCGCAGATGCGACGGCTTCCCTTCGCGATCGTACGCGAGCTTCTGAATCTCGGCATGCGTAGTCGATTTATCCCCTGCATATATGACCATATAATAGTTGTCGTTCCGATGCCAATCGATAAACAGCACATATAGCGCGCCGCCGATCGTTCGGGCAATATGATACGCATTCACAAGCGGTTTGCCGTTCGACCATTGATGGAAACTCGATAGCGGCAATCCGTCCGTACTGATGCGTGTTACGTCGTAAGCGCCGACCGGCCCAATGCTTGATCGCTCGATCCATTCCGCGAGCACGGCTGCTTCCTGTTTCTCCACCTCTATCATCTCCTTTTGCATGCAGCATTCTGCACGATCGCGATATAATGAGGATAACCTATCATTGGCTAGTCCGAAAGGAAGAAATTGGGGCATGATGAATTCGTTCGAAATTGTCGGCACGCCAAGCGAATTTGCGCGGAGCCATCTGTTCTTTGGATTAATTGGCGGATATGATGCACCGCGGAAGGACTTCCTCTACACGCGCGACTATTATCCGGCTTATGAAATTCTGTTTATTACAAAAGGCAAAGGCGCATTCAAGCATGCCAACCAGTGGATCGAAATTGTTGAAGGCGACTGCGTTGTGCATGACATGCGGATGCCTCATGCTTATAAGACGGAAGCGAAGGATGCTTTCGAAATGTACTATTTGGTATTCGACAGCATCGACATGGAGCACTTCTGGCCGAAGCTGTTCGGCGAACCTTCCTATTCCATCGTGCAAAATCTTCCGGCCGTCAATGAAATCCGCAGTCTGCTGGAACAGATCGCGGAGCTCATGAGCGAGCAGCATCCTGCCTATGAGATGCCTCTGTCTGCGCATATCTATCAGCTGCTGATGGAGATTTTCCGGAAGCAGCGAGACTTAGGCGGCTCTTGGCTGACCAGCCAAGGCACCGAACCGGAGCCTCTGCAGCGTGCGCGGGCGTATATGGATGCGAACTATCTGGAGGTCGAGGAAGTCTCGCAGCTGGCACAAATCGCCAACCTCAGCCTGTATCATTTTATCCGTCAATTTAAGAAGCAATACGGCGTCACGCCGAAGGAATACGTGCTGCTCAAGAAGGTACATCACGCGAAGCGGTTGCTTATCAGCACCTCTCTCTCGATCGGAGAGGTTAGCATGCAAAGCGGATTTGCCAGCTATAACGCCTTTCTGCATGCTTTTCTGAAAGTGCAGCATGATTCGCCGCGTGATTTCCGCCGAAGCCTGCGCCGTCTCTAATAACTCCGGCCTCTCTTCTTACAAACAGCAATTTATTGAGTGTATTCGGCAATTCGCTAGCTTCAATCTCTTCTTCCTTTATCGTAAACTAAAGTCAAATAAAGCGTTTACTAACTAGGAGGGTCTAAGAATGAGCCTATACGGATTAACGAGCGAACAGCAATTGATGTGGGATCGTGACGGTTTTCTGGTGATTGAGGATTTTCTGAGCAGCCAAGAGGTCGCTTCCATTAACGAAGACATGGATCAGGCCTTCCATGAATTCGAAGTCAACAATCGCGTCAACCCGGCTACCGGCCAACTGAACCATGTGAAGCAGATTTGCGGCATTATCGAGTATGGCGAGACCTTCGCCGGGCTCATGGAGCATAAGCGCATGATGAATATTTTGCGGGATATGATCGGCAATCAGTTCGTCATGATCGATAACGACGCCTTACTCAAACCACCTGGCAAAATCTCGCACACCAACTGGCACCGTGACACGACTACGCGGATCTTCTTTGGCGACAAGCAAGCCCCATTCATGGTTAAGGTGTTCTACTTCCTCTCCGATGTGCCGTACGACGGCGGTTGCCTCGCGTTCTTGCCGGGCAGCATTCACATGAAGGATGAAGATTTGCCTAAAGTGGAGAAGCAAGAGGAGCTGCCCGGCCATGTCCGAATGAACGTGAAGGCCGGTACGGCTGTAATCTTCAATGGCTATACGTACCACTCGGCGCTGAACAATTTCTCTGATGTCACTCGCCGCTCACTCATTTATAACTACGCCCAATCCTGCCTTCGCACATGGCCGGGTTACGAGCCTTCCGAAGAGCTCAAAGCCGGTGCAACCTCGAATATGCGCAAGATGCTGCTCGGCGTAACGCCGTGGATGACCGATGCGAAAGCCTTCGAAGAAGAAGATGCCGCAGCGTCCGGCAGCAAAATGATGATGGGTTAACAAGCAAGGGTGCCGGGTTGCCGGTACCCTTTTATTTTGCGCTCGCACATTTAACTTTCTGACTACGTTTCCATTATCACGAATGATTCTGCTATAATTTTGTATTGGACAATCATCGACGAAACACTTGCTATACATTCAACTATTAAAGGAGCGAACCCCATGTTTGAGCATATCGTTATTTTCAAAATGAACGCCACCGTCACGCCCGAGAAGGAACAAGAGCTGGTAAACAGCCTGCTTGCGTTCAAAGGCGCTATTCCGGGCATCGTTGAACTCACTGCGGGACAAAACATTACGGAAGAAACGGGCAATATCCACGGTTACTCCCTTGGACTTCGCGTGACCTTCGAGAACCGCGATGCGTTGCGCGCTTACGGCCCGCATCCTGTTCACCAAGCGTTCGTGAAATCGCTCGATGGTCTGCTTGAAAGTGTAGTCGTCGTCGACTATCACATCTAAATATCAATTTCAGATATATATCTGATAATGTCAGCCATTGTCGCCGCCTCTCCTTCGCAGTAAGCTTGAGCTAATCAATGCGAGAGGATGAGAGCGATGAACAAAGTAGTCCCGCGCCTAACAACGCCGATTACACAAGCCCAAATAGATCAATTCAATGAAGAGGGCTTCTTGCTGATTAAGAACGGCTGCTCAGCCGACCTAATCGATGCCTTTAACGGACATATTTACGATTTGCGCGACGAGAAGCCGATGCCGGAGTGGGCCGCATGCGAAGAGAGCAAGAAATATTCCATTCGCTTGTTTAACCCGCACCTTCATGATGGATTCGCGCGACAAATGATGAAGCTGCCGCTCGTACGCGGAACGCTTGCTCAGCTCATGGGCCGTGAAGCCGTGTGCGTGCAGAGCATGTTTTTCTACAAAGAGCCCGGTTCCCCCGGGCAAGCGGCGCATCAGGATTTCTACTACATTAAGAACGATCCGATGACGATGATTGCCGCTTGGATCGCGATGGAGGAGAGCGTTGACGAAGAGAATGGCTGTCTCTGGGTCATTCCGAAGTCTCACCGCCTTGGCCTCCTGCCGCATGGCGCCGTTAAGAATCTTGACGAGCATGAACCTTGGACGGATGAAACGGAAGGCATTGATTTGAAGCAGCAGGTACCGGTCGTTATGGAGAAAGGCGACATCCTGTTCTTCCATGAGCTGCTCATTCATTCTTCCACTCGCAATCGGAGCACAGACCGCTGGCGCCGTTCTTATGTATGCCACTATATCCGCGAGGATGCGACGACTTCACGCAGCGATCTGCAGAAGAAGTTTCCGCTCTATTAAGACAGAAAGCCCGGCTGTGGATGCCGGGCTTTCTCTATTTTCCAGCAAAACACAGGTTATTTCTCTCTTTAGATGCTGGTATGCTGGAATGGTGGCCTATACATAAACAGGGATGGAGGACATTCAGGATGAGAAAGAAAACCAAACTGGCGGCCATAAGCTTTATGCTATTGTCAGGTACCGTGCAAGCGACGGCCTTCGCAGGACAAACTCATGCAAGCGCTGTCACTTATTCGATTGGTGCTTCGAGCAGCGTTGTGACGACTTTGCAGACGGATTTGAAGAAGCTGGGCTATTTCAACTATCCTACTGCAACCGGTTATTATGGTACTGTTACTCGCGATGCCGTCATCGCTTTTCAAAGCAGCTACGGACTAATCGCCGACGGCATTACCGGCCCGTTAACGCTTGACGCCGTTAGTCGTGCGATCTTGAAGCAAAAGCTTATCGCAGATACGTCCTCTTACCTCGGCATTCCTTATGCGTGGGGCGGAACGAGTCCGGCAAGCGGCTTTGACTGCTCCGGTTTTATCTATTATATGTTCACGAAATTCGGTGTTTCGCAGACGCGGACAACCTCCTCGAACCTATTTACCCAAGGCTACGCCGTGAACAAATCGATGCTGCAGCCGGGAGATCTTGTTTTCTTCCATAATAGTCCGTCCACAGGGGTAGTGGATCATGTCGGCTTCTACCTGGGAGGCGGTTCGTTTATTTCGGCATTGTCCTCGAAGGGAATCTACGTTCAGCAGTTGGACAACTCCTACTGGGGGCCGCGCTACGCAGGTGCAAGACGAGTTTATTAGTGGGATAGAGACAGCTCGGCGGCCGCGTCGGGCTGTTCTTTTTTTGGGCTGCGTCATGTTCCTGTTTTGCAATTCGGGAGCTATAATGAAAGGAAGGAGGAACGATTGGTATGAGCTCTGGACTCCCTTACGACAAAATCACTTCCGCCTACGCCGGCACCATCGTCTATCCGCCGAAAGGCACTTATGGTCCGCGCGTGCAGCAAGATGTACAGCTTGTGCTGCTTCATACCGGCGAGCTCGATCTGACGATCGATGACACTCGGCATCATGTCAAAGCCGGACAAGTCGTTTTGCTGAAACCGCAGCAGCACGAATATTTTGCTTTTGCCGAGTCGCAAGAGTCTTGGCATCGTTGGGTTACCTTATCCGTTTCTGCCCTTACGGAAGCCGAGCTCCATTATTTGGACGGCCTGCCCTTTAGCATGCCAATTCCGGAGGCCCTCAATTCGGTGACCGATATGCTGCTTTCGTTGCAAAATGATTATTTAAAGCAGGACGAGCTCATGCTAAGTTTGGGCTATTCCGCCTTTCAATTGTTTACCGCCAGAATCGCGCAAACCAAGCAGCAGCAAGAGCTTCATCCCAGCATCGTAGCAGCATTAACCTATATTCAGCAGCACTACGCCGAGGAACTCTCTCTACCTGATCTGGCCGGTGCCGCCGGTGTTTCTCCGGAGCATCTGGTCCGACTGTTTCACGTTCATCAACACCTGACACCGATCCGCTATCTATGGCAATACCGTGTGCTCAAGGCAACCGAATTGCTCTCTCAATCCGGCCTTTCCATCGGCGAAATTGCGTCAAGATGCGGGTTCAAGACTGCGTTTCATCTCTCGCGGCTCGTGAAGGAGCAGACGGGCAGCACCCCTTCGGACATCCGCAAAGCCGCGTGGGGAACGACGAATTAACTTGGAGGACATGCGATGCGATTTATCGATAACGGCAACAACACGGATCCCTCGTGGAATCTTGCACTGGAAGAATACGCACTTCGTAACCTGGGGGGCGACGGAGAAGATTATCTTCTCTTCTACATCAATGAACCTTCCATTATTATCGGCAAAAATCAAAACACCGCCGAAGAGGTAAACGGTGCTTACGTGGAGGAGCATGGCATTCATGTCGTGCGGCGTTTATCCGGCGGCGGCGCGGTCTATCATGATCTCGGCAATCTCAATTTCAGCTTTATCACTTCGGATGACGGGCGATCCTTTCATAACTTCCGCAAGTTTACCGAGCCTGTCGTAGAGGCGCTTCGCAAGCTGGGCGTCGAAGCAGAATTGAGCGGGCGTAATGATCTGCAAGTCGGTGAGCGCAAAATCTCCGGCAACGCACAGTTCGCATCCAAAGGCCGGATGTTCAGCCATGGCACGCTGCTGTTCAACTCCGAAGTCGATTCCATCGTGTCGGCGCTGAACGTCAACCCGGCCAAGTTCGAATCCAAAGCGACAAAATCCGTACGCAGCCGCGTCGCGAACATTGCCGAATTTCTGCGCGAGCCGCTTACGATGGAGCAATTCCGCCGGTTCCTGCTGGCATCCATCTTCGGCAGCAGCTCCGAAATTCCGGAGTACAAGCTGACCGATGCGGATCTCGCCGCCGTGCAGCAGCTTGCGGAAGAACGCTACCGCAGCTGGGACTGGAACTACGGCCGCTCGCCGGCATTCAACGTACGTCAGGTCAAACGGTTAACTGCCGGCACCTTCGACGTTCGGCTCAACGTGCAGGAAGGCGTCATTACCGAAGCTTCCGTCTTCGGCGATTTCTTCGGAACGGCCGAAGTATCCCTCGTGACCGATCGGCTCGCCGGCGTGAAATATAATCCGCAAGCGGTCGCTGAAGCACTCGCAGACGTCGATTTGACGCAATACTTCGGTCCGGTTGACCGTGAGGAATGGCTTGCCCTGTTGTTCTGATTGTACTGACTGACTCGTTGGCTCGCTCAAGTAATTCGAATCGAATGGGAGTGGAGAATCGCATGAACAAGGCCGATAATGTCACTTCTCTTAAAGCACTGCAAGCATGGAAATCCATCCCGCAGCAGCTGCGGGACAAACTCGTCCGCAACGTCTTCTGCGGGAATTGCAGCGGCGCCGTCGAAATCGTCGATTACAGCATCCGCGAGGAGAAACACGCGCTGCTGCTAACCGGCAAATGCCGCACCTGCGCCAGCCCCGTCGCCCGCGTCGTGGAGAACGATTGACGCGAGGCGATGTTTTGCAGGAAGCGACGGTAGCTTGTCCGCTGCTGTAGGCGGATCCGGGCTTTTGAACGTGCTGAGAGTCGGGTTTTCCGACTCTCAGTTTTTTTTATTGGCCATATGGCTGCTGAGAGTCGCTTTTTGCTACTCTCAGCTCTCGCCAATGGCGAATCCGGACCTTTGAACATGCTGAGAGTCGGGTTTTCCGACTCTCCGCATGTTTTATTGGCCATTTGGCCTCTGAGAGTCCCATTTTGCGACTCTCAGCTTCTCTGTATAGCCCCAGCATTCGCCGAAACCCAACTAACTTCGCCCTTTCTGGAGCAAGTAAGCGGATATGCCGCTTACAGAAGCAAAACGCGGTCAAATAGCTCCGCTTAAGCGGCTATACCGCTCTCGATGTTGATTAACCGCCGAAACCCAACTAACTTTCTAACTTCGCCCTTTCCGGGAGCAGTAAGCGAATATACCGCTTACTGCTCCAAAACGCGGCCGAATAGCTCCGCTTAAGCGGCTATACCGCTCTCGATGTTGATCAATCGCCGAAACCCAACTAATCTCGCTCTTTCTGGGGCTGTAAGCGGATATACCGCTCTCATAGCGGAACAGTCGCCAATAGCTGGAGTTGAGGTACACCAGGAGTGCTACATCGACGAGATTCCCAGGTTTTGGGCTAAAGTAGCTCACCGGGAGATCTACTTTAGCGGAATTCTCAGATTTACCATCAATGTAGATCACCGAGAGATCTACTTTGACGGAATTTTGTATTCCACTACTCGTCCGCGAATGGCGCACCCAAATTTTTCTTGTTGTTAACTCAAATTTGAGTATAATAAAATGAGTGGTATTCAAATTTGAGTATGTACGCTCAACAAGGAAAGGAATGAACGCAGTGGACGCCAAAAGAAGCAATGTTAAGCTCGTAATTGCTGGCCTGCTCCTCGGTCTGTTTATGGCTGCACTCGATCAAACGATCGTGTCGACGGCAATGACTACGATTATCGAGAAGATTGGAGGCTTCGATAAATTTATCTGGGTGTATTCCGCCTACATGATCGCGATGGTCGTATCGACCCCGATCTTCGGTAAGTTATCGGATATGTACGGACGCAAGCGATTCTTCCTCGCCGGATTGATCCTGTTCATGGTAGGTTCCATCCTTTGCGGAACCGCGCAAAACATGGAGCAGCTCATTATCTACCGCGCGATTCAAGGGATCGGCGGCGGCGCGCTCATGCCAATCGTCTTCACGATTATTTTCGATCTGTTCCCAGCCGAGAAACGCGGCAAAATGATGGGTCTATTCGGCGCCGTATTCGGCGTATCCAGCGTCTTCGGCCCGGTAATGGGCGGACTGATCACCGACAATCTCAGCTGGCGCTGGATTTTCTACATCAATGTACCGATCGGTATTCTGGCGGTGCTGTTCATCGCGCAGGCTTATCATGAACAATCTAACCCGCGCAAACAAATCATCGACTGGTTGGGCGCAATCTCGTTAACCGGCTTTGTACTTACGCTTATGTTCGGACTGGAGCTTGGCGGCTCGGACGGCTGGGCATGGGATTCGGCGAAAACCATTTCGCTCTTCGTTGCGGCCGGCGTATTGCTGATCGCCTTCTTGTTCATCGAACGTTCTGCCAAAGATCCGATTATTAAGCTATCCTTATTCAAAAACAAAGTCGTCACCAGCAGCATGGCCATCAGCGTGCTCTACGGCGGCATTATGATTGCGGCTGCAACCTACATCCCGCTGTTCATTCAAGGTGTATTCCACAAAACAGCGACTGAAACGAGCAGCGTACTTACACCGATGATGCTTGGCGTCGTGCTCAGCAGCCAAGTCGGCGGCCGCGTGGTCAGCAAGCTCAGATACCGTGACGTCATGGTCGTATCTGCACTGACCCTCCTCGTTGGCACTTTGCTTCTAGGTTATGTAATGGATCAAGAAACATCCAGACTCGTGATTACATTGTTTATGATCATCGTCGGTCTTGGCATTGGGGTTTCCTTCTCCTTGCTCAACATCTCGACATTGAACGCAGTTCCGCCGCAGTATAAAGGTTCGGCTTCGTCCTTGATTACGTTCTTCCGTACAATCGGCTCCGCGCTTGGGATTACCGTATTCGGCGCGATGCAGAAATCGGCATTCCAATCCGGCGTAAAAGAGATACCGAATATTAATCCGGAAGTCGCTTCCCAAATTAAAGGCGGTCAAGCGCTGCTTAACCCGGATATTCAAGCCAAATTGGGATTGCCCGCAGATCTCATTTCACAGCTGATCAGCAAGCTGGGCGACTCCATCATCTTTATTTTCCAATGGACGATTATCCTGCCGGTACTTGCGCTCATCTTCGCGATCTTGATGGGTCGCGCAAGGCTGGAAGTGTCCAAAACCGGTGGAGGAACGCATGGCGCACCCGGCAAACCAGCCGCTGAAGGACAACAAGGTCCTCAAGGCGACGGCAAACCGGCGCCTTCGTTCCACGGAGGATAACCTCCATGTCAATGAGGCTCTTAATCTTAGGGCTGCTCATGGAATATGAACGCCACCCCTACGAAATTCGCCAGACGATCAAAGACCGCAACTGGAACGAATGCTTCAAGCTTCGCGACGGATCACTGTATTATGCGGTAGACCAGCTACGCGAGGACGGACTGATCGAGGCGGCTGAGGTCGTTTCGGTACCTGGGGAGAATCGACCGGATAAGACGATCTATCGCATTACGGATTCCGGACGAGCAGCATTCCAAGAGCTGCTTAACGCACAGTTCAAACAAATTTCTTATCCGCAGCATCCGCTGTTTCTTGCGATGGCGTTCGTCCGGCACGGCGATCCGAAGAAGGTAGAAGAGAATATCGTCAAACAGCTGGAAGCCTGCCAATCGCGAATCGAGCGCATGCATGCGGTACTCCAGCTCAAAGGAAACTTCTTGCCTCGCGGCTCCTCGTTGATGATTCAAGGCTTCATCCAATTCAGCGAAACGGAGAAGCAGTGGCTGACTACATTGCTGGAGGAAGCACGCTCCGGCAGTCTCTTCGAAGGACATAAACTGACGCCGGAACAGTGGGAAGCTTTCATAAAGTATAAGCAGTTGCCAACGTCGGAATAGGAACAAGAAAAAGCCGTTAAGCAGTGTGAGAGTAGAACGATATCCGTTCCCCCACATTGCCGAGCGGCTTTTTCCATGAAGCAAACGCTAGCTAAGTCGCAGCAGGCTGCCCTTCTGCGAACAAATATACAGCTCCCCGTCCGCATCAACGCCAAACGAAGTAATTAAATGATCGGATTCGAGCAGCACTTTATTTTCAACACTGCCATCTTCGCTCTGCCTTAACGCCCAGATCGTGCCCATCGCATAATCCGCATAGACATACCAACCGATCAGCTCCGGCAGCGCCTTGCCCCGATACACGAATCCGCCTGTAATGGACACGCCTTGATCGCGGCCATACGTGAAGATGGGCTCAATCAGTCCCTCCTTCTTGCAGCCCTCCTTAGGCTTGAAACAGAGATTCCCCTCCATAACGTTCCACCCATAGTTGCCGCCGTTCTCGATGAGATTAATCTCCTCGAGCCGATCCTGCCCGACATCCGCTGCCCACAGTTTGCCTGTAACGGTATCGAAGCTGAAGCGCCAAGGATTACGCAGCCCGAACGCATAGATTTCCGGTGCTCCGCTACCGCCTGCAAAAGGATTATCCGCCGGAATACTGTAATGTTTGCCGTTAACGCCTGTATTCACATCGATGCGCAGCACCTTGCCGAGCAAGCTTTGCTTGTTCTGTCCGTTGCCATGCGGATCGCCGCCGCTGCCCCCGTCTCCTGCCGCAATATATAAGTAACCGTCCGGTCCAAAAGCAAGCTGTCCGCCTTTATGATTCGAGAAAGGCTGTTCATACGTCAGTAGCTTCACCTCGCTCGCGGGATCGAATATCTCCGGATTTCCCGGATCCTTCATCACGAAACGGGCGATGACCGTATGGGTCTTCGTCGTATAATTCACGTAAGCGACACCGGGCTTCTTCGGATGAAAAGCTAATCCGAGCAGCCCTTGCTCATTACCGTCGCTGTACACACGATCCCGGATATCAAGCACAACCTGCGGCTCGGTCGAGGGGTTCGCAAGATCCAGCATTACCACTTGTCCCGGCTGCTCGATCACGAATCCTTTATTCCGCAGCGCGGCGGTTACACCGTACTCACTGACCATCCCAACCGGATTATCCAGCGTCCCTTCCGGCACAACAGCCTCTAATGCTACGGGCTTTTCTACATCAGATGAAGCTTGCCCGCTTTCATTAGACGGCATCACCGCCGACTCTTCATTTCCTTTACAAGCAGTGAGCAGCAAACAAAGTCCGAGCAGCCATACAGCTGCGGAAATTCCTCTCGGCCATGTCCCCATCCTCTTTCTCATCCTCCTCTGCTTTCTTCTGATTCGATCATCTCATAGTGGGAAACCCCAATTCAAGCCGAAGGCAGCCACAACCGGCCCACCGCCAACAAAAAAATGGCCAAGCAAGGTCGCCCCTGCTCAGCCATTCTTCTTATTTCTTCACGATGTCCGCTACAGCTTTATCAAACTTGCCAAGCAGCTCGTCGGATTTGATGCGTTTGCCCATGTATTCCTGCATCGCAGCACCGAATTGTTGCGTGATGCCGTCAGGGAAGCGATCCCACTGCCAGCCCTTCACTTGGTCCGGGTGTTCTTGGGAGAACGTTGCGAAGTCTGCCGCGATTTTGCCGATTGCAGCCGGATCAGCCGGAATCGAAGTGATCGACGGGATGAATTTGAAATCCGTTGCTACGAATTTCTTGCCTGTTTCCGAAGTCGCCATCCAGTTCAGGAATGCTTTTGCTTCGTCCGGATGAGCGGATTTGTTGTTAACGACCCAGTTGCTTGGCACGCCTGTGAATACGTTCGGAGCGCCTTCCAGCGGTACCGGCATCATGCCAAGGTTCAATTCCGGATTCACTTCATCCACCATACCTTGGATCCAGTTACCATGTTGAATCATCGCGTATTTACCGGCGGCAAACTCCGCTACTTGCGTGTTGTAGTCCGTTGTCAGCGCAGCCTTTTGGCCATTAGCGAACATGATGTCAACAAGGCGAACCCATTGTTTCGTAAGTGCATCGTCCTTGAAAGTTTTCGTCCCTGCTTTGATTTCATCGATGAATGCAGCAGGATCAGCCTGCGTTGCGTTCGCGATATTAAACGTATGAATACCTAGCGACCACCACTCGTTCGTCAATGCGAAAGGAATAATGCCTGCTTCTTGAAGCTTCTTGCAAGCTGCTTCCAGTTCGTCAAGTGTTTGCGGAAGCGTTGTGATGCCTGCTTTTGCAAACAAATCTTTATTGTACGTCAAGCCGTACGCTTCAAGCGTCATCGGCATGCCGAGCAATTTGCCGTCGCGCGAAATTTGGGCACGGGAAGCTTCTACCAGATCCTTCGCCCAAGGCTCGTTGGAGAGGTCAACCGCACGATCTACATAAGGATCGAAGCCGGCCCAGCCGCTGGATGTAATGATCTCGGGCTCTTCGCCTGCTGCTAGCTCAGCCTTCAGCAATGCGCTGTAATCTTCGCCGCCGCCATGCGTTTCGATTTCAACCTTCACGCCTGTTTCTGCTTCGTATGCTTCTGCCATCTTGGCAAGCGCGGCTGCAATCTCAACTTTGAATTGGAATACTTTAATCGTTACCGGCTCTTTCGGCGCGTTTGTTGTCTCTGTAGTCGCCGAATTGTTCGCTGCAGCGGTGTTGTTTGCTTTCGCGTTTGCGTTCTCCCCGTCCGTGCTGTTGCCCCCGTTATTATTGGTGCTGGAACATCCGCTTGCGATCAGCGCAGTGGCAAGCGTAAGTGCGAATATCGATCTTTTTTTCATGATTGGCCTCCCAAATGGTATTGGTTACATTTCCAATTATAGAGTGCATATTTCTGCTAATACACCGAATAAATTGAACTAGGTAGTGTAATATTTTGATTAAATTAGTTAAATATCAATTTATTACCCCTTAACGGATCCCGCGGTAATGCCTTGAATAATATGTTTTTGTAGAAAAAGGAAAAATGCAATGATCGGCAATGTGCTCAGTGTCAGCGACGCCATCGCCAAATCCCATTTGCGCAAGTATTGCCCGAAGAACTTCTGCACCGCAAGCGGGATCGTGGTGAAGTTGTCGTTGATGACAAGCACGGGCAGCAGATAGTCGTTCCAAATCCACAGCACGTTCAGAATGATGACCGTAACGGCAATCGGCTTGAGCAGCGGGAATACGATGCGCCAGAACACGCCATAGGGCGAACAGCCATCCACAACAGCCGCCTCTTCAATCTCGAGCGGTACCGATTTGATAAAGCCGTGGAACAGAAACATCGAAAGCGAGATCCCGAAGCCAATATAGCAAATGACGATTCCGTATACATGCCCCCGCAGTTCAAACATGGACGTGATGCGCATCAGCGGCAGCATAACCGATTGGAACGGAATAATCATCGCCGCCACATAGACGGTAAACAGAAACTTATTGAAGGTTGTCGGTTTTCTCACCAAGCGGTAAGCGCTCATGCTCGCAACAACCACCAAGCAGCCTACACTCAGTACCGTAATCACCAGGGAGTGCATGAACACGACCGGAAAATCAATTGCGATCCATGCCCGTTTGAAGTTCCCAAACCCCCAGCTTGTCGGCAGCTCTGCTGCGTTCAAGAGAATAGCGCCAAGCTTTTTGAACGAGTTTATCACCAAAAAATAGAACGGCGTCAGGAAGAGCAGCGCCAATAGGACGCATAATAGCTCGAATACGAAAAGGAGTGGCGTATATCGTTGTTTGTCTTCCATCGTTACGCTTCCACCTCTTTCTTCTTGGTGAACCAAACCTGTGTAACCGTGATCAGCGCGACGGCGAAGAAGAAGATCATCGCTTTGGCCGTACCCAGTCCATATCGATTATTCGTCAACGCCTCACGATAGATGTTGAGCGCGATCGACTCTGATGCATAGCCCGGTCCTCCGGCCGTTAAGGATAAATTCAGATCGAACATCCGGAATGCATTCGATGTCGTCAGGAACAGACAAATCGTAATCGCCGGCATAATGAGCGGAATGGTGATCGAGCGGAAAATCTGCCATGGGCTAGCACCGTCAATACGGGCTGCTTCCGTCAAATCCTTCGGGATCCCAATAATCGCTGCGATGTAGATGATCATCATGTAGCCGGCCGTCTGCCATACGAACACGTTCACGATTCCCCAGAATGCAGTAGTCGGCGTGCCTAGCCAAGGAAGACTGAAGAACTCCAGCCCCGTCGCCTCCCCGACGGCTGCAAATCCGCGAACATAGATAAAGTACCAAATGTAGCCAAGCAGCAAGCCGCCGATTACATTCGGCAGGAAGAAAATGGTGCGAAGCACATTTCGGCTCTTCAGATTACGCGTAAGCAGCATCGCCAACAGCAGCCCCATCACATTCGTCAGGATAACCGCTGCAATTGTAAATCTTGCCGTAAACCAGAAAGCGGTCCAGAACCGTTCATCATCCGTAAAGATGCGATGAATATTCTGAAAGCCGACCCATTTCGCATGGTTCAGATCCAGCCCGTCCCACTCCGTAAACGTATAATAGAAACCCATAAAGAACGGCACCGCGACGATAAGCAGAAATATCAGTAGTCCCGGTCCGACAAATACGGTTTGCTGCAGCCATTCATGCCATTTGATTTTGCGATTCACGCTCTGCACACAGATGTCCCCTTTCTTAACCCTCGTACCTCAGTATAGCGGCTCTCCATAACCGCAATCGACAGACGATCGTGAACTTCATGGTGGAATATATTGACCAACTCACAATTCATAGCGTATGTTTATACCAAAATCCACGCCATCGATTCGGGAGGCGCATCCTTGACCACAACCTTGTTCAAAAACACGACAATCCGCAAAAAGATGATGATCCTCTTCTTAATCGCCACCATACTTCCGATCGCAGCTTCCATCGCAATCTCGTATCACCAGACGAAGTCCTCGATTACGAAGGAGGCCATCTCGAAGAACAACCGGCTGCTCGCGCTCGGCGGCACGAATATCATCAACTATATGAACAATATCAACCAGAAGTCGCTTGCCGTCTACAATTCGATGAATGTCCCCCGCTCGCTCTACTATATTTTGGAGCACAATATGGAGAACGAAGTGTTCCCCAACCAAATCAGCGATGTCATCCAGAACCGTAATTTGCTCAAGGATCATCTCTATAACATCTATCAGAGCGTGCAGGAATTTTATAAAATCAGACTCTATGTAGCAGGTCAGAATACAAGCTATCTGCTATGGAATGACGACATCAAAGTAGGCAAACATCAGAACGGTTCCATAGCGATGGCATCCAAAACCTATATCGAACCGACGCATTTGAGCCACAATTACGGGTTATCGATCAAGTCTCCCGTGAAGGAAGAACAAGTCTTCACCCTTCATCGTCCGATCTTCTTGGCTCCGAGCGATGTGCAGCTGGCTGAGCTTACGATAGATGTGAAGACCTCCGTGCTGAATGATTTGAACCGTCAGCTCTATGATGCCGGACATGAGAATTTCTATTTGGTCGACGCCGACGGCGGTGTCTTGATCTCCTCCGATGAAGCTCAAATTGGCAAGCGGCTGGTTAGCGAATGGTTTCATACTGTACGGAACGCTTCGACGACGAAAGGGCATTTCGACTGGGATGGGAATGCGTTCTCCGGTATGATTTTCTACCAACAGGTGAAGACCAACTACATGAATTGGTATCTGATCAAGCAGACACCGAACAGCCATCTATACGCGACTGCCAATGAAACCGCTTTAATTAATACCTGGGTTGGCGCAGCTTTCCTGGCCATTGCGGTCATTGCCCTGCTGCTCATCTCTTATCGCTTCACGAAGCCGCTGCTCGCGCTGATCGGTTACGTCAATAAGATCGATTCCGGTAATTTGAACGTCCAAATCGATATCCAGAGCAATGACGAAATCGGGCTGTTAGCCAAGCGATTCCGATCCATGATGCAGACGATCAACAATTTGATTTTGAAAGAGTATCGGCTCGAGCTCGCAAACAAAACCATTCAGCTTAAAGCGCTGCAAGCACAAGTGAATCCGCACTTCCTCTATAATGCGCTGCAATCCGTTGGGACCGTAGCGCTGCAGCATGGCAACATGAAAGTATATCAGCTTGTAACCTCTCTTGGGAAGATGATGCGCTATCAAATGGACATGGCAGATGTTGGGGTAGAGCTGAGCCGTGAGCTGGATTATGTGCAGGCTTACCTCGATTTGCAAAAAGAGCGCTTCGACAGCTCGCTCGATATTATCTTGATGATCGATGAGCGTACTCGCAGCATAAGGCTGCCGAAGATGATTTTGCAGCCGCTCGTGGAGAACTTCTTCAAGCATGGTTTCTTGCCGTCGGAGCAGCCGGCGAAGCTGGTTATTGCCAGTTCGCTTGGCGATGACGGGGCACTTACGATCGTGGTGTCGGACAATGGAAAAGGGATATCTGCTGCACGCATGGCGGAGCTTAACCGGCTTCTTATGCAAGATCATGAGGTGGAACACGATGAGGAAGAAGGGCTGGCTATCGGGCTGCGGAACATCCTGTTCCGTCTGCGGCTTTACTTTAAGCAGGATGCGGCGCTCAGTATTCAGCATTTGCACCCGCACGGATTTTCGGTGACGCTTCACATTCCACATGTATTGGAGGACCCATCCTTATGAAAGCACTCATTGTAGATGATGAACGGCATGTTCGCGAGGCGATCCGCCTGCTCGTGCCTTGGCAGCAATTCGGCATCGAAACGGTGCTGGAGGCCGACGATGGCACGACCGGAATGGCGATGATTCGGGCGGAGCGGCCTGCGCTTGTATTTACGGATATGATGATGCCTGTCATGGGCGGCGACAAGCTGATGGAGTGGATGGCGGAGCATGCGCCGGAGAGCAAAATCATCGTCATCAGCGGGCATGATACGTTTGATTTTGTCCGCACGGCCTTGAAATTCGGGGGCATGGACTATATCTTGAAGCCGATCGATGCGGAACAGCTGACAAGTGCCGTGGAACGGGCGGTCAGCAGCTGGCGGAGCGAGGATGCGAGCCGCTCCCGTGCGCGCGGTCAAGATATCGAGCTGAATCAGCTCAAGCCGCTCTATACGGAGCAGCTGTTAGCGGCCCTGATGAAGGGGACGGGTTCCGCGCAGGAGTTTGCGATGGCGATGAAGCCGTTTGGGATGAGGTATGGAGCGGCGGCTGATGGCGGCGGGGCAGGGGCCGTTGGTGGGGTCGGTACTGCCGGAGGCGGGACTGGCGCTTCAACTTCGGCTGCATCTGAGACGATGATCCGGACTGCCGTTGTGGAGCTAAGCTCCACTCCGCCTGCCGTAGCGGATAAATTCGGCTCCTCCGGCCGGGATCTCTTCGCCTATGCGGTCGCCAACATAGTGAACGAGATGTTGCGCAATCGCGGCGCGGGTCACGCCTTCCGTCACCATGCCGGCGCTGAGCAGGAGATCGTTCTGCTCTTCTGGGACAGCTGTGTTGATGTTCCCGGGTTACTGGTGGAGTGCAACGATGCTTTGTTCGTCGCGCTGAAAGCGCGCCTGGCCATAGGCGTTGGCTTGCCCGTTGCTTTCCCATCGGGCCTAACCGCATCGTATCGGCAAGCGCGTACTGCACTGATGCAGCGGAATCTGCTGCAGACGGGTAAATGCATTCACTGCTTTGATGCCGGATCGGCTGTGTCCGCTGAGTCTGCGCTGTTCTTCAGCCCTTACGAGGAGCGAGTGCGCTATGCCGTGCAAAGCGGCAGTCCGGACAACATCCGCCGCGCGCTGCAGCTGTGGTTCGATGCCCTCGATCAGCGAACCCGGCTTACCCCGGAGAACCTGCTGCTCTGGCAGCGGGAATTCCAGCTCGCCGCCGCGATCTGGGAGGGCGGCCGAAATGTCGTCGAGGCGGACATTCCCTATTCGAGAGAAGGAAGCAGCTCCCTGCCTGTAGATGCGGGCGGCGCCTTCCAGTATGCAGCGTGGAAGGAAGCCTTCGTCCGCGAAGCATGCGAGATCGGAACCAGGCTGAACGCGGTCAGCGAGCGCGGCAGCACCATTCGCGACATCGCCGCTCATATTGAGAAGTTCGCTCATGAGGACTTGACGCTGCAGAGCATCTCGGACAAGTTTCATCTCAGCCGAGAGTACATCTCACGCAAATTCAAGCAGGAGCTGAACCAGAACGTCTCGGACTTCATCACCGCCTGCCGCATCAATCGGGCAAAGATCCTGCTAGCCAGCGCCCATCTAAAAATCACCCAAGTCGCCGAAATGTCGGGCTTCCAGGATGAGAAGTATTTCAGCAAGGTGTTCAAGAAGCTCATGGACTGCACGCCAAGCGAGTTCCGCAAGCGGCAGTATGGGATGGAGTAGATGGATCGCCGAAAACCCGGCCATCCCGCTCATGTGAATCCCTACGTGCGCTCCTTGCGCGCCACAGAACCAAAAAAAGGCTGCCGATCCCATGATCGGCAGCTTTCCTATTATCGCACCAGCTCCGGCTGATGCTCCTTCAGCCATCCGCGCAGCGGCACATCCTCGTCCGTCGGACTGTAGTAGCCGTTGCAATTGACGCCCGCGCCGAGCAGCTGGCGGCGAATCGGATCGGAACTCTCCCACAGGTGCTGCACGGTCATATCGTCCTTCGTGCGAATCCAACGATATCCGTAGCCGTAGAACAGCACCTTGCGCGTGTAGTCCGACCAGTTCGGCGAACCGGCGTGCCAGGTGCGGCGATCGAAGAATACCGCCGACCCCGGCTTCACGCACACCGGGATGGCACCTTCCGGCTGGCCTTGCCGATCAGCCGGCATTTCCAAATTATCCTTCAGGTGACTGCCCGGCACCACCCAGAAGTTGCCGCGGTCCGGCTCGGACACATCGGAGAGGAAATACGCCACCTTCAGCGATAAACGCGGACGCGGATGCGACTCCATCTCCATGTTGACGCGCCCGCTGTCCTGATGCCAGCCAAACGTCGCATCGCTCTTCGCTTTCCCGGACGGCGGAGTTGCAATCATATGCGCATGATACAAATAGATGTTCCAGCCGAGAATGTCCCATACCTTCGGCAGCACTTTATCGTAATCCACAAGGTTTAGAAATGACGAATGATCGGGAATGAAGTTTGGATAAAACAATGCCGTCTTCGGATCATGCCCGCTGCTCAGCTTATCTTCATAAATACGGTCAAACTCCGCAGTCAGCTCAGCAACCTGCTCCGGCGAGAGCGCATTCTCCACAATCAGATAACCCAATTCGTTAAACTGTTTCCGTTCTTCTTCGGTCAACGCATACTGCAAGCATGATGGATCCACGCATAATCCCCTCCGTATGAATGGTAATCAACCTGACTCCATCATAGATGGTTTGCGGGTTCCTTTCGAGTAACGATCTAGTTATCTTTTGGACGATTCAACGATTTCATTGATAGCGCTACCACAAACTCCGCTGCCACTCCGCTCAGCCCGTCCTCCCCTTCATAAATGCCGTAGGCGAGCAGCCCGTCACTTTCTTGAACACCCGGTTAAAATACGCCTGATCGCAAAACCCCGTCTCCTCCGCGATTTCGCTGATCGACATCATTTTATCGATCATCAGCTCTTTCGCCTTCACGATCCGCACATGATGCAAATAATCGATCGGCGACAAGCCCGTGACCGACTTGAACAAATGCGAGACATGATTCGGCGTTCTCCCCGTCAATTCGGCCAGATCATCCAGCGAAACCGAATCCTTATAATGATCGAGCAGATAGGTTTTGATATCCTCCGTCATCTCGATTTTCTTGGCCGGAAGCTTCCACTTATCCCGCTCATAATTGATAATGCTAAGCAGCTCCAGCAGAATCGCATAACAAGTCGGCTCTGAATACGGTCCTCTCATGAGCCAATGATGCTTCAATAACATGAACCGCTGTTTGAAATATTCAAACCCGCTGATCGTCGTTTTGCAATAACGATTCTCCGCCAGAAGCGGCAGCAGCATGCGATCATTATCATCCAGCGTAAAATGCGTCGCATACCGTTGATGCTCTTCACTCGAAATCCCCCCGCGCACCGTGCCGGCAGGCATGAAGAGAACATCCCCTTTTTGCAGCAAGACGGACTCCTCATTGACGTAGTAGATGATTTTGCCCTTCGTCACGACGAGCAGGATATGAAACTGCGTAGCGCTTTTGCCCATCTCCCATTTCCCATGGAAATCCTTCGCATAACAGCTATGAAGCTTGATCAACGATGATGACCTCCCACAATCCGTTATTGCGCCGGACTCCAGATTTCGATGAAATTGCCATCCGGATCATAGAACGAGAACGATTTGCCTTGATAATCGAAGAGCTGGCCGACTTTAATGCCTCGCTCCACAAACTCATGGTAAGCCGCCTCCGCGTCGTCCACCATAAACCCATACGAAGACTGAAGCGCGCCATCCGGATAAACGAAATGCGAATGCAGGTTATGCTCATTTTGCTGGAATAAGATGCGAATCCCCGACTCATTCACTAATTCGATATAAAACGGATCCTCTTTCACCACGCGAAATCCCAGCTGTTCACTATACCATTCAACAGACTGCGAGAAATTGCTTACCGGAACGGTCAGGTACGTGCTCTTTAATTGAATCGGCATTTATTATAGTCGCTCCTTCTCTTCCGGATTTGAACAGTCTAAGCAAACCAACTTCCCGTCGTCCAAAATCAAACCTTCCAGAAATCCATCCTTGCAGTAGATGTCCTTCTTACACTGCTCACATTGCCCAACCAGCTCCTGCATCTCATGACCTCCTCCAATCCTTCGCCTCCATCCCTCGCTTAACCGGGTGAACTATAGTAAAATGAGGACTTAGCTACACTAAACGAGTATGAGGTGCCCGACATGTCCATTAATTTCACCAAAGCAATTGTCGATCGTTTGCAACGCGAAATTGCTGAAATAGAGAGCAAGATCCCGCAAGAGAAAGCCAAGACGGATAAGGCGCAAGCAAAAATTAAGCAGCTGCAGCGCGACATGAAGCTAAGTCAATCCGCCAGTGATTTAAGCAGCAAGATGTCACGGCTGAATAAGCTAAATGAAGAGATCAAGACAAGCACGCGCAAGCAAGCCGATCTGGCTAAAGAGCTGGTCACGAAGAAAGCTTCGCTTAAGCAGCATCTGCCGAAGGACTAACCTTGCCCTAGTTATTTCCATCTGTACCTTGATTATTAAGCTGGCGCCGATGGGAAGTCAACCAAAATAAAAAGCAGCCCGCCCGGGCTGCTTTTGTTATTTCCAAAGCTCCAGCTGCTGCTCCATCGTGTCCTTCGTTATGCGCCTCTTTTGCAAAATCGCGCTCGGTACCATGTTGTTGTATTTCATGATTTTCTTGTTGATTTCAGCAAGCTCCGATTCGGGGCTGCCGCTACTGCCACCATCCGATGAAAGAATCAGCTTCTGCAGCTGATCCCGGATTTCGTGCTGCAGCATGAGCCAAGCAGGCAAGAAATTGGCTTCTTTCAGGAAGCTGTTCGTCATATCGCCGGAAGGAACCTCGATTGGCTTCCCTTTGCCCGGCAGATGATCGAATGCGCCTTTTCGCTCCTGCTCCTTGTACATTTCGCCGATCCAATCCTGCGCGGACAGCCCGGAGTTCCAAAATTGCCTCGATTCGACCGCAGCTTCCGGACGCTCCGTTTCCGTTTTCGCAGCAGATTCCACCTTAGATTCGGACATCACATTCGGCTTTTCGTCTGCTTGGGGAGTATCGACTGATATGGATTGTTTTTTGCTCTTTCTGAACCAAAAACCCATCTCCTGCTCACCACCTATAATAGACTAGTAAACGAAGAAATACTTCCTACTACTAGTTTACAAATAACGACGCGATCATGTACCTTGCACCTTTGTAGATTCCTTGAACAGTAAGGAAATTCCGCGCACAAGGTAAAACGGCTGACGCCGTCCTTTGATGGCGTAGCGCGGTTCAATCCGGAGATTTCTAAGCTCATTTATAGATGTGAAACTTATAAATTCTTAGAAATCAGAAAAGGGAAGCGGCCAACCTTCAGAGGTCGGTGCTTCCCTTCTTTTTACTGATTATAAACCTCAAACTCATAGATGGATGGCGTATTGGTCGCCGAATTAATCAGCAGCCTGACGCTCGTACCCGTTACCGGCGCGAAGGTCACTGTCTTGCTCGCACCAATCGTTGTTCCCGTGGCGCTATCCACCCAAGCCGATCCATTCCAGTAAGAGATTTTGAAGTTTGTAATCCGCGTATCGAACTCCTTGAGCACCACTGTATTAAACGTCGTACTGCTGCCAAAATCAATCTGAAGCCACTCCCCCGCACTCGTTCCGGAAGCCGAATTCCATCTCGTTCCCGCTGAATCGCCATCGTTGGCCTTTGCAGGCGCATAGTTCGCATCCCACTGGCTCGAGCCCCAAATCGTCTTGTTCAGCCCCAAGTTCACCGGCGTTAAACTTACATTATCAAAAGCGATCCAGTTCCCTCCGTTAGCGACGGAATAGAAGCCGATCTGCACGCTGCCATCGCTGACCGGAACGCTCGGTATCGTGACCGTCGTGTAGGTGGAGGTCGCCGGCATGTTCACAGACAGCTCTGCCCCTCCGTAATTCTTCGCAACCATTCTCGCTTGGCTTTGGCCGCCGCTTGATCTCACATTCGCTTTGAGCGTGTACGTCCCGTTCGGCAAGCTGATATCTTGGCTGGTGTACACATTGTAAGCTGTCGCTTTCCAGTGTACCGCCTCGTAAGAACCTCCGCTCATTCCGCCTGCTTGCGTGTAGTCGGCATCGATATTCGTACCTTTGTAGTCGCCGCCCCACGTAATCCAGCCCGGTATGTTCTGGCCGGCGACGGTCTCAAAGTTCGGATTTTGCACGAGGTTGCTTGTACCGCCGGTTGTCTGAACGATAAATGTAGATACCGAATTGGCGGGCAGGCTGGTCGTGAACGTTTTTCCTGACAATGCAATGGTCGAGAGCGTGGCACGGTTCTCCGTCGATGACGTCCGGTAAGCTTGAACGGAGCCGGTCACAGTGCCGAATTTGTTCAAATCAAACGTGTAACTCGCGGCAGAGGCTGTGTCATTGTAGACGATAATGGAGACTTTGCCGGTAGCCGGATCGAGCGCCGTAATCGTCTTGGCATCGTCGTTGGCAATGATTTTGTACCCCGGACGAATGAAATTACTGTACTGCCGCATCACATGAAACTTCTTCGTAATCCAATAATTCTGAGTCCCGTCTGAGGCAAAATGGATCAAGCCCCAATTGCCGTTCCCCGCGAGCGACTCCGCTTCGGATTCAAGCGCCTGCCAGTACACCCATTCTTGGGGCGCGAGGTCTTTCAGATCGGTCGAGATGGCGGATGCCAAGCCGAGATAGGCTGAAACCGAACTATGATCATGTGTCCCCGAGGAGGTGGTCACCTCGGACATTTGCAGCCTGCGGCCGTTGCCGACGGCCTTCTGATATAAACCTTGGCGATCCCCGCCGCTATACGTGTGCGTGTTGAACTGCGTGATTGCACCTGCTGCCGTCGCATCAAGGCTGTCCAAGGAGCTGTGAGACATCGCGATGCTCGTTTCGTCCAGACCGCTGATCGTTGTGCCTGTGAGCGACTTCGTTTGCAGCGCCGACTGGGTCGCATTAATAAGGGCAACCTGCTTAGCGCCTGCCGAAACCTTCATTCCCTCTTGCTTGCCGCCTGCCGCCCAGTAATTGGAGTTAGCCTCATTCATCGGATTCAGCGTCCGAAACGTAATCCCCCAACTATCGCGAAAATGCTTCACCACCTCGGTCAAATAATCCGCGAATTGTGCCTCGTACCCGTTCAGCAAATTATCCTGGCTCGGATCGGTGTTGCCGGTCGATTGCCCGCTCTTCGTCATCCAATACGGCGCCGAATAGGAGATGGCATCCGCCTTGAAATCGGCTGACGGCACTCTGGACTTCGCCGCTTGCAGCCACCAGCGCTGGTTCGCATCCGCTGTCCAGTCATAGGCAGAAGCCGAAGTCGCCTTATACCCCGGCACCGCAGCACCGACTCTCATGGAGCTAACATAAGCAGGATCATTGCCGCCGCCGATGTTGTAACGCGCGATGTTGAACATCGTGCTCGGGTTGGCATCCGTGTTCGTGGTGCTGTAGAGCAAATCTGCCAGCGTATCCTTGCCGGTCCAATTGCCTGTGTAATTCGCCGACCACGCAAGCGAGGTGCCCCACCCGCCAAATGGCAGCGACCGGATACCCGGATCGACGATCACCGTCGTCGCCGCTGCGGCGGGCTGCACCGCTATTACGCTCACTGCGAGCGTTGTCAGCAGCGCTGCGATCACGCTCTTTTTTACCTGTCGAATCATTACTAATTCCTCCCTTAAGGTAAAATCAATCAGTCGGACAATGTCCTCCTTTAGATCACATATATGAAAGCCCTTACATAAATAGATGTAGGTTCTGTCAATAGACAGCAGATAGAGCAATGATTATAATGGAATGATGAAGGTGAAACGTTTCACCATTACGAACAGGAGGAAGTTAACGCATGAGTACACTTGAAGGCTGGATTGAAGTTTGTGAAGTTGACGATATTGATGAGGAGGATGTCATCCGTTTCGATCATGAAGACCGGACGTTTGCCGTCTACCATTCCGATAAAGGGAAATTTTACGCGACCGACGGCTTTTGCACCCATGAGAAGGTTCACTTATCCGACGGTTTAGTAATGGGGCATACGATTGAGTGTCCGAAACATAACGGCAGATTCGACTATACGACGGGTCAAGGCAAGAAAGCCCCAATATGTGAAGATCTCAAAACCTATCCGGTTCAAGTGGAATCGGGTAAAATCTATATTAAAATCGACTAAGACAGGGGAATTATATAGAGATGACACAACCGGGAATGGTTATTATCGGCGCCGGCGAGGCCGGTGCAAACGCGGCAATGGAGCTGCGTAATCAAGGCTACGCGGGCAGCATTACGCTGATCGGCAAAGAAAATCGGACGCCTTACGAGCGTCCGCCGCTATCGAAGAGCGTCCTGCTCGAAGAAGAAGCGCCGGCTCCGACATTCATGCTGGATGCGGCTAAGCTCGAAGAGCTAAATATTCAGCTGCTGTCGGATAGCCATGTAACGAGCATCGATCGCGATGCACACCGGATTCTGCTGGCAGACGGAAGAGAGCTTTCCTATGAGAAGCTGCTGCTTGCAACCGGTGCAAGCCCGCGTAGGCTGAACATGGAAGGCTCCGACACATCCGGCGCGCTGTACCTTCGTACATTCTCCGATGCGCTTGCGATTCGTTCGCGGCTGCACCCGGGGAAACATATCGTCATCGTCGGCGGCGGCTTCATCGGCCTCGAAGTTGCGGCGAGCGCTCGCGAGCGCGGCTGCGACGTTACTCTGCTTGAAGTAGGACCGCGCATTCTGACGCGCGGCGTACCGGAAGAAATTGCGAATGTCGTGGAAGCAAGACATCGCGAAGCCGGCGTTACGTTCAAGATCGGCACGGCAATCAGCCGCATCACGAACGATAACGGCTCGCAAATTATCGAAATGGCCGATGGCACTGTCATTCGCTGCGACGCCCTTATCATCGGCATCGGAGCTGTGCCTGAGATTGCGCTTGCTGAAGGCTGCGGCCTTGCGATCGAGAATGGCATTCGTGCGGATGAGAAGCTCGCAACAAGCGACCCGGATATTTTTGCGGCCGGCGACTGCTGCTCCTTCCCGCTTGCGCTGTACGGCGGCACGCGCGTTCGTCTTGAATCCTGGCGCAATGCGCAGGATCAAGGCATCCATGCCGCGCAAAATATGCTCGGCGCGGATCAGCCGTATGAAGCGATTCCTTGGTTCTGGTCGGATCAATACGACGAGTCGCTGCAGGTAGCAGGCCTTGTCGACTTCGGCAGCGCGAACAAGATCAAACGCGAATCGGCCGACAATGTTCATTTCTTCTTCCATCTGGCGGAAGACGGCACACTGGCAGCAGCCAGCGGCATCGGTCCCGGCATCGCCAAGGACATCCGTCTGGCGGAGATGCTCATCGAGCGCAAAGCCGTCATCGACCCGGCCGTTCTCGCCAGCGCGAGCACGAAGCTGAAATCGCTGCTCAAATAATGCAGATCGCCCGCCATTATGCAGACATGCATATTGGCGGGCGATTTTATTGTGCCGGTGTAAACAATCTCATGACTCGATGTGCGTTTTCACAAGAAAAAGTAATCACCAATCAGCATTACGACTCCTAATCCGAGGTTCGTCCATCCCAGAACCTTGGAAAGCTTGCGCTCTTTCTCCATTTTCTTGATCCGATATTCCTTAATATCGAATTGCAGAATCAAAATGCCGGTTAACCAGAATAAGGGGATGGAGTAACCGATATAGCTAATGGCGACAAAGCCTCCACCGAACATGACTTCTCCCCCTTATCTGGATTTCATGCCGACACGTCTTACATTAATTTGGACATCCAGGTCGAAATCGACTTCCTTGTACATCTCCTGCCAGCGCTCCTTCGTGCGAACCCTTGAATTCCAATATCCCGGCTTTTTCGCGCGCACATATTCGCCAAAACCGAAAATATCCGAGCCATCTGCTTGCGTTTGCCCGAGAAATTTTCTATAGATCTGAATCGCCTTCTCCTGCTCATCTTGTTCAATTCGCTTCAAAATACTCGAATCATCGATGGCAACTGCTTCGCTAAGCTTCTCTTCCACATTGATCTCAAGGGCGATATGGATGGTGAATCGGGGAAGCCCATTTACAATGCGCACAACGATCTTCTTGTCTCGGTGCGTGATTGTCGTCATGACGTTCTTCTTCGGTCCGCCAAGATCGACAAAGATGCGGTAGCCAGCAGGATTAATGCCCTTGATTCCCATGTAGGCTCCGATTTGACTCGCATTTGTATGGCCAACCATCTTATTGCCTTTAAAATAGGCCAGGCCGGCAATTTGGACGTTCTGTTCCTTACGAATAGCGACATAAGGCAGGAAACCTTCCTCGCCCAGCTTTACCGAGTTGCTCCAGAAATTACCGATGTAATCGGACGGGAACTTTCCCATTCGAGTGCCTTCATCCAGCGTTGCCATTAAATAAAGCGTCGGCACTCGTTCCAACTTCGGCGCAGCCTTCATGAGCGCCTTCGCATTGCCTTCCGAAATCATGAGCCAGGCCAATCGTCTAACCTCCGAATTACGGTGGAAGAAATCGTTGACGTTTTCAAGTCCTCTTCTCGCGACGCTCTCTGACACGACGATGACGCGCAAATGTCCGAAGAACAGCCTGCTGGAGAGCTGTTGCTGCAAGTTCATCAACGCATCATCGACGGAGTGTCCCACTGAATCCAGCACCCAGAGTGTTTCCTGCGTGCCCGCGCCGCTGCTGCCCCCGCTTTCTCCCGGTCCCAGCGGAATCCGGCCAGGCAGGGCGATTTGAACCGTTACCCGAACCAAGTCCGTCTGAGGCGCTGTCTGCGTAACCTGGGACTCCCTCTCCTCCTGCGTTCGCTTGCCGGCTTCGTCAATCGATATCCCCAGTACGACGGCGCGTTCCTCGATTTCAAGCCGGTCCCAGCAGCCGCTTAGGAGCGGTACTGTCAGCACCATAACAAGCAAGGTCTTAACCGACCGGATCCAAGGGTTCTGGCTCATTGCGCTCGCCTCTCTTCCTGCGAATGAGTGAGATGATGTACAGGAATGCCGGATATCCAATCGTGATAAACAAGCCGATTCGTCCGATGTCTTCAATAATTTGATACATTTGCAAAATATTTTGAGGAAGTATCGCCATTACGAAAACAAAAGGAAGAAAGAAGAAAGCAAACATGTTATGGTCCTTCAAACGAAACAGATAGCTGGTAAAGCGAATCATTAAATAATAACTGGAAAACAGCGTCGTAAATACCGCCGTTACCCAAACCGCCAGAAATGCTGCATCCAGCCGTTCCAAGATATTGGCCGGCAGCGAAGTAGCCTTTGCCAATTCCAGTGTCGGCCACAACAAATTACGGATTTCCTCGGCGCCGAATACACCTACCGCCGCAACGACGATCGCGACATAAAGACCGCCAGACACGACCATCGCTGCCAGACTTGCCTTCATCGATTTTTTCGGATTATGCATGCCGGGAATAATGATTGTCATGATGAAGGAGCCTTGAAACAAGGAAGCAACAGTCAGAATACCAGGGAGCATATGAGCATGGTTATTTCCCCATATCGGTTGAAGATTGATAACGTCCGCATTTTTTAAGGAGAGCGCGATAATGAGCAGCGCAGGCCCAAGGAGAAACGGGAAATAGAACAGATGGATATAGGTGAAGGTCACCAGGTTGTTGCGCGTGGAAACGGCTGCAAGCAGCAGCATCACGATGACAGTCACCTCAAGTGGCGTATTCTTGAGTACGGAGGTGACGACAACCTCACCGAACTCGCGTGCGGCAAGTGAAGTCAGAACGGCGAAGAAGGCAATAATCATTAGACTTCCGACGGCGGCCAGCCATTTGCCTATGATAGCCTCGCTATACTCCACGAAGGATTGGTTCGGGAACCGCATACCCAATATACTGATCAGCGCAAGCCCGATGAAACCAACCAAGGCGCCTAATAACGTAACAAGCGGCGCACCTGCGTCTGCCGCTCGCACTGCAAACAAAGGAAGCGGGAGCACGCCTACACCGATAATGGTGCTGACCAGAATGGCAGCTGACTGAATCGTTGTAATCGAACGGGTATTCTGCATGCCTTATTGCTCCTCAACAGAAGGATTGAATTCACTGGGATCAAGCACATTCTTCGGCTGCTCCTCGGCTGAATTGCCGGTGGAGACCCGTTTCTTGTCCTGAGTATGCAAGGAGGCGGGCCGATCCGTCATCCATTTCAATGGGCTGCGAATGATGAGATCCCTCATCCCCTTGAAGTTTCCCGGAATAAGCGGGCTTAGGTAAGGGACACCGAAAGACTTTAAGGACAGCAGATGATTGGCAATCAGGATGAGTCCAATCACGACCCCATACAGACCGAATATGCCCGCCATGATAATAAGAGGGAAGCGCAGCAGCCGCAAGGCGAGCGCGGCATTATAGGCCGGCGTTGCAAACGAACCGATCGTGGTCAGTGCAATAATGACAACCGTAATCGGGCTCGCGAAGCCGGCTGCTACCGCAGCTTGGCCGACAACAAGAACACCGACTATCGACAGCGCTCCGCCCACCTGCTGCGGCAGCCGAATCGTCGCCTCCCTCAATACCTCCATCGAGATCTCGATGATGATGACCTCAACCATGGCTGGAAAAGGAACCCCCGCACGCCCACCGGCCACCGCTACCGCAAATTCCGTCGGAATCAACTCTGGATTGAAGGAGATGATGGAGACATAGATTGCAGGGAAAACCAGCGAGAAAACAAGCGCTACCAATCTCGCCAGCCGAATGGCGCTCATGAGCAGAAACCGTTCCGTATAGTCCTCGACGGTCTGATAGAACTGGCTGAACACCGTGGGAACGATGAGCGCTTGCGGCGATCCGTTCACTAGGATGGCTACCCTGCCTTCCAGCAAATTCGCGGCGACTTTGTCCGGACGCTCTGTATACTGTACTTGTGGAAACGGTGTTACGTGGTTATCCTCGATAAATTGTTCCAGGTAACCGGAATCCAGGACGGCATCGATATCGATTAAGGAGAGCCGGCGTTTCACTTCATCCACAAGCTCTGTGTTGGTGACCCCATCCAGGTAACATACAGACACCTTCGAGCGGCTTCTGCGACCGATCTCTAATGAATGAATCCGAAGCTCCGGCGTTTGGAGGCGGTACCGGATCAAGGCGATATTTTTCTCCAGCATCTCGATAAAGCCTTCGCGCGGACCGCGAATAACCTGCTCTGTTGCCGGCTGATCGACAGCGCGCTTCTCGACGCTGCTTGTGCTAATCGAGAAGGCTTCCTCCAATCCTTCGATGACCAAAGCGGTATCTCCGCGCAGGATGCACGAGATAAGTCCGGAAAGCTTTATTTCCGATTCAACGCCGCTGTGATATAGAACGTCATCGATCACGATATCACGCAAACTTTGTATGTCGACGCTCCTGCCTTCCAAGTGAGCAGGCAAGTGCATGAGCGGTTTTAAGATATGATTGTTTATCGTCGCGAGGTCTGACATCGTGCAATAGAAGAACAATACCGCATCATAGCGCCCGAACAGATGAAAGCGGCGCATGATAAAATCGCCGTCATCCTTCATAATGCTCTGCACGGCTTCGATAGCTTCCTCAAGGCTGCCTGAAAAGCCGACATCTAATTGGGCGTCCAATATGGGGGCTGACGCTTTCGTTATGTATCTCGATTTGCTTGTGCTCTGTGCCTGCTTCATCGTTCTCCGCTGCCTACTCTCACCAGTCCAATGGATAATAGTAGTAATTTACCCTAAAATGTACAAGACTATTATGCAACAGGCTTAAATCAAAAAGCGGCGGTGCAGATGATCAACCTCTGCATCGCCGCTATTCCTTAACTTACACATCCCACAACGTACTATAGTCCCTTAACACGGAAAGCCGAATATTGCGTACGGCTGCCCTTATCGTTCGCGAAGCCTACCATGCCGTTTAAGTAAGGCGCAGCCTCGTCCTTATATCGAATCACAGTATCTCCATTAACGGTCACTTCGAAGTCGCTGCCAATTGCACTAATTCCCACCTCATACTCCTGACCGCAAGCCCATTCGAAGTCGACTCCTGCGAGCTCGCGATAGCCGTTCTCGTTCTTGTACAAGCGGAACGTATTCCCTTCGGAGAAACCTGCGGCATAAGAGCGAATACCGCCCTGCACGCGGAAGAGAACACGGTGTTCACTGCCGGATTGCGGGATGACCGAAGCTGCGTAGCGGTAATCCTTCCACTGCAGATCTCCCGTATAGCTCTCGGCAGACTCGCCATAATAGCTGCCGCACAGCTTACCTTCATCCAGCGTCCATAAGCCGCGCAAATAGGTGAGCTGGCTCACTTCAATATGCGTGCCGGTCCACTTCTCCAGACGTTCCTGCGCAAAGTCGATCGCGTAATCAGGCTCTCCGGCGAAGCGCATGTCGTCCACATAAGCGATCAGCGGTCCCCAGCCTCCTTCGGGAATCCATTCGATGCCTGCTTCAAGCAGACAGACATCATCCATTGCCGGGATCGAATAAGCAAGCTCCGTCCATTGCCCTGGAGTCAACGTCGTTTTCTCGCCGTAATGACGAACGTCGGCATTACGATCGCGTACGTAAAGCCTTACCTGGATCGATCTCTTCTCCGTCTTTGGCAGCATTACCTTCGCCGCAATCGACTGCCCCGGGTACAGATTCGGCGAGAAGCATGGATCGTAGCGGCTGTCGTTGAAATCCTCAGGCCGGTAATAGGTTTGTCGGTAAGCCCGATAGCCTTGTCCGCCGTG
The DNA here is from genome assembly GCF_017942085.1 of Paenibacillus lignilyticus. Taxonomy (GTDB): domain Bacteria; phylum Bacillota; class Bacilli; order Paenibacillales; family Paenibacillaceae; genus Paenibacillus_Z; species Paenibacillus_Z lignilyticus. The sequence continues at coordinate 758,468 of NZ_JAGKSP010000002.1, forward strand.
GGAACGATCGAATACGACTTTGAGCGAGCGCTCTCCGCTTGCCGCGGCTTCCGTCGTGTTCTCCACGAAGCTCGTGACATGATGGCTCCGGTCGTCCCAATCCGTCCGGAACGCATGCGTAGAGCCCGGAAATTCAAAATGGAAATGCGACTGCTTGCCGTTCAATATCGGCTTCCATTTCTCTGCCGGTTCCGAACCAGCAATGCGATAGCCCAAATCGGCCACGTACTGGGCGCACCACGGCAAATCGATCGCGTTCAAGGAACCGATGACGCTTGAGCAGCAGAGGAAATCGTTGATTGGCTTGCGCCACGATGGATCGATGCCGTCCAAGCCGACCATCACGCCCATAATCGTACCCACGTTACCGACGTTGCAATCGGTGTCCCATCCGCACATATTGCATATATTAATCGCCTTGGAGTAATCGCCTCTGGAATATAGCAAAGATAAGACGATGACCGCGGAGTTCGGGATAATATGGCAGACGCCGGGATAGCGGTCATAACCGTAGTTGTCGAATACGAACTTGAAGCCATCCCGCCAATTTTCCGGATTTCGGTGATAGAACTCGATGACGTCTTTCGTCATCCGGGTATATTCGCAATCCTCAGGAATAACGTCCAAGCCTGCCTTGATAATCGCTTCGATATCCCGCTCCGCAAAAGCGGCTGCGATACAGGCCGCAATGAACATGCCTCCGTATTTACCGTTGCCGTCATGCGATACACTGGCGATTTTCTCCGCATAATGGGCAGCCAGTCTTGGGTTGCCAGGCGCGATCAATCCCCATGCGTCGATGAAAATTTGCCCGCCGATTTGCTCGGCGACAGCGCTTCCATTTAACGCCGTAGAGCCGGAACGCGGTGCCATGATACCGTTCTTCAAGTTCAGATACGCGGTATGCTCCGTGGATTTACCGTAGCCGCCCCACCAATAGAAACCATGTCCGTCAGGCGCATAATTGAGCCAAGTCAGCCCCATCTGCTCTGCGGAGATGTCAGGCGTATGCGTATAATCCTCAAGCGCCCGCAGGAAGAACAGCGGGCCGTTCGTGTCGTCGTCAGCCGCGAAATTTTTGAATTGGTGCAAATAGCCGGTCATTTCCCCGAACGTACGCTCCAGCTGCTCGTATGACCAGCCTTCGACGTTACCGCCATGGCGGACGCCGATCGTTTTCCCCACCCATCCCGCATATACGCGTTCCACATAATCCTCAGGCATTGTATGATTCACAAGAGCCGATCTTTCGGAATTCCCCATCATTCCCTTTCACACTCCGTTTTATCATTTTCCAATCCAGCCGTGTTGTCCGCACCAGAGGAATTGTCCTCATCATACATCAGGGCACCCGCATCGAAATATCAAAATAAACGGACATTTGTGCTCGAAAACGTTCCTTTATACCGTTTGGTACGGCAATCGGATGAATACCGACGTACCCAAACCGGGCTTGCTCTTTACTTCTACACCGTAATCGTGTCCGAATTGGAGCTTAATCCGTTCGTTCACGTTTCGCAGGCCATAACCGCCCTTTTGGTTCAACTGTGAATTTGCATCCAGCAGCATAGCTAATACCTCTGGCTCCATGCCGACTCCGTCGTCGCTCACCTCAAGCTGGACGATACCCCCGATGTACCCGCCTTTGATCAAAATCGAGATTTGTTCCTTCTCATGACTGAGTCCGTGCAGAATCGCGTTCTCGACGATCGGCTGTAAAATCAGCTTCAGTACAGTGGCGTCCATAATGCCTTCATCGAGCGCATAGATCGAGCGGATGCGATTTTTCATTCGATATCGCTGAATATCGATATAAGCTTTAATGCATTCGAACTCCTCCCGCATCGTGATAACATCCTTCCCCTTACTCAGGGAAATACGGTAGAACTTCGCCAGGCTTTCCACGATCTCGCATACGTCGTCATTCCCGTTCTTCCGCCCAAGCCAGCTGACCGTGGACAAGGTATTGTAAAGAAAGTGCGGATTGATTTGGCTTTGGAGCGCCGTCAATTCCGCTTCCTTTCTCTTAATCGTGAGCGTATAGACTTCGTCGATCAAATATTTCATGCGTTCCGCCATTTGATTAAAGCTATGGTCCAGAACGGCGATTTCATCCTTCCCGCTCACAAACCGTCCCGTCTCGATTTCTCCGTTCCTCATTCTTTGGATGCGCTTGAGCAGAATGGTCATACGGGCGAGAATCAGATTCGAGAAAATGACCAGCAAAGCTACCGACACGGCTGCGCTGACAAGAATAAACAACAGCCCGTAATTTCGCATGTTCTTCGTTTCTTCCAGCAGACGGTTGACCGGAATCATATAAACCATTTTCCAGCCGTTCGACAATTCGCTGTACATGACTTTGAAATGATCCTCACTCCGCTGCAGCAGAAAATCGCCGCTAGCCTGCCTCCCGATTTCGCCCAGCACGTCCGCTTCCAGGTTATTGCCCAAGCTGGCCCTGTCATTGGACGTAATGATATTTCCATCCGGCTCCACGAGGTAGATCGCCTTGTCTGTTCCCTCTTTGGAAAGCAGCTGATAGAACTCCGATTCCTTGATTTCTATCGTGAGCAAGCCTACCGAATGATGATCCGTATAAAATTCCAAGGGCCGATTATAACTGAATACCCGGGTATTCGGCGCGTTGCGTCGTAATTCCACGTCCCAATACAAATTACCGTCCGGTACGGATTTCACCTTCCCCCAATATCCTTTATACTTGGATGCCGAGGCTCTCTGGAAATTCAGCTGACCCGCGATTTTGTCGTCGGCATAGGTCAAATAGGGCTTGGCATTATACAGGGTCGCATTATGAAAATAAATACCGACGGTACGCACATCGTTTTTGAATTTCAGCAATACTTTGACCCGTTCGATAAAATCGCTCTCGACCTCGTATTTGTCCAGGTTCGAACTTTTGCTGTAATCCTTCTGGAGATCCAGGTTCAAATTGGTATCGAAGTAGAAATGATTGGACAGCTCCTCATACGAAGCAAGCCGGGTTTCCATATTGTACATCAACTGCTGCATCGAGATCCCGTACGTCAGGTTGGTCTGGTTCTCGATGATCTGATTCGCCTTATGCACCAGAAAGAAGCCCATGAACAGGAGAGGTAAAAAGGCGGCAATCATATACGAAGCGATTAATTTCGGCTTCAGCCTGATCCGATTAATGGTAAGGTTGGGTAAATCATTAAGCCAGGATTTGATAGGCATCTTTGAAATCCCCCGGCGATATGCCGTAAAAGTTTTTGAATACCGCGCAGAAGTATGAAACGTTCTCGTAGCCGACAGCAAGCGCGACTTCATTCACTTTACGCTCGGGTTGGCGAAGCAGCTCGCTCGCATTTTTCATTCGGGTTTGCACGATGTACTCCTTCAACGTCATGCCCGTGTGGTTCTTGAATAATTTCCGGACATAACCCGGAGCTAGGAATACTCGGCCAGCTATGGAATTGATCGTTAAATCCGTCATGTACTCGCTTTTCACCCACTGCTTGATCGTTTGCACAATGTGTTCGTTTCGGTTGCCTTGATTCTTCTTGATTAATTCAGCGATGCCTTGAATGTAAGCGACGACCCAAGCTGCCAGCGAATCGATTGTATCCATCAACATCAACTTCTCCCATGGTGCCTTCTCTTGCTCGAACGCTGCTTTCACCAGCTCTTTCTTCTCCGCAAGCGTTTGCAAAGCCGTATTTAGAAGATCGATCGCGACGAACCAGGCTTGCTCCTTCTTCATCGATTTGCCTTGTAAACTGGTCTTAACGATTTGTTCTATCCTGGACGTATCGAAGGCGATAATCGCTTCCTCCAATTCATCTTTCGAGCGGTGAACGAGAATCGGAAAATCATCCCGGCTGCCTTCGTCGTCCTCGTGCCACAGCACATTTTGCCCGCCTGAATAAAACTTGCGGCCGACTGCCGTTCTGGCCATGCGGTAATAGCGCGGGCAGCTTCGAATCCCGTCCTCTGCCAGCGCAATGCCGATCGCGAGCGTCACCCCCGTTGACCTCTGCAGCTGCTGAACCCAGCTCGCGGCCGTCTGTTCCAGATGCTCTTCCATGTCTTCCTGCGCAAGAATCGGAGAACAAGGAATCAGCACGACATATTCACCCTCCCGGGTCATGACGACGGGCAAGCTCGTTTCCTCCCCGATCATCCCGCTGAGCTCTCGATAGACAGCGATCGTCTTCAAGGGCTCCGAATCCTCGCGGTCAGCCCCAAGCTCCTCCGCTTTCACGATCATGACAGCCGTAGGGATCACAGGCAGCGACAACCCATAGGACTCTGCCCGCTGCATCGTCCGTTCGTCGTCGATCCGTTCGATGCCGAGCAGAATATCCCGCAACAGCTGCTCTCGCAGCAAGGGCAGGCTTTCTTCTACTTGATGTTTAAGCTGGACCTCCTCTTTCTCGCGATGTTTCTCTTCCTGAATCCGGCCGATCGCCCCGGCAATCGTATCCATCAAGGTCTCTTTATTGATGGGTTTCATTAAATAAGCAACCGCGCTCACATCCACCGCGTTCCTTGCCGCATCGAAATCCTCATACCCGCTAATGAAAATAAATTTAACGTTCGGATAATGCCGCTTCAGCCGGCTCGCGAACTCCAGACCATTCATGCCCGGCATCCTCACGTCTGTAATTACGATGTCCGGTTCCACATCGACAAGAGCCTCTAAAGCGGCTTGCCCGTTCCACGCCTCGCCAATGATGGTGATGCCGAGCTGATTCCAGTCAAAGAGCGAACGGATACCCTCCCGTTCCATATCCTCGTCGTCCACGATAAACAAGTTGATCATGATGATTCCTCCTTGCCGAAATTGCCCATGAGAGAGAAATTCGGAAAGGCTCCCGTTGTGGCAACCGGAGCCGTTCCGAATTTATCTTCTTATTGCTTCCATTCTGCTTTGCGGTCCTGATACATTTGGTTCATCGCCGCTTCCGCTTGGCCGATGCCCATATCATCCGCTTTCTTCAAGAATTCATCGTAGCCTTTATCGAATTCCGCATCAGACGCCGATAGGATAAGCTTAACGATAGTGTTGTAGGATAACTGATTCACTTTAGTCGTAGCGATGTACTCCGCGCTCTCCGGTTTAAAGTTAAGTCCGGCGATATCCGTGTAGTCCCACCCCGTGCTTCTTCCTTCCTCGATCCAATCCGTCCCTTTCTCGCCGTAACCCTCGTTGGCCCGCTTTGTCTCGTCGTCCCACCACATGGAGAAATCCAGTTCTTTGCGCGACATTTGGTACGTGAAGCTCGGGTGATCGTTCATATCCGTGCTGAAGGTCAGAAACCCGAATGTGTTCAATCCGCGCTTCGATGCAAACAGCTCATCATTCTGCCAGCCGTTCACTTGGAAAGTCGTGCTCTTTATATATTTTTTGCCTTCTTCTTCCGTAATAAAGTAATCATAGCCATCTTTATCTTCACCGTCAAAGTTAACGACACCCTTTTGCAGCAAGTTTCCTTCCTGCGTATTCAAGTAATTAACGAACTGCATAAACCGCTCCGGATCTTTCATTTTACTCGAAATATAGACGCCCGAATCGTAGTTTGCTCCGTAAGCGTCATAAGTCGTCTTTGCAACTTCCGGATTCCCTTTCAGCAGGAAGTATTTGAAGCGAAACGGCTTCTTGTCTTGGGTGAAGATACTGTTCGCTTCGTACATGTTGTCGAACCAAGATCCGATGGATGAGAACACTTTCTCCGAAGCCATCTTCGCCTTAAACCCGTCGATGTTCTGAACGGCAGACTCCTCGTCGAGCAGTCCTTGCTGATAGAGTTGGTTCAGCCATTTCAGCGAATCGCGGATGCCGGCGTCCTTATATTTGTAAATCAGCTTATCGTCAGGCGTCCAGACGTAATCGTTGTACAGCCTTACGCCCTCAGCTCCTGCCAAGGTTTTGACCATGTTCGTAAAGAAACTCTCTGTTCCGAGCGCAAGAGACATCGGAATGTATTGCGGATACTTTTCCTTCACTTCTTTGAGCAGCGCCGTGAGTTCGTCGAACGTTTGCGGCTTGTACCAGCCCTTAGCCTCCAGAACGTTGGTCAGAAACTGAAAGCTGTAGCCGGTCTCGAGCATTCTATCCGCACCCGGAAGAATGTAGCCCGAAGGGATTTTATAGATCTTGCCGTCTTCGTTCTTCAGCTGGCCCCATACCGAGTTTAAATTTTCCTTGATTTGTCCGCCGTATTTATCGAACAATTCGTCTAATGGTATTACATATCCGGCGTCGATGAACTTTTGCGCCATCGAGGGATTGTTAATAACGATCGCGTCCGTCATTTCCCCGCTTGCCAGCATAATGTTCAGCTTCTCATCCACATTAGCCGGAGGCGATTCAAGATTAAGGCGGACTTTCGTTTTATCATAGACCTGCTTCACGACTGGCGCATCCTGAGACGCAAGCTGCGGCACGTTCCAGCCAAGCATGACGCTGAATTCGGCATCCGGCAAAGCAGACATATCTCCTGCCTGCGCCGCTGTGTTTCCTTCCGTATTCGCCGCCCCGTTTGATTCCGACGCCTGCTGCGTAGAATCGCCCGCCGTATTGTTATTGTTGTTTGAGCAACCGGCCGCTGCGGAAATGATCATAAAAACGCTCAACATGACACCAAGTACTTTCCGAACACTTGCTTTTCTCATTTGAAACCTCCCCCATTAGTGTAAATTCTCTTTTCCTATTTTGCTATTACAAATCCTCTTGGAGGACGAACAGCCCCGAACCAGCCTAAACCATTAACCCTTGATCGAGCCGAGCAGCATGCCTTTGACGAAATATTTCTGAATGAAGGGATACACGCACAGTATAGGCACCGTTGCGACCATTGTAATCGCCATCTTGACTGCTTCAGGCGTTACTTTGACCATACCGCGGCGAGCCATGCTGGATTTCATCTGATTGATCATCGCGCCGGCCTCTGTCTGATTCAAAATCTTCATGAGCACGTATTGAAGCGTCTGCAGCTTGCCGTTGACCGTGAAAAACAGCGTATCCTGCCAGGAGTTCCATTGGCCAACGGCAACGAACAGGCCAATCGTGGCGATAATCGGCGTCGATAGCGGCAATATAATTCGGAAAAACACATACACATCGTTCGCCCCGTCTATATAGGCGGATTCAATCAGGGAATCCGGAATGGATTTGAAATTGGTACGAAGCAAGATCATATTGAAGGCGCTGATCAATCCCGGGACAATATAGACCCAGAACGAATTGTAAATGTGAATCGTCTTGAACAAAATAAACGTGGGTATCAAGCCGCCGTAGAGGAACATGGTCATAATGAACAGCGAATTGAAAAACTTGTAGCCGATCAGATCCTTCTTGCATAACGAATAAGCCAGCATCGCCGTGCATATGACGGAGGTCACCGTCCCGACGACGGTCCGAAGCACGCTCATGATGGAAGCATCGATTAATGCATCGTAGCGGAAGATGACGCCATAGTTCGCAAAAGTGAATTTACGAGGCCACACCGTCAGCCCTCCCCGCATGGAATCTACGGCATCATTTAGAGAGAATGCAAGCACATGAAGGAACGGATATAAAGTAACCACCATCAATATCGTAAGGCCGCCAATGTTAAAGAAATCGAACGCAGCATCCTGCCATCTCTGTCTCATCGTCTTGTCCCTCTTTTCATAGCACGTTGTCCTCTCCGAGCCTCTTCGCCATGCGGTTTACAAGATACAATAGCACCAGAGATACCACCAATCGAAACAGGCCGATCGCAGTTGCGTAGGAATACATCGCATTCCCTAGTCCCATGCGGTAAACGTACGTATCGATGACTTCGGAATAGTCGTGAACCATCGGATTGCCTAGCAAGTAGGAGGGATCGAAGCCGGCATTCAAGATTCCGCTTGCGCTAAGCACGAGCAGCACCACAATGGTCGGACGGATACACGGCAAGGTGATATGCCACATTTTCCGCCAGCGGCCCGCCCCGTCCACGCTGGCTGCGTCGTACAATTCCGTATCTACGGACGACATTGCCGCAATGTAGATAATCGCGTCCCAGCCGATGTTTTTCCAAACGTTGATGAGTACGACGAGCACCCAGAACAGATGCGGCTCGGCGAAGAAGAAGATCGGCTTATCGATCAGGCCAAGCTTCAATAACAATCGGTTAACTGTCCCATCTGAAGGAGAGAGCAGCGTCAGGAACAGATTGGCGACAACTACATACGAAATGAAATAAGGCAAATACGATACGGTTTGAACCGTCCGCTTGAAGAAAACACCCTTCACTTCGTTCAGCAGCAGCGCAAGGGCAACAGCTCCGAACGTACCCACCACGATATTCAAGACGCTGATCGCAATCGTGTTCCGAAGCAGCGTATAGAGCATTTCTTCTTGGAAAAAAGCTTGAAAATGCTTGAGGCCCACCCAAGGGCTTCCCGTTACTCCTTTACCGGGATTGTAGTCCTGGAAAGCCATGATCCAGCCCCAAATCGGAGCATAGCAGAACACGGCTGCCCAAATCGCAAATGGGACGCTGAAGAGCAGCAGTATTTTCTGCCTCTTGATCTTCCTCCAGATGTGGTTTCTTTGATGAATAGGAGGGGAAGCTGCCGGCAATAATTCTCCCGGGACATGATTCATATTCTGGTCATCCTTTCTGGCCTTTCCTCGCTGCGTTGAAAGCGGATTCATTTCCTGTATTCATCATAGCTCACGCCTCTCTCGGGAAATATCCAAATTAGCGGACATTCATGTTTGAAAACGCTCTTTTTAAGATGAACAGCAGTCGCCGTCATTGGGCGACTTTCATTCGGGGGAAATAGAAAAACCCGGATCGTTATCCGGGTTCTTGCTGCTAGGGCCATATCGAATGAAGCGTCCAGACCTGCAGCGAACGAAACGTGACGCTGCCGCTGCCAGCAAAGATGCTAATTCGATCGCTGTCTTCCAGCAGCGGATACATCCGTGCAGACAGACAGGATTCATAGCCGGCGAATATCTCCAACAAAGAATGATCCAGGAAAATATGAACGGTCGCCGTATCGCCGATCTTCCAATTGATCTCACCCTGCAGCTCCATGAGATGTGTCGAAGGTGAAAGGCTTGAACGGGAGCGGTCTAGAATAAACCGCCGCTGACTTGGATCAAACAGAATGCGCGTGGCTTCTTCATCATTCTCCCCATGCAGCAGCTTGAATCCGAACGTCGCGTCCGGATCCGTCAGCTCGATTTCCGCAAGCAACTCGAACGCCCGTCCCCTCGTTTTCAGCCTCCACTCCTTGGCACCGTCGTCCAAAGTCAGACCGCTAACACGCTCGCACGCTCCGCGGAGCTGCTTGAGTTCCTTGGCCGGCTCCATGCGGAGCGTTCCGTCCTCTGTCAGCGACAGCGCCCGGGGAACGGTTAATGCCCCGGCCCAGCCCTTCAAGCCCTCGAATTGTCCCCTCGCGAATTCCGGCATCCACGCCCAAAGCAATTTTCGCCCATCGCCATCCTCCATCACATTCGGTGCATAGAAACCTTCCCAACCGCCGGGGTCGAGTATCCCATGCCGCTCAGGCGAAAACGTAAAGTCATCGTTGAACGTGCCCGTATAATAGCGAACTGCGTCCTTAGGCGAGTAGATCAACACATATTTGCCATCCAGCGGGAAGAATATCGGGCACTCCCACAGATACTCTTCTGTGCGCTCAGCTTCCATCAGCTTGTTCAGCAGCTTCCATGACTTCAGATCGTCCGAACCATAGATCATGGCACAGCCTTTGCCGTCATGCTTCCCACCGAGTACCATCAGCCAGCTTCCCTCGTGTTTCCAAATGTAAGGATCGCGCCAATCGCGGATATTCAGCTCTCCATGAACGTCCTTCGATAAGACCGGATTGCCCGGATACTTGTTCCAGGTCATCATCCCATCCGCGCTCGTAGCCATCCATTGCTCTGCTCCATCTTCGTATCCCCGCTCTCCGCTGCCAATGCTTGTGTAGAACAAGGTCGGAACGCCTTCCGGTCCGATCACGGCGCAGCCCGAGAAACAATGCTCTTCCCCTCGTTCAGTCGAGGGGGACAGAGCGACAGGAAGATGCTCCCAATGAATCAAATCCTTGCTCTTCGCATGACCCCAATGAATCGTTCCCCATGTATCTCCGTTCGGATTGTATTGATAGAACACATGATATTCGCCTTGATAATAAAGCAGGCCGTTAGGATCGTTCATCCAGTTGCTCGGCGGCAGAAAATGATAGATCGGACGATAGAGGTTCATATGTTCATGGCTCCCTTATTTCAATAGTGAGACACCACCATCATAGAGCACGTCGTTCGGACGCGACTATATTAAAATGTGATTTTTCATGCTGCTTTCCGTTCCATTTGCTCCTTTTACTTCGAACGATCAATCGATCCGGCTAAAATAATTACGAAACGCCAAAAACGCCTGTCACCGCGCCGCAGAGGCGTAATGACAGGCGTTTAATAGATTAGAAATAAGAGTGCAGGAATAGCAGTGCCGGACTGACTTTTATTTCACGGTTTTCAGAACCAGCACCCAGTCGTTCCCTCTGCCGCTGATCGGCGGCGTGAATGTGACTTCGCCGCTATTGTCGTATTCGCCGATGGCCGAGTATTCCCCTGTCCGAGGATCGAACCAGGAAGCTTCGATGCGGCTTCCTCCCAAGATACCGAGCGCGGCTCGGAACGGCAGGCCGTTCGGGCTGTAGATAAAGCCATAATCCTCGCCGCGAGTAGCGACCATATAGTTGGCGCCTTCATAGTTCTCGGCGATCAAGCTTTGATCCGGCACGCGGTCGAAGAAGGACACCGACTCGATCAGCCCCCGCACATGCTGCATTTGCTGAGCGCCCGGACGATGGAGTGCTTGTCTCCAGTTCATAATAAAATAGGGCTCCGGCTTCGTTGTCATCGACCAAATGGAATGATGCCCATAGGTATGGCCAAAGCCGCCGGAGAACACCGCATAATATGCCCCGATCCGCACATCCGCTTGATCGAAGTAACCATTAACCGCTTTAAAATTGATCGGATGATCCTCGTAGCATGGCTCCGCATCGAATGTCGGCTTAACCGGCAGTTTATCGTAATCCGCCTTCACATGCCTATAATTGACGCGAATCAGCTCATGATGGCCGGATTGAATCATATTGAAATCAAGCCACGATGCATCGTGTAGATGGCGCGAAGAGGAGGAATCGCCGCTCGGATGGAAGGTAATCAGATTACGCCCGCCATCGCCTTCTCGCAAGCCCGCGGCAAGTGAATTATTGACCTCAAAATGCTCAATGGTTTGCAGCGGACGGTCACCGCCAAGCACCCAAATGATGTTCGAGCGATCCTTGTACCGCTCGCCCAGCCATTGTCCGTATACTCTCGCATTATCCCCGTTGAAGATAGCCGGCCCTTTGCCCCATGCAACATTGTATTTATCGCCCCAAGTAGGCAGGAAAGCTACGTAGATGCCATACTCTGCCGCACGATCCACAACATAATCGACATGGCTCCAGTAGTTATCGTCACCGTCTAGATCAGGCAAAGTCGGATCATAGTGTCCCTCAGCATTCTGCTTCAGCGGACGGCGACCGTAAACGTTATCAACAGTTAGCCCCTCAAACTCGGCCAGTGCAACGATTTGAACCACGTTGAACTTCTGCTCTGCTCTGCCTTTCAAATATTCATCCGCATCCTCGCGGCTTAATCTATGAAACAGCTCCCAAGCCGTATCCCCAAGCCAAAAAAACGGCGTACCGTCCGCTTGCATCAAAAACCTCTTGTTATCGCTGACCCTCAACTGCTGCAACGTGCTCGACATCTTCTTACTCACGCTCCTGGTATAGGTTATTGATCGGCATAATCTAGCTGTATCCCCAGCCTATCATATATTAAATCTGTACACAATATGTATACAATAGTTTGGTTGGACGATTAGTAGAGCGATTAATAGAGAGATCAGTAGAGTAAACAACTCACTTCTCTTTATCATCAAAAAGAAGCCCCGCATTCACGCTACCTGCCGCGAACACCGAGCTTCCTCCACCTTATCGTATAGGTATTATTTCAATAAATCCTGACGAATCGGCGTAAACGTGTCCAGCAGCGCGGATGGCTCCAGCGCCTTTGCGCCATGCCTGGCACCACTGGGGATATAGATCGTTTCGCCTTGTCTGATCACCGTCTCTATTCCATCGATGGTGAAGGCCATTGCCCCTTTGAGGCAATAGGACATTTGCTCATGCGGATGGTCATGCTCATACCCCTCCGCACCGCTCTCGAAATGCACTTCCATCATCATCAGCCCGCCTGCGGCACGTAATATTTTGCGAGTCACGCCCGGCTCTGCCGCTTCCCATATTCCGATGTTGCCCATGATCGCTTCTGTCCCTCCTTCGGCTCATCAGTATGCTTTGTTCACCGCAATCATGCGCGTTATGCCGTCTTCATTCGTGAAGTATAGATGAATGCCATGATCCTGATCATCGATGAAATAGGAGACGAACTTGTCCTCCCCCTTCTTCATCGGCACCAGCAGCGTTACGATACGATGACTCTTCGCTTCCTTGGTTTCAGCCATCAGATGCCACTGGTTTGCGAGCCCTTCGTATTCGGAAGGATCCACATCGGTGAACTGATCATGCTGACGAAGCATCAGGTCGCCGGACGAGGCATACACGAATCGACCATCCATTTCCGCCTTAGCGCCGATAGTACGGAACGTCTGTCCTTTCAGCTCCATGGGATGAAGCGTATGCATAAGCCAGCTCACGCGGCCCGGCTGCTCCAGGTCAACGGCGTCCACGATGACGGCATACGTATCGTCCAGCCAATACACCTCGCGCACGAATTGCTTCAGATACGGTACCGTCTCCCGATACGCCTCCGTCGCGTTCATGCGGACGCTTGCAAATCCCGGCTTCGAGGAAACCTCCTCCACGACGCCATAGGCTTCCTTGCAAAGCACTTTATCCGCGCCGGCGTATTGACCTTTGCCATCAATAAGCAGGTTGTTTTTCGAAATCGTCTGCCTACGCCAGTTGCGGTGCATCGTACTTCCGTGGGCAACATAGTAGCCGCTGTCGATGGCAATCGGTTCACCGTAGGCATGGAGCAGGAAGCCGTTCTGATCTCCATGGCTATGACTGATCGACCCGTAGGGACTGCTTTTCACGATCAACTGAATATGCTCGTTCGGATCGTCCATCCGCCGATGAAAGGCGACCCAGCCAACATCTCGAAACCACTTGACCGGCTCAATTCTCCCCGGTTCAGGAGACAACGGCTCGACCGCCGGATAGTCGTGAGCATAGAGTAAATCGTCAAACCGGAAATCCCACCAGCCGTAATTATAAAACTTGCTGTCGGCGTCTTTATCCCGCTCTTTGACCTGCTCGTAATACCACTGGTACAGCCCATTGCCTGTTAAACCTGCAAATTGGCGAATGTTATACGCGGTCTTCAGGCTCGGCGGCTCGCCAAGCGTGGACTGATCGCCGAAGCTGGCTCGCACCGTATCCGGGCTGTGTACGTAAAGCGGGAAATCGCCGGTACTCGTGAAGAAAGGCCTCTTATACAAATCGATTCCGACATACTGACGAATGAGATTAAAAGCGTCGATCAGATAGGCCAGGCCTGTCGTCCAATACATCGGCCCTTCCGCCCATCCCCCATCTTGACCGCCCCAAGGGGAGTACAGACATGCGTAATATTCCAGCGTGTAATCCAGCCATTCCCGGGCTTCCGGCTCTTCATGCAGCATCGCGATACATGCCGGCACAAGAACGGAAGACAGGGATCGCACCGCGTGACTATCATAGGGTACCCGATGAATGCGAGATCGTTCGATGACGTGAAAAGCAACCTGCTCCGTGCGGACAAGCAAATTTGCCCGAACCGCCGCCCGCTCCTCCTCCGACAAGAATCCATGCAGCCAATCGTATCCCCAAGCTACTGCTTGCGCGATGCGAAAAGCAGCTTCATCGTTATAATCCCGTGAAGTCGTTCCTTGCGGATCCCAGGAAATCACGTGCAGCAACCAACGCTTAGCCTGCTCCACGATATGCGCATCCTCAAGCAGCACTCCCGCCACGCTCAGATGACGAATCGCATACAGCGTTTCTTGGCAGTCCATATACATCCGGCGCCACAGCTTCGCCACGCGTTTGTTATCCGGGTATCGCTCCGGTTCACAGATGAGCTCCCGTTCCATCCACGGCCTGACTGACTTCTCGAAGAAGACATCGAAGCCGCAGGTTGCAGCATCCTCTCGGATGCGGCCTCGGAGTGCTTCCACTCGTTGGCCATCAAGCCACAGTCGAGGATGAGCGGCGCTCGTCTCGGCATATCTTGTCTGCGGCGCGGGCAGCGGTGTCTCCGGAATATGAGCCGGGACTGTAAACGTCCTCACCTGGCTCCATTCCGACTGCACGGCCGCCCCTGTTGCCGCTAAAGCATAACGCCAATAATAGATTCCCGGCTCATAGACATGAGAAGGCGTATAGAAGTTATATGGGATAGGGCCGATTGTCTCCGCCTGATCCGTTTCGAATCGCTCGGAAGCAGAAACCTGCAGCATATACCGGTCTTCATCCGGCTTTGCCGGCATCCACGTGAATCGCGGCGGATTCTCCCGAAGCTCGGATGACTCGTTCGGTTCATAGGGTACGGTCAACAAGCCGCTGACCGGTTCGAATAGCTTGGACATGACAATCCCTCACTTTCGCTCGTCGTTGATGGACTCGAAACGCGTTTAACGCATGAACATGCCGCCATTAACCTCAATCGTCTCGCCGGTCAGGTAGGCTGACAAGTCGGAAACGAGGAACAGAGCAACTCCTGCCACATCCTCCGGCGTCCCTTCTCTTCGAAGCGGTATGCTCTGAATCGTCGCTTCCCTTGCTGCAGCAGACGTGAACGTTGCATGAAACGCCGTATTGCCGATAAATCCGGGCGAAATCGCGTTAACGCGGATGCCGCTAGCCGCAACCTCCTTGGCCAACCCTTTCGTGTAAGCGAGCACGGCCGCTTTGCTCGCGGCGTAGATGGAAGCGCCCGGCCCTCCTCCGTTGTGAGCGGCTACCGAAGTTAAGTTTACGATACATCCGGCGCCTGCAGCCTTCATGCCTGGAATGACCGCTTTCGTAACGAACACAGCGCTCTTCAGGTTCACATCCATGATGCGCGCATATACTTCCTCCGTCATGTCCTCATTGGGCACACGCTGCACGAGATGTCCCGCATTGTTGATCAGCACGTCGACCTTCCGGCCGAAGGCTTGCTCCGATTCGGCTGCCAGCCGCTGCGCTTCTTCCGCCTTTGATACGTCTGCCTGAATGGCAATCGCCATTCCGCCTTTATGCTTAATCGCAGCAACTGCCTCTTCAGCTGCCTCTTTGCTGTTCAGATAGTTCAGAACCACCTTCGCTCCGGATGCGGCCAACGAGATCGCTATCGCTCGCCCAATTCCTCCGCTCGCTCCCGTTACGAGCGCGACTTTCCCCGCTAAATCGATTGCCATCCCCATCGCCTTCCCTTCTTCTCGTTAAGCCTACGCAAGCTCTTGCTTAAGCACGACCGCGAGCTCCGGCTTCGTAAGCGAGCGAACCTCATGCGGCATTCGCAGCACGATCCGCGTCCCTTCGCCAAGCGAGCTGTCGATGCGAAGACCGAATGCATCGCCATACACCATCTGAATCCTCCGGTGAACGTTCACCAGTCCGATGCCGCTGCGCCGTCCACCGCTTGCCGTCTCCACCTCTACCAAACGATTCCGATCCAATCTCCTGCGCAATCTGGCAAGCTTCTCTTCCGTCATCCCCACTCCGTTGTCTTCCACAATGACAAGCAGCTCGCCTTCTTCCAAGCAGGTATCGATGCGGATGAAATGCTTCGCTTCAAACCCATCTGCAAACGCGTGCTGAAAAATATTTTCCACGATCGGCTGCAATGTCAGCCTCACCATCCCCGACAGCAGCAGCGATGGCGGAGAAGCCACTTCGATTTCGAAATCATGTCCGATGCGATGCTTCTGGATGATCATATAATTGCGCACATGATTCAATTCGTTAGCTAGGGTCACTTCTTCGAGGTTCGTTTGAATGGAGTAGCGCAGCATGAAGGCCATCGCCTCGACCATCTCCGAAATTTCGTCCGAATCCTGTACAATCGCATAGCAATTGATCGTCTCCAGCGTGTTGTACAGAAAATGCGGATTGATTTGCAGCTGCAGCGCCTGGAACTCTGCCTTATGCCGCTCCAGCTCGATCTCCTGCAGCTGCAGCTTCGTCTTCTGGCTGCTAAGCTCCGTATCGTACACCCGCTCAATCATGTGAGAAAGCCGGCTTACCATCAGGTTGTAGCTGTGAATGAGTCCGCCAATCTCGTCATCCCGCTGTTTGCTTTCGATGCTGATCCAGTTTCCCTTCTCCGTCTCGCGCATCCCGTTCTTCAGTGTTCGAATCGGACGAACGATGGAATTGCCAAACCGGAAAGCAAGGAACAGAGCGATTGCAAGCGTGACAAGACCGACCGTTACCGTCGTGGAACGAATCCCGGAGATCGGCTCGCGCAGCTCATCAAGCGGCATCGAGACTGCGAGGCTCCACCCCGAATAAGTCGACTTATGCGAAACGATTAACATGTTCTTCCCGTTCATCTTCTCGATGAAGCGCGTATTCTCGCCGGTTGCGATTCGCTTCCCAAGGTCGGTCTTCGCCAACTCAGACCTCGTACCGGCAGCGGGTGCATACACAATGGATCCTTCCGAGTCGAGAATAAAGAAAAAGCCGTTCTCGCCCAGATCCACGTTGTTCCATAACGTTGCCAGCTGACTTTCGTTCAGCTCGATCGCGAGAATGCCCTTCACCGCATAAGACGTATAGCCTCTAATCTTGCGGGCAATCGTAACGACTCGCTCACCGTTCATCATCGCCGTGTTCAGTATCGCAATCTCGCCATTATCCGGCGTCTTCGCCTTCAATTCCTCGTACCGATTCGTCGGGTCGACCGTTAGCGACGAGAAGCTTTGATTCTGATCGAAGATAGACCGTCCATGCTCTCCCAATATGTAAATCATGTGAATCTGAGTCGGATACGTGATGAATATCTTCTGAAACACATCCTGACGAATGCCGTTGGCAAACCGGTAATACTCGTAGCTATCCGAGGGGTCCATATCCAGAAACCGTTTGACGGATTGCTGGGATAGAATCGAATTGCTTACCCGTTCGAACGTTTCGAGCTGTTGGTCGGTTTGTGCCCCTGCATTCTCGATTACCGTAGAAATATAGCGCTCGACCTGCTTATCGATAGCAGCCGACGATTTCAGGTACGTGAAGATCCCGACTGTAGACAGAGAGAACAGGATGACGATCAGAAAATAGAGAAACAGCTTTCGCGATAAACTTAGCTTCATCCGCGAATCCCCAGCGATTCCCGGTATTCGGATGGCGTTTGCCCGCTGTATTTCTTGAAGGTCTTCGTAAAATGCGGATGATCTGCGAATCCGACTTCGGCAGATACATCCGTAATCTTATGATGCGGCAGCGATAGCAGCCGTTTCGCCCGCTCCATCCGCCGCTTCGTCCGATATTGCACGAACGTCTCATTCGTCATTTGCTTAAATAGCTGACTGAAATACGAAGCATTCAAGCCCAGCTTATCGGCCACTTCCTCAAGCGATAATTCACGGCCCAGATGCTGCTCGATATAGCGCTTGGCTTCCTCGACCGGATCCTTCAGATTGCCTTTTCGTTTCGATCGCAATTGCTCCATCATCAAGGTCGCCGATTCCCCAAGCCAGGTGATCGCGGCCGAGTCCCGGTCCGCCGGCCGCAGCGGCCGCTCGAACGGATACACGTCGCGCGCGTTCAATCGATCCGCCAATTTGCCTGAGAGCTCTTGCATCAGCTCTCCAACCATCTGGGCATCGAACTTGCACATCGCGCAGTACTGTTCCATGCTCGCGATCACGGCCTGAATCGATTCGGAGCGCAAAAACCAGATGCTGTCCTGCAGCCGATCCAGCCATTCTTCCGTCAGCTTCAGCGGAATATAGGCAGCTTGCCGCTGCGCTTCGAGGCCGGCAATCATCTTCGCAACCGTTTGGCTTACAGCTGCTTTAGTTACCGGCTTCAGCAAATATTCCTTCACGCCAAAAGACATGCACTGCCTGGCATATTCGAAATCGCCGTAACCCGATATAATGACGACCGGCAGGTCGGGATACTGCTCGTTTAACTGGCGGCAAAGCTCCAAGCCATCCATCTTCGGCATTTTGATATCGGTAAACAGCAGGTCGGGACGGTTCGCCGCTATTTTGTCCAGCGCATCCTGGCCATTGTCTGCCGTTTCGGCATGGCAAATAGCAGAATCGGCTTCGCCGATCAGCTTCTGCAATCCTTTGCGAATCATCGGTTCATCATCGACGACTAAGATGCGGTACATAGATGTGTCCTCCTCGATTACCGAGTTCAGTCGGCAATCCGGTTATGGAGCAAGATGCTCCCCCAGCCAAGCAGAAGGAGCATCCGAGTCTCTTACTGTCATTTTAGTGCATCGCGAGCCTTACTCGAAAGCGTTTTCTTTACTATTAAACCGGGTAGTTGCTTCCTCAATGACTTCGTTGCCGCCCTTGGAAAGATACTCCTCCAGCACCTTGCCGTAATTGTCGATCGGCTCTTTGCCATAAACCATCTTGAGCACATGCTCAAGCACCAGCGGCGGAAGCTGATCGGATAGCGGGCTCAAATCAGGGTAATTCATGAACGCTTCCAGTCTTGGATCAAACTCGATGCCTCTGCGCCCTTCCTTCGTAAGCAGGTTATCAAATGCATCGACCATTTGTTTGCCCGGCTCCGAAAGCTCGGCGATGCGTTTGTTGTACGTCGTATCCTGCACCATCCACAGCCAATAGTTCAAGAAACGCTGTTTGTTCGTGCCTGCTTCGTCCGTAGGAGGCGTATAGCTGATCGTGCCTCCGTTACTCGTATAATCTTCGCCTTGAATGCCGTAGCTGAAGAACTCCTGTGCTTGCTCGCCGACCATCCAATCGAAGAACTTGATGATTGCTGCCGCTTTATCCTTCGCGCTCACATTGATGAAGTAGGACCGCGTAACCGGGTTATAGTGCGCGTAGCCGCCTTTGCCGTCATCGCCGACCGGAGACGGAATGAGGGCAACCTTCGCGCCGGGAACGTTCGTCGTAAGCTGCGTGCCCCAGATCGGAAGCTCGTTAGCGTTCATGGACCACATGCCCGCTTTGCCGCTGGTAATGATGCTCTTGAAGTCCGCGCTTTCGATGGTGGCAAATTCTTTGCTGATCAAACCTTCGTCGTACATCGTCTTGTACGTCCGAATCGCTTTCTTCATCGGATCGGCATCGAAGAAGCTAGGCTTTACTTTACCGTCCGGGAACTGCTTGAATTGGTTCAAATAACCGAATACGTCATAGGAGCCGAAGAAGGTGTCCGCGTATTTGAAGTTCTTGCGCCCCATGTACGGATGCTCGACGCCAAGCTCTTTGAACGCCCGCAGCACATCGAGTGTTTCTTCAACCGTCTTAGGGATCGGTTTGCCGGCTTTCTCAAGCAGGTCAGTCCGGATCCAAGTTGCCCGTCTCGAAGGATTGCTCAGTACTTCCGGAATTCCGTAAATGTTGCCTGTCTTCGCATCCGTCAGTCGGTCCCAGGCTGCCTGCGGAAGGAATTTGAGCAGGTTCGGGCCGTTCTCCTTCAGCAGATCATTCAGCGGCAGGAACACTCCGCTTTGTACGGCGCCGCCGAGTTCTTGGCCGCTAATGCCGCCGCTGCCTTGAACAACGTCCGGAATGTCATTCGTCGCGAACATTTGAATCATTTTGTCTTGATACTCGTTATGCGGAATCAGCCGGATATCGAGATCGGTGTTCGTCATTTTCTCCATTGCGAGCACGTACTTGTCTTTGTTGATGTCCGGATTCTGCTCCACGTAAGGCACGTTCAGCGTCCGCATGGAAATCGAGAATTTGGTCGGCTCCGCTGCAGGCGTTTCTTCTGTTTGGTTCGTTGTAGTCGCCGTGTTTGCAGGGGTATTCGTAGCTTGGGATGATTCATTGTTGTTGTTCTTCGAGCAGGATGACAGCATCGAGATGGATAGTGCGGCAACCGTGGCCAGTACGACAAGCTTTCTCATAAAATCCCCCTCATCTCCTCAGTCGAAATCCGCTCCGTAGAGCGCTTTCAAAACTCAACCTCAGTATAGGTACGAACGCTCCACGGTCACAATGGAGTTTGTTTGGCTCGGTTTGTCATTTTTTTATATTTCCGAATCAGCATTGCACAATCAAGATTTAATCGATCCAATGAGCATCCCCTTAATAAAATAACGCTGCATGAACGGATACAGCATGATGATCGGCAAGGTCGCAACGAGAATGACGGCCATCTGGACCCCTTGTACCGATTGGGATGCGATGTCGAACGGTAAATTGCCGGTATCGACCAGGTCATCGTTAATGAGCAGCTCCCGCAGCTTCACCTGCAGCGGGTACAGCCTACGGTCATTCAAATAATACAGTGCGTCCATGTACTTGTTCCAATTCGTCACGGAATAGAAAATGCCGATTGTCGCCAGGGCAGGCTTGGACAACGGGAGCATCAAGCTCCAGAGTATCCTCATTTCGCCGCAGCCGTCAATCCTCGCGCTGTCGATCAGCTCCGTCGGAATTTGGACGAAGAACGACCGCAAGACGATCATATTAAACGCACTGATCGCGGTTGGAATCATAAGCGCCCATAACGTATTGATCAGATGGATTTCCCTCATCAGAATAAATTGCGGGATCAGCGGTGCCGTGAAGATCATCGTCATCAAGACAAACAGAAGCACGTATTTGCGTCCAACGTATTCCGCCCGCGACAGTGGATAGGCCAAGGATGAAGTAGCTGCCAGATTAATGAGTGTACCGAGGACTGTGATATAGACGGTAATCCCGAATGCCCGCCAGATCGAGACGTCATCGAAGACGTAGCGGTAATAATTGAGGGTGAAGTCGACCGGCCAGAACATGACATCCCCGCGGTCAATCGCCGCCGCGCCGCTAAACGACTGAGCAATCACGTTTAGAAAAGGGAGCAGCATGGTTAGCGACAGCCCTGTTAATACCAAATAGTTAGCGATGAGAAACAGCTTCCTGCTCCAATGCTCGCGCCGAATCACGGCCACCCCTCCTTCAATACAACGATTCTCCGGTCGCCTTGCGGCTTAATGTGTTGGCGATAACAAGCAAGACCAAACCAACGACCGATTTGAACAGCCCAATTGCTGTCGCATAGCTGTATTGCATTTGCTTCAAGCCGGCTTTGTAAATATACGTGTCCAAGATTTCGCTATTGGTAATATTCAGCGGATTCTGGAAAACAAAGACGCGTTCGAAGCCGTAATCCATGAAATCCCCGATCTTGAGCAGAAACAGTACCGTGACGACAGGCAGCAGGGAAGGCAGCGTAATTCGGATCGTCTGCTTCCAACGGCCAGCGCCGTCGATTTCCGACGCCTCATACAATTCCGGATTGATCCCGGTCAACGCAGCCAAGTAAATAATCGTCCCCCAGCCTACGTCGCGCCACAACCCCGAGCCGACCAAGATGGCCCGTATATAGGAATCCTCACCCAGAAAGTAAATCGGCTCGATGCCGAACCAGCCTATAATGACATTCACGATACCGGAAGTCGGAGAAAGCATGCCAACGAAGATCCCGCTCACGATGACCCAAGACAGGAAGTGCGGCGCGTAAACAATCGTCTGGACAATCTTCTTGTACACGACGAGCCGGACTTCATTGAGCAGCAGCGCAAGTATAATCGGTGCCGTGAAGGCGATCAGAATATCTAGAAATCCCAGAATGAGCGTGTTTTTCAAAATCCGCAGAAAGTCGTAATGCTGGAACATGCGCTCGAAATGCCGGAATCCGACCCAGGGGCTTCCGCCGAATCCGGAGAAGATATTATAGTTCTGGAACGCAATGACCGAGCCGAGCAACGGCACATACTTGAAGACGATGAAATAGACGATGCCCGGAATTGAAATCAGATATAACGTCCGGTACTTCCACATGAAACCGAACAATAGCCGTCCCTCCCTCGTGATTATCGTTTCTGCCTACTCTCATCCTAGCGTTTCACCGCGGGAGCCAACAATGGAATCGCTTTAATAGCGCTTGTGTTTTTTTTAGGTTGCCGAATCGAGCCGAGTGCCGATGATATCACTATTCCGATAAGCGCAGTAAAAAAGCCTTCGACACCACTGGTTCAGTGGGTCGAAGGCTCTTTACTCCAGATGCACGCCGCTCGTGCGCTGCTCTAGCATTTTACGGACGATTGTACCCATATGGGCTCCCGCTTCAACCGGTGCTGTTCCTCCGGCATGAATGTTGGATAAGACGGTTCGGCTGCTCTCGATCGTTCCCGCACGCGGGCGGTAACACATGTAGGCGCTCATCGACTTCGACGAGACGAGCCCTGGCCTTTCCCCGATTAGCAAGACCAGTACCTCCGGTTCCAGCAGGTCGCCAATAGGATCCATCACCGCAACTCGTCCTCCGCGTACGAAGAACGGTGTCCCGGTGGAAAGACCCAATTCGCCAAGCGAATCGAGTAGTGAGGGATAGACGTCGGCAAAATTAGCATTTACCGCATTTGCGCTCAGGCCGTCGGAGACGACGATTTGAACCTGAGGTTTCCTTTGGCAATGCTCCAAAATGGCGCGCACTCCTTCATTGGTAATGACGCGGCCCATGTCTGGTCGTTTCAAGTAATTCTCCGTATTTACGAAGCAGCTTTCGACGGTAAACAGCCCGTATTCATCCAGCAGCGACTGGCTGACGCTCCCGTAGATGGAGTCCACCGCAGCAGCATGGTCGCAGCGAAAATGGAGCAGCTCTCTCGTAAGAGGACGAGTGCCTGCCCGCCATACGCCGATACGTGCAGGCGTGCTCGCGATGAGCTCCGACATCCCTTCCTCCCATTTGGGGTTCGGTACATGAGATGTACGAAGGCCGCTGAATGCTTCTTCCACATTTGAGCTTTCGACTGGATCACCAACAGATTCTCTATCCTCCGAAGGCTGCGATGGGGATGGGGACTGGGATGGGGACTGGGATGGGGACTTTGGCTGTAACTGCGATGATATTGTCGGCGATGTCGACGGCGACGGAGCGATGCGCTTCTCCAGTTCTGCCATGACGCGATCAACCAGCTGCTCCACGGATAGTTTCGAATGCATGCCCGCTTCCTCCTTTTGCGCTCAAATCATGAAGAGGCTGGGGTCGCCTGCCAGCGGCGTCAGCCTGCCGTTCTCCATCAGTCCCATTCGAACAAGCCACCTCTCGAACTCCGGTGCCGGCCTTCGCCCCAGCGTCTCCCGCAGCGTTGCAATATCGTGGTAACTCGTAGATTGATAGTTGAGCATGCAATCGTCCGCCATCGCGACACCGATGATGAAATTCACCCCGGCAGCCGTCAGCAGCACAGCCAGATTATCCATATCATTCTGATCCGCCCGCATATGGTTCGTGTAACAGACGTCGACGCCCATCGGCAGCCCATGCAGCTTCCCCATAAAATGATCCTCAAGCCCGGCCCGAATCACCTGCCTGCTATCGTAGAGGTATTCCGGGCCGATGAACCCGACGACCGTATTGAGCATGAAGGGCTGATACTTTCTGGCGAGCCCATAACAACGGGCTTCGAGCGTCACCTGGTCGATGCCATGATGAGCTTCACCGGAGAGCTCCGACCCTTGCCCGGTTTCAAAATACCACAGGTTCGGCCCCGCTCCCGTCCCCTCCTTATGAATCAGCTCATGCGCCTCATCGAGCAGCCCCACACTGATGCCGAACGCGCTGTTCCCTTTCTCCGTGCCGGCCAAGCTCTGGAACATCAGATCCGCCGGCGCGCCGCCGCGAATGGCGCGCATTTGCGTTTTCACATGGGCCAAGACGCAGTTCTGCGTGGGAATCTGCCACTTAATCATCGCTTCCTTCGTCGCTTCGAGCAGGTTCTTCACGCTGTCCGCCGTATCGATGACCGGATTGACGCCAATGACGGCATCCCCGATACCGTAGCTTAGCGCTTCGAATAAGGAAGCTTTTACACCTTGAATGCTGTCCGCGGGGTGATTCGGCTGCGCCCGCCCGGCGAGAACGCCTCGCTGCCCCATCGTGCTGTTGCAGCTCGTAATAATCTCCGCCTTCGAAGCGGCTTGGATCAAATCGAGATTGCTCATCACCTTCGTAACGGCGGCAATCATTTCGCTCGTCATACCTCGGCTCAGGCGACGGAGCTGCTCCTGACCGGTATCCTGCCGCAGCAGATATTCCCTCAGCTCGCCGACGCTCCAATTGCGAATCTCGGCAAAGATCCGCTCGTTAACCGCTTCCTCGATAACCCGGGACACCTCGTCCTCCTCGGGAGCAATAAGCGGATGATCGCGAATATCGCCGAGTGTCAGCTCGGAGAGCACCAGCTTCGCGGCCATTCTCTCTTTGGCATCCTCCGCAGCGATTCCCGCCAGCTGATCGCCGGACTTCTCCTCATTGGCCTTCGCCATCACGGCTTTCAAATCATGGAATTGAAAAGTCCTGCCGAACAGGTTCGTCTTCAGCTTCATCCTTCTATCCCCCCTCGGAGCCGCCGGGCCCAGGCCCAGACCCAAGTCCAGACTCGGGCCGGAAAACAAGCGTCTTGATCATCACAGGCAGCATCATACCCGGCAGAGGTTCCCCCAGATCGATATAATCGCCATGCATCACCGGAATTTGATCAATGCAAATAACGGACATCCGTTTCTCCAGCCGCTTCCGGAGCGATTGTCCGAGCGCCTGCGCCATATCATGAACACACACGACGACCAGCACCTCAGCAGGAGCGAAATAGTCCAAATAACTTCGGGATATCGCCTCAGCCAATCGCTGTACGGAAGCATAGGAGATCCCGTTCATCCCCCTCATAGCAAGCGCAAAAGGAATCGAAGCTTCCTTGTCATAAAGCCCTGCACATACTCGTATTGCAGATGCCAGCATCGCCATAAGCGCGTCCTGATTCGCGAGCATCTCATCGGTCAACTCATCAAGCCGATAAACCGGCAAGTTCCGAATCGGAAGGGAGTGCGGTGCTTCGAGATAGATCGTAGCTCCGCTTATCTCCGTGCTTTGCATGCCTGCACCGATGACGGTGGCTCGCACAGTCTGATTCGGCTTGCCCAGCGCGATATCGTAATGAGCCATTGCTGCCTTGATCTCATGCGCGAGCAAAGGCCCGATGTCGCCGTAAGCGGCAACCTCGGCGATCGTTGCCGGCTTCGGAAGCTCCGTCAATCCTCCGATGCCGCCCGAAACCATCCATTCCTCGAGCTGCGGCATGCCGCTTCCATCCATCGGCTCACCACCGCCAACAAGGAGCTCCTTCAGCGCGGCATCCCCATCCTTCGCTTGGTGCGTCAAACCGCCGCCTGCCAAATAATCCAGCATGCTGCGGCTCATGTCTTGGCAAAGCTCCGCCACATCGCCGAAGCGGAGTGATTGTCCCTGTTGAATCGCATACCCTCTTGTTGTGAGCCATGGTCGAATAGATGGCGATATCGCCGTAACCATCCCGTTCCTATCAAGCTCTATCAATCTGCCGCCGACATGAAACGTTACCGTACCAATAGGCCTCCCCCGCCGAAATATCGCCACATTCGCAGTACCGCCGCCAATATCCAGGTTCGCTACCGCTCCTTTGATCTGCATGGAACGCAGATCCGCCCCAGCTCCCCGTCCTGCAAGCAGTCCTTCCAGTTCCGCGCCGGCCGCCGCTACCACGAAATCCCCGGAACGCTCCGCAAGCCGCTGAACAATCTCGCGCGCGTTCCTCTTATTCGCTGTCTCACCCGTAATGATGACGGCGCCTGTCTTCAACTCAGCGGGACGAATGCCGGCATGATGATACTCCGCCGTTATCAAAGCCCAGACACCTTCCGCATCGAGCTGATCCCTACCTATCAGCGGTGTGCTGTACATCGGGCTGGCATATACCAGCTGCCGCTCCACAATTTCATAACGCGGAATCGAAACCGAACTCGAGATGCGCTTCAGCCGCAACCGGCTTACGATCATCTTCGTCGTACTCGTACCGATATCGATACCGACACTCGTGATCCACTGATCCTCCATGCCGGCTCACCCCTATCCGCCTTCGATAATGCGTACAGCCAGCTCCGGCAGCGGAATTCGCTCCGTCATACTGTGGGCTTGGATGCGCTGATAAGCGGCAGGCTCATCCAGTCCATGCCGCTTCATAAGGATTCCTTTTGCCTTCTCAATGAGCTTGCGCTCTTCCAGCGTTCGTTGAAGCCGGCGGATATCTTGTTTGAGCCCGTCTAACGCCGCCTTCTGACTTAACGCGATTTCGACGGCCGGAATTAAATCCGCCTCTGACACCGGCTTGACCAGATAGGCAATCACGCCGGCGTCGCGCGCTTGCTGCACCAGCTCCTTCTGGCTGTACGCCGTAAGCAGCAGCACCGAAGAATGCTGCATGCTGCGAATGATCACCGAAGCTTTGATCCCGTTCATCACCGGCATCTTCACATCCATAATGACAAGATCGGGCTTTAGCTTCGCCGCAAGCTCAATCGCTTCTTGCCCGTTCTTCCCTTCGCCGACAACGGAATAATGCTCTTCCTCCAGCATCTCGCGAATATCCATCCGAATGATCGGATCATCGTCAATAATAACAATCGTTCTGCTCACCGTTCATCCTCCCAAGCGGAAATGTGATGTCAACCTGTGTTCCGAACTGACCGGAAGACAGCTCGAACGTACCGCCAAGATTTTCGCTCACCAGCGTCTCGGAAATTTGCAGGCCGATATGTCCGCTTCTCGCTGCCGAAGCAGCTCCATCGTCACGCATCCCTAACCCTGTATCCGACACCCGAACTCGTCCATCATCCCCAAGCCGTTGCAGCGAAACTTCAATCTCGCCTGTGCTTCGCTCCACGAAAGCATGATTGACGCAATTTTGCACCAGCTCGTTCAGGACAAGTCCAAGAGTCATCGCCTGCTCTGCCGTTAAAATCAGTTCATCTCCGACTACATTCGTTATTATCCGCTGATCGGGTTTGGCGGAAGAGGAGATGATCGTCTTCACGATTCGAGCCGCAACGTCATGGAATGGAATGGTCTCCATCCCTTCGAAAGCCAGCATCTCGTGAATGACGGCAATACTGTTGATCCGATTGATGCTGTCCAGATAGACATGCCGAATTTCCTCGTGTTTCGTTCTTCGCATTTGCAGCCGCAGAAGGCCCGCTACCGTTTGCAGATTATTTTTGACCCGGTGATGTATTTCCTTGATGACGGCCGACTTGACGAGCAGCTGCTTCTCCTTCTCCTTCAGCTCCGTCAAATCCCGAATCAGAATAAAGCCGCCTACCATGCCATGATCCCGCTGCAGCGATACGGCTTTCAACTCCAGTGCCACATGCTTCGTCTGGAATTCGCTGCGGAAGACGCCGGTATGCTCCTGCTTTGCGATGCTGCTTAACTGGCCGTCGAACATCTCGTCTATTGGTCTACCCGCAATAGAGCCGGTACAGCCGATTTCCTGTAGCAGCTTGAGCGCCTGAGCGTTCGTGTAGGTCACCTTGAGCCGATCATCGAACAGCACAATTCCTTCTTGCATCAAGGACTGCATCCCGCCTTCGGACATGGCAAGCGAGAGCAGCGTTTCGCCCAACTGCTCATTCGACTCCAGCAATCGCTCGACATTTCGCTCCTGCTCGACATGCTTGGATATATCCGATTCCAGAATTAGCGCGCCGATGACGCTGCCTCGCTTGGAGCGGATCGGCACGACATTTTGCTGCATGGCGATTCCTTCCTGCGAGGTGCCGCGCGAGCCCAGCATCGGTTTCCCCGACAAGAGGCAGAACATAACGGCAGGCTCATTGTGGAAATGGGCAAATTGACCGATAACGGACGTCTTGTACAGCGAAGCCGCAGTCGTCGGATGCGCCTGCGCAACAACGAGCGCCGTGCGCTCATCGGCGAGCGGGCAATCTATAAAAGCATCGGATTGGGACGCATCGGCAATCCACTGCAGATGGCGCGCCAAATCCTCAATCGTTTCCATGTCATCGATTGGCATCGTCGTATGGCTGCCGCATAGCTCCCTTACCATACCCATCACCGCCGGTCACTCCTTAAACGCAATTGAACGAAGCTTCTCGCGAAGCTCCTCGATACCTTGAAGCTGCAACGATGAGGTGAAGAAGATTTCGCTCCCCGTGGAGAGCGACTGCCGCAGCAGCTTGACGGCTCTGTCGCCATCCGCTCCTTCCGCATCCATCTTCGTGATGACGCCAATAGCCGGAATAGGAAATCCGCCGGAGAATCCGGGTGGAAAATAGTTCCGTTGACGCGTCGCATCTTGAACGAGCACCAAAGCGCATGCCTCATGCGATGTAGCCATTAAAGCGCGGTAAAAGAGCGGGTTCTCGCTGTATTCGCCCGGCGTATCGATCAGCCAATCACGATAAACGAGCGACTGCGTCTTCCGTGCGGGATCTTGCTCGCCGAACAGCCTCTTAATCAACGTGGACTTGCCCGAGCCAATGGCGCCGATGATCATAATCTTCTTCGCGACGGTCATCATCAGGATCTCGTTAAAGGCGCAATGGTGAACGCCAGTTTCTCAGCCAGAAATATATTCACCGCTTCGATTGCCATGCTGACGGCCGATACTTCGCCGACGATGACGAGCGACCCGGTAAATCGGTCTAAGTAACCGATGCTGACATGCGCCGCCTTCGTCGCGATATCTGCGGCGATGATGGCGGTTTCCGTCGGCGTCAGCGTCAGAATGCCGATGGCGCTCGCTTCCTCAATGCCGAGCTTCGTGTACAGCATCGGATCGGGATTCGCGATGACATGAGCAAGCGTCAGCTGCTTGCCCGGCACATATTCCTGGATGACGCGCTGCTTCGGTGACTCCATCATTCATCCTCCGATCCGTCTTGCGGCGTTACAACGTCGAAGCTGTCGACAATGCCGACAACCATGGCGTCGATCGGGACATTTTTGCCGCCGAACAGCGCTCTTGCCGGGCTCCCGCGAGAAATAATGACACGCTCGCCTACCCCAGCCCCGATCCGATCAACGGCGATAACCGCAGACCCTTGCGCATGGCCGGCAAAATCAACGGGCTGAACAACCATCAGCTTCAGATTATCCATTCCTTCCTCCTTCTGGGTCGCCCAGACGCTTCCGATCACCTTCCCGTAGAACATTGGCTGCTCACCCTTCATCCCGGATTTGGACAACGATGCCTTTCTCTCTCAGCACATCTCTGGCAAGCGGCGATACAATCGTCCCTCTGTTCACGAGAATGGCCGTGATGCGCCTGTTTCTTGTCTGCTGACTGACCCAATCGGCGGATAGGAATTTCCCATCGAAAAGCTCGGTACACGCCGGCGGCGATTCGGCGGCGGCGACTTCGACCTTCTCGCGGCTTATGCTGCCATTCATCTCAACAGCTGCGCGACCTGCTCGTTGTAGAACCCATTCCGCCAGTTCTTTTGCCGGAGCGAATTCAACGCCGTACATGTGCATTTCGCTCTTGTAGTAGCTGAACAGCTTCTGATAAGGCACCGGCAAAGTCAATTCCTTCAGCGTGCGCCGGTCAGAACGCGAGAGTCCGGAACCGTCGTCGCCCACCACCACAAACTTCCCCATCACGAGCGCCGCGAAAATAATCTCCGACCTCACCGTTCCCTTCATGCCAAGCGCAACCCGTCCGGCATCGCCTAAGTCGATCTCCGGGATAACGATGCCGTCATAGTCCAATGGTATTTCAATCGGAGCAGGTGCAGATTCGTCGACGGCGATCGTTCTGCCAAGCCCGCTTGACTCTACTTTATGCATGCCAAGCCATCCCGATGTTACTCCATCGAGAAACAGCCGATCATAATGAATCCCATTCTTCTGCAGCAGGATAAAATGATCCCGATACGCTTCGTGGGCCGTGCTGTCGCAGAAGATGTACAGCACTTTCGGAGACCGCTTGGCCTCTTGTACCTGCATCGTGCCTACGAGCTCACGAACGATCGCTTCCACCAGCTGCTTTATCTCCACTTGACTCACCTCCTCGTACCAACGCCTGGGACAATGATGCCGTTTTTCCCGATGACCCTCACCATATCGCCTGTTTCCAATCCGGCAGCATTCGCTTCATCCCGGTCGATGTGCAGCTCAAGCGCGAATCGGGCATCCACCCGTACGATAACATCCGGATAAATAAGCGGTCGTTCCGAGTCCGTCTGCAGCATGATGCGATCGCCGTGAGCAACCTGAAAATCCGCCGCTTCCGCCACCGACATATGCACATGTCTCTTCGCGATGATCAGTCCCTCCGGAAGGACGACGGTACCAACCGGCCCGATGACCGTGACACCGGATGTGCCGGTAAGGTCGCCGGATAATCTCGCTTTCGGCTGAAGACCCATCGTATGACCATCCGTGCGAGATATCTCCACCTGCGTGGCAGCTCGAATCGGGCCGAGAATGCGAACATTCGGAATGGCTCCTTTAGGACCGGCAATCGTGACCGTCTCTTTCGCAGCGAACTGCTTCGGCTGAGACAGCTCTCTTAGCAGCTGCAGCTGATA
This sequence comes from Paenibacillus lignilyticus, assembly GCF_017942085.1. GTDB lineage: Bacteria > Bacillota > Bacilli > Paenibacillales > Paenibacillaceae > Paenibacillus_Z > Paenibacillus_Z lignilyticus. The sequence continues at coordinate 789,136 of NZ_JAGKSP010000002.1, forward strand.
TCCGGTGCCAAACAGGACTTCTAGATGCTTCTGGCAGAGGTGCACATGGCGGCCTGACACGCCTACAGGGATCACTCGATCTATCGCGCCGCCTTCGAGCAAATTAGCTGCCGCCTTCAAGGCGTCCGACTGTTTAAGCAGCGGAATCCCTCTTGCTCTCAAGAAATCGGCGGCGGCCGGCGTCAGTATGTCACCTTGTTCAACCGGATAAGGGTTCGGGAGTCCCCGGGCCAGTCTCGCACGCAGCGACGCTTCCGTAATGAGTCTCATCGTGAGCGGGGTCAGCCTTCAAGCTTCGGCAGAATAAATTCGATATCGGAATGCGGACGCGGAATAACGTGAACCGAGACGAGCTCGCCGACTTTCTCGGCGGCGGCCGCACCGGCGTCCGTTGCCGCTTTTACCGCGCCGACATCGCCTCTGACCAGCACCGTAACCAGTCCGCCTCCAACATGGACTTTGCCGACCAGTCTTACGTTTGCCGCCTTCACCATCGCATCCGCTGCTTCTATGGAGCCGATCAATCCTTTCGTCTCGATCATGCCAAGGGCCGTGAGTTCGCCTGCCATTGTTCATTCCTCCTTATTGGTTGAGCTCAATTAGAGCTTCATCTGGGAAAGCACGCTCTTCACGATCGCTAACACTTCTTCTCTGGAAATACCGACAGCGAGGCTGCCCGCAACCTGTTCGGCGAGCTGTGCGGCAGCGGGTTCCGAGGATGGCCTCTCGCGAATGCCGAAGGCCACCCGCTTCACATTCATCACATGCTGCGGCCCGATATTATCCGATGTAATGTTATGCCCGAGCGATCCGCAGCCGAGCGTCATGGATGGCTGAATGCCGGTCGTCGCACCGATTCCGCCGAAGGTCGTCCCCGCGTTGACGATGATACGCGAGGCGGGAAGCATAAGCCCGAATGCCTCGATAATTCGCTCATCCTCGCAATGGATGCCGAGCGTATGTCCGAGTCCTCCCAGCTCAAGAAGCTGCGTGCAGCGGCGGCTTCCTTCCTGCCAATCGTCGACGGCGTACAGCGCCAGGATCGGCGTCAGCTTCTCCACCGACAGCGGATACTGCAGTCCGACGCCGGTTTCTTCCGCAACCAGCACGGTTGTATGCTGCGGGACTGAGATACCGGCCATCGCCGCAAGGACTTGCGGCGATTTACCTACGATCTTCGGATTCAAGCTTTTACCGTTAGCCGACATGATGATGCTAGCGACTCTCTCCTTCTCCTGCCCGCTCAGCATGTGCGCACCGTGCCGTTTCAGGTCATCGGCTAGCTGCGATTTCACTTGCCGCTCGACCACAATTGCTTGCTCGGAGGCGCAGATCGTGCCGTAATCGAAGGTTTTGCTCTGCACAATTTGACTGGCTGCACGCACGAGATCCGCGCTATGGTGCACAAAGACGGGAACATTTCCCGGGCCGACACCATACGCAGGCTTGCCTGAACTGTAGGCAGCCTTCACCATCGCAGAGCCGCCGGTCGCAAGGATGACATCCGTCAGCTTATGCTTCATCAGCTCCATGCTCGCTTCGACCGATGGGTACGACAAACATTGAATCAATCCCGCCGGAGCGCCTGCCTGCTCCGCCGCCTGCCGCATGAGCTTCGCCGCTTCTTGCGAGCATCGCAGCGCAGCGGGGTGCGGGGAAATGACGACGGCATTCCTTGCTTTGAGCGCGATTAAGCTTTTGAAGAGGACCGTTGATGTCGGGTTGGTTGATGGAACGATGGCAGCGACGACGCCGACAGGCTGCGCCACTTCCCATACGCCCCGCTCTTCGTCCTTGCCGATGATGCCGACGGTCTTCATAGCCTTGATCGCCTCATAAACATCGCGCGCCACAAAGAGGTTCTTCGCCTTCTTGTCGGGGATGTTTCCGAAGCCGGTTTCCTCAACGGCCAGCTTGCCGAGCCGTTCCGCATGCTCCTCGGCAGCAGAAGCCATCGCCTCCACGATGCGATCTACTTGAAGCTGTGTCATAGACTCGTACTGCTTTTGAGCTTCCTTCGCTTCCTGCAGACAATAGCGCACTTCCTGGATCGCTTGCAAATCCACGTCCAGCTTCATGCCGAATGTTCACCTCCTCCTGCCAAATCCGGAGGCAGCAGCGAATCTATGAATTGGGCGATTGCAGCATCCGGCCTCGCGATGACATGGACGCCAAGCAGCTTGCCCACTGCCCGTGCTGCCTGTCCGCCTGCATCTACGGCTGCTTTCACCGCCGCGACATCGCCGAGGATGCAGAGGGTGACCATGCCGGCATCGATTTTCTCATACGCCGTCACCCGCACATCGGCTGTCTTGGCCGCAGCATCTGCAGCCGCAAGGAGCGCGGGAAGTCCATAGGTCTCAATCATCCCCAGTGATTGCAAGGACTGTTCCATATCCGCTCACCTTTGCTTTCTCACAGTTTGATGGGTCTCCCGGTGATCTCCGCCACCGCCTCGGCGAAGGCCTCGGCTGCAGCCATGCAAGCGGATTGACTGCCCGTCAATAATCCGCCGGCGAAGTTTGTTTCCGTCGGCGGTCCGTAGAACGTACATAGCCTCACATCCGCAGCCTTCAGCGCGGCATCCAAGCCGCAGACCGCTTCAAGCGGCGGCGCGATGAGGTAAGCTAACGGCTCCCCTTCCGCTATATTGGCAACGCCGGATAGATAAGAGCCGGTTCTGGAGATGACATGCGCATAGTACGCGTGTGTCCCTTCCTCATTCAGGGCATAAAAGCAGCAGGCTCCGCTCTGCATCAGCGTCACGGCCGCTTCCAGTCCGCTCGTCACTTCAGCCGGCGAAGCCCCGCCAATCATGCCGATAAACTCCCCCGACAACGGGCCGGATGCATGTGAGGAACCGGCGTAGAACGACTTGGCATACACCACTTCAACAGCCGCTTTCTTCGTCGCTTCGTCAATTGCGGTATACCCGACATCATCAATGGTCGAAGTAAGGAGTCCGATGCTCCGCGTGCTCGGCTTCAGACCGAGCTGTGCAGCCAGTCCCGAATCCACATTCGGAATGACCCTGACAGACAGCGGAATTGCGTATAGCGGTCGTCGCTGCTGCGTTTGCCGAATCACCCGAATCCCCCCACTCCCATCGTTGCTTGCCGAGAAGTCGCAGGCAGACAGAAAAAGCCTAGGTTGAAAGCGTGCCCCGCACGCTCCCTGCCTAGGCTCCATTGCCTAACTGTCTATGCTTTTGTTAACAAGATATGCCTTCGCCTGCTGCCCTATTCCTTCACCGAGCCCATTGTTTTGACAAGTAGTTGGATCAGTTCGTGCATGGACCGAATCGGATTCATTTCTCAAAAAGCGATTGGAAGAAGCCGTAAAAGTTGGTAATCGGGATGGCCTGAGTTTGTTGGACAGCGGAGGGGATTCGCGATAGACTGGCGGAAGCGCTCGGGGACTTCTTGATAGAGAAACCCGCCGTTTTCAAAACGGCGGGTTTCTTCTTGGTTTGCGGGTTTGTATAGGGGCAATTTTCTTCTAACGGTTGTCAGCGTGGCTATTGAACGGCTTTTGCAAGTCTAACGGTAGTGAGCATGGTTATTCGCTTTCTTAGCTATTGAATCGCGCGAATACCCGGCCAATGCTTCCAAATATCGGTCATCGGAGCTCTCCAATCCTGCTCGTGCTCGAGATGCGAGACTCGGAAGAAGATCGCGTATCTCGTGTTAGGCGATGCATTCATGGCTACCGTATGAGCAAGCTGATAGTGAACGAGGAACACGTCACCGGGCTCTCCTAAAGTCTGAACCGGTTCGGGCAGCTCGACCGGAGGCATGCCATTCAACAAAGCATCCGGTGTATGCTCGCGGAAGTACTGCTCATAAATCGTATGCGTACCCGGCCAGACCGTAAAATTACCGGCAAAGGGTTCACGCACCGGACTTAGCAGTACGCCGACAAGCATGGAGAAATTGCCAATCGTGCCTTCCTTCACCCCATTGGTCGGTGTATACATGCCGTCTAGGTGAGGTTTATTGATGACCGGCGGATCCTGCAGCAAAGGAAATCGCAAGGCGATCTGGCCGCCCGTGACCGGATGGGACATCCCTTCGCCGAGCAGCTCCTCTACGTAAGCTTTAATCGGCGTGTCGTTAAACAACCCGGTAATCGGCGGCTTGTCGGAGAGCTCCGGGCAGTAGGATTGCGCGCGAAAAGTAGGCATCATCTCTAGCGGCATCCCTTGTCCGACGGAGTGATTAATATGCTTTAACGCGTGGTCGATCATGACTTTGGGAATGGCGCCTTTGATATGAATATAACCTTTGGTGAGCATGGACTGTTTCTGTTCGTACGTGAGCTTCATTACGATAGTTCCTCCTTATCGCGATTCGTTTCACGAGGTCGAGTTCTCTTCCAGATTTATACATGTCTCCCTCGATAATCATCATAAAGGACTGGCGGAGTTCTGCCAATAGTTCATAAGATAGGATTGGCCGATTAATAGACTGTTATCGGACTTTACTATGAAAATCGCAATCCAACGAATGGTCATCCACCATGCCGCAGGCTTGCATGTAGGCATAACAAATCGTCGAACCGACGAACTTAAAGCCGCGCTTCTTCAAATCCTTGCTCATGGCATCGGATTGCGGAGTGGTTACCGGAACTTCACTCTTCGTGGGCCAATGATTCCGAATCGGCGCGCCGCCGACGAATTGCCATATGTACGCATCGAAGCTGCCAAACTCCTCTTGAACCTTCAAAAAACATGTTGCATTCGTAATGGCAGCTTGGATCTTTAGCCGATTCCGAATAATACCGTCGTTAGCCATCAACTCTTCTACCTTCGCCTCGTCGTATGCCGCCACCTTATGGGGATCAAAGCCGTCGAATGCTCTCCGATACCCCTCGCGTTTCTTCAGCACGGTATACCAGCTTAATCCGGCTTGTGCTCCTTCCAGTACCAGCATCTCGAACAATTTACGATCCTCATGCTCAGGAACTCCCCACTCATGATCGTGGTAATCGATATATAAAGGGTCTTCATTGACCCAGGCGCAGCGTGCTGTCATAGGTTCCAGCTTCCTCTCGTAGTCGGCTCCGTGCAGTCAGCCATTGATCTGTATGCCAAAATCATAATCTGCCGTATTCTTCTCCAACCATACTGCCGACAGACGGTATTTATAATATCCCGGCTCGCTTGGAAGGTCAAAACGGAATTGATTGGGTTCACCTATCAATTCTTGTTTGTCATCGTCCGTGTACATAGTTAATGTAAACTCCTCGGGATTAATCGGAAACTTAACGGAGATTAGATCACCGCGCATGGCCTCGATTGCTTTATCCTTGATCATCTTGTTGTATGCTGCCGGCTCCGGAGGCCGCACAGACTCCTTCTGCCCGCGAACCGAACCAACAATAATGCGCCAATAAATAGTCGACATTGAACCCTTCTACAGTAATCGTAGGCCTCACAGGTTCGTCCGGAAATTGTGAGCCGGATGTACATCCGGTCAGTACGATAACCAGTAAAAAAGCATACAGCAGCAAGAACAATTTTCGCCCCATTCTCTCTCCCCCGCATAACTTCGGATGTCTTCCTATTCAGAGACGCAGACTTGGCCAAAAAGTTACAGAAAAACCCGCCAGAATCAGGCGGGTATGGCTTCTACCGCTATGACAAAGCCTTCTTCTGTAAGGCGCCTTGAATCACGTTGCGAATGAAAGCTACTTCTTCCGCATTCAACGGGTTGCCGGCTCCTTGCGCATTGGACTCTACTTGCTTCGCATTCTTAAAGCCCGGGATGACACAAGCATTAGGAGATTGAGCAAGCGCAAACTGAATCGCTACCCGCACCAAGTCTTGGACTTCCGTGCCGAACCGTTCCTTGATCGGTTGCAGACGCTCGCGTATTTCCAGCAGTCGCTCTTTGGTATAGGAAGAGTTGGAAGCCCGAACATCCCCTTCGCCGAATTTCGGCGGGTTTTCCGGATCGAATTTATCCAGCAGCAGCCCCTGTGCAAGCGGCCCGAACAATACCATCCCGATATTTTGCTCATCTGCCCATTGAAACAGATTCGTGTCCGGCTTATCGAAAGAATTGCCAAACGCATTATAGTGGAACTGCAGAACATCCGGACGCGTAACCGGGCAGACACGCATAAAGTCGCTGTAGCCGTAACCGGACTGACCGATGACACGCACTTTGCCTTCCTTTTGCAGCTCGCGCATGGTTTCGGCCGCTTCCTCCAGATAGAGATCGTTCGGTCCAAAATTCGTATTATGGAAGAAATGAAGATCCAAATAATCCGTTCCTAAATTCATGAGCGATTGCTCCAGCTGATGACGAATGTGAATGGGCTGCATCGCGTTTGGCGCTGTTCCGCGGAACCAGCCAACTTTGGACGCAATCACGACTTGATCACGCGGAACTTCTTTTAGAAACCGTCCGAGAACACGCTCCGAATGGCCGTCCCCATAGACATCCGCCGTGTCAAAATGATTGATCCCCAGCTCAAAAGCGCGGTTCAACCCGGCGATGGACTCATCATCATCATTACCGGACCAACCTACTGCCTCACCGTCACGCCACGAAGGTCCGCCAATTGCCCAGCAGCCTAAGCTGACCTCGCTTACCCGTAAACCGGAACGCCCAAGAACACGATATTCCACTAGATCACAACTCCTTATGATGGTTTGAATTGGATGAACACCTTCATGAGAAACTATATACAAGTTATAGACTGCTAGGAAGTACGCACATTATGTTCACCTACTTCCCTTAAAGTAACTACCCGTTACTAATAAAACTCCCTTCGGTTTCGAACAGGGCTTTACAGCGACAGTTTCGTATGAATTTCCTTCTTATGGATAAAATATGCAAATCAAGCATCTTATCCGATCTGCATTGTTCAGTAAGAGGGGGAAATTCAACCGTGAAAATATCGCCCACAGGAGACGCGCATGCAGACTTATTTAGTGACATTCAAGAAAATGAGCAGCTTTTTAAACGCGTCTTTCTGAACTGCTCGGATGTCTCGTTCCGGGAAATTACAACGGACGGCAAGGTAAGACTGCTCTTAATTTACGTGGCCAACATGGTGAATGCGGAAGAACTCAATACGAATATCTTAAAACCTCTCTTCTACGAAGGACTGCCGCAAGGTTTGGACTCCGTTAACAGCATCTCCCAAATGCTCGAACAATCGCGGTTTTCCGTCTTGCATGTTATGACTAGTTCGAATGTTAGCGGGATCGTGGAATGCGTATTGCGGGGACATGTGGCGATCTTGGTTGACGGCGAAGCGTCAGCTATAGTGGCAGATGTGACCAACTTCGAAACCCGTACAATCGGCGAACCCTCGGAAGAGGCAACTCTTCGCGGCTCCAGAGAAAGCTTCACGGAGCTGTTGACCACCAATACGACGATGATGCGCCGCATTTTCGCCACGCCGGACTTGAAAATGGAGCAGTTGACGCTCGGAAAATATACGAAAACCGAAGTCGTCATCACCTATCTCGAAGGCGTCGTTGACCTATCCGTTCTGGATGAAGTTCGCAAAAGGGTCAAACGCATCCGCATAGACGGCATTCTGGAATCGGGTTATATCGAAGAATCCATTGAGGATACCCACTTCTCTCCTTTCCCCCAAATCCTGAACAGCGAACGACCCGATGTCGTTGCCGCCGGACTTCTGGAAGGCAAAGTAGCGATCTTGACGAACGGAACGCCGATCGCGCTTATCGTGCCCATGACCTTCTGGGCTGGCCTGCAGGCGCCGGATGATTATTTTGAACGGTTCCTCTTCGTCACGTTAAACCGATGGATTCGCTATATGTTTGTCCTTATCTCGGTCTTCCTGCCTTCCATCTATATCGCCCTGACGGATTTCAATCCGGAGATGGTTCCTGCCAAGCTCATGCTAAGCATCGCCGCGCTGCGCGAGAAAGCGCCTTTCCCGACAGTGATCGAAGTGTTCATGATGGAATTCGTATTCGAAGCGCTGAGGGAGGCCGGAATCCGTCTCCCACGGCAGATCGGTCCTCTCGTCAGCATCGTCGGTGCCCTGGTTATTGGTGAAGCAGCCGTTCGGGCCGGCATTATTTCCGCACCGATCGTCATCATCGTACCTGCTGCAGGCATCTCGTCGTTCGTCATTCCAAGGTACAGCTTCAGTTTCCCCATGCGGATCCTCCGCTTTCCCATGCTCATACTCGCCGGTTTGTTCGGGTTGTTCGGGATCGCGATCGGGATTATCGCCATTCTCATCCATTTGATTCATTTACAGCCGTTCGGTACGCCCTATCTGTCTCCGGTTGCACCGCTTAAGAAAGGTAAGCTAAAGGACGTATTGATGCGTTGGCCCCACAAGCTGACCCGAAAATCCGAACCCGTTCCGGAGGCGGACCACCCATGATCAAGGCAGCCAAAATTGGTTTCGTTATGCTCTTCACGGTCCTAATCGCAACCGGTTGTTGGAATCTCGAGGAACCGGATCAACGCGCCTTCGTTATGGGGACGGGGATGGACCTGAACAAGGATGGCAAATACATGCTCAGCACGCTGATCGCAATACCGGCAGGTATTGGCGTAGAAGAGGGGAATACCACCCAGAAGAGCTTCCGGGTATTGGCCTCTACGGGCAAAAACAACTCGGATGCGGCGCAGAAGCTGCAAGCCCAATTATCGCGCAGCTTGTTCATCGGCCATCGTGAAATCGTTCTGATCGGCGAGAAGATGGCCGAGCATGGGATAGCTGATTTGGTCGATGAATTTTTCCGCAACCCCCAGTCGGAAGCCAGATCCAAAATTTTTGTCGTGAAAGGCACGCAGGCGAAGAACGTCTTCGAAATCAACTCCATGTTCGATCCCTATATCACGTCAACGCTCTATGACGAGCAAGCCACGCTAGGGTTGAGAAACTTTTATTTCGCTGCCTTTATGTACGATGCCTTGGGCCAAGGCACACAGCCCCTGCTGCCGGCGCTCACTATGAATCGGAAGAAACACTACGTCTATTCCGGATTCGCGATCTTGGACAAGGATAACGATCTCAAGCTGGCGGCATATTTGAATCCAGAGGAATCCTTCTATACGAATTGGATGAAGAGAAGAGTCAATAATTACTTCATGACTTCCACCGTATCCGGATTCGAGGGAACCTTCAGTATAAAGCTGAGATCCCTGAATCGGCGAATTCAGACGAGCGTGCGGGGTAATCGAGTAAAAGTCGATATTCAGCTGTCCGGAGCCGGCGTTCTCGTTGAAAATAATACGAATTTGGATCCGTCCACGGAAAGCCATCTCTTGCTGATTCAGAAGTCGATGAATGAAAGTTCCAAGAAAATCATTGAACAGTTGGTAGAAAAAGCGCAAAAGCAAATCAAACTCGATTTCTTCGGGTTTGGCGAAATTGTACATCATCAGCATCCCGCCCAATGGAAAGCGCTGCGGACGAAATGGAACGTGATATTTCCGCAAATCGAGGTGTCGGTACGCGTCAATCTTAAATGCAAAGATTTGGGTGAAACCAACTCTACAATCTACCGCTAATGTCAGGAGGGATGCACTTGAAAGAGATGAAATTGTCAGGCGTGCAGGTCATGTGGATTTTCGCGACGGTTGAAGTCGTGCTGTTCATCTGGGGAATGATAACGCCGTCGATTAATCTAAGCAAACAAGACGCATGGATAACCATGTTAACCGGCGGCGCAGTGGCAATGGCTTTAACCGCGATCGTCGTCCGTTTGTGCATGCTGCATCCTCGCCAAACACTGGTCGAATTTAGTCAGGCCCTTCTCGGAAAGTGGCTGGGAAGGGCAATCGTCCTTCCTTATTTCGCGGTATGGTTTGGGCTGAATGCTGCCGCGCTTCGATTGTTTGGCGATTTTATCCATCTCATTATGCTCGACAAAACGCCGGTTTGGCTGATCATGCTGCTCATGACCGCATTAATGATCTACATTACGTACTGCGTTGGCATTATGGGCATCGGAAGGTTTTGCGAAATCGCCGGACCAATTATGGTGCTTACCCTGCTTGTCGGCTTTAGTCTGAATATCGTCGATATTAAATGGCATTATATTCTACCGATCATCAATGATTTCGGATGGGGCGCCATTATGAAGCATTCTATTCAGCCTGCTTCGTTCCTTGGCGAATCCTTGATCTTCTTCAGCATCCTTCCATTTCTGGAGCACCCGAAACAAGCCTATTCGAAATCGCTGATTGCCGTTGGCATGACTGCTGTGCTGGCTTGCCTTGCAACGACATTGGTCTTGCTCGTCTTCGGACCGGATGTGTCGGCTAGGATGCGATATCCGTACTTTATGCTCGTACGCTCCATCAATCTCCTCGATTTCATCCAAAACATGGATATCTTCGTCATCTTCATTTGGGTCTTCGGCTTGTTCGCCCGGATATCGTTATATTTGTTCATCACGAGCTATGAGGCGGCACGCTGGTTCCGCGTGAAGAGTTGGCGGACCTTCATTTGGTTCGGAGCGCCAGCGATGTATATTATGGCACTGTTCATTCCGAACGAGGCCATCATGAATTCCGTGAATTTTTATTGGCAAACGATCGCATACCCTATCTGTTCGATCGGGATCCCTCTGCTGCTGCTGCTCGTTTCGGCTTTTCGTAAGAAGACGGTGCAAATGTAAAAAAGTCTGCCGCAATCGTCGGCAGACTTTTTACATTTGCATTTATTCTGAGATCCGGAGGATGTCCACTCTCTCTGCATGACTTATCCTCTCCGCGGTTCCCATTTAACTCTGACAGGTCTAGCCCTGATTGCCTTCAACGGCGATTAGCAGCACCGCGGCGGCGAGGCCCAGACGGCGATCAAGCTTGTCATTATGATCGTCGGAGAAATTAAGGTTTAGTTTCTGGACAAACGGATTGAAGTTTTGTTTGAACTCAGCGACCTTCGTCCCGTTCACCACTACGTTGTAATGCTGAGGAATTAAATTCGTCAGGAATCTTCGCAGAAGCGCAAGCAGCGCGTTATCTTCCTTAATCAAGCCGATCTCTTCCTCACTCGGGCTCAATATCGCCCATTCATCCTTTAATATCGACTTCATCCCCTTACGTCGAAGAGAACCTATTTTATACCCGGTTTCGACATCGACCACATCGAAGATGGAGGAAAAATCAATGACGCTTCGCGCGTGAATGGTAACTAACTCATCTTGCATCGTTTCATCCCCGTAAAGCCGGATGTCTTCCTTTAGCTTGAAGGCTTTCATCTTCGAGAACAGGACCGGTTTCTCATTGTTGTCGAAAATATCGATTTTAGCGCCAACCAGAGAAAGGATTTGTTTTCTAACCACGTATTGCTGAAGATTGAATTTCGGATTCAAGTCCTCGCCCCCTATAAGTGTACCTACTCTCAATGATTGTACCAGCTATTGTGATTTTCCGGTATATGGATACCTGAAGCGATTTACATAATCTTAACAAGCATTCATCGAAACTTCCCCACTGCTCGGACGTTTAACCCTTTCGGAGGTGAAAATCATGAAAAACAAAATCGTTAAGTATTTACCGATCACTGCTATCATCCTATTACTAGCAATGATCGGCACGGCGTGCGGGAGTAATAACACCAACAATTCCGCTGAGAACTCTTCGGTAAACGCTTCGGCAACGGATTCTTCAACCGCTGATAACAACACTGCGTCGACGGATTCGGCTGCCGCTAACAATGGCTCCTCAGCAGACGAAACGGTTACGCAGGAAGACGCGCCCGTCGTTATGTCCGGTGTATTCAACGGAGTGGTTGGCGACAAGACCATTGAAATTGAAACCGGCGTCGGCTCGCTCTCCTATCAGGTCAGCAGTGAGATTGCCGACAAAGTATCCAAGTGGGAAAAAGGCATCAATGTAAAGTTTGAGTACAAAGAAGACACCATTACCACAATCGATAAAGAGTAAAGGCTGCGGTGATGATTAATTAACAAAGGGACCGTGGAGCACTTCTCCGCGGTCCCTTTTGTACGCATCCCTTCAACCTACTCTGGCGCCGTGAGCAAGGGCAAGCATGACCGTTTGCTCCCTATCCATTCTCAATCCCGCTAGGTTGAGCGATTTAAAATCCACGCCTTCCATCTTGGCCCCTCTTACATCCGCACCCTGCAGCTTCGCTTTGGCCAATATCGCCATCGTCAAATCACTATCTCTTAAGTCGGCCTTTTCCAAGTTGGCTCCGGATAGGTCGGCTTCATAGAATTTAACTCCGCGCAAATCCTGCCTGATCAAGGAGGCGTGTCTCAGATTGGTATAGGACCAGTCACCTTTAATAATCGAGATTCCATCCATAGTGGAGCCGGTGAAATCTGAGCCTGTCATCTTGCATGACTCGAATTTCGATACAAACAGGTTAGCTCCGTTGAAGTTGCAATTCTCAAATGCGGTCTCATTATGAATGGAACCATTTAGCAGGGCTCCTCGGGAGTCAAGGACCTGTCTGTTCCCCATGATTAGTCAAGTGTATTATTTTTCTTTCATCTGTAACGAACAGCCGTAAGCACGGCCTCTACGTCCGATGATTTACCAAATACGATCCAATGATCCGAAATGAGGGGATTAATTTGCGGCCCTTCTCCAGAAACAACCGTTTCGGTTCCCATGTCCAGATCTGCTAAATAAATGTCTGAGTTGTGGGATTCGGATCCGACGTCATGCGTAGATGAACCGTTTCGTTCATCCATCCAGGCGACGAAATGACCGTTAATGACGGGGGTTCGTTGAGCCGCATCCAAATGGGTCACTTGGGTTGTTTTTCCTGTACCTATATCATGGACGAAAACATCGCCTGCATAGGAACCGTTAAAAACCTCCCAAGTTACGAGGCTGCCCGATACTTGAGGCCGACCTTCCTTATAGTCTTCCGCAGCGATGGGGGTGGTTTCTCCTGTTTCGATACGGTATAGATAAATGTCCGTGTTGTTCTCCGGCACATTCTCGCCGGCTCGCAGCACCCTTTTCGTCACGCGATGCCCGTTCTCCCAAACGACATTTCCGGCATCGATATCCGGATTCGTATGACCGCCGCTCTCCGAAGTAATCGTCTTCTGTTCACCGGTGTCGATATTATACAAGACGAGCTGCCAGTGGGACGGATATTCCTTGATCGCGTCGGTAGCGTTATCCATCCAAACGATGTAGTTTCCCCAAATCTTCGGGTTGATCTGCGCCGATGGATCCGTTGTCAACTGCCGTTCCTCTCTCGTGGACAGATTGTAGAGAAAGATATCGGCATTCGCAGCATCGTAACTACCCAAATCGCCTAGCGGCGTTTTCTCGTTCCGCAAATCCGACCAAACCACGAAGTTACCCGAAATATCGAAGCCCGCATCGTCCTGGACGGGAATCGATGCCAGTTGCTTATTCGCGAGAAGATCGGTTACCGTCAATTCTCCCTTGTCTCTTGTGACCAGGCGATCTCCGTCAAGCGAGCCTTGCCAACCGGATATTTCGCGCTTCTCCAGTGGTTGGAAGGAGTCACCTTTCGCTAAATCACCAGGCTTCGACGTCGTTGACCCGCATCCGGTCATAGACAGCAACAGTACCAGAAAGGCGCTGATCGCCATAGGGTATCTTTTGCTCATAGTAAGGTCCCCCTCACAGCATCTTTTGCCATACTAGACGTGTAAGCCAGCTGCAAGGTTACAGAGCCAGACAGAGCTCCGACTGAATGGACTACGATTTCACAGCTCCCTCCACCGGTTTATTTCATTTGACATATAATCAGCAAACGCAACGAAAGCTTCCTTATTACCTACAAATTCATTGGTGATGCCGTTATAATCTTCAAGACAATAAGTGAGAACAGGATGAAATTTAAGAGGTAACACTTGAAGCGCCCACTCGCCGCCTTCTTTCTTAGAAGCAACGAAATCTTCACGTAAAAACATGAGAACTCTGCACATATTTAAGGTGAAGTAAGTAGGGGAGTCACTAATATCCTCAGCTGCCGATGAAATATCAGTTAGAATTGATTGTAAATAATAACTTCTGTCGATGGGTTGAAACATTTCCTGAATAGGTCGACCGTACAGAGTGATTCCTCGCTGATACGTAACCGTTAGATGTGCCGCTAGGTCATCGTCAGCAAAACCACCGCAAATGTAGTCCTCGTCAGTCTGATACCTTTCCCGATGATCATCCGAGTAATGCAATTCAAAGGGAGAAGGATGGACAAACTCCTGTACATGAGCTTCCAGCAGAATGCTTAACTCAATCCCACGTCCGCTTGGCAGATCATCATGAAGGATTAATAGTCTGTTTATGATTTCCTTTTGTTGCGCTCCGGTTAGTTTGTCTGTTGCAACAACAAGCAAGTCTATGTCGCTTTTCTTCGGATTAAAGCAACCCATTGCCAAAGAGCCATGCAAGTAAACACCTGCTAGATTTTCCTTCAACACTGTTTGAAACATAGTGGTTATTTTGTGTAAGTATACGTCAGTCTCCATCGCTCTCCCCCCAATTCATTGCTTCTCTTTATTATAGTGAATCTCAACATTCTCATTTTTTAAGATCATTTCATCCTGCTTCAATTCGATTTCGTAATTGGCATTGTTAATTTCAATTTCGCGATCCGACTTCCATTCATAGTTCATAGTGGTGACTGACGCTTTAACTATTTTGACGGTACGATCTCCCTGTATCTCATTTACATAATTCCCCAAGGTAATCTGTCCTTCTTTAATTTCCAAGTAATTGAATGGTACAACTCTAAGTTACTTCACCCAATTCGGTATCTACATGTGAAGTGTCGCCTCCGGAGGGCAGGATCCTAAACCTATCCGAAGTATTATTGCTCCTCAATCGCCCAGAACCGATTCCCATAAGGATCAAAGAACATCATCACTTTATCGCCGACGACGCCGATGGTAATTTCACCGGCTGAAACCCCGCTTTTGATTAAATCCGCTCGCAGTCCTTCGATGTTGTTCGTCTCAAACTGAATCGAATAATGCGGATTCTGTTTAATGTTACCTGAGTACCACATGCTGCTTTCCTCATCTTCTTCACCATAAAGCAGGATCTCAGACCCGGATGCCAATTTAAGACTAGCGATTCCCGACTTCCAGAGAAGCTCAAATCCCAGCACATTCACATACCACTCGATTGCCTTCTCATAGTCGTCGAAGCTGCCCGATTTTGTAACCGGAATGCCCAGTACAAGTCCTTTTACGCCCATAGCGATTGTTGCCTCCATTTTTTTATTAGTTCCTGTTAACGAAGCATTGCCATTCAGCAAAAGCCATATAGTTTATGTAAGGACGCCACATGACTGCGAAGGAGTTCACATGCTATGAAAAAACACATTGCTGTAAGCTTGTTGTGCGCACTGCTGCTGTTTACGTCCGCCTGTACCTCAGAATCCTCTACAAACAAGGATCAGCCGAGTTCGAACACAGCACCAAGCACAACTCCCAGTACCAACAATGAACCTACGACAAGTCCTTCTGACAACACGACGAATACGGAACCGGTCAAACCCGCTGATGATTCATCGTCTACGGGTACAAACGACCCGGTGACCAGTCCTTCGGATGATCCGGCAACCACTCCGGATGATCCGGCAACAACGCCTAATCCGGATCCGGATCCAGACTCGCCCCCGGCCTTCCAATCGCCTTACGCCTTTGAATATCCCGATGCCGTACGCGGCATTTATGTTACGGGGTGGTCAGCCGGCGGTGAGCGTATGAAATCACTGCTGAAGCTCGTGGATGACACTGAATTGAATGCCATGGTTATCGATATCAAAGACGACGACGGATATATCACCTTCAAACCCGAAGGGGAATTAAACGCAAACGGGCAAAACTATATGCGTGATCCGAACGCCATTGTCAAAACGCTGCATGACCACAACATCTATCCGATTGCACGTATTGTGGCCTTCAAGGACACAGTCCTGGCCAAAAAACATCCGGAGCTTTCTTATGAGCTGGACGGCAAGGTGTGGCGAAATGGAAACGGCGATGGCTTTATCAATCCATTCTTAAAATCAAACTGGCAATACAATGTGGATGTCGCTATTCTGGCTGCTAAGCTCGGGTTTCAGGAAATTCAGTTCGACTACGTTCGATTCCCAGAAGGGTTTGAGAAGAAAGATAAAGTCCTTGCCTACTCTATGGGAGAGTACAAAGATAAGAAGCCAACCAAATTCATCGAGCAAGAGAAGGCTTATGCAGAAGAGACGGCTGCTTATGAGGCTGGTCTTCCACCGCTGCAAAGCGCTTACGACACGGCAACTACAACCTATAACGGTGACAAAACCGATGCGAACAAGAGCGCACTCGATGCTGCCAAGAAGGCGCTCAGCGACTACAAGAAAACCTTGCCGAAAGCGCCGGATTTCAGCGAGAAAGCTCGTTTTACACAGCTCCGCGTTGATGCCATTACGGACTTTGTTCATTTTGCGAGGGAGCAGTTAAAGCCTTACGGGGTCAAAGTATCGGTCGATATCTTTGGCTATTCCGCCACGCTGCCCGAGGCACCCGGCATTGGGCAGAACTTCAGCCGTATCTCGGAGAATGTCGACGTCATCTCCTCCATGATTTATCCGAGCCATTGGAGCGATGGATATTTCGGCATTAAGCACCCGGATACCGAGCCGTACCGTCTTGTCCAAGAATATGCCAAACGCGAGAAGGAAAAGCTAAGCGCGCTTGAATCCCCTCCGATATCAAGGCCATGGATTCAAGACTTTACAGCCTCATGGTTAGCCAAAGGCAGCTACGTCCATTACGGCAAAGAGCAGGTGGATGCGCAGATTAAGGCACTCCACGACGCTGGCATCCATGAATATCTCCTATGGAATGCCGGTAACAAATATACGGCCGGCGTTAACTATACCCCTTAGCGAATAAGGCCCCGTTCAATCCGAGCGGGGCTATTCTTGTTGTCGGCCCGCGGGTTACAGATGTTTCGTGCAATTGAATAACATGCACGCCCACTCGTCATTGCGATGAGCGATGATCGTTAAGGATGTATTATTGATGTAGGTGGATTCAAATCTCTGCGGCAGAAGTCGCTGCAGCGATAGTCCGATTAGCGCTCCGTGGCTTACGATAAGAACTCGTTTATCCCGGTGCGTTGCCGCCACTTCTTCGATATAAGCTGCTCCCCGCTTCGCCACGTCCTCGAACGCTTCGATGCCAAGATCGAGTGAGCTCCAATTGTCGCCCCATTTTGCAACTCGCTCTTCCTCTGTCGTTCCTTCGATTTGCCCGCAATTAATCTCTCTTATTCGATCTTCTGTAATTAAATTGCCGATCCCCAAGGAGCTGCGCACCGCCTCGGCGGTTTGCTTCGCTCTCGTCAGCGTACTGGAGATAATGATGTCCCAGCTTTCGCCCGAAAGCCTGTCGGCTATGGCCTTCGCTTGGATTAATCCGGCTTCATTCAGCGGAATATCCGATATCCCCTGAGCCCTGCCCAGCACGTTCCAATCCGTCACGCCATGCCTGATAAGTCCGATTGTAGTCATGCTTATCTCCTTCCTTGACCCATATGAAAAACAGCAATCTCCGGTGCATAGGCTCCAGCAGTGCAGCTATTAATCCTATGATGAGCATGCTGATTCCGCCCTTATTTCTCTATATTGGGCTTACTCACCTTCGTTATAAATTAGCGATTCATGAAATACGAAACTACAAACGCAAACGCACCCAGAACAATCGCAGCGTAAAAGAAATAACCAAACCATCGCAGTACTCCGGGCATGCTCTTCAGGTCTGCTTGCTTGCCCGGAACTCCCATAATAGTCTGGTAGTGTTCCGTGACATTGTTAAATACGGGGACATCTGCAGCGTCGCGTGTGGAGGTTTCTTTCTCGGAGCTATCGCCGAACTTGTTATTCATACTACTTCCTCCTCGTTCAACCAACCTTCGATAACGGTTTGTTGCTCCGCATACCGCCTTAAGGCGTTCATCGTTGCCAGCACTTGCTCCGTCCCCATCTGCTGCTCATGTTCATCCGTGCATTCCAGCCATAACGACCGCTTGAGGTTATACTCCAGCCAACCCAGCATCCCGGCAAAACCTTGATCTAATACCACATTCCATTCGGCCTCGAGGGTTCCGCCTTTCTTCTTGTAGCCCCTTAAGAAAGCTCGAAATCTCTCGCGATCTAGATTTCCGGCTTCATCCGCTGACCAGTATACAGCTGTCTCGGTTAAGTTCTGCATGGGATTTATCGGCCCGGAGGCTTCCCAATCAATGAGAATGGGTCTGTCTTCGTTCCACATCACATTCTTGGCGTCCAAATCCATGTGACTGATCACTGTGCTTGATGCCAGCCATTGCGCAGCCTGGTTCGCTTTCGCGCTCCAGTCGTAGAGCTGATCCACCGTTTCCTTCGCCAAACTAACCCACGCCGATTGATTGGTTTCACCTAATTCTACATAGTGATCCCAATTCGTTACTTGCGCATCGCCGAAGGTCTCATTCACATCGATGCCTAACGCGGAGAAGTCCGTCTTATGAATAGCTGCGAGAATCTCTCCGATTCGTTCAGCGTGAGCTATGGTGATTTCATGCGGCTTCAGACTTCTTCCCGCCACCCAATCGAATACGAGAAAGTAATGGTCATCTACTTGCTGCACGGAAGCATCGTTATATCGCTTAGCCGGAAGAGCAGGCACGTTATTGGCTGCGATTGCCGCAATCTTCTCGGAATGAATCATATTGGACATCGCGGCAGGTCGCAGCATGACTTGCGGGTTCAAGGCTTTAACGGCATACTTCCCGGTGGTTGTTTCAATAGCATACATGCGATGCAACAGCCCGCCCGTCACCACTACCGGCTGACCGACCATCTCTCCCAGCTGTAACTGCGTGCAGAGTTTCTCGAAGATCTTGTTCATCGAAGGTCACCTTGCCTGTACCAATTCGGTACCACGCTTTCAAAATGATTATGATCGTCCAGCAGAATGCGAATACGGTCCATCATCGAATCGAGCTGCTCCGGCACGACCTTGAGCGTCCACGTAATGGAGCCAAATATCGTCATAGCTGCGTATAACGCGTATAGATTCCAGAACTGCTCCGGAACTTCTCCGTCAAAATACCCGTCGATTTGCCCAATCGAGAACGGAATGCTGACCTCGCGGCTAAAGTAAGCGATTTTTAAAAAATCATGATACGGGTCTCCCCAGTCGTACCGATTGAAATCGATCGCCGCGACGTACGCCCCATTATGAACGAGCAGATTGGCCGGATGAAAATCGTCGTGCTGAAACCTGTTCGGACGCCCCTCCAGCAGCGGTAAACGCTTCTCGATAAAAGCAATAACGGCCTCCTCCTCAGGAAGCTTGACGCCACAGCGGAAGTACTCATCCATGTGACGTTTATGCTTCGCAGCCCTATGCGCGGACCACGCTTCCATGTCTTCCTGCGCTTCCACTTCGTGCATCATAAGCAATTCCCGCCCGGCTTCGACGCCTACTTTGTACTGTTGATCGGCTGTCATCCGCGGCAGCTCTTCCATCGCATCTTCACCCTCGACATAGCGCAAAACCATATAACACACGTCCAGCGCTTCAATCGTACCGAATGCAACAGGCTCAGAGGTGCGTACTCCGCGATTATGAATAAGGCATACCGCCTCAAATTCGCGGCGTTTCTGTTCGGTCTGACTGTAAGTGGCAGTACGAAGTACGTAAGCCGGCTTGTCGCCATCTTCGTAAACGAGATATTTTCCATCGTATGAGAAGCCTTTATGAATCTGCGAAACAGCCGCCGCCTGCCGCAGCTGCGGGATATGTTCTATAATTTCATTTATATGCATCGGGACGCTCCTCTCGAGTACCTATTCATCTGCCGGCAGAAATCCGCCCATGAAGTAAGCAAAGGCAGCTGATCGAAACGATCGCTGCCTTCTGTATTGGTTCCAAAACCTTCCATCTATTACTAATAGATTATCGTGCATTTGTTCCCATGTAAACAATAATTTTCCGCTAAGCTTCAACTAGGCTAAAGCATCAAAATACGCGTCTTGCCGTAACAAACCGATCTTTCCACTGCCCGTCAAAATCCTCGATATGGACGCCAAGCTTGTCCGAATACGTGTGAAGGATTTTGCCATCCCCGGCATAGATGCCTACATGTCCGATGTCGAGTCCGCGTGCGCTAAAGAACATCAGGTCTCCTTTTCGCAAATCTTCTACTTTAATCTCCTTCCCTTCCTTCGCCTGGTCATAAGAGAGGCGCGGCAGATCGACGGAGAGGACCTGGTTAAACACGTGTTTCACGAAAGAAGAGCAATCGAAGGTATCGGTTTGACCGGGATCCGCGCCGAATTCATAATGCGTGCCGAAGTATGTGGAGCCGAAAGCGATGATTTGATCGGCTTGCTTCATGGTCAGGCTCGGGCTCGTGTAGGTCGTGTATTTAGGCTTAGCCGAAATAAATCCGATCGTCTTATCTGCCGTCTGCACTTCCAGCCAGTTCGCATCGATTTCACGAATGACATGAATCCGCTGGCCCTTCGGAAGCATTCGGATAACAGACTTCTCGTCGGTTGCATTCGGCAGCGTCCTCAGATTAGCACCGTATGTAATCTCTGTTTCAAACGAATCGGCGGACGATATCGTGATGGTTTGAGAGTAGGCATGCCACTGGACGACATTGCCCAGCAGCTCACTGATGAACCGCAGCGGCACCATGGAAGAACCGTTGATGACTTTGCCGGGCGCCGGAAGCGTCAGCTTCTCGTTATTCTTGTAGGCGAACTTGTCACCCATTTGATAGGTTATGAGGCTGCTGTCTTTCGTAGCCGTCACTGTGTGATTAGGCTCGTCCCAGCTAACCTTGGCACCTTGCGCCTCGAATATCGGACGTAACGGAACATAGCTGACTCCGTTCTCAATTACAGGCTGAACAGGCAGTTGAAGCGGTTTCCCATCCAGCAACAAGGCAGGCGATTGTTCATTCGGCGCCGCCAACACGCTATTAGCTTGAATCATCGTCATCCATGCAATAAGAGACATAATCGTCACACGTTTAATGGAATTATTGCCCAAATCAATGACACCCTTTCCTTATGAAGTACTTATTAGACGCGGATTAGAGGGCATTTGTTCTGGTCTGAATTATGAACTTATCTTAATGAAAGGATCTGGCATTCACGAAAAAAAGCCTCATCCTGCCGTAGAGCCAGGCTGAGGCGATTTAGGATATCTATTATTGCTCGATAGCGATCTCATATTTCTCGGCAACCTTCTTTAAATATTGCTCGACGTAATCAAAATCGCCTACCTTGTCACTGGCAATGACGACTGCATTTTCCATGCCTCTGACATGCACCCTGATTACCTTCACATGAACGGTCCTGAGCAGTTTTCTCACCGGCTCTCTTACCAGTTCCAGCCGCTCGAGCTTGCTATACTCGATTCTTTTGGGAGTGCTGTCCTTCTCCAGCCTCAACACCATTTCCCCCGCGTCCAAGTTGACATCCACTGCTTTCAGCAAATTGTTCAACCTCCTGGTTTGAAATCGAAATGATAATCCCGACTCATTTGCATTGTATTCGTGCAGTTGTGAAAATATGTGCTCTATTTGATTCTTTTATCCCGGAAGGTATATGATGGATACTAATTCAAAATATACCTTACATCGATTTGGAAGATGTGCGGTTACTGAGGTGTGCGGCTTAATGGAGTTTATACTTTATCTATTTCTCATCTTATTCCTCACGAAGATTTTCGGACATCTGTCGATGCTGCTGGAACTGCAGAAGCGAGGGATTCAAGATGAATGCAGCTGATGTTCTCATCGGAATTGACGGAGGCGGGACAAACACTCGGGTGTTGGTCTGTGACCTTAAAGGAAACGTTCTTTCTTATTGCGAGAAAGGGGCGGCTTCCATCCGCAAAGATGTATTAGCTACACAGAATGTACATGCCGCCATCACAGAAGCACTGGAGCTTGCCAATAAAGAGGGCCGACGGGTGATGGGAACAGCCGCCGGAATTGCCGGGTTCGATTCGGATTCCGATCTCGAATGGGTCGCGCCTTTAACAGAGGTCCCCGGATTATCCGGTCCAAAATGGCATGTCAATGATGCCGTGGTAGCTCACTATGGCGCATTATTAGCTAAGCCTGGTATCGTAGTCATCTCGGGCACCGGCTCTATTATCGTGGCCATTGCAGAAGATGGCCGGTTTTCACGAAATTACGACTTCCATCATTATGCAGCAAGTGCTGCCCGATTTATTGCTTACGATGCCGTCTATGAAATTCTTGCCGGCCAGACCGGTCAAACTGACGAAGCACTCATTCAGTCCATGCTCCAACATTGGAAGGTACAATCGGTAGCTGAATTCTCCAAGCTGGCGCGAGGAGGATTCACGGAAGACCGTCAAGAACGCGACAAGATATTCGGTCAATTCGCACCGGCGATTACTCAAGCAGCCGAGCAAGGAAGTGCTGTCGCTGTAACTGTCTGTGACCGAGCCATGCACCAAATCAAAGTCGGCATTGAGCTGCTGGCTGCATCTTTTGCAGGCGATACGGTTGAGGTTACATTTATCGGAAGCGTTGTAAACAGTCCTTACTTCTCTAAATCGTTACGGCAAATGCTTTCGGTTGGAAGAAACAAAAGCTATACCCTTGTAGAACCGAAGCTACCTCCCGTTGCCGGAGCTGTACTATATGCAATGAACCGGCTAAAGCTTCCGATTACTCTTGACAACATTCACAACCTGCAGTCATATCGTTATTAACCCAATAGAAAACCGCCCTTTGAAAGGGCGGTTTTTTCAATGCATCCCGAATCGCTACTTCACCATATGAACCGGATAATAAGCCGGAATGGGTTTCGTATAATTCTCTCTTGCGAATTTGATTTGGTTGGGTGTCCATTGGGAGTAGAACAAGCGAGTGTCATGATCATCGCTGAGCGCGAGCACCTCAGGTACCGTCGCCCAGTTGGTCAGCGGGTAGCTCGACGCCCGGGAATGGTAATTATGCATCGTCCGCCGGCCGTGCGTGCAATCCGCTCTTCCACCCTTACGCGTATGGTACGTCGTAATATTGTAGAGCACGGCGGTACCGGCTTGACCGCGAATCGGAATCTCCTGATAAGCTTCCCCTTGCTTCTCCTTCGCTTCATCTAGCGTTCCGTACATATGACTATTCGGTACTAAGCAGAATGCCGGGCAGCACTCGTGAACGTCTGACAAGTAATAGATGACACAAGCATACGTGCTGATATAGGGATTCTCCGGATCGTAAATCTTCCCGCCGATCGTGCCATAATAGCTGATATCGCGGTGGAAATTCATCTCGCTGGCGCTTGCCCGGTCTGCGGAAACATCCCGGAAATCAAATTGGGCGAAACGCGCTTCTCCGAGCAGCACTTCCTGAATGAGCGGAAAGATCTTGGGATGACGAATGAATGGATCCATCGCAAGCGGATGTTTCTCGAGGAAGCTGGCTGTGCCGACCGCGCCTTCAATCGGTTGATGCCAATGCTCCGGCGATTCTTTCAAGGATGCTTCTACCAATCCGTTCAAGTAGTCCAGTTCCTCCTGCGACAACGCATTCGGTATGACGGCAAAGCCATTAGCCTTGTAATGCGACAGAACCTCTTCTTTCGTCGTTTGAACAGCGTTCGTACCCATAAACCATCAGCCTCTCTTTCATAGCCTTATAAGATGATTATTATGGCGATACCCACTCGTACAGAATATCGGGTAAATTTTCTTCATTTTCATGGCCTCTGGCAATGACTTTGAATCCGTGCTTCTCATAGAATCGCTGCGCGATTGCATTCACTTCAAACGTGTATAAGCGTAATCTGCCGCTTGATTGCTCTTTGGCTTTATTTAGTAGCGTTTGACCTATCCCGCTTCCAAGGTGATCGATATGAATATAGAGCTGACTCACTTCGCTCTCATTGTAAGCAATGATGCCAACCACTTCCTCGCCACGAAGTGCTAATTCAACATGAAACCGCTCCGGCAAAATCGAATTCAAAAAGTAAATGTGATCTTTCACACTGTGGAGAGCCTTCTGCCCAATCGCCTTTTCTTTGCTCGCCCTCCACATGTCTACGGTTTGCTCGGCGTACTTGGGGTTGTACGGAATCAGGATAATTTGGTGCTGCATCAGTGAAATCCCTCCATTGCTATTCAACGGTTAGATATAGGTCAACACTTGATCGGCATTTCGTTTCCTATCCTCTGCGCGTTCCCTAAAAGCGCTGTAGGCAATATGGTCAAGTCCAATGTGAATGAGATAACAGAGTAAGCGTTCCTTCATCTGTGCAGGCGGGCCTCCGCGCTTGTCCCAGTGGTGGTCCAGTATGGCTTGTAAGTCAATCCCCTGCCATTGCGGATACCAAGACCACCAATAAAGAAACCAAGCATGGTCGTAGAGAGGATCGCCATAGAACGCGTTCCCCCAATCGAATACCCCGGTTAGTTTCCCATTGTCCACCAACACGTTTCGGTTCAGCAGATCATTATGGACGATCCCTCGGATCTCCGGGAGCTGCGCTGCGAGTTTACGGAGCTTTACTACTCCGGCATCGAAGATGCTTGCCTCGCGCGGCGAAGTGTCCAGCCGTTCGCGCCAGCCGGCAAGCCTCTCTCTGGGCTCGGCCACCGCTAACAGCTCAGCTCCCCAGCTCGGTCCTGTTCCTTCCGGGCGCCACAGACCGACTTCCTGTGTACCGGTGAGATCCAGCGTCTGAAGCTCATAGAGCGCATCAACCAATTGGGGTAGAACAACCCGCATTTCCGACTCGGCGAGCTCGTCGAGATGCTTTTCTCCTCGAACGCGTTCAGATACGGCGAAGAATCCGTTCTCCGTCTCACCGATTTCGATAACCTTCGGAATCGGCAACGATGCCAAGGAAAATGCTCCCATTGCACGATCCTTCTTAAAGTCGTCCACATAAGCGCCGAAACGAATAACCATTTCACGCCCATCAAGCACGAAGGAATAGGCTCTCGACCAATCGCCCGATGCCAGAGGTGCAAGATCATCGGCACGACTGCCGAAGTGCTCTTGCACAAAACGGTTCGCTAGCTGCTTGAAATCTTCCATAGTGCTCCCTCCTGTACATGTAATCGAAAAGCTATAGCCGAAATTCCACATAGAATGGTTGCTGTTCTGCATCTAAACACAACCGGATTCGTTCCCTGAAGTTCCCCCAAGTCACCATCTCTAACGCTGCTTCGATTGGAAAAAAACCTACTTCCAAAGATTCATTAGATGTAGTTAATTCCCCTCCGACCGGTGTGCCTAAGAATAACGTGTTGCAAATCGACTGGCTTACATTTTGAAAAACACCGCAAAACCGGGTTACCTCTATTTCTATTCCGCTCTCTTCCTTAGTTTCCCTGATTGCCGCCTCTTTCAACGATTCGCCTTCTTCAACCACGCCTCCCGGCATTTCCCAGCCCCGTTCAGGTCCTTTAATTAACAATAGTTCATTGCGTTCGTTAAGAACAATGGTTGCCGCGGATACAAAATGTTTTGGAGCCATGTCATCATCCCCCGTTTCGATTAAACGCTGCTTGTTACTACAAAAGTAGCCACAAGACGACGATAATGTAAAAATTCTCTCCTCCCCTTGAAGGAAACAACCGCTCTCTTCTCGAAAACAATGGCAAGCCTTCAGAAAAGGAGCAACCTCATGCTCTCTCAATCTGCCCTCATACTCAACGCGTTCATTATTTTCCTGCCTTTGATTTTTTACCGTCATACCTATAAACGCAAGCACCCGCTCTTCGTGTACGTGTTGTTTTTGATTCCTATGATCATTACAATGACCTTTCCGGTCAAAATTTTCGATTCCGTGCTCGACCTGAGAGGAATTCCGCTCGTAATCGGCTCTCTCTACGGCGGCCTGTATACGATGCTGCTCTTATTCGGCAGCCTGCTTGCGTACCGCCAGATCTTGGGCGGTATCGATCTGTTTCATTACTTCCTTTCTCTATTGCCGTCGATCGTGCTGCTGCTGCTGCTCGTCAAGAAGTACGAGAAAGCCGAAGCCAAGCGGAGAATGCTGCTCGTTGCCGGTACATGCCTCTTTTTGCGCGTGACGGTCGTCAATTTGTACGCCCTGCTCGAAGGGAACACTTCCTTCTTTATGGCGTCATTTGTTCCGACTCTTCCCATCATCATCGTTCAATGTATCATGGCAGTGATGCTGGTGTTCATAATCGAAATGATCCGCACGCAAAATCGGATGCAAGAGGACATCATCCAAGCGGAGAAAATGAAGGTCGTCAGCGAAATCGCGGCGTCCGTAGCACATGAAGTCCGCAATCCGTTAACGTCCGTCCGCGGCTTTATCCAACTGTTGTCCGATCCGGCACTCAACGATAGGAAGCGTCGAGAGTTCTCTTCCATTACGCTCGAGGAACTGGACCGAGCGGAGGCCATCATTTCCGATTACTTATCGCTCGCCAAACCGCAGATCGAGAGACTCGAACCGATCGTCCTGGAGGATGCGCTCGCTAAAGCATCCCAAATCCTGAGCTCCTACGCGAATTTGCAGAACGTCGAGATCATCACGGACATCAAGCTCACCGCAACGGTATACGGCAGCAAGTCCAAGTTCAGGCAAGCCATCATCAATATCGGCAAGAACGCCATCGAGGCGATGCCCCGCGGGGGTATGCTGACCTTGACATATACGGTCAACATGCCTAACCAAATCGTCACAATCACGATCGCCGATACCGGTATCGGCATGAACGATGAACAGCTTAAACGGCTGGGCTCGCCCTACTACACCACCAAAGACAAGGGCACCGGTCTTGGGACCATGGTCATCTTCAGCGTCATTCGGAGCATGAACGGCAAGATCGAGGTCCGCAGCAAGGAAGGCGAAGGTACTACGTATTTCATCACGCTGCCCTTGACGCAGCAAGCTTAAAAACGCTTATACTCCTCTATCCTTAATCCTTGTACCTTATTACAGTTCCCGCTATGAAGTCATATACGGTTCGTTTCTGTTTATTTAATAATGGACTTATCAAGTAGAGGAGCACCAGACCATAGACCGTCCCCAATAAAGAGTAGATCAATGAGTCCGGGTATTCAGTAGGAAGAACCATATGCCAAATCGTAAAATGGGCCAGCTCCCAAGGAGCGAATTTTAGAGCAGAACGGAGAAGGGAAACTCCGAGACCGATTGATTTCCCATTTGCGCCGGTCACCACAATTCCCATTTTTCGTTTTCCCCATGTTGCATGCGCCGCCGATCCCTCACATAGTGCAAAATAAAGATATACTGGAAGCGTGATGAATAGAAACCCACTGATCTCCGCCATCAACGGAGAAGTCGAAAACAATGGAGTCAGCCAAGGACGAATCACAAAAGATATGCCGATCAGCAGAATGATATAGCCCGATATGATCGCGTAATCCCACAGAAAAGCGATGAGCCGAGTACCTACAGATGCACTGTTTGCATTTCCACGCCGCTGCATAACGTTACCCCTCTTAACCAAAATCAAGCCATTATTAAGCCCCTCTTCTCTCATTGATTATATCACCAAATTATTACAAATCTGCTTTGATTTTCGTTTAACTTCCAACCATTGCATGCAAAATAAGCGGCTATCTGCATAAGACAGATAGTCGCTATTCGAGTTTTGTCCGGATGGAGGCTGAATGGTGCCCTATTCACACAAAAGGCGGCCATTATCATGCCATTGACCGTACATCTTGTTCTCTTTCGTGTTTGCAATGAATTTATCGAGTCTGCTCTGAAATAATTCCGGCTGATCTTTATAACTTTGTATCGTGTCGATTCGAATTCTTGTATACAGATCTGGGAAAGCCATGAAGTTATCATAGACTTGCTGATCTTCTCTGAGCCTGCGCTCTATAGCCTCAATAATCCGAAAGGAATCCGGGCTCATATCTGGAAGCACCTTTCTCCCTTCGTCACGCATGAATCCCAAACGTTCGAGCCGGCGGACGCGTTCTTTGTTCAATTCCGTCCATGAGCTTTTTTTGGTTCGCGGGGACAACCTCTGCGCCAGCCCGGTTTCGGATATTTTTTTCTTCACGCCGTCAATCCATCCGAAGCACAACGATTCTTCGACGGCATCCAAATATAACACTGCATCGGGAGTTGGTGTCATGCTAACCACGACCCAGCACGATTTTTCACTCGTACTATTCTCCAGTAACCATGCCCGCAACTCTTCTCTCGTTCGTGCCGGAAGTACGTTTTGCATCTCCATCAGACCATTCTCCCTTGACTGCGATGTTGAAGATACTGATCCAACAGCGCATATATAACACCGACGGCTCCGAAGAGCAGCATAGCCGTGCTCCTATCCAGACCATATTCCTGAATAAATAGATCATCATACAACTGAATAAACATCATGATTCCGCCAATATGACTATCAGCCATTGCATGAAGTACCGGAGTACCTGCACAATAAACACCACCCAATCGAGCTATTGGACCGGATTTATTTGAGTAAGTAGTTAACGACCGGATAAGAGATTAGATTTCGATCTCGGTAAGTCGACGTTATGATGTCGGCGTGTTTACTTAGAATCCCGTTTTGCAATAGGACAGGTTTGAATCCTCGCTCGCTGGCTCCGTTATAGGTAAACAACACGCATTGCTCCGCCGCATACCCTGCAAGGATGACTAATTCCACTTCATGCTTGTGCAGAACTTGCTCCAGCTCTGTTTGCCAAAAGGCATTCGAGCTTTCCTTGCTTACAATGATGTCTGTGTCCTGAACTTGAATCTCCGGAACCGAGTTGAATGCTTCTCGATTTGACTCCGAAATACCTTCAATGTCGTGAACGTGTATGACTGTGTGATTATTGGAACGCAGCGAATCGGACACATAGTTAATGTACTCACTGGCTCGTTCTATCATCGGCTTGTCTAAACCTTCCAGATGGACTGTTTGCATATCAATAATTAGGAATCCAATTTTCATTGATGATACTCCCTCCATTTATATGAATCCTGATGCCCTTCCAATTATACCAAATCATCTTCTCGATCTATACACAAACAAGGCAGACGATCCAAGTGATCGTCTGCCTTTACGGTCGTTGAATAAAACTAAGCGGTAATTAATCATGCCTCAAGTGCTGTAACGTTTGGATAAATATTTGCTCCACATGATCATCATCCAAGGAGTAAAATACGGTTTTCCCTACTTTACGTCTCTTTACGATACGCAAGTTTCTAAGAAACCGAAGCTGATGGGAGATCGCTGATTGCCCCATGTCGAGCACCTGCGTCAAATCATGTACGCATAGCTCGCTCTGTGATAAGGCATGAATGATCTTAACCCTGGTCGGATCCCCAAGTGTCTTGAATAAATCAGCCATCGCATTAGCCGCGGACTCATCGACTAAATTTTCTTTCACGGTTTTGAAGTCCATTTGCGTGCCGCTGCATGAATCGTCGCAGGTTTCTATCGTAAGCTTATCGTCCAACTGTTCCACCAACCATAGATTATTATGTCCTTCATTATAACATAGCCGGCAGCCGATTGTTGCAGCACTCCGGATGGACGAATTACATTTGACAGAAAAATAATTCCAACATATCATATGAATAGATGCTCATATATTAACGAAAGAAGGCTGCTTATGAATGAATATCGCGTCAAAGGACTCTCATGCGGGAATTGCGCGCTAGGACTCGAACAGCAAATCAAACAGCTGGAACACGGCGAGAGCGCTTCTCTTAGTTATAATTCAGGCAAACTGAAGCTTGACCCCCGAGTATCGCTGCCTGATGTCGAGCAAATTTTAAAATCGGATCACGCCTATATCGATCTTCACAGCCATCCCGCTCAACACAATAAGCATGAACATGCTCACGAAAGCAATCATGATCATACGCATGATCATTCCCATGAACACGGGAATTCCAAGATGGTGAAGCTGTTGATTGTCTCAGCAATTCTCTATGGTGTCGCTTATATCTCCGGCGATCAAGTATACAGCGGCATCCAAATCGGCATGTATGCTGCAGCAATTGTCCTGAGCGGCTACTCGACATTTGTAAGAGGGCTTAGAAATCTGTTTGCCTTGCGATTTAACATTGATACCCTCATGACAATCGCTTTGGCAGGCGCTGTGGCAATCGGGGAATGGAAAGAAGCAACGCTCGTGGCCGTTCTCTTCGGCTTGAATGAGCTGCTCGAAGGACTTGGGATGGAGAAAGCCCGTCGCTCCATGGAGACGCTCCTTAAAGCAGCCCCCAAAGAAGCGGTGAAACTTGAAAATGGCCGCGAAGCCGTCGTCCCCATCTCATCCTTGACGATCGGCGATCTCGTAATCGTGAAGCCCGGCGAGAAGATCCCCTCCGACGGAGTTGTAATGAGCGGCAAAAGCTCGGTTAATGAAGCTGCCATTACAGGAGAAGCATTACCGATTGAGAAAGAAAACGGAGCGCCTGTTTTTGGCGGAAGCATCAACAACGAAGGCGTCCTTCACATCCGAATCGAGAAAGCCTACAAAGATTCTTCGCTCGCGAAGATTCTGCATTTGGTTGAAGAAGCGCAAGAAACCAAAACACCGACGGAGTTATTCATTAATAAATTCGCAAAATACTACACGCCGATTATTATGATGGTCTCGGTGCTCGTCATTCTGGTTCCTCCCCTTCTCGTAGGCGGAGATTGGAGCAAATGGGTGTATCAAGGCTTAGCCGTCTTAATCGTCGGATGCCCTTGCGCACTCATTCTCTCTTCGCCAATAGCCATTGTATCCGGCATAACCAGAAATGCGCGGAACGGGATATTAATCAAGGGCGGCGTCTTTCTGGAGCAGTTAGGCAAGATCGATACCATAGCCTTCGACAAGACGGGGACGATAACCAAAGGGGAACCGCACGTCGAGAAGATGATCGTATACCGGGAGCAGCAATTCTTAGCGGTCGCAGGGTCCATCGAAAGCACCTCTTCTCATCCACTGGCCAAAGCTATCATGAAGAAAGTGGCAGAGCTTGGCGTCGACTTCATGGCACCGGATGAAATACAGACGATTTCCGGCCGCGGTATTACAGCTGTCGTACAAGGCAAACCATACTGGCTTGGGAATGAACAAGGCATGGAGCATCTCACTATTCCGGCTGATGTCCAGACTCAAATCGATGATTTAAAGAATGAGGGTCTCACTTTAGTTCTCCTGGCAGATAAGGAGCAGGTTCTGGGCATGTTCGGTATTGCCGATGAAATTCGCGATGAGAGTAAAACGGTCATTGCAGAGCTCCATCGGGCAGGCATTCGGAAGACCGTCATGCTCACCGGAGACCATCAGAAAACCGCTGAGAAGGTCGCGAAATCAGTTGGAGTTACTTCAACCTTCGGTAATCTGCTGCCCGAAGATAAAGTGAATCGAATCAAACAACTCTCCCTTCACGGTAAAGTCGCTATGATTGGGGATGGCATTAACGATGCGCCTGCATTGGCCACCGCTCAGCTGGGGATTGCAATGGGAAAAGGAACGGATAGTGCGATTGAAACCGCGGATATCGTGCTCATGCAGGATCATTTAGGCAAACTGCCGGAAGCCGTATCCGTGGCTAAACGGGTCAATTCGATCATTCGGTTTAATATCGGCGTTTCGCTCGGATTGAAGCTAGTCGCCTTGCTGCTTACCATCCCCGGGTGGCTAACCCTATGGATGGCTATCCTGTCCGATATGGGCGCTACGATCTTCGTCACGTTAGTGAGTTTTACCGTGCTGATTGGTCCAAATAAACGATGAACATCCGTCATGCTAACGGTAAATAGGCTACCGAGACTCTCTCGGGTAGCCTATTTACCGTCCGCGCGCACATGGATTCGAAGATCGTAAGTCCGTTTAGATAATATCGTCATAATTACGTTATTCAGGTCACACCAGGTCGTTGTTGGGACTCGGATCACTGGGATATATTAGGTATGCTAATCACGAATTAGCGATTTCTCTCTTCCACCATGTACAGTCCGGAGAATGGAACAACTCATTGGAAAGGAGGAAATCACCTGAATTGAATAGAAAACGATCGTTATATTGTAAGCGTTGTCATTAAAGCTTGAACAAACTGGAGGTCGGATTATGAAGAAGAAGAAATCATCTTTATTGTCATCTTTTTTGGTCATGGTAATGGTGCTCTCCACATTCTTGATGGTGGATAACAAAGAAGCTGATGCGGCAACTGTAACCAGCAACGCTTCCGATGATGCAACCATGTGGGGAACCAGTTTAATCGGCCCTACCGCAACCACGATGGCCGTTAATGTTGGCCAAGACAAAAGATCGTACTTGAAATTTAATGTCAGTAACTCAGGTACGATTACCAGCGCCGTTCTGAATGTGAAGTGTATCACAGGCGGTACCGCGAATATTGGTGCATACGCAGGAACGGGTAATACGACTTGGAATCAAACTACCCTTGCATGGAATAACCAACCTGCACTGGGTTCCTTACTTGATTCCAAGAATACAACCTTTGTTGCGGGAACCGTTTATTCTTTCAACGTCCTGCCGCTTATTAATGCCAATGGAACCTATTCGATCATCCTAAAGGGCATCTCCGGAAGTGAGGTAACTTTCTCCACGAAAGAAGGAACTACGATACCAAATGTAGTTACCACAACTACAACAACGCCGCCCCCAACCGGACCGGACCTTACCGGATACACCTTATTAAGAGATTATTCGTTCGGTACCTCGCGCAACACGAACAGTCTTACCGCCCTAACCAATTCATTTAATGCGTATGGTGTCGCGGGAACAACGGTCATCAACAATGAATGGCAGCGATATCAGCCGATTAATGCAACCAACCACCATTTAACCTCTACGACGTTGGAATTAACAGCAACCGCAAACTTAGGCGGCGTATATGACGGAGGAATAAGCAGCGGTCAAATTACTACGAAGGAAACCTTCTATCCTTACGACGGGAAGACATATATCTTTCAGCTAAGGGCAAAAATCCCTAAAAAGGTCGGAGCTTGGCCGGCATTCTGGCTGTATTCTCCGGGCGGTGCCGGATCAACGACTTCCGAGATTGATATCGTTGAATTCTTCGATACGCCGACGCAGAATACGTATGACTGGACGGGATTCGATCATGGCGATGGCGTATTTTCAGACTATTACAGTATCATGACGAATCAATGGGTATGGCATCCCGGATTCGATTTTTCAGATGACTATCATCTCTACACGCTGATTTGGAAGGAAGGGAACCTCCAGAAGTGGGTGGACGGCACACTCGTGAAAGGAACGCTCTTTAGATGGGATGGGCCTGCCCCGCAAGTTCTCATTAACCTGGCCATGGGCGGAAATACGAACAATAATCCCGTAGCTTCTTCATTTCCGGCCGTCTTCTCCTTGGATTACTTCCGCGTTTACGTCAAGTAAATCAAAACCTCCATCAGCTCAGCTGACGGAGGTTTTTTACCAATTTCTTCGATGTTGGGATTTAGCTTAATTGAATTTGATCTTTTACTTTTACATGATAACGGCCGATCGTAATGCAAGGCAGCGGTGTAGCCGCGAGTTTACCGACAAGCGCGAGCTCATTGTCGCCTTCCTTGAGCCAAGAACGCCATACATAGAATCTCCGTTGATAGCCGCCCGGATAATATTTTCCGATCAACTCGCCATTTACATATATCAAAGTGAAATCATGTACGCCCTCAAGCTCGATGTACATCGGATGTACCACATCCGACCGATCTGAGTAAGTAAATGGACTCTTAGCGATAATTAGGGAGCCCTCCTGCTTAGTTGCAAAACCTTTCAAGCTTTCCTGCCCATACGTTCCGAGCTCACCTTCAATTGCAGCCTGAATTCCTGATGCTAAAGGAATAAAGCTCGCTTCCCCTTCGATTGCGGCTTTATAGTAGGAAATGCTCGCGGGCTGAAAGACACCGCCGCCTCTTGGCCCCATTAGACAACGCAGCAGAATTTGGTTTCGTTCTCCGAATTGAATCCAAGGTGTAATATCCCAGTATTTCGGGCTATTCTCGAATCCCCAGTTGCTCCACCCTTGCCAGATCGCAGCGATCCGCTGGCCATTCACATAAAGGGCGTAGATTAAGTCCGCATCTCTAATCTCCAGCAGAACCCGATTACCGGCATATTTGGCATCCGCATAAAACTGGGTTCGGTTTAAAACTTCACCCGAGCCCGTATAGTCGATATTGGCGTCTTTGATCAGCAAGCCTTCCGAGCCGAACTCGAACGGTGACCAATTCTCCGTCTCCTTACCAAGCGCTGCAATGTCGATACCGATTTCCTGCGCATAACCATCATCGTGAAAGGAGAGTAATTGATCCCTTTCCTCAAACATCTTGTCTTTCTGCTCCTTGGTGAACAACATCTTCTGTTCCCAGCTCACCAGTTCTTCGTAATGAACGGCACCCACATACAAAGGCAGCATCATTCCGCTTAAAGCCGGATCCAGAGCCATATCTTTGTCATGCCCCGTGGAGTAGCAGCGAAGCGTTAAACGATTTTTCCCCTTTACTAGATTGATTAGTTGAACCTTCATTGTGCGTTTGCCCGAAGCAACCCATTTATGATTAATAAACAGATCAAAATAGTCATTCAACTCCGGTATCAGTAATTGCTGCACTTCACCATCACTGATCCATTCGCTTGCGTAGACCGCATATCCGCAATCGTTATGCCCATTTGTCTCGTAGGGGATCCCTAGTTTGGTTATCTTGGCTGCGGCATTCGAGGAAACAAACTGCGCCTCCCAATCCTGGCAGATGTCCCACTTCATGATTTCAGTCGCCCGCAGATCAGGAACGCCATGCTGAGGAGCCGTATAGGTGATTTGCTGCATCGATGCATCTGATCTGCGAATCACGGTCAACTCATGGCTAACACCGGGTTCAGCCTCCACGCAAATTAGATCGGCAGCTTCCAACCATTCCGCATAATAAAGA
Organism: Paenibacillus lignilyticus; assembly: GCF_017942085.1. Classification (GTDB taxonomy): domain Bacteria; phylum Bacillota; class Bacilli; order Paenibacillales; family Paenibacillaceae; genus Paenibacillus_Z; species Paenibacillus_Z lignilyticus. The sequence goes on from NZ_JAGKSP010000002.1 coordinate 824,030, forward strand.
TCCGAAATAAGCAGATCCCTTCTGCCGCAGACTTCCGGTCCGAACCAGGTACGCATAGCCCGCTCCCGCGAAATGATCATAATGCGATAGGCATCCAAGCGGATCCATTGATCTTCCGGCCGATGGGTGAACGTAACGGTTAATTCCTTGTCGCACCACGCTGTCTGCACGTCTCCTGAATCAGCTACATGCGGCAGCTGCTCGCTGTTCCACATCAGCTTCAATTCATTTAGTTGGCCAATCTCCCCATAGACGATACAAACGCTCGAATCCCTATAGAGAAATTCAGCCGAGGAATGAATCCATTTCAAGCCCTCATGTAAATGAACATGCAGCGGATATAGCTTCGTTTCCATCGGCAGCAGCACGGTTCTGGTAGGAACGACGCCCAGCATGGCGGATTCCCAAGTAAAAGCCTGTGTTTCATCGGAAGCATTGCTGAAAGAAAGCAGCTGCATCCCGCGAAGGTTGACCAGCACTTCGGGAGGAACACCCTCTACATTCACTTCTGCGCCTGTCACGATTTCCGGCTCATCTACCAATAAGGATTCGAAGCTAAGCAGCTGAGCATGCGTAGTCTTATAGCGATAATACAATTCTCCGAGCTCGCCCCACTCTTCGATGGCAGCTTCATTATAATAGCGATTCGGAAAAAATTTAGCAGGCTGCATCCCGGGATCCGTTCCGCCGGCAAACATAAAATAGTTCAGCCCTGCGCAGCCGTTAATAAACGCAAGCTTCGGCAAGCTTTCCAGCCATACGCGCGGTAAATGTCCCATTGTCGTCACGTCTGAGCTAGCAGCGGTGTTTAACCAGCCGGCTTCAAATTCCTGACTAAAGATCGGCTTGTCTGGATGTGTCTTACGATAATTCTGAAAGTAAGCAGAGACTTCCCGTATTTGATCCGGTCCAGGTGTTGGATAGTAATCAACAGCCCCCAGCAGTCCCTCTTCAGCATAATAATCCCCGTTATTCAGCACGATAGGCACTTCGATGCCAAGCTCTTTCACTTTATGGACCAACTGAAGCAGATAAGGTTTATTCCCAAAACCGAACTCATTCTCCACCTGCCAAAGAATCACATTGCCTCCCTCCGTAATTTGAGTGCCTTTCAACAAGGGGGTAATCGTATCCAACCAGCGATGTAAATAGTGAAGAAATCCGGGATCACCGGTTCTCGTTCTAACTCCTTCCGCCCATATCCAGCTCGGGAATCCCCCACCGGAAATTTCGTCGCAAACATATCCGCTTGGCTTTACTATGCCTAATACTTCATTCTGCTTCGTTAATTCCACAAACCCGGCGATATCTAAGCGGCCCGAGAAGTCGAACTGTTCCTTCTCTCTCTCATGTAACCCCCACGGCACGTAGGTGCTGATACAATTCAAGAGATTGGCTTTTAATTTGCGGATTCGATCCTCCCATTCGATCGGATCCGTTTTGAAATAGGACAGTTCCCCGGAAATCACCAGTCTGCTCTTGCCATTAATCTTAAAATAAGAATCCTTGCAGCTTATTACGCCTTCAAGGTTAGCCGTCATGATGTGGTCTCCCTATCGCTGAGTGCCTGCCGTATGCTCATTTCTAACGGCGAATAGTCACGAGGATCATCTCGATTCAAGTTCATGCGTTCTTTTAACGGGGTCGTCCGGTTGCACATGAAGCGCGGAACGCCGTTATGGTTGGGCGATGCCGTATGATACAGAAACGGATGACAGAGGATGACATCACCCGGAGAACCGGTCGTTTCAATCACACGCAGCTGAATTCCCTCTGAATCCCTATGCAGCGTGTTCATAAAGGTATGAATGCGGGCTTCCGCAGTAGAAGCATGTTGCCCGCTCGCGATTCCGGTCAATTGGGCTAGATAGGGATGCTGCATATTTAGCGCGTCTATTGCAGCCTGTGATTCAAGTCCTTGGGGATGCTGTGCCAAAAAACGAGCAACCAGCTTATGCGAACCTTCAAGCACTAACGTACCGCCGCCACGCGGAGCGATTTCGGAGAACAGGCAGAGACAGAGCAATCCCTGCTCCGGACTATCTACATAGTGACGGAAGTGAATGCCGTCCCAATGCCAGCCTTCCGTCGGAACGGTCCACTCTTGCTCCGCTCCCAGCGCAAAGTTAACCGGCCACCAGCCCCATGTAGAATGAATCTCGTCGATGCCGTACACACCTTTATCTGTCCATCTCTCTTTGCCGATCAGCTCTTCTATCGCATTGGCCATTCTCAGCGTGTTACATTGATCAAATTCCGGACTCCGATAGGCTTCCTGAATGTAAATCATCGGTTTCGTCCAAGACGATGGATCTTCTTGCAAGACCCCTCTCTCCCGGAGCTTTTCCCACAGAAACTGCTGACAGGAGACTGCCGTTTCCCGCGGAAAGGCTTGCTCGACCTTTACCCAGCCCCATTCCTTGAAATGCTCGATTTGCTCGAAGTTAAGCACACGATTATGCATCGTATCCCTCCTTGGTATAAATAAGGCTAACGCTCCGTAGAGCGTCAGCCTTTGTAATGGTTATTGCTGAATGCTGCATATCCGATCTTGCGATCGTTCACGCAAACCAATCAGCATTACTTCGCCGTTTTTACCCACTCATCCAGTTGCTTTTGCTTCTCTGCAATAATTTTATCAACGCCAATGGATTTCAATTTATTGATGTACTTCGGCAGGAATTCGTTAGGATCCACGGTTCCGGTAAACAAAGCAGGCTCGAATTCCTTCTTCGCATTGTTGAACGCCGCAATTTCATTCTTCACCGGTTCCGGATTAAAGACAAAACCAAGTACGCTCGACTTTTCCGCGGATTCATTAAACTTCAAGAAATTGTCCCACTTGTTCGGGTTCTCATTGGCCCACAGATAATCGTTAAACTGATTACCGAACATCCATGCTCCATTAAGCACATAACCCGATGTTGCAGCATCTACGCCTTCCGGGAAGTCAATTACGTTATCGCTTTTCTTCACGAAATGTTTCCCTTCGATACCGAATGCGAGCAGGTTAACCAGGTATTTGTCGGTGTAAAGAAGATTCAGGAACATCATTGCACGATCCGGATCCTTCGAGGTTCTGGAGATCGACGTCATCGAACCTGTTGTATCTGCTGTTCTAACAATTGGTTTTGTTAACTCCACCTGCACGAATTCAACGCCGTTAGCCAAACTATCTTCCGCATCCTTACCCGGCTTCAGCTGTTGCACGTAGGAGAAGGCTTTACCCGCTTTGAGAGCTCCCGAGATGTCTGCTGCCGTTGCCGCATCCTTATTCACATAACCGGCTAGGAACCACTTGCGTGCCAGATCCAATTCTGCTTTCACTTGAGGCGTTTCAATGCTGGACACGACTTTAAAATCGTTGGCTCCCCGTACTACCGATCCAGGGCTGCTGTCTCCCAGATCTTCAAAATTCATCGGATTATAAATCCAATCCACGCTTGTATCTTTGTTCAAGTAGAGCGGAACGACGCCGGACTCTTTCTCTTTGATCATTTGATAGATCGGTTCCAAGTCTTCAACCTTTTTAATTTTCGTAATATCGATTTTGTATTTATCTACCAAATCTTTGCGGAGCATGACACCTGCTTGGCTGGCCAGCTCTTTATTGATAGGGATGCCATAATTGCGTCCATTCACTTTGGAGCCCTCGAGCAGCGCCGGGTTAATGACTGTTTTCAGATCCGGTGCATTCTTATCGATTAGATCGGTTAAGTCGATAATGTTGCCTTGTTGAATCTTCGTGCCGAAGTTATCCCAGTTCATCGTCTGGAGCAAGTCGAACTGCTCGCTCGATGCAAACTTCAAGTTCACTTTGTCCTGCCAGCTGCCCCAGTCTATGACATCCAATTCGAATGATGCGTTAATTTTATCTTTAAGATACTTGCTTATTTCCTCATTGACCAATGCCAGGTCCTTCGGCACCGCTCCGCCGGGAACAACCATCTTGAGCTTGTATGGCGCCAGTTCAGATGCCGCGGGAGCTTCATTAGTCGCGGGGGTTTCATTGGTCGCCGTTGTTTCTTGCTTCGTATCATTAGCCGGCTTCTCGTTGCTTGCGCTTTGATCGTTATTTTTTCCACAGCCTGACAACAACAGAGATGCTGAAACAATAGACGCTACAACGAGTGGAGCTGCTTTTTTCATTTTCTTCATACAAACCCTCCTGAGTATATTTATCTATGCTAACTAGCAATGCTAGTTTTAGCCTTTTACAGCGCCTACAGTCAATCCTTTTACGAAGTATTTCTGGAAGAACGGATAGGCGAACACCATCGGCCCCGTGCCAACTATACACATGGCCATACGAACGGATTCACTCGGTAAGTTTGCAATCTCTGTGGAGCTGGGACCGCCGGCTTGGGCGTTTGCCAGCAAAAACTGCAGGTTCATTAACACTTTATACATCATGTACTGGAGATTAATGATGTCGTCGTTATTGATGAAGATCAAGCTGTTGTACCAGCCATTCCAATAACCGAGCGAGTAGAATAATCCGATTGTTGCAAAGACAGGAAGCGATAACGGGACAACAATCTGAACGAGAATTCGCCCTTCGCCCGCCCCCTCCATCGTTGCGGATTCAATAATAGAGGGATGAATCGTCGTTTGAAAGAACGTTCTCATAATAATCACGTAGAAGGCGTTCATCAGCAGACCCGGTACAATCAAGGCGAAGATTGTATCCTTCAGATGAAGGAGATTCGTGTATACCAAGTACCAAGGCACCAGACCGCCGCTGAAGATCATCGTGAAGAAGATAAAGAAAGAGAAGAACCCGCGAAAGTGGAAATCTTTCCTCGATAACGGATAAGCAAACAACGCAGTCATCATGATTCCGGCAATGGTGCCTACAACCGTAACCAGAATGGAAATCCCGTAAGCCGCTATAATGCTGTGAATATCGAACCACAAATACTTGTAAGCGGACAAGCTGAATTTCTCAGGGATTAATTTATAGCCGTGGAGCGCGATTGATTTCTCATCCGAGAAGGATACGCCTACGACCAACAAGATGGGAAGGAGGCACAGACAACCGTATAGGATAAAAATGATGTTCAGAATGATATTGGATTTTGTTGAGACAGCCAACACGTCTCGCCGTTTCCTTCGTGCAGCCGAAGGTTCATCTTGCAAGGTATAGTTTACCGAAGTTGTAGTTTCCAAGCTTCTCCTCCTCCTTTTCTAAAAGAGTGCATTCTCTTTATCTATTTTGCGTACTAGGAAATTCACGCTAACAACCAAAACGAATCCGACTACGGATTGATACATGCCCGCTGCTGATGACATCCCGGTATCTCCCAATCGAATCAAGGCCCGGTACACGTACGTATCAATGACATTCGTCGTTGAGTACAAGGCTCCCGCATCCAGCGGCAATTGGTAAAACAAACCGAAATCTGCATTTAAGATATGACCGACCGCGAGCAAGGTCAGAATGATCATCATCGGCTTGATGGAAGGAAGCGTAATGTTCCTGATCAACTGCCACTTGGTTGCGCCATCGGTTATGGCAGCTTCATAGTATTCCTTGTCGATACTGATAATGGCGGCTAAGTAAATGACGATGGAGTAGCCAACGTTCTTCCAAATGTAGACGATCGGCAAGATGAACGGCCAGTATTTCGGTTCGCTATACCACGAAATCGGTTCAATGCCGAGCGGAGCCAATATGATGGTGTTGATGAAACCAAACTCCTGGCTTAGCATCGAGTAGCCAAGATACCCTACGACAACCGCTGACAAAAAGTAGGGGAGGAACATCACGCTCTGATACAAATTGGAGAAGAAGCGGTTCCGCAGCTCATTCAGCAGAATCGCGAATGTCACGGCGCTGACCAGAGTAAGAACGATGAATACGAGATTGTATAAGATCGTATTTCGCGTAATGACCCAGGCATCGGTTGAGTTAAACAGAAACTTAAAATTGTCGAATCCAACCCATGGGCTCTTTATGTAACCCAGCGCGTAATTGATGCTTTTGAAAGCGACAACCGACCCAAGCATCGGAATGTAATTGTTAATGATCAAGTAAAGTACGCCTGGCAATAACATGAGCAATAAATATCGATTTTGATATACTTTTTTAATAAAAGTCGTTTTGTATTGATTATTAATGGGTTTATTACCCATATTCAGCACCTTCCTTCTCGTTATCCCCATCTGTTATCTTTATTATAGAGTTTCAAATATAGGCTTTCTACGAAGTGGAATGACATCATTGCCGTTATTATGACAGCAATAAAATAAACCCTCGGATGAACAATGAATTGCTCACCGAGGGTTTGTTGTTGCACTTATTTATCCAGCAATTGATATCGCTTGCGAAATTCCTGCGGATGAACACCGACTTGTTTTTTGAAAACTTTACTAAAATGCGAGAAGTTTTCGTATCCCATAGATTCACAGATTTCACTAATTTTAAAATCCGTCTCGATGAGCATAATTTTGGCTTGATTCATTCGGACTGTAATGATGTAGTCCATCAAGGTTTGCCCTGTTTCTTTCTTAAACAGCCTTGATAAATAGGCGGAGTTTAAATGCACATGAGAGGCAATCTCTTCTCTCATCACATCCTTCAAATTCGCTTGAACATACTGCTTGATCTTCTCGATAATTGCAGAGCTGTCCATCCGCATCACCTGCATATAATCGATTCCCGCTGTAATTACACGCGCAGCCCATTGTTTAAACTGCGCAATGGAACGGGTTGCCGAAGCATCGCCGAACCACTTTCCCGTACCCAGCATTTCTTTCACAGACCGGCCATGCTTATGCGACACTTGGTACACCATATGTAAGATCGAGTGGTAGAGGGCATCGATCGTTTCAGCCGCACTGAATTGATCTTCCCGGAGCTCTGCAAGCACGGCGTCCAGCCGCTTCGTCAGTTCCTCTTTCTTCCCTAGCTCGAACAGCACGACCCAGTCCGCACATTCAATATGGACAGGCGCTTTGATCGGATTCGCGGGCACGCTGCCTGTCCGCTCCGGCTGGAATTGGACAACCTTCGTATTTACGATATTGCGAGCCTCAAGCTCCAGTAACGCATGATAGCTGTCAGACAGATCGCCTATCCCTACCGGTCGTCCGATATAACAAGACAAGCTGCAATAGAACAGTCGTGAACAGACGTCTATATAGTCCTGACATTTGGTAAGCCAACCATCCATATCGGCTTCTGCAGGGTTCGTCAAGTAAATGAGAATGAAATGAAGACCGTTGCGATCTTGAATAACGTCACCTGCTTGTGATTGCAGAAACAGCTCAGCTGCCGCATTGCGAAGCGCGTACTCCATAATTTCTTCATCGCGCAGATTGAACTCCTTGCTCCACATCTCGACACTAAGCAGAATAGGCAAAATCCATGTATTCGGGGCAAACGTGACATTATACGCTGGCAGCTGCTGCAGCAAGTTGTCCGCGGTCGGAATGAGGCGCTGACCTAATATATCTTGCCAGAATCGTTCGGTCAGTAAGGGTTTCTGCTTCTCCCAAAGCTTCTCATAGGTTTGGAAGCGTTCATCGAATTGCTCGACCTTCCTCAATTCCTCAACCCGCTCCTGCACCTTCACCATGACCGATCTTAATTGATCATAGTTAACGGGCTTCAGTAAATACTCATAGCTGCCCAGGCGAATAGCCTGTTGGGCATATGCGAAATCGGCATGGCCGGTCAAGAAAACAGGCACGATCGACGTGTTATGCTCTCTAACCCACCCAACCAGATCAAGCCCATTGCTGTCAGGCATTTCAATATCGCACAGCAGAACATCGATGTTTACGGTCCGGATAATCTCCATCGCTTCATCTGCGTCGCACGCGCTATAAACCTCGCTGTAGCCTAACCCGTTCCAATCGATCCCTTTTAACAAAGCTTTAATCGCATAGACTTCATCATCTACGATAAGTAACTTGTACATGTTAGAGATCCCCCTGCTCCTCGTATGGTGACTGTTTGGGAATGATTAAGCGTACGACTGCCCCTTTCCGGGCACCATTCTCGAACAGAATGTTGAATGCCTCGCCATACTTCATCCGTAAGCGATGGTGTACATTCCAAATCCCAAGATGTTTGTCCCCTGAGCCTTGGCCTTCTGCATATTGACCGGCTTGGAACATCTGTAATTTGTCGGGAGCGAACCCCTTGCCGCTGTCGCTGATGCACACTTCATAGCAAACGCTCGACGCTTCGGATTGCCTCACCGCGATGGCAATATGAAAGACCGCTTTGCCTTTATCCATCCCGTGTATGATCGCATTCTCAACAAAGGGTTGAATGATTAAGGGCGATATACTGTATGTCTTATACATGCCCGGGATTGTAATCTGAAAGGTGAGTTTCTCCGGAAATCTAAGCTTCTGAATCTCCAAATAGTTCTCGATATGTCCAATCTCTTCGGCCAGTGTAATCGTATCCCGATGGGAGCGAGTAATGAAGCGGAAATAATCGCCTAAATGCTGGGTCATTTTCTGAACCAGAAGATTCTCTTCCAGCACCGAGAGGCTAAATATAATATTTAAAGAGTTCAAATAGAAATGCGGGTTAATCTGCGCTTGCAAGTGATTAAATTCGGCTTTCTGCGCTCGCAGCATTTCCTCGTAAACGTTAATTTTCAGGCTTTGAATTTGCGAAGCCATCTTGTTAAACGTCTCTACCAGGAAGGAGAATTCTTTGGTGGAATGGTCGCCAAGCCTTACATCCAAGTTCCCCCGGCCGATGCTCTGCATCCCTTTGATCAGAATGTTCATCGGTCGCAGCAGCACGTTCTTTACGAATAACAAGTAGAAAACAAGAATGATAATCAAACCAATCGGAAGCAAGAAGAGCAGGCGCTGAAAATATAACAGTTTCTGCAGCACGACTTTCTCCGGAATGAAGACGGCCAGGCTAATCGGCGCATATTGAAACGGAAGGCCGACAAGCATATATTTGCTGCCGCTCGACGACTTCGTAAAGGAAACATACTTCATCTCATTGTGTTCCAGCTTCTTCACAATCTCATTGACGTTATCGGAAGAGAGGGTGGTTTCAATTAAGGAAGTGCCCGTGTTCGACATCAGCAGCAATTCTTTCCCGCTGTTCCCGAAATTCGACTGTCTAAGCGGTTGAATTAAGTGATTGATATCGATTAAAGCGCCTACATAAAGCTCCCGATTGATTTCATTCGGGCTGATCGGAATGACACGTACCAAGTAAAATTTATCGTTCCATGAAGTAACCGTCCAATTCTGTGTATCCATGTCATTCTTATGCTGTTCAAAGAAGGAATACAGGACGCCGTCAAATTCCTGGGTATCTTCATAGCTCTTTTTGACGCTGATCATATCATTATTTTTCTTCGAATAGACGAAGAAGGTTTTGATTCCTTTATAGACGCTGAGATCGTCATCGAACTTGCGCAACAACCACTGCTTGGCCATAAAATAATCGCCGTTATCCTTCGGATATAAAGTAAGCGGTATCAAATTGGTGTAGGAGAAATCGCTGCTTCCCAGGCGCAGAATATAATTGTTCGTTTCCTCCAACGTCTGATCGAGAGAGGAGACCTGCGTTTCGAGGAAATTGTAGTACGATTGGGATACCTCCGCACGGACGACATTCATGGCATAGAAATTATTATAGAACAGAAAAAAGATCAAAGGGGTCGTTACGATAAAAAAACCGAGGATGAATTTGAAACGCAATGTTCTCTTCTGGTTCATCAACTAACCTCTCTCTGCGTCAATCAATCGACCTCAATCCGGTCTTACACGTCAAAATTGTAACCCGATTCCTAAGAAAATGTCGATACTTGGATTCGGTTTGCACAACTTCCCCGGATTTTCTAATCATAATGGAAGGAATAGACGCAATATACGAATTGTTATGACATGATTACGGTTTTTATCGCTTGTTGCGTAAACCGCGCAAAGAATAAAAGCCGCTGCCCTGCTGCATAAGGCAGCAAAACAACGGCTTTGGGATGAGGCTATTTTACATAGACACGGAAATAATCGAGCGTAAATTTAGATGGGAACGGTGTTGCACCTGCGGACGGCACAGAGTTCGGGTTCCGCCTACAGCCAAGTTAATCAACACTTCCGGATCCGGACCATACCAAGCAAAGTTCGTTCCCTTCACCAGCGTATTGTCCACCCACTTCTGAATGTTGCCTTCCTTCCAGATCAGCGTGTAGGTATGGAAGGTAGCAGCGAAGTCAGCAGCGAAGTCGAAGCCCGGATGCCATACCCATTGATTCGTCATAATGCTGTAGTAGTCCGTGCCAACGCCATCGCCATGATCGAAGCCGGTCCAATCGTACGTATTTTGGGTCGGGGAGTTAAAGTACTCGAAAATATCGATTTCCGAAGTGGTCGATCCCGCCCCTCCGGGCGAATACATCCAGAAAGCCGGCCATGTGCCCGCACCTGTCGGAATCTTGGCCCGCAGCTGGAAGATATACGTTTTCCCATCTCGCGGATAGAACGTTTCTTTGGTTACAATTTGACCGCTGCTAATGCCGCCGTTAGAAATGCCTCCCATGTTCGGAAGCGCCATAGGCAGCTGCTTCGGCTGAGCTGGCCGTTGCTGTTTTGCCGAGGGCCAGATTGCTCGATTCCGTAGGCGCTATATTGACAAGCTGCCACTTCTGCCCGACCGTACCCCAATCGGACCAAATTTGCACCTTTGCTCCATCTGCTTGTCCCCCGCCGTTGACGTCCAATACTTTGCCGCTGTTCGGGTTGAGAATCTTCACTGTGCCGTCCGAGTTCGGGGTAATCGTCCATTTCTGGGCACCTGTTCCGTTATGAGATAAGTCGGGATTGGAATACGCTCATCCAGCTGTGTCCCGTCAGGCAACGGAAAGAACAGTTCCTCATCCACATGCCAGGTATCAAAGCCTTTGCCTTTCTTAGTCGTAAAAGCATTCATGCAGAACATATGGCATTTCTCGCCAAGCAGCGCTTCCGCGAAGTCGACGATAGGTTCATTTTCGATCAAGCGGATATACGCTTCGCCCCGCTCAAACATACGCGTACGGAATCCGTCCCATTGCCCCGGCAGAGGCGGTTCTTCCAAATAATGCAGCAACCCGGCATGCAGCTGATCCGCCCACGACTCCGAAATGGCCCCCCGAAATACAGTAAACCCTTGCCGATTGAACTCATCCAGATGCGATTGTAAGGTTGTCATGATCAACGCTCCTAATCCCAGCTATATTTAGGTTGCTTCAGCCCATCTTCTATCCATAGGAATCGGCCGGTAATGGAGTCCGACTCCGGTTTTAGCAAATCGGCAATGAGCTGAACGGACTTCGCCGGCGAATCGCCGCCTGTCCTCTCCACCCAAGCTACCCAGTCCTGCAGTTCACCGGGCACGCGAACATGATTGCGTATGGCTTCGAACATTTCCGTTTTCACTTCACCGGGATGGAACACGTTCGCAGTCACACCTGTGCCGCTAAGTTCAGCAGCCAACTGTCTTGTAAAATGATTTAACGCCACTTTACTCGTAGCGTAGGCACTGTTGGTCCCTTCGGGCTCGGCCAACGCCGCCGCGGAGGTTACGTTAATGATGCGTCCCCATCCCGCTTTCACCATTTCCCCTGCCAGTGCTCTGCAGATGAAATAAGGACTGACCGCATTGATCATGATCGTGTCCATCCATCCTGTCGGGTCGCTTTCGAGAATGGGGCCGATTTCTTTAAACACGCCTGCCGCATTCACGACTACGGCCGGAACGCCATAGCTTGCGAAGATTTGCCGCGCCATCGCCTCGACTTCATCCAGCTTCGAAATATCCGCCGCAATCGGATAAGCCGTTCCGCCTTGTTCACGGATGATTGCTGCCGTTTCTTCCAGCTTCGCCGCTCTGCGGCCTACCAGCACGAGCTTCGCTCCTTGTTCCGCCAAACCAATCGCAATTGCTCGCCCGAGCCCGCTTCCGGCACCTGTTACAAGCGCGATTTTGCCATCCAGCAGCCTTGATGCTTCCGACATATGATCCTCTCCCATACGATTATGCGGATGATGAAATACTTAACCTTTATTGTAAAATAGGTTCAGATATGCGTCATTGATCACAGTAGACTCAAAATATACGAAATATGACTTTATAAAAAAGACTACCGCGAGGGTAGTCTTGGGTGAGCTATGCGGGCTGTGCGATTAGTTTGTCACAATACCAATCATGAATCCATCGTAGCCTTTGCTGCCGACGGTTTGAATCGCAGTGGCTGTAATTCGTTTCTCTTCCGCCAAGAGATCATAGAACTGCCTCACCCCAATAACACGCGGATCGGAGTTATTCTCGTCCAACACTTCGCCTCCGCGAACAACGTTATCGCCCACAATGACCGTCCCGGGATGGGAGAAATGAAGAGCCCACTTCAAGTAATGTGGATTGTTTGGTTTATCGGCATCAATGAAGATGAAATCGAACGCCTCCACGCCCTCGTCCCGCATGAGAGCCAACTGCTCCAAAGCCTCGCCGACTCGAATTTCAACCTTATCCTGCACCTGTGCATGAGCTAGATTCGCTGCAGCAATCTGCGCATGATGGGGATCGAGCTCCAGCGTAACGATTTTGCCATAAGGCGGCAGTGCTCTCGCTAACCATATGGTGCTGTAACCGCCGAGTGTTCCGATTTCCAGAATCCGTTTGGAGCCATGAAGCTGCACGAGCAAGTTCAAGAATTTGCCCTGCGCAGCAGAGACATCAATTGCCGGTAACCCCGCTTCTTGATTGGTGGATAACACCTTGGCGAGAACAGCATCCTGCTCAATCAACCGCTCCGCGATATACTGATCAACCTCATTCCAGACCGTTCCTTGATTCATACTTATCACTTCTCCTTCTCCTAATGAACCGAAATGCACTAAGCTGGGCTTGATTTTCACGCTAACGAATCGTAGAGGTCTTATTCCGGAGAAAATAGCACTTCTAAAATTCTAACGAATCACAGAGGCCTTATTTGATCCAAATAGGCAGAAATGCATGAGTTTTCGAGCAAATAAGACCTGTAGGATTCGTTAGAATTTCATATCGCTGTTATTTGATCAAATAAGGCGCGTACAATTCGTTAGAAATTACGGTACGTTACGTTATCCGCAAAATGATCATTTCCCTTCTCCTAATGAACTTCTGCTTTCAGTGTATTCGAGATATAATCATAAATATAATATATGTTTAAAATGAATCTATACATTTCATATATGATTTGTTCGCAAGGAGGCGCTCGAGATGAATCTACATGCCTTACGGTTATTTCATGTGATTGCGAGTACGGGGAGCGTGACCCGTGCATCGGAGCTGCTCAATATCAGTCAGCCCGCCATTACCGCGCAGATTAAAAAGTTTGAGAAAGAGCTGCTCCTCCCGCTGCTCAAGCCGCAAGGAAGAGGGATCGCTTTAACGGATGCAGGTGAGGAGATTGCTTTACTGGCTAAGCGGCTTTTTGCCGTGGAACAACAAATTGAACAATATGCCCGGGAGTACCGTAACGGCTCGCATGGATGTATTCGTTTGGCTGCAACGTATTTGCCGGCTCATTTCCTGATCCCCACCTGGATAGCAACCTTCAAACAGCAGTACGAACAAGTCGAGATGATCATTACAACAACGAATTCCAATGATGCTTTAAAACAGCTCTTGCATGTAGATGTCGACATCGCGATTTACGGCGGAATGCCCGAGGCTTACCCGGATTCGATTCAGACGGAGGAGTTGTTTCGGGATGAGCTATGGTTCGTCGTTGCCCCCGGCCATCGCTATGCGAATCAACAGGTTTCGCTGTCCGACATGATGAAGGAGCCTTTCGTTATGCGGGAAGAAGGGAGTTCCACACGCGAGCGGTTGCTGTCGTTATGCCGTACCTACAACTCCTCGACACCGACAATTTCCCTGCAATTCAATGGATTGCATGAAGCGATCACAGCTGTCATCGCAGGCTATGGCGCCAATTTCGTTTCTTCCTTGGTGGTTCGAGACTACGTCAAGCGTGGGGAGCTATGCCGCGTATATGTGGAGGGCATTCATTTAACCAACAGCATTGCGATCTGTACGCGCAAGCACGAGCCGCTCTCGGCCTCCACGATGAATTTCATCCGGATGATTCGTGCGAATCCTGTGCGAGGATAGAGACGAGAAAGCGGCTGAGAAACACAGGCTGAGAGTTCGAAAATGGAACACTCAGCGGCCAAACCGCCGAAAAATAAAGCTGAGCGTTCCAATATGGAACTCTCAGCTCGCCAAACTACTTCTATCAGCCTACACCGTGAGCCGAGAGTTCGAAAATGGAACTCTCAGCAGCAAAAACACTGAAAAACAAAACTGAGAGTTCCACAATGGAAATCTCAACTCACCAAACTACCTCTATCAGCCTACTATGCTAGCTGAGTGTTCGAAAATGGAACTCTCCGCGGCCAAACCGCCGAAAATTAAAGCCGAGCGTTCCACAATGGAACGCTCGGCTCAACAAACTACCCTAATCAACCAACACCGTAAGCCGAGCATTCGAAAATCGAACTCTCGGCTCCCCAAACCACCGAAAAATAATGCTGAGCGTTCCAATATGGAACGCTCAGCTCGCCGAATCACAAATCCTTTGATGTATACTCCGTATCGCAGTTAGGGCACTTCAGGCTAAACTTCACCTCCTAACTGTCACCATACGTATGATCGCCGGGAGTAATCGATTTGGACCAACCTCTCCCTTTGAACTCCTTTTGCGATACTCTGCTTAACTGCGAGTCGCACTTCTTACAGTAGCGTTTAGTGAAGAAATAATCTTTTGCCTCGCCATACGTTAATGAGATCCTTACCTTATAACCAACCGGGAAACCATATTTAATGATAAATAAAATGCCTGCTATAATCCCTGCAATAATAAACGCTAACCAAAAATCAGATTCCTTCATGTGCCCCTGCGTTCTCCCTATTATGTAACTTTTCACTCTACTATAAGCTTACTTACCAATAGATACACTGGTAATATATTCAGTCTTTGGTAACAGAACAGCTGCCGCATTAGCCGACAGCTGTGTTACTTACATCAAATAGTGGTTAGCTAAAATGCTTACGGCGAATCAGCTGCGTCTCTGATATGACAATCATACCATTGGCATTGTTTGGGAGACAGAAAAAACTCCGATCCCGCCACGAGGCGAGACCGGAGCTTCAATCCACTTAGTACTGAGACAGATAACCGGAGCCGATGACCGTAATCGTTGAGATGCCCGGTCCGGTCCAACCGACAGCCAGATTATCTCCGCCGCCGCCGTCTTTATGCAAGATTTCAAAATAATATGGCTGTCCCGCAGTCAATGTAATCGATGCCGATTGCTGGGAGCTATGTTTATTCCATTCACGCACGCCCGTGTACTCGTAAACGCTGGCAATCATGGAAGTATTCGACGGACTGTTGTTCGTGCTGAGCCACAGCTGCGATGTATCATCACTGGCAATGTAGAAGGTATAGGTACCGCTCGTCGCAGGCGTGATATAACCGCGAATACGGTCCCCGTAGTTATCCGCCCAGTTCGTCGCTCCTTCAAGACTGGTTAACACGTTTGTTCCCGATGGCGCCGTACCCGTAGGAATGCTGCTGACGCTCGTTCCGGATACGCCGGTCCAGTACTCTTGAATGACGCTGCCCGCACCGCCGCCTCCCGAAGCATTCGTCGTCACATTAACGGACGTGCTTGCAGAAGAAATATTGCCGGCTGCATCTTTGGCTTTCACAGAGAAGGAGTAGGCGGTGTTCGCCGATAGTCCGCTAACGGTGAAAGCTGTCCCTGTCGCGGAGCCGACCAGTGTCGTTCCGCTGTAGATGTCATAACCCGCCACAGCGACATTGTCGGTCGAAGCCGACCAGGACAAGCTAACGCTCGTGGAGGTTTTCGAAGGCGATGTCAGATTAGCCGGTGTAGTAGGCGCTTGCGTATCGGCACCGCCGCCACCGCCAAGGTTCACATCGCAGGTTTTGTACGCGCCCGGTATTGGATCACCGAACGTGCTGTTGCCGCAGTATACGCTGTTCGTGAACGTGCCATATGCGTAAACGCCATTGGCTCCATAACGAACCTCCTTCGTCCCGCTGAAGGAGCAAGTGTTATTCTCGCCGGCGCAATTCGTCCAGTTTGCAGCGGATGAACTGCTCGTCGTTACATTAAGCGCGCTGCTTGCGGCGGAGAAATTGCCGACCGCATCTTTCGCTTTGACGGTGAACGTATAGGAAGTGTTCTCCGTCAAGCCGCTCACGGTGAACGTTGTTCCGGTTGAAGAGCCGGCAAGTACGGCACCGTTGTAAATATCATAGCCCGTTACGCCCACATTGTCGGTCGAAGCCGTCCAGGACAGACTGACGCTTGTGGAGGTTTTCGATGGCGAAGCGAGGCCTGTCGGCGCGGTTGGCGCCTGCGTATCCGTCGCGGCGTTCGTCGTTACATTGAGCGTATTGCTCGCAGCTGACAGGTTCCCCGCCGCATCTTTGGCCTTGACCGTGAACGAGTATGCCGTGCTTGCGGCCAGGCCGGTCACTGTAAAGGAGTTGCCCGTCGGCGTACCAACCAGCGTAGCGCCATTATAGACTTCATAGCCCGTTACGCCGACGTTGTCCGTCGATGCCGTCCATGTCAGACTGACACTGGTGCTTGTTTTGGACGGTGAGGAAAGGCTTGCCGGCGCAGTCGGTGCCGTTGTGTCTGCTGCGGCATTCGTCGTCACGTTTAATGTATTGCTCGCGGTAGAGACATTGCCGGCCGCATCCTTCGCTTTGACTGTGAACGAATACGCGGTGCTCGCGGATAGACCGCTTACCGTGAAAGTCGTTCCCGCCGTCGTGCCGGCCAGCGTAGAGCCGTTGTACACATCGTAGCCCGTTACGGCTACGTTATCTGTCGAGGAAGCCCAAGACAGGTTAACGCTTGTGCTCGTTTTGGATGGCGACGTCAGACTGCCCGGAGCAGTAGGCGCAGTCGTATCGCTGCTGCCGGTTCCCGCTAGATTCACTTCGCAGGACTTGTAGGCTCCCGGAGCCGGATCGCCGAATTGGTTGTTCGAGCAAACGACCGAGTTCGTGAAAATGCCGTAGTTATAACTGCCGTTAGCGCCATAACGAACCTCTTTGGTGCCGGTAAAGCTGCATGTCTGGTTCTCTCCTGCGCAAGCGGTCCAGTTGGCGGCCGGATCGGTAGTGGCGGAGGCGGTATTGCTCGCCGCCGATACGTTGTTCGAAGCATCCTTCGCTTTGACGGTAAACGTATAGGCCGTACTAGGCGTCAGCCCGGTTACGGTTTTGAACGTATTGATTGCGCCGGTCGTCGATCCGACCACTGTCGTTCCGCTGTAGATGTCATAGCCGGTTACGCCCATGTTATCGGTGGATGCGGACCAGGCGAGGGTTACGGTCGTATCCGTTACGTCCGTGATCGTCAAGCCCGTCGGCGTCGTCGGCGCTTGCGTATCGCCTACATCCGTCGTTACGTTCAGCGTGTTGCTCGCAGCCGACACGTTGCCTGCCGCATCCTTCGCCTTAACGGTAAAACTGTAAGCCGTGCTAGGCGTTAATCCGTTGACCGTTAAGGACGTCCCGGACGTGGAGCTGTAAAGCGTGCCGCCTTTATAGACATCGTAGCCGATGACGCCGACGTTATCCGTTGCGCCGGACCAGGACAGATCCACGGTTACGTTCGATTTGGACGGGGAGGTCACCGTCGGCGCCGTTGGCGCTTGCGTATCCGGCGGACCGGCATAGACGTTGATCATCTGCTCCTTCAGGCTTGCGCGGCCCGTATTGTCCCATACGACGAGCGTCACGCGATAGTTGCCTGCCGTCTGATAGGTATACGTCGGGCTTGTTGACGTAACCGGCGGACCTTCGCCCAGATCCCACAGGTTCTCTGCGATGGTGCCGTTGTCCGTAGATGAGTTGGTGAACGTAACCGGCTGACCGAGCTGCACGGACAGCGGAGCACTGAAATTCGCGACGGGCTTCGGATCGCTGAAGCCGCGGCTCGTCAGCTGCGTGTTGGTTCCGTTGCCGCTAACGGTGTTGCCCGACCATTCGAGATCGGCCGCCGCGGATGGATATTGATCGATGGACGCTCCGGCATTGCCCGTAATCGTGTTGTTGATGAAGCTGATTCGATCCGTACCGGAGGCCGTCGTAATTTCGATCGCTTTGCCTCCGTTGTTCGTGATAATGTTGCTGTCGAAGGTAAGATTCCGCGAATTGCCGTGAATCCGGATCGCGTTGCCGGCATAGCCGGGATAAGCGGCGGCCGGGTTGTTGTTCGGTCCGTTTTTGAACGTGTTTTTATAGAAGTATTGGTACTGTTCCGTCTCGCCCGTTCCTTCGCCTTGAAGCTGCATGCCCCACATGACGATGTTCTGAACGGTGTTATAGCCCCAGTATTGGTAGCCGGTGCCCGGGGATTGCTGCATGCCGACTTGCTGGCCGCCATCGACTAAGTTGTCGGTCGTGACGCCGTGCGTCACCATAACCTCGAGTCCCATGCCTTTGACCGTGCCGGCCGTGGTATGGACGACATTGCGCCGAACCGCGATAGACTCGGATCGTACGGCGCTAATCCAGTGATCCACGTTGTTGTCTTCGATGACGGAATTGTTGCAGTTCGTGTGCAGCTCAATCGAGAGGCCGTGCGCGTTCACGCCCGATCCCGTGATCGTGTTGCCTTTCACCACTACGCCGTTGCAGCCATCGCTCGCAAAAATTCCGCCCCGGCCCGTGTTCGAGATCGTGTTGTTCAGGAACTTCGTGTTGTTCGAATTCCAGCCGGCGCGAATGCCTGCGCCCCATTCGGAATTGATACCGATATTCGAGATCGTATTATTGGCGATAACGGAGTCCGAGGAAGCCGACAACAGGATGCCAAACGGCGCAAATCCATCCGATTTGGTCAGATCCTTAATGATATTGTCATGAATATAGTGACTGCCGCCGGGCTCGCCCCAGATTCCGGAAACAACATGGTTGTTGCTGTTGCCGTCGATGGTGAGCTGAGCAATCTCAACGCCGGTTTTCCCGCTGAGCGTGATCATATTGTTGTCTGTCGTTCCGTTATACTTGATAATGGCAGTCGTTTTGCTTTGTCCGATCAGTTTAACACCTGACTTCGCGACAATGGATCCGGACGTATAATACGTGCCGGACGGGAAGAATACCGTATCGCCGCTGGCCGCAGCCGTAATGGCATTGTTGATGGCCTGCGTATCGTCCGCGGTATCGGTGCCGTTAGCCCCGAATGAGGTAACATTGTAGCTCGCTGCGCTGGCTACAGGTATGGATACGGCTGATAGCAGCATGGAAAGAACAGGCACAATCAGGGCTACGCTTGAGACTAATTTTCGCTTACGGAATTTGAATCTTCTCACTTCATCACAACTCCCTTGTTCATCATGTGTACTGCACGATGATTCCCTTGCCGAACTTCTGCGCGAATCATGCTGCATGTGACGGATGATTTCTGAAGCTATAATCAACTCCTCTCGCACACCGAAATGTAAGCGCTTGCCAGACGCCTGTATTACATGCTACAGGCTGGCAGGGGAGCCCGAAAGTGTACAATAATGGAAAGCCTCTTTGCGGGGTTCACCGCCGATTATGATTTTTTCGAATTCATGCACTTTCTTGAATTTTTCCTATAAAATGATCAAATTCAGATCCATCTCAACTCAAAAAAGAGCTGTAGGGGATGCTTCCCTACAACCCTTCATTTAGGAGTAACTAAACCTCGCTTATTCTAATCATGCATTCACCCCGATCAAGGGGAGTCCTTATTTTCAGATGAATGCGATACAAGCGCTCTCCCCATACCTCCTGCATGATGGCATCCTCCAGTGGTATTGTCTCGACCGAGCCTGCGAACATCGCACTGTTAAACTGAATGCTTATCCGGTTGCGGCACTCATCCTCCACAACAAAGCTCCCATCTCCTTCGCTTCGAGGCAGGTGAGGCGACAGCAGATGCAGCGTAATTTCATCCGTCCTATGCTGCAAGAGAAATTCATCCTTAATTTCAATGCAAGGTGACGAACCTCGAATGAGACTTATTGTCCGTAACCAGCTCCTGATCTCGGCCAAGTCCGGATATGCGCCTCCGATATCCAGCGATAATGCTGCTGACCGATCATCAAATTTACAATCGACATCGGCAGCTCGATAGGAGCTTCCGTTCCGTTGCTGTATCCCATTTACGATCGGAACATTGTGATAGGCGGATTGCATGGCCCATATCGAATAACGCTCCTCGAAGAAGGATTGGGAGGTATAGGTCAGCATCCCCGGATCAATAATCATCGGCGAGCCGTTGCAATACACGATAAAGTGACCAATGTCATTATGATTATGGCTTTCATCGTTATGGCCTCCCTTAGCTGCAACGAATAACCCCTTGGACGTCCCCTGCCGCTCTCTGGCCACCATCACTTGAATGCCGTCCAGCCAAGCATCTCGGACATAAGGCGTTTCTCCCACATAGCGCTCTGCTTCCGAATAGTGAAATAACGCAGGCAGCAGGCGGGACATGGCAGGAAACTCAAGGTCTGTGGTTTCTTCCCGCTTCTTCCTGAGCACCATGGCTCCCAGTCCGGCAAGCTTATCGTCCCCGATACGTCGCCCATAGCGATAGGCCAGCTCTGCCGGGATCTGCACCTTAGCCGTGCTGTCTGCAAAATTGACATAGTACGCATCATCAATGAAAGCTCTGTATATGTAACGCCCGATCTGTTGGATAAGGGGCTCGTCGTAGACATGGATTTGGCGGGCCGAGACGCTGTAAAGCAGTTCCAATCCATCGAAAAGCATGCCTCCGGCGTATAACCAATACTTCGGACCTTCCTCGCAGCCTCCATCGGAACGGAGCCGTTCCAAATAGTGGTCCAAACTTCGCATTGCCTTCATTGCCGCAGCTTCACGGCGTTCGGGATCGTCTTCGAGCAGCAGGAATGCCGCCAAGCAATTGGAATTGCACCACGGATTCCAATTATTCAGCATCCTCTCTTGATTAAAGCCCATCCACCACAAATCGAAACGAGTTAAATAAGGATCAAGAATCCTTCTCTTCACCTCCTGCCGGATCCGCTCGCAGACCATCTTGCTTACGCTATCCAATTTGGACTTCATCAAATAATGCGTCCAAGCGAGCAGCGCCGCGGTTTCGGCCGAAAACAACTCAATAACGGGATCCTCCATATCCGGAAGAGAGTCCTGACGCTTCATCATATAGCCGTGTCCGGGAATTCCCCAGAACGTTTCCTCGCAGATACACCATATGCCATTCACGATGTCATCCAGGAATCGCCCCTCGTTCTCCATACATTCCGCTATGACCAACGAAGCCAAAGTCCTTCTTCGCTCCCATGAAGCCTTGTCGTACCTCTCCCGATTACCCGTTCGGCTATAATCCATGTACGCGGTAGCCGGCAAGGGATTCCATGCATGATTGAGCTTTGCAATGCCCTTATTCATCCAATAGGTTCGCAGATGAAGCGGCAATCCGTCCCATTCTGGACGGTCTTCAATAGTTGGATAAGGCCTGAAATTCTCCCGCGGGAGCAGCATCTCTCCCAGCTTAGGCGTACCATATTTCTGTGCCAGCATCGAATCGCCGACCTCCTCACCCGTCTGTCTCTTAATTCATAGAAAAGGCAAGCAAACGGAGAGCCCGCAGCTTGCCTCTTCTTGTTATTTAAAATACTTCGCCAAATGCTCGGTCGCCTTCATAACCCCTTGTCTCTCGGCCTCGATGGAACCCCAGAACCGGTGATCCTCAAGCTCGATGCTTACAGCCCCGGCATATCCGAGTCGATCAAGACGAACGGCTACTTTCCCCCACTCGACTTCCCCGTGTCCGGGGATGGTATAACGCCAAGAGCCTTCGGAGAATCCGTATTTCGCACCGAAGGTCGGCGTAATAACGCCGCTCTCGTACAGCTCCTCCCGGAGTATTTCCGTATCCTTGCCGTGGCAGTGATTGATGCGTTCTCCGAATTCGTCCAACGCGCGAAGATAATCAATGCCCAAGCGCACAAGATGGGAAGGGTCGTAGTTCAGCCCGAAATGCTTAGAGGGAATCGCCTCGAACATCGCTCTCCACATCTCCGGCGTACAGCCAAGCGTCGGGTAATACGGCGCAGGACCGGGCCATCCTTCAATCGCGATATAGATACCCGTCTGTTCTGCATGACGCACGAGCTCCGGAAAGGTTTCCTTCCAGATCGCAAAACCTTCGTTCCGCGGGAGCGTATGATCCTCCGGCACAAGACACATAAACAGCACGCTGCCGCCCAGTGAAGCAATCGAACTCAATTGCTTCTTCGCCGCTTCCAGCGCTTCCTCGCGGCGACCTGCGTCACGGCTTAACAGTCGCGACGTATGATGGGCATCAATCGATCCGATGCCAATACGAGCTTCCTCGCAAGAGGCCTTCACTTCAGGAGTCAGATTGGAAACATCCAATACATCAAGCCCAATGCTTGCCGCCCACGCGGCCGTCTTCGCGATTCCTTCCGCCCCGATCTTAGGCGGAATGCGCATTCCTAATTGGATCGTCATGCCGATTGTTCCCCTTTCGCTTCCGCGTCTGCCTGCGGCTCGTAGCCGGCAGCTTGATAGATCATCTCCGACAGCTTCACGACCTTCAAGGCAAACTCGCCCGGCACAAGCACCTCATGTCGCCCAAGAATGGCATCGATGAAGCTTTTATCTTGGTTGGTCGTCTGCTCCGGCAGCTCCGGCACGATCGGATCCTGCCCGAGGCGGCGAAGCGTGATTTTGCCGTTGTCGTAGAAGATTCCGCCTTGTTCGCCGCAGAATACGAAGGTTTCATGCCAGCATGGGGAGTAACCGACCAAGTTCAAACCGGCAACGGCTCCTTCCGCGAACCGAATCGACGTGAACGTGTCGATCTCCACCGTGGCGCCATGCATGTGCAGCTGCGGCTTCACTTCAATCGGCGTAAGGCCGGACGTCCACAGCAGCACATCGATAATGTGACTGCCCGAGTCCATAAGGAAGCCGCCGCCGGATAACGCCGGATCCGCCCGCCAAGAGCCCGGCGTTCCCTGTCTCCATTGCTGATAGAGCGATGCCGTGATCGAGGTAAGCTTACCGATCTCGCCGCTTGCGATGGCATCGCGAATATATAAGAATTCCGGCTGAAAGTGCCGCTGGTAAGAAACTTGCATGATTTTGCCCGACTGCTCCGCTACTCGAATCAGCTGCTCCGCCTCCTCGGACGAGCAGGTCATCGGCTTCTCGATCAGCACATGCAGCCCCTTGCGGAGCACATCCTGCGCCTGAGCGAAATGCAGCGTATGCGGGGAGCAAATAATAACGGCATCAATGTCCGCCTGCTCCAGCATGTCTCGATAATCCGAGAATTGCTGCACATCGATCAGGCTGTTTTTCGTGATGAAATTGTCCCGATTCTTGCTGCTGGTATCGGCTACGGCCTTAATCTCCGCCTCCGGCAGCTCCAGCAGCTGCCTTGCATGCCACCCTGCAATGCCACCTGTTC
Organism: Paenibacillus lignilyticus; assembly: GCF_017942085.1. Taxonomy (GTDB): domain Bacteria; phylum Bacillota; class Bacilli; order Paenibacillales; family Paenibacillaceae; genus Paenibacillus_Z; species Paenibacillus_Z lignilyticus. Next base: position 847,556 of record NZ_JAGKSP010000002.1, read on the forward strand.
CAATGAAACCAACGCGCACTTTAGTCATGTCCATACCTCCCAATAATTTTACTCAACCAAACCGGAACGCTCCACGCCTTGAATGAAATAGCGTTGAAGGAAGAAATAAACCAGAAGCATCGGCAACAGAGCCATGAACGTAGCGGCCATTACGACAGGTAAACTGAATACTTCAAAGCTGCTGCCCGTTAACGTATCCAGCGATTGATAGAGACGAGGCAGCATCATCGGCAAAGTAAACTTCTCTTCCGAGGTGAGGAAGATCGACGGCTCGAAGAAATCATTCCAGTGCCATACGAGCGACAACAGCATCGTTACGACAATTGCAGGCGGCGTAAGCGGCAATATAATCTTCCAATACACCTTGAAGCTGCCGCATCCGTCCACTCGGGCCGCATCCTCGAGCTCCCATGGAAGCCCGCGGAACAGCTGGCGGAAGATAAAGATGAACAGCGCCCCGCGAAGCCCGCCCGCAAAGAAGGACGGAACAATGAGAGGCAGCACGCTGTCCAGCCATCCCATTGTTTTGTACTGCATGAACAGCGGAACGATGATCGTTTGCGGCGGTATAATCATGGTGAACATGCACAGGAAGAACAGCACCTCGCGGCCGGGAAACTTAATACGGGCGAAGCCATATGCGACAAAGGAACAGGACAGCACCTGTCCGACCACGCTCAAGACGGCGATCAGAGCGGAATTATTGAAGTGCGTCATAAATTGCAAGCCCTTCATTCCGTAATAGAAATTTTCCCAAGCCAGGCTCGTCGGAATCCACTTGATCGTAAAATCCATCAAATCCACCGGATGCTTGAGCGCTGTCGTCACCATGTAGATAAACGGATAGAGGAACACGAAGGCCAAATCGATAAGAATGACATAGACGAAGGTACGATAGATGAGCGAGATCCAGCGGCTCTTGCTCCCGATTCGGCTTACCAAGCTGTGGTTTCGGATCGCCTTGACTTTGCTGCCCACCTCGGTTTGCGTAACGGCAGCAACACGCTGCTTGGACTTCGGAATGGGAATCGACTTCACGCTGCAATCACCTCCTGTATTATTTTTCCCCTGTGTACACTACAAAGCGCTTGGTAGAAACGAATACGAGAATGAGCAGCGCGAAAATAAACATAAAGTAGATCCAGCCCATTCCGGATGCGTACCCCATCTGGATGTCGGTGAAGGCCGTATCTTTGATATAAACCATCATCCTGTTGTTAATATCCGTGAAGGAATCGACGCAGGTGTAAACCAAATTAAGCAGAATAATCGGCGTCATCAGCGGCAGGGTAATCTTCCAGAACATCTCCCATTCGGTTGCGCCGTCGCATCTTGCCGATTCGTACAGGGACACGGATATGCCTTGAAGACCGGCTAGGAATAGCAGAATTTGCACGCCCGTCTTCCAGAAAATCACGGTCAGGCGGCTTAACATATCAAAGACGATTTGAGAAAAAGTAGGTCCCATATAGAGAAACACTTCATCCGGAACGCCGATGCCGTTGACCAGCGTATCTTTGCCTACCCCGGCGTACAGCAGCTGCTGCATGGCCAGACCGGAACCGATCAATACGGGCAGGAAGAATGCCGCCCGGAAGAACGCGCGGCCTCTAATGTTATGATTCAACAAGATCGCGATAAACAAGGAGAACACGAGAACCAGCGGCGTATTGATGACCGCATCTTGAATGACCGAGATAAACAGCGGAATAAACTGCGTATCGAGCACGAAAGCGCGATTGAAATTGTCCCAGCCCACAGACTGCAGCTCGAAGTTTCCGACGCCGACGACCTCATGAAAGCTAAGCCAAAGGGAATAGACCAAGGGATAACACATAAACAATGCGAAGCCGATTGCCCATGGGGCGATATAAACATAGCCAGCCAGCATCTTCTTCTTCTCTAAACTCATCCTCCGCTCGCTCATGCTTATCCCCCCTTAGGTACGACGATAAAGTTTTTATCCGGCACAAGATGACCGTCAATCTTGACCTCTCGCGGCGAATAATTGACGATTAATCGGCTGCCATCCTCGTAAACGACCTCATACACGTCCTTCTCCAGCTTGCGATGCTCGATCATCGTCTGCGACCATACCGGCTGAAGCTTCTCGCTCATCTCGTTATACTGATCGACCGCTTGATCGACCCAGTTGTGATAGGCTGAGCTGAACAAATCGCTGTAGTACGTGTCCTTCAGGTCCTCGGAATGTTTCTTCGTGAATTGGTAGTAAGGCATGTAGCCGTATTCCACCATCTTCAGGAACTGCAGCCTAGGATCATAAAATAAGTTCTGCGCATCGCCCGAATAAGGGATCAGCCCGTGCACGACCATTTGATAGAAGGGAATCGTTTCATCGGTGAAGAAATAGCCGCTGTCTTCCATTGGAATGCTGAACAAACGGGACGATGACGGGATCGTATATCCGTTGCCCCCGATTGCGGCTGCCGCGCCAAACTGATCGACCGATTTGCCCATCATTTCCAGCCACTTGGAAGCCGTTCCCTCTCGGGTCAGCGGGTAAGCCTTATTGTAGTCGTAGTAGTCCGTATACCCGATGCCGTCGAAATTAATGCCGGTAACAGCCAGTTTGCCGAGAGGATCCAGCACCTTGTCTTGAAACCGTTCGTTTTGCTTGCCCGCGTTCAAGTAGAAGAGCTCGCTATACCGATCCGTGACCGCAAAATGATTGGCTCCGACAACGACATCGCTGCGCGTGGAGAAGCCGTCGACGCCCTTCCAGGCCATGATGTAATTGTCCTGCAGAAACAGCTGGTAGTTATTCGCCTTCGTATACTCGCTTAATTGCTTCAATCCGCTCTTTCCACCTAATTTCGAGGATGGTTTATAGCCGGACGGATACTCCAAGTACCCTTCATTCGTCCAGCCCAGCAGATTGGCGGAGATGTTCTTTACCCCCCGCTTCGTCAAATCCTCCATGATTTGCCGCGCTTCCTCAAAGGTCGTCGTAGGAATGAAATGATCGAACAGAATTTGGCCTTCCTTAATGCCCATAAGCAAATCCAGTCCGAACGGAATCGGTTCTCCCTTCTTGATGCGCGGAGCGATCCCTTTCTCGTCGATTAGATATTGCCGATAGGCTGAAGCCATATGGCTGTAATCTGCTTCATTGCCGCTGAAGAACACATAACGGATGGTATGATCCTCCCGCAGCAGCTCCTTCTCCGGCTTCTTGGTTAAGTTGCCATCCTTCTTAACCGCCTCATATTCGCGCCTATAGACAAGCTCCGAGGATACGCGGTTCATATTGATCAAGTACCCGCTTGGCGAATAAAGAATGTTCGCATCGTACTCGCCCTTCGTGATCATGCCGAGGAACGCATTCTCGTTCACCTTCAAGCCGAATATAGGGAGCAGTGCATTCTGCTGCCGCTGATAGTTGTTGAATGAGATCGTATCCGAACCGTATACGCTCGCGCGATAGGGATTCAAATAATTCGGATGGTTGGACTTAAAGGTCGACAGCGCGCCGGGACCATCCGGATATATCGCATAGCCTTGCTCATGATCCATGGCGGCTCCGAAGAACGGAAGCGGCGAAATCGCCATCAGCCAATTGTTTTTGGCCTCTTGAATGGATTGGCCGGGAACGGTGACCTCGAGCGCATTCCCTTTCAATTCGAAGATCATATCGAAACTGATCTGAAGTCTTGGCAGCTCGTAGTGGACGGATATTCCGTTATCGAGCTCTGTCGCCTTAATCTTCGGCTGTTCGATAACCGAGTTCGTCTCCTGCGTTTCAAGCGCCGGCAAATTCGGATCCGTAAACGTCATGTGGAAGATGGACTGACTGCTGGCGGTCCATAGATCATTGCCTTCCGCTGCTGCATCCTGAAGCGGAACAGCCGATTGCCACAAGTAGCCGTTGCTCTTGTCCTTGACCGCAATCGCGGAATCGGATGAACGGAACAGCAGCTCAAGCCGGTCGGTTTCCGCAACCTTCTCGAACGCCGTCGGTGACTGCGGCGCTGCATCGCCGGCAGGCGCATCGGACGCAGCCTCCACGACTTCATTCTTCGGCTTCATTTCCAGCTGCGCGCGAGCTATGGCGCTCTTAAGCGAGGGCAGGGCAAGGATGACCAGAAGCACCACAAGGACGGCAACAAATGCTGTATAGTACATTCTTCGATTGGCTATTCTCGTAATCATGGTACCCCCTTAATTCTCCCATAAGTATCGGATTTCAATGGAGACTTCACGTACGAATTGCAGGACATGATTCGTCAGGGAGAAGACGAGACCAACCGTTCCCCAGAAGGTAATGAAAGCAAATATAGACAGCAGGAGAACGCCAACCGATTTCTTAAAGGAATAATCATTCAGCACCTTCAGCTGGATGAAGATGAGCAGCGCGACCCATAACCAAATGAGGAGATTAATGCTGTTATAGAGACCCAGCTCACCTCTTGATAACACTAAGGAAATCGCAGCGAGCGGAATCGCAAATACGATGTACGGAATGAGTGCGTAGGACATCGCCGTTAAGATTTGGCTGAAATACGCTTCGCCGTCCATAATCGCCGTAATCAGATAACAAGCGATAACCCCCGATAGCAATGGCACCACGAAACGGATGATTTCCAAGTTCAAATCGGCGTATTCGGGCTGTAAGGACGTAATATGGAAGCTGGTCATATAGATCGTTACGATTCGGACACACAAGGTGAGAAGAATGAGCACAAAAGCCGACATCAGATGTTTGTTCTTCTGAAGCTCCTCATAGGCGTCCACCGGATGAAAGAGGATGGCTACCCCGAGCCGCAGCGAACGCATTCCGGACTGTTTCACAGCTGTTGCATTCAATAGCCATACCTCCTTATGACGGTGTTTGTAATGCGAATCATGAATCTCACTATCAGATAGATCACATAGACGATGAGAACGGCGGCGATGAGAATCCATCCGAGATATTGGCGCATGAAGTCATGCCGGTACTCGGCGAATGCCTTTGAATACCCATCCTGATCTTCGCCCAGTTTAAATTCCTTCATGGCCTCTTTCCACTTCTCTTCTTTCATCAACGCCTTGGCCACGCCGCGATGGGCTAACGGGTAGTTCTCATCGATTTTCAGCACTTCTTTCCAAGGGACTAATGCTTCTTGGTATCGTCCGTTGTAATGCAGCTGACTGGCTTCATGGACGAGCTCCGCAAATCGCGTCGGCTTGAACATTTGAATGTTGTTCCGATCCCGGTCGAGCACGTAGATCGTGCCCGCTTTATCGACGACGATGCTGGACGGATATTCAAACCTGCTCTTCGCATCGCCTTGTCCTCCGAATACGGCCAGCAAGTTGCCCTCTTGATCGTACTGATAGATCTTCCGCGACATCGCATCCAGCGCATTGATAATGCCGTACTGATCGATGGCTAAATCGGCAAAATAGGGACGCTCCAATGTTCCGCTTTCAATCGACGATTCACCGAAAAACTTCTTGGTGTAGATGTTCTCGCCCATGGCATTGAACTTCTTGATTTGATCCCCATCGCTCAGCACGGTTGGCGCATAGATGAATCCCTTACTGTCCATCGTCATATTGGAATTCTGCTGCGGGACCGCATTGTTCAGCTGCTCCCTCTGCTCGGGCGTGGCCAGTAGCCGAATAAGGAGCTTCTTCCAATCGAAAGGAACGCGGTTGGCTCCGATATAGCCTCGAAACCGGTTCATGGCGTCAATCATCATAAAGCCGCTGTAGTCGGTCTTATTCAGCACGTACAAGTAACCGCGCCGATCCATAATGACTTTATCCGGAGCGAATTCCAAATCCTCGCTTAGCAAGGACGACTCCGGCTTGACGAATTCTTCGACCAGCTTTCCTTCCGGCGACAAATGGATGACCTTGCCGCTGCCGGTGTCCGCTACGAACATATCGCCCAGGCTATCGACGAATATGCCGCTTGGCTGGTCAAGCTCGACGCCTTGCTCCTTGCCGAATATGCCCAGCACTTTCCCGTCGCTGCTTAATTTCACGATCCGATTGTTATCCGTATCCGCGACATACAGCTGCCCCTTCTCGTCGATAAACAAATCGCTTGGTTTATTTAAGCCGGGCTCACCCACATCCAGAATGACATTGTCTACCGTATAGGTGAGCGGAATCGGAATTTTATAGCCATACATCGGATCAAGGGTATACGACATTTGCGGCAGTGCATTGGCGGCGGGCAAAGCTCCAAGCAGAATAAGCAGACAGCAGCCGATTATGCTTGCTGATATACGTTTGATCATCGTGTCCGCCCCCTAAGATTTGATCCCGGAATGAACCATCGTGTTCATGATAAGCTTCTGAAAGAGCAGGAAGATTAAGATAGGCGGAAGCGTGATCAAGAAGGTCCCTGCGGCAAGTGCGCCGGATCGCGCGACAACCCCCGGACCCCCGGCAAGCGTTTGGATCGCCAGCGGCAGCGTCTTCATGGTTTCGCTTGTCGTAAAAACAAGCGCGGAGAAATAATCATTCCAGTTGCCGATGAAGGTGAAGATGATCAAGGTTGCCCAAGCCGGTTTACTGACCGCCATGATGACGCGCCAGAAGATCTTCCACTCCGATGCTCCGTCGATATGCGCAGCTTCGATTAACGCATCGGGGATTTGATCGAAGAACTGCTTCATCAAGAAGATATTGAAGGCAACCGCGACCTTCGGCAGTATTAACGCCCAGTACGTGTTGACCAGACCTAGGTTAGATACGATCAGGTAGGTCGGGATTTGCGTCACCTGCGGCGAGAACATCAGTGCCGAGAGGATAACGGCGAAGATGAAGCCCGCTCCCGGAGGCTTAAACTTGGACAGCACGTAGGCGCCCAAGCTGCACACGAACAAACTTGCCGCTACGATGGTAATCGAAACGAATACGCTGTTGAAGATATATCGGGAGAAGGGCACAATCGAGCTGTCCGTCGCGGTTAGCAGATCATAGAAGCTGCGCATCGTAGGCTTCTGCACGAAAAATCTCGGCGGATATAGGAACAGCTCATCAAGCGGCTTGAAGGCGGTTGAAACCATGTAAATGATCGGCATGGCCGTAAAGCCAACCAGTGCGATCATGACCAGGTACAACAATCCCCTATTAAAGCGGGCCGCAAATTTCGCATAGTTTACCGTCACGTCCTTTGGCCCCCTTATTGATCCTTGGATGATAATAGCTTCATCACGATTCGCCCTAATCCGAAGGTTAGGAAAAACAGGAATACCGCAATGGAAGACGCGTATCCGAGCTCGAACCGAATGAACGCATAATCAAAGAGATGCGAGATAATGGTATGTCCTGCGTAGTTCGGGCTTGGCATGCCCGCGATCGCCACGGCGATGTCGAATACGCCGAAGGCGGCTACGATGGAATTGACCGCGCCGAACAGCAGCTGCGGCTTCATCAAGGGCAGCGTAATAAACCACAGCTCTTGGAATCGGCTGGATATGCCGTCAATGGATCCCGCTTCGTAGAGCTCGGGCGAAACATTCTGCAAGCCCGCAAGGAAGACCAGAAAGCCGGTCCCCATGCTCATCCATAAGGAAACGATGATGATCACCGGCATGATCGTATCCGGGTCGGTCGTCCACAGGATCGGTTCGCTGATCATGCCCCAGCTGAGCATCCAGTTGTTCAACAATCCGTAACGGTCACCCGAGAAAATATAAAGCCAAACGATCGATAACGCGATACCGCTCGTGATCGACGGCACGTAGAAGGCGAGCGAGAAGATCATTTTGGCCCGCAGCGTGTTGATGACCCACGCGAGCAGAAAGGAGAGACAGTAGCTCAGCGGACCTGCAATGACCGCGAATATAAACGTATTCTTCAATGATTTGATGAAAATATCGTCTTCCAGGAACAAGACGCTGTAATTCGAGAGTCCGATCCACTTCGCCGGCTGCAGCATGTTGTAATAGGTGAAGCTCAGATAGACCGATTGAACGACGGGAATCACCGTAAAGACGATGAACAGAATGAGGAATGGGCTTAGAAATAAGTAACCCAGCGCAGCCTTCCTGCCTGCCGAGGTTAATTTGAACCGGCTTACCTTCTGCGCTTTCAGCTGAAGCGGACGATTCACTTCCACACTGCTTTGCATACCGCTCCTCCTTCTCGAGCCTTCACCGCTAGTCCGGCGTGAATCCGAACTCTTTTTGCTTGGCTCTAAGCTCTTTGTTGATATCCTTAACGCCTTGCTCCAGCGACTCTCTTATATTCATGCCGCCCAGAACGACGCGGTTCCAAGCATTGTCGATGTTCCGCGGCGTAAAGTATCCGCCGAGCACATACGGCTGTTCCTTGTAATACTTCAATTGCTCCGTTAAGGCCTTCAAGTCATCCTCCGGCCAAGGCAGCTGCGAGAACGCCTCCATATTCGCCGTGTTCCAGCGGGCTTCGACGCCGAGCAGCGCTTCCAGCTCTTGCGCGAATTGCACCTGACTGTCCTTGCTCGTCCACCACTTCAGAAACTCCCATGCTTCCTTCTGATGCTTGGATTGCTTGAAGATGGCTACCGATTGCGCAACCCCGCCGCTCGTACGGTCAATCTTGCCTTCTTGATTCACATGCCCCGGCGAAGGCGCCACGCCCCAGCGGCCGATTAGCTCAGGCGCTGCCGTAGACAGCAAGACATAGGTCAGGTAGTCGGCAATCCCAATCGGCATTTCCCCGGTACGGAACCGGTTGAAGAAGTTCGCGGCAACCGGAAATTTATAATTGGTGTACAGCTCCGTCCATTCCGTAAAGGCTTGGAAGGCTTCAGGAGAATCAAGCGCAGACTTCGCTCCGCTCTCTTGATAGAATTCGCCGCCGTTCTGATAGAGGAACGGCATGAAGCCGAGCGATGAAATCGGGTAATACATCTGCATCCCGTTCTGCTGCAGGATGGGCAGCATGGCATACGTCTCATCCCAGGTTTGGGGAACGTTCACGCCAAGTTCCTTCAAGATATCCTTGCGATAGACCAGTACGTTGAAATCCTGCGTTTCCGGCAGCGCATAATTCCCGCCGTTGTAGCGGAACGGAATCAGCGAGCCCGCAAGAAACCGTTTGCTGACTTCCTCGTAATCCGGAAACTGGGATAAATCCACGGCAGCGTCCCTAATCGCAAATTCAACGGGTAAATGCGAATCGACGCCGGTTGCGACATCCGGCGCTTTGCCGGAGCTAGCCGCAAGCAGCAGCGTATTGACGGAACCTGAATTAAGCTGTCCGGCCGGGAGCGTGTTCACGTTGATGTGTATCCCGGTCTTCGGCGTAAATTCTTCCTCCGCCATTTCCTTCATAATTTCCGCCCACTCTTTACCCCGCGAAACCCATACCTCGATAACCGGGCCTGTTTCTTGTGCCGGCTGGTCCTTGTCGTAGACGTTGCCGACGCCGGTGTAGTCCTTCGTAAAGGAGGCGATGAAATTCTTAAGCGTACTGACGGACTTTTGCAGGAAATTCGATTTCACCTTCGGATATTTCGTATCCGGCGAACTGATCAGCAGGTAGTCCAGAACGAGCGGCACATTCTGCAAGCCCATCAGCAGCGTGCTTAAATTGGTCTGACTGTTGCTGAGCTCCGAAATTTGCCTAGGAATCGAATCGGGATTGTTGATCATTTTCTCGAACGTATGATTCATCATGCGAAGACTGTTTACCGTACTCGGTTCTTTCTCCGATATGGCATTCAGTGCATCCATCTGAACCAGCAAATCATCGGCAATCGTCTTCAAATCCTCAACAAGCTTGGGTATCTTCTTCCCCAGCTCATATTCGAAATTGGGATCCGGCGTCGGTCCGGTGACCATGATAATGCGTCTGTAAAGATCGGATAACTTCTGCGTATCCGCCGTTAAGTTCTCGACAATCGACTGATAGGGTCCGACAACCGCAACCATCGTGATGGTATGCTCGCCTGCTGTGAGATGCATGAGCATGGGCTGCGCTTCTCCGTCTTCATTGTCTTGATGAAGAGTCTCGATTCGCCAGTTTCGGGAGTAAGAGAACGGATACTCCGCCAGCTCTTGAAACGGAACCTTCCCATCTATAAGAATTTGGCGATAAGACGGTAATCCATCGCCCCACCATTGTCCAAATTTCATGCCGATCTTATATAATCCATCCTTCGGGACCGAGAACGTCCACGAAGCCTTCTGTCCGCCTTTTCTCCAGCGCCAGTCGCCGAATGCATTCAGTAGTTTCGTACCGTTTCCGGCGGGCTCCATTAAAGGATCGCCATTGGATTCTCTGCGAATCGTCGGATCGGATTTCATCGGATTGTTCTCCGCTTGCACTTTCACGTTTACTTGCTGGACCGGCTCTAAGCCTTGTGTTTCGTAAGCCTGCTCGACTTCGTGATAACCCGGTAATTGCTCCGGCGACTTCACTCGTATTTCGTCCAGTGCCATACCTTCAACCAAATAATTCATGCGAATAACGTGTTTGCCTGCCCCGAAGTAGAATTGAAAGGGCTCCGAGTACAGACCGTTTCCATCCGTAATCGCGGTTTCCATCCAGATCGGCTTCTCGATTTGTTTCGGCCGAACGTCATCCCCTTGATTGTTCTGAAGCGGATTGCCTTGATCCATCCAGTTGCGGGTAAAATAGATTCGCTGCGCCTCGCGGAAAGGACTTTGCCCATCGATGAGCAGCTCGCGCTGAATCGGCAGTCTCTTCCCGGCTAGCGGATAATAGCTCGCTGCGAGGTTATAAAGTCCATCCTGCGGAACCTCAATGGTCCACTCCAGCCACTCCGTATCCTTCTCCCAGACCAGGGCGGATGAATTTCCTTCGACCGCTTGATTACTCGGCTTGCTGCCGCCGAACGCCGAATAGTGATCGGCTTTCAGGCTGACCTCGAATGACTCGGCCGGCTTATAGCCTTTCTCCTTATAGACATCCAACGTTTTTCCATAGGTTGGCTGCAAGATATCGTCAACGGACATATCCGTTAAATCCGCTTGCGGAACGCCCTGATTCTGATTGCGATCCCGTAATCGCTCGCTGGCATAAGATTGCATCGTATCGCCAAAGGTGACCGAAAGAACAAGAAAGGTGATCCATATCAGCATGACTTTCTTCCATCTCCGTGCATCATTCCAATGCCATTTCAACAATGCTCACCTCTTTGTCATTCAGTTCAATAGGAAGGGGCAGCACCGGCTCCTGCCCCAAACGTTCCTATGCATCTATTTGCCTGTCAGTTTCTTGAGTTCGTTGTCTACATTCTTCTTCGCTTCATCCAGCAGCTTCTTCGGCTCGCCTTTCCCGTTTAGCGCCGCATCCGAAGCCTTGAATGTCTCATCCCACAATTTCTGACCTGCAGGGGTAACCGGACGGGTATGCGCGATTTCCATCAGACCGACGAATACCTTCAATCTTTCTTTTTCCGTGATCTTGAGCTCCTCGTTCACTTTCGGCATCGCCGTTATATCGTTGCCTGCATCTGCGCGTTTCCCCCAGAGCAGCGTACCGTCGTAACCGGCGATGAATTTAAGCAGCTCCCATGATTCTTTCGGATGTTTAGCTCCCTTCGGCATGACCCACGACCAGCCGCCTGCCCAAGTGGTTTGCGCATATCCGTCTTCGGAAGGCATAGGCGCGACTCCCCATTCAAAGGTCGGTTTAACCTTGGCGTTACTGGTCAAATCGTTCAGGATCCAGTTGCCGTCGAACACGAATCCGACTTTGCCTGTCCAGAACGGGTTGATTCCCGTTTTGCCCATTACGTCATTGAACTTGTTGATTTTAGCCATGTCGTACTTCTTCGCATAGCCGGCCATCCACTCCAGTGCTTTCACGATCTGCGGATCGTTTGGCGTTAACTCCTCACCCTTTGCCCATTCTCCGCCGAAGTTCCAGCCTTGCGTATATAGGAAGCCTTGATTCATCCATGGAATAAAGCCGACTTGTTCGTATCCGCTGCTCGTTTTCTTAAAGATCTTCTCTGCTGCCGCATCAAGCTCGCTGATCGTAGTCGGCGGCTTCTCCGGATCAAGGCCTGCTTCTTTCATCAATGTTTTGTTGTAATACATCGCGCGGTTATCCGTGCCGAACGGCATCGCATATAGCTCGCCTTTATAATTGCCTTCAGCCCAGACGCTCGGATAATAATCGTCTGCGCTTACTTCGCCATCGATTTCAAGGTAGGGATTCAAGCTCTCCAGCGAGCCTTTTGCCGCCCAAGCGCCTGCCATGAAACGATCAAGAAGCGCTACGTCCGGCGGCGTGCCTCCGGCAATCAATGTCGTTAATTTCTCGATTCCTTGCTCGGCAATGTATTTCACTTTAATATTCGGATGCTGCTTCTCAAATTCGCTGAGTACGATCTTCGTGTAATCCGTCTGGAACTTGCCGCCCCAGCCCCAGAAATCGAGTGTTACTTTCTCACCGCTGTCTTGGCTTGCCGTATTGTCCGGGCTTTCCGTATTGTCAGGACTTGTTGTTGTCGATGCGTTGTTCGCCTCGGTTGTGTTCGTGGTGTCCGTTCCATTCTCTCCATTCGTTCCCCCGCAGCCTGTCAATACCAAACTTACCGAAAGTGCAGCAATGAAAAACTTAATCATGCCCGGTTTCAAAGCTAGAGCCTCCATACGCTTGTCTCCTCCTATTAACTCGTTTTACTGAATATTCGCTACACGTTCTCAGTGTAAACGCTTTTATTTCCGGTCGTAACGAGACAGCTTTTGCATTTGGTGTACTATTTTGACTTCATTTGGTTTTTTAAGTAAAAAAAAGAGAGGCTATCTCGTTCGATAGACTCTCCGTTCAATTGTTTATAACGTGTTAGGCTCCGGATGCTCCGTCTTGCTGCGTTCCTCGGACTTCACTTCAATCATGTGAGCATCGAGTCGTCGCTTCAATTCAGACAGCAGCGCTTTCGGCTCCCCTTGCAAATTGACAGCCAGCTTCTGCACCAGGTACAGCTCTTCCCACATGTAACCGCCTATCGGCGATACCGGACGAATATAAGCATGCTCAAGCAGATTGACGAATACCTCCAGGTTACTCTTCTTGTCCAAGCCCAACTTCTTGTTCACTTCCGGAATGCTGCTCAGATCATAGGTTTGGCCGCGGCCTGCCCACAGAAACCCTCCTTCTTTCCCCGCCGCATATTTGATAAACCGCCAAGCTTGTTCTTTGTGCTTGGCTCCTTTGGGCATGGCGAACGACCAACCTCCTGCCCAAGTCACCGCTTGGTCGCCTTGCTCGGTAGGCATCGGCGCAATGCCCCATTCGAAATTCACGTCATCCATATCGTTAAGCAGCCAATTGCCTTCATAAATGAAGCCGACCTTGCCGGATGTGAATGGATTTGCGCCGGACTGCCTGATCGCATCCGAGAAGCTTGCCAGCTTCTTCGCGTCGTACTTCTTGGCATAACCCTGCATCCACTCCAATGCTTTGATGTTCTCGGGATCGCTCGGTGTCAACTCTCCATTCTTCTCCCATTGACCGCCGAAATTCCAGCCATGCGCATATAAGAAGCCTTGTGCCATCCAAGGGACAAAACCCACTTGCTCGTAAGTGCCCTTTTTATTTTGGATGAACATTTTCTCCGCCATGGCATCTAGCTCGGCAATCGTCGTCGGCGGCTTATTGGGATCAAGGCCGGCTTCTTCCATCATCGTTTTATTGTAAAGCATCGCTCGGCTGTCCACGTTCCATGGCAGGGCGAACGTTTTATTGTTATATTGCGTTTCCGGCCATATGTTCCGATAGTAGATCCGAGCCATGTCATCGCGAATCACATCGCTCGACAAATCCTCCAAAGCGCCCATCGCTGCCCATTCGCTGACCAGGAAACGGTCGATCATGGCGACATCCGGTGCTCTGCCTCCTGCAATTGCCGTTAGCAGTTTATCGGATGCCTGCGAATTATCCGAATTCTCGACAAACCTCATTTTGACCTTGATATCCGGGTTCGCCTTCTCGAACGGCACGACGACCGTATCGTGAAATTCCTGCTGAAATCCCCCTCCCCAGGGGAACCAGAAGCTTATCGTTACGGGGGCGCTGCCATGCTTTACGTTGCTTTTGGAATCGCGCTGCGAATCCGTCAGCCCCGAAATGGCTTCCGAACTTAATCTGGTCCCTTTGATAAATAAGGTACTCGACATGATGACGATGATCATGAGGGCAAGCATGAACGAAACAAGCTTCTTATGGCTTAAAAGCATTTTCATCGTGACCTACATCCTCTCTTCCATTCTCGCGAAATCAGTTACTTCCACTGCCCTATTGCTTCGAGCGTTCAGCCGGCATGTTTGTTTTGATTTCTCTTGGTGAGCGGGATCGTCATCATGACTTCGGTGCCAACGCCAAACTTGCTTTGTATCTCGATTCCATATTGAGCGCCGTAAGCGATATGAATCTGCGAATTAATGTTCCGCAAGGCGAAATTATTGTATTCTTCGGACCCTTTGCCGCCCAGAATCAGCTGCAGATCGGAAAGCTTGTCTGCCGCAATTCCCGCGCCATCATCCGTTACCTTAAACTTCAGGCAGTCGTCTTCATGGATAAAAGCGACATCAAGCCGGCCTTTACCCGACTTTTTCTCCAGCCCATGATAGATCGCGTTCTCCACAAGCGGTTGGAAAATGTATTTCAACACCGTATACTTCTCAAGCGAATCGTCTACATGCAAATGAAGCGAAAACTTGTCCTGATAGCGAATCTTCTGGATCATGATATAGCTGTCCAGCAGCTGTACGACCTCGCTGACGGATACCTCATCCCTGCCTTCGTTCAAGCTGACCCGCAAATACTTGGACAATCCGAATATCATCGTACTAATGTCGTCCACCTTGTGAATACGGGCAATCCAATGAATCGAATCCAGGGTATTGTATAGGAAATGAGCATTAATCTGAGAACCCAGCATCTTGAGCTGAAGCCCCTGCTCAAGCAGCTTCTGCACGTAGAGTTCATTAATCAATTCCTTGATGCGTGCGACCATTCGGTTAAAATGAGTGAACAGATAGCCAAATTCATCCTCGCGCTTGTCTTCGATGCGAGCGTCGAAATCACCGTTTTCGGCTCTGCGCATGGCACGGATCATCTTCTGGAGCGGCCGATGGACCGTCGAAGCAATAAAGATTGCGAGCAAGATGCCGATGCAGGCGAACGCCAGCCCAAGAGAAAGGATATACCACCGCAAACTGCCTGCTTCCTTTATTAAATCGGCGCCAAGCAGCATGCCAACCAGCGTCCAATTACTCGACTCCAAGCGATTGTAAACAACCAGCATCTGCTCCCCGTCCATGGGCGTGCTGATTATCCCTTGATTCTCGTCCCCCAGCGGAACACCAAGCATGCTAGAGAGGCGGTTCCCATCCTTATCTCCAATGATCTCCCCTTCTGCATCGACAATGACATTCATGCCCGATCCGTTGTAATCGATTTCCGACAGAATCTCGATGATCTCCGTCGGATCGATTTCATAGACGAGCACGCCAATGATTTCGCCGCGGGTCGTAAAGGTTTTCTCCGCTCGGCCAAAGCTGAATACCGGATTAGTGTCGCCGCTTCTAATGAGGGAAGGACGGATGCCAAAATATACGACCTCGCCGTCAGCCTCCCGAATTTGCTTATACCAGTCTTCCTCCATAAAGTTATTCGAGTAAGCATTATACGCGGGAAAAGAAGTCTTGGGCGAATAATGATAGGAGAAGCCCTTCTCGCCCAGCAAATAGATATCATTGACGTCGTTTCTTGAATTCACCAGATTCGATAGAAAAGCCGTATTCGCATCATTATTCCGGATCTGCTCTGTCTCATTCGGGAACTTTCCGATCAGCTGTTTCTGAATCTCCTCGTTGCCAACGACCTGAAGGGAACGATCCTCGTATCCTTCCAAGAGATTATCGATCCGTTTGCTCATCTGCTGCACGTTCTGAAGCGCCATTCCACCGATTTTGTTCTCCATCAGCTCAGCGGATTTATCATAGAAGAGATAGCCCATCACGGTAATAATAATCAGCACGCTGGCTACGAATAACACAAACACTTTCACCCCCACAGTAGGGAGCTTCAACTTTCCAATGAGTGGCCGTATGATGAAATCCCTCGCTTCTAGGCGCCGTAGTTTCGAAATTGGGCAGGGGTGATCCCTTCCGATTCCTTAAAGGTTTTGACAAAATGACGAAAGTCTTTATAGCCTACCGATTCCGCAATCTCGTAAATCTTAAGCGGCGTCTGCTCGAGCAGCTCTTTCGCTTTCGCAACTCGAATGCGAATGAGATAGCGGCTCAGCGTTTCGCCAACCTCAGCGTGAAATACCCTGCTGAAATAGGACGGATTCATATAGATCGTTTCGGCGACTTTATTGAGGCTGATGCCATGATGGTAATTATCGTGTATGTAGCGCAGGGCGATCTCGATTGTATTGCGCTGCCCGGATCCGGACGGAGCTCTGTCTCTTTTCAGAAAGGCACTGATTATCGCATTCTTCCAATTAGCAAGCGTACAGCGGTACAGCTCTAGCTTCTGTTGATGGGTAACGATGCTTGCTTCCGCATGCTCTCTCGCCAAGAACAGCTCTTGCCATTTGGATAGGAGTGCTCCGATATACATGTTCATCTCACATCTAACGGCAAGGGCGGACGTCTGCTTAACAAGCTCTTGAATGAGCGCTGTCTGCTGGTCAAGCAGATCGGTCAGTTTTCCTTCGTCCTTCAGCTTAATGGTATGAAGAATACGATTCATCCACGCCGCATCGAGAGCCTCGGCTTTCATCGCAATGGAAGGTACGCCGGCGGTAAACAAGACCGTTTGTTTTCCTATAGCGGCTCCGACATCCGAACCCGCAGGACCATAAACAAGACCAGGACCGTTTATTACATATTTCGCACTGTTTGTAAGCGCTTCCCTAAAAGCGAAAACCAGTTGTTTACTCTCTCCCGTGCTGCTGATGCCAATGCTGATTTGAATGCCCAGTACTTCAAGCGCGCCTTCAATAACCAGCTCTGCGCAGCGGTATGCTTCCCTATCCGGGTTAGCCGTCTCCTTCTCCCAAGAGATCATAAGCGCTACATCCGCATACTCATTCTCTTGCAATAGACAGGCCGCGCATGATAGGCCCGCTTCATGGAAGACCTCCTCCATGAGCTTTCCAAGCGCGTATCTTAGCAGGGAACAGTCTCTCTCGCACATGTCCCGCTCCCCCCAATCATGGACAACGGCAGACAGAACAAGAAGTCGATTCGGGTTCAAATCAATTCGAAGCGCCTTCCATGTAGACATTACATCCTGATCTGTCATGGGCTGGGTCAAACACATTTCCAAGTGCTTCTGCCGGGCAAGGGGCAAGCTCTCTCTGACACGACCCGAAAGCTCCTCCAGCCGGAAGACGAGCTCTCTCTGTTTCAAAATCTCGTAAATGCATCGCTCAATAATCTCCATGAGCACCTTTTCCTCAATGGGCTTGAGAATATAATCGAAGGCACCCAGCTTCACTGCTTTCTGGGCATAAACGAAGTCACTAAACCCGCTGATAAATATAACCTTTATGTCCAAGCCTCTTCGCTCGATTTCCTCGATTAATTCCATTCCGTCCATGGTGGGCATTCTTATATCAGAGATGATGATGTCCGGAACATTCGAATCGATCAGCTTCAGCGCCTCGCATCCGTCCTCGGCATCGCCGATGAATCGAATGCCGTGCGAGCCCCAGTCGATCGTCTGTTTCAATCCTTCACGAATCCAGCGCTCATCATCAACGACCATCAGTTTTATCACTTTATTGCCCCCTTCGATCAAACGTCCCACATCTAAGCGGACTTTGACTCTCATATTACCGAAGCAGGGGAAGTAATTTAAGGTTGTTATTTTTGGATTTGGTGTATTATTTTTACCTAGCATGATTCTTCCGCATAAGTTCCTTAAATTGAAATAATCCCCATCACATTATTATACAATAACATTACAAAGAGGTCGTTATTTGTCGGAATCTTGAAGTGTTCTTTAGCGAAAACTAAGCACAAAAAGGCCAACCCGGGGTAAGTACCTGGTTGACCTAACATAGCTTTCAATGCTATTTTCCGCGGAATGCTAAGCAATCCCTATTGGGTTCTTGAACAACGTGTCTGCATGATCGCTCAGGCTCTGCTATGAATTAACCAATTTTTTCTGTGCATAATAACGCCATGATGACTCATGTCCGACTTCTATGAATCAGCCGGATTTTATTTCATTTACGCGTATGTCCCGCTTTTGTTTGTACTTACCCGCTTCAGAAAAACAGGAAAATCCTCGTGAATAAATCCTCAACCCTCGCTCAATTTCTCCAGTATTCTACGCTTCCGGTACATCATTTTGCCTGTTTCGGCGACATCCTGTAAGGTCGATCGGTTCAGATAAGCTCCGAATAACATACCTGCGATCGGAATCATCTGGAACAGCTTTTTCCAGCCGAAATTGTCTCTGTACGTGAGCATGACCTCGCGCCAGCCTTGCAGCTGGGACATGACCTGACCGCTCCGTTCACCGGATTGGAACACGGCGAGATCATCCAGAATCGCTTTCTTGCCGACGATATCGGCGGAGGAAAACTGCAAGCATTTGACGATAAAGACCCGCTCTGTCTGTTCGGTCGGGTCATAGCCGTAGCTGATCGCAACCTCCTGCAATGCCTTCAGAGAAATGCCGAGCAGGAGCGGAATGTCGATGGCAAGCGTGAAAATCCCGCCGAATCCCGTTGTCGCACCTTGCACCGTCGCCGTCTTGCTGCCGGATTGGATAATGCGATCGGCCATCTCATCCATTCGACTTAGCGGAAGATGACCGATTCGATCTAAGGCAACGGCCTCATCCCGCTCTGCATTCGGGAAAAATTTGCGGTACATCTGCTCCTTGCTGATCAGATATCGACCGCCGCTCTGGACATAGCTTCCGAGCTCATCGAGCGCAGTTCCGATTTTATCCTGAATGAACTTTGGCGTGATTCGGTCCAAGATCGCAAAGGGCAGCCTGCCGAGCTTCTCCCAGAAGAAAAGCCCTTTCTGATCTTGCTCCCATCGTTCAATTTGCTTTAATTCCGTTCTTAAATATTCTGCCGTTTCTATATTCGTCATCATGGAGTGGACACCTCGTCTGGAATTTTTCTTTTGCCATACATACTGTAAAAAGCACCGCGACGTTTCAACTTTATTCATACCACATCCATTGGCCCACTTCCTAATTATCCAACTAACATAAATATGTAACACTAATCTAAGCTGCTGCACATAGAAACAGGCCGCCCGAGAAAGCGTCGGCAGCCACTTATCTTGTCTATGCTTCATGAACATAACTTTAACGGTTGCCCGCATGGCTATTTGCTGAAAATAAGCCTTTTTACGGAGGAACGCGACAAACTCGACACACTCTAAGGCTGCCGGCGATTGGCAGCCTGTTCTCATTAGGGATTCATCGGCAATGCCCTTGAATAAGTACTCCCTCTTGAGGCAGCCAGTCCCAATACAAATTCGCGGAAAAATCGAGTTCGACCCGCTCCTCTTCAAACCGGCAAACCAGCCGATATCGGAACGAAATCTCCACGCAAGCCAAATTGATCTCCAGCGTTGCATCCTCCCTCCATCTGAAACTGCCCGCGACCTTCATAGCCTTGTCCTGTTCCGAGCCTGACAAATCGTTCATGACCCAGAAGCCACGCCCTAATCGGATGGATTGGTCCAAGGCGTTTTTCCGAATGGCCAGTGCGGCCTCTCCATTATCGAACAGCAGAGAGATCCTTTCGATATGCTCACGGTTGGACTCCAACGCATAGAACCTGTCTTGGATCAGCCGCTCGACCTTGGAATGGGTTTCCTCGAGTCGCACATCAATTCGAAGGTCCTTTAATCGATCGCCCAGTTCCTGATAAGCGGTTTCGTCCGGATCCAATATCCCCTCTGAAATCCCCGGCAGCAGCGTCTCCCACACGGAGCTGACCAGTTCGTGCTTGTATTCGGTCCCGGAGAAAACGGCAAGCACGACATCTTGTTCAGGCATGACAAGGCTAAATTGCCCGAATGCACCGTCCGCCCGATACGAGTTATGCCTGCATCGCCAAAATTGATAGCCGTACCCATGCGTCCAATCGTTATCCCCGTCGTCACCATTGGATACGTGATAGGCCGTGGCTTCGTCAATCCAGCTCGCGGGCAGCAGCTGCTTGCCATTCCATTCCCCGCGCTGCAAGTAAAGCTGCCCAAACTTTGCGATATCCTCGTTCGTTAGGGTGAAATTCATCCCGCCGTAAGCGATTCCGCGCGGACACACATCCCATGTCACCTTCGACAAATCGAGGGGAACGAATAAACGCTGCTCAAGAAAATCATCAATGGACTGACCGGTGACCCGGTTTATGATCGCGCACAGCATATAAGTAGCACAGGTATTATAAGCAAAGTACGTGCCGGGTACATGTTCAATAGGCGTTTCAAGGAAATATCGCACCCAGTTGCCGTCAGCGCATGCCCAGAAATCCACTCCGCTGGCATGTCCGGTCGCCATCATAAGCAGATGGCGGATGTTCAACACGTACAAGTTCTCGGATACGGTCTCCGGCAGCTCTTCGGGAAAGAGGTCGACAATGCGATCGTCCAAGGAGAGCAACCCTTCCGCTTCAGCGAAGCCGATTGCCGTGGAGACGAAGCTTTTGCTCATTGAATACAAAGCATGCGGAATATCACTTCGATACGGCGCCCACCAGCCTTCAGCAATTACATGCCCGTGACGAAGCAGCATGAAGCCGTGAACCTCCCAGTTGTTCTCACCGATAACATCTAAGAACCTCATAATTGCCTTAGAAGAAACACCTTGCTCCTCCGGTTTCGATCTTGGCAGCTGAACTCTGTTTTCCATTTAATTAGCCCCCTCTCGTTGCGCTTGAGCCGTCCATCCCCGTTTCCCATGGCAATTCCCAGACCGGCCAGCTCTAACATATCCAGTTCATTCCTCCGTCGCCGAACGCGATGGACGCGATGGCATTAAGCACTGAAAGCATCTAAGCGTGAAGCCCCCCTCAAGATGAGATTTCCCAGTATGTAAGACCCGCTTGACCCCGTTGTAATGTTGATTTTGGATGAAAGCGTCCTGACGGTCAAGAATGTCCGTTAGAAGCCAGAAAATCCAAAACAAGAACTCTAACTGTCAAGAATGTCCGTTAGAACCGAAAACCTGCTCAAAACACTGATAAATCAGCTGTAATGGACAATAGTGACCGTTACAGTCAGACTAATAGCGATAAAAACCTGTGTCGGTCAAAAATGACCATTACAGGCTTGCCTCACCTAAATTGTAATGCTCCATTACTTTCTTCATGCGGTTGACTTGGAAACCATTGATTCTTCCAGCACATTCATCACATAACCGTGAAAACTTACAACGCACAGCCTTTTATGCCTCCTACCTTGCCTCTCGCATTGCACCTAATACAAGATTGTATCCATGGGGATCAAGGATGTGCGCATTCTCAAAATCCCAGCCGCCGTGCGACCCTATGAACGGTCCGACTGCGATATGGCCGCCATTCGCGCGAACTTCTTCAATAAATTGATCCAGCTCATCCCAACCAATATGCAGGAACGTATCCCAGCCATGTTCCGGACCTTCCCATTCGGTTGGATAATCAGGACCTTCATCGCTTGCATCCTCCTTTAGAAATTCATCACCCCTGATACGCTGTAATATACTGGAAAGTTGCGGTGTTCACTTCAATGGCAAGCCTCCGCTTTATAAACACGAAAAAGACAGCCGATCGAAATCTCGAATCAGCTGTCTCTTTATCCTTTTTACAAATTTATGGTTGTATGTGGCGGCGAATGTACGGCAAGCCCGAGCGAAGCGTTATTCTTCGTTGCCACGCAGACGGCGCGGCCATTCGCGAAAATTCTTCTCCAATTATTATCAAAGTAATAGACCTCGTCTTTCAAGTCCGACAAGGTATACCGCCGGGTTAAAGCCAAGTGTACCACCTCCCTAACGTAAGTTATGTAGAGGTAGCTGATCATTCTTGGACCTCGGCTTATATCCACCGCAAAAATCGCTTATGGACCAACAACACATCGTTCTGCGCTGCCCACTTGCCTAAATCCGAGATGCCTTGATCTTCATCCTTAGCGAACCTAAAACACATATGAAGGGGGACGATGTTTTTGCCGTGCGGCTTGATTCCAATCGTAGGCCTGAAATACCCCATAATAAGGATAACCTTAATATTCTTCGCATGAATGGTACGGCCGTTCAATGCAAGCTGCTCACTTTGAAAATAGAGCTCGGTTGGTTTCTTTAATGTACGAACCAAGGTTGTCAGCACAATAACTACGCACAGGAGCAGATATGCAGCCGTAATCGCTATCGTAGTTACGTTCTCTTGGTCATGCAATGAGTCGATCAAATGGTAAAGTGATAGGGTAATCATCATCGTCATGGAAAATAGGATTCTGTTTCCAGAAGGATTTTTAACAGTATGCTGTGTGAGTTCCAGTTGTGACTCCCCCCGTCAACTTGCCATATTGGACAGTTCCTTCTGATTGCGATTCCAATCATAAAGAACTTTCCATTTCTTATTATCTTTGAGCATAGTCAGTACACCTGTTATCTTAACTTCCTTCGTCTTACCTTGATCATTGGTTAAGACCAGGCTCATGTCATAATTCAGGAACTTATTATCAACGGCAACTTACTCGATCCGATAGGAATGTTTTCTGCTTTAATCGTGGATTTCTCCTTCTGAGCTACTTGCATCGGCAAGCCCATCACCCGATTCGCGATCTGAATTTGATAATCCATCGCACGCCTCCAAATTTCAACTGAAAAAGTAATCAAGCACGTTTGAACCAGACGAAACTTTTTTATTGTAGAACTCGGAATACCCGCAATTGTTACAGGACACTACGATAAATTGATTAGGAAGAATGGCAAAACCTGTCGCGGGTATGGCTATATCTTTCATCTTTGCATCTCTGCTTCCGCATTTGATACAACCCTTTTCACTCATATGCCAACACTCCCGGATGTTATTATTTTGATCTAAATCCCGTTTCTTGAAGTAGTACCGAGAACCACGGGGGTGTGCATGCACTCCCGACCCTGATAAGCTAAAGTTATAGGAGGGGTACCATTGAAGCGACTTCTGAAAATATCACGAATTGTTCCGATAATTGGCGCTCTCATTATTCTAGTTATAGTTGCGGGAACCATCTGGTATCAGCGCGCCGAACCGTTAATGAACACTGGTTTTACCGTATTTACCGATGCCGTAAGCAAGGATAAGTATTATACGATTGAAGTTGTAAATAAAAGCCAAACGAATATCGATATTCAAAGCGTAACTGTCAATGGCAAACAGGTGCCGGATTCCGCTCAACTTGGCATTACCTATGATTCGAACCATTTGGTGCAATTTGCGGGGGATCAGACAGACCCTGCCACTAAAGTAATGGATTTGCACGACGCATCTATTGCACCGCAATTATTTGGAGAAGAGGTACACGCCGTTCTAACTGGCAAAGAGAGCTCGGGTCATCGTACTCCAATACATTACGGAATTATTATAAAGTTCAGCGAAGAAGCCATTCAAGAAGTAACGATTCGATATCGATATTTAGGTTTTACCAAAGTTTGCGTGTTCCCACTATTGGTTGAATAAAAGCCGCTTATATCCCACACTTAGGGTTCATAACGTTGCCCCGCAATATATATTTCTATCTTCTCGTTCTGCCGTGGCAGTGCCGGTTCCGGTGCCGGCTCTTGCACCTGGCTCACATAAAGGTACTGATCCTTCTTGTACAAAACATAATAAAGCATCATAAACGGGTGAAAGTAGTCAATTCCTCTAATTTGGCAGCTAGATAGGAACCGAAGTTTCTCCCCATCGGCAATCGTAAAATACAGCCGGTTGCTTCCACACCAGTCGATGGTTAAGCGCAGCTCATACTCGCCGGGCTCTATACCGAACTGTACCTTCCCTCCATCTTTGACTGTCCCCACCTGAACGTCGTTCAACAGAATAACATAATCACGAATGAGATTGACCCATTGGGATGTTCTCTCGATTTCGATACATGCAGCCATCTACTCCATCAACTCCCACCTGCTTTATCGTCATGGAGCTCCTTCTACCTGAACTCTACAGAATCCCGTCCCATCAACGGAGTGCGTCTCAATATATGCTTTATCGTCCATTCGTCTACTAAGATGCCCCTCGAAATATCCTGACAGGCACCTTCAATGAGCCATGCCCACCATGCTGGCGTGAGCAGCTCCCATTCCTCCGGCTCAAGCGGTGAAACTTCATTATACGCAAGGACAATATCATCATGCATGCCGCGCCACGAAAGTGCGAAATCCGCGACTCGATGGTTCCAATGGGAAAGATCGAAGTCAAGGATGCCCGAGAGGCGTCCTTCTGAGAAGCGCAGGTTCCACGGTGTGAAGTCACCATGAATAATGATACCAGTCCGTTTCAGTAGATTAAGCCCTGCAATCCTCTCACGCGCTCGTTCGAGATGCCAGCGTAGGATTCGGATCTCCTCCGGCTGCCTATGCTCTTGCTCGGACAGCACATCGTCCAATGCCGGGTCATCCAGCATCTTCTCGCAGCGCCGCCAACCGTCACGCTGCCCGAACCCGGACAGCTTCGCCAAATCATCGTGGAATTGAGCCAGCAGTCGTCCTCGAGCACGTTGTTCGAGAATCCTATCCTCTACGGACGGCGGATCACCGGGAAGATAAGGGAACAGGCACCAAAATTGACCGCCTATCCTGATCGGTGCCTGGGCAGCAGGCGCGACAGGCCATCCCAGTGCCGCTACGCTCGTTAGCAGGCGTAACTCATAGTCGATATTGGCAGGCGATGTGGACCACCACCGTCTCAAGACAAGTCGTTCTCCTCCATTATCTACAAGCCAATGCAGATTATTGGTTCCACCCAGCGGAGCGATTACTCGAACTCCGAACTTCTCCGTTACCTCGTCGTTCGGTATGTTATCCATTATGCATCCCCTTCTGGAGCAGATTCATTAATCTATACAATACCAGTGAAATCCTGAATGCGTTCGATAGGATATACTCTTCCAACGATTGGAAAGTTGCGATTAATTTCCATATGTTATCTTCATTTTCTCAACAAGCTCTTCGATTTCTACATTTGATACATAGCCGGATTGTAAACGGACCCTAGTTGCACCGTTAGCCTCGTATAACATATCTCCTCTTCCGAGCAAAACTTCTGCTCCGGGTTCGTCTGAGATTGTAATGGCGTCCGAAGCGGTAGCAACCTCAAACGTGGCTTTGGCGGTGAGGTGGCGTTTTATTATCGGGCTTATTACCGCCTTTGACGGTGTTTGCGTAGACATAATCAAATGAATGCCTCCTGCGTAATGTCTTGAGCCTGATGGAAATCGCCTAACACGTTGAAAGCCACTGCATACAGTACTTTTTGATACTTCTCCACCATGACCGAGAATGCTTCGAAATCACCGCCCAGTAAACGCTCAACCAACCATTTATTTTCCATGGAGGTCCCCCTTCGTTAATAAGACACAAATAAGGCATGAATACCGTCGCCCTGTCGCCATCCGTGCAGCAGTTCCCTATATATAAAACAGACCAAACCGCACTATCATGCGGTTTGGTCTGTTCAACTTATTCCTTATCCTGCAATCAACCTCGTATTACCAGCCGATATCATCGCGCGATGCAGCTTTTTCGCCGACATACGCAGCCATTTCCTCTACGCCGGCAGATTTGAACTTGTCTTGAATGCCGCGCAGCATCTTGAGCGCTTCGTCATCGGATTTCGCGTAGCAGGCTTTGCGGAATTCTTCGTCAAAGTTCAAACTTGCCGTTTTATCCCTGAACTCTTGGTATTTAGGCCAATCTCTTACTAGATACGTCGCGCTGACCTTGTCGATAATTTGGATCGGCAGTCTCTTCGAGTAGCTAGCCTCGAGCTTCTCCCATTGCGTCTTCTGGTCCTCCGGAATCGGCCAAGTGACTTCAGAGGAGAACGCGCCCATGAAGCTGCCGGAGAGATAGTTGAGACCTTCGTCGCGCTTCACATCCGGATTGTCGTCGAACTGCTTCTTCACGTCCGCAACCCATTGCGGCTTGCCATCGACCATGTTATACGTTTTGCCTGCGATACCCCAATAAGCGAGCAGGCGGCCTTCGTCGCTGTTCAAGTAATCGATCAAACGCAGCGCCGCGTCCGGATCTTTAATCTTCGCGCTCAAGAAGATAACCGGGAATCCGGAACGGCCCGGCTTCTCGACTTGCGTCACGATGTTTCCGCTCTTGTTCTTCATTGGTCCAAGCAACTCGTATTGCATTTCCGGATTCGTTTTATAGAGCGTTTTTTGCAAATCGCCGATCATGCTTTGAGCGCCGAATACAGCCAGCTTGCCCGTAGCGAGCTTCTCTTTCGCAGTCGTATCGGTATTGCTGAACGCCTCCGGATCAAAGAGACCGTTTGTGATCAGCTTTCTCATATACAGCAGGCGAGCTTCTTGGTCTTTGGATTGCGTCCAGTGGATCAGCTTCCCATCTTCCTGACGGAAGTCCGAAATGTTGTAATCAGACCAGCCGGATAAGAATTGGCTATAGTCCCATCCATTATGCATCGTACCGGAAGGGATAACCGGCTTGCCGCTAATATCTTTGAAATCGCCGTTTTTGATCTTAGTTAGCAGCTCCGCGAGCTTCTCTTCCGTATCGATATCTGCAGCATTTACATTCAACGCCTTCAAGATATCTCCACGGGCATAGAGGCCGTAGTTCCAGTTGTGAATGCTCTCCGGCGTGCCGTCCGGCGTCTGCATCGGAATGACATATTGCTTGCCCTCGAGATCAGGACTATTCAGATCAAATTCTGCAAAGTCTTTCGCTACACCTTGCGTCATCAGTTTCTTCACGTTCGGATATTTATCCAGATAAGGGGTTAAATCGAGAAGCTGGCCTTCCAAAGCCGCTTTCTTGATGACTTGTCCTTCCCCGCCTGTCGTTGACCAGTACGGCGCATTTACGATATCCGGAACCGTATCCGAAGCGAAGATCGTGTTCAGTTTCTCAACTTCGCTTGTTGTGATCGATTCCAGCTTTAACGTTACGCCGGTTTTCTCTCTAACCGCTTTGGCAACCGGATTGTTTTCTTGATCCTGCGGAAATCCCGCACCTCCGCCGTTCCAAGCGCTTAGGAAGGATAGAGTAGCCTCCTTTGGTCCGGTGGATTCGTTGTTCCCCGAGTTCTCCGTATTGGAGGTCGTGCCGGAATCATTGTTGTTTCCTCCACAAGCCGTTACGGATAATGCAATCATCGGGATGGCAAGCATCAAGCTAAGAGAACTTTTTAGTCTGGTCTTACGCATTAGACAAGCCCCTTTCTGTTGCTAATTTTTTTTATATAAAAGGCAGTGCCTTCTATACTCGGTAATCGACTACTCCTTGAGCGAACCTACCAGTACGCCTTTAACAAAATACTTCTGCAGGAATGGATACACGCAGATGATCGGCGCCGTAATAATGATAACGAAGGTCATCCTGAGTGCTTCAGGCGTTACACCTCGCAGCGCCATCTGGTTCTCGTTCATGTTTTTAATGGACGATCCGCTGCTCGAACCCGTCATGGACTGGAACGATGCTTCACTGATCATTTTGTTCAGGAACGTAGCTGCAGGTTGAAGATCTTCTTTCTGGATGAAGAACTGCCCGGTAAACCAGTCGTTCCAGACGCCTACCCCGACGAACAATGCAATGGTAGCCATTACCGGCATCGAAAGCGGAAGAATAATTCTCCAAAACACGCTTAACTCGCTTGCGCCGTCGATTCGCGCCGATTCCGATAGACCTAATGGGATCCCATCGAAGAACGTCTTCATAATGATGGCATTGAAAAAGCTATACAGCGATGGAAGGACAAGCACCCAGTACGTGTTCAGGATATGCAGTTCACGGTACAGAATGAAGGTCGGAATAAGTCCCCCGCTGAACAGAGTTGTGAAGAAAAAGAAGAAGACGATATACTTTCTGCCCGGCAAGCCCTTTCGAGAAAGCCCATAGGCCAGTAAGGCCGTCAGCAGCGTAGAACCTACGGTTACGATAACCGTTCGGGAAATGGAGATCCAAAACGATTGAATGATGTGAGGGTTATTGAATGCTTTGCTGTAGTTCTCAAACGTACCGACCCTCGGGAAGAAGTAGATGCCACCCTTCATGGCGTCATAGCCATCATTGAATGATAGCGCCAAAAAATAGATAAAGGGATAGAGTGCCGTCAGGCAGAATATGAGCAGCAGCGTATAGTTCACTGAGGAATAAAATTTATCAGCTGCCGACAGTTTTCTCACACCCATACCTGCACCTCCTTAGGTTCATAAGTTATATTCGGCCTGATTACCATAGCGATACGTCGCTCACTTTTTTGGAAACTTTATTAACAGCCACAATGAGAAGAAGGGAGATCAGTGACTTGAACAACCCGATGGCCGTGGAGTAAGCAAATTGCCCCTGCTGAATACCTGTTTTCAATACATACGTGTCCAATATTTCCGAGACGCTGAGTGTAGCAGGCGTCTGCATCAACCAGATCTGGTCAAAACCGGCGTTCAGAACGCCGCTGAGAGAGAAGATCAGCAAGATACCGATAGTAGGCGTCAGACACGGCAGCGTAATCTTAAACAGCTTGCTCCACCGACCTGCCCCGTCCATTTCCGCAGCTTCATACAAATGCGGATCGATGTTGGTCAAAGCGGCCAAGTAAATGATCGAGCCCCAACCTACGCCCTTCCAAATATCCGAAATGACAACCAGTGGATAAAATAATGACGGCATCCCCATAAAGAAAATCGGCTCTAGCCCCATATGATCCCTGATGTCATTGACAAGTCCCACATTAGGAGAAAGGATTTTTTGCATCAGCGTCACAACAACGACCCAAGATACAAAGTGCGGCAGATAGGAAATCGTTTGGAAGATCCTTTTTAATTTGTTGTGCATAACGCCATTCAACATCAAAGCAAGGATGAGCGGCGCCGGAAATCCAAGCAACAGCTTCAGGAAGCTAATGGATAGCGTATTGTAAAGCACCGAATAGAAACTGGAGTCGCCTAAGAATTGTTTGAAATACCGCAGGCCTTCCCAAGGGCTGTGCAGGATCCCCAGGTTGTATTTGAAATCTTTGAACGCAATCAGAATACCGTACATCGGATAATAGCAAAAAACGATATACCAGATAAAAGCTGGGAGCATAAATAAGTAGATATGCCTGAAACTCCAAACTTTGGCCCAAGCATTGTTCTTATTTAACCGGACGACTTCGGGCATGACTTCGACTCTTGCATCTTTTGCAATCATTACTCCTCCCACCTTCTACAGGATATTGCCAAGCGAAGCGCTTTCAACTAATGAACCGATAGATAGGACTGCCAGCAGAACAAAGGCATTTGGTGTTCGCCAAACCTGTTCCACTTCGTCTAGCAAGCGTTTTCATTAATTTATATAAACATAATATATTTAATATATTTAATCAAGCCTTATTAAGAAAATTCTTTTCGTCAGCATTCGACATTTACGAAATCGCGACTTATTTTCTGTGTTTTGCACCAAATAGGACGAATTCCCCAGATTTCCGAACGGAATTAAGGATTTTTACAAAATTAAAACATATTAAATATGTTTTTTTGTCGCAATATATTAATTAATTTCACAACGAACAATCGAGACGATGATGGAGACTCATACTTGAATCACCCAGGTATAAAGTAGGGGCTTTGAAAAATACCGTCTCAAATTCATATAAAAAAAGCCACATTGGACTATAACCAATGTGGTTGCTTATATAGCATATGGCGCTTTTTAATGAGAGGATATTTGAAAACTCTTTCTCATTTGCGTTTCCCAAAGAAAAGCTGGCTCACTCGTTTAGAGAAATCTTCTATTCCAAAACTTGCTGTATCGATCCGGTTATACCAATTCGTTATCGTTTCCAAGATCCATAAAGGGATCTGTACTTCGCTGACCAGGGGATAAAAATGTTTGTATGTCCATACCAAGTGCTCCCACCGGCTGTCGTTTCCCTCCTTGATGTATTCCGATACATCAAGAACCTTCCCTCTACCTTCTTGCAAAAGAACATTTTTCAAATGAATATCCCTGGGGTTCAGCCCCAGACTACGGACAAACTCTCGGGCATGTTCCACATCTTGTATGACCTGTTCCGAAACGTGGACGCCTTGCAGAAGACAATCATATAAGGTAATGCCTTGTTCGAAACTTAATACCAAATAATTAGGTCCGGATCCGTAGCAGTGGGCGAAATACGGCGATCCTTCTAAGCGTTTGTATATTTCGGCTTCCACTTCCTTCTTCTCCAATGACTGAGCGGAATAGACTTTAAATGCGTAATCAGGAGTGTTCGGGTAATAGAAGACCGCCGCATCCGTGCCGATGCCGATGCAGCGCAAATCTTCCGAAAAACCAATGACGGAAACAGGCTTATTGTTCTCATGTCCCACGACCTCAATTTCCCTCAATGCTTCCTCAACTTGTTTCCAGTCAGCTACCATACCGATCTTCCCCTTCTACTTTTTGAATCAATGAATCCCTACTATCATTCTTCCCCTCAATTTTAAAAGAATTCCCTGTAGAAGCTTTAACTTCTGTATTCTTCACCAATCTCCTGGTTTATCAAACTATTCTTTATATCTTTATAGTTAAAGCCATAAAGTTATCTGTCGTATATTTATATCCTTAATATGAACGCACAAGAACAAACAAAAGCCCACCTTCCCGCAGCGAGCGCGGAAAGATGAGCCTCCAATCAAACCTTAATAGAAATAATCGTATCCGCCATATCCGTCATAATAACCGCCGTACCCGCCAAAGCCTGTGAATAGACCAATTGCGAGTAAATCGAACAGTAACAATGGGAGAAGAAATTTCACTTTTACTGTTTTGCCTTTTTCTTGCGTAAGGATCACACGGTTCCCTTGAATTTGCGACAGTGTCCCTGTAACTACGGTTCCGTCTTTCTTAACCGCATAGATCTTCTTACCGTAATACTTTGAAATCTGTTGTTTGCTGACAGCCATTCGTCATTCCTCCCTCTCAACAGCTTGACTACTCTATTACTCTATTCAAGTGCACCGGAGGATGTTTGGGATTTTCATAGAATTGCAAAGTCTAAATTGACAACAGCACTCCGCATATATGCGAAGTGCTGCAAATTCTCGGGGATAAATGGGGGTGAACAAATGGGCAAAGCCGTGACCTAGTTGCCGTACACTTCAAAATCATAAATCGAATACGCATATGTGGTTCCCCGCACGGTGCCGGACATCCTTACGAATTTGGCATTCGTCGCGGCAAAGGTAATGTTCGATCCCCCGCCTGTTCCGGTAGTCGTCGAATATTTATCCGTCCACGTGCTGCCGTCGGGGGATGTCTGGATTTTGAAGCTGCTGGCATAAGCCGCTTCCCATCTGATAATGGCCCGCGCTACCGATTGCGATGAGCCAAGATCAACGTAGATCCACTGCGGATCACTTGTTGCGGATTCCCATCTCGTTGCTGTCGTTCCATCCGTAACATAGCCCGCTGCATTGCCATTTTGCACGGAGCTTGCCGTTGCCGTCTTCCCTAATGCCAGATTAGTTGGCGCATAGACCTCGAACTCATAGATCGAGTAAGCATATTGCGTCCCTCTCGCCGTTCCATTCATTCTTACATACCGAGCATTCACCGGGTTGAAAGTGACGTTCTGTATCCCGCCGGTCCCCGTCGTTGTCGTATAAACATCCGTCCAGTTCGCGGCATCCGTCGACACTTGTATTTTGAAGCTGCTCGCATAAGCCGCCTCCCAATTCAGCTTGACGCCGCCTATCGTCTTCGGGGCTCCTAAATCCACATAGATCGATTGCGGGTCACTCGTTGCGGGTCAAAGGGTCTCCCGTCGCAAATGGTGCCTTCGTGCTGTCACCGATTTTCCGGTAACGCAAGCCTTCATACGGAATGCCATGATTCGGGTCGCCTGTCCAAAATGCGCTATCTTGCAGAGTTGCCCTTACTTGATCGCCGTAGTAGAGTCTGGCATTACTCGCAGCATTAAGCATCCATTTGCCGATTGCGCGTGCATACCGCTGGTCGTATCTCGCTACGGGAACGATTCCCATCGCCGCGGCAAAGGTGTTCATGGCAAACGCATAATTCCCGCCATTGTCATTATTGGAGCCCATCAGTCCATCCATCGCATAACTGCCAAAGCTGCCTTTGAGCCCGCCCCAGCTCGGACGATGGCCGGAATTCGTATCGAATGCCCAATTCATCAGCTTGGTCACATCGTAGTTTCCGCCTTGCTCCGCATTTAACCGCGATGCCAGCAGCGGCCCCCAGTATTCGAGCGCTTCGTAGGATGGATTGCTCGTTTGATTTTGCAGGAAGTTCATGCTCCATTTTGCCGCGTTCAAATAGTTCGCCGTTCCGATTTTCTTGTAAGCCCAATATTGCAGCAAGCCCGCTCCTATTGCTGCATCCGGCTCCGTGCGACTGCCGGTAAAAGGAGCATTGGCCGTAAAATCATACCCCAATTGACATTGGAGTAGCCATTGCCGGTCTGATTGCTCTTATTAATGCCTGTAAGTGCGCCGCCCAGAACAGCTGCCATTCCTGCAATGGCCTCTTGTTTGCCATCAGGGATTACGCTGGCAGGTCCAACATAAGCAGGAAGCTTAAAGGTCGTCGTCGTCATATTCAGATGCGCGACATCCCATAATGCAAGCGGCTTATAAGTCCCCGTTGACGCGAAATCAAACACAACGGAGTCAAAGTCCCTTGCCCGCTGATTCCAATCGATCATACTGTAATTGACAGGCTGATTCGGCAATGAATCTACGTAACCGATGCTCGCCTGTGCGATCGGAGCGGCATGGGTCGTATCCGGAAAGACCGTTAAGGAGACGGAGCGGTTATCGAGTGTTATAACTGTTCGTACTCCAGAAAAGGATCGCCGATTTCAATGCGATACGCCTCGGCATCACTCGCCCCCACATAAAGATCAGCAAGGCCGTTCGGCTTCCTTACAATCCCCCCGCTGAAAATAACATCCGTCAGATCCGGCCGCTTGGCTGCGCCCTCCGGAAAGCTGGACCGCCTTGCGATGATTTTCATCGGTGTTTTCTCAAACGTATCCGGATGAATGGCGAACGTCATCGCTTGATAATGCCTGTCTTCGCCTTCGAAGGAAGCAATATGCCCCAGCACGCCCACTAAACCATTGGAGAGCAGATGGGGTTCATTCGCTCCGCCCCACTCCAGTTCCAAGAACTGATCTTGAAATACAGGCGCATCCGCAATTCGTTCTGCCGTAATGTCTTCCAGCTCCGCACATTTGAAGAAGCCGATCTTGCCTCGGCCGCCCTTCTCGCCCTGCGGTCTCGTTAGTACGCCGATTTCACCGTTCGCCAATTCGATCAGGCGCACATCCTTCATATGATCCGGTCCCGTCAAGAACAGCGACAAGCTTGCGATATCCTGCCCCCGATAAAACTCCGTTACCCACGAGATGATTTTGTCCGGGTCAGCCGGATCCATCACGAGCTTCACGCCACCGAAAATCAGCTCCCCCTTAATACGGGTAAAGAACGGATCTTGCAGTTGGTATGGCGCATGGGAAGGATGCGGAACCCACGATTCACCCCGCTGATGGAAGAAGACGACTTCGGATAGCTCGGTTTCGCGGCTCTCGACGCGTCCCGCGATGATGGGTTCCCCTTTATCCAAGAAAGGGGCTGAAATATTGTAAACGTCCCGAGGACCGACGCCTACAAATTGAAGCTGCACCCCGGGTTGAATCCCCTTCGGCTGCCGTTCGAACTGCTCCAGCAATTCCGCGCAGCTCTGCGCCGTTGTATGTTTGTGTAACATGAACATTCGAATAGTACCTCCTGTATGGGGATGAAGAGTGCTACTCTTCGTAAGGCGGTGTCCGGTAACCTCCGGCATAAGTCGAATCCGGTTTGGCAAAGTCGCCTAGAATGCCGCGACGCAGAGGCGTCGTCCGATTCATAAGCTCGGTATCATTCTCGAACCGATCGGAATAACGAAGCCACGGCGGGCTGTAAATATAATGCATCGTGTACCGGTCATAGTCGTGATTATGCTCGTGCGAACGATGCCACACCGCGTTATGAAACACCAATGCCGAACCTGCAGGCGCACAGACCACATGACGCAGCGGACAATCCTCCGTGCCCTTCCGAACACTATCCGGCATGGGGACACGGCTGCGATGGCTGCCCGGAATCATTTCCATATTTCCTTTGCCCGGCTCGCTTTGGTCGGTCAGCAAGTACGATACTCGGAGCTGAAGAAGCGGAATCGGATGCCCTAGCAGCTTAAAATCAAATGCGCTCGATCCATCCTGATGCCAGCCGCCATGTTTACCCCCTGCAGGCTGAACCGTGCACCATGCGGATTGAAGTATGATGTTATCGGATCCGTACAAACCGCGCACCTTGGGCATGGCAGCCGGGTGATCAATTAGCCGCTCCAATGCCGGTTCGCTGGCATAGCCTTCGCCGACCTGATGGGACACTTTCTTCGGCTGATCGGCATGCAGACGCTGCGAAGCTTCCAGACATGCGGCAACTTCTTCAGGGCTCAGTACGTTCGGAATGACAAAATACCCCCATGATTCAAACATGAATCGGTCAAGCTCCGTAAATTCGCCCGGTTTGACGACGGGTTCCAGCATTTCGATCTCCTCCTTTGGAGAGCTCATGGCTCCTCTTCATTAATGACAAACAAACAGGCTCCCAAGGAATCGAGAGCCTATTCGCCTTTTCATGCGATTTGCTTATGTTATTGACCTTCGTATGGATTTGTTTTCAAGAACTCGTTAAATTGTTTCTCCACTTCAGCGACTACCTTCTGGTACCCTGCTTTATCGAGTGCCTTCTGGATTTTAGTCAGATTACCTGCTGCATCATCCACTACGCCATGACCGATTGTGTAAAGCTGCGTGCGAACCTCGCTTACTTTCGCAACTTCTGTCTTCACGCTGTCAGGCACGAAGCTAAAGCCGGCATTCGGCATCTTGTAGAAGAAGTTTGTATCGCCCATGTTGTTCAGCATCGTTACAATGTTATCCGGTGTCTTGCTGTCATAACGAACCATTGTTGGGTTCCAAGTAAGCGTGAAGCCCGGGAAGTTGTAGTTCGTTGCTGCATCAACTGTTGCTGGGTAGGAGTACTTCGTTGTACCTTCTGCCTGCCAGTGTTTGCCTGCAATGCCGAACTCGAACAGGTCATGATTCTCTTGGTTCGCAAACAACCAGTCGAAGAATGCAATTGTGCGGTCAACGTTTTTGGAGTTTGCAGGAATAGCCGCGAAGTTCCACGCTTTAAAGTCGCTTCCCACCGCTTTCGCCGTTCCATCCATAAGGCCCGGTGTAATGACGTATGCACCGATCTTCGCGCCCGGAATGGATGTTTCAAGCTGTTGGCTTTCCGAAGAGTAAATATCAAGCGTACGGAACACCGATGCTGCCTTGCCGGACATAAATTGGCCATCCGGATCCTTCTGTGCCAAGATATCCTTCTCTAAGTAACCTTTCTTGTACCATTCGCGAACCATTTTGAACCCTTTCAGCGGATCCATTGTATTCATCGGCTCAGGAAGCAGCTTCAAGAATTCCGGATCACTGTAGCCATCGATTGTTTTTGCTGCATAAGCCGTTCCGTCCGGCTTAATGGCGACGCTGACACTTGTACCGCCCATGTTCACCATGTAGTTATGCTTTGATGTAAGCGGCTGCGTCATCGTGAGCAGCAAATCGGAAACGTAATCTGTGCTGCCGTTGAACGTAAATGGAACAATCCCTTTGTCATTGGCAAGTACTGCATCGTAGAACTTCTCCAAGTCAGCAAGTGACTTAATCTCGCCGATGCCGTATTTCTCAGCCATGTCCTTGCGGTAATAGATGGTTGCGCCGCCGCTGAAAGCATGCGTAAACGGAATGCCATATACATGCGAGCTGCCTGTTTTGTCTGCGAAGCTGTTGTTCTTGAGATATTCCGGCGTAAAAGCTTTCTTCAGACCCGGGTATTTATCATTATTGAAGTAAGAGTCCAAATTGACGAGCTGATCTTTCGAAATCATCGCGCTGATATTCGGATTCGTCCACTGCGCCGTAAATACGCTGTCCACTTGCTCGCCGGCTGCCAGCTTCAAGGAAACCTTCTGGCCGATGTCATCAAATGTCGTGAAGTTAAAATGAATCTTGGTGTTCAGCGTATCTTTCGTTTCTTCGTAGAACTTGTCGAGCACGGCTTCCAGATCGTTGACGTTCGCAGTTGGAGAAGGCATGTAGAATTCAAGCGTCACTTCTTCGGGAGCCGTGCTCTCGGTTGTTTCTGCTGCGTTAGAAGTGTCGTTGGTTGCCGCCGTATTCGTCTCGGCTGCCTTGTTCGTGGTGTTTGCGGCCTTATTGGCATTATCCTCCGAATTGTTGCCTGAACAACCTGCCAATGCTGAAAGAGACAATGTCGCTGCAACAAGAAGCGCCGCGTTTTTATGCAACTTTTTTCTCATTTGTATACCCCTCTCGATCTGATTGGAACGCTATATGCTAACCGGCCTCCCGGTAATAGCCTGAACGAACGCCTATATGAATCTGGTCAAGCTCCACTTATCCTTTGACAGCCCCGACTGTTAAGCCTTTGATAAAATACTTCTGCAGGAATGGATAGAGTAAAACAATTGGACCAATCGATACCATCGCTGTCGCTACTCGAATGCCAATGGTCGGTACCGTCGCACCGCCAAGCGCCGCCCTTGCCGCGGCACTTAGCGACGAGTTCAGAAACTCAGCCTGCTGCTGCAGCCGCATAATCAAGTATTGAAGCGTAAACAGCTTCTGATCATCGATGAACAGGAGAACGCGGAACCATTCATTCCAATAGCCCATTGCCGAGAATAAGCCGATAGTCGCGAGAATTGGCGCCGATAGAGGCAGAATGATTTTGAAATAGATATAGATTTCGCTTGCCCCATCGATCTTCGCCGACTCTGACAACGCCTCCGGGAGAGAAGAGAAGTAATTCTTCATCAGGAAAACGTTGAACCCGTTCAAGGCACCCGGGATGATCAGCACCCAAATGTTGTTATGTAAATGCAGCATGCGAGTCGTTAGAATGTACGTCGGGACCAAACCACCATTGAACACCATCGTTACATACGTGAAGAAAGTAATCCGATGCCGGTACTTTAAGGTACTTACAGTCAGCGGGTAAGCCAGCGAGCTCGTAAGGAAGAGCGTCAGTATAACGCCGCCGATGGTCGTGATGATGGTAACGGAATAAGCGCGGTATACACTTTGCGTTCCCGTGAATATGAGCTTATAGGCGGTCAGGTCGAACTGCGATATCCATAAGCTGTATCCATTGCGAATCAGCTCCAGTTCATTGGTGAACGAAGCGGCAAGTGCAATCCATAACGGCAGCATACAGATGAGCGCGAATCCGATGATGGTAATGTAGAAGACGGTAAGCAGCGTCCGGTCACCCATCGTCTTGTGGTGCATGGCGATTCCTCCTTCCTTTCAAGGCCAGCGCTTAGAACAGTGCCGAATCCTTCGATAGCTTGCGTGTGATGCCATTAGCCGAGAGTACGAGGATGAAGCCGACGACAGCTTGGAAGAGGCCAACTGCCGACGACATCCCAATATCGTTGTTCATGCGAAGTGCGCGGTACACATACGTGTCAATGACATCTGTAGTCGGTCTCAGAACCGGGTTATCGCCCACAAGTGCATAGATCATGCCAAAGTCTCCATAGAAAATACCGCCGATTGACAAGATGAACAGCATCAGTGTAGTTGTCTTCAGCATTGGCAATGTAATGCGCGTAATCGATTGGAACCGGTTGGCCCCGTCAATCCGAGCCGCCTCATACATCTCTTGATCCAGACCGCTAATGGTTGCCAAGTAGATGACCGTGCCGAAGCCAACGCCTTTCCACAGTCGAAGCATGACTAGGATGAACGGCCACCAAGATGCGTCCTGATAGTAATTGACGGGCTCCATTCCGAATAATCCGAGTACATGATTGATAACACCCGCATCCGTGGAGAAGAGTGCGATCGAGAAGATCGAGATTACCGTCCACGAAATAAAGTTCGGCAGAAACATAAAGGACTGCGCAATCTTCTTCACCGTCTTGCTGCCAATTTCGTTAAGACCAATCGCCATAAACATCTGAACAGCGAGCCCTGTAATGATGAACAAGATGTTCAGATAGATCGTATTAATCGTGACCGTAATCCAATCGTTGGAGGTAAAGAAGAACTTGAAGTTCATCAGCCCTACGAACTCACTCTTCAGTCCATACAGTCCTGCCATCGGATTGTAATCCACGAATGCCATGTACAGACCGGCCATAGGCAAGTAATTGAACACAATGAGAAACAGAATGCCGGGCAAAGTGAGCAAGTACAGATACCGGTTCTTCATGATCTCCCGCAAAAACGTGTCCTTCTTCTTTCTCTCAGCCGGTGGCTTCGACTGCGTTTGCCGCTCAAGCGTTAGGGGAGCTGGCATGGTTGTTCCTCCTCTGGTCTATCATTTGTGTACACTCATAGTTGATTGTTCAGCTGCTTGAGCCCAAGGTTGGCTCTAATGGCTTCTATTGTTACCTCTGCGTAACCGATCGAGGTATCGCTTGCCCCGTAATAGATTTTCGCCAGACCCTCTTCATGCAGAGCGCCGCAAGGGAAGATGACATTCCCGAAAAATCCTTCCAGCTCATAGTCCGTCTCCGGCTCCATGATGGGCTCCACACTGCGTGCAATGACTTTCCATGGCTCATGCTTATCCAGCAGCAGCGCCCCGATGCAGTAGCGGTTGGACTTATCGGCACCGTGATAAATTTCGAGCCAGCCCTCTTCGATTTCGAACGGGACTGCGCTTGCTCCGATTCGGCCGTCGTCCCAGAAACCGGGCCTTACGCCGATTAGGTGACGATGGTTGCCCCATTGCTTGAGATCGCCGGATTCTGCAATCCACATCTCCGGTTG
Source organism: Paenibacillus lignilyticus (assembly GCF_017942085.1). Taxonomy (GTDB): domain Bacteria; phylum Bacillota; class Bacilli; order Paenibacillales; family Paenibacillaceae; genus Paenibacillus_Z; species Paenibacillus_Z lignilyticus. The sequence continues at coordinate 886,584 of NZ_JAGKSP010000002.1, forward strand.
ACCGTAATGGGAGCAAGATGGACGGTGAAGCGCATAGTAACTGCCTCCGATCGAAGCCGGGAAGATTGCAACGTCTTTGTTATCGGGGTGAAAAATGTTTCCTTGTCTCGTAAAGGTAATGAAATCTTCCGTTGTAATCATGGAGGTGCAGATGCCCAATTCAGAAATTGCAGAGTAGGTGATGTAATAGATGTTGTCTATTAATGTAATGCGAGGATCTTCGATGCCATAGCTCTCGTACGGACCGCTGGGAAGAAGTGTAGGTTCGGACTCGATTGTGAAATGAATGCCGTCTGTGCTCCGCGCTATTCTTAAATGCGACATAGACGTTAAGTAATTTCGTTCAGGCGTGCGAATGACTCTTACATCGGAGAAATCGTATTCCGGCTTGCGTTCAATCTCTTGCAGCACGATGCGGTCTTCGGAAGGATGATACAGGGGGACTACGTAAACCTCGGGATTATCGTTAATCGGACGTTCAGCAACGCGGAGCAGCAGGATCGTTTCATCCAGGTAGCGGGTAACTCCTGCATTGAATACTCCGATGACCTCCATATTCGGATTGGAAGCGTTAACATTTTGAGGTTGAATAATAGGATTACTCGGTGACCGCCTCGGTTTCGTCAAGGGCACTCTCTCCTGTCCAATACTTCTCTATTTGTTTCGCTAGGTATTTATTACCTTATGTAAGCGATTATAAATTAGGTTATTATTTCCTGTCAACGGTTAAAATAAAGTTATTTCATTCTTCGTCAAAAGCGACTGTAAACAGCTGGAAATACCGATTAAACCCAGTAAATACGCGGGTTTTCATGAAGTAAAGTAATGTTGAAAACCAACTTTATTGTAACTTTATGCTGAAATTCCGATAAGTCGCCTGGAAACTTATAACTTTACAATTGACTTGTTAAGTAACTTTTTATACTATCTAGTTAGCAGTCAAAATGACATTATTAGGGGAAATTCGCATGCAGGTGGGTAAAGTTACGCTAGACACCATTGCCGCGCAGCTCGGCATTACGAAAGTGAGCGTATCTAAAGCTCTAAACAACCAGCCGGGTGTCAGCGAAGAGTTAAAGCGACGTATCGTTCAATCTGCCCGTGAGCTGGGATATATCAAGAAGGGGAACGTCAAACCTTCTACTGCAGTCTCCAAACTGGGACTCATTGTACCCAAGCGATTCTTTCTGGAATCGGATAACTTCTATACGAAAATCTATTATTATACCAATCAGGAATGCGCTAAGAAGGATATCAGCTTATCTTTATATGTTCTTGATCCCGAGCAGGAGCAGAGCGCCTCGCTTCCGCTCTCACTCGTTCAAGATCAGAGCGATCTGGACGGACTGTTCGTAGCCGGAGAGGTTGAAGCAGACTACATGAAGATGCTGCTGGACTGTCCATTTCCCATAGTAGTCATTGATTTCTACAAGGCGGGCATGACTCTGGATTGCATACTGGCGGATAACTATCAAGCCGGCTATACCGTAACGAACTACCTGATCCAGAACGGACATACGCGGATCGGTTTCGTTGGCAATCCTCAATTCACAACCAGCGTGATGGACCGCTACTGCGGTTATATTAAAGCTCTTACCTATCATCAGCTTGAGATTAATCCGAGCTGGCGAATCGTAAATAATGATATCAACAATTCCTATGTGATGGACTTCCAGCTTCCGGCTGAGCTTCCAACCGCATTCGTATGTCACTGTGATATGGCTGCCTACAAGCTGCTGCTCAAGCTGCAGAAGGAAGGTATTTCCGTGCCTGGCGAAGTATCTCTTATCAGCTTTGACAACACGGACCTCAGCCAGAGCGTAACTCCTGCTCTTACTTCCATGAATATCAGCAAACATGATTTTGCGACCGAAGCCGTTCACCGCATGTTGTGGCGTATTAAGCATGACAGTGCGCATAGCAAGACGACGTATCTGCAGAGCAAGTTAATTGAACGAGATTCGGTTAAACGGATGTAAATGCAATGCCCCTAAACACAGGAAGGCTGCCTAAGCAATTTGCTCGGCAGCCTTCCTGTGTTTAGGGCTTTAGTTGTTACGTTCATACTCAATATCCACTTGTTCTCCGGTTTGGGCGTCCACGTAAACCTTTTCCACTACTGAATTACATCCGCCGGCGGCAATGCAAGATAGACGGCATCTATTTCATTTTGCCCATGAATCCATGCATGTGCAATTCTGTGCCCCCCATCAATGAGTTGTCCGTCTGAACATAATAATATGGGGTACTCCATGTTTGCATTGATAATCCGCTGACAGTGAAGAGCGACATTCCGTATAGATGGGATTGGTGTATTCCTGCTGCCGGTAAACCAACAATCCTGATCAAGCTCCTTGATGGAATCAAGCTGGATTTTCTGAACGGGTAAGTTCATTGATAACGCCCACAGCTTCTCTACATCCCAGACATGTCGCCTGCCGTCAATTATCCTTCCGTGTTTATGCTTCATTCTTGAAAGTAACTCTTCCATCATGATCACCTCGGTCTTTTAATTATGGATGGGCCGTCGTCAGAGGAGACTTCGCTTGACTCTTATCTCATCACAATATACATTGGTTCTATTGTCATACTCGATGGAGGACTTATGCCTAAAATACGCCAACTGAATACACATGCAGACTTCGAAAGAATGCGAATATTTACTCGTCCAATCGTCATATTCCAAGAAGGCGAACTTCTAGGCTCAGGAGTCATCATTCAATCGCATGATGAGACTATAGTTACCTCTACCACAAACGAGCAGTATAGGAAGGCGACCTGTCAATTTTACTATGGCTCCAAATAACTTGCCCTTAGTTCAGCCGACCGATTGAAGCATCGGGTTGGATAGCGCAACAGGCCGCCAATATTGGCAGCCTGTTTTTGTTGTCCTATAGTGCCCGTTAGCTTTATGAAAGACCGAATCCGGCTAGACCTATCACGCTTCGCTCGGATACTTAAGTCCCCATGGCTCACGGATCCGGTCAAGCGTCTCCATGATACGCACAGTCTCGTCGACAGTCAAGACTTCGCTCTCCTTGCGGCCCTCGCGCAGGCAATCCATCGCCTCGATCGCCTGATAGAAGTGACCCGACGGCTCGAGCTCGTGTTTGAAGACGACCGGCTCCTCCCCGCTTACATGCAGCGTAGCGGCCTTGGCAAATAGGAATCTCGGAATTTCGATCCGCCCCTTCGTGCCATAGATGACGGCCTCGTTGGTCATGGACAGTCGTACCGAACTGTGCAGGCTGGCGGTGCGGCCGCCGCTGTATTCGAACAGCAGCGAGAACTGCTCATCCACGCCTGTCTCGCCGATCCGGACGGAGCTCGAGATCGTGGAAGGCTGCTCTCCGCCGTACACCATCGACGCGAACGAAACCGGGTAGATTCCGGCGTCGAGCAGTGTGCCGCCGCCCTTCTCCTTGTTCAGCAGCCGACCTTCGGGATTCCAGCCTGCGTCGAAGCCGAACTCGGCCTTTACAATGCGCACGTCGCCGATCACGCCGCTGTCCAGCCACTCCCTCACCTTGACGATTGCAGGTAGATACCGCGTCCACATCGCTTCCATTAGGAATAGACCCTTCTGATGGGCCAAGTCCGCAATCTCGCTAGCCTCGGCAGCGTTGATCGTGAACGGCTTCTCGCAGAGCACGGACTTGCCGCCGCGCAGCAGCGTCAGCGCGTTCTCTTTGTGGATCGGATGCAGCGTGCCAACGTAGACGATCTCGACGTCCGGATCGGCCGCGAGCTCCTCGCAGCTGCCATAAGCGCGCTGGATGCCGAATTTCTCGGCGAATGCTTGCGCCTTCTCGAGCGAGCGTCCCGCGACGGCGACTAGCTCAGCGCCCGGCGCGTGCGGTAGCTCCGTAGCGAAGTTGTCCGAGATGCCTCCCGGGCCCATGATGCCCCATTTCACGATGCGTTGTTCCGCCATAAGTAAAGTCCCCTTTTCCTCTCAGATAACTCCACCTTAACCGATTCGAAGACGATTGCAAAGCGTTTCTGTCAAAGTTAATTCACATTCATTATTGTTGTCATTTAAACCTTCGTACCTCGTGTTTACTACTCGATAGTTGAGAAAAGGCATCTGACCTCAGTTCACTGACAGAACATTTTTGTATTAAAACTACATTACCTACACTCCTAAACCACCACTCATTTTGAAAATAGTCCAAACGCTCTTAGAGTGAAGTAATCATGCACGTTTCGCCCGCTTCCAGCGCGATCGTGAATATCTCGTTCCTGCTGCAATGAACCTCTTGACCGCTAGAGCCTATTCGCAACATCAGCCTTTCTCCAGCGAAACTATTCTGTACGCGGAAGGTTCCTTCGCGTTCGGCACGAAGTTCGACATATTCAAGCTTGTCTGCATGAAGCCTAGCCGAAACAAGCACGCCCATCTCGCCGCGAAAATCGCGGAATTCGACGCTTCGCTTTGCCCAATCGCGTGGAATAGCCGGAAATGCGCGAATCGTTTCTCCGTCCGTATGCAAAAGCATTTCCTGCAGTGCGCTAACGGCAGCGAAGTTGCCTTCCAGTGTAAAGGGACGATAATGAAACATGCAGACGCCTGCTCGCTTGTAGTCCCCGTTCAGATGAAAACCGTTCGGCGAGCACGTATGCTGCCACATTTGCCGAAGATGATAAATCGCCGCTTCTCCATTGCCTTGCCGCGCATAGAAAGCAGCTGCCCAAGCAAAGCTGTAGCCCACCCATTGACCTTTGCCGAGACGCTCTAGGTTCGCAATCGTTGCATCGGTGATTTTGCGATCACGCTCAGACCCTCGATGGTCAAGCAGCTGCAGCGGATAAATCGCCATCATGTGCGAGTGGTGCCGGTGGCTTTCTTGAAGCGATTCTTTCGGATTCAGCATCAGCACATGACGCTCATTAACGGCAAGCTCTGGAAGACCCGCTAGCACGTTCGCCCATCTGTCGGCATCAGCTTCATGACCGAGCCAATCAGCCATATCCTTCAATCGACGGAACAAGTAAATCAGAAGCGCAAGGTCGTAGTTGCTCATGGGATCAAACCAAGCCTCAAGCAAATTGTCGTGAACCTCGGGCGAGCTCGATACCGGCAGACGCAGCTTGCCGTCTTCGCCAGGTACTAGCCATCGCTGCACGCAGTCAGCGGTTTCCTTGAAATAGACATAAGCTTTATCGCGCAGAAAATCATGGTCTCCTGTATAAAGCCAGTAATGATCAAACGCCTGGCACACCCAGATGACATTCGTTATACTCATGGAATACATGGGCCAACCACCCATTGCTCCGCCAGTAAGCGTCATGACCGAAGGCAGGTTGAGACCCGGGGCATCGAAGAAGCTTTGCGCGAACCGATGGGCCTGAGGCCGCAGATCCCACAAGAAATCGATAAAGCTTTCTCCTTCTTCCAGATGGTTCGCCTTCAAATAGTGCCAGTAACAAAGCTCTGTATTCAAGTCGTGATGATAATCGCCTTTCCACGGCGGCAGAAGCCCTTCATCCGCCGTCCATACGCCTTGCAGCGGCATCGGCGGCGCCCCTTTGCGCGAGCATGAAGCAAATAAATAGTTGTTCAAATACCACTGCTTCTCCGCTTCTGCGTCCGGCAGCGAGATAGAGCTCTTCGCCCAATAACGCCCCCACCAAGTACCATGCTCGCGGAACGCATGATCGAATCCTTCCATACTCGCGTCCGTTACTTTACGCTTGGCATTCTCTAACCAATTCTCTTCGTCATGATTGGCCGTTATCGCATAAACCCATTCCCGCGTACCGTCATCGGTCTTCCGCTGCGCAACGACAATGGCATATTCCAGCTCATGGCACGTCCGCTGATAGAACCATTGCAAGCTGCCTTCCGAGTGTTTAGCCGCGGCCGGGTACTCCAGCCGAGTAAGGCTTGTAGCAAAGACGGGGTCGTTGCTTTCTTCCTGAAACGCTCCCGTGTAATCCGGAGGCAGAACTTCCAAAAATCCATCTGTTTCCGCAGCCCCGGTCATTCTGATATAACCGAGTCCGTTCAAGGCGTGCAGAAAGCTGGATACGCCAACCATCTGATCGCCGAACGTAAGCTGGACATGCGCGCAAGCTTCTTCTAAGGCAAGATGACTCCTCATCTTGTCAGCGTGCTTGCTGAAGCGCAGTTCCAGACTGCCCGCTGGCAATTTCGTCGGGTAAGGATAAGTCTCATAGAAGCTGTCGAACCGGTTAAGAAGCGACTCTTGATCACCGCGGCGCACGCAATCGATCATTTCCGCATAGGTGAACCCGTTATCCAGCACCTCAGGCGCCAGCCGTAAATCCCAAATATCGCCGCGGTCCAAGCTGAATCGGAGCGGCTTCCCATTTCCCCATAAGAGGCAACCGGTCAATCCGTTGCCTAGAGGCAGCGCCTCATCCCATCTGGCGATTGGTTGATCAACTATCAAGTCATGCTTGCTCATCGCTTCAGCCTCCGGTATGAATAAACCATCCCCTCTTTGTTCGGAAGCATCAAAGGAGGAAATGGTTTATTTGCCTTATTATTTCTTCACTTTACTATTCTGCAAATCGAGAATCGCTTGCAAGTCTCCCATTTTCTTGATCGTATCCAGGTAGTTATCCCACTGGTCAAAGCCCATCTCGCCTTTAATAAATTTAACCGCTGATTCTTTGACATACGTGTCGATCGGCGTCATCGTATTCGCTACTTCATCGGTTTCGTCTTTAGACAGCATCACCTTCGGCGCTCTGTCATTCGGCGAGATCGATTCGCTGCCGCCATAGTTATTCGACGCCATATAATAGTTTTCCAATTGCGCCTTGCCGTCGTGGTAGAACAGCACATCCGGAATCGAAGTATAAACGGCGATTCTCTCTTGCGGCGTAAAGACGATGCCAGGACGCGTGCTCATGGATGCGGAAACCCCCATCTTCGCGAGCTGGTCTACGAAGTCCGGAGCGGATTTGAGCGCTGGCAGATACTGCTTTTGTCCGTCCTTCACTTCGTATGATTTGCCTTCGATCCCCCACATCAACAGCTCGATCATTTGGTCGCTGTATTGATAATCAAGCAGTTTCACGACCTGTTCCGGATGTTTCGTCTTCGCGGAAATGACGAGGCCAGCGCCGTTTCGCAGCCCTTTTCCTTTAGGCTCGCTGTCGTACTTCCACGCTTTACCGTATGTTGGATTATCTGCCGTCATCGCAAGCGTCCATGTTACGCCCGCTTCCTTATTCGCATTGAAATCAGCAACGTAACCAGACCACAGCTGCGGATAAATGAACGTTTTGCCGCTCGTTGCTTTCGGTTTCGCCTGATCGATCTCGTCCGACCAGAAGGCCGGATCGATCAGCTTCTCGGAATAAAGCTTGTTAAGGAACATGAGCCCCTCTTTGTACGCATCTTCAGTCGGTCCGTATACATACTGCGTGCCATTCCAGTAAATGCCGCTCGACGTATGGTTGGCGTTCAGAATGCCGTCGTAGCCCAAATACTGTTCGCTTTGACCGATCGGATAAGAATCCGGATACAACGCCTTCAGCTGCTTCGCGGCCGCATACATTTCTTCTTGCGTAGCCGGTACTTTGATGTTGTTCTTCTCGAATACATCAAGACGGTAGGCGGCAGCGTATTGGCTTGGCTCTACATCAGAAGGATTCGAATAACCGTCGTAGAAGGCAAACAATTGATTGTTCTCGGTCATCAAGTATTGTTCTTTGTTCTCGGTAGCGTCGACGAAGGTTTTGTAGTTCTCTTCTTGATCGATATATTTGTTCAGGTCAAGGAAAAGACCTTGCTCGCCGTATTTGACAATATTATCGTTGCCGAGCACGAGCATAACGTCCGGAATATCGCTGCTTGTCAGCATGATTTGCGTTTTTTCCCTGTACTCGCCCCATGGAATGCGCGTCCACTCGATCGAGACTTTAGTCCCCATGTAGGCTTCGATTTCTGTCTCATATTGCTGCTGGATGAGCGTTCCCGTCGGATCGCCTCCGAAGTGCGGGATCACAACCTTGAGCTTCAATTCCTCGGGTGCGGAAGCTTCGTTCGCGGGAGCGTTCGCTTCGGAATTATTGGATGAAGAGGTATTCCCATCATTCGATTTGCTGCATGCACTTAGAAATACAGTCGATATTAGCGTAATCAGTATCAGTACTCTCAAGATCGAAAACGATTTTTTCATACTAGATCCCCCTCTAAGTTGAACGAAATGGTTTGGAATGCAAATGCAACTCTCTATCCCTGCCGCAAACCTCGTTGAAACGTTCACCTCCTTTCATGGGGCATGCAACAGAATCAGAGATGAAGCTCGTTACCCTTTGATAGAACCTACCATGACGCCCTTGACGAAATACTTTTGCACGAACGGATAGATGCATAGAATCGGAGCCATGGTGATGACGATCGCCGCCATCTGGATGTTTTTCGGATTGATCTGCCGGTTCAGGATCATCTCCTTTACCCGCGAGCTTTGCCCTTCCTGCTGCGTGAAAATGATGGAGCGCAGGAACATTTGCAGCGGATACCGATTCTCGTCCTTCAAATAAATCAGCGCATTAAACCATACATTCCAGTGCGCCACGACAGTGAACAAGGCGAAGGTGGCTAGCAGCGCCTTGGACAGCGGCAAATAGATGCGGAACAGTACGACCAAGTCATTCGCTCCGTCGATATAAGCCGATTCCCGAAGCTCCGATGAAATATTTTGAAAGAATGTCCGAAAAATAATGACGTTATAGGCGCTGATGCAGCCAGGCACGACCATAACCCAGAAGGTATTCAGCATATGCAGCTGTTTGATGATCAAGTAGGTCGGTATCATGCCTCCGCTGAAGAACATCGTAATGGCTAGAAATACGGTGATGCTTTTCTTGAGCTGAAATTTCGAAATCGTGAGCGGATACGCCATCAGCGATGTCAGAAACAGCGTCAACAGTGTACCCGCCGCGGCATAAAGCACCGTATTGCGATAGCTGATGTAGAGCATCGGCTTCTCGAAGATGACGCTATATCCCATCGTGTTAAACCCTCTTGGGAACCATGTTACCTTCCCTAGCGAAATATAATCGGAGTGACTTAAGGAAACCGAAATTACATTGATCAGCGGGTATACCGTTACAACCACTAGCAGCAGCATGAGTCCGATATTAACCGCATCAAAAATACGGGATCCCAAACTTGATTTATATACCATGCGATTCACCTACCATAAGCTCGTTTCCGAGTATTTGCGTGACAGTCGATTCGTAATGAGGACGAATAGGAAGGATACCGCCGATAACATCAATCCGACGGCTGCCGCATACTCGAATCGTCCACCTTCAATCCCTAATCTGTACACATACGTATCGATTACATCAGCCTTCTCGTAAGTACTCGGGTTGTACATGAGCAGCACTTTCATGAAATCGGTACCTAGAATTCCACCTACGGACAAAATGAACAAAATGATAATCGTAGGCATAATAGCCGGAATCGATATATTCCTGATCTTCTGCCACCGATTCGCTCCATCGATCGATGCCACGTCATAAAGCGTGGGATCCGCATTGCTGAGAGCGGCTAAATATAGAATGGTTCCCCATCCGATCCCCTGCCAGATGCCCGAGCCGATGAACAACGTGCGGAAGTATTTCGATTCTGTCATAAAGTTAATTGGTTCTAGGCCGAACAGCCCCGTAATCTGGTTAAACAAGCCATCAAGCGATGCAAACTCTTTGAGCATCCCCACGATAATGACGGTAGATATGAAGTGCGGGAAATAGGAGACGGTCTGCACGAACTTCTTTAACGCCGTATGCCTGATCTCATTAAGCAGCAGCGCTAGAATGATAGGTGCCGGAAATCCGAATACGAGTCCGTAAGCGCCGAGAATGAGCGTGTTTTTGATCGTTCGCAACGCCATTGGATTGTCCAGAAATTGCTTAAAGTATTTGAGACCGACCCATTCGCTCCCCCATATTCCCTTTGCCACGTTGTAATCTTTGAATGCTACAAGCACGCCGTACATTGGAAAGTAGGCAAACACCAGCACGATCAAAAAGCCGGGGAGTACCATGAGGTACAAATATTTTTGCTGCATGCATTCACGCAAAAATCGGTTTGGCCCGCTTGTGCCGGAACGCGCTTTCATTATGCCTTTCTCAGATGCCGTCTGATTCACGACGCGATTCCTCCTTCTCTATGCTTAGACCCGTTATCGTTCATTTCGAACGTCCGCTGTCTGACCTAACGATAGGAGAAACCGCTTTCAACCGCAATTTAAAAGATGTTAGATCATCATCAAAATGTTAGATTCGGCCATATAACTTTTGTTAGGTACCTTAGGCGAAATAAGCTTCTTGACGCTATCCGTTCTTATCATGTAAGGTGAAACCTACATGCCTGTCCTTTATTCGTCCTAGGAGGAAACCATGATACAACTGTTGAAGTCGATTCCGCGCAAAGCGACGGCCAGCATGAAGAAGAAGACGCTGGTTAGCATTTTCCTGCGCTTTTTTGTGCTGACTGTGCTGCTGATGGTTTCGTCCGCCACGATAGCTGTTTATTCGAACTACCGGATGATCGACGACGCGAAAGAATCGAACCGGAACTATTTGCGCGCTGTCTCCTCGTCGCTTGATGGCTTGTTCAACAAGCTTAAAGACAAAGGCTATAGCATTGCCTCCGATACCGATTTTCTCAATCTGGTTGCCATGACGGACAAATCGCAAAAGAATTATAGCTCCACCTCTTTCGAATTGAGCAATAAGCTGTACGATCTGTATATTAGCGATGATGTAGTCGATGATGCCTTTATCTATTTCCAGAACCTTAATACTGTACTGGCCGGTTCCGGATCCTACGATCCGACTTTTTATTTCAATCGACATTATCGCTACAAGGACTACCCGCAAGCCTTCTGGAACAACGCGCCCGAGAGTGGCAGCGATTCTTCCATCTTCCCCGCTACCGACGTAACGACGCAGAGCGGCGACTCCGGAGAGAAACGATATAAGAGCATCGTTCCGCTTCTTCTCAACATCGAAAGCCTTGCTCGTGCGCGCAGCTACATGACCATTAATATAGACGAACAAAAAATCTATCGATTGATTGATGACATGAACATTACGAAAAAGGGAGATATTTACCTCGTCGATACGCTTCATAACCGATTTATTAGCACAACAGACCGCAAAAAGCTTGGCGAAACGTTCGATGCAAAGTCACTCCCCTTGAATGTGACCGACGGCAGCACCGAATCGACCGTGAAAATCGGCAGTGAACGGTACATGCTGTCTTTTCAACATTCGACCTGGAGTAATCTTGGATTCCTGATCGTGACTCCGGAGCACATGCTGACCGGCCCAACGAACCATTTTCTATATTGGACCATCGGTGTAATGGTCTTGTTCATGCTGATCGGGACGTTCATTTCGGCCGTATTCACGCGGGGCATCTATTCGCCGCTGGCAGAGATCGTCATTCAGATGAAACGCTTTGCAATGTCCCCTTTCGAGCATGGCGGATCAGAATACGATTATATAAAAGAAAATATGACGTCATTGCAGCAGTTTCATCAGGAAAGCATGCCCTCGCTCCTGCAAATCTTGCTTTACCGTGCGCTGAATCAGCAGATTGATCAGGCAGACATCGACCGCCTGCAGCAGAAATACGATTTTTTTCGTGGCGGGGACTGCTTCGCCCTTGCGGTCGTCAGAGTCGGCTTCTCCGCTTGGAGCGAGCGATCACCTGCAGATTTGAAACGGCTTTTAGCTGACTTCAACAAGCCTGCGCTTGATATTTCAGAGCATGAGAGCGTTCTCTTCTTACAGGAACATAACGCGGAGGACATACATGCTAGTGTCCAGCGGTTAGGCGATTTATTCGCGGCATTCCTAGAGGATCATCGTGCTAGCGTAAATCTAGCTGTAGGTATCAGCCCGATATTTCATCCATTAGAGCAAACCTCGAAGGCCTATAAAGAAGCTTGTGCTGTCTTGGATTTGCGAAGCGTGAACAAAGAGGGCGTCCTATTTACGGACGCGGATGAATCCCGAGGCGGCAGAGCTAGCGCTTATCTCGCGGCAGACAAGAAAGAAATGCTATACAAGCATTTGGATCACGGTAATGTGGAGGGCGCCGCTCATTTGTTGGAACAGCTGCTTGGGGAGGCGCGCAATCAGGACATGCCGTTTAAACTGTTCAAACAGCTGGCGAGCGATCTGCTCTATCTCGCGGTCGAGATCGTCTATGTTCGCGGCATAGACGATCAATCTTTATTTGACATGCCTGCCGACGAAGTCATCCCTTACATCGGCACCGTTCAAGATCCCCGGATCTTGGAGTCCTTATGCCGAGATATCTATCGCGCGCTATCCGTTCATATCCAGAACCAGCTCCAATCGTCGAAGACGATTAATGGGATGCTGGATTATATTGCGCAGCATTTGCCGGAGGCCAATTTGACGATGATTGCCGATCGTTTCAACATGAATGCCAACTATGTTTCGCAATATTTCAAGAAGCAGCTAGGCGTTACGTTTACCGACTACATTAATGGGCTAAGAATCGATAAAGCGAAGAAACTCTTGGTTGGCTCGGCTATTACGGTAAATGACATCGGCAAGCAGGTTGGCTTCAATAATGCGAACGCCTTTATTCGCATGTTCAAGAAGCTCGAAGCCGTGACGCCTAACGAGTACCGCAAGGGCAACCAAGCGCTGCATCAACAAGCAGCAGCAGAGAGGTGATGAGACATATGCTGTACAGACATCGAACAATCATCCTAGTATCCTTTCTGACCGCGGTACTTCTGCTTGCAGCTGCTTGTCTGTTCGTCGTATTCGATAAGAAGGCTGAAGGCAAGCAAGCTGAGCCGCCGATCGTAATTAAAGCGGCCGTCCCTTCCTTCGCTAGGGAACGGAATACGATGATCGACCTCGAGTACGAGCGGCTTACGCAGTTGAAGTTCGATTGGATTCAGTTTCCGGTGAACGATTATATCAAACGCATCAAGCAGCTGCTGGCCTCGTCCGGAGAGAAACCGGATATCTTCATCATCGATAAAGATATGGTGCAGCGGTTCGGTCCACAAGGGATGTTGCTCGATCTACAGCCCTACTTGGATCGGATGCCGAATTTGCAGCGCTGGATAAGCAAGTACCCGCAAATCTACCGCAGCATCGTCACCGAGGATGGCAAGCTGTATGGGATTGACGGCTTCAACACGTATGGGCAAATGCCGGTCGGCTATATGCTGCGTGCGGATATCTTCTATCGCAACGGAATGCTGCTGCCGAAGACGTTCGATGAGTTATACGATTCGCTCAAGCAGCTCAAGAACATGTATCCGGATTCGAAGCCGATTTCGAATCGGTGGGGGCCGAACCGGCTCTTGGAAAGCTTCTTCATGGCCTATCACACGCATTACGGCATTTACTTCAATAACGAAGATTTGAGTTATAAGTTCGGACCTGTGGAGAGCAACTACAAGAAGGCGGTTGAGCTTGCCAGGAAGTTTTACGAGGCGAAGCTGATTGATCCCGATTTTGCAACGACCGCGGAGTCGCAGTATTTCGAGAACATTACATCCGGCAAAACATTCGCTATATTTAACGATTATTTTATAGAGATGGACGGGTGGCAGGAAAAAGGAAAAAAACAAGATTCCTTCTTTAACTTGAAAGCAGTCCTCCCTTTCATTACCGATACCGGCCTGCAAGCACTCGAGAAAGTTCAGTACCCGAATACGCAGGGAACTTGGGTCATCGCGATCAACGCTAAATCCAAACATATCGACGAATTGATCCGCTTGCTTGATGCGCAATATTCGGCTGAAATGATGGAGCTTGTCAATTGGGGGATCGAAGGAGATACGTTCGTTTGGGCTAACGGGGAGCGTACGTATACGTCCAAGATTCAAACGAAATTGAATCCGAAGGGGACAGTTCCGCCGCAGCAGCTAGGTATCGACGGCCGAACCGGTATTTGGGTGCCCTACGATCAAGATGCGGAGTATAAGCGAAGCTGGGGAGCATTGGGGCTCGAAGCGCAGCAGTCCTATAACGAAAACGCAAGCCGGATCGGTTTCTTCGATGGGCCGGCTGTTCCGTTCAAGCAGGATGAGCTAAACACGATTACGAAGATTATGACCCCGTTAGACAAATTTATAACGGGGAAGCTGATCAAGTTCGTCACCGGCGAGCTGAACATGGATAGCGACTGGAACTCGTTTCAAGAAGAACTTGGCAGAATGGGCTACCAACGCGTGTTGGACATGTACCGCGAGAAGTTCGCAAAGCTGCCGGAAGATCAGAAAAAGCTGAATAAGACCATTAGGTAACTAAAAGAACCCGGAACAATTTCCCATTGTTCGGGTTCTTTCCATCTAGGAAAGTTCCCGATGAAGGAAGCCATCCGGAACTTATCCATTTTTCTTTCGTTTTACCTTACTCGGTATTCATCAAAGAACATCGGCAAAATAGTCGTTGAAGCACCTGGCATTTCAGGCAGCACGTAGAATCCTTCCTTGACGGTAGCCGGCTCTTCAAAGATGTGACGAATCCAAGGGATATACTCCAGCATTATCGCATTCTGAGTGGAGGCAACGAGATGCTGATGGATTTGACCCATATCTCCGACATGCGGACAGATCGGTACATCGTAAGATGCAGCCAGTCCCGCAACCTGCAGCCACTCGGTAATGCCGGCTACGCGCGTCACATCTACTTGGCAGTATTCTACGGCACCTTGATGAATATAATCGCGGAAGGCGTATTTGTTATAAACATGCTCGCCAAGCGCAATCGGTACGTTCAGTTCATCGGCCAACTTCTTATGACCCATGATATCGTCCGGATTGAGCGGCTCCTCGAGCCAGAACAGATCGAATTCTTCAAGCTTCTTGCCCCACGTCATCGCTGTATTGATGTTCCATTGTTGGTTGACGTCGATCATAAATATAATGTCGTCACCGATTAACTTGCGAACCGCTTTACAGCGGTCGTAATCTTCGCGCGGATCCTGCTTTCCGACCTTAATTTTGATACCCGTAAAGCCCGACTCGACGATCGCTGCCACATCCTTCAGCAGGCGCTCTTTCGACCAATTGAGCCATCCGCCGTTCGTGTTGTACGCTTTAATCGGCTTGGACTTCGCTCCGCCAAGCAGTTGCCAGAGCGGCCTATTCGATGCTTTTGCCATAATGTCCCACAATGCAATGTCCACCGCCGCGAGTGCCATGTGCGTAACTCCAGCTCTGCCAATCCAGTGCATTTTACCAAAGCGCATCTCGTCCCACAGCTCTTTTACCATATACGGATCTTTACCGATTAATAGAGGTTTGTAATACTTTTCAATTGTATCGGCGATCATATCGTCGCCATGGGCGCAAGTTCCCGTATATCCATATCCGATAAAGCCTTCATCCGTATAGATGCGGACACCGGCTAAGCCCCAATGCGTCGCGACGTTAATGGCATCAGTAATCGGAGGTGTGATCGGTACGTGCAGGACAAACGTTTCTACATTCGTAATTTTCATTGGTAACCGCTCCATTCATTGGATATGAAAGTATGAAACTATTAGTAACCGAGTGACGCTCCCCCATCTACTGGAAGAGCTACGCCCGTAATGAAACCGGATTGAGGAGTGGACCTCCCCGGGTCACGATAGCCGTTTTCCCCACTAACTCGTCTAATCGCCCCACAACAATTAATCATTTATCATGTATGATTTATTTCAAAAAAATTATAGGAAGAAGTTTCTCGTACGTATATGCGAGTTTTTCAAATGCTGAAGAAGGTGGTTTGCTGCACCATCAAAATCGCGGGACACCAAAGCATTGACGACAAGCATGTGCTCCGCCCACTCTTCTTCAATGACTTGAAGCTCCATCTCTTTATGGATAAACGATAAATATCTATGTATGCGCTCGATATACATGTTGATTAGCTTTTTTAGCGTTTCGTTATCGCAGTATTGCAAAAGTAAACCGTGAAGGTTCCGATTCATTTCCGCAATCCGCTGAAGCTTCTCTTCGTTTTCCGTTGGCTTGTTATTAGACCATTCTTCCATGTCCCGGACGATATCTCTAATTCTGTTGTCGGGGATGAGAGGTGCTGCTTTAGATAGAGCAAGCGTTTCCAGGTTCATTCGAATTTCAAAAATTTCATCCAATTCTTGCAGCGTCATCTCAGTCGCGTACATGCCTTTGAAAGGCACCATGTGAACTAATCCTTCAGCTGTCAATCGGGACAGCGCTTCTCGAATTGGGATATTACTGACCTCCAGCTCGCGAGCCAATTGATCAATATTGATCTTCTCGCCAGGAGGGATTTCGTGATTCATAATCTGTCTCTTGAGCAAAGCATAAATCTCATCGGTAAGCACATATCGGCTTAAACCCTTTTTCATAGTGATCACCGACCCTTTAATATATCATACACGATTTATTATATAAGAGGATTGGTCATTAGACAAGATCAAATCATACAACATGCAGGCTGGCGGTCCGGTAGATCCTTGTGCTCCGGTTGCCCCTTGTGCTCCGGTTTTTCAAATAGATATCAAAACAAGCCCACCTCCATTATTTCTTGGAGACGGGGCTTGTGGAACTTTAACCCATAAACCGTTATCTTCTTTTAAACATGAAGGGCAGAAAGACGAAAGGAACGAAGAGAAAAAAAGGAAAACCGAACATCTTACTGATCAGTAGGAATAAGCCGCTGACAACAATGGTAAAAAACAAACTATATAAACAACCTCTACCGGATATATTACTAAAAAAGAACACTTTATTCCTCCTTCAAAACCTGACAGCGCCGAGCCCTTCAAATCGAAAATTGTTAACTCGAATAATTTTAAGTAAAGTAACAAGACAAGACCATGGCTTGAGCAATTGCCACGGTCTTGTTATAAAATAACAATCTTTAGTTATGAACGCTCAGGATTACGGTCATGGTTACGACTTCTCAATCCAGCTAAACCGATTAGACCTAAAAGTCCTAACCAGCCCCAATCCATGTCATTATCATCATTTACTGCATTAGCGCGATAGTTACCTGCTGCAGTTGATGTCGCATTGTAGCTATTTGTATTTATTGAACGGTTGTCATAAGACTGGTTACTTTGTGTAGATGGTGAGGTCATATTGCCTGCAGCGCTTAAGATTCCGGCACCCATCATTAAGGTGAAGCAGCCTAGCAGCAAAAATGTGAATAGATATTTCAAATTTCTCATGTGAATTAACTCCTCTGCTGATGTTTTGGTCTGTCTTACTTTTGTTTTCCCTGTATGTAAGTGAAATATTCGATCGATTAAATAATCATACAATGTAACAATCCTGCCAGGAACGAGGTAGTAAATAATTCCCTTCTGCACCTGAGAATTCAGCTTTTTTATTGGTTAAATACAAAAGCTCCCTAGAAAGGAGCCTTTGAGGAGATATAGCAATTATATTTAGCGATTGTTTCCACGGGACCGTTGCTACCTTGAGAACCGCTGGAACCATTACTACCACGGGATCACATTAGAGCCCAATCGATGGAGGAAGACTCTAACCATTCAAGTTCGTTAATATTTGGATCTACATAACCCGATAACTGCCCCTTATTTTAGTTTTTTTAAGTAAATCGGACGTTTGCTCGTCCATCATCATCGGACATTCTTGATGTAAATACATATTTATCATCCTCCCATGGGCAATATAGATTTTGTTGTCATTTAAATTTAATAAGGAGGATGCAGTATGCAAAATGAACAACATGAAGTGTCTAAAGCTGATGTGCAATCCGTTAAGCTGAATAAACTTCCAGTTGCAGGAGCCGCGGATACGGAATTTTCTTCCGAGGAATCAGCTGAAGTATTGCAGCACAACCCTGAAGCGAATGAAGCTGCAGCTAACGCATCAGCAAAAGAAGTTCTGGATGAATTCTAAATAATATAAAGCAAAATGCCCGGATCCTAACCGGTTACATTTGTTTAATAATCAAGGCCCTTAATCAGTTAGTAGAATAAAAGCTTTGGCGGCTTCGCCAAAGCTTTATTGTTATTGCATATTAATCCAAACGCTTTTCACTTCGGTGTAGTTGCGAAGAGCATAGTCCCCCATTTCGCGCCCTATGCCGGATTGTTTGTATCCGCCAAACGGAGAAGCGGCGTCAAACATGTTATAGCAGTTCACCCACACCGTGCCGGCGCGAAGCCGGTTGGCTGCGTAGTGCGCGTTTTTGAGGTTCTCGGTCCAAAGACCGGCAGCAAGTCCGTATTCACTGTTATTGGCACGATCGATCACTTCATCGATGGATTCAAACGGAATCGCGCATACAACCGGACCAAAGATCTCTTCGCGGGCAATGGTCATCGACTCGTCAACGGCGGCAAAGATCGTCGGTTTGACGTAGTAGCCCGCATCAAAGCGGTCCTCCCCGCCACAAACAAGCTCCGCACCTTCCACACGTCCTTGGCGAATATAGCCAAGCACTTTTTGCTGCTGCTCCAGCGACACAAGTGGACCCATTTCTGTGTCAGCGTGAATGCCGGGTCCCTGCTTAATTTTTGCTGCGAAGGACGCCATGTCAGCAACCACGTTGTCATACGCTTTTTTCTGAACGTACACGCGGCTGCCTGCGCAGCACACCTGCCCTTGGTTAAACATCACGCCTGAAAGCGCACCGGGGATGGCTCGAGAGAGATCCGCATCAGGCAAAATAATGTTCGGTGATTTACCTCCAAGCTCAAGGGTGACACGTTTGACATGGTCCGCCGCTTGACGCGCGATGAGCTTACCGACTTCCGTGGATCCGGTGAAGGCAATTTTATTCACGTCGGGGTGAGTGACAAGCGCTTGACCTGCCGTTTCGCCAAAGCCTGGGACAATGTTAACGACGCCGTCTGGAAAACCGGCTTCTTGAATGAGCCTTGCCAAATAAAGCGCGGACAGCGGCGTTTGTTCTGCCGGTTTTAAAACGACGGTGCAGCCCGCGGCAAGAGCGGGACCGAGTTTCCATGCTGCCATTAAAAGTGGGAAGTTCCACGGGATGATTTGTCCGACAACGCCGACAGGCTCGTGGCGGGTGTAGTTGAAGTACTCACCGGCAACGGGAATCGTTTGTCCGGTAATTTTGGTTGCCCATCCGCCGTAGTAGCGGAAATGATCTATCGCAAGCGGAAGATCGGCTGCGCGAGTTTCGCGAATCGGCTTACCGTTATCTAACGACTCGAGCTGCGCAATCTCTTCGCGGTTTGCTTCAATTAAATCGGCAAGTTTAAACAAGAGGCGACCACGCTCAGAGGCGCTCATCGTACGCCACGGACCGCTTTCAAAGGCGCGTCTTGCCGCAGAAACGGCGCGGTTAATATCCTCTTCTTTGCCTTCATGCACCTGAGCAAGCAGCTCTCCGGTTGCCGGATTGTAACTTACGAACGTTTTGCCTTCTGCCGAAGGTACAAATTGACCGTTGATGAACAGTTGTTGCGGCTGCTTGAGTTGATTTTCGATCGTTTGGTTTACTTTAACTTCCTGTGTCAGTTGACATCCCTCCATTTGAGATTTGTTTTCACTACAATCACAAATATATGGGGGAATGTCCATTTTAATAACTGAGCAAAAAAACGTAGCGCAACGAAAATGGAGCAGCTGCGGATCGCAAACTGCTCCATTGTTCATTGAAATATCATGCCCGTTAACGCAGTGGATGGTTCTATTCGTATCCAAGTTCACTGATGTATTGGGCTGTCCTTGAGCGCCCGCAAGTTACTGTCATTGGCGTTCATTTGCTTCGATTTGATGGAGGATTTCGTCAACGACGTACGCGATCGGTGCGGTGGCGTCGATTAAAATCCCGTTTTGGGGAACGCCTTCCTTCGTTTGATGCAAGCGCCGAACGATTTCCCGTTCCTCTGGTCTGCCACCCCAGTCAGTTGGGTCCAGTGCCACTCGCTCATCAATCCGCCGAAGACAGGTTTCCAGGTCGACCTCAAGGACATACACACTGTCGAATAGATCAATGAATTTGGGGAAATTCCGCGAACCACCGCAGAAAAACGTTACCGCCTCATCTTGATTGGCGACTAAAGCTTTTACTTTATCTACATGCCAAATGTGGTGTTCGGGTTTGAAGCCATCCGTCGGGGTACCGGTTTCCGGGTCGCCTTGATAAGCCAATTCACGGTCACCATGAATGGCATGGTAGCCGCGCCGCTGCAATTCGTTGCAGACCGTAGTTTTGCCGGCGCCGGAAACGCCTTCAATCAGATAATTCCTAATACCCATGACAGACCCTCCATTCGACTGGAAAAGCACAATAAATTTTCGGACAATGTTCCTGTCAACCGACAGAAATAAAGTACTCGCAATATTAAACCTCTCCTGCCAAAAGCTTGTACAATGCTTGAGTGCCGCTGTTCTCTTCTCCTTTGCTTGCAAGCTCATCATATAATGATTTGGCTAATTCAAGCCCGGGTGTTAATAATCCCATTTCTTTGGCAGCATCAAGAGCAATCCCCATATCTTTAATGAAGTGCTTGACATAAAAGCCGGGCTCGAAATTTCCGTTGATCATTCGCGGTCCCAGATTACTTAATGACCAGCTCCCGGCTGCTCCGGTTTCTATGCTTTTCAATACGGTATCAGGATCAAGTCCTGCTCTTTCAGCATATACGATCGCTTCACAGACACCAATCATAGTGGATGCTATTGCAATTTGGTTGCACATCTTTGTATGTTGTCCGGCACCTGAATCGCCTTGCAATTGGATATTCTTGCCGATGATTTGAAAAATCGGAAGCAGTGCTTCGAAAGCAGAAGCGTCTCCACCAACCATGATCGCTAATCTGGCTTCTCTTGCCCCAATATCGCCGCCGGAAACCGGCGCGTCAACTGCGTAAATTCCATTCTTTTTCGATTCCAAATAAATTCTTCTCGCCAATGATGGTGTAGATGTTGTCATATCTATGACATATGTGCCTGCTTTTGCATTTGATATGATTCCGTCTTGTCCAAAATAGATTTCTTCCACATCTTTAGGATATCCCACCATAGTAATAACAACATTTGCTTGTGAAACTACCTCCGCTACAGTATTCTTCCAAACTGCGCCTTGAGTGATCAGTTCATCTGACCGACTTTTTGTCCGATTATAAACGATTATAGAATATCCTGCCTTCAACAGATGACCGGCCATGCTCTTACCCATTACGCCTGTACCAATAAAACCAATTACAGTATTATCTTTACTAAGCATCATAAGTGCGCTCCTTTAAATTAGAGAATGTCAAAACGTCCTTAGTTTTCTTTATTTTATCATTTCTCTCCATTCAACTAAACTGCCGTCAGCTCAACAGGCTGCCATTTGATCAATTTTCTTTGTTGTGCTATTGTGTCCCGTTAGCTGGGCAAAAGCTCGATAAACCTTCGAAATAACCGCCCTATTTTCTCGAAATGCGTAGCATCTGAGAAACTTAGCCTGAATGACTTCACTTCCTATTTTATTAATAAACCCAAATCGATTATTTTGGCTAAACATAGCTAACCCACATTGGAATTCTCGCAGCCAAAAATAATTGGTACGGAGAACCTCATTCCCCTCGTAATCGATTAAAGAACAAACATCATTGCGAACAACTGGCGCATAACCTTCACTAAAATAGCCAGTTGAGTCATATATTGCTTCTATTTTCAATTCCCCACTTTCATCTATAAATCCGTATTTAGCATTCAGTCTAATCCACCACTTTCACTTTATATTTTTCCGAAAATCTTCCGATACATAATACCACAAATTGGAACAAATCCTCCCCATTACTTCAATGGAAACGGCAGCTGACCATCAAGCCAGCTGCCGTCGTATTGTATTGAGCGATAGTGTCCCGTTAGCCATACATGCAGCGCAAGTAACAGCGCTGCACCACAGAGCATGAAAATAGAAATGCCGTCAATAATGCTACTACGGCTGGGAGAAGAAGGTCGATCAACTATGGTGCGTTAGAGCCCATCCGTTAGTCTGACTCCGACGACCACGGTGCATCACAGAATGTCGCTCCCCTTTGGGGAAGCACTCATGGTAGATTAATCCTATTTGGTTTGTTGCACCAGCTCCAATTACAGAGCCGTAGAAAGGAACCTTTCAATGGATGTTCTCATTGAACGCGAAGACATTGAGTTTTTAGTGGTGAATGCCCAACATATGAAGGCACTTCCAGGTCGAAAAACCGATGTCAAAGACGCGGAGTGGATTGCCCAACTACTTCGCCACGGACTGCTGAAGGCTAGTTTTATTCCAAACCGAACTCAACGCGAACTCAGGGAATTAGTTCGCTACCGTCGAAGCATCATTGAAGAACGTGCCAGGCAGCACAATCGAATTCAAAAGGTTTTAGAGGGCGCAAACATCAAACTCGGGTCCGTTGTTTCCGATATTATGGGCGTCTCATCTAAAGATATGCTTCGTGCAATTGCAGATGGCGAAGACGATCCTGAGAAACTAGCAAACCTAGCTCGACGCACACTAGAAAAGAAGAAATCCGAACTTGAACTGGCTCTGCGCGGCTACGTAAACCCTCATCAACGTCTAATGATCAAAACCATTCTAACCCACATCGATTTTCTGTCGGAACAAATTGAGATGTTAGATCAAGAGGTTGCCAAGAGAGTTAGCTCATTTCAGGAAGATGTAGAACGCCTGGACTCCATACCAGGTATAGCTCCTCGAATGGCGGAACAGATCTTAGCTGAACTTGGAACAAACATTGAGAAACAGTTTCCTAGTGCGGCTCATCTATGTTCTTCGGCAGCTTTAGTTCCTGGCCATAATGAGAGCGCAGGCAAACGGAAGTCTTCCAAAGGAAAGAAGGGAAACAAATATTTACAATCCGCTTTAACAGAAGCTGCACATTCAGTAGGCGCATCCAAAAACTACCTTGGTGCAATGTATCGCCGAGCACTCGCTAAAAAAGGCAGGAAACGAGCCGCTATTATAGTTGCTCATGCCATGTTAAGAATCGCTTACTGTTTGCTATATAGAAAAGAAATGTATGTAGACTTAGGCGAAGACTATTTTGAAAGGCATAAACAAGCAGCTGTTGTTAGGAATTCCGTTCGAAGACTTGAAAGCTTAGGATATTCCGTTTCAATCACAGAGGTTTCTTGATCTACTATTTTCGAGGATTAATTAACTAGGTGCTGCTCCTTTGAAAATCTAAAGAACTGCACCTTTCTTTGATATTGTTTTTTTAAAAATTTTTCTACTTTCCTAAGCCATTCAGGCTTATAAAAGTAACTTGTTGGAGTTCCCTGGTAACCCTCGTCATCCCAACCCATACTTTTCAGTTTAGTGGAGGTACATCTCTGTATAACATATTGATAAATGTATTTTCACTTAAATTGTCATACCACATGAAGTTCCCCGCCTTTAATGAGATAATGTTCTTGTCACCCGACAATTAATAATTAAATGTCGCGTGCTTCGATTGATCTCAGCTTAGTCTATTCTATGACGAAGTTGATTTTAGTTGTTCGAACAACTACCGGGGAACGTTTGTTCAATTAAACAGCAGCAGTCTTGGACTTTGTTTCTCGTTCAAAGCCTGCTGTTGTTTTTGGGTCCAGTCTATTACTTTTTTTGCTCAAAATAATGACGGAACGCAGCTCCGGCTTAGTTTAAAAAATGGCTTCCCTTATTTCCGCTCACTTCAGTTCCACTAACCAGAAGTTGGAGCAAATACCTCAAACCTCCATAACGAGTACCCGTAAGCCGAACCCCGCTTCAGACCCAGCATCCGTACATATCTTGCGCTCTTGGCTGAGAACGAGATATCGTCGATCCCCCCGTCCCCGGAAGTGGTCGCGAATACATCCGTCCAGGTCTTGGCATCATTCGATACTTGGATCTTGTAGGCTTTCGCATAGGCTGCCTCCCAGCTCAGATAAACCCGGTTCACCGTCTTGACCGCGCCGAGATCGGCATAGATCCACTCGTTGTCGGTATAGTTCGAGCCCCAGCGCGTCGCCCCGTCGCCGTCGACCGCGTTAGCGGGCGCAAGCATTGCAACATGGGTCGAGCTGGCCGCGACTGCAGCACCGGCGGCGAGGTTAATGCCGTACAGATGGATGTTTTCCAATCCCGCGTGAGCCATCTTCATAATGCTGACCATATCCGTGTATGGCTGATCCTGCTGATTAACGAGTCCGATATTGTAGCTTTCTCCGTCCACGCGTCCGGTGACGGCCTGATCGAAATAAGCATACCAGCCTGAGCCGACGAACAGCGGATTCTGTGCCTGGCTTTCCGCGAATGCCCGGTAGGCTACTCCCCGCTCAACGGTACTGGTCGTCTTCGTAGGGGCGCTGATATATGACAAACCGCGGTCGGACGAGCCGAAGGAATGCTCGAGATTGAGCAGCGGCTTCCCGAAAGCCTCGTATTCGTCCATCCAGCTGCCATCCCTCGTATAACTGTCCACCGAGAAGGCATCGACATACGGCATCGCCCCCCGATCCCAATCCAAGCTCGTTCGCCAAGTAGGGACGATAGTGGAGCCGAGAAACAAATGATTCGGGTCATTCCGCTTCAGGATGTCGCGGATCATAGCGTAATACGTCTCGGATGCCAAGGTGATAAAGCCGGATACGTCCGCAGAGGATACCTTGGTGATTGCGATCGGAGTGTCCTTGAGCGCGTTGAACGAAACGGCGTTCATGCCGAGCAGCATATTGACGTTATCGAGACTGCCGTGCCGCGTGGCATAATAATCGACGAAGGCGCCCTTCGCCGGAGAATCCGCCCCGTACATCAGCAGCTCTTTGACGATATCGGTTGTCCAGCCGGCTTCGTTATCGTAGGTGTAGCCGATTAACCACTTGCTGGCACGCGCGTTTTGCAGCTGCGTCTTTAGCGAACTCTCGATGATCGGCGCGGTCTGAGGATCGAACACGTCGTACGACCATAGGATTCTTCGCAAGTTAGCAGGGTCCTGCAGCACCTGAACGTACGGAAAAGCGACGCCCTTCGGCTTGGTCCACTTGCTGAAGGCGTTGAACCCCCACTGTATCAGGCGTTTGCGCGTGATATCCCCCCATTTCGCCTCGTAATCGCTGCCGTACTTCTTCATTACATTCGAGACTATGAAGTTGACGTACTCGCCGTTCTCGTCCTTGGTATAAGCCGGCGCGTAGAGCGTCCGGTCGGGCAGCTGCTCGAAAATTTGCCTTGGCGTGCCGTCCGGCTTCTGCGTCGGCGTCTTGTAGCCGGCTTCCCATAAACTTGCGGCATCCACCCCTTTCAATAAGAAAGGATACCCGTCCGGCGTAATGAACCACCATTTGCCGTTGACCTGCTCCAGCCTGAAATAGCCGGTACTCTCGTATTTCCCAATACGCTTGATGCCGCCGTAAGGATCGTAGATTGCCGGGTCATATGCGACGTTCGCCAAGGCGACGGCTTCGTCCGTATAGTTCTGACGCAGCTGCGCGTCGGAGGTGATTTTACCCGGCCAAGCATCGTTTATCCATTGGCCGTAACGATCCGCCAGCAAGGCGTCCTTGTTCAGCTCGGCCTTTAGCTGCTCCGCGGTGAACGAGGGCTTCGGATTTTGCCCCGGCGTGCCGCTGCCTTGCGTGATTTCAACTTCCGTCAGAGGGATATGCTGAAAGGCTTGCGTGCGTGTGATGTCCAGCACGATGAACCTGGCCGTCACGCCCGCCATCGGCACGTTGACCGTATAGTTCAGCTCGGTGCCTTGTCTGATATGCCTGGTTGCGATGTAATAACCCGTCGCCGCTTCCGTGCGGTATTTGACGGTCATATCTTTGAAGCCCCAGTATTTGTTCGGTGAGTTCATCACCACACGCAATTGATCAAGGGGATAGTCCCTGAGCAAGTCGATCACCACATGCACCGTCATCGGCGATTTCGCTTTCCCCATCCAGCCTGCATAGGCGGTTGTTCCGTCATACAATACGCCTTTCGCCGCCGCCATCAGACCGGTCGATAGCAGATCCGGTGAATTGCCTCCATCCGGAGAGACACTATAGACATAATTGCCCGTTTTGAGCATCGTTCCTTCACCTCGAGCATGACCGACTGGAATAAATGCCGCCAAGGCGGTCATTGCCATTAGGAACGCCAACACAATTCTTGTATACATCATTACCCCGTTCTTCATCCGTTCCAACCTCCTTTCTTCCTGTATCGTCCCCTGCAACGGATATGCTTAGAATTATTTTACCTTAAAACAGAAAAAGGTACCCCGGACCCAACGTTGCTTGAGTCCGAGGTACCCCAACGACTAGGAAGGCATGCGGGACGCGAAACCTTCCTTACCTATTTTGCGAATCGGAGAGAACCACCCAGTCCGATCGCTCACGAAGTGTTAGGTTGTCTGCTGATTCCGCCAAGCCGTCTGCCCCATCAGATCCCGCATGGCGGCCAGATAGCGGTCTTCCGTTTTGCTTCGCTTTGACAGACGATCTCGTCAACGACGTGCGCGATCGGTGCGGTGGCGTCGATTATAATATATTCGATTCCATCCGGAAGCTTGCGAGGAACTGCGCATTTTCATGGCAAACACAGAAACGGTTACTTAACGCCTCGCGGCCGGCCGGTTGCTTCACCGGCTAGTTCCCGTTCAGGCCCCCGTATCCTAAGTCCTTGCGATGTATATGGGATTCGTCATGCAGGTCATCACTGTCTGCTCCAGCCCTTCCACGGCGCGGCGTGCCTCCAGCCGATAGAACAGCCGGTCGCCCGAGCCCTGAAACTGCACGCGAACCTGACCGTTCTCCGCCTCCAACTTATATAGCGCGACATCGGATTCTGCAGCAGCCTCGGTCGAGATCATGGGCATGCAACTCTTATCGTCCGATGCGTCGAAGGCCACGATCGCAGCGATTTCCCGGTGAACGGTCCATTCGCCGGCTTCCGCGACTTCCGTCTCCCACTCGCCAGCCTCGACAGCTGCCGCCTGAACGGCAATGTCCCACACAGCTTCAATACCGCGGTCCGACCATAACGCCACGCGGTCGCCTTTGGCGCCGCAGATGTCGATGGTAAGCGGAACGCCGCCCAGTTCCTCGACGGCCACCCGCGGTATCGTATCACCAATGCCGTATTCGCCCGAGGTTAGGGCCATACAGGTTTCGTCGGGATCGAACTGCAGCACGACGCGGCCCTCGCGAATACCCGCTAGCACGCCTTGCACCGTATCGGTTTCCGTCCAAACGGAGGCAGTCGGACGCCCGTGTTTCACGAACCGGTCTACCCGGTGCGTGTCGCTGCCGCCCAAGGCGATCACCCGGCGTCCCTGTGAGAGCTGCTCCTGCCACCAAGTCAGCGCGCGCTCGTTCAACGCGCGCCACGGACCGTTCCATACTTCAATCGCGTCATAAGGTACGTCAAAGCCGAGCTCCCAAGGGCAGGACGGACAGAACGGATGATTCAGCGATACTAACCCACCCCGCTCCCGCGCTTCTCCGAGCACTTCGTCCGCTTGCTCTGAAGTCGTCACGCGAAAATCCTGCAGCGCATCGGAAGCTCCGAGCACGTTCGCATGCCCAAAATAACTCGTCATCTCCACGCCGGGAATGAGCAGCAACTGCTCGTCGGGAGCAAACACCGTGCAATTTTGCGAGGACGTATTGTGATCCGTCAGCGCCATGAATTCCAACCCGCGGGCTTTGCACGAATCCTTCGCCTGTTCGATCGTATAGCTGCCGTCGCTGTGCACGCTGTGCATATGGAGGTCGCCTTTCATCCAGCGCCCATGCGGCCGGACGAGCTCCACTTCGACGAATACATCCGAGCCGCCTTCGGGGATCTTGTACGCCCCAAGCAGCACGGCCCACTCTCCATCGGCAATCCGTCCCGCCAAATAACCCGGCGTCGCCTTCTCTGAGCCAACGAAGAACGATTCGCGGGCGCCACCGCTCCAGCCGACGATCCGCTCCGGCGAGCGTAGTCCGATATCGACGACCGTCTCCTCCCCACCGCGTTCGTAGCGGTACGAGATATTGATGCGCTCCACCGATCCTTCTAACGAAAACGGCACCTCCAAGTAAGTCCGTTCCTCGTTCTTGCCGATCCGTCTGCGCAGCGTGAGCCGCTGTTTCTTCATATCCATCATGCGTCCTCCTATTCTTTGCTAGCTCCGAGCAGGATGCCCTTCATAAAATACTTCTGAACGAACGGATACACCGCGAGCAGCGGAAGGATGCTGATAACGATACCCGCCATCCGCACGTTCGTCGTCACCAAATAGGTGCCGGAATTGCTGCTTGTGTCGATGATCATCGCTTTCAGCGCGACCTGAAGTGTGTATTTCATGGAATCGTTAATAAACATAACCGGCGCCGTGAACATGTTCCACCGTCCAACGAACTCGAACAACGTCACGGTCGCAAGGCCCGCGGCCGCCAGCCGCAGGTACATCGTCAGGAAAATGCGGAACTCGCCGGCGCCGTCGATCTTCGCCGATTCCGACATCTCGTACGGCACATTCAAGAAGAAGCTGCGCATGAGCAGGATCGAAAAGCCGGACACGAGACCCGACAGCACGAGTGCGCTCAGCGTATTGATGAGATGCAAGTCTTTGTTGACCACGTAGAGCGGAATCATAATCGCTTCCTGCGGCACCATCATCGTAATTAGAACAAACGTCAGCATCAGCTTCTTCCCCGGCAGGCGAGGATAGATGAACACGTACCCCGCCAGGCTGGACAGCAGCACGTGCATCACCGTGCCAATTACGGTCACAATGACGCTGTTCAGCAACGGCCGCCAAATATCGAGGCTTTTCCAGACGATCTCGTAGCCTTCCACGCTGAACTGCTTCGGCCACAGCACGATTTCCGGTCGCATGGATGCGATGCCCGCAGAGAAAGAGAGCGCGAGCACGTTAATAAACGGAATAATCATGGTCAGCATCAGCGCGAATAGAAAAAGACCGTTTAACGTATCGAAAGCTTTATTCTTCCAGCCGAGCCGTTCGAATCGATCGGACATTGTCGTTACACCTCATCAAATCTTGTCATTCGCCGCACGACGAGCGTCAGTGCGAGCGTCAAAACCAGGACGAAGAAACTGGCCGCCGCCGCGGGGCCGAGCTTGATTTCGAGAATCCCTTTTTGGAACGTATACATCATGAGTACGTCCACCTTCGAGGCAATCGTAGGATTGCGGAGGATGAACACTTGGTCGAATATCCGCAAGATGCCGAGCGTATTCAACAGGAAGACGACTTTCATCGTGTTATTAAGCTGCGGCAGTGTCACGTACGTCAACTGCTGCCATCGCGTCGCGCCGTCCATGCGTGCCGCCTCGTACAGCGACGGATTGATCGAAACGATCCCCGCAAGGAACAAAATGCAGGTGTAGCCCATCTCCTTCCACGTCGAGAGGAGAATCATAATCCAGCGCGCATAACCGGAATCCGCCAAAAAATTGATCGGCGTTCGGTGAAACAAATGGACCAGAATCATATTCACAATCCCGCTGTCGGGCGATAGCATGAAAATCCATATCCCGCCGACCACGACCCATGAGAGCAGATGCGGCACGTAGAGGATCATTTGCGCCATCTTTTTGAACCAGGTTCGCAGCACTTCATTAAGCGACAGCGCGATCACAAGCGGCGAGATGAAGCCGAAGAGGAGAATCCCTCCCCCGATGACGAGCGTGTTGACCATTGCTTCCCAGAACAGCGAATCGTGCAGCACCTCTTTGTAGTTCGCGAACCCGACGTACGGCCGGTCGCCCATCAGCTTATAGTCTTGAAAGCTGGTCTGCAGCCCTTTCACGAGCGGGTAGTAGGCGAAGACGAGAAAATAGGCGATTACCGGCACCATCATGACGTAAAGCGCTCCGTATTTCTTTAACAATCTCATGCTTTTATCCACGTCCTTATCCGGCAAAGGGTACCATTATCTGGATGAAAAACAAGGCAAGCAGGGGATCCGTTCTCCCCTGCCTGCTTGTCATTCGAATGCGTTCGGAACGGCTTACTCGTCGATTAGGTTTTTGGAGAGCAGCTCATCATGCATTTTCTTCACGGCTTCCGCAGCATCCATTTGGCCGGACATCGCTTTGAGCGCGTAATTCTTGACGATCTTCTCCGCATCGGGCCAACCTGGAAGCGATAATTCGAGCGTCGCGTTCTTCGTTACGAGATCTTGCGCTTCCTGAACGCCGGGCAGCTTGCCGAAAGGGTATTTCACGTTCTGGTTGTACCAGAACGGCACCCCGTGATCCATGTTGTGCTCCGTTCCGGCCGGCGTCAGTTTGTACACGTCGCCTTCCTTGGTATAATCCTCGCCTTCGATGCCGAGGCTTCCGAGCGTAATGCCCGGTTCCGTATGCCAGAACTCGAGGAATTTCTTCGCGGCGTCCGGATGCTCAGCGTTAGCCGGAATGATCCAGAAATCCGGGTCTCCGCGGCGCATCAGAATCGTGCCATCCGCGCTAGGAATGCTTTCAAGCGCTTTCGCTTGGAATGTCGTGCTCGAATCCTCTTGTTTACGCGTGTTGTTGAACATGCCGACCCAAGCATCCCAGTATGTGACCATTCCGACGCGGTCGGAGAGGAACAGATTGCGCATTTTGCCCGTATCGTTCGTTACGAAGTTGGGATCCATTATGCCTTCCTTCACGAGCTTCGCGAACCATTCGTACATCGGAACGGCTGCTTCCGTCGCGTACGGAATCATGCGCTTGCCGTCCTTCATCACATAATGCGCCTTCAGGCCGGCCGCGCTCATGAAGCCTTGAATATCGTAAAGATCGGACGTGCTGAGGCCGTACGTATCGTTCTTGCCATTGCCGTCGGGGTCCTTCTCCTTAAATGCCTTGAGGACGTTGTAATACTCATCCAGCGTCTTGGGCTCCTTCAGGCCGAGCTTGTCGAGCCAATCCTTGCGCACGATCGGCATCGTTCCACCTTGAAACTTGCTGAACACGGCGACGATTTTGCCGTCCTTGTCCTTCAGTTGATCCCATTCTGCCGTCGGGACGACCTTCGGATCGGATAACACGTTGGAACCGGTGACGAAATCGGTCAGATCCGTGACGACGCCCTGATCCACGAAGGTAGCCAGCTTGCCCAGGTCGCTAAGCTCGATCAGATCGTATTTCTCGCCGGAGCCAAGCGCAGTCAGCACCTTCTGGTCGTAGTCGCTTGCCGGTTTCTCGATAGAAGCGTCGATGCCCGTCAGGCGTTTGATCTCCGCCTCGAACTTCGCGTTCTCTTCCGGTGTCTTGCCACCGACGTTGGCGTCGAGAATACGAAGCTTCATGTCCGCCGCCGGCGTCTCGGCCGGAGCATTGCCACCGGCGTTCGCGCTATTGCCTGCCGGCACATTCGTATTTGCCGCATCATTCGTTCCGTTCTCCGTACCGCAGCCGGACAGCAGCATCGTACTTGCGACGGCAACCGTCGACATCGTCATCCATACTTTTCTCATTCGTTAAAACCTCCTATATGTTAACGTAATTTGGAATACTGATCGGAGCGACTAAACGACTGTCAACCTGTACAAAAACTTTAAATAAAGAGATATAGAAGGAATGGCTGCCTAATTAACCGCGCGCGCCCGGAGCCGCACAAGAGCCGCGAATTACGAGCTCCGTCGGGACAAGCACACGTTTGGCGCTTTTCTGATCCGCATTCAGCTGTTCGAGCAGCAGCTTCAGCGATTCGACGCCTAACCGATCGGCATGGAGCCGTACGCCGGTAAGCGGCGGAGAGAATTCCGGCGAGAGCACGGTGTCGTCGCTGAACGCGAAGACCGACAGCTGCTCTGGAATGCGCAGCCCCAGCTGCTCCGCCGCCTTGTAGACGCCTAGCGCCATCATGTCCGTATCGGCGATGACCGCCGTAATGTCCGACGAAGCCGTCAGCTTGGCGAGCGCCGACTCGTAGCCGAAAGCATGCGCCGACTCGCCCTTCAGCGGCTTGTGCAGCATCAGATTGGGCTTCGGCTGAAGGCCCGCTTGCTTGAACGCGCTCCTAAATCCTTCGCCGCGGTCTCCCGACACGGTTCTCGAGATCGGCGCGTTCAGAAACAGAATTTCCGTATGCCCCAGTCCGATTAAGTAACGGGTGACTTGAGCAGCCATGCCGACATTATCGTTATCGACGTAGCTGACCTGCGCCTCATAAGGCTCCGGCGGACGGCCGATAATGACGATGGGCATGCCGCTCTGAAGCCGATCCTCAATCCTGCCGTCCGATTCAATGGGGTCCAACAAGATTTCACCATCCACCGGATCCGAGGAGATATTCTCGACTTGACTGAGATAAGACGGTGACAGCGTATTGACCAGCAGGCGATAACCGTTCTCGTAACAGACGCGCAAAACACCGTTAAGCAAAGAATGATGAAACTGTCCGAATTCAAGCGATTCGCCCCGAATATTCAATCCGAGAATGCGAGTGGTGCGGCTGGCGAGACTTCTCGCCCAATAATTCGGCTTATAGTGCAGCGATTGGGCCGCGGCGAGAACGCGCTCGGTAACCTCTTTGCTGATGGGCCGTTTCTTACTGAACACGCTTGAAACCGTGCTCTTGGATACGCCGGATGCCTTCGCGACGTCGTCGATGGTTGCCAAGAATCGTCAAACCTCTCTTTCTCCCATGGTGATCCGATGTGGGAACGGTACCGGACCCGAAAACAAGCTTAAACCGGTTTTGTAAATTCCGTTTCAACCTCATGATTAGTTATTGTAAATGTCGTTATTTTCTCGTTAATTCTTATTTAACAACGGTTATCAAGTAACTTATCCAGTAACTATTTCCCACTAATTAGGAATAAAGACCCATTAAACCGCTTTAACAAAGCTATCACTTTCCAAATGAAATGACGATGTTAAAATAGTAGCCAACATCATACAGATAGGATGCGCAAATGAAACTCCGCTTTTCTCTCCGTTAGTTGGACTTAAGGCTGCCCAGCCCTATTCCCATCTGCATCCTAATAAAAAAAGACAACCAATTTCATTTGGTTGCCTCTCAAGTCATTTGTTTAGTAAACTAACCAGCCCTTAACGTAACGAAGCTACCAATCATGCCGGCAGCTTCCATAGATGTATATTGGACTATCGTTCTCCGTCCCTCGGTTTTAAGGGTTTATCTCACATATACTCACTCATTCGCAGGATTTCATCACCTATGATCAGATGACTCTATGGAATCGGCACAGATAATACCGGTTGAGATGGTGGGCTGGGCATGCGGAAACAGAGGAACCACCTGGAAAAATTCCCTAGTTAGTCTCTACTGCGCGCATACTCCACAAATCCCTGGAGGTTCACCCTCCCACGACTCGACGGGTCATTGCCCTGACATTCCTTCGTTATACCTGTCCAAGGTGTGGAGACCGATAGCGTTTAGCGGATGGGTCTTAGCCCTTTTGGGACACGAACTCGGTCCTCCGTGCTTTCTTTGTGAAATCCCGCGAATGAGTCAAAATACGTGATGCCTCTTCATAACTTAAGCTGCTTCTGTCCAATCCAAGACAGTTTTCTCAGGTGTAAACTGTTCTCCTCGCTGAACAATACCAACTAGGATCCGCGCTAGTTTCCCAATTAACTTAAATATGGACTGCTGCTTTTTCATCTTCTTTTCTTGCAAGTTGTGCTCATGTAATTTCCGAAAAACTGGGTTATTCCAAACGAGCTGAACGGTTGCAAGATAGAGATATTTTCGCAAGGAAGAGTCTCCTCGTTTCGAAAGAACAAT
This sequence comes from Paenibacillus lignilyticus, assembly GCF_017942085.1. Lineage (GTDB taxonomy): Bacteria > Bacillota > Bacilli > Paenibacillales > Paenibacillaceae > Paenibacillus_Z > Paenibacillus_Z lignilyticus. The sequence goes on from NZ_JAGKSP010000002.1 coordinate 920,263, forward strand.
GCTCCCTTTTCGTTTTCCCGACGTACTTTCAGCCAAATTCAAGCCAGCCTTTCGTAGTACCTGACGTCCGTGCGCATACTGCCTTAAATCCCCTGTCCCAGCTAAAATAGCCGCGGTAAAGATCTTTCCGAGACCTTTTATGGTACGAAGCTGCTGAGCCATAGGAATCTCAGAAAGTAGAACTTCGATGTCCTTTTCAATCTGTTCAAGCATGGTGGTAATGCGCTCATATTCTTCTATGAGCCGTTTTAAATCTGCCTTTGCTTCTTCTACAGCAGTTCGTTCTCCCACACTTCGTTTCGCTTGTGCAATGAGCTGCGCTGCCTTCTCTATCCCCGTGTATCCTCCAGCGCGCTGCATATGGATTCGCCATGAATCGACGATGTCCTGTACCGTATACGTCTCCAAATCTCGTGGACAAGGGAATGTCTTGAGAGTCGCCAATGATCGCTTACAGGTCCAATCTTTGAATACGGACGGATATTCGGGAAAACGGATATCTATCCAGCGTATGATCCGATTCTGCAGTCGTACACTATTTGTCACCCAGAACTCCCGATCGCTCATCATCGTCCGCAATCGTTGGAATTCAAGCGATTGGCGCGTGTACTCGTAGTAGAACCCCCGACTGACGGAGTCAGCGATAACAAGAGCATCTTTAGGGTCATTTTTTGATGGACTGTTATCTCTATTTTCTTTGTTTCGCTTCGTAGTGGCAGGGTTAACCATGACCACGTGTTAAAGTTTTGTATTGACGACGTCCTGGCCCCTTAGAGCCGCTGCTTATAGTTGTGAGGCTTGCCAAACACCTAATGCAGTGACGTCCCTACGGGCTTAGGGGGCTGAATGTGGTCACTCGCTTCTCAGAGTGACCCGAAGCGTCAATATGGTGTTAGTCGAAGGAAGTTCTGGAAGCAGCCATTGCATTTAACGCGTTCTTAAAATAGCTATATACTTCATCTGCAATTCCCAGAAACTCTTCAACAAGTACATTATTACTATCCAAGTAACAAGCATAGAGATAATCAACTAAAGCGGAGTCAATCTCACAATAGTTTAATATGGCATTCTTCATCTTAATAATGTCATCTTGCCATACACCTGTATCTTCTAAAATTAAAGAGTATAATGCACGAATTAATCTCTTAGAGTAACCTTTAATATATCTAGTTTTCATTGTGTTATCACTAGTATTAGAAAGTGAACTACGTACACGATCTACTTCCTCCTTGGTCTCTGTATTTAAGTCTAAAATGAACTCTGGAGAAATAATTATCGGTGGTACTTTTTCACCAACGTCATGACCATATATGCAAACACAAATTATCTTAATCCAAAAACCCCACTCATTTGGTTTGCTTAATACATCGTCAATCGTGCAAATTATCGTATCAATCTTAGTTAGTAATGGATATTCTTCCAACAGCCTGTCTTTAATATTTGACAATCTTTCGTAATCAATATCTTTGGGATTTACACATACAATAGTAAAGTCTGCATCTGACTTAAAAGGTTTAGCAGTTCCTTTTGGAATCGAGCCACACATATAAATGCTATGAATCTTACCTTTAAATTCGGTAAGTATATTATCTATATACTTATCAACAAAATCCTTATATTCACTTTGTATTACAATTCTATTTATAACTTTTTCTAATATCATATAGACTCCTCCTAAACATGTAAGAACTTCTTTCGGCTAACGTTCTTGAATTCTCGACGTCCGACGGAGTCGGATGTGTCCGGCTGAATCTACTACCTGGCTTCTCAACTTCGAGGGCGTAGCCCGAAGCGTGATTGCGGTGTTAGCCGATGCTTCCTCTTCTTAGAGTTACCCACCGAATATGTCTTGATCTTCTTATGCCCTTATCCATTCTTGACCTTTATATGCCCATATCCGACCTTGACCTTCATATGCCCTTATCCGAACTTGACCTTAGATGCTTCTGGCTTTGAGGGTTTACCCATATGTTCTTGACCTAGGAAGTTTCGGCTAACAGTGTATTTACGAACTTCGAGAAAATTATCAATTTTTAAGTATTCGCGAAGTTATTGAACAATCCTCCCTCTAGCAACCAACGGCATCATTACCCTAAAGAGCAAAGCTCGTAGGCGTTTTCTGCCTCTCTTCGTTATCTTGGTCTGTCCTTTGTGTGTGCCGGATGAATTTGTTTTCAAATTCAATCCAGCAAGCTTCGAAATCTGCTTGGGGTGACGGTACTGGCTAATGTCACCTACCTCCGCAAGGAACCCTGCGACGGTGTCTCTTCCAATCCCCTTCATCGCTAGTAATTGCGGCACATGAGGAATCTGTATGAGTAATTCATCCAATCTTGCTTCCAACTCTTCGAGCTTGTTATGAAGCCACTCATACTGGGTAAGCAAGAGCTTAAGCTCCATTTTGATCCGACCTAGACCGAGACGCTTTGCAACTACTCTCAGGTGCTGTAGCAAGGATTCTTCCGGCACTTGAACAAGCTGCGGCAGTAAATAGAGGCTCAGCATTTGGATGGCAGACTTGCATTCCCAATCCTTAAATACCGTTAGAAACTCTGGAAAGTACCGATCTAGCCGGTTATGGACACGTGCTTGGACCACGCAAAGGTCAGTCGTTAGGTGATCGCGAATCTTCATCGCTTCCCTCAGTTCCGCATAAATGCCCTGAGGAAGGCTTGGTACGGCGTATCTCCCGTCTTTGACCAGTTGTGCAATGACCTTCGCATCTTTAATGTCATTTTTAGTTGGAGAATTGTCGTCTAACTCTTTGCTCTTCTTTACGTGCAACGGATTCACAACACCGTACTTAACTTGCTTTTCTCTCAGAAAATGAGCAAGGTTCAGCCAGTAGTGACCGGTTGGTTCCATGCCAACAATAACGTCTTGGAAACCTTGTTCCGTTAAGATCTTATGATACCAGCTCACAAACAACTCGAAGCCTGCCAGGTTATTTTCAAACATAATTGAACGCCCACAAGCTCTTTATCACTTCATGGGGCGGCAGCCCTCGTCAAGTTCATATTCATTCGTTGTCCGGGATGACCACTGTGAACGACGGACACTCGCGGGGGACACTACCATCAGTTTGAAGGCTTTACGACGGTCGATGGCCGCAACCCGCATTCTCATGGCTACAACGGGCAAACAGGCGTAGACGTCAGTAGCATGTAAGCATTACAGGTTCATTACCTCAACTAGAAAAGCAGCGAAGCACGGCTTTTTTGCATCTCCCTTCCTATAACGAAAAAGCAGCCGAGCATTCTAGCCAGCTGCTTCAGGTTTTTGATTTATCGTCTCTATTCTATATGTGAAAAAGGCGCCTTTATGGGCGCCTCGATTATTCTTATGATGCTTCCGTATAACGTTTGAAACTATCCATAATCGCTTGCCAGCCCGCCTGTTGGAATTCAACGGGGTGAGTGCTCTCGGGGTCGAAGATTTCAACGACCTTAGTGGCCTCGCCTTGATCGACGAACGCAATATCCACTTTCCGTCCGTCTCCCAATGTGTAGGCAATCGTCTCATGCAGCTCCACTTCGTCGTAAATTCCGCTAAAATCAAAACCCATGCTGCCATCCTTCGCTTCCATCCTTGTCAGGAATTCGCCTCCGACCCGCAAGTCGTTCTCCGCTCTTGGCGCATGCCATTCCTCGGATGGTTGATTCCACTTCGTAATGTGGTCAGGCTCGGTCCAATAGCTCCATACTTTTGCTACAGGGGCTTGAACGACGGTCTCTACGGTTACTTTCGTTGGATTGCTTGTTTCCATTGTGAAGGACACCTCTTTACGGGAATTTTGTTTCTCACTAATATAGACGAACGCCAATCTCCGAATTCATCGGTCTATTTGTTCCGGAAGCCCTAATCGGGAAAATAATTTTGCATTTATGAAATTTTGAACATGGAAGATCCGATTATCTTTCTCTTCAATCACGTGAATGCCCCAAGGCACCAGGACGGATGTCTCCTTACCTGGCACATACTGCGCCAGAGCGGGATAACCACCATTCACTGTCGTTGGCAAAAATTTGGACCCCTCGCAATGCCAGCGCGTAAGCGCAAAAAACGCGGACAAATCTTCTTGCCCGCTTATCCACATGGCGAAAGGCGGCATGGACATACAACCTTCCTCATGGAACAACGACACAAGCGCTTGGATATCGAATTGCTCAAACGCTTCCACATATCGCGAGAGAAGATTTTGGTCGGGATTGACATCCATCTTGCTAAATTCGTCGGAGCGAAGCCGCGTTCGGTCCATCGTCTCCCTGGCTCGTTGCAAGGCGCTGTTCGCCGCTGCCGGCGACATTCCCAATGTTTCCGCAATTTGTTTCGAAGACCATTCAAAGACATCCCTCAGAATAAGAACCGCGCGTTGACGAGGCGGCAAGGTTTGCAAGAGTGCGATAAAGCAGAACTGAAGGGTATCCTTGCGAACGAGAGCATCTTCCGGATTTTCTCCGAATTCAGGTGAGGGCCAAATCCAGGACGAATCTGGCAGCGTTTCGTTCGGTTCGACAATCTTGACCGCCGGATCGGACAGGTCAACGGGAAGCGTACGGCGCTTCGCTTGCCTCAGCTTGTCCAGGCATAAGTTCGACGCTATGCGGTAGATCCATGTTTTAATGGATGAGTCCTGCCTGAAACGATCCCAGCTCTGCCATGCCCGAATATAGGTTTCCTGTACAGCATCGTCCGCATCATCAATGGATCCCAACATTCGATAACAATACGAGGTTAACCCCGGCTTGTAGCTCTCAAATAACTTCATATCAAAAGCGGCTTCGTTCATCTTCGCCTCCTAAGGTCGATCTACTTGAAACGTCCTCCATCCATCATATTCGAATCATCCGGCAGCCACAAGGCGAAACGGCTACGCCGCCTGTCGTTAGTTGAGAAAACGGCAACCTTAGCATTCCTTTAGTTAAATCCAGTTTGTTAAATAAGAATTTCTTGCCGAACCTATCAATGTACACTACTATCAAAACAGTGCAATACTAAAGGTGGTGACTTCCTTGAAGTTAGAGAGATTAATATCAATTATCTATATGCTGCTTAATAATGATGTGGTATCTGCATCTGAATTGTCGTGCAAGTACGGTGTTTCGCAAAGAACAATTTACAGGGACATTGAGGCGATCTGTGCGGCGGGCATTCCTGTTGTCTCCTACCAAGGCGTAAACGGCGGGTATGGAATCATGAAGGAATACAAGATGGATAAAAGCCTACTCAGCTCCGACGATATTGCCTCCTTAATCACCTTGCTCAAGTCCACGACAACCGTATTTGAAGATGTGCGGGCACATGATACGATACAACGACTGAAGACCGTTCAGACTGAGAACAGCAGAGCACCGAGCCTGACGATGGATCTTGGCAGTTGGAGATCCTATACTTCCCATCTCCGTACGCTGCACTCTGCCATTAATGCCCGCCAGCTTGTCCACTTTCATTATATGAATGCCAAGGACGAACGTCAGGATCGCATAGTCGAGCCTGTCAGTCTTCTGCTAAAATACGACGCCTGGTATTTGTATGGCTACTGCCGCTCCAGGGACGATTATCGGGTGTTCAAATTAACGAGAATGTCGAAGCTTGCTGTCTTACCGGAATTGTTCGAGCGGCATCATAATATCCGCACCGAGGATATTTTATCCGGCGGCGGCAAGAATCAGGAGCAAACCGAATATGCCGTCATTCATTTCACTGCTGGCTCGCTTGCAACCGTGTTGGATGAATTTTATTTGGATGAGAAGCAGTTTAATGAAGACGGTTCTCTTTTGTTAACAATTGTTAAGGCAATTGACACGGATTGGCTAATTGAGAAATTGCTCAGTTTTGGCGAGGACGCAGTTGTACTTGAACCTCAATCACTCAGGCAAAGGATAAAAGATAAAATTGGGAAAATGTTAAATCGCTATGAAGAAGTGTGACACTATGCTGTCATACTTCTTTTTTTATAATAAAACCGTTCGATCGATCACCATTTATTTAAAGGGAAGTGATTTAGTTGTTAGATCATTCTTTTTTTTATGAAGAACAGACTAGACTGAGAAATTGGGAGCTTAAAAAAATCGATAAACATGCTTGGAAGTATTATCAGATTGAACAGAAGACGCCTAAGCTACCTCTGTTTCATATGATTTCGCTGCTGGCTTTCTTTCAAAAGCGGAAACTATAAAATCTTTACTCGGAGATAAAGAGTGTGGAGTTTATCGCCGGCATCAGTAGCCAATTAAAGAAGAGGCCGTGATGTGAACTGACACCTGCTCCTTGCAGGTGTCAGTTTTCGTTGGAAAAAAGGCTGAATGGGGAAAAACCGCTCATTGATAGCGAGCCAACATCTCCGAGAGCCTCCGCCGAATCGAATTCTTTAATTCTGCCGGTTCTTCCAATTCAGCTTCATTTCCTAGTCCGATGAAGAAATCCGTGTAAAAAGAAATGTCTCCGCGCGACACTTTGTTATCGATTGTACCGCTTCCGTCTTCGCGCACGCGGAGCAGAGGAGCGAGCCACAATTCGGATTCGCACCGCTGGACACCGGCTCTGCTCAGCTCCGCGCGAAGGCGTATCGGCTCTCTCGGCTCCGCTGACGCACGACGGCTAAGGCTTACGTCGCCTAGATCGAGCGGCGCAGTGCCGGATTCGTCATAAGCCGCCTCGCCAATTCGGTCGCATCTGAACACGCGCAACCCCTGGCGCAGGAAACAATAAGCCGTACAATACCAAAAACCGTTGTTTGCGTAAATACAGACCGGCTGAATCCGGCGACTGCTCTCCCCTTCTTCCTTCGACTCGTATTTGACTGCGAGTACCTTCCGGTGTACGGCAGCGTCAAGAAGAGTGGCCAAGCAGGGCGCGTCTCCCCGCCTTGTCGGTGTAATGAAGTCGACCCGGTTTTTCATGCCGTCGATCCGATCCCGGACGTCCCCGGGCATATGAAGGTAGAACTTGCTCAGCGCCGAGGCGGATTCCGCTTCGAACGGCAACGAGGAGTAATGGCGCAGGGCATGCACCGCAAAGAACATCGCCACGGCCTCTTCCTCCGTGAAAGCGATCGGAGGCAGCACCCGCTCCCTTACAACCTGATACCCTCCATGCGGCCCTACTTCCGAGTAGAGCGGTACCCCCAGCTCGCTAAGCTCCTGCAAATCCCTTAGAATCGTGCGTTTGGAGACGCCGAATTCGTCGGCAAGCTCCTGAACTTTGAACCGCCGCTTCCGGTTAACGGTCATCATCATTTCCATCAATCTTTTGGACTTGGACATCCTGATCACCTTCTTAGCAATGTTTAAATGATTCAATGACATATTCTGTCACTATTATGTTTTACGATAATGACAGAAAGCAACACTAATCTATAGGAGTGATCTACAGTGAGTAAGTATACCGTACTCTTCTTTCTCATCATGTTCATGATCGGAACCGATACGTTCATGATCTCTCCCTTGCTCCCGACGCTGCAAGTGAAATTCGGCGTGTCGACGGGGAGCGCCGGATGGATGCTTGGCGCCTACACGCTAAGCTCGGCCGTCTTCGCCCTAATCGCCGGGCCTCTGTCCGACGGCTGGAACCGGAGAACCGTTCTGCTTTGCGGCTTACTCGGATTCTCCATCTCGACGGCTCTATGCGGATTCGCGGATAGTTTCTGGACGATGTGCCTGTTCCGTTTCCTTGCGGGCATTAGCGCGGCGTTTACTGCACCGCAGGTGTGGGCTTCCATCCCCACCGTCGTATCTCCGGCCAAAATAGCGAAGACAATGGGCATTGCCTTTTCGGGAATCGCCGCATCCCAAGCGCTTGGCGTGCCGATCGGAAGCTGGCTTGCAACCTCGAACTGGTCCGTTCCGTTCTGGACGATCGGATTCGCTTCGCTGCTGCTCGTCGTCTTCGCATTCTTATTGCTGCCCGACATAAAGCCAAGCGCGACCATGGGGGAGCGGACATCGATTCTTAGGCGGTATGTCCCGCTGATCACAAGCGGCAAGGCAAGGAGCGGTTTCGTTGCCTACCTGCTCCTTCACTTAGCAGTCGGCACCTCGTTCGCTTTCGTCGGTAAATGGATGGCCGATACCTTCGCGCTTTCAGTCGGGCAGATCGGTACCGTGGTGATCTTCCTCGGCTTTGGCAATCTGTTCGGAAGCATGATCAGTTCTTATTTCTCTCGAAAACTGGGCAATACGAATACGATTGCCACGGGAATGCTGCTGCTCGTAGCATTGTACGCGGTCGTGCCCCAGCTAACGAGCGTCACATCCGTGAGAATCGTCTATCTGATCATTTTCACAACTCTCGGGATCGTTTTCCCGATCATTATAGGTGTACTCACTTCGCTCAACGCTTCCATCCGAGGAACAATCTCCAGTCTGACCAACTCGACGATGAACGGCGCTAACACACTAGGCGCTTGGGTTGCCGGCTTGCTCTATGTCCAGTTCGGCGGCTATTCGTCGATTGGCATGTTCTCCGCGGTATGTATGGCGCTCTCGCTTGGAACGCTCCTGTTAGGCGGCGTTTTCGGGAGGAAAACGGTTCGTTCAGACACGGAGTCCGCCTCTGCTTCTTAAGCCAATAGGAATTCGATCGCTAGACTCGTCTATTGGAAGCGAAAAGAAAGGGTATTCTAAGAATAAATGCCCTTAAATTGTAGAGAAACCTACGGTTTATACGTCAGGTTTCTCTCAATAAATAAAGGAGCAGCTGCCGCCGGCAAACTACTCCTTGGTTCGTTCAACTATCGTGTCCGTTCGTTTACTACAACATGTCATCGTTGAATCTTTGCAAAAATGAATGTGTCCCTCAATTCGCTTCCGTCAACCGATAAATCTTCGTTCTTGATTGTACCCTCTAGTTCAAAGTGTAATCGCTCAGGTATTAACTTACTTTTCGTGTTTTTTGTATCACAACGTATTTCCAACCTTCGGGCATTCAACTGACTAAAAGCAAAATCACAAATACCTTTAACTGCTTCAGTCATATACCCATTGCTACTGAAACGAGTATCTATCCAATACCCAATTTCAAATTTACGTACATCCCAATCTATGTTATGTAGGCTTGACGTAGCAACAAATTGTCCCGTTTCTTTCAAAAAGACAAGGAATCTTAGATTCTCGCGACTTAAAAATCTTGCATGCGCCTCTCTAACTGCAAGTTCAATATCATATTCGGATTGTTCATTCTGTAGAAACTTCAACCAAGGTTTCAACTCATCTATCGAAGCAGTAACGGCTTCAAACACAACCTTACCATCCCCTGGTTTCGGCATTCTAATTACTAATCGATCAGTATGAAACTCATCTGGAAAATCAATCATAATTGGATTCATAAAATCCCCCCCTTTGGTTTATTTCTATCATACAAAACACCCATAACCTAATGCACCGAAAAATTTGCTAAACTTATTCCACATACCTTACTTTAAACAGACATGAAATCATCGAATATCCGCATATTAAACCTACGAAAAACTGGCCGTTATTACTCATTACCTTTAGAAATGGTTGGACTAGAGGTAAGTTAGTATAGAATGCGAGAACAAAATAGAATAACATAACAAAACTGATTGCAAATACAGCAAGCTTGCCGCTATCTAAACGAACATGCTTTGGAATTCCATGAATAAAAGCCAAATACATGCCAGAGAATACAGAAACTAATATCGGAATCCATAAATGATATCCCCGAATATTAAATGTATTTGATGACCATTCATGAGCAAATTCAAGTAACGTACTTGAATAATAGATTAGTAAAATCGCTCCGATTGACCAAATAACAGAGTAAAGTTTTCTTGCGTGTTTTTTCACTTTTCACTCCTCCTTTACTGGACTTTTAAGTCTTCACCAATTAGCTTTATACCTTCATAAATGACACCTTCATCATAATTCTTGATATCAAAATAACCCTCATAATACTCCCAAACATCTGGACGATTGGAATACTTAGCAACAGTGTCCAATATACGATTGAATAAAATGGAGGCTTCAGCTTCTGTCGGATGTCCCTCAACCATAAGCCTGAATTTCACAGTCTTTTTACCGTCAAATGATGACGCTGTAGTTTCGATCTCCTGGAGTTGTCTGAAATCGTGTTCCGTTTTCCCGACTGCATCGCCTATATCTATGTTTGTTTTTTCATTGCAAGCGACTGTTACAACTAATAGAATTATCGAGAGGATGAACAGGTTCATTCTATTCATCAAATTATTACCTCCTATTCATCTTAAATTATGAAATCTTTTCCACTCCATATAAGACGAAATACAGTCATGGAAGTTGCGTTTTGGGGCTGAATAGATAAATAAAGGCATCCGATTAAATATAATCGGATGCCTTCTTTACATGATTGATGAATCGTTCCGTTACTCCGCAACGCGCACATATATCCGATCACCATGCTTTTCTACCACCACAGGCGCCTCGAAAAACTCGCTGAGACCGTTCGTCGTCAGGACGTCTTCCGTTCTCCCGCTGCGCACTACCTCGCCGCCTCTTATGAGCAGCGCATGCGTAAACACCGGCAATATCTCTTCCGTATGACACCTAACTCAGAGTAGATTGCTTTAATCAAATATCCAAAAATCGCACCAAGAACCGCAATTAATATAATAATCCGAAGTAACTCCAGTATCACTCTAATAATAGTAAACCGCTCCTTAACAGAAATTAGAAACTCATCTCAGAAGTAATGTAACAATTAATTACAATTCTTTCTTATTCGGAAGGAAATTCCTCCCTTATCATTGAAGATATAGGACTAAAGGAGGAATACGAAGTGACTACAAAAACCCAGCGTAATTTTCAGCGACAGATGAGGAAGGTTCAAAGGGAGGCCTCAAAAGTTCAAACTGCTGCTTTTTACAGTTATATCGCAGATGATGTCATAAAGACTTACTATGATGAGAAGAAAATAAGAAATAGTTTTAACCTGTTCCGTATCATTAGAGTTGCTATGTTTATTCTCATTGCTGCTACAGTTCTGTTTGGGATTATTGGTTACCTTGCATCTGAGAAGAACCTCATCTCGATTCCCATGACAACATTGTTCATTAGCATGATCTTCTTGTTCTTCGGAATCCTACATCCGAAGTTGGTTTTCTTCGTTAAATCAAGACTTGAAGTAATCGGGCTTTATGCTTTATGGCATATCAATAATTGTTTCGATGTTTGCGGTCGGATTCTGCGCTTAGATCATTGGCCAAGCTATTGTAATGGAACCTCTATCTTTTCTACCAATTCCGCAATCTGAGTTATGAAAAGATCACCGCTGACTGCAATATTTAAACCTAAGCCAACTTCACGAAGCTTCTTTTGCAATTCTTCATAATTTTCTTTATCCTCACTGGTTAAATCGGCAAATTTATATAGCTCATCATGAGGAAATTGACTCAATTTGTTATACAATTTACTAAGGATATTCTTATCATGGTTAGAGAGCGTTCCCAATTGACCACCGGATGTGATACCATGCCATATACCGTTCAATACGTCTCCCAGTTCAACAGTCACCAGGTTCGGTTCCGACCAATTATGGGCAACTTGGTTTGAAATTAAGCCTTCCAATTCGACTAAATTCGTTTGTACCTCGGTAACGAGTATCTGTTGTTTAACAAAATTAATCCTCATATATCCCCATGCCACTAATGCGATTAAAGCGATATTCAATCCAACTGAGATCTTTACTATTACCTTTTGTTTTTTGCTCAATCGTACAACCCCTTTCTCTTTGAACATCACCGTAATGGGAGGCTAAGATGAGACAAAAACCGATCGCCCTGGTTATCTTACTTGCGCTAAGTGCATTGTTTTTCTATGGAGTAGATTTGTTCACTATGGATGGAACAAGACATAGTTCGGGAAACGGAAATCCGGGGCTGATTGCGGTTGCGTTAGCCTCCTCCGTCTATATCCCCTTGCTGCTGCTCACAGTCACTCTCAGCTATACCCGGTTTCGCCAACGCAAAGCCGCCATACGGTGGCTGATCGTATTATTTAGCTGTTGCATTGTTTCTACTTCAATTTATGGGGAGATTCATTTTATTAATCAACAACTGAATATACTAGGTGACTGGGACGACCCTGAATCCAAGCTGTATCGCTTCTCGTTACTGAACCAGTATACAAATACTTTCTTTTTTAATGGATATACTTTCGTTGGTGGTTTGGCTTTTGCCTTATGGGTTGGCGTCTTGCTTAGCTTACGCTTCGGACCAAAAAGGAGCGAATAATCTCCTGCTGCAATTTTCTTCTGTATGATTTTACCAAGAGAACATTCCCAGGCACAATGGTCAATTAAGTCCGTTTTGCTGGTTTTAACATAGACGAGGCAACCGGTTAATGCCGGCTGCCTCGTCGTGTTTTTTCTAATTATCGTGTTTCGGTTAGCTTAATGAACGATATACATGGAATAGAAGCAAATTGTTCCACTTACTTCGTATTTAGCCACTTATCCACCGTTAACGCCACTTCTTCCTTAACAGCTTAATCGCCGTACTTATAATCATGTACAAGATCAACATACATACCACGGTAAATAAGTAAGATGTAACCGAGAAGCTTACCCAAGTAGCCGTTTGCGTAACGGAACCATCCGCATTTTCCACAACTGTCGTCGAGTTGTAGTTTAAGAATACGAGTAGCAAAATGGGGATCAATGCTGAAATGATTAAACCTACCATAATCTCTTTTAACTTGAACATGCTGAATTTCCTCCTCGAAGCGCCTACTTCTTGCTTTTTCGCACATGATAAAGAACTGAAGCAACACATAATATAGCTATTACGATGAAGATCTTAATCAATCCCGTATTTAGTTGAGTATCCATGCAAAACCTCCGGTTTTCCAGTTCGCATTCATTCACCCACACCTATTCAACAAAGAATCGCGCAATATCCGCAGGCAGTTTGCTTTCGCGATGGGCCAACCCATACGCTCCGTCCTTCTCTGTAATCCCATAGTTATATCCCAGCGTGTTAGCTGTAATAAATAAGACGGATAGCTTAGCCGCTGCATCCGTTTGAAATTCGTTATCCGGCCCCTTCCGGTCCAGGAGGCGTTGGATCGTGCGTACATCCTCCCCTTCATAGGAATGGAGCAACCAGGTTCCGCGATATATATTTACTTTCTCCACCGGCAAATCCAATAGATTCGGGTAATGACTGGGTTGATCTGCCCCCTCGAACAAAACATAAATGCTATACCCGGTTCTATTCTCGATAGTAGCAATAGCTGCACTGTTATCTTGAACAGCAATCACATCTCGATCGGGATACCCCTCGATTTCATACACGGCGTTGTTACCGGAAATCCTCGAGCCACGTTCAACGACACCGATTTTATCGATCTTCGTGGATTTAAGCAAGGATAGCTCCCAGGCGTTAAGATAACGCTTCTCTCCAAAATCAATGTAATCCGCATTCGATTCATTGCTTGCATGTACGCCCGGATTTTCCCCATTCCCGCATCCCGTAATCATCACTAATCCTATTGCCAGCAATAAGCACCTTCCAATCACTACAACACCCCCCATTAATGACAAAAACATCCATACTCTACAGACGAAAATAAGCATCTATAGTTGCGCTTACGCACAAGCATTCTCCTTTGCCCATACAATGGAATAGGCATATGGAGAATGATGAGGAGGCAGAGCCGACATGCAGTTCGAACCGACCTTAAGGTCGAATATTATTGCGGCAGCCAGGGACTTGAACAGCAGCCCCGCGGGATTCGCTACGTTTAAGAAGTCGTTTTGCAATGAGAAGTACTGGACGTTGACGAGTGAAGGTGGATTTCAGCTCAGGGACAGCGTTATGCCGGCTGAAGCCATACAGGATATTTTTTCGAATGGGAAAAAATACGGCTTCGAGTGCGCGACAGCCATCATCATCGTGTTGTACAAAGCCGTTCTGGATACGCTCGGAGAAACTCCGTTTAATCGGTTGTTTCAGAATCTGTACCTGCACTCCTGGCAAGCAGACAGTGACCTCGGACTCATTACGGAAGACGCTCCAAGCGAAAAATCGCAGCCCGGTGACGTGTTGTACTTCAAGAACCCGGATGTCAATCCGGAAAAAATGGAGTGGCAAGGCGAAAATGTCGTTAAGCTGGGAGACGACCTTTATTTCGGGCACGGAATTGGCATCAAGAGCGGAGAAGGCATCATAGCCTCGCTAAACAAACGCCGTATTGAAAATGCAACGAAATCGGCTTACCTGGAAGATCGGTTCGTTTATCCCGATTTCTATCATTTGTCCCAATACGCCCCCGCCGATATCCGCCTGTACTACAATACGAAATGGCCAACCCCGTACGCGGCAGTAGGTGCAAGCATCGGCGTGAGAAGATACATCCGGCATTAACACACAAAGGCCGGGAAGAGCTATGCTCTTCCCGGCCTTCTATTAGTCGGTCCCACTAGGGACTTGCCGGTCCTTCACCAGCTTCAAAGTCGCTACAATCAGAAAACTAACAATGACAAGCAGCAGCCATGAGCTCACTTTCCCAACATGTACGAACCGCCATGATTCGGCTTGATCCGGATATTCCCACGCGCCAAAGAACGTTGCGACGTTCTCTGCGATCCAGATAAAAAATCCTATTAATACGAATGATGGCGCGAGCGGCATCCGGTAACGTGTACCGCCAACCATATAGGTGACCCAAGTCCGCCAAAATACGAGTAGAACAAGTGCCGACAACCACCAACGAGCATCGATCCAATAATGATGAGTGAAAAAGTTCAAATAAATCATAACGGCAAGTGCGACCGCCACCGGGAACGGCGGCCATCTTACCAATTCAACGTCCATCCGCCGCCAGGCTTGGCAGAGATAGCTTGCAACACTCGCGTACATAAAGCCACTGTATAACGGAACGCCGAACACCTTCGTATACCCCTCCCCGGGGTACGACCATGAACCCATGTGCACCTTGAAGATTTCAAGTGCCAAGCCAATCAAGTGAAACAAGGTAATGACCTTAACTTCATCGCTCGATTCAAGACCGGAACGAACCATCCACCACTGCATCGTAAGGCAAATAAGCAGCAGCAAATCGTACCTCGGAAGCCAAGGAATCTGAACAAGCTGCGTTAAAGCCAGCGATGCGAAGATCACAACGGGGAACAGACAAGACCATGCCTGCTCCCAGCCGAAACGAACCAGCTGCAGCAATGCCCTTCTCATTATTCGTCCATTTTGTATTCTAAGACATCTCCCGGCTGGCAATCTAAAGCTTTACAAATGGCCTCTAGAGTGGAAATCCGAATCGCTTTAGCCTTCCCATTCTTCAAAATGGACAGGTTCGCCATCGTAATTCCGACCCTCTCCGAAAGCTCCGTTACGCTCATTTTCCGTTTCGCCAACATCACATCAATATTAATTATGATCGCCATGTTATTCACCTCAGACCGTTAGGTCGTTTTCTGACTTGATATCTATGGCATTTTTCAACAGCTTCTGAAGAACAGCCGCGAAGACGGCAATGACCATCGAAGCAAATATAAACACCATCCCGACTACAATAACACCGGGGGAATCGTCCCTCTCAGCAAAGAGGTAAAAGAGCGGCATTCCTAAGACAAACAAGGCACTGATTACGAGCGCACAAGTTTTGATATGCTTCAAAGCAGTAACAGCTAAATCCGAGAAAGCTTGGTTCTTGTCAATATAGCCTAACAGTTTGAAAGCATGATACAGAGCAATGTAGTAAGGGATCACCGTTGCATACAGATCAATACACACAAAATATTTCAGATACGTATGATCCGGATATAATTCTACAATATAATTCGCGATCTCGGGAATGACAAATATGCATATAGCCAGAACCGGAATACCAATCAGAAAAACAGTTACCTTTAAGAAGAGGGTTGAGCCTCGTTCCATGACATGCACCTCATTTCGTTATTCTCATATTGAATTTACCATAAGATTTATCGTTTTGCAATAAATATAAATCGTTATATGATCTATTTATATTGTTTAACTCAAAATACAAAGGCCGCCAAAATCCGGCTGCCTTTTTGACTCGGGAATCCCCTCGCGATTAGGAGTGCTAAAGCTTCTTTACCATATGGATATCATGCGGTTCTTTTTCAAACAGTTCCTTATCCACCTCTAACGTATTCATCGAGCCGCAGCTGGAATAGAACTTGACCGCGGACTCCGTTTCGGTTGAGGAGATGTAGAGATATTCAGCCCCTCTTATGATGGCTTCATTGCTTAGCTCATCCAAGATACGTCGGCCAATTCCTTGCCTCCGGTAGTTTCGTGTAACATACATCAGATCGACTTGCAGCTGATTGTTTGCCTGGCCTCTGAACTGATGAGCCAAGACACCGAATCCAACGAGTTTATTCTGATCGTAAGCGCCAAATGCGGTCCCACCGTTTTGAAGTTCATATTCAAAGCGAGAAATGATTGCTGCATAATCGTCTTCTTCCCAATTGGGACATTCATGCTCCGATCTGATCGCGTTAAGAACGCCGTCCTTGCATGTATAGACCAAATGGATGGTTTCCGAGCGGTCAATATCGCGTATGGAAGATGAATCTTCGAGCTTCATTTGCTTGAACGTAATCATTGCTTGCTGCCCTCCTAAGTTTGCATGAATGAAGTACGTGGTTTCGTGCCGCAAGCTATAACAAAGTTCAGCATGGCATAAGCCTCTGATGAATTGCTCAGCCTCTCCGATGCTAGTTTCATCTGATCCAGCTCTTCCTGAGTAATCACGCCATTCTGGCATAAACCCATGAATCGTCTGCTATCAAACTGGTATCGGAAGCCTTCAATGCCAAGTAAATCGCTATGCTGCAGAATGGAATCCATATCTACATCGGTAAAACCCGTTTGCCTCAACAGCCTTGGCAGACTTCTGCCAATCAATCGGTTGCCCCCATTCGAAGCTACATAGTCTGCAACCTTCTGTAATACGGACGGCAGCACAGGCAAGTCCGGATGCAGCGCACCAAATATTCCATCATCGACATCGATGATAACCAGCTTTCCTCCCGGCTTTAACACACGATAGAGTTCTCCGGCCGCTGCCAGCGGATCTTTCAAATGAAGGAAGAGCAGTCTTGCAATAACAAAATCATAGGAATTGTCCGGCAGCCCGGTATCATAGACAGAGGCATGGACAAACTCCAATTGCGACGCGAATCGTGGATCTAATCGATTACGGGCTTCGTTCAAAAGTGTGGAATCAACCTCTAAAGCGGTAATTACACTATGAGGCACCTGCCCGGCCAGCTGTTCCGTGAAGAACCCGGGGCCACTGCCCGCTTCCAGAATCCGCATCCCGTCCTGTAAGCCAAACCACTGCAGGTTACGGAACTCTTTCTCCCACCCCATCAACACCTGAACCTGCAGGCGCGCCATTTCACCTGTGTAACCCAATACGGACTTCTCGATATCGTAAGTTGAATTCCGCTCGATCATATGTACCTCCAGGAGTACCATATTAATAATGGAAGGGAATGACCTTTCCTACCAGCCATCATACTTTACATGAATATCCTAAAAAAGAGAAAGTTGTTTGTCTATAATTCCCTATTTACATCTGTCATGGATCTCACTTTCCCGGAAAAGATAAGGAACCGGAGGTGGAGTCGGGCGAAGTTGGTGGAGTTGGTGGAGTTGGGTGGAGTTGGGCGGAGTTGGTGGAGTTGGGCTGAATGTTGAGGCTCCGAGATTCTAACGAATCGTAGAGGCCTTATTCGGCTGAATTTGGGGGCACAGAAAATCTAACGAATCCTAGGAGCCTTATTTCAGGAAAATCGGCACTTAAATACACAAAAAACGTCAAATAAGACCTGTACGATTCGTTAGCATTTTTTCGAGGCTATTAGGAGGCAAATAAGACCTCCACGATTCGTTAGAGCAGTCCACCTGTCCAGCCACAAACGCACAACGAGATACCGTTCCCACTCTCCCTAACCAACGCAAAAAAGCAGCCGAACCATCTCGGCTGCTTCATTATAGGATCTTAGTGCGATAGGATCTTAGTGCGATAGGATCTTAGTGCGATGCCTGCAGCGATACTTTCTCGCTTAGACCAAGCGCCCGCGCCGTTGAAAGCTGATGTTGACGAATTAACTCAGGGTTCTTCAGCAGGGACACGCCGTAAGAAGGAATCATCTCTTTGATCTTCGGCTCCCACTCTTTGATATGTCCAGGGAAGCATTTCTTGATGACTTCAAGCATAACGGATACTGCAGTGGAAGCACCCGGAGATGCACCCAGCAATGCTGCAATGGAGCCGTCTGCGGCACTAATAACTTCCGTACCGAATTGAAGTGTTCCTTTGCCGGCCGCGGTGTCTTTAATAATTTGAACACGCTGGCCTGCTACTAGTAATTCCCAATCCTCGCTGTTTGCATTCGGAACAAATTCCCGTAACGCTTCCATGCGTTTTTCCTTGGATAACATGACTTGCTTAATTAAATAAGTGGTCAAGGAAACGTTCTTCACGCCCGCTGCCATCATCGTAACGAGGTTATGCCCTTTCACGGAAGACGACAAATCGAACATGGAACCGAATTTCAAGAACTTCGGCGAGAAACCGGCAAACGGTCCGAAGAACAGCGACTCTTTCTTGTCGATCACGCGTGTGTCCAGATGCGGAACGGACATTGGCGGCGCACCGACCGGAGCTTGTCCGTATACTTTGGCACGATGCTTCGCGACCACTTCCGGATTCTGACACACCATGAACAGACCGCTTACCGGGAAGCCGCCAATTCCTTTTCCTTCAGGAATGCCGGATTTCTGCAGCAAATGCAGGCTTCCGCCGCCGCCGCCGATGAAGACAAACTTCGCCGTTTGGCGCTCTACCGCACCCGTCTCGACATTGCGGACTTTCAATTCCCACGAACCGTCTCTAGCACGCTTAATATCATCAACGTTATGGTTGAATTTAATATCCACGTTCTCGCTCTTCAGGTGATCAAACAAGATGCGAGTTAGAGCGCCAAAGTTAACATCTGTACCCGATTCGATTCTTGTAGCTGCAATAGGTTGATCCAGCTTCCGATCCTTCATCATCAGCGGAATCCATTCCTTCAGCTTCGCCGGATCCTCGGAATACTCCATGCCGTCAAACAACGGATTGTGCTCCAATGCTTTATACCGTTTCCTCAAAAAGTTAACATCTTGTTCCCCTTGAACAAAACTCATATGAGGGACCGGAACGATAAAGTCCTGTGGATTACGAATCAAGTTGCTGTTCACCAGATAAGACCAGAACTGCCTGGAAACCTGGTATTCTTCGTTCACTTTAATAGCTTTGCTGATATCTATGGAACCGTCCGGTTTCTCAACCGTGTAGTTAAGCTCGCAAAGTGAAGAATGTCCTGTTCCTGCATTATTCCATTCGTTTGAGCTTTCCTCACCGGCGGTTGCACGCCGCTCGAGCACGGTAATGTTCCAGTCCGGTACTAATTCTTTAAGCAGCGAACCTAAGGTAGCACTCATGATTCCGGCACCAATTAAGATAACGTCTGTATTCGTTTGTCTGTTGCTCATGTTTACCGTCCTTCTACTCTACGATTTGCAGAAAGGATGTGAGCGTTCCTGCTAAAGCGCCACAGCAAGCCAGGGTAAAACCTTATCACACATCTTTTCCGGTCATTTTTTTCTCTATCCTAGTGTATCACTATTAATTAGAGATTAAAATAATGGGGTTCAATATTCCTTTACAAATTCGTGTACCAATAAAACAAACTTATTCCATCCCCGTATTAGCTTAACCATTTCTACTTATCAAATAACAAAGCCAATTCTGCCCATCTCTCACGTCTAATTTAGTCCGCATTTTAGCTGCAGTTAAAATGTATCTGCGAACCATTTGATTTGCATAGGGGAGCTCCTTTTCTGATTACGATTGGATTGGTTTCAAATCCTTATGGCCTTGAAGCTTCTTATATACATTAAAATACACCCACACCGCATTCATCAACAGCAGCGCACTGGTAACTATAAATACGTAGCGGCTGCCAAACCAGGCTGTCACTTGTCCGCCAAGGACCGCGCCTCCAAATACGCCCAAATAACCTGCTGACATCGTAAAACCAAACACTCTGCCCGTTATCGCGGCAGGTGTAATTTTTTTGATCAAAATGTTCACTGTAGGCGTCAACCCGGCAGCGGTAAGCCCCAATAAGAATCGCAAAATCATTAACTCCCACGGATTACGGACGAAAGCTTGAGGGAAGCTTGAGGGATGAAAATAACTCCGGCTGCAACCAGCGAAAACAACATCACTTACCCAACCGTGGCGCCGCAAAAATATTGGCAAGTCCCGATGCGGAAAATATAATCCCGGCAATCCATGCAACATGACTGAAATTGTAGGTTAACTGGGTAATATAAACGGTAAGAATCGGTTCCACCGAATATAGGGCAGATCCATCCCGGCAGCCGAACAGCGTGTTCAAAGCGGACATGCTCCTAATGGCGCTAAGCAGTGAATCGTACTCCTACCAGAAGGAAGAGCGCGGCTACTCGTCGGAGCTGTTTCTGGAACAGATTCGTTTGACCTTCTTACCGCAATCTTGAGCCTGAGCTCAAATTCAAACGGCAGTCCTAGACGAATGATCGTCTCGGACTGCCGCTTGATGTAGGTAATCGGTTATTCCTGCTCAACCTTCTCATGCCGAGCCGAAAGCTAATTTTTCGATAAATTAAAGGTGCCCGCAGGGGCTCCTTGTTTATTTGCTATTTCACTTTTTCACTTGTTTCAAGAATTCCCGCATGAAGCCCGGCAAATCCGGCCAAGCGTGACCTGAAATGATATTGCCGTCTACACAAAGCGTATCCTTCGCGTAGGTCGCGCCAAGCGCCTCCACATCCGGACGACATGCCGAGTAAGCCGTCATGGATCGGCCTTCGAAATGGCTGCGGTTGTTAACAACGGCCAGAATTAGCGCCGCATGACAGATCGCGCCAACGGGCTTATCCGTTTCAAAGAAATGGCTGACGATACGAGGCACGTTGTCGTCTAAGCGAATATATTCAGGAGCTCTGCCGCCCGGGATAATAAGGCCCGCATATTCAGAAGGATCGACCTCGGAGAATGCGATATGCGAATTCAGCTGATAACCCGGCTTTTCCGTGTACGTATCCCAGCCTTCAAAATCATGGACGACCGTTCGCAGCGTCTTCACGCTTGGAGCAGCGATAACCGCTTCAAACCCTTCCTCCAATACGCGGAAATAAGGATAATACACTTCCAACGACTCAGCGGCATCACCGGTAAGGATAAGAATCTTCTTCGACAACTGGATCACACTCCATGAACATATTAGAACCCTTATTCATTGTCCATGAAGAGGAAATATCTGTAAAGGGACGTAAATTGTTGAATTCTGTTGAATGATCATCGATTAGATTGCACCAACCACCCGATGAGGAACATAGGGTTCTTCCAGCGACGCAATTTCTTCGGCTGTTAATCGAATCGACAGCGCAGCTACCGGATCCTCAAGATGAGCGATTTTCGTTGCCCCGATAATCGGTGCCGCTACCGGCTGTTTCTGCAATAACCAGGCGAGCGCGATCTGAGCGCGAGGGACGCCGCGTTGTTCGGCGATTGCCGCGACCCGATCGACAATCAAACGGTCTGTGCTTGCAGTCGCATCGTATTTGGATCTCTGAACTTGATCGGTTTCAGAGCGTCGCGTCGTCTCCGACCAATCGCGCGTCAATCTTCCGGATGCAAGCGGACTATAGGGTATCACACCGATTTTCTCTTCTCTGCAAAGCGGCAGCATCTCCCGCTCCTCTTCACGGTAAAGAAGGTTCAAATGATTCTGCATCGATACAAACCGAGTCCATCGATTGGTTTCCGCTACATGTAACGCCTTAAGAAATTGCCAGGCATACATCGCTGAAGCGCCGATATATCTTGCTTTTCCCGCTTTCACAACGTCATGAAGGGCTTCCATCGTCTCTTCAATAGGCGTATTGTAATCCCAGCGATGAATTTGATACAGGTCCACATAATCCGTTCCCAACCGCTTCAAACTCTTATCGATTTCACTCATGATCGCCTTGCGCGAAAGTCCTGCACCATTGGGTCCTTCATGCATGCGAAAATGAACCTTCGTCGCCAGCACGATTTCATCTCGATTGGCATATTCCTTGAGTGCCCGTCCCACAATTTCCTCGCTTGTTCCATCCGCATATACATTCGCCGTATCGAAGAAATTAATGCCAAGCTCGAGCGCTTTCTTGATAATGGGACGACTGTTCTCTTCATCGAGAATCCACGGATGCGTCCACCGCTCAGCAACCCCAAAACTCATACAGCCAAGACAAAGCCTCGATACATCCAAGCCCGTATTGCCAAGTTTCACATATTCCATTTGATTCACCACTCCCCTAATTTTTATGCGCTCCGACTTCTGTTCCTAAGTCAGATCGCTTTCAAGAACGGAATAAATCACTTCATTGCACCACTTCTCGTTACACAACCTGGTCTCCCTCAGTAAACCGTCCTTTATCATGCCGGCTCTAATCATGACTTGTTCGGAAAGCTCGTTCTCCGCGTTGGCATAAGCGACTATACGATGAACATGCAGTTCGTTATAAGCAAAACCAATGAGCGTTTTTGCCGCATCGGTTGCGTAGCCTTTTTTCCAATGATCGGGATGCAGTGCCCACCCAATCTCCCATTCCTTTATTTCTGCCCAGTTTAAGCGAATTCTGACTCTGCCAATCGGACGCAAATCGAATTTATCGCAGAGCAGAAATGCATATACGACACGCGGACTGGCATCCCTATCGGCCAAAATCGTTTGAAAATTGGTTTTGATTTGATCAAGATCCGGACGGTTGCTTTCGTATTTGTAAGTAAGACTGTGTTGTTCCAATTCATTGTAAAAAGTAAAATCGTCCGCCGTGTACTCTCTAAGCAACACTTTCTCACCTGTGATTTCCATGATCGTTCCTCCGGGTCCATTGCTGATTTAAGGTATTCACTCCCTCAAACTGTACCATTATTACAATTCATTGTCAGCGTTACACCGAACTTCTCCGGCTTCTCATTAAGATAAAGAGCGAGACAATCAATACGGCCAGGACATACCAAATAAACGTCGCGTAACCCCGCATACTGAGCAATGATCCCGCCGCCCCAATTCCCCAATAACCTTCCTAGTATGGACCCGTTATAATACATCGTAGTGGACATTCACAGAATGCGGAACTGGCAGCCATAGCTGAGAAGAATAATAAATCCGTCGCTCAGGTGGTTTTATTTTGGCTGATCCAAAGAGACGTCGTTGTCATTCCAAAGTCTGTACGCCAAGATAGAATTGTCGAGAACATAAGCAGCTTTGATTTTGAATTAAGTCAGGAGGATATGGAGTCGATTGCTGCGTTAGATACGAAGCAGAACCTGTTCTTCTCTCATCGCGATCCCGAAATGGTGAAATGCCTCGGTACAAGAAAACTCGATATTTAACCCTCTTTCGTCTCTATGTGAAAATTATTCGCTGCGTTTGTTATACAATAGAAGCAGAATGTGGCACGATAACCAGGCACTACGGAGGTCGATTTCATGCAAACGATTCGAACGATGTTCGCGCATATGGATTGGGCGAACCGCCAGCTGCTCGAGGCGCTGCAAGCTGCGCCGAAGGATGAAGCGAGTCAAGCAACGCTGCTGTTTCTGCATGTGCTCCAAGCGGAGCGCATCTGGCTGACCCGGCTGCGCGGCGAGAGCAGTGAAGGTATCCGGCTGTGGGTGGACGATACGGATTCGCTCGACTGCGCAGCTTTGATCGAAGCGAACGGAAGTGGATTTCAGGCTTGGCTTGACGCCTTGCCCGAAGAGGAACTAGACCAGCCGGTCGCATACCGCAGTCAAGCCGGGGCACCGTTTGAGACGTCGACTCGGGATATTCTGATCCACGTCGCCTTGCACGGTCAGTACCACCGCGGCCAGATCAACACGCTGCTCCGCCAGAGCGGGGCTGATCCGAAGCCTGTGGATTACATCCTATACGCGCGACTTGGCGAGGGCTGATAGCGAGCTCCAAGTAGCATAAGAAGGGCTGCCGAATGGCAGCCCTTCTTAGTTGCTCAAAATATGAAATCGATGGCCATACCGATCCATTTGTTCAAATCAAGAGGCCGATGCACAACCAAGCTCCCCCATAAGATGCAGCCGATTGTCGTAATCGCGACGAACACCGTCTTTTCTTTCCGGCCACTATTCTCTGCTTTCATAATGATGAACCCGGAGATTAGGAAAGCGATATACAATAATATCAGCCAGATCATATCGCGGCCTCCTTCGTACGTGCGTTCCCTTTGCGAAGCCAAGCGGCGACAAGGAACACTAAGGGAAAACCGACTCCAAACGGAACGTAATAGACGAACAAATAATTCTGGACCCATTCCGCATTCTCGACGATATTCGCGAAAAACAAAGCGTAGGCTGAGATGACCCATACGAGCGGGTAAGCGACGAAGGCTCTGTTCTCGATTGAAAACAGCTGGCAGATCGCCGAAACGGCGAAATAAAATAGCACGCTGAGCTTCAGGAACACGAGCAGAAGAGCGTTCACCGATATGATCGCTTCGAGATGCTCGACGAAATTAGAGAATTGCATTTCGCGGAAGATGATATAGATGGGGTATGCCAAGTGTGAACCCCGGTAAACGCCGAGAATACCGACGGTAAAGAAAATACCCAGTGCAAGCTGGAAGCCCATGAAGGCGATCCCTCCAAGGAAGGCGATATTGAGCCTTTTGCGTACCAACGGGAATGCCATCATGAACGCGACGGTCTCCATGAACGGAAAGCCGAGCGCGTATTTCGTCTCTGCCAGGGTCGGCATGAATTCAAAGGTACCCGGATAGTCAAAGTTTCCCCAGTCCCACTCTCTAAGCATGACTGTAAATGGCGTCCAGTACGCAATCATTAGAATGGGGAGAATGACTACGCTCACCATAGAGATCGAATCGATTCCTTTGATCACCGCATAGGCACATACAAGCAATGCCAGGATGTTAAACACACTGATCGGGGTTCTTGGCATCAGGTTAACCTGCATGTAGTCGCTCATGTTTCGCGTCACCCAGGCCGCCATTTGAACGAAGAATACGATATAACATAGGGCTACGAAGCCTCCCACGTATTTACCGAGCGCCTTTTGGGAGATTTGGACAAGGGACAATCCGGGATATCGGCTTGCCACGTACAGCCAGAACGCTCCGGCGACAACGCCAAACAGCGTGCTCCACAATTGGACGAGCCATGCGAATTGCCGAGCAGCGGAAATCAGTCCGACGGGCAGCAAGATGAACGACGTCCCCGCGACGAACGCGGCAGTCATTGCGAATAATTGCCACCCACCCAGTTGTAGCGGTTTTTCCAATGCCATCTCTCCTTATTGGTAAGGGGTTCTCGTGTTTCCGAACAAGGAAGCTTTGGAGATCACCTCGAACGAAACGTCGAAATCTCGCCACTTTCCGCGTCCTTGTTTCGTATCCCCGATTCCAAGCAGATCCCAGTCTTTTTCTCGCGCGAGTCGGACAAATTGGTCCGATTGCTCCTTTAAGGTCCTGTTGAAGGCCTGCTCGATTTCGTGCGTATTCTGAAGCGTGAGAGGTCTCATTTGCTGATTGTACAGAACTCGAAGGTTGACGTGGATGGTGATATGGAGTCGGGACGGTCCCCAATTTCGTTTGACTTGGATGTTCCTTGTCTCCAAATCTACATGGACGCCGTTTACTTTGATGCTTTCCAAGCATCTGCGGGCATCGCCGTTCAGAACGTAATACATTTTTTTCGTGTGTTGATCGATCTCTCCCACCATTTTCGCCCGAATGAATACCGCGCCACCCGAGATTTGAAACCCTGTTTCTGTCGCCTTTATGGTCTCCGCTCGATCCGATTCGGTTACCGGACTGCTTCCGTAGTAATGCAGGATCGGAATGATCGTCGGACGGCTCAGCGGAACCCCCTTCACGATATCCTCCAATTGAGTCAGTTTTTTACTCATCCCGAATGTACTCGCTTGCCAGTCCATCAACAACCGGAGATTACGCCCAGGTACCCGGTCGAGTGGCGTGAAGTTTTCCATGACATTCTGAATGGGCGCATCCGTTACGACGGCGTACACGTTGGTTCGACGGTCCGTATTCAGTTCCAAATAATTGATTAATTCGAGCAGCCCCTCTCGCGCGAAGCGTTCGGTGAACACATAGCACTGCATGTGGGCGGTGAATAACATCCGAGACATGATCGTGCCCGTTTTTTCCGTTAACAGGCCGGGGTTTTGTTCCGAGACTACATACGTATAGACGGACGCTTTGGATGGCCCGGATTGCCGGGGGGAGATGCCCGTCGGATTGATGACTTGGTAATAAGCCGTTATACGTTTGGTTTTAGGATCGATGTCCGCCGCGGTCATGTCCACCAAGGCCAGATGATTGATCTCTCTCATATCCCAACAACCCGTGCACATTAACAGCAGAGCGGCAACCTGTAACCCTTTCATTATCATGAGATCACCTTCCGGACTTTCCCTGTTGAAACATTTTCGGACGACTCTTCAAATTCGGCCTGGGAACCCGTACGAACGTATCCTTCCAATCGGGCAGGTACATCGGCGCGAATGGCGCGAAGTACCTGACGCCGAACGAACGGAGGGAAGCAAGATGAATCAGCAGAAAAAATACGCCGCACATGAGCCCGAACAGCCCCATCGTGCCGGTAAGGATCATGAATGCAAATTGAATGATCCGCTGCGTGATACCAAAGCTGTACATGGGCGATACGAAATTGGATATCGCGGTGATCGAGACGACGATGACCATGGCCGCGGAGACAATACCCGCCTCCACTGCCGCCTGCCCAAGCACAAGCGCTCCGACGATGGAGATCGCCTGACCGGCAATCCGCGGCATCCTTAGCCCCGCCTCCCGCAACACTTCGAACGTGACCATCATCATGATCGCTTCAATGAAAGCCGGAAAAGGCACCCCTTCCCGTTGGGCAGCTAGATTGACCAAGAGTGGGTCCGGAAGCAATTCCTGATGATAGCTGACGACCGAAATATACAGTGCGGGAACGAAAATGGCGAGAAAAAAGGCGACCAACCGAAGCCAGCGCAGCAGCGTCGCGATGTCGGCCCGCTGGTAGTAGTCTTCCGGAGCGGAGAACAGCTGGAAAAACGTCAAGGGTCCCGCTAGCACGATCGGCGTACCGTCGGTTAAGACCGCCACTTGACCCTCCAACAATTTCGCGGAGATCGCATCCGGTCTTTCAGTTGCAATTAATTGGGGAAATGGCGTCAGAGCCTTGTCTTGGATCCACTCCTCGATATAGGCGCTCTCCAAAATGCTGTCAGTATGAATAGCCTGCAGCCGCGTGCGGAATTCATCCACTAATTTCACCGAGGCTATCCCTCGCATATAGGCCAGGCAAACCATCGTTTTCGTTTCCGTTCCAATCACCATGGATTCGAATACCAGTTTATCGCTTTTAACCCTCTTACGGATAAGGGACAGGTTGCGGATCAAATCCTCCACGAACCCTTCTCTCGGCCCACGGATCGTCGACTCCGTACTAGGTTCCTCGACGCTCCGTTGTTCCCGCTTGCAAACATCCATGGCAAGCGCTTGATTCTTCCCCGGGACAAGAATGAGGCAATGACCGCCCAGAAGCGCTTCCACGCACTCATCCAGTCCCTCCGTTTCCTTCATTTGACCATGGGAAATGCTCATCTTTAACCAAGCAACAGGCTCTATCTCGAGCTGTTCGTTATCCATCGCCTGCGTAGCGTGAAGGAGCGGACGAATAATCGCTTCGTCTACCTGATTTTGATCGGCCAGCGATGTAAGAAAAAAGCAGGATACCTCGAACCCCGCCTTTGTCCGCAGATGGCGGCGCACAACATCCGGAGAGACTCCCAGCCGTTCCGTTATCCGATCCGCAAGATCCTGAATTTGCTCCGTCATGGAAACTTTCCCCTCCTGCAATTGCTCCAGTCAGGTTGTCCAGAAAGTGGGATATTCATTCCTTATTATGGAGAGACGGCGTATTGTCGGGACGCAATCTTGGTCAATCAGTACACGATCTACCGTTCAAGAACGCAACAGGCCACCAATATGAATTGGTGGCCTGTTCTGTGTATCGAGAAACGTCGCATTGCGGCTCTAACGGTTGTGACAGTGGTTATTTCGAATAATTTTACCATTTTAATAATCTAACGGTTGCCACAGCGCTTATTTGAACGTATTCCACAGGGAATCGACCAATCTGCTGCAAATAACGTCTGTCACAACCGTTAGAATTTCAAAAGGGCTTGTTTTCAACAAATAGCCACGCTGACAACCGTTAAAGTATGTTCATGACGATAGCTATTTCTGAATCATAGTAGTAAATTCGGTGATTCCTTTTGTGAATTCGGATTCCCGGCAGAATCCGAATTTATCATATAGATGTATAGCTCGTTTATTAAACGTTGCCACAGTCAGCCGCTTGGGGAGACTTCCGCAGGTTTTCTCCATAGAGCTAAGAACAAAGCTTAGAAACGAAGTTCCGTTTCCCTGCCCCGTATACTCTGCCTCAAACATAATGCATGTACAGCCGCGATATCAACTAAAAGAAAAGCTTCTGAATTGCGCAAGGAAATAAACGGTTATGAGCAGATTTATTGCGATTATAAATAGCGCACTCAGACTAACGGGAGATTTCAATAAAAACTGTCGATACGCAAAGGAAAGTAAGGTCATCATGACGCCGTATCCGACAGGAACAACGTAACTATAAAATAATTTTTCTGTTTCGCCGATGTCACCCGGAGGCGCATCAGCTGCAGTGAAGCGTCCCATCGCTATCCATATCTTTATGACCCAGTAAAATAAAAAGGATAGGGTCGATAATACGAGTAGATAGGCTGCATAACCAAGTACATGAAGGCCATTCTTCAATTGACTACCTCCGAATCAATTGCCTAATTAACTAACCGCCGTGGTAGCTATAGTAATCCTGCGCATGCACCGCTTTGAACCCGACCGATTCATACAGCCGTAGTGCATGGTCATTCTTCGTTTCGACTTCCAAGTGTATCGAGCAGCCGGCAGCGCTTTGCTCTTGAATGACTTTGCGCAGCGCTTTGCTGCCTATCCCTTTACCTTGGTGCTCAGGCAAAATGGCAAATCCATAAATCCACGCTTGCCCCTCTTCGCGACTCACCCGGATCTTCCCTACCGTTTCTTCGTCGTTCACGTCAATCATGAACACATCGGTGTTCCCCGCATAGACGTGACTCTCCATCGCTCGGGCATCCGCTTCGTCATCTCCGAACGCAAGAACGGATATGCGTACGCGCATTTCGTAATCTTCCGGCGTCGCCGGCCTCAACATAATGCCGTCCGTTTCGCCAAGGGGTCTTTCCTGCCACTCCATTTGATGCTCCGAGAATGCATACTCGGCGCCCAGTTTTCTCATGAGAGCTTTGGCCGTATCTGATCCCGCAGGCGCGTTCAACAAGATTCTCTTGCATCCGTTCTGCCTGACCTTCTCCATCGCCTGCCGGAATAAGCGCCGGAAATGCCCCTTCCGTCGTTCACCGGGTTTCACCATGCCGCATACTTCGACCGTTGAGCCAAAAGCATACAAGCCTATAAAAGCTACAAGCCGTTCATTTTCATAATGAAACAAGCCGAGTTGGCCGGCATCGCGTTCTCTAAGCATTTCCCAGTTGAGCTTCAACTGTACATGATCATGAGCTTCACACTCGATCTGCAATTGTTCGATAGCCAATAATTGTCCGGTCGTTAACATGTTGTCTCCTTTGTCTATCCGCAGATTTGCTCGCTATCACTTACTCAAGTTTAGAAGAAAGTCTCGCGTCGATTGATAGGCATCGTTCCATCCCATTTTCGCATAGAACCGAAGTCCATCCATGCCTTTAAAATAATACGCCCCCAGCAATCTCTCATTGAAATCCGGAATCAGGATCCCGGCTTGCTCTTGGTAAGCTTGATAAGCTTCTACCACTTCAAGACCCGCCATGTGTCGGTCTAGAATGGCGAGATCTACGAGAAAATCGCCGTAAGCGCAGTTGCCGTCTATGATTCCGGTAATGCGCTTGCCGTCCGATAAAATATTCCACTGGTGAACATCCCCATGGATAAAATGCCGATGTGGCTCGTTGTAGACCGAATACGTCATCAACCTGCTGTAGCATTCGTCGAACACCTCTTTCTCCAAGCAGGTCGTTTGAAAGAGGTCATACCAGTTCTCCCAGAAGTTCCCCGTTTGATCCTCCGTGAACACATCGACCAGATAGTCCTTCCACGTGTTATAAGTTCCATCTCCGGTCGGTTTGATCCACCCATAGCCGATTGTTGCGCCCAGCTCGACATGGTTGAGGCGAGTCAAAATCCGTATCAGCTCCGGAAGCTGGAGAATTTGCTGCTCCGTGGAACAATCTGCGAGATTGCCGCCGTCGATCTGCTCTATGATCACGTAGCCCAGATGCCCAACCTTCCCTTGCCCAAGAAACCTTGGGAAAGGGATTCCCTGGCTGGTGAGCAAGTTCGAAATGTAGCGGTCCGTTTCATAAGCCCCTGCCATGTCGCTGAATTTAATGACATATCCCTTTCCTTCATGAACGAAAGAGAACACACTGCTCAAGTTGCCGCCCGACATCGGCGTGATTTCCCTCACGCCTGCTCCCATCTGCGCTCGCAATACTTCCTCTATCTCGGCGATAGCCAGAGCTGGCTTTTCGTATGCAGTCACGTTACAACCTCCTTTAAAGAAAAGGCAGCAAATCCTTCCGATCTGCTGCCTCCTCTATCTCTCCCTATCTCTTAATCTGCTCCAAAATAGTCGGATCCTTCAGCTTGCGGTCCTCAGCAAGCAGCAGCACCTTCGACATGATCTCCGCTGTCCGCGGATCTTCATCGACGAAGGGCAGGAAGATCCTGCCGCGATGCTGCGCATGCACCGGTAAGATATGCAAGCTGCCGCTCGCCATTTGATGCGCCATGCCACTGCCCAGATGAACGGTATATTCGCCCAAGGTTCCTTTAATATGCGCGTGGGAGCCCTTGATCTCGACGTTATCCAGCTTCAAAATCGGAACAAGCTCTCGTACCATAGCCGCCCGCATTTCCACGGTAGATAGGCTCGCTTCCGGATCCACGCCGCCGACGTGAGCCACACTCACAACCAGATCAACGTCGCGCATCACCTCGGAGAAAATGACCTTCGGAATTTCAGCCAGCTGCATCGGCTCGCCTGTTTTCCGCTTGTAGAACGCTACCGTTTCAATCGTCGGCGCTTCTACCTCGGCCGGCGAGAACCAGTCTGCCATGGCATACAGGGTCACTACAATATTTTGCTTATGGTACACCTTCTGCAAGCCCTCTTCATAGCTCGCCGTCCATTGACGGGATTTCAGCAGCGAAGCGGCTTTTCTAGGCTGGATTTGATGCCCGTCATAACGTCCGGAACGAATTCCCTCCAGCAACTCATCCTCATTCGGACGGTACAACTCACGAAATACTTGCTTGAAGGGCTGCACGATTTGCCGTTCTATCACAACCTTCTGATAAGCAGCCCATTCTCCGCTCTCGTACAAATGAACCGGATGCGCGATCAGCACTTCCTCCGCAGCCTCCAATGAAATGACATGCCCGCTAATATCCCGCAATTTCCCCTGCTCGAAGAATCCAATCGCATTCGCAGACTTAAACAAGAGATCCTTCAACAGCGGCTCAATCACTTTGTTGGTTTGGATGAGACTCAGCTCTTCCGCGGTGAACGCCTCTTCCAGCACCATCGCTCTCTCCAGTGCGGAA
The DNA here is from genome assembly GCF_017942085.1 of Paenibacillus lignilyticus. Taxonomy (GTDB): domain Bacteria; phylum Bacillota; class Bacilli; order Paenibacillales; family Paenibacillaceae; genus Paenibacillus_Z; species Paenibacillus_Z lignilyticus. The sequence continues at coordinate 952,094 of NZ_JAGKSP010000002.1, forward strand.
CGCGCGCGTTTATGCTGATCCCTCAACGAGGTTTGCAATTCTTTCAAACCGGCAAGCGTCTCATCGTTCTTGAGTTTCGACGGAATCGTCTTCACCGGCTTGCCGTCCTTCGTAATGGCTACCGAAGCTTTGCCCCTCTCATCCATCACAAGACAAGCTTCCCACTCTTGTATCGTAACCGGCTCGAAGCTGGCTGCAATTTGCTTGAATTTCTCCGCTTCCACGTTCCATGTCATGCGAATAACATCGGAATAACCGGCATTGCGGGCCAAATTATCCAGCGCAATACTCACGACCTTCGACTCGCTGTCTCGCCGCAGTGCCCCGAACTGCTTGCTCTCTTTGGCAAACCGCTGCAGCACCTCGTACCGGCGGATAAGCTCCGCCTTCCGATTATCCGTCATGAACGGAATTAAGCCGTAGCACAGCACATGATTCTTATTTCGTTTACCGGACAGCTCGCTCTCGATAACTCCCGCATCCAACCTGCCAAGAACAGCATCGCAAAATAACTGAGAGCGCTTATGGTTTGCGCCGTCGGCGATATATTTGGCGCTGTCATAGACAAGCTGGAAGCGTTGTTCCCCTAAGGTCTCGTACGCCTCGAAGAACCAATTGATATCGAAGGCTCCTTCATTAAAATCAATCGACGAGATCGGCGAATACCGCGCGACCATCGTTTCTTTATCCGAGGAGAAATGCTGATTCACGTGCGCGTGGAAGTACCAGCAAGCAGCGGCCAACCCTTCCCAGCCTAAGTAGTCGGCGATAATTTCCACCCATTGAGGGGCATACATGGCCGCTTCTATCAGTCTGGTATCTGAAATATCGCGTCCTTCCAGCAGCCCTCTCAAGGTATTGGCGTCGTCGTCCGGTTTCGGATAGCAGCACTTCAGCAGATGGCTGATCATATCCTTCTTCGTTTGCCCGCTTCCCCAACTATAGAAATACCCGCGTGCCAGCTTCTCCTTGTTCCCTAAACTGAGCAGGCAGCCGACGAAATACTGCATGCCCTCGTATTTATTAATCCGCTGGGCCAGATAGCTGACTGCTGTGTCGCTGTCCCCGCGCTGCAGCTCGATTTCAACGATCCGCTCTACCGCCAATCTGCCGATTAGCTCCGCCCCAGGATATAGAAGCAGCTGTTCGCGGTGATGTCGATGTTCATTCGTAACGGTGTTGATGTGATCCGGACTGCTCTTTCTACCCAGCAGCTCCTTATACAATTCATTGGCGGTTATGAATCCGGATTCATAGGCTTTTGCAAAAGGAACTAACCCCAACTGCTCCAATTGATCACCCAAGCGTGCATAACGGTACAGCAACGTAAATCCTGCCCGGAACATGTCCTCCTCGTCGTTATACACGCCGGCCATTGAGGAATACCAGAACGACACTTCCTCCGTCTTCATAATCTCAGCGAAAGTCACAATCTGCACCATGTAAGGCTGCTGAATCTCCAAACTTGGATGCTGCTTGACGAACTCACTTTGTTGATCGATCAGAATGCCTTCATATAACGCAAGCGACGCATTGTACGTTAGCGCGAACCGTTCCCGCGAATCGCATTCATTGAACATCACTCTAAGAAGGCTGTGGATGAGGCGCCCATACGGCATTTCCTCCAGCCACTTGCCTACTTCGATCATGACGGATGGCGAGAGCATCCGAAGGACATGCGAGATTTGAAAATGGGACGAAAAGTCGCGCAAAGACATCCGATATCTTCTGGAGCAGACATCATAATAGAAGAGCAGCTCCAGAATTCGTTTCGTATCCAGCCCCTTGTCCTGTGCAAAGCTGCGCCAAACATCTGCGAGCGGGTAATCCTTTAATGCGGCAGGACCCTGATTATGGGCGTTCACCAGAGCGCGCATGCCCCACTGTTGCGTGCCAAGTACGATTTTGCCGCGGCTGCCATCATACTCCTCGATCTCATATTCATACTCCCGATACTCATGAATGAGATCACTCCAGCTCTGCAGCACGGATTGAATCTCTTCGGCGCTTGAGGTCAAGATTTCCTGAAGCGGCGCCCCCGGCCAAGGCTTTAGGTCAGGCAGCTGCTGGTGCTGCTGCGGGTCATAAAGTCCAAAACCATTCTCCGGACTATATTCCACCTCAACCGTCCCCGTAATCCGCTCAATCAGAACAAGCTCCCTCGATGAACGCTTAATCGCATTGTTCTCTTTCAGAAACGCGACGCATTGCGCATAAACAGGCCGTCTCTGCTCATCATCCTTCAAATTCAGAACCATATCGAGTCCGCCCAGACGCTTATCCTCTTTCTTGTCCGACAGCAAACGCTCGATGGTATGCTTCAGCTGTTCCGGCTCCTGCTTGAGCAGCAATTGAATGGCCGCTTTTCGGAGGTCGCCTGCTTTATACTGAAGTAATCCTTCTACCCAGACATATTCCTCATCGCTCAGCTGCAAGTTCTCGACACTGCGCTGCGCGGCCTGACGAACTTCCGCTCCCTTATCGCCTAACGCCTCAATTAACGCTTGACGCTGCTTCTCGCTCTGCGGATTAACCAGGCAAATATGTACGAGCGTGGAACGTGTATCTGCATTCATTTTGTCCCGGTAATCGAGCATGACGTCGAACATCGCTTGGTCATTGTGAATATAAGCAACGATTAGCATAAGGCCGCATAGTTGATCGGCTGACACGGTCCGGCTGAAGGACAGAGCACTGTTTGAATAGCTAACTTCCTTCTTCGGCATCCGATCGAGAATGTACTTCAATTGATCAAACAACGATCTGTCGGTGACGCCATACATGTCAAAATCCTCAGGTCCGAGCTGACGATGGTTCAAGCTGTAGCTTGAGACCTGGCTGAATAAATTGGGCAGTGCCCAAGCAACGACCTCCAAATCCGGACTGTCCAGGAAAGCTGCGGCGATCCGGTGTTGAAAGGCAGCAAACTGAGTTTGCGCTACAAATTGCAGAGCCGTAATTTGTTTGTATTTGGAGCCGGATTGCTTCAGCGCCATGATTGTCGCTTCGGTATCCATCAATTCATCAACGGCTGTCGCCCACAAACCGATGTACAGCAGCTGGCTGTCTTCACTCTTCAGACATTCATGAAGGGCTGTCTCGTTCGTTAAACAATCGTAAGCGGCCTTCAGACATTTCTTGATGACGGCCGGCTTTTGCGCTTCCAATGCTAAACCTGTCCACACATCGAACGCGCGAATAATGGAAGAGAACCGGCTTAAATCACGCTCGATAATCAAACCCAGTATGTAGATAAATCCTTCTCTGCTTGCTTCGTCCATACATTCCGTGATCGTCTGGCGCAAACCTTCTTGCAGCTTGGCGGCGAGCAGCAATTCACCTATGAGTCCGTGCGCTTCCGGATTACGGCTCATGAGCAATCCCTTGATGATGTTGCGGGTAACGACAGCCGTATTGTTGTCGCTATATATGATTTCTTTCAGTTGCCGCAGCAGTGCGGCATTTCCTTCATCAATCTCCAGCGCAATATAGTTATGCAGATACGGATAGTCAGCTGTCTCCGAATCAACTGCCGCCACTTCCGGCCGGGAGATAGAATAGCCCATCCCAACAAAACGCAGCGCATAACCTAACCGATCCAAATTCGACTCGAGATAGACGCCCGATGCCCGGTTCGTTCGGAATGATCGTCTGAGATAACCCATCGAGAACGGATACAGCGTGCAGCGGTCCCATGTTTTCTTGAAATTCGCTGCATTTGCATCACCTAGCAGAAAACGCAGCACCTCAAATTGATCGCCTGAGAACACATCCGTTAACTCGGTGTGCGACTCTGACAGCAATACTTTTCTCAGCTTGGCGTACTTATCGAATGAAACATACTCGCTTCTATAACAATCCATAATGACGGATGCCATCTCGCGTAATGCAGCAGGCAAACTATTCAAGTTATCCCGCTTCTGAGCCACATAGTCCTTCACTTTCTCTATTCGATCTTTGGTCCATTGCATCGTTCCCTCTCCCCCTCACTACCACATTCGTCCTGCAAGCATCGCTAATCGTATAAACATAACTCGGTCATTGTCTTGCAGCTCAATACGTTCATCTAGATTCCCGATCTCCCGATCATTAATAAATGCTTTGTAGAGACCGTCCTTGTAGCTAAGACAAGCATTCTCTATGGCCAGGACTACGTCTTGCTGATTCGGGTTATACCTCGCACCGAATCCAACCTTGCCGGACTCCAGCTGATCCGCGATTTGGTCCTCCGTCAACGCTGTCAGTACCTTGGATTGAGCAGCATCACCGCTGTTATACCGCTCTACCTCGAGCGTTACGATCAGCGTAATCAGCTCTTCCAGCGTTGACGGCGAATGAGGCAATGGCAGGGCCATTTCGCCAAGGATTGGTTTGCGTTTTCCGATTTGCTTTACCAGTATGAGTATTTGCATCACATTGCCCCAGTCTCATTTTTCGTAAAATTGGCCTTCTAATTATTTCGCAGCGATTAGATATTTTCCTCTCCCATGAACGGTATGAACTACTTCAAATGCCCGATTGTCCGCCATTCTCCTTACGAGTATCGGCTTCAGAATCCTAGGTCCGTACTCCAATTAGGTGCTTTCTCCTGCCCCGCTCTAGTGCCAATCACCTGATTTCGCTAATGTTCCGTTTCGAGACGGTTAAGTATAGTAAGATATAGGAAATGAAAGAGATTCTGAACACGAAAGGAAGTATGCGCTTTGAACAAAGACTCGAAAAGAAGCGATTTGCAGCCCAGAGCCGCTCGTACGAAAAAGAAGAAAAGCACTCTGCTAATGGTCCAGGCAACAGCCGGCATCCTACTGATTAGCGGAATCCTGTATAGCATATATGCAGCACAATCCGGATCCGATCCGAAGCAAGCGGCGACAGGGAATGATCCCGTAGGCATGCAGGTGATCAAGACCGAATCTACTACGAAGAATGACGGAGACAAGGTTGTTCATGAGTTAGCGCCTGCTCCGGGGAAATCTTCCGGCACTACGACAACTGAGAAGCCGGAAACTTCGGTCAACGATGATCAAGAAACTGCCGTGAAGCCTGTTGTCACGCCGGACAAACCATCCGTTTCGAAGCCGCAGATTAAGGTCGTGCAAGCCAGTAAACCGGTTAGTAAGCCTTCATCGAGCACAGCTTCTAAGCCTGCCGTAAAATACCCGATGACCTATGTTCTCAAAGAAGGGGACACGCTTTCCTCGATATCGATGAAATTCTACCATTCCAAGCAGTACGTCGCCCGCTTGGCGGAGTACAACCATATTGTGTTTATCAATGATATGGTCGCAGGGGATGTCATCAAGATTCCAGCTCTATCATCGGCTGCCGGATCGTCGGCTTCCAAGCCGCAGAACATGGACTACTCCAAGGTCACGCTGCCGGCAACCTATCTGGTTCGCACAGGCGATACCCTGTCTACTATTTCTCTGCAATTCTATCAAACGAAGAAAAACGTAGAGTTGATCGTGAAGCAAAATAAACTGGATCCTGACAAGAATTTGATTGCGGGAAGTTCATTAATTATTCCGGCGGTTCCTGTCGTGAAGCCGATTGCCAATCATACGGTGAAGCAAGGCGAGACGCTCTCCAGCATTTCACGGAAACACTACGGCTCCACCAAATACGCCGTAAACATCGCGCAGACCAATCATCTGAAGAACAACGACGATATTAAAGCCGGCGATGTGTTGAAAATTCCTTCTCTTAAAGTTTAAACGGAAGGGCTGCCGCTATACGGGCAGCTCTTTCTTGTGTTCAGAAACGCCATCACTCGTCGTCATCTTCATCCGAATCCGAATCCGAGAACAACTCGTCCAGAACCGTCCTTCTATTTTCAAGAAACCGCCTTGTGACGATGTAATGGAGCGTATCCTCATACTTGATTTCCTCAATGGGATGTACATCGAAGTTTACGATCTGCGCATCCGGGTAGCCGAGAAGGATCGGGGAATGCGTCGCGATTATGAACTGCGCATCCTCTTCCAAATCCTTAATGACTCGCATTAGGGCCAGCTGCCTTGCAGGCGATAACGCTGCCTCGGGCTCATCGAGCAGATAGATCGCCTTCTTGCCAAACCGATGCTGAAACAGCGACAGGAACGCTTCGCCATGCGATTGCTTATGCAAAGAGCGACCCCCGTAAGACCCGAAACTATCCGGCATCGTATCGATATGCGAGGCAAAGTGGTAGAACGTTTCGGCGCGCAGGAAGAAACCATTCGTAATCTTCGGCATCCACGACAATCGAATATGTTCCCCAAGAATGGAATGCGAGGCATCCACATCATAATTGTTGTTCCGTCCACCGCCGGCCGTGTTAAATCCACATTGAAACGCGATCGCTTCCAGAAGCGTCGATTTTCCCGAACCATTTTCCCCTACCAGAAAGGTCACGTTTGTCCGGAAAGACAATGACTTCAAATACTTCAAAGCCGGTATCGAGAATGGATAGCGCTTCGGATCTGTTTCTTCATTCCTAATCAGTTCGAGACTGCGCAGGTACATCGATTTCAACTCCAATACCATTACTTGGTTCACATAAGCTAGTGCTGCCGCCTGCTCGCCTCCCGCTCTATACGCTCCAGGAACGTTCGAACTTCGCTTCGCGTCTTCAGCACAATAATGCTTTTATCATTTGACAGTTCCATAAGCTGCTTCATAATTTTCGGCTTATGTTTGCTTGGATACGCCCAGACCCATCTCATAAAATGGAGGGTAATTCTCTCTTCACAGCCTTCTGCCATGTCTATCCGTTTCGTATGTCGGTGCCGGAATCTTCTTTTTAATACCCGATAAAGACAGATCCACCTGGACAGGTCCACAAAAATGACGGTGTCTGCCGCCTTTATTCTCCTATCCAAAGTGCCGCCATAATTTCCGTCGATAATCCATCTGTCGCGACCGAGCAGTTCATCTTGAATCGTTATTTGCTCCTCTTTAGAGACAGCAATCCAGTCTGGTTTCCATAACAGTGCATCCAGATGATGAACTTCGATTGACAGAAGTTCTCCCAGCTTGCGGGCTAACGTGGACTTCCCGGAACCGCCGGAGCCGATTAGTATCATTTTCTTCATGTTACCCTCCACAAAAGCGTGCAGATCTTGCTAAGACGAACTTGCTATGAAATCCTCCGTCGACCGCTGTAACAGCAAAAAGTGCACCGCTGAATCCGATCGCATGCAACCATTTTTTCATGGATGGCTCTCCTCGCCTGCCTTCTTCACACCATCACCCGCCGCTGCTATTAGTTACATCTGCCGTATCTCGGAATGACCCGAAGATCCCTGTAAGCAATCCGATTATACCAATCGTCACGCCATATCCTGTTGCCCCATCGAAAGCGAATAAGATTAAGATTCCGAACAACGTGAATTGAATCCCTAAGAGCTGTACTTGAAGAACACTGGGCCTGATAAAATCCAACATGACCCCCGCAAAAAACATCAAGGTAACAATGACCACGAATACAATTAAAATCCCCAAGCCGATGCTGCCCATTTACCGTTCGAACCTCCTTTATAGCCATCATGTCTGTTCAAACCGTTACCTCCGTCTTATCCCCGTGAGATACAGGCTCTGTCAATAAAGGTGCGTACATCATGAGTGCATGGTTCTCAGTGATATACTCATCCTTTACCATTTCATTAGCTTGATTATAGACACGCCGATGAAGCACGTTACGCCGAACGTAGCCGCCCCAATACTGCTGCTCAATGCGATGCTCCTTCTCATAGATTTCGTAGGTATGAAGCGGCTTATCGGTTGCGCGCCACTCCCCCGTCAGAACATGGTCTTTCAACTCAAGCACTAGTTGATAAGGAATTGTCGTCTGATTCTGAATCATCAGATCCAAGTAATTATAGGAACAAGTCGCTCCACTGCCGAAAGGCTGTGTACGGTTCGCGTCCGGAAATACATCATAGCTATGTCGATGCCGTTCCATGACAGTAAGCGGCGTGTGAAGCGTCATCCAATAAATTAAATTCGATAGCTGGCACAGCCCTCCGCCTAACCCTGACTTGAATTTGCCATAGTGTAAAACCATTCCCGGCACATAGCCTTTTCGCGCGGTTGTTCGCCCGATCAGTTTCCAGTAAGACATCGTCTCTCCCGGGGCAATGACGAGTCCATGAAGTTGCTTTATCGCAAGCGCCAGATTGATCTCTTTATTATGCTGCAGCCACATATCCACGTCCTTAAGCTTCCGCAGCGTCGGCGTTGCATGATGAAAAACAACATGTTCCAGCGGTTCTTCTGAGAAAGTTCGAGCGAATGAGATACCTCCGAAGAGCCACCGAGCATATCTGCGCCATGTAAAATAAGCCGTCCCCACCATAAGTCGCAGCCTAGATCTCTGAATCGGTTTCATCTACACTGCACCTTCCTTATATGATCTCAACTTCTATTTTTTTACACTTAAATAAGACGTGTGTCACAGGAAAAAGTTGCAACCGCAAAAAAGACCACCGATCACTTTCCATCGGCGGTCTATCAATTGGGCGATACGTTTTGCTTCGTAAGAGTATTATTTCGAGACTCTCGGCATCATTTCGTTGTATTGTCGGCGCCGAGAGTTCATATTTCGCACTCTCAGCTTCCATGGCAGGGGGATCATGGTAGTTAGCTTCTCGGCGGAAGGATTTTCAGGTGCTTGAAATCCTTATAAGCCTCCGGGTCGTCCAGTACAAGCTGTTTCCCTCGTCCCGTTGCTATGGACAGTCTGTTTGCCCCGCTTCTTGAACTTGTAAATAGCTCCCGTCAGCGAAGCTAATCGACATCCCATGGAAAAAGGTCTCGACTTCCGCAATGGAAGCAGCTTCCTCGACGCCGCTCTTAACGAATTTCTTCAGCATACGGCAGACCTTGTTAATCGATTCGTGGTCGGCTTTATTGGTACTGTTCAATGGGATATAGACGAGATCCCCGTCTTGTAGATTCACGGATACCACGGTATCCGGACTGCATACGGCATCCAATTCGCGGAGTGATTTTGGCTTCGCAGGTTGTTTCGCTCTTCCTCGTAGGAAGGCCGATCGTAGGTTAATCGAACAGAGCGATTCGTATTATCGGTGGGACTGTAGAAGAAGAAATCCAGCGAACCATCAAACCTATGCCGCTAAAGTCGCATAGGATTTGGCCCATCGCAGCATTTCGCTCGATAACCCTGTTCCTGCATATGCTCGCCGAACCGCAAGCTTATGCAGAAACAAGGATTCGTTCTCACGGGATTCTTCACGACTAATTCAGGTTCATGTACGATAACAATCCTCTCCTCCCACCCGTACCAATGCTTCCCCTACCAAATATCCACGATAGGAACGTTATTCTCCAACCGAACTTTACTCTCGGCAATCCAATCCTTAAACCACTGATTATCCGAGCTGCTGAACGTTTCATCCCCGTCATAATTGCGAAACGCCCCGATGTACACGATCAATTCTCTCAGCATGAGGAATAACGGAATCTGCTTCAGATCCTGCTCGCTTAAAGTGTTTTCAAGACTATAGCCTTTCATAAAAGAACGCATAAATCGGCGAGCCTGATCCTCTCTTAACGCCCGTCCGTCATCGCCTCCATAGACATAAACCAGATAGTACAACTGGATCGCGATATCTTCAACAAACCAGCTGTACTGCGCTTCGTCAAAATCAAATAACGTAATCCGCCCATCCCCGTCCATGACAAAATTACCGACGCCCATATCCCCATGAATAAGTCCATAAGCATCCCGATCCGTTGGCAGCTGGTTTAGCTTCTCTACCATCATGCTGTAATTGTCTTTCACGCGTTGATGTGTCGGAGGAAGGAGATCGATGTCCTTCAAGTAATCGTTCTGACGCCATTCCAACCTACAGATGCTGCTGTCCTCAGGCTTATACTTCTTCGATAGAGCATGCATGTTACCCGTGATGCGTCCGAGAGCTTCATACAATGCGTCGTCATCCAGACACGCCGGATAATTCGCCTTCTGCCCATGAGCTTTCTCGAACGAAACCGCAGTAAAGAACATTTCTGCCGTCACAATGACTTCGGCCCATTCGCCGGCTGCAGACGGAATCGGCATCGAAGCTGATATCCCGTGGCTCACCAGATATTGAATCCATTCCAGCTCTGCCTTAACCGCACCGACCGTCCGACGGCTTCCCGGCGTTATTCGCAGAATACAAGCGCGGCCATTGCGCTCGTACTCGTATACAAAGTTTTGAAATCCACCGATTAAAGTGACCTCGTCGCTGCTAAGCCCATATCTCTCCGCCGCAAGGGCAAGGACGCCATGACGATGAAAGAGGTCCGTAATGATATGTTCCACAACCAATTCCCCCTAACCTGAACCTGCATTCAAGTAAGCCATCAACCATTCATGATCGATTCTGCAAAAGCAACCGGTTTGATCAGCTCCCAATATTCCTCAGCTGTCGCACCATCCTCCATGCTCCAGCATGAGCTCATGGCCGTCTCGACGAAGAGGCATTGCTTTAAGATGGTGCTCGGAATGCCCAGCTTCTTCTCCAATACGGCGATAATCTCGCTGATTTTCGCATAACCTGCTTCCGAATAATCATCATCAAATTCATTTAAGATAAACCGCGGAACATCAAACACAGGATCGCCTATTACGCCCTTCGGATCAATAATGCGATAGATACCATCCTGTCCCAGCAAAATATTATCGTGGTGGAAGTCGCCATGCAGCAGCATTTGCCCTGTATACGCCTCAGATAGGGTTAGGCAGATCGCTTCCGCTCGCTTCATATAGGCTGCTAATTCACTGCAATCCTGACGTTTGGCCATGTAGTCGGTTATTTTACGGACCCAGTCTACGTAAGTTGGGTATTGCGCTGCGTTATCGACCGATATGTGCAAGCCTTTGAACAACGAGCTGAATACATCCAATCTTGCCGCAAGCGAGGTCACTTCCCTTAGCGGATTTCCCGGCTTAACGCACGCTTCAAGCAGCACGCCCCGAACGACGTCCGCATCAAAAACATGGCAGAAACGTCTGCCATCATACCGGAGCAAGGTGTTATATTCCGTGTTTATCTCTGCGGAAGAAATTCTCCCTATCTTCAGTACCGCGCTTCCGAATCTAGCAGATTCACATTTAAATACCAGATTCGCAGAGTAGGAAGGGATGAGCCGAAGCTCGCTCAGCGACCATTGTTCGGCAAAGGTATCGAGATCCCTCAATACCTTCTCATAGAACGCTTGCCCAAACTGCTTCACGATTTGTTCGATTTCATTTTGACGGAACTGATAATGCTTGCTCATCGTTAGGCTTCTCCTCCACTTAGCTCGGTTCTACTCCGTTACATGTATTGTATAACGCTCAGGTTCCCATACCGTAGTCCAACCAAAGGCCGAACCAAGCTCGCGGACAGGTGCCAGCAATTCCCCTCTTACATTGTATACTTCCTTGCCCACGGCGATAGACTGCCCATTCTTATAAATTCCGCCCGTTTCTTCCGTATGAAAGGCGAATTCCTTGCCATCCTTGAGAGCAACCGCTATTTTGTCCGTTGGGTTCCACGTCATTCGATAGCCAAGCGCCTCCATAATCCCTCTAACCGAGGCATACACGGTCCCATCAATCTGCATCGACCACATGGCAATTTGCTTCCCGTTCACCGCCACGCGAGGGGCTTCCAATACGGGTTCATATTTTGTAACCGAGAATGTCCCCCATGAATACGGTTCATAGGAGTAAGGCGGAACGCCGAAGCCTTCCTCTCCTCCCCATGCACCTAGCAGCCCACGTCCAATCTGACCCTCTCCGTTTAACCCAGCCCCCCATAATGTACCATCCTTCTTAATGAGAAAAGAAGTCCGAAAGCCGCTGACAACCTTCACTGCCTGCTGATGCGCCAGCTTCACGGGATGATCAAACCGATGCGGCTGCAAACCGTCTCCAATCTGGCGGTAAGAGTTATTACCCCATACCCATACGTGGTCAAGCTCATCGAGCGCCAAACATTGCAAATAACTGCAAGACAGCTCCTCTATCGATTGGAGCTCCGGGATCTGCTCCAGATGGATCGGCCCTTCCAACGGATCTTTGCTTCTACCCAGCACGCCGCCGTAATTATCGCCAAACGACCATACTGTACCGTCCGAACGCAGCAGTAAAGTAGCACTCCCCGAACTTGAAATCGCCTTGATATGATCAAGCTTATCAAATAATCTCGGTTTCGTAACGACAGCTTGTTTCCCGGTCTGGTAATAATACCAATACGGCGATCCCCAATACCAAAGCTTGCCATTCTTGTCGATTGCGAAGGCTGTAATGCCATCGCTATGTATGGCTGTAATTGGAGGCAAACCCGCTACTAGAGCCGGTGCGGCAAGGGTTTTGACTTGTCCATTCCCTAATTCGCCATACTCGTTGCTTCCCCATGCCCAGACCGTCCCATCCTTCTTCAGCGCGAACGCAGCATTATAACCGAATTGAATATCTTCCACGTCTTGCAGTCCTTCAATTTGTTTGGGAACACTCGTGAATAGCGTATTATTGGATGAATAAGTTACACCGTCGAAAGTGCCATAACGTAAATACCCCAGCATCCATGCCGTCCCATCTTTCTTTACGACAGCAGCCGTATCCGCATAGGCGGAAGAATACGTAATGGACTCCACGTCCGATAATCCCGGAACTTGAACGGCGGCCGTTGTCAGGCGCGTCGTCAGGTTGCCTCCCCATGCCCAGACCGTACCGTCATTCTTCAGCGCAAGCGTGCTTGCGTATCCTGCAGCAACTTGTTTGACGTTCGTAATCCCTTTTCCTCCAAAAGCCATCGGCTGCTCCTGCAAGCTTTCCGCCGAAGCGCCTACCGGAATCATGAAACCAGCCATACTAACGAGCAAGATCAGCTTTAGTAAACGTGAATGTCTCACTTCCACTCCACCCCAGTACCATGAATTAGGATATCTTCATAGATCTTAGACGTTTACGTTCCAAAAAGGTTACTGGACGGTGAAAAAGACCGCCATAACCGGCGGCCTATCAACGATGGTTTACTTCATTCTCAGCTTAATATCCCCTTCGATTCGTGTTGGATAATCAACGATAGTGAGCGTCAACGGGCTCTGATATTTCGCCTTCTTAATGAAATATTGGAACTCATCGCCGGACGATCCCGTCATACCCGATTCAAACGATTTTCCGGATGCATCCTTGAATCTCATGTCTAGGATGTTGTATTGACGGTGCTCATCAAGCGGATTATCGTTTGTCAGTTTAAAGACAAGTATGCGCTGACCATCCTCCTTGCTGGTGCCGACATCTATTAAAGTAAGGTGGCCGTCCGGGCTTGAAAGCAGCTTCTTCTGATCCGGATCCACTTGAATCTCCAGCTTGTTTTTGTCCAATGCCCGAATGCTATTTGCCCGCAGATACAGCCGGTCCGGCTTGCGGAAATAGTTGCTTTGGAAATAAAGAATTTGCCTGTTCTCGTCAATGGTCGAACCGGATACGCCGTTATTGATCGTCCCGAACGTTTCGCCGTGTTCATCCTCGATCCGGATATCGTCAAAGTAGAACAGTTTCTTCGTGTTCGCCGGATCGTAGGCGACCTCCAGCCCAATCCGAGTAGGATAAACGGTCATTGTCCCAAAGGTAATACGCTGACCTTCCACGGTAACGGTTTTGTTGATCGCGTAGGTTTCCTTCAAGCCTTCGAACTTGGCTTTATCTATAGGAATCGCGAACTGCCAAAACGGCAGGCCAGCGACCGCCTTCTCATCCTTACCGACCTTAAGCTCCAGTCGGAGAATATCCGGAACTTCCGCTCCATTATGGAAATTAAAATCGACCGTGCCTTGCTTGCTAACCCACTCTTCACTGAAATCGGAAGAACCATGCGAGATGGACATCTGCTCTTTCGTCGCCAGATCGACCTTCTGAAGATTCACGACCCGCTTTCTTCCGTCCATATTCGTCAAGGTGTAGAAGACGATCACCCTCGATTCATCAGCAAGCACGCCATCCACTGTCACCTTGATTCCATCATGTTCTTCGGATAGGCCGACCGGTTGCATGAAATCATTTTCGATTGCAAGCTCCAGCCCTTTGTCATCATTAATCAGCTCAACAAGTGACCGAAGTCCGGGAAGATCACCCACATAGGCCGCAACAACCGGCGAGAAACGCACGGAAGCAACCATGATCAGAAGCAGCAGACATGCTGTGTATGAAGCAAATCTGGTTACTGTACGGCGCCTTCTGCGTTGCCGGCCAACCCGCATGCCATTCCTAATCCGTTCCTCGACCGTCGAAGGAACGACAATCTGATTAATCTGTTCCTTCATCGCCTCCAATTGAGGCCAATCCTGCTCGTTCGAATCACGAAACTCATTCATGGGGCTCACCGTCCTTCTCCAGCCGCTGCCGCAGTCCGCCGAGTGCTTTGTGCAGCCAAGTTTTAATCGTACCTTCCGGTTTCCTTAACGTTCTGGCGATTTCGGTAATCGTCAGATCATGATAATATTTCAGTTCAATAACGGTGCGATAGTTGGCATCCAGCCGTTCCACCGCGGATTCCAGCACGACTCTCTCCAGCAAAGCCGATTCACCGCTCGCCACATGCTGCTCCCCGGCGCCTGTTGCCACCTGCTGTTTCTCATTCCGGCGCGCCTGTCTCTTGGCTTCGTCCACGCAATAGTTCATCAGAATGCGAATCAGCCAGCTGCCAAAATAACCGGGTTCCTTCAATTTGTGTATCTGCATGTACGCCCGGCAGGTCACCTCTTGCACCGCTTCAAGCGCATCGTTCTCATTCTTCAAATACGAATACGCAATCCGGTACATTTTATCCTTGTGTCGCGTAATGAGGCTGTAGAAGGCCGCATCGTCACCGCGCTTAGCTGCAAGGGCCAGCAATTCATCCTCCATGCGTTTCCCTCTCCTGCCATTTTGCTTCTTCTATTAGTTAGACTCTGCAGAACGGCAAACGGTTTTGGTCCATTCCAAATTCACGGATATAAATGATAAAAGGCTGCCTGGTCGGCAGCCCTCCTCGTCATGATCAACTATTCGTTCTTTCTGCCCACGTACATGAAATGTTCAGCTAAACTCAATAGCTCCTCGCGTTCGCATACTTGCTCCGCCAAGTCCAGCCAAGCCGATACCACTTCGGGCGGCTGCGTCAGAAGCTCCGGTTCACGCAGATACAGGAAGCTTTCGCAGTTGATGATATGCAGTTTCTCTAGCTGGAAGGCTTCAAAGAATGGCGCTACATCCCGGGGACGGATGTAATAATTGTCCGTGAATCCATGTCCGGCAAAATTCGCGTCCTTAATCATCATATGAAGCTCAGCTCTGCGATCATCTGCCAGGATAAATGCCGGGTTCCGGATCAAGTAATCCCAGACGAAGGAGTAAGATGAAACAAAGGAGACGAATAAGACACCGTTTGGCTTTAGCTTCTTGAGGCATTCCTGAATGGTCGCAGCTCGATCCTTCTCTTCTTTCAGATGATACATCGGCCCCATGCACAGCACATGATCAAATTGCTCGTCCGCTATGCCCGATAAGTCGCGGCTGTCTACACATAGCCCCTCAAGCGGCAGCTCGAGCTCCTTTGCTTTATTTAGCGCAAAGTTCACATTGTTCGGCGACAGATCTGCCAGCGTCACCTCGCAGCCAAGCGCCGACAGATGAAGAGCATACCTGCCCGGACCGCCTCCAAGATCGAGTACTCTGTCCCCCGGCTTGATATAGCGGTTCATATAACGTTTGCTTAGCTCAAACTCCACCTTGTGCCGTTCGAGCCGACTCCATTCGTACTGCACCGTATCATCGTAGAATTTGCGAACAATCTCCATATCATTGTCCTTGTCATCCATAGGAACACTCCTCATCGTCGAACAAACTCATTTGGACTGAATCCGCAGCAGACGGTTGATAATAGGGCATTTCGGTGGATATCCCGTGCAGGGAGCAGGCTTCCCGGAAGCGGAGCTCCGTAGTCATGACGCCAAGCTTATTTCTTCTTGTTTCTGGGAAGTGGGTATCATTTCAATCTGCTTATTTCACGAGCTTCCAAGCCTTCTCGGAATAGACCAACCAAGCGTTATATTCCGTTATTCCATCTCGCAAGCCATAGATTTTGTCCATATCCGTGAAGTGGCCAACCGCTGTAAGGGGGATCTTATATTCGGCTGCATCCTTGATCGCTTTGGATAAGTCGATGAATAATCCATCTCGGGTAGATTCCAATAGTGCTGTTGCGATGTCCTTCGGAATAGCCTCGAACTTTCTACCTGTTAACTTCCGAAGCTTCTCTGCGATAACGTTAGCCAAAAGCATTTCATAATCGTGCAGATCCGTTACATAGAGCTTGTTAAACCAGCCATCATCATGAGCATAATAGGCGAATCTCGCTTTTGGCACTTGATGCAAAGGTCTAGCCAGATGCCCGAAGAATAATAATTCCGCTATTTGATCGTTGCTTAATGCATCTAAATCCTCTTCTTTCGCAAGATCCACCCAACAAAAATCCCCATACCCATAAACATCATCCTCAATCAGCTCATCCAGCTCTTCCCGTGTCACATAATCGAATCGCGTGCGCGGATTCCATTGCGCATTCGAGAATTGATGCTGGAGCAGAATCAGGTTCTCCGGTTTGGGAAACACGCCTATCATAAACTCATGAAACTCTATCCCATACGAGTAGAAGCAGTTATTCGGATGCATGTGGCTGACATAGATGATGTCTCTGATTGTCTTCTTTTTCTTCATGGCATGCTTTCCCTTCAGAGCAACTTCTTGAATACGACTCTATTACCGCCTCGACCATCATAGTTCATATAAACAGGAACACCATTGTTCTTGCTGCTCGATCACCCGTATCAAACATACTTCTTATCCGCAAACGATCACCCCGCTAAAAGCTTACTCATAAAACCTTAGAGAAATAATGCCCGCTGCGCAAGCCAAAGATCCAGATCAGCCGATCCTTGCACGCCTAACAGCCGATAGAAATAACGATAGACAGTGCGATAATCAGTTATGTCGGGAGGGGCGAGGACAGTGGCATAACCTTCGAGGAAAGGAATGGCTGCTCGCTCATCAAGCACATACTCCAACCCGACAAAATCAAGTTCGCGCGGGCCTACCGCATAAGCTTCAACATCTACTACCGCGGACAACATCCCCTCATGAATGAGGAACTGCGACGAATCCAGATCTATAAAAATAGGACAGAAATGAGCGGGTACCGAAAGAACGTCCAGTGCATGAAGCATCGCACCAAGCTGCGCCTTTATCTTCGGATCATTTGTACAATCAAGCTCAACGAGCTGCTTCATAGTGCGAGCTAAGTGAGTATGGAAGGATTCCGACCGTCCGATTGGATCCCCGGCAAGGTTGCCAAAATAGTCGCATCGCTGCGCGTGCACGCGAGCCAACCAGACGCCTAACTGATGCAGAAGGGCGTCGGATTGCGTAGCGAACGACCCGAATGCCTGCCCGTTCATTTTCTCGACGACGAGGTACTCTCTGCCCTCAATGAGCTGATGCTTATGTATTCGCGGTGCCGGGATATCCGCAAGCGTACCCAGCATTGCGGCGTTCGCCGCGAAGTGCTGCATACTTCTGGGATCAATCCCGAATAAATCGTAACACCCCCACCAAAACTCATGGGTCGGCGCTTCCTTCAATCTGGATGAACGTACGACACATTCCCCTGCCGCGGTCTTCACCAGCCAAACATCGCTCGCATGCCCGGAATAACCGGGATCAAGAACCGTAATTTGATCAATGGGATCATCAAAAAGCTGCTGCAGCCGATGGTCTGTTGTCATAGCTGAACCTCCTCGGTAGATGGAATTTGGCGTTTTCGCTGCTGAGAGTTCGATTCTGGTACTCTCAGCCGGAACTTTCGGCGATTTCGCCGCTGAGAGTTCCATTTGTGAACTCTCAGCGGTAGCGGAGAGCAAAATTACCGCTAACAGCAGCCCGAAAGAGCAATTTCACTCTGGTTTCGGCGATTGTGCCACATCTTAAGCGCTATATCCGCTTATGTGCCCCGCTTCGACCTCTTCTTGCTGACGTAAGCGGTATATCCGCCTATTCACCTAGTCGCAATAGATCGGGCCAGGCGAAATCCAAGGTCATCGATGCAAAAGGTCGGGTGGCTGCGGCGGCGGCAGGTGGCTCCGCAGCCTCTGGCCTCTTCGGCCCAGCTCCCGCCTCGAAAAATCCGATAAGGGCCGTACACTTCCTCATCATAGAGATCCCAGCACCATTCCCACACATTGCCCAACATATCGTACAATCCCCATGCGTTCGGTTCCTTTCCACCTACCTCATGGACTTTACCGCCGGCATTCTCCGCGTACCAAGCAATCTGATCAAGCTCGCCGTACCGATAACCGGCAGTCCCTGCTTTACACGCATACTGCCACTCCGCTTCCGTAGGAAGTCGATAACCATCCGCATCCCGATTCCAATCCACGTCACCCGAGGGACGCATAGCGTAACAAGGCTGCAATCCTTCTCTCTCCGACAGCAGGTTGCAGAACTTCACGGCATCCAGCCAAGAGACGTTGACCGCCGGCAGCCTCGAATCGCCATCCGAAGGAACAGCTGCGTCCCATCCAATCTCACCGTACACCCCCACCGTTACCGGATATCGCGCAAGCTGAAAGGGCTTAATCTCCGCTTTCCATTTCTTTTTCACCCGGTCGTCCCTTAACTCCATTTCTCCCGCAGGAATCTCTACCATCGCAATCTCGATACTGCTCCGTCTATCGGCTGACACACTGAATTCCTCCCACGATGACTCATTTCTATATACGCTCAGAAAAAGAACTCTAGCATCCAATCATATTTTCTCTCATGTAATAATATGGAAATAGATTCACCCTCATTATGTCTTACCAAAGGAGATGTTGCAACATGGCACCATGCAATGCGCAAGCAACGGGGACATGCTCCGAAGCTGAAGGTTTAGATACGTTAGCAAGCGGAGACGCCTCGCACGCGGAAGGATTCCAGTCAACGGCGATTGCTTTTGCCTCTCATGCAGAAGGATATGCCAATACGGCTCAAGGACCTGCATCCCATGCGGAAGGTGGAAGTACACTCGCTGAGGGAATCTATTCCCATGCCGAAGGCAGAGAAACGGCTACCACCAATGAAGCTTCGCACGCGGAAGGGTTTCTATCCGTTGCAAGCGGTTTTGCCGCGCACGCGGAGGGCTACTTTACTATTGCAATCGGACCTGCTTCCCATGCGGAAGGCGGCGGCTCGACTTCGACCGGCATCTATTCGCATGCGGAAGGCGAGGTGACGCAGGCGATCGGCGACCGCTCGCATGCGGAGGGCATGAATACAATAGCCAATGGGATGAATGCGCACGCCGAAGGGGAGTTGACCCAAGCTTCCGGCTTGGATGCTCACGCCGAAGGAATGGAGACGTTCGCTACCGGACAATGCGCGCATGCCGAAGGAGAAAGCAACACCGCCAGCGGGAGAGCATCGCATGTGGAAGGAAACCTTAACCTTGCAGCCGGCATGTTCGCGCATGCGGAAGGCCAGAGCACGGTTGCAAGCGGCGATGTCTCCCATGCCGAAGGCAACCAAAGCGTTGCCAGCGGACAATCCTCGCACGCGGAAGGCGCCGTAACGACCGCAAGCGGATTTTCCTCGCATGCTCAAGGGGTTAATACGGTTGCTGACGGCATGTTTTCGCATGCAGAAGGGCTGAACACTTCCACTAACCTGCTGGAAGGGGTTCATATTATGGGGAAATTCGGCTCAGCCAATGAGCTGACTTACTCGTGGTATTTGGCCAATGGATTAAGTGACGAAGCGCCCGGCATAGCAGCGAAAATATTAAGCAATGGCGATGTGAAAATCGACGGAACGGTGAGCAGTCCTGCTGCCGACTATGCGGAGATGTTTGAAACCTCTGACGGAAAACCTATCGAACCGGGTTATTTCCTGGCCCTAGTAGGAGATAAGGTTCGCATCGCTGCTTCTGCGGATCCCTATATCGTAGGCATTACCAGCAGCAAACCCGCTTTTCTATCCGGAAATGCCGAACTCGGCTGGCATCGCAAATATATGACCGATGAGTGGGGACGGACCCTGTATCAGGATGTACAGATTCCGGTGCGGCTGGACGCATCCGGCCAATTGCTCTCACCCGGACGCACAGAACGGCAGCCTATACTGAATCCTGATTGGGACCCGCTTCAAGACTACGTGCCTCGGTCAAGCCGTCCGGAATGGGTAGCTGTCGGCATGGTTGGCAAGCTGCTGGTACGCGATGATGGTTCCTGCCAGCCTGGCGGATTATGTGCGCCGAACGATAATGGCATCGCCACTCTCGCAGACAAAGGGTACTATGTGCTGAGAAGAACGCGCCCCAATCAAATACTGGTGCTGCTGGGCAACCGTTATTAAAGGTGTATTTGTGGGCATAGAAAAAACCGCCTATCCATTGGCGGTTTTTCTATACCCGGTAATACAGCTAGAACATGCCGTTCTCATTAATGGAATGCTCCGGGACAGCCTGACCTAAATCCCACAGTTCAATGATGCGGCCATTCGCGAAACGAAAAATGTGGACGACAGCAGCTCCCAGGTCTTCAGGCTTTTGTTTCACATGGGAGTGAACCATCACGCAATCCCCTTCCTCGATGGCGCGTTTGACTTCAAGAGTCTTGTGCGGATTCAAGGCGGCGTTTTCTTCCATCGCCAGCATGAGCGATTCTGCATCGCCACGGAAGTAGGAATTGTGATGACGGAAGTCCGGTCCTACATAACGTTCGTAGGCCTCGCGCACCTTTCCCGAGGCTACCAGACTTAAAAACGTCACAGCCTTCTCTTTAAGCAATTCCGTATTCAACGCGATCATCCCCTTTACAAATTCATAGATGCCTCTAAACGTACTCGCGAATGTATCTCGGCTGATACGCACCTGTGCCTTCAGCTGCTGCGCTGCGAGCCCCGATTGGAAGGCTTCGATAAACAAGCTGCCGCTCTTGGAGATTTGCCCGCCAAGGACGATGACATCCGGGTCAAACTGCCGCAGCGCAGGCGACAAAATCACGGCCATCCGCGCGCCAAACGCCTCGAACAGCCCGATCTCCGGCTTATTTCCGCGAAGGGCGGCTTCCGCCAGCTCCCGCACATCGCTGCCACCTTCGGTGTCCGGCAACACGCCCAGCTCCTTCGCAAGCCGCAGCACGCCGCTCTTCGAGATGTATGCGTCGGCAATCCCACCTCGGTATGGCGTCTGATACAGCCAGCCGTTAGCCGGCACATCTGCGCGATGCTTCACCAGACGGCCGTTCTCCAAGAAACAAGAGCCGAGCCCCGTCCCGATTGTAAGGCACACAGCCCGCTCTCGCCCCGGCTCCCCGTGACCGCTCCGTGAGCCGGCCGTCTCGCCAAGTCCAAACAACGCGGCATCGTTCTCGAAAGCAATGCGGAACCGCGGCGCCAGCCGCCTCCGAAGTCCTTCATTCGCACGCAGCTTATCTTCGAGCAGCTGTCCGACGGAAAGGCCATACAGAGACTCGAATTTGCCCAACCCGCGTATCAGGCAAATTCCGTTCTCGTAATCGAAAGGGCCGGGAAATGCGAGCCCGAAGCCGCTAATCGGTTCCTCAACCTCATCCAGCCCGCCTCGCTTCAGCATATCCTGCACAATCGCAACGAAATGCGCCAGGATGGCATCCGCCCCCAAGTTCGATTTTGCCTCATACTGCCCAATCGTCTGTTCAATGATGGAACCGTCTCGCATGACAGCTGCCTTAATCTGCGTACCGCCAACATCAAATGCCAGAATGACGCCCGGGTTCATAAAGATCGCCTCCCTAAGCTCTGACAAATGCTTTAATCGTGCCGATTGTCCGGCCAACGCTTGGACCGCTTGGACGAATCGTATAGGCCGCAACAGAAGCCGGAACGATGAACGTTTCCGCATAACGGATGATGAATGGCTCGAACGCGCCGACCGGACTTTCCACCGTCGCCTCTTCCCCTTCGATCAAATTCAGCATATGCACGCTGCCGTTTGCTTCATGGCGAACCGGTGCGGAGAACCAGTGCCGCCGCGTCTCGATAAATTCCAGATCATGCAGCCCCGTCCGCTCTTCCTTCCAGCCTTCGCCTTCCGCCACCGGTTCAATTCGGCCGACACAGCTCTTCGTCCACTCCGTCGTCCGCTCCCACTGAATGACCTTCTCCCCATGGTCCACATGGACAGGGCGCGGTTTGCCATCCAGCCCGAGACGATCCCAATCCCACAGCTTAAAGGTGAAAATATAGGGCGTCGCGCTAATCTCAAGCACCATGCAGCCCTCACCCGAGCAATGAACCGTCCCCGCCGGAATGAGAAAATGATCATGCTTAGCGGCCGGATACACATTCACGTACTTCTCGGCCGGGAACGTAAAGTCACCTTGCTGTGCCTTGCGCAAATCCGCCATCATTTGCTCCGAATCCACGTTGTCCTGCAGCCCCAAGTACACTTCCGCGCCGGGAACCGCCTCCAGAATGTAATAACTCTCATCCTGCGTGTACGGCATACCGAACTGCTCACGAATGTATTCCGTCGTCGGATGCACCTGCAAGCTTAACTTCTGGCCTCCGATCGTATCGAGGAAATCGAATCGGATCGGGAATTCAGCCCCGAAACGCGAATACACCTTATCTCCCAGCAGCTTAATGGATTCGAAGAAGACCAGATTAATCGAAGGCAGCTCCAGCCGAAGCGCACCGTATTGAAAATATAAGCTGTTCTCCTCAGGCACCCCATCGAACCCCCATGCATACGGGTGGTTCCGCTTCGGCAGCTCGATGTTGGCCTCCAGCCAAGTTCCGCCCCACACGCCGGGATCGAAATACGGCACGAGCCGGAACGGCTGACTTGCCGTCTGGGCCAGACCGGCAAACAAGGCTTCCCGGGAAACCATCTTAGGAGCATCCGCCTCATTCGTATCCAGATAATAATCGATCCCGCCGAGCAGCGATTTCTTCAGTCGATCCGCCATCCGCCATTCGAAGAAGAAGCCGCGCTTGTACAACCGGAGAATATCCGTTTCCACGATATTCGTTCTCCAGTTGCTATACGTCTTCGCGCGATAACGCTGCTGAATTTCCCAGCGCGCCAAGTCGGCGTACAGCAGCACATCGCCGCTTGTCACAAGGGTTGCGCCGAAGCCGATTACGACAACGATGCCTGACGCTACAGCATCTATGTCGTCACGAAGCTGCTGCAGCTTGTCCGCATCATAGCATTCTTCCATTCGAAATGGCGCCATATACCCAAACACGCGGTCATCCGTCATATAGCGCTCGACCTTGCGGTCAATCTCGCCGGGCTCCAGCGCCGCATCTTCAGCTTTTATGATAAGTGCAGGTGTCCATGCCGCAGACAGTCCTGCCAGAATTTCCTCTTGTCTTACGCCGGGATAGCATTCCACGACGACAACGGCTTTCGATTTGCTTTTGCCTGAGATGGCGTCCCGTACTGTATTTCCGATTGCTTCATAACCCGACCATGCCTCATGCTCCCAGCCCTGAATCGTCACAATCGGTTCCTTGTTGTATCCCGACTTCATGATTAACTCCCTCTCTTCTTGCGTCTACAGCCCACCGGATTTTTTCACCTATTTTAACACAAATAAGCAGCAAGCCGAACCTTGCTCCCGATTATTCCATTTTCGTTTTCAATTTTTCTTTTCCAAGCATCGCAACTTTATGGTAAATATAGTCGTTTAAACAGTGGTCATCTAAATTATCGATTCGAAATAGAGAAGGAGTCGCGTATGAAACCACTTAAGCACTATGTTGTCTGTACTTTGGCACTGCTAACATTATTTCAAACAGCGCCGCTATCCGCGGAAGGAACGGTCGATGCACCTGTATCTGCGACCGATGCACCAACTACAACGACGACGGGCGACTCAACGACCGCTAATCCGATCGTGAGTGCCGTACCCATTAGCAGCTTGCTCACGCCGGACAACGAGCTTGTGCTGAAGAAGAACAGCACCGCGATGCTGTTCAACAAGAAGCCGCTGAAAGCCGCGCAGCCGTTAACGATCAAGAACGGCTCATCTTACGCCGCGCTGAACGGGATTGCAGGGCCATTCGGCTACAAGCTGTCCTATGATGCGAAGACAAAAGAATCCATCGCAAAGGCCGGGGACATCGAGCTTCGATTCAAGCCGGGCAGCGACATGATTAAACGCAACGGCGAATCGATCAAAGGCCCGGGTCCGACCTTCATCCTGAAGGGTTCGCTCATGGTACCGCTTCGCATGTGGTCGAATTTGACCGGAAGCCGCATTATTCCGCGCGGTCTCGACACCGTCATTAGCTGGGAAGCGCCGCCATCTGCGGAATTCACTGTGCAGCCTACTGAAATTTTCGCACAGCAAACGGTTGTGGATTATTTGGTAAACGGCGTCCCGACCGCAGTGGATGAAACGAACACCCATGAGCGCTGGGAAGGACGAGAGTCCATCTTCCAGGAAGCCGGTATGCATGTCGTAACACACTGGGTTCAAGGGGAGAACGGCGTATGGAGCGAGCCATTCAGCGTTACGGTTAACGTGCAGATGCCGAATCAGCCGCCGGTAGCTGATTTTACAACGGATAAAACGACTTATCGCATCGGAGAGCCTGTCACGTACACCGATCTGAGCACCGATGACCGCAATGACATCATTTCCGCTAAATTCACGGGAAATTCTCCTGCATTCTTCAGTGATGGCCAGTTCCCGGTCACGCTTGAAGTCAAAGATGGCGGGCAATTGATCGGCACCGTTACGAAGATGATTACCGTCATTCCGGAAATCCTGTACACCGAAGATGAATTTAACCTGCTCTTCACGCCGGTTGGACGCAAGTATACGATGGATGGCACGGCTGTGCGCAACTACCCGACCCTCTCCTATACGTACACGAATGAACCGGCGAGACTTGTACACAGCAACAGTCCTGAACGTTGGATGACGACAGGTCTTGTTTATGACACGGAGCTCTCAGGCTCAACCCGCTTCCTCTTCTATAACGAGAACGGAGCAGGCTACCCGCTGAAAATGTACCTAATTGCAACTAACACAAGCAGTACCGGCCAAGCTTCCGTAGGCGTCGGCGCATGGGGCAAGGGCGGTCCGGACAAATCCACCATTATGGCCGGCAAAATGGCCACGATTCGCTACATGGATGCACTTACCAAAAATGTACCGGCTTCCTACGTGACACTCGCTCCGGGCGAATCCAAGATACTGCTCCCAGAGATGTCGAACGTTCCGGTTAAGCCGGGGGATGTGTTCTCCGCTTATGCGGACGTCGTTTCGACGACAAACATTCGCTACCGGATCGTTGTCGTTCAAGATAAACAAGATCCGCTGCCGATTCTCGACTCCTTAACGGTTATGCCACGCGATAATAAGCATGTCCGCGGCACATTCGATTACGCCGATCGCGTGATCGATCTGAGCACCTCCGAGCCGGTCGGTGCGAAGCCGCAAAGTATCCTACTCGGAGACAGCAAGATCGACAAGCTCGTGGATGGCATTGACGAGATGACCGGTCTGCTCGAGTACGATTATGGCAACTTCGGCGTCTTGTACAAAATGAAGGTGCAAGTCGCGCCTAACACGATTGTCGGCATCAATGCCAGAGGCGGTCACTATGCAGGGGCTTTCATCGTCAACGGAAAACTCGTTCCGGTTACGACCGACAGCGCGCTCCTGACGCAAAATGAAACGGCCGTG
This sequence comes from Paenibacillus lignilyticus, assembly GCF_017942085.1. Classification (GTDB taxonomy): domain Bacteria; phylum Bacillota; class Bacilli; order Paenibacillales; family Paenibacillaceae; genus Paenibacillus_Z; species Paenibacillus_Z lignilyticus. The sequence goes on from NZ_JAGKSP010000002.1 coordinate 977,834, forward strand.
CTCTACCGCACCGGTGCCGCAGCGGAAACGCTCGACATAGTCTTCACGCTCGCATCCGGCAGCTACTTGCCGATTAACATGACGTTCCTGCCAATGCCGCAGCTTCGTCAATAGCAGCCGACGGCGAGCAGCAGGAAGCACAAAAAAATGCCGCACTACGAAGTAACTTCGTGGTGCGGCATTTTTTATTCGCCACTTCATCAGGCGGGCACCCCTTATATCAGATTGAAATGTTGCCATTTACGCATCATTTCAAACGAATAGGGAGGCTGGCGAAGGAAATGCTGCCTTGCTATCAACATTTTCGGCCAAACAAGCCTCCTGGCATCCATTCTAATGCCAAATGTTGCACTTCTAGCAATATCGGGCTGTCTTAGCCCACTCTGCGGGGCAGAATGTTGCATGTCATGCAGCATTTTACTTGATTGTCCATCCCTAGGTTAATCGGTCGCCTGATCGTCCATCAAAATAAACCCGCCCATGTCACGCAGCGCGCCGCCGTTCGCGAGATGCCCAAGGACTGCGCGGCGAAGCGAAGTATCGGCCGGCGCTTTCGTCCAATCGTCGTACAAGGTGCCGAAGATTCTGCGCAGCCCTTCTTTGCCGTCGCCGCCTACCGGATAGAGCCGGAACTCGCGCTGGAAACGGACGATGTTCGCGGAATCGCTCAGCAGCTGCTCGAATTGCGGATCCAGCAGCCACGATGTACAGACGAATGCGAGTCGAGTTTCCTCCGGAAAATACCGCTTGAAGAACACTACCGCATCATGCATGGAATCCAAGCACTGTGCGTGATCCATCTTGCCATCGGCAGCAATATGGACATCCAGAACCGGATCGCCGGCGCGCAGCACGATCTCCCACTCGTCGGCGCGGAACGTCTCCGGCTGACGAACGGCGAATCCGCCATCCGTGATGCGGTGTCCGCTAATGCTGCCTTCGCCGATTTCGAGCACGGCTTCCCATGCTCCTTCTTCATCGAAGCGGTCATTCGTGCCATCGATAAGACCATCGCCGCGGAAGCGGATGCCGCTCTCCGCCAAGACGACCACCTCGCGAGTGCCAAGGTGGCGAAGCACTTGCCTGCCGCCTCCGAAGCGGCCGCGCTCATACTGCAGCCTTCCGACTCGAAACAGTCGGAAGGACATATGGTTTACGAGCCACTCGTTGCCAAGTCCCCAGCGACTGTGCCGGCCGTAATAATCGCGCATCCACAGCGCCATGTCGCTGAGGGTATGCTTCAGAATGTCCTGCGGAATACCTCGCTCCGCGTAGAGTCCTTGAAGCCGATTCAAACCGCTAAGCAGGATAAGCGGCTGATACAGCTCCGCCCCTTCACCCATCTCGGCAAGAATGCCGGAGAACGTCTCTCCGCTGGGGGCCTCGCCGGCGTCACCCGAAAACAGCAATTGATGCCCGCGAACTGCCAGCGCGCTCAATCTCTCATCCTGCCTTACCTTAACCGCTGCCTGCTGCAAAGCATCCCATGCCTCAGCCGGAAGCTCAGCAACAAGGTTCGCTTCCCGAAGCGCTTCATCTTGCAGAAACCATAATTCATCTTGAATCGTTTGTCGCCCTTGCCCGTTCATTCCTGCATCTCCCCTTATAGCGCGGCGGTGCTTCGGCATCCCGCACATGTTGCACTCGGATTGCGTTGTTTTGTCGATTATAGCATAAGTCTCTTGCTACTAATTTACCTCATGCGAGATTCACATTACTAGAAGACGATTGGTTGGCATGCGGTAACTGGTACCTCTCTTGCGCTGAATCACGCTAATTTCTCTCCATGTGTGGTAACTGGTACCTCTCTTGCGATGAATTACGCTAACTTCTCTCCATCTCCGGTAGTCAGTAACTACGCACAAAAAAAGCGGGAGCCCGACAGCCCCCGCCTTCCTCTTACTCTGGAAACACACTCGTTAGCAGCTGACGCGGCGGTCGACCCGCAACAAGGCAGCCCTCTTCCACGTAACCTTCCTCACGTCCATCCAATTCCACCGCCAGGCGCTGCCTCCACTCTGCCAAACGGCTCTGCCGGTTCGGAGAATCCGCCAGATTCACCAGCTCCTGCGGGTCGTTGACTAAGTCGAACAGCTGCTCTTCGCCTGACTGCGAGAACCACAGATATTTCTCTTTGCCATCCGTGACAAAATGGTTCGACAAGGCCCCATACGAATGCTCGCCATGCAGATACGGCCGCCAATCGGCTTGCTCACCACGGCATAGCGGCAGCACGCTGCTGCCCTCTACGGTAGCCGGAATCGGTGCCCTGGCGATATCGAGGAGCGTCGGCATAATGTCGCGCAGCTCAATCACTTCCGCAGCTTCGCCGCCTCGGCGTAATCCCAGCTTGCCGCCGGAATCGCTGACGATGAACGGAATCTTCGCGCTTCCTTCATACGGAAGCGCTTTGCGGTAATAATGATGATCGCCAAGCAGCTCGCCATGGTCAGAAGCGAACAGGATGATCGTATTTTGCGATACACCATATTCCTGCAAAGCGTTCACCAACCGGCCAATCTGATCATCCAGATGCGTAATTAGCGCGTAATAGGCCGCTCGCGCCCGGTCCAGCCTGCGTCTAGGCACAATGCCGAAATGCGTAGTCGGATCAGAGCCGTTCGCCTTCGCCGCTTCAACATCCACCCAATCCCCGATCGGAGGCTCAGGCAGCTCTAGATCCTTATACATATCCATGTAGACCTGGGGCGGATCAAGCGGTGAATGCGGCCGGACAAACGACGTATATAAGAAGAACGGTTTGCTTGGATCCCGCCGACGCAGAAAATCAATCGACTGCGTGACCGTCCAATTCGTCGGGTGAAGCTCCTCCGCCAGATGCCAAGGACGCGCAGCCGCCGACGCATTGCAGTCGAGGCCATTATCCGTGATATCGTACTGCGCACCGGCGTTCTGGCGCAGCCAGATCAAGTAATCATCCACTTGGTCGAAATGTCCATCGACCGTGTTATTATGCTTGGTGCGGTTATGATGCAGATAGCCGTCATGCAGCACGATATTATGAAACCCGCATAGATTGCGCGCGGGATAGACATGCATTTTGCCGACGCACTGCGTATGGTAGCCGGCACCGGCAAGCTCGCCTGCCAGCATATGCTCATACTCCCACGGCACGCAGTCCTGGTATCCGACGCGCCCGTGCGAGCGCTGACTCATGCCGGTTAGGAGCGCCGCTCTCGCCGGTACGCAGGTCGGCGTAGCCGAATAGGCATTGCGGAACAGCACGCCGGATCGCGCCAGGCGATCCAGGTTCGGCGTCTCCACAATCGGATGGCCGGCCGCGCTTAAGCAATCGCCTCGCATCTGATCCACCGTAATTAATAGAATATTAGGCCTTGCCTCGGGCCGAGACTGAGACCGGGATCCGCCGCCGTTCATGAGGCACCGCCCTCCCTATTCACCGGAATAATGCACAGATAATTCGCGAAGGGTCGGTTCCCCGTCGCTTTCCGTAATTTCGACGACAACGCCCGCTGCCTTAATCGCCGGAATGCGGATAATGGCTTTATGCCCGATATTCCTGCCCTCATGGACCGTAATCAGGCCGTGAGACTTGGAAGTAATCACGGAGACAGTGAAACGCTGGATGCTCTCGCCGCGAGTGAGATCCTCTTGAATGATAATATGATCAATTAGATGGGACTCTTGCGCTTTATATGTCCACTTCGAGCCTTCCTGCGTGCAAGCAGACAACGTAGCGATCGGACGCTGGAAGCGGCGGCGAATTTCTTCGCCGAATTGCGTCAGATGCTGCGTATCCTTGCTCGGAAGAAGCCCTTCGCGGTTCGGTCCGATATTGAGCAGCAGGTTGGTGCCGCGTCCGACGGACAAGTAGTACAAGCCCATCAGCTCGTCCACGCTTTTGACCATATGCTCGTCCTCATCGCTGTAAAACCAGCTGATCCGGTTATACCGCAATTGCACGTCGCATTCGGCAGGCAGCCACATTTGCGCGCCAAGCTTCTCTTTCTCGTCCGTCAAAATCGAGAAGTCCGTCGAGTCCACCACATTCCAGGTCGGCGTCGATGCTACGCCATCCTCGTTCCCGATCCAGCGGAAATCCGGATCGCCCATGTTGAAGATCAGAATGCCCGGCTGCAAGCGGCGGATTTCGCCGATGATCCGATTCCAATCGTAAGTGTGGCCTTCAGAACCGCAGCCATCGAACCACAAGATATCGATTTCCCCATAATTGCCGAGCAGCTCCGTAATTTGATTCACGAAATAATCGTCGTATGCTTTGGCATCCTGAGTGTAGAAATTCGCCGAACCGTCATAGGGGGAATAGTAGAGACCCGGCTTCACATCATACTTCCGGCAGGCATCCACGTACTCGCGGATGACATCGCCTTTCCCGTCCTTCCACGGGGAAGCTTCCACCGAGAACGAGCTGTATTTGGACGGCCAGTTGGAGAATCCGTCGTGATGCTTCGCCGTCAGAACCGCATATTGCATGCCCGCTTCCTTCGCGGTGCGGATCCATTGCTCGCAATCCAAGTTTACGGGGTTAAAGTCCGCCGGCGACATCGGGCGCTCGTCGAAATCCGCATACCCTTCATAGAACGTCCGAAGTCCGAAATGTAGAAACAAGCCAAATTCCATATCCTGATAAGCCAGCTGCTTCGCTGAAGGTACCGGCTTCTGAATCGTTTGCATCTCTACTACCGCCTCTCTCAATAGGTCGATCTTATGCTTGTTGATCCTCTGATGATTCTCGTATCCCGCAGTTACTACGCCTCTTGCCACAGCGTGCGCAGATTATCCATCGCGATCCGCGACGCTTCTTTGCACTCTTCCATACCTTCGAACTCCACCGTAATATAACCGTCATAGCCGGATTGCTTGATCAGCTTCGTAATTTTGCGAATTGGGATTTCACCGTGGCCTACAATGGCACCGCGCAAGTAATTGTCATGGCTCGTGCGGAACCAATTGCCGCCGCCCGGCGGCTCGTCGAACGGACGGAAGTAGAAGTCCTTGAAATGAACGAGCGATGCATAAGGAAGATTCTTCATAACGCCGATAACCGGATTTTCGTCTACGCACATGAAGTTGCCGACATCCAGCGTGGTTTTGAAATTCGGACGATTTACTGCATGCAGGATCCGTTGCACGCGATCGCTTGCTTGCGCGCTGAAGCCGTGATTCTCGATGGTCGTCGTAATGCCGTACTGCGCCGCATAATCGGCAATGATTTGGCTGCCTTTGACCATGAGGTGCAGGTTCTCCTCGAACCAAGCAATCGTCATTTGCTCCTTCGCAATCGTAAAAGCCGTCACGTCATGGCGCATATGCTTCATGCCAAGACGGTGTACCAAATCGACATGCTCCTTCACGCGTGCCATCTCTGCCTCGAAAGACTCTACATCCGGCTGCACGAAGTTTGCGGGCATCGAATAGTTGGATAATGCAATGCCAACCTCCGCCGCTTTATTGCGAACCGCATCTGCCAACTCCGGATTATCTACGAGAGTAAAGCCGTACGGAACGATCTCCATATGCTCCCCGCCGTTATCCGCTATCCATTGAATCGCGTCCAGTACCGTCATTTCGCCCGACTTTAACGCGTTTAACAAGCTGTATGTGCTTAATCCGATTTGCATCCTCTTAACTCCCTCGTTTGCGTTCAATTATGATTCGTAGCGCTGCAGCTTGAAGACCGCTTCGTTGCGGCCCGCGACGATGCCGTTGTCATTGAGCATATCGGCAGGCGCCAAGGCGCGCAGCCGGTCGATCGTTTCCTGACGGGAATAGCCGATCTGCTCCAAGATGGATGCGATAATGAGCGGCCATTCTTCCTGCGAACCGTCAAGCACCTTCAAAGCAAAGCCAAGCCCTTCCTCGCGCAAACCGAAGCAATAGACGCCCTTCGCCCCGCCTTTGGCAACGATATTATCGTCCAACAGCAGAATCGAGCAGATTTGTCCGGATCCGGACACCATCTCGGGATGGCGGTTCATGAGCCCCGCAATCTTAATCGCTGCGCGGCGTACCGCGTGATCCTCGATAAGCTCAGGCAGAGCCAGCTTCAAATAAGCCGTTGCCAGACGGTCGAGCGGAATCGCAAACACGGGGCAGCCGCAGCCGTCCACGCCAGTCACGACTTCTTCCACCGGCATAGCTGCCAGATAGGCAAGCGTTGCCGCAATCTCTTGCTGGGCAGGATGATCGGTATCCGTGTAGCCTTGCAGATCATAGCCTTTATGCTTGCATAACGACAGAATGCCAAGATGCTTGCCGGAGCAGTTGTGATAAATTCTCCGTTTCGGGGAGCCGCTGACGAACAGCTCATCTCTGGCTGCTCCGTTTAGCGGATAAGTAGGCGAGCAGACCAGCTGCTCCTCTGCTATGCCGATTTTCACCATCATCGATTCCAGCTCCGACACATGGAACGTTTCCGCCCAGTGGGAGCCTGACATGATCGCGGTTTCCTTCTCCGACAACCCGAATGCTTCATCTGCGCCATGTATAAGTGCAGGAAGCGCCTGAATCGGCTTCCCGGAAGAGCGTAGAAACGTCAAGTGACGAACATTCCCCGTACCGTAACGGATACCATTGGCATCTACACCACAAATATGGCCGTAGTGTACATTTTCCACATAACCTCCGCGATACTCGTTAACCAATACCTCAGACATCTGTTTGCTCCTCCTACCCTAGTGCGTTGTTGTGGTTATTGCGGTTTAAGAACAGCCAGAAGTGCAGCCAGCCTCGCCGGATCAATCGGAGCTTGAGACCGTCCATTCTGCCTCACGCCCGAGCCGAAATGAACGGCACGCACGCCGGTTTGCTTCACGAAATCGGAGACCGAAGCCAGCGTCAGTCCGCTTCCCGCCATAATTTCCGGTCCGGACGATCCGCTCCCTTTCCTGCTTTGCCGGACGAGCTCCTTAATGGGATCAACCGCAGCCAATACGCTCGGCTTCCCGCCGGACGTCAGCACCGTGCGGATCTGCGGATAACGGGAGAGCGTCTCGTAGGCTTCCTCCAGATTGCGCGCCTCATCGAATGCCCGATGAAATGTAACCGGAACGCCATCTGCCGCATCCAGAAGCCGCTTCAGTTTCTCTTCGTCGACTTTCTGCTCTGCGGTCAATACGCCAAGCACGTAAGCCCCGATGCAAGGGAAGCGCAGCGACTTCATCTCACGAACCATCTGCCCCATATCTTCTTCCGAATAGTGGAAATCTCTGCTGTGCGGACGAATCATGACATGAACCGGAATCGCGGCTTCCGCTGCGATTTCTTCCATAACAGCCATTGCCGGCGTGAGCCCGCCTTCCTCGATGGCCGAGACCAGCTCTATACGATCAGCGCCGCCCCTAGCGGCAAGCTTGGCATCTTCCGGCGATAGAGCAATAACTTCCAGTAGCATAGACAATCTCCTTCAATTCGATCTGCGCCGGAAGTGTTGGCATGCCCAGCTTCTCCGGTGCTTGTACTATAACTTCTAGCAGCTTTGGCAATCTCCTCCCAAGAGACTGTTTTGCTCATTTACCATTTTTCGCTCTACATTTTTCTCATCGCATTTATATGCTTCAGTTCAATCTCCAATCTGTTCCCCTGCGAAATGGTTCGTTGTTGCGAGAATACGATATTCCCATTCTCCCATTTCCAATCTACCTTATAGCCATCGACTCTGATCTCTGCGATATCGTTCTCGGACAAGAAAGGCAGACCAAACGATAATAGGGACAGCTCGCCGTATTGGACATGCAGTTCTGCTTTCCCGGTCTCTATCTTAAAGATCCCCCAGCCGGCCTCCAGCGACCAGAAGGTTTCATAACTTTCGCGACGAGCGATGGGATTAAATCCGACATGACCGTTTACCATGTCATAATTAAAGCCGCTGAAAGTAAGCAAGAGCGCATAACTGGCCATCGACCTGGCATAATGGCTGCCGCACTCCATTTCGTTCCACGGATTACGTTTCTCGCCATCATATCGCTCACGAACCGCTCGCACGACGGACATGCCTTCCTCGACCATTCCTTCTTGAATCATATGAATCGCGGCTTGATATTCAAATCCGTTCATCGTCTCCGAATTGTAAGTAATCGGAATTGCAGGCTTTCGCGAGCCCTCGGGCCATGAGCAGATGATGAGTCCGGATTCATCGTCCAAACTATATAATCGCCATAGATTCGTGAAATCGGACATCTGTTTAAAGTTATGCTCGTAAATAGACTTAAGCGCTTGCCGTGTTTGGATAGGATCAAAAATTTCGCCCAGACCGCATAAATTAGCGTGCCATTGCGCCACGACTTGGTCGATGGAGCATCCGTCCAGAATCTGGTAGTTAATCTCATTCCATCTATCATTCCAATAGTATTCGAGTGCTTCTTCATCGCATGTCTCTAACAGCGACTTGTCGGACAAGTCGATCTTCTGGATATAGTAGTTCCCGTTAAATAAGTGCTGATCGGTCCAAGACTTCCCTCTTTCGTACAGTGCGCGATAGTCCTCCGCTTTCTCCGGGTAATCCAAATAAGCCGCCATCTCCGCTCCGGCTTTAAGCGCCGCCAAGTAAAACCCATTCAACCAGGCGTTGGGTCCAAACAGCTCCACATCCAATGTGTTATGCTGCCTGCCCTCCAGCACGCCGTCTCGGTCCGCATCCCAGCGATGCTCGTTCGTCTCGGCCCAAGCATACTCCAGCGATTGTTGAACGGAAGGCCATAGCGATCGCAGCCAATCGGAATCGCCTGATATTTTCCACTCTCTGTACACTTTGATAATGCCGCCGAATTGGCCGTCCGCGCAGGCATACAAGTCGTTGGCCCGGCCAAGCGGCAGCTGAATGCGGAACGACATCCGTCCATCTGCGCGCATATTGTATGTATAGTCCAAGTCCCGCATGGATCGCTCCAGCTTCGGAAACAGAAACGGAGCTGCGTAGGCATAGTTCCATACATGCGTACATGAACCCTCACAGCAGCCTTCCGTATCGATGCAGCCTTCGAATCCATATAAGGAGCCATCCTCCAGACGCAGGACCGTAGGCGATTTCAGTGTCGAAAGGTTTGCCGCTACTGCCTCCAGCGCCTCTTCAGGGAGATGAGAAGCATATAAAGACCGTTTGAACAGAAGCGTCTCCCGGTATAATCGTTCCCAGTGTTCGAACGCATATAAAGCGCTGGCAAAGGAATCGTTAAATAATGTGGCATAGTAGTTCTTCCATATCGCAGGCTGACTAGCATCCTGTGCATGGCACAAAGCGCCGGAGCCGCCGTTTGTCTCGGGATTCCAATAGTTATGGCAGTTTGGAAAATGCCAGGTGATCAAGAAACGGAAGCGCTGCGTTTCTCCGGGCTTTAGCTCCACATGAGCGGATAGCTGTCCCAAATCTTTGGTAGAAGTCGGTTCGCTCAAGCTGCTCCCGAATCTGCCCGGAGAGCTAAATGTTCGCCAATACATTTCTCTGCCTTCATACCATTGGCAGTTCACTTCCTCTGCGTCCGTCGCGACGGTCAATTCACCGAATTCCGGCCTATTCGGGCCATAAGCGTCCGATCCCATGCGGATGCCGCGAACGGATCCGATTCGTTCGAACCGATTCCAGTGCGGACTTTCATGGTGCGGGTTGGCAACGGACAAACATGCCGTATACGTAATGCTGCTATCGGTAGGATTGTGAAACTCGATTTCGAAGAATGCGCCCGGGATGCTGGAATCCTGGTCGTTGAGCGGTATGAACGGATTGTAAGCCGTCAGCTTCACGTCACCGGGGAAGCGCTTGTCGCGAAATTGCAGATCAGCGATAGGAAATTCGCCAACAAAGGTGCAGTCCTCAAAATGAGGAAAACCGCCCATTGTAGCCTCGCTCGGTCCGAATCCATACCCGCTATGATTTTTAATTCGTTTATTTCCCATATAAGGCGGCAGCAGCTTGCCATTCAGAACTCGCGCATCCAGCACTTTCCCCTCCGACTCCGCTTTGACTGCGAAGTGGCTCATGCCGTTCATGCTCTGTTTGTTCGGTCGATTTTTTATTTCCCAATCCACTAGCCGGCCATTGCCGGCTAGTCCGATCGATCCGCTGCCAATCCCTCCAAGAGGAAAGATGATCTCTTTTAATTTGGCGTCTTTATAGCTAAAGCGTTCCATATATACACCTTCTACTACATATTTATTCCGTTAGCTCATCGACGGTAACGTTATCGATCACTAATGAACCTTTATTGGCGTCATTGCGCACGATGGCCAAATAGTAATCGGTGAAAGGACCGGTTGCCAGCTCGGCCGTCAATTGGTGCAATCCCTTCCGGAGCGGCTCCGCGTAGATTTCATTCGATGGGCCTCCATCCGTTGTGCGTAAGCAAATCGAATATTGAGCTTCATTGTCTGACCGGTAATCGAATGTTACCTTATACTTCCGATTCGGCATGAACTGCAGCCCGGATGGCAAAGTTCGTAACAGCTCTCCGGGGATTTCGTCCATCGTTTTGAGCGACCATTCTCCTGCAAGGGTATCCTCCGTATAACCCTCATGAAGTTGGGCGAGATGCGTCTTGCCTATTTTGGGATTGGCGCTGACAAACGGCCCCCAGCCTTCGTCGACATGCTCGAAATCTTCGTAGAAGTAATGATCCGTCTGATTAAGCGATTCTACTTCTCTTACTCGCACATCATCGAAATGAACGAAGGAATCCGGCTCTCCTTGTTCTGCCAGAAGCAATAGCACCGGCACATGCTCATCTGCGGAATGCGGCAATTCAAATCGAAGCTGCAGCCGCTGATAGTGCGTGCCCCGCTTGTCGGAATCCACATCGCAGTTGACGACCGCGGTCCGACTAATGCTGCGTATTAGTTCCACTCCCCCGTAGCCATCGATGCGAATGCCCGCTTCTCTTCCCGCCGACACTTCTACCCATACCGAAGCGGAATAACGTCTGCCCTTCTTCAGTCCGGAGAGCGATTGGTATACCCGTCCATCGGCACCGTTATTCCCGCTAATTCGCAGGTAAGATTGACCGTAGCTCGTTTCGGCAATCTTGATATGATCCGTATTATCCGTCTGCGATGATTTCGACCACCATTCGAACCCGTGACTGTCGAAGCCCATATCCTTCACCGGACTGCCCTCGCTCCATGCCATCTTAGGAGCCGGGGGCGCTTCCGTCTTATATAGAACATAAGGCGTACAAGCCTCGGCTGTTACTGCGACGGAACCGGAAACGACCCGAACATTACGAACAAATACCCGTCCTACATTTGTTAATTGATATAGCTTCACTTCCCCGTCGACAGGCCAGCTATCCGGAAGCTGCCAGACGGTTTCCCCGCCGGAGGCATTCCAGTGGTAAATTTTCGTTTCGCCGATCGGATCCCAAGGAATAAAGACGGTATCGCCGACCGCGAGGACTCGATCGTTTCTGCGCAGAACCGCAACGCCTTCCTCCAGCGTCGACGAAACGCCGCCTTCCAAAACAACCTCTTCCGAGTTCTTCCAATTCAGGATTGCGAAATGCATCAAGTAGCGATATGGCAGCTGCTTCGTGAAGAAGGAACGGATGACCGCCTTTAAATCCCGCTCCCGCTGCCACCCCATAAAGCCGTTATCCCCGTACCTTGCATAGCCGCCTTTTAACAAGATATCCTCCGCATAAGCGTCTTTGTCCGTATGACGGATAAACCGGGAAATGCGGCTATCGCCGGTGGAATCATGTGTCCATACGGCGTCGGAATCCAGCGCATCCGCTTCCTCCGTCCAGATCGTCCACCCGTTTCCGTGCAGCTTCTTCGCCAGCCGCCAAGCAGCCCAATGTTCATCCCGATAAGTATCCACATAAACGAAACCAAGATGAGGCGCATGTTCGTTCAGCTCATCCAAACGCCGATCGAAATCGCCGGATCGAATATCTTGTTCCCTGTCGATATAGTAGGATTGGTCCAGCCACTTCCACCCCGGCGTGCTCGTAACGAGCGAAGACGAGTAGGAGCGCGCCTCCGGATAAGCTTCGCTATGATTGATATGCACGCCAATAACCGCGCCGAAATCACGAGCGCGTTCGGCCAGGACATTCAAATCCTGCGATCCCCCGGCCCGTTCATTGAAGTTGTTGCCGTAATCGGGATGCCCGCTGTCATGCCCTTCGCTTTGATAGCCTTTCACTTCAATGAGTTGTCCGAATCCATCCGTGTATAAGTAAAACTTCTTAATATTGTCCAAGATTCGGAGAAACGGAAATTGGGCCATGCTGGCAAAATTCATAACAATATGCGCGTAACTGCTTCTCATCCGGTCGGCCCCTGGGATTGGTCCCAGCATGTCCCGCGTGGCAATCGCGCCGTCCTGCCAATCGACGATGCCATCGCTGTTCCGGTCATCCGTTAGGATGACCTTGGACCAAGGCTCGCCTATCACTTCCATATCCGGTCCCCGATAAGTCCAATAGGCGTTCCAGACAGCGGTCCGTTTGTAACCGTTGCGCTGCACGGTTTGCACGCACAATCGCCTGCGGTTGTGCAGCATGTTTCCGACTACGCTCGCCGCCAATTGATTCGTGTTCACAATCGCAATGGCGCGATACGCAGGTGCATGCGACGCGCTCCATTCGGATGCACCTGCAAAATGGTCGCCTTTGATCCCTTCGGAGGCTGCAACATGCGCGCATGCTTGCGTATCGCGAACCGAAACGAGCCCGTGATTAGGGATGGCGATTGTGCGAATGCGGAACAAGCCCTTTTCTTGGATATCCGTTATTTTCATCTCAAGCGTTGCGCCGGACAGAGCGAAAGATACGGTCATTTCGACCTGAATGGATGCGAAAACGAGCTGATACGAAGCAGCGGTCCGGGACTTCGAATCCAAATAAACGGCAGGTGTGTACCTCTCTCCGTTCAGATCGACATAGAGTAACCGATCCTCTTGCCCGAACAGTACGGCGCCGTTTGTTGTCCAACGATAGTGCAGCACGCGCGGGAAGGCGGTATCCAATTCCACTTCCAGCTGATCGGATACCAACGTGTGGGATGGCGCAGCCTCTTCATCTTCAGCTTGTACGATGCTGTCGGAACGGTACTTGTCGTCAAGGGCAGTCGCGTTCACTTCATGAAGACGAGCATGCCCTTCTTCTCCTTCTTCGTCCGCCCAAGCACGAAAGCCGATCGCTCCCGCTTCGGTATGCAAATCCGGAATATCGCCATGATATTCCGGATAGCCATTCAAGGAGAGCGTCAGAACCGTACCGACAAACCGGATCTCTACCCGATACGATTTCCCCTCGTATAACGGATCCGTTTTAAACAGCACCCCTTGCTTGCCGCAAGGCTTCGCCCATATCCACGTGCTTTTGCCGAATGGGTCCATCGGTTTGTCGCAGCCGATGAAGATCCAATTATCCTGTGCCATATAGCGAATAACTGCCCCGACCTTGCCTGCGGGATTCAGCGGTGTCAACGTAAACGCAAGCTCCCCGTCGCCCAAGATCGGGCTAGCTTGTACCAGGGCCACTGTATCGGAGCCATTCGCTTCCAAGGTGCAGGCATCCGGTTGCTGAGATACGATGCCGTTGCCAAGCACAATTTGAGTTAAGGTGTCTGTCATCATTGCGTATGTCCTCTCCGCACGGATTCCGGCTCCCCCCATGTAACCACTTTGACGCTTACGACCGGCTTCGGATCCCCTTCGAACTTGCAGCTGAACGACACCGTCTGTCCGCCTTTTCGAACAAGCGGCGCATCTGCGGAAGCTTCCACCGTCTTCACTAAATTCCAGTTCATATCGTAAATGTTCCCGGTCCGATTCCCGTCGCACACGAGATACTGATTCGCGCGCACCTCGGTGTCGAACGTCATGTACTCCCCGCCTGTATAGAAGGTTGGCCGTTTTACCGATGCGTCCACGTTGCCATAGGATGGCGATACGCGCAGGCAGAACCGCATCGGCTGCTCCGAAAACTTATTGTAAAACGCCCAATCTGAGCCGCCCGGCTGACCGGGCTGCAGCTCCTCCGTACTGCAGACGAGTGGATTCGAAATATGGACAGGGTACAACTGCCAGCTTCCATCCCCCAAGGCTTCCAAATGCCAGTCGCTCTTCGGATCGCGCATCCGCTCTTGCTGCTCCGACGTAAACGCACCGGCATGACGAGCCGTTTCCCATTGCTTAACCGCATTCAGAAGGACGTCAATATTTCCGTTGCGCCGCAGCACCGCCTGATCAGCCGAGAGAGCGAAGCCCGCATTGAAGCCTGCCGCCTTCGACAGCACCCACTCGATTTCGTCCGGCGTTGTCGCCTCAAACCGATCCGAAGCCGAACGCACGAGAAACCAACCGAGCATGGACGGGATAAAGTTGCGAGCGAAATAACGCTGATTGCTAAGCCGCCATTCCAGCTGACCTTCGCGAGTCGACACTCCCCATGGCTCGCCCCAATTGAAACGCGTGAAAATATGCCATAAATAATTCGGAACGACGATACTTGCATCGTTGATGATTTCATCATTCCAGCCATCATAAATACGCTTGACGAAGCGGTTCACGCCATAATCGTCATGACCGGTCGCATAGCAGCCCTCAAGTCCGTCGAATGAGATTTGCCGCAGTCCCGTCCTCTGGAACAGCTCAGCAATTCTTAAGCTGTATGCTTCCTGAAGCTCCATATTGGGGAAAAACACGTCATAGGGATGATCCCACAACCGGCTGATTTCAGAGCCGCTCTCATGTGCATAAGCTGAAGTACCGTTTGCACCTCGCTTAACGCCCAGTAATTTCCACGGCGCCGACGACGAAACGCTCTCGTATTCGATCAACTCATTGCCAATGATGACGGTTTGCCGAAACAAACCCATTCGGAACGGCTCCGGGTTGTCGATCGTCAATTCCGTCATTGAAGCATCAATCGCCTCGACTAATCGCGCAGTACCGACTGTTTGAAGACGTGGATCCGGTAGCGGAGTCACATACGAATCATTGAGCGTCGTAAAGTTGGAGAGTGTATGTACGCCGACCTTAACCCCTTCCCCTGCAGCCCGTTCAACGCAAGCTCTCATGCTCTCGTCGCCATTCGGGAAGCTTCCCGGCTTCAGTACAAAGTGTCCCCACTGCGCAAATGGATCCGGGTGATACACATAATTCAGACCCGCTCGCTTCGCAGCATTCACCGCTTGTTCCATGGAGGACTCAGAGAAGTCCGTAATCAAATAAGACTGCGTCGCCGCCGGCGACTTCTTGCCCCAGACGCCTTCAATCATCGGATGCGGCAACTCTTCGCCAAGCTCAATTGCCTCGATTGTATCCAGCACTTCACTTGCCGCACAGCCGAACAACGCGATTTTGGACCCGCAAATTAGCGCTTCTTCTCCGCTTAGTGCAGGCACTTCGACTTCTTTCAAGTTCCACGCCGGACGACGCGCTGCCTTCGTGCGGTTTCGCGTAAAAGCCTGTAAGAGGCTTCCTCCGATTATCGGCCATGCGGTGCTTTTATCGTATTCGAACTTGCTATCTTCAAACGGTTGATTGGCAAATTCGAGGTTCTCTAATTCCACAAGCCAACCGCCAATTGTTTTCCAGTTCAGGGCTTGGATGCCGATGGCAAACTCACCATCGTGGACAACGCCGACAGACTCGCCGATCGATTCAGACAGTGTCGTTAAGAACGGACCCCAAATGACTGCATCCACTTCATCGCCGAATAGTTGTTTCAATTCGAATGTGACGTATTTCTCTTTGTTTACGACCTCAACCTCTGCCTTCACGCCGGAATCTCCGAAATGAAACATCGCCTTAGCGTCCTCATATTGAACGGCAACAGGATGTTCAACCCGACCGTTGATCGAAATTCGAATGAGCGGTGACGCGTAACTCTCGTTCATATATGTCTTGCTTGATGCCGCTGAGGTCAAGCCGGAAACTTCTCCTCTTTCATTCAGTACAACGGTGCATGCGCCTGCGCTAATTTTCATCATCCATTCCCCTTCCGAAATATAGAGAACGGGCACCGGAACCCCGATGCCCGTTCATACTTCATGAACCAATTGTTATTTGTTTTGATCGTAAACTTGCTGAGCTTCGGCCATCACTTTGTCTCCGCCCATTTTGTTCCAATCTTCAACGAATTTATCGAAATCGTCGATTGGCTTTTTGCCCGTAATGAAATCGATATAGGATTGCAAAGTGAACTGGGTAAGCTGGTCTTTGTTTTCGTTATAAAGCGGTTTTTGGTATGCGTTCAGAATGTCATATACTTTTACGCCTTTCGCTCTTGCTTCTTGTGCAATTGGGCGAAGGTCTTTATCTGCGGTATACGAGGTTTGGAAGTCATAATCGTTAAACGATCCGGCCATCGAATATCCGCCTGCGATTCCGAGTTTTTTGCGCTCATCTTCATTATCATAAGGAGCAATATACTCGACGACGCCATGTTCGTTCAGCTGCCAATGCGTTCCTTTAACCCCAAAGTTGAGAAGCTCATAGAATTCCGGTTCAAACTGCGTCGCTTCGAAAATTTGCAGATATTTCCCTAATTTCTCCGGGTCATCCGCAAGCTGTTTGCCGAACATGAGGCCGGATGCATTGTTCGGAGAAGATTGGGAAATACCGAATTTGCCCTCCGGTCCTTTGATACCGCCTTCTGTCAGCCATTTGAAGTTTGGATCTACTTTGTGAAGCTTGTCATACCAAGTTTCGCCTCCGAGGAATGCATTGCCCGGATAATAAACCCACCAGTAGTAATCCGCTGCGCCGGCTTTTCCGGTTAACATTTTATCCTCGAAATTGTTACCCTTATTCACGACGAACTCAGGATCAATCAGTCCGTTCGCGTACCAACGGTTAAGCGTAGTCAAAGCTTGTTTAGCGCCCGGCTCGATTTCGCCGCGAACGATTTTTCCGTCCTTCTCGCGGAAGATACCCGGATAAGCGTCATAGGCACCGAATACGGAACTAAACATCATGTCCAGCGATTCCGCGGTAG
Organism: Paenibacillus lignilyticus; assembly: GCF_017942085.1. Lineage (GTDB taxonomy): Bacteria > Bacillota > Bacilli > Paenibacillales > Paenibacillaceae > Paenibacillus_Z > Paenibacillus_Z lignilyticus. The sequence goes on from NZ_JAGKSP010000002.1 coordinate 994,774, forward strand.
CGGTCAGGCCGTACGTATCCTTCTTGCCGTTTCCGTCCGGATCTTCGTTACGGAACTTCGTCAAAGCCGCTTCCTCTTCTTCGATCGTTTCCGGAATTTTGTTAATGCCTACCTTCTTGAGCCAATCTTCACGGAATCCCAGCTGTTGTCCGTCGATACCGATATCCCAAATTCCCGGCAAGCCATAAATTTTACCGTTTACCCGAACGTATTTGAACGGATCGTCTTTGTCGATGAATCGCTTGATCCATTCTACGTATTTCGGCATATACTTCTCGATCATATCCTGCGGAATTTCCGCCACGACGCCTTGATCGACAAACTTCATATAGTCGGTTGGAGCCGGCTCTTTAATCCAGTCCGGAATGTTGCCGGAAGCGATTTTCAAGTTTACATCTTCTTTGTACGTGTCGCCGCTTGTCGGAACGAGCTCGATTTCAGCATTGAATTTTTTAGCAAGTGCGGTTACTCCGGGTGAATCCACCTTGTTTTGATCCGGATAATACGCCCAGAAGGTCAGATGATCCGTTTTATCTTCCGTTGTTGCCGAGTTCGACGCCGCTGCATTGTTCGACGGTGAATCCGAGGCCTGGCTGTTGTTGCTGCTATTGATGTTGCCGCCGCCGTTGTTGTTGCTCGTACCGCAGCCTGCCAGCAAACTCGCCAGCAAAGAAATACTTGCGCCTCCATAAACCAGCACTTTAAATTTCTTGTTCATCTTCACAATCAACCCTTCCCATGATATGTATCTATCTATCTATTAACGGCTTAATCCGCAAGAAGCGGATCACCCTTTAACAGCACCGACCATGACGCCTGTTACGAAATACTTCTGTACGAACGGATAGATAACCAGCATCGGAATAATCGAGAACATAATCATTGTCGCTTGAAGCTGCCTGCCGGAGAATTCCGAATGATGGGTTAAATTTTGCTGGGCCAGCATCAAGCCTGACGTATTGTTATCAATAATGATTTTGCGCAAGATGACTTGAAGCACTTGGTGATTCGGATCCGAAATGTAGATCAAACTATCGAACCATGCGTTCCAATGGCCCACTGCAACCCACAAAGCAATCGTCGCGAGCACCGGTTTGGATAGCGGAATCACGATCTGCAAGAATATCCTCAAATATCCGGCTCCGTCGACCCGAGCGGATTCCTCGAGCTCTTCCGGCAGGGAGCGGAAGAAATTGCGGATGATGAGCACGTTAAACGCGCTGATCATTCCCGGCACGACAAGCGCCCATATCGTGTTATACATGCCGAGCCCTTTAATCAATAAATAGGAAGGGATAAGTCCGCCCCCAAATAACATGGTGAACAAGATGATCCCGGTAAAAATGCGATTCATCGGCAGGTCCTTCTTCGCCAGCGGAAACGCGGTTATGGACGTGAACACCACCGCTAAGGCTACGCCAAGCACGGTACGCACAACGGTATTTTTATAACCGTACCATAAAGCGTCGTAATGAAAAGCCAGCTTATAGCTTTCAAGCGTGAACTTGGCAGGATATAACACGAGTCCTGACGCATATGCTGTGCTCTTCGCCCCTCCTCCATCCATCGAAATGATCACTTGCGTCCAGAATGGATAAAGCGTAAGCACCAATAATACCAACATGAACAGATATAGGATGACATCAAAGCTTTTTTCGCCCGGCGTCTTCTTCACGGCAATCACAACGAAGCACCTCCAACCCAACGTACATTTACCATATCGCGCTGTCTTTCTGACCGATCATTTTTACGATCCGATTCACGACGAAGATGAGGATGAGTGCGATTACGGATTTGAACAATCCGACCGCCGTAGCATAGCTGTAACTCATATCCACCAATCCTTTTCGGTAAACGTACGTATCAATGATGTCGGACACATTATAAACTTTGACATTGTACATATTGAAAATCTGGTCGAATCCGGCGTCTAAAATACCTGACATGGACAGAATCAGCATAATCGCTACGACAGGAGCAATCATCGGTATCGAAATGTACCACATCCTTTTAAATCGACCGGCTCCATCCAGAACAGCCGCTTCATACATTTGCGTGTCGATGCCGGACAACGCCGCGAAATAGATAATCGAGCCCCAGCCAAAGCTTTGGAAGATATGGGTGACGACGAGCACCGTCCGGAAATATCGGGCATCGGCCAGATACAAGCTGGGGGTGCCTCCGAACAAGGTGATGAGCGTATTGATTGGCCCTTCCCAAGAAAGAATGGAGAAGAAAATACCGCCGAGTATAACCCATGAGATGAAGTGCGGTAAGTATGACACGGTTTGCACGACTTTTTTGAATCTCACATTGGAAATTTCATTTAATAACAATGCGAAAATAATCGGAACCGGAAAGCCGAACAACAGCTTGTAAAAACTAATGATGAGGGTGTTTTTAAGCACCGTGTAAAAATAAGGATCGGCGAATAACTTATCGAAATGCTTAAGGCCAACCCAGGGACTTCCCAGAATCCCATCCATGAATCTGTAGTCTTTAAAAGCAAGAACGACACCATACATCGGAATATAATTGAATACAACATAATAAATCATTCCAGGTATCATCATCAGAAGCAGAACGCGATACTTTCTCCAATTGCTCCATTTCTGATTCTTTACGGCCGATTTCCTCGAAGCGGCGATATCCATTGCGGGCTTAACCTCCTTGCACCAGTTGTCATGACAGCGCTTATATTTACTTGTACTTATCATAACAGCGGGCCCAAGGGTCGTAATTATCACATATCTTCGATCCTTATCAGTTTTCTACGTACTTTTATAAAAAAACTCCGTACCCCGGAAAAGGTACAGAGTCAGCATGCTTCAACCTTTATGCCTCTACCGACAGAGGTATGGTTACTTTCATAATCGTACCCTCACCGATTGTGCTGCTTATCGTGATGCCATAATCGTCACCGAACTTTAACTGAAGCCGTTCATGTACATTTTTCAAGCCATAGCCGGAAGTCTGCGCCGTAAGCAAATTTCCGATCATGTCCTCCGAAATCCCCGATCCGTTATCCTCTACCGTAAATACGACCGTGTCTGCCTCGATACGAGCAATCAGTTTGATTTGGCCTCGGCCTTGTTCCTTCTTATCAATGCCATGCTGGATCGCATTTTCTACGAGCGGCTGCAAGACGAGATTGATCATCTTATGCGAATAAACCTGTTCATCAATCTCATACACGACATCAAAGCTGTAATTTTTCATAATGAGCACAATTTCCAAATAGGACCTGATGTTCTCAAGCTCTTCCCGGACCGTAATAATCTGCCCGCCCTTGTTCAGAGCCGTTCGATAAAATTTCGACAAAGAAACGACGATGTGACTGATGTCATGCTCCTCGCTTCGCAGCGCCTTCCAATTGACAAACGACAACGTATTGTACAGAAAATGCGGATTGATTTGCGCTTGTAATGCGCGCAGCTCGGCATCCTTCTGAATGATTTTGCTCGCATACGACTCTTGGATGACCTCATTGAGTCTTTTGAGCATATGCCCGAACCGGATCATTAACTCGCCAATTTCATCCTTTGCTCCCGTGTGTACCTGTAGATCCAACTCCCCGGTTTCTACCCGCTTCATCCAGGATACGAGCGTATGAATCCGCTTCATGAGGTTGTTGGACATCGCTGTTATGAGGATCAGGAGAAGAAGAATGCAAGATCCGGCGACGATGGACGTTGCGGTCAAAATTTTATCGGCGTTTAACGAAACGTTCTTCACTGGAACATAGGTGTAGATCAACCAGCCCGACTCCGGAATTTGTTTCTTGAGCACAAGTAATTTCTGATCGCCGATTTCAACCGTTCCGCTTTCCGCATGGATAATATCCATATCGTTCAAGTCGTTTAATCGGAATGCTTTAACAGATTCCGCGGAATTCGAATAGAGGACGCCGCCTTTGGCATTGGTCACGATGACCCCGTTCCCCGGCATCAGTTCGGCTACTCGCCCGAATAAATCTTTCATGTCGATCTGCATGACGAGGATGTCGTTCTGACCATTCACGAGCAGACGCGGAAACGTGCTGATGAAGTACAGCTCGGACGAGTGTCGGATCCATTTCGGCCGTACGTCGCCTTGTCCAAGCTCTTTATACCAAGCAAACGAGGGCAATCGCCGAGCAGACATAATGGCGTATCCTGATTCAGGCATGTCGTTCTCCGTATACACGGTCAATTGGTTGATTTCTTTGTTACCGATCCGTATTTGGTTGAAATTCGGATAGAAGTATCGGTTCAGGTCGTAGTACAGATTCACATAGTCCATATAGGGGGTACTAATGATCTGCTGGATCTTGCTGTTGTTCAGAATGATGTTTGCCGTATGATTGTACAATTCCGCTTTGTAATTAAAATAGCCGGCCATCGTATCCACGTTGCGGTTTAATGCTTGCTCGGCTTGCGTGTTCAATAGCTGCTTGGACTGCCAGTAGGAATAGATGCCGAGTACCAGGATCGGAATGATGATGACCGACAAATAAGACAAAAACAGCTTCGGTTTCAGACGCAGACCATTCCATTTATGAACGATTCTGCCGATCATATGCCAAGCTCTTCCCGGTATTGCGTCGGCGTCATTCCAAAATGGGACTTAAACAACGAACAGAAGTAGGCCATATTGGAGTATCCCGTTTCTTCGCTGATGTCGGCCACTTTTTTGTTGGTTTCGGCAAGCAGTTCCTTGGCTTTCTTCATTCGCGTAGACGTGATGTATTTGATAATGCTGACGCCTACTTGCTTTTTGAACAAATGACTTAAATAGTTGGGAGACAAATAAACGCTCTCCGCCAGCTCTTCGACGGATAAATCCCGCTTGTACTCCATATGGATCGTTCTCAGGATGGAATCCGTCACCTTGCGGTTGTTCGAATCAGCCGTCTGCCCGTCCGTCGTTTCGCAGCTTTCAAGCGTGGATATCATCAGCATGCAAAGCTCGCTCAGCTTGTTCGATTTATAGATTTGTTCGAGGTTTTTTTTGAACTGCTCCGTGTTTTTCTTCGGCGCATAGTCGAACATCATTTTCAATATTTCCATGCAGCTGTACTTCAAATAGATCGAGGAGATCTGCTTTCCGGCCTTTAGCAGCTCATGTAATTTCTCGAATTGCATGCGCGCGGATTGGAAATCTTTGCGCTCCACATCTCTTGCGATTTCCGACATCTTCTCTTCCACGCTGTCGGACGAATGCCCGTCTAACCACGCGCTTTCTGCAATTAATACGGCGCCTTTATCGTAGAAAAACTTGCTCTCCAACATCGATTCAATCTCGTTATAGACGGCCCGAAGGCTGCCAATGTTGTCAATCGGGCCGCTAAACGCTGCAAACAGATCCGTAGCGTACTTCTCTTTGAATTGCTGTATGATACGGTTGCCTATCGCCTCTATGTCAGCAGTCGTATCCCCTTCCATAACTTCCATGAACAGCATGCTCTGATACTCATTTAGATTGAACCCTTCATGCTGCCGTTGTACGCATTCGCTGATCATGCTTTCGAGATCCAGATCGGACAAATCGAAGACACGACTGCGGGAGTCCAAAATAACCATGCGCAGCGGTTTGGAACCGTTAAACATCGGAATCGGAGCATGGACTTCGAATGATTCGTGCTGGTCGTTATTCTCCCCGTGGATCAACTGCGAAACCAGCCTCTGCTTCTCGTGACGGATGATTCCTTGCCCATAGGCCTCCTCGAGCTGCTTCTGCCGCTCCTCTTCCTGCTTTTCCTTCTCGCACATGTGGATGACTTGCGAGATGACCTTCAGAAATTCATTGACTTGCACCGGCTTCAGAATATATCGGATCGCATTCACGTCAATAGCTTTCTGCGCGTATTCGAAATCGCCGTAGGCGCTCATGAAAATCACTTTAACCGGGATAGCCAGTTCCCGAACGGCGGCGGCCAGTTGAAGGCCATCCATGCCCTTCATTCGGATATCCGTAAATAAAATATCCACATGGTTTTGCTTCATGAACGCAAGCGCGCTCTCTCCGCTGTCCGCTTCATGAATTTCAAGCTGCAAGCCATATTTGTCGATCAGGAATTTCACGCCTTCTCTTTCGAACTGTTCGTCGTCAACGATGAGCATCTTGAACACGGGCACTGCCCCCCTGGTGAGGATAGACTTTATTGGCAAATTTCTGTCTGACTGGCTGAGTTGAATCGCTGCGCTGAATGGCCGTGCTGGTCGCGCCAAAACTTATTTCATCATTGTAACTGAATCGCGTGTTTGCGCCAATATGAATCGTAACCAATTGAGTGGTCCCAACTACATCCCGTGTATACCGCGCATTCCACTTTCCTGCTCTCCAACTACATTCGTGCATACCGCTCGTTTCACTTTCCTGCTCTCCAACTACATACTGCGCATTCCACTTTCCCGATCCCCAACTATACCGCTTTCCACCTTCCGTGCCGCGAGAATTCTAACGAATCGTACAGGTCTTATTTGACCGGATTTGCAGGTTCCGAGAATCTAACGAATCGTAGAGGTCTTATTTCGGGGCAAATGGCTCCGAAACACTCCAAAACGGTCAAATAACGCTTCTACGATTCGTTAGCTTTTGTTAAGGAGGTGTTTTTAGCGAAATAAGCGCTTTACGATTCGTTAGAGCATTTTCCCCACGATGCTGCGCCCTCTCCATCCCGAGCTGAACCGCTCATAGTCAACACATCTTACAACTGCTTGAGCTTGCCTGCACTTTCAGCGCAATAGCTGCCCCCCTTCCCCCCTCGCGGGGGAGAATGGGCAAATAAAAAACCTCGCTTCAGCCCTGAAAAATCCAGGTTGCTAAATGGGAGGTTATTTAGACATTCATTGGGAGGATCGTCGATCTAATGATTGATTAATAAACGGCTGAGTCCCTTCCATGTTTCCGTCAAGGAATCTCCGCCTCTTACGCGGCGATATTGAATAGAGCCCTTTATTGCAGACAACACCGCCAGCGCGATCGGACAAAACCCGGATTTATCGCGAGATTCAGGCACCTTTGAATTAATCACGTCATGCATAACTGAAAGCTCAAATTGGCTGAGCTCCTGCGTTTTCTGTCTCATCGTTTCCGGCAGCAGCTCGAAATCCGCTTGCAGCGCTGAAATCGGGCAAATCTCATTATCGGCTAACTGTTCGGATTGCAGATTGCAGAATTGGACGAACTTTGCTTCGACCGAATCCTCCGACTGTTGCATCTTAGAAGAGAAATCGGCTAGTCTTTGATAGATCTGCTCTTGCACGGCAAGACCCAAGTCTTCCTTCTTCACAAAATGATAATGAATGCTCGCTTTCGATATGCCGAGATGCTTAGAGAGGTCGTCGTAACTGAAAGCCGTATACCCTTTTTGTCGAATCAACGATTCGGCCAAATGTAGAAGCTGCTCTTTGCGTTTTGCGGTTTCCATGTTGCGCACCTCGCTATCCGTAAAAGTAGACAAAATGGGAATGGAACTGCCGAACCATCTCGGCAGTTCCTTCCGTTATACAGGTAAACCTAGATACGACCGGATGCTAGCAGCAGCTCGTACAATACTTTCGCCGCAGCTTCGCGCGTAGTAGCGCCGGCTGGTTGGAAGTAGAACTTGCCTTTCGATTCGACGCCTTTCATCAGTCCGGCATCCGTTACCATTTGAATGCTTTCTTGAGCATAGCCGCTGAACAAAGCAGCATCGGCGTAAGCTTGATTGCCAGGTTGGCTAGACTGCTGAAGCCCGACAAGCTTGATCGCTCTGGCCAGCATGACCGTCAGATCTTGACGGGTGATGGCTGCGTTCGGGTTGAACCGGCCATCCGAACCCGTTACAAGTCCGGCCTCGTAAGCACTCGTCACATCGGAAGCAAACCAGTCGCTGCCGCGTACATCGCTGAACGGATTGACCGCTGCTTTGGATTGCAGCCCCAATGTTCTTGCGAGCATCGACGCGAATTGTGCGCGAGTCACGTTAGCCTTCGGCGAGTAGGCATGCTCGGAAGTGCCGTTCAACAAGAATTTATCCGCAAGCGTTTGGATTTGATCGCGTGCCCATGACTTATCGATATCGGAGAACGTCACATGCCTCGACGCAGCGGCATAAGTCGAGAAGCCCGGTCGACGAATCGTTACGATGGACTTGCCTTCTCCGGCAGCTGTAACTTTGGCAGGTACAGGATATACATGGTCGCCGTCAAGGTACAACGCGCCTGCCGTGCTTACACCGTTCTCGACAAGGAACGATCTGGTTACGGCTTGGTCGGCCTTCAGCTTAAGCGGAGAGGCAACGCCGTTCTTCAAGCTGCTTGCTTCGAACACATAAGGTGTTCCCAGAATCGTGGCATCTTTCACTTGCTTCGTAAATTCGGATTTGCTGCCTTCATCCTTCTTGATCGTAAGAACGATATCCGAGCCATCGGATCCTTGACTCAAGGCAGGGATTGGCAAAGCGACGGATGCATCGTTCCAAGTAAAGACGATCGTTCCTTTCAGACCGGATTCGGTCACCAATTTTGCCTGCGCAGCCGTTAATTTCAACTCTGCGGAGGAAGCGTCCTTGGAAGCTGCTCCGATGGTAAGGGCGACAGATGGCTTCACTTCGGCAATCGCTTTCTGCAGATCGGCGTCCGTGACGGACACGGACAATTGCGTGCCTTCCAGCTTCGACTGCGGCGCAATCGTAATGCCGGTTTGCCCCTTCTCGATTACGGAAGCAGCAACATCCTTGTTGTACGCCTCATCGTTAGGAGCAGTAATCGGTCCCCCTGTATATGGCGGATTTGTCGGCGGGTTAGGTTCGTCAACGGCAGCTTCATTCGTCACGTAGAACGATTTGAATGCAACGGACTCGTCGAGGACATTGTAGTTTTTATCATAGACAGTGCCTACGACCGCCAGCTTGTACCTTCCTTCCGGAAGATCTTCATTTAATTTATTGCCATCTTGCACAAGGATACCTAAATTATAAGAGCCATCGAATTCAGGAATGATGATGTTGGACGGAATCGGCTTTAGGAAGTCTTTCGATTCATCCCGATCGTAGATTTCGGCCAATAAGCCCAAGACTTCGTTATCTAAGTCGACGATCACTGCATAGAAGTGATTAATTGTTCCTGTCGGAAGCGACGCCGTAATGTCGATCGGCGCGTCTTTGGACACCGTCGTATTGCTGAGTGTCAGGTTCTGGATCAGGAAGTCGTTGTCATCGGACTCATCGCCAATATGAATAACGAACGGCAGATGCAGCGAAGGCAGTCCATTGCTCTCCAACAAGACTTCACCCTCGTATACGCCGACCTTTGCGCGCGGGATAGACTTCGCGGTCAGGTTGAAATTGAACTCGTCGCCTGCTCCTACCGTGATTTGGTTGGATGTGAGTCCCTCCAGTCCCATAATGATCTCGCTCGGATTCGGCGTAGGGATCGGATGATGCGGATCGGACGTTACCGAAGGATGCATCACGATTTTCGCTTTATACGTAACGGATACATTCGATAAATTCTTGACGCGAAGCGGCTTTTTGACGGCCTCGCTGGCACCCGGGTTCATCATGCCAAAGCTCACGCTGCTGCCTTCGCTAGGCATAACGATCGGGTTCATCTTATCGTCGTGAAGCGTAATTTCGTCCATCGATTCAATAATGGCACGCGTATCAATGGCGTTCATGACATTGACGCGCCCTGCGCCTTGCGAGTAGACATCATACATCGTGCCATTCTCGTCCTGGATCTCCTCCGCCGTATTCGCCAGCGCTGCGCGAATGTCGGTCGGTGTCCAATCCGGATGCGCTTGCTTAATCAACAGAGCAAGTCCGGCCACATGAGGAGTAGCCATGCTCGTGCCGCTTAGCTTGGCATAGGCTTTGTCATAGTTAGCGTCAGGATTCGCTTGTCCATAAGCAGGAATCGAAGAGAAGATTGAAACGCCGGGTGCACTAAGGTCCGGCTTAATGCCGTAGTTGCCATCCGAGTTCGGCCCTCTGGAGCTGAAATCAGCCATTCGGTCACCGGCTACCACAACCGTCTTAAAGTCGTTCTTCATCGTGAACTGCAACTTTTGATCCGGATGCGCCTTCAGCTGGCGAGCTAATGCACGCCCCATCTTGCCCGGCATGTCGAATGTCGGAATATAATCGTAGCCGTCGCCAAGGAAAGCAAGCGGACCGATCGCGCCGTCACGAGACAGTATTTCTTCCGATAAGTCAGGGACATTCGGATCGCTGGCAGAGTAATTGCCATTAAAGATGACAGCCGCCTTCGCGCCGTGCTTGGCAGCCAATTTCACTTTCTCGTCGAAGCTGGAAAGCCCTCGGGAGATGAATACGATTTTGTCGGCCAGGAACTCCGGTTTAAGGCCTTTATAATCATCTTCCCTACCCAGGCCGACGTAAACGCCTTGAATCGGATTGGTGCCGAACATGGTGTTAAAGCTCTCTTTATCCGTCGTCCAGCTCATCAAACTCATATTCGTGTCATAGACCTCTGACCCGACTGCGCTGTGAATCGTCCCCTGGACGCGGTTGCTATCGCTTGTCACCGCACCAACGGAGATCGCCATTTGCGAAGCGGCCGGTGATCCCATGGAGTAGTAGTACTGATTGCCGCCGCCGGCATTGCCGTTCGCGACCACGGCTACAACGCCTGCTAAGACGGCATTGTTCACCGCGATGGAGTCAGGCGAGTCCGGATCTTTCTCCAGATCGCTCCCTAAGGAAAGGTTAATGACGTCCATGTGGTCGTCGACGGCGTGTTCGATCCCGTCGATAACTTGGGAGGATGTGCCGCCTTCCGGGCCGAGCACTTTATAGGCATACAGATCCGCCTCATAGGCGACACCCTTCTGCACATGCACGGACGTCGGGTTGGAAGCCGTTCCGGCGATCGTGCCGGATACATGCGTACCATGGATAGAGCCTGTTGAGTCTTCATAGCCTTCTTCCGGTAAATCTTCATATGGATCGTCGTCCTGATTAATGGCATCGTAGCCGCCTTCGACATAATTGCCTTTGAGGTCCGGATGCAGGTAATCGATGCCGGTATCAATAACGCCGACCTTCAATCCTTTGCCCGTTAATCCGCGATCCCAAGCCTTCAGAACGCCGATTTGCTCGAGCGGAACCGGATCGAAATCCGATGAGCCGGCAGCAATTTGATAGCCGTCGGGCTCGTCAATCGGGTAATAGATGACATTCTTATGAATGGCTTTCACGCCCGGAAGCTTCGCCAACTGCGGAATAAGATCAGCCCGGATGGTAATCTCCATTCCGTTGAGCACCGTATTAAAGCTGCGATTGATCTTAAACGGAATGCTGCTAGCTTGAGCACTGCGAACGAATGCCTGCTGCTCCGACTGCACGGTAACTTCACTTGCTTCCGCTGCCAGTGCTTTATAGCCGAGCTTCGCGGCATATATACCAACGGCCGCGGGTTGGCCGCTTAGTTGGAGGATGACATTCATTTCCTTCGCGGAAGCGGTATCGATGTCATCGGCAATGTAAGCTTCGCCAGGGATCGCATTGATCCCGGCTTCCGGCTTAGCTTGCTGCAGCAGCCGCGTTACGGCTTCCAGCCCTTCTTTTGTTATGAATGCCTTGTCCAGCGGAGCGGCATGCGCGGCTGGCAAGCCGGTCGTAACCAGACTTCCGGCCAGCACCGAGACCGTTGCGAGCGAAAGTGATTTTTTGAGAAATGATCGTTTCACGTTCAGGTACCCCATTTCGGTTCAGAATAGTAGCTGCTTTGCAGGCTAGTTTAAGTTCAGGACATCCAAGCCGTCGATGGTCACAATGCTGTTGCTCGAATTGGGATTGGCTTCGCCGGCATGAACAACTTCGATATGATGCACGCCATTTGCGAGCTCGCCTGACGTAAAGACAGGTACCTGATAGCGCATCTTATCACTGTACAGATCGATAGGCGCTGCCGTCACCGACTTGCCATCGATGTAGATATTCGCTTTGCCGCGGTTGCTGCCGGTCGAGGACCAGACGGTAACCTTCGTGCCTGTGAATGTAAAGTCGACGGAACTGCCCGGAGTCGTGGTATAGGTTTGTACACCGTCAGCATATTTCTTGCCGTATCGAATAGCCCAAGGCCCCTCGTAATCGGCGGCAGGATGTGTCGGCGAAATTAATCCGGAGAACACGAACGCATCCACGTTTATTGCCAATTTCTGATTTACGCCTTTTACGGATCGAATCTCTACGTCGTGATGCCCATTAGTCAGTAGCATTTTGAACAACGATTGCTTCGATTGTTGCGTCACGCTGGACAAATCGGCATAACCCATAGCCAATCCATCGATTCGGATCTCTGCGGTGCCTTGCATATCGTTCTTTGTACCGATCCATTCGAACAGATTCCCTCTAAACCCAAACTTGACGGAGCCCTCTCCGGTAAGCTGCTTCAAGGTTCCACCCGAATAGGAAGAGCCCGTTAGTGTGGTCCAGTTACCGTCGTAGATCAGCGATGCGTCGCTGTCCTCGACCCGGCTCGACGAGTTACCGTACTGCACGTTCAAGGTGTAGGCACCGGCGCCTTTTACGGCATAGATGTTCACGTAATACGTACCCGCCTTGCTTGCGCGGTACGTGATTGATTCGGATGACGTGTCCGCCGTTTCGGAGAAGGCTACCGCGCCTTCTTTGCTTTGCACGGTCGTAGCGGAATCATCGTATAGAATCAGATCGAAATCCGTCCCCTCTTCACCCGTAAGCGTGAAGGTCGCCGTTTCGCCGGCGTTCAGTTCGACGGAATAGACATGATTCGGATCGCTCGCCTGATCGAGTTTGCCTGTGACAGACGTATCAATCAACGACATCCCCGGGATGTCCTTATTCCACAGTGCACGATAGGCACTGATTAGCTTACCGCTTACTGTCATTGTTTTTAAGGTAGGAATCGGCTTGCCGCTTGTTACAACGCGCTGCTTGATTTCCAGTGCATTCATATCCGGATTCTGGCTTCCAACCAGTGCAGCCACGCCTGCAGCGTAGGCAGCAGCGTATAGCGTACCTTGGGAATAGGAGTATCTGCCTTTGCTGTTCTTGATATTGACCGTAGTCATCTCGGGCTTATTGCTAATGACGGTGTCGTAAAATAACGAGAAATCCATTAGCCTATATTCTTGATCCTCATAAATCGTGCCGGGAACACCCCAACCTTTGAAAATGTAGCCGCCTTCCTTGACGAGCTTAAGGCCAAGGACATCTCTTACAAAAGCGGATTTCGGGCTTTGGTCAATAGCATCTTGTCCCGTGAGCATCAAGTGGCCGCCGGCGTTAAGATAACCGGTCAAATTCGCTTGATCATTATCTGTGATCAGTTTGTTATCACCGGTAACTGCTGCCGTTCCCGTGAACCAAACCACGATATCGTACTGCTGCAGCCCTTGCGGTCCGGTGAGCGCCGGGCCATCAAAGGTCTCGTCCTCTGTCGTGTATGTTTCATAGGTATAACCGGCTTTCTGAAGCAGCCCTTCATAGACAGCCATAGGATCGCTTTCGTACATTGGACCTACGCCTCCATCGCCGTTATTGAAGGAGCGCTTACTGTCATTAACGAGTAGGATCTTCGGTTCGGCTACATCCGCCGGCTTGAGATAATCCATCGCGCGATCGAACATCTCCTGCCGTTGACCGGCATATTGCGGATCCTCAATCGGAATTTCTTCAAACCCAATTCCGTTGTAGTACGCTTTATAGATCCCATTATCGATTTGCGCCGCATACCCGGCATCAACGTCAGGCGTTGTCGAGATGACCAGTTCGGACGGTGCAGCGACATCGACGGACATCTGCCCGATCGCAGCGCCCAAAGCCGGATCACCCAGAATATTGACACCGGTAACCGAAAGCATGTTCAAGCTTGGATAGGCTGCAGGATACACCGGCAGAACATCCGTATTTAAGGTACCGGTCAAGCCTGAGCTTTCGCCGGCCGGAGAAACGAACAACATGTCGGAGGCATTGATCGCATCTTCGACCAGTTTGCTTCTGTATTGATACACGATTCCGAGCGTAGCGATCTTGGCGCCGTGCTCATCGGCATAGTGGATGGCATCCACGACATCCGAGAAGTATCCGAGCTCTTCGGAAGCCACCTTAAGCGGCATGACCTTTACATTAGGCGCCACACCGGCAATGCCTTCGTTATTGTTCATAACAGCGGCGATTTGTCCGGTAATTGTCGTGCCGTAAGTATCATTGAGACCATCGCTCGTATCGAAAAGTGTGTTGTCATCGTAGGCGAAATCCCAGCCGTTCACGTCATCAATGAGCCCGTTGCCATCATCATCGATTTCGTTGCCAGCAATTTCTTTATCGTTGGTCCAGAACTGACCGACCAGATCGGGAGCATCCATCTTCACGCCGGTGCCGATAACGGCAACGGTCACGTCCTTGCTGCCCGTCGTGATTTCCCAAGCTTCAGGCAAATCCATATCGATATCTTCCAAGCCGCCGGGTACCGAGCCTTCATTGAGATCCTGGCCGGTGTTGTTCAGCCCCCATTGTTCATGGAAAAGAGGATCATTAGGCAATGCGGCTGATTGTCCCGCGTCCGCTGCCGAAACGGCCGCCTCGTTCGACAAGTCGACCGGGCGGATCATTTGCGGAACCAATGCAGAATTTATCTTGTAATCAGGCTCCGCATAGAGAACGTTCGGATCCTTAAGCAGCTCTTCTATCACACTATGTACATCAGCGCCAGCCGCGAGCTTCAACAGCTCCGCATTGGGTACCGAGAGCGGGCTGGACCCCGTTATTTGATTGCTCAGTGATACGGCAAATACGGACTTCTGCTCCGTGCGATATCTGACAATGACACGATCAGCGGCATATTCCGGTTTTTCAGGCAGCGTGCTGCCGAACGCAGGGAGCTGCATGGAAGCTTGCCGTGCGGCATTCGCGGTTGGATTTTCGATAGAGGGGGCAAGGGAAATCTCTCCTTCAGTCCATTGGCTTTTTCGTATCGGATCATTGTGCTGCGATTGCTTAGCCAATACAGGTGTTACAACTCCGAATACCAGCATCGTCGACAGGAGTGCGGAAGCCATTCGCTTACTTTTTCTGATCAAGCCTTATCACGTCCTCGCTTAAATAATAAAAAGTTAATAAAAAAAACATAGGAAACGCTTACATTCATCCTCATTTACTTGTCTATCTACTAGTAGATAGGTAACTAGCGCGAACGATCATGCCAATCTTCCTTTGGTCAATAAAACCGTATTTATTGGCATATGCCCCCTTTCACTTCTGCCATTAATACGCTCCTGCGACCTGATTCGAGCACCGGGTCGTATGTAATGGATATGAAAGATTATGTCACTTAATCTGACATTGGTATTACAACAAATTCTGAGATGATTATATATTTACTCAAATGAATCAGTCAATTGATTTATTTATTTAAATTTTAATAAATTTCTATAACTTTTTAAAGAAAGTTTGCGTCTGTATACTGAGGATGTGATTCGGAGGTGGCATCAACCTAACGTAGAGTAGTCAAACCAGTATAGGAAGAAATGCATACTTGCCTATACATTTAAACTCCCTTCTTTCTTGCAATTCATCTTACGTTCATGGTCGTATTGATAGAAATATAGAGACTGTACGACCAAAGACATGAGAAGTCGATTGCTAACTACCCGTCTTCCATCTTTACATTTTCAGAAAATGAGATATGCAACATGCATAGACATATAGGTAAATGAGGGTGTTCATATGATTTCAAATCGCTTCTGTTTAACTGTCGATCATCAAGTCAATTTTGGGGTTCATACCCAAATCAAAGAACAGCTGAAGTGGCTGATTGGTACGGGGCAATTAAAGCCCGGCGATCCTTTGCCTGCCGCAAGCCAGCTGGCCGATTTGCTCGGGCTTAACCGAAATACTGTGAACGGGGTTTATAGCCAGCTGAAAGTCGAAGGTTTTGTCTCCATGCAGAAAGGCAAAGGGACGCAAGTGCTTGGCGGCACGGCAACGGAACGACTGCGCAGAAAAGGCATCCCCATGAAAAGGCTGCTGGATGGTGTAATCAAAGGAGCACGCGCGGAAAAGCTTGATCTGCAGGAGCTCTTCATGGCCGGCCTAGGGTATAGTCTGCTGCAGAGCGGCCTTCCGACCGTTCCGGCGCGCATTCTGCTCGTGGAAAGCAAGGACCATGATCTCTATTTCTATCAAGAAGAAATCGAGCGAGTGACGGAACTTGAGGTCTGTACGATTTTCCTCGAGGATTTGCTGGAAGGAACTCGTACGGTCAAGGAAGCACGTCCGAACGATATTTGGGTGACCAGCTTGAATCAGGCGAATCGCGCCAAAGCGATACTGGCTCCTCTGGACAAAAAGGTTCATGTGGTCGGAGTCACGGTCGATTCTTCCATCGTGCTTGAATTAGCCACGCTTCAACGAGATTCACAAGTATCCTTTGTCAGCCAAGGTCTGGCCGGGGGCGAGTGGATGCTTCAGCGTATTCGCGAGGATGGCATTACCCACTTATGCCCGGAGGTTCTCGGCATTGATGAACATGAGAATCTGGAGAAAGCCCTCCATAGCTCGGCGAAAATCTTTACGTCCAAAGCGGTATACTCGGAGCTAAAACAATTGGCTCCGGACAAAGTCGCACTGTTCAAGCTGCGACTGGAGCGAAGCAGCGAGAACATGCTGCGAGAGCTCGTTGCCACGGACTTGCGCTACCGCTACGGTACAGGATTTGCTCCATAAATGAACTAAAAAAAGAGCCGGGCAGAGGTTATCTGCCCAACTCTTCCTACTATGCTTACAATACTTCTTCCAGCAGCTTACGGCTGTGTGCATCCAGCTCTCGCCAATCGGTAATCTCACAACGTTTGCCGCTCATGTCGGTCAGTATGACTCGGCCGCCACCGGGATATTGCATATGCTCATGCAGATTCCGCATGACCATCCGAGTCGCGCCCAGATGAGTTTGCAGCTCCCACATCCAGAGGTCGGACTTGAACTTTACGCTGTCCACACGCGTCACACGCGGCATGAAATAGCGAAACTGAAGCTCCTTCTCGAGCTCCCGTGCACTCTCTTCATACAGCTCTTTAATGTCCGGAACGATTCCAAGCTCTTCGCCTTTTGAATTTCGAATGGAAATATATTGCGTGGTGTAGAGAAACGGAAACGCGCGGTACACCTCAAGCTCTTCGTACGTTACGCCTGCTACAATTCCTTGGAACACGCCGCCTTCACCGCGGCTGAAATAGACATCATCCGGCGTAAATAAGCGAATGTCATACTTGTCGACTTCAGAAGTCATCAGCCTTCAACCCCCTTGATCTTGGACAGCTCCGTCTGCGCGTCAACGAGCTTCCGATATGCGCCGTCCTCTTTCTCGAGCAATTGTTCATGCGTGCCGACTTCCACGATTTTGCCACGATCCAGTACAACAAGCCGATTGGCATTGCGAAGCGTCGATAGGCGATGCGCAATCGCGAATGTCGTACGGCCTTTAACCAGCCGCGAAATCGCTTCTTGAATTTGGCGTTCTGTCTCGGTATCAACCGATGCGGTCGCTTCATCCAGAATCAGGATACGCGGATCATGGATAATGGCACGAGCGATGGCAACCCGCTGTTTCTCACCGCCGGAGAGCTTATGACCTCGTTCACCGACGCGAGTATCGTAGCCGTCCGGCAATCGAACGATAAAGTCGTGCGCATTGGCGATCTTCGCCGCGCGCATGATCTCGATCGGTGTTGCGTCCGGTTTGGAATACGCAATATTCTCGGCAATCGTACCGTCGAACAGGAATGTCTCCTGCAAGACGACGCCGATCTGCTTACGCAGATCAACCTGGCTAATATCGCGGAGATCCGTACCGTCAATAAGAATGGCACCTTCATCGGTGTCATAGAATCGGCAAATCATGTTGATGAACGTCGATTTCCCCGCGCCGGAATGACCGACCAGACCGATCATTTCGCCTGCTTCCACTTGCAAATTGACGTCCTTGAGCACCGGATGATGCTTCTCATAACCGTAAGTAACTTTCTCGAATATGACGTCGCCTTTGATGACGCCGACAGCTGCCGGATTACGCACGTCAGGCACATCAGGCGGCGTATCCATAATCTCGAACACACGGTGTGCAGCCGCCATGGCATTGCTCGCCCAACTGATCATTTGGCTGATCCATTGCAGCGGGCCGAATAACATGCCGAGGTAAGCGATAAGCGCCATAAGTACACCGAGCTGCATGTTGTCTTGCAGTACTTTGCTTCCGCCGTTATACCAAATGAGCAGCGTGCCCATTCCGGCAATGAAGGCAAAGGCCGGGAACATGAATGACCAGAGCCCTTCCATGCGGATATTTCGTCGTACAACTTCAACGTTCGCTTCCCCATAACGGGATAGCTCATCATGTTCTCTGCCGAAAGCTTTTACCACCCGAATTCCTTGAAGAGAATCACCGACCAATGTGTTCAATCGAAAAATCGAACGCCATTGCTGATACCAGCGTCGTCCAATCTTCGGCCAGATCGTCATCGATACGGCAACCATGACCGGTACTGGCAAAATAGCGTACAGCGTAAGCTGCCAATCCAGCCCGAACATAATGATGAAAATCGCAATGATCCGCAGTCCCTCCGCGGTCATGAACACGACCCCGTCCGTCATAAACTGCCGCATCGCTTCTGAATCGTTATTGACCCTGCCGATGAATTGCGACGTTTGACGGCGGTCGAAGAAGGCTAGAGAGAGCCGCATGAGCGAGCTGTAGACATCTTTACGCAAGTCCCCCATCAGCTTAGATCCAACCCATACGCCGATTAAACCGCGAACCGTTTGCATAAGCGACATGAGAAGCATTGTTGCGCCGAGCCCCAGTACAACATAGAGCAGTGTCGATCCGACATCCTTCGGGCCAAGGACGTCGTCGATGATGACCTTCGTTAAGTAAGGCGGTACCAATTCTACGAGTGTTGTTGTAATGAGCAGACATGCGGCAGCTATCATCTGCAGCTTGTAGGGCTTGGTATAGCTCAGCATCCGAGCAGCTACCTTGCCGTTGTGCGTGCATATCTGGCAGATCTGCGTTCCTTCCGATAACGGATTGCCGCAGCTATGGCAGCTGCGAGGAAGCTCGCGCTCCGATAGTACCGGCCGCTCTTCGTTCTTCGCTATTGCGCTGAGCAGCTTCGCTGCAAATCCGAACACCGGCGATTGCGCAGCTGTATAACGCGCGATTACGACCGGACCTTTACCGGTGTCAGCCAGCAGCGTTCCTCCACCGACTGCACTGACGGCCCGCGCATCCTTCAGCTCTTCTAATGGCTGCTTAAGCAGCAGTGTCTTGTCTTGCTGCCATACCATGATGTCTTGTGCCGTGACAGCCAGCCATTGCACGCCGAATCGGCCATCCTGCAGCAGATCGGTCTTAGCGCTGAACAGCAGTTCAGACGTTAGTTGCTTCCTCAGCGCTTCGGGAAGCTGGTCTTGTATAGACATGGTACCCTCCTGTGTCTCCAAACAAGTATTGGGCTGACCTCGAATCGGACCCGACATTCCAATGGCGAGTCGGCCACTACGAATATATGTTCTACATTTGGTTTATAATTCCTTCTTTCTCTGTAAACTTTACCCAGAATTATGCGATGCACAAAAATAATCCCACTTTTCGCACAATACCACACAACCAACTTTTTTCTACCTACTTCGGAACTAAAGTTCCAGGTAAACAAAGTAACTCTCATGCTATAATGCTAGAATCAGACCATAAAGCGAGGGATTCCCAATATGAAAGTTTTAGTTACCGGCGCTTCAGGCAACGGCGGACAAGCGATTAGCAGAGCGCTTATCCAAGAGGGATACACGGTTCGGATGGCAGATGTGTCACCTCCGGCGGGAACAGATTTCGCCGATGTGGAATTTGTACGCTGCGACAGCAGAACAGCCGGCGACGTTCGCCGTGCTGTGGAAGGAATGGATGCCGTCGTTCATCTGGCTGCATGGCATTGCGCGCATAATCCGCCGGTAAGTGACGAGACAATCTTCGCCGTTAATGTGGACGGTACGTTCAACGTGCTGGAAGCTTGCAAGCAAGCAGGCATCCAATCCATCGTATATGCTTCATCCATGGCCTATGGCTGGGGATCCGTATACAGTGTTTCGAAAGTAATTGGAGAAGACTTGTGCAGGTCCTACCATGAAATGACCGGCGCATCCATCGCCATGCTCCGCTATCATGAATTCATTCCGCGTCCTTACTTGGAATTCGGCTCACGTTTGCTCCGCAACGGCATCGATCGCAGAGATGTGGCCACCGCTACCGTAGCCTCAGTGAAAGCCGCCCTTAACCGGGATATCGGGCTTTTCTGTACCATCGTACATACCAATCACGGAATGCCGGAGGAAGTCGTGAACAACTTCCACGAACTTGGCCCGGATTGGTGCGAGGAACAAGTTCCCGGTGCACGTCGGCTAATTGAGAAATATGCCATTAGCCTGCCAGGCTCAGTCGAGCAGCACGACCTTTCCGAAGCGGAGCAAGCGCTCGGCTGGAAACCGGCAATAGGGTTTATAGAGTTCCTCCGTGATCTCAAGATCCGCGATGAACGCGGAATCGATGTAACCGGCCTCTGGGTACCATCCGAATTGCCGGCAGATCTTTAACCATAACAAGGGCCGCCTCCAAAGTATGCGTTACAACTTTTGAGGCGGCCCTTAATCAAATATGAAGAGATTACTTAAGGAGGAGAACAGGAAATGAAAATCACCGTTGGCGTACAAGCCGTCATCATTCAAAACGACGCTATACTTACCATCCATAAAAGGGACACCGACACATTAGAAGACTCTTACATTCTCCCCGGCGGCAAACAAGAGTTTGGCGAAACCCTGGAGCAGGCGATCTATCGTGAAGTATTCGAGGAGGTGGGAGTCGCGGTAGACGTCGGAGAGCTGCTATTCCTCCGTGAGTTTATTGGAAGCAATCACGATAATGCCCAAACCAATGGCAGCCTACATATCATCAGCCCTATTTTTCGCTGCAAGTTCAAAGACGGAGACGGTACCGCCATCCCTGCATCTTCCCCTAATCCAGACCCTGACCAAATCGGAGTCGCCTGGATTCCGCTTCATGAATTAGCTAACTTTCCATTTTATCCAAATTCATTGATTCCCCAGCTGATCGAAATTGCGAACGGAACTAAACCAAAGCGTTGTTATGTTGGCGATGTGAACTAGAACTTAGAACCCATTCATAGGTTATGGATCCTCCGAGTCTCATAGATTTGCCCAATATGATGCGAGGCGTGCCGGATATCATGTTTCAGGGCATCGCTAACCGTTGCCTTCCCATGCTCATGCACAAGAACTCGGTCCAATGAATCCGGCAAGGTACTGCAGAGGTAGGAGATATAGTCTCGCATCATGGCGAACAGTTTCATCTCCATGTCAATGGACCGATTTCTATAGCTCATCTTGGCGCTCCAAACATCCCCATTAAAATCATTAAACAAATAGGTTGCTCCCGTGTCCGCCAAAGCATATCGGTTAATTTGAAAATAATTCATATCACAGTCAATAAGATGATGGACGATTTCCCTGATTGTCCATTTGCCGTCTGCTCTGGCCTGATCCAGATCAGAATCGCTTAATCCTGCAATGGCATGCGCAAGCTCCAACGGCGCTCTCTGGTAGGCGTTAATAAGATCTTGACCTACTGCTGAAATCATCGCGATCCCCTCCAATCTACTTCCCATCATCCGTGACATTTGCATATAACGGCTCTACCTTTGTCCTAAGTCCGTCCTAACAATAGAGATGTACGCCATAGGACATAAGAAAACACTATCAGTAACTCGTATTTTCTTAAAGCGTGAATTTTGTAGCAGAATATAAAAAAAGCACCCGCATGGGTGCTTCCAAATCTATAGGGTTACACATTGAAAACTGGATACGAACCTTTGCGAAGGTTTTGTTTAGCTGATCTTGTCCGAAGTTGAACATCCGAGCTGAATGTTCGTAGGATAAGCCCTCGACCGATTAGTATTCGTCAGCTGCATGCATTGCTGCACTTCCACCTCGAACCTATCAACCTGATCGTCTTTCAGGGGTCTTACATACTGGGAAATCTCATCTTGAGGGG